>CBDDFK010000009.1:0-1186235 GCA_965226995.1 Filomicrobium sp.
GACCAGATCGACGCGCTGGCGACCCGGTTGAACGTCACCGCCGGAACCTACCAGGACGTCTTGACCACGGATGCCACCGTCGGCGACTGGCTGGCCGCGATGGCGGATGTGACAAGCGGCTCGGACGGCACGGCCGGAGCAGCTCTGCGCACCATGGCCGCGCGTTCGGACGCCACGTCAATGAACCTGCCGCTGGAAAAGGTCGTCAACCTCGGCGCATTCGCTACGACTGCCATCGGAACGCAAAGCAAGGGGCTCACCGCCACCTTCTCGGCTCTGGAACTCGTTACCGCAGCGGCCCAGATCGCGAACTTCGAGCGCCAGATCGACATCGATCTCGCATTGAATGTCCCCAACGTGGCCCGCGCCCGCTTGCAGCTCGCCGTCGGCGAACCACCCCAATATGTTGCCTGGGCCGTCGCCGGCGGTCCGGAAACGGAGGTTTACACGGCCCAGACGCGCCTGCGCCTCGTGATCGAGCTGGCCGGCGGCTCAGGCATGTCGGGATCGCTGGTCCGATTGCCGCTCTATGTTGATCTGGCCTCAGCCCGCGCCCGGCTCAATGGTGTCGCGTGCGAGCAGGGCAGTGCTTCTCAAGCCAGCGCGTCGGTCGCGGTACGCCCGGGAGTGGTCTCGGCATGGATCGGTGAGCCCAGCGCATCCTGGAACGATTTCGACGCCCGGCCCTACGTCGGCGCGGCGGATATCGTCGACCTCGCTTTGTTGAAAGTGCGCGGTAGCGCCTTCGTCGAGGCCACGAATGTCAACGAAAGCACCCTCGAGTTCAGCGCTTCGGATATCGAAAGCCAGCGTCTCAAGCGTGTCGACACGACCGATATCGCCGAGACGCTGGTGAGTACACTGGTCGGCCAGCTCCGTCTTCATGCGCAGGTGGGCGGGCTCACGCTCGGTGTCCCGCCGCTCGTCAGCTCGCAGATCTCGAACCTCTTGTCCGAGGTGGCGCGGCCGCTCGATGAAGTCGTGGCCTCAACGATTGAAATCCTGGGCATTCACTTGGGTGAAGCGGATGTCAGGGTGCATGGCGCGGCGTGCGGGAGCGCCGTCCTTGCAGGGTAGGGCGATGCCGACTTGAGCCTCGAAACCATCGTCTGCCTCTGGCTGACGGGAGAGCGTTGCGCTGGCGCTCTCCCGTCAGCCGTTTTTCAAACAAATCGAAGGGCGCTGCCACAAGCGGCACCGGCCGGTTCCCTTCCTGGATCTGGCTGCCGCCCCCCCTGTGAGAAAGGCGGGCTAGGTGCGGCGGGCCTCCCGCTCCGGCTCGTCCGACTTGGTGTCCGCGATTACCGTTTCCCCGGCGACCATTCGCTGCCCGACGGAAACGAGCGGCGTCACCCCAGGCGGCAGATAGATATCGACGCGGCTTCCGAAACGGATGAGGCCGATCCGCTGCCCCGCTCCGACGCTGTCGCCGTCGTGCACGAACGAAACGATGCGCCGCGAGATCATGCCGGCGATCTGCACCACAACGTAGCTTTCTTCATCCGGCGTGGTGATCACTGTGATACGCCGCTCGTTGTCGTCGCTTTCCTTGTCGGTGGTGGGATTGACGAACGCACCGGGGACGTAGGCCGACTGCGAGATCCGCCCCGCCACCGGCGAGCGGTTGATGTGAACATCGAACGGCGAAAGATGCGTCACCACGCGGAAACGTTCACCGCCGGAAAGATCGAGCTCGGATGGCGGAAGAACCTTCTCGATCTCGGCGACTTCGCCATCGGACGCCGCGACCACCAAGCCGTCGCGAAGTTGCGTGACCCGGTCGGGATCTCGGAAGAAGTAGCCGATATAGAGAGTCGCCAGCGCCGCGATGAGACCCAGCGACGTTGAAATGAGAAACGCGACCAGCGTGACGAGCGCGCCGATCCCCAGAAACTTGTGCCCGTCCCGGTGAACCGGCACGAAGTGCCGCGCGAAGCTCTCGAACGTTCCCACCCGTTTCGCCATCTGTCCCCGCTTACTCTTTCGTTCACCCGCGTTTCATTATGCGCGGTCACACCAACGCGATACGCCGCACAGCCTTGGCAGCCCTTTCCGCTTCATCTTCAGCGCACCGGCACCGCCACCATTCGAATACCGGTGGGACCATCGCTTTTCAGTCCGACCAGGATCGGACGGCTTCCTCCGGTACGGGCACGGGCGGCAGCAATCGCCTTCTCGTAACTTGCCACGTCGGAAACCGGAGTATTGGCAACTTCCAGAATGACATCGCCCGCCTTGATGTTCTTGCGCGCCGCCGCGCTGCCGTCTTCGACGGCCGTCACCACGACACCGGCAACGTCTGCGGCGATGCCATTCTGCTGCCGCGCCGCATCATCCAGTGCACCGACCGTAACGCCGGGAAGGCCTTGTTGCTGGCCGCGATCGTCGGTCTCGTCTTTCTCGTCGCCGTCGCTTTTTCCCGATGGTGCTGCTGGAGCTGCCGGCGCGTCGCCCTCAGAACCTTCGTTGAGACGTCCGACCTCGACCTGCAGCGTCTTGCGTTCCCCATCGCGCACGACTTCGACGGGCACCGTGCTGCCGATGGCGGTCTGAGCGACGATACGCGGCAAGGCGCGCATACTATCCACGGCCTTGCCATCGAACGTAACGATTACATCGCTTTCCTCGATACCCGCCTTGTCGGCCGGACTTCCTTTTTCGACAAGCGCGACCAATGCCCCGGAGTTCTCCGGCACCTTCAGGCTATTCGCGATATCTTCGCTGATCGACTGGATGCGCACACCAAGCCAGCCGCGGCGCGTCTCGCCGTAGAGGCGAAGCTGTTCGATGACGCGCAGCGCGGTATCCGAGGGGACGGCGAAGCCGATGCCGATCGAGCCGCCCGTCGGCGAAATGATCGCTGTATTCACACCGATCACCTCACCGTCCATGTTGAACAGCGGCCCGCCCGAGTTGCCCTTGTTGATGGCCGCGTCGGTCTGCAGATAGTCGTCATAGGGTCCGGAGTTGATATCGCGCTCTTTCGCCGAGATGATCCCGACCGTGACCGATCCGCCCAAGCCGAACGGGTTGCCAATCGCCATCACCCAGTCGCCGACTTCCATTTTCGCCGACGATCCGAAACGCACTTCGCTCAGCGGTTCCTTCGGCGAGACCTTGAGAAGCGCGAGGTCGGTCTTGGTGTCGCGGCCGAGAACCTTTTCGACCTTGAGCTTGGAGCCATCCGAGAAATTGACGAAGATCTCGTCGGCCTCGAGGATCACATGATTATTGGTGACCACGAGGCCTTCCTTGCCGTTGATGACGAAACCGGAGCCTAGGGACGACACCTTCCGGCCCACCGACGGGTCCTCGCCGTTTTTCTCGAAGAAATCGTCGAAGAATTTCTCGAACGGGGCGCCTTCGGGAACATCGGGAAGCGGCATCCCCTTCGGCCCCTTGGAGACCTGGCTGGTCGAAATATTCACGACAGCCGGGATCAGCTTCTTGGCGGTCGGCGCAACGCTTTTCGGACCGTTGGTTCCCATGAGCTGGGCGAAGGCGGGATAAACGAGCGGCGTGGCAACAAAGAATAATACGAGCAGTCCAAAAACCGCCGATAGCGGCCGCAGGGCGCGGATATTGAGACTTGGCATCGAGGTCTCCGGTAAGAGCTTGGTCTTGAACGCGATCGCCGACCATCGGCCATTCAGCGCTCGAAAGCGACACCAATGAGATCAAGTCGCTTGGCAAAACGCAACGCCGACGTGTTGAGGGCGGTTCGCGGGGCGTAATTTCAGCCGCGCACGATCCATACGATCAAAAGCCCGAGAGCGACCGCCATCCACCCGGCCTGTTGCAGCGAAGCATTCGGCGTATCCTTCGCCATTTCAAGAAGCCGCCGGCCCGTGTCGGGCGCCAGAGCCCACAACAGCCCCTCGATCACGAGGACGAGCCCCAAAGCGACGATCAGATCGTACACCCATCGAACTCCGGCTTGTTGAGCATTTGCGCCGCCGGGCGCAAACGCCCGAAGCGCGACCGGAGCACCACGCCGCGCTCCGGCATCGCTTTTCTCGTCACCGGCAACCGACACGCAGAGAGCGAGCGACGGCAGGCAGTGACCGCGCGTAGGGCGTGTATCCTCCAGCCCTGTCTCGAAACGAAAGGGGCTGGAGGACAAAGAGCGCCTTACTGGCCCGCGCCAGCCGCCGGACTCCGGTTGCCGTTCCGGCCACCTTCCGTACCGCTGCCGAAGTACTGGAAGAACTCGGAGTTCGGCGAGATCACGAGGCGCGTATCCTTCGACGCAAGCGCATTCTCGTAAGCCTGCATCGAACGGTAAAACGCGAAGAAGTCCGGATCCCGGCCGAATGCCTCGGCGAAGATGCGGTTGCGTTCCGCGTCGCCTTCACCGCGCAACTGCTCGCCCTTCTTCGTGGCTTCCGCCTTGATCACGGTTGCCTGACGGTCAGCGGTTGCCTTGATGCGGTTTGCCTGCGCGTTACCTTCCGAACGAATCTCGGTGGCTTCGCGCTGACGCTCGGTTTGCATCCGCGCGTAAATGGCTTCCGAGTTGGCTTCTGGCAGGTCCGCGCGCTTGATCCGAACGTCGATGATCGAGATGCCCAGCGTTTTGGCTTCGCTGTTTACCTGATCGCGGATGGTTTGCATCAGCGCATCGCGGCGGTCGCGGACCACATCCTGGAAGGTCGCGGCACCCAGTACGCTACGCACCGAGGCTTCGAGCACGTTCCCAAGACGGGAGCGGGCCGTCAGTTCATTACGCACGGTCTGGTAGAACTTGAGTGGATTGGTGATGCGGTAGCGAACGAAGGCATCGACGACGAGGCGCTTCTGGTCGGAAACGATGACTTCGAGCGGCTGCGAGTCCAGGTCGAGGATCCGCTTATCGTAATACACCACCTCCTGGATGACGGGATACTTCCAGTTGAGGCCGGCGTTGTTCACGACTTGCCCTTCGTCGTCCACGTCATAGGCGTTAACGATTTTCTTGACCTCGCCGAACTGCAGCAGAATCGCCTGCTCCGTCTGACGCACGATGAAGGCCGACAGGTAGACGCCAACGGCGGCAATGCCGGCCAGAATGATGACAATCGCCATGAAGGTTCGCATGTCTCAGCGCTCTCCTGCGGAATTCGAACGGTTGCGGAGCTGGTCGAGCGGCAGATAGGGGACGACGCCCGAACCGCCGTTGCCGGAACTGCTGTCGAGAATGATCTTGTCGGTATCCGTGAAGACGCGCTCCATGGTCTCTAGGAAGATGCGCTTGCGCGTGACGTCCGGCGCTTTGGCGTATTCCTCGAACACCTTTTCGAAGCGGGAAGCCTGACCGATCGCCTCCTGCACGGTCTGTTCCTTGTAGGCTTCCGCCCGCTGCAGGATTCGCTCGGCTTCACCGCGCGCTTCCGGAACAACCTTGTTGGCGTAGGCGCGCGCTTCGTTCTGAATACGCTCCTGGTCGGCCTTCGCAGCCTGAACGTCGCGGAAGGAATCGATGACCTTGCTCGGCGGGTCGACCTTCTGCATCTGAACGCGAACGATCTTGATACCGGCGTTGTAGCTGTCGAGCGTCGTCTGCATCAGTTCGCGAACGGCGATTTCGATGCTTTGGCGCTCCGCCGTCAGGATCGGCTGGATATCCTTTTGGCCGACAATCTCGCGCATCGCGCTTTCGGCCACGGACTTCACGGTCTGCTCGGGGTTCTGGATGTTGAACAGGAACTTCTCGACGCCAGCCTGATTGAGCGCCTCATCCTGCTCCTCCGACTTGATTCGCCAGATCACCACGAAGTCGACGTCGACGATGTTCTCGTCGCCGGTCAGCATAAGACTTTCCTGCGGCACATCGCGATTGAGGCCGCCCCGGCCTCCCGGAGAGATCAAACCGACCTCGACCCGGTTTTCGCGGGTAACCGACGGCTTGAGGACTTCCTCGATCGGGTAGGGAAGGCGGAAGTTCAGGCCCGGATCGACCTGCCGGTCATACTTGCCGAATCGCAGGACGACACCGAGTTCGTCCGGCTTGACCGTGAACGTGAATGCGTAGAAGCCGACAACCGCCAGACCGATCATCGCGAGAAGCAGAAGCAGCGGACCCGGCATACCGCCCGACGGCATCGCCTGACGCATGCGATCCTGGCTGCGTTTGAGGATTTCCTCGAGGTCGGGCTGATTGCCGCCCCCACCACCGCCGCCGCCACCCTGGCCGCCGCCGCCTTGGCCCCAAGGGCCTTGTCCCCACGGACCGCCGTTGTTGCCGCCGCCGCTCTTCCAACCGCCGCCGCCGTTTTGATTGTTCCAGGGCATACGTGAAGTCTCGCCTCGATTTTTCCGGGAAGTCTCTTCAGGCGTTTGAACGAGAAGGTTGTTCGGCGCGCCTGACGAATGGATCGGGGCTTGGGAGGCCCCATGGATGCTGCGCGTTATAGGACACTGCGGTGCAACCGCAAACCGTCCTCCGTGGATTTGGTGACCAGCATCGGGTGTTCAAGTGTACGGATCGGTAATGACGGGCGGATTGCAGGGGCAAGCGACCGGCAAGACGCCCACGGCAACACAGCGCAATAGTGCATCACCCTTGGCGCTCGAGCACCTTGAGCGTGGCAGCGAAATCGTCGCGCTCGCCTTGCGGCAGGGCCTCCTCCCGCACGACACGCCAGCCGTCCAGATCGAAGTCGGGGAACGTTGTATCGCCTTCCGGCGACCCGTGAACGGTGGTCCAGTAGATCCGCCCGGCCTTACCCAGCAAAGCCTCGTAGAGTGCAGCGCCGCCGATGACCGCGATCTCGTCGGCTCCGCATTCCCGTGCAAGCCGCTGTCCGAGTTGCACAGCCTCGTCGGGATCGGCGACGACCTCGGCGCCCTCGGCAACAAACCCCGGCGTACGCGTGACGACGATGTTGGCACGCTGATCGAGCGGCTTCTTTGGTAGCGACTCCCAGGTGCGCCGTCCCATGACGACCGGCTTCCCCAAGGTCATGCGCCTGAACATCTTGAGGTCGGAGGACAGCCGCCAGGGCAAACCGCCGTCCTTTCCGATGACGCCGTTTTCCGCGACCGCGACCACAAAAGCGATGACAACGCTATCCGTCGCTCCCCCGCCGCCGCCGTCCTCCGCGGACCTGCAAACATCAGACCTTGCAGCCGGCAACCGGGAACATGGGGAACTGATTGCTATCATTGTATTTGTACAAGGCTCCCGTAGCGGCATCGACGCCCAGACCGATCAACCCGCCGGCCACCACGTTTCCGGCAGCCATTGCTTCGCCATGCGCAGGAATGACACCCACTGCATCCTGGTAGCACGCCTTGGTGCAAACGACGTTGATGCTCTCTTGGCTCTTCTCCAGCGTCAACGTCGCCGGTGTCGTTACCACTTTCGATCCGATGCCGCCGGAGGTCAAAGTGCATGTTGCGCCCTCCACGCCCGGGGTCGTGATCGCAACCACCTGCGTCGTGCCCTTGGTAATTGTCGCGCAACCGGTCAGCAACACCGCAACGCCCGCCACCGTGAGCAGCAACCTCATGAGAGAAAACATTCGAACACCCCGTGCGCGGAACAACTCGGTCAGTCACTGGACGGACCGTCCGGGCGCGGCGTAAGCGAGCTTCGCGGCATTGTCGAGGCGAATTGCTTCAGGTTTGCTCCCGTCTTTGGTCGAGGGCGTCCCTAAACCGCGACAGGCGCGGAGATATGCGGATGCGGGTCGTAGCCTTCCAGCCGGAAGTCCTCGAAGCGGAAGCCGAAGATCGACTTGACCTTCGGGTCGATGTGCATCGTAGGCAGCGGGCGCGGCTGCCGCGAAAGCTGCATCTCCGCCTGCTCCAGATGGTTCAGGTAGAGGTGTGCGTCCCCCAAGGTATGGACGAATTCGCCCGGCCGGAGGCCCGTCACCTGCGCCATCATCATCGTCAGGAGCGCATATGACGCGATGTTGAACGGCACACCCAGGAAAACGTCCGCAGAGCGTTGGTAGAGCTGGCATGAAAGCCGCCCGTCGGCGACATAGAACTGGAACAGGCAGTGGCAGGGCGCCAGCGCCATGTCGGGGATGTCCGCCGGGTTCCAGGCCGAGACAATCATGCGGCGGCTGTCGGGATCGCGCCGCAGGGTCTCCACCACTTCGCTTATTTGGTCGAGAGCCGCTCCATCGGGCGTCGGCCAGGAGCGCCACTGCTTGCCGTAGACGGGACCCAGGTCGCCGTTCTCGTCGGCCCACTCATCCCAGATCGAAACGCCGTGACGCTTGAGATAACCGGTATTGGTGTCGCCGTTCAGAAACCAGATCAGTTCGTGAATGATCGATTTGAGATGCAGCTTCTTTGTGGTGACGAGCGGAAAACCGTCATCCAGATCGAAGCGCATCTGGTGACCGAAGACACTGAGCGTCCCGGTGCCGGTACGGTCGGACTTTTTCGCGCCCGTATCGCGAACCCGGCGCATGAGGTCGAGGTATTGTTGCATGCCTTGACCTTACTTCGATTCTCACACCCCAAAAGGCGCGCGGAGGCCGGAAGCCGCTCCACCGAGTTTACCCACAGCCGCCTCGCCAGCCCGCATTTAAACTGGCGGCCCAAGCAGCACTTCGGGCCCTTCGACAAGCCAGAGAACGAGGAAGATCGTCCCGTTGTAAAGACCGTGGCAGAAGATGGGGACCCAAAGGCTGCCGGTGCGCCACAACAGATAGGTGAACACCGCCCCGGCGATGAAGACATCGACGAGCCCGGTAAAGGTGTAGTCCGCGTGAAGCGCCGCCCAACTTGTGTTGGTGATCAAGGCCGCCGCCCAGAAACCGATAGGCTTGGCCAGCGCCGACTGCAGGAACCCGCGAAACAAAAGTTCCTCGGAAAGCGGCGCGCCGATAATCGCGATGATCGCCATCAGCCACCAGTATTCGCCGCGCATCAGGGGCCAGATCGTCTCCAGATCGCGGCGGATGTCCTCGCGGGCGAAGTTCATCGCAAAAACCGTGAACGCGCCCGAGACGACCACCAGGATCAAGAAACCCTTCGCGATGTCCCACGCCCCATGCGGCATCGGATGGAGCGACAGCGTCCCCCGCCGGCTACTGCCGAACCAGCCGGCAACCCACAGCACCAACAGGACCGTCAGGGCCTGCATCAACAGTTGCGAGAACAACAGGATGCCCATCGGCATCTCTTCGCCCTCGGCCAGGATATCGAAGTCCTGTAACGAGGCCGCATAGAGCACGACCGCCCCCAGCGCGGTGGCAAGCGAAACGAGCATGATAGCCATGCCCGTAAGCACGGCGCGCACCGGCGGCCAGTTCGTTTCGGCCCGGTATCGCGGCGCGGCGGCCCCGCCAGGATCGATCGCAAAGGTTGACATCTCACCTCTCTGCTCGGCAACTCACGCCCGGCTAATGACTTCTGGGGCGCAACCATGGCTTCGCACGACGACGTAAACGGCACAACGCATTCGCTGCGCACCCGGCTGCGCGATCTCTATCACGGTAAAGGCAGGGTCTCGCGACGGTTCCGCTTCGCACTCTTGGCGTTCGACATCGCGACCATCTTTTTCTTCGTCGCAACTTCCATTTCCGCACCGTCGACATGGGTGCTGATCGTCGATGTCGTGCTCGCCGCCATTATCGCCGTTGACTTGGCCGTTCGCTGGTGGATCGCCTACGACCGCAAACGCTTCGCCCTGCAGTTCACGACCTGGGCCGATATCATCGTCATCGTGACCCTCCTGCTCCCGGCCCTCCTGGGTAATTTCCTGTTCCTGCGGGTGTTGCGCGCCTTGCGGCTCCTGCATTCCTATCGGGTGCTCGCCGATCTGCGCGAGCAGTTCACGTTCTTTCGCCGCAACGAGGAAGTGATCCAGTCCACGGTCAACCTCGGCGTCTTTTTGTTCGTGATGACCGCGCTCGTCTTCGTCATGCAGGTGAACACCAACCCGTCGATCAATAACTATGTCGACGCGCTCTATTTTACGGTCACGGCGCTCACCACCACCGGCTTCGGCGACATCACCCTTCAGGGCACGTCGGGCCGGCTTTTGACCGTGATCATTCTGCTCCTGGGGGTCGCCTTGTTCTTGCGGCTCGTGCAGACGATCTTCCGGCCGAGCCGGGTCGTTTACGAATGCCCCGACTGCGGCCTGAACCGGCACGACGCCGATGCCGTCCACTGCAAGCATTGCGGCAAGGTTCTGCACATCTCGACCGCCGGCGACGTATAGTCGTTGGGTACGGCCGGCGCTGAAACATCGCACCCGGCGACAAACCACAACCCTTTTGCTCGCCACTCTTTTTTTTCACACGCTCACCGCCTATATTCTGTAGTGCCGGTTCACGCCGGCTATGGCGATAAACGCGGCCGTAATAAGCCTATCGGACCCGGGGGCGGTACCCGGCGCCTCCACCAAATGCCCGTCACTTTCGCGAACCGCGGCGGGCATTTGATGGGGGCGAAATAGGATCGACGAGGGTGTAAAGGGTTTTGCTTTCGCTCGGCATGGTTCCGCCGTTATCGGGCCGTCTCAATAGTTGCAAATGACAACTATGCTGAGGGTGCTCTCGCTGCGTAACGCAGTGCGAAATCCCTACTTCAAGCCCTTGCCTCTAGCCAGGTAAGGCGCGGTTTCGGAGGGCACCGGGCAACAGAAGCCCTCCACTTTAGCTCCGCGGCCTGATCGGACTTGACCCGCCACGGGGATTCGCCGAAAAGTCTGATGTTAAGGAACGTTTACGCTGGCAGTTGGTAATGCTGCATGCTGGCTAACGACTGTGCCGGCCGGTCTGGCCGATACGAATTCGACACGCGGTAGAGGATGACGAACGAGTCCATGATCGACTATGAGGCCCTGGCGCAGGACGCCATGCGCGGGCTCGTCCGGACCGTCCTTCAGCGCACGGCGAAGTCGGGCCTTCCAGGCGAGCACCACTTTTACATTTCGTTCGACACCAACGCGCCCGGCGTCTCGATCTCCAAGCGCCTGCGCGAGAAGTATCCCAACGAGATGACGATCGTGCTGCAGCACCGTTTCTGGGATCTCTCCGTTTCCGACGAACGCTTTGAAGTGAAGCTGACGTTCGACGGTATTCCCGAGCGCGTCGTGGTTCCGTTTTCCGCCATCAAGGTCTTTTTCGACCCGTCGGTGCGTTACGGCCTGCAATTCGAAGAGCCCGAATTCAACGCCGACACTGTCGACATGTCGGTCAGCTCCCTCGATCAGAACTTCGCTGAACCCGATCACGGCTCGGCCTCCAATGGCCGGTTCGGCACGGAAGGCACGATCGCCCACCTCGGCCGTCCACAGCCGAACGGAACCGCCCACCCGGCGTCTGACAACGGCGAAAGCGGCGAGGCCGCTACCGAGGAAAGCGCCGAGCCGGACGCACCGGCGAACGAAGAACCCGAGCGCGAGAAAGAAAACGCCGGAGCTGAAATCGTCAGCCTGGACGCTTTCCGCAAGAAGTAGGGTTCCGCGCCGCCGCCCCCCCGAACGTCGTTGCACCCAGCGCTGCCGCAGGTGCCTGCCCTTTCCCGCCTTCAGCGATGTTCCTCCACCGCCGCATCGATCAACGCCTTGTTGAACAAATTGAGCGCCTTCAGGCGGTCGGCGTGACCGATAACCAGTGTCGGATCCGATGCTGAGACGACTGCGATCCTCGGCTCTCCGGAGCGGTCGAATTCACGTAACGCCCGTTCCAGCGTATCCGTCGTCATCAACCACGGCGTCGTGCTGTCGGTAATGTTGATCGGCTCATCGTCCGTCGAAACAGGCGCATAAAAGTCGTCGACCTTGAGCCTGCGCTGGATCGATTTATGCGGCCCTTCCTGCAGGAACAGTCCGCGCCGCCCCAACTGCCAGTAGAACAACGAATGGCCCAGGAACGCCTGCGTCAGCCCGACCGCAATCGAAACGGTCAGCAACAAGGCAATCGTCATCGTGTAACCGCCGGTCAGCTCGAACACGATCATCGTCGTCGAAAGCGGTGCGCCCAGCACGCTGGCGGCGACAGCCCCCATTCCCAGAATGGCGTACAGCCCCTGGCTCGAACCGAAATCGGGGAACACCGACGTCGCGATCAGACCGAACGCAGAACCCGTCATCGCCCCCAGATAGAGCGACGGCGAGAAGATGCCGCCGGCGAAACGGCAGGCCAGTGAGATGGCGGTCGCCGCCGTTTTCGCAACGATCAGGGATAACAGCAGCGTCAGCGGAAGCTCGCGCAGAAGCGCCTCGTTCGTTGCCTCGTAACCGACACCGAGCACCTGCGGGAAGAAAACGGCAATCGCACCCACGCATAGACCGCCAAGCCCGGTTCGCAGCCAAAGCGGCATTTCGAAACGCCAGGACAGTCGGTCGGTGGCCATCAGCGCCACCTCGAAGATGATCGCCACCACGGCGCAGGTGACCCCCAATAGCGCGAAGGCAGGGAACTCCCAGTAGGATGTGATCGAGTACTCGGGGATAAGGAAAGCGACGTCTTCGCCCAGATGAAGCCGGGCGATCACGGCGGCGGTGACGCTGGCGATAACGGTCGGCACCAGAGCCCGGAACGCGTAGTGGGTAAGAATGACTTCGTGAGCGAACAGCACGCCCGCGATGGGCGCATTGAACGAGGCCGAGACCGCCGCGGCCACGCCGCACGCCAGAAGGGTGCGGCGCGCGCCCGGCGAGAGCTTGAAGCGGTTCTCGAGAAGGGCCGCGATCGTCGCGCCCAGATGAACGATCGGCCCCTCCCGGCCGACACTTGCGCCCGAACCGATGGAAATCGCGGAAAGAGCCGCGCTCAGGAATCCGACCTTGGGATCGATATGCGAATTGTGCAGCGCGCGCGCCTCGATCACGTCGGCAACGCCGTGCGCCCGGCGGCCCGGCATGAATCGCGTCAACAAGAGCCCGACCACGACGCCACCCAGCGCCGGCGCCAAGAGGACAACCCACCAATCGAGCGCTGCTGCCGCCGAGGCCACCTTTTCGCTGCTCGTACCCAGCCAGAGGAGCTGCACACCGCCGATCAGCCAGCGGAACCCGAGCGACGCATAGCCGACCAGCACACTGATGATCAGCGCCAGAAGCCAGATCAGCGGCTGACGATCGGTGAGAAAATCCCGGACGTTGACGCCGAAGCGGGCGTCGAGCAACTCAAGCGCGGTGCGCCGCTGCGCCATCCACCATGCCCGCCAACGGCCGCTGGCCGACGGGCGGTCATTCGCCGTCGCCCGATCCTGCGCCGCCGCTTCTGCCGCACTTTCATCGCCTGTCGCCCCGGTTGAAGTGTCCGATTTGACGGGCGTTGCGTTGGTCGGCTCCTGCATCGGCTTCTTATTGGTCTCCGTCTTCGAGTGCCGAGACGCTGGACGCCCTGAAGCACGCCCTGCACCTGCCGTGAGTCCACAGGGTCGATGCCCCACTGCCGTTCTGCTGCAAAGCAAAAAGGCGGTCCCAATCCCGTCCACGTTATGCGATAAGTTTGCCATTGGCAGAGGCTGCCGCCAATTGGCCGCACGCCGACGGAACACGATTCACGACCTGCAAGACCTGCAATCGTGGCGCCTGAGGGGGGAAGCTGCACGGTGGGATCGGACGTAATCACGGACGGGAGGCGCGGTTGAACACGTTTCTGATGTGGCTCGGCGGTTTACTGATCGCTGTCCTGGCACTGTTGTTCGCTGGCCCGCACTTCGTCGACTGGAACAGCTACCGCGGCGTCTTCGAAGAGGAGGCGAGCCGGCTCCTCGGTCGCCGGGTCCGCGTCGGCGGCAATGTCAACGTGCGCCTGCTGCCGGCCCCCTACGTGCTTTTCGAAAACCTGCGCATCGCCGACACGACCGGCCTGGCCGGTCAGCCCCTGTTCAAGACCGACAGCTTCAAGATGTGGCTCGCCGTTCCACCGCTGCTCAAGGGCGCCTTCGAAGCAAACAAGGTGGAACTCGACAACCCCGTTCTGGCCCTGGCGAGCGACCGGGAAGGTTACGGCAACTGGCGCTCGCTGATGGATCTGAAGTCGCTGCCCTTCGTCCCCTCGGGCGTGAAACTCGATTCCGTCACCATCAACAACGGCACCCTTATCTACGCGCTCGAAGAGGGCGGCGAGCTCACCCGCGTCGAGAGCATCTCCGGCGAACTGACGGCGCAGGCGCTGGAAGGGCCCTATACGTTCCTCGGCGAAGCCGCCGTTGGCGGCCGCAAGTCCGAGTTACGCCTCGCCACAACCGAGGCTGGCGAGAACGGCTCGTTCCGCCTTACCTCCCGTATCCGCAGCCCGGAGCGCAAGAGCGAACACCGCTTCGACGGTCAGGTACGCGACTTCCTCGTCCGCCCATCCGTCAGCGGCGAACTTATCTCCCGGTTCGCGCTTGAAACGCCGGATCCAGGCGGGCGGGACAGCGCACGACAACCGGCTCCGCCACTACTCGCCGAAGTCCGCACGCAGGCGAAGGCCGACGCCAGCGCCCTCAAGCTTGAGGGGCTGACGATTTCGTTCGACCAGTTCGACCAGCCGCAGATCATCACCGGCGAACTGACGGCGCACTGGGCCCGCCGCCACAAGGTCGAGCTCGTGCTGGGTTCGCGTTGGTTGGACATCGACCTTTTGCTGGACCGAGCCGCCGACCCGGCAGCGGCCCAGGACGAGGCAGGTGGCGAACAGAAGGCGGGCGTCGTTCCCTTGCCCACCGCCCGGCGCCTTGTGGCAAGCCTGCTCGATGTTTTCCCCGGTCAGACCGACGTCAGTTCGCTCTTGGAGATCGATCAGGTCAACTTCGGTCGCGACCGCGTCAGCGGTCTCGTCATTGCCATGGAGCGCACCGGCGGCGCTCTTCGCCTGCAGACGCTGCGGGCCGTTCTTCCAGGTGGCGCCCGATTGAACTTCTCCGGCCAAGTCGAAGCTTTCGAAGGCGAACCGGTTTTCGACGGCGAACTCTTTCTCGGCGGCGTGAGTGCGGCACGCGTCATTCAGTGGGGCGTCGCCGACAGCGAACTGAAATCGACGATCAGCGACGGCCCCTTCTCGGTCGCCGGCCGGATGCGGCTGGGAACCAAGCGCGTCATGCTGCGCCAGGCAACCGCCGAATTCTCCGGTCTGCCGGTGCGCGGCAGCCTCGTCTGGGACGATGCCGAAAAGCCGATGCTCCAGATCGACGCGGAAGGCTACGAGATCGACACCCGTTGGTTCGGCCTCGGTAAACTCGATATGCCGGCGGCCTTGTCTCTCTTCTCCGGACCTGCCGAAAGCAGCGAAAATAACAACGCCCAAACGGACCGGTCGCCGCGGGATTTCCTTCCCGGCTGGTTATCGAAGGACGACCGCGCGCTACAGCTCGACCTCAGGGCCGGCCGCCTCGTCGACGGCGAAACTACGCTCAGCGAAGTGAACGCCAAGCTCGAAATCAAGTCCGGCCGCATGGACGTTGAACGACTGGCGCTCACGACAGCTGAAGGCTTGCGTGTGGACGTCGATGGCGAAGTCGATGTCTCGGGCAAGCGTCCCAAGGGGCGCGTCAATTATCTCGTCGCCGCGGAAGACCGAACGGCGGCGTGGCAACTCGCCGAAGCCGTTTCCGGCAGCAAGACCTCCCCCGACGACCGTGACCGTATCGCCGCGCTGGCGCCGATCCGACTCGCCGGCCGCGCCGCGCTGGGTCAGCGCCAGCCGGAAGCCGCCGACTTCATCTTCAACGGCACCGCGCTCGGTGGCCGCGTCGAAGGGCGCGTCGAACTCGACGGCGGCCTTTCCGGCTGGAGTGTCAAACCGGTCGATCTCATCGTGCGCTCCGACGTCCCGGACGTGGCCGAAATTATGGCCAGCCTCGGCGGCCCTAAGGTTCGGCGCCCGGCCAAGGCAGAGGCTCAGGAAAACGCCGCAGGAACGCTGCTGCTCAAGGCCGCCGGCATTCCGCAGACAGGGCTTCTCGCGCTGGCGACCGTGGAGAGCCGACCCGTCGGACTGGTCTTCGACGGCAAGGCCCGCTTCGAGGGGCGCACGTTCGCCGCCGTCGAAGGCGAATTGCAGCTCAAGGCCTCCGACTCCAGCGGCCTGTTGGCCGCTGCCGGGATCGACCTTCCCGGAAGCTTCGGCAACGTCCCCTTCGACGGTCTCGCCGACGTCACTTGGAAGCCCGGTCGCCTCGACCTTTCCCCGCGCGATGCGCTCTTTGCCGGCTCTCGTGTCGCCGGCCGTTTCTCGCTCAGCGAGGAAGATGGCATCGCGGCAATCGACGCCAGATTGAAAACGGACCGGATCGATCTCGCGACTCTCCTCGGCGGTCTCCTCTCCGGCGGTCAGTCGACGGCGGCGGTCGCTTCGCCGACTCGCGTCGCCGCCGCCAACGTGAGCGGTGAAGTTCGCGCCGACGCGAGCCCCGAGCAGTTAGCCCCGACCGTTTTTTCTGACCGGGCGTTCGACTTCTCGCCGTTGCAGAACGTGAAGGGCGAAATCAACGTCGAAACTGGCACCCTCATTCTGCACGACGGCTGGGAAGTTGCTGGCGCCCACGCCGTATTCCGTCTGTCGCCCGGCAGCCTTTCAGTCGGGATCGACAAGGCAAAAGCCTTGGGTGGGGATTTCACCGCCGAACTCGCCTTGCAGAAGAAGCCCGCCGGCGCGTCGGTGGAAGGCAACGTCGCACTTAGCGGCATTGAACTCGGCCGCTTCCCCCTCGACCGCTCCATCCCCGCGCCACCGCTCGGCTCGGGACAGGCCGATCTTAAACTCGGCTTCAAGGGCAGCGGACTCACCCCGCGCGGCCTCATCCCCGTGACGTCCGGTTCCGGCACGCTGACCTTGCGGAACGCGCAAATCGCGGCATTGACGCCGCTCGAAGTGAGACGTGCCGCCGAAGAAGCACTCACCGGGGACGAAATCGACGGCTCGGCGCTGCGGGCCACTCTCGCGGCGACAGCCGGAAACGAACGGCTACCCCTCGGCAAGGAGACCGCAGAGCTTTCCATCGTAGACGGCGGCATCCGCCTGACGCCGATCGACGTGAAGCTCGGCGAATTAGACAAGGCGCGCATGACGGCCACCCTCGACCTCGGTTCGCTCGTTCTCGACAGCGATTGGCAGGTCGTCGCAACCGATCCCAAGGGTGGCAGGGCATGGCCGCCGGTTTCGGTCGTTCGCGTCGGACCGCTGGCGAAGCTCGGTGCGATGGAAAGCCAGTTCACCACCGATGCGCTGGAGCGCGAACTCGCCGTCCGCAAGATGGAGCGCAACGTCAAGGAACTGGAACGGCTGCGTAAGCTCGATGAGGAGGCCGCCGCCCGCCAGCGTGAGCGCGAACGCCAGCGCGAATTGGAGAGTCAGCGCATTGAGGCCGAACGCGCCGCCGCTGCTGCGGCTGCCGCGGCCGCCCGCGGCGAGGCGCCTCCCAGAGCACCCGGCGCCAACAGCCCGGCACGCGACGGCTGGGCGCCAGAGCCGCAGCCGGCTGAGCGGCCGCAGGGATCGCCGGGGCCACAAGGCTCGACCGCGCTGCCAACCGACGGGGCAACCGACGGCTTGCCGACGACGACGCTGCAGCCGCCACCCCAGACACGCAAGACGCGCCCACGGCCGAGACGAAAGGCGCAGCCTAAGCCGAAATCGCTGACCAAACAGATTTTCGGTTTCGAATAGCCGTTGCGTCGGGACGCAGGCCGAAACCGGCGCGCACGCCATCGGTGCGCCCTATAGGCCGGTCGCGTTCTCGTCATCGCGAACCGCCTAAACCTGTTGATTCCGCGCCAGTTAGCATTCGTCCGCCAGGCGCAAAGCGGTATGGAACGGCCAGCGACGAAGCAACACGCGCGGAACGGTGATGGCAAAAAGCAAGGCAGACACTGGACGGCTGGATGTGGACGATCTCGACCGGGAGCAGGCCGCCGCTGAACTCAGGCGCCTGGCCGCCGAGATCGCCCGCCATGACGAGTTCTACCACCGCGCGGACGCGCCCGAGATCACCGATGCCGAATACGACGCCTTGCGCAAGCGGAACGAGGCCATAGAAGCACGCTTTCCCGATCTCAAGCGCGAGGACAGCCCTTCGGAAAAGGTCGGCGCTGCGCCGGTTGAAGGCTTCGGCAAGGTCCGCCATCGCGTTGGGATGCTCTCGCTCGGCAACGCCTTCGACGAGGCCGACGTCCGCGAGTTCGTCGCCCGCATCCGGCGCTTCCTGAGCCTCGGCGAGAACGAACCCGTGGCGATGACCGCCGAACCGAAGATCGACGGCCTGTCGATATCGCTGCGCTACGACAACGGCCGTCTCGTCGAGGCCGCCACGCGCGGCGACGGCAGCGAAGGCGAGAACGTCACCGCCAACGTGCGAACGATGAACGAGATTCCCAATGCGCTGAAGGGCGGGGATTGGCCCGCCTCGATCGACATCCGGGGCGAAATCTTCATGGCCGGCGACGACTTCCGCAAGCTGAACGCGGAGCAGGAAGCCGCCGGCAACAAGGTCTTCGCCAATCCGCGCAATGCCGCCGCCGGTTCCCTTCGCCAGCTCGATCCGGAGGTCACCGCCCGGCGGCCGCTGCGGTTCTTCGCTTACGGATGGGGCCACGCCGATACGCTTCCGGCCGAGACGCAATCCGATGTGATGGCGAAATTCAAGGACTGGGGCCTGCCGGTCAATCCGGAGATGCGGGTCTACACGAGCGCCGACGAATTGATGGCCTACTACGAGGAACTCGAAAAGAAGCGCGCCGGACTCGGTTATGACATCGACGGCATCGTCTACAAGGTCGACCGACTCGATTTTCAGGAACGGCTGGGGTTCGTCTCTCGCGCCCCCCGTTGGGCGATCGCGCACAAGTTTCCCGCCGAGAAGGCAACGACCGTTCTCAACGATATCGAGATCCAGGTCGGCCGCACCGGTTCGCTGACGCCGGTCGCCAAGCTCCAACCCGTGACCGTCGGCGGCGTGGTCGTCTCCAACGCCACCTTGCACAACGAGGACGAGATCAAACGCAAGGACGTGCGCATCGGCGACACGGTCGTTGTCCAGCGCGCCGGCGATGTCATCCCGCAAATCGTATCGGTCGTCCTGGAGAAGCGCCCCGAAAGCGCGAAACCGTTTGAGTTTCCCAACCTCTGCCCGGCCTGCGGCAGCCATGCCGTGCGCGAAACGGATGAGAAATCCGGCCGCACCGACGCCGTTCGACGTTGCACGGGTGGGCTTGTTTGTCCTGCGCAGCGCGTCGAACGCCTGAAGCACTTCGTTTCGCGCAATGCCTTCGACATCGACGGGCTCGGCGAGAAAAGCATCACCGCATTTTACGATGACGGGCTCATAAAAACACCGCCCGACATCTTCACATTGGCCCGCCGCGAAGCCGAAGTCGGAGAATCGGAGCGCATCGAAGCCCGCGAGGGATGGGGTCCGCAATCCGTCGGCAAGCTGTTTGCAGCCATCGATTCGCGTCGTGAAGTGCCGCTCGATCGCTTCATCTACGCGCTCGGCATCCGGCATGTCGGCGAAACGACAGCCAAGGTGCTCGCCCGCGCCTACGGCAATTTCACCGCCTTCCGCACCGCGATGGAAAACGCCGGCGCCGCAGCGCACGACGACTCGAACGAAGCCTGGAACGAACTCAACAACATCGACGGAATCGGCCGCGTCGTCGCCGAGGCGGTCGCCGAATTCTTCGCCGAGCCGCACAACCTCGAAGTGCTCGACGAACTCCTTTCCGAAGTCACGCCCCAGGACGCGGAGCCGGTCGCGACCGCCGCCGCCTCGCCCGTCGTCGGCAAGACCGTCGTCTTCACCGGCACTCTCGAGAAAAAAAGCCGCAGCGAGGCGAAGGCCCAGGCCGAACGCCTCGGTGCCAAGGTCGCCGGCTCGGTCTCGAAGAAAACCGATTACGTCGTCGCCGGCGCCGATGCGGGCTCGAAACTGAAAAAGGCACGGGAGCTCGGCGTAACGGTACTCTCCGAAGACGATTGGGAAGCGCTCATCTCCGGCTAGAGCGGCGCACAGGCGGCTTCCAGCCACGCCCGGGTCCGTTTATCGAGCTTCGGTCCGACATCCTCAACCACACGGGCATGGTACTCGTCGAGCCATCGACGTTCGTCCGCCGACAACAAATCCGGCTCGATAAGCCGCCGGTCGATCGGCGCCCGGGTCAGCGTTTCGAACCGCAGCATCGGCCGCTCGCCATCCGGCGGAACGGCCGCCGGTTTCACCAGCACAAGGTTCTCGATACGGATGCCGTAGTGCCCCTCCCGGTAGTAGCCCGGCTCGTTCGAAACGATCATTCCAGGTTCGAAAGCCGCATTCCCCATGCGCGAGATCGAGATCGGCCCCTCGTGGACGGACAGATAGCTGCCGACGCCGTGACCCGTGCCGTGATCGAAGTCGAGGCCCGCCTCCCACAGCGCCCGTCTGGCGAATGGATCGAGTTCACGCCCTCGCGTACCTTTGGGAAAACTTGCCGTCGCCACGGCGATATGTCCCTTGAGAACGCGCGTAAAGCGGTCGCGCATTTCTCCGGTCGGTTCGCCAATGGCGATCGTACGGGTGATATCCGTCGTACCGTCGCGATATTGCGCGCCCGAATCCACAAGATAAAGGGTGCCCGGCTCAAGCTTGCGGTTCGTCTTGGAATTGACCCGGTAATGGACAATGGCTCCGTTTTCGCCCGCGCCCGAAATCGTATCGAAACTGATTTCCAGAAGTTCGTTCGTTTCCCGCCGGAATTCCTCGAGCCGTGTGGCGGCTTCGATTTCATCCACCGTGCCGGCTTTCGACGCCTCATCCAACCAGGCAAGGAAACGGACGACAGCAGCCCCGTCGCGAAGGTGAGCCGCCCGCGCGCCATCGATTTCAGTTTGCGTCTTGACGGCCCGCGCTACGATACACGGGTCCGCGCCACGCACGATGCGTCGCGCGCCGCCGAGACGCCGCGCCACCTCGAAGCTGGCCGTCTGAGGATCGATGCGGACTTTCTTCCCCGTCTCCTTGAGAGCGTCCAGCTTGGACCAGAACGCCTCGTAATCGGAGGTTTTCGCGACGCCCTTCAACGCCTCGCGGGCTTGCCGAGTCAGTTTCGCGCGATCGACAAAAAGCTCCGGCTTCGCGCGCTGATTGATAATCGCGAAAGCGGAGAAAACCGGCGTATGGGCAACGTCACCACCGCGCAAATTGAACGCCCATGCAATCGATTCGCGCGTTGTCAGAATGAGCGCGTCTTCCTTTTCCGCTTTCAGCGTTTCCTGGATATCGGCGATTTTTTCGGCGGCTAAACGGCCCGAGAATTGGACGTCATGGGGCACGATGGGGGATGCAGGCGCTCGCGGCTTTTCCTTTTTCCAGACTTTGTCGACGAGATTGACCGCAACGGGACTTGCCGTGATCCCCCGCTTTTTCAGCTTCGCCTTCAGATCCTCGATTTGCAGTACGGTAAAGAGACGCGGATCGAACCCGACCTTGTCCCCTTCCTGCAACTCGCGGGCGATCCATTCAGCCGGCTTCGTCTCGGCGATCGCGACGACCTCGACGACACCCGGGTCAACCTCAGCCGCCGCCTGCACGGTGTACCGGCCGTCGACGAAAAGTGCGGCGCGGCGCTCCGTCACCACACAGGTCCCGGCGCTTCCCGTGAACGCGGTGAGAAACGAAAGACGTTCGTCGGCAGCGGGGATGTATTCGCCCTGGTGCGCGTCGGTGCGCGGCACGATGTAGGCGGCGAGACGCTTCCCGGCCATAAGCCGGCGCAACCCGGCAAGGCGCGCGGGCGAATGGCTGGAGTCGGATTGGATGTCGAAGGTCTGGAACATTCTGAGGATTGGGTTCGGAAAGCCGGCGATAAGACCGGGATGACGGATAGGTTGGCGGAGAGCGGGTAAGGGACCCGGCGTCAAATCGATCTTGATAAGCACAAGGGCCCGTTGGGTCGGCAACGCCAACTCAGGCTGGCGACCCGACTATGCAACCCCTGCATTGCTGCGCTGCGACGCCGGACCTGCCGGTCGCCCCCTCCCGATCATAGATTATTCCTCATGAAAACAAAGGGTCGCGCAAAGCGACCCACGACATGAGCGAAACGGAATTCTTTTCCGCAAAGGAGATGATCATGGGAACCTTCCCGATAACGGCGTCGCACGGCGCCACCAGAGGCCCTGCAAGCCAGAACTTGCCGGCCTTCGCAGCCTTGCGGCGCGCCTTCGCCGCGGCACTTGAGCGTATTGAGAACAGCCGCCGCGCCAAAGCTGAAGGCTTCGTGCGGCCTTATCTGGCACGCCTGTCCGACGGCGAACTCACCGCACGCGGCTTCAGCGCTGTCGAAATCGCTGCAATCCGCCAGGCCGGTGAGAGCGGTTTGAACTACATGATCTGAGCGCGGGCCACTCGCCGCGTCATCGCGAGCGTCGACCATCCGGCGACGCTCGTCCGGCGAAGCAGCGAGAACCCGGCCGCGTTGTATGTCGCGATGATTTCCCGCGCCTGATCGTCCAGGAGACCGGAAAGAACGAGCATGCCGCCGGGCTTCACCGCCCGCGCGAGATCCTTCGCCATCACGATCAGCGGCCCGGCGAGGATATTCGCGATCAAAAGATCGTAGCGGCCTGCCTGGCGGATCTCCGGATGGCCGAGACCCGCGGCGTGGAGCGTGCGGATCCGGCCGGCGCAGCGATTGACCGCCGCATTCTCGGCGGCCACTGCCACCGAACCGGGATCGATGTCGCTAGCGAGAATTCTCGCACCGGGATCGGCACGGGCAACGGCGATGGCAAGGATGCCCGAGCCGCAGCCGAGGTCCAGAACCGACTGGAAGCGCCCGCGCCGGGTCAGCCGATCGATTTCAAGCAGGCACCCGTAAGTCGTTGCGTGATGGGCCGTGCCGAAAGCTTCGCCCGCCTCGACCAGAAGCGCATTCGGCCCCTGCGGCACGCGGTGCCGGTCGTGTGCGCCATGCACCGTGAAGCGGCCGGCCTGAACCGGCGGCAATGCCGCTTGCGAGAGCGCGACCCAATTGAGATCGGGAACGCTTTCAAGCTTCGGCGCCGGAATGCTCTCGCCGGTGATTGCTTCGAGCGACTGTCCCAGGCCAGCGCAGTCGGGCGGGTCGGCATAGTAGGCCGTGACCCGCCACAGTCCTGACCCCGCGGCCGTCTCGAAAACGGATAGCGCATCGGGCGGCGGCTCGATGAGATTCTGCATCGCTCCGGCAAGCGTCCGGGCGAGGTTCCGGTTATCGAGATCGAGCACGATTGCCGAAAGCCCATCGCCAGCCGGCGCGCCGGACATACTCGTACAGGCGGCATCGGACGGTGCTTCGTTCGTGTTTCCTTGCTGCAGGACGTCGGACCCGGCCATCAGGACGCCGGCTCCGAACTCGGCATGAAGCCGTTTTCAGCGCGAAGCTTGTCGACCTCCATCTCAACCCCTTCGTGCGGATCGATATCCGGCAGTTCGTCGAGCAGAAGGTCCCACTTGTCGTCGATATGCTGCGCAGCTTCCCGGGGCGACAGCGTATCGAGATTGCCGAAGCTGTCCTCGCGAACGATACCGTCGGCGACCAGCCGGTCGAGCGCATCCTCGAGGTCGAAATCGATATCGATCCCGAAAGCGCTCTTCAGATACTGCTCGATGGCAATATCGATCGCCTTGAGATCCTGGCGGTTCGCGCGTTCCTTCGCCAGGACGGAATAGAGCAGCATTTCCTCCTTCACGTCCTCCTCGGCCGCCCGGTCGATCAGTTTGATCATCACGCCGCGATTGTCGGCCATCGAGTGGAAGTAGAGGTTCTGCGCCATGATCACCATGTAGCGCTGCTTGGTATTGACGAAGTTCATCGCCTGACGGAACACCGCGGCTCCGAGGCCGCCCACAACCATGACCGCGGCGATCGGGTTGGTCAGCGCCGCGCCCGCCTTGCCCGCGGCCACGGCGATAGAGGAACCCAGACCGACCAAGCCGCCGCCGCCGAGCTTGATCTTGTCGAACAAACGATATTTGACCACGGTATTCGGGAAGATCATCTCCACGTCCGAACGCGGGATGTTCTTGAACAGCTTCATGTAGATGTTGCCGGGGACCACCGCCGCGGGCAGATGCGCCCGCTGCTTCTTGGCCATGCGCTCGGCCTCGCGCCGCGACACTTTCTCGGCTTCCATGATCTCGCGGACCCGGGCCTCCAGCGGCTTCAGCTTGAATAGCAGGAACAGTCGCTGGAAAATCGGAACGTCGAATTCCTCCTTGCGCAGGAATTTGCGCAAGGTCCGCTTCTGATCTTTCCGCGTGGACGCCCCGCGATAGTAGATCAGGCATTCCTCGAAAAGCTCGAAATCGACGTGCAGGTCGAGACCGTAATGGCTCTCGTTCGTCAGGATCTTTTCCACGTCGCTCGGATCGATCGAACTGTAGTTCGCCTGGGTCAGGATTTCGCGGATCCCCTTCACCATGCGCTTCTGCATCCGCCCCAGCTCTTCGTCGGTGAAGCTGCGCGTCATCAGGAGATCGCTGTCCGGGCTGAACGGTTCGTAGGATTGTTCAAGCTCCAGAAGCTTCGCGCCGTAACGTTGGTGGCGCCAATAGTCGAGATAATTGAAGAAGCGCCGCGCGGCGGAGGCTTCCCCCGGCGGCCAGGCCGAGGGCATGGTGAGCCGGTCCATGAGCGCGAACCGGGTAATCGGGATGAAATGCTCGCGCTCGCGCTCCTCGTCAGGCGCGAGAATATCCTCGTCGGGTTCGTTACCGAGCCCCTCGATCTCGACGCTTCCCGGCGTCTGGCGCGGCGGGACCGGCTTCGCGAGCCCGGCCGGTTGCCGATCGATATTTTCAGTTTCCACCCTCGAAACGGCGTGGTCGGCGGGGGTCATGACGCTTACCTCCCCTAAAAAGCAGTGTCTTCACTCTGCCGCCGGTGCGCAGAGCCGGCCGCTTCCGCCACCGGCGACAGCCGCCGGGGGCCTATTTCACGGTGACTGTTGGTGCGAACCTGGGTTACTTAGTGGCTCGACAGCCTACTTGTCGAGGTTCGTGTGGTTCACAGAGTAACCATTCGTTAGCTCACAACTATTCGTCGACGCACGATCATGAGATGAGTTCGTACCAGCCATGCGGCGAAATAGCACCGGATCGGCACCGTAATTGGGCAACCGGCTGGACCGCCGCGTTTCGGCCTTGCCCGATGGCTAAGCGGTCCGCTAGTCCGCGGTTAAATCAAGCTGCGGTTGCGCATCTGCGGTCGCCCCGAAGCCTGCGCGCCGCTTGAACGACAAAGTGGAAACGACATCATCCGCCGCCGCAGTGCCGGCAGGCTCGGTAGGACCGGAGCCCGAAGAGCAAGACCATGTCGCGACCGATCATACCCACGGGCTACGACCTGACCGCCAGCGATGAGGCGCTGATCGCGGCGGCGGCGCGCGGCGTGGTGGTTGACCTGGAAGGCGAGCGCATCAGTG
Organism: Filomicrobium sp.; assembly: GCA_965226995.1. Taxonomy (GTDB): domain Bacteria; phylum Pseudomonadota; class Alphaproteobacteria; order Rhizobiales; family Hyphomicrobiaceae; genus Filomicrobium. The sequence goes on from CBDDFK010000009.1 coordinate 25,329, forward strand.
GCGCTGTCGTCCGGGCCTTGTTGAACGGCGAGAACGCCGACTGGCCGGCGGCGCAATCCGGATTGCGCATTTACAACGCAATTATCGCTGGCGGGATCGACCTGGAAGGCTGCACCGCCCGCGTGCCGCTTCTACTCACCCGCGTACGTATCGAGGACGGAGAGCGCGGCGCTCTGGTCGTTCGCGACGGCCGGTTGAAGCGCCTGAGCCTGCAGGATTGCCTCGTCGACGGTGCGCTCGTCGCGGATCGGGCCCAGTTCGAGAATGGCATCTTGTTCGCGGGGGGGCGCATCGAGGGCGAGGTTTTCGCGCGCGGCGTGCAGGTCAGCGGCGCCTGGTCGATCGAGGGGACACGCATCGGCACGGGCCGCGAGTCTATCAAGGCCAACGGGCTGCGATTGTCCGGCCCGTTAATCCTGAGACGCGCCCGTCTGGTCGGCGATGTCCAGCTTGAACGCGCGCAGCTCGGGAGCGGGCTTTACGCAGAAAACCTTCAGCTCGACGGCAAGACCGCCGGCCGGGCATTCAACATGGAAGGCGCGCGCGTCACCGGCGACCTGCTCCTCGCATCGGCGCGCCTGACGAACGGGCTGCGCATCGCCCACGCCCGCATCGAAGGCCGTATGGCGGCCGAAGGCGCGCAAATCGCTGCTTCCGAGATCGCCGTCGAAGGCGAAGGTGTCAGCGTCGGCCAGGGCGTGACCTTCGGTGGTGCCAAGGTCGAAGGTGTGATCGATCTTTCTGGCGCCGATATCGGCAAGGGTTTGCTGGCGGAGGCCATCGAGATCGACGGCGGCAGCACGGCGATCCTCGCCGGTGGCATCTCCGTCGGCGGCAACTGGGATCTGGCCCGCGCCAAGATCGTCGGCGCAATCAACTGCCCCGGAGCGGAAATCCGCGGCCAGTTCCGGCTGACGGAAGCGCGACTGTTCGGCGCCGAATTGGCGATTAGAGCGGACGGCGCCCGCATCGGCGGTGGTTGCTACATGTCGCGTTCAATGGTTTTCGGACTGCTGCGCTTCCCGGCTTGCGAGATCGGCAACCAGTTCCGGCTTCGCGGTGCCTCCCTCAAGGTGGAAGCCGGCGCCGCCCTCATGGTCAACGGCTCGCGCTTCGGAAGAGACGTGGAACTCAACAGTGGCCTTCAGTCCATAGGCGCCCTGGTCCTCGATCAGGTGCGGATTCCCGGCGTGCTGGACCTCACCGACAGCAGGGTGAAAAGCGCCGCACTTGCCCGCGACGGTCGTCCGCGCCCGGGCGATGAAGCGAGCGCCAATCCGGAAGACGGGCTGTGGGACGAAGCGGCCCTCAGCCTTGCCGACGCCGACGTTAAACGCCTTTGCATGCCCATGAAACGGGAGGATCGTCCCCGCGGCATTGTCGACTTGTCCCGCGCCCGCGCGGCCTCTTTCCACGATTACGCCGATACCTGGACACCGGGCCCCGCCGCGCGGGGGCGCGCATCCGACGGCCGCGACATTGACCATCTTGTCCTCGACGGCTTCGTTTACGAACACCTCAACAATCCCGCCGGGACGCCTGACGAATACCACGGTGGCGGGCACCGCCATGCCGACGACCGCGTGGGCGAACGCCGCCAACAGTGGCTCGACGGCCAGCAGGCTTGCGATATTCGCGAACACTTCAAGCCGCAGCCCTGGGTGCAACTTGAAACCCGGCTCCTGCAACAGGGCTACGACGACGCCAGCCGGCAGATTTCGATTTCGCGCCGGCGCCTGGAGCGCTCTTCCCACGCGACCCGCACGCTGGAGCGTTGGCAAGGCGCCTTCCTCGATCTGTTCGCGCTCTACGGGTTCAACCCATGGCGGACCGTCGCCTGGATGGTGGCCTTCGTCGTCATCTTCGCCGGCATTTGGGCCTGGGCTGGCGGCCAATGCACGAAATCCGGTTGCAGCGATGAGTCGGTATTCGTGATGACCAATCGCGACGCCTACAGCGCCGACAAGTTCGATGAGGTCTATCCGTCATTTAATCCGTTGGCCTATTCGTTCGACGTTTTCGTTCCCTTTGTCTCCTTCGGCTACGCCGACCACTGGCGACCGAACCTGTCGTGGAACGCGCTCGGTGAGATCCCGCAACCCTTTACCTTCTCGCCGGTCGGCGAAGGCACTGGCACCGGTGAGCGAACCGCGAATGACGAAAGCGATCTTCCGACGATCCGGCTGACCATGGGCGGCGTTCTTTACGCCCTCGTTATTGCCGAAACGATTATCGGTATCGTATTGACATCGCTATTGATTACCGGATTTACCGGCCTTCTGCGCGGCGACTGAACGCCAGCCTCACGCCGGCGCGCCGGACTTGCGGCCAACCCTTGAATCCACTGGCAGGGCTGCAAAACGCATAGCCTCGCCATAGTCCAGCCCATGTTGTGGCACAAACGACCCCGCTGTGTGCAAAGCGTGCCGTTGACGGGGGAAAGGGTGCGTCGTCCAATCCGCAGAATTGGGGTCATTTCGCCTATCGCGTGCCGCGTGGCCGCGATGGCCGCGCTATTGCTCGCCGCATGCGGCCCGGTTTCCATGGCGGCGGCCGATGGCGTGATCCTGCCCTACCGCTGCGAACTGAAGGATGGCGCGCCGCGCCTCAGCCCCGCTGAACCCTCCCGCTTCGAGATCGTTGGCGAGCGCCAGGAGCGCGCCTATACGGCTTGCCGCGACGGCAAATCGGCCAACTGCCGCTCGATGATGGTGCATCGCTTCGACGTAAACTGCGCCGGAAAGAAAGTGGCCTGGGCTCGGCTGGCTGCTCAGATGGAAACCGACCGCGTCGGGGGATCGTGGTTCGCCGATGGGCGCCTGAACCTCGTGATGCGCCCGCCTGCAAAACCGGGAGACAAGAACGCGCCAAAGCGCAAGATGCGCTTCGTCCTGCCGCCGGGATACGCACCGGTCGGCGAGGTCGGCGCGCGGATCGCATTTGCCGGGACCGAACCTGGAACGGATGAAACGATCGAGCCGGCTCAAGCCACCGACGCCAACGGCGAAACCGCCCAGCCGCCTTCTGAAGGCGTCACTGTCGAGCCCATCCCGAACGCCGAAACCATCCCAGCCCTACTCGACCAGAGCGCGATCTTCGATTCCTGGCAGACCGTCGTTCAGACCGCCGAAGCCGCTGTTCCCGGCCAAGCAGGGCTAACGCCAGCGCACGAAATCTCCGGCGCGACGACGAGTTCCATCTTCTGGTGGACGGCGTCGCTCCTCGCCGGCTCGCTTATTGCCGCCGCAGCCTGGATGACGCGACATCGGCGGCTCGGTGCCGGAGCCGGGGCCTCGATGCGAGCCGCCGGTGCGGCTCTCGATCCCGTCCTTGCGCGCATACCGGTGCCCGCGGTCAATCCCGTTCTCGAGCGGCTGGGTGCGGCATTCTCCGGCGTCGGCGCTTCGCTGCGCGCCCGCTGGGTATCGCTCAAATGGCGCTGGTTCACCGCAGAAAAGCCCTGGGAATGGCGAAACACGACGATTGCGAATGGCGCGCAGTCGGCGGAAGCCCTGTTCGCGCGCGCCGACAAGGCGGTCCGCTCGCTTGGGCCGGCATCGGTCCTGCGCGATACGCTGACCGCCGAACTTCGCAACGTGCGGCAGAAACTCGACGGGCTACGCGGCGCATCCGGCGATGTGCGTACCGCCCGCCTCTCCGCCAGCCTTCGGGCCATCGTCCGCGACCTTGAACGCATCGGGCGCATCGCCGACAGCGCGGCGGCGAGCCTCAAGACCGATCGCGACTCCGTCGTCATTCCAAACACCCGGACCGAAGCCTTCGAGGTGCTCGGGCTCAACCCGGACACGCCGGAAGCGACCTTGAAGCGCATCGTCGATGCGCTGCGCATGGGCTGGCACCCCGACCATGCCCGCGACGAGGCCGACAAGGCTTCGCGCGAAGATCGCACCAAGCAGATCAACATCGCCTGGGACCTGATTGTCGGTAAGCGGCATTAAGCTATCCTCGCGGGCCGGGGGGATGCAGAAATGTTCGGCATGCCGCAGATTGCCACTGTTCTGAGATATCCCTGCGATATCCGGAGATGATGGCCCGGTCGGCGGCCGGGCATGTGTGAAGCTTGAAGGAGCGGCGATGGCAACGGTTCTATTCGTGCACGGCACGTATGCGCATTGGGATGGACGGCCCTCGGAGTCCGCCGCCCCCGGTGCCGAACCGCAGTGGTGGCAGCGCGGCAGCTCAACCGAGGCCGATCTCCAGCGCTTCATCGAGGGCGCCGACGGCGAAGTCCGTCAGGAACGGTTCCTATGGAACGGCGACAACAGCGAGATCGAACGCCGGAAGGCCGGCGCACGCCTGCTTGCCCGTCTTCGCGAACTGGAAGCCGAAGGCGAGAAATATTGCCTCATCGGCCATAGTCACGGCGGCTCGGTAATTGCCTCGGCTCTGACGATGGCGGCGGCGAAAAAGGTCGCCCTGCCCGGCCTTCAGCGCTGGATGACTGTCGGCACGCCCTTCGTGGGACTGAGAAAAGAAGCGACCCTTTTCCTGCGCCTGACCCTGTTCCAGAAAGCGATGTTCGTCGCATCGCTGATGCTGCTCTTCATGTTCGCGTTCTATGTCCTGAGCGAATTCCTGACCGGCGGCCTCAATCTCGATAACCAGAACCAGCTCTATCGCATCGGCTTCAATTTCCTCTTGATGAGCCTGCCGCTCGCGGTCTTCTGGGCGATCTTCAAATACCTCGATATGCGCCAGCTCTACCTGTATCGGCCCTCCGTCCTGAAGCGCGCCCGCGAAAGCTTCGCGCCACGCTGGCTCGGTCTCTGGCACCAGGACGACGAGGCGATCTCCGGATTGAGTTCCGTCGGCTCAATCAAGCTCAAGCTGTTTCACCGCGACTTCGCGGTTCCCGCGCTCAGCCTGTTGTCGGTATTCCTCCTGCCGATGATCTATCTCTTCATCGTGACGTCGCCCAACACGATGATCTCGATTGCCGAGTGGCTGCGCGACGACATCTATCAGATCGCCGCATACGAAGACGACGAGTCGAAGATCGTCGCGGCGCGCCAGGAAGTCCGCCAGCTCCGCCGCTCCTTGCGCGGGGCCCGCTCGGAACTGGAGCGCGCCAAGAGCGACAACGAGGTGGGCGACAAGCTCGAAGCCCGCGAGAAGGTCCGCTCTCTCGAAAAGCGGATCCGCGATGCACGCGAACGGTTGTTCCAGGAAAACCCGGAGCTGCAGTCCGTCGAGCGGGCGGTGCGCTTCAAACGCCGCTTCCTCCAGGAAAACGGCCGGCGCTGCGCGAACGGCTCGCTATGCGGCCAGGGCCGCAACGTCGCTCTCAACAGCCGCCTGCTCCTGCACATCGTGACCGACGAAGCGACAAGTCTCGTGCTTGAAGAAGACATGTGGGGCGGACGCACCGGTTGGATTGTACGAAATCTGATCCCGATTTTCCTGGTTCCGATCGTCTTCGGGCTTCTCGCCGCCATTCTGGTGCTCGCGGTCCAGTTCATCGCCCGTTTCGTCAGCAGCATCCTGTCGAGCATTTTCGACAGCCTCACCTGGCACGAGGTGAAGCGCAACGTACTCGGCAACGATACCGAAACCGAAGTCGCCCTTACGGCCCGGCCGCACCCGCCGTGGCTTGACGCGTCGCCGCCGCCGCTGCCTGGAGAACTGAGCGCGCGGCTGACCGAAGTGAGTAACGAAGCGGCCGCCCAATCGCTCTGGAAGTTCCGCAACGCGATTGGCGAACTCGCCTTCACGGATGGCATGGACAACAAGCAGCAGAGCGTTTTCGATTACCTGACCTGGCGTGAGCTGATCCACTCGTCCTACTTCGAGCTGCCCGAATTCCGCTGGCTTCTGGCCGAGGCGATCGCCCGGGAAGAGGGGTTCAAGCCAAGCGGATCGTTCAACGACAGCCAGGAGCAGCGCTCGGCCGCTTCCTGGGTCGTCGCGCTGGCGCCACCGGCAACTGGCGAAGCGACCTCATCGACGGCAACCGCGTAAGACCGAAACCGGGAACGGTGGCGTGCTGCGGCCTCACAGCTGCCGCACGTCGACGGCGACCGAAACGGTATGCTGCCCGCCGCCCAGAAGGACGCCGCTGATCGGGCTCACATCGTCGAAATCGCGACCGACGGCAATGGCGATATGCTCGTCGGAATTAACGAGATTGTTGGTTGGATCGAAATCCACCCAGCCAACGGTCGGCGACCAAACCGAAAGCCATGCGTGCGAGGCGTCGGTCCCTTCCAGCTTCGGCTGACCTTCCGGCGGATGCGTGAGGATGTACCCGCTGACGTAGCGCGCGGGCAGGCCCAGCGTCCGCATCGCGGCGATCTGCAGATGAGCGAAATCCTGACAAACCCCCGACTTCTGCGCCAACACCTGATCGAGCGGCGTCGCGACATCCGTCGATGTGTTGTCGAAGGTGAAGGTCTCGTAGATATGCGCCATCAGCCGGCGCGCGCCTTCGAGCAGGGGAAGCCCCGGCTTGAAGACCTCCCGCGCGAAGGCATCGAGATTGGGAGCCGGCCGAATGAACGGGGACGCGCAGGTATACTGCAGGATTTCCGGCGGCAGATCCGAACCTTGCCGCGCGACATCCTCCCAATCCGGAGAAGCCTCGTAATCGGTCGGCGGGACGGTCTTCACCTCGATTTCGCTGACAGCCGAAACTGACAGTGCCCGATGCTCGTCTTCGAGCGAAACCAACGAAACCGGGTTGCCGAAGTAATCGGAGCGGTCGCTGCGCCAGGCAGGCTTTGGCACGATTTCGAGCCCGTGGTTCACGACCGTCTGATTGCCGAAGCGCCGCGGCGCAAGATGCAAGAGGTGCGTGGATTGAATAACCGGCGAGCTGTAGCTGTAGCCGGTGTGATGAGAGATCCGATAGCGGGGCATTGGCGGCACTCAGGCACCGAGGTTGATGAAAATACGGCTGGAAACCGGCATGCGGTTAGCGCGGCGAATTGAGATTGACACGCTGCGGCTGCTCGTCGGCCAGACTGAAATAGCTTCGCGAGATCAACTCCGATAGGCGCGGCAGAGCTTCGATCAGGTTGTCGAACAAATGCGCCAGCGAAGGACGCTCTCCGGCCGCGTTGGTCTCCGCCAGAGCTTCGACATCGGCCAGCCGGACCTTGGTGAGGAGTTCCAGTGCCAGCCTCTGATCGGGTCCGCGCATGGCATCGTCCGCCGACTTCGGCAGGCGTCCGATATGGTCCGAAATCGCCGATAGCTGGAACGCCAGACTGCGCGGGTTGGTCTCGTCGATGACCAGTAGATCGAGGACGAGCGGCAACTCCGGCGCGAACCGGTAGCGCGAGCGGAAGGTGATGAAACTGTCGGCGGCCTGCAGGGCGAAGATCATGTCATCGCCGACGAGGTCGTCGTCGTCATGCCGGTTGAACAGCGAAGCCAGCAGGCGCGAAAGCTGCAACGCGCGCTCGATCCGCCGCCCAAGGTCCATGAACAGCCAGCCATCGTTACGCGTCATGTTTTCGTGCGACATGCCTGCGAACGCCGCCAGCCTGTCCAGCATATCTTCAGCTGCGTCGATGATGTCGACGGCATTCGCCGCCAGGGAAGACGGCAGCATTTCCGGCGGAACGTTTTCCGGCAGGTGACAGGCGATGGGCTCGACCGAGAAACCCTTCAAGAGACGCCAGCTATCTTCCGACAGCCGGTCCCGGCATTCGAGTGCCAGGCCACGGATACTCTCGAACGTCTTCGGCAACCCCTGCAGTTTGTCCGGGCTGGTACACAACTCGCTAAGGGACGCCCAAACGGGCTCCGACTCGTTGGCGATGTTGGTTACGGAGTCGCTGAGGTCATCGTCCGTTTCGAGGATGGCGTGCAGGGCACGCACCGGCCGCTCGCTGGCCGACAGCGCGAGAAGATCCGCCGCCGTACGTCGCAGCGTTTGCCGGATGACCCGCAACGTGCCGTCGGCCCGCTCGACGTAGCGCCCGAGCCAGAACAGGTTGTCGGCGGTGCGGCTCTGCAAGGGCTGCGCACGCCGTTGCACCCGCACATCCTGAGCCGCCAGCCGCGCAAGGCTGATGTTGGGGAGTACCCGGTCGTCGCTCGCCACCCACACATCCCGCGACCGCGCGCCAAGCGACGTCAGCGCGACGTTGTCGTCGCCATCGACGGACAAGGCCAGGCCGCCCGGCATGACCGAGAACTCGCCCCCGATGGACGCAACGTAGACGCGGATCGCGTAGCGTTCCGGATGCAGGCCTTCACCGCCCCATGCCGGCGCCGTTGCGAACCCCACCGACTTCTCGGCGACGAGTTGCGCACCGGCATAACGGATCTCGTTTTCGAGCGCGGCGCGGCCGGCCGCATCGAGCGACGAAGCCTTGCGTCCCGGCGATGCCTCGCCGGGGCTCCCTGTCCCTTCCTGGGCGCTGTAGATCACCTGGTTTTCGAGATCGGACAGCACATACTCCCGCGCCACAGGGTCGCCCAGCCACAGCCGCGGCGTATCGTTGAGAACCAGGTCCTCGCGCAGGAATTTCTGGCAGATGCCGCCAAGGTAGCCGGACAGCCCGCGGTTCTCGACGACGGCGGTGCCCAGCGCGTTGACGACGAGATCGGGATTGTGCCGGCAGGCTTCCACCAGCCCAACCGGTCCGTCGAATCCGTTCGCCGACAGCTCGAGCGGATCGGCCTTGTGGCTTTCCACCGCCCGCACGATCAGATCGACTTTCCGCAGACCGTTGATCGTCTTCAGGTAGACGCGGTTGCCGACGACGCGCAGATCGGAACCGCCGACGCGCTTCTGGCTCATGTAGCGCGCCATGAACGAATGACCGACGAATGCCGACTGGCTCGGCCCCGGGGCAAGCACGGCGATCAGCGGATCCTCGCTGCCAGAGCGCCGGATGAGATCGTCCATCAGCCCCTGATAGAACGGCCCGATCCGCAAGGCACCGGTCTGCCGGAAGAGATTGCCCGCAACCTCGGAGATCACCATGCGGTTCGCCAGCGCGAAACCATGCCCGGCCGGCGTCTCCGTGTGCGTGTCGATGATCCGCCAGTTGCCTTGATGGTCACGCGCGAAATCGAGGGCGAGGAATGTCAGGTGGCCGTCTGCCGGCGCCAGTCCATGCACCGGCCGCAGAAAACTGCCGTCGTTGTAGATGAGCGAGGGCGGAACGAGACCGTCGGAAAACACCGTCTGCGCGCCGTAGAGATCGGCAAGCAGCGCGTTGTAGAGACGGGCACGCTGGATGGATGCGGCTTCGATAACGCTCCACGCCGCGCGGTCGAGGATGACGGGGACCACGTCGAGCCGCCATGAGGGACGACCGCGCTGTGGATCGAAGAAATGCTCGAAGACAAGCCGTTCGGTCTTCTGCGCCAGACTGGCCTGCTCCGCGTGATCGGTCCGCTGAAACCAGTTCAGACAAGCCCGCCACGCCGGGCGCACCGATCCGCTGGCGTCCACGGCTTCATCGTAGACGCCCGGCAATGCCGCGTAGAAGTCCGCCGAAGCGGCTTCCGGCGGCGCGGCCGAAGCCACAGCGGATTGCGTCGTCATTGCCTGATCGGCTCCCGAACCCTTGCGTCCGTGCGGTGAGAAGAGACTCGATAACCAGGACACCCCAGCCTCAGCTTATCGTATTTCGCATTAAACCGGAGCCGGTAACCGGCACATTGCCCTTTAGGTTACCCGACTGATGCACAAGAGTTACGGCTGCGCTCCAAAATGCCACTGTCAGCTGAACTGCCGCAGGTCGAGCGTCGCCGGATAGTCGGCGTTGCGATGCGCTGCGGGGACGGCCAACGGACCGGGGGAATGGCCGCGCGGCTCGAACCGGGAATGGCGCCGCCCTTCCGCTTCGAAGGCGTTGACAGGCATCGTATCGAAGTATTTCCCGCCTGGGTGTGACACGTGATAGCGGCAACCGCCTAGTGCCCGCCCGGTCCAGGTGTCGATGATGTCGAAGACCAGCGGCGTGTGAATACCGATCGTGGGGTGGAGGCACATCGGCGGTTGCCAGGCGCGATAACGTACGCCGGCAACGCCTTCGCCTTGCGCCCCCGTCGCGGCAAGCGGAACCCGCTGCCCGCCGCAAACGATGACGTGACGGTCGTCGGTCAGCCCCGTCGCCTTCACCTGCAGCCGTTCCAGCGAGGAATCGACATACCGCGCGGTTCCGCCGACCACACCCTGCTCGCCCATGACGTGCCACGGCTCCAGCGCCTGCCGCAATTCCAGATTGATCCCCTCGTAGGTCACGCTGCCGAAACTCGGGAACCGGAATTCGAAGTGCGGATCGAACCACGCCGGGTCGAACCGGAACCCGTGCGCTTCGAGGTCGCCGAGGACATCGAGCAGGTCCGACCAGACGAAATGCGGCAGCATGAAACGATCGTGCAGGTCCGTGCCCCATCGGATCAGTCGGCCCTTGTAGGGGTTCTCCCAGAAGCGCGCGATCAGCGCCCGCAGGAGAAGCTGCTGCGCCAAGCTCATGCGCGGATGCGGCGGCATCTCGAAGGAGCGGAACTCGACGAGACCCAGACGCCCCGTCGGACCGTCCGGGGAGTAAAGCTTGTCGATGCAGATCTCGGCGCGGTGGGTATTGCCCGTCACGTCGATCAGCAGGTTCCGGAACAGCCTGTCGACGATCCACAGCGGGATCTGGCCCTCGCCCGGCGCCGGCACCTGCCGCATCGCGATTTCGAGTTCGTACAGACCTTCGTGGCGCGCTTCGTCAACGCGCGGCGCCTGGCTCGTCGGCCCGATGAACATGCCGGAGAACAGATACGAGAGCGAGGGGTGGTGCTGCCAATAGGTGATCAGGCTCGCCAGCAGATCCGGCCGCCGCAGGAACGGACTGTCCTGCGGCGTCGAACCGCCAACCACGATGTGGTTGCCGCCCCCGGTGCCGGAGTGCCGGCCGTCGATCATGAACTTCTCCGTCCCCAGGCGGCACTGGAAGGCGGCTTCATAGAGGCGCTCGGTGGTATCGACCGCCTCCTGCCAGGTCTTCGAGGGGTGGATGTTGACCTCGATGACGCCGGGGTCGGGTGTCACCTTGATGACTTGCAGCCGCGGATCGAACGGCGGTTCATAGCCCTCGATATGCACCGGCTGCTCCAGCCGCGCTGCCGTTTCCTCGATCGCCGCCACAAGAGCCGCGTAGTCCTCGGCGTTTTCCAGCGGCGGCATGAAAATGCACAGATGCCCGTCGCGCGGTTCGAGGGCCATGGCGGTGCGCACGGCCCCGGAGATCTCGGTCGCGGCCGTCGGCGGCAACGGCGGCGCCTCCAGCGTCACGATGCGGCGCTGCTCGAGCAGGCGTCGGCGCTCCGGCAACGGCCGGCGTTGCGCCAGCGGATCCTGCGGTTGAACGTCGGGCCGGTCGACCGGCATCAGATAGGGCAGCCCCCCGAGCGGCAAGCGGAACCCGACAGGCGAATCGCCCGGCACCAGGAACAGCCGTCCGCGCCGGAACTGCCAGCGCTCGGTCGCCCAGCGCCGCCCCATGTCCTTGGTCTGCCACGCCTGGATCGGCAGGACATAACCTGCTGGAGACCCGAGCCCGCGCTCGAAGGCCTTGATGATCCTCTGCCGCTCGGCTTCGTCTTCGAGCTTGTTATCCTCGACGTCGAGGTTCACCGGCAGTTTCTGCTCGATAAGAGCGAAATGCGCGGCATCCTCGTAGGCCGCGATCCCGCTATCGCCAGGAAGCCCGAGCTGGTCGCAAAGGGTATCGACAAACCGCCGCGTCATGTCGATATCGACCGGCTTTTTCGGCCGCTCTGCGTCGATGAGTTCCGGACGCTCCCACAACGGCTGGCCGTCGTCACGCCAGTAGCAGGCGAACGCCCAGCGCGGCAATTGCTCGCCCGGATACCATTTGCCCTGGCCGAAGTGCATCAGACCGCCGTCGGCGAATTCGCTGCCGAGCCGGCGGACCAGATCCTCTGCGTAATGACGCTTCGTCGGCCCGACGGCCTGGTTGGTCCATTCCCCCGCTTCCATGTCGGAAACCGACACGAACGTCGGCTCGCCGCCCATGGTGAGACGCACATCGCCGGTCTTCAGGCGCTCATCGACCATGTCGCCAAGCTTGAGAATCGCCGTCCACTGCTCATCGGTATAAGGCTTCGTCACCCGCGGCGTCTCGGCGACGCGGCTGAGGCTCATCTCGAAATCGAACGAAACCTCGGCCTCGGTATGAGCGCCGGTTATCGGCGCGGCCGACGATGGACTGGGCGTCGCCGCCAGCGGGATGTGCCCTTCGCTCGCCAGGAGACCTGACGTCGGGTCGAGCCCGACCCAGCCGGCACCGGGCAGATAAACCTCCGCCCAGGCATGCAGGTCAGTAAAGTCCTGCTCCGCGCCCGCCGGCCCGTCGAGCGGCTTCACGTCGGGCTTGAGCTGAATGAGGTAGCCGGAGACGAACCGGGCCGCCAAACCCATGTGGCGGAGGATATGCACGAGCAGCCAGCTCGAATCACGGCACGAGCCCGACCGTTTCGTCAGCGTTTCCTCAGGCGTTTGAACGCCCGGCTCCATGCGGATGAGATAGTCGATATGCCGTTCGAGCTTCTGGTTGAGATCGACGATCACGTCGATCGTCGAGGTGCCGGTCTTGTAATCGAGCTGGTTGACGAAGGCGGCGAGCAGCGGACCGGGCGGAGGCACGGCGAGATAGGGCCGCAGGTCCTCCTTGAGGTCGGCATCGTAGGTGAACGACCATTCCCGCGCGTCCTCTTCGAGGAAAAAGTCGAACGGATTGAGGACCGCCATTTCGGCCACGAGATCGACGGTCACGGAAAACCGTTCAGTCTTCTCGTTGGCCACCATCCGGCCGAGGAAGTTCCCGAAGGGGTCCTGCTGCCAGTTGAGGAAATGGTCTTTCGGTTCGAGATTGAGCGAATAGCTGACGATCTTGGTCCGGGCGTGCGGCGCAGGTCGCAGACGGATAACCTGGGGACTCAGTGTCACCAGGCGATCGTAGGTGTACGTCGTGCGGTGCGTAAGCGCGACTTTGATCGACACGTGGCTTCATCTCCCGTGTATGCATGGTCGTCGGAAAACGGCTGGGATGGGCACCGGTACTGCAAAGCAAGGGCATGCCGCCCGGCGCGAGAGTTGGGCATTACTAATCCGGCGCGTTCTTCTGTCCGCTCTGCGCATTCTGCTGTGTTTGCGATTGCGACTGCGACTGCGATGACGTCGCACTTCCCCCAGGGCCCGATCCACTAAGCGCACCCGGATCCTCAGCCGGTTCGACCACCCAGTCAGGCTGCTCGTCTTCCCCGTCGGCATCCTGGACAACCCGAGACGGTGCCGGCTCCATCTCGAAGTAGCTTTCCGCCAGATCGTTCGAAAGCGCGATCAACTGACGTTGCATACCGTCGTTGAAGTGATGCAGATGCGGAATGAGCCCCGGATCGTTCTGCGCCAGATGCAGCATGTCCTGCAGGTCGGATAGCCGCTTTAGAAGAGGCGTTGGCGTCGGCACGTTGCAGGTGTTGCGGAGCTCCTGTGTCGCCCGCTCGATCTCGCCGATGCAGTACGCCAGAGACCGCGCGAAGCTCTGTTCGAAGATCAGGAAGCGCGCGACGTTTTCAGGTTGCAGCGGCCCCGAGACGAGGCGCCGGTAGGCGTGATGGCCGCCGCACGCCCGCAGCAGCATCGTCCAGTGCGTGAAATCTCCCAGCACCGGTCCATCGCCGGCCACCGCTCCGGTTTTCAACTGTGCGAAGCGGACGTCGAGCAGCCGGCTCATCTGATCGGCACGCTCGATCTCGCGGCCGAGAAGAAAGAACCGCCAGCCGGCGTCCCGGTAGAGCGTTGCTTCGGAAATGCCGAAAAGCGCATAGCAATCGACCTGCACCGCTTCGCAAGTCGCCGCCAGCCGTGTCTCGCGTAATCCAGCTTCCGGGAGCTCCTTGATGCGCCGGTGCGCCCGGTTCACTTGTGTCCAGAAGTCGGTGGAGATCATCGCGCGCAGCGCGCGGGCATTAGCCTTGGCGGCCTCCAGCGAACACAGGATTGAACCGTGGTGTTCGGGATCGTTGAAGAAGTACCGGATGACGCTGCGCGCATCGGCGGTCTCGTAACGGCCGTTGAAGTCGTCGGCTTCGTCGTAGAGGGCCAGCAGCCATGCCCAGCTTTCCGTCTCCGTGCGCCCGCGATCGAAGGCGGTCTGCACGAGAAGAATACGGGCAAGCGATGCCGTTCGTTCGATGTATCGGCCGAGCCAGAAAAGAGCATCGGCCTGGCGTGCCAAGAGATTCATTTAGGCGACCTGACCGGTTTGCGATTGCGATTGGCTTTGCGTCGAGCCCCCGGCGGAAGGACCGCGCGCCTTGTCGGATGTCGCGGTCACGACCCAGGTATCCTTGGTGCCGCCGCCTTGGGACGAGTTGACGACGATCGAGCCCTTCTTCAGCGCAACGCGGGTCAAACCGCCAGGCAGCACCCAGGTGTCTTCGCCGGTGACCGCGAACGGCCGTAGATCGACGTGCCGGGGGGCAACGCCTTCGTCGGTCAGCGTCGGACAGACGGAGAGCTGAATCATCGGCTGCGAGATGAACTTTTCAGGCGACTTCTGCAGCGATGCGCGGATCGACTCGAGTTCCGCTTTTGTCGCCTTAGGGCCGATCACGATACCGTAGCCCCCGGATTCGCCGACCGGCTTCACGACGAGCTGGTCGAGATTGTCGAGCGTATACTTGAGGCCGTCCGCATCGCGGCAGATATGGGTCTCGACGTTGGCAAGGATCGGATCCTCGCCGAGGAAGTAACGGATGATCGCCGGCATGTAGGCATAAACGGCCTTGTCGTCGGCAACGCCGGTGCCCGGCGCATTCGCGATGGTGACATTGCCGGCGCGCAGGCACGACATGATGCCCGGCACACCCAAAAGGCTATCGGGATTGAAGACTTCCGGATCGAGGAAATCGTCATCGACGCGGCGGTAGACGACATCGACAGGCTGCAGGCCGGTGATCGTCTTTGCGAAGAGCTTCTCATCGAGCACCACGAGGTCGCGGCCTTCCACGAGAGGCACGCCCATCTCGCGGGCCAGGAAGATGTGCTCGTAATAGGCGGAATTGAACACGCCCGGCGACAGCAGAACGATTTGCGGATTGTCGCAATGCGCCGGCGCGGTCTCGACCAGCTTTTCGCGCAGGCGCTGACCGTACTCGGAGACATCGAGCACGTTGAAGCCTTCCAGAAGATCCGGAAACGCCCTTTGCATCAGATGCCGGTTCTCGACCACGTAGGAGACGCCCGACGGCGTACGGGCATTGTCCTCCAGGACGTAGAAGTCACCGTCCCGCCCGCGGACGAGGTCGATGCCAGCGATATTGACATAAGTCCCGTGACGAAGAATGACGCCCGCCATCTCAGGCCGGTAATTCGCGTTCCCCAGCACCAGCTCGGCCGGGATGATGCCGTCTTTCAGCACCTTCTGACCGTCGTAGATGTCGGCGAGGAAAAGGTTCAGCGCTTTGACGCGTTGCTTTACACCGCGATCGATCGTGTCCCATTCACTCGCGGTCAGCACCCGGGGGATCACATCGAAAGGCAGCGTGCGGTCGATGGCATCGCGGTCGGAATAGACCGTGAAAGTAACGCCGCGTTCGTAGAGATCGTGCAGCGCATCAGCAGCGCGCGCCGTGAGATCGGAGAGCGGAAACTGCTCCAGGCGCTGCCAGAATTCAATCAGCCGGGGCCGGTCTTCCACGCCGTCGCCCATCAGTTCGCAGAACGCATCTCCCGGTCGGTAGTTCTCCAGAAGAGCTGGTTCCGATGGGTTTCTGAACGCGCTGAGCTGGGCCATGGAAGTGCGGGTTCCTTCGAGCTAGGTCCTTGAATCGATCTTAGGAGGAATCTCCTGCGATGCCAGGAGAAGCGCAAGTGCGAAAGCTGCCCAAAATATAGGCGCATTGCACAGCTTTCGATTTCTTGAAACGCGACCGGGGCGTTATTGTTCCGCGGGCTGCCGGACATTCCGTGCCCGCGCGCCCCGGCGCCAAACTCGTTTCGTGCCGGGATCAAAAAAGCCGCGCCGATCCCGGTTGGCAAATCCGGGAATTCGGCACGGCTTGGATCGTGTTTCAAACGTTTCGACGACACCCGTCCGGGTGAAGCCGATACGATCAGCGGGCGCGGCGCCCCCAGATTTCGACTTCCGCACGCGGACCGTTGCCGAACGTCTCCGTAACCAGAATGATCTGAACGACCTTCCGGCCTTTTTCGCCCCTAAGATCGATCGGATCGGTGGACGTACCCTCGTGGATACGCCGTTTGACGTCCACCTCGTGGGATTTTCCGTTCCCGTACTTCACCTGCATCATGTGTACTTCGACGCCGTTGTCGATGACACGCAAGCGAAGAGCATCATAACGGTCGTTCTCGCGGATGTTGAAAGTATCGCGGTCCCGGGTACGGTTGGTCCGTTTCGAGGCGATTTTCTCCCAGGCCGGGCCGAACCCTGTACCGTGGGTTTTCCGGTTACCGGAATTGCGTGCCCAAACGGCGACCTTGGCCCGCGGTCCGCGTCCTACGGTGCCGTATTCCATGGTGATGCGATCGATGAACCTGCCCTTGCGGCCGCTGAGCTCCAGAATGTTGGTGTCGTCGCCTTCGCGGAGGCGGCGGTTGACCTTGAGGTTTTCCTCGCTTCCGTTGCCATATTTCACGGTGACGGAACGCAAGATCACATCGTTATTCTCGGCACTGAAGCGAATGGCATCATACCGTCCTTCATCTTTTCCAAGACGGATCACATCGCGGTCGTTCCGCCGGTCCACGCTATTGCTTTCGACCAGTTCCCAGCGCGCGCCGAAATCGCTGGCGACAGTTTTCTTTCCGCGCAACGCAACCCGGTCACGGCCGCGATCCCGATCGCCGGTTTTTCTAACTTCGATACCCTGGCGCCCCCCGATGCGGATCTGAAAGCCCAGCTTATCGCTGCCGAAAATAAAGGCTCCGTCGTTATCGTCGCGGCGGGCCCAATCGCGGCGATCGCCGTATTCGCAGCGCTCCTCCAACTCAGTGATCGTGTTGTAGGAATTATTGAGCGGGAACTTGTAGTCTGGTCCCCGAGCGGCGATGTCGATCGCCAAGACCCTGCCGCTCTTCATGTCCTCGATAAGTCGCGGGGTCGCGCGGCGCTCCTTGACGCGCCAGACTTCGCCGACGATACGATCGCGGTCGCGAACGAAAGTCACGTCGGGCCCTCTCCCATCGACTTCGATCTCGCCCTCGCGTTCATCGCCGCGGCCGCGCGGCTCCCAGCCGGTAATCCCGACCTGAAGCCTTTTGTCAGGCCCGCTGCAATAGACCACCGCGCAAACGCGCTGCCGCCGGATTTCGCTACAGATCTGCGCCGAGCCTCCGCCGCGCTCGCGGTCGAATTCCCAACGTTGCGATTGTGCCGAAGCGGTCCCGGAGCCGGCGACCACGCCCGCGGTCAAAGCCAGCACCGCTCCCATGAGGGATGGCAGTGCGGTTCCATTCGTAGCCATGCGTGTCTCTCCCTGTTGAGCCTTCATGCTCGATAGCGCTTGTTTGTGTCATGATCATCGAGCAGTGCGAAGAAAACTCAGAATAGAGATTACTCTTTCTCTTCAAAATCAAGCACAAACAGGGCGGCGCAGGGCGCTGCGCCGGCCAGATTAAACCAATCCCACTTGGGAAATCGCGAGAGCGCCTCTCATGTCCCCATTCCGAAGCTCGCCGTCGTTTGCGGCTTGCAGCGGGAGCAAACTTCTAAAATTAAAAGACAAAGCACAATCAATGACTTGTTGGTGTGGCTCAGATCGAGAAATTCGCTCCCGGACGGGCATTGAATGTCGTCGAGTTCCGCGATGACCACGCTAAGGCCGCTCGACGAAGTCGGCGGCGACACGCTTCTCGCCGGCCTTCTCGAAGTCGATGGTCAGCTTGTTGCCGTCCACCTGGGTAATCTGCCCATAGCCGAACTTCTGATGGAAAATGCGTTCGCCCTTGCGGAAATCCGTTTCGATGGTCGACGCCGCCACAAGTTCGCCCTCAATGGTCAGCGGCGCGCGGGCGTCAGCCCCCCCGCTCGAACGCGGCCCTTTGGGCTTGGACTTCTTCTTCAACGCCTGTTCGGTCTCCGCAGCCCAGGCCTGCGCCCGTTTCCAACCCGGCGTGTCGTAGCTGCCTGAGTTGGACGCGCCTCGCTCCTGCCACTCGGCGTCTTGCGCGGCACGGTCGAAACGGCTCTGACCGTACGGATTCCCGAACCGGCTGGAAGTGGCGGTTCGCGTCAAAGGATGTGAAAACGGCGAGGACGCCTCTTTCACGTCGACATGCGCCTCGGGCAGTTCGTCGACGAAGCGGGACGGAAGTGCTGACTGATAGAGCCCGCGGTTGCGGCGGTTCTGCGTGAACGAGACGTGTGCGTTCTTCTTTGCCCGGGTCAGCCCAACGTAAGCCAACCGGCGCTCTTCCTCGAGCCCGGCCTTGCCGGATTCATCCAACGTCCGCTGACTGGGAAACAGTCCCTCCTCCCAGCCGGTGAGAAACACCGTATCGAACTCCAGGCCCTTGGCGGCGTGTAGCGTCATGATGGAGACCCTGTCCCCGTCATTGGCCTTGTCGGCGTCCATGACAAGTGACACGTGCTCCAGGAAGCCGGCCAGCGACTCGAACTCGTGCATGAAGCGAACGAGTTCCTTGAGGTTTTCCAGCCGCGACTGCGCCTGTGGGCTCTTGTCGTTCTGCCACATCGCCGTGTAGCCGGACTCGTCCAGGATCAGTTCCGCGAGTTCGGTATGCGCCATATCGGGCAGTTGTTTCCGCCAGCGGTCGAAATAGCCCAGAAGCTGCGACAGCGAACGCCGCGCCTTGCCGGAAATATCGTCCGTCTCGACCATCATCCGCGCGCCCTGGAACAATGACACGCCACGCGCCATCGCCAGTTCGCGGATGCGTTTCACCGACGTGTCGCCGATGCCGCGCTTCGGCACGTTGACGATGCGCTCGAACTTGAGATCATTGTCGGGATTGAGCACCAGTTCGAAGTAGGCGATGGCGTCCTTGATCTCGGCGCGCTCATAGAACCGCGGCCCCCCGATCACCCGGTACGGCATCCCGGTGGTGATGAACCGGTCTTCCAGAACGCGCATCTGGTAGGACGCGCGCACCAGGATGGCGATCTCGTTCAAGGCATGCCCGTCGCGGCGCAGCGCCTCGATGTCGTCAGCCACCGTGCGCGCTTCTTCCTCGTCGTCCCAAAGTCCCGTTACCGAGACCTTCTCGCCCGGCGCGCCATCGGTGAACAGCGTTTTGCCGAGCCGGTCTTCGTTCTCCGCGATAAGGTGGGAGGCTGCCGCCAGGATGTGCCCGGTCGAACGGTAATTGCGCTCCAGCCGGATGACGGTCGCGCCGGGAAAGTCGTTCTCGAAGCGCAGGATGTTGTCCACCTCGGCCCCCCGCCAGCCGTAGATCGACTGGTCGTCATCCCCCACGCAGCAAAGGTTGACCGATCCCGCAGCGCCGGTGCGCTGAGACAGCAGCCGCAGCCACATGTACTGCGCGACGTTGGTGTCCTGGTACTCATCGACGAGGATGTAGCGGAACCGGTCGTGATATTGCGCCAGGACGTCCGGGTTCTCCAGGAAAAGCCGCAGCGACTCCAAGAGAAGGTCGCCGAAATCGCAGGCGTTGAGGTCCTTCAGCCGCCGCTGATACGCCGCATAAAGGTCGCGCCCCTTGCCGGCGGCGAAGCCATAGGCCTCATTCCCCGGCACCTTTTCCGGCGTCAGCCCGCGGTTCTTCCAGCTATCGATCAGCGCGGCGAGTTGCCGGGCGGGCCAGCGGTCCTTGTCGAGCCCTTCCGCCTCGATCACCTGCTTCATCAGACGAAGCTGGTCGTCCATGTCGAGGATCGTGAAGCCCGACTTGAGCCCGACCAGTTCAGCATGGCGGCGCAGGATCTTGACCCCGATGGAGTGGAACGTCCCAAGCCAGGGCATCCCCTCGACGCTATCGCCGACGTAGCCCTCCACGCGCTCCTTCATCTCGCGCGCCGCCTTGTTGGTGAACGTCACCGCAAGGATCTGCGAGGGCCAGGCCCGCCCGGTCGCCAGGATGTGGGCGATACGGGTTGTAAGGACACGTGTTTTTCCGGTGCCGGCGCCCGCAAGCACCAGTACCGGCCCGTCGAGCGTTTCCACGGCAAGCCGCTGCTCGGGGTTGAGCTTTTCGAGATAATCGAGATCCGCCGCGCTTGGTGGCGAAGGACGGCGCGCAGCCAGGGCCCGCTCGGATATGGACCCGCCTGACCGCGGCGGCGGAGCCGGCTCGACCGGACCGGCGTCATAGGGAAACGGCGGCTCTTCCAGCCCGGAAGGGGCCTGCGCCTCTTCCGCCCGCGCGGGATTATCCGGCAGGTCGAACGGAATGTCGTCCGCGCCAGCCGCCTCGTCCGCTTCTGTCGGATCGTAAGGCTCGTGCGCGTCGAACGGCAGCTCCGGCGCATCGGCAGCCGGCTTGCGGGATTTTCGATTCGTTTTCATGCGCCAACTATATCAGCGTTTCCAGGCGTTAGCGGGGCAGCACGGCACCGGTCCACAACCCGGCGGCAGTCAGGCGCGGCGGCGCGCAGTCGTAATGTGCCCGGTTCGGCGGGCCATTGCCTTCACGGGCCTCTCACACACCCGGCAAACCAATTGATTTGCCTGCTTCCGAACGCCCGCTTACCACAGTCCCGGCCCGTCTTTCTCAAAGGGGAGCAGACGGGCTGGCGCCGCTCCGATCCGCAGCCGGCCGATGGCATGCGACGTCGAACCGCTCCGCTCCACGTTTTTACGCGAGAAGCCCCATGACCGACCTCGATTGGTTCAGCCTCTTCACCATGAAGGGGATCAACTTCATCTCCTCCCTTTTCGTTCTCGCGGTCGGTCTTCTGGCGCTCCTCGTGGTCGTGCTGTTCATTATAGACGTCACCCAGACCCACGACGCCGTGCGCCGCAACTATCCCGTCATCGGCCGCTTCCGCTACCTGTTCTCCGCGCTCGGTGAGTTCTTCCGCCAGTACTTCTTCGCCATGGACCGCGAGGAGATGCCCTTCAACCGGGCGCAACGCGAGTGGGTCTACCGTTCCGCGGAAGGCTCCGACAACACCGTGGCGTTCGGCTCCACGCAAACGCTGACGCCCACCGGCACCGTGATCTTCGTCAACTGCCCCTTCCCGACACTCGACGAGGACGCCTCGCCCGCCCCCAATGTCGTGATCGGCAAGGGCTGTCCCAACCCCTACGAGCCGCAATCGATCATCAATATCTCCGGCATGAGCTACGGCGCGCTGTCCCGGCCGGCGGTGAAAGCGCTGTCGAAGGGCGCCGCAATGGCCAACTGCTGGCTGAATACCGGCGAAGGCGGGCTCTCCCCCTGGCATCTTGAAGGCGGCTGCGATCTCGTCGTTCAGATCGGCACGGCCAAATACGGCTGCCGCACACCCGACGGCCGGC
Organism: Filomicrobium sp.; assembly: GCA_965226995.1. Lineage (GTDB taxonomy): Bacteria > Pseudomonadota > Alphaproteobacteria > Rhizobiales > Hyphomicrobiaceae > Filomicrobium. The sequence goes on from CBDDFK010000009.1 coordinate 46,788, forward strand.
TCGATCCCGAGAAGCTGAAGGCACTCGCCGCGCGGCCCCAGGTCAAGATGTTCGAGCTGAAAATGAGCCAGGGCGCGAAGCCCGGCAAGGGCGGCATCCTGCCCGCCGCGAAGATCACGCCCGAGATCGCTGAAATCCGCGGCATCCCGGTCGGCCAGCCGTCCATCTCGCCCAATCGCCACCCCGAGATCGACAACGTCGGCCAGCTTCTCGACATGCTGACGTTCATTCGCGAGACGACCGGCAAGCCCACCGGCTTCAAGACCGTGATCGGGGCCTATGGCTGGCTGGAAACGCTGTGCCGGGAAATCCACGCCCGTGGCGAGTCCTGTGCGCCGGACTTCATCACCGTGGACGGCGGCGACGGCGGCACGGGCGCGGCCCCCATGGCGCTGATGGATCACGTCGGCCTGCCGCTGCGCGAAGCCCTGCCGATGGTCGTCGACATTCTCAACCGTTACGGTCTCAAGCAGCGCGTCCGCGTCATCGCCTCCGGCAAGCTCGTCACCCCCGCCGAAGTAGCCTGGGCGTACTGCACCGGCGCCGACGTCGTCGTCTCGGCGCGCGGGTTCATGTTCGCGCTCGGCTGCATCCAGGCGATGAAGTGCAACAAGAACACCTGCCCGACGGGCATCACAACCCATGACCGCCGCCTGCAGCGCGGCCTCGACCCGGCGGACAAGGCGGTGCGGGTCAGCCGCTTCGTCGACGGCATCCGCAAGGGCGTCGGCACCATCGCGCATTCCTGCGGCGTGCCGCATCCGCGCGCCTTGAAGCGCTTTCATTGCCGCATCGTGCAGGACACCGGCCGCTCGCTGCCGATGGACGAAATCTACCCGCCCGTGGAGCCGATGGCCGAATACCGCTCGGGCGAACTCGAAGGCGCGGCCTGACGGGCGCCCGCCTCGCGTTCTGTCCTGGCCCGGGCCCGGCCATCTCGCCCCTGCCGACCTCCGTCGAAGTGGTTCTCGCGTTTGCAGCATGCTAATCGATGCGCCAAACCGGCACATTGAAACCGCAACAGCACGCGAGGGCCCGCCATGACCGACTTCCGCACCGAATCCGACACCATGGGCCCCGTCGAGGTTCCGGCGGACCGCTATTGGGGCGCTCAGGCGCAGCGCTCGCTCGGCAACTTCAAGATTGGCTGGGAAAAGCAGCCCGCCCCGGTCGTCCGCGCGCTCGGCATCGTCAAGCGCGCCGCCGCCGAAGCCAACATGGCGCTCGGCAAGCTCGATCCGGATCTCGGCAAGGCCATCGTGCAGGCCGCTAACGAAGTCATCGAGGGCAAGCTCGACGACCACTTCCCCCTCGTCGTCTGGCAGACCGGTTCCGGTACGCAGTCGAACATGAACGCCAACGAGGTGATTTCCAACCGCGCCATCGAGATCCTCGGCGGCGAGAAGGGCTCCAAGTCGCCGGTCCATCCCAACGATCACTGCAACATGAGCCAGTCGTCCAACGACACCTTCCCGACGGCCATGCACATCGCCTGCGCGGAGGAAATCCACCACCGCCTGCTGCCGGCGCTGCAGAAGCTGCGCAACGCCTTGAACGACAAGGCGCAGGCCTGGAAGGACATCATCAAGATCGGCCGCACCCATACGCAGGACGCCACGCCGCTGACCTTGGGGCAGGAATTCTCCGGCTACGCCCAGCAGCTCGACAACGGCATCGCCCGCATCGAGCAGACGATGCCGAAGCTGATGGAGCTGGCCCAGGGCGGCACCGCCGTCGGCACCGGCCTCGCCGCACCCGTCGGTTTCGCTGAAAAGGTCGCCGAACGCATTGCCGGCATCACCGCCCTGCCCTTCACCTCGGCCCCCAACAAGTTCGAGGCCCTCGCCGCCCATGACGCGATGGTCTTCGCACACGGCGCCATCACCACGGTGGCCATGAGCTGCTTCAAGATCGCCAACGACATCCGCTTCCTGGGCTCCGGCCCGCGTTCGGGCCTCGGCGAACTGGCGCTGCCGGAAAACGAACCCGGCTCCTCCATCATGCCCGGAAAGGTTAACCCGACGCAGTGCGAAGCGCTGACCCAGGTCTGTGCGCACGTCCATGGGAACAACGCCGCCATCTCGTTTGCCGGCAGCCAGGGCCATTTCGAGCTCAACGTCTACAACCCGATGATGGCTTACAACTTCCTGCAATCCGTCCGCCTGCTGGCCGATGCCGCCGTTTCGTTTACCGACAACTGTGTCGTCGGCATCGAACCGCGCCTCGACAACATCGAACGCGGTTTGAAGAACTCCTTGATGCTGGTCACACCGCTCAAGGAAAAATACGGCTATGACCGGGCGGCGAAGATCGCGAAAACAGCCCATAAGAACGGCACGACGCTGCGCGAAGAGGCCATTGCCGACGGAATTCCGGCCGAGGATTTCGATGCAATCGTGCGCCCTGAAAAAATGATATCGCCAGCGTAAACGGCCGTTTTCGCGAATTTACCCGATTGAAAGCATGACCAGGCGCCCAAACACGCACGCGGGCGCTTGGTTAACGCGCGCAAAGCGGCACGGGGCTTGGGCCTGCGGCGGAAGCACCAGTTCGAGAATTCTTTAATCAGTATTTTACGTAAATTCGCCCCTGATTATGCTTAAAGGCCCCGCTAATTCGCGTTTCTTTCTCGCGTTCACCTAAATTCTTCGGAAGACGGTCCGGATCGATAAGTTGCTCCAGCAGAGAAAACTTGTCTCGAAGGACCAACAAAAATGAACAAAGCTCTCAGCCAATTCTCATCGTTCGCAGGCGACCGCCGCGGCCACGTCGCCATGTCGTTCGCTCTGACAGTCATGCCGCTCCTCACCATCATTGGCGGCGCGGTCGACCTCAACACCGCTTATACGGTGAAGCAGAAACTCCAGGCTCTCACGGACATCTCCGCAGTGTCGGGTGCCCGCCTCCCGGCCACTTCGAACGAAAACCGGATGAACGCTCTCGTTTCCTCGTTCAACGTCAACGCGGAAGCATCCAACATCGACGGTATCGTCCCGAAGTTCTTCGCGTCGAACGCCGAGGTTCAGGTCGAGGCATCCGCTAAGAGCCCGACGACCATTCTCAAGCTTCTCGGCGTCGACGATATCCCCGTCTCCGCGAAGACCCGCGCACGCTCCCAGGTGCAGAACGGCGGCGTCATCTGCCTGCTCGCGCTCGATGGCGCCGCCGTAGAGGGCCTTCACCTCCAGGGCATCAATAAGGTCTCTCAGAAAGACTGCTGGGCCTGGGTGAACTCGACGAGCCCGACGGCGATCAACGCGGTCGGCGCGTCCACCGGTTCCGCGCAGGGCTTCTGCGTCGCCGGCGGCGTTATCGGCGACGATCACTTCTCGCCCGCTCCCTATCGCGGCTGCGACCCCTACGAAGACCCCTTCGCTTCGAAGTTCCCGGCGGATGCGCCCTACGTTGGCGACTGCAAGGAGCGTAACCTCAACCTGCGCAACGGCTACCACACGGTCACGCCTGGCGTTTACTGCGGCGGTATCTCGATGAAACCGCAGGCCATCGTGCACTTCGAACCGGGCACCTACATCATCAAGGACGGCGGTCTCGATATGCAGGCCCAGTCCGTTGCGACCGGCAATGGCGTGACCTTCTACTTCACTGGCAACAATACCGGGATCGACGTCAAAGGCGGCGCCGAAATGCAGCTCCGCGCTCCGGCCACCGGCAAACTCGCCAGCTTTCTGTTCGTCCAGGACCCCGCCTCCAACCCGGGCGGTGAAGTCAACATCCAGGGCGGCGGCCGTGTGAAGATGGAAGGCGTGCTCTACACCCCGACCTGGACGGTGGCGATCGGCGGCAACGGCGAAGTGAACCAGGAAGCCCAGTTCTGGACCATGATCGCCAAGTCCTTCCACATGGAAGGCAACGGCCGCCTGTTCATCAACTCCGAAGCGGAAGAAATCGGCCTGCCCAACATCATGCCGAAGATTCCCACCGGCCCACTCCTTCTCAACTGATCCTCCCCGTTACCGATACCCGGAGAACTCACCATGGAACGGTTGATCGAAGAACTATCTCGCCTACTGAACGATCCCTTCGTTCTGGGTCTCTTGGTCGGTGGCTTCGTCGTCTGGCTGGTCCTCCAGATCCGGCGCAATAGAAAGAAACGTCGCGAAAAGGCCGCGGCCGACAAGGACCGGTCACGCTCGATCTGAGCAAAAGAGCCGCAGCCGAACAATCTGCGCCGTCGCTTTGAAGCGGCGGCGCTTTTTCTTTTTCGCTCGTTTAGAAAGCCGAAGGCGGGGCGCTGTTCCGTCGCGGCGCGAAATGATTAAATAGGTCCCGCCTAATCGCATCAGCGCGCGCCTGCATGCCCTTACGGAGACCGGCCCATGTCCGCCGAAATCGTCAATCTTCGCCGTGCCCGTAAGGAAAGGGCGCGGGCCGAAAAAGAACTGAAGGCCGCGGAGAACCGTCGCCGCCATGGGCGAAGCCGCGCCGAGCGTCTACGCGATGAACGCGAAGCCGAACGCCAGCGTCGAACCATTGAAGCCGCCCGCATCGAAAGCTCCGACGGCGTGGGAGAATGCCGCCCGAAGAACGCCGCGCACAAGGGTCCCCGCGGCAGCGCGCGCACCGAAAAGTCCCGGGACGAGGAATGAGCCGGCCGGAGAAACGCTCGTTCCGTATTCGGGGCCACCCAACGTCGCTGTCGCTGGAAGAACCCTTCTGGCAGGCCCTCCGGGAAATCGCCAACGACCGTGGGATCGCGCTAACGGCGCTCGTCGAGGAAATCGACAGCCAACGCGACGCACTCGCTTCCGGGCTGTCCGGCGCAATTCGCGTCTACGTGCTGGAGCATTATCGCCGACAGGCCCGGTCGGCGTTGACGGAGCCGGCGCCTATTCCCTATCAGGATTAGGCTGAACCACCCGCACCCCCGCCCGGCCGCCCAACTAACATACTCCCAAGGGCGGCCGGGCGGGGGAGCGGGCTGGCGATGCGGTTCCGCGTAATGCGGAAATGATCTAAGCGCGATCCGGTCGAGCCGGACAACTGATGCGGAGGCGCTAAATAAGGTTCCGCCCCCCCCCGTTTAGTGGCTTGGTCGGAACGGAAAGGCAGACGGGAAGTCGGTCAAGCGGGAGAAGTCGAAGGAACCAGAAGTTTAGCCCGGACCGCCGAGCGAAAATTTGGGAATGGCCTTCCAGACCTTGGAGATCCACGAGCCGCTGTCACGCTGCGGGGCCAGACCGTCGTTCGCCAGCAGCGCGTAGGAATCCTTGTACCATTGCGACTGCGGGAAGTTGTGACCGAGGACGGCGGCAGCCGTCTGCGCTTCATTGACGATCCCCAGCGCCAGATACGCTTCCACCAGACGCGCCAGCGCTTCCTCGACATGCGCCGTCGTCTGGTAGTCGCTGACGACTGTCTTGAACCGGTTGATCGCGGCGATATAGTTGTTCCGCTCAAGGTAATACCGGCCGACCTGCATCTCGGAGGCGGCAAGCGTATCCCTGGCGAGGCGAATCCTGTTCTCGGCGATCTTCCCGTACTCGGTATCGGGATAGCGCGTCGCCAGGATCTCGAGTTCCTTCAGCGCCTTCCGCGTCGTCGACTGGTCGCGGTTGGGCTGGTTCATCTCGTCGAAATAGGCCGATGCGATGATGTGATGCGCCAGCGCGGCTTCCTTCGTGCCGGGGTGCATCGTCGTGTAGCGGCGTGCCGAAGCGATCGCCTCGGGATACTTGCCGGCTTTGTAATAAGCGTAAGCGGCCATCACCATCGCGCGGCGGGCTTCGGGCGCGTAAGGGTGGTCCCGGTCGAGATCTTCGAACTTGGGAAGCGGCGCGGTTGAATTTACCGCGGCTCAGAAGACTGTCCGCGTCGGAGTACATCTTGCCAGGCGGATCCGGGTTGAGCGCTTTGGAAAGATCGCTTGAAGACGCGCACCCGCCGATGAGGAGCGCTGCTCCAATAAAGCCCGCGCGCGCAGCGAAAGCGACGGAAGGCCACCGCGCAAGCTTTCGCGCGCTGATCGCCGTCGTCGATTTTCCGAGCTTATGCGTCACGAGGTGTACCCGTTTCCTTTGAAGCCCTGCCCAGCCACCGGCTCATCTCATGGCAGCACGGACGAATAATGGCAAGGCGACGAAAAGAGAAACACCGCCCGGCTTCCTGCTCCTTCGCGCCGACCGAAGGGATCGACGGCCCAGAGGGCAAACGAAGCCCACAGAGAACCCGGTTCGCGTGCTGGACCCTAGGACGCTACGGCCGCCAGTGCGTGCCGAAACGCCGGTACTCAGTGAGAAGTGCCGGCATACTGCGCCGGATAGGCGAAGCTGACGGGAACGGTCTCGCGAACCTTCGGAGCCTGCACAACGCTGTACGCCGATTCGTCGGCAAGCAGAGCCTGTACCACGAGCGAATTGAGACGATGTCCACCGCGAACCGAACGGAAGGCGCCAAGCAGCGGCAAACCGGCCAGCGCAAGATCGCCGACGGCATCGAGCATCTTGTGGCGCACGAACTCGTCTGCGTAGCGGAGCCCCTCGGCGTTCATGACCCGGCCGTCGCCGATGGCCACCGTGTTGTTGAGATTGGCGCCAAGCGCCAGACCGTTTTTCCAGAGGTGCTCGACATCGCGCATGAACCCGAAGGTGCGCGCCCGGCAAAGCTCGTGACGGAAAACGCCCGGCGCCATTTCGTAGGCGAGCCGCTGGCGCCCGATGAGCGGCGTGTCGAAGTCGATCTCGATGTCGAGGTGGAAGCCGCTGTGCGGTGCGATCTCGCCGAAGCAATCGCCGTCTTCGACACGGATCGGCTTGAGAACTTTTAGGAATTTACGCGATTCGGACAGTTCCATCAGTCCGACTTCGTCGATCGCTTCGACGAATACCGAGGAACTGCCGTCCATGATCGGCACTTCCTGGCTATCGATCTCTATATAGCAGTTGTCGACGGAAAGACCGCGAAGTGCGGCAAGGAGATGTTCGACGGTGCTGACGGTGTTGCCGTGCTCGTCACCGATTACCGTACATAGAGTGAGGTTCTTGACGTTATGGACCGACGCCTCGATATCAGCGACGACTCGTCCGCGTTTCGTGACCATAAACCGGAGCCCAGCATCGGCCTCGGCCGGATGCAGAATAACCGATGCTGGCGCTCCGCTGTGCACCCCCGTGCCGGTCAGCTCGATCTCGCGCGCGACGGTCGTCTGGCGCGAGCCGATAAAACGATTCGACATGAATGCCGTCCCTCGATGCGTGCCCAGGCTGAGACCATTCGATCGTCAGAACAGTCCGCCACCCCCAAAATTTTGGGCTCCATACCGTGTCGCGACCCATTGCTGGGACCCTCGACTTTCCCCGAATACAGCTGAGGAGAACGACTCGGTTTTGCCCGTTAACGAATTGGACGATACCCGGCTGCCACAGGCCGTACAAATCACGCTTTCTTACACTCTGTTACCCTTCTGCCGCGAGTTTGCCACAGGATGGCCGTTGTTCAGATTGCACCGCAAAATGCTCAGCCCCGACCCTGCTCGCGATTAAAAAACACAGGCAATTCAGCGTCTTGAGCGTTTTCGTCAATGTCGCGTTCGTGCTCCCGCTGCCCGCCTGATGTGCGGTTGCGGTAGGCGTCGCGCTGGTAGTTATCACGTTCTGTTACACTTTCGGCTTTGCCCGTGGCTCCGGCAGCGTGCGAATCATCCTGACGCCGACCGAAGCCCGTGAGTCGCTGGAACAGACCCGGCTTCTGCCGTTCGTCAGCGCCATGATCGCGCGGCGTCCGTTCGTAGTCGTCCTGCCCCCGCTTGGCGTAGTAGTCCCGCCGGCCGACTTCCGGGAAATCGTCCACTTGTGGAATATGCGCGCGGCGGTGGATCTCCTCGGTCTGGCGCGGATGGAACTCGCGGCCATGATCGGGTTCCCGCGCGGCAGGGATTGGCGGCGGCGGCGGCCCGGCCGGACGGGCGGCGCCCCTGTCCCGGAGTGGATCCCCGCCGGCTTCGATCGTCACACCTTCCGGTCCGTTCCAGATAACCGAATCGTTGCCGGGACCGACCTGCGGCTTCGGTCCATGCGACGACGAGCGAGAACCCTCGCCGGAACCGGCCTCGGCCGAAGAGCGGCCATCGCGGCCGTCGCGACTGTTTCCACCCGGTCCAGGACCGTTGAGCGGAGGCGGTGCCGGCCCATCCCGATGCGTGCTCGCCGCTCCCGTCGGCAACCCTGGGATCGCGCCCGCTTTATCGCTGGAATGCTGCGGCGGCTTTGCGCCTGAAGCCGGCGGTGGCGGCGGCGGCGCCGATCTTGCCGGCGCAGGTTTCTGGCCCGCTTCCTTTCCGGAGGCCCCGCTGGCAGGTGCATCCGCGAGCGGACCGCGTTCGCCGGACTTTGTCTCGGCCGCAGTGGAGGCTTTGGCGGCTGCGCCAGGTTGCTGCGGCGGCGATGAGGGTCCCGCCGGCGGAACAGGCGCACTGGATTTGGCCGCGGACGGTTCCGTAACCGCCTCGCTCCGAGGCTTCTGCGACGGTGAGGGCGAAGGTGGCGACGTTGAAATCCCCGGTTTCGCCCCCTTGCTCACCAGCCCGGAAGCAACGATCGACACGCGCACGCGGTCTTCCATGGTATCGTCGAACGTCGCGCCGACGATGATATTGGCTTCCGGATCGACTTCCTTGCGAACGCGCGAGGCCGCTTCGTCGACTTCATAGAGTGTAAGGTTCGGGCCGCCGGTAATGGACAGCAAGAGACCGCGCGCGCCCTGCAGCGACACGTCGTCAAGCAGCGGATTCGCGATCGCCTCCTCCGCCGCCATGATCGCGCGGCGTTCGCCGGTCCCCTCGCCCGTGCCCATCATCGCGGTGCCCATATTGCTCATGACGGCGCGAACATCGGCAAAGTCGAGGTTGATAAGACCCTCTTTCACGATCAGGTCGACGATGCAGGCCACGCCGGAATAGAGCACCTGATCGGCGAGAAGGAACGCTTCGGCGAAGGTGGTCTTCTCGTTGGCCACACGGAAAAGGTTCTGGTTGGGAATAACGATCAGGGTATCGACGTTCTCGCGAAGTTCGGCGATTCCCGCTTCCGCCATCCGCATGCGGCGGCTGCCTTCGAACTGGAATGGCTTGGTAACGACCCCGACGGTCAGGATCCCCAATTCCCGCGACGCCCGCGCGATGACGGAAATCGCGCCCGTTCCCGTCCCGCCGCCCATACCGGCCGCGAGAAAGCACATGTGCGATCCCGAGAGCTGCGATTTGATCTCGTCGAAGGCTTCCTCGGCCGCTGCGGCACCGATTTCCGGATTGGCGCCGGCGCCAAGGCCTTCGGTCAGGTTCATACCGAGCTGGATGCGATGTTCGGCGCTCGACGCTTCAAGGGTCTGCGCGTCGGTATTCGCCGCAACGAAGTCGACCCCCGTCAGCCCGGCCGCGATCATGTTGTTGAGCGCGTTGCAGCCCGCGCCGCCGACACCGATCACGGTAAGGCGCGGCTTCAGATCCGTGAGCTGCGGCAGTTCGAGCTTGATATTCATAACGCCCCCGTTTCCCCTGTTACCGCCGACGGACACCGGCGTTACGAGCGGACGGGGACATAAGCCAGGGGGCACGGCTTTCCATCGTCTGGACCGCCAAACCCCGTGAGCCCGGGACGCACTACAGCCCCGCCATCAGCCAGTCCGTTACACGCCCCAGATATCCCTGCGGCGGCGTCTGGCCACTTTCGATACGCATCGATTTCGCTACCGGCCGCAAACTTGCGGCCACCGCGCCAACAACCGTGGAATACGCGGGCCCGGCGAGACTCTCCGGCAAATCGAACTCTGACCGCGGTTGCGCGATCCGCACCGACCGCTTCAGCCTGTTGGCCATGAACTCCGCGAGCCCGACCAGTTCCGCCCCGCCCCCGGTCAGGACGATCCGGTCGCCCGCATACTCCTGTACCCCGCTCCGATCCAGCCGTTCCGCGATCAAGGATGCGATCATTGCGGCGCGATGCGTCAGGATCTCGGCGAGGTGCGCCTTGTTCGACTGGTGCAGTCCGCCCTCCTCGCAACCCGCCAGGGTGTACGAGAAGGTCTCGTGCGAATCAGACTGCGCCGATACTAGTGTGCCATAAAGAGCCTTGATTCGCTCGGCTTCTGCAAACGGCATCTGCAGCATACGTGCAATATCGAAGGTGAGATGGTCCGCGCCGACCGGCATCACGTCGCAATGCAGGAAGTGACCGTCCGAGAACATCGCGATTTTCAAGGTGCCGCCGCCGAAGTCGATGACGGTGATTCCAAGCGCGCGTTCTTCCTCGGTGGTCACCGCCAATGCGCTGGCAAGAGGCGCGATCATCATCGGCCCGGATCGCAGGTAGCACTTCTCCGCGAGGATCGAGAGATTGCGCAACGGCGCGTCGTCCGACGTCACCGCGTGGAGGTCCGCCGTCAATCGCCGCGCCGCCATCCCACGCGGGTCGTGCGCGCCGGGCTGCCCGTCGAGCCGGTAGCCGATGCCGTTGATATGCACCAGCCGTCGACCGTCGCGCACCGCATAGGACCGGCCGCCCCTCAGGCAGCGGGAGAGATCGTCGGCCGAGACGACACCGCTGCCGATTTCCGCGTTGGCTGCGAAAACCTCAGAACGCAGCCGGCCGCACGAAAACGTTGTATGGACGCTCTCCAGCGTGTCGCCCGCCATGCGCTCGGCTTCGCTGATACATGCGCGAACAGCTTCCGCGGCTTCGTCGAAATTGGTGACGACCCCGGCTTTCACGCCCTTGGACCTGAGACACGACGCCCCGACGATCTTCGCTCCCAACGGCGAGCGCTTCGCGGCCTTGTCCGCGGCGACGATCAGACAGACGTTCTTGGTCGAGCCGGCATCGAGAAAGCCGACCAGCCTTCCGGCCGGCAGCGAGGATTTATCTTTATTGAGCACGATACGACACCTTTACGCTTACACACTTGTCGGCCGCGTCCGGAACGTCGAACGGGAAACTCGTCACGTCGCCGCGGCCTCGTTGTTCAGCCGGCGGGCTGAATGAGATCCGCGATTGTTTTCGGCGCCTGGCTGGTCGCCGAGGCGGGAACTTCTGGACGCACGGCGATGCGACCGCCGGCACGAAGGTCGATGACCGCATGGCCGCGATCGATCACGCCCGCAAAGCCCTGCCAATCCGCCAGTTCGCGCAACGCGGTCTCGACGCCGCTCGCCGGGAGGTGGATGACAATCTTCTTGTCGAGATGCAGGCTCCATCGCCGTTCGCCTACGCGCTCGGCCTTTTCGAGCCGCCTCGCGAGCGCCGGATAGTTGGCCAGCGTTTCGAAGAAGGCACGGGCCACCGGCGCGGCGCCCTTGCCCGCGAGCCTTGGCAGCCGCTCCCAGTTGTCCAACGAGGCGACCTCGCCGAGAACGGCACCATCGGCATCGATCAGGGCGAACCGGTCGTTGCGCGCCCAAACCGCGAAAGCTTCCCGCTCGGAGATTCTCACTTCGAGCTGGTTGGGATAGATACGGCGCAATTCCCCGCTGGCGACCCACGGCAATGCTTCAAGACGTGCCCGGGCAGCAGCCGCGTCGAAACTGGCGAAACTGCGTTGGGACCCGAGGTCGAGCGCCTCGAAAATATCCGCGACCAGGGTGAAGCGCTGTCCCTTAACGGTGACCTGCTCGATGCCAAAGCCGGAGTAAACGACCAGCGTTTCGATTTCCGGCACGAGCTGGGTCAGCTTCTTCATGCGCGTCTTGTCGGCGAATAGCGCAACCGCGACGATCGCGATCATGAAAGTCGCGCCCAACAGCCGGCGCAGGACGATGTAGCGCCGGCGGCCGCGCCGCCGTCCGCCTACCGGGCTGGCGCCCTTGGGGGCTTGCCCGCCGCCCTCTGAAGCGAGCGAACCGTGACCCACGTTATGCTTGGAGTTGAGGCCAGCCGAATGGCGCGGATGCGCTCGCGGCGCCCGCTGCCGATCGTCCCGACTTAAACCGACCTCTTGCAACTTGCGTCCTCGACGATCCAGCGAACGAGTTCGCCGAAACTCCAGCCGGCATATTGGGCGAGTTCGGGTACAAGCGACGTCGCCGTCATCCCTGGCTGGGTGTTCACTTCCAGGCACACCAGTTCACCGGTGCCGCCGGGTGTGTCGTCGAAACGGAAGTCGGCCCGGCTCACACCACGGCAGCCCAACGCGTGATGCGCCGCCAAGGTGTATTTCCGGATCAATTGGTTAATTTCCGGTTTAAGATCGGCCGGAATCTGGTGTCTGGAACCGCCCGGCGCGTACTTTGCTTCGAAATCGTAGAAAGCCAGCCCCTCGGCCGGTAGGATTTCGGTAATCGCGCTGGCCTCCCCGGCAATCACCGCGCAGGTCAGTTCGCGGCCGGCAACGTAACGCTCCACCATCACCATCTGATCGGCAGGTCCGCCCTCGAGGATGGGGGCAGTCGGCGCCGATGCGTCGCGGATGACGGTGACACCAACGCTCGAACCTTCCGCGACCGGCTTCACGACATAGGGCGGCGGCAGCACGTGGCGAGAAGCCGCTTCCTGCCGCGTGACCAGCCGGGCCTCGGCCACCGGAACGCCGGCCGGACGCAGCACGTCCTTCGCCCGCTCCTTGTGCATGGCAATAGCCGAGGCCAGGACGCCGGAATGCGTATAGGGGATCTGCAGTGCTTCCAGGATTCCCTGCAGGCAGCCGTCCTCGCCGAATTCCCCGTGCAGCGCGTTGAAGCAGACGTCGGGCCGCTCGGCTGCCAACCGCTGGGCGATGTCGCGCCCGACGTCAATTTTCTCGACTGTGTAGCCTTCGCCGGCCAGCGCGTCGGCCACCGCCGCCCCGGACCTCAATGAGATCTCGCGCTCCGCCGACCAGCCACCGTAGAGAACGGCCACGCGGTTGAATGACCTTGGCGGCGCCGCAGGCAGCATATCGAAAACCTCTGAAATGTGCGGCGACGCTTGCCGCCGGTGGGTGATGAGAACGCTCTTACGAGCCGGAGACCGCCTCGGCCGGAAGCGCCAGGGCTTCCCCGGTCTCACCGCCGTCGCCCGGTTCGCCCAGACGAATGATCTCCCACTTCAACTCCACGCCCGAGTTGGCCTTGACGCGCGCGCGCACCGTCTCGCCCAATGTCTCGAGATCGGTTCCCGTCGCGCCGTCGGTGTTGATGAGGAAGTTACAGTGCATCTCCGACACCATCGCTCCGCCGACACGGAACCCCCGGCAACCCGCGGCATCGACGAGCTTCCACGCACTATGGCCTTCCGGGTTCTTGAACGTCGAGCCTCCGGTTCGCTCGCGGATCGGCTGGTTCTGCTCGCGGTACTCGGCGACCTCTTCCATCTGCCGCTGGATTTCGGCCGGATCGCCCGGCACGCCCCTGAAGGTGGCGGAAGTGAAAATCACGTCCTTGGGCACGCCGCAGTGCCGGTAGGCGAAACCCATATCGGCGTTGGTGTAGTCGCGAATGTTGCCCTGCCGGTCGATGCCGCGGGCGCTTTCGAGCACATCCTTGGTCTCGCCGCCGTGCGCTCCGGCGTTCATCCGCAACGCACCTCCGATCGACCCAGGAATACCGCGATAGAAGTGCAGTCCGGCGATCCCCGCTTCGGCCGCCGCGCGCGCCGCCTTGACGTCCGGCACAGCCGTGCCCACGCGCAACCGGTGACCGTCGAGCACCTCGATCTGACCGAACCCGCGACCAAGCCGGACAACAACGCCGGGAACGCCGCCGTCGCGAACCAGCAGGTTGGAACCCAGTCCGAGCGGGAACACCGGCACTTCGGCCGGCACATTCGCGAGGAAGTACGCCAGATCCGCTTCGTCGGCGGGCGTGTACAGCACTTGCGCCGGGCCGCCCACACGAAACCACGTGATCTCGGACAGTTCGGCATTCGCGCGAAGCCGCCCGCGTAAGTCCGGCAAGAGCTTGGAGAGATCCTCCGTCAGATCGGCGAATGCCATGGCCTCACTCCCCCGCGAGCCGGGGCTCTTCGCCCAGCCACAGCGGCAGCGCGTTGGCCCATTCCGTCGACGTGCCGGCACCCAGGCAGACAATGACGTCCCCCGGCCGGCCATAGCGCTGCACCAGCCCGGCGATTTCGCGCGGATCGTCGATGGCAAGCACGGACCGGTGCCCTGCGCCTTTGATCCCCTCCGCGATGGAGCGCTGATCGATTCCCGCGACGGGCGCCTCCCCGGCGGTGTAGAGCGGCGCGACGACGACGCTGTCCGCATCCTCGAAACAGGCGCAGAACGCGCCCCAGAGACTCTGAATACGGCTATAGCGGTGCGGTTCGAATACGGCCACGACACGGCCTTTGGTGCCGCTGCGAGCGGCCTTCAGAACGGCCGCGATCTCCACCGGGTGGTGGGCGTAGTCGTCGAAGATGGCGACCCCGTTCCACTGGCCGGTAAGCTGGAAACGCCGCTTGACGCCGGAGAAGCTCGCCAGCGCCTTACGCAGAGCCTCATCGGAAACTCCGGTCGAAACGGCAACGCCGATTGCCGCCAGCGCATTGAGCGCGTTGTGATGTCCCGGCGCGGCCAACCTCAACCCTTCGAGCCGGCGCGGTGCACCGCCGGTGACCTGCTCGCCGAGTTCGACGTCCATGACCGTGACATGACCGTCCGGCGCCATCCGGGTGACGCGGATATCTGCTTCCGCCGCCTGCCCATAGGTGAAGATGCGGCGGCCGTCCTGCTTCAGCCCCAGCCGCTCGATCATCTCGGCCACCACCGGATGATCGATACAGGCAACCACGAGCCCATAGAAAGGAATGTTGCGCATGAACGTCTCATACGCAGCGTTCATGGCTTCCACGCTGCCGTAGTAGTCGAGATGTTCGGGATCGCAGTTGGTCACAATGCCGATCTGCGTCGGTAGTCGCGTGAAAGTGCCGTCGGATTCGTCGGCCTCAACCACCATCCACTTGCCGGTGCCCAACCGCGCGTTGGACCCCCAGTCCTGAATGATTCCGCCGGCAATCACCGTGGGCTCGACGCCAGCCGAAGTCAGGATGTGCGCGATCAGCGAAGTCGTGGACGTCTTGCCGTGCGTGCCCGTGACCGAGATTGTCGAATAAAGCCGCATCAGTTCGGCCAGCATCTCGGCGCGGCGGATAATCGGCAGGCCTTTTCTGCGCGCCGCCGCCAGCTCGGGATTGGTGTCCTTGACCGCCGATGAGATCACGACCTGGCGCGCGCCGACAAGATTGACTGCGTCATGCCCGATGAAGACGCGCACGCCGCGGGCGCGCAGACGTTTAACATTGGCCGAATCGCGCTGGTCGCTGCCTTGGACCGAATAACCCTTGTCGATCAGGATCTCGGCAATGGCACTCATGCCGATGCCGCCGATTCCGATGATGTGAAAAGTCCCGGTCTCGCTGGGCATTTCCATCGTGATTGTCTTCCCTCATCTTGAACCGGCCCACTGCCGGCTCGAATGAAACGCCCCGTTTTGCCGCCCGCCCGATCCAGGCCACCTCCGAACGGCTGTTCTTTTGCGACGCGATTACAGCGCATCCAAGGCGCAACCTGTTCCCTGACAGGTGCCCGATACCCCTACCCGGCGTCGCGTCGCTCCCCCCCTCTCGAACGCACGCTCGCCGCCACGTCCCGCGACCTAACTCTGGCCCGGCCCCATGCCCGCGAGGTCGGCCACCAAGTCGGCCAGGCGTTGCACCGCATCGGGACGCCCCTGTCCCTTTGCCGCCGAGGCCGCTTCGAGAAGTAGCCCCGGCCGCCGGATAAGCGCCTCGATTTCGCCGGCGAGGCGCTCCGCGCTCAAGTCCTTCTGTTCGATACACCAAGCGCCGCCTGATTCGGCAAGTTGTACAGCATTTTGAAGCTGATCGTTGTCAAGCGCGTGTGGCAGCGGCACCAGGATTGACGGGCGGCCCATCACCGTCAACTCGGCGATGGTCGATGCGCCCGCCCGCGCGATCACAAGATGCGCGGATGCCATGAGATCCGGCAGGTTGGCGAAAAAGGGAGCGACTTCGGCGGCGATACCGCAGGCAGCGTAAGCCTGCCGCACGCGTTCGAGATCCTCCTCGCGCGCCTGCTGGACGACGCTGAGCCGGCGGCGGATAGCCTCAGGCAGTCGCGCCAGCGCCGGCGGGACGGTATCGGAGAAATATCGCGCTCCCTGTGAACCGCCGAAAACCAAAAGGCGCGCAGGTTCATCGGGACCGAGCGCCCAGTAAGGCCGCTGCGCCGCCTGCAACACCACGTCACGCACCGGATTTCCCGTGAAGCGCGCCTTCGCCTCCAGGCCATCCATGAACTTGACGCGCTCGAAGCTGGTCGCCACGACATCGACGCGCTGCGCCAGCATACGGTTGGCGCGCCCCAGCACGGCGTTTTGCTCGTGCAGGGCGGTTTTGATACCGCGCAGTTTTGCTGCCATGATCGGCGGAAACGAGGGGTAGCCGCCAAACCCGACAACGACCGACGGACGGATCTGCCCGATCACACCGACGGCCGCGGCGATGCCCCGCGACAACGTCCACACGGTCTGCGCCACGGCGACCGGCGACTTGCTGGCAAGCGTCGCTGACGGGATTTTATGTATGGCCCGCGCCGGGAATCCCGTGCCGTAGCGATCCCCGCGCATATCCGTCGCCAGATCGACGATGATGCCGCGCCGGGCGAGTTCTTCCGAGAGCGCGTAGGCCGGGAACAGATGACCACCCGTCCCTCCGGCAGCCAGCAGCACACAGGGCGTATTATCGTTGTCCATCGGCTCCCTCGCGCCGAAAGCGGATCGGTTGCAGGCCCGCTGCCGGCTGTTCTTCCCCCACGACCGCGACCGCCAGTGCGCCGGTGTCGCGATCTTCCCGCCGCTACCCCATCTTCCCGGCGACCGCCGGTTCATAGCCGCCGGTCTCGTAACTCGCCGGATCGGCGCGCCGACGCGTCAGCGCCAACAACATGCCGAGCGCGACGGAAATCGCAAGTATCGATGAACCGCCAGCGGAAATGAACGGCAGCGTCATGCCCGTCGCCGGCATGAGCCCGACGTTGACGCCCATGTTGATCAGCGCCTGCAGACCGAACATCACCGCCAGCCCCTGGATCGCCAGACGGTTCGCCGGACGCGGCTCACCGAGCGCGGAGATCAGGGCCTTTATGACGATGAACGCAATTAGCATGGCAAGCGCGAGGCAGGCGATCGCGCCGTATTCCTCCGCGATGACGGCGAAGATGAAGTCCGTGTGCGCATCGGGGAGATTGTTCTTGATCGTCCCTTCCCCCGGCCCCTGGCCGAAGAAGCCGCCTTGGGTAAACGACTCCATCGCGCGCGCCACCTGCGAGTTCTCTGCCGGACCGGCAAACAAAAAGCGGTCGATGCGGCCGGCCACGTGCGGGAAAATCAGGTAGGCGACCACCAGCCCGGCGACACCGAGCCCCGCGAGCAGTGCCGCGCCGATGAGCGGCAGCCCCGCCAACAGGTAAAGCACGCCCCACATCGTCGCCACCAGCGTCGTCTGCCCGACATCCGGTTGCAGCACGAGGAGGCCGCAGAACAGGAGCCCGCTTGCGATCGCGATGGCCAGCGCCGGCATATCCGGACGCCGTCGCGCCTCCGCGAACAGCCAGGCGATGAACAGGACGAAGCCCGGCTTGGCGAACTCCGACGGCTGCAGCGAAAAACCGCCGACGAAGAGCCATCGCCGCGCGCCGTTGATCACCGGGCTGTCGAACAGCACCCAAACGAGCACAACGAGTGCGGCGAAGAATAATCCGAGCCCGACGCGCCGCGCCTGCGAAGGTGTCAGGAACGACAGCGCGATCATGGCTGCGAAACCGAGCCCGGTGAACAGCATGTGCCGCTGGAAGAAGTAGAAGGTCGGCAGCCCCTTGTTGATCGCCACCGCCGGGCTCGCCGCCAACGACAGAACGAGGCCGGCCAGCATCAGAATGCTGACGGCGACGATCAGCACGTGGTCGACGGTGAACCACCATTCCGCCAGCCGGCTACGGTCGGCCCGCGAAAAGCTCATGGCGCCGCTCCTGATTCAAAGGGTCAGATCGACCGGCACCCTAATATGATTCCCTGCCAGGAAGCGCATGGCCCCGAGCGCATGAGCCCAGGAACCTTGCCCAACGACAATTGAAACCGGCGGGGAACGCGCCTCAGCGCAGCTTCAAGGTCGCCAGACCGATCAGCGCCAGCACCACCGAAATAATCCAGAAGCGCACAACGACCGTCGATTCCTTCCACCCCTTCTGCTCGAAGTGGTGATGCAGCGGCGCCATCCGGAACACCCGCTTGCCGGTCAACTTGAAGGACGTGACCTGGATGATCACCGAAAGCGTTTCGAGCACGAACAGCCCGCCGACAATCGCCAGAACGATTTCGTGCTTGGTCGCCACCGCGATCGAGCCGAGCGCCCCGCCCAGCGCCAGCGAACCGGTATCTCCCATGAAGATCATGGCCGGCGGGGCATTGAACCACAAGAAGCCGAGCCCGGCCCCGATCAGCGCACCGCACACGATGGCCAGTTCGCCCGTGCCCTCGATGAAATGGATCTGCAGATAGTTGGCGAATTTGAAGTTGCCGGAGAGGTAGGCGATCAGCCCGAATGTCGCCGCGGCGATCATCACCGGCACGATCGCGAGCCCGTCGAGACCGTCCGTCAGGTTCACCGCGTTGCCCGCGCCGGCGATTACGAGAACCCCGAGCAGGATGAAGAACGGCCCAAGTTCGATCAGCAGGTCCTTGAAGAACGGCACCGTCAGCGCCGATGCGAATTCCGGTTCCGCCAGCCGCATAATGCCGTAGGTCGCCATGCCCGCGACCGCCAGTTCGGCCGTGAGACGCAGTTTACTCGAGAAGCCGGACGCCGACTGCTTGGTGACCTTGAGATAATCGTCCCAGAAACCGATGAGGCCGAACGCGCATGTCACGAGCAGCACGATCCAGACGTACATGTTTTGCAGGTTCGCCCAGAGGAGCGTCGACACCAGCACGCCCGAAAGGATCATCAGCCCACCCATCGTCGGCGTGCCGCGCTTGGCGAGATGGCTCTGCGGCCCGTCCGAGCGGATCGGCTGGCCCTTGCCCTGGCGGACGCGCAACAGGTCGATGATGCCCGGCCCGAACAGGAGGACGAAGATGAGCGCGGTGAAGATCGCTCCGCCCGTCCGGAAGGTGATGTAGCGGAAAACGTTCAACGGACCGAGTTGGTCCGAGAAGTTCACCAGTTCATAGAGCATGCCGGTCCCTCGCCGTAGCGTCGTTCGTCATCGTGAAGCCATGCCGCGCCACTGATACGCCCCCCGGCCTCTTCGCTCTTCGTTATAGCCCGTCACCCGGACGGGCAACCCGCATTGGGGTGAGCCTTCGATCAAGCTTGGAAGTGACGCCTTAGCGCCTCAGCCAGCTTCCAGGTCCGCGCTCCGTTCGAGCCCTTGATCGTAATCGCATCGCCTGGCCCGATTTCGGAGACGATCTTCGCCTCCAGTTCCTCGGGCGTTTCGGCCCATCCGCCGCGCATCGGTTCCTCGAGCGCGTCGAACAGGGCCTTGCTCAGCCCACCTGCACAATAGACCCTGTCGACGCCGGCGCGGCTCAGCACGGAAGCCAGATCGGCATGCAGGCGCGGGGCGTCGGAGCCAAGTTCGAGCATGTCGCCGACGATCGCGATTCGGCGCGGATGTTTGTCCCTTGGCTCGCTGGCAAGCACCGCGATGGCCGCCCGCATGGAGGCGGGATTGGCGTTGTAGCTCTCGTCGATCAGAAGCGCGCTGCCGCCATCGGGCAACCGCAAAGCGATGCGTTCGCCGCGCCCCTTCGGCGCCGCCATTGCGGACAGGGCAGGAAGGGCGCTCCGGTAATCGATCCCCAGCGCGGCCATCGCACCGAGTACCGCCAGCGCGTTGGTCACGTTGTGGCGCCCGGCGATGGCGAGATCGAACGCAACGTCCTCGCGGGATTTCGCCAGCCGCGCGACTACATGGCTGCCACCCGGCACTTCCGAGAGGTCCTGAAGTGAAACCCGCGCGAACGGACTGGCACCGAAATCGCAGATCTGCGCATTCGCCTCTTTCGCCATATCCTTGAGATAGCCGAAGTAGTCGTTGTCGCGATTGAGGACGGCAATGCCGCCCGGTTCCAGCCCTTCCAGGATCTCGGCCTTCGCCGCGGCAATCTCATCCACGCTGGCGAAATTCTCCAGATGCACGCCCGCCACGGTGGTGATGATCGCCGCGTGCGGGCGGACCATCCTGGTAAGCGGCGAAATCTCGCCGGCATGGTTCATACCGATCTCGAAAACCGCGAACCGGCTATCGGACGGCATGCGCGCCAATGTCAGCGGCACGCCGAGATGATTATTGAACGACTTATCGGCGGCATGCGTCGGCCCCAGGCGCGACAGGCAGGCGCGCAGCATCTCCTTGGTGGTTGTCTTCCCGACGCTGCCCGTGACCGCGATGACGCGCGCTTCGCCGCCGAGCCGGTTGCGCGCCGCGCAGCCAATGGCTTCGAGCCCCGCCAGCGTGTCCGCTACGCGGATCAGAGGCCCGTCGCCGGGCTTGCGCGCGTAGTCGTGGCGGACAAGCGCGGCCGCCGCCCCGGCCGCGAAGGCGTTGGCAACGAAGTCGTGGCCGTCGCGCCGGTCCGCCAGTGCAACGAACAGGTCGCCGGGAGCAATCGACCGGCTATCGATGGAAATCCCGTGGATCTCGCTCGTCGGCTGGCCTTCCGCGAAGCCGCCGCTTGCCGGCACGATGTCCGACCAGCGCCAGAGTACCGGCGCATCCGGCCGGATGCTCGGCGCCTCGGCGATGACCGGAGCATCGCTGCCGGCTGCCCCGGCGTCGGGCTCGGAAGATGCGCCGGTGAAATCGACGGCCTGCGTTACGCCTGCGCCGTTCAGCGCCGCCGGGCTTTCGCTTACCGTTTCGCCCACGAGCTCAATGGGATCGGGCTGAAATCCGGCCTCGCCGCCTTCATCCTGCGGTGGCGATTCGCTGTGAACCAAAGGCGTGGCGAGCGCGCCCCAGTCGGCCGCAAGCGCCGCGATGGCTTCGCTGGCGACCTCTTGATCCGAGAACGGCAAAACCTTGTCCCCGACGATCTGGCCTGTTTCATGGCCTTTCCCGGCGATGAGGACGACATCGCCCTCGCCTATTTCTCCGATTGCCGCGAGGATCGCCTCGCGCCGGTCGCCGATCTCAACGCCGCCCGGACAGGCCTCCAGAATGGCCCGCCGAATGACTGCCGGCTGCTCGTTGCGCGGATTATCGTCGGTCACGATGACCTTGTCGGCTTTCTCCGCGGCGATGGCGCCCATGATCGGCCGCTTGCCCTGGTCCCGGTCGCCGCCGCATCCGAAGACGCAGGTGAGTTTCCCGGTCGCGAAGGGGCGCACGCCATCAAGCGCGGCCGCCAGGGCCTCCGGCTTGTGCGCGTAATCCACCACGACCAGCCCGCCGTTGACCTCGCCGACGATCTCGAGCCGCCCGGAAACGCCGCGCAAGGTTTCAAGCGCGCCGAATACCGTTTCCGGTGCGGCGCCCGCCGCTATCGCGAGACCGGCGGCGACAAAGGCGTTCTCGATCTGATAATCGCCGATGAGTGGCAGGCTCACACCGAAACTCTGCCCGGCGTAGGTCCCGGCAACCTTCTGCGCGAAACCTTCCCGGACCACCTCGCCGATGCTGATATCGCGACCGGCGCGCCCAACGCTCAAGACTGGAAGACCACGGCGCGATGCGGCGGCGGCGACCGCCTCCGATTGCGCGCCATCGGCATTGACGACAACCGGGCACCCCTCCGGCAGCAGCTCCGTGAACAGACGCAGCTTCGCCTGCAGGTAATGGTCGAGCGTCGGATGATAATCGAGGTGATCGCGCCCCAGATTCGTGAAGGCCGCCGCCTTAAGGCGCACGCCATCGAGGCGATGCTGATCGAGCCCGTGCGATGAAGCTTCCATGGCCAGGTGGGTGACGCCTTCGCGCGCGAGTTCAGCCAGGGTCGCGTGCAGCGTGACGGGATCGGGCGTCGTCAGTCCGCCGTAGACCGAGCCGTCCGCGCGCACCACGCCAATGGTCCCCACCGACGCCGCCTGCAGGCCCGCCGCGATCAAAAGCTGCCGGGTGAAGTCCGCGACCGATGTCTTACCGCTCGTGCCGGTGACCGCCACCACGTTCTCAGGTTGCAGAGCATGAAAATTGGCCGCGTAACGCGCCAGATCGCGGCGGGGATTACCGCTGCGTATAACGGTGACTCCCGCAAGCTTTTCTGGAACGCGGGCAATATCGCTGACAAGGAGAGCCACCGCGCCGTTGGCGATGGCATCGTCAATGAACCGCGCCCCATCGACATTGGCACCGGGCAGCGCGGCGAACAGAAAACCGGGTTGAACCGCGCGGCTGTCGGCGGTCATCCCCGTGATTTCGGGGTCGGAACCGTCTCCGGCAATATGGAGGGGCAAGGGCCAGCGGCCGTCACCGGCAAGAAGCACAGAAAGTTTCATCGAGGCGCCCGCGTTGAGGCTCAGTCACGTCGTCGCTTCGCGCCAGCCGCCGCTTCAACGCGTCGCCGGCACACCGTGCTCACGGGCCAAGTGGGGCGCGCAAGAACTCGTATGCATCGGGGGCGACTCGCCGTGCGCCGACGGGCACGGCTTCTTATTGCGCGCGGATTGGGGCGTCAAACAGCCCATTGGATAAGGTTTGTGTCCGGAACTGTTAAGCCGGAAGGACAAAGTCTAAGGCGCAACGGTCTACTGCCGCCACGAAACGTTCGCCCTGCGGACCGTTGGCCTGAAGCTCAGCACCGCCGCGTATCAGCGCGCTTCGAGATCAATCAGCGGCAGGATGCGCTCGATAATGCGCGCGGTTGTCGGCGCCGCGTTCCGCCCGGCGGTAATATGCCCCCCGGTCTCCTTGGTACCCTGCGGCTCGAACAGGCTGACAAGCGTCAGATAGCGCGGGTTCTCCATAGGGAAGGACCCCAGGAACGATGCGATCACCGCCTTCTCGCGGTAACCGTCGCGGCCAGGAATCTCTGCCGTACCCGTCTTCCCACCGACCGTGATGCCTTCCACACGCGCACGCCGGCCCGTCCCCTCATCGCTCATGACGTTGCCCGCCATCATCTCGCGGATCGCCCGGCTCGTCGCTTCGGATATGACACGCTCGCCGGCTTCGCGGTCCACGCCGTTCTGCGCCAGAAACGTCGGCTGCACGCGTCTGCCACCATTCACCAGCGGCGCGGCCGCAGCGGCGAACTGCAGCGGCGCGACGGCGATCCCATGGCCATAGGAGATCGTCACCGTCTCGGCATCGCCCCACCGCGCCGGCAGTACCGGTGCCGCGATTGCTCCGGCCTCCGTCTTCATCGGCTGCGTAAGGCCAAGCTTCTCGAGGAATGCTTTTTGTTCCGGCTGACCGGCACCCAGCGCGATCAGCCCTGCGCCGACATTTGACGACTTGAGGAAGATTTCCGCCACCGATAGCGGCCGTCCCGCGGGGTGATCGTCGCTGATGCGATAGCCCTCGACATCGAGCGGCTGACGCACGTCGAGAACCGTCTCCGGCGTGACCGCCCAATCGCCGTCGAGCACCATGGCGATGGTCAGCGCCTTGAAGATCGAGCCCAACTCATAGACCCCGCCGGCCAGACGGTCATGGCGCGCCTTGTCGAAGCGTTCGTCGACGGCAACGGGATCGAGCCCGGGCAAGGACACGGCCGCAACGATCTCCCCGCTGCGTACGTCCATGATGAGCCCGCTGGCCGCCTTCGCGTTGTAGCGTTCCATTGCCCGCTTAAGCTCGTCCTCGACGGCGAACTGCACCGCGACATCGAGCGAGAGCCGCGCCGCCGGACGCGCCGAAAGCGAGGTCCCGTGCACGGGCTCGACCTTCTTTCGGGTATCGAGGTGGCGCTCGATACCGGAGAGCCCCTTGTTATCGATGTCGACGTAACCGAGGACGTGCCCCGCCAGCCGTCCCAGCGGATAAGCCCGCCGCAGCTCGGAACGGAACCCGACACCGGGCAGCCCGAGCTCGTGCGCCGCCTGCGCCTGGGCAGGCGAAACGCCCCGCCGCAGCCAGGCGAAGCGCTTCTCCTTGTCGGCAAGAACCTCACCCACGCGCTGCCGGTCGAGATCGGGCAGCACGCCGCTGAGCTTGTCGGCGACTTCGCCCGGATCGAGAACCAGACTCGGGTCGGCGACGATCGACGGCATGACGATATCACCGGCCATCAACCGGCCATTGCGGTCGACGATATCGGGCCGCGCGAACGCCGTTGCGATGGGCGCATTCATCGACAGCCTCTCGACCGGCTCGGAGTTCGACGCCAGGCGGACAAGTTGCGCCGAGACCGCCAGGAAGGCCACCGCCATCCCGGCAATCGCGAGCAGCGCGCGGACCCGCTCGGCCCGCTTCTCGACGCGGTGAGCCAGGCGATGCGGCGGCGCCGGCGTAATGGGGTCGGACGACGGCCGAGCGCCCGGTTCGCTGCGCGAAATCGCGGCCTCGGCCAGCCCCGGCGTAATGACGATGCCTGCGCTCATGGCATCACCTCACCTTGGCTTTCGACCCGCCGAACCCCAGCGGATCGGCTTCGGACGCCGGAATGAACTGGTCGCGGCGCGCCGGCACGAGCCCAAGCTCGCGTGCCGCCTCGCCAATCCGGGACGGCCGCGCAAGATGAGCGCGCTCGGCTTTGAGAATGGCGATGTCGCGTTGCATTTCCGCGATCCCGCGTTCGCGGTCCTGAACGCTGTCGGCCAGACGACGGGTTTCGTGGTTGACCGCGTAGAGCGCGAAGGCGCTGCCCAGCATCGCCACCACCGCAAGAATGAGAAGTAGACGCATTTGCTCGTCCCGCTCTGCCCTGAAGAGATCAAGGCGGGTCCCGCGTTGCGTTCAGTGGCCCGGCAGGTCGAGATCGTCCGGGTTGGCCGGCCAGGCCGCCGCCGCGGTTCGTGTCGCGGAACGCAGCCGTGCAGACCTGGCACGCGGGTTAGCCGCCAATTCAGCTTGACGAGAGGTTAACGAGCGAAGGTTAACGATCTGGAAACTTGGTGGATCAAATGATTCGTTTTGGGGCGGTAAGTGGCGCGATGTACCCGGCGTGCGGCCGGAGCGGCTCGAAATGAAGCGTTTGACAATCCGGTCTTCAAGCGAATGGAACGTCACGACGACGAGCCGGCCGCCCGGTTTGAGCGCCCGTTCGGCACCGAACAGCCCCTTGGCAAGTTGCCCCAGTTCGTCGTTGACATGGATACGAAGCGCCTGAAACGTCCGCGTCGCCGGATGTTTCCCGGGCGCGCCGCGGCCCAGCACCTTCTGCACGACATCGACCAGTTCCTGCGTGCGCGTGAACGGCGCCGCCTCACGCCGCGCCACGACGGCTCGCGCGATCGCCCGCGAACGCCGCTCCTCGCCGAGGTGAAAGAGGATGTCGGCGATCTCGTCGGTTTCGTAGGTGTTGAGAACGTCGGCCGCCGACGGAAGCGCCGAATTCGCGCCTTCCATGCGCATGTCGAGCGGCCCGTCCGCCTGGAAAGAAAAACCGCGCTCGGCTTCGTCGAGCTGCATGGAGGAAACGCCGAGATCGAAGACAACGCCGTCGAAGCGGCCCGCGAAACTCTCCTCGCCGTCACATTCCGCGAGTTCAAGTAGATCGCCGAACGGCCGCTGCAGGAGTTCGAGCCGCCCCTGATAACGCTCCAGAAGTTCGGCGGCGCCGCTAATGGCGTCAGGGTCGCGGTCGAACGCCGTCACCCGGCAGTCGGCGGCGTCCAGGATTGCCGTCGCATAGCCGCCCGCGCCGAACGTTGCGTCAATGTAGGACTCGCCGTCCCGGGGCGATAGCGCCTCCAGCACTTCCGAAAGAAGCACGGGAATGTGCCGGGCGTCCGTTGCGCTGGCGGTTGCGCTGTCCGAGCCCCCCGGTTTGGACTTGCGCCGCGGCATGCTTCCCGTGCTCCTTCGCCCCCGCTGCAGAAAATTCGCTATCCGTGGCCCGTACCGCGACGCCCCGCTCAGCCTTCGGCCTTCTCCCCACCTGGCCGGAACAGCTTGCGGTGGTCGCGGGCTTTCTCGCGCGCAGCCCGGCGGCGATCTTCGAAGCGCTCCGGTTCCCAGAGCTGAAACTTGTCACCAAGCCCGACAAAAGCAACCCGGCCTTGAAGACCGGCGTGCTCGCGCAGGCTTTCAGGAACAATGATGCGGCCGTCCCCATCGATCGAGAGGACGTGGACATCGCCGTAGAGCGCCATGGAAAGCTCGTCCCGCTCGTCGGAGTATTCCGGCAGGTCGGAGAGAAGCGCATCGATTTTCGCCGCAAGTCTCTCGCCGCCTGCATCGATCGCAGGAGCGTCGATCGAGGGGTAGCAGTAGATGCCCCCCGAGTAGGCGTCGCGCTCCAGGACGGCGCGGAAGGACGCGGGGATCGAGACGCGGCCCTTGGCGTCGATCTTGTTGGTGAATGTCGAGACAAAGCGATCCATCCCCTCAGGCTTTCGACCTCTCAGCACGACACATCACTGTTGAGTGGCTCAACACGCGGCAGGCCGGTGTTGAAGCGTCTCTCGTGGCTCAACACGCGGCAGGCCGGTCTTGAAGCGTCTCACCAAATCCACTCAACCCGTTGAAACCAAGCGCCGATCAGCGCCGGGAACACGGCTCCACATGCGCTTGCGCAATGTGGACCCAGGAACGACCCGCTCCACATGCGCTTCCGCAATGTGGACCCAGCCAAAACTTCAGGCCGTGGCCGGTCGCTCTCGCAAGGCCCTCTCTCAAGCGAGGCGCCACAGCCACGGCCCTTTGCCCGGTGCGGACGGGCATCTATGGGATCTCATGGAATTTTATGGGTGTCAATGGATCGTTAAGGTTTTCCCTTGGGAAACAGGCACGAAAAAACCCGCGCCGGAGGCCGGTGCGGGCGGTGGGTTGGAGCAGATGGCGGGCCGTGCCGGAGTTGAAGTCAGGATGCCGACGCCGGCACTCTGTAACCGGCGCTATTCAGGGCCGGCGTTCGTCAGGACCAGGATTAGTCGGGAATGGAGCCGCAGGGCATCCGCTTCGGGTCCAGGCCGCCGCTCACATCGCGCACCTTCGCGCGCTTCTGGTCCGGCATGACGGCGACGACTTCCCAGTTGACGAGCCCCATCGCGAAAAAGGTCGAGAACGTCTGGCCGACGCGAACGTGCGCGCACGGCGCCCCGGCTGAGGCGGCCTCGCTTGCCGGCTGGAGATCCTGCTCGGCCGGTGCCGCAGTCGCCGCGCCCTCGGCCTCGACGGTCGGGCCTGCCAAGGCACAAACGAAAGCGCCGCAGAGAAGCGTTCCTACGAGGCGGACCGGGCGGCCGATAATCATCGCGAACTCCAGATGCTGTCTGTTCACGCACGAGCCTAGCCGCCGCCCCACCGGATCGGCAAGACCGGCCACGGCGCGGTGGAGTGGTAAGGCGTGGCCCGAACGGCAATGGGGAGGTTCGGGCCGAGCCGGGAAATGCCGCGATGGGGCATAGGGCGACTGATCCGTTCGACGATGAGCCGCTTGAACTTCGTCCGCTCACTGGTAGTCTAACGGACGGTTTCGCTGCGGGCGGAACGGTAGGGGATGACCCGAAGGCGAAGATGACGAGCACGGAGCTCGCTCCGCTGCAAATCGTGCGGTTATGCATCAGAAAGAGTCAGACGCTCAACGG
The DNA here is from genome assembly GCA_965226995.1 of Filomicrobium sp. GTDB lineage: Bacteria > Pseudomonadota > Alphaproteobacteria > Rhizobiales > Hyphomicrobiaceae > Filomicrobium. The sequence continues at coordinate 74,426 of CBDDFK010000009.1, forward strand.
AGGCACCGGGCCACTTTCTGCCACAGCCAGCTCTCTTATACCGAAAAAGATTCTTTCGTTTCACTCACAAGAGGGGCAGAGTCGGACTGAGCTAGCTAAAGATCTTTTCGTGCGCACCGCATCTAGCGCTGGCTTGTTCAAAGGTGAGGCCATGCTAAAGTTTAGTGCATCAGGTGGTGAGCGGTTTGTAATCACATCGCTAACCGCCGACTGCTCACGAGGGAAACTGAGAACGCATGCCAACGCGAAGATCAGTAGTATCGGGGGTGCTCCTCGCATCCGTAACCGTCCTCGCCGGCCATATGCCGTTACCGGCCTACGCGCGAGGTTTTTATCAAGGGCGAATTGTTGCGGAGTGGATTGGATCACGCAACATGCGCCTGGTTGAACCATTCGAATATGTCGCGCGAGATGAGCGTCGATGGCCAGTGCCGGCCGGCACAATCGTAGATGGCGCGTCAATTCCTCAATTTCTCTGGAGCCTAATTGGTGGACCGTTTGAGGGCCTGTATCGTAGTGCATCAGTCGTTCACGATCACTATTGCGAAACGCGAACAAGGGCATCTGATGACGTACACAACATGTTTTGGGAGGCAATGCTGGCCTCCGGCGTAAACAAGAACCGAGCATGGCTTATGTATAAAGCAGTTGAACAGTTCGGCCCCCGCTGGAAAGCGCCAAATATTCCTCCAGAATGCGAAGTTGTGAACGAAAGCTATGATTTCGAAAGGTGTACACGGAACATCGAGCCGCCAACGGTTATAATTCCCAGCCCAAGCCGATCGGAAATTGAGAAATTTTTGGATACCATTTCCCACTCTGCTGACAAAAAAGATATCTATCAACTAAGGTCAGCGCTCAAGGACTAATTTTTTAAAGGATGTTGCAAATGGCTTTCAAGTTTAGCCGCCTTTGGACGCTATTGAGAATTTCTACGGCCCTACTCGTTCAGATAACCGTTACAGTCGAAGCTGCTGAAATCTCGAGGTTGGGAATTACCAACAAGGCGAACCCTTTTGGGCTAGTTGAAAACCATATTGAATTACTGCCGTACCAGGATATATCCTTAACAGGAACGATTGAGCGTGGAGATCTTGATAAGGTCAAAACCGTGTTAAGCGGCACGGGTGGTAGCAATCACGCTCGCTTCCTGCTCAGTAGCTCTGGCGGGAACTTCTTCGAAGCTGTCGCCATCGCCTTGTTCATACAGGAGAAATACGCGGCAACATATATTCCTGCAAACTCAAGATGCTTATCTGCCTGCGCTATAGTTTTCATGGCTGGAAGTCAGCACAACGGAGACGGAAATCTCCTCGTTCACCGCACAATGCACGCCACCGCCACTTTGGGATTCCATGCACCATTCATTTCTGGAAAACTGCCTGAGACTGTGCCGGGCCAACTCATAACAAAAGTGTACAAAGAGGCACTAAAGACCGCCTCAGAGTTCTTGAGAGTGGCATCCACTATAGATTGGCCGAACTCATTGACACTCGAGCTACTTAAGATACCCCAAACTGACTTTCTGTACGTGGACACTGTGGGGCGCGCTGGACGTTGGGGAATAGACTTGGCTGGGGTAACAGAGCTCGGGCCACTTGATCGCCATTCTGCATTTCAAATGTGCCGCAACGTGCTAGATTGGAATTTCGAACGACAAACGACGAATAGATTTAACCGCGATGGAGTTTCGGATGATTACTTTCAGATAGCTAGGCAGGCCGATGAAATTGTCGAGTTTAATTATCCAAATGAATTTGGCACTAGCTGTAAGATCACGGTTGATCGCAAAGCCATCTATGCCGAGCTAGATAAGGGTCAGCTGTTTTATCGGCCTGGCCGTTGGTGGCATTCGAGAAAGCCAGAGACCAAGATTTCCACCCTGAAAAATGACGCAGAAAGCGCAAAAGAACGAATTCAGTTTTCTGAATTTGTGACAAAAGGCAAAAGAGATGATTTCTTTATGCATAATGGATCGCGAATGAAGTTTTCTTACGAGCTTACTGGCGGCGGGACGTCGCTCGTGATTACTTACGACAATCCGAGACCGGGCATGCGCGCCGAAGGAGTCTCACCCGGTACCGTACTATTCTCAGGAAAAAACCAGGGCGGCATCAATGTATTTGGAACAGCGCGAATCTTTCGAAAAGGCTGTCGGCCAGTTGAATATGATGTGGGCGGGCAGGTGGAACCCGGCGAAAAGAAAACGGTGATTCTGATGGGGGTAGGTAAGCGCTGGCTAGGTCGAAGCTGCAAGGCCCGAGAACAGAAAGGGTATGGCAGGGGAAGCGGTCGGCTTACCTTTAACCCGATAACCGATTGAACTGCACTCTGCATGCTCCCCTTCCCACGTTACTCACGCCCCATCTGCTCAGGACCTTTCTGTATCACCCTCGGCCGTTCAGCCCGCTCGGAGACTGTTTGCTGCTCTACCAGTGGCCGGACGAGCTTCAAGCAGAGGACTCCGAGCAGGCCACTCACCCTATTGCCCCCCAGCCTCCGGCCGCGCCGGAACGCGATTGAAGGATAACTGGACGCGAGCGGGACAGGCAAGCTCAGGGCACGTCCTCTTCGCCGCCGGGCCACCCCCACCCGTCCGGCTCACCGGCAAGCCCCTCCGCCACCCTGGCCATCCCACAGCGAACCGCTTGTTGACCTCACGGTAACCATTCCCCGGCTACACCAGGGCTCCGGCATGTGTTGGCCGGAGGGTCGCGTTGTAGGTGGAGTTGTTGCGGGATGCGTCTTGAGGAACCGGACGAACGGTCGGCTTCGAACGAGCGGACGCCTTTTGACGCGCGAGCGGCAGTGGCGGCGCGCTGTTCCGGCCTGCTCATCGCCGTTCTCGTTGCCTCCGTCCTCGCGCTGGCGTCGCTGACCTCGCCGGCCTCGGCCTACGGCGGGCTTTTCGCCCCCACGTCCCCCAGCGCCCCCGAACCCGACCGCGCCTACCACATCGCGCTTTCCGCGCCCGGCCAGGGCACCGTCAACCTCTATGCCGAGGAACACGGGCAGGGCCGACCGCTCCTGTTGCTGCACGGCCTCGGCGCATCCACCTTCACCTGGCGCAACCTGATCCCGGCGCTGGCCCGGCGTTACCGCGTGATCGCGCTCGACATGAAGGGCTTCGGCCGGTCGGACAAGCCGTTCACCCAGGCCTACACGCCTTACGACCACGCCAACCTCGTCCTGGCGTTCATCCGCAAGCGCCGGCTTCAAGACCTGACGATTATCGGTCACTCCTACGGCGGCGCCATCGGCCTCCTGGTCACCCTGCGCTTCAACGAAACGAGCCCCGGCCGCGTGCGCGACCTCGTGTTGATGAACGCCCCCACCTACCGGCAACCCGAGACGGCGTTCGTGCGCTTCATGAATGCGCCGGTCCTGCCCTACGCGGCGCTGACCATCGTGCCGCCGGTGCTCTCCACATGGCTGTCGCTCGACCAGGTGCAGGCGGAGAACCTAACGCGCGCCGACGTCCGCGCCTACGCCGCGCCGTTCTACGACGCCGCCGCCCGTCACGCGCTGATTACGACGGCGCGCCGCATCGAACCCAAGCATATGGACCGCCTGACCGCCCGATACCCGTCGATCCGGCAGCGCACGCTGATCCTGTGGTGCCGCGACGACCACACCGTCCCGGTGGCCACCGGCCTGCGTCTTCACAAGACGCTCCCCAATAGCCGGATGGAAATCCTCGAAGGCTGCGGTCACGTGCCCCAGGACGAACGGCCCGAAGCCGTCCGCCAACTGATCTCGTCGTTCCTGCGCCGTTAGTTCTGGGGCCTAATCGCCTGCCCGGGCCGCGCGTTGCGCCGCCCGCATCTCGGCGATCTCGCGGCGCAGCCCCTTCAATTCGTCCAAGAGTTCCGCGAAGTGCGCCTCGTTCTCCTGGTGGTGCACTTCCTCTTTCGTCGTGCTCGCCTGCTCCATGGCATTGACGATGATGGCGATGAACAGGTTCAGAACCGCGAACGAAACCAGCAGGATGAACGGCACGAAGAAGATCCAGGCATAGGGGTGCACCTCCATGACGGGACGAACGATCCCGGCGGCCCAGGATTCCAGCGTCACGATCTGGAACAGCGTGAACAGCGACGCGCCGATGGTGCCGAACCATTCCGGGAACGCCTCGCCGTAGAGCTTCGTCGTCATCACCGCCGCGACGTAGAACACGAGCCCGAGCAGCGCGATGACGGAGGCGAGCGCCGGAATGGCGCTGAGAAGCGCCTGCACCACGGTCCGCATCTGCGGAACCATGGAAATCAGCCGCAACGCCCGCAGGATGCGCAGCGAACGCAGGACCGACAGCCCCTCGGCGGCCGGCACCAGGGCGATCCCGACGATCAGGAAGTCGAAAACGTTCCAGGGATCGCGAAAGAAGCCCCACCGGTAGACCGCGAGCTTCATCAGGATCTCCACGCAGAAGATCGCCAGCGCGAGCGTGTCGATGGCGACGAGCAGCGGACCCGCCGCCGCCATGGCCGTATCGGAGGTTTCGAGCCCGAGCGTAACCGCGTTGACGATAATGACGGCGATGATGAAGTTCGAAAACCAAGGGGCTTCCACCACCCCGCGCAGCCGCGTGATCACAGCGCTTTACCCCTCTCAAGATAGAACCCCCGCCCGGCCGCCGGAAGTTCTGGCCCGGCGGCGCGGATAACAGCCCGTGATCTCGATAGGCGGAGGGTGTTTGTCAAGCCTCACACCGGTTTACCGAGTGTGAGCAGAACAAGCCGCACACCGGTTTACCGACACCAACGCGCGCTTGCGCAGCGTTGGGCCAAGTGAAGCAAAGCCGGTGAGCCGGACGCATAAGACTGTCAGGGATGCTGCCGGTCCAAACTGTCAGCCGTGTTCCCGGTCGTTCAGATGTGATTGCGCGTAATGCGGTAAAGCTAGCGAGGCTGCTGCAGGCAAACCGGATTGGACGAGTTTTAAGACCGCGACCCTGTTCCGGTGGGAACTGCCAGCGTGGCGCGAGGCGTGCATAGTCTCACTCATCGCCGCCGCACACAGAAGGGACCACCGCCATGCACGCCGACCGCACCGATCAAGCCGACATGCTGCTCTCCACCGTCATCTTCACCCTCGGCCTCGCCGTTGTCGGCGGCGCAACCGCCACCACGCTGACCGTCCTGACCCAGATCACCACGGCCTTTTGATCGACGTGCCGGTCGCACAACGCTCAGTTCGTCTCGAAGAGCATGCCTTTCTTCGCGAGTTCCTCTTGGGCTTCCTGCGTTTTTTCCAATCCGCCCGCGCCCAATGCCTTCAACACGGCAGGTGACTTGGTGAACTGGATCGCCTTGTAGTCGACCACCTGGATGCGGTTTCCCCACGGATCGAGAAAATCGAGAAAGCCGTCATCCAATCGCTCGATCCCCGCTTTGTCCAACGCCGCGACCACCGCCTGCTTGTCGTCCACGACAAGGCCGAAATGCTGCTCGCGATGCCGGTGGCTGCCGATATCGGTTTTCATCAGCGCGATGAACTGATCGCCGAGATCGATAAACGCGCCATGGTCGTTGCGCCCGCGCAGCTCGAATTCGAAGACCTTCCCGTAGAAATCCAGAGCCTCGTCAAGGTCGCCCACGCAAAGGGCGACGTGATTGATACCGAGCGCCTTGGCCGTCATGGTCATTCTCCTTCGCCGAGATCCTGCTTGCGGGGAATGACGCCTCTCAACGCTTAGGGTTCCAACCCCGTCCCGCCAACACATTCCGAAATCAGCGCTTCGGCCACGACCAGGCCGGCGGCTCGACGCCCAACACCGCCGTTTCGCCGAGTTCCTTGACGAGTTCCAGCCGCTGCGCCCCTTGCGCCGAAAGCGCCTCCACCAGAGGCGCGGCGTGGGAAACAACGATGACCTGGGACATCTCCGCCGCGCGCGCGATGAGACGGCCGAGCGGCGCCAGAAGATCCGGATGGAGACTCGTTTCCGGTTCGTTGAGGACCAGGAGTGGCGGCGGGCGCGGCGAAAGCAGCGCGGCGACGAGCAGAAGATAGCGCAGCGTCCCGTCGGACAGCTCACCGGCCTTCAGCGGTCGCAGAAGCCCATGCTGCGACATCACCACTTCGAACATGCCGTCCGACACCGCCACGTCAATCGACGCGCCGGGAAACGCATCGCCGATCGCGGTGTCGAGTGCCGCATCGTCGCCGATCTCCCGGATCGTCTGAAGCGCTGCCGCCAGATCGGTCCCATCGGCGGACAGGCGCGGCGTGCGCGTCCCCACCTGCGGGCGTCTGGCCGGGGCATCGGCGTCTGTGCGGAAATGATCGTAGAACCGCCAGCTCCGCATGCGCTCGCGCAGCGTCAGGAGCTCCGGCGAGCCCTCGAGGTCCGCCGCCATCATCATCATGCCCTCATAGGGCGCGAGTTCCTGGCGCAGCACTTCCCGCGAACCGCGCGCGCCGACAGCCGTCACAACCGGCCCGCGGCGCTCGCACAGGATATTGGCGCGGCGAACCATCTCACCCGCGAAAACCGTTTCCGTCTTGATCTCCGGATCGCGCGCGAAAGCCGTACGGGTATCCTTCGGCAAGCCCAGATCAACGGCGTATCCGAAATCCTCCGACGCGAAACCGAGCTTTAGCGCGATCCGCTCCTTGCGCACCGTCCCCTGAACCGGCACATCGCCCGATTTCATGCGTCGCGACACCTGCTCAGGCCCGGCCCACAGCGTTGACGAAAGACCGCCTTCAACCGCCAGCGAACCCACGACGCGCCCTTCGGCCGCCGCCGCCAACAGCCGGATGGCGCGATAGAGCGACGACTTACCCGAGCCATTCGCGCCGGTAACGACGTTGAGCCGCTCAAGCGGCACGATGATTTCGCGCAGCGAGCGGTATCCGGAAATGGCGATGGTGATGAGCATGGGGCGATCAATGAACCGAGACAGCCTGTCGAACCTTCGACCCGCAACCTGGCCGGTTATCGTGGCGCGACCAAGCCCAGCGGCACGGCCCCGCGGAGCGCCAGCGGCGCGTGAGCGAGAACAAGAATTACACCAGCCGGCCTGTAAGCCGGGTTCTGTTCGGTCATCGATCAACAAAAAGCGAACCGCTTTGTTAGAGACGAGGCTCAACACCGGCTTGCCCAGTGTTGGCCAATCGCTCGACACCGGCTCGCGGGAGTGTAGACCAATCGCTCAACACCGGCTTGCCGAGTGTTGACCAAAAACCGAGACGACCATTCATCTAGGACGCCGGTTACCCGGCGCCTCCAGCAACCAACCCGGGCGACTCACCTGGAAACAGGTTCGATGCCGCATCCGAAGACGCGCATCCGGCCGCCCCTATTCGGTCTTGCTCCCGGTGGGGTTTACCTTCGCCGCGCCTGTTACCAGCCGCGCGGTGCGCTCTTACCGCACCCTTTCACCCTTACCCGGCACACCTTGCGGAGGCCGGGCGGTTTGCTTTCTGTGGCACTGTCCCTGGGGTCGCCCCCGGCGGCCGTTAGCCGCCACCGTGTTTCCATGGAGCCCGGACTTTCCTCTCCCGGCGGAGTGAGGGCCACAAAAGCCGCTCCGCCGGCAGCGGCCGTCCGGCCGACTGGTGTGACGGTGAATAAGGCCCCGGAGCGGGACGCCGTCAAGATACGATTGAAGGCCCTGCTGCCGCCACCAGCCGCTCCAGCGTCGCCACCGTCGAAGCGTCAATGACGCCATCCACCCGCTGCGGCCGGAAATGAATCTGAAACGCCGCGATCACCTTGCGCGCCTCGGCATCGAGAACGCCGTCCTCGCCGATGCCGTAGCCGTAGCCCGCCAAGAGCCGCTTTATATGGCGCACTGTTTCCGGATCGGTCTGCTGCGAATGCGACCCGATCAGCGGCCCGACCGGTTCGGGTGCAACCCAACGTCCGACGCCAGCCTCCGCCAGCCCCTTCCAGTCGAAGCGCTCGCCAGGGTCGATCTTCCGCCCCGGCGCCACGTCGGAGTGGCCAAGCACGCCTTCGGGTTCGATCCCCCAGCGCCCGATGATATCGCGCGAGAGGTCCGCCACCGCCTGCATCTGTCGATCTGGAAAGTCGCAGTAGTCCTCGCCATGGCCGGGATTGTGGATCTCGATCCCAATGGATGCGGAATTGATGTCGGTCTCGCCGTGCCACGACGACTGGCCCGCATGCCAGGCGCGCATGTCCTCGCGAACGAGTTGCGTGACCGTCCCATCGACATCGACGACGTAATGGCTCGACACGCCGCTCTCCGGCCGGGAAAGCCAGTCGATCGCTTTCGCGCACGAATCCATCCCGGTGTAGTGCAGGAGCAGGATCGACGGCACCAGACCGGACTTGCGCTGCCCGTAGTTCGCCGAACGGTGCAACGCGCTCACATACCGCGACTCCGGTTCTTCGAGGCGCGGAAGGTCCACCGCCGCTCCACGCGCCGAGGCTCGCGCGCCGCCGTCAGTCATTGCTTGGTTCCGTTGACTTGACGCCCGAAGATTTCAGGCCGCGTTCGGCGCGGATCGCATCGTAGGCCGCGTTGATCGCCGCCATCTTCCGGTCTGCGATCACCAGAAATTCAATCGGCACGCCTTCGGCCGCCAAACGGTCGGGATGGTTCTCCCGCACCAGCGCCTTGCGCCGCGCCGCGAGTTCTTCGTCGCTGGCGTCCGGCGGCAAGCCGAGCACTTCGTACGGGCTGTCGGGATCGCGCACGAACAACGAGCGCACGCGCCTATACTCGCGTTCGTCGAAACCGAACCGGCGCGCCACTTCCTCAAGGAAAGCCTCTTCGGCCGAATGCAGAACGCCATCGGCGGCGGCGATGTTGAAAAGGCATTCGAACACGTCGCGCAGTAGCGCGGGTTCATCGGCAAGCAGCCGGGCGATCCGCTCGGCGTAAACCTCAAACCCCGCCACGTCCTGCGCAGCCAGCCGGTATACGCGGTCGACGTTGGCCCGCTCCTCCGGGGGCACGAAGAAGCAGCGCTCGAAAGCCTGGGTCTCCACCTCGACGGCCACACCATCGGCTTTTGCCATCTTCGCCGCAAGGCCGACGAACGCCATGGTGAAGGCAAGCTGCTTGCTCGGCGGCTTCGGCGAAAACCAGCCCCATGGCACCAGGCCGCGCACAGCCTTCCCGACGCCGGAGACGAAAGAGCCGATCCGGTCAGGAGCGATGCGGGTGATGAGCGCGTTCCACGACATGGTTTCTCATACTGCGTTTTTGCGATGCGCTCAAAGGAAAGGCCGTGCGAAGGCCCACGGCAAGCGGCAAAATCCGCAATCGCGGTCACCTCAGCGTAATGGCCCGCCCAACGGACGGGGCCGGGCGCGGCCCAATCGTTCGCGGGCAGCGGCAAGAGACAAAACAAGCCGCAGGCTCAGAGCGCAAGGCGCTCCGGCGAAAGCGCCGCCCCGTCGGAGCCGCCCGAGCGCAGCGAGGATCAGCGGCGCGAGACAACAAGCCGCTAGGCTCAGAGCGCAAGGCGCTCCGGCGCAAGCGCCGCCCCGTCGGAGCCGCCCGAGCGCAGCGAGGATCAGCGGCGCGAGACAAACAAGCTCTAACGGCAGACCCGGTAAGTGCCCTTGCGCCCGTGCCGGGCCAGATCGACGTGGAAATGATCGTGGTGAAAACGGTCCGCGTTGGGTCCGAGCACCGTCGTGAACTGACGGCAGGCGCTCGCGTGAACCGCCCGCAGGAAGCTCCTTTCAGCCGAGGTCCCGTGCCAGCCGCGCTTCACGGTGATCTGCCGCCCATCCGCCAGATAGAAGGAGGAAACATCGAGCGCATTGGCCAGACCGTGCTCGGAAAGCTTGGCGCCGGGTTGACCGTTCCGTGTCCGGCAGGAATAGGACGCCGCCACCTTCAGCGCCACGACCGGGGACCCCAGGTGCCGAGCCGCTAAAGGAGAGATGGAGCCGCTGACCCAGTCGTCCACCGCCGTGACCATCGCACAGCGCAGCACGGCCGCCGGACGCAACTGCACCCGCCCGTAATCGGCCGCCGCCATTTTGAAGGGCTTGAGCGCGCCGCACACCCCCGGCCCGCCAAGGCCACTCATCGGGGTGACGAACGCGGTCGGACGCACCTTCCCCGAAGCCAGACATGCCTGCTCGCTGGTATCGCGCCATGGCGCCTTGGTGCCCTGGAACGCCGTGGGGCCAGGCGAACCGGCACAGCTCGCGGCAAGAAGGGCAGCCAGAGCGACCGCGGAAATGGAGGCGAGGGTCTTCAACAAACGCGACATGGGCGGAAGAATAGGACCAGCTTCCTGAAATTCGGGTGAACAGCGAGAGAACGCGCCTGCAATTCCGGTTCACGTGCAGAGCAGGGGCGGATTTCAGAACCAACACAATTCGTGCATGGAACTCCGGCCGAAGCGCGACCAAACGACGGCGACAGAATGGTTCAAAGCGAACGATTCCAGGGAGTTGGCTCAATTGAAGCGCGAAATACAGCGTGCCGCGACGCATCGGGGACTTGACGCACGCGGAACTTTATCCACAGCGCCGGCTAAATGATTCGAAATTCTGAGACTCCGGAAGGCCGCCATGTTAAAAAATTGAACGTCAAAGAAGCGGGTCAATCGGCCTTCCGAGCTGAATATGTGCGGTAAGGTCAAGCGTTCGCCGGGATTGGGTCCATTAAAGTTTGCGTCGTATTGCGTAGGGCTCAATCGGTAGGTTTGGCAGGCGGATCGGACGGCTTCTAGGCATCGTGCTCGCGTACGGACGGCGGTCAAGTCCGATGGGCCGATTAAGGTACAGACCTCAGCGTTGTATGCGTAGGAGCCCCGCTCGTTTGCGCCGGTAAGAGCTGATGACAACCCCCGCGTTTGTCCCTTTCAGCTTCACCGCCGCCTGAGCGGGGTCTTCGCGTCGGAACTGCATCCACACGGCACCCGCGCAACTCAGCGAATTAAGAACCTGCCGCTGGAAATTCGCGAATGATTGTCGCGCAAGGCGGGACAAACGCGCCACCCTATGACGCCCGGCTCCGCGACCCTTCTCGCAGCCGCCTTCATCCGTTCCGTTCGAGGAAGTCGAGCACCGCCTGCTTGTAGCCCTTGTCGCCGACGGCCTTCATGTGATCCCGGTCTTCAATCACGTAGCTGGTCCCGGTGGGGATCAATGCCGCCAAGTCGCCCGGCGGCCCGGCGATTACATCCTCGCTGCCAACGGCGACGAGCACCGGGCAGTTGAGGCGCCCGACATCGTCGCGGCTGATGGGATCGCGCGAAGAGCGGATGCAAGCGGCAAGCGCCTTCAGGTCGCTGCCCGTCTGTTCCGCGAACACCCGGAACGTGCGCGCCGTGGGGTTGGTGACAGCCTCCAGCGATGGTGCCTCCAGCGCCGCGGCGATTGGGCCCGTTCCCGCCATGCCGCGCACCATGTTGAAGCCAAGCCCGCCAAACACGGCGGTCCTTACCCGCTGTGGATGCGCGAGAGCGAGAAACGCCGTGATGCGCGCGCCCATAGAGTAGCCCATGATGTGGGCGGACTCGATCCCGAGATGGTCGAGCAGCCGGCGGGCATCTTCCGCCATCAACGGCCCACCGTAGTCTCCTGGATCGTAAAGCTTCTCGCTCTTCCCATGCCCCCGATTGTCGATGGCGATTGTACGGTAGCCGGCTTCTGTTAGCGTCCGCACCCAGCCCGGCGTCGTCCAGTTCATATCGATATGCGAGGCGAAGCCGTGGATCAGCAGAATTGGCGCGCTATTGCGAGCCTCACCAACGGGTGGAACGTCGATGAACGCGAGGCGTACACCGTCGGAGTCGAAAGTCTGCATGATGCCCGGCTCCTTTAGGGGCTAGAAAGAGGAGGGCGACCGCAAAGGCCGCGGCGGCCGGCACATCGCCTATCGGGCCGCTACATTTTCCCGCCTACCATTCCTGGCGGCGGAGCGCTATCGTCCCCCGCGATCCGCGTAATAGCCGCCGCGCGAACGGCGCGGACAGCTTGGCAGAGCTGGCAACCACGAAGAGAGCATCATGGCAGCAAGCACGATTCCCCATCTGGCCAATGACGACGGCGCCGAGAAGATCTTCATCGGCGTCAAGGAATTCCAATGCATGGGGGCCCGCGCGCCCTACGATCATCCGCACGTATTCCTCGACATGGGCGCCGACGACCAGATCATCTGCCCTTATTGCTCGACGCTCTACGTCTATGACAGCCGCCTTAACGCCGAAGAATCCGATCCTCCCGGCTGCGTCGTGTCCGAGCCGAAGGAAAACGCGGCCTGATCCAGGGCCCAACGCATGGCGCCGGCTCATCCACAATCCGGCTCGCGCCGAAACACTGGCGGCGAGCTTAACGTCGCCATCGCCGGAGGGGGCATCGGTGGCCTCGCGGCGGCACTCGCCATAAGCGCGATCGGCGCCGAAGTGACGGTCTACGAGAAGCGCAGCGATCGCCTCGAAGAGGGCGCGGGAATACAGCTCGGTCCCAACGGGACGCGCATCCTGCGATCTCTCGGCGTCCTTGAGCGGCTGATGGAGACCGCGGCGGCGCCGATGCAGCTTATCGTCAACGACGCACCTTCCGGCCGCCGGCTGGCCCGACTACCGCTCGGCACCTGGATGGAAAACCGTCACGGGGCGCCCTACCTCACCGCACAGCGCGCCGACCTCCACACCGCGCTCGAAGAAGCCGTGGCCGCCGCGCCGCGCGTCGCGCTCCACCGGGGCACTTCTGTCGCCGACGTAGAGCACCGCGATGAAACGGTGGTGCCGGTCTCCGATAATGGCCGGGAACTCGGCCGCTTCGACCTCCTCATAGCCGCAGACGGCCTACGCTCCCGATTGCGCCGCAACACCGCTCCGGCAAGCCCGCTACTTTCCTTCACCGGCAAGAGTGCGGCCCGCGCGGTCGTGCCGGTCAGCGAGCTGCCCGATGGGCCGCAAACCGCGCGCGACAGTGTCGGCATCTGGCTTTCGCCGAGAGGACACCTTGTGCACTATCCGGTGAACGCTGGCCGGCATCTGGCGCTCGTCGTCATCCGGAACGGCGTCGATGCCGACGAGAGCTGGGCAACCCGCGTCGACAGGAAGTGGGTCGAGGAAGCCGTGTCGGATTTTGCCAGGCCCGCGCGCGATATCGTAACCGCCGCCGACACCTTCAGAAAGTGGTCGCTATTCGGCATGCCACCGCTCGAGAGCTTCGTCAGCAGCCGCGTGGCGCTACTCGGTGACGCCGCCCATCCCGTACTCCCGTTCTTCGCTCAAGGCGCCGTCCTGGCGCTGGAAGACGCCGCGACGCTGACCGACTGCCTTCGCCGGCACGAAAACGTCGCGCCAGCCCTTGCAGACTACGATCTCGCCCGCCGACCCAGGGCCGAGGCGGTGCAGCAAGCTTCCAGGAACAATGGCCGGATCTACCATCTCGCCGGCGCGATGCGGCATGCTCGGAACATGACGCTGAAGTTCGCCCCGCCCGAACGGATGATGGCCCGCTACGACTGGCTCTATGGATGGCGCGTAGGTTGAGAGTGCAGGCACGGCCGTTCGGTTCGCCGTCAGCTTCGCCAGAACTCGATGCGCAGTAGCACCAGCACCGTGAAAAGCTCCAGTCGTCCCATCATCATGGCGAACGACAGAATCCATTTCGCCAGCACCGGCAAACCCGAGTAGTTGCCCGACGGCCCGACGATCGGCCCCAGGCCGGGTCCGACGTTCCCGACCGCCTGCGCCGATGCCGATAGCGCGGTAACGAGGTCGAGACCCATCGCCGAAAGGACGACGGTGAACAGGCCGACCGTCGACATGTAGATCGCCAGGAACGCAACCACCGAGAACGGGACGTCCGGCGGCAACCGCTTGCCGTTATAGACCAGCGTCACGACCCGGTTCGGACTCATCAGGTGCACGAAGTGGCTGCGGATCAAAAGCCCCGTCACCTGCAGCCGGTAGATCTTGATGCCGCCCGTTGTCGACCCGGCGCAGCCTCCGACAAACATCAAGAGGAAGAACAGCCCGACGGCGAACGTCCCCCACTGCGTATAGTCGGAACTGGCGTAGCCGGTCGTCGTGACGATCGAAGTGACGTTGAACGTCGCCGTCCTCAAAGCCGTTTCGAACGGCATCTCGCGTGCCGTCATCAGCCAGAAGGTGACAATCAGGCAGACCCCGACGAGAAAGCCCAGGAAGCCGCGAACCTGGCTGTCTTCCAGCAAAGAGCGGGGGTTACCGCGCCAGGCCTTGATATAGACGACGAACGGCAACGCCCCGAGGATCATGAAGACGATGCAGGCCCATTCGAGTGATGGCGATTGAAAGAACGCGAAGCTCTTATCGTGGGTGGAGAAGCCCGCGGTCGCGACCGTCGTCAGCCCATGGCAAATCGCGTCGAAGGCGGTCATGCCGAGTGCCGCATAGGTCAAACAGCAGGCCACGATCAAAAGCACGTAAACGACGGCGATCGCCGTGGTCAGCTCCAGCGCGCGCGGCAACACCTTTTCGGAGCGGTCGGAGTGTTCCATCTGGAAGAGCTGCATGCCGCCGACGCGAAGGAACGGCAGCATGATCATCGCCGTCACGATTATCCCGAGGCCGCCGAGCCCCTGCAGGATCGCCCGCCAGAGCAGAACGCCGCGTGGCAGCGAGTCGAGTTGCGTCAGCACCGTTGCGCCGGTGGTCGTCAGCCCCGACATCGCTTCGAAATAGGCGTCGGTGAATGTCAGCCCGACGCCGACAAAGGGGATCGCCGCGAAGGCCGTCACGACGACCCAGCAGGCAGTCGTGAGAAGGAAGCCGTCCTTCACGGTGAGTTGCGCCGGCTGATCGTCCTGCGCGGATAAAATCAGCAGCCCGCCGATAAAGAAGGTCGCCACCGACGAGGCAAAGAACACCAGCCAGTCGGCATCGCCATCGGCGAAGTCGACCATTGCCGGCAGCAGCATCGCAAAAGCGATGGTGCATAACAGCAGGCCCAGCGCGGAAAAGATCGGACGCAGATGCAGCAAGGGGCGGCCTCACGTCGACGGCGAAGAGTCGGATTGACGCCTTTGGAACGAACGCCGCTCAGTGTCCAGTACTTCGCGTGCTGATTTCACGGACGCAACACGACCATGGCAATCTACACCGGATCGGAACACCGCTAATGTCTCGGACTTTGGTAAACCGAGCGTCAAGATGCATCGTCGGCTACCGTTAAAGCTCGTGAGAAAAGCGCCACACGAAGATACCGAAAAGCCGCATTTTCGGTTTGGAACACGGCGCAATGGGCATTATTGTGCCTTCCCAGACTCGAAAGCTTGGCGCAATAGGCACACACGGATGCACGCCCATCTCAGGCCTCAGGCGGTCCGTACCCGCCGCCTGTGGGCGTGCCGATAACGATGCGATCGCCGGCCGCCACCTGCAGTTCGCAGCAACCGGCCAGCCGTTCTTCCCGCCCATCGGAATGGACCAGGAGATTAGCGCCCCGCCTTCCTGCTTCCCCGCCCTCGACGCCCGGCGGCGCGATAACGCGATAGCCCGACAGGATCGCCACATGCATGGGTTCCAGAAAACGCAGCATCCGCCGGGTCCCGTCTCCAGCGCTATGCCGTCCCCTGCCTCCGGAACCGCGTTCGATACCGAATGAATCGAGCACCACCGGATAGCGCAGCTCGAGGATTTCCGGATCGGTGAGGCGGGTGTTGGTCATGTGAACCTGTACCGCGGCCGCGCCGTCGAAATCCGGCCCCGCCGGCGCGCCCGAGCAGATCGTCTCGTAATATTGCCGGGTCGCATCGCCGAAGGTCAGATTGTTCATTGTGCCCTGCGACGTGCCAAGCCCCTTCAGCGCCATGAACAGCGCGTTCGTGACCACTTGGCTCGTCTCGACATTCCCCGCCACCACGGCAGCCGGATAACTCGGCTTCAGGAACGACCCATCCGGCACGCGGATATCGAGTGGCCGCAGGCAACCGGCGTTCAGCGGGATCGCCGCCCCGGTCATGACGCGGAAAACGTAAAGGACCGCCGCGCGCGTAACGGGTTCCGGCGCGTTGAAATTATCTTCCCGCACCGGCGATGTGCCGGCGAAATCGATCACAGCGGATCGATTCGCCCGATCGATGCGGATGGCGACGTGGACTTCTGCGCCGGTATCGGTAGCGATGATGGCGGCACCGTCGTCGAGACGGTCGATCAGACGCCGCACGCTTTCTTCGGCGTTGTCCTGGACATGGCGCATGTAGGCGGTCACCGTTTCGCGCCCGAACTGCCCGATCATCCGCGCGATCTCGGCTGCACCTCGCGCGTTGGCGGCGACCTGCGCCTTGAGGTCGGCGACGTTCTTGTCCGGCTGCCGCGCGGGATAATCCGCCCCATTCAACAGCGCCCGCATCTCCCCTTCGAGGAACTGCCCGCCGTCGACCAGCTTCACGCAATCGATAAGCACGCCTTCTTCCTCGATGCGCGTCGCCTTCGGCGTCATCGAGCCCGGCGTGAGACCGCCGACATCTTCATGATGTCCACGGCTGGCAACGTAGAACAGGATCTCCGCTCCCGCATCATCGAAAACAGGCGTAATGACCGTGATATCGGGAAGATGCGTGCCGCCGTTGTATGGCGCGTTGTGGACGTAAACATCGCCCGGTTTCATCTCGTCATACTTGGCGCGGATCACCGTTTCCAAGGCGGCATCCATCGATCCCAGATGCACCGGAACGTGCGGCGCGTTCGCGACGAGGCCGCCTTGGGGATCGAACAGGGCACAGGAGAAGTCGAGCCGCTCCTTGATGTTGACCGAGCGCGCCGTCAGCTTGAGCGCCTCCCCCATCTGCTCGGCAACCGCCATGAACAGGTTGTTGAACACTTCCAGGAGGACCGGGTCCGCTTCCACGCCGACATTGCCTCGGGCGGTCTCGGCGACATGGGTGAGCACCAGATCGTCACGTTCCGTCACGTCGAGCCGCCAGCCGTCTTCGACGATCACGGTCTGATTGGCCTCCACGATCCGCGCCGGTCCGCTGATCGAATGGCCGGGCCGAAGCCCTTCGCGGCGATAGGACCGCGCCTTGTGCCAGGCGCCTTGCGAAAAGAACCGTGCCGGCTCGCCTTCCGGCGCTTCACTTTGCTGCGGCGCAGTTCCGCCGGCCGCCGTGACGGATCCGGCGTCAACACCACTCCGCGCTTCGGCGGTGTCGCTCGACGCGGTCGCCTCCACATCGAGCGTAGCCGCCACGATGGACTTTCCAGGTGACAAAAACCCGAAACGCTGGCGGTGGGCGGTCTCGAAGTCGGCCCGCATCAGGTCGGGCTCGGAAAGCGGCACGGGAAACGCCGTATCCGTCCCCTCGTAGCGAAGGTGGACGTTGGTGCGGATCTCAATCGCCTCGTAGTCGGCGCCTTCGTCCAGCAGTTCCTCGGTCACGTCATTGCCGAGGCGCCAGGCGACATCTTCGAGGCGCTTCAAGGTCGAAGCCTCTTCGAAGGGGAGTTCCAGCGATTGCTCGCGGCTGGCGCGCAAAGGCGCGAGGCCGATGCCGTACGCCGACAGCAAACCGGACAGCGGATGCACCAGAACCTTTTGGATTCCCAGCCGTTCCGCGATGAGGCACGCGTGTTGTCCGCCGGCGGCACCGAAACAGTTCAGCGCGTACCGGGTCACGTCATAACCGCGCTCGACCGATATTTTCTTGACGGCATTCGCCATGTTTTCCACGGCAATCCGCAGGAAGCCGTCCGCGATCGCTTCCGGCGCGCGCCCGTCGCCGACCTCCTTGGAAAGATCCGCGAAGGCCGCCCGCACGGCTTCCGCATCGATGGGCTCGTCCTGTCCGGGCCCGAAAATCTCAGGGAATAGATCCGGCGACAGCTTTCCGACCATGACGTTGGCATCGGTAACGGTCAGCGGTCCGCCGCGCCGGTAGCACTTCGGACCGGGATCCGCCCCGGCGCTCGCCGGTCCGACCTGGAAGCGCTGCCCGTCATAGGACAGGATCGATCCGCCACCGGCCGCAACGGTGTGGATCTGCAGCATCGGCGCGCGAATGCGAACGCCCGCCACCTCCGTTTCGAACGACCGCTCGTAGGCCCCGGCATAATGCGCCACATCGGTCGACGTCCCCCCCATGTCGAAACCGATCACTTTGTCGAATCCCGCGCGGCGGGCGGTCTCGGCCATACCGACAATACCCCCCGCCGGGCCGGAGAGAATGGCATCACGTCCCTGGAAGAACGACGCGGCCTTGAGGCCGCCGGAGGACGCCATGAACATCAGGCGCGGGCGTTCGCCGTGACCATCCCCCTCATGCGCAGAGATTCCGGTGACGGCGCCCAGCGCTCCGGCAACCCGGTCGACATAGCGCCGCAACACCGGCGACAGATATGCGTCCGCGACCGTGGTATCGCCGCGCGCGACGAATTTGATGAGCGGCGAAACCTCATGACTGGCCGACACCTGCTCGAAGCCCGCCTCCCGCGCCAAACGAACGGCTTCCCGCTCGTGGACGGGGTGCGCGTAAGCGTGCATAAAAAGGATCGCGGCTGAGCGGAAACCGTCTTGATAGGCCGCGGCGAGATCGGCGGCGAGTCGTTCGCAATCGAGCGGCGTTTCCACGGTGCCATCGGAGCGGACGCGCTCGCGTGCGGAAATGGTGCGCGTATGCAAAACGTCCGGTTTGACGATGCGGCGCGCGAAGATGTCCCGGCGCGCCTGTGTCCCGATCTCAAGATGGTCCTCCAGACCCTGCGTAACGATCAGGACCGTTGGCTGGCCTTTGCGCTCAAGAAGCGCGTTGGTGGCCACCGTCGTTCCCATCTTGACGACGCCGATCCGGTTCGCGGGCATCACATCCCCGGCCGCGACACCAAGCATGCGGCGGATACCTTCCAGGGCGGCGTCATCGTAGGCGCCAGGATTTTCGGATAGGACTTTTAGGGCGTGCACAACGCCGCCAGGGGCAACGCCCACGACATCGGTGAATGTACCGCCGCGGTCGATGAAAAAGCGCCACTTGCCGGCTTGGGGCCGACTCTGGTCCGGCTGCGTCGCGCTGCTCATACCGCTCTCGAAATCGTTCTTGCTCCGGCGGATGAGCTAAGTCGGCACAACCTCATTCGTCAATGTCTTCAGGAAACCTCAGCCTTTATTCCCTTTCAGGATTAGGCTGAACCACCCGCTCCCCCGCCCGGCCGCCCATGGGAGTATCGTATTTGGGCGGCCGGGCGGGGGAGCGGGCTGGCGATGTGATTCCGCATTATGCGGAAATGATCTAGGACCCGCGGAAGTGCGCTAACGCACATGATGGACAAGCATCGAAGCGACTTCGACCCACTGCGGACTGGCACCCAGATCGGCCCGGCCGCTTTGAGACCAGAACGCGAGTGCCGCCGCGGCCGCGACGGCGATGAACAAACTCTTCATGATTTCCTACCCTCTCCAAACGCCGGAGACGAACAGCACAAAACATTTGGACGCGGCGAAGGCAGCGTCCTTCTAAAGTCTAGTTTTGCTCGCCCCGCGATAAGCGTCAACAGCCAAGCCGGCTCCAGGAAGGCTGGTCGATGACGTTCGCGTGAAGGGAAGTACTCGAAAGCTGAATCAGCAACGGACGCACGGCAACGGCGCACCATCGCGCGCCGTTACAGTCCAACATAAATCATGAAGAGCAGGCGGGGACGCCGCGCCAATCCGGCGACGCCCAACTGGCCCTTTTTCCCTTCCAGGCAATAGGCTGAAAAAACCGCTCCCCCGCCCGGCCACCCATGGAAGTATCGTATTTTGGTGGCCAGGCGGGGGAGCGGGCTGGCGATGTGATTCCGCGTAATGCGGAAAAGCTATAGGAGCTTAAAGCTTCTTCTGGATCGTGAATGCGCCGCGCATGTCGCCGGCCTTGAAACCGACGGCCTGATCGTTCGGATAGGCCGCGTCGATTTTCGCTTTTACCGCCGGATCGATATTCGATCCGTGGCAGGCGAGGCAGGGCTTTTCCGCCGTGGGAATGGCTTTCATGAACCGGAAGGTTCGCGATCCGTCTTCACCTTCGACGATCTCGGCACTTGCCAGCTCCTTGGCGGATTTACCGGCGGCGATTTCCTCGAGGAATTTCTCCATAACCTGCTTTTCGTAATCGTCCGGCGCGTTATCGGGGTTGCGGAATTTGAGCGCCGTCCGCGCCACCGTCATTCCATGCGCTTGCGATTGCTTTTCGGCGATCGCCGGCGCCACATCCTTGCATACCTCGATTGCTTTCGTGGGACCGCCTTCCTTTAGCGCCGCCTTGAGCTGCTTCTGGAGATCGCCCATCAGGCCCTGGATCGCCTGCTTGGCTTCCTTCACCAGCTTCTCTTTCTCGCCCATTGCTTCTTCGGCCTGCGCCAGGCCAGCACCGCCGAAACCAACGGCAAGGCCTGCCAGCAGAGCCAGTCGAGCGGATTTGAGAACGTGCGCCATCGGGAACCTCCATTGCATGTGCGCAGGGAGCGAGCCGGCAAAGAAGCCCGGACGCGCCACCCAATCAGCGCCCTCTTAGCATCGCTACGGATCGGCCGGCGCTGACATTCATCAAACCGAATGTGTTTTCGGTCACTCGGCCGCTGGCAGATCTCCAACGGGACCGATCACGACAGAATCGCGCGAGAAGAGCGGCGGGCTTTGCATATAGAGCGCTAGCAGCCGGGCCAGGCAATGCAGCGAATCCATGTGGGTCCGCTCGTAGCCATGCGAGGCATCGAGGCCGAAACAAACGAGCGCCGTCCGGATATCGTTACCGGCTTCCAGCGCCGCTGCGGAGTCGCTGCGGTAATGGTTGAAGACATCGCGGCTGTGCTCGATACCGAAGCGTTGGCACAGGCCGATCAGACTGCGCGTCAGGTGCCAGTCGAATGGCCCGGTCGAGTCCTGCATCGCGATCGTCACGCCGTAGTCGCAGGTGTGCTGCACCGAGGCGATGGTGCCGTTATCCACCGAAACGAGTTCCGCCACATCGCCATGCAGCACGTGGGAGGCACCGACACCGACCTCCTCCGAGATCGTGAACAGCAAGTGGCAGTCCATCGGCAAGGTGATGTTTTTCCCTGCCTCCACGACGGCCTTGGTGGCCGCCAGCACCGCCGCGACACCGGCCTTGTCGTCGAGATGCCGCGAGCAGATGAAGCCGTTGGGCGTGAAGAAGGGCTGCGGATGAATGGCGATCAGGTCGCCAACGTTGATGCCGAGGTTGCGAACGTCGCGCTCGTTATAGATCCGCGCATCGAGCCGCAGCTCCAGGTTTTCCCAGGAACTTTCCTGTTCGTCGATAAGATCGCCGTAGGTATGTCCCGAGGCCTTGAGCGGCAGGATCGTCCCCGTCGTGCGCCGGTCGCCGTCCGAAAACACAGTGCAGCGCGCGCCTTCAGCGAAACGCGCCGACCATGAGCCCACCGGCGACACCTTCGGCCAGCCGTTGGCGGTGTGGAAACCTTTGATGATCGCGCCCAGCGTATCGACGTGGCTTACGATGCCGCGGTCCGGGCTGGCGCACTCTCCCTTGAGGTCGGCGCGGATAGCGCCGCGCCGCGTCAATTCGAAGGGGATTCCCAGCTTCTCGAGTTCTTCACAGACATGGCCGACGGCGTTGTCGGTCATTCCGGTGGGACTTTCGATATCGAGGAGTTCTTCAAGTACGCGCTTCAGGTAGTCGATATCGATATCGAGGTCCTTCATGGGTCTGCGTTCCCCCTGTTCTAGGCCGCCCCCGGCCGTGTGCTGGGGAAGACGAAATCAACGAATTTCTCAACCGTCGGTGCCGGCTCGTGATTGGCCAGCCCCGGCCGCTCGTTCGCCTCGATAATCCAGTACGCAGGTTGATCGATCGTCGGCACGACAAAGTCGAGACCGACGACGGGTATATCGAGTGCTACCGCCGCACGGCACGCGGCATCGGCGAGCGAAACGTGAAGATCGGCCGTCACGTCGTGAATCGTTCCGCCGGTATGCAGGTTAGCAGTCTTGCGCACGGCGAGAAACTCGCCGTCATCGAGAACGGAATCCAACGTGTAACCCGCATGCCTCAGGCAGCGTTCCGTTTCTTCATCGAGCGGGATCCGGCTTTCGCCTTTCGTGGCCGCCTCGCGCCTGCGGCTCTGCTTCTCGATCAGGTCGCGCACCGAATGCTGACCGTCCCCGACGATGGAAGCCGGCCGGCGGATGGCCGCGGCGACGACCTCGCCGTCGATGACGATGATCCGCACGTCGTCACCGGAAACGAACTGCTCGCAGATCACCGTTTCGCAGAACTTGCGGGCCTCCGCGATCGCGCTGCGAACGCCCTTCGCGGACTGCAGATCGACAAAAACGCCCTGGCCCTGCTCGCCCTTCGCCGGTTTCACGACGATACGCTTGTAGCGTTCTAGGAAAGCGATGCCATCGTCCTCGCTCTCGACCTTCTCTTGCGCCGGCACCATCAGCCCGGCCCGCTTCAAAAGACGGTGGGTCAACGCCTTGTCATCGCAGCGGCTCATCGCTACCGCCGTCGTCAGATCGCACAGCGATTCACGGCACGACACCCGCCGGGCACCGAGTTGCAGTTGAAACAGGCCCGCCTCGGCGTCTTCGACTTCAACGCTGATACCGCGCCGGCGCGCCTCGTCGACGATGATCTGCGCGTAGATATTGAGGTGGTAGTCGGGCTCGGGGCCAGTGAACAGCTTTTCGTTGACGGTGTTCTTCTTCTTCAGGCAGTAGGCTGGAATCTGCACGAAGCCGAGCTTTTCATAGAGCCCGATGGCATCGTCGTTGTCGTGCATGACCGACAGGTCCATGAAGGCCCGGCCCTTGTCCTTGAAGTGGTGGGCGAGCGCCAGCGATAGCTTCTTCCCGATCCCCGGCCGCCGCGCGCGCGTGTCGACCGCGAGCGCCCAAAGGCTGGACCCGTTGTCGGGATCCTTGAACGCCGCAACGTGATCGACGCCCATGACGACACCGACGACTTCTCCGGTCGCCGGCTCGACGCCGACGAGAAGAACAAGCTCGGCGCGCGACTTCGCGTTCTCGACGAACCCGGGCGGCAGGTTGATCATGCCGCGCGTCGTGTAAATGGCATTGATCGTGTCCTGGTCCTCAGGCTCCGCCGCGCGGATCAGGAGACCCTCCTCGGCAACCTCCGGCAACGGCTCATCGAAGGTCCGTCGGAAGGTGTGCGAGGGGTCGAGAAACAGCGAGAGCGGTGCCGCCGCCAGGACGACATGCGGCTCCCGCACATAAAGCGCGATATCCCGCCGGCCTTTCACTTCGTCCTGCAGCAGCGTCGCCAGTGACTGTGGATTACCGAACGTCTGGCCGAAAATCAGCCGTCCCCAGCCGCAATCGACGAACGTATCGCTGCAATCGTTCTTTTCGAACCAGTCTTCCGCCGCGCCCCAGTTCTTGAGGGACACCATCTGTTCGAGTGACTGCGGAGAGACTTTCTTGGCTTCCTCGACCATCGAAACCTCCTGGGTACGGGCCGTCATGGTATTCGCTGTGGAACTTCGAGACGGGGCTCAAGGTTCGCCGGACCGCATATCGGACTTTCCTGGCGCGGGGCTTGCGCCGGACACCGGCCCTAAACGTCGTTCGTCTGCAGCCAGAGTTCGAGCAGCGCGATCTGCCAGAGCTTCGAACCACGCAGCCGCGTGATGTGATCGCGCGGATTGGCGAGCAGCTTGTCGACATAATCGCGTTTGAAGAGTCCGCGCTCGCGCGCCGCCTTCGCGGAAAGCGCGTCGTTTACCATCTCCCACACCGGCCCTTCGATGTATTTCAGGGCCGGCACCGGGAAATAACCCTTCGGCCGGTCGATCACGTCCGGCGGAATGACCTTGCGCGCGACATCCTTCAGGACGCCCTTGCCATCCTGTTTGAGCTTTTGTTCGGGCGGAATCTTGGCCGCCAGTTCCACCAGTTCGTGATCGAGGAACGGCACGCGGGCTTCCAGTCCCCAGGCCATCGTCATGTTGTCGACGCGCTTCACCGGATCGTCCGCCAGCATGATCTGCGTGTCGATCCTGAGCGCGCGGTCGACCGCCAGGTTCGCACCCGGCTTGGCGAAATGAGCTTCAACGAACGCCAGGCTGTGATCGTCGCCGATGAACGCCGGATCGATCGCTTCGGCCATCTCCGAATGGTCGCGGTCGAAGAAAGCGCCGGCGTAGTCGCCCACGTCGGCATTGCTATTGGCCATCGGCGGATACCAGTGATAGCCGCCGAAGATCTCGTCGGCACCTTGGCCGCTTTGCACGACCCGCACATGCTTTTTGACTTCGCGCGACAGCAGGAAGAAGCCGACGTTGTCGTGGCTGACCATCGGCTCCGACATCGCCTTGATCGTCGCCGGCAGCGCCGCGATCATCTCCGCGGTCGGAACGGGGATCTTGAAGTGCTCGGTCCCGAATTCCTTCGCGATCAGATCGGAGTATTTGAACTCGTTGCCCTCCTCGCCACCGACCGACTCGAAGCCGACCGAAAACGTCTTGAGCCCCGTCTGACCGGCTTCGGCCAACAGCCCGACGATAAGGCTGGAATCGACGCCGCCCGAAAGCAGAACGCCGACCGGCACGTCGGCGACCATGCGTCGCTTGACCGCCAACATGAGCTGATCGTGGAGGCGGCGCTCCCATTCCTCCGCCGATGTCTCGATATCTTCAGTCGTCCGTTCGAACGACGGTTCCCAATAGACCTTGTCCGTGCGGCGGCCGTCGGCCTCGAAAACGGCAACGGTCGCGGGCGGCAGTTTGCGGATGCCCTTGATAAGCGTATAGGGCGGCGGCACCACGGCGTGAAACGTCATGTAGTGGTGCAAAGCGACTGGATCGATGGACCGGTCCAGGCCCTCGGTCGAAAGCAGCGCCGGCAACGACGAGGCGAAACGCAACGTCTTCCCGCCGTTGGCCTCGGCGATGTAGAGCGGCTTGATACCGAGCCGGTCGCGCGCCAGCACGACGCGTCCGCTTTCGCGTTCGTGAATGGCGAACGCGAACATGCCGTTGAAGCGCTCAACGCAGGCGGTTCCCCACGCGGCATAGGCCTTCAGGATGATCTCGCTGTCGCTGTCGGAAAAGAAGCGGTAACCCATGCCGGCCAGTTCGGCCTTGAGTTCCTTGTAGTTATAAATGCAGCCGTTGAACGCCAGCGTCAGGCCCAGTTCCGGATCGACCATCGGCTGGCTGCCGCGTGCGGAAAGATCGATGATCCGCAGCCGCCGGTGACCGAAACCCACCCCATCGCGAACCACCATGCCGCCCGCGTCGGGCCCGCGCGGCCGCATGACTTCACACATCCGGCCAATGGTCTCGGTAGACGCCGCAGAACTGTCGAATCGAACTTCACCGCAAATGCCACACATGAAGAGGTTCAATATCTCCGTTTTTCCGTTGGGGTCGCTGGATGCGGTGTAAACCGCAAAAGGCGACCGTCGAGGTGCCGGACCAGCCGACAGACCATAGGCTTTCGCAGACGCACAGAAAACCCTTCCGCGCCGGAATGGCGCGCCGATCGGGTCAACGCACAAGTATTAGGCAGAGTTCATCTGAAAATGTCTGGCAGCCAGGCGGGATCAGCGCCGCGTGACGACCGGGCAGCCCAAAGTCTTGCGCAGCGCCGCGACGAGTTCTTCGGTCGTTTCGGTCGACGAATAGGTGCCGCCCGTCATATCGGCGAGGCAGCGCGCCGCCATCTCCGGCGGGTCGTCGCTCGGGGACTGGGAGCGCCATTGAAAGAACCGGTCGCGCACCTTGAAGCCGATTACGTGCACCGTCACCGCCGCTGCCTTCCCGACAAGCGTCGGCGCCAGCCGGCAGGGCGCGCCGCCGCAGGTTTCATCCCCGTCGGTCACGAGCACGACGACCGCGGGCTTGTTGCGGTAATCGAGAACTTCGGCGGCGTCGCGGACCGCCTGCGTCAACGGCGTATTGCCTGAAGGCTGGACCTTCTCCAACTCGCGAATGATCGGCCCCGCCGAGTTGTAGGCCGGCGCAAGCCGCACCTCGATGTTCTGGCACGCATCGCGGGGACCGGGGCCGTAGACCATAAGGCCGATGCGCCGGAACTGTGTCACCTGCGGCAGAACCCGCCGCACCGCTGTCAGTGCCTCGTGGATGCGGGGAATTTCAAGCTCGTTGTAGCCCGCGCTTGCCATAGAGCCGGACGCATCGAACACAAGCATTGCATCGTCGGTGCAAGCGGTATCGTCGGCTCCTGCGCCTTCAAGCTGGAACGGCGCCACCTGGGCCCCGGCGGTATCGATACTCACGCCCGCAACCACGAAGACCGAGAGAAGCCCAAGCCAAAGCGAATGAAGGCGAGAAAAGCGCATGCACCGTTGTCCCGGCTGGAGCCCACCCGATAGCGGTCACGTCCACGTTCTAAGACGTACGCGATCCTTCCGATTAAACACCATTCTGAGACGGACGGTTCACTTGTCCAGCACCGAAAGCCGGGAATGGAACGGCGAATCCATCAGCACCTGCCCAATCGGCCCTATCGAATGAAGCGTTACGACACCAGGGCCTGCAAGTCCTCGATCCGGCAGATAAGCTCGTTCGGCTTGGGCTCGCTGATCAGCCGCTTGCGCTTGAATTCCGCCATGATACGGCTCACCGTCTCCGTCGTCAGCCCCAGAAGCGCGCCGAGATCCTCGCGCCCGAACAGCATGCAGCGGTTGCCGCCGTTCCTCTCGCACATCCAGATCAGGAGTCGCGCGACACGGGCCCGCGCCGAACCGGTGCAGAACTCGATAATCCAACGGTCGGCCACGCCCAGCGCCTGATGCCAGCGCTCCATCAGGTCGCGATAGAGCTGTGGCTTGCTGGTCGACAATTCGTTGATCGTGTCGACCGGAATACGGCAGATCTCGGTGGGCTGCAGCGCGATCGCGGTATGCTCGTATGAGTCGGTCAGGAGAGCTTCGAGACCGGCGTTATCGGTCGAGCACAGAAGCCGCACGATCCGCTGCGTTCCATCTGGCAAATACTGGACGAGCTTCACCAAACCCTTGCGAATAGTCAGGATGGCGTTCGCCGGATCGTCCTGCCGATAGATTTCCATGCCCGGCTGGTAGACGAGTTGATCGATCGGCCGGTGGATACGGTCGAAGTCGGCTTCTTCCAGCCCGGCGAAAAGCACGGTTTTGCGAATGGCGCAATTGCGGCAGTCGGCGAGGCCGGTCCAGGCTTCTGAATGTGAAACGCGCTTCATTGAGCCTTCCGGATGTCACGTGCGCCGACGGTACGTCCGCAACGGCTCCGCCGTTCAGGGACAGACTGACTTTTATCATTGCGCCGTTTGTTTCGCCATCCATGTGAAGACCTTGAAGCAACCGTATTTGAGCACCATCTGACGCCAGCTATGTGAGGATATAAGTCCCTATTTTCCGGTGTTCTTAGCCTCCCGTCGCTCACGCGGCGCGGAACGGGCGCTCGTGTTGCAGGTTCACAGCTAGTGCGCCCTGACTTTGTGAGTTTAAGCCGCCGGTCGCCTCAACTATTTCTTAGAAACCTTCAGGCCGGCACCGGCCCGGGCGCGCTGAACGAACAGCTCGCCAACCCAGGGCCGCCCGACTGCACTATGACTTGGGAGAAGCCCGATGAGCGGCTTTACCGAACATAAGATCGACGGCGCGGCGCCCGTGAAGATGTGGACGAAGAACGTCCACATCGACGATGGCGCGATCCAGCAGATGGAAAACGTCGCCCGCCTGCCGATCATCCATAAGCACGTCGCGGCCATGCCGGATTGCCACTGGGGCAAGGGCGCGACTGTCGGCTCCGTCATCCCGACGAAGGCTGCCATTATTCCCGCCGCCGTCGGCGTCGATATCGGCTGCGGCATGATGGCGTGGCAGACGACGCTCAACGCTCGCGACCTCCCCGACAATCTGGCAAAACTGCGCGCCGATATCGAGCACGCGGTGCCGCACGGGTTCGTTTCGGTGAAGGGACGCGCGCGCAAGGGCGGCTGGGAGATCGTGCCCAATTCGGTCGCCTCGCGCTGGCGCGACCTCGACGACCGGTACCGTCGGCTTATCGAGCGTCATCCGCGCATCTCCCACAAGCAGCCGGCGCATCAACTCGGCTCGCTCGGCACCGGCAACCACTTCATCGAGATCTGCCTCGATGAGAACGACGCCGTGTGGGTGATGCTGCATTCCGGTTCGCGCGGGCCGGGGAATGTCATCGGGCAGTATTTCATCGCGCTCGCCAAGAAGGACATGGAGCGGCACATCTCGAACCTGCCGGATGCCGATCTGGCCTACCTCACCGAAGGCACCGAGCATTTTGACGATTACGTCTTCGCCCTCAACTGGGCGCAGGACTATGCCTCGGAAAACCGACAGGCGATGATGGAAGCCGTCCTGCGCGTGCTGCGCCAGCACGTGAAGAAATTCCAGCTTGGCGAGATCGCGGTGAACTGCCACCACAACTACGCCACCGAGGAAGAGCACTTCGGCGAAAAGGTCTGGATCACGCGAAAGGGCGCGGTGCGGGCACGCCAGCGCGACCTCGGCATCATCCCGGGCTCGATGGGCACCGGCTCGTTCATCGTGCGCGGCAAGGGCAACGCCGATAGCTTCTGCTCCTGCTCGCACGGCGCCGGCCGCACCATGAGCCGGGGCGAGGCCAAGCGGACAATCACGCTTGCCGATCACCGCAAGGCAACCGAGGGCATTGAATGCCGCAAGGACAAGGATGTGCTGGACGAAAGCCCCGCCGCCTATAAGGACATCTCATCCGTGATTGAAGCGCAGACGGACCTAATCGAAGTGGTCCATCACCTGCGCCAGATCGTCAACGTCAAGGGCTGAGGCGCAACTCGCTGTTGCCGCGCATACGAAATCGGCCGGCGGGCAGCTATTTCCTGCCGGCCGTTTTCGTTTTCACGCCTTTCTGCTTTTTGGAACCACTGCCGCTATTCTGGCGGTTTTCGCGCTCGCTCTTGCGCAACAGGAAGCTGACGCGGGCGAGGCCCACGAACAGGGCAAGCAGCCCAAGCGAACCCAACAGCATGATGCTGACGACAAGGACGGTATCGCTCACGTAGGCGCCTTTCCTTCGTTCTCGCCGCACAGGGCGGCCACTCGGCGGCGCTTGCGACGCAATGTCATTGCCCGCTGCGCTCCTGCATCCAAACGTTACACGCTAACGTTTCCAGGAACGCTAGCAGTTCGGGACGCCCATGGACCAGACCACCACAGAGCTTGCCTTCGAGCCCGGCCAGGACGCGGCGGCAGCCTTCGAGGCTGCGATCGTTGCACAGCACACGGTGTCTTCCGCGCTGCTGCATTGGTGCGAAACCCATGGCATCGGCGAGGGAGAGATCCTGGCGGGCGATATCGAGCGCTGGCCGGATGCGGCGCGCAGCGCGCTGCATTCCCTTCCAACACCGCCACACGCCTTGATCGCCGCGCCGCAGACTCTCGCCTATCGCCGGGTTCGCCTCCGCCGCGGTGAGGTGGCCCTGGCGCAAGCCGAAATCTGGTATGAACCATGCCGGCTTCCCGAGAACATCCTGCGCGATCTCGCCGCCTCGCCGCTGCCATTCGGCCGGGCCGTGGAATCGCTGTCTCCTTACCGGGAGACAATCGAGGTTCGGCGCCATCCCCTCGACCTGCTTGAACCCGGCAGCGTTTTCCTGGAGACGGGCGCGCGCCTCTTGGCGGGAAGCGGCGTGGAAATCGGGCTGACCCGAGAACGCTTTTTCACGACGCTGATCCCACCCACCGCCTGACCTCGCCGCGTTCGATCCCGGCCGGATGTCCGCGCGCCGATCGACGCGCACGAGGCCCGCGCCGTGCCACTTCTTCTTCTCACGAACTTGTCACGCAGGCTTTTACTGACGCGCCGGCGCGACTGGCGCTACTGTCATCTGCGACAGTTAGATTATCTTCGGTACAAGACAGCCGTTCGTGAAAACAGAAGGAAGGCCCGGAATGCGGAATTGTCGGACAATCATCACGGGGATGGCCTTGGCGATCCTGATGGCCCTAGCCCCACAGGCGCACCGACCCGCTTTAGCGGCCGCAGAAGCCACAGCAGAAACCGTCGAGATCAAAGGCGAGATCATCGACACCTGGTGCTACCTCTCCGGAGTCATGGGCGGCCCCGACGCCGTCGTCGGCTCGGCTCACCACACTTGCGCGCTATGGTGCGCGGCCGGCGGCATCCCGGTCGGCGTCAAGGCCGAAGATGGGACGGTCTACATGGTGCTGAAACTCAAGGGCGAGGATGCCCTGGCCCAAACCGACACCGTCATGGAGATCCAGTCGAACGCCATCACCGCGAAAGGCCGGCACTACCTGCGCGACGGCATCAACTACCTCGTTGTCGAGAAAGTCGTCGCCAACGACGGCATCACCAACAAGAACCACGACGATTACGGCGTCGTGCCCGGCTTCGCGATCCCCGAACAGAACTGAGGAACGGCACGATGATGTTTGCAACTCACCCCCGCGCCGCCGCGCCGCTGTCCCTCGTGCTCGCCACGGTTCTTGCCGTGACGCTGTCCGCTCCGGGAAGCGTCTTGGCCGAGGATTTCTCGAAAGGTAGCACGGCCCAGACATTCGGGCTCCAGGGCGAGACCAAGGCCACCTTTTCCGGAAAGGTCGTCGATGTCCTTTGCGAGCTTTCCGGCGACTGCGCCGACAATTGCGGCGGCGGCGCCCGGCACCTCGGCATTCTGCGCGAAGCCGACGGCAAATTGATCTTCCCGGCGAAGAACGCACAGTTCGAATTCAACGGCGCGGTGCCCGATCTTCTGCCCTACTGCAACAAGAACGTCGACGTTGATGGCCTCATGATCGGCGCCGAGGATGCCGGTACGGCTCAGGTGTTCATGGTACAGAAAATCCGCGATGCAGGCGCCGCGGAATGGTCGAAAGCCAACACCTGGACGGCTGCTTGGAAGAAGGCCAACCCCGGTGTCGCCGAGGGCGAAGGCCCCTGGTATCGCCGCGACCCGCGCGTCACGAAACAGATCGAGGCGACCGGCTATCTGGGTCTCGGCGAGGAAGCCGACAAGAAGTACATCGAAGAGAACCAATGACCCGGCATTCTTGGACCGCAATGATCGCGGCAGCCGCGCTTCTCGGGCAGGCCGCGGTCGCATCCACGGCGACGGCCCATAACGGCGTCGAGCACGCAAACGAGGAAGAAGCCGCCGCGCATCTCCGCGCCGAGGCCGACCGCGCCAAACCGGACACCGCGGGCTTCCCCGACATCAAGGGCGGCGATTACCGCCTCACCGACCAGCACGGGCGCGAGCGCACGTCCCGCGATCCCGATGGGCGCTACCAGCTTCTGTTCTTCGGGTACGCCCACTGCAAGGCGATCTGCTCGGTGGCGCTGCCGCGAATGTCCGAGGCCGTCGACCTTCTCGAAGCCGACGGCATGAAGGTCACGCCGGTCCTGATCACTGTCGACCCGGAGCGTGACACGATCGAAAACCTTGCCGCCGCCGTGCCGAAAATCCATCCGCGGATGATCGGCCTCACCGGTAGCGCGGCCGCGCTCGCCGGCGCCTATAAGGCGTTTCAGGTGGAACGGAAGGTTGTGTTCGAACACCCCGAGCATGGCGCGGTCTACGCCCACGGCTCATACACCTTCCTGCTCGGTCCGGATGGTTCGTTCAAGACGCTGCTGCCGCCGATCCTGTCGCCGGAACGGATCGCGGAACTGGTGAAGAAATACGCGGATCAAGCGAGCTGACCGGCATTAACGGGCCAATGTTCGGCGCTATTTCTTTTCAGGAGCGGGCTGGCGATGTGATGCCGCGTAATGCGGAAAAGCTATAGAGTACGCCGGACGAACGGGCCGTAAGTCATGACGCCGGCTGGCCGAAACTCCGCGGGGCCTTCCACGGCGAACCTTTGAAATACGCCGCGACGTAGGCCACCGCGATCAGCACCGCGAACCCGACGAGGTTGACCAGGACCGTCATCCACAAAGGTCCTCCCGACTGGTCGATCGCGATGCCGCCCAGCATCGCCAGCATCTGCCCTGCCATATAGGCCGAAAGCGCCTGCTGCCCCACCTTGCACACGGGCAGAACGAATGCCTCCGGCAGCCGCCGGATGTTCCGCCCCTGCGGCCCAGCCAGGGCGTAGGCCAGATAGGCGAGAGACAGGAAGTGGACCAATCGCAGAAGACCGAAGGTTGTCTTGTGGAAGGCCGGCGCGATGGCCGCGCGCGCTTCGCCAAATAAAGCGACCTGCGTATGGATCGGCTCGTAGCAGAACGGCACCGAGACCGTAACGAAAACGGCCGCTGCCCACATCGCCCGCCGGTCGATCCTCGGGGCCGGCAACCATCCCATGATGAACGCGAAGCCGGTAAAGAAAACGAGCTGCCATCCGAAAGGATTGAAAAACCAAACCCGGTCGCTCCACGGTTCCGCGGGGAGTGCCGCCGCCCCGGTCGCCGCCAGTAGCCAGCAGCCGGCCATGAAGGCGAAAACCGCCCATCGGCTTATCCGCGACAGCGCCATGACAACCGGCACCATGGCGAGGATCACGAGATACATCGGCAGGATGTCGAACAGGTTGGGCACGTAAGTCAGCGTCAGAAGGCCGACGAGATTTCCGCCCGTATCGCCCGAAAGAAGGTTCTCGACATTGAGCCCGCGCGCATATGCGCCGCCGGTCGCGAACAACTTGTCAGCAACGACCATGGCGGCGACGACGAGTAGAAAAATCGAGATGTGCGCCCAGTAGACCTGCCAGCAGCGGTAGACGATACGGCTGGTGCCCATCGCATATCCGCGCTGCCGAAACACCGATCCGAACGCGATGGCCGACGCCATGCCCGAGCAGAAAACGAAGATCTCCGTCGCATCCGAGAAACCGAAACGTGCGGGAATGTAGAGTTGCAGGGCGTTGTAGGGGGTGTGCGAGACGAAGATGATGAACATCCCCAGCCCGCGAAAGAAATCGAGCCGGATGTCGCGCTGGCGCAGGGCCGTTGGCGGGAGAGTATGCCCGTGATGCCCACCGCCTGTAGATTCGCTTTCGCCAGACCTCTCCGCGCCGGCGTCGTCAAAGCGATTGTCCCGCGAACGGCAGGCAGTAGGCGGCGCGGGTTCAGATGGCTCCGACATAGCCATCGGCTCCGATTTCACAGACGATGAGCGAGAACCGGTCGCGGTTGAAGGACGCTGCGAGTTCGGCTTCCAGCGCCTCGACCGATGCCACCCGCGCGCCATGCCCGCCGAACGACACGGCGATATCCTCGAACGGCGTTCGCCCGAGTCCGACGCCATGGCGCGCGAGCGTCATCTGCTTCTGCTTCAATTCGATGAGGGCAAGGCTCTCGTCCTGCAACACGACGATGGTGATCGGGAGCTTCTCATCCCGCAACGTCGCCAGTTCGCCGAGACCCATTTCCAGGCCGCCGTCGCCGAGAACCGCGACCGCCGGCCGCTCCGGCGCCGCGGCCTTTGCTCCCGCTGCAAGTGGCAGCGCGACACCCATGGTACAGAACCCAGCCGATTGGAGAAGCCCCAACGGCTGCCGGACATTGAGCATCTGGCTGAGAAGAATGCGATGGGCTCCGCTGTCGACCGTCACAACGGCGTTGTCCGGCAGCACCGCTTCGAGCGAGCGGAACGCCGCGTGCGGTCCCCAGCCCTCCGGACCGGCGAACGCCAACTTCAATTCCCGTCGCACCTCAGCGGGTCTGCCATCGGACCATCCGGGTGAACGCTGCGGCAGTCTCTCGGCGAGCGCGCGACAGACCTCGCGCGCCGGGCCGGAAATTCGCACGTCCGCTCGGTGCATCCCGTGGTCGTAGGGGTGGCGGCAGATCTCGATGATGTGCTGGCCGCTTTCGAAGGGCTCCCAGCCACCCCTGCCGCATCTCGATCGGATCGTATTCGACGAGCAGCACCGTATCGGCGGCCTTGAGTAGCGGCATCAGGTGTTTGTCGGCCAGCGGCGAAAGCCCCGCGCCGCCGAGGCAGAATTCGTGGCGCTCGTCCACAAGCCCCTTGGCCTTGTATGTCCGTGATGAGCGGAGCGCCGAGGCGTTCGCAAAGCTCCTGGACGGCATTCCCCGCCCCGGACCTGGCCGCCTCGAAACCCGCGACCACGAGCGGACGGCTGGCTTTTCCAAGCGTCGCGCCGATCCGTGCCAGCCATTCGTCGTCAGGCGCTACGCCAACAAAAACGCTCTCCGCCGGCCGGCCGGCGACATCGGCATCGCCGGCAGGCCGGGCCGCCGTTCCGGGAGCCAGATCGACATGCACAGGCCCCATCGGTGCGGTCATCGCCAGTTCGATCGCCCGCGCCATAGTCGTTCCCGCGCCGGCGCCTTCAACCTCGAAGCTACCTTTGACCAGTGGGGCCAGAAGCGACGGCTGGTTCAGAACCTGATGGGTGTAGCGGTGGCGGACATCGTGATCGACGACACCGGTGAGAACGATAAGCGGCACCCGCTCCTGGTTGGCATCGGCGATGGCATTGACTGCATTGGCCAGCCCCGGACCGACGGTTGTCACCAACAGTCCAGGCGCGCCGGACACGCAGCTTACACCGGCCGCCATCGACGCCGCCGGCGTCTCGTGACGATTGAGCACGAAGCGTATCCCCGCCGCCTGCAACGCATCGATCAGCGTTAGAACCTCGCCGCCGGGAATTCCGAAGGCGTGCCGAACGCCGAAATGAGCGAGCGTCTCGGCGACGATGTCGGCGACACGCGAGCCGTGAGGCGTTGGCGAAGGAGAAGCAGCGCCCATGGTTCGATCTTCTTTCTTCTCGGGCCGCACGGACATCCGGCCCCGTTGGACGGACAGTCGCCCCGCACGATTGGCCGCACTGACGGCCGGCTGTCCATGCGGCCGGAAGGAATAGGCCGGGGACCCAGCCGATATGCTAGCGGCCTCTTTGTCGCTGTGGCAGCGTTGCGGCCTCCGTGAGTGTCCTTCCGCCTGGCAGAGCCTCAAGTCCCGCGTCAGGCGTGACCGGAAAGCGAGACCCGGACCGCGTCGCGAGATCCTCCAAGTCCGAGCCGGCTTTCGCAGAGTTCTTCGAACCGGTCGCTGGATTTCATCGAACGTCGCTCATCAGACAAGCGTCGATAGAGCGAAGGGTCTCCCGTTTCGGCGGCCGCCAGCATCAGCGTACGCAGGAAGACGTCCCGCTGCGCGCGGCTGCCGCCAATCGAGGGAAGCCTCAGGGCAATATCGGCGAGCCCGGCAATGGAGGCGTTTTGCGCATGCTGCGCGGCGATGAGGCGCGCGGCGGCAATAACCGACATCGGCGGCAACTTGCGCCTGATCGTCGATATCCCGTGCCACGGCCCGCAGGCGCAGATTTTCGACGAGTTCGCGCGCCGCCAGCGTGTCCCCCGCGCCCAATAGCGCAAGCAGATAGTGCAGCGAGGCGAAGACGTAGGTCGTATCGGTCCGCCGTTTGTAGGCGATCTCATAGACGCCCTTCCATCGGCTGCCGACGTCGACTCCTTCCTGCTGCAACCGCCACAACATCGAAACGGCATTCGCCATGTCGCGGAAATCGTCGGTTTTCAGTGGGCCGGATTTCGCGGTCGTAGAGATCGAGCACCGCGTCGTAATCGGCATTCTCAAGCCGGAAAAGCGCCAGATGCCAGGCGAGGTGAAACCCGAAATTGTTGCACAGGGGCCAGAGATCGCGCGACGTCTCCAGCCAGCGCGCGCCTTCTTGCGCCCGGCCGCGCATTTCCATCACGTGACTGACGGCATGAACGCCCCAGATGTCCGCGCGCTCGCAGGTGACCGCCTGCAGGCCGGCGGTCTCCGCTTCGGCGAACGCGCCTGTTTCCTCAAGTCCGAACGAATGCATGCCAAGCACGAACCCATACCCGGGATCGTTGCGATGCCAAGCGGGCAGAACCCGCGAGGTTACCTCACGCATGCGCGGCGCTTCACCGGTCATGAAGCGAAGCGCGTTCGCCAGCTTGAGACAAAGAAACGCTTGCGGGACACGCGCGAGATAGGCTTCGAGCACTTCGGCCGCGGCCTTGAGCCGGCCGCCCACGGCGTGTTCGAGCGACCCCACAAGCACGCGCTCGAAGGCGGTACCGTCATCCTTCATGGCAAGGGCTTGCTTCGCGGCGGCCAGGGCTCCGGCGCCCGTCACGAGATCTTCGGCCTTGCCAAGCAGCACAACGCCGAGGCCCTTGAGCGCGAGCGCCGCGACCAGATCGGCGTCGTGCTCCAGCGCCGACTTCAACGGCTTCACCGCCGGCCGGTGCGCGGCCACCGCGAAGACGGCTTCCTCGAAGGCGGCGACAGCGGGACGAGATGCCGTCGAATGGGTGCCTTGATATCGATCGACCAGCATCACCGGCCTCCATGAAATAGTTTTCCTGCTTCGGAGTACATTCGAGAATGCATACCCGAGATTCGCGGCCGCCTTGCGAAGCGCATGCCATGAAGCGCGTCGATGGCAAAGTTTCATGTCAACGTGATGGGCGCAGTGGAAGGCAGGCTCAAGACAATCTCGATCACATCGTCGCGAATTCGGGTTCACCCGCCGCATCGTTGGGCATTCTGTCAACGAAGCATGCAGAAAATGCGCAGTCCCGATGAACTTAGTGGCAGTCCGACACGTTGTAAGGTGGCGGCTTAACCTCCAACCGGCGCAAACGCCTTCAGTGCTGTTCGCAACCGCCCTTAATCATCAATTACACGGGAAAAGCCCCCAGATGCTTTCGAGCGACGAACGCGGAGATCGATCCGCCACGGCATCTACGGCCTGCTGACGGGCGGCGGTGCCAGAGATGCCGCCCGCAATGCAGACAGGAACGCAGGGATCGACGCCGACAGCCAGCCGCGCAATTTCCTCACCCATGTCGTCGCGCTGACGGCGACGAAAACAGGCGACGCTTTCGTCGATCCCAAGCTCGTGCTGTCGTGGATCCTCGGCGCGCTCGGGGCTCCGTCTTTCTCATCGGCCTGCTTGTGCCGATCCGCGAGTCGCTCGCCCTGTTGCCTCAGGTGCTGACCGCGCCTCGCATCCGTTCCCTTCCGGTGCGCAAGGTCGCCTGGGCCGCCGGCAGTTCCGTGCAAGGCGCCGCCGTGTTCGCCATGGCGGTGGCCGTTCTCACGCTTGATGGCACGACGGCCGGCCTCACGGTCGTGGGGCTTCTGGCCCTTTTCGCGGTCGCGCGCAGCGTATGTTTCGGTGAGCTACAAGGATGTCCTCGGCAAGACGGTCGTCAAATCGACCCGAGGCACCGCGACCGGCACCGCCGGAAGTATCGCGGCCATCGGCGGGCTCGGTCTCGGCGCCTCACTGAGTTTCGGAATTGTCCCACTGACGGTCCCATCGTTGGCGATCTTCCTGCTCATCGCCGCCGCATTGTGGGTCTTGGCGGCAATGGCGTTCATGACCCTCGACGAAGAACCCGGTACCGCCGGCGAAGATGGCGCAACGCAGATGAGTTTCCTCGCGCAACTCTCTACGTCCGCCGCGATCCGCAGTTCGCCCGCTTCATCGCCGTCCGCAGCCTGCTGACCGCTACGGCACTCGCCCCGCCTTCATGGTTGCGATTGCCGGGGCGGGCGGCGAAAGCGTGATCAACGAATTGGGGCCGGTTCGGTCATCGCCTCGACCCTCGCGGCCATCGTCAGCAACTATGTGTGGGGCAGACTGGCGGACCGGTCGAGCCGCAGCGTCCTGATCATCGCCGGACTGTCTGGTGCCGCGGCACGGCGAGCGTGGCGATGACCGCGTGGCTCGCCCCCGCGCTCGCCGCGAATACGCTGATCATGTCAGCCATGCTTTTCTTCCTTATGGTGGCTTACCAGGGCGTCCGCCTCGTCGCTCGACGCATCTCGTCGATATGACCGGTCAGGATCGCCGCGCCGTCTATACAGCCGTTAGCAATACGATAATCGGGGTCGTTCTGCTTTTCGGCGGTTTCTTCGGCGTCCTGAGCCATCTTGCGGGCAACACTGCCGTCCTCGCCGTCTTTGCCGTCATGTGCCTCGCTGCCGCGTGGCTCGCTCACGGTCTCGACGAAGTGCAGGCCGAAAGCCACTCGGCCTGAACGGCGCCCCGGCATCGCCCGCTTGGACCATCATGCATCGCGCGCGAACGTAGCCGCCGTCCCGCGCGCCGTCGCCGCCGCGCACAGCCGGCTGAGCGCAACGATGTAAGCTGCCGTCCGCAATGTCACTTCCCGCTCCCGCGCTGTACGCAGAACCCGCTCGGCCGCTCCCGTCATCCGCTGCTCCAAGCGGCGCTGCACCTCGCTTCTGGAGAACCGCTCGCCGATCCGGTTCTGCATCCATTCGATATGCGAGACCGAAACGCGCCGGCATTGGCGAGAATGTCCGGCACGACGGTGACATCCCGAGCGGCGAGCAAATCGTCGCCGCCGGCCGTCACCGGACCGTTGGCCAGTTCGACGACCAGTTCGGCTTTGATATCCGCGGCATTGCCTTCGGTGATCTGCCCGCCAAGCGCCGCCGGAACCAGGATCTCGCAATCGACGGTCAGGACTTCGTCGTCGGACAGACGGCGCGCGCCTTTTTCGCTATAATCGGCGACACTCGCACCCGACAATTTATGCTGGATCAGCCTGTCGATATCGAGGCCGTCGTCTTTCGCGACCCCACCGCGGGAATCCGACACCGCGACAATAACTTCGCCGCCTGGCGCCGCATTGCGCGAGAACACCCGCCCGGCATTGCCGAACCCCTGGATCGCGACCCGCGCGCCGTCACCGTCGATGCAGCCTTCGGATCGCAGGAAGCGAAGCACGGTGCTCGCGCCGTCCCGCGGTGGCCGTCTCCCGGCCGAGCGCCCCGCCCAGCGACGAAGGCTTGCCGGTAATGACCGCCGGCTGATGCCTATCGAGGGCCAACGCGTATTCGTCGGACATCACGCCATCACCATCGCATTCGTATACATGTCCGGCGCGGGAATATCGCGGTCCGGTCCGACCACCTGCAGGAAGCTTCCATGAAGCCGCGACTCAGGCGCTCCAGTTCCATCTGGCTCAGCGACCGCGTATCGACCGCCACGCCGCCCTTCGCGCCACCGAACGGCAGGTCGACGACGGCGCACTTCATGGTCATCCAGAATGCAAGCTTCTGCACCTCCTCCAGGGACACGTTCTTCTCGAACCGTATACCGCCCTTTGTCGGCCCGAGGAGGTCGTTGTACCGGCAGCGCAGGACGGCAGCAGCATCAATGACCCGTCGTCCCGTCTTAGCGGAATGGTGACCGCCATTCGTTCCTTGGGCTGGGACAGGCGCGTGATGACCTCGTCATCGACCTCGATATGCTGGCGGGCCTTTTCCAGAAGGCAGCCGGATCTCGTGCAGGACGTCGGCATCTTTCTCTCGATTCGGCTGAGCGGAAGGGAAGCGCGCGAACGAAAACAGCGCCGGCGAATGCCGGCGCTGCTCGGGTAACGCGCTAAAGCGCGATCAGTTCTTTTTCGTGCCGTCCGACTTGCCGTCATCCGTCATTTCCGGCACGGCTTCACCGACCTTGCCGGTGTAGGTCTCGGCCTTTGGCGCGGTGCTTTCTTCCATTGGCTTCTCATCGGAAGTCATGGTCGGGACCTCTTTACTGAGCTCCTCGGTCATGACGCCTTCATGAGGATTGCCTTTCTTCTTGTCGGCTTCATTTGCGGCCATTTTGCCGAATCCGACTTCATCGAGTCGGAGGAAGACTGCGTCGTTTTGTTCTCGACGTATTTCTCGACGGCGACAGGGTCAGCGGCAAACGCTGTACGGCGGTGAAGACGAGGGCACTGGCAGCAGTAGCAAAGAGCGTTCTGAGCATTTCCTGTTTCCTTTCTTTGGCTCGGTTGTGGTCGGGAAACGGAAGCGTCAAATAAATGTTTCCCGATGCCGGAAATCCGCGTTTTTTGAGCCGGATCGTCGTGCCTGCCCAAGGGCTTGCGCTAGTGTTCCGTCTCAGACATTTGCCTCCCATTTCGGCTCGCTTACGAGCAAATGTCTGAGACATGAGGAACACTAGAAACCCTATGATTCTAGTGTTGCTTTTGTCACCGACGCTTGGCAGATCGCATCGCGGCAACTGGGGGCCAAGCGTCTGTGACGCAAACACTAGCCCCGCCACCAAGTTGCCGCTTTTGGCTGTGTTGCGTTGTGCGTAACAAAGTTCAACGATCCGGCATCGTGCGACATTGAATTGCGCCCCGTTAGAGCGCATCTCAACGGATTGCACCCGCGCAATGTCGCCGCTGAACCGGGACGCACTCTCAAGCCCGGAAATGACGAGGACCTGAAATCGAATGGCTGAACAGCTCCGCCTGGGCCAGGCCCGCTTGAGACGACCACCAAGGTCACGCTGGCAGTCCTGGCGTTGGCGAGTGGCGTCTACACATACCTGGGTGTTCGCGGCCTCTTGAACGGCGACGCGGCCGTCGTCTTCTTCGGCGCGGTCATCTATTCGGTGGCCGTATCGGTCGGCATCTATGCCTTCTGGTCGTATCTCATGCGCTTCCTGCCGCACGTCGAAAGCGCGGCGTCGCGGGGTTGGCTGTTTTCTCGCCATGCAATCGGCTCGTGCATGATCGTCGCCATGTCGAGCTGGCTCAATGCTGCCGCCCTTGCCGGTTCTGCGGCGCTCGAACAGCACATGGCCAACGCCACCGAGACCTACCAGCAGCAGCTCGACGAGGCGCACGCCAACGCGCTTGCCGCCCAAAGCCTGTTACCCGATATCCAGCTTGCTTCCCGCCGCTTCGCCAGTCTCGCCCAGCAGGAGAAATCAACCGGAGCCCTGACCGGCACATCCGGTTCCGGCACCGTCGTCCAGCTTCTGAACCAGATGTCGACCGAACTCGACCGGTTGGCGGCCGAGGTCGAGGAAAGCCGCGATGCCGTGAAGCGCCATTTCGAAAGCGGCGGACGAAACCTGTCGCGGATGCGCGAGCTGATTTCGAACTCCGGTCCCATTGAGGCGCGGGCCAATGCCTTCGGCGAGGAAACCTTGAAGCTGATCGGCCAGATCACGGCCTTGCAGCAGACCTCGGTGGCTCCTTCGGTGAAGCGCGCCGCCGAAGACCTTGGAAAAACCTTCATCGCGCCGATTGCCGACGGTCGCGACGCCGGTCTTCAGCAACGCCAGACGGAGGTCGTCAGCCGGGTCGAGGCAGCGCTGCGCGCGCAGAGTCGGGCGCTTTCCAATGCCGCTGACGAAATTCTCCAGCGCGAACCCGTAAAGCCGGCGCGCTTTCAGCCGCTTTCGCCGCCCGAGGCCGTCCTGCTATACGCCAAGGATTTCCTGCCGAGTTGGGCCGGCGCCATATCCATCGACCTCTTGCCCGCCGTGCTGATCTTCATCATGATCATCGTGGAGGCCGCGATCCGTAAGGCCGGCGGTGTCGACCTCGACGCCGAGACGATGTCGGCCGCCGACGTCATGCGCGGCGCCGCGATCTACCGGCAGATGGAAGCGCAGTTCGGCAGCACCGCCATTGCCGCCGCGCATGGGTCTGCCGGCCCGATCCAGCCCGACGCCCCAGCAACGGCAGGCGCAAAAGATACCCATCCGGAGCCACGGGACTTCGACCGCACACCGACCACGCAGCCGATCAGCGATAAGGTGACGCCGCTGACGTCGCCGCCACGGCGCATGGAGTAACGGCAAGGATGCAGGAACCAACGCCCGCATCGGCCGCGGCCTCCATAGCGCCGGGCACGGCCGCTCCGACGCCAACCGACGCCACCGAAGGGCCACCGGCGACCCCGGCATCCGCAAGGAAGGCTTGGCGCTGGCGCCTGCCCAGCGAGCGGTTCATCCTCGTTTGGCTGTTCCGCGGGCTGCTCGCCACCACCCTCGCGTTCCTGGCTTTCGACTACCGCACGATTTACGAACAGACCAACGTTCCGCTGCCCGGCGAGACCGACCGCGAGGAGCCGGTGGTCATGGAACCGCCCGACGACGGCGGCGACCGCATCCAGCCCTACCTGCCCAAGACCATGCCTGTGCGCCGCAGCGGCCAAGGCCCTGAGATGCCGGGCTACGCCAAGCCTCCGCCGCATGAGCTGATGGCAAAGCCGATGACCTTCACGCGCGGTCCTTCCGGCAAGGCGAGCGCGGTCGGCCGCATCGAGCCGGGCACGTCCGTTCGCTTCGCGGAATTTCTCGAAAGCCAGGGCGGTGAGATCGAGGAAATGCACCTGCATTCGCCGGGGGGATCGGTGCAGGACGCGCTCGCCATGTCGCAGCTCATCCGCGACAAGGACCTGACCACTGTCGTTCCGAAGAATGCCTACTGCGCCTCGTCGTGCCCGATCGTTTTTTCCGGCGGCAAGTCCCGCGTCGTCGGCGGCGCGGCGTGGGTCGGCGTGCACCAGATCTTCGCGCCGCCGCGCACACCTGGAAAACTGGCAGACGGGATGTCCCAGGGGCAGGCTATAACCGCCAGGGTACAGCAGCATCTCGTCGAGATGGGCGTGGACAGCCGCGCCTGGATCCACGCCATGGAGACCCCCAGCGACCAGCTCTACATCTTCACGCCGAAGGAACTGGAGAAATACAAGCTCGCCACCAAGGTCGCGAAAAAGGGCTGAGCGTTTCCGCCCTTTCAGACGGCGAGGCTCACCTCGCGCCCCACGCCTAACCCCCGACCCGCATCACGGCAACGTCCCCATCCTTCAATGTCAGCGCCAGCTCGCCACGCTTGAGCCGCAAGGCATCCTCGCCGAACAGCTCGCGCCGCCAGCCCTTGAGCGCCGCCACCTCCGGCTCGGCATGCCGCGCAAGCTTTTCCAGATCGGACGCATCCGCGATGAGGCGCGGTGCAACCCGATGCTGGGCCGCGGCCGCC
Organism: Filomicrobium sp.; assembly: GCA_965226995.1. Taxonomy (GTDB): domain Bacteria; phylum Pseudomonadota; class Alphaproteobacteria; order Rhizobiales; family Hyphomicrobiaceae; genus Filomicrobium. The sequence goes on from CBDDFK010000009.1 coordinate 117,119, forward strand.
TTCAGCAGTACCTTCAGAAGTTCGAGCGTCGCCGTCGCCTCCGCCGATAACGGCTGGCCCTGTTTCATCGACGGCACGCCCTCAAGATCCCGCTCGAGCCCTTGCGACACCGCCGCAACGATTTCCTTCGCGCGCGACGAGCGCGAGAACCCGTCGGGCACGGACCGCAGCCCCCGCCAGATCCGCCGTTGAGCGCGGCGCATGGTTCGAGATGTCGTAAACGGCGTCGTCCTTCAAGATGCGTTGGCGCGGCACGTTCTGTTTCTGCGCCGCCTGTTCGCGCCATTCCGCCAGCGACATCATCACCGCCATGGCGCGCCGGTTCTTCACCTTGGCCTTCAGCCGTTGCCATGCGTCCTCCGGCGCCGCCTTGTAGGTGGCCGGGTCGGTCAGCGTCGCCATTTCTTCCTTGAGCCAGCTCTCCCGGCCCGACCTTTCGAGCTCCGCCTGAAGGTGCCGGTAGACGTCGCGCAGGTGCGTCACGTCGCCAAGCGCGTAGACGATCTGCTTCTCCGACAACGGCCGCTTCGACCAGTCTGTGAAACGGGAGGACTTGTCGAGCGACTGGCCCGTCACCGACCGCACGAGATTGACGTAGGAGATCTGGTCGCCGAAGCCGCACACCATCGCCGCGACCTGGGTGTCGAACACGGGGGCCGGAATGAAGCCCGCTTCGATCGAGAAGATCTCCAGGTCCTGCCGCGCGGCGTGGAAAACCTTCACCTGTTCGCGGTTCCCCATCAGCGACCAGAACGGCGCGAGATCGAGTCCCTCGGCCAACGGATCGATGGCCTCGGCCCGGTCGGGTCCGGCCACCTGGATGAGACAGAGATTCGGATAATATGTCTGCTCTCGCATGAACTCGGTATCGACGGCGAGGAACTCGGCGGTCGAAAGGTCGCGGCACAGAGCTTCGAGATCGGCGGTCGTGGAGATGGGTTTCATGGCGCCGCCGGCTATAGCGCATTCGCCCCGCGTTGTCGCCTGTTTCGGCCTCGCACACGCGCCGGCTGCCGGCCCTCCCCGCGCATGTCTTGACATCATCAAGCCCCCATGCGCTTTTCCCGCCTTGATTTGTCCGGCCCCGCGCCCCAGCGGCGGCCGCCCGACCCGCTTCCAGCGCACCAATCCCGAAGGCTCGACCGATCATGGCTAAAGGCACCTCCGCCAAGAACAAAACCGCTGCCGAAACCGCGCAGCCTGGCGAAATGCACCGCTACCGCTCGCACACCTGCGGCGGCTTGCGCGCCAGCGACATCGGCAACACGATCCGCCTCTCCGGCTGGGTCCACCGCGTGCGCGACCACGGCGGCGTCCTATTCATCGACCTGCGCGATCACTACGGCATTACCCAGGTCGTCGCCGACCCGGACAGCCCCGCCTTCAAGACCGCCGAAATGGTCCGCTCCGAATGGGTCATCCGCGTTGACGGCCGCGTCCGCGAGCGCCCCGAAGGCACCGCCAACCCCGAACTGCCAACCGGCGAGATCGAGGTCTGGACCATGGAGATCGAAGTGCTCGCCAAGGCCGCCGAGATCCCCGTGCCCGTGTTCGGCGAGCCCGACTACCCCGAGGACCTGCGTCTCACCTACCGCTTCCTCGACCTGCGCCGCGAAACCTTGCACGCCAACATCATGAAGCGGCTCGCGGTCATCCGCTCCATCCGCCGCCGCATGGAAGACGCCGGCTTCAACGAGTTCGCCACGCCGATCCTGACGGCTTCCAGCCCCGAAGGCGCGCGCGACTTCCTCGTCCCCTCGCGCCTCCACGAAGGCAAGTTCTACGCGCTGCCGCAGGCGCCGCAGATCTACAAGCAGCTGCTGATGGTGTCGGGTTTCGACCGCTACTTCCAGATCGCGCCATGCTTCCGCGACGAAGACCCGCGCGCCGACCGTCTGCCGGGCGAGTTCTACCAACTCGACGTGGAAATGAGCTTCGTCACCCAGGAGGACGTGTTCCAGACCATGGAGCCCGTGGTCCGCGACGTGTTCAAGGAGTTTGCCAACGGGAAGCCAGTCTCCGAAACGTTCCGCCGCATTCCCTATGACGAGGCGATTGCCAAGTACGGTTCCGACAAACCGGACCTGCGCAACCCCATCGAAATGCAGGACGTGACCGAGCACTTCCGCGGCTCGGGCTTCAAGATTTTCGCGGGCATGATCGACAAGGACCCGAAGGTCCGCGTCTGGGCCATCCCCGCACCGACCGGCGGCAGCCGCGCCTTCTGCGACCGCATGAACTCGTGGGCGCAGGGCGAGGGTCAGCCCGGCCTTGGCTATATCTTCTGGAAGGACGGCGGCGGGTCCGGCCCCATCGCCAAGAACATCGGCGAGGACCGCACGGCGGCGATCCGCGATCAACTCGGCCTGGCCGACGGCGACGCGGTGTTCTTCGCCGCCGGCAACCCGCGCAACTTCCACAAGTTCGCCGGCGCCGCCCGCGACCGCGCCGGGCGAGAACTGAAGCTGATCGACGACGACCGCTACGAACTGTGCTGGATCGTCGACTTCCCGATGTACGAGTGGAACGAGGACGAGAAGCGCATCGAGTTCTCGCACAACCCGTTCTCCATGCCGCAGGGTGGGCTCGAAGCGCTTAACGCCGCGAAGACAGACGAAGACCTCCTGGCGCTGAAGGCCTGGCAGTACGACATGGTCTGCAACGGCTCCGAGATCGCCTCGGGCTCGATCCGTAACCATCTCCCCGATTCGATGATCGCCGCGTTCGGCCACGCCGGCCTCGACGCCGATGTCGTCAAGGAGCGCTTCGGCGGCCTCTACCGCGCGTTCCAGTACGGCCCGCCGCCGCACGGCGGCATGGCGGCCGGCATCGACCGCATCGTCATGCTGCTGACGGGCGCGGCCAACTTGCGCGAGGTGTCGCTGTTCCCGATGAACCAGCAGGCCCAGGATCTTCTGATGGGCTCCCCCGCCGAAGCCACGCCGGCCCAGCTCCGCGAACTCTCGCTGCGCATCGCCGCCGACGCCAAGAAGGGTTGATGGGAGATGCCGACCGTCTTGCGGATTGGCCCCTATCGATTCTTCTTCTATTCTGCCGACGGAGATGAGCCGGCGCACGTTCACATCGAACGTGACAACTGCATTGCCAAATTCTGGCTGGACCCGGTCCGGCTTGCAACTAGCGGCGGCTTCAGTTCCGCCGAATTGCGCCAACTTGATCGTCTCGTCTAGTAAGGGATAACAGGCAGAAGATTATCGGGAGCTGGAATGAATACTTCAGCCGCTGAACTGATTGTGCCGACCGCCATTGCGGTCTCTGTTACCGACGACGCGTTGGTCATCGGCCTCAGCGACGGCCGCACCGTTACGCTCCCTCTTACTTGGTATCCCCGCCTACTCCATGGCACTCCGGAAGAATGCGCCAACTGGCGCTTAATCGGCAATGGCATCGGCATTCATTGGCCCGACCTCGATGAGGATATCAGCGTCGAGTCCATCCTTCGCGGCAAACCGTCGATGGAGGCCCCTGCCTCACTAAAAAAGTGGCTCGATGGGCGGGGTTGAACCAACCCCAAACGACACCGTCATCCCCGCTAAGCCTTTCCGGCGCAGACGGGAGCAGGGCGGGTTACACCGCACCGCCCGCTGCACTCTACCATTTCGTCATCCCCGCGAAGGCGGGGATCCGGCCACGCCGCGAATTGCGCACGCGTCAAACACGTAGACGCTTGAATTCGCCACACACAGCCCGTGCTCTGTTGGCATTCGCAAAGATCGTTTTGACCTTGCCTAGCACTCGAAACCAAATCAAAATCCGACAATCCGCGCGTTCACTCCGAGAAAATGGGCGGCCGGGTCAATGCCACAATCGATTTTCAAGCCGCAGACACGGCGCAACGTGTGCCTGGGTTGCCTCGGCCTCCTCTTGGGGGGCTGGCATTCTTGGAGCGCATTTGGGGCAGTACAAAACCGAGGCTGCTGGTTAAGAGGCGCCGGCGCGTCGGGCGCGCTAGGCCAACCGTTGATGGAGTCGGGTAACGCTGAAATCGATGCGTTCTGCTCTAGCGAAGCGTCTCAACTCAACAGGCTCTTCGGCGTTCGCCCAGCACTGCGATATTTCGGCGGCGACGATTCAGGAAATGCCTTTGCCACAAGCGACATAGTTGACTCCTCTTTCAAGGACGGAACAGTTTTCATCGGCATCGGACTGGCGGAACAACTCCAGTCTGAATACCGGTCGAGCTCAGGACTTCCATTGGCCGCAGTAATGGCTCATGAGTGGAGCCACATTTACCAATTTGCCCACAATTTCCAATCAGACTGGGATGTCGATTACGAACTGAGCGCTGACTCCGGGGCAGGATGGTATCTCCTCAAGTCACGAGGACACGACGCGCTTGCGCCGCATGAAAAGGCGCTCGGAGGCTTCTTCGGGCGCCTTGGAAATCGGAAGTTCAACAACTTTCAATTTCATGGAACACCCACTCAGCGCAAATATCAGCTTCTTGATGCCGCAGGTCTCATTATGAGCATCGAAAGCCCAGAAGAGAAACGAAAGATGTCCATTTCAGAAATTCTGGGACCAAATTGAATGGAGACTAAGATGCGCCTGTTGTCTGCGCTTGTTCTTTGCTGCCTTGCTATCGCACCGTTCTCGGCTTCTGCCTCAGACGGTATCGAGGACTATTACGGATACTGGGGTCCTATCGAAGAAGAATTTTGGTGCACGCTCTCGAAAGAGGATTGGGAGATTGAGGGAGGCCAAGTCGTCATACTTCCGAAGAAGTTCTTGATCGGTGGAAGTTTCTGCGAAGATGTTGGGATGTGGATGCATGAGGGGCGGCTTAGGATTTCTGCAGCCTGTCGTGGTGAAGCTGGCGCCGGTGCCGTCAATCGAGAGTTCTGGATTGACCGTGGAGGCGTCATGTTTTTCAAAGACGGCGATGGAGAGGGGCCCCGCCAATATCGGAAGTGCCCCACACCGGATTGAGCCACCCACCCAAAAAAAACCGCCCGGACGCTGAGCGCATCCGGGCGGCGGCGTTCGTCGAAAATACTAGAACCGCCCACTAACCGCCCCAACATTTCCGCAAAGCCTGCCCCCGCGCAGGGCGGGGGGCGGATCTGGTCGAGCTGCTGGTTCCCGTCGGCGTCCAAGATGTGGGCGAAGACAAACCCGAATCTCGGATCGATTCTCGGCCAAGTCGGGGATGACGGTTCCAAGATCACGTTCCCGAAGCGACTCCGCCTCGCCACCTACCGGTGGACCAACACCGGAATGGAGCTGTGAGCGAGCACCTTCTGCGTCTCGCTGCCGAGCACAAGGCCGACGAAGCCGGTCCGGCCGTGCGACCCCATGACGATCAGGTCGCAGCCATCCGCCTTCGCCGTCTCGGTGATCGCATGCCAAGGGCGAACGTCGTCCGGCTGCCGCGTCTCGCATGGCACGCCCATTTCGTCGGCGAGCTTGCGCACCTGATCGACGGCGTGCCGCGCTGTCGCTTCGGCTCCCTTCCGCAATTCGTCCTCGGAAATCGCGACCGACATTTCCACCGGTGCGAGTACGTCGACGGGCTTCACAACGCAGACCGCAACCGTTGTTGCACCGACCGTTTTCGCGAGCGCGAGACCATGTTCGACCGCCCGCATGGCAAGTTCCGAACCGTCGGTCGCCAGGAGAATTTTCTGATACACGTGAGCCTCTCAGTTGATTGTCGAACACGGGGCGGACATTGCCGCGACTATGATTCTAGTGTTGCTTTCGTCACTAACGCCTGGCCGACCACCGAGCAGCAACCGGGGACCAAGCGTTAGTAACGCGACACGAGTCTCCAATCCTTACCGGTCGGATTTCGCAGCCAGCACATCGACCGGAAACTCGACCATCACCTCTGAAGCAACGCTGCCGATCAGCGCATGGCCGAGTCCGGTACGCGAATGTGTGCCCACCGCCAGCAGGTCGGGTTTGATCCTCTCCACGGCATCCCGGATGACGCCGATGGGCTCGCCCTCGACCATGCTGATATTGAAACTGGGCGCTTGATCTCCGAGATGGGATGACAACCGCTTGATCTGATCGTTAAGCGCCGCGCGCACGCGATCCTGATGGATCGCCATCAGCGAGTCCTGGTCAGCTTTCCCGAAAAACGCAACGAATGGACGATGCACCGCGTGCACGAGCGTCACCTCACCGCCCGGAGCGAGGCGCGCTGCCATACCAGCTGCCGTTTCGGCGTGCGTGGAAAGATCGCTCGCCACCACGACCTTGCGATAGGGCTCGCGCACGGGCGTCTTCACGATCAGCACCGGTCGCCGGCCATTACGCAAAACGCGCTCCGCCGTCGTTCCCCAGAACAACTGCGGCGTCTTGTGCCGATGAATGCCGAGCACAACCAACTCCGCGTCAATCTCTTCCGACCGTCGAATGATGTCCTCGTAGTCGAAACCGACGACGACGTTCTGCTCGATCTCGGCGTCGCTCGCCTCTGGGATGCCTTCGAGTTGTTCCGCGATGGCCTGTCGGGTAATCGCCTCGTTTTTCTGGGTCGTCGCTTCGAGAAACAATTCCTCAATAACGGTCAGGACTTCGAGCTTGGCTCCGAAGGCCTTCGCCAACGCAACGGCGCGCCGCATGGCGCGATCCGAGCGCGCGGAAAGATCGTTCGCGATGAGTATCTGTTTCATGGGCTTCCCCTTGTCGATTCGTCACGTTGCAAACGCGGCCCGACAATCGGCGTGAAAAAACTCGGTCTAGCCGTCTTCTTTGCGCTTGTTGGTGGAGAGCCGCGCGGTGACGAACTCCTCCAGATGGCGCACCGACACCCGCCATTCACGGTGGAACTGGATGGCAGTCAGTTCACCGTCGCGAATCCATGCCCTGACGGTCGCCTCATTAATCTTGAGGAGCGTGGCGACTTCCTTCGTCGTCAGGAGGGGGCGGCTCAACATTGGCTCTTTCGCATGGTCCGTTTCTGGAGACACATATGCGTTCATGTATGTTGACGTGCCTTGATGTGTGTCAACATTGGCTGGATTAGGTTCAGCGTCGAAGTCGATGCAGCATTTCCTGCATCCGGAATACTGCGAAGCGCCCTACGGGAGTCTGAGAGCGTCAAGCCCTCACCCACCCAAAAAAAACCGCCCGGACGCTGAGCGCATCCGGGCGGCGGCGTTCGTCAAAGATGTCGCTCGCGTCACTCCGCGATAACGGCGACGACGCGGCGGCTCTCGGGAGCAACGACGGCAACCTGACCGTTCTCAAGATAGATGTACCGGCAGTCTGAAAGGCTGCGGTAATCGCTCAGGACGGGATCGGGGAACCGGCGAAGTTCGTAGCGCGACGGCAGGTCGAAACCGATATCGATCGACCCGATGCTCACCGTGACGCCTCGGTCGAGGCGTCCACGCAGGCGGCGCCGCTCGGCCCGCGTCAGCACAATGTCTGAGCACGCGCTGGCGGAGCGATAGGACGAATCGTAGACGCGGCCGCTGTCCGCATCGATATAGGCGACCACCTCATAGCTGTTGGGATCGACGATGACATAGCGGTCATCGACCCAGGCATAGCGGTAGTCGCGGTAGCGCGGCGTCAGATCGACGATGAACGACGGCACGCTGTAGTAGTCCCAGTCGCGCGGCAGGCTGCGGCCGAAGGAGATCTCGAAGCCGACATTGCGGTGATGCCGCTTGCCCTTGCGAGCTTCGCGGAAATCACGGCGAACCCGTCGGCGCTGCTCATCGTTCCACTTTACCGGCTTCGAGCGATCGGCGCGGTCGCGATCCCGCTGATCGCGCTCTCCACGGCGGTCGGCCTGACGCTCACGCTTTTCCTCGCGGCGGTCTACGCGGCCTTCACGCTTGTCCTCGCGCCGCTCCGCCTGGCGCTCGCGTTTATCTTCACGGCGTTCCGCACGGTTCTCGCGCTTTTCCTTATTCCGTTCGGCCTGGCGCTCGCGATTCTTCTCGCGGCGCTCCGAGCGGTTCTCGCGCTTCTCCGTGCTCTTTTCGGCTTGGCGCTCACGCTTCTCTCCGCGCCGCTCCGCACGCTCCTTCTGCCGCGACTTTCCATCTTCACCGCGCTGAGCCCGGCGCTTGTCGCCCCGCTCGTTGTTGCCGGACTGCTTCGGACCGCGGCGCGCTTCGCCGTCCGAGCGGCCATCACCGCGGCCGCCCCTGTCGGCTTGAGCCCGCTGAGGGCGGCCTTCGCCACGCCCGCCGGCCTGCTGCCGTGCACCGGGACCACGCTGGCCGCCGGCGTTAGCGCCCGGGCCGCTCTGCCCCGCTTGCGCGCGCGCGCCCTGGCCCTGGCCGCCCTTATCTCCGCCGCCCGGCTGCTGGGCGGCAGCGAGGGCCGTACCGGCCAAAACCGCTGCGACTGTCATTGCAAATCGTTTCATGTTTTCACACCTTTTCTCGTTGTGTCTCCATCGACTTGAAGCTGAACGCGAAAACACCCCGACACAAAGCCGGTTCCAACGAAATTTCCGAGCAGTGCGAATGATTTGCGGAATGCCGTTTAAGTGATAAAAACGCTGCCGGGGCCGAATTTCAGAGCAAATCTGAAGATCGGAACGCGGCCCATCGGCAAGGGGACGACGGGCGCGCCGGCCAAGGCCGCCCCGGAGCGCTAACCGAACGAAAAAACCGCGACGGCGTCCCGTCGCGGTTCCAGGAATAAGAGCCCCCTTTTACGCCCCCGGAGACGCCTTACTGCGAGGCCGGCTCACACTTCTTCGTTTCATCGTTCCAGGTCTCGCCTTCCTTGCAGTCCTCCTGCGCGAAGACGGCGCCGGAGGCTCCCGGACCCATCGGGGCGACGGCGAAGGCGGCGGAGCCTGCGCCGAACGAGAACGCGGCAACAGCGAATGCGAGCATTAGTTTCTTCATGAGACTTTTCCTTTCGCGTGATCCATGACGCGGCGGAGGTTTCATTGACCGCGCCATGGCGAAAGAAATCGCTTTGAATCGTGATTTTCCCGTGGTTAAACAGCGGCAAAAATCAGAAAACCCTCAATGGCCGATTCAATTAGAAGCGGATCGGGGAAATAAAAATGAAATGAGCTTTTCCAAAATATTTTGCTAATAAAGAGAAAAAGCATAACGCAGAACCCGCCAAAACCGCAGGAGGCAGCAAATACGCTTCAAGGCTTCCCAAGGCCCCGTCTGGTGCCTTTGTCACGCGCCTTTCAACCAGTCCAAAACCTGCTGGGCATAGCTGGCCGCGACACGCTCCTCCATCGAAGCGGTATAGGCTTGATCGATGAGCACGCCGATGACACCGGCTCCGGCATGGCCGGCAGCGCCCTTATCCATTTTCCCCAGCACCTGACCGGACTCGACATCCACCAGTTTTGTCACGGCGCCCAGCGCAGGCGCCCCACCGAGCACGACCCGCTGAACGGCCGAAGGAACCTGGAAGCTGAAGAGATGAACGCTGAGCCTGACGTGTCTGGTGCCCTGGAACTTCGGAACGACCGACTGTTCCAGGAAACGACGCAGAATGCCCTCGGCCCGTCCCCGCAAATACGTCCGGCCTTCGGGCGACTTCACGATCGCCGAATGAACCGAGGCGTCGCTGAGCGTTTCGTCGACCGGCTGGCGGGCCTTCTCGATCGCCGGCTTGAACTGCTTCGCCAAATGCGGCGTCGCGTGCACCTTCTGGACGAAATCCTGTTCGGCCTCCGGCCATGACGGAACGGCCTCGCCTTCCCAGGAAAAATCGATCGCGACAATGCGGATCGCATCCAACTCCTGCTTGCTCAACGAAAGCGACTGCGTCGCGCAGGCGGCGGCAAGGCAACCAAACAGAACGACGATAATCAGCGCAAACCCACGCAACAACATAACCGGCCCGGTCAAACCATTAAAGAACGTACGCGCACGATATAGCGCATGCCGGGCGTTGGGTATTCGTCGATCAGCTATGCTCTTTCGCCCGTGCGGCGGATAAGCTCGCACCAGCCAATCACAGGCTGCGCTGGTTCACACGCTTGGAAACCTCTTCGGCCGTCTCGACTCGCTCCGAGTAGCGATCCACCAGATAATCCGAGCGCCCGCGCACGAGATAGGTGAACTTCATCAGTTCCTCCATCACATCGACGAGCCGGTTGTAGTAGGGCGAGGGCAGCATACGCCCGGCTTCATCGAACTCCGAAAAGGCTTTGGGCACGGAGGACTGGTTGGGAATCGTCACCATCCGCATCCAGCGGCCGAGTACCCGCATCTGGTTGAGCGCGTTGAAACTCTGCGAGCCGCCCGAGACCTGTGCCAGCGCCAGCGTTTTTCCCTGCGTCGGCCGAACGCCGCCGAGCGCCAGCGGCAGCCAGTCGATCTGCGCCTTGAGGATGCCGGTCATCGCGCCGTGCCGCTCCGGCGAGACCCAGACCATGCCCTCCGACCACACTGCCTTGTCGCGCAGTTCGGCCACCTTGTCGTGCGACGGCTCAACCGAATCCGGTAGCGGCAGGCCCGCCGGATCGAATGTCTGGGTTTCGGCGCCGAACTGCTGCAATAGCCGGGCCGCTTCCTCCGACAAGAGCCGCGAATACGACCGATCGCGCAGCGAGCCGTATAGCAGGAGGATGCGCGGCGGATGCCCATCGTCGCCGTTCGCCAAAAGCGTGTCGGCTTCGATCGCGCGGACGCAGTCGTCTTGCAGATTGGGAAGCGTGTCTGCCACGGGCCGGCTCCTTCAGGTTGGCGGATCGCAATGCCTACATAGCCTTGCCGACCATCGATGACGGAGCATACCGAAAGCTCTTATTCCTTGGCAAACCGATGGTGTTGCAGACAAACACCTTCGATAATCTTGCTACAAAGTGAATGAGACTCAACTTCAGGCACAAACGTCTACGAAGACGTTTGCTTTCGCTCGAACTCGTACTTGCTGAAAAAAAGCCGGCCTCTTTACATAAGAGGCCGGCAGTAAAGCTGAACGGGGATCGGTCAGCTTAGACGGAGGGAGATTTCAGTCGAACTTCAGCGTGAAGCCGCCAAGGATGGTGCGCCCCTGGCCGGGCTTGAGGCCGTCCGCGACATCGGCAACGTAGAACTCATCTGTCAGGTTGTGACCAGAGACGAAGAGCGTCAGTTGATCCGTGACATTGAAGTTCGCGCGTGCCGAAAGCGTCCAAATGTCGTCGACCTTTCCGCCGAGCCCCTCGTCGAGGCCGGCACCCGCGGCGTCCGTGCATCCGATATCGACATTCTCATCGTCGTCGAGGCAGAACACCGAATTCGTGTTGAGCGCGTCGGAGAAGAAATCGCCGCGATAGGACCACGTCATCGAGGCATCCCAGATTTTTTCGTAGCCGACACCGACCGTCAATGCAGCATAATGAGCGACAGCGAAGGGCACGCGATTGCCCGATGCGTCTTGAAGTGGTAGCCCTTCAAACCGAGCATCCCGGCCTTTGTTGATTTCGGAATTGGTGTAGGTATAAACGGCCTCGCCGAACAGGTTCCACGGTCCTCCGGTAACCGGACGGCTTTCAGCCCTCACGCCCAACTCGACACCATTGAATTCAACCTCGTCGAGGTTTCCGAAAATATTCTCACCCCGGTCGTCGGTGAAGGCTTCCTTAATCTGGTAGTTTTCGACGATAGAGTGGAAGTAGGCCAAGTCGAAGGTCAAGCCACGGATCGCAGAGCTTCTGAGGCCCACCTGGAAATTGTCGCCGACCTCGTCCAGGAGGGGGAAATTTTCCAATTCCACGTCGCGCACAACTTGCGGTGCGAAGCCACGGTGATATCCGCCGAACATTGTCCAGCGCGGCATGAATTCCCAGGCCATCGCGACACCGGGAAGAACATGCGTGTGGTCCGAAGTACCTCGCCCATCGGCATCCGGAAACACAGATCGACCTTCGACCTTGTAGTCCTCGAAGCGAACGCCCGGCGTAACCGTGAAGTTGCGTGTCACGTGGATCGCGGTCTGAATAAAGGCCGAGAACGCGTTGGCTTCGAACTGCACGACTTCCCCTTCATCGGGAAAAGTCGGTTCGGAAGCGAAGCAATTGCCCGTGTTCCCAGGTTCCAGCTTCTCGCCAACCAGACCGAAAGACGTGCAGTTGCGGAACCTTTGGTGCTCGTAGCGCACACCGGCCTGAACATCCTGTGTTATGCCACCGAACAGGGGCAGGTTTGCGAATTCGATGCGCGAATCGACACCGTAATTCTCATAGCGGCGGTTACGACCACGCATCCAGCCGCCTTCATCCAATCCGTCCTCGCGATGTGAGAACCGATTGCGCTCGTGCTCGTTGGCATATGCGCGCGTTGAGACTGTCGTGTTCGGATCGATATAGATATTGTGGGCGAGTTGAATGTGCCAGAAGTCGCCATTGAATGTGTTGGATTCGGTTTCTTCGTCGCTCTCGACCCCGGTCTTGTCGCGACCATTGGCCTTGAAGTCCGCGAGCGTACCGACGAAGTTGTCTTCATCGTAATTGTCCCGCTGACGGAAATACCCGCCCGAGATGATCAGGTCCTGCTGCGACCCGCGGAAGCCGAGCGCGCCGTAGAAGTCGTTATAACGCAGCCGCTCGTTGTCCCACGCCCCGGCGCCATCGGCTCCGGAATAGGATGCCACGGCACCGACGTTACCAAGGTTCTGCCGCGTATGGACGTGGCGGGAATTTCCGATTTCCTGTAGCGAGTCCTCGGTGTAGCTGAGAGCCCCCTTGATCACGGTCTCGGACTTGCCGAAGGGATTGAGGTTCTGAAAGTTGATCACGCCGTGGTTCGTCAACGGACCGTGCGCGACGACCGTGCCGCGGATAATCTCGATGTTTTCAACACGCTCCATCGGCGGCGTGTAGTGCGTCGACGGATCGATATACGACGCGTAGTTGATTGAGTGCCCATCTTCCATGAACAGGACTTTCCGCGATCGGCGGAAATTCGATCCGCGAATACCGACGCCACCATGCCGCGCAAGACCATCGTCTTGCACGGTAATGACGCCCGGCACCCTGGCAAGCGCCTCGTGGTTCGTCAGAGGGCGTTGCTCGTTGAGCTGCTCTTGCGCCACGCGGTTGCCGGCACCGGCGTAGTTCTGGAAGTCCTGCGGAATAATGCTTGAGGATTCGATTGGGCTGGTAGTCTGCGCCGCATTCGTCGTCAAGCGGCCATCGCCGGCGGAACGTGCGCCAGGGTTCGACGCAGCAGGGGCCGAACCACCATCCTCCGACTCGATGACAATGCCCGGCAACTGCTGCTGCGCCTGGACGGCCATGTGCGGTACGCAGCACAACAGTGTTGCAACAGCAGTCGTGGTTGCGAAGTGTTGACGCATTACTCCCCCCTCCCATGATTTTCGGCCCCCACAACCGGCTCTTTGTCTACTTGCCGTGTGGATGTCTTGATGAATTTTCGATAGCCGGGCCGCAATGCGCGCGTAAAATTCTAAAAACAGAACCTGAACTTCCACTTGTTCCCAGAACGAGAAAATATCTATGCATATCAGTCAGTTGATGCGTTGCTTATTGGCCACGCATCAAACATCAACAAGCGCGCCCCTTGTTCTTGGGAATGATGGAATTCTGTTCGGGAGTTTTTCCATATTTTTTTGGGTGAAATTCAAGCCCTCTAATTAGAAAGCCTTCCTGTCGGACAACTAAATTCATCTATATTTGCTTCAACTCTTAAAAGCACCGGAGAGGCGTCATCGACCGGCCGTCCTGCAGCATTTGGCCCTCACGTGTTGGCCAACCTAAGTAGGGCGCCGCCCCTAGGAGCGCCCGCCGCGCATCCACCAGGCCCACCAACGCAACGTCTCCCGCCACGGCCAGAGCAGCGTCTCGCGCCGGGAGCGCGCCTCCTCGAAGGGTTCAGACGGCGGAGCCAGCGGCTTGAGGAGAAACCAGCCGGCCAGGAAGCCGCCGATGTGGGCCCACCACGCGACACCTGCGGCTGCCCCAGGTGTCAGCGTCGAACCGACTCCCTGGATAACCTGCGAGAATAACCATAACCCCGCGAAGATAATTGCCGGCATGTAGAAGAAGAGTGGCAGAAGCCCGATCGGCGCGAGCACGTTGATCCAGGCATAGGGAAACCGCCGAACGTACGCGCCGATGACCCCGGCGATGGCTCCCGAAGCGCCCAGGGCTGGAATCTCGGAAGTAAAGTTGAAGACGAAATGGGCAAGCCCCGCCGCAAGTCCGGCAACCAGATAGAGCGCAGCGTACCGGCTCGCCCCCAGCCGGTCTTCCAGCGCCGGGCCGAAAATCCATAGGCTCCATAAATTGAAGACGATGTGCAGAACGCCGCCGTGCAGAAACATTGACGTCACGAAGGGCGTCGGGTCGCTGCCGGAAAGACCGTTCTGCGCCGCGAATTCGCTGTTCGTGTAACGAGCCGGCACAAGTGCGTTGTCGAGGAGGAAGGCTTGCATCCCGGCGCTCGACAATCCGAGCTGATAGAGAAAGACCGCCACGCAGGCCGCGATGACCGCGTAGGTCACGACCGGTGTAGCGTCATAGGGGATCGTGTTTCGGGTCGGAATCATCGGCGCGGGATGTGGTGACGGGCTTGTGAGTAGGATGCGGCTAGAGGCGTCGCGGACTTAATCCGCAGGCAGCGCTCCCGGTTCCTACGCAACCGCGAAAGGCTATGCTGGCGAGCATCCGCCGGCAAGCGCTCAAAGCCCGCCGGCAAGGGCAATAAGCCGCCGCGCGCCATCATAGGCAAGGAACCCGGCACTTGCCGCGAAGCCCAAGGCCGGCACGAAGCGCGGCACCCAGAAAGCGCCTTCAACCCTGGGCGAGTTGCCCTTGATCCGCCACAGGGAAAGGTTGACCAGCGCGAAAGCCGCCAATGTCAGCGACGAGGTCGTCGCCGCCAGGGAGGCGAGATCGAGCGAAAGTCCGAAGGCGGCGATAACGGCGCAGACCAGCAAGGTGGCGATCACCGGCGTTCGCGTCACCGGAGACACCCTCCCCACGAGCGCTGGAAGATATCCTTGGCGGCTCAGCCCGTAGAGAATACGCGAGGCCATGACGAGCTGAATGATAACCCCGTTGAGCACCGCCGTGATGGCCACAAGGCTGAGAAGCGTCTCGCCGCCGCCCGCCGTCGCGCCGATCAGACGGGCCAACGGAGCATCGCTTTCACCGAGCCTGTCGGGTGGAATCGCATAGACGGCGATCAAGGCGATCCACACGTAGAGGATCATCGTCAGCGCCAGGGTGAGGAAGATGGCCCGTGGCATCGTGCGTTCGGGCCGGCGCACTTCCTCGACGACATTCACCATATCCTCGAAGCCGATGAAGGCGAAAAACGCCAACAGCATCGATGCCGAAAGCCCGGTGACGACGGCCGCATCGAACGGCGGAGCCCGCTCGTAAGCGGCAACCGCGAGCGTGACCGGGTCGGCCGGCGCAAACACGATGATCGCGCCAAGACCGGCCAGTTCGACCACGGTGAACACGGCAGCCGCCGTCAGCGATTGCGATATGCCCCACAAGGCAAGCGACGCCATCGCCGCCAAGAGCCCGATGAAAACCAGCGTCGATGGAAATTCGATCAGTTCGCGCAGATAACCGACGCCGCCGTCGAGTAGCGTCGCCGCCGAGATCGCGCCTGACGTGGCAATGGCCAGCCCTGCGATCAGCGGGAGCCCCCGGATCCCAAGCCCTGCCTCTATGTACGCAGCTTCGCCTGCGCTCACGGGAAAGCGCGTCGAAAGCTCCGCGAAGGAAGCCGCCGACAAACCCGCCACGATCCCGGCCAGGATGAAGGCGAGCGGCGTGTAGTAGCCTGCGTGTCCGGCGGTTTCGCCGATGACGACATAGATGCCGGCGCCAACCGTGACGCCAAGCCCGTACAGCGTGAGAAGGACAAGGCCGATGCCGCGCTTCAGCGTTACAGGCGCGGTGTCTGGTCCGTCGGCGGCCGCGGCTTTTGTCTCGACGTCCACGACTGCTAGGGCCCTCGTGGTTCAGTTAGTATCGCATACGGCCAACGAAAAACCGCGTCCGCCGCTCTCATAGCCGGGACGGGTACGCCCGTTACGAAGCCGGCATCACCCCTTCGTCTTCCAGTTGACCAGGTTATCCCACTCACCGTCGGGGCCGAGCCCGGCAAGCGCGTGCGCCTCCCGCGAACTTTCCGAGATGTGCGGCTGCATCCCCCGTTGCGAGATCGCGTCCTGAAGCTTGAGACGCATGAACGTACTGGTCGTGTAGCGCACATACGTCGCGTAATAGCGCTGCATCATGAACTCCATGAGCTCATTGTATTCGTCGGTCAGGTCGTCGGCGATACGGCAACCATCCTTGTTGATGACCGCGTTCACCAGCTTTCCGGCATTCTCGCAGGCAACGATCAGGATCGCCTTGAGATCCTCCAGATCGCTCTGCTTGCGGACACTCCAGCCTTCCAGGTTGACGAACAGGATGTTCCGCCCGGCATCGTAGCTCACCCGCTCGTCGAGGTTGCGGTTGGTGAGTTCCGACAGGAGTTCCATCGGCTCCTCGCGGAAAATGCGGGCATCCATCTCGATCGGCGACTTGACCACCGGCATGAAGTCCATGTGCTCGATGATATCGCGCTCGATCTCGATCCCCGGCGCGACTTCGATCAGCTCCAGCCCCTCCATCGTCAGCGCGAACACGCAGCGCTCGGTCACGTAAAGGACGGGCTGGCCGCGCATCGCCGCATAGGTTCCGGAAAAGGTGATCTGCTCCACGCGCTTTACGAACTTCCTGGCGCGCCCTTCCTGTACGATTTCCAGTTCGCCCTTGTGAACCTTGACCTTCAAGCCGCCGGCCGTGAACGTTCCGGCGAAAACGACTGCCCGGGAGTTCTGCGAAATATCGATGAAGCCGCCGCAGCCGTTGAGCCGGCCGCCGAACCGGCTGGTGTTGACGTTGCCGCTGCCGTCGCATTCCGCCATGCCAAGACAGGTCAGATCGAGCCCACCGCCATGGTAGAAGTCGAACATCTGGTTCTGGTCGATGATCGAGTGCGCGTTCGTCGAACTGCCGAAACTCGATCCCCCCGCCAGCACTCCGCCGACCGCGCCGGCCTCGGTCGTCATGACGATGTGCGGCGTGACGCCTTCTTCACTGGCGACCGAAGCGACGCCGTCAGGCGCCCCGACGCCAAGGTTGATGACCCCGTTAGGCGGCAGCTCGAAGGCGGCGCGGCGCGCAATGATCTTGCGCTCGTTAAGCGGCATCTTGGGCAGGCTGCCGACCGGCACGCGGATCTCACCGGAGAGCGCGGGGTTGTAGATGACCCCGTAGTTCATGCGATGCATTTCCGGCGGATCCGCCACCACGACGGCATCGACCAGAATACCGGGCACCTTGACGTCCTTAGGCTTCAGCGAGCCCTGCTCGACGATCCGCTCGACCTGGGCGATGACGATACCGCCATTATTATGCGCGGCCATCGCCTGCGCCATGGCGTCCAGCGTCAGCGCTTCCTTTTCCATCGTGAGGTTGCCGAACGGGTCGGCGGAGGTCGCCCGGATCAGGGCAGCGTCGATCGGCGTTGCCTTGTAGAAAAGCCACTCTTCGCCATCGAACTCAACGAGTTTGACGATGTCTTCCTTCGTCACCGCGTTCACTTTGCCGCCGTCGAGGCGCGGATCGACGTAGGTGTGAAGCCCCACCTTGGAGAACAGCCCGGGCTGACCGGATGCGCACGAGCGGTAAAGCTTTGCGATAACGCCCTGCGGCAGGTTGTACCCTTCGATTTCATCGTTGGCCGCGGCCTGCGCCACTTTCGGCATTCGGCCGAGGTTACCGGCAATCACCCGCTTGAGGAGGCCCGGATGATGGAAGCGCCCGGTGCCCAGACCCTTGCTGTCGCCGGCCCCGGCACACATGATCAGCGTCAGGTTCTTCGGCTTGCCGGAATCGAGATAGCGGCGCTCAAGAGCCGCGTGCAAGGCTTCCGGGATGCAGCTTTGCACGAAGCCCGTCGTTGTAATGGCGTCGCCATCGCGAATGAGCGCTATGGCGTCGGCGGCCGACACGATCTTGTTCTTTTGCACGGCGTTCTTCCCACTCCCTTCGGACGCCGTTGGTTCGACGCCCGTTTTGGTTCTGCACCCGCCCCAGCGAATGCGACTTTCGGAGGAGAGTAGCCGAACTATGACCGAAAGCGATAGGCCTTCTCGTCACGGCAACGGAAGGGCAGCCATGCAAATTGCGAAAGGCGGGCGAACGCTTGGTCAGTGGACCGGCGACGCGCACCGCCCCTATCCGGCGCCGACCACGTGCAGTAGTTTGCCCCCGTCCTGACAACCCAATCCGCGAGAAACGACATCCAATGAGTGTTTCGAAAATCGCCGTCCAGATGGACCCGCCGGACAAGATCAACATCAAGGGCGACACGACTTTCGCCTTGATGACGGAGGCGCAAGCGCGCGGGTTGGAACTCCATGAATTTCAGCCCGGTTCGCTGGCGGTCGAGAACGGCGAAATTACCGCTGCGATGCGTGCAGCCGATGTTCGGCCGGATCGCCCGGAGGCGCCCTTCGAACTCGGACAGGAGCAGCGCCGCCGCCTATCCGAATTCGATATCGTATTGGTCCGCCAGGATCCGCCGTTCGACATGGCCTATTTCGCAAACACCTACCTGCTCGAACTCGTGCCGCCGCCGACCCGGATCCTGAACGATCCCCGCGCCATCCGGAATACGCCGGAGAAGCTTTCCGCCCTTCACTTCCCGCATCTCATGGCGCGCACGCTGATCTCCCGCGACCGGGCGCACATAACCGAATTCGCGCGGCGTGAAGGCGAAGTTGTCCTGAAACCTCTATCGCTGTTCGGCGGCGAAATGATTGCCCGCGTCCGTCCCGACGACCCGAATTTCGAGACCGTACTCGACGAGCTCCTCGCGCACTCGGCGGAGCCCATTGTGGCCCAGGAGTTCCTGCCCAACGTCAAGGAAACGGATAAGCGGGTAATGATGCTGGAAGGAGAAGTCGTAGGCGTGCTCGGCCGTATCCCGGCTGAAGGCAACTTCGTCGCCAACATTCACTCTGGCGGCCGGCCGGTTCTGTCGCAACTGACTCCGGGCGAAGAAACTGTTTGCCGGGAAGTCGGCGCCAAATTGCGCGAATGGGGCATCTTCTTCGCCGGCCTCGACCTGATCGACGGCCGCCTATCTGAGATAAACGTCACCTCACCGACACTGACCGTCGAACTCAAGGCGGTCGGCGGGCCGGACGTACCGAAACTCTACTGGGACCGGCTGCTGGATTAATCCGCGCTTCAGCTCGAAGAAGCGCTCTCGGTCGTCCAAACGGAAGAAGGCCACCGGTGAGAACCGGTGGCCTCCTGGGCTCGGATGGACGCTTCAGGGGAGAGGCAGGGGACCGAGCCCAAATCCTGTAATCGCGGCGGTGGGGAAGAGGTCCGCGCTTACGGGCGAGTTGCGGGTTCACTCGGCGGGGACGAGGCCGCCGCCCGGCAGGACCGCACCGCGGCGCCGGCTGAGCGCGTCGGCGAGATAGGCCCCGGCAATGATCGCCGCCAGCGCCAGGATCGCCGCGACACTCAACGTCGCCACGCCCGACAGACCGGCGCCGATGGTGCAACCGCCGGCGAGAACGCCGCCAAAGCCCATCAGCAAGCCACCGGCGATGTAGTTCCCCGTTGGCGTTTCACGGGTAAAGCCGACAACCTCGAACTCGCCAAAAAGGACAGCCGCGAGGAAGCTGCCGAGGAGAACGCCGCCAATGATGCCGACACCAAACCCTGGCTCGATCGCGGTGCCGGCAACGGTCCAGAACAGCGAGTCGCCAAGCGCCGAGGTGAAGGCGAGGCTTTCAAGCGCGATCGGGTCGAACTCGTCAAACAGCACGTGGCCCGTGCCAAGCCATCCCAGCGGGACCAATGCACCGATCAGTGCGCCGTAGATGTAGTTGGAGATCGAAGCCTTCTGCCATACGGCCACGGCAACAAGCGCCATCGAGACAATTGCAGCCGGCAGGAGCGGACCGCCCGCGAGTTGCGACAGCGTCGCCGGTGCGCCGAAGTCGATGGCATAGCCACCCAGTTCGACGCGGAGCGGCGCCAATACGCCTTTGATGGTCGCGTAAGCGGTGACGCCGAACAGCACCATGACGATGATCGCCCGCAGGTTGCCGGTTGCTGCGAGAACCGTCAGTCGCGAGGCGCAGCCGCGCGTGAGGACCATGCCGGCACCGAACATCAGGCCGCCAAGGACAACGGCCAGAACGGGCACGCTGGCCGCGTGGAACCGGTGAGATCCGAAATCGATGAAGCCGGCTGAAACGATGGTCGTTGTCCCGGCGACCGCCACGGCCAGCGCCGTCAGCCACGTCGCGGATGCACCGGCCCGTTCATTGGGCGCTCCGACAAGCGCGCGCCGCAAGCAGAATCTCGAGCGCTGCGCCAGGAAGCCGAATAAGGCACCGACGATGAGGCCGAGAACGAGGGAAGCCTGCAGCGGGCTCCAGCCCTCGAGGCCGAGTTGTTCGAACATTGCCATTCCCCATTTCTAAAGCATCATTCGCACGTAGCGCTTTTAGAAATATTTTTCAATGGCGAGCCACCTGAAGCGAGCAAATAGAACGGAAAGCACTCTCATGATGCGATTCGCCGATGTTCGTTTGCTAAACGAGCCCCGCTCCGACAATCCCTTTCGCTTTTTCCGTCCTCCTCGGCCAAATCGTTCCCGCAGTGCGACAGCGCACCTGCACTCGCCGAGGAGTTATGGGCATAACCCCACATTCGCCAAAAAGGACCGTTGCGCGAGCCCCCCAAGCTGCCTTAGACGGCTGTGAAACCGGAGCGTCTTTCGTAGTCTCGTCGTGGCGCACGAACGCTTGCACCCCGGCCTTCCAAGGCCGGGAGCGAGTGAAGGGGGGAACCGAACATGCGCTTCAAACCCTTTGCGAAAGTGGCAAAGTCCGTTGATCCGGCGATGACAGGCCCCGATACCAGACCCGTCGGCGTTATCGACATCGGTTCGAACTCCGTTCGCCTCGTTGTCTACGAAGGCCCGTTGCGTGCCCCCACACCCGTATTCAACGAAAAAGAACTGTGCGGCCTCGGCCGCAAGGTAGCGAGCAAGGGATGCCTGGCCGCCGACGCGGTCGACTGCGCCCTGCGCGCCCTGGCCCGTTTCCGCGCCATAGCAGACGTCCTCAACGTTTCCGCCCTCCGCGTAATCGCCACTGCCGCTGTCCGCGACTCGAAGAACGGACCCGATTTCATCGAAAAAGCCGAGGAAATCTGCCGCGTCCCCATCGAAGTCCTGACCGGCGAGATGGAAGCGCGGATTTCCGCGCAGGGCGTTATCATGGGCGTGCCCGATGCCGACGGCATCGCAGCCGATCTCGGCGGCGGCAGCGTCGAACTCGTCGATATCAAGGACGGGCAGGTCCGAAACGCCGTCACACTTCCCTTGGGCGGGCTACGGCTGATGGACATCGCCGGCCGCGACCTTGCCAAGGCGGCCCAGATTATCGACGCGGAAATCGCCAAGGTTCCGTGGATCCGGAACGGCGCGAAGCGGACCTTCTATGCCGTCGGGGGAACTTGGCGCGCCTTTGCCAAGCTGCACATGTTGGGGTCCGACTATCCGCTCAACGTCATGCACGAATACGCGCTGCCGGCCGCTCAGGCCGCTTCGTTCGCGCATGAAATTCACAGCGCAAAGCGGATTACCACGATCCCCGGTGCCGACCAGATCTCGAAGACCCGACGCGAAATCCTCCCCTTCGGCGCTCTCGTGATGGAAAAGCTTCTGGCGCAGATTAGGCCGAAATCGGTTCAGTTCTGCGTGTTCGGTGTGCGCGAGGGCATCCTGTATTCGATGCTCCCACTCGATATTCAAAATCAGGATCCGCTGATCAGTTACTGCGAGCGCCTCGCCGACCTGTACGCCCGCGACCCCGCCCACGCGCGCGAACTGTGCAACTGGACCGATGGCCTGTTCGCCCTCCCGGAACTCTCCGAATCGGCGGAAGAGCGCCGGCTTCGGCATGCCGCCTGCCTGATCTCCGACATCGGCTGGCGCGGCCACCCCGATTATCGCGACGAACAGAGCCTCGATGCGGTCGCCCATTCCGCTCTGAGCGGCATCGACCATCCCGGGAGAATCTTCCTGGCGCTCTCCATCTATTTCCGCCACACCGGACGCGGCGGCTTCGCCGGCGAGCGCTTGTCGACCCGCCTCCACAGGACGGCGAGCAAGAGAAACCTGAAGCGCGCCCGTATCATTGGCGCCGCAGTCCGCGCCGAACACATGTTGTCGGTCGGAACTTCGGGGATAATCGACTCCACGCGCCTCTCATACGAGGGGGACAGACTTGTCTGGACCATCCCGGGAACGCATGCTCGGCTGATCGGTGCGCGACTCGAAAAGCGCTTCGCCACGCTGGCCGAACTCGTCGGTCGCAAACCGCAAATTCGTATCGAATAAGCCCATCCGCCGCCGTATCGCTGCACGCTTGCCACAATCGCATCCCAAACACGCGATGGGGTATGGAGGAACGTGAACAGTGTTACGTCCGGCGTTAAGACAGGGCCTGGCGCAATCCACTTCGGGGGCATGTCCGTGAACGCGATGGACCCTTACGCTACTTTGGGTGTTTCGCGCGATGCCGGTGACGATGAGATCCGGCGCGCATTTCGCAAGTTGGCCAAGGAACTGCATCCGGACCTGCATCCGTCGGATGCAGCCGCCGCCGAGCGCTTCAAGCGTGTCTCGGCCGCATACGATATCCTGGGAGATCCGCCCAAGCGCCGGCAGTTCGACTGCGGCGAGATCGACGGCACGGGCGAACCGCGCCGCGGCTTCCGAAGCGCCTATGCCAGCGCCAACGGCGCCTCGACCGGCGGGGGATTCGGCGGCCCCGGCGGCTTCAGCACGATTTTCGAGGATATCTTCAACGCCCACCGCGGCACGCACGGCACGACCGCCGGTCGCGGCCCGCACACCCATACCGGCGGCACCCGACCGAACGGACCGGGCAGCTTCGCGCGTCGCGGTCAAGATGTGCGCTATACCCTTGAGGTGGATTTCGTCGAAGCGGTGACGGGCGTCAAAAAGCGCGTGACCATGCCCGAAGGCGGGGTTCTCGATCTTACGGTGCCTGAAGGCGTGAACGACGGTCAGGTGCTCCGCCTGCGCGGCAAGGGCGGCAACGGCCTCCTCGGCGGCGAGGCCGGCGATGCGCTAGTCGAGATCAAGGTCCGTCCGCATCAGCGCTTCCGGCGCGAGGGCGACGACATCCATTGCGAGATACCCATCACGCTCGACGAGGCCGTCCTCGGCGGCCGCATCGAGGTTTCGACGCTCTCGGGTCGGGTCAACCTCACGCTCCCAAAGGGCACCACGTCCGGTCGCATGTTCCGGCTCAAGGGCAAGGGCGTCCGAAATCCTCGCAGCGGCGAAACCGGCGACCAGATTGTCAGCGTAAGAATCGTCATGCCGACCGAGGTCGACGACGAACTCGCTTATTTCTTCTCACAGTGGAAACACAAGCGCAGCTATGACCCCGGCCCTCGCTGACGCGGCCCCGCGGCCATACGCTTGTCCGCCTGTTGCAGACCCAGAAACGTTTCACGCAGCCCCGCGACGGTAGCGCACTGTGCCTGGCTCATTTCCGCATTGCGCGGCATCACATCGCCAGCCCGCTCCCCGCCCGGCCACCCATTGAAGTATCGTATTTGGGCGGTCGGGCGGGGGAGCGGGTGGTTCAGCCTAATCCTGAAAAGGAATATTCGCGCGCAACCCTCTCAAACCCTTTCTTAAGGTTCACGCCGCCGTAAGCCTTCGGCGATTTTTTCGCGCGGGCAGCTCGCACAGGTTAATTATTCGTTGATGGGCCGCATACGTTTCATCTCTTTCCCCAACACCCTTTTAACCGGTTAACCACGCCATTCGAGATTTGCCGTTTTTCCCGATCCGAAACAGCCAGGAGCAAGGCGCAAGGCGAAAAAATGGGAAATCCTGACTCATCCTGAAGCATTTTCGAATGCTTTGGTAATCCTAGGTTTCCTTAACGCATAAGAAACCTTAACCGATCGGCACCCGAATTTTCGACGAAACCCATAAAAATCGACCGATTCTTTTTAACAGTTCGCTAGGGATTGGAGGAATGTTTAAGCCACCGTAAACCGGAGGTACAAATGTTCGACCACACCCTAAAGTCTTTATTCGCATTCCCTGGAAAAACCGATGGCAACGTCGCAATGACGTTCGGACTGATGGCGTTGCCGTTTCTCGCGACCATCGGCGCCGCCATCGATATCGGACAGGCGATCAGCACACAGCGCAAGCTCCAGGCCCTCGTCGATACCGCGGCGATTGCAGGAGCGAGGCTCCCCGCGACCTCGAACCAGAACCGCATCGCCGCGGCGACGCATATCTTCGAAAAGAACCTCGACGACAGCGGGCTGATCGGCGTCACCAAGACGGTCTCCGGCAGCAACGCCGAAGTGACAGTCGAAGCTGCTCTGCAGTTACCGACGGCGATCATGAAACTCTTCGGCCACGACTACTTCAACCTCAAAAGCCGCGCTGCCGCCCGTGCCCAGGTCGACAATGGCGGGATCGCTTGTCTGCTGGCGCTCAACGAGACGATCGCCGACGGCCTGCACATGCAGGGCATCAACAAGACCTCGTCCGACAAATGCTGGGCGTGGGTGAATTCGAACAACCCGACCTCGATCAACGCCGCCGGCGCGGCTATCGGAACGGCTCAGGGCTTCTGCACGTACGGCGGCGTCGTCGGCGACGAGCACTTTTCGCCGACGCCGTTCCGGGGGTGCAGCCGCATGGAGGATCCATTCGCCGAGAAGTTCCGCACATATTCGCCCCCTGTCGGCGACTGTGTGGCGACGAACCTGCAATTGAAATCCGGCGATCACGTCCTTCAGCCTGGCATCTATTGCGGCAATACGACCTTGAAGCCGCACGCGAACGTCCAGCTCATGCCCGGTACGTATGTCTTTCAGGACGGCACTCTGGAAATACAGGCGCAATCGTCAGTGACCGGCGAGGAAGCAACCCTGTATTTCCGCGGCAGCGACACCGCTTTGCATTTGCGCGGCGGCGGCTCACTCGACTTGCGGGCGCCGACGTCCGGATCGCTGGCCGGTTTCGCGATCGTCGATCGACGGATTTACAGCGAGCCAATCCACGAAACGGTCATTCAGGGCGGCGGACGAATTAAGATCGAGGGCATCGCCTATACCCCGCAGTGGCGCATGAACATTTCCGGCAACGGCGCCATGAACGACGAATCCTTGTGCTTCGCGATGATCGCCGACCATTTCTATCTGGAAGGCAATGGACAACTTCACATCAGGTCCGATTGCGAAGAAGCAGGCCTTCCACAGCTCATGCCGAAGATCAAGACGGGGCCGCTGCTGCTTCAGTAACGCACCAATTACGGCCGCAACTTGCGAAAGCCAACATGCGCAATCCCGGCCGGCCCACCGTTCTCACGTACAAACGCTTTCGCCAGAAAGGCTTCGAGAAATGCTTCACCAGCCAAACCTCAACAGATCGGGTTTCGGCAAACGCCATGCCGCGCCCATTGTCCCGGAACAGGCGCAAAACAATGACCGTCGGTCGCCAAGAAAGGACGTTCGGCTCCGTGCCTTGCTGTTGTCCTCACGGATGTTCGAGCCCGTCCCGTGCACCATCACGGACATCTCTGCCAGCGGCGCCGCGCTACGCTTGCCGAGAGAACTCTCGGGCCCTTATTTCAGGATGCCAATGGAGATGACCTTGCGGCTCGTCCATGACCGGGCCGATGTGGACTGCCGCCTCGTCCACAAGAACGGCGCCTTGGTCGGCGTCCGCTTTCTCGGTCCATTCCGGGCAGCCTAGCTCCGTTAGAGTAAGGCATCTTCCGGCCGGGCGGCGCCCGCCAAGCCCGTCACCCATCGGCCGACGATGCCCTCAGGCCCGCCGCGTTCCCACCCCGCGGCGGGCTTTACTTCTTGCGCTTCACGGTCACCGTCGGCGGCGCGTCTTCGAGGGCCGCTTCGCCTCGCCCCGAAAGACTCGGGTTGGTCATGAAGTATTCGTGTGCGTTGAAGGGCTCTTCGCCTTCGGCGGGCACGATCCGCTTGGAACTGCCGTCGGGAAGGATGCGCCAGCTTTGCTGGTTGTCCTGAAGATTGGCGACCATGATCTGATTCAGGACCTGGGCATGTGTCGTTGGATTGATCACCGGCGCGAGAGCCTCGACGCGCCGGTCCAGGTTTCGCGGCATCAGGTCCGCCGAAGAGATGTAAACGGCGGCCTCCGGAGAGGGCAGTCCGTACCCGCGTCCAAAGCAATAGATCCGGGAATGCTCGAGGAACCGGCCGATCACGCTTTTGACGCGGATATTCTCCGACAAACCGGGGATGCCGGGCCGCAGGCAACAGATACCACGCACGACAAGGTCGATTTCGACACCGGCCTGGCTGGCTTCGTAAAGCGCCTCGATGATGCGCTGATCGACGATCGAGTTCATTTTCAGCCAGACCATCGCCGGACGGCCCGCGCGGGCGTGCTCCATCTCTTCGCCGATATGGTCGAGCAGCCGGTCGCGGATGCCGTTGGGGCTCGCCGCCATGCGTTCGAGTTTTCCCGGTTCGCCATAGCCGGTGACAAAGTTCAGGATGCGCGTCACGTCGCGGGCGATAGCATCGTCATCGGTGAACAGCGACAGGTCGGTGTAGATCCGCGCGGTCTGTGGATGATAGTTGCCGGTCCCGATATGCGAATAGGTCACGAGGTCGTTGCCTTCGCGGCGCACGATGATCCCGAGCTTGGCGTGTGTCTTCAGCTCGATGAAACCGTACACGACGTGCACGCCGGCGTTCTCGAGGTCGCGCGCCCAGCGGATGTTGGCCGCCTCATCGAACCGCGCCTTGAGTTCGACGACGGCAGTCACCGACTTTCCGGCCTCCACCGCGTCTTTCAAGGCAGCGACGATCGGCGAATCCTTGGACGTTCGATAAAGCGTCCACTTGATCGCCATGACATTGGGATCGCTCACCGCCTGGCGCAGGTACTGCACCACGACATCGAAAGACTCGTAAGGGTGGTGAACAACGAAGTCCTTCGCCTTGATGGTCGCGAAAATGTTGCCTTCGTACTCGCGCACCCGTTCGGGGTAGCGGATATTGAACGGCTTGAAGAGCAGGTCCGGCCGTTCGGAGACGATAAGCTGGGAGGTATCGGAAAGCCCCAGGAGCCCGCGTTTCACGAACACCGCCGGCTCGCCGACTTCGAGCTGACCGACAACGAAACGGCGCAATTCCTCCGCCATGCGCGCATCCACTTCGAGCCGGATCACGTGTCCGCGGCGGCGGCGCTTCAACAGGTTCTCGAAGGTCTGAACGAGGTCTTCGGCTTCTTCCTCGAGTTCGATGTCGCTATCGCGCAGAACGCGAAACGCTCCCTTGGCCTCGATCCGGAAGCGCGGGAACAGCTCCGAGATATACATGGCGATGACGTCTTCGATCGGAATGAAGCGGAATTCGCCCTTGCGCGCATCCTCGGCCTGAAGCCGGATGAACCGGTCGAGCTGCATTGGGATCGGCACCAGGCCGTTCTGACGCCGCTCCTTTTCCTCGTGGTTCATAAGGACCGCGATGGTCAGCCCCTTGTTGAGGATGAACGGGAACGGATGGGCGGGGTCCACCGCGATCGGTGTGAGGATCGGGAAGATGTGGCTGTAGAACTGTTTCTCGATCCACGTCTTTTCCGCTTTCGTCAGGTCCTCCGGCCCGACAATCGAAATACCCTTTTCGCTGAGCTCGCGGGTGAGCTGAGCCCAGCAAGCCTGCTTTCGCTCGACCAGCACGGCGGCGAATTCGTTGATGCTTTCGAGCTGCTGCGCCGGCGTCAAACCGTCCTGGGAAAGAGTCGTCACACCGTTCAGGATCTGGCCCTGGATGCCGGCGACGCGAACCATATAGAACTCATCGAGGTTCGAGGCCGAGATCGACAGAAACCGCAGGCGTTCGAGCAAGGGATGGTTTTCGTTGCTGGCTTCTTCCAGCACCCGCGCGTTGAACTGCAGCCAGGAGAGTTCGCGGTTGTAGTAGCGTTCGGCACCCTCCGGCGGGCCCTCGATGGGCGAGGCGGCGGTGCTTCCGAGCTCCACTGCGGCCTTGCCGCTGCCGCGCGCGACGGCTTTCCGCGCCTTCGCCGCCGGCTTCTTCGCGACTGTAGCGGTTTTCCTGGCGGGCTTGCCGGCGCTTGGCCGTTCGGCGCTCATCGATCGCTCTCCATCTGCCGGAACAGGTCTCGGGCGGCCTAAACGTCCGCTATTTCATCACCTAGGGACAAGGCTCTTAGCCGCGACAACGGAGACCGGGTCCATTCTTATCTAAAAGCTCTGAACGAGAATCATTACAGAGATGTAAAAGATTGTACTTCATAAAAACATTCAGGTTGCTCGCCAGCCGATGGACGACGGCGTGGGCTCACTCCGCAACCGAGCCGCCGCTGAGCGACTGCAATGCGCTCTGCACCAGCGGTCGCGTCACCTTGCGGCGCATGGCGAGCCCCAGCCGGTCGACCTCGGCGACCAGGGCATTGGCGGCCGCCATCGAACGTTCCATGCGGGTGACGCAGTAGCTCACGATGCCCGGCGCGATATCCAGTTGCCGGTCGGCGAATAGCTTGACGAGCACCGCATTGAGTAGCGCCTCATCCGGGGGAGCGATTTCCGCCATCGGCATGGCGCGGATCCGCGACCGCAGATCTGGCAGCGCGATTTCGAGCGCGCCGGCGGCCACGGTCGAGGTAAGAAGAAGCCGCAGCCGACCCTGCCGCGCCATGTTGATGAGATGAAACAACGCCGCGGGATCGGCGATGCCATCGTCGATATCCTCGATCACAACCCCGCCCGTGCCAGCGATTTCGGTGAGCGCTGTCTCGTGGGCGGCATCGGCCGAGATCAACGCCGCACCCGTTCTGGCCTGCCAGACATGCGCGAGATGGCTCTTGCCCGATCCAGCCGGGCCGACCACGAGCGCCGCACCGTTGGGCCAGCTTTCGTCGGCATCGATCAGGTCCACCGCAGCCTGATTGGACCGGCTGACAAGGAAGTCCTCTCTTCCTGTTGCCGCGCGATGGGGCAGATCGAGCACAAGCTGTTGCGGTTCGACGGACATCGGGAAAACGATCCTCTGCGAGCAGTCAGGCTCAGGCCTGCGGCCCGCCTTCCGGCCCGGTATAGACGCTACTCTTGCGGTAGGCGCGCAGGCCGTAGCGAACGATCACACCGACCGCAGCCGCCATCGGCACGGCGACCAGCGTGCCCACCAGACCGAATAGATAGCTGAACGCAAACAAGGCGAAAATCAGCCAGACCGGATGCAGGCCGATTCTCGGCCCGACGATCTTCGGGCTGAGAAAACCGGCATCGAGAGCCTGACCGGCCCCGAACACACCCAGGACCAGAAGCACCGGAAGAACTTGCGGCCAGAACTGAAGGAGCGCCAGTATCGTCGCGGTGATCGTCCCCACAATCCACCCCAGGAACGGCACGAAGGCGAGGAGCCCGGTGGCCAGACCGATCAGCACGCCGTAATCGAGCCCGATCAGCCAGAGCCCGATCGCATAGAAGATGCCGAGCACCAGGCACACGGTCCCCTGGCCGCGCACGAACGCCCCGACGGCGGCATTGATGTCATGCCCCATCTTGCGCAGTTCCGGCGCATGCTCGCGAGGCAGGGCGTTGTCCAGCTCTGCCATCATCCGCTTCCAGTCCACCAACAGGTAGAATGTGATGAGTGGCGCAACCAAAAGCAGCGACACCACCGCGAAAACGGCGCGACCCTGTGTCCACAGCGATTGCGCAGCCCAGCTCGCGACCGTGCCGCTATTTTCCTGAAGCCAGTCGAATGCCCGGTCGACCGACTGCTGCGTCCCCGGCAGCGCATCGCCGCCGAGATCGCGTGCCCATGTGTTGATCAGCGCCTGCAGCCGCTGCAATTCCCCCGGCAACGCTTCGGCGAACTGGCGGATCTGCGTAATCGCCAGCGGCGCCAGGTAAACGAGGAGCAGGACGAAGAACAGTATCAGGCAGCCGACGAGAATGAGTGACGCCGCCACGCGCGGGATGCCGGCGCGCTCCATTCGGTCCGCGACTGGATTGAGACCGTAGGCGAAGCCGAGACCGACGACGAATGGAAGCAGGATCTCGCTCAATTGGTCGATGAGAAAGAATAGGACGACCGCGACGAGCAGCCAGAAGAAAGCCTGCCTCTCGATTTGCATGGATTCCCTTTCGGCGCTGGTGCTTGTGGTCAACAACGGCCCGTCCTTCAGGCAAGCCCAATAAGCCGTACACCGCCTTAAACACGGTGCACATCACGGTGACAACCCGCGCTCCCCGAAACACGCACCTGACACTTATCTCTTCTGCAGTACCCAGCGGTCGCCGGCGTCGATCAGAGCATAACCTTTTCTGCCGACGGCCCGCGCGAAGTCCGAGCCGCCGCCGGGATACTTGAGGCTGACGCTTGCGCTACGGCCGGACACCGCTTCGACACGGAAATCCGCCACCCCCGGCATTGAGGAAACCTCGCTCTGGGTGCGATACCACTCGTCGGCACCGCTGAAGAGAATGTCGAGCCGGAGCGGCGCCGCGGGCATCGGAAAGGCGGCCATCCGCGACGATCCGGCGTTCGTCGCTTTCCAGCGGCCTTCGAGTACACCGAGCGTGACGACGGCGGCGAGTTCCATCGCGTAGGCCGTATCGCCATCGAAAATTCGGTAGCTGGTTTCCCAGTTGAGCGGCCCGACGCCATCCCGGCCCATCAGCCGCACGACGATCTTCTGTTCCGCCGTATCGACGGCAGCCTGTGCCACGACAATCCGTTGCGCGCCATATTCACCGGCGACCACCCGGAAACCGCGCGATGCATCACCCTCCGCCATGGCCTGGAGCGTGTCGGCTTGCAGCGATGGCCGGGGCGTCGCCACGGAAACCGGCGCAACCGAATTGGTGAGGTCGAGCGTGCGCCAGACGCCCAGCCAGTCACGGGTCGCACCGCCCTCCGCGATGCCCTCGACGCTTGTCGCCACGGGCACCAGGGTCACCGGCGGAGCCTGCCGGTCGACATAAGGAATACCGTGTTCGTTGAGGTAGTTTCTGACGGCATCCGAGGCGAACCGGAAATCGAGCGAAGCATAGTATTCCGTTGACGAGTTCTGCTCGCCGCGCACCGCGATCCCACTCACATATTCAGCGGCGTTCACCTCCGGGAGCCGGCGCAATTGCGCATAAGACGTCACCGGCACCAGCCGTTTGAACAGGGAGCGCAACGCCGCGCGCTGGCCATCCGCGATTGCAGCCTTCTTCGCCGCCACGGCGTTTGCGGCTTTCGCCTCGACCGGGAACGCAGCCATCGTGAAAGGATCGCCCGCGGCAAAGGCGCCTGCCGGCACGCCGGCGATTATAAATCCGGCCACCAGCGCGGCACACAGCGCACTCCATCTTCCGAAGTGCCTCGAACGGCAGATTTTGGCGCCCGCTTCGCTTGCCATCGCAGTCGTCCCCCTAAAACCTCGCGCTCTGACGCTTGTCCCCCGCCAGCGCTTGACCCGTCACACTAATTCGGGCAGTCGGATCGAAACGCTGCTATACCAGATCGCCCCGCAGCGTGCGAGAGTGCGCCAGCCGCCAATCCTGGCGCGCGGACCGCCGCGAGCCACGCAAGCCCTTCAGCTTCGACGGTATTCGCGGCCCCCCTTGAGTGGAACGGGAAGCGAGAATGAAGGACGATAGCGCGTCCCCTGTGACCTACCGCCAGGCCGGCGTCGATATTGACGCCGGAAATGCGCTGGTTCGCGCCATCGGGCCGCTTGCCCGCGCAACGATGCGACCGGGAGCGGACGCCGATCTCGGGGGGTTTGGCGGTCTCTTCGACCTGAAGAATGCCGGCTTTCGCGACCCGCTGCTCGTCGCCGCGACCGACGGCGTCGGCACCAAGCTTCGCATCGCCATCGACACCGGCCAACACGCGACCATCGGTACCGATCTTGTCGCCATGTGCGTCAACGACCTCATCGTCCAGGGCGCCGAACCTCTGTTCTTCCTCGACTACATGGCCACCGGCCATCTGGAGGTGGAGACCGCGCGGGAAGTCATTGCCGGCATCGCCGAAGCCTGCCGCAAGTCCGGTTGCGCGCTGATCGGCGGCGAAACGGCCGAAATGCCCGGCATGTATAATGGCGCCGATTACGATCTGGCGGGATTTGCCGTCGGCGCTGTCGAGCGCGACTGCCTGTTGCCGCTGCCGTGCCTCAAGCCCGGCGACGCGATTATCGGGCTTCCCTCGAGCGGCATTCATTCGAATGGCTATTCGCTGGTGCGCAAGCTCGTCGAGAACGCCGGGCTTGCCTGGACCGCCCCGGCGCCGTGGGCCGCCGGCCTCAGTGTCGCCAAGTCGCTGCTCGCGCCGACGAGGCTATACGTGAAGCCCGTGCTCGCCGCCCTTCGCGAGACCGGGCCCTCGCGCGGTGCCATCGGCGCCATCGCGCACATCACCGGCGGCGGCCTGACCGAGAACATTCCACGTGTGCTGCCGGAGAACCGCGCCGCCCGCATCGACCTGTCCGCTTGGAAGCTTCCGCCGGTCTTCGGGTGGCTGGCCGAAACCGGCAATCTCCCCGCCGATGAAATGCTGCGCACCTTCAACTGCGGAATTGGCATGATCCTGATTGCCGACCGCACCCGCCTTTCGGAAGTCACGGCGGCGCTAAAAAAGGCGGGCGAGACCCCGGTCATGATCGGCGAAGTCATCGAGCGCGTGTCAGAAGCGCCGCGCGTGGTCTACAGCGGCGCTCTCGAAGCGGCCTGAGCCGGGGGGCTTTCGAGTTCATGCAACCGGCTCCAGCCAAACGCGCTGTCGCAATTCTGATTTCCGGCCGCGGCTCCAACATGAAAACGTTGGTGGAAGCTGCCGAGGTGGACAGCTACCCCGCCCGAATAGCCGCGGTGATCTCCAACCGACCGGACGCGCCGGGTCTGGAGTGGGCGCGCAACCGTGGACTGACCGCGATCGGCCTCGACCACAGGGCTTTCCCGAACCGCGAAGCATTCGATACCGCTCTCGATAGCGAAATAACGGCAAGCGGCGCCGAACTCGTCGCCTGCGCCGGCTTCATGCGGCTGATGACGCCTGCCCTCGTGGAAAAGTGGCGGGACAGGATGATCAATATTCATCCTTCGCTGCTGCCCTCGTTCCGCGGCCTCGATACACATCAGCGGGCCCTCGAAGCCGGGGTTCGGATTGCCGGCTGCACCGTGCATGTCGTTCGCCATGAGGTCGACACCGGGCCGATCCTTGGCCAGGCCGCCGTGCCCGTTGAGGATGGCGACACCGCCGACACGCTTGCCGCCCGCGTCCTGGCGGCGGAACATCGGCTTTATCCCCGGGTTTTGGAGCTGTTCGCCGCTGGCCGCTATGCCATTCATGGCGATAAGGCGCGACTTTTGTCGCAGGAGGAAAACGAGAGTTTTCTCGTTACCCGACCAAGGTCGTAAATCCAGTTTTAACCTGGATCATTTTTCGTTTGGGAAGTCGTGCCAAATTGTAGCGGGCGTCGCACTGTGAATAGACAGTCCGTGCGCCCAGTGATACGCCGCGCCATGCTGTGGGCCAGGAATTACGCCTGTGTGGTCCTGTGGGCACATCTTTCGCCTGCAAATCCGCCCATGATGCTTGGCGTGGATCTGGTCGAAGCGAAATCGATTCGGGGGGCCGCCTTGCCTTAAGTGGCGAGGCTGGACGAGTCGACCACTCGGATCGCGATGGACGTTAAATCGCGTTTTATGAATGCGTTGGAACGTTTATCGATGATGAAGCGTGAACTGGGCAGCGGGGAGCCGATCCTCATTGTTCGCAGCGCGCGACCGACCGACCTGGAATTGTCCAGAAGCGTCGGCCGGAAACCTTCCGCTGGCACCGCCGCCCCGCCCACGCGGTCATCGGCAGCCTTCGGATCCGGAGATGAAAAGCATGTCGATTGCCGAAACGGAAGCACCGATCAAACCCTCGAATGACGAGGGTTTTGGCGAAGAAAGCATCTGGTTCAAGCTCACCCCACTTCTCAAGGATCCGCAGAACCCGATGCGGATTCTCATGCAGATGGCCGACCGTTACGGTCCGGTTATTCCGGTAAGCATGGCCAATCAGCGCGTTGTCCTGATCACCGAGCCGGAATTCTTCAAACACGTGCTGGTTTCCAAAGCCGATAATTACATCAAGTATTTCGACGGCTTGAAGCCGATCTTCGGCAAATCCATGATCACGAACGACGGCGCGCTCTGGCAGAAGATCCGGATGCCGCAGCAGCCCGCGTTCCATCCCGATGCCTTCGCCGACTACATCCCCTACTTCAACGCCGCCATCAAATCCAAGATGGAGCGCTGGCAGGAAGTCGCGCGCACCGGCGAGTCGGTCGAGATGGTCGAACAGACCTGGACGCTTGCCGCCGACATGATCTGCAAGGCCCTCTTCGACCGCGACATGCCGTTTAACCCGCACGTCGTCTTCCGTTATGTGAAGACCTACACCGACGTGATGAACCACAAGTCGATCCGCGACCGCAAACAGTCGGGCGGAGAGAACCTTTCGGCCGAAGAAACCGCCAAGGCCGTCGAGGCGTGGTGGTCCGTGCCGCCGGCCGTGATCGCCGCGGACCCGCGCGAGGAACGCGAAAGAACGCTCCTTAAGATGATCCAGTCCGCCGCCGCCGATCCCGATGTGCCGGAGTTCGATGAGCAGCAGGCGATCGACGAGATCAAGCAGTATCTCTGGGCCGGCACCGAGACGACCGCATTGACGCTCGCCTGGGCGCTCTATCTGGTCTCCCGCATGCCCGAAGCCGCCGACCGGATCCGCCGCGAGGGCGAGGAAGTCTGTGGCGGCCGCGAACCCGACGCCAACGACTATTCGGCGCTGGTCTACACCCGCGCTGTCATCCAGGAGACGATGCGTCTGTACCCGCCGGTCTGGAGCCTCATCCGCACCGCCGCCGGGCCGGACGAGATCGACGGCAAGGAAATCAAGGCCGGCGATCGCATCGTGCTGTTCGGCTACGGTGCGCATCACAACCCGAAATTCTGGGACGACCCGGAAGAATTCCGCCCCGAACGCTGGATGGGCGACGCCGCGAAGAAGCGCGTTAAATACTCCTACATCCCATTCGGCGCCGGTAAGCGCTCCTGCATCGGCGGCGCCATGAGCCAGGTGGAAAACACGCTGGCCTTGTCGCAACTCCTGCGGCGCTTCCGTCCCGAATATGTCGGACCGGAACCCGCAGGCATTAACGCCACCGTGACGCTGACGCCGCGTGGCGGCCTGCATTTCCGCATCCATGAACTGAGCTGAGCGGCGAGAGTCTTCATCGCGAACCAAAAAAAAGCGGCGCGTACGTTCAACGTTCGCGCCGTCTTTGCGTTCGCTTGGCGACACGCACGCACCTGGGGGGGCGAGGTGGAATGGAAAGCAGTTACCGCACCACTTCGTAGCGAAGTTTGACCAGCCCGTCCGAAAAGGCCTGGATCCCCTCGAACTCGAGGTGCTGATGCTTTTTCAATGAATTGAGTAGCGATAGCCCGGAGCCGATCAGGCTCGGCACAATACAGATTTCCACGATGTCCACGAGACCGGCGTCGAGGGCCGATTCCATAGTCACCGCGCCGCCGACAACCCAGATGTCCTTCGCAGTTTTCTCACGCGCCGCGGCCACCGCGGCATTGATACCGTTGCGCACGAAGTAGGAGTTGGGCGGCAGGCCCCAAGGTTCCTGCGATGTCAGGATGAACGCGTACTTGTCGTCGTAGGGCCATTCGCCGAAGGCCTGCATCATCTGGAAGGTACGCCGCCCGATGATCACCGCGCCAATATTTTCGAGGAACCCCGACTCTTCAAACATGCTCCGCCGGTAAGGCTCCATCCACGCCGAATCCCCTTCCGTATCGGCAACGAAGCCGTCGAGAGTGGTGGCGCTGAACAGACGAACCTGGGACATGGATCAAGCGGTCCTGACGACGTTGCAGGAGGAAGTCTGGACGCGAACGCAACGTGCCGGCTGGGCGCCCGCCACGCCGGATGCGGTGTAACAGTGGCCGCCGGCCCTTTTCGGTGGGGCCGGCGGCGAAAACCCATCAGCCAACGATTTCATCGAGGCCGAAATTGAGAGCGATTTCCCGCGCCGCCGACTCGGGGCTGTCCGAACCGTGCGTGGAATTCTCGCCCTTGGATTTCGCGAACAGTTTGCGGATGGTCCCGTCAGCGGCTTCCGCCGGGTCCGTCGCGCCCATGATCTCGCGGTATTTCGCAATCGCGTTCTCACCTTCGAGAACCTGCAGCACGATAGGTGCCGAGGTCATGAAGTCGACGAGTTCGCCGTAGAAGGGCCGCGCGGCGTGCTCCTCGTAGAACTTCTCGGCCTGCGCCCTGGTCCAGCGCACGCGCTTCTGTCCGACGATGCGCAGTCCGGCCTTTTCGATCACGGCGTTGATTTCGCCGGTGAGGTTGCGCTCGGTTGCGTCAGGTTTAATGATAGAGAATGTACGTTCGACGGCCATGATCGTCCCCCGGATTTTTTTCAATGTGACCGGCGCCTTATAGCCATCGCGCGGCGGCCGAACAAGCCTGCCGGCCGGCTCCAGCCAAGTTGCCGCGCCGCTTGGACATGCCGCCATGCCCGCCCGCCACGCCACCGCCCGATTTACGGCCCCGGAGGCGCGACTGTCCCATTGAAATCGCAGCCAGACTCGCCATCGAATGGCCAGCATTCCCGTGTGAATGAGAATAACGGCAATAACAACTCCACGGCGTCTTCCGCGACATCGACGTGACAGCCGGAGGTGCAACGAGCGACCCACCGTCTGCGGACATTGACGCAACACTCCGTTCCATGGAAAACGGACGATTGAGCATGTTTAACGACTGTCAAGGGACATGCCGACCGACCGTGCGGCAAGACCGCGCCTCACGAACCGAAAGAAGCGTCGCCGCGCCTGTGAAGGCGAAAGGACCGTCCGGAGTTCCGCTTCCGAAAATCCACTGCGAGAGCCGATGAGCGATACGAACTCTGAACTGATCTGGTACATCGCGCGCGACGGGCAGCAGCACGGCCCGTTGACGGACGCGGAAATGCGCCTGTTCGTCGATAGCGGCCATCTCAAGCAAACCGATCTCGTCTGGAACCCCTCGATGACCGACTGGAAGTCGGCTGCCGAGATATTTCCGCCACCCGCACCGCCGGCTCCCCCCACGCCGCCAGCTCCGCCCGCGCCTCCCGAATCGAAAACCGCTTCCCCGGCTCCCGGCCCTGCGGCTCCGGTTGAAACCGGCGAAGAACCAACGCTTGGCGGTCCGTCCGATCGCTCCCGGCAAGGCGGCGAGCCCAAGGAAGCAACCGGCGAGAGCAGCACTGGGAAGCCCGCCG
Source organism: Filomicrobium sp. (assembly GCA_965226995.1). Classification (GTDB taxonomy): domain Bacteria; phylum Pseudomonadota; class Alphaproteobacteria; order Rhizobiales; family Hyphomicrobiaceae; genus Filomicrobium. The sequence continues at coordinate 154,495 of CBDDFK010000009.1, forward strand.
GCGCGGACTACGCGAGTTCCCCCGTTCGCAGCGAACGCGGCGGCCGCGAAGGCGAAGGGCAGCGCTACGAACCGGCGGAGCGTTCGTATAAGCCGGTTTTTACGGGCGCCGATCCGCAAAGGGACACTTCCGGCGCAGCGCCGTCGAATCCCGCGTCCACAGCCGGCGCCTATCCGGCTCCCGATGATGTTCTCCCTTCCCTACGCTCGTCCCGAACGGATGAGACCGGCGACAAGAAGCCTTCCGCGTCAAGTCAGGCGACCGGTTACACCGCCGGCATGGCAGCGGGCCCGGCAGGTAAGTCACTCCAGGATGTAGGCGAGCACGAAGATGACGATGAAGACGAAGGCGGCGGGCGCGGCCGCAGCATCGGTCTGCTCGTAGGCAGCTTCGTCTTGGCCGCAGTGGTCGCCGGTGGCGGACTATTGGCCTATCAGAACCAGGACGCCATCCTGTCCTACATGAACAGCCAGCCCGACGAGGCGCCGCCTGTCGTCAAGGCTGAGGGAGCCGACAAGGCCCCCGCGTCCAATCAGCAGACCGCGAGCCTCGACAAGGATGCCGGAACCCCTGCGCCGCGCCCTGAAGCTCCGAAAGTCCAACCCAATCTTGCCGGTCCGGACCTGCCGGGCATCACGGTCACGATTCCGCCGACGCAACCGGCGACGCCGCCGTCGGCGGATGCCGAGCCTGGCGTTCCGTTGCAGACAATCGACAGCAACCTGCAGAAATCCCAGCTTTGGCAGGTCGTGAAGCAGGAATTCCCCGACTGGTACGGCGACCGGGTGAAGGAAATATCCCGGATGTCGGGATCGGCGAGCGAAGCCGAACTCTCCAAGCACCTGATTGGCAAGCTGGTGGCGCTTCGCCGTGAGCACGCGCAGTTCGCGCTAGCCTCCGATACGGACCATTTGCGCAACATCGCAACGGCCTTCCTGGCCAATTTGAAGAGCCTCGCCGGGCATTCCACCGAGGCCTGCTACACGTTTATCAGTCGCGGCGAAACAAGCCCCGACGTGATCTCGCTGTTCCCGAAGCCCGGCTATGGCGATGCCATCGAAGGCCAGATCGCCGCCGTCTTCCGCGCCGTCGCGGCCGGTCGCAAGGCGCCGGTCAGCCGCGAGAAGGCAACCAAGCCGGACTACGACGTGCTCGCCCAGGAACTGACGAAGATCGGGTGGTCGAAAGAGGATCTCGGGCTGTTCGCAAATCCGCAGGCACTGGCGAAGGCGCCGCAGGATCGCGTGTGCCGGATGGTGCAGGACTGGTTCAGCGCCCACGTTTCGATCAGCGACAAGGGCGTGCAGGAGCGCCTGCTGGTGGAAACACTGCGGCCTGTGATCGCCGGCTAAGCCCCCAAGAACCACGACACCGCCGCCCACCTTCATGATGGATAGTCGCCACGCTGGCGACCCGGTCGGGCAAGAAGACGAACCGAGCGCACAACCCTCTAGAGTCTGAAAACCGACTCGTCGAACACAAATGGGCCGGACAAATCAGTCCAGCCGCCGCCGTTCTAAATATTCGCTCGGCCGACCTCAGGTCAGCGGTATTTCAAGCCGCAGCCGGTCGCACGCGACCCTTGGCACCTTACGGCGCCCATCGGCGTCTTCGAACTCAATGATACCGAACTGATTGAGCCGTCGAAGCGTGAGCATCAAGCTTGCCTTGGGCCTCCCGGAGAGTCGCGCCAGTTCAGCAACCGACTGCGGCTCTTCATCCCGGATCAGTTTAAGAAGCTCGACATTCCGCTTGGACAGAAGCCTCGAGAAAGCATCGAGGGCTGAAATCTCGTCTTCATTGAACGAACGGGATGAGTGACCGTTGGCCGAGCCGTTGACTCGCCCGCCGCTCGTAGTGGTCTCCCAGCCGCCGTCTTCCTGGAGAACCATCTCCACCTGCAGTGTTCTGCCTTTTCTTTGCATAGTGACACCTGGAGTTCTGACGCCTTGCGTCGCTCACCGTTCTGACCGTGTCGCTAAATTCGGTGCCGATACGTCTGGTCTGTAACGTTCTTCACGACACCTCCGATCACTTTGCCTGAAAATTTTTTGGCGGCAAAGCCTTATTCAACCGGCGAATGAGGTTTGCATACTCATTACGCCGCTAGAGGTTGTCTGAGATCTTCCAAACCCCGGCGTGCACGCGACGCCACGGAAGCACGGGCCCCTGGTAGATGTAGAGCCACGCATCGACCCCGCGGCCATCCGAAAGCTCCACCGTTTGGACCTCTCTCCGGTAGAGCGATCGAGCGTTCGCGCCGTGGCCGATGCCTTCGTAGCGATCGAGCCACGCCAATGTTACGGCCGGGCGCGCCATGCGGAGCACTTCACCGTGCACGAAGTCTTCTGAGCTGCCCGGTGGGGCAAGGCCGGGGTAGGAGCCCAGGTCGTAAAGCCGTCCCGCGCAACGCGCCCGGCCGATCAACCGGCTCTCGGCCTCCAGACGCTGCCGCTCCAAAGCCCCCATCGGCCCGCGAGCATCGCGCTTCAGCGATCCGTATACGAAGAGAAGATCGTGAGGCATGGGCGCGCGTCTTCCGGTTTGAAGGGCACTGACGCAAGGTCGCTTCACCCAGGATCGGGCAAGGCGTTCACGACCACTTCACCGTCAATTGGATGGCATGTGATCGGCTTCCCCGCCAAGTTAGCATCAGTTGAAAAACGTGCCGGGACGCCATGCCGCATCTATCAGCGGATCGGAAAGTTCCAGCCGAAAAGTAAGTGAGATGACACATGAGCCTATCGACGACCCGTTGGGCGACGCCGGTCCTATTGGTCCTTGCCCTCATCGCCGCCGTGCTGTTCGCCGTCGGCGACGTGAAGGCGGCGGGTAAACCCGCTGTCTACACTGGCATCGTCAAGGGCGTCGCCCTCGGTGGCTACGACCCGGTCGGCTATTTCACCGCAGGCAAGCCGGTTCGGGGCCGCAAGGACATTACCCTCGATCACGGCGGCGCGACTTGGCGCTTCGCCTCGCAAGAGAACAAGGAAGCCTTCGCGGCCGATCCCGCCAAATACGCCCCGCAGTACGGCGGCTATTGCGCCTGGGCCGTCAGCCGCGGCTACACCGCCAAGGGCGACCCGAACGCCTGGAAGATCGTCAACGGCAAGCTCTATCTCAATTACAATCAGAGCGTTCGCCGAACCTGGCTTCGCAATACTGAGGACAACATCTCAAGGGGCGACGCCAACTGGCCGAAAGTTTTGACGAATTGACGAAACCCTGATCGCGTTCGCTCGTTACGAGCCCGAGCCGCGCTAGCCGCTCCCCCCCGTGCCACAGCGCGGCCAGGACCCCGCCGGTGTCCCCTCCCCCGGCGGGGTCCCTCGTCTCCACGAAGAACTAGCGTTTCAAGCCGTCCCGGCGACCCGCCCCTCGGATCGGCCTCCCGAGGTCCGCTCAAGCGCCGCTTCGAGAATGGCGTCGAGCAGTTCGGCGTAGCTCATGCCGGCGAAGCCCGCCATGAGGTTCTGTTTCCCATCCCAGCACCAGCCCGGATTGGGGTTCACCTCCAGCAGCTTGATCGTCCCTTCGGCATCTGCGCGGAAATCGAACCGCGCGTAATCCAGACAACTGAGGCGTTCGAAAAGGCGCGACGCGTAGTCGACGAGCCGCGACTGATCCGCCTCGCCAATTTCGGCAGGCTTATAGCTGATCTGCCGCCAGTACGGGCTTTCCGGATGCCATTTCGACTCGTAGCCCAGGATCGGCGGCAGACCGTTATCGAGATCGCCGTAATCGACTTCGAGGATCGGCAGGGCGCGCAGACCCCGACCCGCGTTGCCGATCAGCGCGACGCTGTACTCCGATCCCGGCAGGAACTCCTGAATGAGAACCGGCCGGTCCGGGAACCGCTCCGTCAGCGCTTCGAAGTAGGCCATGAGCGCCTGCTTGTCGGCAACGACGGCCTCGGCGGTGATGCCTTCGCTGGAGTCGCCGAAGTTCGGCTTGAGGATCGCGGGAAAGACCGAAGGCATGGTCGCGCCCTGATCCCCGGGCCGCACGTAGCTTTCCAGCGGCACCGGAATATCCATCCCTTCCGCCACGGCTCGCACCAGCCCCTTGTCGTAACACGCCGCGAGGCAGCGCGGCCCGGCTCCCGTGTAGGGCAGCCCGAGCATCTCCAGAAGCGCCGGCACGTGCAGTTCCTTGAAAGGATCGTTGGCGAAACCTTCATCGCACAGGTTCAGGACGAGGTCGCACCGCTTCTCGCCAAGATCGCGCGCCAGCGTGGCGTGGTTATCGAGGTAGCGGAACGAGTATCCCGGCAGCGCCGAAAGCGCGGCCTTGAGCTTGCTGACCGTCTCGATGTCTTCGGCGCTGAACCGGCCTTCGCGCTTCACCCCGTCCGGCAGGCGCGGATCGCCGAGCACCACCGTTACATCGCGGATCTTCGCCTTGGCCTTCTTGCGCGGCGCGCGCACCGGCGCCTGCGCCGTGATCAACAGCCGGCGCGCCATCATGCCGAGATCCTGGTCCCGCTCCGAGCGCGATTCGGCCGTCCCATGAAACCGCACGTCGCGGAAGCCCACGGACTTCAAAAGCTCGCTGATGCTTTCAAGCGTATAAAGCCGTTCCGCATAGAACTGGTCGGCCAGGACGCCGATCTCGTCGTTGACGATCACCTCGCGCGAAACCAGCCGCTCGCCGTCCGCAGAGACCGAGCGCTCGCGGCAGACGAAATGGTTCTCGTCGATCCATTCCCAGGACCGCGATTGATGGTGGCTCTTCAGCCATTCGCCGTCGGCGATATCGAGGACCAGCGTGCCCGACGCACACAGGAGGCGGCCGACGGCGGACAGCACCTTGCTGTCGTCCTGCTTGTTGGAGAAATAGCCGAACGAGTTCCCCATGATGCAGACGAGATCGAAGCCTTCCTCGGGGAGCCGCGGCGACCGCGCATCGCCTTCGCGAAAACTCGCGACGAGCTTTTCCGCCGCCGCGCGCTTGCGCGCCAGCCGGATCAGGTAACGCGACCGGTCGAGACCCGTCACCTCGCCGAAGCCGCGCCGGGCGAGTTCCAGGACGTGCCGCCCCTGCCCGCAGCAAAGGTCGAGAACGCGGCTCTTGGGCGTGATCCCCGTGGCGGCGACGATGAAGTCGACGTCCGCTTTGGTGTTGTCGTTGTTCTCGACAACGTCACCGTCGGTCTTAACGTACATCGCGTTGAAAAGGCGCCGCCACCAGTCGTCCGGCAAATGGGCTTCGAGGTCGGCGATCGGTCCGAGGCTGCGCTGCGGCAACGCCCGGCGCGGACGCCGTTTGGCGCGCTGCGCCGAGGAAGGGGTGGTCATCTGATAAGTTGTCTCCACGAACATCCGGCGAAAGGGATGCCGCGAGGGAGGTTTTGCGATTTTGGCGAAAGCGGTTTTGAAATTGACGAACCGGTCCCGACCTGGCCGCGCGCCTGGCCTCTTGGCCTTCGCGCCCGTGCCTTGCGGACGCGCCGCTTCACATAGAGCGGGCGGGCCGTTTGTCAATCGGGATTCGCACCGCCGGCACGTCGCAGCAGGGGATATTGTAGTTGGGGTGGAGCGGTCATTCTAAAGGATCACAGCTGCCTCGAAGCATCGTAGCTCCATAGCCTGGGTAGTGTTGGACATAAGTTCCGTCATTGTTGAGAAAAATTGTGCTGAAATATTCCGCACCGCCATCGTGATCGCGCATCACGAACAAGATTCCGGTCTCTTGGGTCACAGAAAACCGGCTCTCATGGGTTCTCTTCCCCATATCCGCCTTCAATTTCAAATTGCCCTCGCCCCCCTGAATACGAGCTACAAATACTGGTGTTGTGCCCACGTTCTTTTCAATTTTATCTTGGTCAGAAATATCAACTCCGATGTGGCTTCGACAGAGCCAATTTCCTGATTTCAATTTGTTTTCTCCCCGAGCTGGGAGCCCCATAAAAATCAGGGCGACAACGCCCAGACGCGCGCTCCTCCAACGCAAACTTCTGCCTCCTTCAACTTTCTAGTTGACGTTTAGCGTTAATACCACACAACAGCTAGTTGAAGCCAGTACTTCTCCCCCTGCCCCATAGCCACCATAAGCCTCCAGTCGCGACAGGATCGCAACCGGACGACCGCCCTAACCACCCACCTCGCCAGCGAAACACCGGTTGACACGCCGGGCGCAAAGCGCGAGCCCTCTTGCGACCCACAGGCGCCCGAACCTGCGCCGCCGCAGCCCACCTCTATCGCAGCAACCGGAAAAACGCCCATGAGCCGCAGCCTGTTCGTCATCTGGGCGGTCGTGTCCCTGGCCTGGATCGGCATCGTCGCCGTCTTCGCCTATCAGACATGGCCGCACCTGCCGCTCGATGTGAGCCACAGCGATCCCGGCACCCAGTCCGCCTACCAGCAGGCCATCGCCATGCACCTCGTGAAGCACGCCGCGATGGCCATCGTGCCGGCGCTCGTGATCGGCTGGCTCGCCCGCTTCATCAGCCGCTGAGCCGAGCAGCACGGGAACAGGGCGCACCCGCGCAGCCTGCCCAGAGCCGCGCCCGATTGGGAGACCCGCGCCGGCCCCTTTTCGGGCCGCCATGAAGTTGGGCTCAAACCGGTTTCACCAGATAGCCGATCCGCGAGCCGCGCGCTTCGCGGATGCGCTCAAGGGTCTGGCGCACCTCGCGCGGGTGCAGCGGCAGGCCCGATTTGCGGGTCCGCTCGGTTTCCAGCGCCTTCAACTCCAGGAAGATCGGCTCGGCGGTCTCGTGCAGCATGGCGATCGCCGCGATGGCCGAGCGCTTCATGTTGGAGGGCACGACCGGAATGACGTGGTCGATCATCTCCTTGACGTCGTGCGACAGGTAGCTGGCGAGCCGGCCGAAGATCGAGATCAGCCGCACCTTCAGCGTTTCCTCGAACGTGTAGCCGTCGCGCTCCATCCACTCGAACAGCTTGTCCATCACAATGTCCTTGAGACGGATCTCGGAGGTCACGCGGTAGTCCTGCCACTCCGCGACGAGCGCGAAATCGGGTTCGAGTTCCAGGTCCCCCGGCGCGAACGTCTCGAACGCCGTCACGCCGATGCGCCGCATGAAATCGCGGTTCTTCATTGCCAAGCTGGTGGGATAGGTCGGCAGCATCACCTGGCCGTCGCTGGCCTCGCGGAAGGCGCGGCGCACCAGCTTCGAGCAGTAGAGATTGTGGGTTGTCGGGTCGAGCGTCATCGTGAAGTCGTAGAGAATGCGCTTTCCCATCGGCGAATTGGCCAGCCGGACGCGGTCGTGGATCACCGTCGCCGCGCGCTGCGCCAACACCGGGTCGCGATGCCGGAACAGGATGGCGCGTCCCAGTTCGTGGCCAAGCCAGTCCGAAAGCGGTTCGACCAGCGCTCCCTTCTCGATCAGGCTCTCCACCGCCCAATGCCGGCCCTGCGGGTCGATGTAGACCATCGCCACATGCGAGAATTGCGAGTCGATATCGCCGATGCGGGCGATCGCCGCGCTGTTGTGCAACCGCCCCCGGGTCAGGATCACGTCGCCGGACTGAAACGGCAGGGTGCCGTCCGGCGAGCGCTGATAGGCTGGATTGAAAAGCGTGTTGAAGTTCTCGCCGGCAAAGGCGCGATAGGTCCGCCCGTCCTCCGGCAGCCCCTTGTAGCCGATCCACAGTTCGCCGAGGATGTCGGTGGCGTAACGCGCCGCCCGCAGGCAGTCGCGCGCCGCCTTCTGGACGCGACGGTCGATCAGACCTTCGCCGTGCCAATCGCGCAGCCGGTCCCGCAGCGCCAGTTGAAGCTCGAACAGCGCCATCATCGTTTCCGGCGCGCGCTCCCGCTCCTGGAAAACGTCGTAGCGGAAAAAGTCCTGCTGCTCGAATGAGTTGTAGACGCGCTCAAGCGTCTGCGCGAGTGTATCCGCTGAGGCGGGAGGACGCGCGAGCGCGGCCTTGAAGACGGCAATATCGTCGACGAACCGCTGAGCGCCCTCGGCCTGAAGCACGTGCAGGTCTCCCTTCGCTGCCGGCCATGCCCGTCACCGCCGGATTTGCCGGCACCTTATCAAAGCGCGGTGACAGCCCGCAAACATTCCGCGAGGGCTTTAATTCGCGCACATAAGAGAGCTTGGAAGATGGCGCCGGCGCGGCGCCCTATTCGGCCGCGCCGGCCGGCACCTCGTGCACGAGCCCGAGCCGCCGCTTGGCCTGATCGCGCAGAATGTCGATCGGCTGCAGTTTGCCATTGCGCTCGTAGTGCCAGAATGTCCAGCCGTTGCAGGCCTGCTTACCCTGCACCTGCGCGCCGAGGCGATGAATCGATCCCTGGCTGGCGCGATACTTCAGCGTCCCATCGGCTTTCACCTCGGCCCGGATGCGCCGGTGCGGATCGAACAAGGGCGATCCGGGCTTCAGGATACCCAGTTCGATGATGGTGCCGAACGGCACGCGCGGTTCGGAACGCTTCGACGGTTGCGTCTCGAGATCCGCTTCAGACAGCGGCCGCACCTTGCCGATCCGCTCTTTCGCAGCCTTGACGTAATCGGGATCGCGCTCGATGCCGACGTAGCTGCGCCCCAGCTGTTTCGCCACCGCTCCGGTCGTTCCGGTCCCGAAGAAGGGGTCGAGCACGACGTCCCCGGCCTTGCTGGAAGCGAGCATCAACCGGCGCAGCAGCGCTTCGGGTTTCTGCGTCGGATGCGCCTTGCGACCGCCGTCGTCCTTCAGACGCTCCGGTCCCGAGCAGATCGGGAAGAGCCAGTCCGAACGCATCTGAATGTCGTCGTTGAAGGCCTTCATCGACTCGTAATTGAACGTGTAACGCGCGTTGGCGTCGCGGCTCGCCCAGATCAGCGTCTCGTGCGCATTGGTAAAGCGGCGCCCACGGAAGTTCGGCATCGGGTTGGTCTTGCGCCAGACGATGTCGTTGAGGATCCAGTAGCCGAGATCCTGAAGCTGCGCGCCCAGCCGAAAAATATTGTGGTAGGAGCCGATCACCCAAAGGGCGCCGTCGGGCTTTAGGACGCGCCGGCATTCGCCAAGCCAGGCGCGCGAGAATTGATCGTAAGCCGCGAAACTGTCGAACTTGTCCCAGGCATCGTCGACACCGTCGACGCGGGTATTGTTCGGTCGCAGGAGTTCGCGGTCGAGCTGCAGGTTGTAGGGCGGGTCCGCGAACACGAGGTCGACACACTCGTCGGGCAGGCCGCGCAGCGCCTCGAGGCAATCGCCCTCGATCACGCGATTGACGGCCAGCTTCCTGGAATTGCCCGCACCGGACGCTCGACGACGACGCTGAACCATTGAACCCACTACTCTTTTTTACTTACCCGACACGCGACTTCGCCCACCCGCGATATGCAGAAGCGGCTGAGCCTCCGGCAACGATAGCGCACTCTTCCGTGCGGGTCGTTAACGCGGCGTTAACCGGTCAAACGGGCCCGGCCCCGCTCGGCGGCGGAATATTCTCATTACCGCCCAATCGAGTCGAACAAATGACGAACCTGCAAGCCTCGGTCAGACAGGGCTCAATTCCGTGGCGACGGTGCACGGCGCGCGCAACGCGCGAACAAAAAGAAACGCCCCGCAGGCGGGCCCGCGGAGCGTTTGCAATTTCGTCTCATCGATGGGTCCGCGCCGCCGGCGAAGACCCGCGCCGACCTCAGTCGCAGTAGCGGTAGAAGTTGCGGCAAGCGTAACGGTAGCCGTGATCGCAGCGCCACAGCCAGCGTTCGCAACGATTGACGCGGCGGTGCCGGTAATAGTGGCGCTCGTGGCGGTGAGCGCGGGCGGCGCCGGAGATCAGCGCACCGGCGACGATGCCGCCGACGATAGCGGCGCCGATGCGGGCGCCGCGACGGCCGGCAACCTGGATGGTTTTCGGTTCGACACGCTTCGCCAGCATTTGTGGCGCGGGCTTGGCCGGGCCGTTGAGTGCGGTTGCGCCAACATCGGGCATACGGGCCTCGGCGGCCGAAGCAGCCGTTGCGAACATCGGTACGGCCAGCGCCATCAGAACGATGCCGGCGAGTTTCGTCAGGGTATTCATGGCTGGCTCCCAGATAGACTTCGCCGATTGTTGCGGCGATTTGCGAGGGCTCTTCAAGAGTTTGAACTGTCCGGTCGGCGATCGACCAAGCGCCGGAACAGCACCAGGATCGCTAACTCTGGCGAGATTAGCGCGCCAAGGCTGAACTCAATATGAACGCTTACAAAACGTTCAGGTTTCTCGTCACGCTACCGGCAGAATACGGCACCTCCATGCCGGAAGTGAGGCATCCTGGCGTTCGGCGGTTGCCTTTAGCGACGCCTGCGAAGTATCAACGGCAGATCGGAGCATTGCGGAAGCGGAACTGGCACGTGCAAGGCCAGAGACGCGCCGGTACAGCAACGGCGGCGCTTTCGTATCGGGCTCCGTCGGCCGGTGTTACGCGGCGCCCGGGAAAAAGGGGCAAGACCTTACCTTATCACGCAGGGGCCTTTCTGAAGGCCCCTGCTAAGGAGACCCTCAACGGTATGGAATTTGGCTCGCGCCGTGGTATACCAAGTGTGCCGGTGGCATACCACGAACGAAGAAAACCGGCGGTGAGGTTTGCGGCGCTAAGCGACGCCCGGGCTTCGCGATAATGAGGGAACGACCAGGAACCATGCGCATACTCGTCCTCGGGTTGGCTTTGCTCGCGTTCTGGCTGGCGTTATCCGGCCATTACACACCGTTTCTCCTGACCTTGGGCGTCGTTTCGGTCATCGCCGTCCTCTTCATCGCCGCGCGCATGCACATCGCCGACGATGAAGGCGTGCCCACGGAAGTTTCGCTTGCCGCCCCGGCGTATTGGTTCTGGCTCTACATCGAGATCGTGAAGTCCGCACTCGCGGTGACGCGTATCATCCTCGATCCGCGCCTCCCCATTTCGCCAACGTTTACGCGTGTCCGCGCCACTCAGAAGACAGCCGCCGGACTCGCCACCTATGCCAACTCGATCACGCTTACGCCCGGCACCATCACAACCGGTGTCGATGGCAACGTCTTCACCGTACATGCCCTGGTGCGCGACGGCGCCGACGACGTGGAAGCGGGCGGCATGGACCGGCGCGTCACGCGCTTCGAAGGGAGCCGCTGATGTTCTATGTCGCGACCGGCGCTGTCTTGCTGGCCCTCCTGATAACCGTTATCCGCGCCATTCGCGGCCCGACCGTCTTCGACCGGGTGCTGGCGGCGAATACGATCGGCACACTGGCGATCCTGCTCCTGGCCTCCCTGGGCTTTCTCACCGGCCGCCCTGAATTCCTCGACATCGGCCTCACCTACGGGCTCTTGAACCTGATCGGCACTTTTGCCGTCCTCAAGTTCTTCCGTCACGGCGATCTGGCCTACGATGCGGCCGACAAGAAGGAGGCAAAGGGATGGAAATAATCCTCGACGCCGCCTCCTGGATCCTGATTTCGCTCGGCAGCTTTTTTCTCGTCGCCGGTGCCATCGGCCTTTTGCGCATGCCGGACGTCTACACGCGCATGCACGCCGCCTCGGTGATGGAAACGCTCGGAGCCACGCTGCTGATACTCGGCCTTATGGTCCAGGCCGGGCTGACGCTCGTCGCCCTCAAACTGCTGTTCGTCCTCGCGCTGTTGTTCTTTTTCAGCCCCGTCGCCAGCCACGCCTTGGCGCAGGCGGCGCTTTACGCCGGTGTGAAACCCATTCTTTCGGAAGACCGCCGCGATCGCGATCCTGCCGCGCCGGGCGATACCGCCGACAAACCAGGTGAGGCCGCCAACCGATGATCTCCCTCGCCCAGATCGGCGCGGCCTACGCCGCGAACCCGGATCATGCTACCGACGCGCACGGTGCCGGTGCCGCGAAAGTCTCGGCCGCGGACATGGCCGCGCAGACGAACGCCGAAGCCTTCATCATGCTGGTGCTGCTGACGCTGTTGGCGGCCATCACGCTGGCGATCGCCCGCCAGCGCAACATGTTCGGCGTCGTCATCCTCGCCGGCATCTACTCGTTCCTGATGGCCTCGGTGATGATGGTGCTCGATGCCGTCGATGTGGCCATGACGGAAGCCTCCGTCGGTGCCGGCATCTCGACGGTCATCCTCCTGGCAACACTCTATCTGACCGGCTCGATGGAGTACCCCCAGCGCCGCAGCGTGCTGATCCCGCTGTTCGTCTCCGTCGTGGTCGGCGCCGCACTCATATGGGGCACAATCGGCCTGCCGCCGTTCGGCGTCGCCGATGCACCGATGCATCAGGTCGTCGCGCCCACCTACATCCAGTACTCGGCGGATCACAGAATGCCGCCCAACATCGTGACCGCTGTTCTCGCCGACTTCCGCGGCTTCGATACCTTGGGCGAGGTGACGGTGGTGTTCGTGGCCGGCATCGGCGTGCTTCTGCTGCTGCAAGGCGGCTGGCGCGTCACCGGCCCGCAGCGCGAGGCGCCGATCGATAGCGATGTCGATGAGGGGCGCCAGGAGGGACGCAACGCATGAGACTGGACCTGATCCTGAGGGTCGGCGCCAAGCTGGTGCTGCCCTTCATCCTGCTGTTCGCGCTGTACGTTCAGTTTCACGGCGACTATGGCCCCGGCGGCGGCTTCCAGGCCGGTGTGATCGCGGCCGGGATGATCATCCTCTACGCCATCATTTTCGGCGTGCGCGCGGCCAAGTCCGTGGCGCCGCCCGCCGTGGTCGAAATGATGGTGCCGATGGGCGTTGTGATCTTCGCCGGCACGGGCGTCGCGGCCATGCTGCTGGGCGAAAACTTCCTCGAATACACCCCCTTCCACCCCGATTTTCTCAAGGCGCACGAGTGGGGCATCCTGATCGTTGAAATCGGCGTGCTCGTCACGGTCTCGGGAACCATGATCGCGATGTTCTACGCCTTCGTCGAAAGGGGCCGGTCATGATCGAAACGCTCGAAAAGATCGCCACTCACTACAACTACTTCATCACCATCTTCCTGATGATCTCGGGCCTGTTCATCGTCATCGCCCGCGGTAACCTCATCAAGAAGCTGATCGGCCTGTCGCTGTTCCAGACATCGGTCTACCTGCTCTACCTGACCCCCGCGAAAATCCTTGGCGGCACCGCGCCGATCTACGACTACGGCTACAAGACGTACTCCAACCCGCTGCCGCACGTTCTGATGCTGACCGCCATTGTCGTCGGCGTCGCGACGCTCGCGCTGGGGCTCGCGCTCGTGGTCCGGATCAAGGAGGCCTACGGGACGATCGAGGAAGACGAAATTTTTGCCAAGGATCCGGAGTCGGAATGAGCGCTTTGAGCTGGGGGGCAATCGAGCCGCATCTGCCGATTCTACTCATCATCCTGCCGTTGTTCGGCGGGCTGCTGACGACGTTCCTGCGCAACGGGGCGGTATCGTGGTTCGTGACCACGGCCGTCACCTTCACGCTGCCGGTCATCGCCGGCCTTCTCGTGCTCGACGTCGCGCCAACGGGCAAGACCCTGATCTATGAAATCGGCGGTTGGGAAGCCCCCTACGGCATCGTCTACAAAGTCGACACGCTGTCGGCTTTTATCCTGTTCGTGATCGCCGCGATCGGCGCCGTCATCATGCCGTTCGCCTGGCGCAGCGTGAACACCGAGATCCCGGAGGCCGCACGCTCCTGGTACTACACAATGTACCTGCTCTGCCTTTGCGGCCTGCTCGGCATCGTCATCACCAACGACGCCTTCAACGCCTTCGTGTTCCTGGAGATCTCATCGCTCTCCACTTACGTGCTGATCGCGCTCGGGCGGCATCGGCGCGCCCTGCTCGCCGCCTATCAGTACCTGATCATGGGGACAATCGGTGCGACGCTCTACGTCATCGGCATCGGCCTGCTCTTCGTCGTCACCGGCACCTTGAACTTCGATGACATCGCCGCGCGCCTGCCCGAGGCTATCGCGGAGCCGGGCCAGCGGAATGCCGTTTATACCGCCTTGGGCTTCATCGTTGTCGGACTGGGCCTCAAGCTGGCACTGTTCCCGATGCACATGTGGCTCCCCAACGCCTACGCGTACGCGCCCTCCATCGCCACCGCGTTCCTCGCAGGCACCGCGACGAAAGCGGCGATCTACCTGTTCATGAGGCTCGGTTTCGGCGTTTTCGGCTCCGTGTTCGCCGGCGCAAATCTCCCGATCGCGGAAATGCTGATCGTCCTCTCGGTGGCGGCGATGTTCCTGGCGTCCATCAGCGCCGTGTTCGAAGAGAACGCCAAGCGGATGCTCGCCTACTCGTCCATCGCGCAGGTCGGCTATATCACGCTCGGCATCGCCCTTGCGAACCAGGCCGGCCTGACCGGCGCACTCGCCCACATCGCCAACCATGCCGTCATGAAGACCGCGATGTTCCTCGCGCTCGGCGCCGTCTATCTGCGCGTCGGTTCCGTGGTCTACGGAGACATCGCCGGTATCGGCCGCAAGATGCCACTGACCATGGCGGCGTTCCTGATCGGCGGGCTCGGTCTCATGGGCATCCCCGGCACCGCGGGCTTCATATCGAAATGGTATCTGGCCATAGGCGCTATCGAGGCCGGTCTTTATTGGCTTGTGTTCATGATCGTCGCCTCCTCGCTGATCTCGGTCGTCTACATCGGCCGCATAACGGAAATCGTCTGGTTCCGTGAGCCCGCCGCGACGGCGGCCACCGCCAAAGATCCACCGCTGTCGATGCTGCTGCCGATCTGGCTCCTGGCGCTCGCCACCATCTACCTAGGCTTCGAAACCAGCTTCACCGTCGATGTCGCAAGCGCGGCCGCCGAGCTTCTCAGGGGAGGATTGCGCTGATGCTGACGGGCCTGACTGCACTGACGGCATCGCTGACCTCTGCCGAACTCATCATCGCGGCGATCCTCATCCCGACGGCGGCGGCCTTCCTGATTCCGCTGGCCGGACGTTTTCCCAACGTTCGCGAAGGCATAACGCTGGTCGCCGCCGCCGCTCTCGCGATCGTGGCTTGGTCGCTCTATCCGCGTGTCATGGCGGGCGAACAACCCGAGATCAGCGTCCTTTCGGTGGTGCCGGGCCTCGAGATCGCCTTTCGCGTCGAGCCGTTGGGCATGCTCTTCGGCCTCGTCGCCTCGAGCCTCTGGATCGTCAATTCGATCTATTCCATCGGCTACATGCGCGGCAACGACGAGCCGCGCCAGACCCAATTCTACGTCTGCTTCGCCGTCGCGCTGGCCTCGGCGGTCGCACTGGCGTTCTCGGCAAACCTGTTCACGCTTTTCCTCGCCTACGAAGTGCTGACCTTCTCCACCTACCCGCTGGTGACGCATAAGGGCACGCCGGCGGCCATGAAGGCTGGCCGCGTCTATCTCATGCTCTTGGTCGGCACCTCCATGGTGCTGCTGCTGCCGGCGATCATCCTGACTTGGGGCGTGGCGGGTACGCTGGATTTCACAGCCGGGGGCATCATCCCAACAACGGGCCCCGACGCACTTTCACCCGCCCTGATCACCGGCTTGCTGGCGCTGTTCGCCTTCGGGATCGGCAAGGCGGCACTGATGCCGATCCACTTCTGGCTACCCGCCGCCATGGTAGCGCCGACGCCGGTGAGCGCGCTTCTCCATGCGGTTGCCGTGGTCAAGGCCGGCGTCTTCACCATGTTGAAGGTGGTTGTCTACGTCTTCGGCATCGAGAACCTGTCGGCAGTCGGCGCCAACGAATGGCTCGTCTACCTCGCCTCGTTCTGCATCCTGATGGCGTCCATCGTCGCCATGAACCAGGACAACCTGAAGGCCCGGCTTGCCTACTCCACCGTCGGCCAGCTCGCCTACATCGTATTGGGAGCCGCACTCGCTTCCGCTGCCAGCATTACCGGCGGCGCGCTCCACATCGTCATGCACGCCGTCGGCAAGATCACGCTGTTCTTCTGCGCAGGCGCGATCTACGTCGCGCATCACAAAACCGAGGTCAGCGAACTCGATGGTATCGGACGCCTGATGCCGATCACCATGGTCGCATTCCTTCTGGGGTCGCTGTCGATCATCGGCCTGCCTCCGCTCGGCGGCACATGGAGCAAGTGGTACCTCGCACTCGGCGCGCTGGAAGCGCACTATCAGTTCGCCGTCGCGGTCTTGATGATCTCGTCGCTTCTTAACATCGCCTATCTCATCCCGATCGTGACGCGGGCTTTCTTCAAGCCGTTGCCGGGCGTTGCCGATGACGCAAAGGTCCCCGTCGCGGAGGCGCCCTGGCCCTGCGTTTTCGCCTTGTCGCTCACCGCCGCCGGTTGCGTCGCGCTGTTCTTCTTCACCGAGCCCGTGCTCGATCTCATCGCCCTCGTCGACTTGACGGGCGAGCAGGTCCCCGCCGCGACCGAAGACGCCGCCAAGCCGAACGATGTGGGAGGCGCAAGCAATGAACTCTGATCCGCGAGCGGGCCGCTTCATCGTCGCCCTTATCGGACTATGCGCGCTCCTGGTCCTCAGCGAACTCTTCGTCAATAAGCACGGCCCGTTCGCTCTCGAACGCACATTCGGCTTCTACGCCGTTTTCGGTTTCGTTGTCTGCGCAGGCTTTGCGGTCGTTGCGAAACTTGCCCGAATCCTCCTGATGCGCCGAGAGGACTACTATGACCGCTGAGTTGAACCCCGGCCTCATCCTTATTCTCGGCGCGCTGTTGGTTCCGTTCCTGCCGGGGCGCATGCTACGCGGCGCCTTCATGCTGGCGCTGCCCGTCGCCGCATTCTTCTATCTTCAGGGCCTCGGCACCGGCGAACTGGGCCGCATGACGCTGTTCGACTATGAACTCGTCACGTTGCGCATCGACAAGCTGAGCCTTGTCTTCGGGACCATCTTCCTGATCGGCGCGCTCATCGGCATCGTTTATGCGCTTCATGTCGAGCATTGGCTCCAGCACAGCGCCACGCTGGTCTATGCGGGCAGCGCCATCGGTGCGGTCTTCGCCGGGGACCTGATCACGCTCTTCGTTTTCTGGGAAATGACGGCGGTTTCGTCTGTCTTTCTCGTCTGGGCGGCGCGTAACGAGCGCGCATTGGCCGCCGGCCTCCGCTACCTTATCGTCCAGGTGAGTTCCGGTGTCATCCTGCTTGCCGGCGTTCTCATTCACCTGCACGAAACAGGGTCTCTCGCCTTCAATGCCATCGGCATCGACACGTTCGCCGGCCAGATCATCCTCGTTGCGTTCGGCATCAAGGCCGCGTTCCCGTTGCTCCACAACTGGGTCGAGGATGCCTATCCCAAAGCAACCGTTACGGGCGCGGTGATCCTTTCGGCCTTCACGACGAAGCTTGCCATCTATGCGCTCGCGCGCGGTTATGCCGGCACGGAGATCCTCGTTCCAATCGGATTGGTGATGGCGGTCTTCCCGATCTTCTATGCCATCGTCGAAAACGACCTACGCCGGGTACTCGCCTACGCCCTCATCGGCCAGCTCGGGCTCATGGTCGTCGGCATCGGTCTCGGCAACGAACTCGCTTTGAACGGCGCGATCGCGCACGCCGTTTGCGGCATCCTGTATTTCGCTTTGCTGTTCATGGGCGTCGGCGCCGTCATGCACCGTACCGGCACGGCGAAAGCCTCCGAACTGGGCGGGCTTTACCGGGCGATGCCGCTCACCACGACACTGACCCTTGTCGGCGCCGCATCCATTTCGGCCCTGCCCTTCTTTGCAGGCTTCGCCAGCAAATCGCTCGTCCTCTCCGGCGCCATGAAAGGCGGCGCCTTCTGGCCCTGGCTGATTCTTCTCGCGACAAGTGCCGCCGTCGTTATGCACACCGCCGCGAAGGTGCCCTATTACGCGTTCTTCGCCGAAGAAAAGACCGGAAGCAGCCGCGAAACGCAGCGCGAGATACCGCCAAACATGCTCATCGCCATGGGCATTGCTGCGGTTCTGTCGATCGCGGTCGCGGTGTTCCCTGGCGTTCTCTACGGCATGCTGCCCGGCAAGGTGAAGTACGAACTCTACACCGCCGAACACATCGTCACCCAGCTCCAGCTGGTAAGCTTCGCGGTGCTGGCATTTGTCCTCCTGGTTCGGTACGGCCTCTTCCCGCAACCGCAGAGGTCGATCTTTCTTGACACCGACTGGTTCTACCGTGTTCCCGGCCGCCACCTCGCCGGCATCGCCAACCGCTTTCGTTCGATCACCTGGGAATGGCTGGCCGACGCCGTCGTCAAGGGAGCGTCGAAGGCGCACGACCAGCTCTACAGGAACCATGGGCCGGATGGCCCACTGGGCCGCACATGGCCGACCGGCACGATGGCCTTCTGGACGACGGTCACGCTCGGCGCCGTGGTGATCCTGTCGTACCTTTAGAGGCCGCGAAGGCTATTCCCTTTCAGGTGTGGGCTGAACCACCCGCTACCCCGCCCATGAAAGTATCGTATTTGGGTGGCCGGGCGGGGGAGCGGGCTGGCGATGTGATTCCGCGTATTGCGGAAAAGCTATAAAGAGCCGGACGGCCGTTTCGGGCTCACCGAACACTGGCGAGCTTAGGTCATAGGACAGCGGCGGGGGCGGCCGACGACGGACGTGAAGCACGGTGCGCCACTGAAATTGGCACACCAGTATCGTTTTCCGGCGGCATCGCGGGGATGAAGGCGGTAAGGCCAACAGACAGCCGCCACCATCCCTAATCGACGGAGAGAAGACCCAGCGCCAACTGCACCGGTTTGAACGAGCGGCGATGAAGGTCGCACGGACCAAGCCGGTCGAGCGCCTCGCGGTGCTGCGGCGTGCCGTAGCCCTTATGCTGTTCGAATCCGTAGCCGGGATAATCCGCCGCCAGTTCGCACATGATCCGGTCGCGCGTCACCTTGGCGACAATCGAAGCGGCGGCAATCGATAGACACTTGCGGTCGCCTTGTACGATTGCGCGCGCTTCGCAGGACACAGGTGGCAGCCGGTTCCCGTCGACGAGCGCAAGCCGCACGCGACCGAGGGCCGTGAGCGCGCCCGCCATCGCCCAAAGCGTCGCATTGAGAATATTCTGCCGGTCGATCCGCTCGACATCGGCGATGCAAACGCCGATCTTCGCGCACCGCTCGATCTCGGCAAAAGCAGCCTCCCGCGCCCCGGCGTCCAGCAGCTTGGAATCCGCGACACCTGCGGGCAGGCAAGCCGGATCGAGCACCACCGCAGCCGCAACGACCGGCCCGGCCCAAGGACCTCGGCCCGCTTCGTCGATGCCGGCAATCGCCCCCGGCGCCAGCGCCTGCTCGGCAAGCTCCAGTTCCAGCGTTGGCCTCGGTAATGTCGCTGTGCGCTTGGTCATGACCCGCGAGCATCGCCCGAGTCGCCGGGATCGTGAAGACCGCGCTGGCCACAGTCTCAAGGTATTCGAAAGCCGTGTGGCGCCGCGCCGCAAACCGCCGGTCAGATCAAACTCAACTGGCTCCCCTTCAAGACAGGCCTACGGAAAAGATCGGTTCGAAGAACGAGCCGCCGCTCATTCAGGCCGTTGCGTTTCAGTGCGAGCTTGAAGCGTTGCGCGATCTGCTCGGCATAAGGTCCGCTGCCCCGCTGGCGCAGACCGAATTCGGCCCTGTAATCGCGCCCGCCATGGAGCGATTGCACGAGACCGACCACCCGCTTCGCGCGATCAGGGTAATCCGTCGCCAGCCATTCGCGGAACAGTTCCTTGATTTCGAGCGGCAGCCGCAACATCACGTAACCCGCCTCCCGGGCACCCATGCGCCGCGCGGCCTTGAGGATCGCCTCGATCTCGTGATCGTTGAGCCCGGGGATCACCGGGGCGACCATGACCGACGTCGGCACACCCGCCGTAGAAAGCGTTTCCAGCGCCGCCAGCCGGCGCGAAGGCGTCGAGGCCCTGGGCTCCATGGAACGCGCCAGCCGCCGGTCGAGCGTCGTCACCGACAAAGCGACCTTCACAAGGCCGTCGCGCGCCATGTCGGCGAGAAGGTCCACGTCCCGCGCCACGAGTGCCGACTTCGTGACGATCCCGACCGGATGCCGGGCGCGGGCCAACACTTCGAGGATCTGGCGCGTTATCTTCAAATCGCGCTCAATCGGCTGGTAGGGATCGGTGTTGGCGCCCAGCGCGATTGTGGCCGGCCCGTAGCCCGGCTTCGCCAACTCCGCCTCCAGGAGCTTTGCCGCCCCGTGCTTGGCGTAAAGAAGCGTTTCAAAGTCGAGGCCCGCGGAGTGACCGAGATAACAATGGCTCGGGCGCGCATAGCAATAGACGCAGCCGTGCTCGCAACCGCGGTAGGGATTGATCGACCGGTCGAATGAGATATCCGGGCTGTCGTTTCGGGTGATGATCCGCCGGGCGCTGTCGGCATGCACTTCGGTCTTGAACGGCGGCAACTCATCCAGCCCGCCCCAGCCATCATCGACCGCTTCCCGCGCCAGAGCCTCGAACCGGCCCGACGAGTTGGAACGCGATCCACGCCCGCGGCGGCGGCGATCCTCGACGATCCGCAGTGCTTCCGCGAATTCGTCGTCCGCCACCGCGGCCTCGTCCGCGTAGCGCTCACTTCGATCCGCATGCTGAATTGGCTCGCCCATTGTCCAACCTGCCTAAACGCTCCGCAGAACAGTAGCGCACCAATTAAAACAAATAAAGAACAAATTGCAAACAAAGCGCCCATTCAGCGCGGCCGCTTCTGGCCTCTTGTGCGGGCATGCCAGCCGGTGCGAAACACTGCTTCATGATCACGGTCATTATACCCACGCTGAACGCCGAAAACGAACTCGGCAAGTGCCTTGCAGCCCTCGTCCCGGCGGCTGTGGAGGGCAGCGTGCGCCAAGTCGTGATCAGCGACGGCGGATCGGCTGACCGGACGCGAGAGATGGCCGATGACGCCGGCGCCGACGTCCTGGAAGGATTGTCAGGCCGCGGCCTTCAGTTGCAGAAGGGCGCTACAGCCGCCCGGTCGCCCTGGCTGCTGTTCCTTCATGCCGATACGGTTCTGGAAGCCGGGTGGCAGGACGAAGCCTCGCGCTTCATCGAAGCCGTCGACCTCGGCGAACGCCCACCTTCGGCGGCGGCTTTCCGGTTCCGCCTCGCCGACCGAGGGATCATGCCGCGGTTCATCGAGGCCGGCGTTGGATTTCGTAGCCGGAATTTCGGATTGCCATTCGGCGATCAGGGGCTCCTCATTTCGCGCCGGCTGTACGACGAGATCGGCGGCTACCGGCCGCTCCCGCTGATGGAGGATCTCGACATCGTGCGCCGCCTCGGCCCCCGCCGCATCGCGATCCTGGAGACCAACGCGCTCACCAGCGCCGCCCGTTACCGCCGCGACGGCTACTTCTCACGTATTGCCCGCAATCAGGCCTGCCTCGCCATGTATGCCGCCGGCATGCCCATCGAGAAGATCGCACGCTTCTACGATCGCAACGCCGCTGCGCCGACGGCCGCGGACAAAGACGCTTTGCCGGAAAAATCCTGCGGCTAAGCAGTCAATCCCGCGTGAAGCTCACCAGGAAGCCTTGCCACCAGGACGAAATCCCGCTCGTTATCGCCTTGGCGATCACCGCCGTCACCGGTCGCTCACCCCGGCCGGGTTGCAGCAATGCCCCGCCATCCCCAGCTTCCGGTCGCGATCCGTTCGCTCCGTTTTTGCCAAGTTGCAAGGTACCCTCATGCAGCACATCAAAACCGACCGCCGTACCCTTATCGTTTCTGCTGCCGCAGCCGCGGCGGGCTTCGGCCTGGGCGGCCCGCTGGCCTTCCTGCCGTCCGCCCGCGCCGCTGAGCTGGCCGACCAGGGTTTCTACAAATTCGCCGTCGGCGACCTCGAATTCATTACCGTCTTCGACGGTCAATGGAACAAGGGCCACGCCGAAGGCTTCATCAAGAATGCCTCCGTCGCCGATGCCAAGGCGGCACTGGAATCCGCCGGCCAGCCGCCCGAAGACCTGACCATCCCGTTCACCATCACCTTCGTTAAGACGGCCGAGGGCGTCGTAATGTTCGACGCCGGAACGGGCGGCCAGCTTGCCCCGACGGCCGGCAAACTCGCCGCGAACATGGAAAAGGCCGGTATCGCAAAGGGCGACATCAAAACCATCGTTCTGACCCACTTCCATCCCGATCACATCTTCGGCCTGATGGAGAAGGAGACGAACGCCCAGGTGTATCCCGACGCGCGCATCGTCGCCCCACAGGCCGAATACGATTTCTGGGTCGACGACAGCATCTTCTCGAAACTGCCCGAGGCCCGTCACGGCCTCGCAAAACGCATCCAGGCCACCTTCCCGAACTGGAAGAACTTCGAGCGTTTCGAAGGCGAGAAGGAAGTCGTCAAAGGCATCACGGCCATTCCCGCGCACGGCCATACCGCCGGGCACACGGCGTTTCTGGTCGCCGCCGGCAGCGACCAGGTCCTGGTGCTTGCCGATACCGCCAACATCCCGGCGCTGTTCGTCCGAAATCCCGGCTGGCATGTCGCGTTCGACGCCGCGCCGGAGAAGGCCGAAGCAACCCGCCGCCGGCTCTTCGACCGCGCCGTTGCCGACAACGCCGTCGTCACCGGCTACCACTTCGGCATGCCCGGTGCCGGACGCATCGAGAAGGATGGCGACGGCTACGCCTTCGTTCCGCTCGCGTGAACCGGCCTCCCAAGCGTCGGCGCGGTCCTGCAATGGGACCGCGCCGCCACCTCGTGATCATGGTGAAAACCCCAGTTGCGGGCCGCGTGAAAACGCGTCTGGCCCGCGGCATCGGCGTCGTCCCGGCGCTGCGCTTCTATCGCGCCGCTACAGCCGCGCTGGCACGGCGGGTCGACTCCGGCCTGCGATGGCGCACCGTCCTATCGGTTGCTCCCGACGGCGAACGCGGCCATCCCGTCTGGCCGGCCCATCTTACGCGACAGCCGCAAGGTCGCGGCGACCTCGGCGCCCGCATGCAATCCGCGGTCGACCGGCAGCCGCCCGGCCCGGTTGTCATCATCGGTTCGGACATTCCCGGCATCGACGCCGCGCGGATCGCCGAAGCCTTCGGCGAGCTTGGGCGGGCCGATGTCGTGATCGGCCCCGCGCCCGATGGCGGATACTGGCTGATCGGTTTCAAACGTGCCCCACGGTCGCCGGATATATTCCGCAACGTTCGCTGGTCCCATCCTCGGACGCTCGCCGATACGTTGGCGAACGCCAATGCCGCCGGTTTGCGTGTCGCATTGCTCGCGCCGCTCGAAGATGTCGACGAGGCCGACGACCTTGCCGGCGTCTCGAATTGGGCCGGCCGCGTCCTCCTGCCGCGGGCCATTGCCACCAGACGACAACACCTACAGGCCACAGACAACGGACAACAGGAACCAGCCCTGGTAAGCTCCGGTTGACACGGGAGGGCCGCCGGGCGTTTCTCCGTTCCGTGCTCGGTAGGGATCCACGAAATCGGGAGTCGCGGCGCACCTGGGTGTGTGGGCACGCCGCGGACGGCATATGACATCGACACCTCAGTATAACCCATCGGAAATCCTGGAGATGGGCAAGCTTGCCGAGCGCGACGGCAATGTCGACTACGCGACCCGGTTCTACAGCTATATCGTCGACCAGATGTCCTCGGCCCCGGAAGCCGCCGAAGCCCGCGCCGGTCTTGACCGGTTGATGGCAGCCGCGGCCGGACGCGGCGTCGCCGGCGGGCAGCCCGTCGCCGGCTCTTCAAGTCGCCAACCCGCACCAGCGACTTCTCACGCCAGCCCGGCGAATACAGCTGGCACGACGGTGCAAACCGAGAAGGAGCGCACTGGCCCGCCGCGCCTGTCGCTGGAAGTCGGTGCCCGTCCCGTACGGTCGAATACGCAGCAACCTGCCGGAGTCTCTCACCGGCCGGCCTCGCCGCCCGGCACGCCAGCGTCGCCGCTTTCCGGAAAGGATCAGTCCGGACGTGCGGAACCCGCGCTAAGTTTCCCATCGCGCAGCGCCCCATCCGCGACACCGCGCCCCGAAGCGTCCGCGCCGCAACCGCCACAACCAGCCTCGGCAACTGCCGCGCCGCCGCAGCCTGGAATGGCGCCGCCAACCGCTGGCCCGGCCACTGCGAGACCGGCGTGGCAGGATCAACCGCAGGCTGGAAATCTTTCACCGGCCGCAGCACACGACAGGCCGCTGGCCCCAGTGGATGGCCACGGAGCAGAAGCCGGCGACGAAGAAGAGTACGATTTCGTGCCCGGCTACCGCGTCGGCCGGTTTCTTGCCTTCGCGCTCGTCCTCGTCGGCTGGCTCGCGCTCCTCGGCGGCCTGGCGTTCGCGGGCATGGCGATCGGCGGCATCTCGGGCAGCCAGACGATGGAAGGAACCGGCGGCCTGCCATTCGGCGTGGTTGTCGGCATCGCCGGCTTCCTCGCCGGCCTCGTCATGGTGTTTCTGGGCTCGATGGCTCGCGCCGTGTTCGAAGCGGCGAACAACACCCGCGAACTTCTCGAAATCGAGCGGGCGCGCTCGGGCTGGTAGCCGCTCGGCTCAAGTGCCGCGCCGGTGTTCTTCGAGACGCGGCATGATCTCGACGAAGTTGCACGGCCGGTGGCGATTATCGAGCTGCCATTTGAGGATCCCCTCCCAGCCATCGCGGCACGCGCCCGGCGATCCCGGCAGGCAGAAGATATACGTGCCCCGGATAACGCCGGCACACGCCCGCGACTGGATCGTCGACGTTCCCACCTTCGCGTAAGACAGGTGATGGAACAGCACCGAGAAGCCGTCGATCTCTTTCTCGAACATCGGCCGTACCGCCTCCGGTGTGACATCGCGCCCGGTGAAACCGGTTCCCCCCGTCGTGATCACCACATCGATCGAAGTGTCGTTCACCCATTCGGTGATCTGCGCCTGGATGGCCTCGACCTTGTCGGCAACGAGGTTGCGCGCAGCAATCTCATGCCCGGCTTCCTCCGCCATGCGAACAAGGAGATCGCCGGAGCTGTCTTCCTTTTGGGTTCGCGTGTCCGACATGGTGAGGACAGCGATACGGACGGGAATGAAGGGGCGGTTTTCGTCGATCTTGGGCATCGTTTGCGGGACCGGTTTCTCTGCGGGAACCTCAAATCCGGACCTATGGGATCTCGGTATTCAAGGCCCAGACACCGTATCCCCGTTCGCTCCCGCGTTGAAGCCCCCAGCGCGAAAGCACGAACACCGTCTGAACCGGATGCGGTTCAGGCCGCCATCGACTCCGCACGGCAGGCCGGCAGCAGAAGGTTGGAGCGGACTTCGCCGCCGCGAAACACTTCGTCGACGTTCAACATGACGGTAATCGCGGGCCGGTCCGCATCGATCGTGATGCGCCCCTCGCGCGTCAGGAACTCGCGCATTGTCGAGAACTCCGCCGGCATGGCACCGAACGCGCCGCGATGGCGTCGGCGCAGGAAAGCACCGCCCGGGAGCAGGATGCGGGCCAATTCGTCAAGGTCCGGCTTGGTCAGCGATTCCGGGATCTCGATGGCCGCCCAGTAGTTCACGTCATCGGGATCCGCAGCATTGGTGTAGACGAGCCCATAACCGACTTCGAGTTCGCCAGCGAGCGACTTGCGCATCGCCCAGCTTTTCATTTTGCCCCAGGCTTGCGGCAGCGCATCCTCGAGCCGGCCGCGGATGGCGAGACCGACGAGTTGGCGTGGGCGCAAATACACAAGACCTTCCGACAAAGCAGAAGCCTCCCCTTCTTGGCGGCCGGATTTTCCCGGCACAGCTACTCATGATCCGAGGATACAGAAGCCGCCTTCAGCCGTGTTTAAGCGCACGGCGAAAATTCGAATTGAATTGCGGAGGGTCTTTTCGGTGGCGCGCAAGCAAACCGAAGCGAAACCGCGATTGATCAGCCGAGCCGCGCCTGGACCGCCAGGAGATCCCGCCATGCCAGCCGCTTCGCCGCCGGCGTCCGCAAAAGGTAGGCGGGGTGTAGCGTCGCGAGTGCATCCAGTTCACGTCCGCCGATCGAGATCTTCCGCCACTTACCGCGCGATTTCATGATGCCGTCGGTGGTATCGAAAATATTCTTCGCCGCCGCGCCCCCGAGCAACAGCACAACCTCGGGCGCGACAAGTTCCACCTGCTTTTCCAGAAACGGCCGGCACGCCCCCGTCTCCTGCAAGGTCGGCGTACGGTTTCCGGGCGGACGCCAGTAGACGACGTTGGTGATGTGCGCGTCTGCTTCGCCGAGGCCGATGGCCCCGAGCATCCGGTCGAGAAGCTGTCCGGCCCGGCCGACGAAGGGCTTGCCGGCGAGATCCTCATCGCGGCCGGGCGCTTCGCCGATGATCATCAGCCGGGACGTCTCTGCGCCGCGATAGAGGCAGAGGTTCTTCGCGGTATGCCGAAGCGCGCATCCTTCGAACGCTTGCAGGGCATCCCCCAGCGCGCTGAGCGAGTTGACCCCGGCGGCCAGCTTCCGAGCCTCCGCCGCACCGGGCGCGGCACCGGTAGACGCCGGGCGCGCGGGTTGAGACCGGGCCACCCTTCCGGCCATCGGCGCAGGGGGCGCCTTCGCCGGCGTATTCGATTGAAACGGCGCGGTTGGCCCCGAGCCGGAGCCTCGTGCGGCCGGGCGCTCAGGCCGCGCACCCGAGCGTCCCGCAGCTACGCTGACGGGCGGCATGGGAGTAGCCTTGCGATCCTGAGCCGAGGCCGCCCCTTTGAGCGCGGCCCGGACCGCTTCACCCGGCGCGCCTTCAGCGGTGGACCACTGGACGGCCGGCTCCGCGAGCACGGTGTCGACCCCAAGCTCTTCGTAGAAAGCGAGGAGTTCCTTCAAAATCGCCGCGTTCCGCCCGTCAATCATGTCCTGGTCCGTGCTCATGGCCTCATCGTTTACTCCAACAACCCGCAATTCCCCAACAGCCGCCAGCTTGAACCGGTCTCGATTCAGCCTGCATCAGATAGCCGGGTTGACGGATTACACCGCGACGACCTAATCGACGAGGGGTTGCCGCGATAGCGAAGAGACGGATTTCTGCAAGGAGAGACAGTCGGATGGCGCAGGGTGAGGCTGAACTTCCCGAACGCGAAGGCATGGATTTCGACGTCGTGATCGTCGGCGCGGGTCCCGCCGGACTGTCAGCCGCGATACGCTTGCGTCAACTCGCCGAGGAGAAGGGACAGGACCTCAGCGTCGTGGTTCTGGAAAAGGGATCCGAGGTCGGCGCGCATATTCTTTCCGGCGCCGTCGTCGATCCCTCCGGCCTTGATCGGCTAATGCCCGACTGGCGCGACGACGACGACTGCCCGTTGAAACAGACGGTAGAGGAAGACCGCTTCCTGTACCTTTTCAAGAACAGCAAACTGAAACTGCCGAACTTCCCGATGCCGCCGCTGATGAACAACCACGGCAATTACGTCGGCAGCCTCGGCGACCTGACGCGCTGGCTCGGCGAGAAAGCCGAAGCGCTCGGTGTCGAGATCTATCCCGGCTTCGCGGCCTCTGAGATCCTTTACGACGACAAGGGTGCCGTCATCGGCGTCGCAACCGGTGACATGGGCATCGGCAAGGACGGTAAGCCCGGACCGAACTTCACGCGCGGGATGGAGCTTCGCGGCAAGTATACCCTCATCGCCGAAGGCGCGCGCGGCTCGCTCGCGAAAAGGCTGATCAAGCACTTCAAACTGGACGCCGACCGCGACCCGCCAAAGTTCGGCATCGGCCTTAAGGAGCTATGGGAGGTCGAGCCCGAGAAGCATCGCCCCGGCCTTGTGCAACACTCGTTCGGCTGGCCCCTCGACAATTCCACCGGTGGCGGCTCGTTCGTCTACCACTACGGCGAAAACCTGGTCGCCGTCGGTTTCGTGGTGCACCTGAACTACGCTAACCCGTACTTGAGCCCCTACCAGGAATTCCAGCGCTTCAAGACGCATCCGTTGATCGCGGAACTGCTCGAAGGCGGCCGGCGTATCGCGTACGGCTCGCGCGCGATCACCGAAGGCGGCTGGCAATCGATCCCCAAGCTTGTATTCCCGGGCGGCGCGCTTCTCGGCTGCGCGGCGGGCTTCGTCAACCTTCCGCGCATCAAAGGCTCGCATAACGCCGTTCATTCCGGCATCGAGGCTGCTGAAAGCGTGTTCGAAGCCATCGGCGCCGAACGCAGCCACGACGTGCTCGACGACTATGCCGGCCGCATCCTCGACGGCGCCGTCGGCGCGGACCTGAAACCCGTACGCAACGCGAAGCCTCTCTGGTCGCGCTTCGGAACGGTCTTCGGCATCATGCTGGCCGGGGCGGATATGTGGGCCAACACGCTGATCAAGGGCAAAGGCTTCGGCTTCACCTTGAAGCACGGGAAGGCCGATCACGAGGCGACGAAGTCGACGACGCTTTTCCAGCCCATCGACTACCCCAAGCCCGACGGCAAGCTGACCTTCGACCGGCTGACCAATGTGTCCTTCTCGGCCACCAACCATGAGGAAGAGCAGCCCAGTCACCTCGTCCTGACCGACCCGACGATCCCGGTCGCGGTAAACCTTCCCGTCTACGACGAGCCCGCCCAGCGCTATTGCCCGGCCGGCGTCTATGAGATCGTGGCCGGCGACGACGGCAATCCGCGCTTCCAGATCAACGCGCAGAACTGCGTGCACTGCAAGACCTGCGATATCAAGGACCCCAGTCAGAACATCACTTGGGTTTGCCCCGAGGGCGGCGGCGGTCCGAATTACACGGGCATGTGAAGCAAGGCTCCAGAACACGCGCTGCCCTCAAAACGCAAGAACCGGGGCGGCGGCGGTCCAAATTATACAGGGATGTAGGTCGAGGCACCCGAACGCGCGTCGCCCTCAAATCTCAAAAGCGAGGGCGGCGGCGGTCCAAATTATACAGGGATGTAGGTCGAGGCACCCGAACGCGCGTCGCCCTCAATTCGCAGAAACGCGGGCGGCAGAGGACCGAATTATAAAGGGATCCAGGTCGAGGCACCCGAACGCGGTCTACGCCGCGCGTTCCGCAGGCAACTAAGCTGTTAAAAAATTGTAACGTTTGGTTACGGGGTCGTTGCCGACATCGCAGGCCCGTACCGGCGCAAATCCACCGATCCGCCGGACACCGCCAATACGATGGCGTATCAATTCGTTATCGCTTGAAAGAACTTGTTTTTCGGCTCCCGATGGCCCTGCGCACCACTGCGGCCGTAGCCTTGGCGTCAGGGCGTCGATGGCCTCTCGCAAGCCGCTTGACGGCAAATTTTCCTTTGCCTCAAATCGGGCACTAAGCATTCGCCAAAACGCCGATAAAGCTGCTATCTTTGCAACAGCGTTCGGATTTCGAGCGTCAAGAATTCGAAGCATCTTGAGGGAATGCCGGTATGAGATTGCAACGCGCCCGGCGCGTCGAGACGTTTGGAATCCTGGGCCTGGCGGCGGTCGTCGCCTGCGCGTTGTTTACGCCGTTCGGCGCAAGCGCCTGGTCTCCCGGCGATTTCAGCACCACCCGGACGCTTCCGGGAAGCTATCTTGCCGGCCGGTTCGCCCGCGCCGATCACGACACCGAACGCGCAGCCGATTTCTATCGCAACGCCCTGCGCCAGGACCCTGATAGCGGCGTCCTCCTGGAGCGCGCCTTCCTTATGGAGGCGACCGAGGCCAACTGGCAGCGGGCAATCGGGCTGGCCGAAGAAGTGGTCAAACGGCAGCCGCGCCATCGCATGGCGCGCCTCCTCCTCGGTTTGACCGCATTCAAGGCCGGCGAAAACGCCAAGGCCATCGAGCATTTCGAAGCCGCAGGCAGCGGCCCCATCGGCGAATTGACGAGCGTGATCACGCGCGCCTGGGCCGAACACGCAGAAGGCAAGACAATCAAGGCCCTGGCCTCCCTGACCCTTCGGCGTCAGGCCGATTGGGCACGCTTCTATCTACGCTATCACCGCGCGCTTATCGCCGATCAGGCAGGCCGCCAGAGCGACGCCCGCCGCGCCTACGCAACCGTGTTCGAACAGGACAGCAAAACCCTGCGCACCACGCTCGCTTATGCACGCAGCGTCGCAAGCGCGGGCGATTATCGCCGCGCCAAGGGCATCCTGCGCACGCATATGCGCCAGTCCGTGGGTGAGGCCCATCCGCTCGCCATCCAGCTTATGGACAGCCTCAGCCGCGGCGAGCGGGTATCGCCGCTGATCAGCAGCCCGAAAGAAGGGCTCGCGGAAGTGTTTTACGGCCTCGGCGAAGCGCTGACGGGCGAGGGAGGCGTGTCGATCGGCGTGCTCTATCTACAGATGGCGCTTTATCTGGAGCCGCGTCATCCGTTCGCACTGGCTGCGCTCGCGAGCGCCTACGAGTCGATGAAGCGCTACGAAAAGGCCATCGCGACCTACGAATCGATCCCGCGCGGGTCCGCCCTTCAACTCGCCATCGATATCCGCAAGGCGTTCAATCTCAACGAACTGGAGAAGACCGACGAGGCCAAGCGCCTATTGGAGCGGGCTGCGGAAAATAACCCGAAGAGTGTCAAGCCGTACGACGCGCTCGGCAATATCATGCGGGCGCGCAAGCGCTACGAAGAGGCCATCGGCTACTACACAAAAGCCATCGAACTTATCGGCGAGCCGGAAGCCAAGGACTGGGTCTATTTCTACTCTCGCGGCACCTGCTACGAGCGGATCAAGAACTGGCCGAAGGCCGAACAGGACCTGCAGACTGCGCTCAAGCTCGATCCCAATCAGCCGCTCACGCTGAACTATCTGGGCTACTCCTGGATCGATCAGAACATGCATCTGCGCAAGGGCTTGCAACTGATCGAGAAAGCCGTGTCGTTGAAGCCGGACGACGGCTACATCGTCGACAGCCTCGGATGGGCGCATTACAGGCTCGGGAACCACACCAAGGCGGTGAAATTCCTTGAGCGGGCGGTTGAACTGCGTCCGGAAGATCCCGTTCTCAACGATCACCTTGGCGACGCCTACTGGCAGGTTGGCCGCATCCGTGAAGCGCGATTCCAATGGGATCAGGCTCTGAGCCTCGACCCCGAGCAGGAGCTGATCGGTAAGATCCAGAAAAAGCTCGCCGAAGGGTTGCCGGTCAAGCGGCAGGCACTTGCGGACCCGCGTGTCACCGGGCAGAAGCCCGCATCCTCGGCGCTGACCAGCGCGGCCCGCTCTTCGGGTGACGAAACCGGCGCCGAGATCCCGCTCCCGTCACGCCGGAACCAATGATCGCGGCGACACCGCCGCAAGCCGTCCGGGAATTCGCTCGCGCCAAGGTCAACCTGACGCTGCGCATCCCTGGCCGGCGCCCCGATGGCTATCATCAGATCGAGAGCCTGATCGCCTTCGCAAGTCCAGCCGCAGAAGCCGGTTCTGGCGGCGATCCATGCACGCCTGCAGGCGAAGCTTCGCGCCCCGTCGCTGATGTCGTTTCCCTCGATCCATCAGCGCCGGTGGCGATCTCTACAGTGGGCGACTTCGCAACCGCCATCGTCGGTGAAAACATCGTTGCCGCCGCACTCGCGCAGCTTCAACAGGTCGAGCCGGCCCTCGCACTCGGACACGTTTCAATCGAAAAGAATCTGCCGGTCGGTGCCGGCCTCGGCGGCGGCTCCGCAAATGCCGCAGCACTCCTGCGCGCCATCCGTCGAATAAACCCGGATCTAGCCCCAGGGATCGACTGGCCCACCGTCGCGGCCGCACTTGGCGCCGATGTGCCAGTGTGCTTGGCGGACCGTACCTCCTGGGTTACCGGGTTCGGTGAGATCGTAGCGCCGGTCGACAAAATAGCGCCGCTCAACGCGGTTCTCGTCAATCCGTGCGTGCCTGTGCCGCCGGACAAAACCGCCCAGGTTTTTCGTGCGTTGGCGGCCGCGCCGCTTCTGGACGGCTACGCTCCCCCTCCGCCCCTGGCCCGGCTCAACACGCAGTCGGAAGCCATCGGCGTCATGGAAGCGATCGGCAACGACCTGACGCCGGCGGCAACCCGCGTCGTACCGGCAATCGGCACTGTGCTTGAAGCGCTTCAGTCGGTTCCCGGATGCCGCTACGCCGCGCTTTCGGGCGCCGGACCGACCTGCTTCGGCATTTTCGATGAGCCCCACGCGGCGGCAGCCGCCCTGCTGAAGCACCACCCCAACTGGTGGGTCCGCGTAGTCCGGCTCGGCGGCAACTGACGACCGGCGCCAAATCGTTCAGGCGATCAGTGCGCCCGGCCAATGCAGAACCCGATCACGTCCTGCAACGCGCTCTTGGCCGTCGAGTCCTTGAAAATGGCCATGGCGTCGTAAGCGACCATGCCATAAGAGCGCGCCTTCTCGATCGTCGCCTCGATCGCCCCATGCTTGTTCATGAGCTTGATCGCCTGTTCCAGGTCACCGTCGCGAATGTCCCCTTCCGCGATCGTCCGCGACCAGAACGCCCGCTCCTCGTCGGTGCCGCGGCGGAACGCGAGGATCACCGGCATCGTCACCTTGCCTTCGCGGAAATCGTCACCGACCGACTTGCCGAGATTCTTCGCCTCGCCGGAATAATCGAGTGCGTCGTCGATGAGCTGGAACGCGATGCCGAGGTTCTTGCCGTAGGACCGGAGCGCCGCCAGTTCTTCCGCCGGACGGTGCGCCAAAGCCGCGCCGGACTCCGCCGCCCCCAGGAACAGCGCCGCCGTCTTGGCGTTGACGATGGCGAGATATTCGTCCTCCGTCGTCGCGAGGTTCTTCGCGGCGGAGAGCTGCATCACCTCGCCCTCGGCGATCACGGCCGCGGCGTTGGAGAGAATACGCAACACCTGCATGTTGCCGACATCGACGAGCATCCGGAACGCCTGTCCCAGGAGGAAGTCGCCGACCAGCACGCTGGCCTGGTTTCCCCAGATGGTCCGCGCCGCCTTTTTTCCGCGCCGGAAGTCGCTTTCGTCGACGACATCGTCATGCAACAGGGTTGCCGTATGCATGAATTCCACCGCCGCCGCGACGCGGATGTGCTCAGGTCCGGGATAGCCCGTCATTTTGGCGGTTGCGATCGTCAGCATCGGGCGCAAGCGCTTGCCGCCGGAATCGATAAGGTGGTGCGCCAGCTCCGGGATGAGTTCGACATCGGACACCGCACGGTCGAGGATCAGCCGATTGATTCCCTCCATGTCCTCGCGGACGAGGTTGAGAAGGGGTGTCAGACCGGCCGCAGGATCGCGGGCCTCTTCGAAGGGGACTACAACGCCCAATGTCACGTTCCTCGGATTGCTGTTTTCGCCGCGCCGCCGCGAACCTTTCAAAGTTATAGGCGAGCGAACGGTCTTGAGATTAATGACTCTTTGCCGCATTGATGTCGCCGACACAAGGCCGGGAACCCGCCAGTATGCGTGAACTGATGCGAACGAACGACTCCGTTCTGATCACCTTCGTGGAAAGCCTTCTTTCAGACGCCGGTATAAAGGCAGTCGTACTCGACGCCAATATGAGCGTTCTGGAGGGCTCACTGGGCATGCTGCCCCGCCGCGTACTGGTCACCGACGAAGACGAGGAGCAGGCACGCCGCATCCTTCGTGACGCCGATCTCGGACAGTGGCTGATCGATGCCTCACCGACCTGAAGGCTCTGATCGCCCCGAAGCCCCGGAGCCGTCAATCCCTGCCAACGAAGGGGGCCGACCGGTGCTTGAAGAGTGCCGGGATACCGTTCCGCGCCCGGCTCCTGAATCGGCAATCGACGATCATAACCTTACACGCGACGCCTTTCTCGGCGGGCGGCTGCATTTATTTCAGCCCCGGCGCGGCTATCGCGCCGGTATCGACGCCGTCCTGCTTGCCGCTGCCGTCCGGCCCAAGGATGACCGGGCCGGAGCCCGCCTGATCGACCTGGGTGCTGGCGTCGGCACTGTCGGCTTATGCGCGGCCAGCAGACTGCCGGGGCTCGACGTTACGCTACTTGAGCGCGATGCAAACTTCGCCACGCTCGCCGCGCGCAACATTGCCCTTAACGAGCTTGAAGACCGAGCCCGTGTCCACTGCTTGTCCATCGGCGCGCCTGCATCCGACCTCGATGCCGTCGGTATCGCCGCGGGAAGCTACGATATCGCCGTTGCCAACCCACCCTACCGCTTGGCGGGCACGGGGACAGAAAGCCCGCACCCGCTGAAGGCCGACGCCCATGCCATGCAGGCGACGCTGACCATGCTGGACTGGATGCGCTTTATGGCCCGGCTCCTTCGCCCCGGCGGCACCGCTTACCTCGTCCACCTGCCCGAGGCAGTGCCGCAGATCCTCGCCGCCTGCGAACGGCGGTTCGGCGCTCTGGAGGTGTGCCCGCTCTATCCCCGCGAACACCATGCTGCACACAGAATTCTCTTGCGCGCCGTCAAGGGTTCGCGCGCGGGCCTGAGGCTCGGCTGCGGCATTGTCCTGCACGAACCCGGATCGAACGCGTTCCGTCCGCCGGTTGCGCGCGCGTTGCGCGAAGGGACCGCCCTCGAAGCATTCTCATGACCCGGTAAGACTCGGCGTGCTAAGTGACCCTCGCAACCATGCGCATCGTTCGACGTTGAGCGCCAGCGCCCCAACTTTAATGTTTCTTCCTCAGGCTGATCGGAGGTTTGCCCATGTGGCCGTTCAATAGCGGACCCGTCGTTCCCGTGTTGCGATTCACCGGACCGATTGGCATGGCCACCCCATTGCGGCAGGGCCTTTCGCTGGCGGCGACCGCAAGCGCCATGGAACGGGCCTTCAAGCTGTCGAAACTGGAAAGCATCGCGATCATCGTCAATTCGCCGGGCGGCTCACCGGTTCAGTCGAGCCTGATTTTCAAGCGGCTGCGCCAGCTCGCGCAGGAGCACGACAAGAAGATCTACGTCTTCTGCGACGATGTCGCTGCCTCCGGCGGTTATTACATCTCCGTCGCCGGCGACGAGATCTACGCCGATGCCTGCTCTATCGTCGGCTCGATCGGCGCGATTTCCGGCGGCTTCGGGTTTGTCGAAGCGATCGACAAGATCGGCATCGAGCGGCGCATCTACACGTCCGGGACGGCCAAGAGCCAGCTCGACCCGTTCCGTCCCGAAAATCCCGAGGACGTGGAGCGCATCAAGGCGATCCTCAGCGAAATTCACGACACCTTCATCGGCGTCGTGAAGGAGCGCAGGGCCGGCAAGTTGCAGGCACCCGACAGCGACATTTTCTCCGGCGCCTTCTGGTCCGCGCCGCGCGCCATGGAGCTCGGCCTGATCGACGGTATCACCGACATCCGAACCAAGATGCGCGAACTCCACGGCCCCAAGGTGAAGCTGAAGGTCGTGTCGCCATCGCGCGGCGGGCTTCTCGGGCTCTTGCGCAAACCCTATATGTCAATGAGCGAAGCTGGTTTCGTGCCGCCCGACTTTGCCGACCAGGTCTTGTCGACCGCTGAGGCACGTGCACTATGGGCCCGTTACGGGCTCTAATCGGGGGGCAACATGCCGCCACACCTCTTCCTACTCGCCGCCGTCGGCGCCAGCCTGGCCGCCGGCTACCGGCTTGCGCACTGGTCGCTGAAGCAGCGCGAGAAGGAAGCCGAACGCCGCCGCGCCGAAGCCGAGAAGCGCGAAGCCGACAAAGTCCGCGACCTCGGCAACCTGACGGTCGATCCCGAAACGGGCGAGTACAGGCCGCAGGGGTGAGCGCGGCTGGCGGTAGGCCCACTAAACCTAGACTCACTCGACCGACAATAGACGCCCGCACCGGCACGGCAGGGCCGGCACGGGCACCGAAGCAATCCGATCAGTCGTTGACTTCGAAAGTTACCTTGCAGGTCACACGATAGTTGTCGATCCGCCCATCCGGTCCGACGGTTGCCGCGAAGTCCTTCACCCAGACAGACTTAATGTTCTTGACCGACTCCGAAGCCTTGGAGACCGCTTTCTGAGCGGCGTCCTCCCAGCCCTTGTCCGAGTTCGTCATTAGCTCGATGACTTTGAGGATCTTCATGGTGAGCCTCCCTGGCATTGAGGTTGCAGCGCCAATCGCTGTCCCAAGGGAACGCTTTCACCGGGCCGTCGGTTGCATACGGTTTATCTCCGCACCTCGGGCAATGGCTTGCCCTATCATGACACTGCGCTTGAAGGGCGTTCCGAAGCCGCGTTAGCCGGTAGGTGACACGCGGCCCCGGCTCGGTATAGTGCGCGCCGAATTGCGAAGAGAAGGCGCGAGCGTACGCTGCTGCGCGAGGGACCGGGGCACCCCGGCAAGCGACGAACCGGGGAACGGCATGGCCAAGTCGGGGAAGAAGTCGAAACAGCCCAACACGGGCCTGCCCAATGTTGGCGAAGAAAAGCCCAACAACGGCTTGCCGATTGTTGGCAAAGAAAAGCCCAAAACAGGAACCGCGACGATTGGCGACCCCAACACCGGCTTGCCGAGTGTTGGGCACAAAGACTCCCCGCTCCAGCCCACCAAGTCGTTCCAGGAGATGATACTGACGCTTCAGCGCTTCTGGGCCGCGCAAGGCTGCGTCGTACTGCAACCCTATGACATGGAAGTCGGCGCCGGTACGTTCCATCCCGCCACCACGCTACGCTCGCTCGGCCCGCGGCCGTGGAACGCCGCTTACGTGCAACCCTCGCGGCGCCCCAAGGATGGCCGCTACGGCGAGAACCCCAACCGCCTGCAGCACTACTACCAGTTCCAGGTAATCATGAAGCCGTCGCCGCCCGATATCCTGGAGCGCTATCTCGCGAGCCTGGACGCGATCGGCATCGACACTTCCGTGAACGACATCCGCTTCGTCGAGGACGACTGGGAAAGCCCGACACTGGGAGCCTGGGGCCTGGGCTGGGAGGTCTGGTGCAACGGTATGGAGGTGACGCAGTTCACCTATTTCCAGCAGGTCGGCGGCTTCGACTGCAAACCCGTTTCCGGCGAGATCACCTACGGGCTGGAGCGCCTCGCGATGTACGTCCAGGGCGTCGACCGGGTCTACGACCTCAACTACAACGGCCTCGAAGGCGAGGGAAAGATCACCTATGGCGATGTCTTCCTGCAGGCCGAGCAGGAATACTCCCGCTACAACTTCGAACACGCCGATACGGGTGTCCTCTTGCAGCACTTCAAGGACGCCGAAGCCGAGTGCAAGGCGCTGCTGGAAGCTGGCAAGAAGGGCGAAGGCGACCGCCATCTGCTCGCACTCCCGGCTTACGACCAGGCCATCAAAGCGAGCCACGTCTTCAATCTGTTGGATGCCCGCGGCGTTATCTCGGTGACCGAACGCCAGAGCTACATCCTGCGCGTCCGCGACCTGTCGAAGGCCTGCTGCGGCGCCTGGCTGGCGACCGAGGGCGGCGGTGCGTGAACGAGTAGCCTGGACAAAGGGTTTTTCCGCTTCATCCTGGCGATGCTCACCAAAACACGGGCACGCCGAGATCCCGGAAAGCCCGGTCAACAGTGACGACGGTCATCTCTTCCACGAGCGCCTGCCCGGCCAACATGCGATCGAACGGGTCTTTATGCTCCGAATCTATCTCGGCGCCCCTGACCATGTGCGCGGCGGACACAGACATCGGTTCGAACCCCATTTCCTCAATACGGTTGTCGAAACGAGCCAGGAATTCCTTGTCGAATTCCAGTTTACCGAGACGACGTTTCAAAGCGATTTCCCAGGCTGTCGCGGCGCTGGCAAACACTGAATTATCAGCATCGATCAGCGCCTCTCGAACGCGCTGAGGAATTCGGTTGGGAGCGCCGACCGTCCAGATCAAGACATGCGTGTCGATCAGCAGCCTCACTTGAAGAACTCGGATGCTTCTCCGAACATTTCTTCCAGCTCTTCCTCGGTCGCAGGCGAAAAGAGAGCGTCGTCGGACGGTATCTCGAAGGTGCCAGTCAGAGAGCCGAAAGCCTTGCGCCTTCTTGCCGAAATCTCTTGTGGCGCATAGGCACTCAGGACAGCAATCGGCTTGTCGCCGCGCGAAATGACGATTTCCTCCCCAGCTTCCACGCGGCGAAGCAGTTCGGAGAGGTTCGTTTTGGCCTCGTGGACGGTAATCTTGGTGCCCATTGCCGACTCACCTTGAGTTAGTCTAGTTAGCTAAGCAAAAGTGGCGGCGGTGTAGGCTCATGTCAAGATCGGCCGAAGCCGGGCAACACCCTCGGCCCGATCAAAACCGATCGCGGCGGTAAACAGCGGGCGGAAAGCACATGGAATGGCTCGACACTCGGATCATCGGCGAAGCGACGCTGATCGTCATCGGCGCGATCGTGCTCGGCTATGTCGTCTCGCGCCTGTGGCCGAAGAAGTCCCAGCCGCAGCTTTTCGGCACGTTGGCCGCTTTCGCGTTGGTGGCGGGTCTGAGCTACATGGGCAGCGCCGCCGCAGGCATGGCGCTCGTCGTGCTGCTCGTCTTGCTGGTCATCTGGGGCATCGCGGCGATCTCGCTTTAACAAAGGGCGCCGCCGGCCACCCGCTAACGATTCCGCCGCCCGAACCCGTCGCCGGCCATCGCCATGCGCTCACCGCGAACGCCGAACGTCGATGCGGCGGCTGCGGAAATCTGATTGCTCGGCCGGAAATCGCGCTTGGCCGGGCGCTTCGCGACCGCTGCCGGTTGCGACGTTTCCGAAGCCGCTCCCGCACCCGCGCCGCTCAGGGCATTACGCCGCTCGACGGCCTCGGTGACGCGCGCCATGGCACGCGAGGACGCCGCGCTTCCGGACGAGGCAGGCGCACCCGTCGCCATCGCGATTCTCCCGCCCATGCGCGAGAAGCCCCCTAATGCCCCGGCAAACCGGCGGGCAATCGGTATACCGATGATCGCGACGACCGCGGCAAGGCCAATCATCCAATACAGCCCCGGCACGCCGGCAGGCTTCGCACGCACCGGTACCGGCGGCAGTTCCCGCACGCCCGCGACCTGCATGAGCCGCCGCAATTGCTGGTCCGAAAGGGTCAAGTAAGTCGTCGAGGATCCGATGTAACCGATCCACGCACCGCCATCGCGCTGATGCAGATAGCCAAGATCGATGTAGGTGCCGTCGAGCCTGCGAAGCTCCGGAATATCGGGAAGCTCGAGCACCTTCTCGATGCCTTCGACACCACCGCCGCCACCGGGCACGATGATCGGAATACGGAACCCGCGCCGGGCTTCGAGACTTGTCGGCAGAACAACCATCGCCGCCGCCAGGAGCAGCAAACCCGGTATCATTTTCCGCCAACGTCCGGTCACGATCCCTCCACCTCTTGCGCGATCTGCCGCAGATTAGCAGCGTCACATTGATGGCGAGGTAAAGGAAATCGGTGAACAGAGACCCAAAGTGCGTTTCATTTCAAGCCATTAGACATCAAGTCCGGCGTCATATCGGCGACGCAAAGGTTCCGCTATAGACGAAGGGCGCAAGCGCGGGACCGCCGCGACGACGACAACGAGCACGAAAACCACAACAACAACGACAACAATCGAACGGGAGAGCCTGCAATGAATCACTGGATCGGAATTGCCATCATCGTCGTGCCTGTGCTGCTCGTCGCAGCGATGCTGCTCAAGCGGCCCGTGTGGTGGTTCCTCGTGGCGCTGACTGCCGTCGGATTGGGCTACCTCCATTACACCGGCGCGGCCGTCGAGATCGGCAACCACGTCCTCACCGAGTTCAACAATGTCGTTCCGACCGGATTGGAACCGACTCCGGCGGGCGCACCGGCGCAATAACCGCTCACGGCCGGCCGCTACCTGACACGCGCCATTGCGCCGGCGCGAACGGCAGAAGGCTGGCGCATCGCGGGGCATGGGGCTAGAACGGGTCTCCGATTCATAGGCGACCCTGAGCTTCTTCATGCCCCAACTCCTCCTCGAACTGCTGTCCGAAGAAATCCCCGCCCGCATGCAGGCGCGCGCGGCCGCCGACCTGTTGCGGCTCGTCGGCGACGGCCTGAAGGCCGCCGGGCTGGAGGTGGGAAGCGGACAGTCCTACGTCACGCCACGCCGGCTGACGGTGGTGTTCGAGGACGTCCCGGAAAAGTCGCCAGCGGTATCAGATGAGCGCAAGGGGCCGCGCGTTGGCGCACCCGATAAGGCCATCGAAGGCTTCCTGCGCGGCGCGGGCCTGAAATCCATCGACGAGGCCGAGGTCGTCTCCGATCCCAAGAAGGGCGACTTCTACGTCGCGAGGATCGACAGGCCCGGCCGCCCGGCCTCCGACATCGTTGCCGAACTGATCCCCGACGTCGCCGCGAAGTTCCCGTGGCCGAAATCCATGCGCTGGGGCTCCGGCGACTTCCAGTGGGTGCGTCCGCTGCAA
This sequence comes from Filomicrobium sp., assembly GCA_965226995.1. Taxonomy (GTDB): domain Bacteria; phylum Pseudomonadota; class Alphaproteobacteria; order Rhizobiales; family Hyphomicrobiaceae; genus Filomicrobium. The sequence continues at coordinate 194,520 of CBDDFK010000009.1, forward strand.
TCCGTGCTGTGCCTGTTCGGCGGAAAGGTCGTGCCCTTCGAGATCGCCGGCATCGCATCGGGTAACGAGACGCGCGGCCATCGCTTCCACGGCGGCGAACCCTTCGCGGTCACCGACTTCCAGGACTACGGCAAGAAGCTGATGGACGCGAAGGTCCTGCTCCCCGCTTCCGAGCGCGCCGAGGCAATCCGCGAGCAGGCCCGCGAACTGGCCGAGGATGCCGGCCTCGAACTCGTCGAAGACGAAGCGCTACTCGCCGAGAACGCCGGGCTCACCGAATGGCCGGTCGTGCTGATGGGCACCTTCGACGAAGAATTCCTCGCCGTTCCGCCGGAATGCCTCATCACCTCGATGAAGGCGCACCAGAAGTGCTTTTCGCTGAAGGATCCGAAGACCGGCAAGCTCGCCAACCGCTTCATCATGGTCTCCAACCTGATCGCGGCGGACGACGGCAAGCAGGTTGTCGCCGGCAACGAGAAGGTGATCCGCGCCCGTCTGTCGGACGCCAAGTTCTTCTGGGACAAGGACCTCGACCATCCGCTCGACGAGATGGCCGCGCAGTTGGAATCGATCACCTTCCACGCCAAGCTCGGCAGCCAGAAGGACCGCGTCGAGCGCATCGCGGAACTGGCCTACCGGATCGCCGGCGCCGTCGATGCCGACCCCGAAGCCGCCCGCCGCGCCGCCCAGCTCTGCAAGGCCGATCTTGTTTCCGAGATGGTCGGCGAGTTCCCCGAGTTGCAGGGCCTGATGGGCCGCTATTACGCGGAAAAGGGCGGCATCAAGCCGGACATCGCCCGCGCCATCGAGCTGCACTACAAGCCGAAGGGGCCATCCGACACGGTCCCGTTGGAAGACGACGGCGACTCGGTGGCGATTGCCGTAGCCCTGGCCGACAAGCTGGATACGCTGGTGGGTTTCTGGGCCATCGACGAGAAGCCGACGGGCTCCGGCGACCCCTACCAGCTCCGCCGCGCGGCCCTGGGCGTGATCCGCATTCTGCTGGAGAACGATCTGCGGTTGGGGCTCATGATCCCGGTTGAGCACTCGGCAAAGCAACTCGAAGCGAAGGGTGTCGATATTTCAATCTGGCACGCGGCAAATTCAGACGCATTTGCCGATGCTCTTGAATTACCACGCGAAGTTGGCGATTGGTCAAAAACGTTATCGTACAATCTCCTCGCCTTCTTCGCCGACCGCCTCAAGGTCCACCTGCGCGAGGAAGGCAAGCGCCACGACCTGATCGACGCCGTCTTCGCGCTGCCCGGCCAGGATGACATCGCCCTCATCGTCAAGCGCGTCGAAGCTCTGTCGGCCTTCCTGGAAACCGACGACGGCGCGAACCTTCTGGCCGGCGTGAAACGCGCCACCAACATCCTCTCAATCGAGGAGAAGAAGGACAAGACGACCTACGACGGCGAGCCCACGGGCGCGCTGATGGCCGAGCCCGCCGAGCGCGCACTGGCCGCGGCGATCGCCAAGGTGAAGTTCGACACCCAGGCGGCGATCAACGTCGAAAACTTCGAAGGCGCGATGCGCGCATTGGCCGAACTGCGCGCGCCCGTCGACGACTTCTTCGAGCACGTCACAGTCAACGCCGACGACGCCGCGCTGCGGGAAAACCGTCTGAAGCTCCTGGCCGAAATCCGCGCCGCCACCCAGACCGTCGCCGACTTCTCCAAAATCGCCGGCTAAGCGAACGGGTTGGTCCCCTCTCCCCGTTCTTCACGGGGAGAGGGACAGGGTGAGGGGCAGCCCCGGCCTTCGCCGGGATGACAGCGTCGTGGGACGCACGTTACCCCCTCCAACGTTGTCATCCTCGGGCCTGTCCCGAGGACCCATGCATCCGCTCGGATCATTGGCCCGCGACGGCTGGCGAGCGTTGCTGCGATTGTCGTCCGGTCCGCTGGCGGAGTGCACTTGCGGCGCGATGGGTCCTGGGCATGAAGCCCAGGATGACGCAGTGGGGCGTGTGCGTGGCGAGCTCACAGCTCCCGACCTGAACAGACCCCGGCCTTCGCCGGGGTGACGGTGCTTTGAAGATAGCCAAGATCATAGAAAACTAAGCTATATCAATGCCTTATTGAGTTGTCTCCAACAACGAAAGTTACGCCACCGGAGGCCCCTTTTAGCTTCCCTATCGCGCATCGCCAGTGCGGGCATGGATGCGGGAGGGGTTCAAATCCATGGAAACAAACAGCCGCAAACTTCTGCGCAGGTTGCAAGCTGACGGTTGGGAAATCGTGCGGATCAGCGGCGATCACCATGTGCTGAAACACGCCGACATCAGCTTGCTGATTACCTTGCCGCATCCGAAGCGGGACTTGCCTCGCGGTCTTGTAAGGAGCATCTATAAGATTGCAGGCTGGAACCCACAGGACGGCTGATGCCCACGTACTTTGCCATCGTCCATAAGGACAAAGACAGCGCCTACGGGCTCGTTTTCCCCGACGTACCCGGCTGTTTTGCAGCAGGTGATACTTTTGAAGAAGCCGTTGATGACGGTCGCAAAGCTCTGCGGGAACATTTTGCGGCACTTGCCGATACCGCTAGACAACTCCCCGCCCCAAGAACGTTTGAAGACCTCATGAACGATCCGGAAGTCCAAGCCGAATTGGGAGAATTGCCTCTTGTCGGATTGACTTTGCGCGAGTCCGCAGAGGCCGCAGAATAAACCATCCAACAATGAAAAAGGCGGCACACCGGCCGCCTTTGATCACGCCACCTCAGGTTCCCGACCCTTACTTCTGCACCAGCGGGAAGCCCGACTGTCCGCCTGCCAACTCCTTTCCGATCGTGACGAACGTCGCGCGCAGTTCGTCGCCGTCATAGGGGAAGAAGTACTTCGTGTTGTCGGTTGCGCAGGCCTTCAGTCTCGATCCTTCCGGGCTCGACTCGCCGATACCGAAACCGATCGTGTAGACGATGATGTCGTCGTTGTTGTAGATCCCGTCGCCGTCGGGGTCCTTCATCTTGGCGCACAACTGGTCGAACTGATCGGCCGACACGCCGTTGTTGGCCGAGTTCCAGGTCCATTGATCGTCAACGCCCTCGGCATACTGGGTGTTGAACTGGCCATCCGTCATGATGATCGTCGCCTTGATCAGCTCCTCGGTATCGCCGACCTCCGGCTTCGAACCTGCCGGGAGAAGCGAACTCCACTTGTTCGACAGGAGATACCAGCCCCAGGCCGTACCGATGTGGCCTGCGGTGCTGCCGCTCGCGGTGTAGCCGTTGATCGCCGTCTCGATGGCGGCGGCGTCCGTCGTCAGCGGCATGATCTGAGGACCGACGGGACACGAGCCGTCCGGGGTGTAGACGTGGCCGACGGGCGCCAAACAGGAGTTGCCGTTGCAGCCGGGCGCGGCGTCGGAATAGGCTTCCGGTCCCACGCGCTCGGAAACGCACTGCGTGGCGCTCCATTCGATGAGGTTGTTGTAATCGTTCTTGTCGCGGAACCGGATCGTCGCTAGGCCCTGCAGCTCCGAGACGCCGCCTTCGGTCACGCCGCGCGCATCGCGCGCCATGTCGCCAACGTTGACCGCGCTGGAGAACGGCACCAGGGCCAGACGCGCCGTGCCGCGCGCCATCCCCGACCGGAAAATATCGACCACGTCGAGCGCGGCTTCCTTCAGCGAGTCGATCTTCTTCTTGCCGGCGATAGCGTCGTCCATCGAACCGGTGACGTCGACCACCATCGAAAGCTCCAACCGCTTGCCCGCACAGGCGACCTGCGACTGGATATTCAAATCGATTTCATCGACCCCGATCAGCTTCAGAAGCGTCGTCGGCGCCTTGGTGTCCAGTTCCGGCGTGAGCGTGCCCGTCATCGGATCGAACGCGGCGTTCTTGAGAGTCACGTCGCTGACCTGCAGCGACGGTTCCTGACCCTCTTCCGGCGCTGGCAGCAGGCTCAGACCGCGCGCCTCGAAATCGGCGCCCAGGTAGGCCCGGATGATCTCTTCCGGCGTCGCTTCGGTGCCCGAGCTGCAGACCGCGGTGGAAGCTGCATCCAGTGCCCGCTGCAACTTCCCTTTCAGACTGTAGGCGTTGGCGAAGTCCATGGTTGCGCCCACGACCGCCAGTGTCGGAATGAGCAACAGCCCGAACAGCGGCATGATGCTTCCCGAGACATCACTTGCGAAGTGACGTTGCCTGCGATGGGAACCCTGCATGAGCCTCTCCAATTACGAATGCTATTGGTTCGAATTTTTTCGAATTTGCCTACGCATGAGTTGGCAAAGCACTGATGTAATAGATAAAATTTGAACCACCCGGCATTCGCGCAGCGACGCGGTTAAGCGCGGCTTAAGCCGGCAGCCCCTGAACCCCGTTCGCGACCGGAATTGGCACAGCGCCGCCCATCGGCCATCCTGGCGCCGGGCGATGCAAGAAGCGTGACGTCGTCCGCCATGGGAACCACCCGCCCGCTGGCACGTTTCCATCGCGCCGCACCACACAAGATGCGCAACGTTCCCCGGCGGATGGTCTCGAGTCTGCCGGCTCGTTGTGCGAGCATTCGGTGCCAGGTCGTTCAAAACGACCGCAATCCGCCGATCGTTACTGACAGACGGGATCCCATGGCCGATACGAACCATAACGAAGCGCGCGAACTCCTGGGCGAGGAATCCACCGAGGTGGAGAAGGACCAGACCGAGCGCATCGAAAAGGAAGAGAAACCGGTCCCCGTCGTCATCAAGCACAAGCGCCTGCGCGCGGCGTCGGTGTTCGATATCATTCGCCGCGAAGGCGACAAGGAACTCGTCCGCACATTTCACGCGCTGTTCTGGTCCGGCATCGCGGCCGGCTTGTCGATCGGATTCTCCGTCGTTGCCGAAGCGCTTCTCGCCGCCCATCTGCCGGACGCTCCCTGGAAGCCGCTGGTCGACAACCTGGGTTACACGGTCGGCTTCATCATCGTCATCCTGGGCCGCCAGCAGCTCTTCACGGAGAACACGCTGACCGCCGTCTTGCCGGCCATCCAAAGGGGTAAGCCGGTATGGTGGTGGGTGCTGGCCCGCCTGTGGATGATCGTCCTCACCGCCAACGTCATCGGTTGCGCCATCTTCGCGGCCTACCTGTCCTACAGCGACGTGCTGAGCGAAGAAGTCCAGCGTGCGGTGATGTCCATGTCGCAGCACATGATGGAAAAACCGCCATTGGAAATGTTCACGGCGGGCATAATGGCCGGCTGGCTGATCGCCGCGTTGGTTTGGATGTTGCCGTCCTCGGAAGGGAACGAGTTTATCGTCATCGCCTTGATGACCTACCTCATCGCGTTGGGTGACTTCACCCACGTCATCGCCGGTTCGGTCGAAGCGCTGTACTTGGTTTTCGAAGGCCAGTTGGATCTCTATTCGGCCGCGACATCGTTCTTCCTGCCAACGCTCCTGGGCAACGTGATGGGCGGGACGGTTCTGTTCTCGGTCATCGCCTACGCCCAGGTCCGCGACGAGATCGGGAATTGAGGGTGCTGTAATAGCCCTGCGTACCGGCTCGGCCGTATCGAGCTCGAACCGCAAAGGCCAACCACCCAATGCGGGCAGGGCGGTCTCCTCTCCCAGTTCTTCACGGGGAGAGGGATACCCGGCGCCTAACCCGCCTCCCGGAACGCCTGCGCCGTCTCCAGGTCCACCGAGACGAGCTGCGAGATGCCCTTCTCCGCCATGGTGACGCCGAACAGGCGGTCCATGCGCGTCATGGTCATCGGGTGGTGGGTGATCACCAGGAACCGCGTCGAGGTCTCCTCGGCCATGCGCTCCATCAGCGTGCAGAAGCGATCGACGTTGGCATCGTCAAGCGGCGCGTCGACTTCGTCGAGAACGCAGATCGGCGACGGGTTCGTCAGGAACACCGCGAAAATCAGCGCCAGCGCCGTCAGCGTCTGTTCGCCACCCGATAGGAGCGACAGCGTCGCCGGCTTCTTGCCGGGCGGCTTGGCAACGATCTCCAGACCGCCTTCCAACGGATCGTCCTGGGACTGGATCATTTCCAACCGCGCCTCGCCGCCGCCAAAGAGCGTTTCGAACAGCCGTCCGAAATGACCGTTGACCGTCTCGAACGCCTCATTCAACCGACGCCGCCCTTCGCGGTTCAACTGACCGATGCCCTGGCGTAACTTATCGACGGCCTCCTGGACGTCGCTGCGCTCGCGCTCGATCTCCTCGACCTGGCCGGAAAGCCGCTCAAGATCTTCGTCGGCCTGCAGGTTGACGCCGCCGAGCCGCTCGCGATCCGCACGCAACTTTTGCAGCCGCCGTTCGACGTCGGCAAGCGGCGCCGGTTCCGCGCCTTCAGGCAGTTCCGCGAGCTTGAGGCATCCGGCGGGATCGGTGTCGAACACTTCGGCGATGCGGTGCGTCTCGCCATCGCGCCGCGCCCGTTGCGCCTCAAGACGCGCATCGAGCGCCGCGCGGGCTTCGCGTTCGCGAGCCACGGCGGCCTGCGCCGCCCGCAGCGCTTCCACGCTTTCGCGCGCGGCGTTCTCGCCGCGCTGCAATTCATCCGACACGGCGCGGGCGGCCGCCGCCGCTGCTTCGGAGCGCTCGAACAGCGCCTGACGCTGCGCTTCCAGACGCTCGGGTAGCGCAGCCAGTTCTTCGTGCTCGCGGCGCGTTTCCGCGATGCGCGCTTCAAGCGCGGCGAATTGCGCTTCCGCAGCGTCGCGCCTTTGGCGCCACCGGACGGCATCCTCATCGAGCCGTACGATACGAGCGCGTCTTGCCTCGCCGGCGGACTTCAGCCCGTCGCGCCGCGCGCGCGCCTCCGCTGCGGCATCGCGGGCGGCGGTCGCTTCGCCTTGCGCCTTGTCCCTGCGCGCTTCCGCTGCCGTTAGCTGCGCGTCGCCGAAATCGCCGAATTGGCGGTCCAGTGCCGACAGACGAACCCGCACGGTCTCGAGGTCCGCGACCGCGCGCTCACGCTGCTGATGCAGCGCCGAAAGCCTGCTGTCCCGGTCGGCGCGCTGACGTTCCAAGGCAGTATGCTGTTTCCGGGTTTCGCCGACCCGCGCCTGCGTTTGGCGCCAGCCGGCGCGCAACTCGCGCTCCAGCGTCTGCGCCGCCGACAACCGCGCCGACACATCCGCAAGCGCCGTTTCCTGACTGGCCAGCGCTTCGGTCAGTTGCGTTTCCTCGGTAGCGACGGCGTCAAGCCGGTTACGTTGTTCCAACCGCTTTGCAGCTTGCGACACTCGCTCGGCTTTGGCCACGAAACCGTCCCAGCGCCAGAGATCTCCGGCAAGGCTCACCAGACGCTGCCCCGGCGCCAGTCGGACCTGCAGCGTCGCCGCCGCCTCAGGCGAAACGACGCCGACCTGTTGCAGCCGGCGATGAAGTTCGTCGGGTGCTTTCACATGGTCGGCCAGGTGCTCGGCGCCTTCGGGCAGTGCGGCATCGCCGGCGGCGTCCTGTGGCGCGATAAGCGACCAGTGCACCGGCGCGTCCCGATCGAGCGGCGCATCGAGGTCGTCGCCCAGCGCGGCGCCAAGGGCCGCCTCATAGCCGGGCGTCACCGTCACGCGGTCGATCAGAGGGACATGAGCGCCGCGACCGGTGCCGCCCGAAGCGAGAAGCCGGGTGAGCGATTCCCGCTCGCTTTTCAACGCCGCCGCCTTCAGACGCACGTCCTGCGCCGCCACGCGGGCCTCGTCGACTTCCGCCCGCGCCACGGCGACCGCATGCTCGGCCGCGGCTGCTTCGGTCTCGATTTCCGTAAGCTTTTCTTCTTCCGCGCGGCACGCCGCCTCGGCCGCGGAAACAGCTTCTGCCGCTGGACCCGAAGCCTCAGTCTCGCGGCTTTCCTGCTCAATCTTTTCCACCTGCCGGGTGAGCCGCTCCACCGCCGCTGCCTCTTCCCGGCGGCTGCGTTCCAGCGCCTCGCGGCGCGCCGTCAGCTGCGCCAGCTCGCCCGTCGCCGCCGTCAGCGCCTCCTCGCGTTTCGCCAGTGTCGCCGTGGCAGCTTCAAGTTGCGCCTGTGCCTGCCGTTCTTCCGCTTCGGAGCCTTCGTCGGCGGCTTTGACCTCCGCGATCTCAGTTTCCAGGCGGGCGATGGTTTCCTGCGCCTCGACGCGCATGGCGGATTCGCGCGCAAGGTCCTTCTCGGAAGCTTCCAGCCGGTCGGCCAGTTCGGACCTGCGCGCCGCCTGCCGCTCAGCCTCCTTGTCGAAGCTTTCGATCTCGTGACGTATCCGTGCCGCAGCCGCCGAAGCTTCCGCTACCTTCGCACGCAGCCCTGGCAGTTTTTCCGCCGCTTCCGCCTCACGGGCGACCGTACGGGCTTCCTCTGCCGTGACGACGCCGAGCCGCTCCATCAGGGCCGCGAGGTTCGCTTCTTCCGCGATCACGGCGGCGTCGGCTTCGTGCCACGACAGATAGAGCGCCAGCGCTTCCACGCGGCCGATTTCCTGCGAAATCTCGCGATAGCGCCGGGCCTGCCGCGCCTGCCGTTTGAGGGAATCGATCTGCGTGTTGAGACCGCCGACGACGTCGTCGAGCCGCGCGAGATTGGCCTCCGCCGCCTTCAATCGAAGTTCGGCCTCATGCCGGCGCGAATGCAGCCCGGCCGTCCCGGCGGCATCTTCCAGGATGCGGCGACGCGCTTCCGGCTTGGCGTTGATGATTTCGGAAATCTGGCCCTGCCGTACCAGGGCGGGCGATCGTGCGCCGGTGGCGGCATCCTCGAACAGGATCTTGACGTCGCGGGCGCGCGCCTCGCGTCCGTTGATGCGGTACGCGGATCCCGCCTCCCGCTCGATGCGACGGCTAATCTCGATCTCGTCGCGGTCGTTGAACTCGGCGGGAGCCAGCCGGTCGCGATTGTCGATAAACAGTGTGACTTCCGCCATGTTGCGCGCCGGCCGTAGCGCGGTTCCGGCGAAGATCACGTCGTCCATCGCCGAAGCGCGCATCGACTTGTAGGAGCTTTCGCCCATCACCCAGCGCAGCGCTTCGAGGAGGTTCGACTTACCGCAGCCGTTCGGCCCCACGACGCCGGTGAGACCATGCGCAATGACAAGGTCGGTCGGTTCGACGAACGATTTGAATCCGGTCAGTCTCAGACGGCTGAGATGCATCGGCGAAGCTCCGGTTGACCGCGCCAAACCGCACCGGACGCCGATCTTGAAGCGGCACCTCGGCGATCAGTTGGCCACGGCCATGCGCTGCTGTGCGAGCTTGGCCTCGATCCGCGCCTTCAGCTCCTCGTACGTCAGGACCTTCTTGACCCGTTCTTCCTGGATAAAGAAGTTGGGCGTCCCGATGATCCCGAGCGTGCGGCCGCGATCCTTCACCCACTGCAGCCCGGTGATTAAGTCCTGATTCTTCAGGCAGGCGTCAAATTCGCTGCGGGACAGCCCGACCTGGCTAGCCACTTTATGAATATTGTCGAGCCGGACTTCCTGCGAGACCCAGCGGGACTGCTGGTCCAGGAACTTCGAGTAAAGCGTGAAGTATTTCGCTTTCGGCGCACACCTCAGGGCGATCGTCGCGTTGCCGGAAGAGCGGCCGATGGGGAACTCGCGAATGATGAAACGAACCTTGCCGGTATCGATGTAGTTCCGCTTGAGCTGTGGAAATACTTCGCGCTGGAACTTCCTGCAGTACGGGCAGGTCAACGAGGCGTACTTGACGACGGTCACCGGCGCATCCGCCCGCCCCAGCCATCGTTCTTCCAGCGGCCCGGCCTTCATGACCTCTTCAAAGGTCGGCTTTTCGATCACCTGACGGGCGCCGCTTGTGCTCGAGCTTCCATTGAGCTCGCCGAACGGATTGAAGGGCTTCTTCTTTGCTTCGCCGGAGAGCGCATAGGCTCCGCCCGAGGCGCTCGAACCAGAGGCCGCCTCGTCGGAGAGACCGTTAGCGGTCAGTTCCGAAAGCTGGTCGGCGGCGCAGCCGCCAAGAACGAGGGCGCAAAGCGCAGCGATGCCGGCCACGCGGGCCGGCATCGACAGCCAAGTGCGAGCGATGCCCCCGGCCAACAATCAGCCCTCCGCCAGCATCGGGTCGATGACCTTGGCGAAGTTCTCGATGGTGAGCGTGCCTTCGAGCTTGTTACCGTTGATGAAGAACGTCGGCGTCGCGGTAACCTTGAATTCCTTCGAAGCGCGTTCGCGTTGCGCCAGGATCTTGTCGAGTAGCTCCTGATCCTTAAGGCAGGTCTCGAACGATTCTTTTGTGAAGCCGACCTGTTTGGCCATCTCGAACAGCGCTGGCACCGGCTTCTCGGCGCGGATCCAGTCGTCGAACTTGCCGAACAGCACCGACACCATCCGGAAGGCTTTGTCGTCGCCCGAGCAGCGCGCCAGCATGGAAGCCGCCGCGGCAAGATTGTCGAGCGGGAATTCGCGGAAGACGAAATGAATCTTGCCGGGCTCGATGTACTGCTCTTTCAGCTTCGGGAACGTTTCGGTGTGGAAACGCATGCAGTGACCGCAGGTCATCGAGGCATACTCGACAACCGTCACCTTGGCATCGCGCGGCCCCATCGAAAGCTCGGGAAGGCCCGTATCGGCCATGAGCTTGGCCATTTCTACCGCTTCCGCCGGCTGCCATGGCGCGAGCCCGAGCGTCCCGGCCGCGCCGGCGGCCCCGGAGGCTGCCAGGAAGGTGCGGCGGTCCGTGCCGGTCAGGTTGGCGATCGAGCGGGTCTCGTTATCGTAGGGCAAGGGTCTCTCCTTGGCTGATCATCCGGCGCGCTGAAATGACGTTCCAGTGCCACCGGCCCATGCCGGCCGAATCATCGGGTTCGGCCCCGCAGCGGGGTCTTGGCATTGCCTCTCCGTGCCAGGGATTACGGCAATTCAGCGCTGAATGGCAACTGAACGCTTTGTCATCGTCGGTCGATCTCGCCCGCCGAGCTTTTCCGCCATGGACAGAAACACGCCAATTTGAGCAGATTGCGGTGGCCGGTCAGCGGCCGGTAATCCCCGCCTGTAGCCGTTCCAGCGATGCCCGGAGTGCCTCGTGCCTGACGGCCACGCCGCGAGCCGTTTCACCGGATTCGGGCGTCGCCGCCGCTGGGCCTGCGTCCTGCCCCCGGCCTGGCTGCAAGGCGGCGACCTTCGGCAACACGGCATGAGACTTAGCGGCAGCGGGTACCGCCTTGGCGAGCGACGGGTTTTGCAGAAGACGGATCTCCTGCACGGCCCGATAGCCGAAATAGCTGTTGATCCGCTCGATGAGCTGGCCCGTGCCGTACTGAACTTCCAAAGCCCGCGCCGGATCGACACTGAGCATCAAGGTCGCACCCGGCCGCCCCTCGCAGCCCGCTTCCACGTCGCCGCCGATCGAGACGTTGCGCGGCCATTTCAGACGTTCGGGTTTGGTGTGAGCGGCAAGCGCCGGCCCGGCGATGGCGCCCCAGTCGGTCAATAGCGCAACGGTCGAAAAGCCGTATTTCTCGAACGCGGCCTGCGCGAGACCGGGGACGAATGTGCCGACCGCCTTGCCGACGTTGATCCGGCGCGCGCGCGCACCCGAAGTAAGACTGGCAAGCGCCGCGCGCGGATCCGTACCGGGACGCCGCGTAACGGGCCGTGCGTAGCGCGTTTCGGAAAGCTTCATGTCGGCGGTCCTCAGCTCAAGCGATCCCCGGCATGCGTGCGGCGGCCCATTCTCGAAGCCGTGCCGAAGGACTACCATCTTGGGTGTGATTCGCGCCGTTTGCCCAAGGGACTTGCAGAGCCGCTGGGGGAGCCGACATGCCGACCGTTGCCCAGAAACAACTCCCGCTCCGACCGGCCGGACCGGCGACGGTGGCGCGGCTGCTCGACTGGTACGACAGCGAACGCCGTCACCTGCCTTGGCGATCCGCGCCCGGGAAACGCGCCGACGCTTACAAGGTCTGGCTCAGCGAGATCATGCTGCAGCAGACCACCGTCAAGACGGTGATCCCATACTACATCGAGTTTCTGCGCCGCTGGCCGTCGGTGAAGAAGCTGGCCGCCGCACCGCTCGACGATGTTCTCGCCGCCTGGGCCGGGCTCGGTTACTACACCCGCGCCCGCAACCTTCACAAATGCGCCCTCGTCGTTGCCGCGGACTACGGCGGCCGCTTCCCCCGCACTGAAAAGGAACTCCTGAAGCTTCCAGGCATCGGCCCTTATACCGCCGCCGCCATCGCGGCCATCGCCTTTCGCGAGAAGACAACGCCGGTCGACGGAAATATCGAGCGTGTCGTCGCCCGCTTGTTTGCGCTGGACCTGCCGCTTCCAGCGGCGAAGACCGAAATCAAACGCTTCGCCGAAACCTTGGTGCCCGAAGACCGTCCCGGCGATTACGCCCAGGCGATGATGGATCTGGGCGCGACCGTTTGCACGCCGAAGCGCCCGTCATGCCTCACCTGCCCGCTGCAGGCCGACTGCCACGCCAGCCACAAGGGAATCGCTGCCCAATTGCCGCGCCGTGCCGCCAAAGCGGAACGCCCGGTTCGGCTGTGTCACGCCTTCGTGGCGCTGCGCGAGGACGGCCACATTCTCCTGCGGAAGCGCCCGCCGGCCGGACTTCTCGGCGGGATGCTCGAAGTGCCCTCGACGGACTGGACGGTTCAATCCATTCCAGCCGACAAGGCGCGCCGCACGGTGCCGGTGCGGTCCGACTGGTGGACCGTGCCCGGACTGGTGACGCACACCTTTACGCATTTCCGGCTGGAAGCCGTCGTCCATTTCGCCGTCGTGCCGCGCGGCACCAGCCTTCAGCTTTGGGCCGAGCCGGAGCGTTGTCGCTGGGTCGAGCGTCGTCTCTTGGCGAAGGAGGCCGTTCCAACGGTCATGCGCAAGATCATCGCTCACGCGCTGGAACGGCACGACGATTGATGCAGAACCTGGGAAAACCCGTTTAGCACCGCTTGACTTAGGGTTTCCCGGACAAGGCGTTCGAAAGGCGCGCCTGACGCCGGACCGGGTCCATGTCCTCACGAACCACGCGGAAGCCGAGCCCGGTGTTCGCGAGCCGCGTACCCACGCCAACGCGAATAGAGAAGTGCAGGTGCTCCGCGCGGCTGAACCATGCGCCACCCTTCGCGACTCGCTTCTTACAATCGACACCGCCGGATTTCCCGCCGCCCAGATAACCGTTCGACCAGCAATCCGAGGTCATTTCCCAGACATTGCCTTGCATGTCGAACAGACCGTTTTCGTTTTCGGGATAGCTTCCAACGGGCATCGTCCTCATAGCATGTCCGCCGTGCTGGTCGGCAAAGTTCGCCTCGCGCGATGTGATCCGTTCGGCTGTCGCATAGCCGCCCGTCAGCCCTGCGCGCGCGGCGTATTCCCACTCGATTTCCGTCGGCAGCCGGTAGCGCACACCGGTAAGCTCGGTCAGGTAGTTGGTGTAAGCAAGCGCGTCTTCGTAGGTGATGCAGACCACCGGGCTGGTATCCGACTGCTTGAACCCCGGCTCGCTGAAATCCCCCACCTTTTTCTTTGGATGCTTGATCTTGCAGCGTCCTTTAGGCGTGTAACCGGTCTCGGCGAGGAAAACGCGGAACTGAGACAGGGTGACTTCGTACTTGCCGATGCCGAAGTCCCGCTTTACATGGACTTTTTGCGCTTTCGCGGTGCTGGCCCCTTTGACCTTGATGGGCTTCGAGGCGCCGATGAACGCCTGACCGGCCTTGATGATCACGACTTCAGGGCATTGAGCGCAATCCTGCTTGGTGGCGAGTTTGTCCTCGTCCTCTTCTTCTTTCTTTTCTTCTTCGACTTCACCGTCCTGCAGAGCCATCGGCGGGGGCGCCGCATCGTCCTCTTCAGCGACGAGTTCGCCGCTGCCGCCGCCGCCGCCCTTCATCGTGGCCTTGCCGCCGCCGCCGCTGTTGCCGACATCCATGCCGCCGCCGCGGCTTGTGTCTTTCTTTCCGGCCTCTTCGGTCGGCGTCCAGCCGCCGTATTCGAACTCGCTGTCGTCCTTGATAAGATAGAACAACCCCATCACCCCGGCGAACAGACCGAACAGGCTGTATTTGACGTACACCTTGGATTTGTCGCTCAGACCGGAATCGACCAGCCAGGCAAGAACGCCGACGATCAGAAATGCGGCCCCGATGGCAATAAAGATGAAGGCATTGAGATCGAGCATGACGCGCCTGTTGCTCCTCGACTGAACGGACTTGGAGGTTTCCGGGTCAGTTTTATGAGGAACGCGTCACTATCGCCTTAAGGGTTAATGATGGGGAGGTTTCGGAATGTTCCGATGCGGGATGGACCGTCAACGGCACCCCGGCCGCTTTTTCCTGGCTTCCTCCCCTTGTCATTTGGTCGCAAGGCCAGCGTAATCCCGGCGTTTGGCGCACTGCGGCAAACCTTTGTCGCAGGGGCTCTTTCTTGACACCCCTCAGGGCCGACTCTATGGTCCGCCGCGATCAGAAACCTGCCGATTTTCCGCCCGATTCTGCGAGCGAGGGGAACTTCAGTGTCACCTGCAGACAAGGGCTCCGACAAACGCGACGGCATCATCAGCGCCGACGACCGGGCCGATTTCAAACGGCGGTCCGACGAAATCGGTCGCAGGCTTGAGGCTGCACGACCTGATGCCGAGGTGAAGAGCCGCAAGAGCGGTTCCGGCTCGGGCCCCAGCAGTGAAGTCATGGGCCGCGCGTTGCGTCTTTCGACGGAATTGATCGGTGGGATCGTCGTTGGCGCGGCACTCGGTTGGTGGCTGGACACCTACCTGATGGCCGAAGTCTTCGGCATGAAGACGTGGCCGCTGATGTTCATCATCTTCTTCCTGCTCGGCTCGGCCGCGGGAATGCTGAACGTGGTGCGCAGCGGCATGAAGCTAAAGACCGGACCATCCGACCCGTCGAAGGGCCCGGCCGTCCGTGAGGATGATGACGACAACTGAGGGGGAGCGCCGTGGCAGCTGACGGCCATGATCACAGCCCGATCAAACAATTCGAGATCAAGGAAGTCGTGCCGATCGACCTGTTCGGCATCGATGCCTCTCTCACCAACTCCGCCATCTACATGCTGGTGGCCCTGGGCCTGATCTTCGGGTTCCTCTACTTTTCCACCGGCGGCCGCTCGCTCGTGCCGACCCGCCTGCAGTCGATCTCCGAGATCCTCTACGAATTCGTTGCCTCAACGGTTCGCGAGAACGTGGGCCATGGCGGGATGCAGTTCTTCCCCCTGGTGTTCACGCTTTTCATCTTCGTTCTCGTTCTGAACCTGCTGGGCATGATCCCGATTCCGGGCATCACCTTCACCGTCACGAGCCACATCGCCGTCACTGCGGCGCTCGCGCTTCTCGTTATCGGCATTGTGATCATTTACGGCCTCTACAAGCACGGCCTTGGCTTCTTCCGGCTGTTCGTGCCATCGGGCGTGCCGGCCGCGCTGCTGCCGATCCTCGTGCCGATCGAGATCATCTCGTTCATTTCGCGCCCGATCAGCCTTTCGGTGCGTTTGTTCGCAAACATGCTCGCCGGACACATCGCCCTCAAGATCTTCGCCGGCTTCGTTGGCCTGCTCCTGGGCGCTGGCGTTTGGGGCATTCTGGCCCCGCTGCCACTGGCTTTGACGGTTGCCCTCACGGCGCTTGAAGTCCTGGTGGCCGTTCTCCAGGCCTACGTCTTCGCCGTTCTCACCTGCATCTATCTCAACGACGCCGTCCACGGCGCCCACTAGGGCGTCGCGGGCGACCCGTTCCACCCTTCGCAATCGAAGACCTCACAACGCGACCACGAACTCAAAGGAGCTCACTCATGGATCCAGTAGCCGCCAAATACATCGGTGCCGGTATCGCCTGCCTCGGCATGGCCGGCGCGGGCATCGGCCTCGGCAACCTTTTCGGCCAGTTTCTTTCCGGCGCCCTGCGCAACCCGTCGGCAGCCGACGGCCAGCGCGGTACGCTGCTTCTCGGCTTCGCACTGACCGAAGCGCTCGGCATCTTCTCGCTGCTGATCGCGCTTCTGCTTCTGTTCGCCGTCTAATCGGCCCGACAGAGACAAGGGCGGCGGGGCGTGCGCTGAAGGCGAAGCCCCGCCGTTCGACCTTAAGACCCGACTTCGATTTGCGAAAACAAACTCCGGCGAGCCATGGCTGAGAAACCCCATACAGACGGCGCCACGGGCGCGGAAGCGGTTCACACCTCGACAGGCGCCCATCACGGCGCCAAGGACGCAGGCTTCCCGCCGTTCAATACCGACACGTTCGCCCCGCAGCTCGTGTGGCTCGCGCTGGTCTTTGCGGCGCTGTACTACCTGATGTCCCGCGTCGCGCTCCCGCGCATCGGCGAAGTGATCGAGGAACGCCGCGAGCGCATCCAGCGCGACCTCGACACCGCCGAGCGGCTGAAGGGCGAGACCGACAAGGCGCTGGCCGAATACGAAAAGGCCCTGGCCGACGCCCGGGCCAACGCCGGCTCCATCGCTCGCGAAACCCGCGAAAAGCTCGAAGCGAACGTCGCCGAGCGCCAGGCCGCCGTTGACGCGCAGATTGAAAGCCGCGTCGCGGACGCCGAAAGCCGGATCGCGGAAACCCGCGCCAAGGCACTTTCCAACGTCGACGAAATCGCCACCGATGTTGCCGGCGCCGTCGTCAAGCAGCTCATCGACGCCGATGTTTCAGCCGGCGACATTCAGGCCGCCCTGGCAAACCGCTCGGCCTGAGGAGGGCCCCTATGCAAGCCTTGATCGACAACCCTGAAGTATGGGTCCTCGTATCCTTCCTGATCTTCTGCGGCATCCTCGTCTACATGGGCGTGCCCGGTATGATGGCGAAGGCTCTCGATAGCCGCGCTGAACGCATCAAGCACGAACTTGACGAAGCTCGCCGCCTTCGCGAGGAAGCGCAGGAATTGCTGGCGGAATATCAGAAGAAGGCCCGCGAGGCCGAGGAAGAAGCGAAATCCATCATCGAGCAGGCCCGCAAGGATGCCGAGGCGCTTGAGAAGGAAACCGAGACGAAGCTTCAGGAAAACCTGGAGCGCCGCACCAAGCTCGCCGAGGAAAAGATCGCTCGCGCCGAGGCTCAGGCCGTCAGCGAAGTGAAGGGCACCGCCATCGAGGCTGCCATCGCCGCCGCCGAGAAGGTCGTCTCCGGCAAGGTGAAGGGCGACAAGGCCAACGCGCTGATCGACAGCTCGATCAAGTCTCTGGGTAACCGCCTCAACTGACGACCGGCGGCGGACGCAAGGACGTCATCGCGGAACGGCCAAGCTGACGGACTGCAAATTTCTGGCAAAACCACAGGGCGGGGATCAAACGATCCTCGCCCTTTTGCGTTTCCGAAGAGAGAGCCTGTCCTATCGCCATTCCGTCGGGTGTGGCGGCGCACAGGGCAGCCGAACGAGAAAACCGACGCGAGTACCCTGGCGCAGGTTCCTGAAGCTGCTGCGCGGCTCGCATCGCAGGAAACGCGAAAGGGTCCGAAATGATTGAGATACTGGCGATTTTCGCCGCCGGATATGCCGCCGTGAAGCGCTGGCCTTGGTACACGCCATTCGTACTGTTCGCGGCGATTGCGCCGTTCACGATCCTCAAGGCTTACTTGAGAAACCTGGGGCGCGCCGAAGAAGGGCTGGCGCTTGTCGGCTGGGACGAGACCGCCCTTATCCTGGCGACCCTGTTCGTCATGATGCTTGCAGTGTTCTACGCCAGCCGCTGGCTATTGGCCCGACGCCAGCGCTCCCGCGATGCCGGCGAAAGCCGGCAGAACTGAGCCGATCGCCGTCTTTCAGATGATGCGACGGCTCGGGCCTTAGCCCGCTCCCGGTACCTTCTGTTCGAACGCGACGAACATCTGGTATTCGCCCGGCCGCGCACCCTGCGCGACGTCGAACGTGATCGTACGAACCGCCGAGAAATAGCTGATGGGGTTATCGACGTTGAGGTCGACATTCACCTGCATCGTGTCGCTGGCCACCGGAGCACGAGCCGAATCGGTAACCGTCACGTTGATCGGGAAGGTCGCCGGCCCCGTGCGGCCGCGCGGACCGAGAAGAACCCGGCCCGAGAAGCCATACTTCACCGTTACCCGGCCCGGTTCGACAACGCATTCGCGCGCCGTCTTGGTGATCTCGCCCCGGTGCATGACGGCAACGCTGTCACCGACGCGGCCGTCTTCGTAGATGGTGAGATTGTCTTCGCGGGTCATCGGCACGAATTTGGGACAACCGTGCGCGATCCCACCGGTTGAGAGGGCTCCGCCGGCGGTGGCCGCGCCATCGGCCTTCGCCGCCGAAAGGAGCTGTTCTTCGGTCACCGCGGCGACTTCCGTCTGCTGGCTCGATCCGCCACCCAGGATGCTCGAACCGAGCCCCGAGGTCAGGGAAGGCATGCCGCATCCCGACACCGCCAACGAGGCGACCGCGGCGCACAACGCCAGCGGAAACACGTTAAGCCTGCCTCGCTGCGAGACAGTTTTGGTAGTGCCGGGCTCGATGCATTGCATGATGCCGTTCTAGTCCCCATAATTCCGCGCAAGGCCGGATGAACCTCGCGCAATGACCCCACACGGCCCGATGGGCCGCCCAATTCCCCGATTCGCAGACTACCACTGCCGTTTTCCCCCGGCAAAGCGGTAGTATCGGAGGAACATTCTTATACCCGGCGCGCAAATCAACGGGACGGAGCGATCACCTCAGCCATGACAGCCGAAAACGCATCGACAAACGATCCCGTCACCGCCGGGAAGCCCCGGATCGACATTCTCCTCGCCGCGCCACGCGGTTTCTGCGCCGGCGTGGACCGGGCGATCAAGATCGTCGACCTGGCGCTGGAGAAGTTTGGCGCACCCGTCTACGTCCGCCACGAGATCGTGCATAACCGGTTCGTCGTCGACTCATTGCGGGCGAAAGGTGCCGTTTTTGTGGAAGAGCTCGACGAGATCCCCGATACGGATCAGCCTGTGATCTTCTCGGCACACGGGGTTGCAAAGTCGGTGCCGGAAGCCGCCAAGACGCGCAATATGTTTGTCCTTGATGCGACGTGCCCGCTCGTCTTCAAGGTCCATTTCGAAGCGATTCGCCACCATGAAGCCGGCCGCACGGTGCTGTTGATCGGCCATGCCGGCCACCCCGAAGTGATCGGCACGATGGGCCAGCTCCCCGAAGGTGCGGTCCACCTGATCGAAACCGTTGCGGACGCCGAAGCCTATGCGCCCAGCGATCCCGACAACCTCGCTTTCACGACACAGACGACGCTGTCGATCGACGATACCGCCGCGATCGTCGCCAAGCTGAAGGAGCGCTTTCCGTCTATCGTGGGTCCGCACAAGGAGGATATCTGCTACGCGACCACCAACCGGCAGGTCGCGGTGAAGGAAATCTCCGGGCGCTGCGATCTGGTTCTCGTGGTCGGCGCACCCAACAGCTCGAATTCCATGCGGCTCGTCGAAGTCGCCGAACGCGCGGGCTGCCCCGCCGGCCGGCTCGTGCAGCGCGCCGCCGATATCCCCTGGGAATTGGTCCGCGACGGCGCCACCATCGGCATCACCGCCGGGGCTTCGGCGCCGGAGGTCCTCGTCAACGAAATCATGGACGCCCTGCGCGAGCGCTATGATGCCACCGTGGATGTCGTCACGACCGCCGACGAGAATGTCGCCTTCAACATTCCGCGCGCCCTGCGCCGCGATGAAACGGCGGCCTAAAGCCGAAATCGCATGATCGGCCAAGCCTTTGACCTTGACGCCCGGCGACCGCCGGGGCACGAGCTTTGTGTTCGAACCTGAAGAGCCCCTGCCCCCGGAACCCGACGATGGCCGTGTATACCGAAGTCAGCGACGACGAACTCGAGAAGTTCCTCGCGCGTTATGCGATTGGCGAACTGCACTCCTTTAAGGGGATCGCGGAAGGGGTCGAGAACACCAACTATCTCATCCACACCGGCGATGGCCGCTTCATCCTCACGCTCTATGAGAAGCGTGTGAATACCGACGACCTGCCGTTCTTCCTGGGCCTCATGCGGCACCTCGCGGAAAACGGTGTCCGATGCCCGCTACCCGTGCGCGACCGCGACGGCAAAAACCTCAACGAACTTTGCGGACGCACCGCCGCGCTCATCACCTTCCTGGACGGCTTCTGCGTGCGCAGGCCCCAACCCGGTCACTGCCGCGAGGTCGGCCATGCACTGGGCCGCCTGCACGTCGCTGGCGAGGGCTTCGACAAGATGCGTCCAAATGCGCTCGGACCCGCCGGCTGGCGCGTCCTGTTCGAGGAATTCGCTTCGAGCGCCGATAGCATCGCGCCCGGCCTGCGCGATGAGATCGCCAGCGAACTCGATTGGTTGGAAGCGAATTGGCCGGTCGCCGACAGCGCGCTGCCCCGCGGCGTCATCCACGCCGACATGTTCCCCGACAACGTCTTCTTCCTTGGCGACGAACTCTCCGGCATCATCGACTTCTACTTCGCCTGCAACGACCTTTATGCCTATGACCTCGCCATCTGCATCAACGCCTGGTGCTTTGAGGAAGACTACGCATTCAATGTCACGCGTGGGCGGGCACTTTTCCGCGGCTATGCGGAGGTTCGCCATCTCACCGAAGCCGAACGCGCCGCCCTCCCGATGCTGGCGCGCGGCGCCGCGCTCCGGTTCCTCGTGACGCGCTGCTACGACTGGCTGAACACGCCGGCGGGGGCCCTCGTGAAGCCACACGATCCAATCGCCTATCTGCGCCGCCTCCGTTTCCACCAGCGCGTGGGCTCGGTCGCCGAATACGGCGTGGCGCTCTGACGCCGCCGAATGGACGGCCGCGGGTCAGCGGCTTTCGCAGGGGCCGGCTGCAAGAAAATTGGAAAACGATAGAATGGCGGAAGCGGAAAAGCCCGTGGTCACGATCTATACCGACGGCGCCTGCTCGGGAAATCCCGGACCGGGCGGCTGGGGCGCGATTCTGATGTCCGGTCCGCACCGCAAGGAGATCAGCGGCGGCGAGGCCGTCACCACCAACAACAAGATGGAACTGATGGCGGCCATCGAAGCCCTGACGGCCCTGAAACGGCCCAGTGAAGTCGCGCTCTATACCGACTCCAACTACGTCAAGAACGGCATCCAGAAGTGGATCCACGGCTGGAAGCGGAACGGCTGGCGAACCGCCGACAAGAAACCCGTCAAGAACGCCGAACTCTGGCAGAGACTCGACGAATTGCGGGCACGGCATGATGTCGAGTGGCACTGGGTTAAAGGTCACGCCGGCCACCCCGAGAACGAGCGCGCCGACGAGTTGGCGCGTGCTGGCATGGCGCCCTTCAAGTGAGGGCGCCAGAGATCGGCTGATACTAACCGAACGAACTCCTGACGCATCGCTCTCGGCAAGGCCGCGCCTTCCGGTCGGCGCTCGGAACGAGTGCCGGAAGGCGCAACGAAAGGAATACCGTCCGGCCAATGGGGTAGCGGGTGAGGCAACCGTTTCTCCGGACGGTATGAGACGCCACCTCCCCGTACACAGCCGCGATCAGGCCCGCCCGCCGACGAACGCCTGCTTTCGCTTCTCGGCAAGGCTCGCCAGCGGGCGCTCCGCTTTCTCATAGGGCAGGGCGATCCACGAGGGGCGCTGATACAGGAACTTGAGCGGCGTGCGCTTCAAGATGACGTAAGCCAGAAGCGGCGTTGTCAGCGCGATCAACCAGACCATCATCGAGACGAGCCCGACATCCTGGATGAGCCCGAGCTTCATGAGAACCATGCGGCTGATCGCCATCGGGATCGTGAACGACACGTAGATCACGATCGAATTCGCTCCGCAGAAGCGGATGAAGCGGCCGACATCGAACGTCGCCAGGAGACTGGCGACCATGACGATGGCACTCGCCCCCATTGCACCGAGAAGCAGCGAGACGCCCGGTAGCGCCGCCGCATTCGCGTAGCCCTCGATCCCTGACGGCGTCGCGACAAGGGCACCGTTGAAAATCGCCCATCCGCCGATCACCGTCATCGCCAGGAGGGCGTTCTCGCGCGCCCAGTCCGCCAGCCGGAACACCCACGGCGCGAGAATGTAGCCCGCGAGGAAGAATACGAAGTACGGCGCGAGTTGCTCATCGAGAAGCTTTGCCCCAGTCATGGCCGGCAGCGCCTGCCAAAGCGCCGCTACAGCAAGGAGGAGCAGCGCGGGCAACGGCTTCAAGAGCTTCGCCAGAACGAACATCACCGGAAGAACGTAGATGAACCACAAGGTCGGGTAGGGCGCGATGAGCCCGTCCACGAAAGCCGATGCAATCGCGCCGGCGGAAAGATCGCCAGTTGCCGCCGCGCGCAGCGGCAACTGAATGACCATCCAGACGATATAGAAGTAGGCGAAGTGCAGGACCTTCTTGTCGAGGTAGTGCATCCATTTGCGGTCGATCGCGAACGCCAGGAACAGACCCGCAAGCAGGAAGAAGTCCGGCATCCGGAACGGCTTCGCGTACGCGACGACCCAGTGCATGAAGCCTTCCGACGCAAGACCGCGCTCCGCGAACGCTTCGCCGACGCCGAGGGTCGAATGCATCATGACGACCAGGATGATGCAGAGCCCCTTGGCGTAGTCGAACCAGACCACGCGGTCCGCCTCGGAGGATCGATTTGGCACGGGACGGGGAAGTTCGAGGCGGTTCGTTGCAGAACGGGACATGCGCGAAGCCTTGCTCTAGCGGGAAGAAAACGATTTGCCTCCTGAAAAGCAATCCTCGTACCGCTTGAAGCGCGTGCCGACGCCGGTCGTGCAAAAGACGAAAAAGGCCGGCCTTTCCGAAGAAAGACCGGCCCGAATATTCGCCTTCGTTAACCCCGTCGATCAGATGCTGTTGCCGATCGCGGAGCACAGCGTAGCGGCGCTCGACTTGTCGTGTTCGGGCGGCGAATCCTCGACGTTGAGAACTTTGACCACGCCATCGTCGACCAGCATCGCATAGCGCTTCGAGCGCTTCCCGAGGCCGAAGCCGCTGAGATCGATATCGAGGCCGGTCGCCTCGGCGAACTCCGCCGCGCCGTCGGCGAGAATCTCGACCTTGCCGGCCGCACCGGTATCCTTGCTCCACTGATCGAGAACGAAGATGTCGTTGACCGAAGTGCAGCAAACCGCGTCGACGCCTTTGCCCTTGATCTCGTCCAACCGCTCCAGGAAGCCGGGCATGTGCTTTTGATGGCAGGTCGGCGTGTAGGCGCCCGGCACGGCGAACAAAGCCACCTTGCGTCCGCCGAACACTTCCGAGGTCGTCTTGGGTTCCGGGCCGTCCGCACCCATGACAAAGAATTTTGCTTCCGGCAGCCGGTCTCCGACGCTGATGGCCATTTTCGATCTCCCTGGTCGTCGTTGTTGCTCTATGCAGACGATAGCCGGTTCGTCGACGCGCGGATCACTTGAGCTTGACCCGCCGGATCGACTGTCCGTTTTCCCCGGCCAGCGTTACCGTAATGGTCTGCCCCTTGAGTTCGTCGATGTCGAGGGCATCGTTGAGATCGATTTCGAACGAGACGACTCCACCGCTCCCGCCGCCCGCCGGTTGCGCCGCGACCCGGTGAGCCATGGGTAGATGGATTCCGGCCGGCGCCTCCACGAACAGGTCGGCCTTTTCGAGACTGCCGGTGAAGTGCGCCGTCAGGCCGATCCTCGGCTGCTTTCCGGAAAACTCCACGACGCTTTCGGTAAGTTCCGGGTCGCCGTCGCGGCGGTGCGCCTGTTCGCGGGGAAGCGCGCTCAGCGCAGTTTTTAATTCGGCGGGCATTTCCTTTGCGCCACCCGGCTCGACCGTCAGGGCGAGATTGGCTTCGGCCGGAATACAGATGTCCCGGCAGACGCCGTAGTGGAAGGCAAGCGCCAGTTTCACCGGTCGGCTCGTGTCTTTCGGCGTGACGGTGACCGGCACGACGAAATCGTCCTTGTAACCGACAAGATCGCCCATCTCGGTGGGCATCCTATTTGGCGCCGGGAAGGCCACATCTACGGCTGCGACGTTTTCGGAAGCGGACCAGTCGAACTCCGGCGGAACCCCGCCGGCCTCGCCGGGATTACGCCAATAAGTCTTCCATCCAGGTTGCAGATCGATCTCGACACCGGCGATCAGCTTGCCGTCCGTCGAGCTGCCGCCAGAACCCGCCGTGCCGGAACCCTGACCCGGGCCGGCGATCAACCGCACGCGCGACGCATGGCCGTCGCTCCATTCCGAAGCGAGGCCCGAAGCCAAGGCATGCCCGGCCGTCAAGACAAACGCCAAACCTACAATGAGGGCCATCGCAAACATCCGCGCCGGCGCGGCGCGAACGCTGACGTGCAGACGGTCGGGCGCGGTGTCCCGCGCCAGTTCGAATAGCTCTGTGGGTCGTGCAATCATGGGGTTCATGCTGAGTGATCTAACGTCGAGGGCGCTCAAGGCAAGTAACGTCTTGATGATCGCCGCCGAAGTCGGCTTCGCTCGATACGAGCCGAATCATCCCGTTGAAATGCCTTTCCAAGACGCTGTTTCCGGCGGTAGGGTGAGGGCATGAAGAAACCGTTTTCGATCGCGGAAAGCGACCCGGTGTCGCTTGAAGGCCAATTGCTGATCGCGATGCCGTCGATGACGGATCCGCGCTTTCTCCGGTCGGTCATCTACATGTGCGCCCACTCGGATGAAGGCGCCATGGGTCTGATCGTCAACCAGACCTCCAACAATCTTTCGTTCGCCGACCTCCTGGACCGCCTGGAGATTTTCCCCGAGGACGAGGAAGGCGCGGACTACGGCATCGTTCCGGAACTTCCCGTTCACATCGGCGGACCGGTCGAATCCGGCCGCGGTTTCGTCCTGCATTCCTCCGACTATTTCGTCGAGGATTCGACCCTGCCGATCCAGAGCGACATCTGCTTGACGGCCACGCTCGAAATTCTCCGTGCGCTCGCGGCCGGCACCGGGCCGCGCCACGCGATTCTGGCGCTCGGCTATGCCGGCTGGTCGCCGGGCCAGCTTGAAAGCGAGATCCAGGCCAATGGCTGGCTGACCTGCCCCGCCACGTCGGAGATCGTTTTCGCCGGTGGCCATGAGGAAAAATACGACCGGGCGCTGGCGCAACTAGGCATCAATCCGTCCCATCTCGTTGCCGACGCCGGCCACGCCTGAACCCCTTATTCTTCTTTCCGGTCCGGCTTCCCACCGACAGCTTCCGGCGCCCGCCGGGGCAGACGCGCTGCGCCCTTCGGCTTTTCGCCCTGCTTGCCGGCGAGGCGCGCGAGACTTGCGGCAATCCCCGGCGGAAGATGGCCGTAAGGATCACCCGGCTTTCCCTGACCCGGAGGTGGTGGCGGGGCTGTCCGCGGAGGTTGAGCCGAAGCCCCCGGCGGCGGCTGCGGCGGCCTCCGGCGCTCGGTTGGCGGCAGATTGTCGTCCGGCCCGGGGGCCTGGCCGTTCCCCGCAGCGCCATTGGGCTTCGGGTTATGAGGCGGACCGGGTGGCGGGGACGCAACCGCGGCCGTCATGCGCGGCGGTTCACCGCCCTGCGCCCGGCCTGCGGGGCCGGCGGGTGCCGAAGGTTGCGGGCTTCGAGGCGGCTGCGGCGGCCTGCCTTGCTCCGCAGGATTCTCGCCCTGTGACGGATGCGACAGCTTTTCAAGCGCAGCACCGAAACCCGTGCCGGAGGGCGGATTGGCAGGACCGGAATGAGGCGGGGTGCCGGAAGAAACTTCCGCCTGTGCCGGATCGAGAGGACCGAAGAACTGGTCGGCCAGCGACGGACCGAGTTGCACGACCTTCGGATCGCCACCATTGGCGCCGGCCTGCGGTGCGTGCGGCGGTGGTGGCGAGCCCGGCCGCTGCCCGTGCGTGCCCCCAGAGGGCGGCGCCGGAGGCGCGGGTGGCTTTACGGCACCGGCGGCGGGCGTTGCCGAGGCGTTGCCCGGCCGGGCCTCGGAGCGGCTCTCGGCCTGACCGCCGTTCGGCGCTTTCGGCGCATATCCAGCCGGCTGCTTGGGCGGTGCCGGCGGCTGCCGTTTTTCGCCCTCTCCTGTCGCGTCCGGCGTTGCTTCCGCTCTCCGCGCGGACGCCGGTGGCGGCGGCGGTGGCCGAACCACACCGTTGCCCGGCTTGGGTGCTGCATTCCCACCGGTCACCGGCGGAGGCCCGGAGGCTGGACGTGCTTCGCCCGCTTTCGGCGGTGCGGGTGGCCGCGGTTGATTGTTGTCTGCCGCCTGCGCCGGCGGAGTTGGCGGCGCGGCGCGCGGCACATCTGTCGGGCGGTCGGGCGCGTTACCGGCCGGGGGAGGCGTGGGCGGATTTCCGCGATCGTTGCGAGCTGCGCCGCCGGGATCGACAGCTCCCGAGTGGTCAGGTCTACCATCTGCCCGATCCGGCTTCGCGTGTTTATCCGCTCCCGGCGGACGGTCGATCGGCCGTACGGTCAGGTTCGGCAGGCCAGCCAGCGCTCGCCGCGCGTCCTTGAATACGTCTTCCGAAGTCCGCGACGGCGCTTGTCCGCCCGGCGGCGGTGGGGGAGCATCGGCGCCACGGCCCTGTCCCATACGTTCGGCATCGGAGCTGGGAGCCTGCGCGGCTTTATCGGTCCCGTTCTGCCCGTTGTCCCGATCAGCGGGCGCACTGCCGCCGGTTCCCGCCTTGGCATCCGAGGGGTGCGTCCCGCTGGGCATCGGAGGCGGCGGCGGCTGGCTGCCGTTGGCCCGCGCTGCACGGGAATCACCCGATTCGGCTTCGCCGGCCGGCTGTGGCGGCGTTGCGCCGTTTGCTGCCTGTGCGTCCCGCGCAAAGGTTGCCGAAGCGGCGGCCGCGGCGGCTGGACGTTCGCGCTCGGTTTCGCCGGGCTTCTTCGTCCGCTTCGGGCGGGTGCGGAAAAGGCCTGGCGCTTCAAGCTTGCGCTCGGACTTGGCAATCAGCTTGACGAGATCCACGACTTCGCGTTCCGGCATGGGCTCGCCGTAGTAGAGGCCCTGGCCGTATTCGCAGCCAAGCGCCCGCAGGAACACCACGTCGTCCTCGATCTCGATGCCGTCTGCCAGCACTTTGCGGCCGAGTTCGTGGGCCAGTGCGGTCACTGAGCGCACCATGGCGCTCCCCTCGCCCTCGCCGGCCGTACCGGCCTGGACCAGCGCGCGGTCGAGCTTGAAGGTCTCCGCCGGGAAGCGTGAGAGATAAACCATCGAAGAATACCCCGCACCGAACCGGTCGAGAACGATCTCGGCCCCGGTACCGTCGAGCACCCGCATCATCTCGATCGCCCGTTCGGGGTTCTCCATTGCGAGTTCTTCGGTCACCGCCAACCGGATGCCGCTGGGGGCAACGATGCCTCGCCCGATGATCTGGCGCCATTCCTCGACGATTTCCGGGCGGTAGAGCTGCGCGTTCGAGATGCTGACGCTGACGAAAAGCGGCGCTTCCTCCCGCGAAAGAAGTCGCTGCCAGCCGCTGAGATCCTGCAAAGCCGCTGAGAGGAGGTGCCCGCCGACCTTCTTCATGAGGTCGCCCTTCTCGGCGACTTCGATCAACACCGCATGCGGGATCGCCTTCAGCTTCGGGTGATCGTAGTGAAGGACCGCCTCGAAGCCGGCCAGTTCCTCAGTCGGCAGATAGACGATCGGCTGGTAGCGCACCTTGATCTGTCCGGCGTCGAACGCCTTGCGCAGCTCGCGGTCGTCGATGGGATAACCGACACCGTCGGACCGCATGTCCGGATTGAAAATCTCGATCCGGTCCGCGCCCTTGCGCTTGGCGCGATACATGGCGATCTCCGCGCCTTTCACGAGATCTTCCGGGCTGCTGCCATCGCCTTCGTAAACCGCGATGCCAAGCGACCCGGTGACGACGATTTCCTGTCCCGCGATCTTGATCGGCGACCGCAGAGAGCGGCGAATACGTTCGGCCAGCCCCGCGAGTTCGCGCGGGTCCTGCGCTTCGAGCAGCAGGAGCGCGAACTGGTCGCCGGAGATCCGCGCGAGCGTGTCGCTTTCGTCGATGTGCCGCTGCAGCCGCCGCGCGATCGTCAGAAGGAGACTGTCGCCCACCAGGAGGCCGAGGTTCTGATTGACCGAACGGAAGCGGTCGAGGTCGATGAAGATGATCGTCGGTCGGATATTGCTCTCGGTTGCCGCGCGGCGGCTAGCGACGTTCAGCCGGTCGAGCAGCAGTTCACGGTTCGGAAGGCCGGTAACGCGGCAGTTGACCGCGTCTTGAAGAAGCCGCTCATGCGTCCGCTTGGGATCGGTGATATCGCGCAAAAGCCCGACGCAGCGCACATTCTTGCGGTCCGCGCTTTCCACGCTCGCCGCCTCGAGTTCGTACCAGCGGTAGCTGCTGTCGGAGTGGCGAAGCCGGAACTCGACCCGGATACGGCCGCCCGCGCGCTCCTGCACCGACCAGAGCACCTGGCGGAACCGGTCCCGGTCGCCGGAGTGGACGTATTGCAGGAAGTCGTCCACCCGCGTCGACAACTCGCCCATGTTGAGCCCGAGCTGTGCTTCGAGAACCGGCGAAACCTTGATCTCGTCGCGCCGCGCGCTCCACTCCCAGGTCGCGGCGCCGACACCGTCGACGGCCAGCGCCCGGAGCTGCTGCTCGTCAGGCGCCGAAGCATACGCGGGTTCGAGCGAGCGGAAGGCGAACTGCGTGACGGTGAAGCCAACGAGCACGACGATCAGAACGATCCCGGCGGCCAGCCCGGCGACCACAATATCGCCGGACATGCGGCCCGTGAGCGTAACCGCCGTCGCGAATGTCCACACCAGGAACAGAAGCCACGTCGGAATTAGTGACATCGCCCGGTCCTGCCCGCGGAAAGCGAGGAACAGGATGATCGCCCCGCCGGCGCCGCCGATCAGCATGAACGACAGCCGCGCGAACGTCGCCGCCAGACGCGGATCGACGACCGCCACTGCGATAAGGGCAAGCTGAGCGAGGATCCACACGGCAAAGAGCATTCGCACAAGCCCGTGGCTGAGCCCCAGGCGCAGGAACGTATAAAGGAAGATAACGAGACTGGCCGCGATGGAAGCCTCGCCGGCGGCGCGGTAGACGGCGTTGTCTTCCGGCCGCAGGTTGAAGAGCTTGTGGAAGAAGCCGAAATCGACGCACAGGTAGACGAGGACGCACCACGCAACGAGCGCCGCGGTGGGGAAGATCGCCTTGTGGTTGGCTGCGAAGATGGCCGTGAGGAAGATGGCCATCAGGCCCGTCAGTCCCAGAAGCGCGCCGTTGAAGAGCTGGCGCTCGCGGACCTTCAATTCGTAGTCGAGCGGCTTCCACAGAAACAGCCGGGCGAACCGCTCCGATGAGAGTTCGGCAACCAGCGTAATCGTCTGACCGGGTTCCAGCGTGATGCGGAACACATCGGCACGGTCGGATTTGACGCGTTCCGGCACGAAGCCGATGGAGGGGGTAACGGCGGCGATCCGGCTGGCATCGAGGTCGGGCCACACCCCGCCGGAGCCGACGATGGTGTACCGGTCGGCCGTCAGCCAGCGTTCGATATGGCGTTCGGAGCGATTGGTGAGCGCGAAAACGATCCAGTTCGGGTTGGTGCCCGGATTGGCCGCCCGCACGTCCATGCGTCCGACCACGCCGTCCATACCGGCCGCGGTTTCCACCTGCAGGCTGTCGCCACGGTCGGAAAAGAATTCGCCGCGCCGGGTAATCTCGATTTTGTCGGCGTTGGGATCGACGACGATAGGCTCGAGCGCCTGCGCCGGCGTCAAAGCCGCTAACGCCGCCAGCGTTCCCACGAGGGCCAAGAGCGCGGCGGCGAATGAAAGCAGCCGGCGAACGGCGGACGGCCCGATGGCCGCGGCTCCCCCGCTCCTCCTGCGCTTAGGCGCATCCATGATTGGTCAGCCCCCTCGCTCGCCCGTTTCGTCCGCCAGCAGCGCGAATCGCACATGATCCTGCCACGAACCACCGATCAGGAGATACCGCCGCGCAACCCCCTCGCGCACGAATCCCACGCGTTCCAGTACTCTTATCGACGCCGTATTGGACGGCATCGAGGCAGCTTCCAGACGGTGCAGGCGTAAATGGTCGAAAGAGTGTGCGATAATCGCGCGCACACCCTCCGTCATGTAGCCATTGGAGACGTAGGGCTTGCCGAGCCAGTAGCCCAGCGTCGCGCATTGCATCACGCCACGGCGCACGTTCCCCAGCGTGATTCCGCCGATCAGGCTGCCGCTGGCGCTTTCGAACAGCCCGAACGCGTAGCCGAGATCCTCCCGCGCCTCCTTCTGGTAGTGGCGCACACGTCGCCGGAAGGAGCTTCGCCACAGTTCATCCTTGCGCCAGGTCGGTTCCCACGGTTCCAGATGCTGCCGGCTGGCCGCGCGCAGATCGGCCCAATCTGTGTAATCTTCGTAGACAAGCGGGCGCATGTGGACGCGCGGCCCACGGATTGCCGCCGGGCCCTCCCGCACCGAGGATGTGCGAAGGAAATCCACTATTCGTTTCTCCCGTTCGGGACCCGTGAATGGGCAGCTCTCGCAGCGTTCGCGACGGAAGTCTGTCGCTCGCCCGGACTGACGGCGCCCCCGCAAGGCTCCGGCGCGATGTCGGTGAGACAGCGACCGCCGATCCGCACTTTTAAACTCCCGCCCGCGCTCGGGAAAGCCGCTTACTGATCTCGTACACCGGCCAAACGCGTCACCCGCCCGATAGCAGCCATGGCGCCTCAGGCGGACGCGCTCGAATTCGCGGCACCCCGGAAGGCATTTTCCCCTGCTCGGGCGATCTCCATCGAGCGTTCGCCGGCGCCGACGACAGCCGCCGTGGGCGCCGTGGCGATCAGCCGGCGCAGAAGCTCTGTTATCGCCGTTTCCGTAACGGCATCGACGCGCGCGATGAGCTCTTCCTTCTCGATCAGCCGGCCATGCGCCAGAAGCTGCCGCGCCATCTGCTCGGCGCGGGCCGCTGAACTCTCCAGGCTCATCAGGAGGCCGGCCTTGAGCTGCGCCTTGGAGCGGACGACTTCGGCCGCGTTCGGACCGTCTTCGGCCAGCCGCCGGATCTCCTCGCAGACGACGTCCATCAGCCCCTGGCCCAGTTCCGGCGCCGTCGCGCCGTGCACCGTCACCACACCGGTGTCGCTGAGGCCGTAGACCGACGAATAGATGGAATAGCAAAGGCCGCGTTTCTCGCGCGCTTCCTGGAAAAGCCGGGACGACATTCCACCGCCGAGAAGCCCGGAAAGAACGAGCGCGCAAATGTAATCGTCGCTGCCGTACGCCGGGCCCTCGAAGCCCAGAACGATATGGCACTGCTCGAAGCGTCGTTCAGCCGCCACGGCGCCGCCCGAATACCGCGCCCGCGCAATGCTTTGCTTAGCGTCATCGCCGGAGGCGCCGCCCGGCACGTCCTTGAGGAAATCCAACGCCAGGGCGACAATCCTGTCGTGCTCCACGCCTCCGGCAGCGCTGACCACCATACGGTCCGCACGATAGCAGCGAGCGAGATGCGCCCGCAAAGCTGCCGGCGAGATCGCCTCCACGGTTTCCGGCCGCCCCAGTATCGACCGGCCCAGCGGCTGGTCGGGGTACGAGGCCTGCTGCGCCAGGTCGTAGACGATGTCGTCCGGGCTATCGTCGCTTGCGGCGATCTCCTGCAGGATCACGTCGCGCTCGCGCTCAAGTTCTTCCTCATCGAAGGCGGAGTTCTGCAGAATGTCGGCCAGGATATCGAGCGCCGTCGGCTCGTCGCCCTTCAGCACGCGCGCGTAATAGGCGGTCGTCTCCATGCTGGTCGCGGCATTGAGATCGCCGCCGATGGTCTCGATTTCCTCGGCGATCTGCTGCGCCGACCGCCGGCCGGTTCCCTTGAAAGCCATGTGCTCGAGAAAATGCGCAATGCCGTTTTTCCGGCGCCGGATCGTGCCGCGCCCCGGATCCGATCCAGACGCCCAGCGAAACGGTCTCCAGATGCGGCATGCTGTGCGTCACGACGCGCAGGCCGTTGTCGAGTGTCGTTATCTCGGTTGCCATGAACGCTTTCAGGATTGCCGCGCGGAAACCGCGCGCGCGTTGTCTTCGATATAGCTTTCGAGCGCCGCCTGATCGTTGTCGAGAACCGGAAAACGTTCCGGATCGCTCAACAGGTTGGCCAGCCGCGGCGGCAACGCCGGGCGGTTGCCGGTGATCGCTTCCATCGCGTCGGGAAACTTCGCCGGATGGGCGGTCGCAAGGACGATTTCGGGCACCGAAGGATCGCGCTCGGCCGATGACGCATCGAGCGCGTGAACGCCGCATGCGGTATGCGGTTCGAGTAGATAGCGCGAGTTCTTCAAAACCCGCCGGATCGTCGCCTCGACATCCGCCTCCGTGGCGGCCGCTGCCGTGAAATCGGCGGTAAGGCGTTGACGTACGCCTTCGCTGAGATCGAAACGACGCGACTGCTTGAGGCTGTCCATCGCACGCCGCACGCTGGCCGGATCGCGATCCGACGCTTCGAACAGGTAGCGCTCGAAATTCGACGAGATCTGGATATCCATCGACGGCGAGGTCGTCGGCACCACGCCCTGCATTTCGTAGGCCCCTGTCGCGAGCGTCCGCGGCAGGATGTCGTTGTCATTGGAGGCAATGGTGAGCCCGGCGATCGGCAGCCCCATGCGCCGCGCTGCGTACCCCGCGAAGATATCGCCGAAGTTGCCCGTGGGCACGGAAAAGGAAACGCTCCGGTGCGGCGCACCCAGCGCGACCGCGCCGACGAAGTAATATGTGATTTGCGCGACGATCCGTGCCCAGTTGATCGAATTGACGCCGGAAAGCTGAACCCTGTCGCGGAAGGCATGATGGTTGAACATCGCCTTCACCAGTGCCTGGCAATCGTCGAAGGTGCCGCGCACCGCCACGGCATGCACGTTGGCTTCACCCGGCGTGGTCATCATGCGGCGCTGCACGTCAGAGACGCGGCCCTCCGGGAACAGGATGAACACATCGACATTTCCGGCGCCGCGAAACGCCTCGATGGCCGCGCCGCCGGTATCTCCCGAGGTCGCCCCGATAATGGTGGCCTTGGCGCCGCGCTTCTGCAGCACGTGATCCATCAGCCGCGCCAGGAGTTGCATCGCCACGTCCTTGAACGCCAGCGTCGGTCCGTGGAAAAGTTCGAGGACGAAGCGGTTGCGGTCGATCTGGACCAGCGGCGTAACGGCCGGATGCCCGAACGTATCGTAGGCCGCCGTCGCCATCTCGTTGAGCGCCGCGCGTCCCACCGTCGAACCGACGAACGGATGGATGATCTCGGCGGCGACTTCGGCGAACGGCCGGCCCGCGAAACCCGCAATGCGCGAAGGATCAAAGCTTGGCCACGTTTCGGGCAGGTAGAGGCCGCCGTCACGGGCGAGACCGGCGAGCAGAACGTCTTCGAATTCGAGGACCGGAGCCTCGCCCCGGGTGGAAATGTAGTGCAACGGCTTGGGTCTCTCGCAATTGCGGAAAGGGTCTGCGACCCGGGATCTCCCCGGCTTGATGCGGGCTTGCGCACGGATTTCGCGCCGCATCGGGGGCGGCGCGCCGGCCGGGCAACCTAATCGGAAAGGAGTGCGGACAACAAGCCCGCCTTTCCGCGCCCCGCCCGCGGCGTCGGGGCGCCGGTCAGGCCGTCCGAGGCCGGGCTTTCAGCCGTGTCCAGATAAAGGCCGCATAGACGCCGACCAGCGTTAAAGCGAGCCCGTACCAGGTCAAGGCGTACTCCAGATGGCGGTTGAAAATCACCAGACGGCTCACCCCCGGCCGCGGCCAGCCTTCGTCACGAAGCTGCGCCCGGTCGATGTCGGAAAGCCGCTTCTCGGGTTCCTGCACAACAAACACCGGTGCCGCCTCGTAGTCAGCCGCGCCGTCCGGAAACGCCGACCGGTGCATCCCGGCGAGGTCCCGCCAATACCAGACGTTACCCTCGACGTTGTTTTCTGGCGTGAAGGTGCCCGGTTCGGCAGGTCGTCGCGCGGTCCCCGTCACCGTAACCTCGCCCTCCGGTGCCCGCCACTGCACCTTGTCGCTGCGCACGCGTTCAGGAATGAAGCCCCGGTTCACCCAGACGACCTTGCCGGGCGCATAGCTCAGCGGTTGATAGACATCGTAGCCCGGGCCAAGTTGCGGCTGCGGAGCGTAATAGAAGCGGATCTTTCCAGGGATGTAGCGGCCCGTGACGGTAACGCGGTCGTAATCGAGCGCGTCGGCAGCTTGCTGCTCCAGCGCCGCCGTAAGCGCCATAGGCTCACCGCTGCGCCGCGCCTCGATCCGCTCGATCAGCGCCTCCTTTTCAGCCTTGCGCTGCAACTGCCATGTTCCCAGGCCGATCAGAATAGCGAGCCCGGCCACACTGAGGAGCGTCGGCCACAACAGCCCGCGTATCGCGCCCGCTTCAGCCATACTTTCCCACCTCTTGCGATCTGACGGCTTTTAAAATGCCCGGAGCGGCCGAACCGTGGACCGCACGTCGGCCAAGGGCGAACATCGACCGAACGGCCTTCGAAAAGGGTCACTTGTCGACCAGCCGGCCCTCTTCCGCCTTATAGGTATATTGAAGCGCGATCAGCATGGATTTCAGGAAGCGCAGGAGACCGAGAGCCAGAATTGGCGTAACGATTCCCCAGAGCACGGCGTGAACCCAGAGTTCAGGCTCGAAATTGAATTCCACCCAAAGCGCGCCGCCGAGCACGACGAACCCAAGGATGAAGATCGCGAAGATCGCCGGGCCGTCGCCTGTATCGACAAACGCGTAATTGAGCCCGCACGACGAGCATTTCTCGCGCAGATTGAGAAACGTCTGCAGCAGCGGTCCCTTCCCGCACCGCGGGCACTTCGCGAACAACCCCGAATAAAGCGGTGAAACGCTCGCCCGCTTTTCGTCCGATCCGCTCGTATCCGGCATTTCAGCGCTTCCATTCTTCTACGGGGCATGGGCCGTCCGCCAAAAGATCCCGGCACAACCCGCCTCGCATCCGATTTATTGCGGGCCGCTTTCCCAAACAACAAGGGCGGCCCGCTCGCCGCCCTCGTTTCAATTCTCCTTCATTGCCGGGCACCGGCGGCGCTTAAACGCTTAAGGCGCACGAAGGGGGCCGGCCAATCGGCCACGCCCCGAAGCGTGACGCTCGATTAGTGCCCTGCGCCGGCATTGGCCCCGGCGCCCCAGACGTAAATCGAGGCGAACAGGAACAGCCAGACCACGTCAACGAAGTGCCAATACCAGGCCGCCGCCTCGAAGCCGAAGTGCTGCTTCGGCGTGAAGTGACCGCGCATGGCTCTGAGCAGGCATACGAACAAGAAGATCGTGCCGATGACGACGTGCGCGCCATGGAAGCCCGTCGCCATGAAGAACGTCGCGCCGTAGATGTGACCGGAGAAGTTGAAGGCCGCATGACCGTATTCATAGACCTGGCAGGCGGTGAAGATCATGCCAAGCGCGACCGTGCAGACAAGGCCCCAGATCAGCTGGCTGCGGTTGTTCTCGAGCATCGCATGGTGCGCCCACGTCACCGTCACACCCGAAAGCAGCAGGATCAGCGTGTTGATCAGCGGCAGGCCCCACGGATCGAAGGTGCTCGTGAAGTTTTCGGTCGCCGCGGGAGGCCAGTGACCGCCGGTCAGCTCATCGCGCTGCACGAGACCGATGGCCTGCGTAACGTTTTCCGGCGTGTAGACGCCCGACGGGAACAGCGCCGCATCGAAGTACGCCCAGAACCATGCGACGAAGAACATCACCTCGGAGGCGATGAACATGATCATGCCGTACCGCATGTGAAGCTGAACCACGGGCGTATGGTCGCCGTTATGTGCTTCGCGAACGATATCCGCCCACCAGCGGTATGCTACGAAGCAGAGCGCCGTCATGGTGATGAGGAAGAGCCAAGGGCCGGTGATCCCCCAAAGGCCGCCTGAAGAAGTCTTCATCCAGGCGATGGCACCGATGGCCGTGCCGAGCGCGGCAACCGAAGCGGCGATCGGCCAGGGGCTTG
The DNA here is from genome assembly GCA_965226995.1 of Filomicrobium sp. Classification (GTDB taxonomy): domain Bacteria; phylum Pseudomonadota; class Alphaproteobacteria; order Rhizobiales; family Hyphomicrobiaceae; genus Filomicrobium. The sequence goes on from CBDDFK010000009.1 coordinate 230,340, forward strand.
GATCGACGAGATGGTAGTCGTGATGTTTAGCGTGGCCGTCAGCCATGGTGCTCTCCCGTGTTCCCTCGATAGTGTTCAGATGGCGGCGCTTTGTTTTTTACCGCCGGAAAGTCCAATGTGTCGTCGTCCGGTTCTTTGGTCCCGAAGGCTCAAGCATCTCTGCCCGATAACCGCCCGGTCGTAGGTCTATCGCTTCATCCCCCGCGCGCCTTGTTTGCCGCTTCGGCGGGAGCCGAGGTGTTCGCGGTCTTGCTCGGCTTGGTCGGATAGAAGGTATAGGACAGCGTGAGCTGCGAGATCTGCTTGGCGTTCGGATCGTCGGCGATTTCGGGTGCGACGAAGAACGACACCGGCATATCGATGCTCTCGCCGGGCTGGAGCGTCTGCTCGGTAAAGCAGAAGCATTCGATCTTGTTGAAGTGGATGCCCGCCGAGTCCGGTGAGACGTTGAACGTCGCGGTCCCCGTGAGCGGCCGGTCCGAGATGTTTGTGGCGCGGTAGTAAGCCAAACGGTTTTCGCCGAGTTTGACTTGCATCGTATGCTCGACCGCCTCGAACTTCCACTTCAGCTTCTTCGAGGTGTTCGCGTCGAAGCGCATCGTGATGGTCTTGTCCAGAACGCGGCTGGAAGGCTGCGCGGCCACCTGGGGCGTCCCGCCGAAGCCCGTCACGCGGCAGAAAATCTGATAAAGCGGAACGGCGGCGTAAGACAGGCCAATCATGCAAGCAGCGGCTGCGGCGCAAATCAACGCGACGCGCTGGTGCTTGCGCTTCATGGCATCGGCCGGGTCGGTTCCGCTTCCGTTCATGTGGCTCACTCGTCCGTCGTTTCTCGTCTCTGGAACTCGCGGCGCCGCGAGAGCGCCAAAAGATCAGAAGGGCCGTTTAAGGGCATTGCCGCCCAGATGCACGATCGTCGCCGCGTAGAACAGGACCACGAGTACTGCGAGACCCACAGCGATGGCGATCGAGCGCACGCGCTGGCGCTTCGTCCTTTCGCCTTCCGTGGCCCGCTCGCGATCCTGCTTCCCGTCGTCAGTCATTCCGTTTCCTTACCGCATTCGCTGCCCCGATGGGTGCGAAGCTGATCCTGACGTCCACCGGCGCGATTTCGCGGCTTCGCCGCACACGCCGTCTTAAACCCAAAGCATCGCCATTCCTGGCCCGTGTGGTACGCGTTAAGCGCCCGAGCCGTCGTCTCAAGCTACGCGAACAGCGCCATCGTGTTCACGGCGACATGTTCGCCGAGCAGCACCGCAAACAGCGCGAACAGGTAGAAGATCGAGAACACGAACAGCCGCTTCGCCACCTTGTCAGCCTCCCGGCCCTCGCGAACCCGGTACACCTTGTAGGCAAGCCAGAGGAAGATCGCGCCCAGGACGATCGACGTCGCGAGATAAACGATCCCGCCGAGCCCGATGAACGACGGCACGATGGCCACCGGCACCAGCAAGAGCGAGTACAGAACGATCTGACGGCGCGTCTCGTCGAGGCCGGCCACGACCGGCAGCATCGGCACGCCAACGCGCTCGTAGTCGCGGCAGCGATAGAGCGCCAGGGCCCAGAAATGCGGCGGCGTCCACATGAAGATGATCAGGAACAGGACGATGCTCTCGATCGACACATCGCCGGTCACAGCGGCCCACCCGATCATCGGAGGGAAAGCGCCTGCCGCGCCACCGATGACGATGTTCTGCGGCGTCAAACGCTTCAGCCACATCGTGTAGACGAACACGTAGAACGCGATGGTCAGCGCCAACAGACCGCCAGCCACCCAGTTCACCAGGACACCGAGCGTCAGAACCGAAGTAATAGAAAGCACCGTTCCGAAGGTCAGCGCCTCGTCTTCGGTCACCCGACCGCGCGGGATGGGGCGCGCCGCGGTCCGCGCCATGCGGCGGTCGATATCGGCGTCGTACCACATATTGAGCGCACCGGAAGCGCCGGCGCCCACGGCGATCGCGAACAGGGCGATGAAGCCGAGAATAGGATGAATTCCGCCCGGCGCGGCCAGCATGCCGACAAGCGCGGTGAAGACGACGAGCGACATCACACGCGGCTTCATCAAAGCCAAGAAGTCGCCGACGGCCGGATCGGTCACGATCTGCGCGGCGCTCTCGGCGGGTGCCCCTGAGTTCAGCGTTCCTACCCGACTGTCGATCATTGTTCTTGTCTTATCTTTCGATTGTCGCCGCCGCTCTCGGTGGCGGCCGGCCCTACGCAATGCATCGGCTGAGGCCGACGGCTCCTCCCGCGTGGTCGTGACGGAGTGCGGTGAGGTTTCGAACGCTCACCGCATCCCGAGATCTTCTGCGCTAATCCGCCCTGGGCCTTCGACCTCGAGCGGAACGCTTCGAAACCATCGCAACCGGCGCCGGACGACGGTGACGTGAAGTCACCGCCGCCCAGTCCTGTTTCCGTCAGTGATGTGCCGTCGATTTGATCTTCGGCAGCGTCTCGAAGCAGTGGTAGGGCGGTGGCGAGGACAAGGTCCACTCCAGGGTCGTCGCCCCTTCGCCCCACGGGTTCTCCGCGACGTTCTTCTTACGCGATACCGCGACGAAGACACCGATCAGGAAGCAGAGCGTACCCAGAGCCGTGATGTAAGAGCCCATGGAGGAGACCTGGTTCCAGAAGGCATAGCCGTCCGGATAGTCCACGTAACGGCGCGGCATGCCGGCGGCGCCGAGGAAGTGCTGCGGGAAGAACAGGATGTTCGCACCGATGAAGGTCAGCCAGAAGTGCAGGCGGCCCCAGAACTCGGAGTACATCTTGCCGGTGATTTTCGGGAACCAGTAATACCAGCCCGCGAAGATCGAGAACACGGCGCCCAGCGACAGCACGTAGTGGAAGTGAGCGACCACGTAGTAGGTGTCGTGCAGTGCGCGGTCGACGCCGGCATTAGCCAGCATGACGCCGGTCACACCGCCCACCGTGAACAGGAAGATGAAGCCCAGCGCCCAGATCATCGGCAGGCGGAACGAGATCGACCCGCCCCACATCGTCGCGATCCAGGAGAAGATCTTCACGCCGGTCGGCACCGCGATAACCATCGTCGCGAAGACGAAGTAGGCCTGGGTCTCGACGGAGATGCCGGCGGTATACATGTGGTGGGCCCACACGATGAAGCCGACGACGCCGATGGCGACCATGGCGTAGGCCATGCCCAGGTAGCCGAAGACCGGCTTGCGCGAGAAGGTCGAGACGACCTGCGAGATGATGCCGAAGCCCGGCAGGATGAGGATGTAGACTTCCGGGTGGGCGAAGAACCAGAACAGGTGCTGATAGAGCACCGGGTCACCGCCGCCGGCAGGCGTGAAGAAGGTCGTGTCGAAGTTGCGGTCCGTCAGCATCATCGTGATGGCGCCGGCGAACACGGGCAGCGACAGAAGCAGCAGGAATGCGGTCACCAGCACCGACCAGACGAACAGCGGCATCTTATGCAGGGTCATGCCCGGCGCGCGCATGTTGAAGATGGTGGTGATGAAGTTGATCGCACCGAGGATCGACGAAGCGCCTGCGATGTGCATCGACAGGATCGCGAAATCCATCGCCGGCCCCGGCTGACCCGTCGTCGAGAGCGGCGGGTAGAGCGTCCAGCCGCCGCCAACGCCGTTCTGTCCGGGAGGACCTTCAACGAACATCGACATCAGAAGCAGGATGAAGGCAACCGGCAGCAGCCAGAACGAAATGTTGTTCATCCGCGGGAACGCCATGTCCGGCGCACCGATCATCAGCGGTACGAACCAGTTGCCGAAACCGCCGATCATCGCCGGCATGACCATGAAGAACACCATGATCAAACCGTGAGCCGTCACGAAGACGTTGAACATGTGCGGGTTCGCGAACCATTGAAGGCCCGGATCCTGAAGCTCCATGCGCATGGCCACCGACAGCGCGCCGCCGATCACACCCGCAAAGATTGCGAAGATCAGGTACATCGTGCCGATGTCTTTATGGTTCGTCGAGTAGAGCCAGCGCTTGACGAAACTCGTCGGCGCGCCGTTCTCGTTGTATCCAGCCTGGGCTGTTGCCATCAGTCCGTTCCCCTTGAGGCTACTGGTTCTTTGCCGGCATTGCTGCCGCGTTGTCGTATTCGTTTGCCGGCCGACGGGACCGAGGTGCGCGTCAAGCCGGCAGTCTCCCCTTACTGATTACTCCGCGTTGGCGACCTGACTGGCCTTTTTCTGCTGATCGAGAGCAGCTTGGCGGATAATTTCGAGCGCCTTGTCCTCGTCGTCGTCCTGCCGCGCCTTGACCCAAGCATCGAAGACGTCCTGGCTCACAACGCGAACGGCGATCGGCATGAAGGCATGGTTGACGCCGCAAAGCTCCGAGCACTGGCCGTAGTAGACGCCCTCGCGGACAGCCTTGAACCAAGTCGCGGTCACACGCCCTGGAACGGCGTCGGTCTTCGATCCGAAGGCCGGAATGGTCCAGTTGTGCAAGACGTCAGCCGCCGTCACGAGAACGTGGACGACCTTATTGACCGGCACGACGACTTCATTGTCGACGGCGAGGTTGCGCGGAGCATCGATGCCTTGGTCGATGAGTTCCTGCCGCGAGTCGTCGTCCAGCATGTAGCTGTCGAAGTAGAAGCCACCCTGGTCGGGATACTCGTGCGACCAATACCACTGATAGCCGACGGCTTTGATGGTCAGATCCGGTTTCGGATAGGAGTATTGGAGGTTCAGCAGCTTGAACGAGGGAACGGCGATCAGAACGAGAATGATGATCGGCACCACGGTCCACACAACTTCGATGAAGGTGTTGTGCGTGGTCCGCGACGGCGTCGGGTTGTTCTTCTCGCTGAAGCGGAACATCACGTACAGCAGCAGAGCCAGAACGAAGATCGTGATGGCGATGATGATGTAAGTGACGAGGTCGTAGAAGTCGCTGATACCCTGGGCGACTTCCGTAACCGGAGTCTGCAGTCCGTATTGGCCGTCCACGGGCTGTCCGTAGACCTCCGCCAGAGCCGGCGCGGCAAATACCGCCATCACAGCCGCCACGGCGGCACCGGCACCCGTCAGCGTGCCAAGCAGTCGCTTCAGCATCATTCGCTCCCTAGCTTGCCCTTTTCGGGCCCCCTGTTTTCGTCGTTCTCCGCCGTGTCCGAGTTTTGTTTTCGAGACGTTCGGACGGCGGTCAATACCCTTGCCACGAGCCTGCCGAATTATCCGGCAACCCTGACCGTTTTGTTGTCATGTGGCTTGAAGGCGCACGCACGCATTCATCAAAAGCAATCCTTGTCGCGCAAGTCAACTTCGATGCGGCATAACCGCACTAGGATTGCGAACATGATCCCTATCAAAGACACACCTAGCCGCTGCACCCAATCGCGCGCAACGGTCAAAACGTCCCAATTTGGCCGCTTTCCTGCCCGAAGCGAGCGCGGGGGAAGATCCTAAAGTCGAGCTTTGAACCACGCGCTTCTTTTTCGTTCGAAAAACGCAGCGACGGTTGGCGCGTGGCTGGACGTCGCCCGGATGGACGGTCCAGCCCCCTTCGCACGGCACAGACTCACTCAGGCGGGAGCCGAATATTTGAAAATGGCCGCAACGATCACATCGAGATTTCTTGCCTTTGGGCGCGCTGGCACACGCATCGGCACCCTCGCCGTCGTCGCGCTGGCTGCCGCGGTCTGCGTCGGCGCCGGATCGAACGACGCGGCGGCTCAAAGCCGGGACGGCAAAGTGCGGTCCCAGCACGGCGATTGGCAGGTGGTGTGCAAACCGCCGCCGCCAGGCGCCAGCGACGAAGTCTGCGCCGTTGTCCAGAGCGTCACGGCGGAAGACCGCAAGAACGTGGGCCTGACCGTCTATTTCCAGAAATTCACCGATGGAACGCAGGTTTTGAGGGTATTCGCACCGCTGGGTGTGCTGTTGCCGCGCGGTCTCGGCCTGAAGATCGACGGCAAGGACATCGGCAACGCGCCGTTCCGCCGCTGTCACTCGTTCGCCTGCTACGCGCAGGTCACCGTCGACGGCGAACTGGTGAAAAAGCTGACGACCGGAGACCAGGCCATCTTCATTATTTTCCAGACGGAGGAAGCAGGCATCGGCATTCCGATTTCGCTTTCCGGGTTCAACGACGCGGTTGGCAAACTGTAACGGTTCGAAGGCGGCCGTAAACGCTGGATAAGGCTTGGTTTTCGGGCTTTGACTGAAGCCTCGTGCCGTTCCTTATGAGGCTATGAACCGCTGCCGGCGTTACTCGCCAGTTAGCGGCAGAACGGCCTTCTCCTGGCGGCGCAGGAGTTTGCCCCAGTAATCGTCGAACTTGTGTACGGCGTCTGTCGTCTGCCCGGCGCCGTCCACGAGCGACCGCCGCTCATTGTGCCATCGAAAAATTCCGCCGCTCAGGTTGTAGACCGCCTCGGCCCCGGCCTGCTTCAACCGTGCGGCCACCCGGCGGGCGAGCTTCGAACTCCTGGCCCCGACCGAGCAATAAACAACAACCGTTTTTCCCTGGACATCGCCAGCCTGCGACAGGACCTGTTCGGCCGTCGCCTCCGGACTGACGCGCTTTGAGTTGCCGAGGTGGCTCACGGCGAATTCGGCCGGTTCTCGCACGTCGAGCAGCACGACATCGGCGTTCTGCTCAAGATCTCCGAGTTCGTCGGGCGAGATATGCCGCATGTCGGCATATCTCAAGCGGATCACCCCTTCGATCACCGGAAGCGGCGAGATATGCCCCGCTTCGTCTTTCCCGGCGCTGTCCGTTTGGACCACGGAATCGTTCGAAGGCGCCTTTTGCTTCAAGCCCCCGGGCACGCCGAAACCGGCTGCCGCTAAGGCCGCCACGCCGACAAAGGCGCCCAGCACAAGGCCGGACGCCCAAGTTTTCTTCCCTGCGATCTGCGAGAGGACGTTGCGAAAATCAGCGCGCAAGTTTCCCACCGGTTGGCTCAACGTCCTTCATACGGACCTTCGCGTCAGACCCGCGCCTCTTCGCCGCCGGCAACTCCGTTGAGCTGGCGCCGCGATGTACGCTCCCGGATCTCACCGGTCAGGATTGTCGGTACGGGAGTCCGCTTCTCATCGGACCCGCTGGCTTCCACCGGCACGGAAGCACCCAACTGAGCCGCGAGCCGATGCGTTGTATCGGCGGAATCGAGGAATACGGACTGCCAGTAGTCCGCATAAGCCTTCATCGCATCCTGTGGGGTGCCGCAGGTGGCGAGTTGCGTGAAGAGTCCGAGAGAGGCCCGAGTCTGGCGGCTTGCGAGGCCCCAGACTTCAAGTTGGCAGCGCGCAATAGACTTGAGCCCTGCCTGCATGGAGGACGACGCTTCCTCCTGCGGCGAGGAGTAGACCTGCTCCATGAGGCGGCCCATGGGACTGGACGACAGCGCATTGAAATTGCTGAAATAATTCATTGCTTCCTCCTGACGAATGACGACGCGACGGCTTTCGCGGTTGAGTGAGATATAGAGCATACGAGTCGCCGCGCAACCTTGATGCATCGCAATAATTCAAACTTTAGTAGGAGGCTTTTGAGAATGCCTTAGACCCAGGCAAGTCAAGTCAAAAAAGGTGTCAAACCAATAACAACCTGAGATTGAATGGGAGAATATTCAGCCTCTCAAAGTAGTTGCGCATAGTATCGGTGTGGATAATCTGTTGACACTCGACGTCTACAGACGATTAACTATCGTAACACGTTTGCTTTTCAACTTTTTGTTGCGTCGCGTCGAGAGTTTCCGTGCAAGTTGTTCCCAGTCCGCAGACCGAGTTGCATCCCCGCCCCGCGGCGCTGCGCCGGCGAGGGATGGCCTGGAACGTCCTCGCGAGCCTCGCTGCGACCTTCTTCCTCGCCCTCTCCTTCGCCGCCCACGCCAACGAAGCCGAATCGGACCCCGAGGCACCCGGCGATCGCCATTACGAAGTCTGGGCCGGAGCCGACGCGGGCGATACGTTCTGGCTTCTGTATAGCGGCACCACGCTGGCACCGTTCGGTGACATTCATGCCACCGGTCTGCGCGCGCGCCTCGTCTCCGGGTACGGCCAATACCGCTACGCCTCCTTCGACACGAAGACTCTGACCGCCGAGGACTACCGCGCTGAAACCACCTTCGCGGATGCGCTGGTCGGCTATCTCTGGCGGCTGGACCCGTTGATCCTGAAGCTTTTTGCCGGCGTCTCCTATGTCGATCACCGCATTCATCCGTTCGATGCCAACAACCACGTTCAGGGTCCGGCAGTCGGCTTCAAGGGCGTCGCCGAGTTCTGGTTCAACCTGTCCGACAACGCCTTCGCAGCCATCGATCTGTCGTGGTCGCAGGCACACCGGACGCGCTCCGCACGCGGCCGGCTCGGATACAGGCTGACGCCAAACCTCTCTCTGGGACCCGAAGCCGGCTTCAACATGGATCGCCAGGGCGACTATAAGGTCGGCGAAGAGCACTTGAACTTTCGCACCGAACCGATGGACTATGCCCGCCTGGGGGCTTTCGCCCGGTACGAATGGTTCGGTGGCGAGGTCTCCGCATCCGCAGGCTTCATCGGTGACTTTCGCGAAGAGCGTTCCGCATATGCCACCCTGAACTGGATCAGCCAGTTCTAGACTGGGATCAACGGTTCGATCTCCCTGCCTGACAACTCGAAAGTACTGCAATGCCCCGCGATCGGCGGCCCACGCCCAGCGCCCAATCGTTTCCGACGCCGACGGCCGCACGGCTCGCAGCCGCGACCGCTGCAGTTATTGTCGCGGCTGCGCCGGTTCGGGCGGCAACGTGCGTCGACGATCCCGTTTTCGCCAGCGGCGAACCGGCCAGTTACGAATGGCTCGCCCGGATCAAGGCGCACGCCAACTGGCGCGCCAAGGTGCGCTCGATACCGGCACTCGGCGACCCCTACGCCAACTGGAAAAGAGCAAACGACACGACAGAGCGCTGCATTGCCGGGCCGGAGGGCACCGTTTGCACCTTCAAGGGCCGCCCATGCCGCAAGGACTGATATCGGGCTTCAAGAACACCGGCTGATGCGGTTCGCACGTCTCGCAGCGTTCATCGTCGGCCAGCCGGCACCGTTGTCGTGAAAAGCCTTGCAGCGCTGTTCCCAGCGGAATAGCGCCCGATCAGCTCAACCCGTAATTATCGCCAATCCGATTTTGTCCCGGCACCTGCCGCATCGGCGGGCTGCGCCGACCTGCGACACAGCGCACACCCGAAGAGGGCGCGATCGAGCTTGCCAAACGCCTTGAAAAGGCCGTATCGATCCCGCAAATAAAACGAGCGCTCGTTTTGTGACAGTTCGAAAACACTCAGCCCGGGCGCGAGCAAACGCCGCCGCCACCTGGCTGCCCCGAAAACTCCAACGGTTCAAAATGCCGAAGCTAAAGCCCGAAACCCTGGAAGCGCGCCGCGAGCATATCCTCGACGCCGCCGAACTGTGCTTTGCGCGCGCGGGATTCCACCGTACGACGACCGCCGACATCTGCCGCGAGGCGGGGATCAGCGCCGGTGCGCTCTATGGGCATTTCGAGTCCAAGGAAGACCTGATCGCCGGCATTGTCGCCCGTGACAGAGCCCGCCTGACCGAGCAATTCGCCGAACTCTCCACGGCCCCCGACCTCGCCGCGGCCATCTCTGCGCTCGGCGAATATTACGCATTGGAGGACCCGCACCATAAGCGCGTTCTCAACCTCGAAATCGCCGCCGAGGCGACCCGGAATCCACGCATTGCCGAGATCTTCGCCGCCTGCGACCGCCACGTCCGTGACAGCCTCACCGAAGTGATCGGGGCCGCGATCGAGGATGGCCGCATCCGCCCCGAACAGGATGCCGCAACGACAGCCCTGATGCTCTGCCTTATCGGCGAGGGGCTCTTCATGCGCCGCGCCTTCGATCCCTCCTTCGATGCCGGCGCCATCATGCCGAGCGTCATGAACACGATCAGCCGGCTCCTGAACCCTGTCGACCCGCAGACCGGGCGTAACGCCCTGCCGGGCACCGCCGAGCCGGATGAGGAACACCAAACGATCTCGAAGCCGGTCAACCGGCTGGAGACGGAGAAAACGTCATGAGAACTTGGCTCATTTTGACGATTGCCGTCCTGACTGCCGCCGTCGCCGGCTTGCAGGCAACCGGCTACGTCGACCTGCGCACCGGCCACTTCGACTGGCAGGGAATCGAGCGCGCCGGCGGAGAGACGATCCGCACGGCGAAGGACGCCTTAAGCGACCTCACCGAGGACAAGGCCGAAGCCGCGGTTGCCAAGAGCAGCACAAAAGGAGCTTCGTCTCTTGCTCCGGCCGTCACCGTGGCGAATGCGGCTCAGCGCACCTTTGTCGAACGCTTGATGGTCACGGGGACGTTGGTCGCTCGCGAAGAAATCCTGATCGCGCCGGAAGTGAACGGTCTTCGGGTCGTGGGCCTCAAGGCCGATGTTGGCGACCTCGTTGAAAAAGGCGACGTGCTAGCGACCCTCGAACAGGAAACGCTGAAGGTCGAACTGGCGCGCAACGAAGCGACGTTGAAACGTGCCGACGCCGGAATTGCGCAAGCCGAAAGCCGCGTTGCCGAGGCCGAGGCGGTGCTGGAGGAAGCCCAGTCGCAACTCGACCGCGCGCGCCCCCTTCAGAAGCGCAAGATCCTCTCCGACGCCGTGTTCGACCAGCGCCGCGCCGCAGCCACGAGCGCGCGCGCGCAACTTTCCACCGCGCGTGATGGCATTGCCGTCGCCAAGGCCGAAAAGGCGGAACTGGAGGCCCAGCGCCGCGACATCCAGTGGCGACTGTCGAAAACCGAGATCCGCGCCCCCTCGGGCGGCCTCGTGACCAAGCGTACAGCTCGCGTCGGCGGGCTCGCCGCTGCGGCCGGCGAACCGCTGTTCGAAATCGCGCGCGACGCGGAGATCGAGTTCGCAGCCGAAGTAACCGAACCGAAGCTTGCGAGCATGCGCTCAGGCCAGAAGGCCGTCGTTTCCGTCGCCGGAGCCGGCGATGTCGATGGTGTCGTGCGGCTGATCTCCCCGCAGATCGATCCGAAGACCCGACTTGGCGAAGTTCGCATTTTCCTCGGCGCCAACCCGGCCCTTCGGATCGGCGCCTTTGGCCGCGCGCTCGTCAGGACATCCGAGAGTTCCGGCCTCGCGATCCCCCTGTCGGCGGTACTTTACGACGACGGCAAGCCTTTCGTGCAGCGCGTCGACGGTGGCAAGGTGCACTCGACCGCCGTCGAAACGGGCCTCGCGGACGACGGCCAGATCGAGATCCGCAAGGGGCTCGAAGCGGGGACGAAAGTCGTCGCTAAGGCCGGCACCTTCCTGCGGGACGGAGACGCCGTGCGTCCGATCGAACCCGCCAACGACGCCGACGACGGCGACGCGCGCCGTCTGAGCGAGGCGACCAAATGAACATTTCTGCCTGGTCGATACGGCATCCGATTCCCTCGCTGGTGCTGTTCCTGGTGCTGATGGTGCTGGGCTGGCTCAGCTTCCTGTCGCTTCCGATCACCAGGTTCCCGAACATCGACGTTCCGGTCATCCAGGTGATGGTCACGCAGTCAGGCGCCGCCCCCTCGGAACTCGAAACCCAGGTCGCCAAGAAGATCGAGGACGCCGTTGCCGGCGTCACCGGCGTCAAGCATCAGACGACCACGCTGACCGAAGGCCAATCGGTCACCATGGTCGAGTTCCGCCTGGAGATCGACGCCGACCGGGCCCTGAACGACGTCAAGGATGCGGTCGCCCGCATCCGCAGCGACCTGCCGCGTACCATCGAAGAACCGATTATCCAGCGTATTCAGATCGAAGGGCTGCCGATCGTCACCTATGCCGTTCGCGCGCCCTCCATGTCGCCCGAAGAGCTATCGTGGTTCGTTGACGACACGATCAAGCGCCGTCTTCAGAGCGTCGGCGGTGTTTCCGCGGTCGACCGCATTGGCGGCGTCACGCGGGAAATCCACATCACCCTGGACCCCGACCGGTTACTCGCACTCGGCCTCACCGCTGGCGAAGTGAACCGGCAGGTTCGCGCCACTAACGTTGACCTCGCAGGAGGACGCGGCGAGATCGCCGAGCGCGAACAGGCGATCCGCACACTCGCGGGCAAGAAGTCGGTCGAGGATCTCGCCAACACCTCGATCGCGCTGCCCGGCGGCCGCAACATCCGCCTCAACGAGATCGCGACCGTCACCGACACCTGGGAAGAGCCGCGCACCTTTGCCCTTGTCGATGGAGAGCCCGTCGTTGCGTTCGCGGTATCGCGGGCAAAGGGCGAAAGCGATACCGGCGTGGCCGACGCCGTCGCCGAAGAGATCGACGCACTGGGCGCCGATTATCCCGAAGCCTCCATCGAACGCATCGACAATACCGTCGACAACACGGTCGGCACCTACGAAGCGACCATGAAGACGCTTCTGGAAGGGGCGGCTCTCGCCGTTCTTGTCGTGTTTCTGTTTCTGCGCGATTTGCGCGCGACCGTGATCGCCGCGATCGCTCTGCCGCTGTCGATTATTCCAGCGTTCTGGGCGATGAGCGCCGCCGGCTTCTCGCTGAACCTTGTGTCGCTTCTCGCGATCACCATCGTCACCGGCATCCTCGTCGACGACGCCATCGTCGAGATCGAGAACATCGTACGCCACACGCGGATGGGAAAATCCGCCTGGCGCGCTTCGCTGGAGGCCGCAGACGAGATCGGCCTCGCGGTCATCGCCATTACCGTGACGATCATCGCCGTCTTTGTGCCGGTCAGTTTCATGGGCGGCATCGCGGGGCAGTACTTCAAGCAGTTCGGCCTGACCGTGGCGTTCGCGGTGTTCTTCTCGCTGCTTGTGGCGCGTCTCATAACGCCATTGCTGGCGGCGTATTTCATGAAGGAGGCACCACCCGAAGAGCACGAGGGTTGGCTTATTCGCCTCTACACCCGGATCGTGAGCTGGACCGTTCGACGGCGCATCGCCTCGGTTTTTCTCGGTCTCATGATTTTCGCCGGATCGATCGGCTCGTTCTATCTCCTTCCCTCCGGCTTCCTGCCGACCGAGGATCTGGCCCGCGCACTGCTTGCCGTCGAATTGCCACCCGGCACCCGGCTGGAGGAAACCAGGAAGATCACCGGCGACATCGCCGAGCGCATTCGCGAGAACCCGAACGTCAAGAGCGTTTTCGTCAACGGCGGGACGATCCTCGGCTCAGGCGCGGAGGTCCGCAAATCGACCCTCGTGATCAACCTCCTCAAGAAGGGAGAACGCGAGAAGACGCAGGCCGAGATCCAGGAAGACCTGAGCGCCATGCTGAACGGCCTTCCCGATATGCGCTTCTGGTTCCTCCAGGACAACGGCCAGCGCCAGTTCCAGATCGTCGTCTCCGGCGCCGATCCCGACGTCGTCGAGGAAGTCGGGGCGCGCCTGACAAGCCAGATCAAGCGCCTGCCGATGCTTCTCAACGTTGTCTCGACCGCCGAACTCGACCGGCCCGAACTGCGTGTCTACCCGAAGTCCGACATAGCCGCGGATCTCGGCGTGACGACGGAGGCGATTTCCGAAGCCGTGCGTATCGCCACCCTGGGCGACATCGGCGCCAACCTCGCCAAGTTCGATATCGGCGACCGCCAGGTCCCGATCCGCGTCAAGCTGCCGAATATCTCCCGCGGCGACCGCCAGCTCCTGGAAAACCTCACCGTCACGACCGCATCCGGTGAAGCCGTTCCTCTGTCGGCTGTCGCGCGCTTCGAACTCTCGCAAGGCCCGACCTCGATCGACCGCTATGACCGCCGTCGCCGCATCCTCATCGGCGGCGACCTCGTCGGCACGACCCCGCTCGGCGATGCCCTACAGGCCGCTCTGGCGCTACCCGCCGCCAAGGATCTGCCCTCCGGGATCGTCGTGAAGCAGTACGGCGATGCGGAAATCATGGCGGAAGTCTTCCAGGGCTTCGCCAACGCCATGGGGGCCGGCCTGATGATGGTCTATGCCGTACTGGTGCTGTTGTTCTCCAGCTTCCTGCAGCCCATCACCATCCTGTTCTCGCTACCGCTTTCCATCGGCGGCGCCATCGTGGCGCTGGCACTGACCGGCAATCCTATTTCGCTGCCGGTGGTGATCGGCATCCTGATGTTGATGGGCATCGTCACCAAGAACGCCATCATGCTCGTCGATTTCGCCGTCGAACAACAGAAGCATGGGATGGAGCGGGACGCCTCGATCATCGATGCCGGCCGCAAGCGCGCGCGCCCCATTGTCATGACGACGATTGCCATGGTCGGAGGCATGGTTCCGTCCGCGCTGGCGCTCGACGCCGGCGGGGAGTTCCGGGCGCCGATGGCCATCGCCGTTATCGGCGGGCTCATATCCTCCACGCTCCTGTCCCTGCTTTTCGTGCCCGCCGTTTACGTGCTGATCGACGATATCGGCCTTGCCGTCTGGCGCGTCTTCTCCCGGTTCGTCGGCAAGGCCGATGAACCTGACGCCGGGAAAGTCGAAAGTCGGCCAAACCCGGCCGAGTAAGCGCACGCGCGAAACGAAACTCTTTTCTTGGCGAGACCCATAGCGCACCGGTTGATGGCGCTTGCCGTGCGCCGTACTGTTGCGCCGCAACCCCCTTCTGTTTCCGAAAGTGAATTTGGCCATGTTCGACGCAAAAAGCATTCTCGAGTCGCTCGTTACCGGCGGCCGCAAAAGCGGGTCCGACGTCAGCGGCCGTCAGGGCGATCCCCTGAGCGACCTTTTCGGCTCCGGCGGCGGCGGGCTTGGCGACCTGTTGCGCAATGCCGTGCCGTCCTCGGGTAGCGCCTCGGGCCAGCAGGGCGATCCCCTCAGCGACCTTCTGGGACGCCTGGGCGGCGGCGGCAGCGCCTCCTCCGGTTCCTCTACAGGCGGCGCGGAAGGCGGTTCGGGCGGCGGCCTCGGTGGCGGTCTCGGTGGCGGTCTCGGCGACCTCCTCGGCAAGCTTGGCGAAGGCGCGCAATCGGCTGGCGACAAAGCGGCCGCGGGCGGACGCAACATCACCGACGTTCTCGGCGACCTCTTCAACCAGGCCAAGGAAGGCACACAGGAAGGCGCACAGAAGATCGATCAGGCAACCGGCGCGAGCGACCGTCTCGGCGAGCTATCGCGCCAGCTTTCCGGCAAATCCCCGGAGGAATTGCTGGCCTCGCTCCGCGAACTGGTTGCCAACAACAAACTCGGGACCGGAGCGGCACTCGGCGGCCTCGGCGCGCTGATCCTCGGCACGCAGACCGGCCGTTCGGCTGCGGTAACGGCCGCTAAGCTCGGCGCGCTCGCCCTCATCGGCGGCCTTGCCTACAAAGCCTACCGCAATTACCAGGGCGGTCAGTCGGCCGACGCCGCCGCCAACGGCGACATCGAGGCACCGCCCCAGGGCTCTGGCTTCGAGGCCGACGCGGTATCTAACGACGACGCGATGCTGATGATCCGGACGATGATCGCTGCAGCCGCCGCCGACGGTCGTATCGACGCCGACGAACAGCAAAAGATCATCGCCAACCTCACGCAAAGCGGCGAGGAACTCGATCCGCAAGCCGAGGAGTTCCTGGCGGCGGAACTCAATAATCCTGCAAGCGTCGAGAAGATCGCCGCCGATGTGAAGTCGGAAGCGCAAGCGGCGCAGGTCTATGCCGCGGCCCGCCTCGCCATCGATCCCGACACGGCTAGCGAGCGCCGGTTCCTGCAGGAACTGGCCGACCGGCTGACGATGGACACCGCGCTGGCAAGCCATATCGACGCCGCGGCGCGTTCCGCCTGACGGTCTCGGCCCAAGGCGATACGTCCCCATAACGAAAAAGCCCCGGTGGAACCGCTCCACCGGGGCTTTTTTCGATTTATCGTTGCGAATCGTCCGTTCGTCCGATCACACAGCCTTTGCGTCAGACAAGTGTAAGGCTCAAGCTGCTTACTCCGAAAGAGAAGCCGAAGCCGACGCGGATTTCTTCGCGTCCGCTTCTTCCTGATGGAAGAAAACGTCCACGCGCATCCCGGTGATCAGCGGCGGCGAACCTTCCAGGTCCACCACGACCTCAAGCACATCGACGTCGTTGGGGCGACGCGGACCGCGCGTGGCGATCTGCGGGCTGCCGAGCGCGCCGGAGACTTCCGTCACCGTGCCCTCGAAGTCCCGGTCCGGGAATGCATCGGCGCGAACCACGGCCTTCTGGCCGACCCGCACCTTGGCGATATCGCGCTCCTCGACTTCGGCACGCACCCTGAGCTTGCTTACGTCACCGAAGACGAACATCGCCCCTGGCGCACCGGTGCCGGCGGTTTCGCCCTCATGGGCATTGACGTTGAGGACCGTGCCGTCGAACGGCGCGAGGACGCGGGTCTTTTCGAACTGCTCGCGCGCCATGGCCAGATCCGTTCGCGCAATGGTCAGCGAGGAGTCGAGCCGGTCAGGAAGCGGCATCGCCGGATCGGCGTTGAGTTTGCGCAGTTCCGCACGCTTTTCCTTCAGATCCTTCTCAAGCTTCGATACCGTATCGCGCGCGGCGTTCACGTCGCTCTCGCGCGCTTCGCCGCTTTCCTGCAGGGCCAGCACGTCCTCGAAATCGCGCCGCGCCTTGAACAGCGAACGGGCGAGTTCCTCGACCTTGTCTTCGGCGTTGCGGCGGTCGAGGGCCAGGCCCGTTGCCTGCTCGTCGTCGCGCTCGAACTTGCGGACGTCGGCTTCGGCCCGGGCCGCCAGAACGCGCTGCTTTGGTTCTTCGTCTTCTAGCCGTGCCAGGAGGTCGCCCTTCTGAACGACATCGCCGGTTTCAACGTAGATCTCTTCGATCCGGCCACGGCCCAGCGCCGAGACCTCGACCGCGCCCGAGGCCGGTTCCACACGGCCTGTGGCGGAAGCTGCCCAACGCGGCCGCTTCTTTGCCGCGTCCGTTCCTTGCGCTTCAGCGGATGCGCCGAAGTAACCCGCCAGGCCCAGCCCGCGATCGGATTTCGGAGCATCGACCGAACTCATCAGAACGCCGCCGGCAATGGCCAGAGCGATCAGGAAGGTGGACAGGTTTGTATCGACTTTAGGCATGCGCTTTCCGCCTTTTCGTAAGATCGGTGATTTCCGGTGCGTCGAGGCCTTCGGGCCTGCGTTCCTCACCGACGATAAGTCCGTCCTCGATCCGCACGACGCGATCGGCATAAGGCAGCGTGCGAGGATCGTGTGTAACCGCCAGCACGCTGCGTTGTTGCTCCCGCGCGATGCGCGCCAGAAGCTCCATCACGGCATGCCCGTTTTCGCTGTCGAGCGCCGCCGTCGGCTCGTCGGCCAGAACGACGGACGGTGATGAGACGATGGCGCGGGCCACGGCCACGCGCTGCTGCTCACCCCCGGACAGATTGCTGGGATAGTTCTTGAGCCGGTGTCCGAGCCCGACCTCGCGCAGAACCTCTTCGCAGCGCCGCGCGGACTGGTATCCCTTCTGCCCTCGCACATCGAGTGCAATTCGGACGTTTTCAAGGGCGGTCAGGGTCGGAAACAGGTTGTAGGACTGAAAGATAAAGCCGATGTGATCGCGCCGCAGGTTGGCAAGTTCATCCGGCGTCAGACCCGCCGTCTTCGTCCCGGCGAGTTCCAGTGACCCTTCGGTCGGGGACATGATGCAACCGAGGATGGAAAGAAAGGTCGTCTTGCCGCTGCCCGACGGCCCCATCAACAAGGTGAGTTCGCCCGGTACCAGGCTCATGTCGACGCCTTTCAGCGCCCGGACCCTGCCGGCCCCGCGTCCCAGTTCCTTGACGATATCCCTGGCGGAGAGGACCGCTTCGCTCGTCATCTCGAGAACACCGTAGCTGGATCGATCTTCGTCACTTTGACGATCGCCGAGATTGCGGAAATCGCACACATGAAAAGTGTCACCGTGAATAGGCCGACGGCAAGCTCGGGCGTCATGATGATCGGCAGCGGCGTCGCCTTACTGGCGAACACGACAAGCACCGCGATCGTCATGCCGAGCAGGTAGCCGATAACGGCACTCAGGCCGGCCTGCGTCAGGATGACTTTGTGAATGTAACCCGAAGAGGACCCCAGCGCGCGCAAAGTCGCGAATTCGTTGATGTGGTCCTTGGTACTCGAATAGAGCGTCTGCGCGACGATCACCGTGCCGACCAGAATGCCGAGCAGCGCGCCGCCGATAAGCGCCACGCCGGCGCCGGTCCGGAACAGCCATTGCGTGAGGCTGCGGTCGCGGAACTCCTTCTGCGTGAGAACCTCGGCGCCCTCCAGGCGCTTCATCAATTCGTCGCGCACCTTTTCAACGTCGGCTTCCGGATACGTCTTGACGAGATGGAATGTCGCGAGGTCGGAGCCTGCCGCGCCGACCAGTTCGCGGCCGCGTGAAAGCGGCATGTAGACGTAGGGCGACTGCGTGAACGAGCGCACCCCGGAGGTGAGGGCACCGACTTTTACGCGGCTCGGGCCGATCTGCGCCGTGTCGCCGATCCCGTCGATACCGAGGTCGCTGAGGTAGGTTTCGTCAACGGCGATTGCCGCCGGCGCCTTGATGTCTTCCCAGGTGCCCTTCTTCAAGGAGACGGGCTCCAGAGCGCCTTCCTCGGCATCCGCGGCCACGACGACAACGCGTGTGGATCCGCCGGCCGGCTTGCGCCACTCGTTGAACCGGACGACGACCGGCGTGACCTTCTCGACGCCCGGCGTCGCCAAGGCCTGATGCCGCTCCCGCGAGCCCATCAGCAAACCGCCGTCCTCGAAGCTCTTCGCTCCGAACGGCATGATCCACAGATCCGCGTTCGCGTGGTCGATATTGGCTGTGATCATCCGGCTGGCGCCGAGGTAGAGACCGAGCTGGACGGCCACCAGAACGATCGAGAACAGAATCCCGACCAGCGTCACCATCAAGCGGACGCGATCGTGGAACAGGTTACGGAAGGCGAGCGTGAATATCATCGGCAGACCAGATGGCTATCCTTGTTGACCAGCACCGGGTTCAACGACCGGCGGTGATGCTGCAGTGCACACAGCGGGCTTAATTCAGGATTTTTTAACAAGCCGCGGCAGCGCCGCCCAATTTTGGAACTTTCTGGCGCGAATAGTGCATACTGATCGCATCCCGTACATGAGGCTTTCTAACACAACCCTGATGGAGCTCAGTTAAGAAAGTGCCAACACCGTGTAATATCGAGACAATTTGCAGCGGAAACAGTTCCCGATCATGTTCGGGAGAGGGCTGTTTCGTGATAGCTTGATTGTTTCTTAAAACGCGCGTGAGCAAATCCATACTTTGTGCCGTTTTGATGGTTGTAACGTAATCGCTCAATCTTCCGCCGCCAAAAGAAGAGGTCCGATCCCGAATGAACGCAATCCACATCAACACCCTTCTCCATCGCGGCGCACGGATGCCGCTGACCTGCCTAGCGCTGGTTTCGTCCTTGTGCTTCGCTTTCGCGGCGCCAGCCGCCGCTCAACCGCCCGCCGAAGTCGGCATGTGGTATGATGACACCGGTCGCGGCGCCGTTGAGATCAGCGAATGCGGCAAAGGCCTGTGCGGTCATATCGTGTGGCTCAAGGAACCGAACAATGAGCAGGGCCAGCCGCTGCGAGACGTTTACAACCCCGAACCAGGGCTGAACGGCCGTCCGATCTGCGGCATTCAAGTCCTCGGCGACCTTCAGCCGCTCGACGATGGCGCCTGGGGCAACGGCTGGGTCTACGACCCGAAAGTCGGCAAAAGCTACAACGTCGAAATCCGCATGCTCAGCCGCACGAAGCTCGAAGTCTACGGCTATGCCGGCGTCAAACTGTTCGGCAGATCGCTCAACTGGACGAGAGCTCCGGAGGACCTGCCGCGTTGCGACCGGGATGCGGCCGGCCGGGCGGGCTTACGAGCCAAGGGCTGACACCTCATCCCGCATGCGTTTCGACATTCCGCCCTCGGCTCACGCCGGGGGCTTTTTGTTGCGAAATCGTCTGTGAGGCTCTCGGCCAGCCATGTGTCGCGGTAACTTGGCTGGCGTCAGCCCGAGATCTCCACGACATCCGCCGTGCGCCGCTTCGGCGACGCCGTCCGGCGTGCAGCTTCAACGCGGGCGATCTGACGCGATGTGAAGTCCAGTGCCCGCTCGAGCACGACGTCGCGCTGACGGTCCAGCGTGACGATGTGATAGCAGTCGTCCAGGATGATCGCCTCAACGGGACCGCCCAGGTCGCGCTGCAACGTGAGCGCGTTGCGGATGTTGCTTTGATCGTCAAAGCGCGGATGCGCGATCAGCGTCGGCGCCTTGATGTTGCTGAGGCCGCGCTTCACTTCACGCACCAGCCGGCAGAATTCCAGCACCATGACGCCGGGCCGGGCGTAAACCTCTTCCAGCGTCCGGTTCTCGGCCTTGAACGAGTCGACCATGAACTTGCGGATGCGCTCGTCCTTGATCCCGTAAGGCGCACGCTGGCTGAAACGGAACAGCCGCGCGAACCAGCGCTGCGTTACCAGGCCGAAGAAGTTGAAGCTCCACGGAACGGCCCAGCCGTTCGGCCACAGCGTCGGCGCAAGGGCCAGAACGCCGTCGACCTGATCGGGCCGCTCCTTAGCGAGCCGAAGCGCCAGCACAGCTCCGGCCGAGAGCCCGCCCACCAGTACGGTGTCGCAGCGTTCGCAAAGATCGTCGAAGACGCGCTCGACTTCCGCGTACCAGTCCTGCCAGCGCGACAGGCTCAGCACGTCTGTGCCGTTGGTCATGCCGGGCAGCATCGGGCACTCGACCGTGTAGCCCTGACGGGCGAAGCCTTGCGCGACATACTTGAGTTCCAGCGGGGTACCGCCGAGGCTGTGCACGAGCAGCACGCCAACGCGCCCGCCTTTGTAGGAAAGGCCGCTCAAGAACGTCAGCTTGTTTGTCTTGTTATTCATCGTGTTATTCGAACCTGCTTCGAGCCCGACACAACTGTGTAACGCGGGCAGACTTTGCGTGCAAACCCAATGCCGTAAGCGATTGGGCAAACACGGTTAACTCGATTTTGCTTGGCTTCCCTCAGTTCCGGCTGGAACGAAGGTGCGCCCCGATCTCCCGTCGCACGCCCGGGCACCGAAGTACGAACCAGGACAACGACTTAGTTGGAGCGAGCTCTGATCCCCGACAAAGGCAACCGGCCCTTATTGCTCCGACCTTTAATCCCGAAATATTGTGCGCTGCCGATGAGGTACCGCGCCGCACCCCGGCCAACAGCGATTGTGCGGCGCACAAAAAGCCCGGTTTTTGCAGCCTCCGGCAAGCCCCCGGCCGAAACAATTGATCATTGTTACCGGCGCGTAACGCCTTTGGACCAGAGCCGAACTTAATGCCGCAGCGCAAAATCCGAACCCGCCCCATCGGCGATCCGAGGGTACCGGACGCGAGCCCCTGCTCCGTCCGCCTTGACCATCAATGTAGGCGCAAAAGCCTTAACCATCTGTCGCTTGCGGAACAGCTCGGCCCCGATTTGCAAACGATTTGACAAGAAAATTAGTTTCGGCGGAATCAATGCATTAACGACTCCTTCCAATAGCGAGTATTAAGTAAACCGATGCCGCCGCCGCAACCCCTGTAAGGTAGGGCGTTTCGACGAGTTCAAGTTGCGATGCGAAAGCCCAGACCGCCGATCCGGTAACAAGCGCCGCATATGCGCTCGCCGGCCCACCGATCGGCGTAAACAACCCGAACAGCGCGACAACCACGAGCCCGGCGCTGCCGAATGACGCGGCGGTTTCGATGAGGTCGTGGATGGTCCCGGATTGAAGCGCGATGAGAAACGCAACGAATCCGAGAAACGCAACGGTGGCCCGCGTGACCAGGAGTTTGCGCGCCTCAAGCCGCTTTCCGGCCAACGGCTGAATGACGTTGTGCGACAGTATGGCGCCGCTCGCGAGAAGCGCGGAATCGACGGTCGAGAGGATCGCCGACACCATGGCGCCCGCGAAGAAAATGTAGAGGAGTGTCGGCAGATGGATTTCCGCCAGCCGCGGAACCACCTGCTCTGCGTCTTCCAGACCCGGCACGGCAACGGGGCCGACAAGTCCGAGAAAGACCGGTATGACGCCCACCGCCAGGTAGAGACCACCACCCATCACGCAGGCGTTGCGCGCGACTTCGGGCGACCGCGTTGCCAGCATGCGCGAAATAAGCTCGATCGACATCATCGTGCCGAAAATGGGAATGGCCCACTGTTCGATCAGCCATAGCGGATTAGCAGTCGCCGCCGCGTAGCTGAGACGCTCCGCCGGCACTTGCTCCAGGGCCGCGCCGATACCGCCGAGGCTGACGGCCACGAGTACCGCTGTCACGACAAGGCCCAGGATGATGGCGAGACCCTGCACGAAATCGGTGATCGCATCCGCCATCAGCCCGCCGATAGTCGTGTAGGCGATCACGACAACCGCGCCGATGCTGATCGTTATGAGGACCGGCAAGTCACTGGCCGCGCCCATCACCTGCCCGAAAGCCCGAATTTGCGCCGCCGCCCACATGATGGTTCCCGGAAGCATCAGGAGGACGGCAAGCTTCTCGACGCCTGGGCCATAGCGCTCGCGGAAAAGGTCGCCGAACGTAACATACCCCCGCCGCCACAGCGGTGCCGCGAGTACGAGACCGGATATCGCCAGGGCCGCCGCATAGCCGAACGGATCGATCGTCGCGCCGGCAATCCCCTCGCGATAGACTTCCCCGGCCGCACCGATCACGGCCTCGGCGCCGAACCATGTGGCGAAAACCGTGAAAGCGCCGATCACCGGACCGATCTTCCGGCCCGCGTTGATATAATCGGTTTCCGATGAGATGCGCCGTGCCACCCAGGCGCCGATAGCGAACTGGAGAGCGATGTAGGCGATGACCCCTAAAACGACGGCGTTCAAGTGCGCCCCCCATGATCGGCGCTTCGGCATCTCCCGCGAACCAGACTGGGGAGCTGCCGCCGCGAACCGCGTGGCCCGGAACCCGCCAGAGGCGAAGCTGTTGTTTCGCCAAGGCTTGGAATAGCGGTATTCCTGACACGATGAGCACGCATAACCAGCCCCGGCGGACGGCTGCATTCAGCGAAAAACGCACATGATGTGATTGCGCCACACTGTTGGCTATAGTCTACCGCGAAGCCGCGTCCGCACACGCCCGCCCGCTGGACGGGCTAGAGTGAGTGGATCGCAAGCGATCGGCGCGCGCAGCCGAGAAGAGGAGTTCGATGGTGGTGGCAGGGAAGTCGAGTTCGATCGTTGCCGGGATCGCTTCCGTGACGCTCGCGCTGTCGCCGCTCATGCAGACTTATGCCTGGGCCCAGGAGGTAACGCGCGCCGATATCGAGGCCTGCAAGGCCCAGGATGAAGATACGTTCCGCAAGGCGATTGCGCAGATCACCACGAACTCCCTCAAGTTGAGCCTGTCCACCGTCGACTATCGGGCCCTCGTCGATCAGCAGTGGCGCGAGGACAACGTCGGCAAGGTCATCGACGATCGCGTCGATATCGCCGTGAAGGAGGTTCGCGAGGAAACGAGTTGGGGCAACCTCCTGAAGTCGCTCGCCTACCGGGAGGAAGCGCAGAAGCTGGCGACCGAGGTCGCCAACCGGGTCTACCGCTCCGATGCCGTCACGAAAGCGCTGGAGAACCTCGCCAGCGACGTCGGCCGGGAGGTCGGCGAGCGCATGGAGTTCGCCACCCAGGACGCGTCGAAGCCGGCGCTGCGCTGCCTCAAGGCGTATCTTGGCCCGCGCTATGGTGATACGGTCTCCACGCTCGTCGGTGACGACGCCCGCCGCGATTTCGCCGTCGATTCGGAAGGCGGTGCTGCCAGCGTCTCCACCGAGTCCGTGCTCAAGAACGCCGGCGGCGGGGCCACCGGCGTCGCCATTCTCATTGTCCGGCGGCAACTCGCCAATCTCGCCCGCACGGTCGGCCAGCGCATCGTCGGCAGCGTCCTCGCGCGGCTTGTTTCGGTCGTCGCCGGCGGTGTCGGCCTCGTGCTGATCGCGAAGGACATCTGGGACTTCCGCCATGGCGTCATGCCGATCATCGAATCGGAAATGAAATCGGAGGGGACCAAGGAGAAGGTTCGCGAGGTGCTGGCCGAGACGGTCTCGACGCAGATCGGCAAGCACGTCGAGGAAATCGGCGCGACCGCGGCGGATCGTGTCGTCAGGGTCTGGCGCGAATTCCGCAGCGCCCATCTGCGCGCCCTTCAGCTCGCCGACGACAACGCCGAATTCCGCTCCTTCCTGGAAACGGTACCCGCTGACCGCCTCGGCCGCCTGGACGAAGTCGTCGGGCTCGTCCTGTCCGATGGCGGTGAGCAGGATATCGTCCGGCGCCTTGAAAACGGCTCTTTGAACACCGCCGTGACCCGCCTTCCAGAGCCCGCGATGCAGATCGCGCGTTCGACACGATCGCTCGAGCAGGCGCTCGAATGGCATGCGCTTGCCGGAGACGACGTCGATCAGATACTCAAACACGGCGTTTATCGCGAGACATCGCCGCGAGATTTCACGCCCAATATGCTCCGGCGCTTACTGGCGCTCGATGACGAGGTCGCGATTGTGCGCATGGCCGCGCTGCCGAAAGAAGCCCGCACAACGCTTTTCGACCTTGAAACGCAGGAATTGAAGGGCCTTGCACGGTCGTTGACCAGCGAAGAACTCGCCCAATTGGCGGGCTATCTCACCGGCCTGCAGCCCGACGCGCGCTCGCAAGTGCTGCGCACCGTCGCCCAGACGCCCGCAAAGCTGAAGCTCCTGGCCCGCGACAGGGTGCGTCAGGCCGTCTTGCGCAGCCCGGACCAGTCGGCCGCCGTCGACATGATGCTGCGCGCGGACAATGGCTTCTCGCCAACGGCGACGCTGAAGGATATCCAGCTTGTCATCGATGGGCGTGTCAGCCCGCTTCTATTGATCGACAAGCATCCCATCGCACTGGTATCGGGCGCAATCTTTCTTCTCATCCTGCTATTCATGCTGCGCCGGCTCTTCTTCGCCCCTCGCGCATCGAAGCCGGCGTCCGAACAGGCCTGACACCCGGTTTCAGACGAGACCGGCAGGACGCGATTCGGCCACCCGGCCGGAAAGCAAAAGCTGTGCGCCGGAACGCTCGGAAAACATCGATCCGAGCCTAACCAAGGTGCAATCCAGCAAAAAACAACCGCTGTGAAAGAACCGTCGCGCCAACCTGTCGCGCGGCATCTGGTGGCCTGTGAGCGGCGGCCGAGTTCGTCCAAGGTCGAAGGGCGGCAAGACACCTGTCGCGCCAACGCACGTTCAGCGATACCGGCTGCGGATTGGTCGTTCGAACGTGCGCGAGAACAAGGAACTAAAGCGCGTTTCACGGGACCAGGAAGCGTGAGCGCGCCTTAAAGAAAGCCGGACCTGCGAGCATGTCGTCTAGATCCACATTCGAACGCTTCGTGCGCTACCGCTATGAGATCGCCGCGGCCGTCCTTTTGACGGCTTCCGCACTGGCATTCCTGGCCGTTGCCGCCTTGAGCATGGAATCCGCCCGCTCGAATACGCCGCACGTCGTCGAGCGACCTGTCGTGCGCCGTTGATTAGGGCCAAGCCCCTGCAGTCGCTCTATCGCTGATACTTGGAAAGCTTCAGTCATCCTCGGTAGCCGCCGCGGATATGACGTAACCCGTCTCTTCGCGCGGCAGCGGCTCGGCCCGCACCAATCCTCGCACCGAGTTGCCGAGGTAGACCTCCGCGCCGTCGAGATCTTCGAGCCGCAGCGTACCCTCCACCGCCTCCCCGCTCTCCAGAAGTTCGGCCCGCAAGGTGCCCGGGAGCAGACCCGCCGAGAGCGGCGGTGTGATCAGGCGGCCATCGCCCCCCTTGACGAAAATACTGGTACGGCTGCCTTCGGCGAGTTCCCCGTGCTCGTTCAGGTAGATCACCTCGTCGGCGCCGCATTCCGCGTTGTATTTGCGCCATTCGGCGTCGTAGAGCTCGCGACGCGTGGTCTTATGATAGAGGAAGCGGTCCGCGCTATTGAGCTGAGACGGCGACACCACGTATCGCATGACGGTCGGCGTTGAACCCGGCGGCAAAGCCGTTACCGTGACCGAAGGCGTCCCGTCCTCGGCAAGCGTCAGCCTCACGCGAAGCACCTCGTCGCGCCGCCCCTCAAGCGCTTCATTGAGCGCCGCCTCGATCAGGGCGCGCTCGAACGTGAACGCAAAGTGCTCAGCAGAGGCTTCCAGCCGCGCCATGTGGCGCTCCTTCAGCCAGAGTTCCCGCGCCGGTTCGTAAAGCATCGTCTCGATCAGCTCGAACGGCTTCGGCGTGTCGGTGAGGAACTTCATTTTCAAGAGGCACTCTTCGTACTCGCTGCCGCCGCCGGAATCGTACACGACGCCGGACCCGATCCCCATTTCGCCGAAGCCGCCGCGGTGGATGACCGGCGTGCGGATGGCAACGTTGAACAGCGAACGGTCATCCGGTGAGATGTGCCCGATGGCGCCGCAGTAAACGCCGCGTGCTTCGGTTTCCAGTTCGGCGATCAGCTCCATCGCCCGGATCTTCGGCGCTCCGGTGATCGAGCCGGGCGGATAGATCCCCTCCAGAAGCTCGGTGAGCCCCATGCCCTTGCGCAAGGTTGCCGTTACGCCGGAGGTCATCTGGTGCAGCGTCTTGAACGTCTCGACGGTGAACAGATCGTCGACGCGGACGCTGCCGATCTCCGCGATACGCCCCAGATCGTTGCGCATCAGGTCGACGATCATCAGGTTTTCCGCCCGCTGCTTGGCGTCGCTCGAAAGCGTCTCGCGCTGCTGGGCGTCCGCCTCGATCTCACCCCGGCGCGGCGCCGTCCCCTTCATCGGGCGGGTATGGATCTCACGGCCTTCCTGCGCGATGAACAGCTCCGGCGACGCCGAAAGCACCGTCGCCTCGCCGGTATCGACAACCGCGCCGTAGGCGACCGGCTGCTTGGCGCGAAGGTCGCGGTAGAACGTCAGCGGCGAACCGGTAAGCCGGAAGCGCGCCTTGAAGGTCAGGTTGATCTGGTAGATGTCGCCGGCCCGGATCATTTCGAGCGCCGTCTTGAAGCGGCGCTCGTAGTCCTCGCGGCTCCAGGCGAGTTTAACGTTCGAGAATTCGTGGCTGGCGCTGCGCGTCGTCTCGTTGAGCCACTCGAGAACCCCGGCGCCCGTCATCTCGCGCGGCGCCTTGTAGAGCCCGAACCATAACAGCGGCATCGCCCGTTCGGCCGGGAGAAGATGCGCGATCTTCGGTTCCAGGACGTAGCCCAGCTCGTAGGAAAAGAAACCGGCTGCGTGCAAACCGTCGGCGACCGCCTGCTCGATCCGGGCCAGCGCGCCCGGCACGTCCTCGGGGTTGCGCGCGGCGACAATCTCGACCGGTTCGGTGAAGAGGTACGAAGGGGCACGGCTGCCGGACGAATTGTCGAGCAGAACGAACGCTTCCGAAAGGCCCTCGGCCGCGTGATGGAACGAGCCGGCCGCCGCGTTGCCGCCATCGCGAATCTTATCGTCTTGGATCATTCGCCCTTGTAGCCCGAAAGTCGAAAGAACGTCACGCGTCGTGTGGCGTTACGGCCCGCCGCGAGCTTTCGATCGGCGAGCTTCTCCACGCCCGTGAACCGTTTCGGCACGCCGCTGCGGTTTCCCGCAAGCGTTACGAGCAGAACCGGACCGCCGACCGAAGCGCGATAGGGACGCACCATCTCGAAATGGTCCTTCGGTTTGGCCGACCGGCGCCACGCGTGTACGGGCGGTGCGTTTGCGGGCAGGTAATAGAGGAGTTCGGCCGACAACGCCCGGTCGTCACTGACAATCGCCGCGAACGGCCAGCCCGCGGCCTCGGCGCGCGCGACCTCGGCGGCAGTGGCGTCCGCGATGGCTTCCCAGCCCAGCGTCCGGGCAAACGGCGCAGCCCCCGAGGGCATGGGAATGCGCCCGGCCAACGACAGTCCGATGACGAGCAGCGCCAGAACGACAGCATGGATCACGAAGGAAGCGCGCAGCCAGCTCCAGGCGACATCCCGGATCATCGTCGCGGTTACCAAAACCGTTGCCGCCACGTAGGCAACCGCTGCCCAGTTGGCATGCGCCCGCGATAGGAACGCCTGCATCACGATCGCCGCGATCACCGGCACCGAGAAAGCGATCAAGAGGCGGTCCGACTCAGGTAGCCGCTGGCGCAGAGCCCTGTAACAGATGACAAGCAGCGCCCCGAACAGGATTGGCCCGAACACGCCGAACTGCGCGCCGAAGAATTCCAGCGCTTTCTCCGGGTGGAACAGCGCGCCTTCCCATTTGGCGTTGTCGGCGGTGTGCCGGAACGTCGGCCACCGGTTGAGATGGTTCCAGACGATATTGGGAACGATAAGCGCGACGCCGAGCGCCAGCCCCGCCCACAAGCGCAAGTCGCGCAGGATGAAGCGCCGCTCCGGCGTCATCGCCAGATAGACTGCGGTACACACGATAAACCAGGCCATCGCGTACTTCGCATTGAGCCCCAGCCCGAAGGCAGCCCCGAACAGGAGCGCGGGCCACCACGGCCGGCTTTCTCCCTGCTCCAGAAGTTTGATGAACGCAAACAGCGCCAGCGACCAGAACACCAGGAGCGGCACATCCGTCGAGATGATCCCCGCCGAAAGCGAAACCGCCGGCAACGTCGCGAAGACGAGCGCTGCCAGCACGCCGGTGCGCACGTCGTAGAGCGCCCGGCCGATAAGAAAAACGCCAAGAGCCGTCGCGGTGTGGAGGAACGGGGAGGGCAGCCGCACACAGAACTCATCGCGCCCGCAGACCTCGGTGAACCCGGCGATAATCCAAGCGATCAGCGGCGGCTTGGAGTAATAGCCGAAGTCCGGCGTCAGGCTCCAGAACCAGTACTGCGCCTCGTCGAAGAAGAGATCGGTGGCGTTGAAGGCCAGCGCGACGATGCGCAAGAGGAGCAGCGCCCCGAGCCCGATGCCGAGCGCCATCATCCAGTGGCGGTCGCTGAACGTGCCCGTCTTCATGTTTGCCAGAAGCATTGCGCCTGCTTCCCCCATTCCCCGAATTCGCGTTGGCCGTATGCCCCGCCGCTATGTTGGGTCCACCGCGCCTTTTGGCCCCGTCAACCTGCGACGGGATAACCGACAGGACGCCTTGGAACCGCCGTTACTCCTGGTGTATGTCAATTGCCCAATGTCGAGGGGGCGGCAAGCCCCTCGTTCGCAACGAGGATCAGGCATGCGCATCACCGTGGTTATTCCGGCGCTCAACGAAGCCGGCAATATCGGCCGCCTCGTTGCCGAGACCTACGAGCACGTGCCCGCCGAAATGCTGGCCGAGGTGATCGTCGTCGACGACGGTAGCGACGATGCCACCGGCAAGGAGGTGAAGGACCTGATCGACGCCGGCAAGCTGCCGGGCCTCCGCCTCCTCCGCCACGAAAAGCGATCCGGCCAGTCGGTCGCCATGCGCACGGGCATCACCGCCGCCACCCAGCCGGTCATCGCCACCATGGACGGCGACGGCCAGAACGACCCGCGCGACATCGCCAAACTGGTGCGCCACCTCGATGAGCCCGGCACGCCCGGCGGCGTGGCGCTCGCCGGCGGCTGGCGCAAGTCGCGCAAGGACACCGGCTCGAAGCGATTCGCCTCGCGCGCGGCAAACAAGATCCGCGACTGGGTCCTGCGCGACAATTGCCCGGATACCGGCTGCGGCATCAAGGCTTACTGGCGCGATGCCTATCTGCGCTGCCCCTTCTTCACCAGCATGCACCGCTACCTGCCGGCGCTGTTCCTCACCTATGGCCACCGCGTCGAGTACGTTCCGGTGAACGACCGCCCGCGGCTCGCAGGGCAGTCGAAGTATTCTAACCTCGTACGCGCGATTGTCGGGCTTTACGACCTGTTCGGCGTGAGCTGGCTGCGCCGCCGGCAGCGCGTCCCAAATATCGTCGAAAGCTACCCAGCGCCTGAGAAAGTTGAGACCGCACAATCGGAGCCGTCGACAGACGCCATCGAACCGGACCTGCCGAAACCGCATGGCGCATCCGGGACAACGACGGCCGGCATGCCGGCCCCGTCCGTTTCGGTGACGGCGGAATCGAAGGCGTGACCATGGCCGGGGAGAGCGGGCGCCCGCATAGCGAAAGCCCCGCCGAGGGCATCGACGCTCAAGGGCGCGCCGGCGCCCATGGCTCCCCATACGATGGCGGCACGCTCGACCCGGAGGCCGGGACCGGAGAGCCGTCGCTGCTCGATCCGATTCCCCAGAAATCCGCGCGCATGGCCCGCCTGCGGGCAATTCTGCGCGGTCGGGATCGCCGCAGCCTGCGCAACATCGCCCTTTTGATTCTGTCGGTCGCCGCCGTCTCGGTCCTGTTCTGGGTCTCCGCCAACGTCATCGGGCTCGACGAAAACGGCATCCTCGCCAAGACCTTCCGGGAGTTCGCCGGCAGCCCCTGGGCCCTGCCCGTCGTCGCCGCCGGATACACCGCGGCCTCGTTCATCGGCGCGCCGCAGTTCCTTTTGACGGCCATCGCGGTAGCCGCCTTCGGACCCTATTACGGGTTCGTCTATTCGGTGCTCGCCACCTTATGCAGCGCGTCCGTGAACTTTCTCGTCGCCCGCTATCTCGGGGCGGATTGGCTACGGCGGCGCGGCTGGCAGGGCATCGGCGGGGTCGCCGAAATGGTGGGCCGCAACGGCTTCATGGCCTCACTGCTGGTACGCATCATTCCCTCGGCGCCCTTCATCGTCGTCAACATGGCGCTCGGCCTCACCCGCACGAGCTATCTGGCTTTCATTGGCGGCACTGCCATAGGTGTCCTGCCGAAGACCGCCCTTATCGCGCTGCTCGGCAAGGTTGTGGAGCGCGCCGGGTCCGGCGACCTCCAGGCGATCCTCTATCTCATCCTCGCCGCGAGCGTCTGGATCGGGCTAGCCTTCCTGGCGAAATGGATTGTCCGCCGCCGCGAGTTGCAGCGAAACCGCAGCGCCGCACCGGCGTAAGCCGCGCCGCCGCCGCTTGCCGGCAGCCAGCCCAATCCTCGAAGTTCCCGCACGCTGCGCCACGCTTGTGACGTCGAAGGAACGAAGCTTTCCATCATCCGTTCACAACTGCGTGCACCCCGCTTGTCGAACGAGCCGGCGCCCCCGAAGATTGCCGCGATCCGCCCCGATCCCGCTCCGCCCATTGTCATCGACGGGCGCCGCTTTATAGCTTTTCCGCATTACGCGGAAATCACATCGCCAGCCCGCTCCCCCGCCCGGCCGCCCAAATACGATACTTCCATGGGTGGCCGGGCGGGTGGAGCGATTGGTTCAGCCTAATCCTGAAAGGGAATAGAGGAGAAGAACGCCATGTCCGCATCCTTTTCGTGCCGCCGATCCATCCGCCGCCTCGCATCACTGGCTGCTGTTATGTCAGCCCTGATTGCCGCCCCGGCGGCTGTTATCCCGGCAAACGCGGATGACGCAGGCCTGATCGTCAAGGAGAGCAGCCGTAGCGTTTCCGAAACCATCGACGCTCTGGAGGCCGCGCTGAAGGAGAAAGGCATCACCATTTTTGCCCGCGTGGATCATCAGGCAAACGCTAAGAATGCCGGGCTTGAGCTACCGCCCACCATGCTCCTGATCTTCGGCAATCCGAAGATGGGAACGCCGCTGATGCAGTCGGACCGCCGCATCGGTATCGACCTGCCGATGAAGGCGCTGGCCTGGGAGGATGCCGACGGCAAGGTGAAACTGGCCTACACCGACCCGGACGAACTGGAAGACCGCCACGACATCGACAATCGCGACGAGATCTTCGCCAAGATGAAAAAGGCCCTCGACGCCTTCACCGACAAGGCCGCCGGCCGCTGATCGGCAAGCAAAGGCACCGCAGGATCCGATCTCGTTCCGCGGCACATTCGTCCAGGCTGGCGAAAAGCAGTTTCAGGGGGCTTCACAAAGCACACGGGCGTTGCTATACACCGCGCTCCGACGTTGACGTCGGTCTTGCGGTGCACGCTTCGGCGCCTGTCGGGTGCGATCTTCGAAGGGTGCCGCTTTCCGGACAATCCGGACGCTGATATCGCGACCCGCCGGGGCTGCGCGATGTTCGGATTATTGGTGACGCGGGGTGGAGCAGCCCGGTAGCTCGTCAGGCTCATAACCTGAAGGTCGTCGGTTCAAATCCGGCCCCCGCAACCAAATTTACCTAGTAAAATCAAGGATTTGAGCGCCTGACGCCGGGTGCGTCGTCTGTCACTCCGGCCGAGTGCGTGATAGAGTGCGTGACTTCGGTGAGGCCCTCCGTGCTGCTCATGGAAGCGACGGCCCGCTGCACATCCTCACGGCGAACGTGAGCGTAGCGTTGCGTTGTTGCAATCTGAGTGTGGCCGAGGGCCCTTTGGATGGTCTGGATCGGGACTCCGTCGGCGACGAGATAGACGGCGAATGTGTGCCGCAGATCGTGGAACCGGAAGTCGTCCAGCTCGATCGCGCGGACGGCCGCGGTGAACCGCTTGCGAAGGTTCGTGCCATCGAAGACTGTGCCGAGCGCCTTCGGGCGGCGCTCTCTTACGCGGCGGAGGAGGGAGAGGGCGCTGGGCGACAGGTCCACGAACCTCGTGCCGCCACCCTTTGTCTTGACCTCGGCAACGCCGGCATCAGTGTCGACACGGTGCCATGTGAGGGTGAGCGTCTCGTTTTTGCGGCAGCCAGTAAGGACTGACCAGAGTATTATCTCTGCGGTCGGCGTTGGCACTTGCGCCATAAGCTGCCGAAGAGTTTCCCTGCCGATCCAGCGCACGCGCTCGCGGGCCGCAGCGAACTTGACTTTCTGCCACGCGATCCTCTTTACCGGAAGCTCCCACTCGTCAGCGGCCGTATTATGCAGGCCGCTCCAGACGCCCAGCATGTTATTCATCGTCTTTGGGGACAGCTCTGCGTCGATCCATTCTTCGACGAAATCTGCAACATCAGAGATGCCGATGGCGCAGAAGTCCGCATCAGGACCAACGTGGTCCTGGATCCTTGATATGTAGAGGTTCACGCACTGCGCCCAGCGCGGCGACAGGCTGCCTGTCTTGCTCTTCTGGTATCTCCCCGCCACCTGGCTGAAGGTGATGGTCCCTCGCCGCGCCTCCCGCTCTTCCTCCTCCGCGACCTTTGCTGCGTGCTCAGCAATCGCTTCATCGATTATTCTGCGGCGAGCGCGTTCCGCTTCCCTGAACGTCTTGCATTTCGTGGATCGATAAATTCGAAGTCCATCCACGACCTCATCGATGTAGTAGTACGGCGATCTTGGTCGCTTTTTTGGCTTTGACACTTCTGTCTCCTACGCTGAATCCGGCTGTCGCCAGGCACTTTTAGTCGAGCCTCTTCATAGGCCAGGACATCCTCGGGCCTATACCGTCTTTCTCTGCCGATTTTTAGGAATGGGATTGCCAATCGTCTGACGTGCCGCGGGGTGCATCCGAGATGCTCCGCGACACGCTCCGTGCTCCATCTCTCAAATGCGGACACGGCTGCCGGCCCGCCGCACTTTTTTCAGCGGCCTGATTACGTCGATCACGACGGCGACGATCCGGTCCCCCTTTCGGGTATCGAATGGGAGGTCTGGCCACGCAGGATTAGGTGAAACTAGGCGGCCACTTAATATTATCCCTTCGGCCGAATAATTGTCCGGAATAACCTGCCTTGCCACAACTTGATTTGTGCCTTTTGAGTACGCAACAACAACGTCTTCCGGCTCTGCAAGGATCGCCCCGGAGCAATCCAGAATCTCCCCGTCATTCACCTGTGGGGACATTGATGATCCGGAAAACTCAACTCGGAATCTTGCCGCCCCTGGCTCGATCCTCTCGGCCAATTCATACCGCATGATTTCTGCATCCCTGTGATCGATATAATCCAGGATGCTGCCCCACTCGAGCACCGGCACTTTCTGCAAATCGTCGTTGGGCGCATCCTTACCCTCGCCGACACGCACAATCTCTTCGCCTGTCATCAGCCATTGAATTGAGACACCCAAAGCGTCTGCGACCGCCATTGCCGTTTCGATCTTTGGGCTACGCGCACTCTTCAACAGGGAATTGACAGTGGTTGGATTGAGGCGCGCCTTAATCGAGACTTTGCGCGGGTTTGTATTTAATTCATTAATTCGCTCGAGAAGTCTATCCTTCCAAGGGGCTGAATGTACTATTAATTTCGATGTCTTGGCACTTTTTGCAACAGCTCGACCGCCTGTTGCGGCAGCTGCTCGTGTCTTCTTGGCCATACAAGTCTCTCCTATCTCGCGCGGCCCCGGCGCGCGCCATCGCCGGGAATGTTGACAGAATGCATCACTGCGCGCATTCTTAGAGCAGTTCAACCAACGTTGCAATACCTTCGGGGCTTTTCGGTCGATGGCACTGACTATCAACCACATAATTCAGGCTGCTGAACGCGACCTTGAGTCATGCCGTCACAATGCTGCGCTCAAGACGTCAAGGAATGCCTACAAGAAGGCTGGAGCAAGCTCGCGGGCCGCAGGAGATGCGCGTGGAATGACGTTCTTGCCTGCGCACGTCATGCGTGCGGCGCGTCCGTCGGAAGTTATACGTGCGGCAATTCGTAAGCGCAGCGATGGAATGGGGAGTTCAAATCTGGTCACTCGCGAGGTCTACAGTGACATCTCGAGATTGCGCGCGGCCGCACAACTGGCAGAGGCTTACGGTTACTAATGACGACGCTCGCGATTGATATTGGCACTAAGATGGGCTGGGCGGTTGCCAGCGCCGATGCAATTAAGTGCGGAATGATCGACATTCTGAAGGGCGTCCGCGGACGCAAGTGCTCGGATGGCCATCGTTATCTTCTGCTGAAGAGAATTCTGACAGACCTCATCAACACTCACGGCATCAAGCGCATTGCTTTCGAGCTGGTTAACGGCTCCACATTCAAGGGCAAGCGAGCCGCCGACCTCCACATCGGATACCGATCTACTCTGCAGCTTATTGCGGAGGAATTGGGGTTGGATTTGATCCCCATTACAGTTCAGGCGGCGAAAAAAGCTGTCACCGGATCCGGCAATGCGAGCAAGGAAGCGATGATTCGCGCTGTGCGGCGCCTCGGGATTGATACGGATAACGACAACGCCGCCGATGCTGCAGCTGTCTTGATAGCTGAGCGGCGCGGTGCCGGGAATGGAGAGAGCGAAAATGGAGTTGACGCGAAGCAAGGCGCTCGAGGTCGTAAAGGTCGAGGAGCACCCAAAAAGCCCACAGCCACCGGCCGGCGTGCCCGAAAGTCATCCAGCAACAAAGTTTGATGACGACAAGCCGGCGACGCACCTGCTCCCGTACGATGCGGTCTTGGAGGTCGCCAAAGTATATTCTTTTGGCCAAAAGAAATACAACGCTCGCAATTGGGAGAAAGGGATGGCCTGGTCGCGCCTGTTTGGTGCGTCGATGCGGCATCTCTGGGCCTGGTGGTGCGGCGAAGACAAGGATCCGGAGAGTGGGCTTTCGCACCTGACCCACGCAGCATTCTGTGTCCTATGCCTGCTGGCGTACGAGCTTCGACGTGCCGGCGATGATGACAGAAATCATCAGGCATTCACCGCTTGACGCTGACAGAAAACATCGTTATTGTCACAAATAACGACAGCAGACATTACTTTGCATAGGGGGTAGCACTTGGCGATCTCATGGGAGAGCATGAAGACGCAGCACGCAGACCGCGCGCCGCGTCTCGTTATTCACGGGCAGCCGAAGGTTGGAAAGACGACGGTGGCGTGCTCTGCGCCGAATCCCATCGTTCTAGCGACCGAGGACGGGCTCGGCCGATCTGCTGGTCTCGAGGATGTGCCGGCGTTTGAGGTCCGCTCTTATCGCGACATGATGGACGCCCTCAATCTGCTCGCCAACGATCCTCGGGACCGAAAAACCGTGGTCATCGACAGTGAGGACCATTGGGAGCCGATGGTTCAGGCGGAGATCTGCCGTCGCGAGGGGAAGGCATCAATCGAAGACTTCTCTTACGGGCGAGGCCTTGTTTACGCGGCCGAGCTTTACCGCGATGAGTACAACGAGGCCCTCCGGTATCTCCAGCGCGAAAAGGGCCTGATGATCATCCACGTCTGCCACTCGCTGGCAACAAAGGAGAATCCTCCCGACATGCTGCAGGGCTTCACGCGCTGGAGCCTCAAAATGGATCGGCGCATCGCCGACCTCTTGCGCGAAGAGGCTGACGGGATCTTTTACGCAGCAATACCGGTCATCACCGCTGTCCAAGAGACCGGCTTCAACGCGAAGCAAATCAAGGCAGTCGGCGCCGGGGATCGCCGTCTTTATTGTCAGCCGAATGGTGCGTACCTTGCCGGCTCTCGCTGGGCAATTCCCGACTACATCCCTCTGAAGTGGGATGCTCTCGCGCCCTATCTTACGGGCGTTCCAACAGCCTGAGCCTCGGCGCCGAGGTATCAGCTTGAATCAAACTATCACAGGAGGACTAAATAATGCAGTATAGCCTGGGCCCGGCATACAGCGGAAAGACGGCAGAGCAGGCGGTCGCCGAGGGGCGTGAGGCGAGCCTCATCCCGGCAGGCGACTACGTGATGGCGTTGACGGCTGTCGAGCTGTCTCGCAAGCAGCGCAAGGATGCTGCCGACGGCGTCCTGGACACCCTATTCAAGATGACGTTCTCGATCCAGGAGGGCAACTACGCCGGCCGCACTCTCTTCAAATACATCGGCGTCGACCACGGCAACGCGAATTACATGGCATCAAGCCTCGAATTCGTCGGCACGCTGGCGATCGCATGCGGCCACAAGGCGGAGGTAACGTCGCTCGATCCGTTCCTGCACCGACCGGTCATCGGGAAGGTCGCTGTATCCAAGGATCGCGGGGACGGCTATGGGCCGAGCAATGACATCCGCTCGTGCAAGGCACACTCCGGCTATGCCGCGGCTCCCCCTGCTGGAGGATGGCAGGCGCCGGCACAGAGCCAGCCCGCCGCCGCTCCTGCAGCAGCGCCGCCGCCGGCTCAACAGCCTGCTGCAGCTGCGTATTCCGCTCCCCCTGCCGCCGCTGCGCAGCCGGCACCACAGATGCCGCCCCCGCCCCCGCAGCAGGCTGCTCCGGCTCTGGCTGGCGGCGGCCAGCCTCCATGGAAATCATAAGCCTGGCATAGACGATAGAGGTAGGTCTCGCGTCGGCGGCTGGCGGCATTCATTGTTGCCGGCCGCTTCTACTTTATGGGAGGGGTGCTGTGAGCGAAGAAATTAATCTTGATCGACTTGGCGCAGCGGTAGATGACGTTTGCACGGCGAGATCTCATCTGTCGCAATGGGCAGGTCTTCGCCCCGCCGAGATGGCCCACGAATGCTCCAGGGCGCTTTATCACTCATTTCGCTGGACAACAGAGCCCCAACCATTTCCTCCGCATGTTACACGCATTATGGGGCGCGGACAGCGGGAAGAGGAGAAGATCGTTGACGACCTGAAAGCCACCGGACTAACGATCAGCGACAAAGATGCCGCGGGGAAGCAATGGAGTGTGTCGTTGCTGAGTGGGCACAGCACGGGAAACCTTGACGGAGCCGGTCACGATCCGCACCAGCTATATGTTCCGACTCCAGATTGGTTTCTGGTCGAAGCGAAGACGCACAATGAGCGGAGCTTTGAAAGGCTCGTGAAAGGGGGCGTGCAGCGAGCCTTCCCGAAGCACTACGGCCAACAGCAGATTTACATGCATCTGACCGGCCTCAAGATGTCTCTTTATGCCGCTAGATGCAAAAATGACGAGCGCGACTGCTTCAAGCTTATTAAATACAACGAATCATATGCAACTCGCATAATTAGGAAGGGTGAGCTTATAGTATTTGGCGAAGCCCCTCCGGAGCGCATTTCGAATGATCCGACGCTTTACGCCTGCAGATTTTGCAACCATAAAGATGTTTGTCATGGAAAAACTTTACCTTTAAGAAATTGCCGAACTTGCTTATATTCAAAGCCTGTCGACGGCGGCAAGTGGTGGTGCGATATGCATGGCCGCGAATTGAGTAGAAAGGATCAGAGGGCAGGATGCGAGAGGCACAGATGGATACCGGGACTGATCGCGGGGACGCCCATAGAGACGGGCGGACTGTTCAATCGCTATCGGATGCCGAACGGAACGGTGCTCACGGATTCCGGCCCGACGAAGTGAGCAGCTCGAAGCTTGCGGCGTGGATCATCATCGACGCCGCCAAAATGGCCTTATGCGTCGCCGCAGTGGCGTCAATTGCTGTCGCCACCTACTTGACTGGAGGCTGGCTTCTTGTTCCGATTTTCTTCATTATGCTTTACGCGCTGGATAGGGGGTGATTCAGGGGATGGAGGAGCGGTGGTATCAAAAAGCTGCGCGACAGGCTGTTTATGATGCGTGGCAGACAGGGGAAGCAAAGAATCCCGTGATCGAGATCGGCACGGCCGGCGGCAAGTCTGTCGTTGTCGGCGGTTTTTGCAAGGAAATGCTTGGCGCCTATCCAGACACCAGGATCATCATGGCGACGCACGTCCAGGAGCTTGTTGCCCAGAATTATGCGCGACTGCTTCAGCTGTGGCCTGATGCTCCAGCAGGAGTCTACTCTGCCGGCCTTAAGCGCAAGGAAATTGGGAAGCCCATTACGTTCGCGGGAATCCAGTCGATCGCCGACAAGGCCTATAACTTCCAGGCTTGCGACGTCATGCTGATTGATGAGGCGCACCTTGTTCCTCACGTCGGGGAGGGTCAATACCGACGCTTCATTAGCGACTGCCTGAGTATCAACAAGCACATGAAGATCGTTGGCTTGACAGCCTCCCCGTTCCGATTGACGTCAGGAATGATCACCGATCCATACAGAGGAAATCCGCCTCTGTTCGACAAGATCGTCTTTTCCATGCCTTACATCAAGCTTCTTGAGGAGGGCTACGTCGCTCCATTGGTGGCCAAAGGCACGGACACGAAAGTTGATCCGAGCAGCATTCCGCGTCGCGGAGGCGAGTTTATCGACAAGCATCTCGCCAGCGCCTTTGACACTGACGACATCAACGAGGCGGTCGTCGATGAAATTGTCGAGAAAGGCCGCGATCGGGCGGCTTGGCTCGTATTTGGCACGTCCATACAACACATCTTCCACCTTCGAGACCTATTCAGGGAGCGCGGTATTAGCTGCGAGGCAATCACCGGCAACAAGAAGGTGACGCCAGATGCCAAGCGCAAAGAATGGGTTGATGAATTCGCCGCCGGCAACATCCGTTGCTTGGTGAGCGTAGGCGTGCTGACGACCGGCACGGACCTGCCAATCACCGACCTCATAGCGCTAGTAACCGCGACCGACAGCCCAGGAAAGCTGTTGCAGATCGCTGGGAGAGGAGTGCGCCTCTACCCCGGAAAGCAGAACACCCTATGCCTGGACTTTGGAGGCAATTTCAGCCGACTAGGGCCGCTCGATACGCTGAGCGTTAAGAAGGAAAGCGGCGCTCCAGGCAAGGCTGAAAAGCGCGAAAATCCTGGAAAAGAATGTCCGGAATGTCATCTCATATCGCCGACGGCGGTCGCCAAGTGTGAGTGCGGCTATGAATGGCCTCGGGACATCTACGCAAAGATCACTCCAACGTCCGGTGATGCCCCGATCCTGTCAAAGGACGCGCAACCCGAATGGCTCGATGTCACAAACGTCTGGTACGACAGCGTAACGACAAAACAGACGGAAACGCCGATGCTCAGGGCGAACTACCAGCTTGGGCTCGGAAGGACAGTATCAGAGCTGGTGCTCGTGGAGCATAACGGCGGAGCACGCATGAAGGCGGAGCAGTGGTGGGAGCGGCGGGACCGCTCCGGCAACAAGTGCCCCGGTCAAGTTCGGGCTGCGCTCCATCTCTCTGACGACTTGCGAAGGCCAGGCAGGGTGATGGTTGAGCGGCGCGGGAAATACTGGAGCGTGCTCGCATACGACTTCTCCGTTCCTCCGCGTGCCCTGGTCGTTAACGGCGAGGAGGTCGCGTGAGCGAGGCGAAGCTCGAAGACTCGGTTTCACTCCTTTGGGAGTGCGTAGGTACTGCTGGACTCGATGCCGCGAAGGGCGTCGCTGCCGGCTTCTTTGAGGCTCACGGTGGCGACGTTTCGAAATGGGCTCCCGAGACCTACAATGAATTTCTCAGTCAGCTTATATGGTGGTCAATCCAGCGGTCGCACGAGGCAACGGACGACCGGATTAGGCAGTTGATGGGGGAGATTGATGAAATCCCATTCTAAAGGAACAAAGCACTGCAATTCGTGTCGGTGCGATTTACCTCTTTCCAGTTTTAATCGGTCCCGGCATCAGCGGGATGGCCTGCAGGGGTACTGCAAAAGCTGCTCCAAAGAGGCCAGTCGTGAGCGCCGTCGGCGTCGCAGAGAGGCGCTTGCGGCCGCTGGCGTGCTCGCGGAGTCGAAGTCGTGCCGGGCGTGCCAGACGACAAGATCGGCAGAGTGGTTTGCGCGCGTATCCTGGACGCGAGACGGGCTCGATGACGTTTGCAAAAGCTGCCGCCCCATCCTTGCGGAGGAGAAGGGGTTGGGGCTGAGTGAGCCGTGCTGCAAGCTCAGCCCGGAAGAGGTCAGGGCCCTAAGCCTCCTGCGCGACGTGACGGC
Organism: Filomicrobium sp.; assembly: GCA_965226995.1. Lineage (GTDB taxonomy): Bacteria > Pseudomonadota > Alphaproteobacteria > Rhizobiales > Hyphomicrobiaceae > Filomicrobium. The sequence goes on from CBDDFK010000009.1 coordinate 270,843, forward strand.
GCGAGCGAGGCGAGCGAGAAAGAAGCTTGAAGTGGATTGGGCGTTCCTGATGGACCGCCTGCACGCAGGCCGGTGCGAGGAGACTGGACAGCGCCTTGTCGTAGCGCTGAGAACGGCCAGGAAGGCTCTCATTCCGCGCCTAAAGATTCTGAATCCGTTTGGCGGCTGGACTGAGGACAATTGTCGCCTTGTGTGCTCGGCCGCCGCTCAATGAGGGTGAAGTGGCCGAGTCGCGAGAAGCATGTTCGCGCGCTGTACGATTCAATGAGTGCTTGCGATCCAGAGCGCCGGGCCATGGCCCTTATGAGGGACGCTCGCTATAGGGCGCGAAAGGCCGGCATCGATTTCGATTTGGACGCTGACGACATAATCGCGAGAATGAAAGTTGGCGTCTGCGAGGTAACTGGCTTGCGCCTGTCCTTCAATCGATCTGATCCAAGCGAGTCTTGGCGAGCCCCGTCCCTGGAGCGCCACGACAACGCCCTTGGCTACACGCGCGACAACACACTTATTGTCATAAGAATGCACAACACCGCGAAGGGCAATCACGCCTTCCGCGATGTTGTGCGATACTGCAAGGCGCTCGTCGAATGCGTCGACAGTAAGTCAACGCAGCGGCGCATTAGACGGCTGCGTACTTCGACGCGATCGGGTTCCGCCAGCCGCGGCCGCGACTGACCGGCAGGCGGCCGGTGTAGCCTTTGGTGTGCAGCTTTCCTGGTCCATAGCCGGCGAGCCGCAGGAGCGTCTCCTTGCTATCGTCTACGCCGCCGGTCAGCGCCCCTCTCGTCAGGAGCGGCGAGACTCCAAGGTCGGCCATGCTAGCCGTCTTGTCGCCGCCTGCGGCCTCTTCGCGCTCCATGACTTCGACGGCGAGCTTGCGCGTGGCTTTCGGGACGACATACGGACCATAGGTCAGCTTCTCGATTGCCCTGGACGTGAAGTAGAAAGCCGCGATCATCATCAGGATGGACCAGAGGTTTTCCGGCACGAGCTGCAGAGCGGTCATCGCCACCGAGAACCGGTCTGGATCGACCATGCACCAAACAAAGAGCCAGGCGCTGCCCAAGGCCATCAGCGGCCGCGGGATGCGGTTTATGCCATCCATCAGCGCGTCGAACGAAGTCCGGTGCGTCGCAGAATACGAGAACTCTTTGCCGTAGGCCTCCCGAGCCGCGGCGTTCTCGGCGGCCGCAGCGGTATCTCTTGACGACTGGTCGCCGAGAATGGTCTTCGTTGCGGGAACGAAGATCTCGCCGATCTGTTTGATGATGCCTGGAATGATGCTAATCCAGCTCATGCCACTGCCTCCCTCCTCATTGCCGCGACAGCGGCCGTCCAGAACTTGTACGCCCGCTGGTTCACCCATCCCCGGATGAATTTGCCTTGCCGAGCATCGTTCGCGTAGATGCGCCCAAAGAAGTGCGTTCGACCGACGATCAGGGCAAGCAGCAGGTCGTGCTGCATGTCGCGCTGAGCGATCTCTGCAGCCTCGATCGTCTGCGCTCCGATGACGCCGTCTATGGACAGGTCGAAGCCCGCATCGCGAAGCGTCTGCTGCAGGATCGTCACCGCCCACGTCCCGCTCGTGACGTACGTGTCGAAAACGAACTCAATGATCTCCTCCGGAAGCTCTCCGATGCGAGGGCGCCGAAAATAGGCGTCCTTGTAGATCTCTCGAGCCTCATCGGCGGTGAGGTCGCGCACGTCCTGCCATGTCATGTGGCGGCCGCGTTCGGTGCGCAGCCGGCCCAGCGTGATGCCGTACTTCGTTGGCCCGCCGCGGTCGTGCTTTACGTTCTCGTATGTCGTTCCTTCGCGCGCGAAGACGCGAGTGATCAGCTCGTCGATCACCGACTCTCGACTCATTCTCCTACCCCTCCCAAAATATCGCCGGCCGTTGCCAGCGTCACTGTTACGCCAGACGAATGACGAATGCCTTTGCCTCCAATGCCCGGATCGCGTTCCGCCACTGTAATCGTTGCTGTCCCTGAGTTCGGGTTGGTGTCGGGCGAGCCCGGAGCTTGACCATCCGATCCCCAGCTACCGCCGTTGCCGCCACGCCCAGACGACGCGCCATTCACGCTTGTCGAGCTTCCTCGCGTGCCGGGACCGCCGACGCCACCATTCGTGCCTGAGTCACCATCATAGTTGCTGGGGTTCTGGCTCGATCCGGAACCACCGATGTAGCCCTGACCACCACCACCACCGCCGCCGCCCGCGAAGTCCTGGATCGGAAAGAAGTTGTCTCCAATCTGCTGCGTCCAATCAGCCCGGATGCCGGCGCCGCAACCACCACCACCACCACCACCGTAGATGGAGCCAGTGTTGATTATTGTCGTGTCGACTTCTGTGTAGATCGCGTCTCCGCCATTCCGCTGGAATGCGTTGTCTCCGGAGCTGCGGCCGTTGCCGCCATGCCCGTAGATATTCCCGGAATTGATAATTTCGAGCGTGCTGCCTGCCGGCAGTCCAACAGCAGTTACTGCGCGGCGAAGCTCCGAAGCGCTGCGTTGCGAGTAGATCGTGCCGGTGTTCGTGAAGCGCACGCGCAACGGTGCGCTTGCGGTCGCGCCGAGCGCAGTCTCAACAAGCGTGAGGATGTCGATATTCGCAGTTTCTCCGGAGTGCGAAATGTCTACCGTCCGGATGAATGCCCGCTCCCACGTCCCAGCAACCTTCACCCAAACTGCATTTGCCTGCTTCCAGGAGCCGGATACCTTGCAATGGATCTTTTCGACATCCTTCCATGCAGCGCTGACATTTACTGAGGTTGCCATGCGTCAAGCCTCAATCTCAAACCAGATGTCGCCATCCTCCCCGCCCGACGGAGCGCTGGCTGAGACCGTCTTTGCGGCGCCATCCCATTTCCCTACGCTGGCGGAGGAGAACTCGAGTAAGGACTGAGCAGCGGCGGCATCGGCGGCTGCAACAAGGCTGCCGCCAAACGCGGACACCGCCGATGCGTCAAGCTTCGCGGCGAGGTAGCCATTCCACGTTGAGATCGCCTGCGTGCTCATGTCGCCAAGGCCCAGCGCGGTGCGACCAGCGCCCTGCGTCGCCGCTCCGAGAACTGCGAGCCCTGTGGTGCCGGCCGCGCTCGTGTTGAGCTTAGTCCCAAGGGCCGTGTTGATGTTGGAGATGTACGCATCCCAGGTCGTCTTCGCCTCGGTCGCCATCGTGCCGAGGCCGAGCGTTGCCCGCGCCGTGGTGTTGTCGGCGTCGTCAATGAGGCTCGCCCCGAACGTCGATACCGAGGACGCATCAAGCTTTGCTGCGAGCGCCGTCGTCACCGCAGAAGCGTCGGCTTTTGCAACCAGGTCTTCCGCCGTGGCGATGTTTTCCGGCAAGGTGCGCAGGACGAAGATGCCGTTGTCATAGCTGAGCACGTCGCCGTCCGTCGGCGATAGCCCGGTGTCGACGTCGGTAAGGGAGACAAGAGTCGTTGCCCCGCCCCCACCACCGCCCCCACCGAGGCCGCCGACGATGCGGAAATTGGTGCCGTTGTAATACAGCAGGTAGGTGGCGTTGTTCAGCACTTCGCCGCCCGACAGATCCTGCCCGCGGTAGTCGAGAACGCCAACCGAGGAGCTGCCGTTGATCGACAGATGCAGGTAATCAGTGTTGATTCGGTGCGATGTGTAGATAAACAGCTGCCCAGCGCGCAGCTCCGAGAACTCTCCGGCCGGCGCCGTCGCAACATGCACATCAGGCGTCTCAGGAGTGGCGCTCGCGCTCCCAGAGAGGACGTAGACGGGCTGTCCATAGCCATCGGCCGACAGAGGCGTTGTGAGCACCCAAGCAGTGCCGTTGTGGCGCAGCTGGATGACGCGACCGGTGCGCAAGTCGCCCTTCTGAAGGTCGCTGTTGTCCAGGCGTTTGATCGCCAGGGTGGCGCCGCCGATCGTCAGTGTGGCCGCGCCTGTGTTGTCGGCCGACACGACTCCAGTCACGCGACAGCCGGCGACAAGCGTCCCAGGCATTAGGGCCAGAGTCGCTGCCAGGGCGTTTGCCGTGCCGCCGAATGTGCCTGCCCACCCGGGAGCGTCCCGCGCGACCTGGTCGGCTCGGACAGCGTCTGTGTTTGCGGTCGCCGCTCCCAGGCCTGTCAGTCGCTGGTTGCCAAACGGGATTGCGCTCGTCGGCGTTGTCGTGCCATCGCGAAGGATGCAAAGCTCAAGCCCCTCAGCGATATTTGCAAACTCATTGTCGAGCTTGTCCGCATCGATCAGCGAATCTGGAGGACCAAGGTCGCGGTCGCGAGACAAGTCGGTGACAAGCTGAAAGTCGCCGTTGGACCAGGGCATTAATTGCTCCCTCGATTGGCGGCAGCCCGCCCTTCACCTGCAGCTTCGCCGAAGCTCTGCCCGATCGCCGACGCGCCGGCCACAGATAGCCCAAGGCGCCGCATTTCTTTCTCTCTGGCGGCCGAGTCGAGCTTAGCCAGTCGCTTGGCAAGCTCTTCGACGTTTACGCCCGTGCCCTTCATGGCGGCCAGTCGGGTGAGAACCGCTTCTGCCGTCCGTTTGTCCATTCCCGTGACGCGCTTCAGGGTGTTGAATGCGAGGTAGACCGGAATCGGGAAGCCGGCGGCCGTCGTGACAGCGATGTCGCCAGCCACCTTCGCCGCATCCTTCTCTTCGATCAGAGCCCGACCGCCGCGGCCGCGCTGGGCCGCTTTCTCGAGCCCCTGCTCGGTCGCGATTTTCTGCGCTTCGGCGCCGATCCGATCCGACACACCACGACCTTGAGCGCCAAAAACGGCCTCCAGATTTCGCGTGAAGTTATCGTTCTTTGCTAGGGCCGCGATTGCTTTGTCGAGATCGCCGTGCTTGTCTATCGCATCCTGCACCGCCTCCCTTGCGCCCGGCAAAAGCCGGTCCTGCTCCTGCGCTGTCATTCCGGCGAAGGTGTTAATCCAGTCTTTTGCGCGACGATCACCACCGGTCGGGCGGAATGATCGCCCGTGGTTAGAGATCTCTGCATCACGAACCTCGCCCGCAATGCGATCGGACTCGTTTCTCAGGCGGCCGACGACGTTGAAGCCATCTGGCCCGAGGGCCTCGGTGAGGTTGCGCTCGAAGTCGGCGCTGTCCGCGAGCCTGCGAACGGCACGGTCGTCGCCCGCTGTCCGGAGAGTGTCGCGCACCGCCTCACGCACGCCAGCCGTTGCAACCTCTGCCTCCTCAGCGCCCATGCGGTAGAATGCATCGAACCACTCATCACGGGCGCTGCCCGTCATGTTCGGCTTGAACGACCGCCCATGCTCGCCAGCACGCACAAGCGCGCTCTCTTCGGCGTAGCGGCTCTGCAGCGCCCCGAGATCTGGCAGGTACGCATTGAGGACCGGCCGCAGCTTGTCTTTGATGTCACCGAAGAAAATAGCGTCTTGCCCACGGCCGGCGCGCTGAGCTGCAGACTGCGAGTTCGTTAGCTCACGCGACAGGTAGTCCATCGTGCGCGGCGAGTAGAGCGCCTGCTGGCCGACGACTTCTCCAGAATTATTGACGACATCGACATAGCGAATTGGCGGACCTTCTCGCTCAGCGTACGACGCCGCCTTACGAGCAGCCCTGGTGATTGCGGAGCGCACTGTCGGATCTGTGCGGAGGAGGTTGTCGAGTTCGGGGACTGGCTGCGGTGGCTGGGCATAGACCTGCTCATACCCTGAGTCCATGCCAGCCCGCCGACGCTCGATGATTTCATCCATCACGTCCCGGTATCCGCGGCCGCCGCCGATTGCATCGGCTCCGAAGTTGTCCCCGCCGCCCCAGGCTGGTTGAGGATCGGCCGGGGCGTCGTAACGACGGCCGCCGGCAAGCCCGTCAACGCCGAGCAGGTCGTCGGTGTTGGAGCGGCGCTGGGCGCCCGCCTCGGCGAAGTCTTGCGCCACCTTGCCAGCCTCGCCGCCGAAGCTGGCGGCATCCTCAGCCATCTTGCGCACGGTCTGGCCGGCTCCATAGATCGGAGCGTCAGCGTCGACCATGCCCTGGATCTCTTGCGACACATCCCGATTGTTGATGCTCGCGTCTTTCTGGGCTGCCTTGAGGATCGTCTTCTCGGCGGCATCATCCGCGCTCTTGATGCCCATGCGCACGAGCGCGCCCGACGTTAGATTTCCGATCTCGTCGACAACGGCACCTGCGCCCGGCAGGAAATACCCGACACCAGCACCAGCGCCGACACCGATGACGCCGCCGACTGCGCGACTTTCAAGATCCTCTCCGGCGCCAACACCGGCCGCAGCGCCAAATCCAGCGCCGTATTTGGCGGTCGTCTTGCCGGCCTTATGGAGGTTGCTCAGGTTGCGAAAGCCCCGAGCGCCGCGAGCAACGTTCTTGGCAGTATTAACCGCAACGCCACCGGGCAGGATCATGCCACCAGCAAATTCGGCGATGCCAGATGCCCATGGGTTTTCTTTGCGGAACTCGTCGATTTCGTCGCGAATCTTCGCGATCTCCGCCTCATAGTCACCGGATCCCGTCCGCGCGCGAACAAACGCCTCCATCTCATCGGCGAAGTTGAAGGTGATGCCCTGCGCGACAGACCTGGCCATCCCGCCAAACCAATCGTTCCAAGACTGCTGTCCACCGCTTTCCTGATCGTGGAATTTCGCGAATGCATTGCCTGTCGGCTTGTCAGGCATCGGAGACGCTTGCGTCGCCACCGCATCCGCTTCTGGGTGGAATTTGGCGAAAGGGTTTGCCATGATCACTCCAGGCCGCGAAGAATGCGGGAGGCCCGCCCGGGCGTGCCGTAGAACTCGTCAAACTGAGCCGCGAGCCCCGGATTATTCTTCAGCTCATTGATTGCGTCAGCGCTGGGCTCCGGGCGCCCTGACGGCGTCCGCTGTCCGCGCTGACGCTGTAGGGCCTCCTGGCGATTGCGGGGAGGTTGGGCGTCTCGCAGGAGCGCCTCAACTTTCCGGGATTCCTGCGAGGCAATCTCTGACGCGCGCTCGCGATAGAACTGCTCAAATCCCTCGGCGTAAAGAGCTGGCTTTCCCTGCTGAGCGCGGTACTGCCGCCACTCGTCGGCGATCGTGGCGCGCATGCGGGTTCGCTCGGCGAACGAACGAAACGTTCCGATGATCTTCTGGATGCCTTCTGGCGTCTGCATGAGGCCAGGCACGGCCTCCATGAACAGCTTCATCTCCATGTTCGAGACTGCACCGGGAAGGCCCTGCTTTGCCGTTGGGGCAAGCAGGGTTCCCATCGCTTTCACGACCTCGGCGTTACTGGTCTCTTCGCTGTCGATGAGACCCATGCCGACCAGCACCTTCTTGCTGTCGAGCACGTAATCTGCGAAGGCGCCGCTGTAGCCAATACCGCCTTCGATGGCGCGCTCCATGGCATCGATGCGTCCAAGCGCAGCCGAAGACTGCTGATTGGACGCAACGATCTCCTGGTGAGCTTTCTTGCTTGTTTCGACAGCTGCCTTGACGGATTCCTCGTAGAACTTTTCGTCGCTGCGGGGCACCGTCTCCCAGCTGTCAAAATACTTTCCGGTCGGCTGCGCGCTCGCCTGCTGATCGCCCCCGAGGCGCTGTTGCGTCGCCTGCCCTGTGATGGGGTCAACGGTGACGATGTAGTCGCCCTTGACGTCTGTCTTGGGCGCCACACCAAGCATGTAGCGCTCGAGATCCTGCGTGCTCGCCCCGGGGAATGCCGCACGGAGTCGGCCGAGCTGCTGCTCACGCTCAGCAGCGCTTGCTCTGCTGTTCGCGCTGGCACGATAGTCGATCAGGGATCGAGCTTCAGCGGAATTGCGGTCCATGAGCGCGTCTTCCCTGGCCACATCGCGGTTGTACTTCTCATCTTCTCGCGCCTGCGCGCGCGACTCTCTGGCCGACGCAAACTTGTCACCCACGACACTCTGGGCGATTGCCTTCCGCGTGTCGTCGTCTGACATTGCATAGAGGGCCGCGAGTTCTGGGTTCGACTGCTGGATGTGGGCCTCGATCGCCTTGTTGCGCTCGCTCGTGCGGTCATCCTCCTGGCTTTTGAGGTAGTGCCCAGAGACGAGCTGCGCGAGGCGGCCAATACCCTCCATGGGATGACGCACCGGCGCCGACGACATTGCGCTCTTGATCAGGGACTGAGCCATCGGCATCTGGTTCGGGCGCTGGTCGATAGTCGGCCGACGAAGGGCCTCAACAAGCGGGGCCGATGCCTGCGCGCCTGCTGTCGTCGTCTGAATTGCCACAGGCTCTTACCTCGGATAATTCGGCACCATAGATTGGCCGGGCGTCACGGTGTTCATCGGCGCCGCACCGGCCTGCATCTGCATCATGCTGCCCGGCTTCGGCCCCATCTGACGTAGGGCGTCAACGATGCCGCCTCCAGAGCGTCTGCCGTCTTTCTCGGGGCCAAATAGCGCCGTAGCGATTGACTTCCTGGTGTCCGGTGCAGCCGGCGTGACGGTGGCGGCCCAGGGGTCTTGCGGCGCCTGCGGAGGAGTGGAGCCGAAGCCCTTGAGTGCCGACATGAAGCTTGGGTCAAACATGCGAGGGCGTCTCCTTTAGAACATGAACGGGATCGCCGCAGATGCAGCCCCCAGGGCGCCCTGCCAGATCGCCGCGTTCTGCTGTTGCTGCTGGTTATAGGCGTTCATCTGGGCGTTGTACTCGTTGGCGTATGCGCCACCGACATCTGCGGGGGCGATATTGTATGTTGGAACCTGCGGGATCGCGGGCATCTGGATCGCTGGCGAGCCCTGAATGAGCGCGGCAATCTCGTTGATCTGCTGATTCCGCTGAGTGATGTCTTCTTGGTTTGCGGTGCCGCGCAGCGTCTGCTCGAGATTGATGCCGGTGAGCCAGTCGGCCTGCTCTTGTTGCTGCTCAGCCATGTCCTGCTGCCAGGCCATGGCCTGGTCCGAATTGCGGACGCCATGCGTCTGCAGCTGGGCATTGAGCTGTGTCAGCCAGTCCCCAACGCCCTGCTGATGGACCGCCTGATCTTCTCCAAATGCGGTAGAGCGCAGGCCTTGCTCCATAGACATCAGTCGGTCGGCCTCGCCCGCGGCCGCCGCGATCGATGCGTTCCTGGCGCTCTGGTAGGCGTCGGTCTTGGTGCGCTCATAGTCCGCCTTGGCGATGCGATACGCTTCGCTCGTCGACGGGATGCCGCGGTCTGACATCTGCTGCTCAAACGCCCGATCAGATGCCTCGAATTGAGGATCCAATTGGCGCGTATGCTGGGCATAAACGGCGTCCCCGGCATTGTTGGAGTACGCCTGGACGTCCCCGTATCCTCGCGGATCATAAGGCAGCCCATCAACCGACAGGATCTGTCCGCTCCACTCCGGCGTCTCGCCGAGCATTGTCGGATCCGCGACGCCGCTTTGAGTGGTGGGCATCGCCGACGTGTCATAGCCACGGGGATCGTACGGCGCATTAAACGCGAACGTGTCAGTGGGTAGGCCGGCAACACGCTGCTCTGCGTTCTGGGCCAAGCCAGAGCTTACGCCAAGCTGCGCGTCCAGCGCGCGCTGCGCCTCCGGCGTCAGGCGCGTCCTCTGGGCCTTTGGCGTGCCGTCTGCGCGCCTCGAGTACGTGGTGCTGCCGAACGGAGAGTAGATGTCGACAGCCGACATCGCGGCGCTCTCTTTGGCTGCCGCGCTGTTTGCTGCAGTTTGATCCGCAATGACCTGAGCTGCCGGCGTGCCGGTCGGAGCGTCGCCACCTTTACCCATCGATCCACCTACACCTTTGTTTGAGCATACCCATCACGACAGCATTGGTCTTTCCGTCCCAGCCGCGCTTGATGACGCCCTCTTTCTCGAATCCCAGCCCAGCGCACATGCGCATCGACCGCTCGTTCCCCTCTCGGATAATCACCGTCATGCGAGCGCATCCGAGCTGCCCAAAGGCAAACCGGAAGATTGATGCAAGGACGCCCTTCTTGCACCACCGAGGGCTCGTTGCGGCGATGACGGCACTCACGTCGTTGCCGTGCCGGAGCCTTCGAAAGCGGTTGAAGGCGACGGCGGCAACGCACTTCCCGTCGATAATGACGCCGAGCGTCGCAACAGCCCCAAGGTCTGCCTCCGTTTGAATGTCGGGATCCCGAAGGTGCTTGACCAGCCAGCCTGTCGCTTTCTCGGTCAAAACCACGTTTATGCTCGTCACGATGGCCCCCCATCCTCAACGTAGTAGGTGGCGGTGTTCCAACTAACCTCCCCCGCCTGCCCAGAGCACTGCAATCCGCATACTGACCATTCGCCCAAAGCCATTTGCTTTGTGCTGATACTGCTGAGTGCGCACGCCATGCGAAAAGTAGGCGCTCCCGAAATTTGCTTCGCCAAAGTAGGCCGGCGGGGACTGCGGCGGCAGGTCGATTGCACTGAGCTGCTCATACGCGCCAAAGTCGACCGCCAGGCTCATCTTGACGTCTGGGAAATATATGCCGGTAAGCGAGACTTTCAGGTAGTGGATTTGCTTGTTCAGCCCCCTGCTGCCGAGTGGATTCCAGGCCGTGTCTGCCGTGAGGACAATGTCCGCGCCGTTGTCGGTGTCGCCTTCGTCGAAAAGGTGAACGACGCCGTTACGGTCGCCCACATATGCCCGGCGAGACAGGATTCCCCACGAATATGCATCGTCCAGCCCAAACCGGGTCCAGCGCTGGGTGTCGATGTTGCGGACGTGATAGTGCGCAAATTCATCGTTGATTGGAACCTGAACGATCATCATGCGGCCGCGCGTATAGAGCACCGATCGCCAATCACTGCGCGCCCCCGCAGACCTTGTGCGAGCAAGAACTCCGGGCTGGATTGGTGCGGAGAACAGGTTTTTGACGCGGACGCCTTCGCCCTCCACCATGCTGCGCTCGAGGTTTTCGTAACCGCGATGCGTGGCAATTTCGACCGTTGCGCCGTTCATCACATGCGCTCGTCTCGATAGGGGCGCACCAATTTGGTAAGAGCCGACCTTACTCCAATCCGCGGCTACGCCTGGATCGGATCCGGAGTAAGTGAGTGTATCGCCATCGCTCATCACGATAACGAAAAGGTCGTCGGTCCCTTCGCCGCCGTCTCGCGTCAGCGATGTTAGGATCATTGCCTCGCCGTCCAAGCTTTGGACAAGCGAAAGGTCGAACTTATTCAGATCGCCGCTAATTGCCCCAAGGCCACCGTACCAGATCGATTGGGTTCCGGCCTCGACGAAAAACAGGCGGCCACGGTATGTGAAGACATAATTCAGCTTCGTCGTGTCGAGCGTAAAGCCGTCGGCTGCCTGGAAGCTGTGGGAGGCAATGGTCGAGCCATCATAAATCATGGGCTCGTCAACGCCGTTGACGATCACCATGTTTCCGCCCAGCTTGGCCGTCACATATTCCGTGCCGCTTAAACCGGTTTCAAGCTCGACCGCAGTCGACGTCGTGACGTCAAAAATGGACCCATCAGAGACGGCCAGGAGCTTTCTGGTGGCGCCATTGCTGTATGGCAAGATGTCGTCAACACGCTCGCCCGTGCCAGTGTCACAATGCGCCGTGTATCCCTTGCGAGAAACAACGTCGCGCTCTCGCGGAAACCAATTGATCAGGTCGAGCGCGGTCTGCGGATCCATCGCCTCGAGCGACTCCGCCTGCACCCAGCCCTTGACCGGCGCCATTACCGGCGTGGGCCGAGTAACGCGCTGGCCGCCCTTTTGTCTCAGCGGCCGCCGCACTTGTTATGCTCCCGGTTGCGGAGGAGATGGTGGTGCGGACAGAACCGCGGCGATCGCTTGCAGGACCGTGGGAAGCGCCGCTCGAGTGATACCGAGTTCGCGCAGGACGCGCTCGCCCTCAGCCGGCGGCATCGCTCCGCCTGGAGGGGGAGGGCCGCCGGGCGCGGGTGCGCCGACAGGGGGAGGAGGGGGGCTCGCCTGCGGGCCTCCCGGCGGCCCGCCTGCACCGGCCGGGGGGAGGCCGCCTGCAGGCATTCCTGGACCTGGCGCTTGGCCCCGCTTGAGGGCGGCTGCGAGCATTGCGGGATCCATATCAGAATTTTACCTCAAGATCGTGCGGATAATCGTTGTAGTCGACGCGGGCATTGCCTGGCGTCAAGTCAATAACGTCGGTCTGCTGGGCCGCATCGCTGCGCGCCTTGACGATCATTTCGTATTCCCGGAAGCGCTCGCCATAAGACAGGCCGTTGATCTCAAGGTATCGCCACTGGAGGCCGAGAATCATGGCTTGCTCGTCGAGCACGACGTCGTCATTGGCGAGCGTAAGACGCGCTTTTGGCTCACCGCTGCCGCCATCAAGAAGCCACTCATCTCGAACATATTCGAAGGCAATGGTCTCGCCCGGAATGTCTTGCTCGAACACGAGGAAGCGCTTGCCGCGCGTGCGCCAGTGCCTACCGACGAACAGCGGGACTCGGCCCGCCTTGCCTCTTTGCCAGTCCTTTGGAGTGACCGGCCCCTTGATTGGGAAAGCCTGCGTCCTGTTGTAGACCGATCCGCTTACGATGCGATGGAAGGCCGGCGCCACGTCCAGCACGCTGCCCTGGTCGTCGCCAGTAACGGTCGTGATCACGGCCTCATCGACAAGATCAGGCCAGTAGCAGCGGTTGAGGAGATCGTGCGCAGTGCGCGCAAGCAAAGTCGCGACCTGGAGGCTGTGTGCGTCCAAGGCGTTAACGATGTTGGAGGGGATGCGATGGCCTATTTCGCCCATCGCACTCCTGACGATCTCCTCGGCCGTGGCCATCAGTTACTCCGCGAGAGCTTCCTCGATCACTTCCTCGGCTTCTTTGCGGTTGCCGACCTTCACGCCGAGCTTGTCCTGAACAAGCTTGAAGAGCGCGGCGTTGCCGAGCTTCTTCCAGTCGCCGGGGATCCCGGGCCCGGCGTCACTGCCTTCGGTGCTTGAAGTAGTCACCGGAACGTTCGCGGTGATCGGCTCGTGCGCGGTAGGATCGCCGCCCTTTGAGGCGAGAAGCTCCTCGTACCGGCCGTTGGCGGCTTCAAGCTGCTGCCGAAGCAGGGCGACTTCATTCTTGAGCCTGTCGTTCTCACCGATGACTTGATCGGGAAGAGCGCCGGTTGCTGCAACGTGCAGGAACGCCTTGGCGCGCTCGCGCAGCGAACGCAGCCCGAGGATCCCCATTTCCTGCATCTGAGCATCGCCGATGCCGGCGAGGGCTTCGACGGTGAAGACATTGAAGAATTTGAGCTGGCGCACCATCGAGGTTGTCAATGCAGGCCAGTGCTCGAGAGGCGTGCCGTCGGCCGCGATGGCCTCCTGGCGCTGGAATGCCTCGTACTGACGCGCGTACTTCCGACGGTCCTCTTCGTCAGCTTTCCGCTCGACGATGTTCTTGAGGTCGCCAGGGATAATGATCCGCACCATTTCGACATCAGTGAAGATGCTGCGGCCGGCCGTCTCGGAGCGAGCCTCATCGAGCACGGCATGGCTGAAGAATTCAACGATGTTATTTGACTTTGGCGCCTGGATATTGCCAGCGGCGTCAAAGTTGCGAACATATTCGAAGCCTTGCATTGGATCCCCTCTATTTCCAATTCATTGAGCGAATAGGGGCGGCACGCAGTACCGTGGCCGCCCCTATCACTCTTACGACAGCGTCGCGCCGACCTGCGGATGGTTCAGCGTTGCCTCGGTCAGGATACGCGAGCCGGAGCTGGCTGCGGCCGCCTGCAGCACGATGTTGTCGATAGCCTTTGCGCCAGTCGCCGAGGTTCCGGTGAGCTGGCCTGCGGTGGCTGTGGTGTTGAGTGCGGCGTTTTTGGCAACAGAAGCGATCGTCCAGATGCTCTGCCTGCCGAAGACCTGCACCCACCCCCACTCGCCATCGGCGGTATCCTGCGTCGAGACAACCACGCCCACGAGCGTACCCGTCTCAGTGCCGGCAGATACCGTGGACAGCGCCTTTGCATGGCCGTCGGAGTCGACCAGCACCAAGTCACCATCCTTGAATGCGGCGTCGAATTCGACGTAAACGAATTCTCCGCCCTCGCGCGACCGGGACCGGTAGCCGAGCGGAAACTGCGGGAGGCCGTTGTTGAAGTTGATGTTGTCGGTGCCGACGTTCGGTGCGTGCTTTGCGGCGTAATCGACGCCAAGCTCGGAGGCGGCACGATGCACGATCTGCATGTTTTCCTCTCTCGATTGTCTCTCTGCTGTGTGCGCAGAAGGGCAGCCCTGTTACGGGCCGCCCACCGTGCATTCGTTACGCCGTCAGAACACCGCTCATCATGCGGTTCGACGTCGTCATGTTGCCGGCCCAGCCCAAGAGCTTGACGATAGCATCTTGGTTGACGGGCTGGCGGTCGCCTCCGATCGGCTCCATGTCGCGCCGCGCCGCGGGACGCCAGTGGATGTAGTCCGTGTTCAGGAAGTACATATGGCTGGCAGGAGCCGCGCCATTCATACCGCCATCGAGCACAACCGGCGCACCCATGAAGTCGAGGTTCTTGAAGCCTGCAGCTGCCATCTCCTTGTCGGTGATGCGCTGGATGGCCTGAAGAGACGACAGGTAGAGCAGGTAAAAGACGTTGTCGGCGACAATCAGGTCCGGAGCTTCGCGATTGCGCACGAGGCTGACGTACGTGTTGTTCATCGCCGTCTGAATGTTCGCCGCCGTCGGCGTTCCCAGGGACATTCCGGTGAACGACTTCGCAACGTTTCGCCACATCGACCAGTCGTTGGCATTGATGCCGCCAACGGTGCCGGTGCCGGCGTCGGATACCAGTGAGCGCAGGCCGCCGATCTGCTTGCCTCCGTCGGCCGTGCCATCCGAGTAGCTGTCGCGAGCCATGTTGTTGAGGAACGACTTTTCGGCGTTGCTGACACGCATCTCCATGAGATCAATCAGCTGCGCCTTTTCGCTGTTCTGCAGGTCTTCGAGGCCGGACATGGTAACGGCCATAGCTGCCTGCTTGATGTTGTACTCGGCGGCCGTGAGTACCTCGCTCGGGCGAATGTCAAGCGGCTCGTAGCCGTTGTAACGCACGAACGACTGGTTTTCGGCGAACTCGACTTCCTCGACGATGGTGCGACCACCGGACCACGGGCGAGAACGGCCCTTCTGTTTGAGTTTGTAGAGAAGCGCAGTGTTAATCGAGACCGCATCACGCACCTTGCCGCTGCGGTTGCGCAGCGTGGTCGTAAGGGCCTCGGAAAGATTCGGCGTGCTCATTCTTTCCTCGCAGTGAAATGCTGATGCAGCTGGCGCTGCGGCTCCTTCAGCGTCTCCAGTGCGGGAGGGCGAAGCCTCAGATCGCGGGAGCGCTCTAATCGAGCTACTTCCGGTGCGGCTTAGACTGACTAATGTCAGGAGCCAGCTTCACGGGGCAACTTGATATGCGCGACGGTCAACCGGATGCGCGAACGCATTGCCCGGCAGTGTCAGAGATGCATGTTGTAAGCGAAACGCCGCCAGCAAGTGTCTGCCGACGGCGCGCAAGGCATTCTCACGAATAGGGCCGTATTACACGGCGCTCCCCTCCTGTTCCGCAAAGGCTGCCTCAATAATAGAGCGCAGGCTGCCATCGCCCTGAGATGATTGCGGCGGAGGAGTAGCGGTTTGGCCCGGGCGAGGAGTTGCGGCCGCTCGGCGCTCGGCGGCTTTCCTGCGCTCCGACGCCTCTCGCTCCGCAATGCGCCGCGCCTCTTGCGAATCGAGCATCTGCTGCCGCGTTGTCGGGTTGGCCCAGACCGCCGACTCGTACGCGCTCTGAAGATCCTTGGCGCGACCGGTCTCCATGAGAACGATCATCTCCGCGCGGACCTCCTCGAAATGAGGTCGTTTGACGTTGCCGGCGTCGTCCGTCTCCGTGGCCCACTGCTGGATCTGCCGCTGATGCTCGGCGATGGACTGCTCTGATGCAGAGCGCTGCTGCGTCTCAAAGCTCGTCTTTACTGTGCCGATGCCGGTGCGCAGCTCTTTCAGCTCCTCCTGGAGCCGCGGAAGGGCCGCGAGGGCGTCCTTATACTTCTGAGGGATGATGCCAAGGGGATCGTCGGCGTCTGGCGCGCTTTGCTGCTGACCGGCCGACGGCTGGGCCTTGTAGCCGATAAGCTGAGCGACGCGGCCCGGATCGAGACGACGGGTTTCGACGAACCACTTGACGAAATCCTCGGGGCGGGCCGATGCGAAGTCGTTCAGCTTCAGCAGGTCGCCAACCGCGGCCTCAATCGTCGATCCTGCAGCCTCGATCGCTTGGCGCCTCGGCTCAAGAACCGAAAGAACGCCCTCCGCACTCTTGCGGATGGAGGCCGCCTCCTGCGTCTTCTTCGTGTAGTCGGCCTCCATCTCCGACCAGCGGTTGAAGATCATGTCCCGAAGGTTGCCGATCTGCTTGTGCGTCGGATTCTCCGGATCGAGTTCGCCGAAGGCTTTGGCCCACGCCTCTTTCTGCTCTTTCGTCCAGCGGCTGGGCGGCTCGCGATATGTGCGGGCCGGCTTCTCATCGCCCTCCCCACCCTTACCGTCCTCCGCATCACCCTTTTTGCTGTCGGCGGTCGCGTCATCCTTCTTGTCGGAGTCCTTTTCGGGCGCCTCCTTGTCAGGATCTTCACCGCCGCCGGCCGCTGCGCCGTCGTCACCACCAGTGGCGGCGCCCTGCGCATCATCATCGCCAGTGTCGTCGAATGCAGCCTCAAGGATGTCGCGAAGCGACTTGTCTTCGTCAGTCTTGATTTCGTCAGGCATGGATCCCCCTCTCTAAGAAAATCACTCTTCGTCGGGCACGTAGTCACCGCCACGAACCACCGTCTGTCCGGTCGCGGCGATTTCGTCGATGTCATAAGTGTCGTCGGCTTCGCCGGGATCTGGCCGGTATCCCTGCTCGACCATCTCGAGGGCCGTAGCGATATCAGCCTTCACATCGTCACTGTCGACGAGCGTCCTTTCAGCTGCGTATGGCTCCTCGTTTCCAAGGAT
Source organism: Filomicrobium sp. (assembly GCA_965226995.1). Taxonomy (GTDB): domain Bacteria; phylum Pseudomonadota; class Alphaproteobacteria; order Rhizobiales; family Hyphomicrobiaceae; genus Filomicrobium. Next base: position 287,736 of record CBDDFK010000009.1, read on the forward strand.
CTCATAGCCGTTATCGTCGACATGCTTCTCCCATTGAGACTTGCTGTCGAAATACCGCGTTTCCCCGCTGATATTCGACGTAAACCCCTCCATCTCATCGCGGCGGATGGAGGGGGCAGAGAGATGCGACCGCTTGCGCCCAGCGCCGGCCATGGCCATCGCTTGAGCCTTCGGAACGAATACGCCATCGCGCATGACCCACGTTCCGGTCTGGGCTCGGCGCACTTTTACAGACGCGCCCTTGCCCCGCTTTTTCCTTGCCTTGGCTGCATCCATAGCAACCGCTTCAGCCTTAGTGACGAGCTTTCCGTCACGCAAAACGTATGTCTCTCGCGCCATTGATCCCCCTCAATGCGTTATCAGGTCGGCAGGGTTGGCCATGCCGGGTGAGTCTTGAAATCTGACGGAATCGGATCCAGAGCGTCGACAATATTGGACGCATCACGGATCGCCTGAAACAGCGCACGCACTTGGCGCAGCTCAACCACGCGAGCCTGCTCCTCGGCGGTGAGCGTGCCGCCGTCTGACCGCTTGTCGAGCAAGGCGATTGCTTCCTCGTGCGCCTTTGCCTGGATGATAGCGAGATGCCCCTCATCGCGGGCGCCGACCAAGGCCTGCATCATCTCACTCGCGTACTTCCGCACATCGTCGACTGATGGCGGAAGCGGTGGTGGCGACGAAAAGGTTCCGGACTGAGCGTCATACGAATAGCCCGGAAATACCTCAGCGTCGCTCTCGATGAGGCTGTCGGAGTTCGGCTCCCAGCCATATCCGACCACGTCGGCAACGGCGAAGCCGCGCCAGATCTGGATAACCTTACTGTTGCCGTCAAGTTTGTATGTGTGCGTCATTGGATGACCTCGATCGCCACGATGAGATATGTCTCGCCACCCTTACCAAAGCCGCCAGCGAATCCAGCGCCCACCGTGTTCTCGGTATTGGCAACCCTGGTCTGAAATTTGAAAGTTTTATTCGCGGTCAGCGTGAAGCGCGATCGGATGGTTGAGTAATTCTGCCCGCCCGCACTGCTCGCCGCAGTCGAAACGTTACCTGAACCGACAATCTGCACCGCGCCGTCGGTAACATTCTGCAGCCAGCTTTGATGACGCCCGACACGACATGCAGGAATGAGGGCGAACATCTCGTAGATATATTCACCGGCATCGCCAGCGAGAGTGAACTCTCCAGTCGTTGCGTTAAAGCTGACCAAGCGAGCGGGTGCCTCGTTGATTTCGAGGGTGTTGAGCTTCCTGTCTCGATCTGCACCGGACGCCAGACCACCGCCATTAACGCCGTCCGCCTCTGTGTGCTTCAGCAGGATAAGTGGGTACGCGCCACCGCCACCGCCGCCCCCACCACCGGCAGCAAGCTCGTCGATAGCGGCCTGGACATCGTCCGCAGTCAATCCGCTCGTTGCATTGTCATAGGTGATGTCGGCGGCGCCGCCGGATGCTGCGCCCAGCGCCTCATCAATCGCGTCCTGAACAGTCGTCGCCGTCAATCCGCTGGTTGCGTTGCTGTAGGCAATGTCGTCGGCGTCCCACGCCTCAACAGCTGCGAGGCGGCCGTCGAGCGCCGTGTCCGCGGAGGCGCGCGTGCTCGCCTCGGACGCAATATCTGCTGATGTCGCGTAATCAGCTTCGATTACATCAAGCCTGGCATCCAGCGCATCATCCGCCGTTGTCCGCGCGGATGCCTCAGTGGCAACAGCGGTGGCCACGGCCGTCGCCGTCGTGGGGTCTGCTTCGAGGGTGTCGAGGCGGCCAGAGAGCGCTGTGTCTGCAGACGTTCGCGCCGTCGTTTCCGTCGCCAGCGCCGTTGCCGTTGTTGGGTCCGCCTCAAGGACGTCGAGACGATCGGACAGCGCCGTGTCGGCAGTCGCGCGCGTGCTGGCCTCACTGTCAATATTCGTCTGCAACGCCGTGTCCGCAGCTGCCCTTGTCGACGCCTCGTTCGACAGCGCGGTTGCTGTTGTCGGATCTGCCTCGAGGACGTCCAGCCGACCGTCGAGATCGTCGATGCTTCCCTGCAAGGCCGTGTCTGCCGCAGCTCGCGTCGAGGCCTCCGTATTGATGGCTGTGTCGAGCGCAGTCTGCGTCGTTGGATCTGCCTCAAGCGTAGAAAGCCTTGCGCTCAGGGAGTTGTCGGCAGATGTGCGGGCCGAAGCTTCAGCAGCCAAGGCTGTTGCGGTGGTCGGATCTGCTTCGAGCACGTCCAGCCGACCTGATAGCGCAGTGTCAGCGGAGGCTCGTGTCGACGCCTCCGAATCAATATTGGCTTGCAGGGCGGTGTCGGCCGAGGCGCGTGTTGACGCCTCGCTATCGATGTTGCCTTGGAGTGCGGTGTCGGCGTTCGACCGGGCAGTAGCCTCAGCAGTCAGATCGTTCTCGACATCATCGATGCGTGATCCGAGCGCGCCGTCGGCGAGCTGTCGCGTCGTGGCCTCTGTGTCATCCGCGGCCGCGCGAGCTGTCGCTTCCGCGCTGTCGGCTGCTGCCCGGAGAGCCGCTTCTGCAGAAACCGCCGATGCGACCTCTGTTGCCGTGACCGGATCGGCCTCGAGAACGTCGAGACGGTCGCTCAGGGCGGTATCTGCAGCGGCTCGCGTCGCAGCCTCAGCGGCTACGGTGTCGCCGCCTTCGAGCGCCTCTTCGATGTCGACCAAGCGCAAGTTGAGCGCTGCGTCTGCCTGCTCTCGCGTGGTCGCCTCAGCAAGAAGCTCTGTGCCGGTGGCGTTGTCTGCCTCGATTGCGCTCACCCTCGTATCGAGAGCATCGTCCGCAGCAATACGCGCAGTCTCTTCGGCAGCGACGGCGGCGTAGCCGTCGAGCGAAATCGGGAACGTCTCGCCCGCTGAGTTCTTGGCGATAATCGTCTCTTTGCCGCCGTGCGTACCCGCGTAGATGGCAACCTTGCCTGCGCTGGGCGCGCTGGGCTCGGATCCAAGAACGGCCATGGAGCTGCTGCCCTGAGCAATGATCCCGCCGGGCGTCTGAATGTTATCGCTCGCGTCGATGGAGACGCCAGTCGACCTCAGCGCCTCACCGGTTGTGCCGTTGAAGGACGGGACCGCTCGGTCGGTCGACGTGGCCGGAGGAGCAATGAAACGGAAGACGGTCTCCACCCCGGTCGATAGGCGCATGACCAAGCGCACTGCGCCAGAGACGGCGCGGGCGTACAGCCGAACAAATCCACCTGCCGGATTTGGGAGCGACGGGGCGACCGGCGCGTCTACGCCGCCCGGAGCGGTGATTTCGCCGTCATCGCCAATCTCGACGAGAGTGTCTTCGAGCTTGCCGTCGGCGCCCCACCGAGACGCACGACCCTCAGTCCCCGCCGTGCCGAAGATCAAAGCACGAGCGCCCTGCCAAACAGCCTGAATCGTGAATGTTGCCGGTTGCAGGCTCGATACCGACTGCGCGCCCCACACGATTGCATCGGGCGAGATGTTTTCGTGATCGTCGACCGGCGTCAACGCCTTCAGGTTTACACGCGCCATTTAAGCCTCGAGCCAAACAAGATCATCGTCGCCCCATGCGAGCGTATTCACGCCCCAATAGAGGAGGTCGTCGTAAAGCAGGTAGACCGTGCTAAGCGCCGACCAATTCTCGAAACCAACCAGACGCGCGTAGAGATTCTGAGCGTCGGCCAAGTTGTTCAGCGCGGCGCCAAGCACGTCGTTAATGAAGAGCAGGCAGCGCTCGTCCCAAGTCCCCGCGGCGATGGCCAGCGAGTCCCACCAGGAGTGCCATGCACCCTCCCACGTCAGGCCGGCGGCGGCCGGATGCTCTGCAACGATCGCCGCCAGAATCAGGGAGTGGTTCGGGTGAACCTCGCTCAACGTCAGGCCTCAGCTTTTTCGCGCTTCGCACGCCCCTCGTTGACTCTCGCGCGTAAATCCTTGTCATGTCGATCGGCGGCAGCCTTTCGCTCGGACGTGCTGTCGAGGACGTCGTGCGTTAGCTTAGCCTCGGCAAGATCGCGCTGGCCTTTCTCATGCTCTCGCCGGTCGCCGACCTGCTCACGCTGGATCTGGTTGCGCTCGGCATCCGCCTCGGCGCGCGCCTCGACCTCATCTTCACGGATATCAAGCTCGCGGTCCTTGCTGTGTGCTTGCCGCTTCTGATCGAGAACTCGGACCTTCAGCTCCTCGACGGTCTTCCAGCGCAGGAATTCGTCGTTCATGTTCATCTTCTTTTCTTCCAGCAAGAGCTTCTGCCGCTGGATACCAAGCTCGCGCTCGCGCAGGTCGATCTCGCGGTTCCTCAACGCCAGCTCCTCCGGCGACATTGTCGGCTGTGGCTTCTCTTGCTCCGGCTGCCGGATGTCCTGCGTCATCTCCTCGAGGGCCTGCTCCAGACTCCCTTCCATCTCCCGCCCGATCGGGAAGAGGCGCACGCCGAAGAGCAGCATGTCCTTCAATACGCGGCCGAGCTGCGGCTGCTGTTGAGCGAGCGGCATGACCTGGGCCACCATCTGGGAGAATGACTGCAGGAATTGGATGCCCTGCTCCCGGTCGCCCTCCAGCTCGTCGCCGGCAAGCGTCTCGTTGTCGATTTTGATCCTGAAGCAGCGCAAAGGTTTGTTGCGGAGGAGGGCAAGGGCTTGGGAGAAAAGCTCCGGCGAAAACTTGCCGTCTGGACCAGTGACAAACTGGTCGGCCCCTGAGATGCGCAGGATCGTCTCGTCATCATAATGATTGCAGATGATCTCTGCCTGGATCTCGAGATGCTCGCGCGCGAACCGGGCAACCTGGCGCTGACGGATCTTCAGCCGCTTCGATGCGAACTGCCCTTTGATCGTCTGCGCCTTGGCCGTCTCGCGCGGATCCGACTGGCCGCGCACAATATCGGAGATGCCGGTGATCTCATACAGCTCCTGCACAAGCGCAGCGCGCGCTCGATACAGGCTCTCCAGCACCTTGATCATGGGCTCGAGCGGCATGAAGAAAATGTTCCGCTCGATGCCGCCCTTCTCCGCAAGTGACGCCATGTTTTCGATGCGGATCATCTTGTTGTCGCCGGTCTGGTCCATGACGCGGGCGAGTGTGTCGCCCATGTCTGCGTCATAGAAGCCGACCACGCGGATGCTCTCGGTCAGCAGCGAGATGCGATAGGTTACAGCATCAAGCTCGTGCGAGACGTCCTCATAATACTTGTAGTCGGGCACCGGAATGACGCTGTTGTTCGTCAGCGTCCCGAACAGCGGCCGTGGGCACGGGAAGAAATTCGTGAGCCTCAGCGGATCCTCTTTTGTGTCCAGGATCTCCGGCTTCTCATCGGTGATCCAGATCACCTGGCGCTTGGTCTTGTCCCAAACCTCCCAGATGAGGGCCATAGAAAATAGGCCCTCGCTTTCCTGCGGATCGGTCGCCGTCTTGCTCGACGTCTTGCCGTCAGGGCGCTTCCAGGTCAGGGGGACGCTCTTGCCCCGATCACCAAAGCGCTCAACGAGATCCTCGCGCGTCATCAGGACGCCGCGAGCAATCCACGGCAGCTGCTTCCAGGTCGATCCGGGCGGCGTCAGGAACATCCGAGTCTGGACGTGGTCAGTCTCGCACTCTTCGTTTTCGAGTGCCTCGTACTGCTCCTGGTAGAACTTGCCGTCGGCATCTTCGCCAAGCTCGTACTCACCCTCGGCAGGCAGCTCCTTGTCGTCCACGTAGCGCGTTTTGCGCTCGCTGGTGCGAAGATCGAACTCCGGCGAATAGCGGTTCCAGACAACGCCGCGCGCCCCGAGCACAAAGTCGAGGACGGAGGCGCCCAGCGCATCGTGCGTATCGTCGCCGTCGTTGACGTAAATAAGGGACCGCTGCAGGATCAAGCTTGCGTACCTGGCGATCGGATCCTTGTCGCGGAAACGGCGATAGACGTACGGCTTCGGTATTCCCATAAACAGGTTCGGAATGACCGTGTTGGTCATCGACCAAAGCACGTTATATCGGCGCGTATTTTTTCGTGCTTTGTCTTCGACGCGATAGCGCTCCGTAATCGTGTCGACACGATTCCAGTATTCATCATAGTGCTTTTTGGCGCGCTCAATTTCCGAAGCCCAGCGCTTCGTTTTAACGAGAATTTCACGAGCTTCGCTGCCCTGGAGGTCTTTCTCCGTCTCGATCTGCGTCGTCGCCGTTTCCTGGTGCATTTCCGGTCCCTTTAGACGCGCCAATCCTCGGCGCCCGCCATTTCCATTTCGTGCTCGTCCCAAAGCTCGTTAAGAGTCAGATCGCGAAAATCGTCTATGATGCGCTGCTCTTGGGGAGTAGCTGTGATGCCCGGCCGGCTCATTATCCCGTAGCGCACGGCATCAAGCATATGGTCCTCCGGCAAGACCAGGTCTTCCGGATTGTCGGGATCGTGCTGTGCCAGCGGAAGCGTTCGAATGATCGTCGAGCAGCAGTCCATGACGAAGAGATTGATCCTCGTGCGCGTACCCTTCTCCGACATCGGTATGGCAATGTTGCCAAGCTCATTTCTCAGCGTATCCCAGCCGCCCATGGCGCCGAGCCGGCCTACGCGCTTGTTGTCGGCGCGTCGGTGCTTAATCCGGTTGAATGTGCCGCGGCGCATGCGCTCCTCAATGGAGGGGCCGCCGTCGGCAGAGAACGCCTTGGGGTCCATGACGCCATAATGGATCTTATGGCCCATCTCTTTTTCGACCGCGAGAGCCATGCGCGCGACCTCTTCGGCCGGCAGCTTCAAGCCGGCATTCTTGCCATCCGATCCGTAAAGCTCGCGGTAAATGATCCGAGCGCCCTTCGGGATCTTCCAGCCGTCCGGATGCTCCCAATCTTCTGAGGCGATCGCGATCCAGCAGAAGGCAAATGGATGGTGCGAGCCCCAATCCCCAGCTCTCAGGCGCAGCCAGTGATCAGGGAGGCTGACCGTCCTTATGACGTGCTTTTTCGTCTCCCAATTGTCAAAGAATGCGCCCTCAATAATATTCCAATCGCCGTCAAGCCACGCCTTGACGAGCGCCTCGGAGCCGGTCTGCGCAAGGCGCGCGACGTAGGCCGGGTCATTCATCATTAGGAGGCGGTTGTCAGTCAGGCGGCTTGGAATAAACATTCGCCGAGAAATCGTCCCGGTGAAAGAGTCGCGCTCCTCGATGACCTTCCAGCCCATGGGCGCCGGATCGACATAGCGCTGCTTCACCCAGCCCATTCCAGGACCGCCGGGGTTGCTCGTGGCAAGCATCTGCACCGGTATACCGGCTACAGATCGAAGAATGCCCTTGAGCTTCATAATGGGCTTTGGATCGGGGAAGTTCGTCAGCTCTTCGAAAGAAATTCCTGTCGCGCTGACGCCCTGGACCTTTTCGGCGTCGCTGTCTCGGTCAAGGAAGCGAAAATAGATCTTGGCGCCCGTAGAAAATGTCCAGATCTTTTTGTGCTCGAGATATACGCCGCCCAGCGCCGGATAAAATTCTTTTGAGCGGGCAATAAGCCCTTCAAGCTGCGTTAGTTCGCGGCGGAAAACGTATTCGCGGACGTCGGCTCCGAAATGCAGGGCTTTGAGGGCGAGCTTGCCAAGCGTCGCATCGGACTTCCCGCCACCACGCGCGCCCCCGAACATGATTTCATCGAGGGCGGCCGGGGCGTGAATGAATGCTGTTTGCGGGCCCGGCTGCGGCTGCCAGACGCGCTGAATCTGGGCGTTACTGAGCGCCATCCTCTCCTGCCTGGGCCAAGTCCTTCAGCTGCTCGGACACCGGTCGCTGGTCGGCGCTCCGCGGACCGAACTGGTGCAGCCACTCATCCGGCGTCATGTCGCGGTTGGGCATGCCGTCAATCACGCGCTGGGCGCCGTCTGGCTCCTCTGGAGCAGGCTCTTTGGGCTGGCCGAGGATGTGCATGCCGAGAAGCTTTGCAGCAGCGGCATTGTTCGCTCCGACGTCGAGCTGCATCTGCCTGACGCGCTTCTTGAGGTCGGCGCGGCAGTATCGGCCCATCTCGTAACACTGGCCGTCGGGCGCGAGGAACGCCTTGATTTCCTCGATGTCCAGGCAGAAGTAATCGGCGATCTCCGCTTCGGTGCATCCGCACTTCAGCAGCTCCTCCATCTCCTCCTGGCCCTCGAGGGTGAGCCGCTTGACGCCCTTGCTCTCGTATTTCACGAGGCCGCGGGCAATGCCGCTGTGGGATCCCATCAGGCATACTCCCCTTGGCGCTGGGCGGCGCTGTGTGGAGCGCTGTCGATAACATCCCACACAGCGCCGCAGCCCTCGCATTTGAGGCGGGCATAACCTATGCCGTTGTCGATGAGTCTTGGGCAGCTCTCATCGCCGCACGAATCGCACCGGAGCGCTCCGCGGCCGAGCCGAGCAAGCCAGAGCACTAAACCGTATGTTTTTGATGCCCTAGAGATGCCCTGGTTGATGACTGCGGCCGCAAGGCTCTTAAGCCACGCGGCGTTGGCGGTGACGCTCATCGACGCCCCCGCTTGTCGCCGAGCAACCGGTCGAGGCGATCATTAAGGTCTGCGAGGCCCTTGACCACGCCGGCAAGCCGCTCGTCGATGCGGACAATTCGGGACGTCTCGTCGACGACTTTCGTGATCGTGGTGAGGTTGCGCTCGATGTCGCGCTTGTTGGTGGCGATGTCGGCGCGAGCTTGCACAACCAGGGCGACAACCGCGACGAATTGCGCGACGATTGCGACGATGGCGCCAGCGCTCAGCTTGCGATCGACTGTCCATCCATCCCGCTGCGGTGGCAATGGGTGGGGACGGAAACGCTCGCTGAAGCTGTTAGCGGTGTCTTCCAACTCAGATCCCCTTGATAGACGGAATGGCCGTTTCAGCCAGCTCGGCGCGCTCAAGCGTGGCCTTGATCGCGTCGGCAAAGGCGGAAACGGAGGCAATCGAGCCGCGAACCTTCGCCAGAAGCCCCTTGTCCGCTTCGGCGGCGTTGGACAGCCCCTGCTCAACGGCCAGCAGCCGGTCGTGCAATGAGAGGGATGTGGTGGCGAGCTTGTCGACGGCGAGCCCCAGCTGGTCTTGAGTCCGCGAGATTTGCTCATTCGCGGCGCCCTGGAAGCGATCGAACTGGTCTTTAGTCTGATGCGCGATGCGAGAGGCGTCGGCCGCCGTCTGTCCGACGTTCGAGATCTGCGCAGCAAGCTTTTGCGTGAAGTCTGCGACGGACTTCGTGTCGACGTTGGCGACCGACTGAGCAAGGCGCTCAATCAGCTGGGCGAGTTGTTCGAAGCGGTCGGCATGGGACCGGAGGACAGAGTTGGTGTGATCGAGATGGTCAGCTCGGGCCGCGGCCTTCGAGTTGGCGTGGACGATACTCGCAAGCTTCGCGATGTCAGACCGGATAGCCACGATGTCATCATCGGTTGGCCCGCCTTCTGTGACGGGTTGGGGCTCCGGAAGGTCGTCGATGGCTGCCTGGATGGACTCGATGCGCTCAGCCATTTCACGAGTGTCGCGAACCAGCGAATCCGCGAGCTTCACAAGGTCGACCGTTCTTGCGCCATTCAGATCCGCCTTCTCCCCGATATTGTGCATCGTCTCGTTCGCTTCTGCTTTCCACTCTCCATCCAGGCGATCACGCTCAGTGGCGGATCGGGCGAGCGAGATGACGCGGGAATCGAGGTTCGACGCCTTGCCAGCAATCTTGTTGATGCGGGTTTCGGTCTCCTCGATGCGTCCCATGCAGTCGTCGATAAGCGCTGCGATGTTGCGGTCTACAGTAGACACCTGAGACTCGAGAGCCGGCACAGCATCGAGGAGTGGGAGGAGGCGAGCCGCCTTGGCGGCCGTATTGGTCAACTCCTCCTCAAGTGCGCTCAGCGCCTGCCCAAACAGCTGAATCTGAGTCTCGGCGCTCGATTTTTCCAGCCGCTCCTCAGCCTCTGTCAGCCGCTCCGATAGGGCATCCATCTCGGCCCCGTAGGTCTCGATGTGAGTCGTGAGCACGCCGGCCACGTCCTCGCCATCGATTGACGCAACGCGCCGCTCAAGAGCCTTGTGGCCTTCAAGGACGTCGGCGAGCGACCTGTTGCCGTCTTCAAGGTGGCTGATCAATTCAAGCTGCATGGACTTATGCAGGGAATTGGTTCTCTCCTGCACCGCGGACATGGCGTTCTCGACATCATCAATGCGAGCTGCGAGGTGCTCTTTGTCGGCCTCGACGACAGCAAATGCATCACCGAGCGCGGCCGCTATATCGAGCGCTTTTTGGGCCTTAGATCCAGTCTCAACCGACAACTTCGAGATGATGCCCTGAGCCGCGTCAATCGCGTCCCTTAGTTGCCCCATGGTATCGATGATGGTGCTGTCCGCCTCAATGCGGTCGGCCTGCTCCCGGTCTGCGCGACTCATCAGGATAGACGTGCGGTCAATAAGGAGCTTGGTGTTGTAATTCATCTCGGTGGCGAGGCCCTCGAGGCGAGCCTCCAGCGAACTCGTGAGGCTGAGTGCCGCCGCCGCCTCCTCGTGCGCCGTGTCGAGCCGGCTGCCAAGGGCCTGCCTTAGTGCATCAACGTCCTCCGATGCAGCAGAGTCCGCAAGCCTCTCAATAACGGCATCAAAAACCTCGTTTGCCGCCCTAGTGACATCAGACGAGCGTGCGCACAGAGCAATCTCATTGTCGAGTCGACCTACCCGAGATTCGGCTGCCGCCGCTTGGCCAGAGGCGGCCTCGGCAAGACTTACGGCTGAAACGGAATTTTCCCTTGCCGTCTTCGCGACCTCGCGGGTGGAGGCGAAATTGTCCGAGACGGTCTTGGTGTAGTCCGCAAACGTTTCGCGCATCTCATCGATGTCAGCACGCAACGCCCGGCGATCTGCCGCACCAACGCTGTAAATGTAGACGTTCAGGGCCGCGATCGCGAGCCCGGCCACCACCAACCCAAGAACCATCAGCTCGTAACTATCCATCAGACCCTCCATGCTGTTTCGCAGCTTGGTGTCGGGCGAACATGATGCAAGCTGTCGTCATTACAATCTCAATGGAGCATCTGACGACAAGATGCAATACGGGCGTCGTGAGATCGTTGCGTATGCATCTCAAATTTTTCTTAAAAAAATTTCTATTCGCGTGTTTCTGGTGATAGAATTGCCTGGATATTTTCTTCCGAAATTTCTGGAGCGTGCGCGACGACCACTAGCAGACGCACCGCTCCAGGGGGCTGATGGGTTCCCTTCGGATGCCGGCGGGGGCCATCTTGTCGGCCCGCCAGGCAGGCCAAAAGGAAACGGGACTCCAAGCCCTACCCCATGCCCCCATAAGCCCCATAGGCAGGGCGTAGGCGGGCTGTATAGGGGTAGCCGGCAAGCGTAGGGCATGGCCCGCAAACGCCCGTCACGCGGCTATTTCGGGCTATGTGTAGGCAATGCCGCAATCGAGCGCATCAAGCCCCGTAATACCTGCCAAATGGCAAGCATCCGGCAACGTGAAGGATATGAGGCGAAAGCCCCGACTAGCCGGCGCTTCAGCGGTTCGCATAACGTGCATTATGGAAAATGAGCCGAAATGCGCACGCGAAATGCGCGCATATGCAATTCCAATTGTGGCGGCGTCAATTATGCCTGATCGCGTGCTAGCCGGTGAATAAGCGCAATTCTCGCGAATGCTCTATAAGCGATTAAATAGCAATCAAAGCACGCGCACGTCAGCAAGTCCCGTGCCAAGCATGAAAAATCGCGAATAAGACTTAGGTATGATCTTTTTTGTCATCATTGCTTGCGAATATTTACCTGTTATTAACACAGATAGCGCATTCTGTCATCACTCGCAGCGCAATGAAGCGCAATCAATCATCGGAAAGGAAAAGTTGAATGCGGCATCAGGATGCTAAGCGCGAACGCGAAGCACGCTTTATCGATGGCTTCGAATTCGCGGCGGAGGAGATTGAAAGTGCAAGCGAGAAGCGCGGCGCGAAAGATCGCCGGGCGCAGCGCTTGGCTCAAAAGAAAGCGCGCAAGGCAATGCGCGATTGGGAGTAACAGGAAATGGTAGGTCGAATTTATATGAAGACGCGAAAGCTATTCGCGGGCCGACATTACACGGCTTGCGTGTTGAACGGGGAAAGCCTTGTCGTAACAAGAAACCGCAAACGCGGTGGCGTGCAACTTGTCGGCCCGGAAGCCTCTAAATGGATTGAGGCGATAGAGACCGCGCTCGACAGCGACGAAAAGCACGCTCTTTGCCGCGCCATCCTAAACGCATCGGCATGACCAACAGACCGAAAGGTTAATTCAAATGTCTGACTGGAACGTTACGTTCGATTTAATCACGCAAGAAAGCGCAGAGCATGGCGATTATGCTGAAGCCGGCTTCCTTGGTCAGAATCTGTCATTCCGCGACGCTTTCGAGCTATTCCAGAGAGAGCGGGATTGGACGTTGGTTGAGGCTAACGAATGGCCATTGGTCTGCCCACGTTGGCTCACGGATTGCGGCGAAACACAATTCGCAAGCGGTAACGTTCGCCAGGTATCACTTCACTTCCCGGAACACATAACGCCAGCATCGCGATTGCGCGTTGCACGGCTAGTCAATTGCTATGGCGCATAACGAAAGGACAAGCTAAATGTTCACAAGCGAAACAGAGAAGCAAGCGTCGCGCGTTCGCGTCGGTCATGTGTTTGTTGCGCGCAACGGCTATTGGCTTCGGCTCAAGATTCATGGCTTTTACGCCAGCGAAGAATTCGGAAACGATACCGAAGGAACCATCGTTGAGACGCCATTTGACACCATGAACCTGTCGACGGATGGCGGATGGCCACGCGCGACTTCTCTTGAGTCGTACGCTTGCGTCGCATTCTGGTCCTACCTTCGGAAGAACGATCCCGGCCTATGGCGTCAAATCAGAAAAGATGACCGGTTCGCCGTGCCGGTTGTTACATGGGACTACGTCGGCGACGCATCACCAGACAACCATTGAGGAGGCGCAATGCTCCATCGGCCAGGACTCAAAGAGGCGCGCGAATATCTGCGCTATCTCATTAGCGAAGCCCGCGAATTCGACATTCGCCGCGAAGCCGGAGAAGTAGGGACCGTTGACGTGGCGCGCGCCTCTATCCGCCGCGCATGGGATGAATATTGCCGCGCAACGCGCGCTGTCTACAGAAAGGACGATGACGAATGAAGACCTGCAAGAAAGTCTTTCACGCATACGCACACTTGCTACAACGCGAATTGAGCGGCGCAATCATGCCCTACGCACTGATCGACAAAAAGTCCGGGCGCCCTATGCACCGCGCGGATGATCGCCTAGCCTATGCGCGCGAATTGGCTGCAAGGCCGACTTTGCCGCGCCAATACTGGACGCCAACACTCGCCATTCCACGCGGCAATGACGGCGCGACATTCTCGCCAGAATGGAGCCGCTTCAGTAAGTGGCGATGGCTTGAAAATCCGTCTCGTTTCGGCGTGCGCTTCGCCGGCTACGCTCACGATTTCGGCATAGATCATACGGGATGGTTTACGGACAGCGAAGGGTTTGGGGAAACGATCACTGGCGTTGTCTTCCGGCTTCCGGGTGGCCGTGCAGTTTATGGCGTCGACAACAAAGTGAATGGCAATGCCGATAGCGGCGGGCCGTGCATGATCTGCGTTAGCGACGTTTCATTCACGCAGAACGATGAATGCACAACGTCAAATCGTCAACTGCGCCGTATGGGCAAAAATGGCCAATACGAATTGAGCGACGTTGCATCATGGGCCGACGGCGCGGCGGAAAGTTTTTGCGGAGCGCGAAAGGGAATATCAAGACGCATGGCGCGCGATTGCCGATGCCGTTGAGGACGCCAGGCAGGCATGGGAGGCGTTGCGCGAAGCTGTCGGCCTCATGCGCGAATTGGAGTCGTGCGATGGCCCGAAGATACGCGCCAGCATCAAAAAGGATGCGCAATTCGCCGTTGAGCACTTCGCAAGATGCCACGCTAAAGTGCGAGAACTTGACGGAGCGTGCGGCGTGAATGCCGGCGACTTTTGAGCAAAAATTGTCGCCGAATTAACCAAAAATAAAGACAGATGATGCATTCTGTCATTAACGAGACAAACAGAAAGGATAGCGCCTTGACAACATTCGACGCAACCTACTCCCCTGAAGACAATAAGCTTCGCATCTACGCATCAAGCCGGCTCGACAGCGAAACCTATAACCGACTTCGCGCGGCGGGATTCCGTTGGGCACCAAAGCAAGAGCTTTTCGTTGCTCCGGCATGGTCGCCATCGCGGGAAGACCTATGCATCGAGCTGGCCGGCGAGATCGAGCCGGAAGGAACGACGCTTGCGGACCGCGCGGCGGCCAAGGCTGAACGGCTTGAGGCTCTTGCAGGAAAGCGCCAGCAAGAGGCCGGCGCCTTCAGCCGCGCGGCGCAGCGCATCAGCGAGCGGTTCGCTATGGGCCAGCCGATCCTGATCGGGCATCACTCGGAACGCAAGGCGCGTAAAGACCGTGAACGCGCCGACGCGGCGCAGACGAAAGCCGCAAGGGCAAGCGAAGCCGTCAACTATTGGCTCTACAAAGCTAGCGCGGTGCAGCATCACGCCAACCGGAAGAACGCGCCGAAGGTCCGCGCGCGGCGCATCAAGACGCTACTTTCCGAACTGCGCGATCTACAGCGCGCAATCAACGAGGCGAACGCTGCGCTCTCCATTTGGGCAAAACTCCCGGAGGATGATGCTGTGGTGAAGACCATGTTTCGAGACTACTACAGCAACGGCGTTCCCATTGCGCCGTACTCGGTCGCAGAAAGGTTCCGGGCTGGCGATTTGTCGCCCGCTGAAGCGAGGCAGCAGTGCGTCGAGCACTTCGAGCGCGTCGCAAACGGGCCCAATCGTCGCCGCTGGATCGAGCACACACTAAACCGGCTGTCATACGAACGCGAATTGCTCGGAGATATGCCGCAATTCAACGGTGAAGTTACGCCCGCACTGGTCCAAGAATTCGTGCGCGAACACGGCGCGGAAAAGCCAAAGGCAGAAAAGGTTGATGGCGGCCGCGTTAAAGTCTCTAGTCCTGTCGCTCTGCCGGCTCATATCGCCGACGGCAGCAGCCTTGAGCTTTGTCAAGATGAATGGCGCGACCTTATGCGCGAATGCGGCTTTGACGCTGCGGCGCGCGTTGCGGACAAGGCCGCCAAGTCCGCCAAAAACGCCGCTTGCCCGTTGCTCAACGTCAAGGCCGACGTTATCCGCGTTCGCAACCAATACCGGCCCGGCGAGCATCTCGAATTGCAGGTTGTCGAGATGACAAAGGCGGAATATTCGGCGATCTATACTGACTACAAAGGAACCAAGGTCAGCGATTGCGGCCGCTATCGCGTTCGCTCTGCGCTGCACTCTGTCAATGGCGGGCGCCGTGACATTGTCGCGGTGTTCCTGACCGACAGCAAGCAACATGAGCGGCCAGCTGCTACGGAGGCAGCCCAATGAAAAAGCGCCCGGCGATCTACTCGCGACCAAACAAGCCGCTTTTTGTTCCGGTCCCTGATCGCCGGATGCACAACGCGAAACCGGAGCCGCTTCCCGACGTCCAGGCCATTGCCGTTGATCGGTCTACGGAATGCCACGTAACGCCAAATCACGTTGCAATGCGAATGGCCGGCTATATCGGGAACATGGAGGGGCTAGACATTCTGGAGCCTAGCGCCGGAACCGGAAACCTTGCGGCTGCGGCGATCCTGAACGGCGCAAGCGACGAACGACTTACGCTTGTCGAAATGCATTGCACGCTTGCAGGCCTCTTGAAAGGGCATGCAAACGTGGTCAACGCCGACTTTCTGGAATGGTCGCGGGGAGAGGGATCGCGTCACCAATTCGATGCGGTCCTAATGAATCCACCATTCAAGAAGGTGCGCCAGCACGTAGCGGCGGCGCGGTCCCTGCTGAAGCCTGGCGGGCGCTTGGTGGCCATCGTGCCAACCACCTATCAAGGACTTGAGGTTGAAGTCCTGGAAGAGCTTCCGCCCGACACTTTCGCTTTAGCGGCCGTCAACACAAAGATTGTTTATCTAAAGAACGAATAGGAGGCAAAGTTGAGCAACATTGAGAGACGCGACGGGCGGGCGCTGACAACCGTTCCATTCGCTGGCTTTTACGATACGGTTCACAGCGAAGAGCTATTGCGCGCCCTGGAGGGGATGTTTGAAGATGATCACGGGGACTGCGTCGGCCCGGAGCTTCTGGAGATGGCATGGAGTCTCGTCGACTGGCACGCAGCTAATGTCGACTATGCCAAGACATACGTCTTCAATGTTTCTTGGTTGGCTGGAATCAATATCATCTTTGACAAGATGATTTCGCCGCGCGAGTACAACTTCTACACTGACAGAATTTTCGCGTGGATCGACAGGCAAGACCTTTATGAAATGCTTTTTGCCGTCGACTTCGCGGACCTGGACAAACTCATTCGCGCCCGACTTACAAGCCGGAGCGGTTTTGTTTCGTGGTACAGCAACAGCCTGGACCAATGGCCGGAGAGTCTGGACGAATGGGATCACAACCAAATCGGGACGCTTTTGCAGTGCTATCTCGACAGTCTGGCGGCATCTGGCGATCTCCAGTCCGACTGCGACCGGTTCGATTGGTGGGCCGAATTCGCGCTGATGGAGGACGACCGAGACAACGGCGTCATGGATAGCATCATTTGGGACGCCTCATCCGACGGGTTCGCAAGGCTCGAAAATATCGCCAGACACCTTCGGGAGCGTCGCTCGCGCCGCAACATCGCACGGCGGGCCGCCTGATGCTCGATGTTGTTGCACAGACGTACCTAGACGCCGCGCTGGCCGAATGCGGCGCGAGCGTCGCCCTGATGGACCCAGCTACGCTTCGCGAGACGCTTGAACAGGTTGAAGCGTGGAAGACCGCCAACGCCTGGGAAATAGCGGAGGAGATAGCGAGGGACTGCGAAGACGCGGGCAAGGGCTTGAATACGGACCGCGCCGGTAAACTTGGCGTCGACCTATGGCGCGCACGCAACGGTCTTCCGGCCTTCCAGTGGTCGGCCGAACATGGCGAGAAGCTCTGGACAAGCGCCCACGCTATGGGGGCGACCGACTTCAAGGTGAACGACAGCGGCCAAGTCGTTTTTGACCGCTAACATCATTTCGTAACCGCCTGTCGACTAGATTGACCTAGCGATGACAGAAAACATCAGAAAAGGAACACTCAATGCCGAAATACAAAGTCGAATTCTGGCGCACCATCAAGGTCTTTGAGGATGCCAATGTGGTCATCGAAGCGCCATCTCTGGACGCGGCCACGGAATACGCCCTGGAACTCAGCAGCAACGGATACGAACCAACGGAAGTCCCGCTTGATGACTATCGCGGATGCAAGGTCATCGGCGCCATCGCGTGGGCCGAGTACACGCGCGACGGCTTGGACAGTGGCGTCAGGCGCCCTCACCCCGGCGAGTGGGCCATCAAGGAGATCGAGGAGCCCGCCGGCTTCATTATGACTGCCTTCTGCAAAGATGCTGACGGCAACGGCACAACCTGGATCGGCAGCATCACGATGCCGCACGAGCCGGAAGGCGAGAGTGCGTATGAGGAGGCGCACGCGCTCGCTCGCCAGGCATGCGCTGACGATTGGGGTTACAGCGATGCGGGCGACATCATCTGCATCGGCCTCATCCGTGGCGACGCGGCCATCCTTGACTGGAACGACTAAGCCCACGTCGAACAACTTATCTCACAGGAGGAATTATCCTATGGCTGACTATCGCATCAAATGGGAGATCGACGTCGAGGCAACCGGGCCGCTTGATGCCCTGGCTGTGGCGCTGGAGAACATCACGCTCGCCAACGACGTTTTTGAGGTCTCCAGGGTCGACCACTATGCTGACGGAATGGCGAAGCCGCCTCACCCTATCCACATCGACCTTGAGGAGGGGACGGTTACGCTCGGCGGTAGCGACCCGCTTACATTCGACATCTCGGCAGACCAGCACTACTGCCGCGCCAGCGCCGCCGCAACAAAGGCTGACGATGGCAGCCGGGCGACCGTCCACGCTCTGACCATCTATCACGACTGGACAGTCTCGACACAGGTCTTTGTGACCGCCGACGCCGCTGAAAAAGCCGGCCTTAGCTGGCTACGCGAACGGGTTAGCGCCTCTTGGGGTCGAGGCGGATACGACCGCAGCGAGCTTCCGGACGACATCGCCAGGATTATCCACGGCGAAGACATCTCATTCGAAGACGCCATGCACGCCGTTGACGTCCATATGCCGGCCGCCGTCGACGGCTACATGGCGATCATTGAAGAGCGCAAGATCGAGCAATGACGGCCCTAGCCCTCATTGCCCACGCCGCCCTGCTGCTGGCCGTCACAATCGCCGCCGCCGGCTTCGGCGCCTACTACGCCCGCAGAGACGCGCCAGCAACAACTCCAAGGCGGCCACCTTTGCCGCCCGACGTCACCATCGCAGCCGACACTCTTGGCGTCACCTACCGGCCGACGCGCCATGGAGTGACGGCAACGGCAAGAACGGCCAAGCGAACAATCGTCGCGCATGGCCAGAGCAACGCGGAGGCCCTTGTTCGCCTCCTTTATGACAATCCTCAAATATGGGAGAAATGACCATGCACACCATCACCATCACAACAGCTGACTACGTCGCACTTCGATCCGCAGCGCTCGCCGGCATCGCGGCCTTCCACAACGAGGCTGACGGCCGCGCAACAGCCCTCAGCCTGCTTTCCGAGGGACTGACCGACCAAGCGCAGAAGGCCCTTGACCGGCTCTCCAGCGGCTTTCTGAACGCAGCCAACGCGCGCCTCGCCCGGCCTCACTTCGAGCCGGAACCATACAGCATGACGCGCGCCCTCGATGAGGGCTGGCTGATCGACAGGCACGCCGAGACCGGCCAGTATATGATCGTCGCCGACGGCAGCACCATCGATTGCGACGAACAGGCGTCCGATCACGTCCATGGATGCGCCGAGGCCGGCGAGGAGTACCACCAAGGCGCCCTGAAGTGGATCGAGGAGGCAAACGCCCTGGTGGCCACCCACGGCCCTCTGACGTCACGCCCGGCGCCCAGGATCGTCGCGTGAGGCAGAGAGAGGCAAAAGAAGGCGAGCCGTGCGAAGTGTGCGGCTGCCTTCATTTCAAAGGCGTTCCGGTCTACGTCAGGCGGTCCGGAGGAGTGGAGTGTGTGGAGCACCGCGACAAGGAGTGGTCAGCAGCGGTGGTGGATCAGCCAGGCCGCCCAGCGCGACGGTAGCTTGGCGCACGCCATGGGAAGGGCCAGCAGAAGCGGGCATCAGAGCCCAGCGCCTACCGGCCCCTCCCCCTCACGCCTCATCCTCAAGCATGGCCGTGCGCGGGTTCTCCCGCTTCCGGCTCTCGGCCATGACCGACGCAACGCAGCCGTGGACAGCCATCGACAGCCGATCCCGATCCGCCAGCGCCTCGTACGACACAACCTCGATGCGCCCCAGCTTGCCGCGGACGGTGTGCATCCTCACGCGCACGGCAACGCCATACTCCTCGACCTCGATTCGAACCAGTAGCCGGCCCTCGTGCTGCGTTGCATAGCGCTGGGCGATGACGGCCGCGTCACGCATCCCCTCGACGATCGATTCAGTCTTCCGCTCACTCTTCACTGCATCCCTCCAAAAAAAACGGACGGCCGGCCACCACTGGAAAGCCAACCGCCCGTCGCACTAGGCAAAGCCCAGCGCCCCTCCCGAGTTGCCGCTACAGCCGATTAGGCTGCGCAGATACGCTCGCCCGGCCGACCACGAAGGCCACTGCCGGCACCGCCGATCTTCTCGATGACGAGCTCACCCTGCTTGACCATCCACTTGATCGCAGCGTCGCGCTTTTCTTTCCCAGCGATGTGCGACAAGCGCCGCGTCAGCTCCGACTTCTTGAGCGATCCGTGCTTGGCGATGATTTCGCGGATCTTTCCTGCAACCGTCTCGTGAATGCTTGCTCGTGCCATGTCTCAGTCCTCCTGTGATCTGGGCGCCATGATGCCCCTATGTCCAAAAACTTCCCAACGACAGCGATGCGCCCAGCGCTCAGGCCTGTCCGGTGACGCAGATATAGATGACAAAAATGATGTGCGCAGTCAACACCCTATTGCCATGTGTTGACAAAATTGCTCAATCGCAACACCCACCTTGCCAGAACGCAACACTTTCCAGCCAGCCAGCACCCCTCCGACAAAGTTCACTTCTTTCACCACTTCTTTCACCCCCCAAAGGTGAAAGAAGTCACGAACTTATTAATCTTCATTAAATAGTCGCTAAGGCCCATAGTATAAGGGTATATATAATATATATAAAAAGAAGAATCTCTCTCTCTCTCTCTCTTTTAGGACTTCTTTCACTCTTTCACCCCCCCCCCTCTTCTCCCGGAGTCTCACCCCATACCCCTACCCCTTAATATGTTCTATTCTAAAGGGGTGGGGTGAAAGAAGTGAAAGAAGTGAAAGAAGTGCTTTTCTTCAGCAAGTGAAGCGAAAGAAAAACAGCGCAAACAGGCATGACTTCTACGGGCGTCATCAACATTGTGTTTTTGAATGAAATCGCCAGACAAAGTTCACCTTTCTCCTGAGGGAATTCAGGACTTGAGTGAATTAAGTCGGAGTTAATTTGTTGAGAGTGTTAACGGTGCATCTGCAATGGTTAATAGGTTCTGAAATGGTTAACGATTTAATGAGTGTGGCGTAGCCCAGCGCTGTTGCATCACGAACACGCAATTCTGTTCGTGAGAAATGCGCGCTGGGCCGCCACTGCTATTGACTGAGGTGCCATAATGAATGGATCGGCAATTGATTGGATTCGCCATGGACAAAGAAACCAAGACACCGGTCGAGCTACCTGACGACTTTCGCCAGGCGCTTCGGGAGACCGTTGAAAATCAGAGGCTCCTGGAGGAGGAGATGCGCGGGCTGAAGGCTATCGACCGCATGGACTGCGCATTCAGGCATGCGGCCCGCACCCAGCCCCGCATCTCTCCTCCGGCCCACAAGAGGCGCGCGAAGTAACGACTTGCGTCGGTGCGGTCATTTTTCGCGTCAACGTTATTGACCAAGGCGCTGTTTTCTGTCATCAATTAACGACGGAATGCATCGCCTTGGCTCACTGATGGAGGATTGGCTGAATGTCGAAGAGTGTTTTTACGTTCACCGATCCGGACGGCGGGAAGCACATTCGCGTAAGCCGCACTCGGACATACACCCATGCGATCCTGGTTCGCGGCGCGCTGGGCTGGCGTATCGGTTCTTGCGTCGGGCGGCCAGACCTCGTTGAAGCGCGGCTGGAGCAATGGGGAAAGGGCAGCGACAAGGTGATTGCGGTCCCCGCCGACTGACGGATTATTTCACTCAAAAGGAGGGCTGCGAATTGGAGAAGCGCAATATGTATATCATGGAGGGGCCGGATCACTCCGTCAGTATCTCTGCGGATGTCTTGGCCAAAAGTGGCGGCTGGGGGAAGATCTCGGCTGACCTCGACGGTGAAAATTGCCGGGTTACGTCCGTTGAGGGGTATGAGGGCAATCCTGTCGACCTCGTATTGCCGCCCCTGGCTGCGACGACGCTCGGCCTCAAATTGATGCGCATCGCTGAGGCCGGCGAAGGCAAGATCAAGGCGCGGCATCGCAATGGTGACGAAAAGCTCGACATCATGGCTTTGGGTGTCGGGCTCGATGGCCGCGTGGAGAGCGTTCAAATTGAAGACACTCACTTCTCGGTTTCTGACGGAAAGATTCGGATCTATCCGGTCTGCCACACCAACTCACACGCATGGCGCCAGCTTGCGCTGTCATGGGATCTCGTGGCGGCGCACTTCCCGAACGTCCTTCAGATGGAAATCATCCACGCCATCATGGAGAAGCCTCTCGATGACCTGACGCAGCTCGATAAAGAGTTCGTTCTTCAGTTTGGGCATCCGAGCGCGCTCTGGAAGGATCCTCGGCATCAGAATGCGCCTTCGGTCGATTGCGAGGGGGGTGACTGCGGTTGCGATGCAAGCGCTGATGAGAGCGCGCCGCCACCGCGCAATGACGGCATCGACGGGTGTGGATCGGTAAAGCGGTGGAAGGCCGTTGCGCGATACAGGACCGAGCGCACGCTGTCGGGCGAGTGTGCCGTGACTTGGTTCGTCGAGGAGCTTTCGGAGATCTCCGGCCTGATGGAGCGCTGCTTCCCGTGGACGGCCCTGATCGACCTGCGCATCACGTACGAGCTGCATGACGAAGCTGGCCCACTGCCGCTTGAAGTGGACCTGAACTGATGGACAATCTCGTGGGGCACGGCTACGCGCCGGGCGACTATTTCAGCAAGTGCAGTGATTGCGGCGTGCGGTTTTCGGGGGATAAACGCGCGTACCGCTGTCACTGCTGCGCCCAGCGCTCGGCAGCCGCCGCGCAGCCCGTGCCCCACGAGACCTTGCGGACGCATGTCCATGTCAGCGCCACTGGCGTTGTCAGCTACTCGCTAGCCCGGGGCGACGTCGTGTTTCGGATGTCGGAAGCCGAGATGGATGCGGCCGTCGAAAAGTGGTGCGACAGCCGCGCTCTGATGCGCGCGTTCCGCAAAAAAGAGGATTGGATGTGATGCGAATACAGTCAACAATACACCAATCTGCCGACGGCGAGATGACCATAACCTTTCGGCGCGACGGCGCCGTCGTCGGTGTCGGCATGGATGCTAAGGCTATCTTCGGCGCGTTATCCATGATTAACCGGCCGCGTTGGATTTCGCGTTCGGACGTCGTGAGAGCAGCTCTTATGCTCGCAGCGTTCCGGGAGCGCGAAGAATGACCGACAACATTCGGGAGCTGTTCGTGCCCGGTCGCCGCCTTGGGAAAACGGAGCGGGCGCGCGCCTCAATCGAGGCGAAGCTCAACGCCGGCATTCCGGTCGCGATCATGCGCGACGACAAGGTGTGCGTTGTCCGACGGCACTCGCGAGACGGCCGCACGTTCGACACCTTCACGACGCTCTCTGACAAAATAGACGGAATCGACCTCACCACCGTCCATTACGACGAAGCTTCAGACTTCGATGCCAGCGCGCTTGATAAGGCGGTGGCGAAGCTGCGCGAGGCTCGCGACCGAGATGTCGAGGCTATTGCCCGGTCGCCATGGCTTGGCGGGCGCAACCTGGCCGAAACGGAGGATGACGGTGCCTAGAGAGGTTGCTGCTCTGTATGTGGAGGAGGGTGGTATTTATTCGACGTTCCGCAGCGTCGATAATTGGCCGCTTGGTCGAGATGCGCGAAAATATACGGGGCCATGCCCTGTCGTTGCGCACCCACCATGCAAGCGGTGGGGGAAGTATTGGCATGGGTCAACGCGCAAACCGCATCAATTTCGCCTCGGCGAAGACCAGGGATGCTTTGCGGCGGCGCTCACGTCGGTCAGAAATTACGGTGGCGTCCTGGAGCATCCAGCACACAGCAAAGCGTGGAAGTTTTTTGGCCTGAAATCGCCGAAAGCCGGCGAGGGGTGGGTCAAGGCGGACGAGTTTGGCGGGTTCACATGCCACGTAGAGCAGGGGCACTACGGCCACGTCTCCCGAAAAGAAACCTGGCTTTATGCCGTGCGGGCAGCTTTGCCCGATCTTGACTGGTCCAGGGGCGCCCAGCGCATATGCCCGAAGATGCTTGAGCGCTATGGGTACGAGAAGGCGCGCAGAATCGGCCCGGTTGCACTTATTGGGGGCAAGGACAAAGAGAAGATCCGTGACCGGACACCGCCTGAATTTGCTCGCATCCTAATAGGTATGGCCAGGAGCGTGAAATGATCATCACAATGCAAAAATACCGGATTCCATTGCCAGGAACTGGCTTTGTGCCGCGTGGGGAGCCAGAGGCTATAGAGGCCATTGAGATGGCGCGCACGCTCAAGGTTTTCATTGCTGGTCGCTTCGAAACCATCAAGAAGTACGACCGGAACGGCTTCGTCCGAAGCAGGCACACGCTGCGACTAACCGATCGCGATAAGATTGTCCTGACATGGGATCCAATTAAAGGCAAAAGCTGAGGGGTGGTGAATAATGACAGGCTTTCAAAGCGCCTGCTGGAATTGGGCAGTGAACTGTTTCGGCCTGGACTGGTGCGAGGATCGTATAGAGCGCGTCGACAGATTCACTGAAGAGGCGATCGAGCTTGCTCAGTCCCTGGGGCACCCAGAGGATCGAGTGGTCGCCCTGGTGCATTACGTGTATTCTCGCCCAAAGGGAGAGCCGCAGCAGGAGGTCGGCGGCACAATGGTAACTCTAGCCGTCCTATGCGAGGCTTTCGGCATCCACGCAGAAGCAGCCGCCGAAGCTGAGCTCAAGCGCTGCGTCAATAATTCTGACAGGATAAGAAAGAAGCAGGCTGAGAAACCGCGCGGCGCCCTGTGTTGTCACGGCGAACTTGACCGAGATGCAACCCTTCGCATCATCATGGAAGCATCGGCAATGCCAAAACAGGCTCGCGAGGCCGGCACGGTCGAGGATACGCCGACGCAGCGCGACTTCGAGACGGCTTACAGCAATTGCTGTTACCTCATCCTCCGCCGGCTTGGTCTCTCGAATGACGAAATTTCGGATCTTCGCAACGAGGTTCTTGGTGCGAATGCGAGTGGATTGCAATGACGCAAAAACGACTTCGCATAATGCTAGAAATGATCGCGTTGTACTTCGTTCACATGGCGTCAGTAATTACCCTTATTTTGTCGACAAAAGCGTTGGCGCCAGATTGGTCGATGGAGAGCGTGCTTATATGGTCGTTCACAATTTATTGGTGGCATGTAGAGTTTCTCAAGAGGCGGCATCAGAAAGGAAATGCAAATGCAGCTGAAGAACACTGAAGACCTGACGGACGGCGAGCTTCTGGAGATCGTGCGCCGCAACGAAAATCTCGAGGCCCGTCGCAGGTCTGGAGAGCTGGCATCGAGCGACATCTTCGTCGTCATCGACGGCCATCCGGTGCGCGCATTTTTGCCTTCGGGGAGCATCAAGAACACCTTCATGGCCGCGGTCGGGCACTCTCTGCGCATGGATGCTGCCATGGCGAAAGCTCGGCTTTCCGGCCGCCAGGAAGGCGCCGCGCGCCAGAAGGTTGCCGCCAAGGCGCCGCGCAAGCCCAAAGTATCCGGGCGCTCCTCGGCGAAGCGTGCCCCTCGCCCGACTGCCAGTCAGGCTGCATGAGCAAGAAAGCTCATCGGTGGGTAAACTGGCCCGTTATTAATCGTCCGCTTTGCATTAAATGCGGCCTGCTCCGACTCAAAAACCGGGCGAGCGAGCAGGCAGCCAAAGCTCCGTGCAAGGGCTCGGAGGAATAGGGGGTTGTTGATGTTTAGTGCGGTTGCCATCTTCTGGCTCTACATCTCCGGCGCGTTACTGGCCCTGACGACAGATGCCGTTGATGTTCGAGATGTTCGGCGCGCAGACATTCCGTACATCGTTCTTTGGCCACTCGTTGTGACAGCGGCAGTCGCCATGGTCCCGCTCGCGCTTCTACGTCGGTGGATAGGGAGGCGGTGGGGGAAGGCATACCGCGCCAACGAGCTTCCGCCGCTCGGCATGTGGGCTGTAGGAGTGGCGGCAAAGGTGCTTCCTCGTGCATGATTTCAGGAGCTTCTTTGAGCAGACGTGGCCGCGACCGGAGAAAAGACTTCCAGAATCTGACGGCCCGTTTTTTGTCTGCGGGAACAACTCAAAGACCGTCGAAAGCGTCCTTAATTCCGATTATGGAATCGGCATGGATGTCGACGGCTATTTTGTTGGTTCGCACGGACAGAAAATAGGCGTCGTCTCTGGCCCAGACCAACTCCCTGATGACGGAACGGGCGGGACTTTGTTTCTTGTCATTCCGGATATGCACTTTTCGGACCGCATCTGTCGAGTAATTGAGGCTGCCAAGCTTCGCAATATGGCGGTTGTCGAAATATAAAAATTGCATGACGACAGAATTGCTTGTTGCAATGCATTCTGTCGTCATGTAACGTTCAGGAGCATCAATTCTAAGCTATTCAGAGCAGAGGAGAGATTGATATGGCGACACGGAAACCATCGAAGGCGCGGGCAGTCAGCAAAAAGCCCGCGGCAAAGCGCGGAAAGCAGAAAGCGCGGCCCAGCGCCGAGCGGACCAATCCATTTCGGCGAGGCACGTCCATTTCGGCCGAGGCATACTCCCGCATCGAGACGCTGAAGCACGAAGCCGAGCAGCTGCATGACAAACTGACCGAAATCGAGTCGGTATCCGGTCCGAGCCGCGAACTTTCCGTCGCGTTCACAAAGCTCGAAGAGTCCGTCATGTGGGCGACCAAGGCGATCGCAGTCTCGGCCGCAGCGGCGTAATCGCGTCGCATCGAAATATCGTCAGTTAAATGGAGGGATAAAGATGCACTGCTATGGCGCAGCGGTAGAAACCGGGCGAGTCAAATTCTTCGACATGTCGCGGAGCTATGGGTTTCTGGAATTCGACGGCGATGCAGAGGACGCCTTGATTCACGTCAGCGCACTTCGGGAAGCGAACATCGATATGCTGCCGGATGGTGCGACCGTGACTGCGAGCGTTCTGAGCCGGCCCAACGGCCGCGCCGTCGTCAGCATTGCGTCTGTCGACATGAGCACGGCGACGCCTCGAAAGAACTCGTTCAGCCGCATGTCGCAACTCACCGTTCTTCCTGGCTGGGAGGAATACATGGTGAAGTGGTTCGATAAGCGCAAAGGCTATGGCTTCCTCGTGCCCATCTTCGGTGGCGCCGACGTCTTCGTTCATGCGGAGACGGCCCGCGAAAACGGATTCCTGACGCTGACCGCAGGCCAGCGGTTGCATGCCGAGATCGGCAAGGGCAGTGACGGAAAGCTGGCTGCAGTCCGGCTCCGGCCGCCGCAGTAGAAATGGAAGCGGGGGCCTTGTTGGCAGTCAGGTAGCCAACCGGCCGACTTCCGGGAAACGGCGGTTCAAATCCGCCCGAGGCAAATCCCCGCGAGTCCCGGCGGGAGGGTTTATCTAGGCCCTCCCGCGACTGACATCAGCAAATTGGAGGGAATATGAGCGAGGAAGCTGTTTCTTCGGAATCAACCCAGCGCGCGCGCAGAGAGATCTCCGACATTCTGACTCCGGAATCGCAGAAGGCGTTAGCGGCCGAGGGCTACATGATTGTCGATGGCAATCTCATCGAGACTGTCATGGCCAGCGTCGCCGTGGACCGCATGCAAATGCTTGGCCTCACCGGCGCCGCAAAAAAGCAAGCGGAGATGAGCATTGAGGCGGCCCTTCGCGCCAACCTTGTCCAGCATCTCCCGATCGATGCTATCGGCAGAAGGGAGGAGCGGACAGACAAGACCATCATCCACTGCGGCATGATCTGCATCGTCCGCATGCCAGGTGCGGAGAATGGGAATTGAGCGCCGTAAGGGGTTATGAGGTATCCTTCAAAATCCTCCCGCTGAGCCATATGTTTCGGCTGCCGGCCAAGCAGGCTGATGACGATGCCGGTTACGACATCTATTGCTGCTCTCGCGGCGAAATTGGGCCGGGCGAGCGAGCCCTCCTGCCGGCTGGCTTCTGCCTCGGTGTGCCTCCTGGTTACGAGGCGCAGGTTCGTCCCCGCTCAGGCCTGGCGCTCAAAGACGGCATCACGGTTCTCAATTCTCCCGGCACGATCGACGCAGGCTATACCGGCGAGGTCGGCGTACTGCTCATCAATCACGGGACCAAAGCGTGGCAATATGCTCCGGGAATGCGGATTGCTCAGCTTGTCTTCGCGCGGCTTCCAAACGTCTCGTTGAAGACGGTCCTGAAGCTCGATCAGTCGAAGCGCGGAGCCGGCGGCTTCGGAAGCACAGGGAGGTAATAATATGCTGGTCACTTCAGAAGATCTGCCGATCTTTCCGCACTCCGGATGGACACAAATCCATGGCGGCGGCGCGTTTTCGCTGTGCGATTTCACCCACGACATCACGGGACTGACTGTCGAGGACATCGCAAGCGCTCTGGCGCAGATAAACCGATTCAAAGGCGCCACGCACTTCCCCATCTCCGTTGCTCAACACTCATCCATCACGGCACATATCGTGGCTGCGCTGGGCGGGAGTCTTGACGCGCAAATGGCGGCAATCGCCCATGACGCGCATGAGATCGTCATCGGCGACACACCGTCACCAATGAAGCGCAGCGGCGCCATCAACACCGAGCATCTAAAGAGGCTTGAAAGCAAGATCGACGCGGCACTCTGGCCGATCATAGGCGCATCCGGCGAGATGGGTGACTATCCGATCGTAAAGGAGGCTGACGCCTACGCCTGCGCCATTGAGGCCTCTCTCTTCCTCCGCGGCACTCGATACCGGTGGAACATGCTGCCAGAGCCGCCGGCTTGGCTGGTCGACCATCTGAAGGGTGCGGCGTTTCTGCGTCCGATGTATTGGGACAAAGCATCTCAGCTTTGGCTGGCACATCGTTCTGCCATTCTGGGGGCGATGAGCCGTGCTCCCTGACTCTTGTCCCATCTGCCGCTGCGAGAGCTTCGTGTCTGACATAGAGCAGTCCGTTAGGCACTTTGTTTGCGGCCTGAAGGTGTCGGGCGGAATCGTCCCCGACGCGATGTGCTTCGGGCGTCTGCCAGACGTCATGCAGCCCCTCAGTCCTCGGCCCTTTGACCTCATCGCGATGGTGGCTGCAGCGATCTATTGCGGGACGTCTTTCCCCATAGCGTGACATTCTGACGGCGCGCTGTTGACGGCTGTCGTCGCTCGACGACATGGTGCATCACGAGAGCGAGGGGATTGATGGACACATACAGCTCGCGTGGTCAGCCGTGCCTAGATCTCGGCTATCACGCCATTCCGATTGTCTGGGCGAACAAGCGTCCAGGATACATCGCCAACGACGGCACGGAAGTCGACCTCATGGGCTGGCAGCGCTACTGCAAGGCGCCGCCCATGCCGAGCGAGGCTGCGCTGTGGAGCAGGCTGCAGGCCGGCGTTGGCATCGCTTGTGGGGGCGTCGTCGGGATCGACATCGACATCCTTGATCAGGGCATCGCTGATCGCGCTGAGTTGCATGTGCTTCAGGTTGTTGGCTGCGAGCGCGCACCGGTACGCATTGGTCGGCCACCAAAGCGCCTGATGCTTTTCAGGACCGACGACGACATTCCGTCGACCGGAATGAAGACCATCCTGAATGGCGAAGATGCTGGCCTGGACATCCTTTCGAGAGGTCGCCAGTTCGTTGCTTACGGCGTCCATATGGTGACGGGCCGCCCGTACGAGTGGAGGGACGGGGAGCCGGCGGCTACGCCGGTCTCCGAGCTGCCCCTGATCACGCTGGAGCAGGTCAAGCAGATCTCCGAGGCTATCGGGGAAATGATCGGCATAAGTCGTGAGGAAGTCCGCTCTCGGGCGTCTGGCGTGGTTCCCATGCCGACGCGCACCGACAATCCGGAGATGGACGCGCTCGCCTGGTTCATGGAGCGGCTTCCAAACGATGCGGCGTGCGGCTGGGACGATTGGGTGCGCATCGCGTTTGCTGTCTTCGAATGCACCGGAGGCAGCGAGCTGGGCTACCAGATGTTCGACAGCTGGTCGTCACGGTCTGAGCGGTATGATCCGCACGCGACGCGAAAGAAATGGGAGTCCATCCATCGCAGCGGCACGCGCGGCAGCGTCGGCTTTGGGACGATTGTTAAATTCGCTGGTCAGTGCGGGATCTCTGCGCCGCCGGAGATCAGGTTTCACGCGGAGGACAAGGTTGGCTGCGGCGTGGCGGTCAATTGGGCCGCCGTCGTCTCCGATCACGAGAGCAGGTCTCTGCCGCCCAGCGCGGTCATCCCAAGCGACGTTGCGAGCCGGATACCAGTTCAGCACCTACTCGGCCATTACATCCACAATCTGCGCCTCAACCCGGACTATGCGAAGTCGCTTGTCGCTCAGGTCCACGGTGACGGCGGAGACCTGGGCGACCTGTATCTCGGGCAAAAGTCCAAGGAGGCGGCTGCCCTGATCACAGCGGCTGCCCAGGAGGTTGCCGGCAAGCCTATGGGGATCGCGCTCGGTGTCGCCCAGGAGATAACCAACGACCATTTGGCCCGTTACCTGGATTTCGCGTTGGCCGACGTTGAAGCTGACGAAGAGGACGCATTCGTTGAGTGCCAGGGCCTCTCCGTCCGCCTGACTCCGCGCTCAAAGCCAGTGCCACCCGTCGCGCTCCGTAGCGCTCCGCCTGGCGTGATGTCGTCGATGGCCGACTGGATCACCAGGACCGCGCCGCAGCGCATACCGGAGTTCGCGACGTGCGCAGCAGCAATGCTTGTGTCGACGATCATAGGCCGCGCTGTCCGGTCCAGCACGGACATCCGGCCGACGATCTATATGCTTCATGTTGCTCCATCATCGAGCGGCAAGAACCACGCGATTAATTGCGTTTCGAAAGTCCTTTCGAAGTGCGGGATCCTCAAGAGGCACATGCTTGGATCGACGGCGACGTCCTCGGCCGCGTTGCGCAACGCATATTCGCGGGCGGCTGGGGAGTCTCCTGCTCAGGGTGGAGAATCATTCGACGCCGGCAACGGCACAAGCATGTCCAAGCTCCTGATGACAGATGAGATCGGACAATTCTGGCAAGCCAACGCCAACAAAGGAAACGTCCACGCCGCAGCGCTCATGGGCGATCTGATGTCCCTGTATTCCGCGGCTGGAACAATCTGGATGGGATCGGCGAAGGCCGGAGAAGATGCGCCGCAGATCCCATACCCACACCTGAATATCATGGGCGCCACGACGCCCGCTTCGCTGTTTCGAGATATGACGGCGGACGACCTCAAGGCTGGGCACATCAACCGGTTCCTGATCATCGAGTCCGACGGCGGTCAGGCCAGGTCTGATGCGGACCTGATGAAATTTTACGAGGGGGCGACCGACAACTCCGTTCCGCACGATGTCGTCGTGTCCGTGGCTGCCTTGTCCAGCTGGGCCAGCGCCACGGTGAAGGGCGTCGCCGGCCCGTGGACGGACTACGCGAAGACGATCGGCATGTCGGATGAGGCCAAGTCATTCGTGATGCGGGTTCATCGACTGCAGGAGGAGTGCGCCAGGGCGTGCGCGGCTAGCGGTGCCACGTACGAACCATTCGGGCGCATGGTCGAAAACACAATTCGACTCGCCATGGTTTGTGCTGTTTCTCGGCTCACAGAACGCCTTGCTCAAGGGCCCGATGGGGCAATGATCTGCGCACCGCAGGGTGAGATTGTTATGCGCCTGGTCGATCTGGAGTGGGCCTTCGACATCGTGCGCTACAGCGCCGAGCGCTTTGCCCACGTCCTGGTCAACGACGTCAGGGACCGGGCCGACAATCCCGTCCTCGACAGGGTCTTGCGCGCCGTGGACAAGGCAGGGCCGGCCGGCATTGGCCGCTCCTCCCTCCTCCGGAAGACGAAACTGACGAGCAACGCGGTGAACTCGGCTTTGCAGTCACTGGTGGAGGGCGGTGAGCTGGTTCAGCTCGACAAAAAACCGTCAGGCAAAGGTCGGTCGAAAGCTCACTATTTTTCTTCGAAGCATGTTCGGAGAGCATTGGAAGATGGGGTCATTAAGCCAGATGATCTGGCTGCTGAAATGAGGGGGGCAATTCTTGAGCAAACTGGCGTGGCCTGATTATATTCAGAATATTGCCGCCATGAGCGGCGACACCAAACATACGGACCAGACCAAAGCATTTCACGCCGCGGTCTCTCGGGGCGAGAACATATTCTTGGCCGGCAACGCTGGCACTGGAAAGAGCCATCAGCTTCGACTGATGATGATGGCACTGGCTCAAGCTGGGGCTGTGGTTGTTGCACTAGCCCCAACAGGCGTCGCCGCCAACAATATTGGCGGCCAAACCATCCATTCGTTTTTCCGGTTCCCGCTGTCTGCCCTGGAGGAGAGCGACGCTTATGCGTCGGCGAACAACCCGCGCAATTCGAACATGCAGGCTGCCACATCCATTGATGTTATCGTGATCGATGAGGTCTCGATGGTTCGCGCCGATGTCATGGACTGCATTGACCGCACACTCAGGATCGCGCGGCGTAGCCGGAAACCTTTCGGCGGAGTGCAGATGATCATTATGGGCGATGTTTATCAGCTGCCGCCGGTCACTCGAGAGTCGGACGTCACGACATACCTCAAGGACACGTTCGGATCTGCGACGTTCTTTTGCGCTCCGGCCTTCAATGGGCCGTGGACGCTTTGCGAACTAACGCACGTCTTCCGTCAGGCAGACCGTGAATTCTCGGGAATAATGGATCGGTTTCGGGAGGGCGAGCCGACGGACGCGGATCTTGCTCGCCTCAGCCGGCTGGTTGCTCTGCGCGATCGCGAGGCGGTCTGCCTCACTACAACACGGAAGTTGTCAAACGTTGTCAACGAAAAGGAGTTGCTGGACCTTCAGATGCCGGTGTCCAGCTATGAGGCGGAAATAAAAGGCGCGATCCAGGCAAGCGACACTCCGGCAGAGAGGCTCTTGCGCTTGGCTGTCGGCGCGCGCGTGATGATGCTCGTGAACGACCGCAAGCAAGGCTTTGTCAATGGCAGCCTCGGTCGCATCTCGCGGCTCGATATTACGACCACCATTATCGTCGGATCAGACGAATATGGGGAGCCCATTGAGAAAGAGGTTCCCGCGATTGCGATCAAGCTCGATCATCCAACGGCTCCGTACGAAGTGGTCGTCAGCCAATTCGCATGGGAGCGCATGGAGTATCAATGGGACGCCGCCACGAAGAGCCTTGATCGGAAGGTTACTGGCGAACTGAAACAGTTTCCTGTTCGGCTGGCGTGGGCCATGACGATCCACAAAGCGCAAGGCCTGACATTGCCCCGTGTTCACGTTGATCTCGGCACCGGAGCGTTCGAGTCTGGTCAGGCTTACGTGGCGCTGTCGCGAGCGACAGGTTTCGAGGGGCTGACATTGCAGCGCCAGCTCGACCGCTGGGACGTCAAGGTGAGTCCGGATGCGAAGTGGTATCGCGAGCGCTTCAAGGCTGTCGCTCCAGCGGCCGACATCTGCCTTGAGGCTCCTATCGTGTCGGCCGAGCGCGTCAGTGAAGAGGTATTGCGGCGGATAAAACTGTCTGTCTGGGCTTATGCGTACGAATTCCTGAATGAGTCGATTGTGTCCGACGAGACGTTCGACAAAGAAGCGTTAAATGTCGACCTGAGCATCGATACAGGGCGGCCTGACCTCGACGAGTGGTTCCGCAAAAACTTCGATCCGTCGACAGG
Source organism: Filomicrobium sp. (assembly GCA_965226995.1). Classification (GTDB taxonomy): domain Bacteria; phylum Pseudomonadota; class Alphaproteobacteria; order Rhizobiales; family Hyphomicrobiaceae; genus Filomicrobium. Next base: position 320,913 of record CBDDFK010000009.1, read on the forward strand.
CCTTTGGATTCGTCAGCATCCAGAAATTGAGCACGTAAAGGCGCTCACGGAAATGAAGCTTGGCATGAGGCCTCGCCATCGACTGCCCCTGACCGAGGGACGCATAAAGCAACTGGAGAAAATGTGATGGCGGTTTATGTTGATACTGCGAAGCATCCGTATCGTGGAATGAAGATGTGCCATATGTGGGCAGACTCCACGGAGGAGCTGTTGGTAATGGCGGACAGGATAGGCGTTCACAGAAAGTGGATGCAGAAACCTCCGAAGGCAAGCTGGATTCATTTTGACATTTGTAAGACGAAGCGCGCCTTGGCGGTCAAGTTCGGAGCCATAGAGTCGGACAAATATGCTGCGTTGGAGCACGCCAGCCTGGAGGCTGGAAATTACGATATGCTCCTCCAGATATGTAAGCTTAGGAGGCGCGCAAAATGACGCAGAAAAGAGACGGGCATGAAAAGCTTTGGGAGTGGTTCGGACTGTCTAGGGCGTCGTTCTGCGTCATGCCGAGAGTCCTGATGCACGAAATGCCTGACGAGTGGCAAGGAAAGATGGCTGACCTGCTCTGCGAGTATGACGATAAATTCAGGACCGAGGATCTGCCCGGATGCAAAGTCATGGCCGTCGGCGGCTCTGGACGCTTTTCAAGGTGGCCTGAATGGCTGCTGAACTACCGGCGGCCGCAGAAAGACATAGACAAGTTTCGCCGACACGCATGCGAGGGGTGCGGGTCAGTAAAATATTATTGCGAGTGTGTTGATGATTTGTTGGAGGAAGCGAAAGAATGAATGAGCGGAGTCGCAGATGGAAATGCTCCAGATGCCGTGCTACCGGTGCCACAAGAAAGTGTGGGCTTTGAAAATCAGCGCTATCGAAATCCTTGAGGACGGAGCTGCAAAGATTGCTCCGGTGGAGAAGGAGTTCGATGTATTCAAGACCGAGCCTGGATTCGGGGATCGGTTTAAGGGCGGAGAGGACGACCTCGGTTATTTTGTCCTCTATGAGGACGGCTATCAGTCCTGGTCTCCGACTGAAGCTTTCGAGGACGGATACACGAGGCTGTGACGAGTTCGGCGCCGCCGGCAAGCTTTGACTGCCGGCGGCGTTGCTGCGTCAGGACCAGGCGCGCGCCGCCCAGCGCCACAGGGCGAAGGCATCGAATGGCTCATCCTCTACAGGCTTCTCGATCTTCGGCGCATCATCGAAGAATCTACCGTGCAGGATCTCCAAGACCTGAGCGCGCGTCTTGGGGTGCAGCTTGATGCGGTCGAAGTTGTCCTGGAACCATGACCAGCCCTCGAGGCTCTTGGGCCTCTCGCCCGAGTAGGCATGCGATGCCGCGAGCCAGTCGGCGACCATCTCACGAACAGCTTGGTCACTCATCTGAGAGTAGTAGGCTGTCCCCAGGAGCCAGAACTCCCAATGGTGATCATTGGTCGACCAGTGGTGCTTCCAGGCGCGCTTGAACGCCTCGACATCGATCGGCGTTGGGCCGTCTTTGGTGTAGAGCCGGTTGGCGTAGCCCCAGAACTCGCTTGGGCCAAATTTCGAAAGGTCGTGGACGATTAGCCGCCACCAATGGACGCCGGCCTGCCGCCCGTAATATGCGACCAGAATCTTATGCCATAGTGTGCGCCTGATATGCGATAGCGCGCGGTGGGCTGCCGTCATGTAGACTTGCATATACTCACATCCTTTCTGAGGCGGCCGCCGGTATAGTCATGGCGATCCGCGGTTCTGCGAACCTTCTTTGGGCGGCTATTGCCGATGCTGTCAGCGAAGCTCGAGAACTCGTTGAGCTGCATCAACATCAGCTTTTGCATCTGCGCCTTGGACACGGACTGACCGTCCTTGAGGCCCATCCTTCGAGCGCAGGCGGCATCCACCGTAACCTCGCCCAGAGCCTCCTTTGCTTTTCCTCGCAGAAACAGCCTGTAGGTTTCCATCACCATCATCCTCCGGAGCGTCGAGGCCGCGGCAGCGCCCGGCATTCAGACAGGGCTTCCGGACGCATATCCAATGGCCGCAATCGCGCATTTTTTACTCCGACTTTGCGAACACGTATTTCTGCAGCAGCATTCCCGACACCAGAGTCAATGCGCTAAGCGCATATCCGAGCGCGAAAAAAACTGCACTGCTTTCAGCGAACATTTTCCTTTCTCCCCTTCATAAGCCGGCGAATGTCGCCGGCTATTGATTTCAGGTAGGCGCGAACGCCGACGGACTTGACGACTTGAAATTCGATCCAGATGTCGACGATCATTGCTTGCGCTTTTTGACAAATGGCTTGTGTTTCATCGTCGGCGCGATCGCGACCATCTCGGTGACGATGACGCGGTAGGCGCGGCCCTTTCGGTCTGTACGGATTTCCGCCCGTACTGGCATGTGACAATACCCTTTCGGCGCACCGAGCCTGCTCATGGCGCGAGACACCTTGCCGGTGATGGGGTCAATGCTTGTCCTGTAGATGAGGCGGTCGATCTCGACCTGATCGAGGTCGACGGTGCGGTAGACGCTCTGGCCGTCTTTGACCATCCGTCGGAACGCGGCGCGATGGCCAAATGATTTTGTTGCTGTGTGGATGTCCTGCAGCATCAGCGGCCGTCTTTCCGGACCAGGCGCGTAGCCGGCTCTCCAGTCTTGATGGAGCGGACACCAGACCGGTTCACATAGCCTGCGCCGGGCTTGGGCTCAGGGGGTGGCACGGCGCCACCCGAGGGCTCATCGTCGATCGGCGTGACGGTCACGTCCGGAGCGATCTCGACGGCTTCGACCTCTTCAGCGATGGTCGGGATCGTATAGGGGGACGTGACGTCCATCGGCGGCTTCGCAGTAGGCCCAGCGCCACGGATAATGCCGTAGATGCCAAGCGACGCAATGGCGATCACGATAGCGAGGATGACCGCGCGCGTTTCTGCTTGGCGCTCGTTGTGTTGCATGTGCGACTCCTATTCATGTTGTTGACGATGGTCAACTAAATATCTCATTTAGTCATCATGGTAAATCCAGCACAGCGCGAAAACGCGAGATACCGGCGAGAAAAGTTGTCAGAACGCATTTTTTTCGCTAGATATCTCTGCCGAAAGGGGCGGATCTCATGGATTTTCTTTTGACAAAAATGGCGAATGGGGGCATCTAATGGAGGCAACAAAAACACTGCTCCTTTGCGTTGTAATAGCAATTGGAATCCTAATAGAGCTGAATATGAACGTGGACATAAATGCTTTTGTGTCCACTTGGCCCCCGCATAATGACCAGATATGGAACGCGGCGGCCGCCATACTGATCGTGAGCTTGCCCCATTTGATACGAGCAGCCAGTCCGATCAGATATGGATCTGCTGGGGTAGCTCCTGATACGGCTCGATTTCAGAGCTACAGTATTGATGCATCTGGAAAGCGCTTATATCTGACGGGCGTTTCAGCCTATTTACGCACGTTGCTCTGGATACTGATGATTTTTGGCTCGATCATCGTCGCGAGCAACATCTTGGCGCAGGCTGGAGCTGCTGGAGCGAGGAAGGCGGAAGCCGCTCAGCCCAATACCAGCAAAATATTCGGGATGCAGCTGAGATTGTCGGAGATCGAGGCCGCCATAAGCAAGATGGATTACTCCCGAAATTCTTCGGTGCTCACGTCGATTATCGAAAAGAAGAAATATTCCAGCTACAAAGAAATGCAGGAGGTCAGGGCTGAGCTTGAGGTTGCCACGGCGGCCGAGCGCCTGATTGAAGAAAAGCACGATTTGCAGATACAACTAAATAGTCTCCGCTCTGCAGCATCAGAGAAGATGTCGGGATGGGCGAAGGTCATCACCACCATCTGGCGGGACGCCCCACTTCACATCGCTGAGTCGGCCGAGCCAGCTCTGAAGGGTCTGTTCGTGGCCGGCGGGGCAGTCCTGGTGCCGCTGGTGCTGTCGTCGCTGATGTTCCCGCCGTCGTGCCCAGCGCCTCCACCAGAGACGCCGGCCCGGCGCCGACAGAGCGAGGTCGACATCTGGGCTGCCATGTCCCTCAAGGACGGCGGAACGCTCAATACCAAGGATGCGCGAGACGACTACCTCGCATGGTGCAAGGCCAACGGCCGCACGGCCGTCAAGCCCCAGACTTTCGGCTCAGCTCTAAAGCGCATATGCGAGTCTCGCGGATGCGTGCCGAGGAGATCCGGGAACCTGAAGTGGTGGGAGGGGGTGAGCCTATAAAGCAAGAGGGGGATCGCCGCCTAATGGTGGGATCCCCTCTTCAGCTCTCGTCAGTCAAAGCTGCGATCGGCTGGAGCCTGCGCTCACGAACTTAATATTGGTGATTTGCCGGTTAACTTCAAGAAGAAAATAGGTCGTCATGGCGTTGCGTTTTTGCAGCGTTGCGTTGCGTCGCTGTTGCGTAGATGCATGCACAAACTTGTTGCAAATCTGTAATGATTGAAGATAAATGTTTATCGCGCCCGGTGGCAAGCGCCATTGCGGGGTGTGCTATCGGGTTTGGCCGGCAGTGCGTGATGGCGCCACGCACGCCGGCCTCCCCGCCACCCCAAGCCAGGGATGCCAGCCTGGAGCAACCTCCAAAAACACGCTGATGGATTCAGGGCCGTAGAACACGTCTTCGGCCGGCTTCAATTGCGCAAAATTTTTCTTGGACTCAGAGTGAGGATAAGTGCCTTTATCGCAACACAACTATCCATCAAGAATATGTCAAAATCGCTAACGAGCGGCCGTTAAGTTATTTGCTTGTGCGTGGAAAAGTGCGGGACTTCTGACGTATGTTCGACACTCGTTCGCGACCGTTCCTGTCCTTTTCGCCGCAATAATAGCAGTCAGCCAACAAACAAAAAGCAAGCAAAAGCAGGCGCTTACGCCCGCTTTGCTAAAGCGATGTGCTCAGGCTCATAACCTGAAGGTCGTCGGTTCAAATCCGGCCCCCGCAACCAAACTACTCTGATCATCCGGCGCTTTTTCGAGCACGCTTCCATAAACTTGATGCGACTGATTCCGGCAACGCGGATTCGGGTCGCCGCTCTGTCACAACTCATCCGGTTCGATCAGATACGCGCTTCCACGCGGCTGCCGGAAGCCGTGGCGGTGATCCAGAAGCCGTTGGGGATTGCCTGCTGAACGAGCGGCACGTGCGAGATCAGACCCACGGCGCGGTTATGGCCGACGAGATCCTGCAGCGTCTGCAAAACCTGCTCCAGCGTGCCCGCGTCGCCCTCGGAATCGAGACTGCCGAAGCCCTCGTCGATGAAGATGGTTTCGAGGCGCACATTGCCGCGCGCACTCTCGACGACGTCCGAAAGCCCCAGAGCCAGCGCCAGCGCCGCGATGAAGGTCTCCCCGCCCGAAAGCGTCGACGTCGGCCTTGGGCGGCCTGTGTGCGTGTCGGTGACTTCGATCCCGAGACCGCGCCGGGCGTTCCCCTTGCCGTCGTTAACCCGCACCAGGCTGTATCGGCCCCGCGTCATCGGACCCAGCCGCTGGTTGGCGGCGTCGAGCACCTCATCGAACATGGCGGCGATGGCAAAGGTCTCCAATTCGATTCGCGCCGGATTTCGGCCCTGGCAGGAAGCAGCCAGTTCGCGCAGCGGCGCGGTCTCGACCTCACGCGCATCGAGCGCGGCGGCGCGTCTCACGATATCTTCGTAGAGCTGCGTCAATTGTTCGAACCGTCCGGCCGCTGCACGCGCCGCCTCGCTCGCGGCGTCGAACGCTTCCTGCGAAGCATCCCGGGCTTCCTTCAGCGCGACGATATCCGGCCGGTCGACATCGGCGATGGCCTGCGCGGCAGCGGCGAGACGTGACAACGCCACGGCGCGCCGTTCGCCATGATCGCGGATCGCGCTCTCGAACTCCGCAAGGCGCGGCGCGTCGGCCTTCCGCTCTGAATAGTCTTCCGCAGACAGACCGCTTTCGCGCAATCGGCCGTCAAACGCCGCCTGCGCTTCTTCCAATAGGCGAAGGGCCTCCTGCTTGCGCTGCCCGGCATTTTCCTTGTCGCGCCGTAGCCCCACAACGGCGTCATGGGCCTGACGCTCCGCGGCCTGCGCCTCGGTGAAGGCTTGTTGATGCGCCGCGATCCTCGCCGCGACGTCGGTCAGTTCGGCGGCAAGCTTATCGGTGCTCCGCAGATCTTCGGGAATATCGACGAGGGCATCCGCCAATGCGCGGCAGGCAACGGCGGCCTCCCGAGACGCTTCAATGTGCGTTTGGCTCGCGGCCTCCGCCTCGTCGCTGGCTGTCGTCAACTGATCCTTGGCAGTCTGAACCGCGGCCTCCAATTCGCCGGTCTGGCCCTCCGTCCCCAAAGCCTTGAAGGCGGCGATCACCTGGGCGAGTTCCGCGTCGATCTTGGCCGCCGGACGCTCCGGCGGCGTCGCTGTGTCGAGATCGGCTGTAAGCTTTCCGCTGGTCTCTTCGGCGACCCGCAGATCAAGACGAGCTTCGTCCAGCTTCGCGCGGGCGGATTCGAGCGCCGCGCGCGCTTCCTCGTATTCATCGCGCGATATCCCGTCACCGGCGTTTCCAGCGTCCGCGCGAGCCGGCGTTGGATGCTCCTTGGAACCGCATACAGGGCAAGGGGTACCGTTGCTCAGATGAGCCGCGAGATGCGCGGCGTGACTGGAGAGAAGCCCGCCTTCGATCCGCCGAAAGGCAGTCTCGCGGGCCTTGAAAACGGCGGAGGCGGTATCGACGGCGCCGCGCGCTTCTGTCAGACGTTGGCGCGCCTTGGCAAGATCTGCCGTTTTCGCCTCGTAGCCGCGTGCCGCGTTCAGAGCCTGCCTTAACTCGCCCCCGGACGCGGTGAGTCTGGCCCGCTTCAGTTCATCGTCACGCGCGCGCGCCAGGGCTGCCTCAGCGGCACTCAGCGCAGTCTTGCGGTCCTCGTGACGCCGCTTTGCATGCGCTGTCCGCTCGACGCTGGCCTTTTCGGCGGTCTCGGCTTTTTCCAGCGCCGCGCGGAGGTTGCCGCAGGCCGCGAGCCGTTTCTCGAAACCCTGCAGTTCGTTTTGCCGCGCCTCCAGAGCGGCGACCGAAGGCTGCTTGTCCCGCAGCGCAGTCAACTGCGCTACGGCCTTTTCCAAGCTGCCCTCGGCCGCCGCGAGCCGCGTCCGCACCTCTTCATTCGTTTGCTCCGCCGCCTCGGCGGCCTTTTGGGCCCGCGCGACCGCTGCGTCGACATCAGCCAGGCCGATCGCCGCACGCGCCCCTGAGAGACGGCGTTGCAGCGCCTCGATCTCGTCCTTGCGACCGTCGATATCGGCAAGCGCCTGCTCGGCCGCCAGATGCTCCTTGAAACGCTGATCGGTCTCTGCGGCCTTGTTGTAGGCTTCCACCGCCCGGTCCAAATCGCCCTTGGCCTGGTTCGCGGCTTCAGCAGTCTCCGCCTTCCGGGCTGCCTGATCGGCGAGGCCTTCCTTCAGTCCCTCCTGGCTATCGAAGCCCTCGTGTTCGAGCCTTCCAGCGAGCACCGCGCGCCCCGTCGTGATCTCTTCGCTTGCCGCGCGCGCTTTGTCCTTCAGACGCTCCGTCAGGTCGCGATAGAGCGACACATCGAAAAGCTCGCGAAGGATCTTGAGCCGCTCGACGGTATCGGCGGACAGGAACGCTTCGAACCGGCCCTGCGGCAGCAGAACGATCTGCCGGAACTCCTTCGGCCCGTAGCCAAGCAGGGCCCGGATGGCATCGCGGACCGTATCGAGCCGGCCTTCCGCGACGACTCGGCCCGGGTTGTCCCCCCCGACCTTTTCCAGCGACAGGTCCGTGACGTCGAACAACCACGCTTTATGCTTTTCGTCCGTCTCGCCGCCGCCGCGCTTCGCCGGGCGCTTCTGCTCGGGCCAACGCACGACGCGATAGCGCCGTCCACCGGCCTCGAACACCAGCTCCACTTCAGTCAGCGTCTCCGGATCGGCATGGTCCGAGCGCAGCGTTGCCGGCGCCTGGTCGTCCCGGGCGGCCTCGCCGAACAGGGCGAATGTCAAGGCGCTGAATACCGTCGATTTGCCTGAACCGGTCGCGCCGTAGATGCCGAACAGACCGCTTTCCAACGCCTGCCGGAAGTCGATCACCTGCCGCCCGGCATAGGGTCCGAAGGCTTGCAGCGTAAGGCGAAGCGGTTTCATTCCGCTGCCTCCAGTCCCGCCGGCAGGAGCCCGCCAAGTTCGTCAGCGAGCACCTTCTTCTCGTCGTCATCCAACGACTCGCCGCGCGTGAAGGCCATGAACGCGTCGACGATTTTCTCCGGGTCGTCGAGTGCCGTCTTGGAAACGCCGTGCACACGGTCGCCGTCCTGCGGCGCCGCGTCCCGCTCATAACTAAGGGTGCAGGCGAAGGGGTATCGCTCCCTCAGCCGCTTCATTGCGTCGAGTAGCCGTCCCGCGTCGGTCAGAATGAAGCGCACGAAGTCCTCGTCCCCGACGTTGTCCACACCTTTGATCAGGTCCGCGAAAACGCCTTTCAGCGTCCGAACACCGCGGACAGGCTCGAACGGCAAGAGCTGCACGCTCACCGCGCCGTCCGCATCGAGATCGACCAGCGCCATCGACTTCTCGGAACCCTCCTCGTCGAAACCGAACGCCAGCGGCGAGCCTGCGTAACGGATGTGCGGCGCGCCGACCTGCTGCGGCCGATGTAAATGGCCAAGGGCGACGTAATCGGCCCCCTCGAACACATCCGCCGAAACGGTCTCGATCCCTCCAACGGCCCGAGTTAACGGGCGTTCGCACTCGGAAACGCTTCCGCCTGTGACGAAAGCGTGCGCGACGACAACCCAGCGCGCATCCGCCGGAACATGCGGCCGTGCGGCGGCGATCTGCGCCTTCAACACATCCTCCGGCAACTTGATGTCCGGGTTCTCGAAACAGTCGCGCGCGGCGAATTCATAGCCGAACGGCAGGGCCGAGAAAGCCACCGGCCCATGCGCGTCCTTGAGGATAAGCGGACGCTCATCTGTGCTGAGCGGTCCCCTCACAAGCGCCCGCGTTTCGTCCGCCAGCATCGACATCGCGCCGATGCGCTCGCCCGAATCGTGGTTCCCTGCGATGAGGACGATCGCCGCCGTTGTTTCGCTGGCGACCCGCTGGATGAACCGGTTGAACTGGCGCACGGCGCTTTCCGGCGGCACCGCGCGGTCGAAGACATCGCCGGCAATGACGAGAACGTCGGCCTGATGGGCGACGAGCGCATCGAAGATCTGATCGAGGATCGCGGCGTGATCCCGTTCGAGGGCGTAGCCCTCGAACTGCCGCCCCAGATGCAAATCGGCCGTGTGCAGAAGTCTCATGCCAGCCCATCCCCGCTTTGGCGGAAGCCCTGAACAGGGTTTCCGCAATCCGGCAGAACGAATAATGCGTCTAGTTTTTAGATGGACTTCGTGAATTCGTCAAGCTAGTGTCCCGGCATGAGCAGGGAAAAAGCCAGCGAAGGATTGCGACATGCCGCGCGCGAGCGCCTGCGGTTTATCGATACGCGGCTTTTTTGGGAGGCCCGCATCAACCGGGCAGACGTGATCGAGGCGTTCGCTGTTTCCCCGGCTCAGGCGGCCCTCGACTTCCGCGAATACCTGAAGCTCGCGGGCGACGGCGTCAGCTACGACACCCGCGCGAAGTGCTATGTCGCCACGGCGGCCTTCCAGCCTGTCTTTGAACCTCCCGACGGCGCCCGCGCGCTTGCCGATTTCGCCGCGTCCGGCGATCCGGTAACCGAATCGCTGCCACGGTTGCATCGCCCCCTCGATGCAGCCACTGCCGCAGGCGTCCGCCGCGCCGCGCGCGATGAGGCGCGCCTACTCATCGATTACCAGTCGCTGACTCGTCCGGGCGCATCGCGCCGGTGGATCGCGCCGCAGCGTCTCGTCAGCGATGGCGAACGCTGGCACGCACGCGCCTGGTGCTTCATGCGCGAAGAATGGCGGGATTTCGTGCTCGCGCGGATCCTGGCGATCCATGAGACGAAAGCGGCCGGAGAATTGCCTCCCGATGTGGCGTGGGAGAAAACGGTGCGGCTGCGGCTGAGGCCGGCCCGGCACCTCTCGGACTCGCAGAAGGCAGCGGTGGCCCGGGAGTTCGCGATGAGCCGTGGACGCCTCGACATCGCGTTACCGATGCCGCTCATCCCCTATGCCCGCGTCCGCTATGGCCTCGACCGGCCCGGCGCCCGGCTCGAAGCCGAGATCTTCGAATTGGATACGCATGCGGCCAAGCCCGGGGGCTGAGCCCTCCGTTCAGGCGAACTCGATTTCCCGCGTGGGCAGGATATCGCTGCCGCGCTCATCGACGCCGCTTTCGTTAGCGCTTGCCGACTCGGCGGCGATTTCGAGCAGATACTTCCCGTAGTCGGACTTGCCGAGCCGACCGCCAAGCGCTTCGAGCTGATTACGGTCGATGAAACCAAGCCGGAAAGCGATCTCTTCCGGACAGGAAATCCGGTAGCCCTGACGCTTTTGCAGCGCTGCAACGAATTGCGCCGCTTCATTGAGCGCGTCGGGCGTACCCGTATCGAGCCACGCATAACCGCGTCCCATCCGCTCGACGAACAGATCGCCGCGCCGCATGTAGGCCGCGTTGACGTCGGTGATCTCCAGTTCGCCGCGCGCTGAGGGTTTGAGGTCGGCGGCGATATCGACGACTTGGGAGTCGTAGAAATAAAGCCCCGTCACAGCCCAGCGCGACTTCGGCTTCGTGGGCTTCTCCTCGATGGAGATCGCACGGCCATCGCCGTCGAGTTCGACGACGCCGTACCGCTCAGGATCGGTGACATGATAGGCGAACACGCTGGCGCCCGCTTGGCGCGATCGTGCCCGGGCCAGCAGGTCCGGCAGGCCATGGCCGTAGAAGACGTTGTCTCCGAGGATCAGGCACGAGTGGCGGCCGGCCACAAAATCGGCGCCGATCTGATAGGCCTGCGCCAAGCCTTCCGGCTTCGGCTGCTCAGCATAATGAAGCGACAGGCCCCATTGGCTGCCATCGCCCAAAAGGCGCTGGAAATTGGGCAAGTCCGCCGGTGTCGAGATCAAGAGGATCTCGCGAACGCCCGCGAGCATCAGCGTCGACAGCGGATAATAGATCATCGGCTTGTCGTAGATCGGCAGGAGCTGCTTCGACGTCACCAGTGTCATGGGATGAAGCCGCGTGCCGGCGCCGCCGGCGAGAATGATGCCGCGCATGAATAACCTCAAGAATGATGGAAGATGGCCGGAAGGTCCTTGAGCCGCGGCGCGGCGGCATCCTTCGGCGACAAGAGTGGAGCGGAGCCGCCGAGCGGCCAGTCGATACCAAGATCCGGATCGTCGTAGGCGACCGAATGATCGTGATCGGGCGAATAAGGGGCGGAGACTTTGTAGATCACCTCGGTCGACGGCTCGAGCGTCAGAAAGCCGTGCGCGAAACCCGCGGGGATGAAGAGCTGGTTCCCCTCCTCGGCTGTCAGCGTGACGGCAAGCCATTTTCCAAAGGTCGGAGAACCGTGCCGGATGTCGACAGCGACATCGAGCACCGCTCCGCGCACCACCCGCACGAGTTTGTCCTGTGCGAACGGCGGTGCCTGAAAGTGTAGCCCTCTGAGGACGCCGGCGTGCGCGGAATAGGAGTGGTTGTCCTGAACGAACGACGCCCCGATCCCCGCCTCGGCGAACCGTGCGGCGTTATAGGTCTCCGAGAAATGACCGCGTGCATCACCGTGACGCACGGGAACAACCTCGATGAGTCCTTCGATCTCAAGACGTTTCGACTGCATATTCCGTCACCGAACTCTGAAACGATTACCGTTGTTCTAACGCCACGAGCGTCACCAAAACGTTGCCGCCCGTTGCGGCCGCTGCGATATCGGGCCAATCCGGGCGGATCGCGTGCCGCAAAAAGACAAGGAACCGACCATGAGCCCGCTTCAGGACCCGTCACTGGCTGACAAACTCATCCGGACTGCCGTGGCGGCCGGCAACCTCACGCTGCGCTACTTCAATGCGCCGCGCACGATGGAGAAAAGCGCAAAGGTGGACGGGAGCCCGGTCACGCTCGCCGATCAGGAAGCCGAGGAGATCATCCTTGCCGATCTCGCTCGCGATTTCCCCGACGTCCCGGTGATTGCCGAGGAAGCTGTCAGCCGCGGTGAAGTCCCCGCGATCGAAAGCCGATTCTTTCTGGTGGATCCGCTCGATGGCACGAAGGAATTCACCGGCGGATCGGGCGAATACACGGTCAATATCGCACTGGTGGAAGGCGCCCGCCCGGTCTATGGGGTCGTCTACGCGCCGGCACTTGGTGAGCTTTACATCACCACCGGTCCCGAAACCGCCGCCATGGCCAAGGTGACGGTCTCGGACCAAGTCTCGGCCGCAGATATCGACCTTCAACCCATCTCCACACGCGAGCCCCCGTCCGCGGGCCTGACCATCGTCGGCAGCAAGTCGCACGGCACCGCGGAAGGCGACGCCTGGGTCGCCAGCCTGTCGACGCCGGTGGTCGATAAGCGCAGCATCGGATCGTCCCTGAAGTTCTGCCTGCTGGCCCGGGGCGAGGCCGATATCTACCCGCGCTTCGGCCCGACGATGGAATGGGACACCGCCGCCGGCCAGGCCGTGCTCGAAGCCGCCGGTGGGTGTGTCACAACGGTCGAGGGCGCGCCTTTCCAGTATGCGAAGGCCGGCGCGGGCTATAAGAACCCTGGCTTCATTGCTTACGGCCGGCCCTCGCTGAAAACAGCCTGACCGGCTGGCTTCGATTCGAGTGGGCATCCCGGGAACGAGTTTTGCGCAGGCGCGCCGCCGCCTGTCGTGCACTACGCCGGCCAGTACCGGTCGTCGGTAAAATCGGCGGGGATCGGATCGGCCATTTCCAGAACGTTCGAAGCCGCCCGAATGGCCTCTATCATCTGGTCCGCCGCTTCGAGCTGCGCGGCGCGCGCAGCCTCGGCATCGGTCCAGTTCGCCGTTCCCTTCCGCAAGAGCCGGATCGCCTCGCGGTTGGCATTCGAAATAACGATATCCAGATGTACAGCGTCGCGGGCGCCGACCAGCGCCTGCATGCGCCGCGCGGCCTCACTGCGCACGTCATCGGCGGTTGGGACGGGCGGCGGCGGCGGCGCGAAACTCGCGCCATCGTAGAGCATGCCGCAACTGACGCTACCCGGCGGCACTTCCAACAGGCTCGCCGCCGGTTGCTCCGGGCCGAGCCGAGCAAGCTTGGCGCGCACCGCCGCGAGCGTCGTCCTTTCCCACTTCTGCGCGACCCTGCCGTCGCGGATGCTCACCACATCGCTCATGCCACCCTCCACAGCGCCAGCATTGAATAGACTTCAGCCTCGTTGTCGCCGTTGCCCAGCGAGGCAACGCCCATATTGTTCGGCCCCGCCCCGATCTCACCGACGTAGTGTTGCAATTCGACGGTTTCGGCGGCCGCAAGCGTGAAGACGCCGACGAGATGCGACTTGTTCGTGGTGTTGTTGGAATCCTGCGCGTTCATGCCGGAGCCCACCACCAGCGTTCCCGTGGCGCCGGTCGTTTGGTAGAGCCGCAGCTTGTGGCGGTTGGTTCGATGCACCACGCCCCAGGCCATGGCCATCCAAGTCCCTGCCGAAAGCGCCACGCCCCCCGCGGCAAGCGCAGCCTCGCCGTTTGCGTCCCGCTTCTCGGTATTCAGGTTGCGCGTGTTCCACGTCGCGGCCGGTCCGCTCACGTTTGTCGGATTGGCGTATTCCTCGACGAGAAGAATATCCGGTGCCCCGCCGCCACCTCCCCCGCCGCCGCCACCGCCAAGCGTCGTGTTTGGAAAGCTGACTTCGCCGGTATCCTTGTCGATCAGGATCGCTTCATGGAACGTGCTGCCGTCCGGACTGACCTTGAAGTGAAAGTCATCGTCGCCGGTCAGTCCGATTTCGGCGCGGCCGGAGAACCCCGATTGATAGACGAGAGAAGCGACATCGGCCGCCGCCGCCTTGTTGATCTTCAGGCGATGGTCACTGCCGTCGTGGCTGAACAAGGCGGCGTCTGCGGCAACCGAGAGACGATTGAGAGCATCGGCGGTCGCATTGACCCCGACCAGTGGCGTCGGATTCACGCTCACGGCGCCGCCGCCACCGCCACCGAGCCCGACCCAGGCGCTACCGTCGAATACCGCCGCCGTCGCCTCGTCCGCAATCCATGCGACCCAGCCGGCCCGCGGCGTATAGAACATCCACGCGCCGTCCTGAAAGGCGGCGATTTCACCGTCGTGCCCGGCCCATGCACCGGTTGACCCGGCTGCCAAAAGGTAGCGTTCCCCGGTGAGCGGCAATGCCGGCGGCGCGGTCAGATCGCGATCCGAGATGGAGAGGTGCACGATGGCGTCCAGAGCGCGCAACGCCTCATTGTGCGTGACGTGCTTTTGCGCCTGCGCCGCGATCAGATACGGCAACTGCAGATTTTCCGTCTGCTCCATCCCGCGCTCCGTTTGTTTCGGTCGAACGCGAGGCAGTGTGCGCCCGGCGAACCGGGCGGGGATAAATGCACGATAGCAGTGAGAGTATCGGTGGTCGCAGCAGCCGCGACAGACGCAGCCTGAACGTCAGCCCCAACGGCTGGCCAGCCCGCCCGAAGCTTGAAGACCGCGAAGGTCCTTCCAGAGCAGGAACGCCCGCGAAAGCCAGCGCCAATCGGTGCGGCTCAACCGCGTGAACCTGCCGAGCGACTGTTCCAAGCCGCGCGCAATGCAATACCGCGCAGCCAGAGGTTCATCGAGTTTCAGGAGAAGGTGAGCGTATCGGACACGCGCTTCGAGCCCTTCGTCGCGCTGGATCAATTCCCGGTAGAGCGTTTCGGCCTCGAGCAGTTCGTCCATGTCCTCGAAGGAACGGGCGAGCTTGAGCAAGCGGTCGCTGGGAAGCGCGGATGGCCCTTCGACCAATTGATTTACGACGCTAGTTTGCATGGCCACACGCACGACGCAGTGTCTCGAACGATCAGGAGGGAATGCGCATCGTCATTTCGATGCCGGACGTTGCCGCAGTATGGCGGCGCTCACCTTAATGAAAGATGAGCCGGCGTGCCGAAAAGAACGCGCGGCATGCGATTGCCCTTCCGGCCACAATGCGCCGGCCGAGACCAACCGTTCTCCCTCCGTTGACGGAGAAGCGTAATCGAATGAATGTCCCGGGGCAACATCCGGAGTCGCCCTTCAGTGAGGCGGCACCGTTGCGTGGCACATGGGACGCAACGACGGGGCCGCAACGACAGGGCCGCTAATCCCGCGAGAGCAGCTTCCCGGGATTGAGGATCCCGTTCGGATCGAGCGCCTGCTTGATCGCCCGCATCAGATCGATCTCGACAGGCCCGCGCAATTCGGCGAGCGCCTGACGTTTCAGCCGGCCGATCCCATGCTCGGCCGAGATCGAGCCGTCCATCTCGGTTATGAGCCCGTGGACCCGATCCGCCATCTCCTCCCACAACGCGAGGTATTCGGCCTTATCCATGGTCTCGGGCTGCGTGACGTTGAAATGCACGTTGCCATCGCCGAAGTGCCCGAACACCACCGGGCGCGCGCCTGGACATACCGCTTGGACAACAGCCTCCGCTTGCCTGACGAACTCGGGAATCCGTCCCGTGGCGACCGAGACGTCGTGCTTTATGCTGCCGCCCTCGTGGCGCTGCGCATCGGAGAGTTCCTCGCGCAATCGCCAGAGATCGCCGCGCTGTTGGAGCGATTCCGCCACCACCGCGTCGACGATATCTCCTCTTTCGAGTGCTTCGCCGAGCAGCCCCTCAAGCAGGCTTCGCGCACCTCCGTCCGCCGTTGCGCCATCTACCTCGATCAGCACGTGCCAGGGATACCGGCCCCCATACGGCCGCCGGGTTCCGGGAACATGGCGGGTCACGATGTCGAGCGAATAGTCCGACAGGAACTCGAACGCCGTGAGACGCCCTCCGGCGGCAGCTTCCGCCCTGAGAAAAAGTTCCAGGACGCTGTCCAGCGTTTCGGCGGCAGCGAACGCGGTGGCCTGCTCCGCCGGGCGCGGAAAAAGCTTCACGACCGCCGCTGTGATAACCCCGAGCGTTCCTTCCGAGCCGATGAAGAGGTCGCGCAGATCGTAGCCGGTGTTGTCCTTCTTGAGCGCCCGAAGCCCATTCCAGATCCGCCCGTCGGCCAACACAACCTCGAGGCCGAGGACGAGATCGCGCGCGTTGCCATAAGCGAGGACGTTGACCCCGCCGGCGTTGGTGGCGAGATTGCCGCCGAGTTGGCAACTGCCCTCGGAGGCGAGGCTTAAAGGAAACAGCCGCCCCGCCTGCTCGGCCGCCTGACGCAGCTCCGTCAGCGTCAGCCCGGCTTCGACCGTCATATGCCGCCCGGCCGGATCGACCGACCGGATGTTCTTGAGCCGTGTCAGCGACAGCACGATCTCTTCGCCATCCTCGAAGGGAATTTGCCCGCCGACGAGCCCCGTGTTGCCCGATTGCGGGACGACCGCCACTCCGGCTTCATGCGCCGCGGCCATCACCCGCGCGACTTCTTCCGTGCTTGCGGGCCGCACAACGAGTGGAGTCTTCCCGACATAGAGCCCGCGCCATTCGCGGAGGTAGGCGGCCTGATCGTCGGGCGCCGTAATGGCATTAGCCGCGCCGACGATGTCGACGATACGAGCGATGAATTCGGGGCCGGGCCGGTTGCCGCGGTTCATGTCGGTCGAGCGGGATGCCATGGCGGTGCCGTCTTGCTGGGCGGAACGGATTGGAGCGTCCAACCGCAATGGACCATGCCGGCGGCGAACTCAAGACCTCTACGCCTCTCGACCGCCGGGCTTCCCACGGTCCGTTCCGCGCGATTACCGCCGCCGTTGCGCCGACAAAGGGGGTGAACTGGGCCTCCCCTCATGCTAAGTCGCGCGTCGGAGGGGTCTTTCGGACAATCGCCGCCAAGGCCGACCACATTGGTGCCAAGCTGCCGGCGGCCGCGACACGCCGGGATCGCGCACAGGCGGGCCATCGAAAAACCAGGGGGAAGGGTTGCCGAACAACGAAAAGGCGCCGACGGAACGCGCACCCGCGCGGACAAAACGAACGAGCATCCTCTTCGTTGCCCTTTCGCTCGACCGGGGCGGCACCGAACAGCATCTGATCGAGCTGCTGCCCCGCCTTGTCAAAAAGGGTTGGAAGGTCAGCGTCTACTGCCTCGCCACACGCGGCGTCCGGGCCGATGAGATTGCCGGTACCGGCGTCGAACTCATCGCTCCGCCGATGGACGGCGGCTCGACCTTTTCCGGCGCGCGCGGCGTCTTTAGAGCAGGTCTATCGTCGTTGAAGCTCGGCTGGTTGATGCTTCGTCGTGCGCCCAGGATCGTTCATTTCTTCCTCCCCGGCCCCTATCTCGTTGGCGGTCCGCTCGCCATACTGACCCGTCGGCCCATCCGCCTGATGAGCCGACGCAACCTCGATAATTACCTCGAAGGCCGGCCGCTCATTGCCGGGGCGGAGCGACAATTGCACCGCCGGATGACCGCTGTGCTCGGGAACTCTCAGGAAATCTGCCGCAACCTCGAAAACGAAGGCTGCGACCCGCGAAAGATCGGAAAGATCTATAACGGTGTCCGCGCCGATTTCGCCGTCGACCACGCCGCGCGCCCTGAGATCCGCGAACGTTTGGACCTCGCCGCCGACGCGGTTGTCGCCCTGCTGGTCGCAAACCTGATCCCCTACAAGGGACACCGCGACCTGATCGACGCGCTCGCGCTTATCAAGGACCGCCTGCCGGCTGGTTTCGTCGTTCTGTGTGCCGGGCGCGACGACGGCATCGGCGACGAACTGAAGCGCCATGCAGAGAAAAAGGGCGTCGCGGCCCATATCCGGTTCCTCGGCTCCCGCCGCGATGTGCCCGAACTGCTTGCCGCCGCGGATATCGGCCTGCTCTGCTCGCACGAGGAAGGCTTCTCCAATTCCATCATCGAAGCGATGGTCGCCGGGTTACCGATGATCGTGACGCACGTCGGCGGCAACCCGGAAGCTGTCATCCATGAGGAAACCGGGAAAGTCGTCCCGGCACGGTCGCCGGAAGACCTGGCCAGCGCATTGATCGAACTGATCGACAGTAAGGACCTCCGCGAGAAATTCGGCCAGGCGTCGAAATCGAGAGCGGAAAGCCAGTTTTCGATGGCCGAATGCATCGCCCGGTACGACGCGCTCTATCTCGGACTTCTCGAACAGGCCAAAGCCGGAAAAAAACCCGAAGATGAAACGGCACCGAGCGTGCAGCAGTTGATCGAAAGGGCTTGAGGGCCAGCCGATGCCGAACCGCAGTTCGCCCATTCAGTTCTTTGCAGTTATGGCCGTGCGCGCCGTACTCGACACAATTTTTGCGCCGTTTTTGTTTCTATTTGCGGTACTCGCGCGCTTCGTTCCCGCTCCGGTCGAGGTCGGCCTTGGCCCGACGCCGATCATCAACAATCCCTACCACAAGATCGCTCTCGAAAAGTTCGGTCATCGCGCGGAAATATTCGTCGATACGCTCTGGTATTACACGAAGGATTACGATTACGCGCCGTGGCTTCTGTTAAAAGGGCCGTTACGGGCATTCGCGCCTTACTGGCTCGCCATGCGCACCTTTTTCCGCTACCGCACGCTTTACACCTACTACGACGGCGGACCGCTCCGTTCCACGGCTTGGCTTTTTCTTTTCGAACCGTTCCTTTTGAAGGTCGCCGGCGTAAAAACGGTCATCATGCCGTTCGGCGCCGACGTACACGACCTGCGGCATTCTC
This sequence comes from Filomicrobium sp., assembly GCA_965226995.1. Lineage (GTDB taxonomy): Bacteria > Pseudomonadota > Alphaproteobacteria > Rhizobiales > Hyphomicrobiaceae > Filomicrobium. The sequence continues at coordinate 339,624 of CBDDFK010000009.1, forward strand.
CGGATCGCTACCTGGTGCATGCCTACGGCCGCGACTATCCCACGCATCGATTTCTCGGCCGCCGGATTTCCCGCAAGATCGACCTTTGGACCGCCTGGGCCGACCATATCATCGGCGGGTGCGATTGGATCCATTATCAGCCCTATTGGGACACGCTGATGATTTCTCATTTCGTCATCGATGCCGATCGCGTGCGCCCGTCCCGCGCCAAGGCGATCAGCCCCGAAGGCGCACCGTTGCGTCTCCTTCACGCCCCGAACCACCGCACGCTGAAAGGCACGGACTTCCTGCTCCAAGCCGTGGAGGAACTGCAGGGCGAGGGCCTTGAAATCGAAGTGACGCTTCTACAGAAAAAACCGAACGCCGAAGTTCTCGAAGCAATCGAGCAAGCCGATATCGTCGTCGATCAGCTCATAATCGGTTGGTACGCAATGTTCGCCATCGAGGCCATGGCTTTGGAAACGCCCTGCATCTGCTATATCGATGATGAGCTTCTGAAAGTCTTTTCGCGCGCCGGCCTACTTAAAAATGGCGAGTGTCCGCTCATTTCGGCCACGCCCGAAACGATCAAGGAAAAACTGCGCGAGCTCTATTCGAACCGCGAGGAACTGAGAAAGGCATCGCGCCAATCGCGCGCTTATATCGAGCGGCACCATTCGCCCGAGGCCGTCGGCAAGGTCTTCGATACGATCCAGAAATCGCTTCGCTGAAACCGATCGGGCGTGGCCGTACTCAGTCGGTAGAGAGCCGCTCGGCGACGTATTCGGCAATCGCCAGGCTCGACGTCAGTCCTGGGCTTTCGATCCCGTAAAGCGCGACGAGATCGGGCAAGCCGTGTTCCGCTTCGCCGTGGATCGCGAAATCGGCGACCGGCGCGCCTTCGGGATAGATCTTCGGCCGCACCCCGACGTATCCCGGCGACAGATCGAAATCGCGCACCGCCGGCCAATACCGGCTGACTTCCCGGTAGAACACTTCCCGCCGCTCGTCCTCGTCGTCGAAGGCATAGTCGACGCCCGGAACGCGGACGTGATCGGGACCGAACCGGGCCGCTCCGGCCATGTCGAGCGTCAGATGGATCCCGAGCCACGCCCCCGAGGGCGCGGGATAAATGAGATGGCGGAAAGGCGCCTTGCCGGAGAGATAAAAGTAGTGGCCCTTGGAGGGATGCAGCCGCGGCGTGGCGTAGTCCGCCCTTTGCGGAATGATCGATTGACCGAGTTCCGTTGCACCGAGCCCAGCGGAAAGAATCAGCCGCCGCGTGGTAAGAAGCGTCTCCGTGCCGTCCGATTCAATGGTCAGCGCGTAGCCGCCGCCCGGCGCGGGCTTGATATCCTTGACCGTCGTCTTGAGCACGACCTCCCCGCCGTTTTCACCGATATGGCCTTCCAGCGCGACCATCAGGGCGTGGCTGTCGACGATACCCGTCGAAGGTGAATGAAGCGCCGCGACGCACTGAACGTCGGGCTCCAGCGACTTCGCTTCCTGCGCCGTCAACTCGCGCAGATCCGTCACGCCGTTTCGATGCGCGAGACCGGCAATGCGGTGTAACTCCGGCATCTCTTCTTCGCGTGTCGCAACGATGAGTTTGCCGCAGCGATTGGCCGGCACCCCGTTTTCCCGGGTAAAATCGTAGAGGAGTTCCTTGCCGCGGACACAAAGGCGCGCCCGCAGCGACCCGGGCTTGTAGTAGATACCGGCATGAATGACTTCGGAATTGCGCGACGAAGTCTCGGTGCCGACGGCGGGCCCCCGATCCACGACCAGCACCTCCTGGCCTGCGAGCCTAAGCTGGCGGGCGATGGCGAGGCCGACGACCCCGGCCCCGATAACCGTGGTTTCGAGATCCGTCACGTTGACTTCCTCACGATGATGCCGCGGCACCGCGCCGTTAAGCCGACCGGAGCCTTCCAATTGCGCTATTGAGAACGGGCCTCGGATCGTTGTGGACCGCGCCGCCAGCCGCCGTCAGATGAGACGCCGCGCCTTGAGTTCGCTCATCACCTGCTCGACCAGAATTTCCGGCTCGCTCTGGCCGCCGGCCAGATGGATGTCGGCGTTGTCCGGACGTTCGAACGGCGAACTGATGCCTGTGAAGTTCGCGATCTGGCCGGCCCGCGCCTTTTTGTAGAGGCCCTTGGCATCGCGCTGTTCACAGATCTCGATCGGCGTATCGACGAAGATCTCGACGAATTCACCCTCGGCGAACAACTCACGCGCCATCTGACGCTCTGCCTCGAACGGCGAGATGAACGACACCATGGCGATAAGGCCGGCGTCCGTCATCAGCTTGGCGACCTCCGCCACCCGTCGAATGTTCTCGACGCGGTCGACTTCCTTGAACCCGAGATCCTTGTTGAGGCCATGGCGAACGTTATCGCCATCGAGGATGTACGTGTGCTTGCCGCTCGCGTGCAGCTGCTTTTCGAGCAGGTTCGCGACCGTCGATTTGCCGGAGCCCGATAGCCCCGTGAACCACAGACAGAACGGCGTCTGTCCGAGTGCGCTGGCGCGCGTCTGTTTGTCGATATCGAGCGACTGGATATGGATGTTCGTCGCCCGCCGCAGCCCGAAGCGAATGAGCCCCGCGCCAACCGTTTCGTTGGTCATGCGGTCGACGAGAATGAAGCTGCCGGTCGTCGGATTTTCTTCGTAGGGATCGAACGCGATCTGACGCGAAATGCTCAGGTTGCACAGGCCGATCTCGTTGAGGTCCAGCTTCTCCGTTGCCAGTTCGTCGAGGTTGTCGACGTTGAGCTTATAGCGAAGCTGCGTGATCTGCGCGGTCGACCATTGGTTGCCGCAGCGGATCTGAAGCGGCCGGCCCGGGATCAGCGGATCCTCGCTCATCCACACGATCATCGCCGCGACCTGATCCGACACCGTCGCGCGATCGTCGCCCGCGCACAGCATATCGCCGCGGCTGATGTCGATTTCATCCTCGAGCGTCAGCGTCACGGACTGACCGCTCTCGGCCGTCTCGACGTCGCCGTCCATGGTGACGATGCGGGCGACCTTGGAGGTCTTCGCCGAGGGTAGCGCCACCAGTTCATCGCCGACCGCCACCTTGCCGCTGGCGAGCGTCCCCGCGAAGCCGCGGAAGTCGAGATTGGGACGGCACACGAGCTGCACCGGAAAACGCATCGGCTGGCTCGATCTATCCTCGTCGACCTCCAGCACCTCAAGAAACGGAAGCAGCGCCGAACCGTGATACCAGTCGAGAGCCTGGCTCTTGATGATGACGTTGTCGCCACGCAGGGCCGAAATCGGAATGCAGGTGACTTTCTCGATGCCCAGCCGTTCCGCGAACGCGCGATAATCCCGCTCGATCTCGTCGAACCGTTCCTGCGAGTAGTCGACGAGATCCATCTTGTTGACGGCCACGACGGCATGACGGATGCCGAGCAGGTGAACGATGCAGCTATGCCGGCGGGTCTGGCTCAAGACCCCCTTGCGCGCGTCGACAAGAATAATGGCCACATCGCAGTTCGAGGCGCCGGTCGCCATGTTGCGCGTATATTGCTCGTGGCCCGGCGTATCGGCGACGATGAATTTGCGATGCGGCGTCGCGAAATAGCGGTACGCCACATCGATCGTGATGCCTTGCTCACGTTCCGCCTGCAGGCCATCAACGAGTAGCGCGAAGTCGAGATCCTCGCCCTGCGTGCCGACCTTGCGGCTATCCGCTTCCAGCGCCGCGAGCTGATCTTCCATGACGAGCTGCGAATCGAACAGCAGACGGCCGATCAGCGTGCTCTTGCCGTCGTCCACGCTGCCGCAGGTAAGCACCCGTAGAAGGCTCCGCTGCGAGGCGCCTATCCCTTCAACTGCCATCGTTTCGTGCTCTCTTTTTCGATTGGTACGTCTGGGGCAAGCCGCCTGAAGCGCTGCGCCGGCAGTCCGGCGCCGCCCTCAGAAGTAGCCTTCCTGCTTTTTCTTTTCCATCGAACCGGACTGGTCGTGGTCGATCAGTCGGCCCTGCCGCTCCGAATAGGGCGATGAGACCAGTTCTTCGATAATCTCGGCAACGTTCGAAGCCACCGATTCGACGGCGCCGGTCAGTGGATAGCAGCCCAGCGTCCGGAAGCGGACGCGGCGCATGTCGGGCGTCTCGCCCGGATTGAGCGACAGCCGTTCGTCGTCGCGCATGATGAGCATGCCGTCACGCTCCACAACGGGCCGCTCGGCGGAGAAATAAAGCGGCACGACTGGGATGTTCTCAAGCTCGATGTACTGCCAGACGTCGAGTTCCGTCCAATTCGAAAGCGGGAACACGCGCACGCTCTCGCCCTTGTTGATACGCGTGTTGAACAGACGCCAGAGCTCCGGACGCTGTCCCTTCGGATCCCAGCGGTGATTCTTGTCGCGGAACGAAAAGATGCGTTCCTTGGCGCGCGACTTTTCTTCATCGCGGCGCGCACCGCCGATGGCGGCGTCGAACTGATGCGCGTTGAGCGCCTGGCGCAGCGCCTGCGTCTTCATCACGTCGGTATGCAAGGCGCTGCCGTGCGTGAACGGCCCTACGCCCTTCTCGACACCCTCCTGGTTGATGTGCACCAGGAGCTTGACGCCAAGATCGCTCGTGATCCGGTCGCGGAATTCGATCATCTCGCGAAACTTCCATGTCGTATCGACATGCAACAGCGGAAACGGCGGCAGGGCGGGATAGAATGCCTTCATCGCGAGGTGCAGAAGCACCGACGAGTCCTTGCCGATGGAATAGAGCATCACAGGATTCTCGAATTCGGCCGCGACCTCGCGGAAAATCTGTATGCTCTCAGCTTCGAGCTGGCGAAGCTGCGTCGGTTTGGTGGCCATAGACCTCCCCTTTGTCATTCGGCCCTCTATGGACCAACAACTGCCCGGACTCAAGGACACGCGCCTTGTACTCGCTGGCGAGCTGGGGAGAAAAGGGGTGAATTGGTCGCTGCCCCATGCTAAGGCCCGCCGGCGGCGCTTAATCAAACAACATCTGGGCTATTGAATGCGCGTTCTCGTCACCGGAGCTGCGGGCTTTATCGGATATCACACAGCCACGGCGCTGCTCGCGCGCGGCGACGAGATCGTAGGGCTCGACAATCTCAACGCCTTCTACGACGTGAACCTGAAGCTGAGCAGGCTGGAACGCCTCGAATCGCATACGGGCTTCACGTTCCACAAGCTCGACCTCGCCGACCGCGAGTCGATCGAATCGCTTTTCCGCGAAAACGAATTCGAACGCGTCATCCATCTCGGCGCGCAGGCCGGCGTGCGCTATTCGCTGACCAATCCTCACGCCTATGTCGATTCCAATATCACCGGTACGCTCAACATCCTCGAAGGATGCCGGACGACGGGCGTGAAGCATCTCGTCTATGCTTCGTCGAGTTCGGTCTACGGCGCCAATGAGAGGATGCCCTTTAGCGAGAAGCATGGCGTCGATCACCCGCTGAGCCTCTACGCCGCCACCAAGAAATCGAACGAGCTGATGGCGCACGTCTATGCGTCGCTCTATGGCCTACCGGTGACCGGCCTCAGGTTCTTCACCGTCTACGGTCCCTGGGGGCGCCCCGACATGGCGCTCTTCCGCTTCACCAAGAACATACTCGCGGGCGAACCCATCGAGGTCTATAACAACGGCCGGCACTCCCGCGATTTCACCTACATCGACGATATCGTCGACGGCATCCTGAAAAGCGCCGACCGCGTGGCTGCGCCCGATCCGCAGTGGTCGCCGGAAGCACCCGATCCCGCCGCCTCGTTCGCGCCGTTCAAGATCTACAACATTGGCAACGGATCGCCGGTCGAACTCAGCTACTTCATCGAGTGCCTGGAAAACGAACTCGGCCGGAAAGCCGAGAAGACGTTCCTGCCGCGTCAAGCCGGCGACGTAGAAGCGACATACGCCGACACATCGAGCCTTTCGGGCGATACCGGGTTCGGCTCAAAGGTGCCGGTGGAAGAGGGCATCAAGCGCTTCGTCGCGTGGTACCGGGAATACTACGGCGTGTGACCGGCAAAACGGGCGTGCCGAACAACCCGTGCCACCGTTATACAGCGACTGGTGCCGCACGCCGCGCGTTCTCCTGCCAGGCCTGGAACATCAAGACGCTCCAAAGCCGGTAATGCATATTTCGCTCACCGCGTAGATGCGCTTCCCACGCTTCCCGGATCGGCGCGGGCCGAAAAACGCCCTCCTCCGCCAGCCGTCGAGAAGAAAGCAGTTCCTCCGCCCATTCCCGAAGTGGCCCGCGCAACCACGCCGCCAGCGGCACCGCGAATCCCATCTTCGGCCGGTCGACGATCTCACTCGGAACATGCCGGTAGAGGACCTGCCGCAACGGCCATTTGCTTCGCCCATCGAGGCTAAGAACCCCAAGAGGCAAAGTATCCGCGAAGCCGACGAGCTTGTGGTTCAAAAGCGGGAGCCGCGTTTCCAGCGCCACCGCCATGGCGGCCCGGTCTACTTTCGCGAGAATGTCGCCGGGAAGATACATCGCGCGATCGAACGCCATGCCCGTCAAGACCGCCTGCGAAGGCACGCCGTCGCCGAGGAGATCGGCATAGTCGCCCGCACGTTCGTCGTCGGCGAGACCGTTGACGATGCGCTCCGGGCGCTGCCAGTGCGAGACCAGCCCTCGATAGAAGTTAAAGCCGCTGCCGGTGGGCAGGATCTCAGCCAGCTTGCGGAGCCGGTCACCGGCAAGTCCGGGCAGACCGGCACGGCGGCCGAGCGCATTCGCGACCGGTATCGGCGCCAGTCCCGCGGCCAACGCCGTCACCGTCCGCAGCGCTGCCGGCACCCGGCTCAGCCGTTCGAAATGCCGGTACCGCGTATAGCCCGCGAACAATTCGTCGCCGCCATCTCCCGACAACGCGACAGTTACGCGCTCCCGGGCGAGCCGGCAGACAATCGCCGTGGGAATGGCCGAAGCGTCCGCAAAAGGCTCTGAATAGATCGACGCCAGTTCCGGCACCAGGGCGCGGGCCTCGGCATCGGTAACGATCAGCTCGGTGTGCCGCGTCTTCAGGTGATCGGCGACAAGCCGTGCGTGCGGCGCCTCATTGAGCGTGGGGTCTTCGAAGCCAATCGAGAAGGTCTCCACCGGGCGCGTCGCGAGTTTCTGCATGACGGCCACGACGGTGGATGAATCGATTCCCCCCGATAGAAACGCCCCGACCGGGACATCCGCCACCATCTGTTCGCCCACCGCGTGCTCAAGATGCTTTTCGAGCCGGTCGACGATTTCTCCGGGGTCGACATGCTCCTGCGCCTTGCGACCGCCGCCAGACCCGTTCTCCGGGCGCCACCACCGCACCGGACGGCAGGCGTTGGTGATCGCTCCGCCGGACGCAACCGAAACCACGAGTTTATGGCCGGGTCGCAGCTTCTCGATGCCCCGATAAATCGAAGAGGGTGCAGGAATGTAATTGTAACGCAGCAGTTGGCCGACCGCTGACGGGTCGATGCGCGGGTTCCACGAGGGCAGGCATGCAATCGCGTGAACTTCGGAGCCGAAGGCGAAACGGCCCCCGCTGAAGCCCCAATAGAGAGGCTTTTCCCCCATGCGGTCGATGGCAAGCGTGAGTGTTTTAGCCTGGCGGTCCCAGAGCGCGGCGGCAAACATGCCGGAACTCTTGGCCAATGCCGCATCGAAACCCCAGCGCGAAATCGCGGCCAGCAGCGTCTCGGTGTCGGAGTGCCCCCGCCACACAGGCGGCGCGCCGGCGGCCTCGACCTCCGCGCGCAGTGCGGCGTGATTGTAGATCTCACCGTTGAGAACGAGAACGAACCGGCCGCAATGCGAGTGCATGGGCTGATGCCCCGCCGCCGAGAGGTCGATGATCGACAGGCGGCGGTGCGACAAAGCCACGCCGTGCGCCTCGTCCACCCACACACCGGCGTCGTCCGGCCCGCGATGAACCAGCCGGTCCGCCATGGACTGGGCGTCGCGCGCGAGATCGGCTTTCGAAGACGCGGCGATGAGGCCGGCAATACCGCACATACAGGATCCGAACTGTCAGCCTAGCAGGACCGTATTGAGTGACGGCACGCCGGAAACCTCAGAATCTACGGCAACTGGTTACCGGGCAGACAGACGACCGTGACGCCACCCCCGCCGGTCAATCGCAGCCGCCCTACCCGGTTTTTTTAGAGCCGCCAGATCTTCGCGCCGCGCGATGTGACCGATTCTGGATCGAATGCGCACTTCACGTCGGCGAACACCCCGCCCGGCTCCAGTTTGGCAAGAATGTCGTCCATCGGCATCGCTTTGTATTCGTCGTGAGCGACCGCGGCGACGATTGCGCTCGCCTTCGGCAAATCGTCCCAGGCGGTGAGCTCGATGCCGTACTCTTCGTGGCAATCGGCGCTGTCGGCACAGGGATCGTGCGCATGAACTTCGCAGCCGTAGCTCTGGAGTTCGCGGATCACGTCGATGACCTTCGAGTTGCGCAGGTCCGCGCAGTTCTCCTTGAACGTCATGCCCAGGACGTTGACCTTCGCGCCATTGACCGGCGACCCGCCCGCGATCATCTGCTTCACCGTCTGCTCGGCGATGAACTTGCCCATGCCGTCGTTGATACGGCGGCCGGCAAGGATGACTTCGGGATGATAGCCGACCAGTTCGGCTTTGTGCGTCAGGTAGTAAGGATCGACCCCGATACAGTGGCCGCCGACAAGCCCCGGGCGGAACGGCAGGAAGTTCCACTTCGTCCCGGCGGCCTTGAGCACGGCCAGCGTGTCGATATCGAGCTTCTTGAAGATGATCGACAGCTCGTTGATCAAAGCGATGTTGAGGTCGCGCTGCGTATTCTCGATCACCTTCGCCGCCTCGGCGACCTTGATGCTTTCGGCTGTGTAGATGCCCGCCGTGATGACCGAGCCGTAGAGTGCGGCCAGTCGCTCGGCGGTCTCCGGACTGTCACCGGCGACGACCTTCACGATCTTCGTCAGCGTGCGTTCCTTGTCGCCGGGATTGATGCGTTCAGGCGAGTAACCAGCGAAGAAGTCCTTCTTCCACTTGAGCCCGGAGGCCCGCTCGATCGCCGGGATGCACACTTCCTCTGTGGCGCCGGGATAAACCGTGGATTCGAAAACTACCGTCGCGCCGGGACGCATGTTTTGACCCACCGTCGTGGAACTCGCGATCAGCGCGCCGAGGTCGGGGTTACGGCTCGCATCGACTGGCGTCGGCACAGCGACGACAATCGTCTCGGCGTCTTTCAGGACCGAAGGATCGGTGGTGCAGACAAGGTGCTCGGCGGCGCGAAGCTCGGAGCTGTCGAGTTCACCCGTGGGATCGACGAATTCCCTGTAGGCGGCGACCTTCTCTTCCGAAAGGTCGATACCGAACGTGCGGAAGCGCTTGCCGAACTCGACGGCCAGCGGCAGCCCCACATAGCCGAGGCCAACCACCGCAACTGTTTGTTTTTCCACGCCAACCCCCTTGGGCCTGGTCCAAAATTCTTTCGATTCCGACAAGTTATTAACGCAATACGACCCGAGCGCAAGCCTGCCAGGATGCGGCTTTCTAACAGGCTCTGCCGGTCGGCGAAGATATGATTCTGACGCTTTTCTTCGCTTATTGACCGGACCCGCCGACAGGAACATCTGCACACAGAACGAATGCGTATTTGCGGAGAAAAAGCGAAGCGTCTTTGAGACCTTGACGAAAGTTTTCCGCAGATAAAGTCGTTGACGGAGTTTCGCTCGGACAGCACTCCTGGAGCCAACCTCGACGCGAGCGAGACCGATGGTCCGGTCGCTCTAGGTGATCGAACAAACCGCCGTCTTCTTGCGGCTTAAGTCGGAAGAGATAATCGCAAGCGGGAAACGGGGCAGCAGTCGAAGCAGTTGGGAGAGAAACCGTCATGATTCTTCACCGAAGCGTCCGAACCTTGATTGCCGCGTGCCTTGCCGGCGGAACCGCAGCGGCCCTCGTTCCTGCGGCTTCCGCGCAGGAGAAGGACATATCAAACGCAAGCGCTCCGATCATCATCGCGCAGAATTTCGAATGCCGCGGCAACAAGATTTTCCGGCCCTATCATCCCCAGGCAAACCGTCGTGGCTGCGTCGAACGCTCCGCGGTGAACAAGCGTAATCGCAGCAAATCGACAAGTTCGAGTGGCACGCACCTCACTCTGCACGGCGATGTCGCGATCGAGTCCGACCGCGGCGTCGAGCCCCGAAAGTGCGACGGCCGCGAGCGCGGCGGCCTCTGCGATGGAAATTACTATGAAGAGATCAAGTTTGACCGGCCCTTCGAAGAGCGGCCGCATGTCATCGTGTCAATCGAGAGCGTCAGCAGCCAGGGCGGCTGCGTCGGCGGCGCGACGGACAGGGTCAAGGCATTCGCCACCCAGGTGACAGAGAAAGGCTTCGTCCTCGTCGCTTCCGGCTCGCCCGCCGGCTCTTCCTGCGGCGAGCGCTCGGGCTGGGCAAGCCGGGCCACCGCAAGCTGGATCGCCATCGGCGAACAGGCGCGTCGCGGTCGCCACCGGGGCAAGCGCCGTAGCGACCGCGACGATGTTCCCCGGCCGCCGATCTGCCGCGGACCCGGACGCGCGCTGCAATGGGACGGTAAAGATTGGCAGTGCCGCCGGGTTTCCTTCTCGCTGCGTTGAGAAACACCCATCGCGGCCGGCCACCCGGGCTGGCCGCCGCCGCGATGCGGCGTTAGTTTGAGCCGTGCGAAAGGCGGCCGCGGCGGACATCGCAGCGGCCGCCCGCATCGTTGCTGCCTGCCCTTCCCGATAGTAGCGCCATCCCCCTGTGTCGTGGCGCGCCTGACACCGTGCGACGCGGCGGCTGTCGACAGCCAAGGATTTGACCTTGAGCCGCGCCGGACGTTGATCTAGTTAACTGCCCAGCCCTGAGGGGCCTGCCGAAATCGGCGCGATCGTCCGCCGGCCGCATCAGGCGGTGCGCCTCGTTTCCTCCACCAAGCGGTATCGAATGACCAAGAATTTCGCACTCATAGGAACGGCCGGGTACATCGCGCCCCGCCACCTCCGCGCGATCGCCGACGTTGGCTGCACCTTGAGAGCGGCCGTCGACCCGAGCGACTCGGTCGGCATCATGGACCGCTATTTTCCCGACGTTCGCTTCTTCACCGAGTTCGAACGCTTCGACCGTTATGTCGACCGCTGCCGCCGCCAGGGCCAGCAGATCGATTTTGTGAGCATCTGCTCGCCAAACTACCTTCACGACGCCCACGTGCGCTTCGCGTTGCGCTCCGGCGCCGACGCCATCTGCGAGAAGCCGCTGGTCCTCAACCCGTGGAATATCGACGGTCTCGCCGAGGTCGAGCGCGATACCGGTCGCAAGATCAACACGATCCTCCAGCTCCGCCTGCACCCCGCCATCATCGCCCTGCGCGAGAAGGTCCAGTCCGGCCCGCCCGACAAGGTCTACGACGTCGATCTGACCTACATCACCTCGCGCGGACGCTGGTACTACACGTCCTGGAAGGGTGACGAGCAGAAGTCCGGAGGCATCGCGACCAATATCGGCGTGCATTTCTACGACATGCTGTCGTTCGTCTTCGGCGAACTTAAAAACAATTACGTTCACCACCGCGCCATGGACTGCGCCAGCGGCTACCTCGAATACGAGCGCGCCCGAGTCCGCTGGTTCCTGTCGATCAACGTCCGCGATGTACCGCCGGCAATCGCAGAGACGCAGCGCACGTTCCGTTCGATTACCGTCGACGGCGACGAGGTCGAGTTCTCCGAAGGGTTCACCGACCTGCATACCCTGAGCTATCAGGAAATCCTGGCCGGCCGCGGCTTCCCCATCGAACTGGTGCGCCCGTCGATTGAGACCGTCTCGGCTATCCGCAGACTGCCGATTACGCTCGACCAGGGCGAGCAGCACAGCTTCCTGGCGAAGGTTCTGAAGGACGAGGGGAGATATGAAAATGGTTGGCCGGTCTAACCCGGGATCGGATCCGGCAAGCCAGCTTCGCTCCGACGACAACTTCCCCGACGTAACGCTTCACGAGAGCTGCTACGTCGACCCGCCCTGTTCGATCGGTAAGGGCACCAAGATCTGGCACTTCGCCCACGTTCTCAAGAACTGCGACATCGGCGAAAACTGCTCGATCGGCCAGAATGTAATGATCGGCCCCAACGTCACCGTCGGGAACAACTGCAAGATCCAGAACAACGTCAGTCTCTACGACGGCGTGGACCTGGAAGATGGCGTGTTCTGCGGTCCGAGCTGCGTCTTCACCAACGTCAACAATCCGCGCGCCGAAGTCGAACGCAAGAGCGAGTTCCGCAAGACGCTACTCAAGCGAGGCGCCACGGTCGGCGCCAACGCCACCATCGTTTGCGGCCACACCCTCGGCGAATTCTGCTTCATCGCCGCCGGCGCCGTCGTGACCGGTGACGTCCCGGCATACGCGCTGATGGCCGGGGTCCCCGCCAGGCGCATCGGCTGGATGAGCGCCGCCGGGGTGAAGTTGGGCGCGGATCTCGTCTGTCCGGAAACCGGACAAGCTTATGAGGAAACCTCCGATGGCCGACTTGCGCCAAAGCCCTGACCGCGCGCTAACGAAGAACATCGCCTTCATCGACCTCGCCACGCAACAGGCGGCCATCCGCGACCGTCTCGACGATGCGATTGCCCGCGTCCTCGACCACGGCAACTACATTCTCGGTCGTGAGGTCTCCGACCTTGAAGCCAAACTGGCCGAGTTTTGCGGCGCTGCGCACTGCGTTTCCTGCGCCAACGGCACCGATGCCCTGCAATTGGCCCTGATGGCCGAGGACGTGGGACCGGGCGATGCGGTGATGGTGCCGGCCTTCACGTTTGTTGCCACCGCCGAAGCCGTACTGGAACGCCGTGCGACACCCGTCTTCGTGGATGTGCGCGAAGACACCTTCAACATGGACCTTGAAAGCCTGAAGCGCGCAATCGGCGCTGCGCGCGACGCCGGCCTCAAGCCGAAAGTCGTGATCGCCGTCGACCTTTTCGGCCTGCCGGCGGACTACCAGGCAATCGAAGCCATCGCCTGCGAAAACAATCTCATCGTCATCGCGGATGCCGCGCAGTCGTTCGGCGCCTCGCGGGGCGGCAAGGCCGTCGGCACGTTCGGCAAATATACGACGACGAGCTTCTTTCCCGCCAAGCCGCTCGGTTGCTATGGCGACGGCGGCGCGGTTTTCACCGCCGACCCGGCGGCCGCTGAGCTGCTCCAGTCGCTCCGTTTCCACGGCAAGGGCGCGCACAAGTACGAGAACATCCGCGTCGGTCTGAACAGCCGTCTCGATACGCTGCAGGCGGCGATTCTGTTGGAAAAGCTGGCGATCTTCCCGGGCGAAATCGAAGCACGCAACCGCGTCGCCGAGCGCTACAACGATCGCCTCGCCGCGAGCGTCCGCATCCCCAGAGTCGATGAAGGCGCGCAATCGGTTTGGGCGCAATACACCATGATCCTCCCGCCGGGCACCGACCGCGACGCCTTGCAAAATCGTTTGAAGGAAGCTGGCGTGCCGACCGGGGTGTACTATCCCAACCCGTTGCACAAGCAGGGCGTCTATATCGGCAACCCGGCCGACCCGCAGGGCCTCTCCGTCAGCGAGACGCTCGCCTCGCACGTACTCAGCCTGCCGATGCACCCCTACCTCGACGAAGATACGCAGGATTACATCTGCGACGCATTCCTGCACGCCTGCGAGGCTTGAAGCGGTTCGCAGCCGGCATGCTCGAAACGACGGCGCATCGCCGCGCAAGGTGGCGCCCGGCCCGCCGACAGTCGGACTCGACCGTCAACGACCGCCCCGATATAAGCGCAACGCCTCGATAGCCTTGCGCGGCCTTTAGCGATGCGCCTGCACCCGCCGTCCTTCGACCGCAGCGACCTGAAAGACTGACAATGATTGAGAAGATTGACGGCGACGTCCTGCTCGGCTTCGACCTGCGAAGCTACAACGATGGCCGCAATCCCTACGGCGACGCCGACAACAGCATCGATAAAGCGTGGGTGCGCGGCATCGATCACTATCGCGACTACGTCCAGAACCGCACCGGCGCGGCCGGCCACGGCCGGGTTCTCGATCTTCTATGCGGATTTGGCCGCTGGACGCCGTTCCTCGCCGAATGCAACGACGAAGTCGTTGGCATCGACGTCCTCGAGGGATGCACGAAGATCGCATCCGGCATCTGCCGGGATCTCGGCCTCGACAACGTCAGCGTGGAGACTGGCGACGTTTTGAAGACGAAGGCGTTTCCCGACGGCCATTTCGACTACGTGTGGATGTGGTCGGCGCTGCAATACGTGCATCGGGGCGAAACGCTGGCCGAGGTATTCCGCATCCTGAAGCCAGGCGGCCACCTCTACGTCGGTGCTTACAACGGTCCCGGTCTGATGATCGACCACGTTCTCAACGGCGCGCGCGGCGCCGGCGTGGATACCGGCGCGTCCAAGTGGGCGCTCGGGTCGCTCAAGCACGGCGAACTCTGGAACGGCAATCCGAACTTCCTGAGCCCCGGCGGCGCGGACCGGCTTCTTCCCGCCTTCGGTTTCGAATGCATCGCCGCCAGCGAGGAAGGCGGGCTTTCGCTCGCGGAAGAGGGCAATGAATTCACCGATTTCGCGGGCCGCAAGAACGAATTGGGACTTTCGAAAACCGTCGAATTCATCGCCCGCAAGCCCGAATCCGCAGTCGATACCGAAAGCTATCTCTTAAGGCTCCTCGCCGGCAAACCGGCTGAGCAGAACGACGCGCTCGTGATGCTCCGCGAGCCGGGAATCATCTCGGTCGAAGGCATGCTGCCTTGGCTCGATCACGACAACGAGCGGGTTCGCGAGAATGCCGCCACCGCGCTGGCGTCACGCGGAAACGCCGCTGTCGCGCCTTTGCAGGAAGCGCTCCAGGACGCCAGCGCCGCCAATCGCACTGCCATCGAAGCGCTCATTTCCAGGATCACAAACGCCGCCGGGAACGCTGAAGCCGCCGCGGCTTCGGGCGCAGCCTCGGCGCCCCCGGAAGGGGCCAGCGCGCCCCCGGCCAGCGGCGATCTCGCGGCCCGGGCGATGCGGGCTGGAAAGCAGACCGTGAAGAGAATTCTGGGCCGCCAGTAGATGACGCCCAAGAACGGCACCGGCAGGCGCCGCGCAGGTCAGTTGGAGTAAGTGGAACATATGACGACCGCCGCCAGTCACCAGACCGACTCGTCCGAAACCGACGGTGGCTGGTGCTCATGGGATCCCCATCCCTGGAAGCACCCCTGGCTGACCACAGAAAACCTCAAGGCGATTGCCGGTTTTAGCCGCGACACACTCGCCCGCGAACGCCAAGCCACCCGCAATTCGGATCCCGGACGCCTCAAGGTCGGCTTCGTCGGCAACATTGCGAACGCCATGTACGTGCGCGCCGTGCCGATGCGCCGCGCCGGAATGCGTGTCGCCATCTACCTCCATCCGCAGGACCAGTACGCGATGAGCTTCCCAGAATGGGAGGATGAGCGGCTGACCGTCACCGATGGCGTCACGGCGATGGACAAGTTGCGCGACCGCTTCGAAGGCGCACCGGTCCGCGATGTGCATCAGTTTCCCGGCCGCTCCGACTGGCAGGCGATCCTCGCCGAAAAGAAAGCGAAGTTCCTGCGCAAGCACGACGCGGAGCATTATCCTCAGTACATGTATTACATCGATAGCCTGCAGGCGCTGCAGGAGATGGATGTGTTGTGGGCGACGCAATGCGTATACCTGGGCTATCTGGCCAACAAGCCTTACGTCGTCTCCCAAAGCGGTGGCGATGCCTGGTTCGAAACGGCCCGCAACGATGAACTCGGACGCGTCATGCGCGCGGCCTTCGGCAAGGCCCGGCTCTGGCTGGTCTCGAACCCGTGGAGCTTCGCCCACGCCCGGCGGCTCGGTTTCACGAACCTGATCTATCTGCCGAAGATGATGGACGAAACCGTCTATGCGCCGGGCGATTCCCCAGTCCGCAAGGATTGGGAGGCCCAGGTCGGCGGGGATTTCTTCGTCCTCACCAGTTCGCGCCTCGATGAGCGCAACAAAGGCTCGTCAATCGGACTGGAGGGCTTCGCCCGCTTCGCCGCCGATCACCCCGGCGCGCGCCTTGCGGTAATCGGCTGGGGCAACGATCGCGAAGGAACGCTGGCGCGGCTGGAAAGCCTGGGCATCGCCGGGAAGGTCGTCCTCCTGCCGCTGTCGTCGAAGGCGATGATCCGCGAATACCTGAAAAGCGCCGACGCCTTCATGGACCAGTTCGTTCTCGGTTACTTCGGCTCCGCCGGCCTGGAAGCGATGGCCTGCGGCGTACCGGTCATCGGCCGCCTGGAAATGGACCAGTACGCGGCGCTGTGCGAAACCGGCGCGCCCCCTGTTTTGAACGCCGGCGATTCCGACGCCGTCTGCGCGCACCTCACTTCGCTGGCAGCCGATCCGGACCGCCTTCGCGCCGTTGCCGAGGCCACGCGAGACTGGTTCATGGACAACCACAGCTCCAAGCGGTGGCTCGCGGACCATCAGGCCATCCTGATGGCGACCGCCGAGGCGAAGTCGTTCCTGTCTTCGATCACGGGCAAACACCGGATCGACTTCTCGAAGTCGCCCCTGGCGCGCCCCTTGAGCGACGAAGAACAAGCCTATCACGCCGCCGGACTAGAGGCGGCGCCACCTTATCCGAACTACGGCTGGTAGTTATGCTCGTCGGTGTGTTTTCCGACGCCCACGGTCACGACGAAGCCTTCGACCGGGCGCGCGATCTGCTCCTCTCCGAGGGGTGCGAGCGGCTCTTTTTTCTTGGCGACAGCGTTGGTTACATCCCGTCTGCGGGCGTCGTTCAGCGGCTGAGAGACCAACAAGACATCACATCTCTCAAAGGCAACCACGACGCGATGCTTCTGGCCGGCAGCGTCCCCGCCGCTAAAGAGGCCGCCTACCTCTTCGACGTGACCGCCGCCAAGCTGACGCGGGCGGACGTCGCGTTTCTAACGACGCTCGAAAGCCGTTGCGAGGCAGTGCTCGATGGTCGCAGGTGCCTGTTTGTCCACGGTAGTCCAATTGATCCGCTCGACGGTTACGTCTATCCCGACACCGAACTCGCCGGATTGGCCGTTGGCGACTGGGACGTCGTGTTCATGGGCCACACGCATCGCCCCTTCGTGCGCCACTGCGAGGGCAGGCAATTCGTGAACGTGGGAAGCTGCGGCCTGCCGCGGGACGATGTGGCTGAGGGCGCGGCCTGCGTGTACGACACTTCGACCGGCGAGGCTCGCATCCTGCGCTTCCCCATCGGCGACAGTGCCGCTCGAGTGAAGCGCCTCTACGATCTCCACCCCGCGGTCGTCGCCTATCTCGACCGCTACGATGAAAAGGACCAGAGGGAACGGCATGGCCAGTAGCGAAGCATTGCCGATCCTGATGACCGCCATCGGCGGCGGCGGACACGGCGAGCAGATTCTCAAAGCGATTCGCCTTGCAGAGCCCGGCCGCTATCGGATCTTCGGCGCCGACGCGAACCCGTATTGCCCGCAATTCGCTCTGGTCGAGCGCTCGTTCGTCGTGCCGTTCGCCAGCGCTCCCGATTACCTCGACATCGTCCTCGGCATTGCCAAGGAAGTCGGCGCCAAGGCGCTGTTCCACGGCTGCGAACCGGAGCTCAAACTGTTCGCCCGCGAGCGCGAGCGCATCGAGGCCGCCGGGATTTTCCTGCCCATCAACCCGACCCATGTCATCGAAACCTGCATGGACAAGGTCGCCACGGCCGCGGCTCTGGCCGAGGCGGGCTTCGAAGTGCCCCGCTTTACACAGCTTCGCTCCGAAGCCGACCTCGCCGGGGTCGATTACTTCCCCGTCGTCGTCAAACCGGCCGTCGGCGGCGGCGGCTCGGCCAACTGCTACATCGCCCAGGACGCCACCGAACTGAAGGCGCTGGCCGTCCTTCTGCACCTGGAGGATTCGAACCAGGTCTTCATGGTGCAGGAGTACGTCGGCACGCCGGATGAGGAATATACCGTCGGCGTTCTGCATGACATGGACGGCAACTTCATCAACTCGATCGCTGTCCATCGCCTCCTGAACGGCCAGCTCAACATCCGCCTGTCCGTACCGAACCGGACCGGTCGCGCCGATCTCGGCCCCAAGCTCGTCATTTCTTCGGGCATAAGCCACGGATATGTCGATCGCTTTCCCGAGGTTACCCGGCAGTGCGAGGAAATCGCCAAGGCGATCGGCGTGCGTGGCCCGGTCAACATCCAGTGCCGGCTGGTGGATGGCGTGGTCCGCGTGTTCGAAATCAACCCCCGGTTTTCCGGAACGACGTCGATTCGCGCGCTCAAAGGGTATAACGAGCCCGATGTGCTGTTGAGAAAGCACGTCCTGGGTGAAGACATCGAGCCGCATTTCGACTACGCCTCCGGCTACGTCCTGCGCTCGCTGATCGAAACGTCCGCCGACATGCCGCGCGCGACAAGCGCCTGACGGCGCCCTGCAACGATTGCCTTGAAGGGTCCAACGCGATGGATCGAGCTTTTCTACATATCGGAACCCCGAAGACCGGTACGTCGATCATTCAGTCGCATCTCGCCCAGAACCGCGAGGTGCTGCGTGACATGGGCTACCTGTACCCGATCACGATCAGCGCCGACGAAAAGCTCTATCGCACGTACGAATCGCATCACCTGCTGACCTACTCGATCGCCGGCTGGGAACCCTTCAACCGGTACGAGCCCGAAACATTCTTCGAGATGGCCGAGGAGACGGCGGCCAAGCACAGCCTCAAAACGCTTCTTCTCTCCGCCGAGAACACCTACTGGCTGCCGCGCCAAATCGTCGGACGCGAGCTTCCCGACGAGCAGGTCTTCTGGGACGAGAAGCGCCAATACGTCGAGAAAATCGCAAAGTATCTCGAACCCTACGAGACCGACATCATCGTTTACCTGCGCCGCCAGGATCGCTGGATCGAGTCGTGGTTCAACCAGCAGGTCAAGAACGGCAATGCGCTGATTTCCTCGATGGAGGGTTTCATCGAGCATCATCGCTGGCTGATCGATTACGAGAAACTGCTGGGCATCTGGGGCGACGTTTTCGGCAAGGACCGCATCAAGGTCCGTGTCTACGAAAAGCAGCAACTTCCCGGCGGCCTCTTCGCCGATTATTGCAAGGTCGTCGGCATCGAGAACCACGAGGACCTGCCGCTCAGAAAGCCGGCGCGGTACAATGCGCAGCTCAATCGCGATGCGCTCGAGTTCATGAACATCTGCAACTCGCTGGAACTCGACGGCCAGCAGAAATGGTGGCTGCGCATGAAGGTCCGCAAGGTCACGAAACAGTTCGAAAGCCAGCTCGTCTTCCACAACCAGTCACTGCTTTCGCCCGACCAGCGCGCCGATCTCGTCGAACGGTACGCCGACATGAACGCGCGCATCGCTCAGGAATACATGGGCCGCGCCGATGGCAAGCTGTTCCTCGATCCGGTGCCGGATAGAAGCGAACCCTGGGAACCCTATCCCGGCATGTCGACCCACAAGGTCCTGGAGATCGTGATGCAACTCCTGCTCGAGATGCAGACCGAATTGAACCAGCTGAAACAGGGCCCGGATGCGAGAGCGGCGGAAGCGGCCAAACCCGCCGAGGCGACCGACCCCGCCGTTCTGCGCGAGCAGCAGAAGGCGGCCGACAAGACCTACTGGGACGCGCACGCCTGGGACCATCAGTAATTCGAATTGCGGCCGCGAGACGCCCAACGGGGACGAGGCCCGGCCGGATTTCAGGAGCAACGACGCTAGATGAAGCTCACAGAGCCAGACTTCGGTGAAGAGGAAATCGCCAACCTGCGCGAATGCCTGAACTCGGGATGGGTGACGCAGGGTCCCTTCGTCTCCCGCTTCGAGGACAAGGTCAAAGCGGTTCACGGCGTCAAGCACGGTCACGCCGTGACCTCCTGCACCGCGGGACTTCACCTGTCGGCAATCGCCCTGGGGCTCGGCCCCGGCGACGAGGTGCTGGTGCCCGCCTTTACCTGGATCACGTCGGCCAACACCGCCGAATACGTCGGCGCCAACGTCGTCTTCGTCGACGTCGATCCGAAGACGTTCAACATCGACCCGGCGCTGGCCGAAGCGGCGATCACGCCGAAGACCCGCGCCATCGTCGCCGTTCACCTGTTCGGCCTCGCCGCCGACATGGAACCGCTCCTGGCGCTCGCCAAGAAGCACGACCTGAAGATCATCGAGGACGCGGCCTGCGCGCTCGGCACGAAGTACCGCGGCACTCCGGTCGGCGGTATCGGCGATATCGCCAGCTTCTCGTTCCACCCACGCAAAGCGGTGACCACTGGCGAAGGCGGCCTCGTGTCCACGAACGACGACGTCCTTGGCGACACCGTCAACGCGCTGCGTAATCACGGCTCCATCGGCCCGCAGCCCGGCACCGGCGAAGAGCGCCAGCCCTGGACCATGGCCCGCTTTGCCTACGCCGGCTTCAATTACCGCATGTCCGATATCCAGGCCGCCGTCGGTGCCGCCCAAATGGACAAGCTGGCCTCCATTCTCGAACGGCGCATCGGGAGAGCGAACCGCTATCTGGAACTCCTGAAGCCGCTCGAGAACGAGTTGCAGCTTCCCCATGACCCGGAGAACGACAAAGGCCACAGCTATCAGTCCTTTGTCGTGCGGTTGCTCGAAGGGGGCCGGCCGCGCCGCAACGAAATCATGAAAGCGCTCAGCGCCAAGAGCATCGAGACGCGGCCCGGCACGCACGCCGTTCACCGCCTCGCCTACTACGCCGACAAGTACGGCCTGAAGCCGGAAGACTTCCCCAAGGCGGCCATGTGCGAAGACACCACCATCACGCTTCCCCTTTCACCGCTGATGACCGACGCCGATCAGGAAACCGTCGTCTCGGCTCTCAAACACGCTCTGGAAACCTGATCGGGACGGCTATGACCAGCGCATCCGGCTTTCTCATCACTGGCGCGAACGGCCTCCTCGGGCGAGCCGTTCTGCGCCGCCTCGAAGGCAAGCCGAACGTTGCCGCGCTGGTCCGCGAAGCCCCGGAGGCGGGTCTCCCGGGCCAAGCCGCGCCGGTTATTCAGGATCTTTCGAAACCGTTCGATTTCAATCTGCCCCAAGTGCCCGAAACGGTCGT
The DNA here is from genome assembly GCA_965226995.1 of Filomicrobium sp. GTDB lineage: Bacteria > Pseudomonadota > Alphaproteobacteria > Rhizobiales > Hyphomicrobiaceae > Filomicrobium. The sequence continues at coordinate 360,731 of CBDDFK010000009.1, forward strand.
GCATCTGGCGCAGTCTTCCCGCTTCCGAGAGTTTCCGGACGCCGCGCTCGACGTCTTCGAGGTAAACATCGGTTCGACGCAGCGGCTTCTGGACTGGGCCTGCCACAACGGCGTGAAGCGGTTGATCTTTGCCTCCACCGGCGGGGTCTACGGAAATTCCGACACGCCATTCACGGAAGACTCGCCGTTGTCGAACCGCTCCGACCTCGGCCACTACATCGCCAGCAAACGCTGCGGCGAACTTCTCTGCGAGGCCTACGGGCGCGAGATGATCATCGTCATCTTGCGCTTTTTCTTTATCTACGGGCCCGAACAGCGCCGCTCCATGCTGATGCCCCGCCTCGTCGACAATGTATCCGCGGGCCGGCCGCTCACGCTACAGGGCCACTCGGGCATCAAACTCAATCCGATCCATGTCGAGGATGCCGCCTCGGCGGTGCTGGCCGCCAATCAACTGGAGGAAGGCACCACGATCAACGTCGCTGGACCCGACGTCGTCAGCCTTCGCGAGATCGGAGAATTGATTGGCTCTGCCGTAGGCGAACCGGCGCGCTTCGAAGTCAATGAGGAAGCCCGTCCCCGGCATCTGATCGCCGATATCGCCCGGATGCGGCAACTCCTGGGATCGCCGACGACGTCCATGGCCGACGGAATGGCGACGATGGCCGGCCTCCGCAGAAGCGCCGGGGGATTAGGCTGATGCGCGATTACAGATATCCCTCGGGCGATCTTCCCCAACTAAAGGCGTGGCTCGCAGATTTCGAAAAGCGGGAGGGCCGCCCGCTCAAAGTCCTGCATGTCGGCAACATCGCGGCCAACGGCTACCTGAACGCCAAATTCCTCCGCCGAGTCGGCGTCGAGGCGGATCTTCTCGTCGCGGACTATTATCACGTCATGGCCTTCCCCGAATGGGAGGACATCGACCTCAAGCATGGCCACGGCGACGACTTCGGACCGACCTTCCATCCCGAGGACACCGCCAACTATGACCGGCCTTCGTGGGTCATGCAGGGAAGCCTGGACGAGTGTCTCGAACAGGCGAACCTCACTCCGCGTGACACAAAAGGCAGCCTGCTTCGCGGGCTCCTGCGCCATCGCCACGTGCGCAAGGCTCGCGAAACGGTTGGCACGAGCGTGCGCAAGGCCATTGGGGAAAAAAACACCGCGAGACTGCGCCTGATCGTATTGGACCCGAAAGCTCTTTTCTACATTGCCACACTCAAGACCATCGACGCGGTCGGTTTCTTCACGCCGAATAACCCGAACGGGCAGCCGGCCAAACCGATTGAAAAGGTAACGATTTCGGCGATCGCAAAACCGCGCTCTTCGATGAGCGCGCTGAGGCGGTGGTGCGAGAAGAAACTATCGACACGTACTTTTAACCGGCTAATGCCCCGCGCCAGGGAACTTGCCGAGCAGTTTGCCGAGACATTCCCTGACCGCCCCGACAAGCTGACGGCTACGGAAGTACTACCGTGGCTTGTCAGAGCCGAAATGTTCAAGCCGCTGATCGAGCGCTATGACATCGTGCAGTATTACGCCGTCGAGCCGATTATCGGCCTCGTCACGGACCAGCGTCCGTACGTCTGCTTCGAGCACGGAACGCTGCGGGCCTTCACCCAGGAAGACATTCCTTTGCACCGGCTGACGGCGCTCGCCTACCGCAAGGCCGATCACGCCTTCATCACCAACGGCGACTGCCTCCCGTACGCCCACAAGCTGGGGATGGACAACTTCACGCCGATCATCCACCCCATCGATGTGGAGCAGCACCGGCAGGATTTCGGCGACGAAGTCGAAAAACTCCGCGCAAGTTACAACGCCGACGTCCTGATTTTCTGCCCCGTCCGGCACGACTACAAGATCAAGGGCACGGATATCGCCATCAAGGCGCTGCCGCGCATCAAGGAGCAACTGCCCGGCAAGCGGGTCGTGATGGTGCTGGCCAACTGGGGCGCGCAGGTCGAAGAGAGCCGCGCCATGCTCAAGAAGTTCGACTGCGAGGATAACGTCGCCTGGTGCTCGACCATGTGCCGGGTGGCCATGATCAAGATGATCCGCGCCTCCGACTGCGTACTCGACCAGTTCGTCCTGCCGGTGTTCGGCTCGACCGCCCCGCAGTCCATCGCCGCCGGGAAGCCGGTTATCGCCAGCTACGACCCGGCGCAGACCGAATGGCTCATCCCCGAGCCGGCACCCATCATAACGGCCTGCACGCCCGAAGATGTCGCCGCCGCCGTCGTGCGTACTCAGGACGAGGCGTGGCTCGCCGGATGGAAGGAACGGGCGCGCAACTGGATCGACACCTACCACCATTCCGACAACACCATCGCCGATCACCTGCGCGCCTACCGCGAGGTGCTGGCGAAATACGAGCTTGAGGCGGCCCCCGAGGGAAAGGCCGAGGATTTTCAGACGGCAGCCCAGTGATGGGCACCGAGGCGGCGTGACAGCCCAACACGGGCTTGCCCGGTGTTGGCGGAATCAAGACCGACACGGGCTTGCCGAGTGTTGGCGCAATTAAGAGCACCGCCGGCTATGGACCGGCCTTGAGGCCGACTGTCGCATAGTCCAGTGCTGTGCAATTTGTTTCCAGGTGCTATTGCATCGGGAAACCTGACGAGAAGGACGGCTGGAGCAGGCCCCGAACCCGTAGGCTCGGGGCTGGCATGAAGCCGGTCGGGAATCTGGCGTGAAGCCGATGGGGAATCGGGCCGAGCGTTGCTTCATCCACAATGGGATGGGCACGGCCGATGTGACCGAGATCGAGACATTCGCTGTGGCGCACCGCCGACAATGCGGACCGCCGGTCAGGAAACGAAGCTCAACTAACGGGGAATAGCCGTGGATCTGAAGGGAAAGAAGTTCGTTGTCATCGGCGGCGCCGGTCTGATCGGCTCGCATTGCGTTGACCAGCTCGCTGAGCACGACGTGAAGGAAATCATCATTTATGACAACTTCACGCGCGGCCGCACCGAGAACCTGGAGAACGTCGCGAAGGATCCCCGCGTCCGGGTGTACGATGTCGGCGGTGACATCACTCAGACCGACATCCTCGATTCGGCGATCGAAGGTGCCCATGGCGTGTTCCACTTCGCCGCCCTCTGGCTGCTTCAGTGCCACGAGTACCCGCGCTCGGCCTTCGACGTAAACGTCCGCGGCACCTTCAACGTGCTCGAAGCCTGCGTGAAGCACAACGTCGAACGGCTGGTCTATTCTTCGTCGGCGTCGGTTTACGGCGACGCCGTCCAGGAGCCGATGACCGAAGACCATCCCTTCAACAATAAGAACTTCTACGGCGCGACCAAGATCGCCGGCGAAGCGATGGCAACGGCCTTCCACCACCGCTATGGCCTCCCGGTCGTCGGTCTGCGCTACATGAACGTCTATGGCCCGCGCCAGGACTACCACGGTGCCTATATCGCCGTGATCATGAAGATGCTCGACGCCATTGACCGTGGCGAGGGCCCGACCATTTTCGGCGACGGCTCTGAAGCGTTCGACTTCGTGTCCGTGCTCGACTGCGGCCGCGCCAACGTCTGCGCGATGGAATCCGATGCCGTCGGCAGCTATTACAACGTCGGCACCGGCAAGCGCACATCGTTGAAGGAGCTGGCCGAGATCCTGCTCAACCTTACCGGCTGCAATCAGCCGATCCAGTACAAGGAACGCAGCCAGGCCACGCTGGTGCGCAACCGCATCGGCTGCCCGAAGAAGGCCAGCGAAGAAATCGGCTTCACCGCAAAGGTTCCTTTGGATGAGGGCTTGGCGAAGCTGATCGAATGGCGCAAGAACCATAAAGCCGGCCTGGAAGCGCGCCGGGCCAACAAGCGCGACTGATCGCGCTGACAGGCTGTCTAAAACCACAGGCGACGAAGACCAGGAGCGGCCATGTGCGGCATTGCAGGCATCTTCAATCTCGATGGCGCTCCCGTTTCGCCGCAGACGCTTCGCGCGATGACGGACGCGATCCGTCATCGCGGGCCTGACGGCGAAGGTCAGTGGATCGAAGACCACGTCGGCCTCGGCCATCGCCGGCTGTCCATCATCGACCTGTCGGACGCCGGCAAGCAGCCCATGCAGGACGCCGACGGCCGGTACATCATCTCGTACAACGGCGAGATCTATAACTACCGCGAGATCCAGGTCGAACTTCGCTCGAAGGGCTACAAGTTCCAGTCCCGCACCGATACCGAGGTTCTGCTGTATGCCTTCGCGGAATGGGGCATGGGCTGCCTCGACAAGCTCAACGGCATGTTCGCGTTCGCCATATGGGACCGCGAACAGAAGCGCCTGACGCTCGCCCGCGACCGCTACGGCATCAAGCCGCTCTATTGCGCCTTCAGCGGCTCGTCATTCCTGTTTGCCTCCGAATCCAAGGCCTTCCTGAAGCATCCGGACTTCAAGGCACAAATGGACCCCGAAGGGCTCCTGGAATACTTCACCTTCCAGAACTTCTTCACCGACCGCACGCTGTTGAAGCGCGTCCGCACCCTGCCTGCCGGATGCTACCTGACGCTCGCCCTTGGTCCGAACGGCCAGGACGGTCCGAAGATCGTCCGCTACTGGGATTACACCTTTCAGGAGCCGGAGAACCCGCGCTCGGACGAGGACTACCTGGAAGAGCTCGATCATCTGGTCCAGCAGGCCATCTCCCGCCAGCTCGTCTCCGACGTCGATGTCGGCGCCTACCTTTCCGGAGGCATGGACTCTGGCACTGTGACCGGGATCGCGGCGCAGTCGTTGAACGACATGCGAACCTTCACCTGCGGGTTCGACCTGAGCTCGGCATCCGGTATCGAGCTGAACTTCGACGAGCGACAGGCCGCCGAGCAGATGTCCGCCGCCTTCCGCACCGAACACTACGAAATGGTGCTCAAGGCCGGCGACATGGAACGCTGCATGCCGCGGCTGGCCTGGCATCTCGAAGAGCCGCGTGTCGGCCAGAGCTACCCGAATTTCTACGTCGCGCAGCTCGCCTCCAAGTTCAACAAGGTCGTTCTCGCCGGCACCGGCGGCGACGAACTCTTCGGCGGCTACCCGTGGCGGTACTATCGCGCCGTCGTGAACGACGACTTCGAGCACTACATCGACAAGTACTACCTGTTCTGGCAGCGCCTCATCCCGAACCGCACGCTGCGCAGCGTGTTCAGCCCCATCTGGGACGACGTCAGCCACGTCTGGACGCGCGATATCTTCCGCGACATCTTCACGACGCACGCGCCGGAATTGACCCGGCCGGAAGACTACGTCTCGCACTCGCTCTACCTCGAAGCGAAGACCTTCCTGCATGGCCTTCTCGTTGTCGAGGACAAGCTGTCGATGGCGCACTCGCTGGAAACCCGCGTGCCCTTCCTCGACAACGACCTTGTCGACTTCGCCATGAAGCTGCCGACGCGTTTGAAGCTCGGCAATCTCGACAAGGTCGTGAAGCTCGACGAGAACGAGCCCGGCGACAAGACGGCCCGCTATTTCCAGAAGGCCAACGACGGCAAGCTGCTGCTGCGCCAGGCGATGGCCCGACATATTCCCAAGTCGGTCATCGATCGCGAGAAGCAGGGGTTCTCCGCGCCGGATGCGAGCTGGTTCAAGGGCGACAGCATCGACTACGTGCGCCGCGTCATCGACTCCAACGACGCTCACATTTGGAACTACATGGATCAGCAGACGGTCCGCGGCATGGTCAACGAACACCTGGAGGGCAAGCAGAACCGCCGCCTTCTCATCTGGTCGTTGCTCAACGTCGAGCACTTCTGCAAATCTTACCTGCACTGAATACGCCTGCGGGCACCGGCCGCGAGGCACGCCCGCGAGCCGCCGACGGCGCCGCATCCCTCGAGGAACGCGCGACGTCCGTGCCACCGCCGGAGCCAGCGACTGATGGATCGAGTCAAGGTCATACTTCTCTATTCGCTAGCCTACAGCGGCACGACCTGGCTCAATCTCGTTCTCGGTTCAGGCAGGGATATCCTCTGTCTCGGTGCCGGCGACCGGCTGTTCAAGGACGGTCCGTCGCAGCCAGAAGCCATGTGCCTCGTTCACCCCGACAAGTGTGATTTCTGGCCGTCGTTTTTCCGCCACTACAACAGCGCCGAAAACTTCTTCGTCCAGCTTCGCGAACACACCGGCATCTCGACGTTCGTTCTCAACAATCCATCGATCAAGCTCTACAACGAACAGTTCACCGACGACCGGCTCGACGTTCGCGTGATCGAGCAGGTGCGCGACGGCCGGCCGACGCTCGCAAGCGCTATGCGCCATCACCCCGAGCGTGTCGCCAACGTCTACCAGTCCGCCGTCGTCTGGCTCTATCGCGGCACCGTCAATCTGAAGCGGCGCGTCGCGAACACCGGCAAGACGCCGATGCTCTTGCGCTACGAGGACGCCGTTATCGACCCCCACGCCATGCTCGCCGAGGCGGCCGAGCACACCGGTTATCCCTACACCGCCGAAAGCCTTGAATACTGGAACTACGAGCATCACCTGCCTGGCGCCAACCGGGGCGCGCTCGATATCCTGATGCGCATGCAGGGTGGCGCCGGTCTCGACCACGACCGCAAGGACTACTACGACGAACTCATGACGCGGCTGCGCGAAACCAAAGGCGTCCCGAAACTCGACGACTCCTGGCTCAAGGCCTACAGCGACGTTGACATGGCCGCGTACGACTTCGCCGCCGGCGCGCTGTATGAAGACTACGGCTACCCGCGCCCGGAAATCGGCGAAGCCGCACGCCGGGAATTCATCGCGACATACGATCCGCCCGCCACGCCTGAAGAGGCTCTCAAAACCCTGCCGCCGTGGCGCCAGCCAGCACACGCCGCGGAGCCCGGGATGACGGCCGCCGCACCGGGGCAGGGCGTTGCCTCCCGTGCGTTCAAACGGCTTGGCAGCTTCATTTCCCGGAGGATGCCGAGTTGACGAAGGCCATGCCGGCTGTCGAGCCGCTGTCGGCCCATCGCGCGACGCGAAAGAACCGGGTCGAATCGGCACTGGAGGAATACCGCTGCAACGGGCGGACCCCGGCGCCCATGCGTGCACTGCCTCCGCCGTTCCAAGGCTGGTGCACCGTTTCGAGCGATGCCGACTCGCCGAACATGGAAGGGTTCCTCTCCACCGGTCGGCTGTTGCGCGAACGTTTCGCCCTGCCGGTCAGCGATTCCACCTTCCCCCACTGGTTCTTCAACCAGGGCCTTCGCAACGACGAAACGGCGGAACCGGTTTTCGCTGATTTCGGCAAGGGCGAGACGTTCGATTTCGCGACGTTTCTCGACAACTGCGGACCGTGGCTTCGGCAGGCCTATCGTGGCCGGGTCGATACGGTGCACGGCTGGCTGTTGCGCCAGATGATCCGGATCGGCAACGACATCGTCGTCCGCGACGCCGTCGAGTCTGACGAAGGCGAGGCTCTATTCGACAAGGCGCTGAAAGCCGGCCGCAAGGTCTCCAAGGTGGTCAAACGCGCCGCGACCGGGCACCACCCGCCGGCCCGTCGGCGCATCGTCTTCGACCTGCCCGAAGGATGGCACCCGCGCGTGCCGCCGCGCTACTTCGTCTTCCGTTTCCGTGCGCCAACGACCGGACACGAAGCGCGCCTTGCGTTCATGGACGGCGAGGCGACGGTCGCCGAAGTGGACCTGACGGAACTGCGCAACGGATCCCCTGAGACCCTGCAGTCCTACGTCGTCGACCTGCATCGCCATGTCACCCGCGACAAGGACGTGCTGAAGCGTCTGGATGTCGAACTCGTCCTGGTCAGCACCGCCAATCTCCTCGAGATCCGCGATCCGATGATGGTGACCTGGCTGAGCGACGATATCGCCGAGCAGATGACGTTGTTCGAAGCCCTGAACCTTCGGTTCAACACCTACACCAGCCACGGCGGCGGCTATAACATCGGCCACTACAAAACGAACACGCTCGCCGCCGCCGACGTGCGCGGCATGGCCGATTGGCCCGACAATCCCTATTTCGCGCTGGATCTCTTCGAGGACTACGGGCTGCGCTTCTTCAATACCGCCAGCAACACCTCTCGCCACGAGCCGGTCGCGTTATCCGAATTGCTCCTGCCAAAGACCGTCAACGATGGCACGACGCTGTACGATTTCCATCGGTTCAATCACGTTCCGAAGGACGCCGAGGGCCAGCCGGACTTCACCGCCTTCGAAATGTTCGGTACGCCGCAGAACCCCTCGATGGCCAACCTTGCCGGCTGGCAGGTCGAGAAGCTGATCGACTTCGTAAACGAGGCCGATGGTGGTGACATTGGAGGATTGGTCTACACCCACCTCCTTGCAAAGTGCATGGACGACCCTGACCGCCTCGACCGCACCTTCGACGGACTGTTCAATGCCGAAACGCAAGCGGCGATGGAGCGTCTGGCGCGGAGCTTCTACGGGCTCGCCCCAGCGACAGGTACGGGCACCACCGGGGACCGGCGCATCTGGGTCGCCCCCCAGGCCGCGATCCTTCGACTGTCACAGATCTCCGCCGGCCTGCGCCATTGGGCGAGTTACGATGAGGCCGCGAACGAGGTCCATGTGACGAGCTGGGCCGACAACGTGACCGGCGAAGTCCTTCCGCGCGATGCAGGCGGCGCCACTGCCTTGCGCCACGCCACGTTCTACGTGCGCGACGCGTCAACCGCCCGCATGTTCATCGATGACGAAGAAATACTCTCGCTGGTCCGCAACCCGGCCGATGAGACCGGCCGCGAAAGCATCACCGTCGCCGATGCCTCGACGCCTTCTCCCGTTCTTGGGCGCGTCCCGTTCGGTGAGCGCGGCGACCGCGTTGTGTCCTGCGAGAATGCGACGGTCACGGCCATCGACGGACCGCTTGGCCACCGCCTGGAAGTCTCCGGTGACGAAGCCGCGATGACCATCCGCACAAGCCAACTCGACCTCGCCGATCAATCACATATCCGGGCGATCCTGACAGGCGATCTGAGCGATGTGGGATGGTCTGTTTCAATACGCGGCGCCTCCGGCCGGCAGCTCGCGTTTTCGGTGGGCGGTTCGCCGCTTGAGGGAGCGGTTCACGCCATGCCGGGCCCCGACGCGGAGCGCTCGCAGGAAGTCGTGGTACCGCTCTACCGGATGACCGAAGCCGCCGGAACGGCCGAACCGCCCGGCTGGCCGGTCGAAGAGATCGTCGTCGCGGTAACAGGCGCCGCCGGCCGTTCGATCGACATCCGTCTCGACCTGCTCCGCGACGACCCTCGCGTGTTCAGTGACGAGGCGATCCTTGGCGGTCACGTTGCAGCCGGACTGAATCTCGACAAGGTCGTCATGACTTATGACGGTCGGCGGCTCGAAGCGCGCGTTACGCCCGGCGGCTGGTACGCCTTCCTCGACCCGGTCCCGCGCGGTGCGATCGTCAGCCTGCACGGCGAAACCTGCGACGGCAAGATCACCGCCACGGCGGACTACGGTCGGCGCTACGAGGTGACATCCGACACCTTCGAGATCGATTTCACCGCAGCGGATGGAACCGCATGAGCGTGGCACCGGAGGACATTACGATCCTGATCATCCGTGCGCCCGGATACGCCGGCGCGACGTGGGTGAACCTGGTCCTCGGCAGCCATCCCGATGCGCTCGCCATGGGACCTCCGAAACGCATCATGACCTTGCCGCCGGAAGAAGCGAATCAGGCCTGCTTCGTCCACCGCTCCGACTGCACCTTCTGGCCCGAATTCGTGCGTCGCGGCGGCCATGACGGCCGCTTCTTTCAGGATCTCGCCGAACACAGCGGCAAGCGCGTCTTCGTCATCAATTACCCGCCAAAGGAACTCGTCGCCCGCGAAATCGACGGGAAGGGCTTCCGCGTCCTCCAGGTCAAACTCGTGCGCGATGGCCGGCCCAACGTCTTCAGCTTCCTGCGCCACAAGGAACTGGGCGGCAAAGCCGGCTTGGTGAAAGCCATACGCGAATGGCTGCTCGTCAAATGGGATCTCATCGACCGCAAGATCGACCAGCGCGACGATGCCTGGATGCTCCTGCGCTATGAAGATCTCGTGAACCATACCGAGGCCGAGTTGACACGGCTCGGTCAATTCGTCGGCCTGGACTATGCTGCCGACGCCACACGCTTCTGGCGCTACGAACACCATCTGGCCGCCGGCAACACAGGCGTCCTCGACACGCTATGCCGCATGAACGGCCTGCCCGGCTACGACCACCGCCGCAAGGCCGCGTATGATAACATCGTCGACCGGCTGCAGAGCGAACCCGACCTGCCGGTCGTTGACGATAGCTGGGAACGCGGCTTCTCGCGCGACGACCGCCTGATCTTCGACGCCCTGGCCGGTGAACGCAACGCCGCCTACGGCTACCCTCGAGACTCGTTCAGCGAGGATGAGCGCGCCGACTGTCTGGCGCACCTCGAAAGGCCCGCCTCCCCCTGGTCGCGCGTGAAGGACCGCGTCGCCGGTATGATGTGGAAATCATGATTGCAAAGCTGCTCCATGGCCTGAAGGAACGCGCGTTCGGCCGGCGTCTGCCGGAACCGAGACCGCTGCCCCCGCCCTACCGCAGCATGCTGGCCATCAACTCGGATGTCGAATGGACGTCATGGCCGATGCAGCTTTCACTGTTCGATGAATTCGCCCGGCGCGACCTGGAGACGGCCTCCAGCTTCTGGATGTATTCGAGCCCGAAGAAGACGTGGCGCCTGTTCGAGGAAGACGGCACCAAGACACCAGAGTTTGCAGGGGCCGCCGCGCTCGGTCGCCACGGACTTCTCGACACTAATCACTCTGTCGGCGGCCGGCTTCATCAAGGCGGCTGCAAGTTCGACAGGGACGCCATCGCGCATGGTTACCGCGAAATGGCCGCCGCCGGCTGGCGCCCGCGCGTCTATTCGAACCATGGTTCGAAGCAGGACCGTCAGAACGTCGCCGGAAAAGGCTGGGCGGACTACCAGGAGGGCGATCTGCCCGGCAGCGACCTCTACCACCTGGATCTGACCCTCGATCACGGCATCCGTTTTTTCTGGTGCGATCCCGACTACACGAGCGAACTGACGGCGCTCGATGCCGGTCTCGACACGCCAACCGGGCTGCTTGTCGGCGATACCGGACGCGACGGCAACCGGTTCCTCCGCTTCCGCCGCTGGCTCGGCGAGGGCCTGCCTTACGGCCCCTCGCTGTGCAATTTCAGCCATCAGCTTTCGCAAGTTCTTGAGGCGAACGCGAGGGGCTATTCGGTCATCTACCAGCATCTCGGCGTCGAACGCCTCGACACCGGGCGCCCTGCGGAAGCCCACCTGCCACCGCTGCGATCGGATGCCGCCGGAATCCTCGACGAACTGGCAGCCGCGCGACGCCGCGGCGACATCCTCGTCACCACCACCGAACGCCTCCTGATGCACGCAGTCGTCATGACGGCGAAGCCGTGGACAATGGCCTGGGACGGCGAGGCACTGACCGTCGACTTCTCCAACCGCTTCGAACTGGGCGGCGTCGCTTTCTCTTTGACCCCCGCCGACCTTTCCGGCTGGTCCCTCCCTCTGCCGGCAACGACCGAAGTGCGCGCCACGCTTGGAGGCCGTCCGCTTGAGTTCGAGCGCTTCGAAGCCGGTGGCGAAACCTATGTCGGCCTGCCCTGGACACGACTGGATATGACCGCCGCACTCCGGGAAGCCCGGGAAGCGGCCCCGGTGACAACGACAGAAGGCGGCCCATGAACGAACGGCTTCGCGGGTACCGCCGCCAGATCGCGCGATTTGTCGGCGTTTACGTCGCGCTCGTGTCGCGCATCCTGCGCATCGCTTCGCCGCTGATCATTCTCGTCGTTCCCATACTGGGTCTCGTCGGTGTCACGGCCTACGTGGGCGTGTTCCAGCTCCTGGCGCATTTTGTCGCCAAGACGCAAGGCAAGGCGGAAGGCTACTTTGCCACGATCTTTCCCGAAGACCCGATGCAGGCCTTGGCGGTCCTCGCCGGCATCGTCTTCGTTTTGCTGCTCGCAGCCGCCATCTCGCAATATGTCTCCGCCGTCCTTTCACGCCGCGTGGGACGCCAGACGCAGGTGCATTTGATCCGCCGCACCGTCTTGTCGCTCGGCGCACTCGAGCACCTCGAACGTCACTCGGACGCGCCCCCGCTCGATACAATTCGGCTGATGAAGCACTTCAACCGCGACACCATGCAATGCGGGGTCGCGGCAGAGTGCCTGATCGGCATGCTCCCCACAGCCGTCCACATTGTCGCCGCCGGTGCCATCCTGCTTTATCTGGAGCCGTGGATTACCGCGGGACTGTTCTTCGTCGTCCTGTTGACCGTGCCGCTGCTCTACCTCGTCAGCCGCAAGATCATGCACAACGCGGATACTTTCTACTCGCACGACGTGCGTCAGCGTGCCCTCAAAATCCGCGAACTCCTGACAACCTTCGATACGACCACGCTTCTCAAGCCGACACCGGAACAAGCGGCGCGGCTTACGAACTCCGACCGCATCCAGGCCTACCTCAACAGCTTCGACTTCAACCAACTCGCGTCGCCGAAACTGACGGTCGTCACCAGTTCGATCCTGGCCCTGGCCGTGAGCGGCGGCATCCTAGTTTTCGGCTGGCTGGTTCTTGGCAATCAGCGTGAATGGAGCACGCTCGTCGTCTATATCGGGTCGCTTCTGGTGCTTGTGCGGGGCCTCCAGACCTTCATGGGTCAGTTCGCCACTTTGAACCGCCTCTATCCGCAGATCCGCAGCCTTTTGAAGCTGCACGATGCCACTGGAGAGATCGCCGCCCGCGCCACCACGAACGCCCCCGAAGCGCCGGCAAAACTGGTGTTCAAGATCGAGCCGCGAATGGATAAATCGCTATCGCGGCTGGAGATCGACAAAGGTTCCGCCGTCGCGCTGATCCTGCCGGGCCATCCACGACGGCATGCTTTCGGCAAGATCACATCCCCGCTCGTCAAGGCATGTCGGGGCCATGCCACGATCTGGCACGAGGCAGACCTTCTCGCTCAGTCCCTGGATTTCGCCGAACTGCCGCCGTTGAAAGGATTGCTGGTTGGTGGGCGGGAGCAGTACGCGGAAACGATCCTCGCCGGCTGGCGCGATTTCATCGCCGCTTATGGCGGCGACAACCCGGACCTGGCCAGGATCGCCGAGAAACCGGAAGAACCGATACCCCAGACCCTGTCGAACCGCGCCCGCAACCTACTGTCGCTCGCCACGGCAATGTCGGCCTCGAAGGCATCCGTCCTTTTGGTCGGGCGCGGATTATTCCCCCGGCTTGGGCCAGACGCCTTGAGCCGGCTGCTTGCAACGCCGCTCGCGCCCTATTGCGTAATCCTGGCCCGCCCCAACGATGTGATCGATGCCTTCCCGGGAGACCTGCCGGTCCTCGTTTCCGAAGGCGACGAAATCATAGGAATGGGCGATCTGAATTGGTGGCAGGACGCCCGCCAAGCATACCACGGCGACGACGGCAGCGGGGCCGACGACGACTCCCTCGACGACGAACTCTTTATGTGACAGACGGCGATCGGCGTCAGATCTTCTGGTTGTATTCGCCCACTTCAGGCTGCTGCGAGAGAAGTGCGTCGATATCGGCGAAGATGGCGCGCATGTTGGCTTCCGACGTCGGGCTCTCGACCACGATAACCAATTCAGGTTTGTTCGATGAGGCCCGCACCAGGCCCCAGGTGCCGTCTTCGAGGACAACGCGGACGCCATTGACGGTGATGAGCTCGCGCACCTTCTGCCCGGCGATTTGCTCGCCCGCATCGGCGCGCTTCTGATAGGCGGCGATCACCCTGTCGACGACGTCGTATTTCTCCTCGTCCTTGCACTTCGGCGACATCGTCGGCGACTGCCAGGTCTGCGGCAGCGCAGCCCGCAGTTCGTTCAGCGACGTGTCCGGGTTGCGGTCCAGCATGTCGAGAATCGCGAGCGCGGCGACGAGGCCATCGTCGTAACCGCGCCCCAGCGGTGGATTGAAGAAGAAGTGCCCGGACTTTTCGAAGCCCACCAGCGCGCCCGTTTCATGGCTGAACCGCTTGATATAGGAGTGGCCGGTTTTCCAATAGGTCGTCGTAGCGCCGTTCTCGATCAGTACCGGATCGGTCGTGAAGAGCCCGGTCGATTTGACGTCGACGACGAACTTCGCGTCCGCATGCAGCGCCGAGATATCGCGCGCCAGCATGACACCGACCTTGTCTGCGAAGATCTCTTCGCCGGTATTGTCGACGACGCCGCAACGGTCGCCGTCGCCATCGAAGCCAAGACCGACATCGGCACCGTTTTCGCGCACCGCATCGGCGATGGCGTGCAGCATCTTCATGTCTTCCGGGTTCGGGTTGTAGCGCGGGAACGAATGATCGAGTTCGGTGTCGAGCGGGATCACCTCGCAACCTGCTGCTTCCAGGACCTGGGGCGCGAAAGCGCCGGCGGTACCGTTGCCGCAAGCCGCGACAACCTTGAGCCGGCGCTTGAGTTTCGGCCGGTCCGAAAGCATCGCGATGTAGCGCTCGGCCATATCCGGCACGAAGATGTAGTGCCCGCCGCCCGGGACCTCATAACCGCCTTCGAGAACGATCTTCTTGAGCTCGCTCATCTCGTCGGGACCGAGCGTCAGAGGCCGCTGCAGTCCCATCTTGATGCCCGTCCAGCCGTTGTCGTTATGGCTCGCGGTCACCATCGCGACGCCTTCGACGTCGAGCGCGAACTGCGCGTAATAGGCCATCGGCGAGAGCGCCAGGCCGATGTCGTGCACCTCGCAGCCACCCGCCAGCAGCCCGTTGATCAGCGCCTGCTTCACCTGCGCCGAGTAGGAACGGTAATCGTGCCCGACGACGATACGTTTCGGCACGCCACGGTTCTTGAAAAGCTGCGCCAGGCCCAGCCCGACGGCGTTCAATCCCATGAGGTTGATTTCCTCGGGAAACAGCCACCGCGCATCGTACTCGCGAAAGCCCGTGGGCTTGACGAGCGGCAGGCGTTCGAATTCCGCGGTATTGGGCTTCAGGTCGGCGCGCGGGGTCGGCAGCATCGGCAAGCTCCATGGTCGGCTATGCGTTGACGGCAACGGCGCTTGAACCAATGTTCCGTGCCGCAGTTTCTATCGCAGCGGGCCGGGCGCCGTTCAAGTCCGGCGAGCGCCAGGCGCGCGAATCGACATCACCGCCGTCAGTTTGAAGATTTTCTAAGCCACATTTGGACTTAAAGTGCCTTTAACGCTGAATGGCTAAGCTGGGGACTGGTTCTGAGTAATGCCGAGGCCGGCCATGAAAATCACACCCGTCGTTCTTTCCGGTGGCGCCGGAACGCGCCTTTGGCCGCTTTCGCGCTCGCTCTACCCGAAACAGTTCTTGAACTTGACTGGCGACAGCGACCGCAGCCTGCTGGAAGCCACGCTTGAACGCCTCCCCACATCGCAAGGGTTCGCCGCACCGCTCGTTCTGTGCAACAACGATCACCGCTTTCTGGTTGCCGAGGCCGCCCGGCGCACGGGAATCGAGAGCCCGACGATCGTGCTTGAGCCCGTCGCCCGAAACACGGCCCCTGCCATCGCCGCCGCCGCATTGGCCGCGATGACCGAGGATCCCGAAGCCGTAATCGCCGTGATGCCCTCCGATCATGTGATCCAAAACGAAGAAGCCTTCCGCGCGGCGGTGAAGCAGGCCGGCGAGATCGCCGCTGGCGGCCGGCTTGTTCTATTCGGCATCGCACCCGACAAGCCCCACACCGGCTACGGCTACATCTGCAAGGGCGCCGCGCTCCCCGGCTATGGCGACGGCGCCTATACCGTTCGCCGCTTCGCTGAGAAGCCAGACGCCGAAACCGCCCAGCGCTACCTGGAGGACGGCAACTACTCATGGAACAGCGGCATCTTCGTTCTTCATGCCGCAACATTCCTCGCGGAACTGGAGCACCATGAGCCGGCCATGCTCGAAGCCGTGCGCGAGGCGGTTGCCAAGGCAAAGCCGGACCTCGGTTTCCTGCGCCTCGACGCCGATGCGTTTTCAACCGCACCCTCGAACTCCATCGACTATGCCGTCATGGAAAAGACCGACCGCGCCGTCGTGATGCCGCTCGATATCGGCTGGAGCGACGTGGGCTCATGGTCTTCGCTATGGGAAATCCAGGACGGCGACGAGCATGGCAACGTCACCGCCGGTAAGGCCGCCGAAGATGGCCAGGCGATCCTCATCGATACCGAGAATTCCTACGTCCACGCCAACCGCAGCCTGATCGCCACTATCGGCCTCAAGGACATCGTGATCGTCGAAACGCCGGACGCAATCCTGGTGTCCGACAAATCGCGCACACAGGACGTCGGCCGCATCGTCGAGCGCCTGCGCAACGGCCGCGGCCGGACGCACGAACAGCACCTGCGCAATCACCGGCCCTGGGGCTTCTTCGAACAGCTTAACATCGGCGGCCGCTTCCAGGTGAAACTTTTGCACGTCAACCCCGGCGCCGAGTTGTCCCTGCAGATGCACCACCATCGCTCCGAACATTGGGTAGTGGTCAGCGGTACGGCGCTCGTCACGATTGGCGAGGAAAAGAAATACGTTCGCGAAAATGAAAGCGTCTACATCGTCGCCACGCAGTGGCACCAGCTCGCCAACCCCGGCAAGGTGCCGCTGGAACTGATCGAGGTGCAACTCGGCGCCTACCTGGGCGAGGACGACATCGTCCGGCGCAACGACGTCTATCGCCGCGCCGACGACGAGACGAAATAGCCCTAAATCCGCCGCGCCGCAGCCGATGGTCTTCGTGGCTCGCTATTTCTTCTTCCGCTGTGGCGGCAGATCCGTGCACGTACCGTGCGCCACTTCCGCAGCCATGCCGATCGACTCGCCGAGCGTCGGATGCGGGTGGATCGTCTTGCCGATATCGACCGCATCCGCCCCCATCTCGATGGCCAGACAAACCTCGCCGATGAGATCGCCGGCATGCGTGCCGACAATGCCGCCGCCGACGATCCGGTGCGTCTCCGCGTCGAACAAAAGCTTGGTGAAACCTTCGTCGCGCCCGTTGGCGATGGCGCGGCCCGAAGCCGCCCACGGAAACACCGCCTTTTCCACCTTGAGCCCCTTCGCCTTGGCCTCCGTCTCGGTCACGCCGGCCCAGGCGATTTCGGGATCGGTATAGGCCACTGACGGGATCTGGCGTGCGTCGAAGAACGCCTTCTGCCCGGCTGCCGCCTCGGCCGCGACGTGCCCTTCGTGCACCGCCTTGTGCGCCAGCATCGGCTGACCGACGATATCACCGATGGCAAAGATATGCTCGACGTTGGTGCGCTGCTGTGTGTCGACCTCGATGAAGCCGCGCTCCGCAACCGATACCCCGGCTTTCTCCGCATCGATGAGCCGGCCGTTCGGCGACCGTCCGACCGCCACCAGTACCATGTCGTAGACCTGCGGCGCGTCGGGCGCGTTCTCCCCCTCGAAGGTGACGTGGATGCCATCATCCTTCGCCTCGACTGCGGTGGTCTTCGTCTTCAGCATGACCCGGTCGAAACGCTTGGCGTTGAACTTCTCCCAAACCTTGACCAGATCGCGGTCGGCGCCCGCCATCAGGCCGTCGAGCATTTCGACGACATCGATCCTCGCCCCGAGCGACGAATAAACGTTCGCCATTTCGAGGCCGATGATCCCGCCGCCGATGACCAGCATCTTCTCTGGGATACGACGCAGTTCCAGCGCGCCCGTAGAATCGACGATACGCTCGTCGTCGGAAACGAACGGCAGCTTCACGGCCTCAGATCCCGCCGCGATGATCGCCTTCTCGAACCGCACGGTCTTCGCACCGCCATCGCTCATCTCGACTTCGATATGGTTCGGATCGAGGAACCGCCCCGTGCCGGTCACGACGTCCACCTTGCGCGCCTTGGCCATCCCGGCCAGCCCGCCGGTGAGCTTCGCCACCACGCCATCTTTGTAACTGCGCAGCTTCGCAAGATCGATTTCCGGCGCGCCGAACGCAATGCCATGCGCCGCCATCGAGCGCGCCTCGTCCATCACCGCGGCCGTGTGCAACAGGGCTTTCGAGGGAATGC
This sequence comes from Filomicrobium sp., assembly GCA_965226995.1. Classification (GTDB taxonomy): domain Bacteria; phylum Pseudomonadota; class Alphaproteobacteria; order Rhizobiales; family Hyphomicrobiaceae; genus Filomicrobium. The sequence continues at coordinate 378,746 of CBDDFK010000009.1, forward strand.
AGCCGACGTTGAGACAGACGCCGCCCAAGACGTTCCAGCGCTCGATGAGCACGGTCTTGAGCCCGAGATCGGCCGAGCGGAACGCCGCCGAATAGCCTCCGGGACCGGCGCCCAGCACCACGACCTCGCAGGTGACATCGGCGTCGCCCGAAAACCTTCCCGCCACCGGGGCCGTCGCCTCGGCCGCACCGGTTTTCGCAGGTGCCGGTGCAGCGGCCTCCTGGTGCGGCTCCTGATCGCTGCCGGCCGCGGCACCCTCAGCCTCGAGCATGACAATGGCCGAGCCCTCGGAGACCTTGTCGCCGACCTTGACCAGCACCTCCTTGACGGTGCCCGCGCGCGGCGCCGGAACCTCGAGCGTGGCCTTGTCGCTTTCCAGCGTGATCAGCGGGTCCTCGGGCTGAACCTCGTCACCCGGCGAGACGAGAACTTCGATCACCGGCACGTCCGTGAAGTCGCCGATATCGGGAACCTTGATTTCAATTGCCATGATCCCCTCCCGTCACAGAACGAGTTGACGAACGTCGCCCAGGATTTCCGCGAGGCGACGCGTGAAGCGGGCCGCCAGCGCACCGTCGATGACGCGGTGATCGTAGGACAGGCACAACGGCAGCATCAGACGCGGCTCGAACGAATTGAGCTCCTCGTTCCAAACCGGCTTTTTCGCCGCGCGGACGACGCCGAGAATGGCGACTTCCGGTGCGTTGACGACCGGCGTGAAATGGGTGCCGCCGATCCCCCCGAGCGAAGAAATGGAGAACGTCCCGCCGGAGATATCCGCCGGGGTGATCTTGCCGTCGCGCATCTTCTGCGAAACGTCTCCCAGTTCCTTTGAAAGGTCGATGATCCCCTTCGCGTTGACGTCCTTGATGACCGGCACCACGAGGCCGTCGGGCGTATCGACCGCGACACCGATATGGTAATATTTCTTGTAGATCAGGCTGTCTTTTTGCGGCCCAAGCGAAGCGTTGAATTCAGGAAACTCCTTGAGGCAGGCAACGGAAGCCTTCATCAGGAACGACAAAAGCGTAACGCGATAGCCCTTTTCTTTCGCCTTCGAATCGAGCTCCTTGCGATAGGCTTCGAGTTCGGTGATATCGGTTTCGTCTGTGTGGGTGACATGCGGAATATTGAGCCAGGCCCGGTGCAGATGCGGCCCGGAAAGCTTCTTCAAACGCGATAGCGGTTTTTCCTCGATCGGACCGAATTTGGAGAAGTCCTGCGCCGGCACCTCAGGAATTCCGGTGCCGCCGCCGCCCGGACCGCCCCCCTTCGAGGCAAGCTCTCTCTTCACGTCCTCGCGGGTGATGCGCCCCTTTTCACCGGTGCCGCTCACTTTAGAAAGATCGATGTCGAGTTCGCGCGCGATACGGCGCACGGACGGACTGGCGTGAACGTTGCCGAACGCCATCGGAGGCGGAATGGAGCGCTTGCCAAGCGGCGAGGACGGCACATCGTCGGCCCCATAGTCGGCCGTGGGCTCCGCATCCTCCGTCTCACCGGACGCGGCGGCCGGCGGCGGACCGGTATCCTTGGCCGCTGCCGCCTCTCCACCTTTCTTCGCGCCGGCCTTCTGCTGTTCCGGCCCGCCGCCACCGTCGGCTTTCGCCTCATCGCCGCCCGAGCCATCGCCCCCTTCCATTGTAACGATCGGCGTGCCTTTCGAGACCTTGTCGCCGACCTTGACGAGAACCTTGGCGACCTTCCCGGCCCGGGGCGATGGCACCTCCATCGTCGCCTTGTCGCTTTCCAGCGTAACAAGCGGATCCTCAGCGGCAATCTCATCGCCGGGCGACACCAAAATCTCAATTACGGGAACGTCTTCGAAATCGCCGATATCTGGAACTTTGATTTCGCTTGCTGCCATGAGCTGTTTCCTCGGAAGTATCTGTCAGCGGCTTGAATAGTGGGACGGAAGGAGGAGCCGGGTTCAGGCTTTCGCGGGGTCGATCTTTTCCGGATCGATTTCATATTTGCGAATGGCCTCGGAAACCGTGCGAGACGGGATCTTGTTTTCTTCCGCCAGGGATTTCAGCGCCGCCACCGTCACGAAATGGCGGTCGACCTCGAAATGCGCGCGCAATTTCCGCCGGTAGTCGGAACGGCCGTATCCGTCGGTACCCAGAACCTTGTACTTGCCGGGAACATATGAACGGATCTGATCGGCGAAGGCCTTGATGTAGTCGGTCGATGCGACGACCGGAGCTTCGCCCCGTTCCGCGAGCTTAGCGGTCACGAAGGGCAAACGCTCCGGCTCTTCGGGATGCAGGAGGCTCCATCGTTCGGCGCTCTGCGCCTCCCGCGCCAACTCCGTGAAACTCGGCACGCTCCAGATATCGGCGACGACGCCGAAGTCCTGCTCGAGAAGCTTCGCGCCCTCGATGACTTCGCGCAGGATCGTCCCCGAACCCATCAGATGCACCTTGTGGCCCTTGGCGTTTTCGGGAGCCCCCTTCAACAGATACATGCCGCGGATGATGTCTTCCTCGACACCTTCCGGCATCGCCGGGTGCGGGTAGTTCTCGTTCATCACCGTCAGGTAGTAGAACACGTCCTCCTGGTCCTCGACCATCCGCTTCAGGCCACGCTGCACGATAACCGCGACCTCGTAGGCGAACGTCGGATCGTAGGAGACGCAGTTCGGGATCGTCGCCGAGAAGACGTGGCTGTGGCCGTCCTCGTGCTGCAGACCCTCGCCATTGAGCGTCGTTCGCCCCGCTGTGCCGCCGATCAGGAAACCCCGCGCGCGTGAATCGCCGGCGGCCCATGCGAGGTCCTGGATACGCTGGAACCCGAACATCGAATAGTAGATGTAGAATGGGATCATCGTGATGTTGGAGTGCGAGTAGCTGGTCGCCGCCGCGATCCAGCTCGACATCGCGCCGGCTTCGTTGATGCCCTCCTGTAGCATCTGACCGGACTTGTCCTCCTTGTAGTACATGAGCTGATCGGCATCCTGCGGCCGATAGAGTTGCCCGACCTGACTGAAGATGCCGTAGGTCCGGAACATGCCCTCCATGCCGAACGTGCGGCTCTCGTCCGGAACGATGGGAACCACCCTCTTGCCGATGGTCTTGTCGCGCAGAAGCGTGTTGAGGATGCGCACGAAGGCCATGGTCGTCGAGATTTCACGCCCCTCGCCCGTCGCTTCGAGCTGACCTTTGAATGCCGACAGCTCCGGCACCTCCAGCGTTTCTTCGCTCTTCGTTCGCCGCTGCGGGAGATAGCCGCCGAGCGCCTCGCGCCGCTCGCGCATGTATTTCATCTCCGCGGAATCTTCCGCCGGCTTGATCAGCTTCAGCTCTTCCACCTCGGCGTCCGTCAGCGGCACCTTGAACCGGTCTCGAAACTGCAGGAGAGCGTCCAGCCCCATCTTCTTCTGCTGGTGGGTAATCATCTGGCCTTCGCCGGCTTCGCCCATGCCAAAGCCCTTTACGGTCTTGGCCAGGATGACGCTCGGCTGCCCCAAATGGTCGACCGCCGCCTGATACACCGCGTACACCTTGCGTGCGTCGTGCCCGCCTCGGGTCAGCCGCCAGATCTTTTCGTCCGACCAGTCCGCGACCATGGCCGCCGTCTCGGGATAACGTCCGAAGAAGTTGTGGCGGATGTAGGAGCCGTCCTTCGACTTGAAATCCTGGTACTCACCGTCGACGCACTCTTCCATCAGTTGCCGCAGCCGGCCCGTATGGTCCTTGGCGATGAGTTCGTCCCAATTCGAACCCCACACGCACTTGATGACGTTCCAGCCCGCCCCGCGGAAGTCGCTCTCCAATTCCTGGATGATCTTGCCGTTACCGCGCACAGGACCGTCGAGCCGTTGCAGGTTGCAGTTGACGACGAAGATGAGGTTGTCGAGACGCTCTCGCCCTGCGAGCCCGATGGCGCCCATCGATTCCGGTTCGTCCATCTCCCCGTCGCCGCAGAACACCCAGACGTGCCGGTTGGACGTGTCGGCGAGACCGCGTCCATGAAGGTATTTCAGGAAACGGGCCTGGTAGATCGCCATGATCGGCCCCAGCCCCATCGAGACAGTGGGGAATTGCCAGAATTCCGGCATCAGCCAGGGATGCGGATAGGAGGAGACTCCCTTGCCGTCGACCTCCTGACGGAAATTGGTGACCTGTTCCTCGCTCAGCCGGCCTTCCACGAACGCGCGGGCGTAGATCCCTGGAGCGGAATGCCCCTGGATGAACAGGAGGTCGCCGCCGTGCCCCTCGTGCGGCGCATGCCAGAAGTGCGTGAACCCCGTCGCATAGAGTGTCGCCGCGGACTGAAACGACGCGATATGCCCGCCCAGTTCCGAGCTTTCCTTGTTGGCCTTGATAACGATCGCCGCGGCGTTCCAGCGGATCGCCGCCCGGATCCTGGATTCCAATTCGCGGTTGCCGGGATAGGCGGGCTGCTTGTGCGGTGGAATCGTATTCATGTAGGCGGTGTTCGAAGCGAACGGCAGCTTCGCGCCCGAGCGCCGCGCCGCCGCCACCGCGCTTTCCAACAGGTCGTCGGCCTGGCCGGTACCCTCGAAGGCGATCACCGAGTTGATGGCATCAACCCATTCCTGTCGTTCGGCGACGTCGTCGATACCAGCCATGCATTGTTCTCCCTGGAGTCGTCTTATTCCGATGCCAAACACGCTTGCCCAAGCCACGCGGGCCCAAGCCACGCGGGCCGCCGCGGATGAGGTATGCCTATGCGGCTTAGACCCCGCTCCGGCGTTAGGACGTGGACCCGAACTATACGGGCTTTCGAAGGGCCATGTCAGTGCTTTCGCATCGGATCAGGGCCGCTTCCGCCACATTGGTCCCCGCCCGTTTCAAGTCATCCGCGCGCGCATTCGCGCTGCATTCGGAACCAAGCGCCGTCCCTTACAGTTATGACCGTCACGGCGGATACTGAGCACCTGGAGGGAATATGAGCGAGGATCGGGCGGCAACCGGAGTACGAGGTCTCGATCGTATTCTCGGCGGTGGTCTTCCGAAAAGCCGGTTTTATCTACTGCGCGGTTCCGCCGGCACCGGTAAGACGACGATCGCGCTGCAGTTCCTGCGCGAGGGCGCCGCGAACGGCGAGCCGGTGTTGTATGTCTCCCTGTCGCAAACCGAAGAAGAACTCCGCCAGATTGCGGCTTCCCACGGCTGGACGCTCGACGGCATTTCAGTGCAATCGCTGAACACCGGAGACGAACTCCCAAGCCTGTCCGACCAGACCATCTTCCAATCGGCCGACCTCCGCCTCGACCGGACGCGCGATGCCGTGCAGGCGGAGATTGAAAGGCTGAAACCTCGCCGCGTCGTTTACGACAGCCTGTTGGAGATTCGCCTCCTCTCAAGCGATACGCTCAAGTTCCGCCGCGAAGTGCTGGGTTTCAAATCGCAGCTTAACGAGAAGAACATCACGACGATTCTGATCGATACGGAACACTCGAACCACGACCGCGGCGAGGATCAGCTCGAAAACATCTCCCACGGCATCATCCGGCTCGAAAAGCACCTTCCCAACTACGGTGTCGCCCAGCGCCGTGTCGAAGTGAAGAAGCTGCGCGGTTCGCCAATCCTCGACGGTTACCACGACATTTCGATCCGCGAAGGCGAGGGTGTCGTTGTCTATCCTCGTGTCCTCCCGGAGCTCCAGCCTGAGAAGAGCGTGGGCGAGGATCTCATCCGCTGCAACATCGAGGATCTCGACAACATGCTCGGCGGCGGCCTGGAAGCGGGGACGACCGCCATCATCGTCGGGCAGTCCGGCACCGGAAAATCCACGCTGGCCTCGCTCTATGCCCAGGCCGCCCTTTCGCGCGGCGAGAAGACGGCGATGTTCCTGTTCGAGGAGCGGGTCGAAACTTTCTTCCGGCGCAGCGAGGGCCTCGGCATCGAGTTGCGTAAACCCTATGAAGAGGGCAGGCTGATACTGCGCGACTTCAACCCGACGGAGGTATCTCCCGGCGAGTTCGCCAGAATCGTCGTCGATACGCTCGACAATCATGACGTCCGGGTCATCATGATCGATAGCCTGACCGGCTATCTCAGCGCGCTGCCGCATGCCGAAGAAGCCATCGTGCAGATGCACGCGCTTCTCAAGTACGTTTCCCGCCGCGGCGCCTTGAGCTTGCTGATCGTCGCCCAGCATGGTCTGCTCGGCCACGAGCAGCATCACGACCTTGACGTAAGCTATCTCGGCGATAGCGTACTTTGGTTGCGGATGTTCGAATGGCCCGGCGTCGTCCGCCGCACGATCACGGCGGTCAAGAAGCGCCACGGCCCGCACGACATGGAAGTGCATGAATTCGAGATCGGGCCGGAAGGCGTCAACGTGGTACCGTTCAATCCGCCGCCTCCCGGTGGCGCCGGCCCGTTGCCATCGAATTGAGCGTACCGGCTGCGCTTATGCGCGGTGCCGCGCCGCTGAGCGGGCCAACTTAGCGGCATCGGAATGTGAGCGCAGGCTAGGCGACGAGAATGACCGATGATGTGCAGAACGAGCCAGTCGTCATCGTTCACACGCCTTATGGACAGGACGCGAAGCTGGTCACGGATTGCCTAGTCAGCGCCAGACCGGACATGGCGCTGCTGACAGCGGCAGACTGCGACTCGCTTGCCGATGCGATCGACCGCAACCCCAACTGCGTCGTTGTCTGCACGCAGGAAGGGCTGACGCGCCGGTTCGTCGAATTGCTCCACAATATCACCTCAGGCAAACCGCCGTGGGCCCAGTTTCCCCTCGTTCTCGTCCTGGACGCCACGATCCAGGAAAAGCACCTGCGCCAGGAGCTCGGCGACCTTTGGGGACGCTGCCTTATCTCGATCCTTCACCGTCCGCTCGCGCCTCTCGAATTCCGCTCAGCGGTCGAAAACGCCATCGCCGCGCGGCTGCGTCAGAGTGAGATGGCCGCGCACGTCGCGTATCAGGAAGAACTCAAGAACGAACTGCATCACCGCATCAAGAACACTATGGCGACCGTGATGGCGCTGTTCAGGATGTCGATGCGCGAAAGCTCCGACCTGAAGGACTTCGAAAGCCGCTTCTCTGGACGCATCGGCGCCATGAACGCGGTCAACGACCTTTTGCGCCAGTCCGACGATTCCGCCCGCACGCTCGATGTCCTCGCCCGTACCGTGCTCGAACCCTATGAGAAGCCCGAGCACCGCCGCGTGGCATTCGAGGGCGAAAGGGCGGTCGTCTCACGCGAGGGCGGTTTGACCATCGCGCTCATCCTCAACGAGCTCACGACGAATGCCGTAAAACACGGCGCCCTCAGCAACGACGATGGCCACATCTCGATTAAGGTCGATGCGCTCGACGCTGAAGCGATCCGGCTCATCTGGCGCGAGATCGACGGTCCACCGGTCACTCCGCCAATTCGAAAGAGCTACGGAACCAGATTCATCGAGAGCGGGGCGATGGGGCTTGGCGGCAGTGCCGATATTCACTACGAGCCCGCCGGGTTGAGATGCGAAGTGACGATGCAGCGAAGCCGCCTGTAGCAACACCGAAGTCGCTGCGCTCAGCAATTCCTCCCGCTGTTTCAGGTTTTCACAGCGGGTTTCCCGATCTCATCGGCGTGCTTATCGTCTCGAAGCGACTTGAAGCTGGCTTGCCGCAACAGACCTTCACGCGTCCATCCGCGATACTCGACCTGCGCCACCAGCCGCGGCTCGACCCAGACGGCCCCCTTTTTCTGCAGGGCGGTAAGGCTTTCCGCGAAAACCGGCGGTTGCGAGCGCAGTGTTTCGAGGCCGCCTTTCAGCGCTTCGGCCTCCGCTTGCGTAAATCCGCTTCCGACGCGACCGGCATAGACCAGCCGGTTCCCCTCCCGATACGCCAGAACGAGCGCCCCGATACGGTCGGCGTCGCGCGCGTGCCGAACGAATCCGACAACGACGAACGGGTCCGCTAGCGCACCCTTGACCTTCGTCCAGAAATCCTGACGCCCGGAGCGATAGGGACTGTCGCGGCGTTTCGAGACTACGCCTTCAAGTCCCATCTCGGTGACCTTGGCGAGGATCGCCGCACCGTCGCCTGCCATATGCTCGCCGAACTGCAATGGAGCATCGCGCGGCTGGCCGGACAGCAAGCCGGCAAGAGCTGCCTTCCGGCGCTCCAGCCTGTCACCGGTGATGTCCCGGCCATCGATATGCAGGAGATCGAACGCAACGAACGAAATGCCCTGCCCGCCGCCTCTCAACCGTTCCACCAGCGCGGGAAAATCCGAAGCCCCCCGCGCGTCCGTGACCAACGCCTCGCCGTCGATGATCGCGCGTTTCGCGGGCACCGCGGCAAATGCCTGATCGAGCCTTCCGAACCGCCGTGTCCAATCGAGCCCGTTGCGCGTGTAAAGCCGAACCTCGCCGTTATCGATATGCGCCTGGACCCGGTAGCCGTCATGCTTCACCTCATGCACCCACGCGTCGCCCTCCGGCGGTTCGCGGACGGCGCGCGCCAGGCACGGGGGAATAAAGCCGAAGCCGTTGCCACCTTGGCGACCGTCCTCTTGCCCAGCTTCGGCTGTCTTGCGCCCGGCCTTCATTTCTGTTCGCCGACAAGCGCCAGGATGGCGGCCTTCAAGGGTCGCGCGTTCGCTGCGTAATCGTTCCAGGCTGCCGACTCCGAGAGAAGCCGGGGCGCGGACTTGATATCGAACCGCGTCGGATCGAGCCCCTTGCGGACCTGCGTCCAGTTAAGCGGCATCGAGACAAGCGCGCCCGGGCGCGCGCGTGGCGATAGCGGGGCCACCGCCGTCGCCAGCCGGTCGTTTCGAAGATAATCCAGAAAAATGCGCCCCTTGCGCTCGGACTTCTTCATGTTGGTGGTGAACCGCTGCGGCGAGCGCTCGGCAATACGCGCACAGATCGTCTCGGCGAACAGTTTCGCCTGCGCCCAGTCGACATCCGGATCGGCGCGTAGGGGCGTCACCACATGCAGCCCCTTGCCCCCCGTCGTCTTGCAATAGGCCACGAGCCCGGCCTCCTCGAGCTCCGCTTTCACGGCCTTGGCCGCATCGACGACATCGTCGAAATCCACGTCGGGGCCGGGATCGAGGTCGAAAACGAGCCGGCCGGGCGTCTCGGGCATCCCGGGCGCAGCGTTGCCGGGATGAAATTCGATGGCCGACACCTGGGCGAACGACACCAAGGTCGCCGCGTCCTCTATGACGATATACGGATCGTGATCGTCGTCGAGCTTTAGGCGCCCGGCCTTGGCGGTCGGACCCGCCATCGGGTGGCGCTGGAAAAAGGTATCCTCACCGATGCCGTCCGGCGCCCGCACCAGGGCGCAGGGCCGGCCCGCAACATGCGGCAGCATCCAAGCGGCGACATCGACGAGATAACCGGCCAGATCCGTCTTGGTGTATCCACAGTCCGGCCACAGAATCCGGCCCGGAGAACTGAGCTTCGGCATTTCCGGCGCCTTTGCTTCGGAGCCCGGCGCCGCTACCCGACCGCTGCCTTTTCGCTCTTTACAATCATCGTTATGCGCCACCATGAACGGCTTCGGCTCCGAGCCGCTGCCCTTGCGGATCTGTGCCATGGTCCGGCCGGAGGCCGCCGACCGATCCTGCTTCAAAACGGCATCGGTTCCCGGAGTCGCCCAAGGGTCCCGGTGTTTAATCAGCAGCCAGTTATTTCTGGTCTCGCCTTCTTTCGGCTTCATGCGGACGAGAACGAAGCCGCCCTGCAGTTTGCCGCCGGCGAGCACGAATTTCAGCTCCCCGTTTTCCAAGGCATCCGCCGGTCGCGTTTTTCCCTCCGGCTGCCAGAACCCGCGATCCCAGATCATCACAGTTCCCGCGCCGTATTCGCCTTCCGGAATCGTCCCTTCGAAATCTCCATAAGCGAGCGGATGATCCTCGACTTCGACGGCGAGGCGCTTTTCGCCCGGGTCCAGTGAAGGCCCCTTCGTCACCGCCCAGGATCTGAAAGTGCCGCCCAGTTCAAGGCGCAGGTCGTAATGGAGCCGGCGAGCGTAGTGTTTCTGGATCACGAACCGCAAATGCTCGGAAGCCGCGATCTTGGCGTTTTCGCTACCTTCGCCGCTGCCCGGTTCCGGCGTCTTCCGGAAATCGCGCTTGGCCGAATAGTCTTTTAGCCGCGACGTCATTGCCGTTTCTTTCGCTCACTTGAAAGCGCCGCCCGTCGCAGAGCCGGTAGGGTGCTCTCACCAGCCGCCCGGCGATCAAGCCTTCTTTTTCGCCGCGCCGCCCTTCGACGCTCGGGAGCGGCTGCTCGCGGAGCCGGACTTCGAACGCGTGGCGCTCGACTTCGATCCGGATGACGACTTCTTCGCGCCGGACTTGCTCGCAGCCGGCTTCTTCTCACCGACACTGCGTTTGAGCGCTTCCATCAGGTCGATGACATTGGCCCCCGATGGCCGCGGCTCGTCCGTTTCCGGAGCCACCACCTTGCGGCCTTTCATCTTTTCCTGGATCAGCGTCTTCAAGGCGTCTTGGTAATGATCGGTGTAGGCCGTGGCATCGAACCCGCCGGACTTCTGTTCGATCAGCTTGACTGCGAGATCGATCATTTCCGTTTGCGGCTCGTCGTCGGGAACGTCGCCGAAAAACTCCGCGGGATCGCGCAGTTCCTCCGCGTAGCGCAGCATGGCCATGACGAGCCCATCTTCCAGCGGACTGATCGCGACAAGCCATTCGCGCCCGCCTATGGTCACTTGCCCTAGCCCCACCTTCCCGGTTTTCCGCAGCGCGTCGCGGATCACGACGTAGCCTTCGCCGGCAAGCGCATCCGACGGGGTGATGTAATAGGGCCGTTCGAAGTACCGCAGATCGACGTCTTTCGCATCGACGAACTGTTTGAGATCAATGGTCTTCCTGCTTTCGAGCTTGAGCGCGTCGATCTCATCGGGCTCGATCACGACGTACGTGTCGGTATCGACTTCATACCCTTTGGCGATGTCCGAGCTTTCCACCTTTCCGACGCCGGGCACGGTCTTCTCGTACTTCACGCGCTGCCCGGAGGGCTTATGGATCTGCCGGAAACTGATGTCGTTCTTGCTCTCGACGGCGTTGTAGATCTCGACACCGATGGTCACGAGACTAAGCCGGAGATAACCCTTCCAGTACGCCCGATGCTTCTTCGCCATTACGCTATACCTTGTGCCGGACCGGCGCCCTCCCGCCGTATCTAGTATAGCCTAACGCGCTTATGGCGTTGAAAGTTCTTTGCTCCCAGAAGTTTGGGTCCGCGCGCCACTGTGAGAAGGCATGAACCGGAGAAACACAGCCCGTCATTATCAGACGCTCACAGCCATCAACGAAAGCACCGTCACAGCGGCTATGACGACCACGCCGATCAGCCACAGTCGAAGCGTGCCGCCTCCCGGCCGCTCAATCGGCCCTCTCCGGTTAGCCAATATCTCGGGCTCCTGTCTCATAGCCATCGCCACCTGTTCGCCCGTGGGTGGATATCCGCCTGCCTCGTCGTCCGTCCCCAGCGGCGAAGCCGCGCTTGCGGGATAAATCTCATCGTTACGGTGTGCCTTCGCGCGACCGATTCCGGACCGCAACTGCTCGGCCGTCGCCGGGCGAGCTTCGGTTTCTTCCCGTCCCGGATTCTTACCGCTTCGTTGCATGGCCTGCGGCTCCGCCTCCCGGTCTTCTTGTCTGTTCGAAAGAAGACCAACGCCGAACCGTCACTTCCGTTGCATAAGCCGCGCCCGCTGACCGGAAACCGGGAACGCGTATCGCCGCGCGCGATCTATCGGGGACCGTTGGAGCTGCTACCTGTGGCGCCGCCGTCGCGTTCTGTGACACTGCCGATCGCGCTGTCGCGGCCAGACGGCCCAACGCGATTAAGGTCGGTCGGAGACGACGGAGATCCGGGCGGATAGGCGCCGATTTTCGGCTCGCTTGGCGCGGAAGGGCTCCCCGGCGGATAGGCACCGATGGGGCTATCGCCAACGATTTCGCCGTCTTCGCCAAGCTGCTGGGCGGAGACCTGGAGCGGGCCGGCAAGGCCCATCGCGAGGAGGGCGAAGATAATCGCCCGGCGTTGCATTATGGAGCTAAGCATTCTGGGGACCGCCTCTTTGTTGCTTTCGGTTCGAAGCACGGCGTCGCACGCCTTCTTTCCCCGCAATCGCCCCAACCGGACAATGGTTCCCGCCTCGCGTTCGGAACCGCGGCGCGGAACCGCCGTTAAGCGCGCATCAGCGACCGCGATGTCCACGATCATGCCGGACGCTGGTCCGCGAAGTGAAAGAAGTGCACGTCCGAATTGGGAGCCCGCCATGCCCGCCAAATCGAAGAAACAGCAAATGGCCGCCGGAGCAGCCCTCTCCGCCAAGCGCGGCGAAACCAAGAAGTCGGATCTCAAAGGCGCATCGAAGCAGATGAACGAGTCGATGACCGAAGAGGAACTGGAAGAATTGGCCGAGACCGACCGGAAGGGCCTTCCCCGCAAGAAGGAGGACTGACCGGGACGCGCGCGAGGAGCCCAGGAGTAGTTGTGCCGGCCCTTCGTCCGTCGAAAAAAATAGCCCGGTCAGACATACTGACCGGGCTTTTCTGCGCGTCGAGAGGGGAGGGGGAGGGGAGGACGACGCGCAAAAATTCAAAGCCGAAACCCGTCAGACCTCCCCCGGTTCCCGCCAATTAAAAAATTTTCGCACTCTTTTGAGCTACCGGGAACGCGCTCCCGCCAGACTTGGAAGCCTGCGAATCCGCGATCTCCACACGGCCGCATCTTGTCCTTCGGCGTGTCCAGAGCCTAGATGACGAGAGGCGAACTGGGACCGGCGCGTGGGATGGGCCACATGCCGGGGGCGCGCCCGGACCGGATTGCCGGCGCAGCGAGGGACACGATGAACGAATTGGAAGATCTGGCTCGCTGGCTGGACCGGCAGATGCCCGATGCGCACTGGAAAGACCGCATCTATTCCTACTGCGAGCGCGGAAGCGATGCCGGCTTCTGGGCCGAGCCCTGGAATGCCTACACCAACTTCGCGTTTCATATCGCAGCGCTTTTCGCTCTGAGCCTGTGGATTTCCGCGCCAGGTGGCCGCCGTGGGGCTGTTGAGCTTTTGTTGATCCTGCTGGTGGCGGTGATCGGCACCGGCAGTTTCTTGTTTCATACGCTCGCCAACCGCTGGTCCGCCATGGCCGACGTCGTACCCATCGCGCTCTTCATGGTGGTCTACGTCGCCTATGCACTCCGGCGCTTCGCCCGCTTCAACTGGTTCTTCGTTCTTCTCGGGCTCGCCGCGTTTTTCGGCGCACTCTACTACGCCGGCCAGATGCGCTGCGAAGGCGGCCGCCTTTGCCTGTCCGGCTCGGTCGCCTATCTCCCGGCTTTCGGCGCCCTGCTGCTGATGGGTCTCGGCCTCTCGCTATTTGGCCGCCGGGCGCCCGGGGCCTATCTATTGGCCGGCAGCGCGGTATTCGCCGTCTCCTTGACGTTCCGGACGTTCGATCGCGCGTGGTGCGGCCGTTTCGAATTCCTCGACTTCGGCCATGTCGGCACGCACTTCGGCTGGCATATCTTCAACGCGCTTCTGCTCTATCTCCTTTTGCGGGCCGCCATCATCCACGGCGCACCGGCAGGTCGCGAGGCGGTTTACAATCCCCGGCAGGAGACGGCATAACCGTTCGCCCGCCAGCGGACGTGGTGGAATCGGTAGACACAAGGGACTTAAAATCCCTCGGCCTTGCGCCATGCGGGTTCAAGTCCCGCCGTCCGCACCATTTTTATTTGCGCGCAGCCGCCACAAAAACCCTGCGCGCGTTAGAGCGCGTTCATGTTTGATGGACGCGCCCCAAGACCGCGACCGCGGTCCGCCGCTTTGCGGCGCGCCCGCGAGAGACGATTCGAGAGATCGCCGGGATCAACGTTCGTGAACGTAAAGCCCGGGGGCATCGCAAACCGGCTCCGGTAAGGATTCGGCCCGCTCGCCATCCGTCACGTTCCGCGTCAGTACGCCTTCTGCTGTGGCAGCCGCATGGTCCGAAAGCCAGTCCGACCAGCCGAACCACCACGAGCCTTGTTGCATCGGCGCAGAGGCCGCCCAACTGTCAGGATCGACGAAGCGCTCGCCGTTGTGGCGCGTGGCGATCTGATAGCGCCGCCGCGGATGGCCCGGCGCGGAGACGATCCCGCCGTTGTGCCCGCCGTTCGTCAGAACGAACGTCACCGGCGCGTCCGTTAGCTGAAGGATGCGGTAGACCGACTGCCAGGGCGAAACATGGTCCTTGGTTGTCGAAACGACGAACAGCGGCGCCCGGATATCGCCCAGCGAAATCACCTTCCCATCGACAGTGAAGCGGCCTTCCGACAGGTCGTTGTCGAGGAACAGCTTGCGCAGGTATTCAGAATGCATGCGGAACGGCATCCGCGTCGCGTCGGCGTTCCAGCTCATCAGGTCGTTACCGTCCTCCTTGGCCCCCAGAAGGTACTCGCGCACCATCCTCGACCAGATCAGGTCGTTCGAACGCAGAAGCTGGAAGGCGCCGGCCATCTGCCGGGCATCGAGGAAGCCCTGCTCCCACATCATGTCTTCGAGGAAGGACAACTGGCTCTCGCCGATGAAAAGCCCCAGTTCCCCGGGATGCGAGAAATCGGTCTGCGCGGCGAGCAGCGATATCGATGCCAGTCGGGCATCGCCGTCCCGGGCCATGGCGGCGGCCGTGATGGCGAGTAGCGTGCCACCCAGGCAGTATCCAGCCGCGTGGATCTTTTCCTCACCGGTCACTTTCTCGATGATATCGAGCGCCTTGAGCGGCCCCATCTGTCTGTAATCGTCGAGCCCGTAATCGCGATGCTCGGGCCCCGGATTCCGCCACGAGATCATGAAAACATCGAACCCTTGCTCCAGCAGGAAGCCGACCATCGAGTTATGCGGCGACAGGTCGAGGATGTAGTATTTCATGATCCACGCCGGGATGATCAGCACCGGCTCGGCATTCACCCTCTGATGCTTCGGCGTGTAGTGAATGAGCTCCATCAGGTCGTTGCGGTAGATCACCTTTCCCGGCGTGGTCGCCACATCGGCCCCAACCTTGTGCGTGATCGAAGCGGCCGGCGGCATTCCGCCCAGGCTGTCCGCAACATCGGCCATGAAATTTGCCGCGCCGCGGACCAGGTTCTGACCGAGTTGTTCGTGCGTCGCCTTGATGAGTTCGGGGTTCGTAAATAGGAAGTTCGACGGCGACCAGATGTCGAGGAGCTGCCGGTTCGTGAACTCGACAATCCGGGCATGACGCCGGTCGAGGCCGCGAACGCCGCAACTGGCGTTATGCCACCATTGCTGCTGCAGCAGGAAGGCCTGATAGATCGCGTTGAACGGCCAGGCCTGCCAGGCCTCCGAAGCAAACCGCTTATCCTGCTTCAGCGGCTCGATGCATGGCTCCGCCTTTCCCGAGGAGAGAACATCGGCCATCAGATAGCGGTTGTACCGCATGAGCTTGCGCAGCGCCTTTTGCGACAACTCGAACTGCTTTCCCGGCGACAGCGCCAGATGCAGGAACCAGTCGACGTAAGCGGCGGCTAGACCGGCCGGCGATATTCCCTGGGTATATTGCGCAAGCCCGGCGTGGAACGAGCGGTCCAACACCTCGGCCGCGGCCGTCGCTGAAAAGGAATCCCGCAACAAGCTTGCGTCACGGTCGCGCCGATCCGCCTCGGGCTTTTCCGATCCGGAAAGCTCGATCGGTTGAAACAGCAAGCCGACATCGTCGTTCGCCGCCACATGGCGCTTCTTCTTGGCCGAAGAAGCGGCGGCTTTGGCCTCATGGGGTTTTTGCATCGATCATCTCAAAGGTTTTGCCCGCCGACGTGGCAACGCGGCGGGAGGAGTATCGCTCCATATTTTTCCAGTTTTATGAAAGAAGTCTGGTCCATTCGGCATTGATAGGCATCAATATTTCCGGTCCGAACGAACACGCCACGCGCATTCGCCCGAACCTCCGCCGCAAAACATCAAGACCGCATGAGACCTGCCGAGTCCGGAGCATTCGCCGGGGCCGTCTCGGCGAGGCCTTTACGATGGCTAGGCGCATCCAGCCCCAAGGCCAGGCGCAATCCCTCGTCGATGTCCCCGGCCAGGAACCGGAAGCCGAGCGACTGGACCTTCAGCGGTACGACGCGCTGTCCGCCCAACAGCAGCTCGCGGGCAAAATCACCGCCGATGAGCCGCAACGGCGCCGAAGGTAGCGGCAGGATCGCCGGCCGCCGAAGCACACGCCCCAGGGCAGCCGCGAATTCGGCGTTCCGCGCAGGTTTCGGCGCGGTCGCGTTGACGATGCCATCGAGATCGCGATGCGCCAGGACGAAACCGATAAGCCGCACCAGATCCGGGAGCGCGATCCAGCTCATCCACTGCCGCCCGTCGCCAACGGGACCGCCCAGGCCCAGGTCGAAGGGCGGCAGCATCCGTGCGAGAAACCCGCCGTCGCGGTCGAGAACCAGACCGATGCGCAGTTTCACGACCCGCACGCCGAACTCCATCGCCCGGGCGGCTTCCCGTTCGCGCGCCAGGCAGACCCGGCGGGTGAAGGCTGGAGCCTTGTTGCCGGTGTCGGCCTCGCTCAGCACCTCATCGGCCGAAAGCCCATATGCGCCGATGGCCGATGCCGTCACAACCACCTCGGGCTTCGACGTCAAGCGGCCCACAAGGCGGTTGACCGCACGGCTGGTGCGCAGTCGCGACAGTAAGATCTCGCGCCGCCGCCGCCGCGTCCACAACCCGCCGGCGACGGGTTTACCGGCGAGGTCGACAATCGCGTCGAGCTTTTCATCATCGGCGATCTGATCGAGGCTGGTGACCAGCTTTACCGGCGCCGAAAGCGAGGCCCCATGACGCGCCGCCCTGGTCAGCACCGTCACGGTGTGACCGCCCGCTTGCAGGCTTGCCACGAGCCGGGAGCCAACGAGACCCGTGCCGCCGGTGACGAGGACATGGCGCTTGCCGCCATCGTCCGATAGCCCGAGTTCGACTGGCCGCGGCGGCTTGAATCCTGCGGCCCGCGCACTCGTGAAGGTATCGCGCAAGGCAAACAGCGCACAGCCGATACCGGCCACACTCAGGACCGCGCTGCCCCATCCGTAATTCGCGAAAACGATGGAGGTCGGCACGAAGCTCCACGCCACAAGAAGCGGCAGGACCAGCGCCATGATCGCCCCGTAGTTGATCGCGAGCAGCGTGTGCAGGATCCGCTCCGTCGGAGGCAGCAGCCGCGTGCGGTCTTCCTCGACGAAATCCCAAAGCGTGATCGCGATCTCGACAACGAGCAGTACGATGAAGGCGACGGCGATCAGACCCATCGGCTGGGCCCACGCGAAGAAGCCGAACAGCACACCGTAGAAAAGGTTGCGCCAGGCATGCAGCCGCAGTTCGTTGGCGGCGTTGTCCTTCCACGCAAGCCGCTCCGTCATTTCGTGGTGGAACAGGATATCGAACCCGCCCATGGCGACTTGCACCGCCAGCAGCACCCACAAGACCGGGCTGTCCAGGATGGACTGGCAAATCGGAAGGATGTCGGAAACGGTCATGGTAACCTCCACTAAGACGCAAGGGTTGGATGGCCGGTCGCCGCAGCTTCATGGCGGAGACGGCAGTCGTAGAATTCGCAGTCCTGGCGAACCATCGGACCGAACAGCGGATGATCGAGTTCGAGGAGGAACTGGAAGCGCCCCGCGCCGAGTTGCCTGTGCGTGATCGCCATCGCTCCAGGTGACAGAAATCCCGGCAGGTACACGCGCCGCCCCCAGCCTTCCAGGAAATAGCGCTCGGACCGAAACACCAGCGCCCCGCCTTCCACGGTGAGCCGCAGTGTCATGCCCACGCCCCAGCGGGCGCCGGGGCCGACGAATTCCTCAAGGCCCGTAGGACCGGAAAACCGCTTTACCGAGTTGATCGACTGCGGAAACCGGCCGGCCCGGGCGTAGAGACGGGTCCAGACCTGCCCGCCGAGCCGCTCATCGCATGCGACCGCTACGCTCGCCGCGCCAACGGCACCGTCTCGGGTTGGCAACGGCGCCCCGATTAGGCGCGAGAGGCGCGCCAGGACAGCCCCCGCCACGCTGAGCCGCGTCGCGATCACCCGCCCCGTATAGACTTTGGGGTGTCCGGCCGGCAGAGCACCGAAACGCTCACGCACCTCCGCGGGCAGTCGCTGCCATGCGGCCGACCCCAGAAGCGCTTCGAACCCTTCGGCGTGCGAAACCTCAGACCGGGGGCGGGAGAGTGGCGATTCCTTCCGCCGTCGGCGCGGAAACGCGCCAGCCGTGGCGGACGCGGCTCCGGCCACAGGACCGGCGGCGCGTGCAACAACGCGAAACAGCCCGTTCATGCTCTTTACCTTCCCTGATCTATCGAATGAACTGTTATTTCTGTATCAACAGAAATAACAGTCTCCAAAAAATGCCGGCTTCGACACCGGCACGGGCGCTTATGGTCTCGGCGCGTCTCTTGCTGCCGCCTATCGTTTGGTCTGCCTTTTCGGCGAGACGAAACGTGCAATCGAACCGCCCATCTTGATGAGCCGGATCAACGTCGGTGCCGGCAGGCGTATGATCTCGTCGAACCCTTTTTCGACCGTCTCCATGAAGTCGAGCATTGAGGCCAGCCGCGCCCGCGCGGTCTCGGAGACGCGCCGGTCGCCCTCGGCGTCGGAAACGCAATCGCGCAAGAGTGCGATGGTCGGATCGATCTCACGGGCCTTGCGGCCCTGCGCGATGCGCCGGACCATTTCGAACATGTCGGCTTCGGCCTCGAAGTAGTCGCGCCGGTCGCCGAGTACCTGCACGCGCCGGATGAGGTTCCAGGCGAGCAGCTCCTTGAGGCTGTTCGAGACGTTCGAACGCGCAAGCGATAGACTTTCCGCGATCTCTTCCGCCGTCCTTGGGTGGTCGGAGATGTAGAGCAACGCATGGATCTGCGCGACCGAGCGGTTGACGCCCCACACGGTTCCCATCTCGCCCCAGTGGACGACGAAGCGCTCGATTGGCTCGGGCAGATTGCGGTTTGCAGTAATTTCTGTCATGACAGAAATTTAGGAACAAGGAAAAGCCGCGTCAACCCAATCCTTGCCGGCGCGACAAGTTGGCCGGGCCGGCCAACCCGCGCGAGGCGAGCGTATGGATGCGCTCAGTCGTGCCGGGCTGCGGTTTACGTCGAAGCGGCCGGCGAGGCCTCCTCATTCTTGGCGTTCTTTGGTTTCCGCGCCAGCGACCGGCAGACGACGTAAAAGATCGGCGTGAAGATCAGGCCGAACAGCGTCACGCCCACCATGCCGGAAAACACTGCCGTGCCGAGAGCCTGACGCATTTCCGCGCCCGCGCCGGTCGCCAGCACCAGCGGTACGACCCCGAGAATAAACGCCAGCGCTGTCATCAGAATTGGACGCAAACGCACGCGGGCCGCGTGCACGGCCGCCTCCACGCGCGTCATCCCTTCTTCCTCAGCCTGCCGGGCGAACTCGACGATCAGGATTGCGTTCTTGGCCGCGAGACCGATCAGCACAACGAGACCGATCTGCACGAGAATGTTATTGTCGAGGCCGCGGTAATTGACCCCGACAATCGCGGCCAGGAGGCACATCGGCACGATGAGAATGACGGCCAATGGCAACAGCCAGCTTTCATAGAGCGCGGCGAGAAGCAGGAACACGAAGACCACGGCAAGGCCAAAGGCGATGATGGCCGTGTCGCCGGCAAGCTTCTGCTGCAAGGCAAGTTCCGTCCATTCGAACGAAAAGCCCTCAGGCAGGACCCGCTCCGCCAGTTCCTCGGCGGCCTGCAGTGCCTGCCCGGTCGAGTAGCCCGGCGCGGCGGCACCTTGCACCTCCGCCGCCATGTAGAGGTTGTAGCGCGGCTGCCGGTAAGGCCCCGTCGCATTCTCCAGGCGCGCGACGGTCCCCAACGGCACCATCGCACCCGTTGTCGAGCGGGTCCGCAGTTCGAGGATGTCCGCGGGATCGTCGCGGAATTTGCTGTCCGCCTGGGCGGTCACGCGATAGGTCCGGCCGAGGAAGTTGAAGTCGTTGACGTAGGCCGACCCCAGATAGATCTCCAGCGTCTCGAGAAGCCGGTCCGTCGGCACGTTGAGCATCTGCGCTTTCACGCGGTCGATATCGGCATAGATCTTCGGCGTTTTGGTGTTGTACTGCG
This sequence comes from Filomicrobium sp., assembly GCA_965226995.1. Classification (GTDB taxonomy): domain Bacteria; phylum Pseudomonadota; class Alphaproteobacteria; order Rhizobiales; family Hyphomicrobiaceae; genus Filomicrobium. The sequence goes on from CBDDFK010000009.1 coordinate 398,863, forward strand.
TGAAGACCCGCGACAAAGCCGGATCCTGGTTGGCCGCGCCGATCAAGAGTTGCGCGGCGTTTTCCAGCGCCTTGACGCCACGGTCGCGCCTATCCTGCACGTAGAGTTTCCAGCCGCCACCCGTGCCGATCCCGCGCACCGATGGGGGCGCGATGACGAAGATATTGGCCTCCTTGATCCCGGCGAGCTTCTGGAAGGCTTCCGGAATGATGGAGAAGCTGGACCGCCCAGGCCGCTCTTTGAACGGAACGAGCGGCACGAAGATCGCGCCGGCGTTCGGCGCACTGGTGAAGGTCGCGCCGTCGAGCCCCGCGAAGCCGACGGTATGCGAAACGCCTTCGATGCCGCGCAGGATATCGGAGGCTTCGCGAATGACGGCGTCGGTGCGCGTCAGGGCCGAGCCCGGCGGCAACTGGACGACCGTGATGAGATAGCCCTGGTCCATCTGCGGAATGAAGCCCTGCGGCGTTGCCTGCAACCGCTCGTAGGCAAACACCATCAGGCCGGCATAGACGATCAGCATGACGAACGAGATCGCGATCAGCCCGCGCGTCAGAAGGCCATAGCCTCTGGCCAGATAATCGAATGCGATGTTGAACCCGCGCGCGAACATCCGGAACGGCCAGGAGATGATCCCGCTGAGACCTCTCGGCTTGTCGCCGTTATGCGGCTTGAGCAGGAGCGAGCACAACGCCGGCGAAAGCGTCAGCGAAACGATCAGGGAAATCGCCGTTGCCGTTGCGATGGTGACGGCGAACTGCCGGTAGAACTGGCCTGAAATCCCTTCGATGAAGGCGGTGGGAATGAACACCGCGAACAGCACCGCCGAGATACCGATCAGCGCAAGCCCGACCTCGTTCATCGTCTTGTGCGCCGCCTCGTTGGGCGACATGCCTTCGGCGAGATACCGCTCGACATTCTCCACCACGACGATTGCGTCGTCGACGACGATGCCGATGGCGAGCACCAGCCCGAACAAGGATAGGTTGTTCAGCGAATAGCCGAGCGCCGCCAACACCGCGAATGTGCCGATTAGCGAGATTGGGATCGCCACGATCGGGATGATCGAAGCGCGGAAGTTCTGCAGGAACAAAAGGATCACCAGAACCACGAGGATCACCGCCTCGACGATCGTCTCGAACACCGCCTCGATGGACTGAGCGATGAAATCCGTTGGATTGTAGACGACCGTGTGCTCGATGCCGGAGGGAAAAGCCTCCGCCAGCTCTTCCATCTTCTTGATGACCGCATCCGCGGTTTCGAGGGCATTCGAACCCGGCCGCTGGAAAATACCGATGGGCAGCGCCGATTTGTCGTCGAGGTAACCGATGCGCAAAACATCCTGCGCCGCAAGTTCGACGCGCGCCACATCGCGCACCCTGACGTTTCGCCCGCCTTCGCCGCGCTTCACGACAATGGCGCCGAACTCGGCGGGCTCCAGCAGGCGCCCTTGCGTTTCGACGTTGAGCTGGAAGGCGCCGGGATTATCGATGGGCTCCTGGTTAAGGGACCCCGCCGCCACCTGCACGTTGTTCGTGCGCAAGGCCTGCACCACTTCGCCGGCCGTCAGCCCAAAGGAGGCGATGCGCTGCGGATCGAGCCAGATCCGCATCGAATAGGCACGCTCGCCGAAAACGGTCACCTGCCCGACGCCGGGCAGCCGCGCCAGTTCATCGACAATCTGCGAACTGGCGTAGTTGGAGATGTAGAGGTTGTCGCGGCTGCCGTCCGGCGAGAGGATGTGAATGACCATCATCAAGTCGGGAGTCGACTTGGTCACGTTCACACCGAGCCGTCGCACGTCTTCGGGAAGTCGCGGCTCGGCAATGGATACGCGGTTCTGCACCAGCACCTGCGCTTCATCGAGATCGGTGCCGAGCTTGAACGTCACCGTCAACGACATCCGCCCATCGCCGGTGTTTTCCGAGCGCATGTAGAGCATGTCGCGCACGCCGTTGATCTGCTGTTCGATGGGCTGTGCGACGGTCTGGGCAACCGTTTCGGCATTGGCGCCGGGGTAGGTCGCGCTCACCTGGATCGTCGGCGGCGCGATTTGCGGGTACTGCGAGACGGGCAGCGAGCCGTACGAGATCGCCCCAACAAGGACGATGACAATCGACAGGACCGTGGAGAGGATCGGCCGGTCGATAAAGGCGTTTGAAAACTTCATGATCTGCCTTTATTGACTGCCGACTTCGGCGGCGCCCGACGCGCCGCGCTCGGCCTTCCGATCTTCTTCGACGGGCGGCATGGCATCGAGCCCGTCCGGCTTCGCTTCGAACGTGACCTCGGTCGCCTCGACCTCCTGGCCTTCCTGGATTTTCTGCATCCCCGCCACGACGATCCGGTCGTCGACTGACAAGCCGTCCTTCACGACCCGGAGGCCATCGACAATGGGCCCGATCTGGATTTTGCGCGCTTCCACCTTGCCGTTCTCGTCAACCAGCATAACGATCTTGGAGGCCTGGTCGGAAAGGATCGCTTTGTCTGGAATAAGCACGGCTTGGTATTCGCCCGATCCGATGATCCGGATGCGTCCGAAAAGACCCGGTTGGAGGACCCGCGAACTGTTCCCGATGATCGCCCGGCCGCGAACGGTGCCGGTTTCTTGGCCGATCTCGTTGTCGACGAAATCCATCGTGCCTTTATGCGGCCATCCCTCTTCATCGGCGATCCGTATGTAGACGGGGTTGGCGGTCGACCGCGACGAGGGGCGTTTCCCTTGTTCGGAGAGCCGGGCGTACTTGAGGTACGCCTGCTCCGACACGTCGAAAACAAAGTGGATCGGATCGAGCGTGTTGATGGTGGTGAGGAGCGTTGTCGTCGTCCCGGTGCCGCCTGCGACGAGGTTCCCGACGTCCACCTTACGGCTGGAGATCAGGCCATCGACCGGTGCCCTGATTTCCGTGAATTCGAGATTGAGCCGCGCCGACTCCACCTCCGCCTCGGCAACCAGAACGTTGGCGGCGCGAACATCCTTCTGCGCCCGCCGGTTGAACACTTCGGCATCGGCTACAACGCGCTTTCTCTTCAATTCCTCACCGCGCGCGACTTCCGCATCAGCGAGTTTCAACTCGGCCTTGGCGCTTTCCAGCCGCGCTTCCGCCGCAGCGAGTTGAGCAGCGAAGGGACGCGGATCGATCTTGAACAGCAGGTCGCCCTTTTTGACGAGTTCGCCGTCGTTGAAATGTATTGACTGCAGATATCCGGAGACCCGCGCCCGCAATTCGACACGCTGAACCGCCTGGAAGCGCCCCGTGTATTCGTCCCATTCCCGCACCATCCGCTCGAGCGGCTTGGCGACATCGACAGGCACCTTCCGCGGTGGCCCCTGAGCAATCGCCGCGCCGGAGCCGACCGCAGCCATGCCGGCAACTGCCACGCAAAGCGAAAGGATTGCGCACACTGAAGCTGTGAAAGGCGGGAAGGCGCCCGCCGGTACTTTGCCTGCCATGCGAGGTGGTTACTCCGTCATCCCTGCGCGACAAGCAGAGGAAATTTGAAAGACGATCATCGCCGGCCAAAGCCAAGTTGGCCCACGGAACTAAACGCCGACAGTATAGGATCGGTTCGAAACCTGAAAGATGAACGATGATGCGGGCCTTCACTTAACACCCGTCATCACGAGATTTTGCACCGCGGCATGCCCGCCCGATGGGCGGCCATTGAACGGCTGCGACGCCGATATGCATGCCGGCCCGGCCCACATCGTCCTACTAACGAACGCAGGAAACCGCCGCTGCGCGGTTCGTCCAAACACCGATCATCAGCGCCGCCGAGCCCTGACCGAATAGAGTAAAAACCGCCAGCAACGGGGCTGCTGGCGGTTAGAATTTGCAAATGCGGAGTTCGCCGTGCTTGCGCCGATCAACGGATGCCGGCGGGCTCGTTAGCGGATGCCGGCGGCGCGGGCGCGCTTCGAAGAGACGTAGCCGGCTTTCACGAGCGCCTTGACGCAGCGGTTCGAGATCTTCGAAGCGTTCGAGCGGAAGCAGGTGCGGACGCCGGGGCTCGAAGGCGAATGCTGCGAGCAATAGGACAGGTAGTCACCGATGCAGGCGCGCTTGACGGAGGCGCTGACCGCGAAAGCGTTGGAAGCCGAGAGGGAAACGAGGGCGGCGGCGGTGAGGGCGATTGCGAATTTCATGGCGGCGTTTCCGAGCTGGGTGTTGGCTGTTTTCCGCGGCGTTCCGTGCCGCTGTTGAAAATAAACCTACGCCCGAGCCTCGGTTGGCGCTGTTCCCGGCGATACGGGCAGGAGTCTTTCTTTGGCGCTTCGGATGCCAACTTTCGCGCGCACACTCGGCAAGCCGGTGTGCGGCCACATCCGCGCCCTGACGATCCTCCGCAAGTGTCCTTCGGATGCCCACGGCCGCTTCAATAGCGCTCTCTCGGCAAGCCGGCGTGCGGTTTTGCTACGCACACTCGGCAGGCCGGCGTGCGGTTGTGCGACGCACACTCGGCAAGCCGGCGTGCGGCTGACCCGGCGCCTGACGATCCTTCACGGCGGACTATGGACACCCCCCGACCGCCCCATTTTCTCCCGTCATCCCCGCGAAGGCGGGGATCCGGCCACGGTGCGCTGGAAACGACCGGTGCCGCCCAGCCCCCCGCGTGGACAGGCCCCGGCCTTCGCCGGGGTGACGGTGGTGTGCGCCGCGCCGAAGCCAGTTGAAGCCACCGCTATCGCTTTGCGCCGGGACGGAGAAGGAAGCGCAGGGCGCTGGCGTGCGGCTGACCCGGCGCCTGACGATCCTTCACGGCGGACTATGGACGGCCCCCGACCGCCCCATTTTCTCCCGTCATCCCCGCGAAGGCGGGGATCCGGCCACGGTGCGCTGGAAACGACCGGTGCCGCCCAGCCCCCCGCGTGGACAGGCCCCGGCCTTCGCCGGGGTGACGGCGGTGTGCGCCGCGCCGGTGCCAGTTGAACCCACCGCTATCGCTTTGCGCCGGGACGGAGAAGGAAGCGCAGGGCACTGGCGTGCCGGTGGCTGACCCGGCGCCGCGGTGAGGTGTGAAACGACCGGTGCTCCGCGGGCTTCGCCTCGCCAAAACCGATCAGGCTCGCGTTTTAGCGCTTCAGGTCTAGGTCGAAGCGCTCCAGGCCGCATCCGCGCCCTGACGATCCTTCACGGCGGACTATGGACACCCCCCGACCGCCCCATTTTCTCCCGTCATCCCCGCGAAGGCGGGGATCCGGCCACGGTGCGCTGGAAACGACCGGTGCCGCCCAGCCCCCCGCGTGGACAGGCCCCGGCCTTCGCCGGGGTGACGGCGGTGTGAGCCGCGCCGAAGCCAGTTGAAGCCACCGCTATCGCTTTGCGCCGGGACGGAGAAGGAAGCGCAGGGCGCTGGCCTCCCGGTGGCCGGACCCGGCGCCTGACGATCCTTCACGGCGGACTATGGACACCCCCGACCGCCCCATCTCCTCCCGTCATCCCCGCGAAGGCGGGGATCCGGCCACGGTGCGATTGAATAGACGGAGCTGAGCCGCGCGTTTCCCGCACCAACGTTTCTTCTCGGGCCATAAGCGCGCAATCTCGACACCTCTACGCACACAGCCAAAACGTGGTATGGACCCGGAATGCCGCGCAGAGCGATCCACCAACCCTGCATCAGCAAAGACGCGCCGGGTTGCATTCCCCGTACTGCTCGCCCGCTTCCATTCGACCAACGCTGTCCATGTCCGCCATCCAAAACAACGAAACCGCGAACACCGTGACCGAACCGACAAGCGCGACCGCATCGTCCGTGCGCCCGGAGTGGCTTGCCGCGCGCCGGATTGTCGTCAAGTTGGGCTCGGCGCTCCTGGCCTGCCGCGAGAACGGCACGCTCAAAACGGACTGGCTCGGCTCGCTTCTCGACGACATCGCCGGATTGCGCCGCGACGGCCGCGAGGTGGTGCTGGTTTCCTCAGGTGCAATCGCTCTCGGCCGGCATGCACTCGCTCTTCCGCCCGGCCCGCTCGGCCTTGAGCACGGACAGGCCGCGGCCGCCGTCGGCCAGATCGCGTTGGCGCAGGCCTATGCGGAAATGGCCAAGAAGCGCGGGCTCACCGCCGCTCAGATCCTGGTCACGCTTGGCGACACCGAAGAGCGGCGGCGCCATCTCAACGCGCGCGACACACTCCTCACCTTGCTCCGTCTCGGCGCCCTGCCGGTCGTCAACGAGAACGATACGGTGGCCACCAGCGAGATCCGTTACGGCGACAACGACCGGCTGTCGGCCCGTGTGGCCTCAATGATCGATGCCGACTGCCTCGTGCTTCTGTCCGACGTGGACGGCCTCTACACCGCGCCGCCCGGCTCTGAGCGCGAGGCCCGGCGCCTCGATGTCGTCACGGAAATCACCGGCGAGATCGAAGCGATGGCCGGCGATGCCGGTAGCGAACTCTCTCGCGGGGGCATGCGAACCAAGGTGGAGGCCGCAAAGATCGCACGCGGCGCTGGATGCGACATGGTGATTGCCTCCGGTAAACGGCAAAACCCGCTGAAGGCGATCGCGGAGGGCGCTCCGTGTACCTGGTTCCTGGCACCGTCCGACCCCGTGACAGCGCGGCAGAGGTGGATTTCTGGCCAGCTCGAACCTAAAGGCACGATTGTCGTGGACGAAGGCGCTGAGCGTGCCCTGTTCGCGGGCCGCAGTCTGCTACCGGCCGGCGTCACCTCGATTTCAGGCGATTTCGACCGCGGCGAAGCCGTCGTCATTCGCGCCGCCGACGGCCGCGAACTGGGCCGCGGCCTGATCGCCTACACCCGTCGCGACGCAGAACGCATCATCGGGATGAAAACCAGCGAGACCGCCGAGATCCTCGGTTTCCGCGGCCGTGACGAACTGGTCCACCGCGACGACATGGCCCTGCACCGCCAACACCGGGCCAAGACCTGAAAAGGGACCGGCAGGCGACGCCGCGTCCGGCAAGCTCGTGGAACAGAGCCATCGCCCCGAGACCAAAAGCTATTCGGAATCCCGCCACGAACATGCGACAACCCCCCATGCGAAATCGCGCGCCTCCGGGATCTTGTTAAGGCGCGCGCCTGCCGGACACGATCTGAATTGAGGGATATGCGCCCATGACCAACGAACCCGTCGCCGCCGACATCGACGCCATCGCCGACCACCTGCGCCATCTCGGTCTGCCGGTGGAAATCGACCAGCTCGACGGCGCGAACCGCGGCATCCGGGCCACGACGAGCGGCATCCCGTTCTCCGTCTTCCTGTTCAAGAACGAGGAACAAAAAAGCCCGTACCTCATGCTGAGTGCGATGTTCCCGGAGCGCAAAGCCCCGATGGACTGGGCCAACCACTGGAACAACCGCTTTCCGCTGACGCGCGCCTCGCTCACGAATGACGGCGAAGCGATGCTGACCCACGCCGTAATCCTCACCGGGGTCGACGGCACCCATTTGCGCGAGGTGATGTCCTGGTGGGATCTCCTGTTGCGCATCTTCGTTGAAGATATGATGAAAATGACTCCCTGACCGCAAGGCTGGCCCCGCGGCGCGGCCCGCGTTCCACATTCTGCCGCGGCGCGTCTATAAACGGAGACAAGACCGCCGTCCCGCGCACACGGCCGTTCCGTAGAACTCGCAATTGAGAAAAGCGATGAACGCCATCGTCCAGAAACTGCTGCACGAAAGTAACGTCGAGGCCGCCATGCTCGCGATGGGGGAGGCGGCCCGCGCCGCCGCCGACCAATTAGCGGTCGCCCCGCGCGAGGCCAAGGACGAAGCGCTGCGCCGCGCGGCCGAGGAAATGCGCCGCCATACGCCGGTGATCCTCGAAGCCAACGCACGCGATCTGCGTGCCGCCGAGGAAGCTGGAAAGCCCGGCTCCTATCTCGACCGGCTGCTGCTCGATCCCGGCCGCATCGAAGGCATCGCGAAAGGGATCGAAGCCATTGCCGCCCTCGACGATCCCGTCGGCTCAGAAATCGCCCGCTGGCAGCGCCCCAACGGGCTCGACATCGCCCGCGTCCGCGTCCCCATCGGCGTCATCGGCATCATATACGAGAGCCGTCCGAACGTTACCGCCGATGCCGGCGCCCTCTGCCTGAAGTCCGGCAATGCGGCGATCCTTCGCGGCGGCTCCGACAGCTACCATTCGAGCCACGCGATCCTCGCCTGCCTCGCCCACGGCCTGCGCGAAGCGGGGTTGCCAGAAGACTCCGTCCAGATCGTCGCCACCGTCGACCGCGACGCCGTCGGCCATATGCTCGGCGGGCTTGGCGGCGCCATCGACGTCATCGTGCCGCGCGGCGGCAAGAGCCTGGTGGCCCGCGTTCAGGAAGAAGCGCGCGTACCGGTGTTCGCCCATCTGGAAGGCATTTGCCATACTTACGTCGACCGCGGCGCCGACATCGACATGGCCGTCGAGATTGTTCTCAACGCCAAGATGCGCCGGACGGGCGTCTGCGGCGCAACCGAATGCCTGCTGGTCGACCGCAATGCCCATGAAGATTACCTGAGCCCGCTCGTCAGCGCCCTCATCGACGCCGGCTGCACCGTTCACGGGGACGAGGCCGCCCAGAAAGTCAGCGATGCCGTCGTGCCCGCGACGGACCGCGACTGGGGCACCGAGTATCTTGACTCGATCATCGCCGTGAAGACCGTCGACGGGATCGACGAGGCCATTGCCTACATCGCCCGCTACGGTTCGCACCACACCGACTGCATCGTCACAGAATGCATCGGAACCGCGGAGCGCTTCGTCGCCCAGGTCGATTCCGCCATCGTCATGGTCAACGCCTCCACCCAGTTCGCAGATGGCGGCGAGTTCGGCATGGGTGCCGAGATCGGCATCGCCACCGGCCGGCTGCACGCGCGCGGCCCCGTCGGTCTCGAACAGCTCACCACCTTCAAGTACGTGGTCCGTGGAACGGGCCAGATCCGTCCGAAATGAAGGCGGCCCGAAGAGTGCATTCCGGCGCCGCACGGAGATCGGGAGAAATGGGGCCGCCGCGTTGACGAGCCAGATTAAGAAGCCGGTCGGCATCATGGTCCCGACGCCGCCGGTCTGGCCCGGCGCCCGGATCGGCATAATGGGCGGATCCTTCAATCCCCCGCACGAGGGCCATCTGATCGTCGCCCGCACCGCATTGAAGCGGCTTCGCCTCGATGCGTTGTGGTGGCTGGTCACGCCCGGCAATCCGCTGAAGTCTCATGACGGACTACCCACGGCCGGCACACGCATCGCCGCCATCGACGCGATGACCGACGATCCGCGCATGATTGCCACGGCATTCGAAGCCGAACTTGGAACGCCCTACACGGCGGCCACCCTCGAATTCCTCATCGAACGCCACCCGATGGCGCGCTTCGTCTGGGTGATGGGGGCCGACAATCTCGCCACCTTCCACCGCTGGCAAAGTTGGCGTCGCATTACGCAAACCGTTCCGATCGCCGTTATCGACCGGCCCGGCTGGCGGCATAGGGCTCTCGCGTCCTCCGCCGCGCGGACCCTGGCCCCTTTCCGGGTGCGGGAGCGCTACGCCGGGAAACTGCCGGTTCTGAAAGCGCCCGCTTGGGTCTTCCTGACCAATCGATTGTCCAAGCTTTCCTCGACGGCGCTCCGCCGGGGAGCAACACCCTGAGCAGCCTGCCGGCTGCATGTTTTCGACCTTTCGCGCCTTATTCGGCCTCAACGTTCCCGCGAGGTGGCAATGACACGGCCCTGCAATAAACTGCCTATTCGCTCTTGTGACACGGATTGACGCAGCTTATTCTTCCATTCGCCGGAAGAAGTGCCTATATCCGGCAATCAGCGTTGCATTTTCGCAGGATCGCCTCGGCGGCCCAACAGCGATGCAGCCAGGCGAGGCGAACCGGGGAGCATATTGCTTCGCGTCGACGGGCAGATTCACGACCGCGTCGATGTCAGGTTCGATCATGGAAGGACGACGACGCAAATATGCCAAGTGCGCTAGAGACGGCCAGAACTGGCAAGTCTCCGGCCGAGGGTTTGCCCGACAGCAATTCTTCGGCACTGCTCGTTAAGGAGATCGTCGATTGGCTCGATGAAGCCAAGGCGGAAGAAATCGTCTCGATCGATCTCACCGGCAAGACGTCCATTGGCGACTTCATGCTCATCGCGTCAGGACGTACGGACCGGCACGTCGGCGCCATTGCCGACAGGATCAAGGAAAAGCTCAAGGACAATGGCTTCGGTCGCGTTCGCGTCGAAGGCACGGAGACGTGTGACTGGGTGTTGATCGACACCGGAGATGTCATCGTCCATCTCTTCCGTCCCGAGGTCCGCGAGTTCTACAACCTTGAGAAAATGTGGTCTGGCGAGCGGCCGCAGGAGCCGACGTCGCACTGACGGTCCCACCATCGGGCCGCCCTCTTCGCCATGATGGCGATGGCGCTTTCGCTCTCCCGCGGAAGCGCCCGGGTTCTTGTGCCGTCCCGGACTGATCCGCGATGGCATCCCCATTGCGTCCATTCACGCCAGACGCCGGCCATTTAACGAAATGCGCATCGTCATTGCAGCAATCGGCCGCTTAAAGAAGGGCCCGGAACGCGATCTTTGCGAGCGCTATGTCAAACTCTTTGACAACTTCGGACGTGCCCAGGCGCTCGGCCCTCTTTCCGTGGTTGAACTGCCGGAGGGCCGCGATTCCGGTGCGTTGCGCTGTGACGAGGAAGCCGAACGGCTTAGCGCGGCGACGGCGCAGTCCGATGCGCATATCCTGCTTGACGAAACCGGCCAAGCGCTCCCGAGCCGCGAGTTTGCCGCCCTGTTGCGCGCCGAGCGAGATCGGGGCGTGCGCTCGCTGGCCTTTCTAATCGGCGGTGCCGACGGCCATGGAAACGCTACGCGTGAAGCGGCGCAACGCTCACTTTCCCTGTCCCCGTTGACGCTACCGCACGGTCTTGCCCGCATCGTGTTGGCCGAGCAGCTTTACCGTGCCGCGACCATCATCGCCGGGCACCCCTATCATCGCGAATAGATCATTTTCCGAATAATGCGGAATCACATCGCCAGAACGCTCCCCCGCCCGGCCGCCCATGGGAGTAGCTTATTTGGCCGGCCGGGCGGGGGAGCGGGTGGTTCAGCCTAATCCTGGAAGGGAATAGAGCGCTCGATCACTCGCCGACGTAGGCTGAAAGGCCGGAAGTTCTCGTGCACGTCGCAAGGCCGGCCCAGCGCCTGTCACTGACCGGCGAGTATCCGGTCAAGCGCCCGCGTGGGAAGAACCCGCCTGAGGATATCGGCGCTGTAGGTGGGCGTGGTCACGAAATACCGCGGCTTCGGCCGCCGGCTTTCCACCGCATGCACCAGCTTCGCGACAACGGCTTCCGGCTGGAGCTTCACCGCCGTATTGCCGCCGGCCTCCAGTTTCGCGATACGCGCTTCATAGGCGTCGCGGTGCACCGAACTTCGCCAGTCGATCGTCGCCTTGAACCGCGAAAGCGCGGTGGCAAGAAAGTTCGTGGCAATTGGACCCGGCTCGATCAGCGAGACCTCGATTCCCGTATCCCGCAACTCAATCCGCAGAGCATCGCTGAGGCCCTCCAGCGCAAACTTCGAGGCGCAGTAGGCCCCGCGATACGGCCCCGCCACCAGGCCGAGAACCGACGAGCATTGCACGATCCGCCCGGCGCCCCGCGCCCGCATCGCTGGAAGGATGCGCCGCGTGAGGTCATGCGTGCCTATAACGTTGACTTCAAGTTGCTCCCGCAACAGCTCGGGAGGGAGGTCTTCCACCGCACCGAGTTGGCCATAGGCGGCATTATTGAAAAGCGCGTCGATACGGCCATCGGATGCAGAAAGCGCCTCTTCGGCGAGCCGGGCGATGGAGCCGCCATCCGACAGTTCCAGCGGCACGGCCGTCACGCCCACATCGTCCCGCAGGCGCGCTAGGTCTTCATCTCGCCGCGCGGTCGCGATCACTCTCCAGCCGCGGGCTTTCATGGTCCGCGCAGCGCACAGGCCGATGCCGGAGGAGCAGCCGGTGATGAGGATGGTCGGGTTCGTCAAGGGGCTCTGGCCTCAGGCCCAACGCGTCAGGAGCCGGCGTTGGCCTTGTCGCGGCAGGTTGCGCAAGTCCCGGAAACTTCGATAAATTTCACTTTCGGTGTGAAATCGACCGAACTCGCCAGTTCGCGGACTTCGTCGAAGATCTGCTGGGCGGGCACTTCGACGACGCTCCCGCAGTTCTCGCAGGCCATGAAGATGGGGCGGCCCTTCTTGCCGTGCTCGTGGCGGCGGCAGGCGAAGAAAGCGTTCTTGCTTTCCAGCCGGTGGATGACACCGACTTCCATCAAGGCATCGATCGAGCGGTAGACCGAGATCGGCGCCAGGCGCGTTCCCTTTTCGGCGAGCCGTTCGAGAATCTCGTAGGCGCCGATGGAACCGCGCGTCGAAGCGATCTCCGAGAACACCTGTTCGCGAAGCTGCGTGAACCGCAGGTTCTTCTCTTCGAACGCCGTACGCGCGCGGTCGACAATGTCGCCGAGGTCGGCACGAACGTCTTCGATTTGTTTCGCTTCGGCCGTTTTGGTCACGATTTGGGCCATCTGGTCATTTCCCCACCGCTCTCATATAGGCGTTCGTCGCCCGTTTTACGACAGCTTATTGAAAACGCCCGACTTCACAAGCGCGGATGTCGCACGCTCCGCCGCCTTACTTTCGCAATGATTTCGCTGTCCCAATCCGCTCATGAATGCAGCCGAACGCCTACCTGCTTGATCCGGCCGCGAAATTGCCACTCAGATAACCACGCGAAGGGGCGTTAGCGCGAGCGCCGATGCACCAGCCGTCAGCCGCTTATATCATTGCCGCCCGCCGTACCGCCCTCGGGCGCGTCGGCGGCCTGCACCGGAACCGCCGGATCGAGGAACTGACAGCCCCGGTCATCTCTGCCGCGCTGGAAGACGCCGGTATTGCGCCCGCGCGCATCGACGAGATCGTCATCGGCAATGCAACGAACGGTGGCGGAAACCCTGCGCGGACCGTGGCACTGGCTGCCGGACTGCCCGAAACCGCTTCGGCCCTGACGCTCGACCGCCAATGCGCATCCGGCCTCGACGCGATCGTCCAGGCCTGCCGCAGCGTCGCTGATGGCGCGGCCGAAGCCGTCGTCGCCGGCGGAGCCGAGTCGATCTCGACGGCGCCTTGGCGCATCGCCAAGCCTAAAAGCCTTTACCAACTTCCCAGATTTATCGGCATAGAGCCCTCGATGCTCGACGAGTCGGAGGAGCCGCACCTCTTCGAGGCATCCGAATCCCTTTCCGCCCGCCTCAACATCGCGCGCGACCAGCAGGACGCCTGGGCGCTTCGCTCACACATGAAGGCAGAAGCGGCCCGCGAGGCCCGGCGCTTCGTCGGCGAGATCGTGCCGCTGCGCTCGACGCCGGAAGAAGCACGCGACCAGAGCGCCGCCGATGCGCCCGATCTTTCCGATTTCACCGCCGAGCCGCCCTATCAGCCGCCGGAGGGCCGCTTAACGCCCGCCAACACGAGCATCATGCACGACGGCGCGGCAATCGCGGTCGTCGTCTCTGAAGCCGTTTGGCAGGAACTCGGCCGGCCTCCGGCGCTCCGGCTTGTCGCCAGTGTCTCGCGCGGCGTCGCCGCCGAAAACGAAGCCGGCGCACCGATGGAGGCGATGCAGCGCCTCTACGACCGAGTCACCGGCTTCAACCCCAAGGACATCGGCTGTGTGGAACTGAGTGAAACGTCGGCGGCGCAGGCGATCGCCTTCACGTCGGCACTCGGCATCGACGACGACATCATCAACCCCGATGGCGGCGCCGTCGTTCGCGGCCATCCGCTTGCCGCCGCCGGATCGGTGCTGGTCGTGCGGCTGTTTAGCCGGATGGTCCGGCAGCGCGCCGGCGACAGCAAGGTGCGCTATGGCGTTGCGGCGCTCGGCGCCATCGGCGGGCTTGGCGTCGCCGCCCTTTTCGAAGCCGTCTGAGATACGAGCGTCGATCCGGCGAATTCTAATTCCACCGCTTCGTGATCTTCTGCCACCCGCCATTTCCGCGGCGTTTAGCTTTCCAACCTGTAAGTTGCAGGTGCCGGCGGCTTACGACAAATTGGTCAACACCGTGAAAGCCGGATAGAGGGTTCCGTTCTCCCGCGTATTTGGCCCGTGTTCCCGCCGCGCCGCAAAAAACCCGTGGGTTTACCGGGCGATCACCCGATTGTCGGCAAAATGGTCTGGCATACCTGTTGCAGCCGATACCGCTTGGCCAAGAGAAACCGCTTTAGCCAAACGGAGGCGAGTACCAGCCGACCTGTCGACGTCCTGTCAGTTTCGTCGGCGATAATGTGCCGGCGAGGTTAGAGCGGATCGGGCGGTCTGCGGCGGCTATCACATTCGCCGGGCTCCGGAGAGGAAACGCATGGATCTTGTAGCGATCGCCGAAAGGTTGAAGCCGGTAGCGGACTGGTTGGCCGCGAACTGGCCGATCGTCGCGCTCGCGCTCAGTGCCTATTTCCTGTTCATCTGGTCGCGGGATTTCCGCGCCCGCCTCGCCTCTGTCGTCGAGAAGATCGCCTTTTCCAATTGGCAACTCGCGGTTCTCGGCGCCACCGGCATCGTCCTTTCGCTGGCCTCCGGCTGGACGACATGGGACGGCATGCGCAATTTCACCAACGAGCCGGTGCTGTCGTTGATGATCACGTTCGGCATCCAGGGCGTGATGCTGATCGTCGCCTGGCTCATCGGTGAAAGCTTTGCATCGGGGATGAACACCGCCCAGTCGGGGCGCCGCAGCGACCGGCCGCTCATGGGCCTGGAATGGTTCATCGGCGCCGGCCTCGGCATCTTCATCGTGGCGTCGATTATTTTTCTCCTCATTCGCGACACCCAGAGCGTCGCGCCGCTGTTCTCGCTCGAACAGAAGATTTTCGCCGCGGTTGCTGTGGCGGCGATCGCATTGATCGCGGTCTTTCAGGGCGAGCTGCTCAAGCCCTATCTGCAAAGCACGAAGATCATCCTGCGCAATGCGGTTTTGTGGGTGATGTTCCTCGCCTGCATGGCGACATCCGTCTTCTTCTCTTTCGACTCGCTCTTCTCGACCATCTTCCCGCAAAGCGAACGCGAACGCGCCGCCGAACTGCGCGCCCAGAACCAGGTCGCCGGCATCATCTCGGATATCGGTCAGACCATCGCGACCCGGCGCCTGCAGGAGGCCGATGCACTTTTCCGCTCCGACGGTTGGCAGACCTACGAACGGCAGCTCGACGAACTCGCCACCAAGGCGCAGGGGTCTCAGCGCGCCATCGAGGAATATCTGGTCCAGCAGATGGAAGAGCGCCGCCGGGCCATCGCCGCCCAGGAAGAGCGCAAGTATTCCGCCCAGAGCCAGCAGGCCGGACTGGAGCGCCGCCTCGTTCAGCTCAACGAGGAAATCTCGCGGCTTCAGACCCAGCGTCCGACGGCTTCCGCCGCCGTCGAGGAGCAACGCCGCGTCGTCAACGAAATCGAGCGCCGGCTTGACGAGCAGCGCGCCATCGTCCTCGCAGAAGAGCGCGGCGTCGAAGGCACAGGCAAAGTCGGTCGCGGACCGCAGTGGCGCGAGGAAAAAGCCAAAGAGCAGCGCGTCGCTTCGGAACTCGAAGTTGCCAATCGCCGGCTGGCCGCCCCGCGCGAGCGCCTTGTCGAGATCGACAAACGCCTCGGGACCCTCAGGGCCGAGATCTTTCAGGTCGAAGGCGATCTTGCGCAATTGAAGGGCGAAGCGCAGACGGCCGAACAACGCATCGAGGCCGCGCAGGCGTCGACGTTGAACGAGGAAGCCGCCAAGGTGGACCCGGCTCGCGTGCTCCCCGCATTCGAGCGCGCGCAACTCGCCTTCCGCCAGGAGCCGACCCGCGAACGCCTCGACGACCTGCGCCAGCAGTGCACACAGCTCCTCAATGCGATGGCGAGCACGCCATCGACGAAGGATTCGGTGCGCAGTATCGATTGCGATCCCAAGACGGCCGCCGAGGCCGCAGCGATCGTCTTCGGCCTCAACGAAGGAACCCGGGTGTTCCTCGCCAACTGCGCCGGCGGCGAACGCCTTGAAAAGCAGGGATCGACCGACGCGCTTTTCGGCTTCGCGCGCGGTTGCCTCGCCGACTCCGGGCTACCCAGTCAGGACACCGACCAGCTCCGCGCAAAGATCAACCTGGCCGAGCTCAATCGTGACGACAAGGCGCACCGCTTCGTCGTCACCTGGAACGCGTTCACCGATGGCAACCGGCTCGCCTATCTCGCGCTGGCCATCGCCATCGCCATCGACGCGCTCGTCTTCATGTCCGGCTTGTTCGGTGCCAACGCCGTGCGCTCGCCGTTGCAGGACGTGCCGCGGCATCAGCCCCGGTCCGCCCAGCAGCTCGAAGCCGTCATCGAGGCCGCCCTCCAGCCGCACCCCTACGAGAACGCACGCGCCACCATCGAGGCGATGGCGCCCATTACCGCCGAGAATGGCTTCACGCAGGAAGTGGTGATCTCCCCGCAGACGTCGCATCGCAACGCGATCGTTTCGGTTCTGAACGCCGGCGCCACCATCGGCGCCGTTGCTCGCGACTCCTACGACGTGAACCGCTACCTCGTGCGGCCGGAAATGTTCGAGTACCTGTCGCTTGTCATGCGCCGGCAGTACGAGACCAACGAAGAACACCGCCGCCTCGCGGAATTGAACCGCATCATCACCGTCGCGCTGCAGCCGCACGTCGGAGACAACGCCGAGGCGTTGCTGGATAACCTTCACCCGATCAACGAATCCAACGGCTACACGTCAGAGGTCTTCCTAGACGAGGTCCCCGCCGGCCAGAAACCACTGGTGAAACGTGCCCTCAACGCCGCCGCGGTCCTGAACTTCGTAAGGCGCGATTCCCGCAAGGAAGAGCCCAACCGCTATTACGTTCACAAGGATCTCTACAAAACAATTGCGCTCATCGCTGCCGCATATCCCTCGACGGGCTTGTGGCGCGGCCACGCCGAGACCGGCCTTCCGGCGCCGGCCCCCGCTGCCCTGCCGCGTGACACCGGGCCGGCACCAGCCGCTCAAGGCCACGACCTGACGCCGCCGAAGAAGCAGGTTGCCGCGCCGCGCACCCGTCTCCTGACCGACCGCAGCCACGGCACCGGCGACGAAACTCCGCATCGGGCCGAACACGCCGCACCGCCCCTCCCTCCGCCGCCGGAAGAAGAGGACTCATTCGCCGGTCACGACGACGACTTCGAATTCGATCGCCAGCGTCACTTCGAGGACGCCTACCTCGAAGCCCTGGAATTCGACGACCTCGACGCGCTTCACGAACGCCTTGATGCCCCCGGCGTCCGCGCCGCTGCGATGGATGCTTGGCGCGTCCTTCGGCGTCACTCCAATGAGCACGCGCGTCTCGACGAGTTCGTCAGCGCGTTCCGCCAGGAGCCGATGGCGGTGGTCGCCGAAACGTATTCCCGCCAGCGCAGCGAGATCGGAGGCGACCCTGAGCTCATCGACGTCCTTGAGCGCGCCGACAGGCAGATTAACGACGACCTGCCGATCCTCTTGATGATGCCGGAGATGGGCCTCATCCCGGACCTCGTGGATAAGCTGGAGCAGGCCGTCGTTTACGATCCGAGTTTCGCATTCGCCGCCGATCAGCTTCGCGAACGTCTGGTCGAGGTCGATAAGCTGATCCGCTTCCGCGACCTCTCCGAGCCGGCCAACTGGAACCGCATCCGCCAGATCCTCGACACCGGCAGCGACGACGGCGAGGATGAGCCCTCCCGGCGCAATGGCGGGAGTTCCGGCAACGCCTGATTGGCGCGGCATGAAGCCCACTCTCTTAAGGAGCTTAACCGCCGGCGTCACCGACGGCCGTGTCGTTTAAGGCGCAATTCCACCCGTCGCCGCGCCCGCCCAATCCTCGCCAACACCCGCAAGCGCAGAGCGCGAACACAAGCCGGCGTTGCCGCTCGACAACAGGACGTTAACGTCCGTTCTTTCGCCGCGATTGATCCAGCTTTCGCCTAACGCATAGCGCTGTTTCGCCGCATCCCGCTTCTAGCGTCCGCCTACTTCGGAACGCCAGGAGTCTTTCAATCATGCCGCTGCTTAACTCCCTCAGATTCGCCGTAATGACCGCATCGCTCGTGCTCGGCCTCAGCCTGCTTGCGCTGGCCATCGGCATCGGCATGGCGGCCTCCACGCCGCTCAACGCCTCCGAGGTTCGCCTGAGCGCCGGGCTCGGTCAGTCCGTCCTGCCCACCGAGGGCGGCAAGGTCTATCTGCGCTTGAGCCTCAAGGCGCTGGCCGGCAACGTCAGCGAACGACGCGCGCCGATCAACGTCGGCCTCGTGCTGGATCGCTCCGGCTCCATGCGCGGCGAACGCATCGCCGCCGCCAAGGAAGCCGCCCGCATGGCGCTTGGCCGCCTGGGCCGCGACGATACCGTGGCCCTCGTCGCCTACAACCATAATGTCGATGTGCTCCAGCCCGCCCGCCGACTGGACGATCACAGCGCCTTCACCTCCGCGATCGACCGCCTGAAGGCCGACGGACGAACCGCTTTGCACGCGGGCGTGACCGAAGGCGGCCGCCAGGTCGAGCGCTACCTCGACGAACGCCGCATCAATCGCGTCATCCTGATGTCGGACGGCCTTGCGAACGTCGGCCCTTCGAGCCCGCGCGAATTGTCGAAACTCGGCCAGAAGCTCGGCGCCAAGGGCATCTCGGTCACGACCGTCGGCCTGGGTCTTGGCTACAACGAAGACCTGATGCAGCAGCTTGCGCTGGCCAGCGACGGCAATCACGCCTTCGCGGAGAAACCCGATGACCTGATCGAGATCTTCAACAACGAGTTCGGTGATGCGCTTTCGATCGCCGCACAGGACATCGAGATCGTCATTGAGGTGAAGGCCGGCTTCAAACCGGTCCGCGTTCTCGGCCGCGATGCCGAGATCGACGGCAGCCGCGTCAAGCTGCGCATGAACCAGCTCACCGCATTGAACGAACGCTACCTCATCGTCGAACTCGACGCCGCCGCCTCAGCACCGGCCGCCGATGTCTCGGTCGCCCGCATCGAGGCCGATTACCTCGATCTACAGGCCGGCAGCCGCAAGCAGACGACGGCTCGGGTTTCCGCATCGGTCTCCGACGACGCAAAGGCCCGCAAGGCCAGCATCGACGCCGATATCGAAAGCGCCATTACCGCTCAGATCGCAACGGAGCGCTCCGAACGTGCCGTCGAACTGCGCGATAAGGGCGACATCGCCGGCGCGAGCCAGCTTCTCGAAGAAAACGCGATGTACCTCAAATCTGCCCGCAAGAAGCTCGCCAGACCGGAAGCCCCCGGCGTGGCGCCGGCCTCGGGTTCGGCTCTGAAGGAACTCGAAGCGATGGAGAGACAGAACGCCACCGCCGCGTCCGGGTTGAAATCGGACGATTGGGGCCGCACGCGCAAGGCGCTGCGCTATCAGCAGCATAAGGCCAAACAGCGCCAGAGCTATTGATCCGTACCCAGCCAAGTCTTAAGATGAGGGATGGGCGGCACCGCATTCAGCCGCCCCCCAATTCTTGAGTCAAAGTTGGCGTTGTTTTTTGAGGGTGCAATGATACTCGAACCCATAAATGAAGGCACGGTTATCCACCTCAATTTCAGTGATCTTTATGGCCACTTCGGCCCGCCGGAAATGATCGGCCCTCACCCGGCACTTGTTTTGACGCCGAAAGAACGGCAGCGAGAAACAGGCACCATGATCGTTGTGCCGCTGACGTCGGTTGAAGCGAACGAAAGCAACCCTCACGCCATCGAAATACTGAGCCACGAAGCCCTGCGGCGCGCCAACAAGAAGAGCGACCGCAACGGCAGCGCCAGGAGCTTCGCGCTCTGTAACCTTCCGGTCGCCATCGCTGTCGGGCGTCCGGGAGTTTCCAAGTTCACCAAGGACGGCAAATCCGGATCGAACCACCAGCCGGGTTTTCGGATATCGGGCGCCGAATTAGACATGATCCAGATGGCGGTCTATCGCCTGTTCTTCAGGACCGAAAAGCATCTCGAAACATTTCTGAAAAATGAATTCGACCGCATCTGGTCGCTACTCGAAGAACGTCTTTCCCACAGCCGGGAACAGAAAAAGAAAGCCGGCGCAAAGAATTACGAAAAACTGGCTTTCAAACACCTCAAATCCGTAAAGCTCCGCAATTCACCGAAACGCGCAAGCTCCAAACCGGTCAGGCAACGAACGACACCACCTTCTGCCGCTGCTCTCCAAGTCCGTCGATCCCGAGACGCATCTCGTCGCCCGCTTTGAGCCACTGCGGCTCCTTCATCCCGAGGGCCACGCCCGGCGGCGTTCCGGTTGTAATGACATCGCCCGGTTCGAGCACCATGAAGCGCGAAACGTACGAGAGCATGTAGGGGATCTTGAAGACCATGGTCGACGTGTTCCCGGTCTGCATTCGCTTGCCATTGACATCGAGCCAGAGGCCGAGGTTGTCGAGGTCGAGTTCATCGCCAGTAACGAGCCATGGACCCAGCGGGCCGAAAGTCTCGCAGCATTTCCCTTTCACCCACTGGCCCGAACGCTCGGTCTGAAAGTGGCGCTCGGAAACGTCGTTACAGATGGTGAAGCCGGCGATGTGCGCCATCGCGTCTGCCTCCTCGACGTACCGGCAGGTCCGCCCGATAACGAACGCCAGCTCGACTTCCCAATCCAGCTTCTGGCAATCCCGCGGCATCATGACATCGTCGTTGGCGCCGACGATGCAGTTGCCGGTCTTGTTGAAGATCACGGGTTCACGGGGAATACGGAGGCCGGCTTCGGCGGCGTGATCGGCATAGTTGAGCCCGATGCCGATGAAATTACGCACATTGGCCACCGGCGGGCCGAGCCGCACACCCTCATCCACGAGCGGCAGACTGGCGGCATCGAGCGCGGCGATCGCGGACAGCCGCTCCGGCGACAGGCCCGCACCGGCGAAATCCTCCGTCACGCCCGACAGGTCGCGAATGCGGCCGTCCTTGTCGATCAAACCCGGCCGCTCTTGCCCCGCTTCGCCAAACCTTACCAGCCGCATGTTGCTTCCCGTGCTTTGATGCGTTTCAGCCAGCGGACCGAAAGGGGCCCCGGCTGCATTCTGCTTGAATGTGGCCCGAAAAGCCGATCCATGTCCACCGGGGCCACGCCCGGGAGCCGGCTCCTGCAGCGCCGTTCTGACGACCGTCCGCGCGACAGGCAGGCCCGGGCAGGTTTAACCTTGCAGTCGAACGGGGCGCCGGGAACTTCCGCCCACTCTGGACATTGGCGGTTGTTGCCGTAAAAAAGCTCAACTCTTGCCGACTGTGCGCTGCAGGGGGAAACCGGAAGAGTTCGGGCTGAGTATGAGTGAACGCATTACAGCCGCCATGGCGTGCCTCGCGGCGGCTTGGCTCGCTTTCGGTGTCGCCATTACTTCGGCGAACGCAGCGGACGTGACACTCCGCATGAAAGACGGCTCGTTCGAAATCAACGGGCAGCTCAAGAGCTTCGACGGTTCTTCCTACATCATCAAGTCTGACGTGCTCGGCCTGCTGGAATTGCGCGCCGATCGCTACGAGTGCGACGGCAGCGGCTGTCCTGGGAGCGAGCCGCCGGCTGCTGCCGGAACCGCCGCGCTCTCTCCGCCAGCCGGGACGGGCGAAACCCGCCCTGCCGAGCTGGCACTTGGCAACGCCAATTTCATCGGCGGCAGCGCCATCGGCACGCGTTTCATGCCGGAGCTGATCTCCTCCTACGCGGCGAGCCGCGGGCTACTGGTACGCAAGTCGATCGATAAGGACGATCGCGACCTGCTGTTCACCTTGACCGAGCCCGGCGGCCGGGAAGCTGGTCGCGTCGCGGTCCGCCGGCGCGGCGTGCCGGCGGGGATGGCCGCGCTGCTCGGCGGCGAGGCCGATCTGGTCTGGACCAGCCGGCCGGTCACCGAGGACGAAAACCGCAGGTTCCTTCGCCAGGGCATCGATCTGACCAAGGCGGACAACGAGCATGTCTTCGCGCTCGACGCGCTGGTCGTCCTCGTCAACAAGAAGAACCCGCTGCTCTCGCTGTCGACCGATCAAATCGCGGACATCTTTGCCGGCAGAATAACGGACTGGTCGGAGCTGGGCGGCGAACAGGCACCCATAAACGTCTATGCGCCCATTGACGGGATGGGCACCTGGGCGGCGTTCAAGTCGCTGGTTCTCGATGCGCGCGGCCTCGATCTGACGTCCAACGCGAAACGGCTGGCGACGGCGGTCGAGTGGTCTGATGCGGTTGCCGCCGATCCCAACGGTATCGGCATCAATATGATCGCCTATATTCGCGAGACGCAGCCGCTGAATATCCGCCAGAGCTGCGGCCTCATTTCCCGCCCCACGGTGTTCTCTGCCAAGACGGAAGAATTTCCGTTCGCCCGCCGGCTTTATTTCTATACCCGCGGTCAGCCGGAATCGACGATCGCCCGCGAGCTTCTCGCCTTCGCGCTCTCCAGCCGGGCGCAGGAAGCGCTAAAGAATGCGGAGTTCGTCGATCAGGAAATCGAGCTCCTGCCGTTCCGCGAACAGGGTGGCCGCATCGCATTCGCCCTTAATGCCCAGGACGACGATTTCCGCATCGACGCCATGCGCGAGTTCGTCTCCGACGTCGCCAAGGCGAGCCGCATGTCGACCACCTTCCGCTTCGCGCTCGGCTCTGCGTTTCTCGACAACAAGGCCGAAGAGGATATCGCCCGCCTCGCGACGGAGCTGAAAAAGCCCGAATACGAGGGCCGAAAAGTCGTCCTGATCGGCTTCACCGATTCACTCGGCAATTTCGAGGTCAATCGCGAAGTGGCACTGGCGCGTGCGCAGACGGTCGCCAACGCCTTAGGCCGCGCAGGCTTCAAGGGAGCGGAGGTGCGCGCTTACGGCGAATTGGCACCGGTGACCTGCAACAACACCCCGGAGAACCGCTTCTTGAACCGGCGAGTCGAAGTCTGGGTGGAATGATTATTGCTATGATCGTTGCTATACGGATTGAAAGGCAGCGTTCGCGTGACCGTCGCTGACCGGTATCGTGCGTGTTTGTTTCAGAGGGAAGAGTGAGTGTCGATGACTGAAACGTTCTTGAAGGGAAGCGCGAAAAGGGTCACGCGCTTTGCTCTTGCCATGACGCTGACGGTTGCTGTCGCCGCCGCGAGCTTCGCGCTGGCGGCAACGACCGTCATGGCAGCCTGGAAGCCGACGAAGCCGATTACCTTCATCGTTATGGCCGGCAAGGGCGGCGGCGCAGACAAGGCGGTTCGCTTCATCACGAAGACGATGAAGGAGCGCGGACTGGTCGACGTCGACTTTGATATCGTCAACATCCCGGGCAACTCCGGCGGTGACGCCCTGA
The DNA here is from genome assembly GCA_965226995.1 of Filomicrobium sp. Taxonomy (GTDB): domain Bacteria; phylum Pseudomonadota; class Alphaproteobacteria; order Rhizobiales; family Hyphomicrobiaceae; genus Filomicrobium. The sequence continues at coordinate 422,195 of CBDDFK010000009.1, forward strand.
GCGAACTCAAGCGCCGGCGCGGTGACGAGCATGCTCTGCTCTTTACCTTGAACAGCTTCTACACGACGCCGATCCGCAATCCCGAACTGAAGATCGATATCGACGACTTCACCCCCATCGGCCGGCTCGCCAACGATACGTTCCTTCTGTGGGTCCACGCCGACCGCGAGGACATCAATACCATAGAGGATTTCGTAAAGGCGGTGCGTGCCAAGGGCAGCGAATGGGTGATGTCGGGAACCGGTAAGGGCGCCGAAGACAACCTCCTGACCGACTTCTTCAACTCGATGTACGGTCTGGAAATGACGTACCGGGCGCTCAAGGGCGGCGGCGCGGTTGCCAAGGAGCTGGCCGAGAAGAAAGCCGATTCCACGGTCAACAATCCGTCCGAGCAGGCGAAATACTTCGCAGAAGGCCTGACAAAGCCGATTGTCGCCATCACGCCGGAACGTCTCGAACAATACCCGCGCATTCCAACGTTGAACGAAACCGGCATGGGCTTCCACTATTTCATGCAGCGCTCCGTCGTCGGTGCTGGCGGCATGGGAGCCGACGCGCAGTCGTTCTATCGGGATCTGTTCCAGAAATTCTTCGATTCGCCGGAATGGCAGGGCTATCGGGCAAAGAACAGTTTGCAGGGCGAGTTTATTTCCGGCCCTCAACTCGAAGCCTTCTGGAAGAAGGAGAAGTCCAAGCATGAGCGCTGGAACATGGTGATCGAGATCCTGAAAGTGACCAACCCGCGCTAACCCGACCCCGGCATAGTCCCAGCGCCACCATCCTCACGCACGGGCCCATTCACTGGCCAACTCATGCCTTAGCGGCCACCTGGAATCGATGGCACGGCAGCTTGCCTTGCCACCGCCCACAATGTGCGGAATTGTGCGCACCGCGATAACTTTGCGGCCTGACATGTCGTTTTCGCCGGGGGCCCCTGGCCGAAGAGTCTCAGACTGCGGAACCTCCGCCGCGATGTCCAAGAAAGACAAGCCTAATGGCGAGCGAAGCACAGGTCACGACAGACGACAGCCTTGAGATCGCATTGCGTGTCCGCGAGGAGATTGCTCGCCGCAGGATCACCCGCCAACAACTCGCCGACGATGCCCGCATAAGTCTCTCGACCTTGGAAAAGGCGCTGTCCGGCCGCCGGCCTTTCACCATCGCCACGCTGGTTCGCTTGGAAGAAGCACTCGGCATCAGCTTGCGCGCCAGGCCCGAAAACGATCTCGCCGACAACGAAACACGCACATTCCTCGCGCCCGAAACGCTTGGCTCATACGCCCGCCCCGCCGTCACGTGGCTCGAAGGCGCCTACCTCACGCTGCGCCCTTCCTTCGGCGACGCCGGCGCGGTTTACGCCTACCGGACGGAGATCACATGGGACGAAGCATCATCCAGCCTCGCCTTTCGCGAAGGGGAGCGCCTCGATGCAGCCTTCACCCAGTGGGGCCAGGTCTCGATCCCGCATCAGTCCGGCCATATCTATCTCGTCACCAACCGCCATGGCCAGTTCCGGCTGATTGTCGTTTCCCGTCCGCTGATCAATGGTGAGATGCACGGTATCCTGACCACGCTGCAGGCCGGCCGGGGTGCACAGCTGACGCCGGTATCCACGCCTATCGCGCTCATCCCGGTGACCAACGGCCACAAGCCGCACTTCGGCAGAATTACGCGCGGCCATCCCGCCTACGAGACCTACAGCGCGGCCTTGCGCCGGACGGTGGACGAACCTTTCGCGCTGTTCCTCACTCCGCGCAAATAGCATTCGATGCAGGAAGCGGAGAAAATAGGGTACGAGCCTTACCCGTAGCGGGAGTTATGGATCGGGACCAGAGGTGCGGGAGCGGAACCTGCCTCACCAAGAGCCCTTCCCGCGCCGCCTTTCTCAAGCGACCTGAGCCGCACTTGCCGTTACCGCCTTCGCCCGCGCGGAATCGCCCGGGCGCAGCTTTCGCTCCACCAGATAGGACCGCACCTTCGGGACAAGACCCTTGGCGTGAGCGCGTTGCATGCCCTCCCAGTATTCAAGGGTCATCAGTTCCGCGTTGATCTCACGGAAGTGACGGCGCAACTCTGGATCCTCGATCCTCAGGCCAACCAGCATTTCTTCCGGAAGAAAGATGGTGCCCGTCTCGAAGAACCAATCCGGGATATCTTCCTCGCCGTCGAAGCGCCCGACATTGGTGCGCACCTTCACGCCGGCCAGCGGCTCGACCGCGTCGTAGTCGAAAAGGTAGATCTTACCGATGCGGCTGACACCGTAATTCCGCGCGTCGAGGTCCTTGTTGAAGATATTGGCGGCCGCATTGTTTCGAATACAGAGGCCCAGTTCCTCGATCGCGCGCTGACCGTCCTCAAGGCTCGACTGTTCCAGATAGACCGGAAGCGGCGTAAGCTTCATCTGCACGATGAGGTGCTTGAACAGGACGTATCGGTGCAGGATTTTCACCGAGCCGGGCGCGGAGTTCGCGAATTCCTGCAACAGCTCGTGCGTGAACCAAGAGCGCTCAAGCCGAACGTTTTCATACATGACGTTGTCGAGCATCGACCCGGCACGATCCATGTCGTGGACCAAGCCGTAGTTTTCGAGCACACCTTCCGGTCCCGCGAAGGTATCCCATTTGTACCCTTCGGCCGGTTCGTCCCGGATCACCTTCAGGACGTAACGCGACGACGGCATCGAAAAGCCGATGGCCACCGTGCCGCGCGCGCCTTGCGCGAAGTCCAAGGGTTCGCTGGTTCGCCCGTGTTCCGCGATCAGTTCCCGCATGACGGCGACCTTGCCGACGTGATTGAAGCCGATCGTCGAATAATGAAGGCCCAGCGGCCGTTTCGGCATCAGTTCGTGCAGGAACCGGGCGAGCTGGTGGTAGGCATGCTCGGTAACGTGAAGGTTGGCGAGCGCTGAAGAAAAGATCCGATGGATTTCATCGGACCGGGTGATCAAGGCATCGGCGAAGATGCCGTCCTTTTCGTTCAGCAGGGCGATCACGATTGGCAGGTAATTCGCCGCCCCGGCATTCTCGGCCGTGTCGGGGAGTTCATACCAGATGCGCCCGGCGACGTAGCATCCGCGGTTCCGGTAGAAGCCCGCGTTGATGACTTGCAGCGCGCATGGGTTGTCGACGACGGCACCGAGGCGTTCGAGTTCCGCGTTGATCCGCTCCGCCAACAGTTGGGCATCCCCCTGGATGTCGCGGAACGGCGCTTCGAAACCCGGAACACGCAGCACATGCTTCATCGCCCCGGCGCTGACCTTGCCTGAGACAGGGAACGTCCGTGTCACGTCGTGGCCGATCTCGTAGTCGGGGCCATCGGCATCGCGACCGGCGAAATACGCGACCGGCGCCCACTCCCCATGGCGTAGCAGCCGGCGGGTCGAGCGCAAGAAGGCAAAGGCGAGGTCCGCCTCGTAACGGCGATGGATGAAATCGAGAAACGCCGCCTCCACCTCGACCCAGAAGCCCTGCTGGTCGGGGATGTCCGCTGGCCATGTCTCATTCAGGAGTTCGAGCAGCGCATTGAGATAACGCGAATAAATCGACAACCGCTCCAGCGACAGCTTGAACGTGTCGGGCCACTGCCGCGTCTCGAACAGCCGCTTGTAGGCGAAAGGAATTTTCCGCGAGCGAATGTAATAGTTGTCGAAAAGAGTAAGGATTGCGCGCGCGATACGCTCCGCCCGCTTCCGCCGTGACAGTCCGGGATCGAGACCGACGACAAAATCCCTCGCGACCCCAACGGTCTTGGCGAGTTCGGGATCGGCGGCGGGGAGGTTTGTCGCCGCCCCGCCTTCGTTGGCTTCAGTCCCGCCCGCGGCGACACCGGCGGCATCACTGTCGCCGGTCGCCTGCTGAAATCCCGCGGACGGTTTCATGTCATCCCAACGCTATTCTGCCGCTTCGACTTGAAGGCTCTCTTCCGCCTTCGCCACGCGCGCGGCGCAGTATTTGAACTCGGGGATCTTACCCATCGGATCGAGTTCCGGGTTCGTCAGGATGTTGGCCGCCGCTTCGGCGAAGCAGAACGGAATGAACACCATTCCCGTCGGTACGTCCCGGTCGGCCCGCGACTTCAGCCGGATGGAACCGCGCCGCGTCGTGACCTGAACGTAGCCCCCGGCATCGACGCCGAGTTCTTCGAGCTGATCCGGGTTGAGGCTGGCGATGGCCTCCGGCTCAAGCGCGTCGAGGTTGCTGGCGCGCCGCGTCATCGAGCCGGTATGCCAGTGCTCAAGCAGCCGGCCGGTCGTAAGCACCATCGGGAACTCGTCATCAGGCAGTTCGTCGGGCGGCAACAGTGCCGCCGGCACGATTTTCGCGCGGCCCGAGCGCGTCGGGAAAGAGGTCGAGAAAATGATCTCGTTGCCGGGCTTGCCCGGATCGTCGCACGGATAGGTCACGACGCCTTCATCGAGCAGCCGTTCCCAGGTGATGTTGTCGAGCGACGGCATAACGGAAGCCATTTCCGTGAACACTTCGCCAACCTCCTTGTAGGGCCAATCGAGCCCGACCCGGGTCGCCAGTTCCTGGATAAGCTGCCAGTCCTGCCGCGCTTCGCCCGGCGGCGGCACGACCGGACGCGCGAGCTGCACCTGACGGTTCGTGTTGGTGAAGGTACCCCACTTCTCGGCGTGCGCCGACGACGGCAGAACCACGTCGGCATGCCAGGCCGTCTCCGTCAGGAAGATGTCCTGCACCACGAGATGATCGAGCTTGGCGATGGCTTCGCGCGCATGTTGGACATCAGGGTCCGACATCGCCGGGTTCTCACCCATGATGTACATGCCGCGAACCTGACCGGCGTGGATCGCTTTCATGATCTCGACCACTGTCAGACCGCGCTTGGAATCGAGCTTCGCGCCCCACAGCCGTTCGAACTTCGCATGCACGGCCGGATCCTCGACCGAAATGTAGTCCGGATAGACCATCGGGATGAGGCCGGCGTCGGAAGCACCCTGCACGTTGTTCTGGCCGCGCAGAGGATGCAGGCCCGTGCCGGCGCGGCCGATGTGGCCGGTGACGAGTGCCAGCGAGATCAGGCAACGGGCGTTGTCGGTGCCGTGCGTGTGCTGGGAGACACCCATCCCCCAGAAGATCAGGGACCGTTCGGAGCGCGCATAGAGCCGTGCCACTTCGCGGATCGTCTTCGCATCGATACCGCAGATCGGCGCCATCGCTTCAGGCGTGAAGTCCGCGACCTTCTTCTTCAGCGCGTCGTAGCCCTCGGTATGTGCCTGGACGTACTGAATGTCGACCATGCCCTCGGTGATGATCACGTTGAGCATGGCGTTCAGGAGCGCCACGTCATACCCCGGCTTGAACTGCAGCATGTGCGAGGCGTAACGGCCCAGGCCGCTGCTATTGCCGCGCGGGTCCATCACGATGAGGTTCGCGCCGCGCGCCGCCGCATCCTTGAGGTAGGTCGCGGCAACCGGGTGGTTCTGGTTCGGCCGGGCGCCGATGATGATGATGCAGTCGCTTTCCGCCGCCGAGGTGAACGGAGCCGTCACGGCGCCGGAATTCAACCCTTCCATAAGGGCGGCGACGGACGAAGCGTGGCAAAGCCGCGTGCAGTGATCGACGTTGTTTGTGCCGAAGCCCTGACGGATCAGCTTCTGGAACAGATAGGCTTCCTCGTTGGAGCCCTTCGCCGAACCGAATCCGGCAAGCGCCTGTCCTCCATCGGCGTCGGCGATGTTCTTCAGCCCCGAAGCGGCGAAATCCAGAGCCTCCTCCCACGTCGCTTCGCGGAACACCTCGCCCATCGTCTCGCGGGTGAGTTGCATGTTGGCGTCTTTGGCCACGCCCTCGCGGCGAATGAGCGGCTTGGTCAGGCGGTCGGGGTGGTGGATGTAGTCGAAGCCGAAGCGGCCCTTGACGCAAAGCCGGTTCTCGTTGGCCGGGCCGTCGCGCCCGTCGACGTAAAGGATCTTGTCGTTCTTGACGTAAACCTTGGTCTGGCAGCCGACACCGCAGTAGGGACAGAGCGTATCGACCGCGCGATCCTCGAACTCGGTGCGTTTGCCGGTCTCGTCGAGCAGGTTGGCTTCCATCAGCGCGCCCGTCGGGCAGGCCTGAACGCATTCGCCGCACGCAACGCAGGTCGAGGTGCCCATGCCGACGTCGAAGTCGAACACCGGACGCGCGCCGTGGCCGCGGTAGGCCATGCCGATCACGTCGTTGTGCTGTACCTCTCGGCAGGCGCGCACGCAAAGGCCGCAGTTGATACAGGCGTCGAGATTGACGGCAATCGACTCGTGCGTCGAGTCAGGCACCGGGCGATCCGCACGCGGGTAGCGGCTTGTGGGCTTGATCCCCATCTCGTCGACCCAGCCCCAGAACTTGGAGGCCGGGTCGTGGCTGTCGTCGCGCTGAGGCTGGTCGGCCAGTAGGAGCTCGAACACCATTTCCCGCGACTTCTTCGCCCGCTCGCTGGCGGACTTGACCTTCATGCCGTCGGCGCACTTGCGCTGGCAAGAAGCGGTCAGGACGCGCTCACCCTCGACCTCGACCATACAGGCCCGGCAGTTGCCGTCGGCGCGGTATCCAGGTTCCGGCAGCCAGCACAGATGCGGGATATCCACGCCTTCGCGCTTGGCGACCTGCCAGATGGTTTCACCCGCTTCGGCTTCGACCTCTCGGCCATCGAGTTCGAACTTGATCTTTTTCGTCATGGAAAGCCCTCGGCTTGCGTATCCTCTCAGGGTTCAACGTGGGCACCGGCCGGCTTTCTTAAAAGCGCGGCGGGCGGCCATCCTCACGCCACCCGTTATTCGAGATCTTCCGGGAAGTACTTTATCACGCTGATCAGCGGATTGGCGGCTGCCTGCCCCAGACCGCAGATCGATGCGTCCCGCATCACCTGCCCAAGGTCCTCGAGCAGCGGACGGTCCCATTGTTCCCGGCTCATGAGTTGCACGGCCTTTTCAGTCCCGTTCCGGCAGGGCGTACACTGCCCGCAGCTCTCGTCTTCGAAGAAGCGCATCAGGTTCAAGGCCACCGCCTTCATGTCGTCCTTGTCGGACAGGACGACAACCGCGTGGCTGCCCACGAAGCATCCGTATTTTTCGAGCTGGCCGAAATCCAGCGGCAGGTCGCCCATCGAGGCTGGCAGGATGCCGCCGGAGGCGCCGCCGGGCAGATAGCCCTTGAAGGTGTGCCCATCGGCCATGCCGCCGCATTCTTCGATGAGATCCTTGACGCTCGACCCCGCTGGCGCCAGCACGACGCCCGGATTTTTCAGGTGCCCGGAAACCGAATAAGAGCGCATCCCCTTGGACTCGCCCTTGCCCTGCGACGCGAACCAGTCCGCCCCCTCGTCGAGGATCTTCGGAATCCAGAACAGCGTCTCGACGTTATTGACCAGCGTCGGCCGATTGAAGATGCCGACCTGCGCGACGTAGGGCGGGCGGTGCCGCGGCAGGCCGCGCTTTCCCTCGATCGACTCGATCATCGCGCTTTCTTCGCCGCAGATGTAAGCGCCGGCACCTCGCCGCACGCTCACCCTCGTATGCGGGATGAGGCCGGCGGCTTCCAGCTTGGGGATCTCGTCCTTCAGGATCTTGATAACGGCGGGGTATTCGTCGCGCATGTAGATGAAGACCTCTTCGGCCTCCACCGCCCACGCCGCGATAAGCATGCCTTCCAGAAACTGGTGAGGCTTCCTTTCGAGGTAATAGCGATCCTTGAACGTCCCCGGCTCGCCTTCGTCGCCGTTGACCGCCATCAGGCGCGGCCCCTTCTCGGCGCGCACGAACGTCCATTTCTTGCCCGTCGGGAAGCCGGCTCCGCCAAGTCCGCGCAGCCCGCCATCCGACAGCGTCGCGATGACCTCGTCGACGGTGAGCTGGCCGCCGAGGCAGGCCCGCAGCATCTTGTAACCGCCCGCTTCGATGTAGTCGCCGAGCGTCGCGTAGGCGGGAATTTCGGGATGAACGTGCCCCTCCGCGGCGAGAGCCTTCACCTTGTCGACCGTTGCGTGGTCGACGTGGTGGTGACCGACGTGGCAGGCCGGCGCGGTCTGGCAAGAACCGATGCAGGGCGCCCGCACGACGCGGACATCAGGCATGTCCTCGGCCTGCAGCGCGGCGATAAGCTCCTCGGCGCCCGCCATCATGCACGACAGGCTATCGCAAACGCGGATCGTGGTTTTCGCAGGACGCGCCGCCTCGTCGGGAACGACGTCGAAGTGCGCGTAGAACGTCGCCACTTCGTAGACTTCGGCCATGGGGATCTTCATCAGATCGGAAAGACCGTGCAGAAGGCCGGCCGGCAGGCAGCCCTCGGAATCCTGAATCTTGTGAAGGTATTCGATGAGAAGCGCCCGCTGATAGGGCGGCGGTCCGATGAGCGACCGCGCAGCCTCGAGTTCGGCGGCGGCCAAAACCCGCCCCTTCGGAAAAGCAATGGCCTTGCGGCGCCCCGAACCCGGATGGATCGCGCGGCGGCCTTTTCCGCTACCGTTACCGCCCTTGAAAGTCATGTCGCTCATGGATGTTCCCATCGTCCGTCGTTATTGGGGGTTTCATTCGGCTCAGTTCAGCGCCGCACGCATCGTTTCGCCGATGGCGCCGGCATGCGGAGCGATGGTCACGCCCGCCGCCTTGAGCCGTTCAATCTTCTCCTGCGCAGAGCCGACCCGGCCCGTCGCTAGCGCGCCGGCATGTCCCATGCGCCGCTCAGGCGGGGCATGGCGGCCGGTGATCAGCGCAACGATCGGTTTGCTTGGCCGCACGCGCGCCACGAGTTCGGCGACGTCCTCTTCCTCGGTGCCGCCAATTTCACCGACGATGATGATACCGTCGGTATCGGGGTCCGCGATGAAACGCTCGACGCACTGCGCGAGGTTCATGCCGTGCACCGGGTCACCGCCGACGCCCACCGTCGTCGACTGCCCCAGTCCAACATCGGTGGTTTGGGCCACGATCTCGCTGGTCAGCGAAGCCGACCGCGATGCGATGCCGATGCGTCCAGGCTTTGCCGCCACCGTCGACATCACGCCGAGCTGACCGATGCCCGGCGCAAGTACGCCTTGCGAATTGGGCCCGACCAGCACCGTTCCGGAGCCCTCGAGCGCCTGGCGCACGCGAACCATATCGAGGATCGGAACCCGCTCAGTGACGCAGACGACGAGACCGATCCCGGCGTCGATGGCCTCGATCATGGCGCTCGCTGCGTTTTGCGGCGGCACGAAGATAAGGCTCGCATCCGCCTCGGTCGCTTCGCGCGCCTCCGCGACGCTTTCGAAAACCGGTAGGTCCAGATGCCGTTGGCCACCCTTGCCCGGCGTCACGCCGCCCACAAGGTTCGTGCCATAAGATTGCATGCGTGCGCAATGGAAGGTCGCGGCTCGGCCGGTCATCCCCTGGCAAAGCACCTTGGTTGAGCCGTCAACGAGGATCGCCATCACGCCGCCTTCCTGGCTGTCAGCTCGACCACACGGTCGACGGCCGCGCTCATCGTATCGGCGGCAATGAAGTCCACACCGTTATTGGCAAGCACCGTACGCGCGAAATCGGCGTTGTTTCCGGCGAGCCGAATGACAATCGGCAATTTCCGCCCGCTTCGTCGCAAAGCAATGCCGAGTCCTTCCGCAATCGTATCGCAACGCTGCATGCCGCCACCTTGGACGTTGACCAACAAAGACCGCGTACCGGGATCCCGCAGCAGGATTTCAAATCCATGCGCGATGTCCAGACTGGTCGCGGTCGTGCGTATATCCATGAAGTTCGCCGGCCGGCCTCCGCGATCGTGGATCATGTCGTGGGTCGCCAGTGCCAGACCGGCGCCGTTGACCGCCACGCCGATGGCGCCGTCGAGCTTCAGAAAGTTGAGATTATATCGCTGCGCCTCGAGTGCCCAATCGTTGCCCTCAATCCGGTCATTGTCAGCCTGCATCGCTGCGATCTCCGGCTGCCGGAACGCCGCGTTGTCGTCGACCGTGATTTTGGCGTCGACGGCGACAAGCTGCCCCTGCGCCGACAGCACCAGCGGATTGATGTCGATATCGAGCGCATCGCAGGCGACGAAGGCAGCCGCCATGTTTCGAAACAGTTCGGCCAGCGAAAGTTCCAGATCGGACCCTTCGGCCACCTCGCGGGCGGCGCCTGCCAGGTCTCCCTTCAAGCGTCGTCCGTCGAGTTGCAGGACCCGCTTGACGAGTACGTCCGGCTGCGCTGCCGCGCGCGCTTCGATCCCCGACCCGCCGTGCGCGGAAGCAAACAGGAGAATGTGCCCGGTGCTACGTTCCAGCGTGATGGCCGCGTAGAGTTCGCGCCGCGCTTCTACGAATTCTTCCACCAGCACGCGCGCCACGGTCTCGCCCGCGCCGCCAGCAACCGCGAACTCCCGTCCGATGAGCTTTTGCGCCTGCGCACCCACTTCATCCGGCGTAAGAGCGTATCGTATGGCGTCGCGCTCTGCCCGGTCGCTGGTATGAAGCTGCGCCTTGACGGCGAACTTCCGGCATCCCAGACGCTCGGCAATGTCCCGGGCCTCCGCCGCGCTTGTCGCGACATCGCCCATCGGAGCGGCGATACCGAAGCCGGAAAGCAGCTTCTTCGCCTGGAACTCGTGCAACAGCATGGTCGCACCTCCCGGATCAGACGTTTTTATTCTTTGTTTGCCGTCCCGCGCACCGCATGGAACCCGGCCCCTGGCGTAAACTCCTCCGGAACGGCTGCGCGCTGCAATCTGTAACCAACGGCGTGGTGATCCACGTGTCGCACGCGATGGCATCGCGGCACCAGTTGCAGCGGTGAACGGCCGCCCGGACTTGAGGTCGAAGGGCAGGAACGATGAAGCGACGAGCGACAAATCCGCACGCCATTCTGGCATACCATATGCCAAATATAGCGTGGGTGTCGAGCCGTCTTGCGGCTTTTGTAGCTCGAAATCTAATACGAAGATACAAGGCCAGACCGAGTTGGCGACCCCTCAGCGCAAATCAGTTATTCGCTGTGTGCATGGCTGGATGATTGCACTGCGTATTGAGCATGACGCAACGGCCATTTGCCGGGGCGTGGCGTAACGCCTGCCAACGCACGACCGATATCGCGAAGCGAGTTCCATGGCGCCGACCGACCTTCCAATCGAGACCGCACTTCCGCCACTGATGCAGGCGCTCGAAGCGAGCGGCGCGGCCGTTCTTGTCGCGCCACCGGGAGCCGGTAAGACCACGCGTGTTCCCCTCGCGCTACTTGGCGCATCCTGGCGCGGCGATAACCGAATCATAGTCCTTGAACCGAGGCGTATCGCCGCTCGTGCCGCGGCGCTGCGCATGGCTGAAACGCTCAACGAGAAGCTGGGCGGCACGGTCGGTTTGCGCGCCCGCCTCGATACACGCGTTTCGAAGGCCACGCGGGTCGAGGTGGTGACAGAGGGCGTCTTCACGCGCATGATCCTCGCCGATCCCGAGTTGGACGGCGTGGCTGCCGTCCTATTCGACGAATTCCATGAACGCTCTGTCGACGCCGACCTCGGCCTGGCACTCGCACTCGACGCCCGGGCCGGCTTACGGCCGGACCTTCGCCTGGTCGTCATGTCGGCAACCCTGGCGGGCGCGGAAGTCGCCGGCCTCTTGGGCGAAGCCTCACTCATCGAAAGCGCCGGCCGCCAGTACGACGTCGAGACCCGCTATCTCCCTCGCGGTCCCGACCAGCGCCTCGAAGATGCGATGGCCGACGCCGTGTCGCGGGCCCTCCGTGAAGAGACCGGATCCGTCCTCGCGTTTCTCCCCGGGCAGGGTGAGATCCGCCGCGTTTTCGACCGTCTGAGCGAACGCGTGAGCGATCCCACGGTGACGATTGCGCCGCTCTACGGTGCCCTGGATCCCTCCGAACAGGACCGGGCGATCCGTCCTGCGTCCCCTGGCGCACGCAAGGTCGTGCTGGCGACAGCCATCGCCGAGACCTCGCTCACCATAGAAGGCGTTCGCGTCGTCATCGACTCTGGCCTCACCCGAGAGCCGCGCTTCGAACCCGGCCGCGCCATCAGCCGCCTTGTCACGGTACGCGCTTCGAAAGCCGCGGTGGACCAGCGCCGCGGTCGCGCCGGCCGCACCGAAACCGGCGTTTGCTACCGGCTCTGGGACGAGGCCCAGACGATGAGCTTGCCGGCCTACGCAACGCCCGAGATTCTGACCGCCGACCTAGCCGGCCTCGTCCTCGACCTTGCCGACTGGGGTGTCAGCGATCCGGCCGGGTTGAGCTGGCTCGACCCGCCGCCGGCCGCCGCGCTCGACGCCGCGCGCCAAACGCTGGCGGATATCGGCGCATTGGACGAGGCCCACCGGATAACGACGATGGGACGCGCCATCCGGCGCCTCCCCTTACCGCCGAGATTGTCGGCGATGATCCTCGCGGCCGCCGCCGAAAAGCAACCCGAAGCGCTTCGCGAGGCCGCTGAATTCGCCGCATTGCTGATCGAACGGGGGCTTGGCGGCAATGATGTCGACCTTGCCGAGCGCCAGCGCCGTTTCCGCGCCGACCGCAGTCCCCGGTCGCGCAAAATGCGTGGCCTTATCGACCGATGGTGCGAGATCGCCAGCGAAGCGGCCCGGGAAGACGCAAGCGGCGCTGCGGCACCTGGCCCGCGGCCGGGATCTCCAGCGCCGCCGCCCGCAAGACATCTCGCGCGCGCCTTTCCCGGCCGCGTCGCCATGGCCCGCGGCAAGCCGGGCCAGTTCCTGCTCGCTGGCGGCCGCGGCGCGTCGCTCGATCCGGTGGACCCGCTGGCGCGCGCCCGATTTCTCGTCGCCGCCGATCTGCAGGGCGCTGCCGCCAACACCCGGATCCTCGCCGCCATCGCGTTCGAGCCGGACGAACTCGATGCGATCGCCGCCGGCCGCATCGAATCGCGTGAAGAACTCTATTTCGACACGACCGCCCGCGCCGTCCGCAAACGCGAATGCCGGCACCTCGGAGCCATTGTCCTTGACGCAAGACCGAGCGCCATCACCGCCGAAGAGCGCGCGAACGCCGGCGCTGTCCTGGCATCTGGACTGGCAGGCGAAGGCGTGGACCGGCTCCCCTGGTCGAAAGCGCAGCGTCAGCTCCGCGCACGCGCGGCGTTCGTGCGCCAGGCCGGAGACACCGAATTGCCGGACCTGTCCGAAACAGCCTTGAACGCCGATGCTGCGAGTTGGTTGGCGCCATTCCTGGCCGGCAAAACCGCGGCAAACGAAGTGAACGCCGCGGATCTGGCAACGGCGCTCGACGCGCTCATTCCCTGGAACCTGCGCGGCCGCCTCGACGAAACTGCCCCAACACACTTCCTCGCGCCCACCGGAGAGCGCCATCCCATCGACTACGACAGCCCCTCGGCGCCTGCCCTACATATTCGTGTGCAAGAGCTCTATGGCCTAACACAACACCCATCGATCGCCGATGGCCGGCTGCCGCTGACCCTGCACCTTCTTTCCCCCGCCCACCGGCCGATCCAGATCACCCGCGACCTTCCCGGTTTCTGGCAAGGGTCGTGGGCCAGCGTGAAAGCGGAAATGAAGGGGCGCTATCCTAAACACCTGTGGCCGGACGATCCGGCGAACGCCGCGCCGACGCGCCGGGCGAAGCCCCGCAAAGCCTAAGCTCGTGTGTCGAGAATCGACCTGCCTTCAAGTCGGGGCAGCCGCCGCGGCCATCCTGGCTTATGATTCGGCGTGACACCTAATCGTCGAGGAGAGCCATGGCAGTCGCCCCCATCGCCGTCATCGGTCGAACAGGCCAGGTCGCCCGCGCGCTCGTCCGTCGAGCCGCTGAGCGGAACATCCCCCTCGTCGCCGGTGGCCGGCCGGATGTCGATCTGACGTCCATTGACTCCGCGGGCCGGTTCATCGACCGAAATCGTCCCTCGGTAGTCGTCAACGCCGCCGCCTACACCGCCGTCGACAAGGCGGAGAGCGAGCCGGAAGCCGCCTTCGCGCTCAACGCGGAAGGGCCGGGCAAGCTGGCGGCCGTCTGCCACGCTCTCGACGTGCCGCTGATCCATATCTCGACTGACTACGTCTTCGACGGTCTCGCTACCGAGCCTTACCGCGAGGACAGCCGCATGCAGCCGATGAATGCCTATGGCGCCTCGAAGGCGGCAGGCGAACTGGCCGTCGCGATGGCCTGCCCCCGCCACATCATTCTCCGCACCGCCTGGGTGTACGGCCTGGAGGGCCACAACTTCGTACGCACCATGCTGCGGCTCGGCGCCGAACGCGATGAGCTCGGAATCGTCGCTGACCAGACCGGCGCGCCGACCTTCGCCGACGACATCGCAGACGCCATCCTGACGATTGCCGGGAAGTTCGAGGAAGCTTCAGGCTCCCGGACATCCGATGCCGATTCGGATCTCTACGGCACGTTCCATTTTACCAGCGCCGGCGAAACGACCTGGCACGGATTTGCCAGCGCGATATTCGCCCACGCCGCCGAAGCCGGCCGCAAGACACCCGAAATAATCGAGGCGATAACCACCGCCGACTATCCGACGCCCGCAAGGCGCCCGCCTTATTCGGTGCTCGACAGCCGGCGCATCGCTCGCGTCTATCGCGTTGAGCCGCCCAACTGGCAGGAAGCGCTCCGGCGCGCCATGCCGCGAATCCTGGAGGCCGCGGACTGAGTGAAAGGCGACGGAGGGACCGAGGCGCCGCTGGCTCGCGAAGCGAGGGATTTCCAACAAGAAGCGAAAGCCGATAGGCTTGAAGCGCAGGCACCTTGTCAGGTTTCCGTGGAGGCTTACCGTGCTGCGTTTTACACGACTGCCCGACCCGCCGGCTTCTTTTCTCCGGATTGCTGCCGCTCTAATGGCTGGCTGTTTCGCCATCTTGAATGCAGCGCCGGCCGCCCAGGCGGAAATCAGCCGCTGCATCGCGTTGGCCGAAGCCCCGACACGACCCGGCGCACCGATTATCGTCCCGGTCGCCTTCCCGGAGAAAACACATGCCTTCCGGCTGGCGGCCGCGGCCGATGAAAAGGTGACGATCCACTACCTGACCCACGCCACGTTCCGCATCACGACACCGACGGGGATCGTCGTCGTCACGGATTATGCCGGCTTCTACGGCGGAGGTCGTGCGCCCGACGTGGCGACCATGAACCACGCGCATGAGACCCACTACACCGACTTTCCCGATCCGGCGATCTCACACGTCCTTCGCGGCTGGAACCCCGAAGGCGGCCCGGCGAAGCACGAACTGCGCGTCGGCGATGTCTTCATCCGCAACGTACCCACCGATATCCGCCGCTGGGGCGGCACCGTCCGCGAGGCCGACGGCAACTCCATCTTTATCTTCGAAGTGGCGGGCCTTTGCATTGGCCATCTCGGTCATCTGCATCACGAACTCGCCCCGGAAGACCTGGCGCGCATCGGTCAACTCGACGTTGTGCTCGCGCCGGTCGATGGCAGCTTCACGATGGACCAGGAAAGCATGGTGAAGACCCTGAAGGTTCTGAAAGCGCGCGTCATAATCCCAATGCACGCCTTCGGACCGCAGACCCTGGCGGCCTTCGTCGAGCGCATGGGAAACGATTTCGACGTCGAATATCGCGACAATGCCATCCTTCGCCTTGGCACGGATGACCTTCCCGATGAGCCAACGATCGTCGTCCTTCCCGAGGCCAGCACCGCCGGCTGGTCCTGGGATTAGTGCTTTTGCGCACTACGCGGAAGACATGGCCGTCGCCGGCCAACGAGGTTGCCTCAAGGGTTGGCGTCCGGTCCGTCACGCAGATAGACGCAGGCTGGGTATCGGGTATCCGCTGGGAGGTCCGCGCATGCCGCCGCGATCTCGTCGCAGCCTTCGGATCGTTTCCCGGCGGCGCAAAGCTTCGCGACGAAACCGGCCATGTAGACGTCGAAACTGTGCGGGCCCTGCGGATGAGAGTGGGTGAAAATCAAGGTGGCGACCAGTTGCGCGAGGGAAATGAATGTGAGGGCGAAGCCGGCAAGCAGGACCCACAGCCGCTTTCCGCGTCCGACCCATCGAGGCTGCCAAAGCCCGGCGACGACATAGAAGAACGCCGCGACGATGCACACCCCGAAGACCGTCCAGGAAACGTTCTGGAGAAGGATGAGCTGGTCGTAATTCATCGCGAAACTCTACATCGATAACGGGAGTTCGAGAAACGCCCCCGGCAGTTCACAAGGCGAGATAATGCGCAGCTTAGATGACCGGTGTCGACAAATGGAAAAGCCGGCCCGATGGGAGCCGGCTTATGCCGTTGATCGTACCTGCACCGTATCCCGGCGCGAAACCGGTCGATCGGCTTGCGCGCTCAGTGACCGCTCGCCCCGAAGTGCGCGATCTTCGAGATCGGCGTCTTCGGATAAGGTGTCATCGGGCCATACTGCGGCGTCCCTTGGGCGACCGCGATATACGCTTCACGCAGGCGTTCCGGTGACGCCAGCAGGCGATCCTTCCATTCGCCGAGACGGAAGCCCGTCTGGATCAGGCCGCGCAGCATCCCGACGTGATCGGTCATGCCGACGCACTGCGCCCCCACCAGCTTGTCGCCCTCGAATTCGAGCTTCATGTATTTGAAGTCGCCCTCGTCGACGAGCTTGCCGGTCTCGCCCACCTGCGCGCCCTGCCACAGTCCGAACGATGAGGAAATGAGCCCCATCGTATCGAGGACGTTCATGTTCAAAGAGCCGCGATGCCGGTGCCGCTGCCCGGCCATGTTGAGCGCCGCGATACGCCCGTGCTCGACGGCCACCGGCTGAATGGCCAGCATGTCCGGCTTGCCCGTCGACAGGTCGATACCCTCGCAGCAGTCGCCCGCCGCGTAGATGTCCGGGGCCGTCGTCTGCAGATAATCGTCGACCACGATCCCGGTGTTCACCTTGACGCCCGAGCCGACGAGGAAGCCGGTGTTGGAACGCACCCCGACAGCCATGACGACCAGATCGGCCGGCGCGCTTTGACCATTGGAGAAGCCGACCGAAAGCCGCGGAGCGCCTTCGGCACCCTTGTCGATGTTTGTAACGCGCGTATTGGTGAGGACGCGGACACCCTTTTTCTCGCACCAGCGGCCGAGCATGCCGCCCGCGGTTTCGTCCATCATGCGCGCGACCATCCGCGGCGCCAGTTCAACGACGGTGATTTCACAACCGCGCAGATACAGCGCTTCCAGGATGATCGACCCGATGAAGCCGGCGCCGACCAGCACGACCGGCGAACCCTTGTCGGCATATTTCAGGATGTGCCGCGCGTCTTCCAGCGTCCAGCACGTCTCGACGCCTTCGAGATTCCCGCCCGGGATCGGCGGCTGAATGGGATTGGCGCCGGTCGCGATGAGAAGCTTGTCGTAGGGCAGCGTCTCGCCGCCGGACAGGTAGACTTCCTTGGCGCGCGAATCGATGCCGCCGCAGCGCCCGGTGACATAGCGGATACGTTGCTGATCGTAGTGGCCAGCGTCCTGACGCAGATACGTTCCGCCCTCGTCGATCTTGCCGTAGATCAGATAAGGCAGCGCCATGCGCGAATAGGGCGGCTCAGGCTCGCCGCCGATCAACGTGATGTTGGCGTTGGGATCGGCGCTGCGCAGGGTTTCGGCTGCCGTTACCCCGGCCGGTCCAGCCCCCAATACGACATAGTTCATGTTTTCGGGTCCTTCGGGCATGCGCGGCGCCGCCCAGCAAAGCGGCAGGCTTCGCGCTCCTCACCTGCATTCTTAGAATTATCTCGGCCCGTTCTTCGCGAACCGGTCGTTCTCGTGGCCGGCGATCGGCAAACATCAATCGCTCGAAGAGCAGTTCACGCCCGAACGGATCGCCTTGGCAATACCCCGTACGCAAGACAAGGCGCCCGCCGGCCCGGCAGAAAAAGCCGAACCGGTCGGGCGCCTCTTTTGCGTTTAGACCGCGAGCCGCGACAGCGTCTCGTTGGTCGGCAGGCCGTCCGCCGTCCAGCCGCGAAGCTGGTAGTATTCCGGCAGCATTTTCTCCAGCCCGTTGACGAGGCCCTTGGCCGGCCCGGTCTGCGCGGCTTCCTTGAGAAGACGCGGCGGCAGCGAGTCGTCCTTGCCGGTGAAGCCGGCACGGTGGTTGAACATGCGCTCCATGTTCCAGATGCGCTCGCCCATCTCGAGCATGCGCTCAGGCGTCCACTCGCCGTCGCATGCGGCATCGACCTGAGGTGCGATGTCGTTCAGCGTCCAAGCGAAGGTAGTGAAGACGCAAAGGCCGGAGGAGTCGACGGCGGCCGTCGCGTCCTGGAAAGCCTTAACGAGACCCGGCTTGCCCTCGATCGTCAGCGGATCGGTCTTCTCGGGAATACCGAGCATTTCCGAAGCGACGGTGTAGGAGCGCAGGTGGCAGGCGCCGCGGTTCGACGTGGCGTAGGTGAGGCCCATGCCCTGAATGCCGCGCGGGTCGTAGGCCGGGAACTCCTGCCCCTTGACCGTCATCGACAGGTCGGGACGGCCGTACTTGGCGCACAACCGCGCCGAGCCTAGTCCCAGTTCCTTGCCGAAGCCTTCGGCCTTTCCGGTAAGCTCGACGCATTTGACGAGCGCCTCGGCGCTACCGAACTTCAGTTCGATGCCGCCGGTTTCAGCCGTCGTGATGAGCCCCAGTTCGAACAGCTCCATGGCCGCCGAGACGGTCGCGCCGAACGAGATCGGATCGAGGCCCTGCTCGTTGCAGATGAAGTTGACGTAAGTAAGCGCTTCGAGATCGTCGACACCGGTGTTGGAGCCGAGCGCCCAGGCGGCTTCGTACTCGAGACCGCCGGACGAGTGCCAGTACTCCGGTTTATTGACGACCGTGAAGTGCTTCTCGTCGATCTTCGAGATGCGTCCGCAGGCGATCGTGCAGGCAAAGCAGGCCTGGTTCGTCTGAAGGTTCTTCTGACCGTCGGATGCGCGCGGCGTCGCCATCGCTTCCGCCGAGATGTCGTGCGCGCCTTCGAACTGGACCTCGCGGCTATTGCGCGTGGGCATGGCGCCGGCTTCGTTGATGGCGTTCATCAGCACCTGGGTGCCGTAGGTCGGGAGGCCGCTGCCGGTCACGGCGTTCTCGGCGAGAACCCGCTTGCCGTCCGCCGTGGCTTTCATGAAGCCCTTCGGATCCTTGACCTTGACGCCCTTGGTGCCGCGGACCGCGACGGCCTTGACGTTCTTCGAGCCGAGCACGGCGCCGACGCCCGAACGGCCTGCGGCGCGGTGCTTGTCGTTGACAATGGCCGAGTAGAGCACGCCCTGCTCACCGGAAATACCGATGGTGGCGATGTGCATCATCGGGTCCTGGTGCTTCGACTTGATCCAGTCGTCCGTATGCCAGACCGACGTACCCCAGATTTCCGACGCGTCGAGTAGCTCTGCGTTGTCGTCCGCGATGTTGAGATACACCGGCTTCGGCGACCTGCCTTCCAGGATGATCATGTCCCAGCCGGCGAACTTGAGTTCGGCGCCGAAGTAGCCGCCGGAGTTCGAACAGGCGATACAGTTCGTCAGCGGCCCCTTGGTGATGACCGAATAGCGGCCGCCGGTCGAAGCGCAGGTGCCCGTCAGAGGCCCGGTGGCGAAGATCAGTTTGTTGTCGGGGCCAAGCGGATCGCACTTGGCGTCCACTTCCTCGACAAGATACTTGGATGCCAAACCGCGCTGGCCCAGATACTTCTGGGCCCAGTCCATGTTCAGCGGTTCGGATTTGACGGTCCCCTCGGTGAGGTTGACCCGGAGAATTTTTCCAGTCCAGCCCATTCGGACTACTCCCCTCGAATATCGATTGCCTTAGCCGGTGCGCCGGATACTGCCTCAGCTTCTTGGTGAGGCCGGATGCGATCCAAGAACGTTGCCCGGTGTTGGCGTGCGTTAGCGGATGGTCTCAGTGGCCGGAACCGCTGGCCGTCGAGGCCTTCGGCGTGTTCGGACCTTCATGCGTCGTGGCATTGGCTGCCTGCGCCGCCCAGACCTTCATCTTGTCGAAGCCGGCCTGTTCGGTGTCCTGATAGGTGATGGCACCGGTCGGGCAGGCATCGGCGCACCAGGGGCTGCCGCCGCACAGGTCGCACTTGATCACCTTTCCGGTCGAGGCGTTGTAGTTCACTGTGCCGAACGGGCAGGCGATGGTGCACACCTTGCAGCCGACGCAGAGGTTTTCGTGAACGATCTTCACGCCCATGCCGTCGGTCGTGATGGCGTTGACCGGGCACGCCTGCTGGCACCAGGCTTCGGCGCACTGGGTACAGGTATAGGGAACGAACCGCGCTTCTTCGTGGAAGTCGAATACGCGGATACGGGATTTCGCGACGTTGAATTCGCCCTCGTTCTCGAGCGAACACGCCATTTCGCACTGTTTGCAACCAGTGCACTTGCCGGCATCGATGACCAGCGCCTTGAGCATAGGGATTTCCTCCGTGTGCCGCCTTTTGGCGTCATTTTTCGCCACAGGATGCGGCAACTTGGCGTGGCGACGGAGCACAGGTCAACTGTACTTTTGGGACATAAGTCGCAGAAGGGCGGAATACCTCATATAAAGCAGGATGTTAGATGTCGTTTTGAAGCGCCGTTTTCACCTTCCCGAAGCAGCGCACGCGCGCACGCGATTCGACGGCTCGGCATTGTATCGACCATGCCGAGCAGGTAGCGGCGAAGCAACAGGCACCGCGAGCCGCGCTACGCCAGTCCGCCAAGCTCCAGAAGCGCAGGGATCTTCTTCTTCAGGGCGAAGAAGCCCTTGGTCGCGTGCGGCCAGGCGTGGGTGTCGTAGTCCCGGCGGACTTCGAGCAACTCGATGCCATTCGCTTCGCAATGCGGACGCAGCACATTTAGGAATTCGTGCGTCGGCCCGACCGGCGCGAATGCCGTGACGATGGCCGAAACCCGTTGTGCCCGCGCCCAGTCCACGACCCTGGCCGCGGGTTCGTCTGCCGGTGTGTCTGCGGGGAACGGCCCTTCTTCGCCGGAGCACTGAAAATGCTCGCGCGACCGGATAAGCGCATCGCGAACCGCGCCTTCTGAAAAAGCAATCGCGGGCTCTCCTGTCGGCCCTCGCGCTCGGCGTCTAACGCAACTCATTGCAAAAACAGCTTTAGGCGCCGATGGAAGCGGAAGCGTTTCGGGATGCGCGTCTTCGTCGGAGAGTAGAAGTCCGAAGGGGCGGTCCAACGCTTGAACCCGTTCATTGGCGGCGCTGCGCAACGGCACTTTCGGCGCGGCATGGTTTTCGTCCAACGCGTGGGCGGCAGTGGCCAGCGGACCGGCGCCGTCAAAGCGGCCATCGGTATATTTGGCGATGTTGCTCGACCGCGCGAGATACGTCTTGCCCTTGGTGTGCAAGCCGCCGACCCAACGCCAGGAAAGCGTATTCGAAGCCGGGTCCCCATCCAGCAAATGCCGATAGAAGAAGTCGGCGCCGAGCTGCCAGGGCAGTTCCAGCGTGAAGATCCAGATCGAGGCGAACCACATGCGCGCATGATTGTGGAGGTAGCCCGTGGCGACGAGTTCGCGCGCCCAGGTATCGAACGAGGCAAGACCCGTCCGCCCCTCAATGGCTTCGCTGTAGCGGTCGAGAAGGTCCACATCGCGGCCCAGTCGCTCAACGAGGCCCGCGACATCGGCGCTATAATTGCTCCAGACAACCGGGCGCTGTTCCAGCCAGCCCTTGAAGTAAGCCCGCCAGAACACTTCCTGGATGAATTTCTCCGCGGTCGACGGGCGAAAGCGAGCCAGCGTCGCCGCCAACACCTCTTCCTCTGTCACGAGGCGATGACGTATCCAGGGGGAGAGGGCGGAAACGTTGGAGCGGTCGTCCGGACCGAAATCGTAGTTCCGTGTCTCCGCGTAGGCGCGTCCGCTGCGGGGCACGAACGCTTGCAGGCGCACCAATCCGGCCGCGCGGGTCGGCGTGAAGGCGACTTCCGCGAGGCGGTCCGCTCCCCCGGTCAGAGGCAATTCGATCATTCCGGTTTTCCCTTTTTGCGGGCCGCCGCACTCTTGCCCTTGCGAACATCACCGGCCGCTGGCCGAGGCGGCGCGTCTGTGACCTCCAAGTCGAACCCGAGTTGGCGCTCGCTGCCCGAACTGAACGTCTGACTGCCCGAAGCCTTACGGCCGCCCTTGCCGCGCCCGCCCGGCGAGGCGCGCTGGCGCTCCTGGCCGCGCATGGGGATGCCACTCTTGCGGCTCCCGTGCTTTTGCTGGATGCGGTCAGCCAGATTTCGATAAGCCTCGCTGCCGCGAACGGCCCAGATCTTCCGACGCGCGCTTTTCGCAGCATCGAGATGGTCGAGAATGGGAAAAGGATAATCACGGCCAAGAACGCGGCCGGCATCCTCCCATTTCCACGGCTCATGCAGGAAAGCGTCAGGCACCGCGGCGAGTTCCGGCAGCCAGCGGCGAACGAACATGCCCTCCGGGTCCTGGTCGTAGCCCTGTTTGACGGGGTTGTAGATGCGCGCGGTGTTGATGCCCGTGGTACCGGACTGCATCTGCGCCTGCGGCCAGTGAATGCCGGGCTCGTAATCGGTGAAGAGCCGCGCGAGATGCTCGCCGGGCGCGCGCCAATGGAGCCAGAGGTGGTAGCTCGCGACAGACATCAGCATGGCGCGCATGCGGAAATTCATCCATCCGGTGTGAATGAGCGCACGCATGCACGCATCGACAAACGGCCAGCCGGTTTCCCCACGCCGCCATGCTTCGAGCCGTTCTGAATCAGGCGTCGTCGGGCGCAGGCCATCGTATCCGCGATGCAGGTTTTCGAATTCCAGCGAGGGCTGGTCTTCCAGTTTCTGCATGAAATGATCGCGCCAGTGCAGCCGGCCCGCGAACGACACCAGCGCCCCCCGCCACCGGCCGACGTTCTTACCGTTCTGCGCACCCTGCTTGAGTTCGCGTTGGCGGGCGCGTGTCGCGTGGACGACTTCGCGCATGGCGAGCGTTCCGAAGGCGAGGTGTGGAGAGATCCGCGAGCAGGCGACCGCCCCTTCGCGGGGGCTCGACATGGCGCGCCGGTACGGTTCCCCACGTTCTTCGAGGAAGGTCCTCAGGCACCGCATCGCGGCGGCGCGCCCGCCGGGTTGTCGCTGCGGACAAGGATCGTCGCCAAGGCCGAGCTCCCTGGCCGACGGAATCTGAGGAATCCTGACACGCCCGGGCAGGTCCAACGGCAGCGGCCGAAGCGCCGATGGCGGCGCCGTCACGCTTTCCGACATTTGCCGGTCCCAGCGTTTCGCCCAGCCATCCCGCGTGGCCAGCCGCCGAACGACGCCGGATTGCCTTGCCTCGTGCCACGGCACGCCGGCAGCTCGGCACCATTCGGACACGGCAAGATCGCGCCGATAGGTCCAGCCGTTACCTGTTTCCTCATGCGAGTAAAGGCCGGCAATACCGCTTTTGTCATGGATCGCGGAAAGCACGTCGATGGCTTCGCCTATGGCGACGACGAGTTCCTGGCCCAACGCCCCGAGATCGTCGTTCAGTTCGGCGAGGCATTCGGAAACGAACGCCCAGTGGCGGCCTGCGGCATCGGCCTGGCGCCAGATTTCAGGCTCGATGATGTAGAGCGGCACAACCGCGCCTGCAGCCGCCGCCTCGGCCAGCGGACGGTGGTCGGTGACCCTGAGGTCGCGCTTGAACCACACGACGTTCAGGCCCTGCGCTTTGTTCTTTCGTGTCGGCATTAGCGCCCTTCGCTCAATAGGGGATCGGCGTGCCGTCCCACGCGATCAGCGCGCCGCTATCCTTCCGGCTGAGGCCATCGATTACTTCGAGCAGTTGGCAGGCGGCGCGGTCGGGGGAGAAGAGCTGTGCTGCCGGCACCTTGTCCTGGAACGGAGCGGAAAGTCCCGTATCGACGGTACCGGGATGCAGCGCCGCGCAGACCGCTTTCGGATGACTCCACGCCACCTCGACCGCCAACGTGCGAATGATTTGATTGAGCGCCGCTTTCGACGCGCGATAGCCATACCAGCCGCCGATGCGGTTATCGGCGATGCTCCCAACGCGCGCGGATAGAACCGCGAACACCACCGGTGAATCGCGGCGCAGCTTCGGCACAATATGCTTTGCCAGCAGCGCCGGGCCGATCGCGTTGACGGCGAACGCTTCGGCGAGGTGCCCGGCCTCGAGGTCTCGCGTCGACTTTTCCGGACCGATGCCGGCGTCGGTGTGCAGGATACCGGTCGCGACGATGGCCAAATCGACCGGTTCGAGTTGCTCAGCCGCAGCCGCGATGCTCTCTTCATCCGTGATATCGACCGCCGCGGGAACGATGCCCTGCCCTTTGACCGCTATGTTTTCGGGATGGCGAGCCCATGCGTATGTGATGCCGGCACCCGGACGTCGGCTCAGTTGTTCCACGAAAGCGCCGCCGATCCCGCCCGTGGCACCGACGACGAGGGCGTTGTTTTGCGGCTGCGATGTCATTCGCCTGCCCTTTCATTCGGATCTTGCGTTGATGCGGGACCGGTCGTGACTGGTGTTCAACCTGGAACCGCGGCAGCCGCGGCGCCCAGGAGGCAAACGAGGACCGCCAGCGTGAGTTGCCATCGCAGGCTGCGATACCACTGCGGAGCGAGGCCGCCGCGAACCACGGAAATGTCGAACGCCAGGAGCACGGCAAACGTCAGTGCAAGGACGACGCCCCCCACAACGAATGGCATCAATAATGCCGCCCAGCCTACAAGCGCGGGCAGGACGCTGATGGCCATGAGACGGTCACGCCTCGAAGCTTGCTCCGGCGGCAAAGCGATTGCGATGCCCCAATGCACGGCGCCCATGAATGAAAGGATGATCGCGGCGTACGAGATGAGAGCGCGCTCGGGGTCGATCCCTGGAGTATCCAGTCCCGCGACCACTGCGGCGGCAAAAAACGCAAACGGTATGACGCCGCCCCATCCCAGCAACCGGGCGACGAGGGGGATCACTCCCACCGATCCGTTTATCTCTCGGCTTGTTTCGACTCCGGCCACGTTTCTTAGAACCTATTCGCTGTTCGGTCGCTCCGCACCGAAGCCTACGCGGGGCAACGGCTGTACGCTCGCCAACGTCCCGGACGCTTGGTCGGATCAACCGGCGATTCGTCTGTCACCCGGGTTACGACGTATTCGGCTTGTCTGGCTTAGGTTCCGCTTTGGCCGCACGGCACCGTGATGCAGCCGTGTTCTTGGCATATCCCAAGCGTCGGCCTTGCAGCCGTCGGCGCGCGGCGTTTGCCTTTCCATGCCGGTTACCCGTAGTTTCAGAGACGAAAACGGGGATCCAGCCGCGTAAACCTATGATCGGGAGCCCATGACGAACGCAGTTGAGGTCGGCGAGTCCCAATGGATCGGGCGGCGCCAGCGCCAGGAGGATACGACGCGAACGCGTCTCCTCGCGCTTCAGGATACGGCAACCGGTGCCGCTCCGGATGGCGCACAGCATCGCGTGGCCGAAGCCGCGATCGCCGTTCTGGCGGACGGGATGGGCGGCCACGCCGGCGGTGCCCGCGCAAGTGCTCTGGCGGCCGAGCTTTTCCTGCGCAAATTGGCGGACTGCGAAAGCCATGAGACGATCGGCGGCGACGTTCTGGCCGATGCGGTGAATGGCGCCAACCAAGCCATCGCGGAAGAGGCGGAACGCTCACCCGACCTGAAAGGAATGGGGTGTACCCTCATCGGCTGTATCGTTGGCGGAAGCCGCTTGCGTTGGATCAGTATCGGCGACTCGCTTCTCCTGCGTTTTCGCCGCGAGGACGGCAGCCTTGAGCGTCTCAACGAGGATCACTCACTGGCACCGCTTCTCCAAAAGGCCGTTGAACTCGGCGAACTCACCCCACAGGAAGCCGCCACCCATCCCCAGCGCAATGCGCTGCGTTCGGCATTGATCGGCGGCGAGATATCCTTGATCGATCGTAACGACGATGGTGTGGCGCTCGCCCCAGGCGACCTCGTGGTGCTTGCCAGCGACGGCCTTATCACGCTGTCCGAAGAACAAATCAGAAGCGTTCTCGCGAGCAATAAGGATGCCACGGCCTCCGAAATCGCGACCGCGTTGACCGCCGCCGTCGAAGCGGTCGGCGCACCGCATCAGGACAATACCTCGGTGGTTGTCGTCGCCTATCGCGACGCCGCCCAGATTACCGCGGCAAAAACCGTCTCTGTGGCCGGGAACGCCAACGCGTCGGTGTCGGCAGCCCAGAAAAATGCTGGCCGGCCTTCATCCGCCGACATGCCCTCCGTGGCAGCCTTAGTGGCCATCGGAGCCGTCCTGACATTCGCGGTTCTCTATGGCGGAACATTCCTCAGCGGCGGCGACAGCGCCAGGAAGCCGGAAGCCGCGAGTAACGCCGAGACCGCTCCGGCAAGGGCAGATCCGGTCGCCCTTCCGGTTGTTAAAGACGAGCCGGCCGATGTCACGAAATCGGCGGATGGGGCCGCCGATGGTTCGGGCGGTGGCGATAAGGCGGCGGATGCGGTGAAACCTGACGCGGGAGCGCCGAAGGATGGCCAGCAGGACCGGCGGACAACGGCACCGGCCCCTTCGTCGTTGGCTGAGGGGAAAACCGCTCCTGCCGAGAAGACCGAGGCCGCCGACGCCGGGGCGGATTCCAGTTCTGCGACCGCGACGGCTGAGGATGAATCCAGCCCCGCGAGCAAGCCGGGAACGAAAGCCTCGGAAGCGGCCCGCCCCGACGTCGATAAAACCGCTCCAGCGAGCGAACCCATCCCGCTCGCCGAACCTGAGCGGTCGGCGGCCAAAATCTCCGAGGACCACGACGGTGAATCGAACGAAAAGAGCGAGGGCGCTCCGGCTACGTCCGAAAAGAAATCCGGGCTTCCGAACGGGCCTGTGGTGAACGAAGAAGAAGCACCCTCGCCGGACGCCACCGAAGCACCGGTTACCGAACCGAAGACGCCGCCCGAAATCATGCTCACCCAGCCAACGGCAGAAGACGATACAGCTCCGGACGAAACCGGCGCCGCTCCACCGACTGGCCAAGCCGGAAAAATGCCCGAATAAACGCGTCGCTGGGAGCAACGCGGATGCGAAGCGCTTTCACACGGCCAGGCGCCTTGGAGTTTCAGTCGTCGCGCTGCGGCCGCCCGATGCTGTCATAGCGGAAGCCGGCTTCAACCGCCTTGCGCGGATCGAAGATGTTGCGCAGGTCGGCGAGCCCGTCGCCACGCATGCGTTGCCGCGCATCCTTGAGATCGAGAGCGCGAAACTCGTTCCACTCGGTGAGGATAACGAGGAGATCGGCACCGTCCGTCGTGTCAATCGCCGACGCGCACCACTCCACGCCGGGCATCATCGGTTCGGCCTGCTTGCGGCCCTGCGGATCGTAGGCCTTCACGGTCGCGCCGCGCTCCTGAAGCATCGGGACGATGACGAGGCTGGGGGCCTCGCGCATGTCGTCGGTATTCGGCTTGAAGGTCACGCCGAGAACCGCAATCGTTTTGTCGCGAACGGAGCCACCGGCAAGCCGCTCGATGCGCGTGGCCATCGCGATCTTCCGTTCGTCGTTGACGGACTGAACCTGTTCGATCAGCGACAGCGGCGAGCGGTTTTCACGCGCCGTGCGTACCAGCGCGGAAACGTCTTTTGGAAAACACGAGCCGCCGTAACCCGGCCCGGGATGCAGGAACTTCTCGCCGATGCGGCGGTCCTTGCCGATGGCATGCGCGACTTCCTGGACGTTGGCGCCCACGGCTTCGCACAGATCCGCGACCTCGTTGATGAACGAAATCTTGAGGGCGAGAAAAGCGTTCGCCGCGTACTTCGCCAGTTCCGCGGACTCCCGGCTGACGAACACGACCGGCGCGTTGCGCAGCGACAGCGGCTTGTAGAGCTGCTCCATGACTTCACGGGCGCGCGGATCGTCGACGCCGACAAGCACCCGGTCGGGATGCGTGAAATCCTGGATCGCGGAGCCTTCGCGCAGGAACTCGGGGTTGGAGCAGACGGCGTATTCGCCGTCGGGGCGCAGTTCCTGCAACCGCTTTTCGATTTCGCGGCTGGTCCCTACCGGCACGGTCGACTTGGTCGTGATGACGGTGAAGCCCTTGAGATGCGGGGCCAGTTCACTGACCGCGCCGTAAACGTACGAGAGATCGGCATAACCGTCGCCGCGCCGCATCGGCGTCCCCACGGCGAGAAACACGACATCCGCCTCGGACACGGCCGGCCCGAGGTCGCCGGAGAATTTCAGGCGGCCGGCGGCCATGTTGCGGCTCATCAGGTCGTCGAGGCCGGGCTCGTAGATGGGCGACTTGCCTTCGGACATCTGCGCCAGCCGGGCCGGATCGTTGTCGACGCACGTCACGGTCCATCCGAACTCGGAGAAACAGGCTGCCGAGACCAGCCCGACGTACCCCGCGCCGATAATACAGATCTTCACGTCCTACCGCCTTCCCCAGCGTGCGCTGAAATCTTTGAGCCTTGCCGGCTTAGCCCTCGCCCAGCGGTGGCGGCTGCCAAGTGTAGAATCCGGTCCGGCGTAACCGCTGAAGCGGTCAACGGATCGGCCGCAACTGCTCTAACTCTAAGATTTCAGGCCGTCTTTAGCCGACCTGCGGATCGTTATATCGAGGCCGTCAGGTCGGATGATGCTCTAGCCAATCTGCCCGCCACGCGCAATTCAATGATAAGCAGGATGAACGGGCCGATTGCCTCAGCCGGCCCTCGCGCGCCGGATTTGGGGAAGAGTCCACCGCCTCGATGGACTGAAGTGCGTCGTTTAATCCCGGCCGGCGCGCATCGGCGGGAGGCTGTCCAGCGCCTCCTCGAGATCGAGTTCGGCCCAGCGATCAAGATAGATCCGGAACCAGGGCGCAAAGGTCTCGGGCGAGCGCGCCATCTCGGCGTGCAGGTCCGGCATCGCTACCCAGCGGGTTTCCGAGACTTCCGCGGCGACGGGCTGCGGCAACGGCATGTCGTCATCCGTCGCGAAGCGAAAGACATGCACCCGCTCGTGCTCCCAAAGATCGTCGGCGACCTGCGCGCGATAGTCGATCACACTGCGCTTCTCCAGCCACGGCACGCTGAGACCGAGTTCATCCGCAAGCCGCCGATGCGCCGCAGCTTCGATGTTCTCGTGCCAGTCGGGATGGGTGCAGCATGTGTTGGCCCATAATCCGCCGCTGTGATACTTGCCGGCCGCGCGGCGCTGCAGGAGGAGCCGCCCCCGCGAAAACACGAAGATCGAGATGGCGAGGTGCAGGACGCCCCCATCCCGATGCGCGGCGAGCTTTTCGATGGGATAGAGCCGGCCGTTTGGGGCGATGGCGGGAATGGTCGTGGTATCGGACATGCTTTCTCGGGGCGATCGGTGTGCGGCCGGTGCAGCGTCGATGAAGTCTGCGAGCGACGTCAGCTTCATCCGAGGCAAAACTCAAAGTCGCGGCCCTGGCCTGTCTTGCACACTATACGATCCTTGCGGCTAAGCGGTTGCCCCGAATTGACGGACTTCGATTGGCCAACCGCACACCGGCTTGCCGAGTGTGCGGAAAGACAAAGCACACCGGCTTGCCGAGTGTGCGGAAAGACAAAGCACACCGGCTTGCCGAGTGTGCGGAAAGACAAGCCACACCGGCTTGCCGAGTGTGCGCAGCAAAACACCACACCGGCTTGCCCGCGCTCTTCCTGCCCACACTTCCTAAAGTCGTGTGGGGCGTTCTCGGTCTTTGCCCACACTTCCTAAAGTCGTGTGGGACTGGTTCCGCCCACACTTCCCAGCCCAACACGCGCCTGCGCAGTGTTGGCCGCTCTAAAGTGGCTATTCCGCCGCGAGGCGGACGTACTGGCCCTTGGCGACCGGGCAGCGTTCCCACAGCTCCGTCAGCGAAGCCACCAGATGATCCATCAGCGCGTCGGTGTGCAACGGACCGGGCGTCAGGCGGATGCGCTCGGTGCCGCGCGGCACGGTCGGATAGTTGATCGGCTGAACGTAGATGCCGTAGTGCTCGAGCAGCGCGTCCGTCACCGCCTTGCAGTGCACCGGATCGCCGACCATTACCGGCACGATGTGGCTGGGGTTGTCCATCACCGGCAGGTTGGCGTCGGCGAGGCGGCGCTTCAACGTCGCCGCGCGCTCCTGATGGCGCTCGCGTTCGGCGGTCGACGACTTGAGGTGGCGTATCGAGGCGAGCGCGCCCGCCGCGATGGCCGGCGCCAGCGAGGTCGTGAAGATGAAGCCCGCCGCATAGGAGCGGATCGCGTCGCAGATGGCGCGGCTGGCGGCGATGTAGCCGCCCATCACGCCGAAACCCTTGGCCAGCGTGCCGTTGATGATGTCGACCCGGTGGGCGACGCCCTCGCGCTCGGAGATGCCGCCGCCGCGCGGGCCGTAGAGGCCGACCGCGTGCACCTCGTCGAGGTAGGTCATGGCGCCGTACTTCTCGGCCAGGTCGCAGATTTCGGCGATCGGCGCGATGTGCCCGTCCATCGAGTACACCGACTCGAAGGCGATGATCTTCGGCGTCTCCTTCGGGTACTGCCGCAGCAGCGCCTCCAGGTCGGCGAGGTCGTTATGGCGCCAGATGTGCTTCATGCCGCCGCCATGGCGGATGCCGGCGATCATCGAGGCGTGGTTCTTCTCGTCCGAGAAAATGACCGTGCCGGGAATGAGCTTCTGCACGGTATCCAGCGTGGCGTCGTTGGCGACGAACGCGGAGGTGAAAAGCAGCGCCGATTCCTTGCCGTGCAGGTCGGCGATCTCGGCTTCGAGTTGCACGTGGTAGTGCGTCGTGCCGGAGATGTTGCGCGTGCCGCCGGAACCGGCGCCGACGGTGTCGATCGCCTCGTGCATCGCCGCGAGCACCTTGGGGTGCTGGCTCATGCCGAGGTAGTCGTTGGAGCACCACACCGCGATCTCGCGCGATTCGGGCGATAGGCCCGCGCCATGCTGGACGCCCAGGTGCGCCGCGCGGGGGAACTCGCCGCAGCGCCGCTTGAGGTCGGCGAACACCCGGTAGCGCCCCTCGCGGTGGAGCTGGGCAATCGCGTCGTCGAATTTCTTGGCGTAGTCCATGGTCATGTCCGTCCTCCCACGAGCGCGGATGCGAAAGCCGCTCGTTTGCCTATCTCTTCTGGTTTGCGATTCAATCGGTGCAATTGCGTCAAAGGCGCGCGTTTCCCCGTCGCCACGGCATCGCCGCACGCCCCGCCGGCCGGCTCTTCCCTCGCGCCGTTCCGCAGTGCCCAGCGCCATAGCGCGGCATCCGCAACGGGAAGCACCATCAGCCAATGTTCGAGAACGCCGAGCGCGATGAGCGTCGCGGCGAGGACCGCCGAAACGGTCACGAAGTCTGTGGCGCCGGGTCCGAACGCCGGCATCGCTACCGCCGCGGCCCCGAGCGTCCCGAGCGTTACCGAAAACGGGAACAGCGCATTCATCGGCGCATTGCGGAAATACGTCTTCAGATAATCCAGGTGTGCCGGCAGGAATTCTTCACTCAGATTGGGAATGCCAAGGAAGATGTTGAGCTTCGCGCTGAGGCGCAGGATCCACAGCGCCATGAAAGTAACGAGCGCGGTAGGGTTGGCGCTGTCCCACAACAGCGCAATGAATGCCACGGCCGTCACGAGGATCGCCACCTCGTGCGTGATAAGCGTTTCGGTCGCCGCCTTGAAGCGATTCCACCCCGCCAGTCCGGCCGGGCAATCGCTACGCCGCGGCCCGGCGATCAGCCCGGTGAGGAAACTCAGCTCATGCCACGCCCATACGCCAAGCGCGCCGAAAAACCCAAGATACGCCCCCGCCGTAGTGGTCCAGTCACGCGAAACGTAGATGGCCGCCACCCCGGCGGCGGCGACAACCGTCGTGGCCGCGAGGCTGTACGGAAATGTCCGCCTCGGCAGCCGGTTGAGAAGCAGGAGTAGCCCGGTGGAAAACCACCAGGCAAACGCCGCGACCGCTATAGCCAGCCCTGCTTCCAGCGTCATCTTGCGCTCCTACCAGGCCGGAACGAGCCGGCTCGAATCCGGCAGTTCGTTCGACTTCACGGGTTGGAAATAAAGCCGCGACAAGGTCCAGGCCGCTTGCGACCAAAGCCCCATCGCCTTCGCCCGTCCGACCACGCCGCCCTGCGCCTTGGCCTCCTCGAGTCTCTCGCTGATCTCGCGAAGCCGGTCCATGCGCTGGCGGAATTTCGGGCTGTCGATATCGAGCTGCACCGGGAAGACCTGTTTGGTGATCTCGTTGCAGATCGAGAAGACGCGGTAGTCGTACTCGGTCGGATCCATACCGAGTGCCTCATGGAAGTGAGGCCGGGCATGGTCGCGCACGTACATCGTCGCGTACACGGCGAGCAGGAAGAACCGCACCCAGTACTTATTCATCCCCTCGACGAGATGCGGATTGGCTCGCATCAGGAGTGCGAAGGCCTCGCCATGGCGGAACTCGTCGTTGCACCACTTCTCGAACCATTTGAAGATCGGGTGAATTCGCCGCTCGGGATGCTTCTCCAGATGGCGATAGATCGTGATATAGCGCGAATAACCGATCTTCTCGGAGAGATAAGTGGCGTAATAGATGAACTTCGGCTTGAAGAATGTGTACTTTTTCTGCCGCGTCAGAAAGCCGAGGTCGACGTTGAGCCCGATATCCTTCAGCGAGTCGTTAATGAAACCGGCATGACGCGCCTCATCGCGGCTCATCAGCGAAAACAGCTCTTTGACATCGGGGTTCTTGCCGCGTTTCTTCATCTCGGCATACAGCACGCAGCCCGAGAACTCGGCCGTCAGCGATGAAATGAGGAAGTCGACGAATTCCTTTCTCAGCCCCTCCGGCAGCTCATTGATATCGAAATCGTCCCAGGCTTCCGTTCGCTTGAAGTGACCTTTATTGGGGTCGCTCTTCATTTCCGCGATGAGTTCGTCCCATTCGCGGCGAACGGGCGTGACGTCGAGGCGGTCGAGTTCTTCGAAATCGGTCGTGTAGAAGCGCGGGGCGAGGAGCGAGTCTTCCTGAGCCTTGCGCGTGCTCTCATTGGGAGCGCCGGGAATGCCGATGGTCATAGCTTGCCTCCCGAGGAAAAGCTGAATTCGCACAGTTCCATGAATTCAAGGTCGCCGGTGGCACGGGTCCATTTCCGCTCGAGCCACCCGGCGCGGGTCACGGTCGCGCGGCGGCGCAGCACGCACTTCTCGCCGTAAGGCACGCGGACCGTATCGCCGTGCACTTTAACGCTGTCGCCCGGTTCGATTTCAATATCGCCATCGAGGATCACGTGGGCGTGCAGGCTTTCGAAGGTGTTCTCCACCTCGATCGTGCAGTCGACGTCGAAGCGTCGGCTTATTGGTATGAGATTGGCTAGCATTTTCTTCCGTTCCCTTATGACGCGTCTTCTTCTTGTTTTTGTTTTTCAGTGCAGCAACGCCGCGAACGTTTCCACCTGGTGGCGGCCGAACGCGGCCATTTCGATCGAACGCCCGGACACAGGATCGGAGACCGTCACCCGACCGTCGTCCCATTGTTCGATATTGAAGGGCACGCGGTGCTCACGCGCGAGACCCGTTGACGTCACCCTGGCCCGTTCATGGCGAAACGACAGCATCACCGTGCGCATGAAAGCGTTCTTGTTGAACGGGTAGTTGCCCAGCACCTCTCCGGTGCGGGCATCTCGGACCGAGACGACACCGTCGTCGCCCTGTTCGAAGGAGATGGCGCGCTGTGCGACAACCGTGCCGTCCGGGCGCCATTCCCATTTGTAGCCAAGCAGCCGGCTGGCCGTGACGGACGCCAGCGCGAACAGCACGAGGCAGCCCGCGGCAAGGATCGCTCGCCTTGAAATCTGCTCCCGCCGCATTGCATCGCGATTGCTTCTCATGACATCGCCCCCTGCAGGTTTTCATGCGCCGGAAGCCTTGCCGAGGCGACGGCCGGACGCTCGGTGCGGCTGGCGGCGACGCGGACCTGCGGCGACGCCTTCGCGACGGCGGCTCCTTCCGTCGCACCGGCTTCCTCCGCCATGCTGGCTTCAAGCGCCGCCGTCAGGATTCCCGCGACCCGCTCCGCCTTCGCCACGCCGCGCAGCATCGGCTGGGGACGGCCGAAGTTCCATGGCCGAAGATGCGGCCACAGGGCCAGCGAATAGACCTTCGCGGAAGGCCGGATCGACAGGGGAAGATCGCCGCTGCCGTCGGCGCGCAGGCTGAGCGACGCGCCGTCGATGAGCCGGTAGGGAATGTTGACCGTCATCGGCATGGCGACGCCCGAACGGATCACAACCCGTTTGTTGGTCAACGTATAGAGCGTCGACTTTGCGTAGATCCACGCAAGGCCGACAAGGACGGCAATGGCGAGCACCGCGGCCGGCAGCAGTTCGGCCGCGTAGAAGGCACCCGCGACAACCGAGCCACCGCCGGACATCGCCTCGCCGAAACGCCACAGCATGATCGCCGCGAAATAGAAGGCGACCGGCCGGACGTACATTCCCCGCCAGGCCAGCGAGCGCCAGCCGGGCGCGCATTGCCACAGCATCTGCTCGCCCTTCGGCAAGGCTTTCGGCAGACCCGGTACAGGTTCGAACGCGAAATCGTCGTGGCTCATCACAGGCCTCCGGCCGTCTCTTCTCGGTTGAAGAATTGGCCGCCGGCGTAGTAGGCGCTGATGCGGTCTTCCTCGAGCCGCGTCACCTGATCCGGCGACTGTGTTACGGGCACCGTCGCGAACTGCTCGGAGGTCAGCGAGTCGACGCGGACGAACGGCTCGGGCAGTTGTCCGAACAGCCGCCAGTTGACGATCGCCACCATGGTGTTGGGAACGAGAACCCGCCGCCCGCCGGCGACCACCGTATCGTCGCCGCCAGCGACGCCCTCGACGCCGTCGAGTTCGATCTCGTAGTAGCGCACGACGCTTTCCGAGCGATCCACCCAGATGTCGGTGATGCTGCCGACCGTTTCGCCGTCGCGGGCGATCACCGGCAGGCCGCGCGGATCGAGATCGCCGTCGAGAACGTCCATTTCATCGAGGCTACGCAGCGGCACGATCTTGATGTCGCCGTAGCCGGTGACATCCGGAATGTCGTCGCGCATCGCATAGGAAGCGGGACCGAAAGCCTCGATAAGCGGATTGCCGGTCGGCTCGTAGGGCGCACCGTCCAGCCGCGAAAGACGGCGGCCGTGGAACTCCGGTTCGTTCGGTTCAGCCTGCGGCGCCTGCTTGGTACCGCCTTCCGGAAGCGTCCAGAATTTCGGCTTCGGCGTCCACAGTGCGGAATCTCCATGGACCTTGCCGGTAACCTCGACTTCGAGCGGATATCCTTCGCGCCGCGACTCCCGCTGCAGATAGACGATCAAGCCGAAGAAGAAGATCCAGAAGGCGTAAAGAATGATGAGTGTCAGATCGATGTGTTCCGTGAATCCGATTTGCATTTCCTTGATCCTCCTTCGCGACTCAGCCGGGCAATTCCGCCAGGCCGAAACGTTGGTGTTGAGCGGGCCTTGACGCGCCGAAGGGGCGAACCAGCGGTCCGATTGCGACAAGCGTTGCGAACAGCAGCGCGATTTCCAGGTGGTAGACGAAGCTGAAACCGACCGAGGGGTCGGAAAGCACCGGGCCCAGGGCTCCGCTTTCGGCCAGCGCCGAGATCCAGTCGCGAAGCCCGCCGCCAAGCGCGATGGCCAGTCCCGCGGTGGTGGCCTGAACGGCGCCCCATGCCCCGAGCGCAAGACCGCTCTGGCCCTCGCGCGCCAGGGACATCGCCGCCGCCAGCGTGCCGACGGCGAACAGTCCCGCGCCGAAGCCGATCAGCGTGGCGCCGATGCGGAATAACAGATCCGATTCCATCGGCGCGGCGAGGATCACAGCGCTGAAACCAGGTAAGCCGGCCAGCGCGCCAATCGCGGCGAGCCGGCAGGCGTCGCCGTCTCGGCTGAGCGTGCGCGCGGCGATGGCGAACCCGACGAGCGAGCCGCCGGCCATCAGGGCCGTCAGCACCGTTGTTGCGCTGACCGAGAGGTTGAGGATCTGTCCGCCATAGGGCTCGAGCAGGATGTCCTGCATGCTGAAGCCGGCCGTGCCAAGCCCGACGACGACGAGCAGCCGGCTTGCGCGGCCACCCGCGAGGAAGGCGCGCCAGGACTGCTTGAACGGCGGTCGCGGTGTCGTATCCGCGGCGCGTTTTGCATCGAGCGGCTCCTGCTGCCACAGCGATATGGAATTGAGAATGATCGTAACGACCGCCGCGCCCTGGATGCATTGAACGAGACGGGTCGGCGTGAAGTCCTGCAGGAGGACCCCGAAGGCCAGCGCGCTCACCACCATGCCCAGGAGCAGTGTCACATAGAGAAGCGCCACCACGCGCGGCCGCGTTTCATCTGGCGCCAGGTCGTTGGCGAGCGCCAGACCCGCCGTTTGCGTTGTATGGATACCGATGCCAACCAGAAGGAACGCCGCCGCCGCCGCGATGTAACCGACAAGCGCCTTCTCTGGAATGTCCATGGTCAGAACGAGAAGCGCGAACGGCATGATCGCGAAGCCGCCGAACTGCATCATGGTGCCGAACCAGATATAGGGCACCCGGCGCCAGCCAAGCGCCGACTTGTGAAAGTCCGAACGGAATCCGATAAGCGCCCTGAGCGGCGCGAAAACGATTGGCAACGCGACCATCAGCGAGACGAGCCAAGCCGACATTCCCAACTCAACGATCATCACCCGGTTCAAGGTGCCGTTCAGCAGAACGAGCGCCATGCCGACGGAGACCTGGAACAAGGACAAGCGCAACAACCGGCCGAGCGGCAATTCCTTCGACGCCGCGTCCGCGAACGGCAGCGCCCGCGGCCCGAGAGCCGCAAGGAATTCGCGAAGCTGTTGGCTCTTCGCTTTCATCGGCGCACCAACTCCATCACCTGAGACGTGTAGAAGCCTGAGACGATCCGCTCGCTACCCGCGATGCTCCAGTCGTCGCGCGGCAACGCCGTAGCGATGCGGCGCTCGAGATTGGTGGCGCCAACCGGCTCGATCGCCGGCGCGCGGTCGGAACGCGGAAACAGCCGACCCACCGCATGCATTGCTGTCAGGGCCGGCGTGCGCGGCGCGAACGTGAAGACGACGCTGCGGCGGCAGGAACCGGCGAAGGCCTCGATGACGCGTACCATTTCAGGGGCCGGATAATGGATGAGCGAATCCATCGCCACGACGTGATCGAAGCCGCCGGCGGCGGTTTGCAGCATATCGCCGACGGCGAATGTCACCCGGGCCGGATCGATATCGTCGGGCAGCCGCTGACGTGCGATCTCGATGAGGTTGGGCGAGATGTCGACAGCGACCACCTCGGCGCCTCGGCGCGCCAGTTCGTAGCTCATGGCACCGGTGCCGCAGCCCGCGTCGAACACACGCTGACCGCTGAGATCGGCCGGCAGCGCCGCGAGCATGCGCTGACGCATCCGCTCGCGGCCCGCCCGCACGGTGGCGCGAATACCGCTCACCGGAACGTCGGAAGTCAGCCGCTTCCACGCCTCGACCGCTGTCCGGTCGAAGTAGTCTTCAAGTTCGATGCGGCGGCGCTGATACTGGACGGTCGGCATCATTGGAATCCCAGGAAATCGAACAGCTCGCGGTCCTTCATGGGCGCGGCCTCCAACGGATCGGCGCCGTCCCAGAGCGCCTGTGCGAGCCGCAGGTACTCCTGCTGCACGGCCTCCAGTTCCGGGGATGGCTCCATCTCGAAAAGGGTGGCCTTCTTGAGCCGGCTCTTGCGGATGACATCGAGGGTCGGGAAACGTGCCAGAGTCTTCAGGCCGGTCTCCGCATTGAACCGGTCGATCTCTTCGGTGCTGTCGCTACGGTTCGCGATGACGCCACCCAGGCGTACCTCGTAGTTCTTCGACTTGGCCTGGATGGCGGAAACGATCCGGTTCATGGCGAAGATCGAGTCGAAGTCGTTGGCCGTCACGATCAGCGCCCGGCTCGCATGTTGCAGCGGCGCCGCGAAGCCGCCGCACACGACGTCGCCGAGTACGTCGAAGATGACGACGTCGGTATCCTCCAGAAGGTGATGCTCCTTCAGAAGCTTCACCGTCTGCCCGACGACGTAGCCGCCGCAACCTGTACCGGCAGGAGGACCGCCGGCTTCCACGCACATCACGCCGTTGTAGCCTTCGAAGACGAAGTCATCGGCCTGCAGTTCCTCGGAGTGGAAGTTCACCTCGCCGAGGATGTCGATGACGGTCGGGATCAGCCGCTTCGTCAGCGTAAAGGTGGAGTCGTGTTTCGGGTCGCAGCCAATCTGCAAGACTCGTTTGCCGAGCTTGGAAAAGGCCACCGACAGGTTCGACGACGTCGTCGACTTTCCGATACCGCCCTTGCCGTAGATGGCGAACACCTTTGCCGTGTCGATCTTCATCGCCGGATCGAGATGCACTTGCACGCTGCCGTCGCCATCGGGGGGATTGGCGGACTGGCAGGATCCGCAGTCGCTTTTGAATTCCAGGGTCATGCTGCGGCCTCCACGCCGATTCCTTCCAGACGGTCCTCGAGTTCCTCCCCGGCTTCGCGAAGCGCGGCGAGCATCTCGGGCTCGGGTGTCCAGTAATTTCGTTCGTGCGCCTCGATCAGCCGGTTGGCGACCTTCGCCGAGGCGGTCGGGTTGAGCGCGGCAAGACGCGCGCGCATTTCTGGGTCAAGCAGGAAGGTCTGTGTGATCTGCTGATAGACCCAGGGCGAAACCTGGCCGGTGGTTGCCGACCAGCCGACGGTATTGGTGACGTGCGCTTCGATCTGGCGGACTCCCTCGTAGCCGTGGCTCAGCATGCCCTCGTACCACTTGGGATTGAGCGTCCGGGTCCGCGTCTCGAGCGCGATCTGTTCGGCCAGTGTGCGCACCGCACCGCCGCCGCGAGTCTGGTCGCCGATGTAGACCGGCACGTCGGCGCCGCTCGCGCGGCTGGCCGCGCGGCTGATGCCGCCGAGTGTGTCGAAGTAGTGGTCGATCGTGGTGACGCCCAGTTCGACCGACTCCAGGTTCTGGTAGGAAAGCGAGACGCCCGACAGGATCGACTTCAGAAGTTCCGGCTGCCGCACCGGCTTTCCGGATCTCTGGTAGGCGTAGCCCTTGCGGTTGGTATAGGCGTCCGCCAGTTCGCCTTCGTCCTGCCAGCAGCTATTCTCGATGAGGTGATTGACGTTGGACCCGTAAGCGCCTTCGGCATTTGAAAAGACGCGCAGCGCCGCATCGTCCAGCGTGCCGCCGTTGGCCTCCTGGTAGGCAAGCGCATGCGCGCGGATCGGGTTCATCGCCAGCGGCTCGTCCTCGGCAGCGGCCGCGAGATACGCCGCCTCCGCCAGAACCTTGGTCTGCAGCGGCAGCAGATCGCGGAAGATGCCGGACAGCGTGATCACCACGTCGACGCGTGGCCGGCCGAGTTCTTCCAATGAAACGAGTTCGGCGCCGCACAGCCGCCCGTAACTGTCGAAGCGCGGCCGGGTGCCCATGAGCGCCATCGCCTGACCGATCTGCGCACCTTCGGACTTGAGGTTG
Source organism: Filomicrobium sp. (assembly GCA_965226995.1). GTDB lineage: Bacteria > Pseudomonadota > Alphaproteobacteria > Rhizobiales > Hyphomicrobiaceae > Filomicrobium. The sequence continues at coordinate 461,585 of CBDDFK010000009.1, forward strand.
TCGCTTCCCCAAAGCACCAGCGCCACGGTCGAAGGACGCTCGTGCCCGGCAGCCATATGCCGCTCGATGAGGCGGCTGGCCTGCGCGGCGCCGTCCTTGATCGCGTAGGCGCTTGGCATGCGGAAAGGATCGAAGCCGTGTGTGTTGCGGCCCGTGGGCAGGATATCTGCGGTGCGCAGGAGATCGCCCGACGGACTCGGCCGCACGAACTTTCCATCGAGCGCGTTGATCAGCGCGGGAAGCTCCTGGCTTTCCGACAGCAGGCGGTCGACGCGCACGATTTCATTCAGTGCCTCCAAACGCTCCTGGCAGGTGTCCGGGCCACCCAGGCTTGGCGCTACGCGACGCGGGTCCTTGCCGGACATGACGTCCCGGATCGCATCGCCGGACAGCTTGGCAAGCTGCGAAGCTTCGTTCATCGCGGACAGAAGATCGAAGCGCTCGCCTTCCGTCATCGCGCGGCCGAGCACATGCAGCCCTTGCGGAATGAGCGCATATTCCAACTCAAGCAGATCTTCCCAGAGCCCATCGATGTAGGCCTTCGCGGTCTGCGCTTCCCAGGCCGGTTCGGCGTCCGCGAGTTCGACCTCGGCGGCCTGCGCCTGGATCAGGCTTGCCAGCGCGCTGCGTTCCTCATCGTCCTCCGGCGGCAGGCTGCGCCACCGCTCCAGCGACGACTTCAGATCGCTAAGGCCCTTGTAGAGACCCGCTTGCGCGATTGGCGGCGTCAGATAGCTGACGAGCGTGGCCGCCGAGCGCCGCTTGGCGATTGAACCTTCGGAAGGATTGTTGGCAGCGTAGATGTAGTAGTTGGGCAGTTCGCCGATCAGCCGCTCCGGCCAGCAGGCGGCGGAGAGACCGGTCTGCTTGCCCGGCATGAACTCCAGCGCGCCGTGCGTACCGAAATGCAGGACGGCGTGCGCGGCGAACGTTTCCCGCAAGTAGCGATAGAACGCCATGAAGGCGTGTGTCGGCGCGAAGCTCTTCTCGAACAGGAGCCGCATCGGGTCGCCTTCGTACCCGAAAGCCGGCTGCACCCCGACGAGGATGTTGCCGAACTGCCGGCCGTAGACGTGGATTGTCCGGCCGTCTGTCTGGTGGCGGCCGGGCGCCGGTCCCCATTGCGCCTCGATCTCGGCGAGATGCGTTTCGCCGCGGACGTAATCGTCGACGCCGATGCGGGCATGGACGTTGGCATTCGCGCCAAATTCGGCCGCGTTGCCTTCCAGAATGGCGCGCCTTAGATCGTCGACGGTTTCGGGAACCTCGACCGTATAGCCCTGCGCTGAGAGTTCGCGGAGCGTGGCATGCAGCGACTCGAAAACCGATAGAAATGCCGCCGTACCCACGGCGCCGGCATTGGGCGGGAAGTTGAAAAGCACGAGTGCGAGTTTACGGTCCCGGCGCGACGACTTGCGAAGCTCGACGAGTTTTTCGACGCGTGCCGCCAGGACGTCGATGCGCTCCGGTTCCGGGCGCATGTCCCGCGTGCGCCCGTCCATGACTTCCGACGACCGACCGCCGAACAGGACCGGCCCCGTCGCGCCGTCAAGCTCCGGTATGGCGACCATGATCGTCGCCTCGATCGGCGAAAGGCCCTGATCGGATTCCGACCACGTCTCCAACGTCTGGAATTCGACGGCGTGCGCGGCGACGTATGGCACATCGAGCCGCGACAGGAGTTCTTCGGCAGCCGCCGAGTCGTTGTAGGCCGGACCGCCCACAAGCGAGAAGCCGGTCAGGGAGACGAGCACGTCGATTTTCGCGTTGCCGTGCGCATCGATGAAATAGCGCTCGACCGCGGGCCGCGCGTCGAGCCCGCTGGCGAATACCGGCATGACCTTGAGACCGCGCGCTTCGAACGCGGCGATGACCGCATCGTAGTGCTGAGTGTTGCCGGCAAGGAGGTAGGAGCGCATCACGAGCAGACCGACCGTGCCGCTGGCCGCCCGTCTCCCTGGCAGCCCTGGCAACAGATCCGCATCCTCGACAATCGCCGGATCGAGACGCGGATGATAGAGCCCGATCTCGGGATATTCGGCCGGCGGTTCACTGGCGAGCGTTCCGCGCAGCGTGCGCCGCCCGCCGTCGGCGTAACGGCTGACCAGCAGCCGGATCATATTGGCGAGGTTATCGTCCGAACCGGCGAGCCAGTACTGCAGCGTAAGGAAGTAGGCCCGAACATCCTGCGCGGTACCGGGGATGAACTTCAGGATCTTCGGCAGCCGGCGCAGCATCTTCATCTGCTTCGCGCCCGAACTCGGCGCGCTCGACTTGTTGCCGCCGCCACGCAGCCGTTTGAGGAGCGCCATCACGCCGCGCTCTTTCTTGTCCATGCGGAACTGGCCGATCCGCGTCAGCCGCACCACCTCGCCCGCCGACATGATGGAAACCATGGCGTCGCAAGTCTCGCGGCGGGCTTCCAGCGCCGGCAGTACCGCCTGGATGTGATCCTCCATGAAGAGCATCGAGACGAGGATGATGTCGCCGCGCGCGATATCGGCCTTGCATCGGGCCAAGGCACCGGGATCGTTTGCGAAGGTCGCGGCGGCATGCAGCGAGATTTCGAGACCCGGCAGTTCATCGGCAAGCAGCGTCTCGGCGCGCTCGGCAGCGCTCGCGAGATGATTGTCCAACGTGACGATGACCACGCGCACGGGCGCGGTCTCACCGGCCGAAGTGGGCTTTTGCATCGTACAGGGTCTCCAGGGTGATGGTCTGCAGCCCGCGTTCGCAGGCGAACTTCTCGGTATTGCGGCGCGCCTTCCCGCGCACGAAGAACGGGATCTTCTTGAGTTCCGCCTCGGCTTCGGCGTGCCACGCAATCTCCGACGCGGTGACGGGACGCCGCTGAGGAGCGGGAGCGATTTCATCGTCCGCAGAGGTCTCGCGCGCATCTCCGTCTTCTTGCGCCGGCGACACGGCCCCAGTGTCGCCCGCCAAGGGTGACGGCTTGGCCGCGGCGCCATGAGAGAGATGCGAGGGCGCCGCTTCGGCATGGAATTCGAAGTCTTCGCGGAACATGCCGATCAGGTGTTCTTCGAGCCCCATCATCAGCGGGTGCACGAAGGTGTCGAACAGCACGTTGGCGCCTTCGAAACCCATCTGCGGCGAATACCGTGCCGGATAATCCTGCACGTGCACCGGCGCCGAAATCACCGCGCACGGAACGCCAAGCCGCTTGGCGATGTGACGCTCCATCTGGGTGCCCAGAACGATTTCCGGCTGTGCTTCGGTGATCGCCGCTTCGACAGCGAGATAATCGTCCGAGATCAGCGGCTGGACGCCATAGGTTTCAGCTGCCTTGCGCACGTCGCGAGCCTGTTCGCGTGCGTAGGTGCCAAGCCCGACGACCTCGAACCCGAGTTCGTCGCGGGCCACCCGGGCCGCCGCGATGGCGTGCGTGGCGTCGCCAAAAACGAACGCCCGTTTTCCGGTGAGGTAGGTGGAATCGATGGAGCGCGAGTACCAAGGCAGCCGGCTGTTTTGTTCGGCGCGAACCGCAGCTTCGGGATCGAGCCCCGCAATCTCCACCACTTCGGCGAGGAAATCGCGCGTGGCACCGACACCGATAGGCACCGTGCGCGTCATCGGCTGACCGAACGTCCGCTTCAGCCACTGCGCCGCACTGCCTGCAATCTCCGGGTACATCACGACGTTGAAATCGGCGTTAGGGATACGCAGGAGATCGGTGGGCCGCGCATCGAGTGGCGCGACGAGATTGATTTCGACACCCAGCGCCGAGAGAAGCCGCGTCAGTTCCACGACATCGTCTCGGTGACGGAACCCGAGGGCGGTCGGCCCGAGCAGATTGCAGCGCGGTCTGCTGCTGGCATCGCGTTCCGGCCGCGCGCTTCCCGGCGCCGGCGCTTTGCCCGCCAGAAGCCCGCGCACGAGCTGATAGAAAGTCTCCGAGGCGCCCCAGTTTTCCTTGCGCTGGTAGGACGGCAACTCAAGCGGCACGACGGGCACCGGCAGGCCCAGCGTCTTCGCCAGACCGCCGGGATCGTCCTGGATCAACTCCGCGGTGCACGACGCGCCGACAAGCATCGCCTCCGGCTGGAAGCGCTCATAGGCTTCGCGCGCGGCCGTCTTGAACAGCTCAGCGGTATCGCCGCCCAGATCGCGTGCCTGGAATGTCGTGTAGGTCACCGGCGGGCGATGGTTACGCCGCTCGATCATCGTGAACAGGAGATCGGCGTAGGTGTCGCCCTGCGGCGCATGCAGGACGTAGTGCAGCCCCTTCATCGCGGTGGCGATGCGCATCGCGCCGACGTGGGGAGGCCCTTCGTATGTCCAAAGCGCGAGTTCCATGGCCTACACCTCCAGCCTTTCCCGGCGGCGCAGCGGCCGCGCGAAAATCTCGGCCAGATCGCCGGCCTGGTCGTAACCCTGGATCGGCGTGAACACCGTCTCGATGGACCACTTGGTGGCGATCCCCTCGGCCTCGAGCGGATTGGCGAGGCCAAGCCCGCAGACCACGAGATCGGGCCGCTCCGCGCGGCAGCGATCGAGCTGTCGATCCACGTCCTGGCCCTCGCTGAGACGCGCATCCGAAGGCAGGAGCGCCAGTTCCTCGGCAAGGTGCTGGCGGTTGAGATAGGGCGTACCGATCTCGGTCGGGCGCATGCCCATTTCCCGCGAGAGCATCCGCGCCAGACAAGGCTCCATTTGCGAATCCGGGAACAGGAATAAAGACCGCCCCGACAGTGTCGGACGGTAATGCTCCAAGGCCGTCTCGGCGCGAGCCCGCGGCGCCGCCGTTACGTTGGCGAAGCGCTCGGCGTCTACGCCGAAAGCGTCCGCCGCCGCCTTGAGCCACAGCGTGGTCCCCTCGGCGCCCAGTGGGAACGGCGCCGCGATCTGGCGCGCGCCGCGCTTCTCCAGCGCCCGCGCCGTATCGCCGAGGAACGGCTGAGCCAGGAGGTATCTTGTGTTCGCACCCAGCGGAGGCAGCGATCGCGAATTGCGCGGCGGCAGGAAGCTGACACGCTCGATTCCGAGCTCGGCGAAGTGCCGGCGGAACTGATCCTCGACAACGTCCGCCAACGCGCCGACGACAAGAAGCTGTGACCCGGCGTCCGGCGCCTCGTTCGGCAGTTCCGGGACGAGCGACGCCAGACACGCATCCTCGCCTTGCGTGAAAGTCGTTTCGATGCCGCTGCCGGAATAGTTGAGGACACGAACCTCCGGCATGTACTGGCGGGAGAGACGCTGCGCCGCGCGGCTCAGGTCAAGCTTGATCACTTCAGAAGGGCAGGAGCCCACCAGGAACAGAAGCTTGATGTCCGGCCGCCGCGACAACAGCCGCTCGACAACCCGGTCGAGTTCGGCGTTGGCGTCGGCCAGTCCGGCCAGATCGCGTTCCTCGATGATGGCGGTGCCGAAACGCGGCTCCGCGAAGATCATGACTCCGGCCGCCGACTGCATGAGATGCGCGCAGGTCCGCGAGCCGACGATGAGGAAGAACGCGTCCTGGATTTTGCGATGCATCCAGACGATGCCGGTCAGGCCGCAGAACACCTCTCGCTGGCCGCGCTCGCGCAGCACCGGGGCCGAGGTGCATCCCTGCCCGATCGCGGGCGATGGCGAACCGGTGAAGGACTTGGCGGGTGCGTTCATGCTGCACCTCCCGCCAGTTCACCGTCGCGGGCCGCAGCATCGCCGGGCGTCTCCAGGCGCGCCGCGCGCAACTTGAGAAGAAACTGCCCGGCGTTGATCACGTAGGTGGCATAGGCCGCCAGGGCCAGTAGCATCTCGCCGCCCGGCGTCAGGGCGCCGGTGAAAAGCGCGACGAGGTAGGCGGTGTGCAACGCCAACACCAGCATCGAGAACACGTCTTCCCAGAAGAAGGCCTCGACGAACAGATACTCGCCGAAGACCTCTTTCTCCCAGATCGAGCCGGTCACCATGATCGCATAGAGCACCAAGGTCTTCACGACGATGGAGAGCGTGGCGGCGAAATAGCCTTCGCCGGTCGCAAGGTAGTAGGCGACCAGTCCGAGGCTGATCAGGAAGACAAGGAACTGCAGAGGTGCCAGCACGCCCTGGACGGTCGTCCATACCGACGCATCGCGGCGCCGCCGCTCCTCCGGCGTGTAGAGCGGTTTTGCTGGTGAGCGGATCTTCGAGAACCCCGGCATTTAATCACTCCCCGCGCGACCTTTCGACGTCGTGTCATGGGTGCGCTTGAGGGGAAGTGTAGGACTGCCTGGGCGAGAGTGTCAATCAAAGTTGACGTAAAACAAGCTTTACATATTGGGGGCGTTCATTTCACTATGGCGACGGATCGCCGCGCGACGCCCTTCGGGCTAGACAATCTCGGAAGTAGGCTGGTCGCCGTTGTGACTTGATGTTTAGATGAGGCGGGATAGTTCATGTTGTTGAGCTATGTGGAAGGGGATCGACGAAGAAGGGTCTGGGTAAACCGGTTGAGAGAAAGCCCGGATGATGTGGAACAGACTCATAAAGGAAATTCCCCAATGGCCATTGTCAGGCCGCCGCAGCGTGTAAGGACGCTAAGACGTCCGGTGGGCACGCCGCACGCGCCTCGGATCAACTGCCGTCTCGACGATGGCAGTATCCAACTCCTTCCCAAGGTGCCGCCCGCACCATTGCTGAAACCACAGACGAAATCACCGGATACAAAGCCTTCGATTGACACTCGCATCAACTTTGCATCTGACCTGGAAACCGAGATAATCCCGCGCCTATTGTTGGCACACGGCTCTACGAACGGACAACAAGGCGTGCCGGACCAGACGCCCCTCATTCAGTTGCAGAGCAGCGTTCGTGCGCGTCAGCTCTGCCATGTCGCCCTGCGCGAGAGCACACCCGGCGCCGTGCGCTTTGTGGAAAAGCTGCTCGAAGAAGGGCGCGATATCGACCTCGTGCTGACGGAGATTGTCGCTGGCGCCGCCCGGCAGATGGGGCAGCTCTGGGAAAGCGACGATCTCGATTTCGTCGAAGTGACCCTCGGCGTATCCGTTCTGCAGCAGACGGTCCGCCACTTATCGACCAAGCTGCCGGCCGAACGACGAAGCGCCAGCCGGATTGGCGGTCGCGCGGCCTTCGCCCCTTCTTGCGGCGAACAACACACATTCGGGCTGCTCATGGTCGAGGAGCTTTACCGTGCTTACGGCTGGGATGTCGCCGGTGGAGGCGATATGGCCTTCGAGGATATTTGCAAAATTGCCTCGGAGGTCAAACTGGAAGTTGTGGGTTTGACCTTGTCGACCGACGATAGGCTTGACCAGTTGACTTCTGAAATAGATATATTGCGCGTGAAGAGTTGCTCTCCGAAGCTGACCGTCCTGGTCGGTGGAAACGCCTTCCTAGAGAACCCGAACTTGTGGCGATCGACAGGCGCTGACGCGATGGCGATCGATGCAATAGAGGCGATTCGCATTGGTGAGCGACTACTCTCGGATGACACGCAGCAAGTCTCTGCTGTCAGCTCCGAAACGCAACCCGGGTAGCTGCGGGAAATGGGGCACTGCCCTTCCCGCCATAGAGCAGTGCCGTGAAACCGTTCCAGGCGCCAACAAAGACGATCGGAGACCTGAAGGCCGATTCCGCGGCACGGGTCATCGCGGCCACGGCGGATGTCGCGCTCGTCGTCGACAAGAAAGGTGACGTCAAGGATGTCACCTGGGGCATCCCGGATCTGTCCGAAGCGATCGGCCAGCAATGGATCGGCAGTTCCTGGGTCGATACCGTCACCAGGGAATCCCGCAAAAAGGCCCAGGAGCTTCTTTCGCCGCCCGAAGGGCCGCGCCAGATCCGCTGGCGTCAGGTCAACCATCCAATCGCCGACGATACCGACCTTCCCGTCCGCTACACATCCGTTCCCCTGGGCAGCACGGGCCGCACATTGATCGTCGGCCAGGATCTCAGGCCTCAGGCCGCGCAGCAGCAGCGCATCCTCGAAGCTCAATCGGCCATGGAGCGCGAGTACGAGCGCCTGCGCCAGTCCGAAACGCGTTACCGGGCGCTCTTCCAGGTTGCGACCGAAGCCGTTCTGATCGTCGATGCGCGCACGCTCAAAGTTGTCGAAGCCAATCCCGCTGCATCGCAGCTTCTGGCTAACGGCACGCGGGCAATAACCGGCCGCGCTTTCTCCGATTTATTCTCCGACGAAACGCTGGCGACCGCGCAGGAAAGCCTGGCCGCAGCACAGACGAGCCCCCGCGTCGAAGGCGTCCTCGTCACAACGGCCGGGACGCACCGTCAACTCTTGTTGACGACCTCACTCGTCAGACAGAACCGCACCGCATACTTCCTCGTCCGCCTCAGCGTTCCCGGCAGCGCGCAGGCCTCCGACGGGGTAATCGGCCGCTCCACGGTCCTCAAGGCTGTCGACCTGCTCCCCGATGGTCTCGTCCTCGTCGACAAGGACCGCCGGATTATGATGGCCAACCCGGCATTCCTTGAATTCTGCGAACTCGCGCAGGAATCGCAGGCGAAAGGCGAACCGCTGGATCGCTGGCTCGGCCGCGTCGGCGTCGACGTCGACGTCCTGATCGCGCACATCCGCGAGAATGGCGCCACGCGGCGCTTCGCAACCGTGGTTCGCGGCGAATATGGCGGACGCGTCGAGGTAGAAATTTCAGCCGCCTTCATTACCTCGGGCGAGCAGCAACCCTACTACGCGCTGTCACTACGCCGGATCGAACCGGCCTCAACCAGCGAAGGCGCGGCCGAGGAGCGACAGCTTCCCCGCTCGGTAGAGCAGCTGACCAAGCTTGTCGGGCGCGTGCCGTTGAAGGAACTCGTCCGCGAAACGACCGATATCGTCGAACGCCTCTGCATAGAAGCCGCCCTCGACCTGACACGCGGCAACCGGGCCTCCGCCGCCGAGATGCTCGGCCTCAGCCGGCAAAGTTTCTACGTCAAGCTGCGCCGGCACGGCCTGGGTGAGCCTGAAGGCGACGAACCCGACCTGAGCTGATTTTCGGCACAGCCCCGTCCGCGGCGCTGCAAAGAGCGCCGAAAAACCCATCCTCAACGGCCCACATGCGATAAAACTTTACATTCCGATATGTAAAGTTTTGTTGACGCTCCTGCCGCCCCTCCCTAAGCTTCGAGATAAGCACCTGCAGGGAACGAAGGCAGAGCTGATAAAATGGTCCAACCTCTATCCGGCCCCACGCGCGCGCAGCTGGTGTTTCCGCAGCCGCAGGCCGCGGTCGAGTTGCTCAAACCGATCACCTGGTTTGCGCCGATGTGGGCCTACGCTTGCGGCGTCATTTCCTCCGGCGTCGCAAGCACCGATCGCCTCTTCGAGATCTTTCTCGGCATACTCCTCGCCGGACCACTGGTCTGTGGCACGAGCCAGGCCGTCAACGACTGGTTCGACCGGCACGTTGACGCCATCAACGAGCCGCATCGGCCGATACCCTCGGGCCGGATTCCCGGAGCCTGGGGCCTTTACATCGGCATCGCCTGGACGGTGCTGTCGCTGATCGTCGCCGCGATCCTCGGCCCCGTGGTTCTGGCCGCGGCAGCCGTCGGACTGATCCTCGCGTGGGTCTACAGCGCCCCGCCTCTGCGCCTGAAGCAGGAGGGCTGGCGCGGATGCACGGCGGTCGCCGCCTGTTACGAGGGGCTGCCCTGGTTCACCGGCGCCGCCGTCATGACAGGCAGCCTGCCCGATGCGAACATCACGATTGTCGCAGCACTCTACAGCGTTGGTGCCATCGGCATCATGGCCCTCAACGACTTCAAGGCCGTCGAAGGCGATCGCCAGATGGGCATCCGCTCGCTGCCCGTGCAGTTCGGGATCGACGGCGCCGCACGCATTGCCTGCGTCCTGATGGCCGCGCCGCAGATTGTTGTCATCGCGCTACTATTCGCTTGGGGTGCGCCGCTTCACGCCGTCGCCGTCACCGGCGTCCTTGCCGCACAATTCGCCTTGATGCGCCGTTTGCTCTCCGACCCGACGAAGCAGGCGCCGTTTTATAACGCCACCGGCACTTCGCTTTACGTCAGCGGGATGATGATCACCGCATTCGCGCTCGCCGCCTTACCGGAGGCCCTGCCATGACCACCGCCGAATGGATCCCCGATGGATCCTACGAACAGGCACGCGATGCGGACACGCGCCCGAACGCCGCCGCCACCGGTCAGGAAAGCCGCCGACGCGACTATCTGAGCTGGATCGGAATCGTCCGTCTCGGCCTCGTGCAGACCGCGCTTGGCGCCATCGTTGTCCTGACCACGTCCACCATCAACCGCGTCATGGTCGTCGAACTCGCGCTACCGGCCTTGGTCCCCGGCCTGTTGGTCGGGTTGCACTATGCCGTGCAGTTGAGCCGCCCGCGTTGGGGCCACGGCTCGGACATCGGCGGCCGGCGCACGCCGTGGATCATCGGCGGAATGACAATTCTCGCGCTCGGTGGCATCGGTGCAGCGTTATCGGTCGCGCTTATCGAAGCCAACGCCACGCTCGGCCTTGCGGTCGCGGTCGTCGCCTTCATTCTCATCGGCATAGGCGTCGGGGCCGCCGGAACGACCCTTCTCGTATTGCTGGCCAAGCAGGTCGCACCGGAGCGGCGCGCAGCAGCGGCAACCATCGTCTGGGTGATGATGATCGCAGGCTTCATCGTCACCGCCGCGACGGTCGGCTCCCACCTTGACCCTTACTCCTCGACGCGCCTCGTCGTTATCACGACGATCGTGTCGGTGCTGGCCGTGGCGCTGGCAACCGTCGCCGTTTGGGGCATCGAACGGCCGGCGCCTGAAAGCAGCGGGCCGAACGACCAAACCTTAAGCGCAAATTCACCCGATACGACCGGAACACCCCCGGAAAGCGGAACAGCTCGAACGAAGTTCGTCGCGGCTTTCCGCGAAGTCTGGGCGGAACGCGAAGCACGCTACTTCACGATATTCGTCTTCGTCTCCATGCTCGCCTACAACGCTCAGGATCTCATTCTGGAGCCCTACGCGGGCCTCGTCTTCGGCTACACGCCCGGCGAGTCCACCAAGCTCGCCGGAACGCAGCATGGCGGCGTACTGACCGGCATGATCCTCATCGCGGCGATCTCCAGTTTCGCGAAAACCGGTCCGCTCGCCTCGTTGCGCATGTGGACGGTCGCCGGGTGCCTCGCATCCGCCGCCGCGCTCGCCGGCCTTTCGTTCGCCGCGAGCGTCGGCACGGCTTGGCCGCTGTCCGCGAACGTCTTCCTCCTCGGTCTTGCCAACGGCGCATTCGCCGTGGCCGCCATCGGTTCGATGATGGCCCGCGCAGGCAACGGCTCGAAGGGGCGCGAAGGTGTCCGCATGGGCTTGTGGGGCGCCGCGCAGGCCATCGCCTTCGGCCTTGGCGGATTCCTCGGCGCCGCGATGGTCGACCTCGTGCACAGCTTCTCCGGTACGCCGGTGATCGCCTACGGCAGTGTCTTCGGGGGCGAAGCCGTTCTCTTCCTGCTGGCAGCCCTGCTCGCGCTCGGCATAGGCGATATCGCCCGCGCCCGCGACAGTGGCAGCGCAGGCCCCAACAACGGAAGCGACGGGCCACGGATTTCCGCCGTCGGCGAGAACATGCTGCTCGACGCAAGAGAGAACTGAAGGCGCGCGGGGCAGGGCAACAGCGCCCACTTGCGGCGCCGCTGAAACGCAGAAGGAAAGGTCGCGGAACATGACCCGTTATGAAGAATTCGACTGCGTTGTCGTCGGTGGCGGACCTGCCGGCGCCACAGCCGCGGACGGCCTGGCCCGCTCCGGCCACCGCGTACTCCTTCTCGACAAGGCGGGACGCATCAAGCCCTGCGGCGGCGCCATCCCGCCGCGCGCCATTCGCGATTACGCCATCCCCGACGACCTGCTCGTCGCCAAGGCGAAGTCGGCCCGGATCATCGCTCCGTCCGATCGCCACGTCGATATGCCCATCGACGGCGGCTACGTCGGCATGGTGGACCGAGAACATTTCGATGAATGGCTGCGCCAGCGGGCCGCCCGTAACGGCGCTGTGCGCCGTACCGGCAACTTCCTTCGCATCGAACGGGACCGTGACGGCACCGCCCTTGTCGCTTACGAGGCCGCGAAATCGAACGCCGCCGAAGGCGAAGCGGACTCCGACGGCGAAAAACCGGCTCAGGCCCAGGCGAAAGGCGGCAGCCGCGGCGACCCGATCGTCGTCCGTGCGAAAAGCGTGATCGGCGCCGACGGCGCGCTCTCTAAGGTTGCCCGCCAGGCCGTTCCCGGCTCACGAAAAATGCCTTTCGTCTTTGCCTATCACGAAATCATCAAGGCCCCTGAAAAGCCGACCGGCGATCGCTACGATGGCAGCCGCTGCGAAGTCTACTACCAAGGTAAGCTTTCACCCGATTTCTATGCCTGGGTATTCCCGCATGGGGACTCGGCAAGCATCGGCGTGGGAAGCGCCAACAAGGGGTTCTCGCTGCGCGGCGCCGTCGCGGACCTGCGGCGGACGACCGGCCTCGATGCAAGCGACACCATCCGTTGCGAAGGCGCGCCGATACCGCTGAAACCCCTCAAGCGCTGGGACAATGGCCGCGACGTCCTTCTCGCCGGCGACGCCGCGGGCGTGGTTGCGCCGGCCTCCGGCGAGGGTATCTATTACGCCATGCTGGGCGGCGAACTCGCCGGCGACGCGGTGGCGGCTTTCCTGAAAACCGGCGACGCCAAGGCGCTCGCTCAGGCGCGCAAGCGGTTCATGAAGGATCACGGCCGGGTGTTCTTCGCGCTCGGCCTCCTGCAGCATTTCTGGTACCGCAACGACAAGCGGCGCGAGCGCTTCGTCACCATGTGCGACGACCCCGACGTGCAACGCCTGACGTGGGAATCGTACATGAACAAGGAACTCGTCCGCCGCAAGCGGACCGCCCATGCCCGTGTGTTCATGAAGGACATCGCGCACCTGTTCGGCTGGCTGTCGCCCGGCGGCGCTTCGCAGAAATGAATTAATCGGGGAGGCTTTCGTTGGCCGAATTCTTCGCGAGCGGTCGCGCCATCGACTTCATTCTGCTCGCGATGGCGATCGAGGCTGCGGTACTCGCCTATCTGAGATTGCGCCATGGCACCGGCCCGAGCCTCGCCGAAACGTTCGTCAACATGATCTCCGGCGCCATGATCATGCTCGCGGTCCGCAGCGCGCTGACTGACGCCCCCTGGACGACGACGGCAACCTTCCTCGTGGCTTCCTTCGCCGCCCATTTGGCCGATCTCGCGATCCGCTTTCGCCGGTCGCGCGGCCCCTGACTATTCTGACAATAGCCCCCGGCCGAACCGGAACCTACGCCTCAGTTTTCTGACCGAGCAGTTCGGAAATCCGCGCAACGATGGCCTGCGCGCCAAGCCCTGCCGAAACGAGTTGCGCTTCGGGGCTGTCGTGCTCGATGAAGCGGTCGGGCATGTAAAGGGGAATGAGCCGCCCGGCAAGTCCTGGAATCTGCTGGCGCTGCAGGCTGTCGAGGACCTGCGCCGAGAAGCCGCCGATCGATCCGGTTTCGACGGTCAGCACCAGCGCATGGTTGCGGAATAATTGCGCCACCAGTCGATCGTCGATTGGCTTGGCAAAGCGCGCATCCGCGACCGTCGTCTCGATCCCCGCCGATGCAAGCGCATTGGCCGCGGCCATGGCTTCGCCAAGCACCGCCCCGTAAGACAAGATCGCGACATCGCCACCTTCGCGCACCACACGGCCGCGCCCGACTTCCAGCGGTTCGCCCCGGTCCGGAAGATCGACTCCGGTCCCTTCGCCGCGCGGGTAACGGAAGGCCGACGGCCGGTCGTCGATCGCGGCGGCGGTGGCGACCATATCGAAGAGTTCGCGCTCATCGGCGGCGGCCATCAAAACAAAGCCCGGCAGGCAGCCAAGATACGCAATGTCGTAGGAACCCTGATGGGTGACGCCGTCAGCGCCGACGAACCCGGCTCTGTCGATGGCGAAGCGCACCGGCAGCCGCTGTATCGCGACGTCGTGCACGACCTGATCGAAACCGCGTTGCAGGAACGTCGAGTAGATCGCCGCGAACGGCTTGAAGCCCTCGCAGGCGAGACCGGCGGCGAACGTTACCGCATGCTGCTCGGCGATACCGGCGTCGAACGTCCGCTGCGGATGCTCCTTGCCGAACTTGTCGAGGCCCGTCCCCGACGGCATTGCCGCCGTCACGGCGACGATTTTCTCGTCGCGGTCGGCTTCCGCGATCAGCGCCTTCGCGAAGACGGAAGTGTAGCTCGGCGCTTTCGGCGGCGACTTGGCCTGCTTGCCGGTCGACGTTTCGAAAGCCGAGACGCCGTGCATACAATCGGCCGCCGCTTCAGCAGGTGCGTACCCATGACCCTTTTCGGTCAGGATATGCAGGAGAAGCGGTCCATCTACGTAATCGCGGGCGGAAGAGAAAAGCGCCACGAGTTCATCGACATCGTGCCCATCGAACGGCCCCGCATAGCGGATACCGAAGGCTTCGAACATCGTCCGTTCCGCTGCGAATGACGGCAGTTCGCCGTCCGCCATCGCGCGCCGGCGCTTGTCGGCAGCCGGCATCATGCCGCGCAGTTCGCGCAGGTGCTCGGCAAGCGCGCCAGAAGGCGGCGCGATCGACATGTCGTTGTCGTTGAGGATGATAATGACACGGCGCTTCTGCGCGCCCAGATTATTGAGCCCTTCGAAGGCCATGCCGCCCGACATTGCACCATCCCCGACAACCGCGATGACCGCCTCGCCGCTTCCGGCGAGATCGCGGCCGGCGGCAAACCCTAAGGCCGCGGATATCGCTGTCGAGCTATGCGCTGCGCCGAACGGATCGTATTCGCTTTCCGAACGGCAGGTAAACCCGCTCAGGCCTCCGCCCTTGCGCAGCCGGTCCATGCCCGGGCGCCGGCCGGTGAGCAGCTTGTGCGGATAGCATTGGTGCGAAACATCCCAGATGATCTTATCCTGGGGTGTATGGAAGACGTAGTGCAGAGCCGTCGTCAATTCGACGACTCCCAGACCGGAACCAAGATGACCGCCGGTCTTGGCGACGCAGGAAACGAGATCCGTGCGAAGCCGGTCGCAGAACCCTGGCAACGCCGACCTCGGAATACGGCGAAGCTCGTCTGGCCAGTCGGCCGCGAGAACCTTATTCGGATCGCCTGCGGCGGACACGGACTCGTCCGCCGAGCGGGTATCGTTGCATCGCTCTCCGTCTGCATCGGCCTCCCAGAACGATGAAGCCAATTCTTCGGTCGCGAAGCCGTCCCGGCTCAACGCACGTTGCTCGAATGGATTTGCCACGGCATCGCCTCCTTGCCCCGATTTATTGAGGGTCCGCGGCTGACGGGGCGTTCCGCTTCCCGCGTCGCGTCCAGTTACGAGGCTCATGCTGCACGCGGCGTTGAGGACGCAATTCCCGGTACGATTTGCACCGTCTGCGGCAAACGCGCGCGCTTTCCTTCTCGGATTAAAACGGGTCTTTGCCTGCGTGTAAAGTTTAGTTGACGTCAATTTTGATTTACGCTTCCGGAAAATGCCCGTTAGGCTCGGGCAACGAGCAATTCGCACGTGCATCGCGCGCGTGTAAATGCGGGCACGAGCCCGGGAAACGTTGTATGGCTGGCGGTACCGGCGGGCCCACTGCGTGACAAGCGATCCTGAAGGCGCCGAACCGCGTTAAACCTCCACTGGCCCATCGCGACGCGTGATTGGCAGCCAGGCGCCCTGATCAAGCATCGGAAGATTGATGAGCGAAACCCCACAGCACGCCGCCGATGCCGCCCAACGGCATTACGATGTCGCGCTTGTCGGCGGCGGCCTGGCGAACGGGCTGATCGCCCTGATGCTGATCCGCGCGCACCCCCACCTGAAAATCGCGATCATCGAGCGCAACGCCGAGATCGGCGGCAACCATACATGGTCGTTTCATACCACCGATGTCGATGCGGCAGCGATGCCCGTTTTGGAACCGCTCATCGACGCGCGTTGGCCAGACCAGGAAATCCGTTTCCCTTCCGTACAGCGCGTGATCGCGACAGGTTACAACACCATGACCTCGCAACGGCTCCGCGCGGCGCTCGAAGCCGACAGCCGTATCGATAAGTTCCTTTCCGTTCCGGTTGCCGAACTCCGATCGGATGGCGTTCTTCTTGAAGATGGCCGCAGGATCGGCGCGCACTGCGTGATCGACGGACGCGGCGCCGTGCCGACCGACGCTCTGGCCCTCGGATACCAGAAATTCGTTGGGCTCGAAGTCGAGACCGTCGAGCCGCATGGCGAAATCCGGCCCGTCATCATGGACGCTACGGTCGAGCAGCACGACGGCTACCGCTTCGTCTACACGCTGCCGTTCTCCGCCAACCTTATCCTGGTGGAAGACACCTATTACAGCGACGGTCCGGAACTCGACATCGATCTACTCACGCGCCGCGCTGAAGACTATGCCGCCAAAAAAGGATGGCGCATCGCCAAGGTCGTTCGCCGCGAGCATGGCATCCTGCCCATCACACTGGCCGGTGACATCGAGAAATTCTGGGCCGAGGCCGACAGCGCCGTGGCCCGCTCCGGCATGCGGGCGTGCCTGTTTCACCCCACGACCGGCTACTCGGTGCCCGATGCGGTTCTCCTGGCGCAGCGCCTCGCTGACCTCGACACCTTCGAAACAGCGACCGTGGATCGGCAGGTCCGCCGCCACTCCTACCGGTGCTGGCAGCGTCGGAGCTTCTTCCGGATGCTGAACCGCATGCTGTTCCTCGCAGCGAAAGGCGATGAGCGCCGGGCGGTACTGGAACGCTTCTACACGCTGCCCGCACCGCTCATCGAACGCTTCTATGCGGCTCGGATTACCTATGCCGACCAGGCCCGCATCCTCATGGGCCGGCCGCCGCTGCCGATCCCGCGCGCCATGAAACATCTCTCCGAAACCACGGCGCTCGCCAACTGGACCGGCGCGAAACAGGCGGCCAATGGCTGACGCGATGGGAGAAAGGCACACCCCCTCAAGTCCCGGCGCGGCCAAGAGCCCCGAACCGACGCCGGAACTCCTGGCCTACAGTCAGGAGATGATCGCGCTCGGCTCGAAGAGTTTCGCGCGGGCCGCTTCCCTCATGCCGCAAGGTACCCGCGACAGCGTCCATCTCCTCTATGCGTGGTGTCGCCACTGCGACGATGTTGTCGACGACCAGCATCTGGGTTTCCGCGTCGAAAAAGGTCCAAGCCAAAGGGCACCTGAGGCAACCGAGGATCTGGAGACCCGCGTCGCCCGTCTTCGCCGCAAAACGCGACGGGCCTGCGCCCCCGAATTCGACGGCGGTGGCGACCTACCGTTCGAAGCCCTCGCTATTGTTGCGGCGCGCCACCGCATTCCGGCGCGATTTGCCCTCGATCTGATCGACGGCTTTGCCATGGACGCCGCCGAGACCGACTATCCGGACATCGAAACGACCCTTGCTTACTGCTACCACGTGGCCGGGGCGGTCGGCGTGATGATGGCGATGGTGATGGACGTTCGCGACCGCCCGACGCTGCAGCGCGCCTGCGACCTCGGCATCGCCTTCCAGCTTACGAACATCGCCCGTGACGTGATCGCGGATTTCGAAGCCGGCCGGGTCTATCTGCCTGGCGACTGGCTTGCCGAAGAAGGGCTCGACTCGCAGAACCTGGCGCGCCCGCAGAACCGCGAAGCCCTATACCGCGTCGTGTCCCGGCTGCTCGATCTCGCGGACCGATATTACGATTCGGCCGGTCATGGCATTGCCCGGCTACCCTGGCGCTGCGCATGGTCGATCGCCGCGGCACGCCGCATCTATCGGGCTATCGGCGACAAGGTCCGGGATAAGCGCGATCGCGCCTGGGATGCACGGACAACGACCAGCCGCCTCGAAAAGCTGAGTCACGTTTCCGCAGCCGCCGTGGAAGCCGCGCGCGCCATAGCTTCGCGCCAGACGAAGGGCACCGCGGCGCGCGAGGATTTATGGTCGCCACCGGCACTCGAGACGCCGCCGCTGGAAGATGCCGACCTCAATGTCCCAAAGGGTGGAAAGCAGCCGCGCGTAGGGGCCACCGCATGAACCGGCCTCACGCCACGGCCCCGCGGCCGAAACCCCAGGCTGGCCCGCCCCGCATCGGGCTAGAGCGCTTCAGGTTTGGGCCGAAGCGCTCCAGGCAGCCCAAAACGGGCTTGCCCGGTGTTGGCGGAAAACAGCGACTGCAGCCCAACACGGGCTTGCCCAGTGTTGGCGGAAAACAGCGACTGCGGCCCGCCGCGAGCGCCGCCCCGGTGGAGGCGCAGGCCGTTAGGCCGAAAAGCGCCGTGAACACAAAAAACAAGATCGATTCCGCCTTAAGCGGAAACGATCTAGGCGCCCGTCTGCTCGCCAAGCGTGCCGTCGAGATATTCCCGGTGCGCCGCGGGCAGCCGCCACCACGGCACACCCGGCTGCAGATGATGCTCGTGATGGTAGCCGAAGTGGAAACAGGTCACGAGCGAAAGCCACCAAGGATACCGGTTCGTTCGCGCATTGTGACGGTCGGCGAAGGGATCGGCCTCCGGCCTGTGTGGCAGGTATGTGCCGAACGTGAACAGTTGCAGGGACGAGACCAGCGCGGGCAGAGCCCAGAACACGAGAACGTTGCCGAGCGGCGCACCGAGGACCGCGATATAGACGACGACAACAGCCGAAATGAACAGGTATTCCCGCCAACCGAAATACTCGGTGAAGAAGCGGTAGTACCAGGCCCAGAAGCCGTGCGGCGGCGTCTCGTCGAAATCGGGATCGTCCGCCGTTCCCGAATGCCGGTGATGCCGATGGTGCTTGCGGTTGAGTTTGTCGAAATCGAACCCCGCGTAAAGCGTCAGGCAGAGTTGGCCGACAAAGCGGTTGACCGCAGGTCGGAACGGAACGAGCGACCCGTGCATGCAGTCATGCGCGACGATGAACAGCCCGACATACAGCCAGCATTGTACGAGGACCATCGGCACGATGAGCCAGATGAGGCCCGCCTCAAGCGGCACGAAAAAAACGCCGAGCACATGGAGCGTCGCCCAGGCCGCGATAATCGCCACCGCCAGCGTCAGCCCGATGATCGACTGCCGCCGCAGCTCGCCGCCGGAGATTGTCGTTTCACCGCTCATCGCGTCCGCTCCTCGCTGATCCAACGACACGCCATTTCTGTTTCTAACACGTCGGCGGGCCGCCGTTCTGATCGCTATCAACGCCGCGCCCGAATTATCGAGGTATTACGAACCCGGGCGCGCGATCGGATGAGGTGTGCCGACGCTGAAACCCGCCAGACACCAACGAGTGCCGCAATAAAGAGACCCCGCGAGGACGCGACATGCAGAAACACCTGACCAACGACGAACTCGCCGAGCGGGCACCGGTGGGTGACCGCGCAGTCGTCATCGGGGCCGGTTTCGGGGGCATCGCCGCTGCGTTGCGCCTGCGCGCCAAGGGCTACCAGGTCACGTTGATCGACCGCGTCGACCGGCTTGGCGGCCGGGCGCAGGTCTTCGAGCGCGGCGGCTTTCGCCACGACGCCGGCCCCACCGTGATCACGGCCCCGTTCCTTTTCGATGAGCTCTTCGAGCTGTTCGGCAAGGACCGCGCTGACTACGTCGATTTCATCCCGCTCGACCCCTGGTACCGCTTCCGCTTCAACGACGGCACGACCTTCGACTACGGCGGCACCATCGAAGACACGATGGCCGAAATCCGTAAGTTCGAGCCCGCCGACGCCGACGGCTACCTGCGCCTCCTGCAACACTCGGAAAAGCTTTTCGATGCCGGTTTCACGCGGCTCGCCGACCAGCCGTTTCACAACCTGACAACGATGCTGCGTGAGGTTCCCGCGCTCGCCCGCCTGCAGACCTACAAGACCGTCTGGCAACTCATCTCCACATACCTGAAGAATGAAAAGATCCGGCAGGCGTTTTCGATCCAGCCGCTGCTCGTCGGCGGCAATCCCTTCGCCACGACTTCGATCTATGGGCTTATTCACTTCCTGGAACGCAAGTGGGGTGTGTACTTCGCGCGCGGAGGCACCGGCGCGCTTGTTGCCGCGTTCGGACGGCTGATGGAAGAAGAAGGCATCGATATTCGCCTCGGCACGACCGTTTCGCGCATCCTGCTCGACGGTCGCCGCGCCACCGGCGTCGAACTCGAAAGCGGCGAACAACTTGCCGCGGATGTCGTCGTATCGAACGCGGACCCGCTGCACCTGTACCGCAACATGGTCCCCGAAAGCGCTCAGTCCTCCGCGATCAAGCTCAAGAAGAAATCCCGCATCTCGATGGGGCTCTACGTGCTCTACTTCGGCACGACCCGCACCTATCCCGACGTTGCCCACCACACCATCTGGTTCGGGCCGCGCTACCGTGAGCACTTGAAAGACATCTTCGACCGCAAGATCCTCGCCGACGATTTCTCCCTTTACGTCCACCGCCCGACGGCAACCGACAAGAGCTTCGCGCCGGAGGGCTGCGATAGCTTCTATGTCCTGTGCCCGGTTCCCAACCTGGATGCGGGCATCGACTGGAAGTCCGAAGGCCCACGCCTTAAAGAGCGCATCGTCAAGGCACTCGACGAAACGATGCTGCCGGGTCTGCGCGAGAGCATGACCGCGGACTTCATCATGACACCGGACGATTTTGCAGAGGACTACCTGAGCGTATCCGGCGCTGGCTTCTCGATTGCACCGCACTTCACGCAATCGGCTTGGTTTCGCTTCCACAACCGGTCCGAATCCGTCGAGAATCTGTATCTCGTCGGCGCCGGCACGCACCCGGGCGCCGGGCTCCCCGGCGTCGTCTGCTCGGCGAAAGCAATTGAGAAAATGATTCCCGCCCCAGTACCGGCCTGACAGCGCTGAACGGTCCCGCGACGCTGCGCGTCATCACCCGTTGCTGCTCGATCGAATACGCCTGTTCCGATTTGCCAGCACTTCCTGAGGTCGTGTAGGCGCGGGCAGGGATGCGCAAGCAGCCTCAGGGGTCGGCCCCGCACAACGACGCAAAGCGCCGATTGGGCAATAAGAACTCCCGTGGGTATCAAAAGCGCAAACTAAAAAGACGTCACCCCGCGTGCGACAGGGTGACGTCCAGGGGGCCAGGACAGCAGGGAACGTGCTGCCGAGGCTTACTGTGCGCCGCCATCCGACGGCGGGGCCGGAGCCTCCCCGTTGTCTGCCGGCGGCGCTGCGTTCTCATTGGGTTCGGGCGCTGCTTCGTTCGCTGGAGCATCCGAAGCTTCACCGCCCGCGTTACCTTCCGGCGGGGTCAGAGACGCCAGATAGTCCTGCAGCATATTCGCGCCATACAGAGGCTTCTGAACGCCCTGGTGACAGGTCGAGCAGTTGGCCTTCGGCGCATCGCCTGTCGGTCCAAGCCGGTTGTCCGGATAGGTATCCTTGAGCGGCAGGAGATAGTCGCTGTTGAGATCGCGAACCATCCGGATGCCGTGCCAGGCCGTCACGCGCTGCGGCGTGCTGCCCGACCACGTTCCGAATTCCCGGCTGTTGTGACAGACGGTGCAGTTGACGCCCAGTGACTCCGACAGGTGCATCATCAGGCCGTAGGTCCACTCGGTATCCTGGATCGAGGCGCCGAAGCCGTTATCCAGTGCCGTTTGGTCCTGCACCCGAATGCGCTTGTTGTTTTCGTCGCCCTTTTCGACGAGGTAGTTCACCAAGCTGGCGTGCGGCAGGGACGAGTAACCGGAGACGGCAAGGCCGCCCTCGTTCTGGTTGTTGCGCGCGCCCAGCATCGGCCGCTTGCCGTCAGGTTCGCCGTTGAACCAGATGTACTCGGGAACGTTCTTGCCGCGGTGGCAGGTGTAGCAGGTCACCCCGCCATCGCCGACATGGTTGGTCCAGTTGCCGTTGATGTGCTGGGTCATCTGGAACATCCGCCGGGACACCAGCTTCGCGTAGTTGTCATCCGAGGCGAAGTTGCCGTCCTCGTTGTGGCAGTAGACGCAGCCCTGTTCAGGCGAGACCCACTCCGTGATCGCCGCCATGATGCGGTTGAACTGCGCCTCCGAGAGATGTCCGAGAACCTGGACGTTCTCGTAGACTTCCGAAGCGCGCGGACCGGAAAGCTCATCGGCTTCGAGCGCCGGCTGAGGTTCCGGCATTACGTTCGCCGCGCGCTTTTCTTCAAGTACGTTGGCGTTCTGGTGCGAGCCCATTTCGAGCCCGCGGAACCCGACCTGGTCCTTTTCCAGCGGGATCGCCAGGAACCAGGCTCCCAGTGCACCGAATGCCAGAACGGCAACCGCGATGACCGGCTTGAGGAAGGGTTCACGGTTCATTGGGCACCTCCAGCGGCGCCGGAAGCGCCGAGTGACGGATCCGCGACGGCGTCAGCCGGGAACATCTGCGGATAGGACGGAGCGAAGTCGTGTTTGACCGCCCACAGATACCAGTTGTCGACCACGGTACCGGTAAGCAGGATGCCGATCCCGCCGGTCAGCGTGCACAGGACGGCAAACCACCAGGCCCAGCGATGGATCGACTCCATCGTTGCGTTGAAGCCCATCGTCCAGCGCCAGAACAGAGCCGCCCGTTCGGACGCCGTGCCCCTGTCCCAGATCTGTTCGATCTCACGGTCGCCACCGAAGCGGCTGACGGCCAGGATCGTCGCGCCGTGCATCGCGAACAACAGCGTCGAACCGTAAAGGAAGGCGATCGAAAGAGCGTGGAACGGGTTGTAGAAGAGGTTGCCGTAGCGGATCGAGAAGGCCGCGGTCCAATCGAGATGAGGGAAGATCCCGAACGGCACCGCCTCGCTCCAGCTTCCCATCAGCAGCGGCCGGAAGAAGCCGAGCACGAGGAACAGCCAGATCGCCGACGCGAACGCCCAGGCGACGTGCGTACCCATGCCGAGTTGCAGTGCCCGCCGGTACATCTTCACCCACCACAAGAGGATCGAGATGGTGATGAGCTGGCCGGCGATCATGTACCAGCCGCCTTCGCCAAGCGGCGGCCACGACAGGCCGTACTTTGGATCGGGCGGATCGAGCGACAACCAGAACAACTGCCGGACGAACTCGATCGGATTCCAATCGACCTGAGCCAGCATGTTGAAGCCGATGATGTTGAACCCCAGGATCCCGAGGACCAAGGAAACGATCCCTAGCCCGCCGAGATGGATCGGCCCGATTTGGGCGTTGCCGATCCGGCCCAGCAAGTCCGAGAAGGTGATTCCGCCGACGCGCGGCATGTCGTCCGCAGGCAGGGGAATGCCGGGTTCTCCGGCCCCGCGCACCTGAACACGGGTAAAGATGTTTTGATAGTTAGCCATGATGTTTCTCCCCGTGGCGCATCAGTTCCAGATCGGAAGATCCAGCCACCAGTTCCACCATTCCGGCCAGCCGCGCGTCCAATAGGGCCCGCTGATGACGATACACACCGCACTCCAGAAGCCGGCATTGAGCGCCAGGAAAAGACCCAGGCGGTGAATGCCGAGCGTGCCGATCGAATAACCGATGGCGTCGCGGAAATAGGTATCCTCGTGGTCCGGCGTTTTAACCGGCTCGCCCTTCTGCGGATTAACCGAGGAAAGGATGAGCGCGCCGTGCAGGGAGAGCGCCAACGTCGTTGTGAAGAAGAACGACACTGCGATCATATGCGCGGGGTTATAGTGAAAGTGCAGGTACTGGTAACCGACGTTCGAAACCCAGTCGAGGTGACTGAAAATGCCGTACGGGAATGCGTGTCCCCACGCCCCCATAAGCACGGGCCGAATGACGACAAGCGTGAGATAGGCGAAAATTGCAAAGCTGAAGGCAATCGGTATCTGGTAACCCATCCCGAGTTTCCGGGCGATTTCCGCTTGCCGCAGAGCCCATGAAACGAATGCACCGATAGCGCAAACGGTGATGAATTGCCAAAGACCGCCTTCTTTCATTGGCGCGAGGCCGAGACCGTATTTTATATCCGGCGGCGCGATATTGATCGTCCAGGGGTTGAAAGTCCCCTGCAGGGCCGCGCCCCAGAAGATCAGCGCGGTTCCGAGAAGCGTGAAGAAGATGGTCGTGAAGCCGAAGAATCCGACATAGAAGGGGCCAACCCAAAAATCGAAAAGATCGCCGCCGACCAGCGTTCCTCCACGAACGCGGTATTTTCGTTCAAAGTTGAGCAGTGCCATCTGCGTGCTCCGGTGAGAGGAGATGTTTGTTGAATTGGCTCCATCCCAAAGCCTGTTCGGGGCGGCGGCGAACCCGGTCGCCCAGGCGCGCGCGCCCCCCTGGCTTCAGGTTCAGCGGTTGACGTTTGCCATCCGCTTGGTCGTTGCCGGACCCTCGATGGAGGCCTGTCCACCTGCCGACGGCTTCGGGTCGATCCAGTTGTACTTATCCGTCGAGAGCAGGATGAGATGGATCATGATCGTCAGGAAACCGAGCCAGGCATACAGGCCGATCATCACGGTGCGGACACCGAATAATTGCCAAATGCGCCACATGCGAATTTCTCCTTAGCGCTGGTTGTGAATGCGGATCATTCACGCCGGATTACCGGCGATCGTCACGGAAGCCAGGGCTTCCAGATCCACACGAGTAAGTGAGCGACGCAGGCGATCGCGATGAAGACCACCATGTAGGTGAAGAAGCCTTCATGAATCTCTTTCGCCTGCTGATCGGTCAGGTTATTTGGGTCAAGATCTTGAGGCATTTTCCAACTCCGGCTTGAGCCCGTTACCGCGCGCGTCCTGCGCGGCGAGGATCGGCTCTGGTGACTCCAGGCCATGAAGCGTCCGCTGCCGGACGCAACCCGTTTATCGCTCCGCCTTTCAGCCCATGAAGGCGTAAGGCAGAACGCTATTAGCCGCATCGCGCGCTTCGGCGACGAGCGACTTTCGCTCCGTGCGCCTGGAAACGAAGGGAAGCCTCAAAAGTCCGGCTGCCCGCGCGATCAACGACCCGATGAAAAAGAGGACGAAGCTTGCGGCGAAAAGAATCTTGTATTCGGCGCGCTGCTGCGCGCGCGATTCCAGCCGCGATTTGCGATACGAATGAACACTCGCTGCCATTTCAAATACCTCCTGACGCCGTAGCGTTCTTCTGGTCATTCTTCAAAAGGCGTTTTTTCGGTTTCCGGCTCTTTTCCCTTGGAAGGAGTGGCGCTTTCGGCATCAAGCCGACCGCAACTCCACTCAGCTTGCCGGCTCCCTTGCTTTTCTTTCTCCAAGACACTGCTTGATCAGTTCGTGCGTCACGCGCTCCGCACCATCCTCGCGCGCCTGTCTCTCGGCCGCGTCGCGGAGCGTTTTCGCGGCGGAAATCCGGCTGACCACCGGCGCGTCGGACACCGCGTCGTCGAGCGCCTGAAGGGCACGTGCATCCCACGGCATCTGCCGGTGCTGACGCCCGGGTGTCGGAGCGATGGAGTCGAGTTCGCTGCCGAGGGGAAGGATGTGGAAAAGCGCATCGAACAGCGCGTTGCAGACTTCCTGCACGAGATAGGTCGCGCCGGAGTAGCCCATGAACGGAGTGCCCGTGTGCCGGCGGATGAAGGTGCCGGGAAACGACGCTGGAATGAACGCCGCGCGCGATCCCTTCTCGGCGAGATACATGCGCTCGTTGTAGCTGCCGAACACGACCAACGGGGCCTGCGAGGTGAGCCATGTGCGCACCTCTTCGTTGTCTGTCTTCGAACCCGCAGTACGCGCCTTGGCGAAAGTGCAAGGCAGACCGAGATCTTCCTCGAGGAAGTTGCGCACGCCTCGCGCGTACGTCTCGCCGGCGACGATGCCGAAGCTCGCCGTCGCGAAGAAGTCCTGCGTTACCGAGCGCCATAGATCCCAGACGGGCTTGAGCGTCGTATGCTTCTCGCGCTCGATGAACGGCTCGGGATCGAGGTCGAGGATTTCGCCCAGCTTGCGCAGGAACAGCGTCGTCGAATTCATTCCGATCGGCGCCTGCAGGTAGGGCTTGTCCAGTTCTTCGCAAAGCTGCCGGCCGAACTCGCGGTAGAGGCAGACGTTTGCCTCCGCATCGATGAGACGCGGTACATCCGCCAGATGGCTTCCCAGCGGGAAGACCATGTGGACCTCGGCGCCGATGCCTTCGATCAGGCGACGCACCTCGGCCAGATCGGACGGCATGTTGAACGTGCCGTACTGCGGTCCGATGATATTGACGCGCGGCTTCTGCCCCTCCTTCAGCGGCCGTGGTTTCGGCCGCTTACCATTCTTCGCGCCGAATTCGGTCCAGAGCCATTTCAAGGCCCGGTCCGCGGACTGCCACTGGTCTTCGTCGATGGTCCGCGGCAGGAAACGTTTGATTCCCGTGCCTTCGGGCGTCACACCGCCGCCAATCATCTCCGCGATCGAGCCCGTCACAACGACCGCGGGCAGATCGGGGTCGAGCACGCCGTGGGCACGCTTCATCGCGTCCTCGGTGCCGTACTGACCGAGTTCTTCTTCCGCGAGGCCGGTCACGACGATCGGCAGCTCATGCGGCGGCAAGCCGTCCGTGTAGTGGAGAACGGCGGTGACCGGCAGGTTCTCACACCCCACCGGCCCATCGATGATGACCTGCAAGCCCTTGATGGCGGTGAAGGCGTAAACCGACCCCCAGTAGCCGCCCGCACGATCGTGATCGAGGATCAGCATCCCACCGGCTCCTCGGAAATGGGTTTCGCCTTCGCGGCCGTTTTGGCGCGCTGCTTTTTGCGGAACTCCGGCCGCTCGTCGGGAATGTCTTCCCAGATGCCCGCCCGGTCGCCCTGGCCAACGCCCTCGAAGAACGTGCGCATCCCTTCGAAGCGGTCGCCGTTGGCGATCGCGGCGTTGACGACCTGCGCCACGGCGCCAGCGCCCGCCGGCCCCATCAGCGGCCTGGCGGAAATAAGGTTGGTGAAATAGAGCGCGGGAATCGCCAGTTCCTTGGCCTTCTGCACCACCGGCGTCGTCCCGACGGCAAGATCCGGCTTGAAGGCCGCGACGGCGCCCAGATCGTCCTCCAGCGACGCACGAAACTTCACTTCAACGCCGCGCGACTGAAGCCACTCCAGGTCCGGCAGCGAGAAGCGCGACTTGGCGCAAGCAGTGCCAACGTAGGGAACCTCCGCGCCGCTTTCGATAAGGAGACGCGCGACGATCAGCTCGGATCCTTCGTAGCCGGAAAGCGTCACGCGCCCCTTGATCGGCGCGGCTGCCAAAGCGCCCTTGATCGCCGGGAGCATCGCGTTCTTCGCCGCATCGATTTGCGCCTGTGCGACACCGCAGGACGAACCGATCGACTGCAGCCACGCCTCGGTTCCTTCGACACCGACCGGCGCCGACCCCACCACCGGGCGCCCGGCCGCCTCGAATTCACGGAATGCGGAAGTGTAGAAAGGATGCAGCCCCGCGACGACAGCGCAGTCCAGAGCTGCGTAGAGCTCACGCCATTCGCGGGTCGGCACGACAGGCCCGGCCGCGAGCCCCATCGGCTCGAGCATCATCCCAATGGTCACCGGATCGGCCGGGAACACCTCACCAACCAACGTAACCGTCGGACGCTCCGCGACACCGCCGCGCGGCTGCGCGACAGGCCCGGCTTCCGCCTCGCCTCGTGCGTAGGAAAGCATCGCCCCGGCAAGAACGTCTTTCGCCTCGGCATGCGTTGGCACGCCGAAACCCGGGACGTCGATGCCCACGATGCGAACGCCGTTGATTTCCTTCGGCAGAAGCTGAAGCGGAACGCCGGAGGCCGAAGGGACGCACAGGTTGGTCACGACGACGGCGTCGTAGCGCTCGGGATCGGCGAGTTCGTAGACCGCGTCTCGGATATCCTCGAACAGCTTGCCGGTGACGAGCGTTTCGGAATTGAAAGGCACATAGCCGACCGTCCGCCGCGCGCCGTAGAAATGCGAGGTGAAGGTGAGCCCATAAACGCAGCAAGCTGATCCGCACAATACCGACGCGGTCCGCCGCATGCGTAGCCCGACGCGGAGCGACCCGAACGCCGGACACATGCTCTGCGGTTTATCGTGCGGCCCTTGCGGATAGTCGCGAGCGTACCGTTCGAGGGTTTCGCTCTTGCCTGCCTGCCGAGCGGCCTCGAGCATCTGCTCGCTGCCTGCGTGGCAACCCGATTCCGCAAGCCCTTCGGCGGCTGCCTTGGCCGCGGGGTCGGGGACGTATTTTGCCGGATCGTTGCTCACAGCCACCCCCTCAAACCTTGTCGTAGATGACTTCGAGGGAAGGTTTGACGAGCGACTTCGAACCGCACATCTCTTCCAGGGTCGCAGGCTGCAACACCACATCGCCGCCTACATCGGCGCTATCGAAAAGTCCGATAAGGCCATCCTGGGTCAGCGGCTGCGGATGTCGCGGCGGGGCTTCCGCGACGTTCAAGGCGAGTTCCTCGAACAGCGGACCCCAACGGTCGCCTGGTTCCCCGACGATCTGATAGTTGGCGCTCTTGCGACGGATGTCCTCGTCCGCGGGAATGGCCGCGAGAATGGGAATGTCGACGGCTTTGGCGAATGCCGCCGCCTCCCCGGTGCCGTCATCCTTGTTGATGACGATGCCGGCCACGCCGACGTTGCCGCCGAGCTTCCGGAAGTATTCGACCGCCGAGCAGACGTTATTGGCGACATAGAGCGACTGCAGGTCGTTCGACCCGACGACGATGACCTTCTGGCACATGTCGCGGGCGATCGGCAGACCGAAGCCGCCGCAGACCACGTCGCCAAGGAAGTCGAGCAGGACGTAGTCGAAGTCCCAGTCGTGGAAGCCGAGCTTCTCCAGCAATTCGAAACCGTGGATGATGCCGCGACCACCGCAGCCGCGACCGACCTCCGGCCCGCCCAGCTCCATCGCGAAAACGCCGCCGCGCTTGAAACAGACGTCGCCGATCTGGACATCCTCGCCAGCCAGCTTCTTCTGCGTCGATGTCTCGATGATGGTCGGGCAGCTCCGCCCGCCGAAGAGCAGCGATGTCGTATCGCTCTTGGGATCGCAGCCGATCAGAAGAACGCGCTTGCCCTGCTGCGCCATCATGTAGGACAGGTTCGACAGCGTGAAACTCTTGCCGATACCGCCCTTGCCGTAGATGGCGATGATCTGGGTTTCCTTCGCCGGCTTGCGCTCGGGCTCGCCGCCCGGCTCCTCGCCGCCGCCACCGCCGTGCGGGCCGTCGCCGCCGTTGTCGCGATCGCCGCCGCCCTCGTCGATGAAGTCCTCGAGGTCGTGGCGCCGCGGCGTGCCGGGGTAAAGTCCTTCCGGTGACGTCATGATGCGATGCTCCTCCAGTCGAGTACCATTTTCAGACATTCGGGATCGCCGAATGCCGACGGGTAGGCGTCCACCGCTTCTTGAGCGGGGCGGGCGTGCGTGATGAGTCCGTCGAGCGACAGCCGACCGTCAGCGATCATCGCGGTGACCGCTTCGAGATCCTGCGGCTGCCATTGCGCGGCGACGCGAAGCCGCGCCTCCCGCATGAAGGCAGGGGGAAAGGCGAACGAGACTCGCTCGTGATAGAAGCCGGCCAGTGCAATCTCGCCGCCGGCGCTCAGGCGGCCGATCAGCGTGTCGAGAAGCGCGGCGTCGCCGCTGGCATCCATGATGGTGCGGTAGCTGCCGGTCGTGTCGTCACCCGGCGCGACAACCTCGTAGCCCGAAGCTCCCGAAGCGCGCGCATCGTTGCTCTCCCACACGCGCGGCGCGGGGTGCCCCATGGCCATAGTCAGTCGTGCCATGAGCCGGCCGAGTACACCGTGACCGACGATCAACTCGGGTCCGTGACCGCCGGCAACCGCGTGATGCGCGGTCGCCGCCAGGGCGATAAGTACCGACGAAGCCCCGAGCGTTTCGGAGACGGGGACCACACGCTCCGCCGGCACGACCAGCCGGGCGGCGGCGCCGCCGAACAATGCATGGACTTCTTTGAAACAGCGCGCGCCCGGCACGAAAACATGCTGGCCGATGAGATCGCTGGCGGTTTCCCCCGCCTCCGAAACGACGCCGACGGTTTCATAGCCGGGAACCAGCGGATACCCCATGCCCGGAAACGGCGGCATGGCTCCGGTGAAGAGAAGCCGCTCCGTTCCGGTGCTGATCCCGCTGTAGAGAACGTCGACAACGACATCGCCATCGGCCCGATCAGCCAACTCGACGCTCTCGATACCGAGATCGCCGGGCTTCTTGAGAACGATGGCGAGCGTATCCATCAATCGCCTCCATTGAGGTCGGCGCGGGCGCCCCACGCCACCTGACACATTAAATGTCAGCTTAAATAGACAGCACTAAGTGTCAAGGCAAATGGTCACAATATGGGCGGCAGAATGTCATTTGTGATCGAATTCACGACCGTGAGGCGGCTCAACAGGCACCCGGAAGCGACGTGCCCGGCCCGTCTGTGGCCGAATCCCGCCTCCGGGCAGCGCTCAGCGATTCCGAGTTGAAGGAGGAGCGAAGGCAAATTTGAAACGCGCTTCACGCGTCGGCGATAATCACGCCCGTCTGAAGCGGAACGCGGGTGGCAACGGCGCGGGGCCGGGAGAACCCTGCCGCCGTCAACATTTCCGCGATTTCGCCAGCCCGGCGCGCTCGGCCCGGCCCCATGGCGAGGAGATAGAAACCGAAATAGGCATCGCCGACACGCTTCGCTCCGGGGGCATCAGCCAGCGGCTCAGCGATCAAAATCCGGCCGCCAGGAAGAATAGATTTTCTAATTTTACCAAGGAGTTGCAATGCAGTCCGGTCATCGTGATCGTAAAGAACCCGAACGACCGTCACAAGGTCCGCAGCCTCGGGCAGTGCATCGGCTTTGAAGCTGCCGCCTGTTGCCGATACGCGACCTTCCATGCCGCAATCGGCAATGCGCGCCGCTGCACGCCGCGCCACCGCCGGGAGGTCGAAAACCGTAATCGCGAGATCCGGCACGGCCCGCGCGACGGCCAGGGCGAAGGTGCCGTCGCCCCCGCCCACATCGAGCATGCGGCGATGCTGACCGACAGGGTAAGCCGCCAGAACCTCGTCGGCGATGAACTGTTGCGTCGCCGACATCAGGTCGGAATAGGTGGCGACATCGGCATCGCCCAGCGCGGCTGGATCGGCCGAATCAGCATACCCCCAATATGAATTCAGGTTGACGTCAACTTTTTCACCTCGCAGCAGAGCCACGGGATCCCGTAAATCTTCATAGAGCGACCGGTGATGGTGAACCATCGCCGCCACGCCGGGGTTGGCATTAAGCGCCGCTCCGAGCTCACCCAGTCCAATTCGGCCGTCCGCACGCTTAACGAGGAGGTCGAGCGCCACCGCCGCATCGATCAACCGTTCGGCTGCCTCGGGTGGCAATCCTGAATCCGCCGTGAGTTCGCCGATGCTGAGTGGTCCGCCTCGCAGCTTACCGCAAAGATCGAGTTCGACCGCCGCCGCGAGAATCTGCGAATAAACGAAGCCGGCGCACAGATCGAACAGCTGGCTCGCCTTCCGGCGGGCGACCATCCGCGTCAGGGGATTGGAGAGGGCAAAACGCTGCATGCGCGGGTCTGCAACCAGACGCGCCTTGAAATCCGACCATTGGTCGAGAAGCCAGCCGAGGCCTCTGGTGCGGCCGATCCCCGGAGCGGAAGGCGGAGCAACCCCTTGTTTCAGGCTGCGCATGCCGCCAGCCTGCGCGGGATGAAGCGGGAGGTCTCGGCCTCGATCATGGATTTGAGTTCGTTTCGCCCGGCGCATTCCGGGATCGCGCTGACCGCATCGCCCAAAAGCGACTTGAGGCGCGCAAGCGATTGCGACACGCCGTGCTCATCCACCGCGTTCGGCCGCCCGTGCAAGGCGTCCTGGCCTGACGGCTTGCCCATCTCCTCAGCCGTCGACATCGCGTCGTGGAGATCGTCGGCCACTTGATAAGCCTCCCCCAGTTTATCGCCGACCGGCGACCATGCCCCCGGGTCATGCCCCGCCGTCAGCGCGCCGGCCTCCACCGCTGCCCGGAAAAGCGCGCCGGTTTTCGCCCGCTGATAGACAGCCAGATCGATCGCGGGTTCGCTCTCCCAGGCCTGACCTGCGATGATCCCGAACGGCGTGCCGACGGCACGCGACAGGGTCGAAACGAGGCGCGGCAGGATCGCGGGCGAACGCACGGCCCCGCGCACGATGGTTTCGAATGCCATGACGATCAGCGCGTCGCCCGCCAGAACGGCAATCGGCTCTCCGAAGGCGCGGTGAACGGACGGCTTGCCCCGGCGTGTCTGGGCGTCGTCGAAACAAGGCAGGTCGTCGTGCACCAGCGAGGCGCAGTGCATCATCTCGATAGCCGCCGCCGCGCCGAAGCTCGCGGCGCGGTCGCGCCCGCCGCAGGCCTCCGATACCGCCAGGCACAAGCGCGGCCGCATTCGCGCCCCGCCGGGAAAGACCGAATAGTCTATGGCTTTGGCCAGAAGGGGCGGCGCCGTCTCTGACCTTGTCGCCGCCAGTGCGTCCCGCAGTGCCGTCTCGATCCGCTCATTGACCGTCATCCGACTCACCTCTGCCAGCCGCTGTAAATTGAAGTTGCCACTTCAGACTGTAAATTTATACTGACGCCCATGGCAAGCCAAACCCGTGACCTTGGTAGAAAAGCGGCGCCGGCCGACATCCGCGGACCCGATCGGCATGGCGATCGGGTCATTGTCGTCGGTGCCGGGATCGGCGGCATCAGCGCGGCTATACTACTGGCCGCCAGAGGCCTGCCGGTCATGCTCCTCGACAAAGCCCCCCGGCCCGGTGGCAAGCTCAGACAGATCGAGGTCGCCGGCAGGCTGGTCGACGCCGGTCCGACAGTCCTCACGCTACGCTGGGTTTTTGAACGTATTTTCTCGGAGGCCGGATCGTCTCTCGATGCCTGTCTTCGCCTGCATCGCGCCGAGGTCATCTGCCGCCACGCCTGGCAGGACGGCACCACCCTCGATCTCTTCGCCGACCGCGCCCGCTCAATCGATGCCATCGCTCAATTTTCCGATCCCTCGGAGGCCCGCCGTTACGAGCGTTTCGCCGATGCCGCCGCCATGCTCTACCGGTCCACCGAAGCCGGGTTCATCGATGCCGCGCGGCCAGGCCCCTTCGGCCTTGCTGCCAGCATGGCAAGCACCGATCCGGCGAGCCTGATGGTCGTCAATCCACTGGCAACCCTCTGGCAAACCCTGGGCGGCTATTTCACCGACCCGCGCCTGCGTCAGCTCTTCGCACGTTATGCAACCTATTCAGGCGGCTCTCCGTTCCGCGCCTCCGCCACGCTCATGCTGATCGCCCATGTCGAAGAGGCCGGCGTATGGACCATTGACGGCGGCATGGGCGCGCTTGCCGGCGCAATGGACAAACTCGCCGCGCAACTCGACATCGAACGCGCTTATGGATGCGAAGTCGCCGCTATCGAGACGTCATCGGGCGAGGTCAGCGGCGTTCGCCTTGCCACCGGCGAAACGCTCCCCGCTTCCCAAGTCGTCTTTAATGGCGACGCCGCCGCGCTCGC
Source organism: Filomicrobium sp. (assembly GCA_965226995.1). Classification (GTDB taxonomy): domain Bacteria; phylum Pseudomonadota; class Alphaproteobacteria; order Rhizobiales; family Hyphomicrobiaceae; genus Filomicrobium. Next base: position 494,972 of record CBDDFK010000009.1, read on the forward strand.
CGCAGGGCTCCTTGGCGAGTCTGTCCGCAAGGCCGCGCCAAAAATGGCCCCGCAAGAGCGCTCGCTGTCGGCCATGGCAACGGCCATCGTGTCGGGCTTCGAGGGATTTCCTCTGACACGGCACAACGTCTTCTTCTCGAGGGACTACGCCGCTGAATTCGGAGACATCTTCGAACGACGCCAGCTTCCGCGAGACCCGACCGTTTATCTCTGCGCCCAGGATCGTCCCGCGACCGCAGACGCCGCGGTCCCCATCGAGAACGGCAGCCGCGACTCGGTCCCAGAAAACTTCAACGGCGCCGATCCCGGCGATCGGCAAGCCTTAAGCGGCGCCGGCGCCACCGCCGGCGAAAAGGCGCTCATCCTCGTTAACGCGCCGGCTGACGGCGATACCCACGACTATTCTTCAACGGAGATCGAACAATGCTGGGAGAAGACCCGCGCGGTGCTCGCCCGCTGCGGCCTGGAACTCACCGCACCGGAGCCGATCCGCAAGACGACGACGCCGACGACCTTCGCGGAGCTGTTTCCGGCAACCGGTGGCGCACTCTATGGCCGCAGTTGCCACGGCTGGGCGGCGGCTTTCCAGCGGCCCGGCAGCCGCACGGCGATCCGGGGCCTTTACCTCGCCGGCGGCAGCGCCCATCCCGGAGCTGGTGTACCGATGGCCGCCCTCTCCGGGCGTCAGGCTGCTGTGAGCCTCTTGGCCGACCGCGCTTCGACCAGGAGATATCACCCGGCGGCTACATCTGGTGGTATGTCGACGCGCTGAGCGCCGACCGCCGCCACGGGCTCACAATCATCGCCTTCATCGGCAGCGTCTTCTCGCCCTACTACGCCTGGTCGGGCCGCGGCGCGCCGCTCAACCATTGCGCCATCAACGTCGCGCTCTATGGCGAAGGCCCCAACCTCTGGTCCATGACCGAGCGCAGAAACAGCGACATCGACCGCGACCGCAACGCCTGCCATATCGGCCCTTCGACCATTCGCTGGACCGGCACGCATCTGGCGCTCGACCTTTGCGAGATCGCCAATCCACTTCCCCGGCGCATCGTCGGCCAGGTCCGTCTCTACCCCGAGGTCATCACCGACCGCCACTTCGTCATGGACTCCGCCGGCCGGCACGCCTGGTGGCCCATCGCCCCGCGCGCCCGCGTCGAGGTCGAGCTTCGCCGCCCGTCGCTTAAATGGAAAGGGTCCGGCTACCTCGACATGAACGCTGGCGACGAGCCGCTGGAAGACGGCTTCGAACGCTGGGACTGGTCGCGCGCCGACCTCGGCGACGGTGCCGCCGTCCTTTACGACGCCACGCGCCGCGATGCGACGCGCAAGACACTCAGTCTGCGCTTCGACCGGACCGGCGCCGCGACCGAGTTCGAGCCGCCGCCGCGCCGACGGCTGGCGACGACGCCGGTGTGGCGGATCCCCCGCCATACGAATTCGGAAAACGATGGCGCACGCATCGTCAAGACCCTCGAAGACACGCCGTTCTACGCCCGCTCATTGCTCTCGACCGATCTTCTGGGCGAACGCACGACAGCGATGCACGAAAGTCTGTCACTCGACCGCTTCGAAAAGACCTGGGTCAAGGCACTCCTGCCTTTCCGGATGCCAAGGGTATTCTGGTAGCCGCCCAAAACCGATATCTGAACCTCACGCCGGTCATCCGCCATGCAAACGACCACGCTCTCCTGTTTCCGATTCGATACCCGCGCCGCCAAGCTTTGGGCCTTTTCACGGATGCAGTTCGCCCGCGGCCCATTGCAGCGCACCCCCGGGGTCAGCTTTTGCCAACTCATGGGTTCCGGCAGCGGCGAAAGCTTCAGCTTGCGCCCCAACTTCGGCGTCTATGCCGTTCTCCTGGTCTGGCCGGACGAAGACACAGCACGAGAAGGGCTGGTGGCGAGCCCCGTTATGCGGGCCTATCGAGACCACGCCTGCGAAGAGTTCACCGTCCACCTCGGGACCCTCAGCGCCTCCGGCCGTTGGTCCGGCGTCGAACCGTTTGCCAAATCGGAGACGAAAGACGGCCGTCCCGCCAGTTCCGTTCGCCCACTCGGCGTGCTCACCCGCGCCACCCTCAGAACGCCGTCGCTCGTACAGTTCTGGCAAACCGTTCCTGGCGTCAGCGCGGACATCGCCGGCCACCCGGACGTTCTATTCAAGCTCGGAATGGGCGAATTGCCGTTCTTCCATCAGGTCACGTTCTCGATCTGGAAGGACGCGACTTCGATGCGCACCTTCGCTTACCGCAACAAGGCCCACAGCGAAGCCGTACGGCTGGCGCACGAGAAGAAATGGTTCAAGGAAGACCTGTTCGCTCGCTTCCGCATCCTTCGCGCCGAAGGGACATGGTACGGGCGCGCGCCGCTGGCCGAGAGCGAGACAATCGCCGCCTGACGCGGGCGGCGGCGACGGGGGTCAGACCTCCCGCTCGAAGGCCACTCCATGGTCACGCGCGACCTCGGCGATAATCGCTGCGATCCGCGCCGGATCCTCCTCATGCGCCAGGTGACCAAGCCCGCGCAGATAACGGACCTCCGAGCCGCGAACCTTCTTCTTGACATCGCTCGCCCGCTCCGGCGGGACAGCCGTGTCTTCCGATCCGGCCACCAAAACCAACGGCGTCGAAAGTCGCGGCAACTCGCGTTCCAGCCCCGGCAGGTCCCAGTTCGCCATCATGCCCAGTGCCGCTTCGACATGCACCGGGTTGCGGAACAACCGCACATAATACGAGAGTTCTTGTTCGGAGAGCCGCGAGCCCGTCCCTTCGATCAGCCGCCGAACATTGGCCTCGTCCTTCGCTTGGCGGCTGAAGACCCACGGCATGAGCGAATTCTGAAACAGCAGCCGCGCCATCGCTGGAAACATGTAGCGGCCAAGCGAACTGAACGGCAGCAGCGCGCCGTTGATGGAAATGACCGCGCCGGGCACGATCCGGCCATCGAGGCACATTCGCACCAGAATGGCTGCGCCCGCCGAGTGCCCCGCCACAAGTTGCGGCCCGAAATCTTCTGCATCGAGAAGCGCGGCGACGCTTGTGGCCATCGACTCGAGCGAAAGCGCTCGGGAGCGCGTTGGCATCGCGGTGAAACCGTGCCCCGGAAGATCGAAAGCCAGGACGTCGAACCGCTCGGCGGCCAGCGGCAACAAACCGCCCCACGAATGCGTCGAGGCGGCAGTCCCATGCACGAGGAGCAACTTCGGCGCGCCGGCGGGCCCTGCCCGCTGGATATGCCATGAGAGCCCGGCGGCCTCGACGAAACGGCTGAACTCACGATTGGGCCAGTCCGCGCCATCGCGGTCCCATTCGAGGCGCTTATCTCTCTGGGCCACGTTCGCTACCCTCACCCTACGGGCCGGGCGGCTTTCACCACCGTCGAGACCGCCTCGGCCCCGGCCATCGGCAATGCGAAATACTTCGCCGCCATCGTGTCGGCGAGTTCCGCAGCAAACGCAGAGGGGCGCGGTGAAGAGTCGATCAGCAGTGCGGGCACGCCCATACCCCGTATGGCCCTCGCGGCGGCAAGCGCATCGGCCTGCCCCGCGCGACGCCCGGTTGTGCCGTCACGTGCGACATTCGCCGCGCCGTCGGTGAGAACCACGATTGTCGGTTGCTGATCGCGATGACGGCCGGCCAGCGCCAGCATCAGCCCATGTTCCAGCCCCGCGGCCAGCGGCGTACCGCCGCCACCGGGCAAGGCGGCAAGCGAGCGCTTCGCTCGCGCCAGCGCCCGCGTCGAAGGTAGCAACACCTCCGCCGAGCGTCCCCGCATTGCCACCAGCGCGATGTGATCGCGGCGGACGTAACAGTCCGCCAGCAGCAACTCGACCGCTCCCTTCGCTTCGCCGAGCCGATTGAGCGCCGCCGATCCCGATGCATCGACGACGAACACGGTGAGCGCTTCCGAAGCATCGGCATAGCGGCGAAAGCGAAAATCCTCCGGCCTTATGGCCAGCCGTCCCACCGCGCCACGAGACGCATCGGCATAGCGGCCGCCTGCCCGCAGCCGCTGCCAGGGGGCCGCCGCCCGCAACGTATCGACGACACTGAGCCGCGCCCCGTCCCCGAGCCGTCCCGTTCCAACGCCGACCGGCCGGCCGCGCCGCTTGGAACGCCGCTTGGCCCCCGCCGACCCGCTCGTGCGAGACGATCCGCGTGCAGCAAGCGCGCCCGCCGCCAACGTCGCGAGAAGCTGCGCCGGGATCGCCGCGCGAACGGCATCGACCAGCGTGTCCTCGAGCGAGCCCTTTATTTCGTCGCTTTCCGGCTTGTCGTCGCGTTCGGAGTCCTCGGGCGGCGTATCGGGCGGTTCGTCAGCCTCCTCGGGCTCCGGCTCCTTGCGGTCGTCGGGGCTCTCCGCGGGCAGCTGGGTTGCGCGCGGTGCCAGCACGAGCCGCGCTGCCAGTTCCAGATCGCTCTGCGCCACCGCCGCGGCACCACGCAGGAACGCGGCGGCTTTCGCAGCACGCAGCGCAAGTAGCGGCGCACGGAGCGAGACGATTCCAAACGCAAGCGCCGTTGCCGTCATTGCTTCGCAATCGGCATGCGTCGTGCAAACCGCGCCGACCGATGCAGCCGACGGATCCTCGCTCGTCGCCACCCCCACACGGGCTTCGCCATCAAACCCAGCCGGCCCACTCTCGCTCGGAATAACGGCGGCGCGTAGTGGCACGCCCGTCAAATCGACATGAAACGCCAGCCGGTCCGCGAGCGCGGCCGGCAACCGCTCGTCCTCGTCGGCACCTTCGTCAAGCGCGACGACACCGATGCGCGCAGCCGTAACTTCACTGATCCCGTCGCGCTCAAGGCCGATGACCCCGATATCGAGCGCCTTGCTCAGCGCCGCCGCCGCACCGCCGCCAATCCGCTCGGCCATCGCTGCGATCACCACACCGCCATCGCAGTCCGCGATCAGACCGCGCCGATGAACCGGCCGGCCGGCGGCGAGCGTCCCGGCCAGGTCGAGACCTCCAAACAGCCGGTCATCCGCGATGCTGGCAGGCATGCGCCCCACCGGCAACCCATCGGGAAGCTCAGCGCGCCAAGCCTCGAGCCAACGCTCCCTTACGGGTCCGGCGCCGCAGCGAAGGGCGATTCCACCCAAGCCATGTGGGTCGATGGCGAAGAGGCGCGCGGCCAGCAGCGCATCGGCCCAGATCGACTCGGCTTCAGCAAGCCGTTCGACACTGTCCGCGCCACCGTCCAACTCCCGCGCCATCAGCCGAAGACTTCCGCAATCGCCCGCTCGATACGTACGCCCGAACCGGCTTCCTCCAGAGGATCGCGGCGTAGACGGTGGCGGAGCGCGGCCGGGGCCACCGACACGAGATCCGCTTCTTCCGTTAGCGCGCGTCCTTCGAGCGCCGCCAGCGCCCGCGCCGCGCGGATCAGGGTCAGTTCGCCCCTTAGGCCATCGGTACCCAATGCCAGGCAGAGTTCCGCCGCCCTGCCGAGGACCGCGTCGGGCATCTCGACCTCGCCGAACGCACTGCGTGCCGCTTCGATCCGCTGTCGCAACTTCGCGTCCTCGCCGCGCCAGTTTTCGAGGAACGCCGCGGCATCGCGCTCGAACGAATCGCGCCGCTTGATGACTTCGACCCGCTCAGGAACGGTATCGGGAGTCGAGACCTCCACCGACAAACCGAACCGGTCGAGCAGTTGCGGTCGCAATTCGCCTTCTTCAGGGTTGCCGCTGCCAACCAGAACGAAACGCGCGGGGTGGCGGACGCTGAGCCCTTCCCGCTCCACCACGTTCTCGCCCGTCGCCGCCACATCGAGCAGCAGGTCCACGAGATGGTCCTCGAGCAGGTTGACCTCGTCGATATAGAGAAAACCGCGATTGGCCCGCGCCAGTAGCCCCGGTTCGAAAGCCTTTTCCCCGACGCTCAGCGCTTTCTCCAGATCGAGCGCGCCGACCACACGGTCTTCGGTCGCCCCCAGCGGCAGGTCGACGACCGGCACGCGGATCGCTTCGGTCGAGAAATCGTCGGGGTTCTGCCGGGCCGGACAACTGTCATCGCAGCGGGCGCCCTTCTGGCGCGGATCGCAGTGGTAGCGGCAACCGGCGACGGCCTGGATATCCGGCAGCAACGCTGCCAAGGCACGCACGGCGGTCGATTTCCCCGTGCCGCGATCGCCGAACACCAGAACGCCGCCTACCGAAGGATCGACAGCGGCGATCAGCAGCGCCTGCTTCATCTCATCCTGACCGACGATGGCAGAAAAAGGAAAGACTTCGGCCATGGGAGATAGACGTCCTTGCGTGCGCGGCGGGTGAGGCGATGTGTCAACCTCACTATACGTCAACCACGCACCACTTGGCCAGACGCGGCTTTATCCCGATGCCACTCATAACCCGCCGTCGGCCAAGGAAAGGTCGTACACGTAATAGCCGAGCAGGGCGACGATGAGCGGTATGCCGGCGACATGCAGCACCGCCAGCACATTCTTCAGGAAGCGGCTTTCCGAAACGAACTTGTTGATGCGCAGGATCGAGATGACGATCATCAGGCTGACCAGCATGTAGTCGAACAGGAAGATCTGGTCCGACAGGGTCGCCGTGTCGGAATCGAGTTGCGGCAGCGACAGATAAAGCGCGACCGCCGACAGCAGCGCCGTCACCTGAATTGTTACGATGGCCTCGAAGTGCGACTGCGGAATGAAGATCGAGACGTAGGCGACAATCAAAATGAAGACGAGCGGCACCACCACACGCAGGAAGTAATCCGTGACCTCGCGTTTCATCAGCCAGACGAACCGCGCCTGATAGAACGGCACCACCGAAGGCTGGTGCGCGTAAGCGTCCACCGTCGGGACAAAATCTTCGCCCATCCCGACGTACTGCGAAACCGGCACCCAATCGTCGGAGGCCACGTCGCCGTCGCGTAACTCCAGCGGCGGCGGCTGCACGAGAAAGGCCTTTCGCCCGTTCTTGGGCTGAATATCGATGGAGAACCGCTGGGTGTCGAAGGGGTAGTGCTGCAGGTCCGGCGTGTAGAGGAACCGTCCGGACACGCGATAGATCTTCATCTGCGCGGGAAACGCCGGATCCGGACTGCCGTCGTGAACGACCTCGTGAATGATCTGACGCCCCCCGGTCACCGGATTGACGGCGGCATTGGTGAACTCGATCCGATCGAAGTTGGCCTCCTCGTTGGCCCGCATCGATAGGTAGAATTCGGCGAAGAACGATTTCGTGCTGTCATCCACGCGGTGAGCGCGGATCATGTCGATGTCGATGTAGAGCGTATCGATCCGACGAAGTGTCCCGTCGCGCAACCGCAGGAACTGGATCGGCGCGAGCTGCGGCCTTTCCAGGGTGCCCGGCTTGATCACCACGAACATTGGCCGCGCCGCGACCCGCGTGTCCTTTTCGAAGGACCAGTCGTTGTAGGCGCCGCGGAAGGTCCGCCGGCCGCTCGTGTACGTCTGCGAAAGCGCGTCGACCACTGCCTTGCGCCGTCTGGCAAGATCGCTGCCCGGCGGAGCCGTGTTCGCGGCGTGAACGATGAGCGACAACATATCCGCAAACTGCGTGGCACGGGAGACCGCCTTCAGATTGCGGATGTGAAGCGGATCGGCCTTCGCCTCTTCCAGGGCTTCATCGACCTCGCAGTCGCCCGTCTGCCAGCCTTCGGCATCGGGGTTGCGCTCCCCGGCGAATGTCCAGTCCTCCGGGTCCCCGGACGTCACCAGATCGCCGATCCGGGCATTGTAGATTTCCGGCAGCCATTCCCAGGCGAGTTCGAAAATCGGCTGCGGATAGGCGTTCTTGACCTGGTCCTTCACCCGGTCGAGCGAGCCGACCATGAAGATCGCCGGGGGGCTACCCGCCGCATTGATGGCTTCGATGATCGGACCGGTTCGCGATGAGCCGACAGAGATGACGACGAGGTCGGGATTCGCAGTCTTCAGACTCGCGACCGCGTCGGCCACGGCTTCCGCGTCGAGATCGTCGTCGCTAACCATACCGACCCGACGGTCCGCCACCACACGTTCGCTGCCGAGTTCGGCAACGAGGGCATCGCCAAGTGCCTTGGAATATTCCAGACCGTCGTTGACGATAAGCCCGACGCGCTGATAGCCGGCCTCCTTGATGAAGGCGGCCATGGTCGGTGCGCGCCCCGCCGTCTGCGATGGCCGAGTCGAGAAAACATTAGGATGCGCCGCCCATATGTCGCTGACCGAGTTGTCCGCGATGTAGGGCACGCCCGAAGCGCCGATCCGGTCGCCCAGCTCCGCGAAAACATCCTTCACGCGGTCCGAACTCGTCAACCCGATGAGCCCAAGCAGTTCCGGGGTCGCCAACGCTGTGCGCATGTTGGCGATGGCCTTCTCGGACGATCGCTCGTCGTCGAAATAGACGGGGACAACGCGCCGGCCGTTCACACCGCCGCGGCGGTTGACCCGCTCAACTTCCACCGAAACGAGTTGCCGGATAGCGCGCGTATAGCCGGGCTTGTAGCAGCGCGTTGCCGATGAGGTGAGAAACATGCCGACGTGGATCGGGGGGCCGCTCGCCGCTTGCGCCTCGTCCTGGGCCCGCACTTCCGCGATGCCGGTCATTAAGATGAGGCCCACCGCTCCGATGAAAGCCGCAAGCGTCGCGACCACCCGCGCCGCCCCGGCAGTGCCCTCGATCCGGCCGGCCGCACCAACCCAGAAACGCCACCCCAACATGATGCCCTCGCATGCTTCCGCCGGCGAGCATCACCTCAATTGAAGAAGCAGCCGGACCCGGACTGCGGAACGATTAACCATTCTGCTGCTGTGGCGCTAGCTCAGCGCCGCGACACCGCCGGTACATTCCACAGCTCCGGCGTTAAAGGCCCTGATTAGAGGGTCTCTTACGCTGCAACGACTGTGCGCAAATGTGAAAAACCCGCTCCTTTCGCCGCGATGAAGCGGCGACCGAAGTGGATGCGGGCCTTTCGCAGAAGGGGCACACTCGTGCTCACAAACGTGACAAATACGCGCTTGGCTCTACCAGCCCGGGCGGGGCAAGCGCAGGATTAGCGCCCGCAGGTATTCGCGCCGATGAGCACATACGCGGGGCAGAAGCGGACCAGGGCCGTGAAAACCAGGACGGCACCGACGACAAGCGCGCCGTACTTCAGGTACGCGTTCGCCCAGAGATCGAGCTGCGGCATTACGAACGGCAGAGCAATCAGGATGGCCCCGACGATCAGGCGGAGAATGCGATCGACGGTTCCGACGTTGGCGGCTTTGAACATGGGGAGCTCCCGTTGCATGAGGTTGCACCTTCGTCGAAGAGGACGACGGCTTACACATTCAATTTCTTGAATGCGTTATCTGAATTAGACCCCCGCTTTGTAGAAAGCAAGCGCTTTCTTACGCTAATCAGCCGCACTTGATCAGAATTACGGTGGCGATCATCTTTCCAAGTGAAGGGCGGCCAGCGAAAACCGCTTGCGTCCAATTCGTTTTTGCTCGCCGTTTTTTCCGGCACTCGTTCAGCGACACGTGGCATTGGCTTGTCGCCTTTGAGCAACAACGGTATCTTCCCCCTAATCGAGAACGATGGAGGATCGCCATGGCATCGTCGCCGGTAACACTCGGCACAAAAAGCTGCTCCACGTGTGCTGTGCGCAACCGTGCCGTTTGCGGTGCCTTGAGCGACGAAGAGCTCAAGAAGCTTTCCGGGATCGGTCGAATTCGGCGTTTCCGCGCCGGCGACATTATCCTCGCCGATGCCGAGCCGACGACCTTCTTCGCCAATATCGTTTCTGGCGTCGTCAAGCTGGAAAAGACCTCCATGGACGGCCGCCAGCAGATCGTCGGTCTGGTCTTCGCGCCGGACTTCCTCGGCCGCGCCTTTGCTAAGCAGAACCCGTATTTCGCCCAGGCCGCGACCGACGTCGAAGCCTGCACCTACCCGCACAGTCCATTCGAGGCGCTTCTTCGCACCAGCCCTGATCTGGAGCATCGGCTGTTCGAGAACACGCTCAACGAACTCGACGCGGCGCGAGAGTGGATGTTCGTCCTCGGGCGCAAAAGCGCGCAAGAGAAGGTCGCCAGTTTCCTGCACCTGATCGCCAAGCGGCAGCCACTCATCGGCTGCAGCCATAGCGACGCGGCGCATCCGCACTCTGCCCGGTTCGAATTGCCGCTGACGCGCGCGGACATCGCGGACTTCCTCGGTCTGACGATCGAGACCGTGAGCCGCCAGCTTTCCAACCTCAAGCGCCAGGGTACGATCCAGCTCTTGAGCGGCCGCGAAGTGCTCGTCCCCGACCTCCGAAAGCTTCAGTCCACTGCCGGTGGCGACAGCGAAGCCGTCGCCTAGAACGCGTTCATGTTTGATGGACGCGGTCCGCCGCAGTTCCACACCGGCTTGCCGAGTGTGGACCAAAATGAATCTTCCACACCGGCTTGCCGCTGCCAACGCGCGCCTGCGCAGCGTTGGGGAACTCAAAGTGTGGACCAAAATGAATCCTCCACACCGGCTTGCCGCTGCCAACGCGCGCCTGCGCAGCGTTGGGGAACTCAAAGTGTGGACCAAATAGAACCCTCCACACCGGCTTGCCGCTGCCAACGCGCGCCTGCGCAGCGTTGGGGAACTCAAAGTGTGGACCAAATAGAACCCTCCACACCGGCTTGCTGCGGCCAACACGGGCTTGCCCAGTGTTGGGCTCTGAAGTGTGGACCAAAATGAACCTTCAACACGGTCTTGCCGCTGCCAACGCGCGCCTGCGCGGCGTTGGGGAACTCCAAGTGTTACTCAAGCAAATCAGGGCGGCGCGCCCGCGCAGGACCCGGCCGAAGGCCGATGCGGCCCGCGAGCGAAAGAAGTAAGATCGTGATTCAGTCTGAACTGAACACAATTCTAGCTGCCGGCCTGCACCGCGTGCGGCCGGTCCACTGTGCCATGGCCTATAGGCATCTGGACTTGGTAGCGGCGGTCGGCGTTCCGGCCCGCTGCCGGATCGCCGCTCCCGAACGTCGCAACGCGAACCGGCCTGCGTAATATTGCTTATTCCGTATTGGCGAAGTTGCACGGATACCCGTCTTATTCGGCGTTCTTCGATTTGCAGTCTTCGCATTCGCCGCTGCATTTCGCCGCGGAGAACTCTTCCGGGATTGAGGCCAGCATTCTCCGGCCTTCGCAGAATTTCTGATCCGAACGGACGCCGGCGTTCATTTCCGCAATATCCTCGGCCGTAAAATTTCGCCGCGCTGCCGGGATGATGGTGTTGTTCTCCCACTCGATGTGGCGCCGCTGCGCGACAAAGAAACCACGCAGCATATATCCGAGCATTTCCGGATTGCGGGGCTTTTTCATTTCGATCAAGCGCTCGAGCTCCTGAGCGATTTCCTCGGCGAAACTCTCGTCGCTCTCGTGCTCGTTTTCGAGTTGATCGAGCATCGCCAGGAATTTCGGATCGAGGCTCATCCGGCGCCGCAAAAGGGGAAACAGCACCTGCTCCTCGATGGCGGTGTGCTGAGGCACGCCGTTGCGCAAAATCGCGATCGCAACCTCGGCCAGTTGCAGATCGACCTCATGCGGCAATCCGTCGGCGAGGTATTCGAGAACATCGCAAAGTTCCAGCTGCAGAGCATGGTCGACTTCAAGCTGCGTGATCGGATCGTCTGCGACGAGATTGCCCGGGCCGCTGGCGCCGCCGCCGTCGCTGGCGACAAGCCGCAAATGAGTGGTGTTTGTCATCGGCTCGATAACTCCCGGGGGGCGGCCCTCTGTCGTGTGGATAATCAGCTTTTCCATCACCTGTCCCTTCGATGGCCAGGGCGTGCGGCACCCAGTATTGCGACCAAGAGCACCGCGTCGATGGCGCCCAAAGTAGGGCGCGTCTTTGCCCCCCTCATTGATCCTGATCAATGCTCCGAAACGCCCCCTGAGCCGACAAGGGTATGCCAAGGAAAGGGTGGGGAATTTCGAAAAGCGTTCCCGGTTCTTGATCCTTGAATTCCTGAATTCCTCTGATCGACCGGAGCAAAGTTGATGGATGCAACAACCAACAAAGAGGACTCGTCAGCGTTCGCCGATGCACTTGCTGTCATCGGCGCGGCACTGGCGGCGATCCTCGGCTTCTACCTGACGATTTTCTCGGGCGACCCCGTCATGCAGTTCCACGGGGCCGTTCTCGGTGCAGGAGCTGTTCTCGGAGCGGTCTTCATCGTTTCGAACCTCTCGGGGGGCGCAGCCCGCACCGAATACCAGGACGGGCCAATCAAATTCGCGGCGATCGCCGCCGTTTTCTGGGGCATCGCTGGCTTCATCGTCGGCGACCTGATCGCTTGGCAGATGGCGTTTCCGGCGCTGAACTTCGATCTGCCGTGGACCAGCTTCGGCCGCCTGCGCCCGCTGCACACCTCTGCGGTGATCTTCGCCTTCGGCGGCAACGCGCTTCTCGCGACCTCGTTCTACGTCGTCCAGCGCACCTGCAAGGCGCGGCTGTTCGGCAAATGGGCACCCTGGTACGTCGTCGTCGGCTACAACCTGTTCATTGTCATTGCCGGCACGGGCTACATCCTGGGCGTCACGCAGGGCAAGGAATACGCCGAGCCTGAATGGTACGCGGACCTCTTCCTGACGATCGTCTGGGTCATCTACCTAGTCGTCTTCGCGGGCACCCTGATGAAGCGCAAGGAACCCCACATCTACGTGGCGAACTGGTTCTACCTCGCGTTCATCCTGACCATCGCCATGCTCCACATCGTCAACAACCTGACGCTGCCGATCGCACTCACCGGAACGAAGAGCTACATCCTTTTCGCCGGTGTTCAGGACGCCATGACGCAATGGTGGTACGGCCACAACGCGGTGGGCTTCTTCCTGACCGCCGGCTTCCTTGGCATGATGTACTACTTCATTCCTAAGCGCGCCGAGCGGCCGGTTTACTCCTACCGCCTGTCCATCGTGCACTTCTGGTCGCTGATCTTCCTCTACATCTGGGCAGGTCCGCACCATCTGCACTACACCGCGCTTCCCGATTGGGCTCAGACGCTCGGCATGACCTTCTCGATCATGCTGTGGATGCCCTCCTGGGGTGGCATGATCAACGGCCTCATGACGCTGTCGGGCGCCTGGGACAAGCTCAGAACCGACCCCGTCATCCGCATGATGGTCGTGTCCGTCGCCTTCTACGGCATGTCGACCTTCGAAGGTCCGCTCATGTCCATCAAGGCGGTGAACTCGCTCAGCCACTACACCGACTGGACCATCGGACACGTGCATTCCGGTGCGCTCGGCTGGGTCGGCATGATCTCCTTCGGCGCGCTCTACTGCCTGTTCCCCTGGCTGTATAACCGCCGCGGTCTCTACTCGATGCGCCTTGTCGAATGGCACTTCTGGCTCTCGACCATCGGCATCCTTCTCTACATCACCGCGATGTGGGTGTCGGGCATCCTGCAGGGCCTCATGTGGCGCGCCTACGACGAGCAGGGCTTCCTCAAGTACGCCTTCGTCGAAACCGTGGACGCCATGCACATCCCCTACATCATCCGTGCTGGCGGCGGCTCGCTGTTCGTCCTCGGCGCTTTGATCATGGCCTACAACCTCTGGCGCACGGCTCGCGGTCACCAGTCCGTCGATGCCGAGAACCAGCCGCGCGTGGCAGCCGCTCCGGCACTGCGGCCGAACCTCGCTCCCGCCGAATAAAGGAGAATAAAGACCCATGCTCAGCAAACACGGTGTCTTTGAGCGTCACACCTGGCTGCTGTCGATCGGAATTCTGATCGTTGTGGCCATCGGCGGGCTGATCGAGATCGCCCCGCTGTTCTACCTGAAGTCGACCATCGAAAAGGTGGAAGGGATGCGTCCCTACACCCCGCTGGAACTGGCCGGGCGCGACATCTACATCCGCGAGGGGTGCTACACGTGCCACTCGCAGATGGTCCGCTCCCTGCGCGACGAGGTCGAGCGCTACGGCCACTACAGCCTCGCCGCGGAAAGCATGTACGACCATCCCTTCCAGTGGGGCTCCAAGCGGACCGGTCCCGACTTGGCCCGCGTTGGTGGCAAGTACTCCGACGACTGGCACGTGGCCCACATGAACAATCCGCGTTCGGTGGTGCCGGAGTCGATCATGCCGGGCTACCCGTGGCTCGCCCAGCGCAAGCTGGACCTTGGCGATGTCTCGGAAAACCTGAAGACCCTGGCAGCCGTTGGCGTTCCCTACTCGGATGAGCAGATCGCCAACGCCGCTTCGGATCTCGCCGCACAGGCAAATCCGGACAGCGACGGCGCGGATGCGGTCAAGGAGCGCTATCCCAAGGCCGTTGTCTCGAACTTCGACGGCAACGCCGAAGAACTCACCGAGCTGGACGCCATGATTGCCTACTTGCAGATGCTCGGCACGCTTGTCGACTTCACCAAGTACGACAATGCCGGCCCGAACCTCAGATAGGAGGCGAAGAAGGTGACCTACGAAACCGTGGCAGCGTTCACGCAGAGCTTTTCGCTGCTGATTTTCTTCATCGTCTTCATCGGAGCGGCCGTCTACGCCGCCTGGCCCGCGAATCAAGGGACCTTTGACCGGGCCAGCCGCATGCCGCTCGACTCTGATGAATCATTCGACAACAGCTCGCCTGGAACCGGAGGCCGTTCGTAATGGCGGATCACGACAAGAAAATCGACGAAGTGACAGGGTACGAGACGACCGGCCATGTCTGGGACGACGACCTGCAGGAGCTCAACAAGCCCCTGCCGAAATGGTGGCTCTACGTCATGTACGCCACCATCATCTGGTCGATCGGCTACTGGGTTCTATACCCGGCATGGCCACTTGCCTCCGACTACACGAAAGGCATGCTGGGTTACTCCCAGCGTGCCGTGGTCATGGAGCAGGTTGCCGCCGGCAAGGCCGCCCAGTCGAAGTTCCGCGATGCCATCGCCGAGGCCGAATTGACGGAGATCCCGAAACAGGAGGATCTCTTGAACTTCGCACTCGCCGGCGGTGCGGCGGCCTTCAAGGACAACTGCGCGCCCTGCCACGGCCGTGGCGCCCAGGGCTTCAAGGGCTACCCCAATCTCAACGACGACGACTGGATCTGGGGCGGCGATCTTGAGGCCATCCACCAGAGCATCCGCTACGGCATCCGCAACAGCGACGAGGATTCGCGCCAGAGCGACATGCCCAAGTTCGGCAAGGAAGAACTGCTTGAAAAAGAGCAGATCAACGATGTCGCCGAATACGTTCTTTCCTTGAGCGGCGAAGCGGGCGACCAGGAAGCCGCCAAGCGCGGTCAAGAGGTCTATGCCGAGAACTGTGCCGCCTGTCACGGCGAGAACGGTAAGGGCATGAAGGAACTCGGTGCGCCGAACCTTTCCGACTCGATTTGGCTCTACGGCGGCGACAAAGCCGACGTTGTGACGTCGATCCACACCGGCCGCGGTGGCGTCATGCCGCCCTGGCATACACGGCTCGACGATGTGACCATCAAGCA
The DNA here is from genome assembly GCA_965226995.1 of Filomicrobium sp. Lineage (GTDB taxonomy): Bacteria > Pseudomonadota > Alphaproteobacteria > Rhizobiales > Hyphomicrobiaceae > Filomicrobium. Next base: position 510,402 of record CBDDFK010000009.1, read on the forward strand.
GCTCGCCGTTTACGTCCACTCGCTGGGCGGCGGCCAGTAACAGACGATCCGGAGGCGGGCCCCACGGGGCCCGTCTTCGGCACAGCCCGGCCAATCCGTCGCACCGTTTTCGAAGGGCGAAGATTGACCGGCCTCAATGACTTCCCGGTCGCAACCGGGAAAAGTCGACGACATCCGGCGTGGCGCTCGGGCGAGCCCGATGCTCGCGAATGCAAAAACCTCCACTTCAGTCAGAAGCGATTTTCGCCGCGCCCTCATCCCAACGTGAAAGACGACCCATGGCGACCACGATCGACTCAAGCGATCCCAATGCCACCGCCAAGGCGGTGACGGCCGACAGCTACATCACTCCCCGCGCGGATGGCCAGTCCGGCGGCGCGAAGGAAGTCGCGCCCGGCATCGAGCGCCATGATGTCGAGGCCGTAAACGCCAAGGAAAATCGCTCGCTCTACGCCGAGCGGAAAGTCATCCATCCAAAGCGCGCCCGCGGCAACTTCCGGACCTTCAAATGGGTCGTGATGGGACTGACGCTGGGCTTCTACTACATCGCGCCCTGGGTCCGCTGGGACCGTGGCCCGGCCCTCCCCGACCAGGCCTTCCTGATCGACTTCGCCAACCAGCGCCTGTTTTTCGGTCCGCTCGAAATCTGGGCGCAGGAATTCTACTACATCACCGGCCTGTTGATCCTGGCGACGCTGTTCCTATTCCTCGTCACGGCGCTTTTCGGCCGCGTCTGGTGCGGCTACGCCTGCCCGCAGACTGTCTGGACCGATCTGTTCGTCGCCGTCGAAAGATTCTGGCAGGGCGATCGGAACGCCCGTTTGAAGCTGACGAAATCCTCCTGGACCACCGAGAAGGTCTGGAAGATGACGGCCACGCATGCCTCCTGGCTGCTCATCTCGCTCCTCACCGGCGGCGCCTTCGTCTTCTACTTCCGCGACGCGCCGACCCTCGCGATGGAATTCCTCAACGGCGACGCGCCCTACATCGCCTACGTCTTCCTCGGCGTCTTCACCTTCACGACCTATGCGCTCGGCGGCCTCTCCCGCGAACAGGTCTGCATCTATATGTGCCCGTGGCCGCGCATTCAGGGGGCCATGTTCGACGACCATTCCCTCCTGGTCAGCTACCGCGAGCATCGCGGCGAACCGCGCGGTCCGCACAAGAAGGGCGAAAGCTGGGACGGACGCGGCGACTGCATCGACTGCAAGCAGTGCGTTGTCGTCTGCCCGATGGGAATCGACATTCGCGACGGCCCGCAGCTCGAATGCATCCAGTGCGCGCTCTGCATCGACGCCTGCAATGAAATCATGGACAAGATCGGACGCCCGCGGAACCTGATCGCCTACGACACCTTCCACAATCTGAAGGCGGCCGAAGAAGGCAAGACCGTGCCGGTGAAGATCTTCCGCCCGCGCACGATCCTCTACATGGTGCTGCTGCCGGTGGTCCTCGCTGTCATGGTCTACGGCTGGATGAACCGCTCCGAGTTCCAGGTTAACGTCCTGCGCGACCGCAACCCGGTCTTCGTCAGACTATCGGACGGTGGCATTCGCAACGGCTATACGGTCAAGATCCTCAACAAGCAGCATGACACGCGCAACTTCCGCGTTACCGTCGAAGGGCTGGCCACCGATGCCGGCAAGCCGAAACTCGACTTCGTCGGCTTCGACGAGTCGAACCCCGTCATCCCGGTGGTACCGGACGACTTGCGGGCACTGCGCGTTTACGTGACGCTTCCCAAGGAGGCCGTGAAGAAACTGACCGACGAGATCACGCCGCTGACCTTCGTCGCGACCGACATCGAAAGCGGTGCTGAAACACGTCGCACTACGAACTTCCGGAGCCCCCAATGACAACGCACGAGCTGATCCCCGATATGAACGACTCTGGTTGGCGCCTGACAGGCTGGCACATCCTCGGCGCGATGGTGGCCTTCTTCAGCATCATCATCGCCGTCAACGTGGTGTTCCTCTATTTCGCTGTCACCACCTTCTCCGGCATCGAAACCGAGGACGCCTACCGCAAGGGCATTTCCTATAATGAGCGCCTCGCGGAAGCCCGCCAGCTCGAAAAGCTGGGCTGGCAGGGCAAACTCGCGGCCACGGCGGACCGCAAGATCGAACTGACGCTGCTGTCCGAAGGCGGCACGCCGATCCGCGGCATTGAGATCGAAGCACGCGTCGGCCGCCCCTCGACCGACAAGTTCGATGCCGACTTGAAGTTCGTCGCGCAGGGCGAGGGGCGCTACGTAGCCGATGCGGCTTCCCTCGCGGCGGGCAACTGGATCGTCACTCTCCAGGCGAGCGACAGTGTTAACAGTGCTGACGCGCCGAAATACCGCTTGAAGGAGCGCCTATGGCTTTCGCAGTAGACGAGGCCGGTTACGCCCCGCGGACCCGGAGTAGCGCCGCCCGCACGGTCGAGCCCGCGAACGTTACCCTCGCCGTCGAGAATATGAACTGCGGCGGCTGCATGCGGAAGGTCGAGAAAGCGCTCGATGGGGCGCCTGGCATCCGCACCGTGCGCGCCAATCTTTCGGCCAAGCGTGTCAGCGTTGGCTACGATGCCAACCTCACCGACACAGAGGCGATCATCGCCCGCCTCGATGGCGCTGGCTTCCGAGCGGCTGACCTCGCCTTCGACGATGTAAAAGCCGCTTCCAGCGCTGACCACGACCTGCTCCGCCGGCTGGCCGTCGCAGGCTTCGCCGCCGCCAATATCATGCTGCTGTCCGTCTCCGTCTGGGCCGGGATTGCCAGCGACATGGACTCCGAAGTCAAACAGCTTTTCCATTGGTTGGCGGCCGTCATTGCCATTCCAACGGTCGCCTACGCGGGCCAGCCCTTCTTCCGCTCTGCCCTCACGGCCATCAAGGCGCGCCACCTCAACATGGACGTGCCGATTTCGCTCGCCTTGATCCTCGCCACGGTCATGAGCCTGGCGCAGACCATTCAGGGCACGCATCAGGTCTACTTCGATGCCGCCGTTTCGCTGACCTTCTTCCTTCTGATTGGCCGCTATCTCGACCAGAGCCTTCGCTCGCGCGCCAAGGGGGCGGCCCAGAACCTTCTCGGCATGAAGGCGGGCTGGGCGACCGTGCGCCATGAAGACGGGACGACCGAACGCCTTCCGGCTCGCGCGCTGGTACCGGGAATGCGAATCCTTGTCGCCGCCGGTGACCGCATTTCCGCCGACGGCAAGATCGTCGACGGCCGCACGGAGATCGACGAGCAGTTGATTACCGGCGAGACCGTTCCGCGAACCGCCGGCGCCGGCGATACCGTCTATGCAGGTACGGTGGCGCTCAACGCACCCATCGAGATCGAGGCGACAGCCGCCGACGACGATACGCTGATCGCCGAAATCGCCCGGCTGATGGAGACCGCCGAGCAGAACAAGGGACGCTACGTCCGGCTCGCCGACCGCGCGGCCGCTCTCTACGCGCCGGTCGTCCACACGCTCGGCCTGCTCACGTTCCTCGGCTGGATGGCGCTTGGAGCCGGCTGGGAACAGGCGCTGATGACGGCGATATCGGTTCTCATCATCACCTGTCCCTGTGCGCTGGCCCTCGCGGTCCCCGCGGTTCAGGTCGCCGCCACCAGCCGGCTGTTCCGCAACGGCGTGATCATGACCAAGGCCGACGGCCTGGAACGCCTTGCCGAAATCGACACCATCGTCTTCGACAAGACCGGCACCTTGACGCGTGGTCAGCCGGAACTCACAAACGGCGACCAAATCGACGACGGGACGCTGGCTGCCGCGGCCGCTTTGGCCATCAAGAGCCGCCATCCCTATGCCGAGGCCGTCGTTCGCGAAGCCAACGCGCGCGGCGTCTCGTTTTCCAGCGATCTCGAGGTCAGCGAGACGCCCGGCGCCGGCCTCGCCGCCGTTGCCGGGGCTGCCGGTGAAGCACGCCTCGGCTCGGCGGACTGGTGCGGGGCCGCCGATGAAGCCGACGCCGCCTCGCTCTACTACCGTTCCGGCGATGGCCGCCCGCCGATTGCGCTTCGCTTTGTCGATGCGCCGCGCGAGGATGCCGCTCATGTTGTCGCCCAGGCCCGTGCGGCGGGACTGAAAACGGTTCTGCTCTCCGGCGACCGCCCCGCCGCTGTCGCCGCGGCAGCCGAAGCCACCGGCATCGACACCTGGTTCGCCGGCCAGAAACCCGACGAAAAGATTGCCCGGCTCGAAGAACGCAAGAAAGCGGGCGAGCGAGTTCTCATGGTTGGCGACGGCCTCAACGATGCCCCGGCGCTGGCGGCCGCGCATGCCTCGCTATCGCCCGCCACAGGCGCCGAGGTCTCGCAGATCGCCGCCGACGGCATCATCCAGGGCGCGCGTCTCGGCCCGATCGTCGATACGCTCGCCGTGGCGCGCCACACGCGCGCAATGTCGATGCAGAATTTCGCGATCGCGGCGGCCTATAACGCCATCTGTATTCCGCTGGCCATGGCGGGATTCGTAACACCGCTTGTCGCGGCCATCGCGATGTCGGCTTCATCGATCCTTGTGACGGGCAATGCGATGCGCTTGACCACGATCCGCCTGAAGCTTTAATTCGGTGCCGAAACAGGCCGTCGCGGCTCGCCTGTCGCGGCGGGGGAGCGGGCTGGAGATGTGATTCTGCGTAATGCGGAAGAGCTATACAGGCTCACCGGTCGAGTAATCCGTTCCGCGGAATCGGCGGCCCGCTCACTTGCCGCGAGGATGGCACGCACCTATGACCTCACTAGCATGGCTTATTCCGGTCGCGTTGTTCCTGGGCCTGCTCGGCCTTGCCGGATTCCTGTGGTCGTTGAAGTCGGGCCAGTTCGAAGATCTCGATGGCGCCGCCTACCGCATACTCGATGACGACGATCTCCCGCCGGAAGATACCGATAAGCCGGCCGACCCGGAAAATAAGCGATAGCTTGAGCCTCGAGCCGCCCCCCCTCCGCCACGTTCGACATGGCGGTCGTCATCTCGGCATCCAGCAACCGGTACTGACTGACCCGAAAAGCTGCCGGCGTCAGGCGCCCTCAGCGACGCCGGACTGCACCAACTCGTCGTACGCATGCCAGGTTGCATGACCGACCAGCGGGAAGGCGACGATCAACCCGAGCAACGCCGAGGCGATACCGCAGGCCATGATCGCGGCGATCAGCAGGGCCCAGAGCAGCATCGGTTTCGGATTCTTCGCGACAGCCTGCATGCTGACGGTAATCGCGGTGAAGACATCGACGCGGTGGCGCATCAAGAGCGGGATCGCGACGACCGACACGGTGTAGGCAACCAGCGCCAGAGCGGCGCCGACAATCGTCCCGACAATTAGAAGTCCCAGACCGTGGCTGGTGAAGAGAAGCTCCGGAACGAACTGCTCCGGCGCCGGTAGCGACACGCCGCCGAAGAAAATCGCAAACAGCAGGAACGCGATGCGAAGCCACGCCGAAAAAATGAACAGCAGAATGAAGCCCATGAAGGCCAAATGGCCCGGCGAACTCAGGCTGGTGTGAATAATCTTGTCGAGAGTCGGCGTCTCGCCCGCGGCGTGCAGGCGCGAGATCTCATATAGACCGACGGCGAACAGTGGACCGAGGATCAGAAATCCGCCGCACAATGCCAGTGTCATCGTCTCCCAGCCGACGTGCGTCAGGCCATAGAGCAGGATCGCCGAGATCACGGTAAAGACCAGCCCGTAACCCAGGCTGAGCATCGGCGTTTCCGTCAAATCGCGCCAGCCCGCCCCGAGCCACGACCACGGCGCATCGAAAGGCACGGTGGAAATCTCGAAATCGTCGGCATGAAGCCGCTCGGACTGGATCGCTTCGACCATCTGGGAAAACCTGTTCTCATTTGTTGGGGGTCGCAATCGCCGCTGCGCGCGGCAGGCATTTCCGCGAGAAGCGGAAGAGAAGCTGCACGCTTCACTAGCACGCCTGCGACAACTTGACCTTGCGCAATGTCAACGCTGCGAGGGGCCTCCTTGTCAAGCCTGAGGTCCGCGGAAATCCTGTCCGCTATCAACAATAGCCTGAAAATCGGGATGCTCGTTCAGTGGTTCGAATTCTTCTTCCAGCTTCGCCCGTTCCCTCAGCCCCGGCGTCAGCTCGACCGCCCGCTCCAAATCCGCGATCGCCCCTTCCACATCGTCCAGACCCGCCTTCGCGCACGCGCGCTGATAAAGCGCCTGCGAGTTCTCTGGATTGTCTTCAAGTATCCGGTTGCAGAGGCTCAGCGCCCAGTCGCGATCGCCCAGTTGCAACGCCGCGTCCGCTTTGTACGTCATCGTTTCAGGATCACCCGGCGCGAGTTCCAGGATCCGGTCGTAGACCTCCACCTTGGTGCGCGGGTCTGGCGTCTGGTTCGCCTGTAGCCAAAGCGCCTGTATCGTTTGCGTGCGCTCGATTTCACGCTGGTTTTCGATAATGATCGAGCCCTTGGACTGCAGCTCTTTTTCAAGCCGCGTGAGGCGCGTCTCATACTCCTCGCTGAGCCGTTCGATCTCCGCCTCGGCCGCAACCCGTACCGAATTCTTCAAGTCCCGGATGGATTGCCAGCCCCAGATGCCGAACGCGGCGCTGAGCCCTGCGAAAACGTAGAAGAAGAACGTCACGGTGTTGTTGGCGACGCTCGAGACCTGTTGAGCGACTTCCAACTCCCGGTCCGTGATCTCGCGAACCATCTCGACGCGCGTCGCCGCCAACTCGCTACGCAGGGCCTTCAATTCATCCATCATGTAGCGTTCGATCAGCGGCGACACCTGGGTCGCCGTACCGGACGGCGGCGCGGCGCGGGGGGCCGGAGCGGGGCGAGGCTGGGCCCGAGCCGCCGGAGGCTGCCGGTCGGCGCCCTCCCCGGTCACGGTTGCCTGCGCATCTCCGCCTCCGGCAACGTTCCCCGCTCCGCCGGGCTGTTCCTGTGCGGCAAGGGGATAGCCGGTAAAGGCAATTAGCAGAGCCACGCCGCACGCGGCGATGATCGTACGGAGGCTCATCACGATAAGTCCTTTTGCCGGTCCGATGGGGCAGCAACGCGATGAGGCCGCGCCGCCTTCGATCCGTCCGGTCCAGCCGATATCGCCCGCCCCGAAACGTTCGGAAACATACGCACCTGCCGCGCGGGATCAACTCCGCCCGGCGATGGGGTAAACGTGTAGAGTGGCGTTCCGGTTCGTCGAGCGCGGTCTTCAGGACGCAGCATGGCCCGCGAGAGCCTGCTCGATCCGCTGAACCAGCTCTTCCGAAGTGGGCCGGACGCCGGAGGGATAAGCGGCGACGGGATTACCCTGCCGGTCGATGAGGATCTTGGTGAAGTTCCAGCGCGGTACACCCTCGGAACCCAATCGCTCGGCCACCCAGCGGTAGAACGGATGCGCTTCGGGGCCGGTCACGTGCACCTTGGCGGTCAGCGGGAACGTAACGCCGAATGCACCCTGGCAGAATTTCTTGATCTCGGCCTCGGCCTTCGGTTCCTGTCCGCCGAAATCGTTCGACGGCACGCCGATCACCACGAGACCCTTGTCCTCGTAGCGCTCGTACAGCGTCTGCAATCCCTCGTACTGCCGCGTGAAGCCGCAGAACGACGCCGTGTTGACCACAAGCAGCGCCTTACCCCGAAACGCATCGAGCGGCATCGGGCTACCATCGATCGACTCGAAGACATGCGCGAAACCGCCGCCGGAGGATTCCGCCGCGGGGACCGCCACGGGCAGGAGTGCAAAAGCCGCGAATAGCCCCGCGATCACCGGTTTGCGTCGTGAAACGTTTCTCATGCCTGCCTCGCGTCCGGTTGCAATCCTCCAACGATACGCAGGCAGCGCGGATTGGTTTCCCTCGGGCGCCGGCAGGCGCCGCCTTCGGTCAACGAAACCGCCGCTAAACCCACTTGGCGAGAAGCGCCATCGCCAGCGCGATGAACAACGACAGCGTGCTGTCCTGCATCAGAAGCGGTGAAATGACCGGGACGGTGATGGACGCGAATTTCGCGAGACCGACGAGCACCGCGATGGCGACCGCCAGGATCCACAAGGCCTGACCGAGTTTCATGCATGTCTCCCAGGTTTTCGCGCTTTTCGCGCGTTAGAGCGCTCCAGGGTTAGGTCGAAGCGCTCCAGGCCGCGACCGCGGTCCGGCGCTAGCGCCGCCCCTGTGGAGGCGCAGGCCGTTAGGCCGATCAGCGCCGTGAACAACAAGAACAAGATCGATTCCGCCTAAAGCGGAAATGATCTAGAGCGCCGGGATGATACGCCTACAAATCCTGACGGTCACCTGCCTATCCCCGACAAAAAAGCCCGCGGCCTGTTCAAGGAGCCGCGGGCTTTTCGCTGGTCTCGGATTGCGGGCAACGCCCCTTGGGTCACTCCGTCAGAACGACCGACGACAGGCTGGAAGCGATGTCCTGGAACGCTTCTTCCAGTTGCTGAGCGTTGAGCGAGTCGTAGAAGTGATCGATCGACGTACCGCAGGATTTCAGCGTGTCCTCGGCGATCGTCCGTTCACTGGCCGGCAGCGAGTCGAGATCGAAACCGATTGCGTAGACCTCGATACCTTCCGCCTTCATATTGGTGCAGAGCTGCTTGGCGTAGTCGGACACCATCTGCTGGTCCTGACCGCCCCAGCTCCGGTAGGTGTTGTAGACACCGTCCGACATCAGGATAGCGACCTTGCGCAGCTTCGGCGCGCCGCTCGGCTGAATGTCGGTCAGTTCCGAATACGGCGCAGGCTTGCTCTGTCCATTCCAGATCGACTTCCATTTTGGCGACAGGACGTACCAGGCAAACGCCGTTCCCAGCGCGCCGCCGGTCTCCCCTTCCGCCTGGAACGCGGAAATCGCGTTTGTAAGCTCCGCCTTATCGGAACTCAGCGGCACCAGCACGTTCTGCTGCGGGCTCCAGCAGTCGCCAATTTCATCGTAGTTGTAATGGGTCGCCGGATCGCTCGATGTTGCGCCGGTCCCGGTCGTCATCGGCGTTTCGGCGCTGTCCATGCTCGTGGGATTACGGCGTCCGTCCGTCGCATTCAGCCAAGCCCCCGACCCCGGCTCCTCATCTGTCAGGCCCATATACCAGCCGTTTTCGTAAAAACGCTCGGTCACGCACGGCTTGATGTTCCAATTGGAGACCTGCTGGAGCGTCTCGTTCGTGCACTCCCACTGGATGCTGCCTTCGGTGCCATCGCCCGCGGAGAGCTGGTTCCACTCCGTGCACACGTTGGTCCAGCCGCTCCACGTCGTCGGCATGTTGGTCAGCTTGTTCATCAGAGTTGCGCCCTGGCCGTTTTCGGCCACACGCACGCGCTGCGCGAAGGGCACCAGAGCGACCCGCGACTTGAATTTCGACTGGTCGTCGCTGACCACGGTGTTGACGAGTTTGGTCGCGGCGGTCTTCAGGGCGTCGAGCTTGGTGCTCGTCGCGCAGGGCCCCATGCCGTCGTCGCACATCGATCCGGTAAGGTCGAGCATCACGGAGACTTCCAGATCGCTACCGCCGCCGGAGCGGATCTCGGCGCGCGAGAACGCGGAACCCGCCGTCGGCGACAGATCCATCTCACCGATACCGATGATCTTTAGGAACGTCGTTTCAATAGCGGCTTGGCCCTTGGCCACAACGGCGTTGTTGCCCTGCACCTGGAAGTTGATAGCCTCGCTGGCCAGCGTCAGGCGGCCCTCGATGTTCTGTTGATAGAAAGCCTGCGCGGTCGCGATTGCCTTGGCGTTGTCGCCCGTCTCCGCCAGCGTTCGAGCCCCTGCCATGACCGACGCATCGAGCGCTGCCTTGGTCTGGCTCTTGGCATCGATATAGCGGGCATAGTCCACCGACCCGCCAACAATCGCGAGAAGCGCGGGAATCGCCAGCCCGAACGCGATCAGAGTGGTTCCCCGCCGATCGACCGCAAACTTGTTTATGAGGGAGGCTTTCATTTGAGGTTCTTCTCTTTTTAATTTGCGCTGTAATCAGAATAAAGCGCTGAACCTCTTGCCCAGATGTAAAAACTCTTGATTAACGCACCTCCGGACACCGTTAAGAATTCTCGATTCATTACAGTTGAACCAGAATGGATCAAAATAAATACAACCACATTGTACGCCAGCTACAACCTCGGCGCCACAAGCGGCTTCGGGTAAAAAGTAAATGCCTTTACAGGTCGCAAACCAGCGTTCGGCTTGTAGACGCCGACGCTACCTCACGGGCGCGCATGAATTCCAGCGCCGCGCCTCTCAACATCGGCTCGAATCTGGAATTCAGGGAATTGCGCGCCACCTGCATGAAGTCCGCGGGACGGAAATCGAAATAAACCGCCGCCAGATCGAATTCGCCGTTCATGTCGCAACCGAAGGCACCCGGGTCATCCGTGTTTATTGAGAAGTTCATGCCGAGATCGCACGCCCGACCGATCGGATGGCGTGACATATCGCGCACCACGCCCATCTTGATGTTGCTCGTGGGGCAGAATTCGACGTGAACCTGTTGATCGGCCAGCCGCCGCACCAGGTCTTCATCCTCGAACGCCCGGATCCCGTGACCGATCCTGTCGGCCAAGCCGACGTCGAGCGCTTCGCGCACACCGTCAGGTCCGTCGAGTTCCCCGGCATGGATCTCGATCCCGAGCCCATGATCCTTCAAGGCGCGAAACATCCGGGCGAAACGACCGACCGGGCAATCCCGCTCCAAGCCCGCGATGGAAATACCCGAGATACCGCCGGGACCGGACAGCCGAACGCAGCGTTCGATATCCTTGGAGATGAACTCGTCCGGCAGGCTGCGCGGCACGAGAAAAAGGAACTCGACCTGAATACGCCCACGTTCGGCGGCGGTCGCGAATTCCCGGAATTGAGCAAACTCTTCGACGGCCTCGCCGAGATCGCGCGAGAACATCATCGGCGAAATCATCAACTCGGCATAGATGACGTTTTGCGCCACCAGCCGCTCGATATGCGCGGCGAGAATCGGAAGAAACGTTTTCCAGGGTGCCGTCTTGTAGGGCTCGACCCGCGTGAGCCACGCGGCGAAACCTGCATCGCCTTCATTGAACCCGACAGGCGTGACGCTTTCCGGCGGCACCAGAACCGGTTCGCCGGATGCTTTCAGCGATGAAAGAATTTCACTGTTGAGGACGCCGATCAGATGGCAGTGGAGTTCAACTTTAGGTACCGCTTCATCGACCATTTGTCGCCCTTCGGGTTCATCGGCGGCACGATGTCGACGTAACCGTCCTGAGAAACAATGAAAATCATCGAGGGATACTTGCTGGACGTTACGTAGTTGGCCGCAGAATTGTAGCGGCCGCCGCGCTGCCAGGTCCCGCTCGGCGTCGAGCTCCCATCCATGATCGCGCCGACCGCATGCACGCGGCCGTTGATGTCCGCGATCAGCGTTCCATCGATGGCCGTGAGCTGTGTCGTCACCTCCGGTGTCAGTTCGACCGGCCGGATGGGGATGCATTGCGACGACAGCCGCTGCGCTTCCTGCGGCGCGCCCGGCGTGAAAAGGATATTGGTGCCGACCGGCTGCTCCGCCGCGATCGTCGCGATATTCCACAGCCGCTCCAGCCCGTCGCCATCGACCATCGGCAGGCACTTCTTCACGTGCGCCTGGAACACCGCCTTCGTCAAAACGCGTTCGCACTCGACGGGAGACCCGTACGACACCATCGCCATGATCTGTTCGCCGCGCTGCATCGTCCAGATGCCCCGCCCCTTGAACAGGATCTGGTGGCAGTCCTTGATCTGGTCGAAGTCGACGAACCCGTAGAAATAGTCGCCGTCGAACAGCAGCGCGAACTGCTGCGACGCCATCTCGATGAGCTTGCGCGCGCCGGTGTTGTGCGACAGGTGGATCGGCCGGCGGAACTCGATGCTCGGGCGAATGTTCGCGCTGCCGCGCTTGGCGAGAATGATGTAGCCCGCCCCGGCCCGGCCCTCGTACTGCGCGGCGGCAAGATCGCAGCACAGTTCGTAGAGTGCATAGTTCATCCGGCCGGTTGCTTCCTGCGAAAGCTTCTGCAGGAGAAGCTGCGCGGCGGCGCGGGAAAGCAGGTCCGGCGCCAGTCCGAAGAACGTGTCCGACTGGCGCGGGGAGAGGCAATACTGCAGCGAGACGTACAGCAGCGCGTCGAACAGCTTCTTGATCTCGAAAGTCTTCGGCTCGGCGCTCGCAGCCTCGTCGGCGACGCCGGGTTCTTGCGCCGCGCGGTCCGAAGAATGCGTGATGAGAAACCCGACGGTGCGGTGGTCGAACTCGGTCCGCGTCGACTTATAGACGAACTCGGACCCCTCGACCGGCAAATCGCTCTTCTCGAAGAACTGGACCAGCGCCGCCTCGAGTTGCGGATCGCGCTCGTCTTCGCACGAAACCAGGCGCACCGGGGAGGCCGGTCGCGTACGCCGGCGCGGAACGTCGATCAAGTGCGGATGCGGGTCGGCGCTGGAAGCGACGTGGATGCGGCCATTATCGTGGATGACGACGACAAAGGTGATCTCGCAATCGACGGTGAACTTGGCCAGGAGCTGGCGCACCTGCTCGAAGGACTCCAGCGAGACGGTGAGCCGCTTGACCGCCGACGGCGCTTTCGCGGGACGGGGCGGGGCCTGGACTTCCGTTTCGATCGACACGATTGCTACGCCTTCTTCAATTCAGCCACGGACTGCCGGGGCAGCGGTCTCGATTATCTCAGGCCGGTTCCTTAAGGAGGGCCAGCTCGCCATTCGCCGTCTGCGCGTTTTCGGTGTTCGGCGGCACGGCAAATTCGACTTCCTCGAGCCAGGCGCCGCCATCGATGATAATGTCAGACAGGTTGGCCTCCCCCGCGAAACGCGTACCCTCGAGGCTGATCGTCCCGCCGAAGAGCGCCCGCGAGAAGCTCGCCGGACCGGTGAATTCGCAGCCCGCGAACCCGGCCGCGTCATTGAAACGGGCCTCCGCGAACGAGGTATTCGTCAGGTTGGCGCCCGCAAACCAGGCACCGCGCGAGAAGTCGGCGAACTCGAACACACCTTGAGAAAGCACCTGGATCTGCCGGAACTCCGCCGGTCGCATGAACATCGCGTGCGAGAAATCGCACAGCCCGTAAAAAGTCGAGCGCTCGAAACTCGCCTCGCCCATGAACGACACCTGCCGGAAGACCGCGCTGCCGTAGAATGTGCTGCCCTGGAACCAGGCGTTGGCCTCGAATTCACTGCCGGAGAAATCGGCGCGGCCTGGAAAGACCAGCGCGGCAAAATCGACGTCTTCGGTAAACCGGGCGCCGGAAAAGTTTGCGATCGCGAGCGCGTCGCAGACGGCGCTCAGCGCCGGATCGGTGCCGGCAAGGCTGCGGATCTCGAGCATCTCGCGCGCCCAGACGTTCCAGGTCTCGCGGCCGGCCGCAAACCGGCCCATCGTCGCGAGCCGCTGCTCGAAATGGGCTTTTTCGGAGATCGGACCGACATCGCCGAGAAGCGCGCGGGCCAATTGGACGACATCGTCCCCGTAATCGGTGTTGTCCACCCAGGGGTTCAGCAGTTTCAATTCCGCCACGACAGTCGAATTACGCTGGGGATTGAACTTTGTCATCGGCCTCGAAGGTCCAACTGAATTACGCGTTCGCGTGCTGCCGCACGCGCTTGGGATTCCACACTGGCTCAAGTAGCGGCGGGTGCAACGGGCCTATTCATCGGCTCGAAACGCATGTTTCGCGACGAGCCCGCCACCGCACGAACGAAAACGTTCGGCGGCACCTACCGCCGGCGAAACCACCGGAAGTTAAGGATCGACGTTAAATCGGCAGTGTAAAGATACCCCTAAGCCGGCCCGGCAGGGGCGAGCGACGACAGCCTTACGCGCCAGCGCAGACCGGCCGGGAACGACTACGCCTTACATCGCGTCATGACTTTCGCCAGAAAGGCAAGGTCGGTCGAAACCGGGGCCAATCCCGCGCCGGAGAACAGAGCTTCCAGATCGTCCACCGCGTAGGAGCGGTAATAGGGTTCGTGAAATCGAACCGGGAAGGCTTCCAACAGACCGTCCCAGCCAGGCCGGTCGCCCATTTGCAGGCTGTCGATGAAAACGAACAAGCCGCCGGGCTTCAAGACCCGCGCGATCTCCGCGGTAACGACGCGCCGGACGTCGGGCGGCAACTCGTGAAACAGGAAGACGCACACGACGATATCCTGGCTCGCCGTATCGAACGGCAGCGCCTCTGCATTTGCGTGCTTGAGGTGGACCGGGCGCAACCGGCCCATATGCCGCCGGGCTTCTTCCAGGTAGGCGGCGCTGAGATCGACGCCGGAAAGCTGCATTGCGGGAAACGCCAGACGGATATCGCGCAACAGCCGGCCCGTACCGCAGGCGACATCGACAAGCGACAACTGCCGCTGATCGCGTCCCCTTACGTATTCGGCGATAGGGCGCAATCCAGCGCGGCGCATCGCCGAAGCCGCCCCGTAGAATAGCGTTTCGACCTGCACATCATAAAGACGCGCCGAACCCTCGGTCAGGTATCCGCCCGTCTGATAGTGGAAATCCTGCGTGTAGTAATCGGGCAGATCGAAGCCGGGCGCTTCCGGTGCGGCAGCCGCCTCTCGCGCACTGTTCCAGTCCCGGCTCGTGCGCCGGGTCGTCGTGTCGGGCAGGTCGCGAAACATCTCGCGGAGGCGTCTGAGATAGTCGACCGGTCCGGTGAATTCGTCCTGGCCGGGCGGAAAGATCCCATCGCGCACAGCCTCGGCGTCTGCGCGCAAGAGTTTCCTGACCTCGTCGAGCAGTTCCGAACGGTCCGGCACGGGTCGCGTCGGGTTGAACGCAACCGGCGGGGCAACCTTGCCACTTTCCTGGCGCATCAGATAGTTCACGCCGGTGTACCAGCTCATGCGCGCGACGTTGGTCGCAAGCTGCACCGCCATGCCCAAACGGTCGGGTCTCACCTGATCGCTCATACGCACACCATCCGGTTTCTTGAGCCTGGGCCGCCTGTTCATTTCCACAGGTCGTCCGTCAAGTTTACGAAAGTTTACACCGCGGCGACCAATTAAATTGCCGCGGCGGACTCGATTTTTGTGCAGGTGCACACTAAGCTGACTGCAACGCCAAAAGATGAAGAGAATGAGTTTGATGCAGCGATACGAAAGAGTCGTAATCCTGACCGGCGCGGGCCTCTCCGCCGAGTCTGGCCTCGCCACTTTCCGCGATGAAGACGGGATCTGGTCGCAATACGATTATCGGGACGTCGCGACGCCGGAAGGCTTCCACCGGAACCCCAACCTCGTCTACGATTTCTACAACATGCGCCGCCGCGAGGGCGCGAAGGCGGAGCCGAACGCCGCGCATACCGCACTTGCAAAACTGCAAAAGGATTATCCGGGTGAGGTGCTCATCGTCACCCAGAACATCGACACCTTGCACGAAGCCGCCGGCGCCACCAACCTGATCCACATGCACGGCGACATGGCGACCATGCAATGCACGCACTGCGATGCGCACCTGCCATGGACCGAGGACCTTTCCGCGGAACTGACCTGCCCCGAATGCGAACTCAAAGGCGGCATGCGTCCTGCGGTCGTATGGTTCGGCGAAATGCCGCTGCAGATGGAGCGCATTGCCGGAGCGCTTTCGGACTGCGACCTGTTCGTGTCGGTCGGCACCAGTGGTAACGTCTACCCGGCCGCCGGCTTCGTCGCCGCCGCGCGGGAAGCCGGGGCCCACACCCTGGAACTCAACCTCGAGCCGTCCGACACCGCCGGTTATTTCGCCGAACAGCGGCATGGGCCGGCGACCGAAATCGTCCCGGCGTTCGTCGACGACCTTCTCGCCAGCGTCATAACCTCGGCAGCCTGAAGCGGCGAACTCAGCCGATAGCGCGCTACCGCCGCAGCACCACCACCACTTCGACGTGCGATGCGTAAACGAACTGATCGACCGGCATGACGGCTTCGATCCGGTAACCGCCATCGACAAGAATTCGCAGATCGCGCGCCAGCGTCGGCGGACTGCACGAAACCGCGACCACGGTCGGCACTTTCGACTTCGCCAGCATCTCCGCCTGCGCCTTCGCCCCGGCACGCGGCGGGTCGAACACCACCGCATCGAACGGTTCGAGTTCCTTACGCGATAATGGCTCCCGGAACAGGTCCCTCAGGCGCGGCTCGACTGGCCGCAGTCCCTGCGCGTAACGCCGCGCCTCTTCCAGCGCTTCGATAGCCGGACCGTCGTTGTCGACGGCGAGGACCTTGGCCCGCCGCGCCAGCACGAAGCTCAAGGCGCCGACGCCGCAGAAAAGATCGGCGATCTGCCGGACCTTACCTCGCAACGCCCCGGCGGCGTGTTCGCCCATAATCCGCTCCGCCTCCTCGGACGCCTGCAGGAAGGCGGCCGGCGGCGGCGATATGCGCACACCGCCCGTTTCGATCTCCGGGCGGCCGGACTGATAGAGCGGATCGCGATCGACGGAGAGACGGACCAGCCCGAGCCGGGCCGCATGTTCGGCGAGCCGCGCGCGGTTTTTCGGCGTCAGCGGTACGATCGACTGAGAAAGATCGACATCGGCGCCGTGCATCGCCTGAAGCACATGAACCCGCGTCTCGCCGCCGGCCTCCATCGCGTCCTTCAAGAGTTCGCGTAGCCTCGGCAATAATGCAACGATGCCCGGATCGAGGACGACGCAGCTTTCGATATCGACAAGATCATGGCTGCCGGCTTCGTGAAAACCGAGACGAACACCCGCGCGATTGCGTTGCGCGGTCAGCACTGCCCGTCGGCGTGCACCTTCGCCGACGCTCCGGACGGGGCTGACCTCGAGATCGAGCCCATGGTTGGCCAGCGCCGAAACGACGATGCTCCGCTTCCATTCAAGATAGGCTGCCCATTCGAGATGCTGCATTGCGCAGCCGCCGCAGCGGCCGAAGTAAGGGCAAGGCGGCGCGACACGTTGCGGGGACGCACGGCCGATCGCGACGAGCCGCGCCCGCTCGGGCTTGTCGGTGGACGCGACCTCGACGCGTTCGCCCGGCAGCGCGAACGGGACGTAAAGCGCGGCCCCGTCGCCGTATTCTGCGATGCCGTCGCCATGGGCGCCCAGCCTGTCGATGTCGACGGTGAAAGTCTCAGCCAAGCTCAGCTCCGATCAGCCATTCCTCGTTGCCCTTCTTGCCGGGAAGCGGCGAGGGCAACCAACCAGCACTTCGCCAACCCAGATCGGCCAGTGTCGTTTCAATGCGCCCCCGGGCACTCGCCACCGCTTCGACATCGCGCACGATGCCATTCTTGCCGATTGCCTCCCGGCCGACTTCGAACTGCGGCTTGAACAGGGCGATGAGCCAGGCGCTTTCACCGGCAAACGATAACGCTTTCGGCAACACGGCGGCGAGCGAGATGAAACTCACGTCGATCACGATCGCCTGCACCGGCTGCGGGACATCCGTCTGCGATAGCCCTCGGATATCGCGCCCCTCCAGACTGACGACCCGTGGATCGCCCGCCAGCTTGCCGTCGAGTTGTTCGCGCCCGACGTCGATCGCATAGACCGACGCCGCGCCGTTCTCCAGGAGGACTTCGGTAAATCCACCCGTGGACGCGCCGACGTCGAGGGCCTGCACGCCACCGGCATCGAAGCCGAACGCTTCGAGCCCCGCCAGAAGCTTGGCCCCGCTGCGCGCAACGAACCGGTTCGCGTCCGCATCCACGGCGATTTCCGCTTCAGCCGCAGCAAGTTGGCCCGGCTTTTCCGCCAGCCGCCCGTCCACGGTCACGGCGCCGCGAAGAATGAGGTCGCGTGCCCGAGAACGTGATTTGGCAATTCCACGTTCGACGAGAATATAATCCAGCCTGTGGCGCATTGTCGTTTCCATCATCGGCGGCGCACGATTCAGCCAAAGCAGTACAACCGCCGCGAATGGGTCCGGCGATCTGGAAACGCGAAAAAGCGATCCGGATTTAGGGAGATAAACGAAAACCAATGAGGAAGAAAATGTTGAAATCGTTCATCTGTGCCGCCGCCTTGGGTATTGTCACGGCACTTCCCGCGATGGCGCAGTCTCCAGCGCCTGAGGGGGCCAAGGTCTACATCATCGAGCCCAAGGATGGGGCTGTCATCAGCGGCCCGGTTACCGTGCGTTTCGGCCTTTCGGGCATGGGAGTCGCGCCCGCCGGCGTCGAGAAATCGAATACCGGCCACCATCACTTGATTATCAACACGGACCTCACCGACCTCGAAAACCCGATCCCGGCCGACGATAACCACAAGCATTTCGGCGGCGGCCAGACGGAAACGGTGATTGAGCTCGCGCCCGGCGAACACACGTTGCAGCTCGTCCTTGGCGACCACAACCACGTACCGCATAAGCCGGTGGTCAAGAGCGATGTGGTCCGGGTCACGGTGAAGTAGAACCACTCGCCCGCGGATCGGGGTGCGCTTTAAGCCTCAACCGCTCAGGCGTTCGCGTGCCTCAGCTTCGGCTTTTCAGTCTCCCAAGAGGACTTTGCAAGGCTCGCCCCGGATTGGCGGAGTGCGCTGACAAGTCCATCCGTCTCGCGGTCGAGTGCCGCGGCGGTGACCTCCTCGCGCTGGTCGCGCCAGTCCTTTCTGGTCGCCGCGACACCTGGAAGAACCGCGGTCAGTTCGACCAGCATGCGCTCATAGGCATAGTCGACGGCATCGAGCTGTCGCTCTGCCGCTGAGTGGAACGCGGCGGCCTGGTGAGCCCGGTCGATGTCTTCCCGAATGATCGCGTTGACCCGCTCCCACTGGTCGTCGTGCTCCAGTGTCTTCGCTTCGGCGGCCTTGGCGATGTCGCCATGCGTGGCCGCCGCCAAGCCGGTCTCGGCACGGCCTGCGCCTAGAAGGAGCGAGGCGTTCGCTTTCTTGACCGCCAGCTTGCGGGATTCGAGTGCCTGTTCCGAACGCACTCCGGCAACGACGTCAGCGGCAAACCGCCCAAGTTGCATGAGCCCGCGCGACTTGGTTGGACGCTCCGCCCGTTTCGCCGAACGCTTGGCGCGCCGGACCGAAGCTTTCGCCTGCGCCGCATCTTGAGCGCGAACCGGAAGGTGTTTGCCTTCCGAACCGGCATCGTATGTACGCCCGCCGCCGATGCCCGCGAAAGCGCCGGCGAACCTGAAGCCAGAGAGCGCCAGGCTTACAAGCAGGATACCGCCGAGGATGATCATCCCCTCGGGCCCTAAAACCGCCGGTATCTCGAATGGCAACGGAATCTTCCTTCGCTTGTCGGTTCCCAACAGGGAACAAGCGGACGCCAACTCGGCGGCTCGCTATGAAATCCGTTCGGCGCACAACCGCCAGAACGTCAATGATTTCCATATGCTGAAGCGTTAAGGTAAACGAATTCGCAAAGATGTCTTAGAAAAAATCGACAAGGCCGGCAAAAAATCTTTCAATCTAAAAGACTTGCTGATGCATTTTCAACGAAACGCGAATAGATTTCGCGAAGACGTTAAGAAATCGTTAACCATTTTCTTCCGCAACGCATGAATTCAATCCGGCTCTTCGGTTTTCCATCCCTCGATGTTCGGTTCGCGCCGATAGCGGAAGTGACCGGTGATCCGGCTACCGAACAGCCAGTCCTCCTCGCGAACGCCATAGCCACGGTTGTGTATGACGAGCGGAACGCCATCCGGCGACGTACGGTCCGAGACGATCGCGATGTGCGTCTTCGAATAGCGCCCATCTGGTACGTGATAGGTCACGAGGTCGCCCGGCTTGTAGTCCTTTCCGTCGTCGCTAATGGGCAGCGACTTGCCGTACCGCTTGAAGAACCTGCCGAGCACGTTGACTCGACGATGATCGATATTGCGATCACCGCTGCCGAGCCCCGAGCGATGCACCAGCGGCTGTAGATCGATCCCGAGCTGGCGATAGGCACGAACCACCACGTCCGTGCAGACGCCGATATAGGAAGGTACATCACCCATCGGGTAATCCAACTTCCGGTAGCTCGGATCATAGATCACAAGGAAACTGAGCTGGTCGCGCGCCGCCGCCACAAGCCTTTTCCCGAAGCTGATTGTTTCCGACCCGGAATCCTGGGCTGGATTGGCGTTCGATGACACGGCAGGCAGGCCGGCAAACGCGATCACGCAGAAAAGGAGAAAAAGCTGCCGCCCGGCGGCGATGCAGATTGAAGATCGAAGCGGCAAGTCGAAGCTCCCGGAAGTTGCTCGATAAACCAGACATCCCACGCAAGTCCGGGGAAATTACGGCCTGGCCACCGAAAGCGGTCGCCCGTCCTCTCAGCTCAAGCACCATGTGAATAAATCAGGACTTATGCGAAGATCCTTCAGCAGGCTTGCCGGACGCGCCCGCCAGCCCGAGAGCCTCTTTCACCTCCGCCGGCGTCCACCCCGACGCCCTCAGCGAATTAAGGCTGGTGGCGCCCTCGCTCTTGGACAGCTTTCGCCCGACCGGATCGCACACCAGCGCGTGGTGAAAATAAATTGGCTCGGGAAATTCCAGGAGGATTTGCAGAACGCGATGGATGGCCGTGGCGGGCTGAAGGTCAAGACCGCGAACCACATGGGTGATGCCTTGCCGCGCGTCGTCGACCACGACCGACAGGTGATAGCTGGTCGGCACGTCCTTGCGCTGCAGGACGACGTCGCCCCAGCGCGATGGGAACAGTTCGAAGCGCTGCACCTCGCCCTCGCTGTCCATCTCACGATACGTAATCGCGCCGCCGCATCGCTGCCGAGCAGTCTCCGCCGCTTTCTCCATATCGAGCCGCATGACAAACGGTTCGCCCGCCGCCTGGCGCGCGGCGATCTCATCCGCCGGAAGTTCGCGGTGCAGGCCCGGATAGAGCCGCGCGCCATCTGGGCCGATACCTATGCTTGCCTTCTCGGCTGCTTCGGCGATTTCCTTGCGCGATGCAAAGCACGGATAGAGGAGGCCCATCGCCGCGAGCTTGGCCGCCGCCGCCTGGTAATCGGCTAAATGTTCCGACTGGCGTAAGACGGGCTCTTCCCAGCTCAACCCGAGCCAGGCGAGATCCTCCCGGATCGCGGCATCGAACGCCGGCTTCGACCGGCCGATATCGATATCCTCGATCCTCAGGAGAAACCGTCCGTTGAACCGGTGGGCCAGTTCCCGATTGATGAGCGCGGACGCTGCATGGCCGAGATGCAGGTAGCCGTTCGGGCTTGGCGCGAAACGAAACGTCGGCCGCTGCATCTCTGTGGTGGGATCTCCGCCGCCTTGCATCTGTTCTCCGTGAGACCTCCGCCTTGCCTTTCGGTATCGTAGCGCCGATCAAACGCGAACGCCCACAGCTTGGCAAACAACGCTCCTTACAACCGACCTCGCGACCGATGCCGCACCGCCTCCAACGGATCGAAACCAGCGAAGACATCGCGAAGGGCTGCCGCAGCTTGCGCCGCCGCTGTGCCGTGATGCGCCGCATCCTCGATCGGACCGGTTCGCCGCCGTTACGCCGCCACCCCGCCGGGTTTCCGGGCCTTGCACGGATTATCGTCGGCCAGCAGCTTTCGATTGCCAGCGCCACCGCGATCTGGAGTCGGCTCGAAACGGGCGTCGTACCGTTTACGGCGACGGCCATCCTGTCGCTGGATGAGGCCGACTTGAAGACCCACGGTTTGTCCCGCCCGAAAATCGCGACGCTGCGCCGTTTGGCGGAAGCAGCAAACGATGGACGTCTCGATTTCGATGAGCTGGACCGCATGGATCCGCAGGCAATCCACGAAAGGCTGACGGCAATCGGCGGCATCGGCCCCTGGACGGCGGACATCTACATACTCTTTTGCCTCGGCCACCGCGATGCCTTTGCCTCTGGCGACCTCGCGTTACGCGAAGCGGTCTGCCGGGCCGGTCTTGCCGCAACGCGCCCCTCACCTGAAGAACTGCAGGAACTGGCGATGCGCTGGCGGCCCTGGCGCGGCGTCGCCGCAAGGCTCCTTTGGGCGTTCTACGCACTCAAACCGGAGCCTGGAGAGTCCTGAAGAACCTTCGCCCGCCAACCTGAAACGGCTCGCTTGGCCCACCGCAGAAGCACCCTTGGCCACCGCGTAAATCGATCCTTGCGCGAACCGACTTGTAAATACCCGCCTCGGACGCCATCTTCTGCATCGCATGCAGGCCGGGAGCGGCGCCGGCAACCCGGCCCACTGATCGGCGAAGAATTCTGTGGCTTGCGACCCGTTTGGCAGCCGGCACCGCCAGCTTCACAGAGCTGACATGCATGTTTAGTATCCGATTCACGGTCTGGTGGCGCGGACCGATTCCTTAGGAAGAACCCAACAGGAGGCACGAACGTGAATCGTTCTGCTGCAATGCTGGACAACTCTCCGGCCCTGGTCCTCAACGCCGACTTCCGGCCCCTCAGCTATTATCCGCTGTCGCTCTGGAGCTGGCAGGAGGCGGTCAAAGCCGTATTCCTCGACCGCGTGAACATCGTCTCCGAATACGACCGGCACGTTGCCAGCCCGACGTTCAAAATGCGCCTGCCCAGCGTCGTCTCCCTCAAGACGTACGTGAAACCGGCGCTATTCCCGGCCTTTACCCGCTTCAACGTCTTCCTTCGCGACCGCTTCACCTGTCAGTATTGCGGCTGTGAGGAGGACCTGACGTTCGACCACGTCATCCCGCGTTCCAAAGGCGGACTGACGCGTTGGGACAACGTCGTCACCGCCTGCGCGCCGTGCAATCTGGCAAAGGGTGGGGAGATGCCGGAAGTCATCGGCATGCTTCCACGCCAGGCGCCCTACCGGCCGACGGTATTCGAATTGCATCGTAACGGGCGCTTGTTCCCGCCGAATTATCTGCACGAAAGCTGGCTCGACTATCTGTACTGGGATACCGAGCTGGAACCGTGAGCGGGCGGATCGCTATGCGGAGAAAAAACAAGGGCGCGCCGGTTCAGCCGGGGCGCCCTTTTCTTCTTGGTGGGTTTTAGGTCGACCGCTGAAATCAGGCGGCCTTCTGCGACTGTGCCGGCGCACACATCACTTCAGCGATCAGATCGACGGCCTTGCTCCAATCGCAACCGGTTTCATTCGCGAACCGCTTCAGACCGAACGCCTCAAGGGCATCCGCAGGGCTGCCGCCGTCACGGAACACGCGCGCGCAGATCTGGCGGGCGTATCCCACGGTCTGGTGCCACTGCATCTGATCGACATGGGCGGGGGTCTTGCTCATTTGGCTTCAGCTCCGAATAACGACTGCTTCAACGGACGCGCGGTACAAGGGCACTTGATCTAACGGGGCCAGTTCACGTGGCCGTGGGCGGTGGCCAGGGAAGCGGCCCAAGGAAGGCGGCAGGTGCGAGGAACGCCAGCGTGCTGCTACGCGCAACCAGGTCACACAGCACTTCGAACGAGATGTGATCTCACGCTCGACACACCTGCCTTTCCGGGCAAGATCCCGTCCGCACTTCGGGACCGGTCTCGCAACTGGTGGCAGCCCGGATCAGGCTGCTTGAGAGAGGGACTTCAACGACGCGACCACTACATTTCGATACGCAACCAACTCAGGAACGACGCGACGGACCGAAAGCAACTGGACCGCAACTTAACCGCCTCCCGGCACTTACCGGGCCGCACGGCGAAAACGCATCAACTTGCTGGTTTGGCCTTGCCAGCTCCGGCGACCAACGCTTCGACAACTGGTCCGATCGGCTGCCAACTTGCTTCTTCACGATCCATAACGACGCCTCACTTTCACGAACGCGACTTTGGCACCGCTCAGGCGGACAACTGCCGCCGACGACGCGGAACCGTGGAACTCTCAGTGCCTCGGTCTGGCGCTGTTGGGGCCTGCGCGGACCTAGGCGACTGACAACGCACGACGACTCTGAAACTCGCCACTGGGACACCAACTCGACGACGCGGAACGACTGACTCAGGAACTTCGGCAACGCGAACCCGGTACCGCTAGAGTGCGAGCCTTCAGACCGAGGCGCTCGACGCGCGCCTTCTGAAGCCGGTCCCGGGAGACAGCGAGTGCGGGGGCAAGTGCATCTCGCGGCCGCTCGCCTGACACAAACGCGGATCGACAACGCAAACGACGCTGCAGGAACTCGCCGGCTTGGCCCGGACGATCCGCCGAAACATCGGCGGATCTGCCGGTAACCGGAACGCTACTCACCCACGACGCGGGGACGACGCAATTTTCGAATACGACGCGCATTACAAACGCTACCCACCGTTACGACGCGGTACGAACGCGACACGACACAATCACTTACGCGGAGAACTAAAGAGCCATGAGGGACGCGGCTCGACGACCGGTTGAGACGAACACACCAGACCGCTCGCGGGGAGCTGGCGGCATGGAGAACGACGCGGTACGCGCTAATCGCAACTCAAAACGCGGCACTTGGGGAACGCTGGCGAAAAACTCGACTGGAACGCGCCGGTTCCCACTTGATTTCTCGGCGAAGCATCTCCGCCGCTGACAAGGGAGAATAAAGCGTTGGTTTTGGGCAACATCAAGACACAATCCCGACGCGCGAAGGGCAAACACATTGACAGTTTATGAACGAGCAACAGTGCCATCAGGGCGCCTTGATGAGCACCCTGAAGCAATGATCTAAAGCGTTTGAAAAGTTGAGCTTTTCGCTCAGTTCCGGCCGACGGCGGCGAACGCTGCCTTCAGCGTTCCTATGAAAAGAACGAAACACACCACTGCGTTCCAGCCCGCAAATGACAGCCCCAGGAAGTGCCATTCGGGTTGGTCGCAACGCACGACCTGGACTTTATCCAACTCGCCCAGAAGGCCTTCCGCGGAGGTCGTCAGCTCCTGCGCGCCCGAGCACGCAGCCGGGCCGGGCCAGAACCCGTATTCTGCGCCGGCCTGATAGACACCGAGCCCGGCGTTAGCGAGGAACCCCAGGGAGACGATGAAGAAGACAAGCGCCGACCACTTCGGCTGCTCGGCCGACAACAGCACGAGCGCAAGGAACATCAATGGGATGCCGGCATAGTAGGCGTAGCGCTGCTGCAGGCACAGCGGGCACGGCGTGTAGCCGCCCAGGTGCTCGAAGCCCAGCGCCGCGATGATGACCGCAGCGGCAATGAACAGCATCCAGCCGCCGATAACATATGCGGGCGATTTCAACGGATTGCCTGCAGCACGCGCCATGGAAGTCCTCCCGCGACCGAATTCGGAACCCTGTCTACAACAGATACTTGATGGCGACGAACCCACCAATGAGGAAGACGACGAAAACGGTAAAGACGAGGCCCAGCCGTTTCTCGATGAAAGACCGGATCGGCGGACCGAACCAGTAGAGAAGACCCGCGACGATAAAGAACCGCAAACCACGCGAGAAAACACTCGCCAGGAGGAACACAAGGATGTTCAGGCCGGTCGCCCCGCTGGCGATGGTGATGACCTTGTAGGGAAACGGCGTGATCCCAAAGATGAAGACGATCCACGCGCCATAGTCATTGTACTGGGAGGCGAACTTCTCGAACTTGTCGGCATAGCCGTAGAAGTCGAGCATCGGTTGCCCGACCGCCTCGAACAGGAAGTAACCGATGGCGTAGCCGAAGAGCCCGCCAAGCACGGAACCGACCGTTGCGACAAGCGCGAAGTACCAGGCCTTCGCCCGCTCCGCGAGCACCATGGGGATAAGCATCACGTCAGGCGGGATCGGGAAGAACGAACTTTCCACGAACGAAACGCCGAAAAGCGAAGGCACCGCACGCTTGTGCTGCGCCGCGCTCATGGTCCAATCGTAAAGCTTGCGGATCATGAAACCTTGGGGGTTGCGGGGTGGATGTTGCGGCGGTTCCGATGCCGGGGATCGGGCCGGCGCCGCAAACTCGATGCAAAGCGCCGCCCGGGCCGGTCATCGCGGCGCATCACTGTCTATCCGCAATCGGCTCATCGAACGAGGACGAAACTGTCACAGGCACCGCCGGGGCGAGGCTCGCCGATAGCTCCAAAGCCAGCCGGTTGATGAGGAATTGCCCGTCCCCGATGGCGCGAAGCCGCCGCCCATCCGGGGAAAGCGCCAGCAGCCCGGAGCACGCCAGATCTTCGATCCGCTCTTGAGAGGGACGAAGACCGCTTACCCGCGCCAGCCGGTCCAGATCGACGCCCTCCGACAGCCTGAGACCCATGATCAACATCTCGTCGGCCGCGGCAGCGGCGTCGATCTCTTCCCTCAGCACAAGTCCGTCGCCCCGTTCACGCACTCGCGCCAGCCATGTTTCCGGATGGCGTTCCGTCTCGGTCGCCTGCCGGCGGCCCTCCGAAACGATGCGGCCGTGAGCGCCCGGCCCCGCGCCGACATAGGAACCGTAGCGCCAGTAAATGAGGTTGTGGCGGCTTTCCTCTCCAGGCAGCGCATGGTTCGACACTTCATACGCCGGCAGGCCCGCCGCGGCCGTCACCTCGCGGGTCAGGGCGAACAACTCACCGGCGCGTTCCTCATTCGGGACGATCAGCTTTCCCGCCGCGTGAAGCCGCTCGAATACGGTACCCGGCTCGATCGTGAGTTGGTAAAGCGAAAGGTGCGCCGGGCCGTACGACAACGCCTCGCTAAGCTCCTCCAGCCACGCCTCCGGTGACTGCCCAGGCCGCGCGTAGATCAGATCGAATGAGACGCGCTCGAACGTCGCCCGGGCGATATCCAGCGCCCGCCGCGCTTCGGCCACGGAGTGAACCCGCCCCAACGCCCTGAGGTCGGCATCGTTGAGGGCCTGCACGCCGAGAGAAACCCGGTTGACGCCGGCCGCCCGGTAATCGCGAAAGCGCGCCGCATCCACCGACCCGGGATTTGCCTCAAGCGTGATTTCGGCATCGTCCGCAAGGTCCCACAGCCGCGCCACCTCTGAAATCAACGCCGCTACAGTATCGCCCTGCATGAGCGAAGGCGTGCCGCCACCAAAGAAAATCGAGCCGACCCGCTGCGGCCCGGTGGCCTGCCGGAACGTGCCGAGTTCGCGCCGGTAGGCGGCGGCGAAAGCCTCTTCATCCCAACCGCCCGTACCGCCTTCGGCGCTGAAGCGGACGTGCGAATTGAAATCGCAGTACGGGCATTTTTGCGCGCAGAACGGCCAGTGAATGTAGACGGCGAAGCCCGGGTCAGCCGGCCCGGGATCGCTTAGCGTATCGATTGCCGTAATCGCAGGCCGCAGGTCGCCGGTTTCTCGGGAGGCACTCATTCGTACCTGCTAGCCGCCAGCAGTGTCTTGGCCAACAGGCGCCAGCGCGGCTCATCGTCAAGGTCACGACAATCGTTCAGCCATGCCTGCATTGCCTCTAGAAATGGCTCCAGCTTCGCATTTTCCCATTCACGCCCGTTCATCGCGAGATCGCTACGCAGGTTTTCGATGAAAACGACCAGTTCGGCCTGCGTCGACAGGTTGGCCGCAGCCGCCGCGAGCCCTTCATAGCCACCCGCTGGAGATGACGGCCCTGACGCCTGCGCCACATCTTCGCGGCGCGGCAGACCGGCAAGCTTTTCGCGTTCGAACCTCTCGAAGGCGCGCGCCCGATGCGACATGGCGTGTTTTTCAGCCGGTTCGATCTCGCCGAAGGTCTGCGTCTTCCCATCCGCCAGGAACATCGGATCGTAACCGAACCCGTTGCCGCCGCGCGGCGGCCAGACCAGGACGCCGTCCACCCGCCCCTCGAACACCTCGCTGGTACCGTCCGGCCAGGCAAGACACAGAACGCAGATGAAATTCGCGCGTGGACCGGGCGCCGCCCATCCATGCCGGGCTTCGACTTCCTCGGCGACTTTCTTCATCGCCGCCGCGAAATCCTTCGAAGGCCCCGCCCAGCGCGCCGAATAGATGCCCGGTGCGCCGCCTAGGCAGTCGACTTCCAGGCCGGAATCGTCCGCCAGCGCCGGCAGGCCCGAACTGATCGCAGCCGCCGTTGCCTTCAGCCGGGCATTGCCGGAGAACGTCGCCTCGGTCTCTTCGGGTTCCGCCAGGCCGAGATCGCCCGCGGACACCGCGTCGAGACCGTACGGCGCCAGCATCTCCTTGATTTCATAGACCTTGCCGGGATTGTGGCTGGCCACCACCAGCCGCATTCCGGCCTTGAGTTCCTGGCTCATTCAAAGACCCCAGATCCGTGGCTCCGCAAATTCCAGGCAGTTCCCCGCCGGATCGCGAAAATAGATCGAGCGGCCGCCTTGCGGCCACTCGAAGTCCGCCTCTATGGCGACACCGCAGCTTTCCAGATGGCGTTTCCAGCCGCGGATTTCATCGGCGTCGGCGCGAAAACAGGCGTGACCGGGGCCTTTCGCACCGTGCGGCGGTACCGGAATGCGCGAACCCTCCGAAGGCCCGTACCGCGTCGCCAGCGGATTAAACAGTAAAAGCATCTGATCGCCGCAGCGATAGAACACCTGCCGGCCTTCATGGCGCGAATAGACCTCGAACCCGAGCACGCCACTGTAGAAGGCCTCAGCCGCGTCGAGATCCTCGGCATAGAGAATGGTCTCGAGAATTCCCGACGGCGGGCCGGCGGTTTCGCATGGCTTGTCCGTCGCTGACATTCGGCTTCCTCGACACGCTTCGAAGGCCGGCAAAGCTCCCGCCTTCCGCCACAAGGGGCGCGATTCCGAAATTCGCTGCCGTTCGTGGGTTGCGGTGGGAGCGAACGTCGGAATCAAATGTTTGCTAGTGCGGTTCAGATCGAGAAATTCGCTCCCGATCGGGCATCTAATGTCGGCGTTTTCCTCGATCGCCACACTAGCTGATGGTGAGCTTCTGCAGTTGCAGGAGTTCGCCCACCCCCTTGCGGGCCAACGCCATGAGGGCGTCGAACTGCTCAGGGCTGAACGGCTTGTCCTCGGCAGTGCCCTGCACCTCGACCAGTCCGCCCGACCCGGTCATGACGAAGTTGGCGTCGGCCTGTGCATTGGAATCCTCGGCGTAATCCAGATCGAGGACCGGCGTATCTTTGTAAAGGCCGCAGGAAATGGCCGCCACCTGATCCGGCAGTACACCGTCGGAGACCATCTCGCGCAGTTTCATCCACTCAATGCAGTCGTGCAACGCCACCCAAGCGCCGGTGATCGCAGCCGTCCGCGTTCCACCGTCGGCCTGGATCACGTCGCAGTCGACGGTGATCTGGCGCTCGCCGAGTTTGTTGAGATCCACGACGGCGCGCAGCGAGCGTCCGATCAGGCGCTGGATTTCATGCGTGCGCCCCGACGGCGAGCCGCGGGTTACCTCGCGGCGCGTCCGCTCCAGCGTGGCGCGCGGCAGCATGGCGTATTCGGCCGTCACCCAGCCGCGCCCCTGCCCCTTGAGCCAGGGCGGAATGCGCTCTTCGAGACTTGCCGTACACAGGACGTGCGTATTGCCGAATTTGATGAGGCAGGAGCCTTCGGCGTGCATGGAGACGGCGCGTTCGACGGAAACGCGGCGCAGTTCGTCAGGCTGGCGGTTGGACGGGCGCATGGAGTGTCGTCTCGTTCCTTTTTAGGGGTGTGACCGGCCGCCTTAACCGCGGCGTCTGCTGCGCTGCTTCAACCGGCCGGCGGCAAGCTACGGGCAGCGCCGCCGATAGGCGGGAAGGGCGTTCAGCAAGGCGGATTGCAGCCGGACCCTAAGAGACAGCCGCACACGCGGCAACCGCAAAACGACCGGTTGGCGGCCCTCGGGTGCTTTTCCGTCTTCCTCCGGGGCCGCGCCATGCCGCCGCCGTGCCGGCCATGCCCGCGTCACTTCCGCTCCGGAGGGCGTTTGACGCCGCTGCCCCGCCACCTTAGCTAGTAGACGGGACACAAGAGAGGCAAACGAACCCACCGCGTAGCCTGGCCTCGCCTTAAAGAGATTGAGCGGCAACCGGCATGTCGTATTGTCGGGACCTTGCCGCCCCCCGCGTTCAGGATCGCGACATCGGCCCCGGGAAGAGTCCGGACCGGCCTCGCACTCCAGAGCGCAAACGAAAGCTTGGCTGGTGTCCGGACACAGACGCTTGAGGATCGCGCGTCGAAACCGGAACACTGGACCGCCAACACCGCTCGGACCGAATGAAGGACACTCGCCTGGATACCGCCGACCGCCTGCTCGCCGTCGATGAACTGAACGAGCGATCAAGGACGATCCTTCGCCAGATCGTCGAATCCTATTTGCAGACGGGCGAACCCGTCGGCTCCCGCAATCTTGCGCGCGTCCTGCCGCTCAACCTCTCGCCCGCCTCGATCCGCAATGTCATGTCGGATCTCGAGCACCTTGGCCTGATCGCCGCGCCGCACACCTCCGCCGGCCGGCTGCCGACGCAATCGGGATTGCGCCTGTTTGTCGACGGACTTTTGGAAGTCGGCGACCTCAGCGCCGAGGAGCGCTCCTCGATCGAGAGCCAGATTACGGGCCGCCAGCCGGGCTCCTTCGACGAGCTGATGAACGAGGCCGGCGAGTTGATCTCGGGCCTGTCTCACTGCGCCGGCGTCGTTCTCGCCGATAAACAAGTCGTGCGCTTGAAGCATGTCGAGTTCGTGCAACTCGCGCCGGGCAAGGCGCTCGTGATCCTCGTCGGGGAGTCCGGCGAAGTCGAAAACCGCGTCATCGACGTGCCCAAGGGCCTGCCGTCTTCGGCGCTTACGCGGGCCGGCAACTATCTCAGCGCCACGATGCAGGGCCTGACACTCGCCGAGGCGATGAGTAAGCTGCAGGCCGAGGCCAAGCGCGCCCGGACCGAACTCGACGAACTCACCCAGCGCGTCATTTCCTCCGGCCTGGCCGAATGGTCCGGCGCGCTCGATGACCGCAAGAGCCTCGTGGTGAGAGGGCAGTCCAACCTCTTGAAGGATCTTTCCGCGCAGGAGGATCTGGAGCGCATCCGCAAGCTTTTCGAGGACCTGGAAAGCAAGCGCGACCTGATGCAGATGCTTCAGGGCACCGACCAGGCCGATGGCGTCAAGATCTTCATCGGCTCCGAAAACAAGCTTTTCTCACTGTCCGGCTCTTCGATGATCGTCGCCCCCTTCCGCGACGAACAGCGTAAGGTCGTCGGCATTATCGGCATCATCGGCCCGACGCGCCTGAATTACGCGCGCATCATCCCGATGGTCGATTACACCGCCAAGCTGATGAGCAAGCTGCTGACTTGAATTTGCTGCCCGGGGGCTGATATCGAGACCGGGCATTGTTCGCGTCCGCGCCGCTCGACCGGCCGCCTCCTGACGCATGAAAACGACTTCCTCTGACATGAACGGAGAGCTTATGTCCGAAGAGACCAACAACCCCGGTCAGACCGACACGACCTCGCCGAAAACGAATACCGATACCGCCGGCGCGAAACCGAGCGCAGGTCCGGCCGGCAATACCGATCGCCAGCCGGAAACGGCCGCGTCAAGCCCCGGCGCAGAACCCGACCCGCAAGCGGCCGCAGCCGGCCCGGACGAAGCCGCGACGTCGGCTCCCGGCCCCGACCCGCAGGAACTGCTGCGCGCCCAGGTCAAGGAACTCGAGATCCAGCAGGCCGAACTCGCCGAGCGCCTCGCCGCGGCACAGGCCGACATTCACCGCTATCAGGCCGAGATCCAGAACCTGCACAGGCGCCGCGAGAAGGAAGCCGAGGACGCTGGCAAATACGCCATCGCCAAGTTCGCCAAGGACACCGTCGAGGTGGCCGACAACTTCGAGCGCGCGATTTCGTCGGTTCCCGGTGACGCGCTGGAGGCCAACCCGGTCCTGAAGTCGCTTCTCGACGGCGTAACGATGACGGAACGCGCGTTCCTCAACGTCCTGGAACGCCACGGCGTGAAGCGCGTCTCGCCCAAAGACGAGCCGTTCGACCCGCACAAGCACCAGGCGGTCGTCGAACAGGAGGACCGCAACGTTCCAGCGGGCACCGTGCTGCAGGTCTATCAGGCCGGCTACATGATCGCGAACCGGGTCTTGCGCCCGGCGATGGTTGTCGTCGCCCGCGGCGGCCCCAAGCCGGTGAAGCAGCCGGCGCCCCCGGCCTCCGAAACCGCCGAAGGCGGAGGCGGCGAGGGCCGCACCGCCGAGACAAGCGCAGCGGACGATACCAGCGCGAAGTCCGCCGGGGCCGACACGGAATCGCCGGCGAACGGCCACCCCGGACAAGGCGACACGGCAGCGGCCTCGCCCGGCGCAACCGCCCACGACCCGAACCGCCCGCCAAACGAGTAACCCGCCGCCGCGGCGGCTCTCTGTGTGGTCGTCCGCGAGGCGCGCTTTATAAGCTCCGGCCCACGACAACAGCGCCCGCGACGGCAGCACTCGACCCGACGCGGGTGCCGTTCGTCAAAGGCGCGGTCCGTTCCGAGCGGCTCGCAAGTCCGGCTGCACGCCGAAGTGCCCAGTACCTTCGAGGCCAGCGTCGCGCATCGCTTCGACCAGCTTGCTTGTCCGCTTGGCCAATTCATCCCGGTGGTTCTCTGGCACCCAGCGAAGCTCGACGAACGGCCAGGACGCGACCCAAGCCGACGTCCACACGTCGCGCACGCTCTCTGGCGTCGGGTCGATACCGTGCCTCGGCAGCAGCGCCGCGAACTTGTCGCGATGCTCGTCAAGCTCCTGCCACCAGCCGCGATGGGTGAAGATTGCTTGGTGCACTCGCGAAATTCCGCAGCACGGGCGCCTACCAAGTTAGGTCGAGGCCGTCGCCCTAGCCGAATTACAAGGACCGATTGCGATGCATCAAAGCTAAGCAATTCGGTAAGCCAGTACAGGGTCAACCTTCTCTGGTCGCAATGCGGTCACTTCTTCGGCGTATTTTCTGGTTGTCTCGCGTGCGGTCTCATATTCGGCGCGATATCGATCTACCAGTGTCCCGCCGCAGAGAGCGCCGATTCGTCTATACTTTTGCACTAATGCTCGGATCTCTATTTGAGCCCAAAAAAACTCCCGATGAGATCCAAGCGCAGCTGGATTTCCAATGTTCTTGTCGAGCCTGGCGCCAAGCCGCTTAACTATCTCTCTAAGAAGTTCCTCTTCTGCTTTGTCGACGCGGCTTGGAACCATTGCTGGAAACTCCCCCCGAGTGAGCGAGCAATGAGTTGCCAACCTATCATTCCACTCAAGGTAGAGTTTCTTCATTTTGTCTGCCATCGAACCGTTTCCTTGCCCGCACTGCTTCCGCAGCTTCCAACACTAAGCTCTAGTTGTAGTGACCGCCGTCGATATCTGCAGCAGCGCGCTGCAACTCCTCAAGATCACGATCTTCGAAATTGATACCAGTACGCAAGCTGTGCAACAGCCTCAGGAGCCGCCGTAAGCGCTCATAATTAGCTCGAAAAGTACTCTGGAAATCTTCAACAAAATTATCGCGCTCGTTCTGGGACAGCTTCGGGTCATCCGCTGACATCGTGGAATAGAAGACCAAATGCAGCGAGTTTCTGCAGGGTGCCCAAACTGCTGAACTATCATCGACAAACTGATAGCACGGGCGCACCAACTGCCTTCCATCCATGAGCGCGCTCATTCTGCGTACTCTACGAACAAGGTCTGGAAGATCAATTTCCACATCTGGGCCCGAAACCCCGCCGCTTTCTAGAACCCGAGTCTTGGCAACGAACGACTCGCCGGTGGTTGTGTCGTCCGATGCATTGAAGAGACAACCGCCAATAAAATGAACTCGATTCCGATTTCGAACTATCGAGTTGGCACACACATCAAATATTTCCGTGGCCTTTGATGCGGTAATGTTATCGCGTGAAAGTGGCATTGTCGTCGATTCGCTCCGGTCTATGTGGCTCAGTCGCGTGGCATTGCGTAGGGGTCATGGGCATTCCAGATATTTATTTTCGAGGACAGTGACTGCTCTCTGTGGAATCCGAGGTGCAAGTTGTTTCCTCCGGACCCCCAGTCCTGAACTCGCTGCGTATGACTTGGGATTGCCCGCCTAAGATAATCGTAAACGGACTGCATGCTGATGCCGTTGCCGGTCGCAGCAATGCGCTTCGATTTCAGGCCTTGGACAAGCGTCTCCGTTAGCAGTGAAGCTTTGGCGCCTGCCACAGCTTTGTTCTGAGCAGCCGCAATCCCGTAGGTTCGCGGCAAATCACGCGGCAACACAATCCGTTGCCCCACTAGGTCGTACTCGTAGAGTGTGACAGCCTCGCCGGCCTTCATCACGAACTTGCAAGAAGGACAGGCGATCTCGAAATCAGGTGAATATTCGTCTTCGGGGAAGAAGATGAAGTTCGTGCAAGCCTTGTTCAGGCACTGAAAGCCCAGAAAAACCTTGTCGCCCATGCCTTCTACGTGATCCGGCTGCACAAAGTTGCGCCGGTTGACTTTGGTGTACGGTGTTCTCCGAGCCATGGTCCATGCCCCCCAGAATCGAAGAGACAGGATTCGTGCCGTCGTGCAAACCCGGTTATATTTTGCAAGCATTGCACTGCGTATTCGCCAGCCAAATAGCTGGAGCTGTCTGTCTCTTCCCATCGTAGCGGGCGCGCCGACGGCGCAAGGTCGGAGCTAGCGCTCCTTCCTCCTTCGCTTCGCTGCGGCCCTCCCACATTCTGACCGATCCTCGCGACGGGGTGCGCCGTCGTCACAGAGCCCGCTTTGCGCCTTGGCCGCTGAAGGCAGCACGGAAGTCGTGCGCCGGCATGGCCAAGGATGGCACCCATGTCTCAGAAAATCGATGTCCACGAGGAAATCACCAACCGCATCATCGCTGCAATCGAGCAAGGCACAGACGCTTTCAAGCTGCCGTGGCATCGCCCCGCAGGGTCGATCACGCGGCCTAGGAATATCGCGTCGGGGCAACTCTATCGCGGCATCAACGTCGTGACGCTGTGGGTTGAAGCGCAGATCCGGGGATTTTCCGTCCCGGTGTTCGGCACCTATAAGCAATGGCAGGAAGCGGGTTGCCAGGTCCGCCGTGGCGAGAAGGCTTCGCTCGTTGTGTTCTACAAGGAGTACGACGTCGATCCGGACCCCGAAAGCGACGGCGACGACGGCAAGCGATGGGTCGCCAAGGGTTACTGGGTATTCAACGCGGAACAGGTCGACGGTTATGAACTGCCGGAGACGCCCCAGGTCTCGCCCGTCGAGCGCAACGCGCGTGTCGATGCCTTCATGACCGGGACCGGCGCCGTGGTTCGGCACGGTGGACAGTCGGCCCACTACGACGTCAAGGCCGATCACATCCAAATGCCGGACGAAGGTCTTTTCACCGGCACCGATACATCCAACGCGACCGAAGCCTACTATTCCACGCTGCTGCACGAAACGGTGCATTGGACGGGCCACAAGAGCCGGCTCAACCGGGATCTCGGAATGCGCTTCGGCAAGGACGCCTATGCCGCCGAGGAACTGGTCGCCGAGTTGGGGGCCGCGTTCCTGTGCGCGGATCTTGCCGTGACGCCGATGCTGCGCGACGACCACGCCCAGTACATCGACCACTGGCTCAAGATCATGAAGGGCGACAAGAAGGCCATCTTCACCGCCGCCGCCAAGGCCAACCAGGCGCTGGAGTATCTACACGGCCTGCAACAGGCGAAGGCTGCCTGATCTAACGAGGAGCCCTGGCCAACACTGGGGCTCTTTTCTTTTTCACGCGCTCAACCGGACCCATGAGGTCTCTGCTTGCGTCATCGCAACGCAGGTATCCGGGGCCTATGGCGGGGCCTACGGGATGTTCTCAGAGGTTTCGGGGAGACGGCTAAGTCATTGATTTCATTGGCGCACCGGGGAAGATTCGAACTCCCGACCCCCAGATTCGTAGCCTGTCAAATGGCCGAATCATAGGATTTCATACCAGCACAACATTTCGCCATTATCGTAATTATATCAACCATCTACGTGAACATGCTAGAACTTTCCTGAGTTGGACAAGACCGCGATTTTGCGTCCATATTGCGTCCATGGGGACCCCCAGACTCGATGGAGGCAGGCCATGCTCAACGACGTGATGATCCGCAAACTGGCCCCGCCGGAAAGCGGCGTGCGCCAGGTGCCCGACGGCAAAGTTCCGGGCTTCGGTGTGCGTGTGACGGCCAATGGCGTGAAGTCGTTCTATCTGTCGTATCGGTTCCAGGGGCGCTCGCGTCGGATCAATCTCGGACGCTATCCGGTCGTCACTTTGCAGAAGGCGCGCAACAAGGCGCTGACGGCGTTGCTGGAGCTGTCCGATGGTCAAGATCCTCGGGGCAATGAAGAAGCGGCGGCCTCCCCTGCCCTGCACGATTTCACGCGCACGGTGGATCGGTTTGTCCAGACGCATTGCTATCGGTTCAACCGTCCGAGCACGGCCGCCGAGACAGCGCGTCTGCTCTCGACATATTTCGTGCCGGTCTGGAAGCAGCGCAACGTCGCTGATCTGACCAAAGCGGATGTACTGGCCGCGCTTGAACCCATTCTGGAGCGTGGTGCGCCGAGCGCGGCGCGTCATGCCTTCGCGGCGATCCGCAAGTTCTTCAATTGGGCGGTGGAACAAGGTTTAATCGAAGATAGCCCGTGCCGCACGCTGAAGGCGCCGGGCAAACACCAGAGCCGCGACCGCGTGCTAAGCAAGGATGAACTGACGGCAGTGTGGAAGGCTGCGGAAGACCAAGGCGACACATTCGGTATCATCGTGCACCTGTTGATCCTGACGGCGCAGCGGCGGGGTGAGGTGTGTGCCATGCAATGGGGTGAGATCGATTTCGGCCAGAAGGTCTGGACGATCCCCGGTGATCGCACCAAGAACGGCAAAACGCACGTGGTGCCGCTGTCCGATA
The DNA here is from genome assembly GCA_965226995.1 of Filomicrobium sp. Taxonomy (GTDB): domain Bacteria; phylum Pseudomonadota; class Alphaproteobacteria; order Rhizobiales; family Hyphomicrobiaceae; genus Filomicrobium. The sequence goes on from CBDDFK010000009.1 coordinate 546,993, forward strand.
CGGTGATCGAGATCCTGACCGCCCTACCCCGCTTTAACAGCCCGTATGTGTTTCCGGCGCGTGGCAAGCTCGACCAGCCTTACTCCGGCTATTCAAAGGGCAAGCGAGCGCTGAATGAAGCTGTCGGCATTGATGACTGGACGCTGCATGATCTCCGCCGCACCGCTGCGACCGGCATGGCGCAGCTCGGTGTTGAACCGCATGTGGTGGAATGCATCCTGAACCATTCGACCGGTACCTTCGGCGGGGTGGCGGGCGTCTATAACCGGTATCGGTACCTTGATCAGATGCGAAGCGCCCTGACTACTTGGGCCACCTCTCTCTGCCATTTGCGCCTGCATATGATATTGCACTCAAAGGCGGTGTGACCCGCTCGCCACACGCCGCAGCGAATCTCTGTGGATTGATACAGCGCAGCATCTGCTAACTGCCAAAGGTACGTTCGTTGCGCTAGGCTAGCCCGCCAACAGCGTGCCGTAGGTTGTTATGTCAATCAAATTCAATGATGTTTTCCATGCAAGAGCAAACGAAACCCCACTCAGTTACTCCCCGCGTAGGCAAGACGAACTCTTAAGCGCCATACGTAGCGGCAAGAGTGTCGTTATTTCCGGACCGTCGAAAATTGGCAAATCTGCTCTGCGGCGAGAGGGGCTACGGCAGCATCTTTCGGCGACAGGGGCGTCTGACTTTCTGCTATTCGACTTCGCTAACTATAAGTCGGGTAAAGAAGCGCTAAGCTTAACGGCCATAGAGGTACAGACCAACGGCGAGCGACGTACATCCGCAACCACACTCGAACGCGCACTGAATAGCGAATCGCATGACATGCGACCAATTGTAGTTGAGAATTATCATTTCCTCAGAGAGGCAGGCGAAAGGAAGAACATATCTAACGCTTTGAGTGGCGAGGGCGCGCAGTCGCGCCCCGTTATTTTTGTCGGGATCTGGCTACGTGAAACAGATGCTCACGCCGCTGTCTTTGCGCCAAACGGATCACTCGCTGGGCGAACCAAAACCATACAACTGCAAGGGTGGTCGCGCACCGAATTAAGCCAGATAATTGAGAAGGGTGAAGCCCTCTTAAAGCTGAATTTCTCGAATGATTTTCGCAACTGTGTCCTTGACCTTAGTCATGGTTCAGCTCTCGTGGTTCAAGAGATCTGCCGGCGTCAATTAGAGAGCTTAGGTGACTCGACAGGAATGGTGACTTCAAAGCTTATTGGCTCTGAAAGATCCGCCGAAGCACATTGTCGAAAATATTTCCGAGACTTGGCACTCGACTATGGATCACAGCTGGCCAAGCTAGCGTCTGGCAAGCAGAAACGAGGTCACCATTCCTATAGGTATCTCTTCGCATGCTTAATAAACCTCCTTACCGACAGCCTCGAGGACGTGCGAGTTGACAAACAGGCTATCACTGAGTTTCTACGGCAACGGCGGAAACGCCGCAATGGTTTCCTACCAACAATAGGTGCAAGCCTTCCGCTAACACCGGAAGAAGCGGAAAGCGCGATTGGCCGATTGCCCGAGGTTCAGGAGGACTGGGGTTACTTCCTCTTGCTGACCGAAGGTTCGGCAATAGCTGTCGCTGACAGTGTGTTTGGCGCGTGGTGCAAAAGCTTGGATTACGACAGCAGAACTTATCTTATTGACTACCTCATTGAAGGCCGCTTCAGCGAGGTGGAGTCTGGAAGCTTCTACCGGAAAGACGAAGGAGTTTGAGCATGTCTGATAAGAAAAAAGTCGTCGCGGAAATTGAGAAGGGACTGAAGGAAACAGCAAAACGAGACGCCGTCAATGAAACGCTGAACCAGTTCGTTCGCTACGACAATGGGTTAGATGCAAGCTTCATATGTCAAATTAACGGAGCAATTATTGCGCGAGATAGCAGCCAGAAGAAAGGAAGGCCTCTCAAGGGTCCCCAGGACGCGTACTATTTGACTTTTGCTAGTATTGCGAAACCGATTATGCAGCAATTTGAAAAATTGCGCCCGGAACAGCATGCTGAGGAGAGCGATATCACGGAGCACATCGGCCACCCAGGTGTTATTCGAGTTGAACTGATGCCGAGCTCGCTGCATAGACTGGATCTGAACGGAGACACTAGCCTGTATGTTCAGCGATATCTCTATGTTTCGCCCCTCGCCAAGGATTCCGGTTATTTCCTTGTTGGAGTTTGCTTTGATCGAACCGATGATGAGGGTCGGCCAATCTTTAACAATGAATCATTTGAGGTCGGATTCTATGGAATTCTCAGGAAGCTACGCTCGATCTTGAACGTTTCTGCTTCCGACTTCTTTTAGAATGCGCGTCTTACTTTCGACTCACATGGCGGATTTCAATGCCTACCCTGTATTGGCATCACCTTAAATCAATAGGGTCTAGTTGGGCAGTGCGCGTTACGGCGTTGGCCCCATTTCTGGGCTATGTGCTTCTTCTTAGCGACGAGATAAACAGGTATCTGAAGCTGAGTGAAGCAGCGTTACTTGTAGTTCTTTCGAAAGGAACCGCAGCCGAATGGGCTAAATTTTTCTTTTCTGGCTTGACGGATTTGATGGGTCCAAGCTATCAGCTGGCCAGCTTGTTCTTTGGCCTTATTTTACTAGGGATTGGTGCTTTCTTGTATCGGATCAGCTGTCCACGCATTGTAGATAACAATCTCGACGATGTAGGCTACCTGGAGCGCGTCCTACCAATCGCTACTCAACAGCGGTATATCGTTGCACAATCGAGAAATGCCGCGCACGTTCAGGAGTGGCAAAACAGCCCTGCGCTTTGGCTCCATTCCCAACAAACCAAACAAATGCTGGAAACCTACCGGGCGCGCGCATTTGATTTAGATGGATCTACCAAGACCGGACCCACACCCGGATGGATCGATGAGAATGCCGAGCTGGTAAAGGAAACATTCGAAGCGGAGTATTTTTTTGGCAACCGATCGAAACCGCTGATGCGGGCATTGGTTTCCGCGTTATTTGTCGCTGGATTTGCAATATTGGCCATACCATCGGCAGTTCTTTTAGCTTCGGTTGTGATGGCCGTGGTGATTTGATCCCGAAATTTCTTCATTTTGAAAAGTCTTGGGCGGGCGAGCAGACGCGATCATCCAACATCATTGCGTCCAAGATCAGGATTCAGTCCGACTGCAACAGGTTTTCAGCTGCGTTTGGCGCGTTTCAAACCCATCCTTCATCCCTTCGGAGCCGCCGTCACCCTTGCCTGGATGCGGGGCGGCGGCGGTGGAGAAGGGATGCCATCCCTTTGGTGAGCCGGAGCTTGCTGCGTCAGGCGATGGGGTTCTGACCATGCTTGACGAACAGCAGGTTGAGAGCGTCACGCAGCAGTTCCTGGCTGGTGGTATCTGATGTGGCGGCAAGGACCTTGAGCTGGATGGCGACTTCCGGTTCGAAATGCGCACCAATGAAGCGCTTGCCCTGACGGCTGGGCGGTGGGGTGTAAGCTGTCCCCTGCTCTGCCGGATCTGCTTCTCGCTCGGCAAGACCTCGCTTAGTCGTTATCGGCTGCTCTTCTTTTGCCGCTTGAAGTGCGGCTCCTAATGATTTGCGCTTAGCTGACATGCTGATCCTCCAACGTGTTGACATGTTTGAAAATTGACTTGGCAAGAAGTTTGATCTCGTGGGCTGCCTTGCCGCTCGGCTCGAACTCTTGGACGCCCTGCCCGACTGATAAGGCATGGTAATAGGCCGCGCGCTGCACGAGGCAGAATGGCGCGACGGCCACGCCGAGGCCGGCGAGCGCATCGGTTGCCTCGCGTTTCAGCGGGCCTGAGGGCGGAACGGCATTCAGGACGGCAAGCAATGGCGTCTTGGCGAGCTTGGCCAGATCGATTGTGCGGCTGACGGCCTGGAGATCAAGGATGGTGGGTCGGCACGGCATGACGATCAGGTCGGCGAGTTTGGCGGCTGTGAGCGCATCGCTTTCGGAATGCGGGGCCGTGTCCATGATTACGATATCGGCGCCGCCCTCCTCCGCTGCGGTGAGCATCTGTGACAACCGGGCGGCCTGAACCGACATGACCGGCGGTGTATCGACTTCTCGCATGTCGCCAATGTTGGTGGCGCTTGCCTGAGGGTCGAGATCGATGACGGCGGCAGCTTTGCCGGATTGCTCGGCGGCGATGGCCAGGTTCAGCGCAAGAGTGGTTTTCCCGGCTCCGCCTTTTTGGGAAAGAATGGCGATTTTCAACATGTCAGCAATTTAAAGTGTTTGAATGAATATATTTGAACATATTGAAATGCTGGCATGTATTCGCATTGTATTCAACACAGAACAACATGCCGCAATGGCGCCAGTCATACATGCTGCAATTCACGAGAGACGGCACGTTGAAGTGTTTACGAGTCGAAATGTCGACTTCAAAGCATTCACACGTGTCAATATGTGCAAACGCCAACAACGTAACATGTCTGCATTTCAGAATTGCAGCAATGCAGAATGGCGACATGCTGACAGGCCAACATGTTGAAATGCGCGCCTGTCAGGTTCGGTTCGTTATCAGCCTGCCGGGCGCGGTGCTGCGCCGTCGCGACGCGTGGCCTGCCCGCTGCGGTCGTGTGTCAGTGCTTCTTCGCCAAGGCCGGTGATTTGGGCGACGGTCCATGTCGAGAGGAAGCTTTGTCCATCTGCGCCTTCGATACGGGATTCGAAAGGCCGCTCGGCCTGCGGGTAGCGTTCGCGCAGGCGTGCTTTGTCGTCTTCGGTCAGAGGCTTGATGCCGGCCAGATTGGCGATGGGCATCAGGACGCCTTTGTCGACCTCGACGAATGTTCCTGGTGCGGTGTCGAGTGACAACGCGAGACGTTGCGTCCGGTTCCAGAACTGAACGCGGTATCGGAAATCGGTGCGCGCTTCAGGATAACGCTCAGCCATTTGAGCGCGATCAGCGTCGGTCAGGATCTCCACGGTGCGGATATTTCGAAGGGGGATATGTTCGCCGCCGCCGATATGCAAGAAATTGCTGCCCAGATTGAATTTGCTTTGTCTCTCCATTTATTATTCCTCAACTATTGTTTTACAAATGCAGCATGACGGTAGCGTCGCGGTTGGAAGCGGCCAAGATTTTCTAAAATATGTTGGCTCAAAAGTTCGGGATAACTTGGTGCATATCGGCTCATTGTGGAGCAGGGCAGAATGAGTATTTTCCCCATAGATTAGGCGGAACCTTGGAGCCCTTTCAGGTAGGTCGCGGCTTCGGAAGCTTTTGCAGCAGCGGTAAAGATTGCTTTGGCATCAGACTTCATGATTTTCAGCCATTGTGCCAGGTATTGGGCATGGTCGGGCCGGGTGTCCTGCGTTACGTTCAGCTCCGCCGAGAGAAACGCCGACGCAAGTTCCGCTACAAGCTCTTCTGCGGCATAGGCATGATCCCCGAAGCGCCTTGAGAAATCCCGAGCCAGTCGGTGTTCGGCGCCAGTCCAGTGTGTCAGCTCGTGCAGCAGCGTGGCATAGTAGCCTTCGGTGCGGGTCATCGTGTCAGTTCCGTTGAACAAGCCCTCGTCCGGCATCCGGATAATGTCAGTCGACGGCTGGTAGTATGCGCTTGCTCCGCCATGTCCGATCTTTGCATGCGTTGCGGTAACAAACTGGTCCACGGCTGCGATCCGCTCGATCGGTCCCAGCAGGGTAGGAGGCTCGGGAAGGGTCCATCCATCGACTTGTGCGCAGTTGAAGACATGGCTCGCACGCGCAACGCGACGCTTACCATCATCATCGGTGTTGTCCGGATCAGGATCGGTTTCATACTCCTTATAGAAGATCACAGGCGCTGACTTTTCACCTTTGCGGACTTGTGCGCCAAGCTCGGCCCATTGCCGGTATGTGGCCCAGATCGGGATGTCATAGCCGTTCATTTCGGCGATCGACCACAGCATGACAATGTTAATGCCGTTGTAGTGTTTTTTGCTCAGTGCATTTTTCGGCAGGAACAGATCCCCGCCTGTCCGGCGCCAAGGCATTTGTGGGTAGGCAGGGTCAGCCTCTATTGCAGCGATAATGCGCTCAGTCACGTCAGCGTAGATATCGCGACGGTTTGCGGTTTGTGGGCGGCGTTTGGCCATAGGTGGTCTCCTTCTTCGCTTCGTGAGACCGCCCCTGTGACGGTCTCGATGCCGAAAAAGGGCACCGGCGGAGAAGCGCCCGCGGAACCCGCGCCTTAGCGCGGGCGGCCCGGCAGGGCCGAGGGCTTGCCCCTTGAAGCGGGTGCGCGCCGGTGCACCCTCGGCAGCCGAGAGACCGTTCATTGTGTGGGGCGGTGGAACCGGGGGAGGCGTCTACCGGCCTGAGCGCCTCAGAACCGGATGCAGAATCGACGACGTTCCGACGTTGGCTGATACGCATCATGGCGGGTCAAGGCTCGACCACATGACGGCCCCGCTTTCGCAAATGCGCGTTTTGAGATACCCTTCTAACACATTGAAATAGAATGTTGTTTTGCGTCTTGATCATATCCGAACATGGCGGCGCATGGCAGAACATGACCGCCGAATCAGCGGAGGCCAGGATGTTCGACGCGATTCGTAGTTTCCTGTGGTGGTGTGCTGGGCTGGGAGCGGCAGAGCGTGATCTGTTGGAACGCTACGGCCTTGATCACAGCAAGTATGGATCGATCGGCTTCGCTGTGCTTGGGACCGGTTTTCTGGCTTTAGCAACCGGCGGGACAGCCGCATATGCGCTGACGGAAAGCGTCCTTATTGCAGCGGTGTTTGCGATGTTCTGGAGCGCATTGATCTTCAACCTCGACCGGATAGCCGTCTCGGTTTCGGGCGAAAGCAATACCCTGGTGGCGCTGCTGAAAGCTTCGCCGCGCATTTTGCTGGCAACCGTGATCGGCTTGGTGATTGCCGTGCCGCTCGAGCTGAAAATCTTCGAGCGGGAAATTGCGGCACAAATGGCGGCGGATAGGCTGGAACAACGCAACGCGACTGATCGCGCGCTTTCAGGTTTGTTCGAGCGCCGGGAAGCGCTCATTCAGGCTAACGCGGCGGATCGCAAAGAGCTGGCCGCTGGATACGCGCATATTCAGGAGCTGGAGGAGGCGGCCGTTGCGGAAGCGGACGGCAGCGGCGGGACGGGTGATCGTGGGGCAGGGGCGATCTATGCCATCAAGCTTCAGCGGGCCCAGCTGGCGCGCGACGACTTCATGAAGGCAGAACAAGCCGCCCAGAGCCGGATTGCAGCCCGGCTTATCACGATACAAGACCTGGACGCAGAAATTGCTGCTGAGCGATCGAGGGTCATGGCTGCGCACGCGCAGGCGACGGGGCTTTTGGCGCGCTATGAGGCGCTTGGGCGCAAGGCCGACGCGGATCGGTCGGTTTGGATGGCGACGACCCTGATCACACTCCTCATCTTGGCACTTGAGGTTGCACCTGTCCTGATGAAGGCCCTCTTGGGACGCTCGTTCTACGACATGGCCCGCGCACAGCTGGTGGAGGGCCACGGCTTACGGATGGGGCATGAGCTGGAGGTTTATAAGACCAGGCTGCAACGCGATTTGATGTTGGAAAAGATCCAACACGGAAGGATGATCGCACAAGCGGTCCACGCACCAATGCCCGCAAATGAGAGCGGATGGTTCGATGTTTGGATGCGATGGTGGAGATTCGATGATCGCGTGAAGAGAGGGCGCAAACGGCCCCCTTCGTCTCCCTTTGCCGAGCCTACTGTGCTTCCTCCTCGCATGGAACCACCGGATCGTGTTCGACGATTGCCACGAGCGCCCTGATGTTAATAGATGTTAGATAAGAGTTAACCTGTGGATTATGCGTGGCAATTATTTGAAAAACCGTCAAAAGGCAAAAAGGGCGGTGGGTAAAACCACGAACCTTGGTGGGTAAAACCACGAACTTTGGTGGGTAAAACCACGAATCTACCGCCCCCATAAAATGGGCTTGCGTGTGTGAAACTACGAAGTTTTTCCGCGTCGTTCGAAGTCGATCATTGACTTCGGTGGGTGAAACCACGAAGATGCAGAAGATTTAGAGTTATGAGTACATTAGTTCATTCGCAAGACGCTTTATTGCCCGACCGCCATCCGCAGCATGATCTGTTCATCTGCGATGTTGCCGATGCGGTCTTGAAAGACGTGGTGCCGACGATGGAGCACCCGTTCTATTCACTATCCAAGAAGCCGGAAACAACAATCCGCCGCTATGAGCACAATGGCAATTGGCTTGAGGTTATTCCCTCGGTCAAAGGACTTGCCACGATCTATGATAAGGACATTCTGATCTATTGCATTTCGCAAATCATGGCGAAACTCAATCGCGGTGAGGAAGTATCGCGCCGGGTGCGGATCAACTCGCGGGAATTGCTGCAATTCACCAATCGGGGCACGAGTGGTCGAGACTACCAGGCATTGTCGGAAGCACTGGACCGGCTTGGTGGCACCCGGATTTCGACCAACATTCGCATCGGCGAGGATGAGGAGCAGTACGATACATTCGGGCTAATTGATGGGGCGTCGATCCGGCGCAAGCACGGGCTCGATGGCCGGCTGATGTGGTGTGAGGTGAAGATTTCGGATTGGATCTTCGACATCATCCGGGCGCGTGAGGTGCTGACATTGCACCGTGATTACTTTCGCCTGCGCCGGCCGATCGAACGGCGCATGTATGAGTTGGCGCGCAAGCACTGCGGACGACAGCCGGAATGGACGGCGGGGCTTGATGTGCTGCACAAGAAGTCCGGGTCGAAGTCAGACCTGAAGGAATTCCGCCGCGCGGTGAAGCACTTGGCTGAGCACGATCATCTGCCCGACTATCGCGTGGAGTTTGAGCCCGAGACGGATAAAGTCACGTTCCGCAATCGCCACGAGGCGACCGCACCGGAACAGACATTGGTGTCATACCTGCACTTAACCGGCGACGACTACGACGCAGCGCGCGCAGTCGCTGGCGGTTGGGATCTCTACGTGCTCGAACAGCACTGGCGAGACTGGATTGCCAAGAACGGCATCACACCCCGCAACCCCGGAGGCCATTTCCGCAGCTTCTGTGTTAGCTGGGTCTCGAACAACGGTGCGGCCCATGTAGGGCTGTGAGGCTAAGGCAACTGGCAGACAATGGCACAACCTCGTCTGAAAGCAGACCAGTTATGCTCATGACGATGGTTTCTCAATGTGACCCACAGCGGTCCTTAACTACCTGTTGGTGCCACGAAGATAAGCATTTCGCAGGGACTTCGCTGTGTTTGTGAAATCAGGATGTGCGTCAGTACGCATCATGTTCTAAGGCGTCGATGAAAATGTCGTGGTGGTAGGCTCCTTGCAGACAATCAGTCGATAGATCTGATATTTTGTGCGTCGCAAAAGGGTTTAAGAAGCAACGATACCTAGGGGAAGCGTGCGTGTCTGTGCCTTCATAAGCGTCAATAAAGAAGATGCCCGAGAGCAATCCGGAAACCGCTCCTTTCGTGAGGCCAAAGAGTTGATTTGGGTCTGAACGGAACTGCATGAATGTGCGCCGCGCAAACGCACGAGTAAACACGTCGAGGCTATCCGCAAAATTCACATGTAGCGATCCGCTGAACCAGGGATGGATGACGAACATCAAGACAAAGGGTTTGTTGCGCGCAAACTGCTTAGCATAGCGAAACGCGTAATCGGCGTTTTCCTTGGCGAGGAGAAAGGGATCACCTGTCCGAGTCTGGAACATGACGGGGGTTCGAGTTTTTCTGGTGAACCGAAGTACGCCGCGTTTTGCCATGCCGTTGCCAATTAGTTCATTCTTCAACAACTCGTAGTCTTTGCCAGAGAGATCCGAGAGCACGTCGATGGGCACATCCCAGCTGTCTTCGATAGTGACGAACTCCGGCGCAACTTCGGCCGAGAGGCGGTCAGCCAATTTGCCAACCAGATACTCATGAAAGCCAAACCCTTTCACATCGAACAAGACGTCTTCGGATAGATGTAAACAGCCGTCGATATCGGAGCCGTTGGGATTTAGGATGTCGGCCCCGGTTAATGGTATCTGGATCTCGAAGGGAAGGCCGCCCTTTAGCAAAAATGCATAAGCGCTGAGCTCGCTAAACGTGCCGTAAGTGTTACGGCTAGTGAGATCCTTCAAAAACCTGGTGATGATGGGGTCGGATGCGCCGGCTTTCGTCAGAGCCTCGAGCGTATCAGCGAGCACCGTATTGTGGGGTTCGCTATTGGCAAGATTGAAGGCGTCGGCGTTGCGTGCAGCTACGCCGGACTCCTTGTAAATATCATCAGAAAGCTTGGATTTAAGATCAAGCTTGGCAATGGACGGACTTTTTGACGCCAGCATATCGAGCCAAGCATGGCGGGTTCGTATAGCATTTTCGAGAGGCATGGCCGCAGCATTTGGTAAATAGTATGTTGCGCATGGTCCATGCGCCGTTGAAGATTCTAACTACTACCACGGACACCTGACAAGTAGGTGCGCGGCTACGAATGTATTTGATAACAACTTGGCTGGTCTCAGCTGGCGACGGGCACGTCTCTTGCTAGCCCGGGCCTGAAATGCTCGTATTGTTCATATCTCGTCGGGTGCCATTCGAAGCTCGTCCGGCCAAGTTGATCGTGACATTTGAAAACAGTACTGCAGCATGTCAACATGGTGACATGCTGGATGAGTACGCCCCGCATCATCCATCAAACGTTCGTCTCCGCCCACGTCCTTGTCGATTCGATTTCTGGATCGAATTCCCATGCGCCCGTGTCGTCTTGGCGCTTTCCGCGCGGCTGATGCTGCCGAACATCTGGATCAGTTCGGCATCCTCGGCACGTTGATGCGCGTCCCGGACCTGCTGAAGCGTCTTGCGGTCGAGGTTGGAGCGCTGTTGCTGCTGATGTTCGCTCGCGGCGTGCTGGCGCAAGCCGTGCGGATGCGGTGTGAGCTGGGGTACATGGGCGTAGGGCACCCATGGCTTGAGCCTATCCTCCTGCTGCAAAGCGTCTTTGCTTGGCGATGGGAACCGGCGTGACGGCCGGCGCTGTGCGGGTTTCGACTGTTGTTGGGGATCGTTGGCGGGCGCCTTATCCGCAGTCCGGTTTTCGGTGTCTCGGGCTGGCTCCGCTGGCCTGGCTTCGACCCTGGGTGCTTCTGCCGGCGGGGCAGGGGTCTTGGCAGTCTCAGGATTTGCAGTGATCGGCGCGGTTCCGTCGCGTTCAAACCTTGCCTTGGCGATTGCCTTTGCGACTTTTTCTTCGCGGTAACGCTCCGGCGCGGTGGATGCGCGCTCTTCACGGGCGACTCGTTGCTCTTCCCGTTGAGCAGCACGCTGCTTGGCCTGGGTTGCCTTCAGTTCGTCCATGCGCGCGCGATGCTTGTCGTAGACCTCGCGGACGGCCTCCTTCGCGCGCCGGCCATGCTCTGCGGCGAGCCCATCGCGGCGCTGTTTCAGCTTGGATTCAAAACGTTGCCGCAAGAGCTGTGGCTGGGTGATTGCCATCCAGGCGGCCGAGAGCCATCCGCCCTCGAAGCGTACGCAGTCTTTGCCGTTCCGGACAAAGTATTGCAGCCGCTTGATGGCTGTTCGGGTGTTATGTTCGAACAGGCGGCGTTCGGAGCACTCGCGGCGGTAGTGGTTGGCCCAATGCGGGCGCATCTCCTCGCGCACCCGGTCCTTGGCGGCGGCCAAATCCTCGTCGCGCAGCTTGAACAGACGCTTGCGGATCTGCTGCTGATCGCGCCAGAGGCTCGCGCGGGCTTCTTTGTCCAGCTCCCAGTTATGGTCTTTCTCCAGACGCTTCCAACGATAATAGTCGGCCTGGCTGCCGCCTTTTTTGCGCTTACGCTCAACGCGATTGTCATTATGGGCATTGGCGAACGCAACCTTGGGCCGCTCCTCGTAGCGCGCGTCGCACCAGATTTTGTCGTGCTCCTCTTCGTAAGCTTTGGCCCAGGCTTGCAGCTTGTCCTTGGTGTATTTGAGCGCCGCGACTTTGCCGGTCTCGGGGTGGATCTTGTTGACGATCAGATGGATGTGCGGGTGCGGCTCGTCGTTATGGGCGACCAGCAGGCACTGGTGCTCTTCGAGCCCAAGCTTACGCAGGCTTGATTGCGCCGCCTCGATCATGTGCTCGCGGGTCGGCTTCTCGGAGGGGTGCCAGGACAGCGAATAATGCAGCACGCTGTTTTTGACCTTACGGCCGGTCTTGCGCATGTCGCGGCAATCCGGGTCGTGTGGGTTTTCCAGGCGGTAATGGGCGCGCTTCAGCTCGTCTTGATGCATGGCGACGAACGCCATCTCGTTCAGGGCACCTTGGGCGTCCTGCTTGGCGGTGTTGAGTGCGTGCGTGAAGGCCACGCGGTCTGATGTTTTGGCGCCTTTGTCGTGCAAGTAGTACACCCCGGCGCCTTTGAAGGATTTACCTTCGCGCGCGAGGCGAGGGATCATTGGCAAGTGTCTCGGTGAGGTAGTCGTCGATAGAGCGGCAGAGCCGGCGAAGTTCGGGCGGGGCGTCCAGGCCTTTGTTCAGGGCGTGGGCGATCTGGTTGAGATTGACGCCGAGCTTGCGGAGCTGGAACACGACGTCGAGGGGAATGGCCGGGGATGATACCGCGACCGGTTTGCGTTGGAAGCTCTGGTTCCGGATGTAGTCGGACAGGGAGAGACCCGCTCCGGCGGCACGTTTTTCGAGATCGAAACGTTCCTCGTCCGTCAAGCGCAGTGTGACGAGACTTTTGCGTTTCGCTTCATGTTTTTTGGCACGCTTTCGCTGTGTCATGGCTCGGGCTGTTGGGGTGCAGGGGGAACCCCTGCCAAGATGAAAAAGGGTTTTGTGTATTACAAAACCACATCTTGCTACTCCTCAACCCCACCACTATTTCCATATTATTCCGATATATCATTGGATGCACCGCCATGACTTCTCTTGCTCCAATTCTGCTACGCTTTATTTTTTTGATTTTTCTTCGGGATAACTTGTTGCGTTTTCTGCTTGCGCCCTTCGCACGCTGACCGCGTGCAAAAACGCAAGCCGCGCTGTCGCGGCCGCGGCGGCGACAGGCAGCGCGCTGCAATCGGCCTAGGAGGTGGCTGAGAGGGCAGGGCAAGGAATAGGGTTCGGCGCGCTAATCGCGCGCCTCACGCATATTGCGTTTTGGCGGGGGCTCATTGCCGCCCCCGCACCCCGCTAGGATATTGGACGAAGAACATGGGGCGCGGCTGGATCGGCATAAGAAGCATGCGTAAACGCCGCTCCTGGGGGCAGGAACGGCGCTGTCGCGTGCGAGTGGGGTGGGGCTACCACCACGATGTGTAGAAGACGGTGTCGCCCTCGGAGATCCGGGCGCGTGCTTCGGCGATAAAGGCGAGATCGTCCTCACGATCTTCGGGGGTGCTTTCTCCGAAGAAGAAGCCTTCGGTTTTGGGCAGGCGGTTCTCCCGAACGGCTGCCTCCAGCACATCCAGATCGGTTGCTGTGACAACGACCGTCACGCAGTTGAAGTCGATCTCCTCGCCGCCTTTGAGCCGGTAAAGGCGCTCCATCCAGCCATGCAGGTTGGGGTGTTTGCGCCAATAATAAAACTGCACGGCCTCGTCCGTGAGGTCGAAATCCGTTTCGGATTCCAGCTTTTCGTCGGTTGCGTACGCATACATATCAAGTCCCATATCTCTCTCCTTTTGTCAGTTGTGTGGGATGTCCCGTGAAGGACGCGGGAGAGAGAGCAGTCGGCCCCAAGGGCGGGCGTCATGCGCCACACGGGTGTGGGGCGGGCAGCGCATTGAAGACCGGCCGCCGCCTGCTAGGCGACGCGGTCATCCTTTAAGGGGCACCCGCACCTGAGGGATGGGAGAGTAGGGGCCTTGTGCGCCGTGCGTGCCCTGAAGGCGGACCCGAATGATTCGCGGCTGCAAGCGGGAAACGCAGCCGGATGGCGGCTCAAAACGCAGCATTTTCGCTGGAAACGCACGAAGATGACCTATCTTCCGTGATCCGAATCTGCACCAGATACAGTTGGCACGGGTTTGCACCTGTTTCACTCAGTTTCAACGGCTTTCACATGCGCGCGCGGTGACCGTTACTCCGTCGTCGTCCTGAGCGCCGAATAGCCCTCGACGCGGCGGCACTTTTACCAAACATTTACTCCCAGAAAGGCCGAGCAACGAGGCGCGGCTTTTAAATCGCGGAGTGATAAAATGCCTAACAAACCAGATACTACTATCGCACGAACATTTGCCAGCGCAATAAGCATTTGTCCTGTTTCGGGCAAGCTGGAACTGGAGGGCGAGTGGTTCGTATCAAAGAAAGAAACATCAGCATTTGTCGGATATACGACGCAGCATCTACAGCGACTTGAAAAGCAGAACCTGTTTCCCCTCCGTTTAAACCTGGGTGCCAACAGGGTTGCCTATCGCGGCTCAGAAGTCATCGCATGGATGAACGCTCGTATCGAGGATCGTGATACGCGCCTCGGTGCGGCGGAACCTTCTCCGCCTATCGATGAGCCGCCATTGCCCTTCATGACCGAGCAAGCTGAAACCAAAACGGCCCCGACGGTCGAACCGGTGGCTGCCGCAGCTGGTGGGCAGGGTGGTGACGACGATGAGGATCTGCACAACAGGTTCCTGACGATTGTCGAGCTAGCTGAAAAGCTCAACCGCTCGCCCCAGGAGGTCGACTGGCTGGAAACGACACAGCGTGTGCCGGTGCGCGCAGAACTTCCTGATGGCCGGGTTGGTTGGTTCCTTAAGGACATTCTCGCCTGGCGTGAGCAACGTGGCTTGGACGTCGCCTGACGGCACTTTGCAGGGCAGGGCGGCTCATCGCCCTGCCATTTGCAATCTTTTTCTCACAATCAACGACGAGCGGAGGTCTGACAGCCATGTCGGAGCTACAGAAGAGCTGTTTGCACGTGATCGCGGCTGTGGTGTTGGCGTTGATATTTGGGACCGACCCGGGCGAAGACTGGGTGACGTGGGCGGTCCAGATTTATTGCTTGCTGGTTTTTATAATCAACGTTCCGTTTTTATTCGTCATTGGGGCGTGGCGCTATGTCGGCTGGCAGTTTGCCATGTTCGATCGCCGTCGTGCCGACGCAGCTCTGGCGCAGCAAAGTCCTGAGCGTATTTTCTCGTCAATGTATTTCATCAACGGCGCGGTGATGCTCGCAACGGGGGTCACGTTCGGCTTTTTACTTGTGACCTTCTTCAACCCCGGCGCGCGAACCGCCTTTGCCGAATTGCTCAATCGGGTATCAGGGACAGGCTATTGGGCGGTAGCGCAGCCGATCATGTATGTCTGTGAGATCCTGATTAGTCTGGGGCTCATCTTGATGGCGATCCCGTTGCTGCGATCGGCTTGGCGGCGCGTGCGTGCGCGTTGGAACCGCAAGGGCGGTGATTTTGGAGATTTTCAATAATGGGCAGGTCACAATTACCGCGCGGCTGGGTGGGTGCAGAACGCTTTCCGCTTCCGGCGACAGCGGCCTGGGCCGATCAGGATAAGGTTGCGCGCGAGCTGAAATATCGTGACGGCATGATGGTGCTGGGGGCGGCGAACAACACACTCGTTGGCGTGCGCAGCGAGATGCACATGACGACACTCGCGGCAACGCGCTCCGGCAAGGGCGTTTCGCAGATCATTCCGAACATGCTGCTCTATCGCGGACCGGTTGTGGCGATCGATCCGAAGGCCGAGCTGGCAACGATCACAGCCAAGCGCCGCCGTGACATGGGGCAGAATGTTTACGTGCTTGATCCATTCGAGCGGGCGGAGAATACAGCGGCGACGATGCGGTGCCGGTTCAATCCGATGGACCGTCTGCACGTCGATGAGGATGAGAGCGCGGATGAGGCATCGCTGATTGCCGATAGTCTGATTATCCAGTCAACCAAGGGCGATCCGCATTGGACGTTGGCAGCGCGCAACCTCGTCAAGACGCTGATCCTTGTTCTGACCTGCGCACTGCCGAGAGACCATCCCAACCGCAATCTCATCGGTGTGCGCCGCGAGTTGATGCAGCACGATGTGGTTGCGAGGCTCGCCAGGTTCGGCCGGATGGAACCGCGCAGCCTGACATGGGAACGGGCGCGCGAACTGGCTCTGGTGTTTGCGGCCATACCGGAGGACGAGCGGGGATCGATCTTGTCATCGGCGCGCACGCAAACGGAGTTTCTGGATTCACCGGCCATGGCGCGCGTCTTGTCGGGATCGGATTTTCGCTTCGAAGATTTGAAAGAGCATCCGGGCACAGTCTATTTGTGCTTGCCGGCGTCGCGCTTGGCGACACATGGGCGGTGGCTGCGCCTCATGATCAACTGCGCGCTCGATGCGATGGAACGCAAGCGGAAACGTCTGCGCGATCCGGTGCTGTTCATCCTCGATGAGTTTTATTCGCTTGGGCGCATGGAGCGGATTGAGAAGGCGGCGGGGCTCATGGCGGGCTATGGCGTCAAGCTCTGGACGATCTTGCAAGATTTGCAGCAGCTTCAGGCCAACCATCAGTCAAGCTGGCAGACCTTTCTCGGGAATAGTGGCGTCGTACAAGCCTTCGGCAATACGGACCCCGCCACGTGTGAATTCCTCTCCAAGCGCCTTGGCAAGGTGACGATTGCAACGGCGAGCGAGAACGCGGTCTCGATGAACCAGCAAATGGCGGGACATAGCGGGGTGAGCCGTGCTCGCATGACGACGGAGCTGCTTCAGCCCGACGAGATCGAGGGGCATTTCGCGGCACATTTGCGCAATCAGCTGGTGCTTCTGGGAGGTCATCCGCCCATGCAATTGGATCGCATCCGGTATTTCGAGCATCCGGCGTTCAAGGGCCTGTATGAGCCCGATCCGGCTTACCGATGAAAGCCGGCAACGCGGCGCAGAACGCCGGTCCAACGTGAGCGAGCCGGGGCAGGGGAGATCTCCGGCGGAGTCCGGGCGGCGTGCAACGGCACCACGGGTGCGGCTTGCTGCGCAGGCGCAACCGGCGGGATGATTGGAGGTTTCTCGGATTCGGCCGAAACAGCGACAGAACGGTGTGATGCCGTGCGGGTGGAGCGGGGGACGTCGTTAATGAAACGCGAGAAGCGTGGTTTGGCAGCGGTGCTGTCATAGCCGGGCAATTGAAAAAAGCACGGGCCGAGATGCTTCGGATCATCCTCGCAGGCACTGTGAAACCGTAAGTCGCGCAATCGCACTTGCCAGCTTTGCTGCGGATCGGTGCGCGCCCCAACAACGACATTGGGATGTTCTTCGAGAAGAAAGAACAGGTCGCCAGGTTCCGCAATGTGAAACCATGCGCCGTCATCACCGTGCAAGTCAGTCAGAAAGATGCGGTTGAGAGTGGGGTCAAACGAGTCGAGGCGAAAATAGGTCAGCATTCAAGAAACACGAAGAATAGTTTCTGCAATGCTATCAAATGGTCCGCGTTGTTCAAGTATGTTGTTTTAAATGCTGTGTTGCGTTGCAACGCCCGAGAGGGATCGAAGCCCGAAGGGCCAAGACCGTTTCTGTGAAACGGGCTTGGTTCACGAGAGCCCGGACCCGAAGGGGCGAGCCAAACCATTCGCGCTTTGCGAAGCGATGGAGAACATTAAAGCGCAATGGCAAATGGAACCGTGGCCAGCAGCCCCCGAAGCGTTTCCCTCGTGCGGGCATATGATTGACGATCTCGATATGCGTTTCGATTTCTCGGTGGCGATTGCTCGGAATGTGCGATGTGGTTCTACGCACCGCAGATCGTCGTGGCATCTATTCCGCGTAAAGCGACAACATTGGAGGCGTGCCGAAATTATTAATTGCAGTCGCAACGATTAACGCCGAAGCCTAGGTATTTTTTTGAATTATTTTTATTTTCTGGCTTGCACTGAAACGCAGCATCACTATCTTTGATTCTGCGTTCTCGGGTGGGAACCCTTCTGGCGCGAAGGACATGTTCCGCGGCGGCGTTTGAAAGAGCGTCGCCGTTTTCCCCCTCTAGGGACTGTCTCCGTTCCACCCGGCTATGGGCTAGTGCACAATCTTCAAGTCCGAGTTGTACTGTTGCTTTTCCAATCGTTTCGGGATCGGCTCTTTTTGTATTGCGCACTCTGCCTATAGCCGAGGCTGAACGAAAGGAGGCGTGCTATGGGCGGTCGAGAAACGTTTGCGTCTCGCGATCCAAAATTCATGCGGGCAGAGGAGGTGATGGCGGAAACGACATTCACACGGCAATACATTGCGAGACTTGAGGAGCGCGGACTCTTTCCGGCTCGTGTCAAGCTTGGCAGCGGTCGCGTTTTATGGGTACGCGCAGAGGTCGAGGCGTGGATAGCGGAAAAGTTGAGCCGCCGCGAGCCGACACGCTGGTCGGTTCAAGCCGGCGAGTAACAAATGAGGGGCGGCGCTCAATGCGCCGCCCCGTTCTTATTCGCACGATTCGGTGACGCGATCCCAGCCATGGGCGCGTGCGTAGGCCTCGATTGCCGGCACGCAGGCGATATAGGCCTCTTCGTCGGTGAAGGTTGCGATATGTTTCGCTAAGAGGCGTTTCTCGACAAAGACGCGGATGTGTTGGGAATTGCTCATGCCGCACCTCCTCGGCCGCGATGCAGCAGCAGGATCGTGTGCAGGAGCGCTGTTGCGGCCTGGAGCTTGTCGTCGAGCGGCAATAGCGTGCCGATGGCCTCGTTAAGCTGCGATCTTTGAATGGCATCGCGCGCACCGGCCGTTAGCTGGCAAGCGTCTGTGATTGTCTGATCCAGGATCGCGATGAGCGATTGAATGGATTGCGATTGAAATTGGGTCATGAATACCTCCGGTGGGAATGAACGTTGAAGAAATAGCCGCGTGATGGTGTGCGATGGTCCGCGCAGGACAGCCACCAGAAACGGGACTCGCCGATATGGTCGTGCCGCCAGACCATCCAGCAATAGCGGCGGTCGGCCTTCGCGAAATACTTCGCGCGCTGCGGATCATCGTTTGGCAGGCAGACCAGGTGGTCGAGGGCGTAGATGGCCGTCGGTGGATACGACAGAAACTTGCCGTGGCGCCTGGGGTGACACAGCGAGGCCAGGTCGCAGAGCATCGCGACTGCCCCGCCGGTCTGCCGGGTGAGCCGCAGGGCATGCCCGATGAACTGGTCGCCCATGCCGCGCCCATAGGGTGGATTTGTCACGATGTTCCGCGCGCGAGGTTTGGTTTCTCGCAAGAAATCGATGCCGCCCGTGCCAAAGCCGCGATAGGCGAGATCTGTCGAGACGACATCATATCCGGCTTCCGCGAAGACCTTGGAGATGGCGCCGTGACCGCAGGCCGGTTCCCAGATGTCGCCGGCGAAGGCCTCGACCGAGAGGAGGGCGCGAACGGCCTCCGGCGGTGTGGTGTAGAAGTCGAGCGGCACACGGTAGCGCGATTGAAAGCGGCCGGGCCGGTGACCAGCCATATTGGGCTGGTCGTGGCGTTGCGGGATGGGAAGGCTCATGCGGCACCTCCGTTCTCATCCCAGGCGATGTCCTGGTTGGTTTCGCTGCTTTCGATCAGGCGGATGCTGATATCGGCACCGGTGAGGGGCAGCAGATCAAGTTTGAGGTTGAACCCTTTGCCGTCCTTGTGGGGCCAGAGCGCACCGATTTCGGTCCAATGGGAGCCGCCCCGGCTTTTCTGTACCGCGTAGGCGCGATGGGTTGGTTTGCGTGTTTGTTCGCTCATGTCATGTCTCCTTTGAGAGCTTGATTGTTCAGCCGCGAACCGCCGTGGCTGATGCGTCTCCTGGAGGCCATGTTCTGTAACCAAGCCGGACTCTTCACGGTCGGGCGCACGCCCGAGTGGTGCGGAAGACGTCTAGGCGCAGGGGGCATGGTTATGGACTAAGGAGCTTGACCCTGAAGCCCCGGCAGGTCTCGCGCTGATCCCAAATGTTCAAGCGGGAAGGGGATATGTGTGCGCACCATCCGATGAAAATAAAGCCACACTATCCGTGTACCGGAAATGCGGGGGCTCATTGCCGCCCCCAATCAGGCTGTCGCCTGCCCCGCTAGGATAATGGGGGGAAGGTCATTGGCTGTTTGCAGTGCCAAGTTTTTCAACATGTGATCGGAGGACGGAAACAATGAAGATCCTGGTGATTGGGTGCGACCCCGCGCCGGATTTGCCCATCGTTGACCTGCTTCGCAACGAGGGCTGGCATGTAGCCTCAACGGCATCACTGCCTGAAGCCGATGCGCTACAAGATGAGGGGTTTGATCTTGTACTGATCTCGCTCGACGCTGACGGGCTGGATATCATCAAATCCCTGCGCCTTGAGCGCACGTCCACCCCGATCATTGCGCTGATCAGCGAGCCTGGTCATGAGATAGTCGTGCATGCGCTTAAACTTGGGGCTGATGACGTAATCAGGTTGCCGGTTCATCCGGCCGAGTTGATCGCGCGTATCCACGCTGTGTTGCGACGAGATCGAACGCACGCACCTACATCCGTCACAACCGGACCAATGGTCGTGCATCTCGACAAAAAACGCGTTGAAATTCACGGAAAGCCAATCGAGCTCACGGAACTGGAGCGCGAATGTCTTCGCTTGCTAGCACGAAACAAGGGCAGCACGGTTTCAAGGGATCGCATCTGTTACGAACTTAACCGGAAAGGAGGCAAACTCGACACTTACATACTGTCGGGTTTTCTGCAGGGCTTACGGCGAAAAATAATAGCCGAAACAGGGGATCAGCACTTTATACAGATCGTGTATGGCCGGGGATATCGGTTGGACGACAGTCTCTAGAATCCAGCCGAGACAATCGACAAGGCGGGCAATGTTCTGTTGGGGCGCTGCATCAGCCTTGCTCACACGGCAAACATCACGCGGCAGAACATCAAGCCGTGAGCTTATGCCGAATTCGCCCCTCCAGCCGGTCGAGTAATACAGCCTCCTCGGGCAAGTCCACCATGCCGCGACGGGTTATAAGCGCTATGGTTGAGAGAAGCTCGTGGCCGTAGAGCATCGTGGTCGCAACCCCGAAGCCCTCTTCGACCTCTCCTAACAATTGTGCCGGCCGCAGATGTTCACGAAGCCGAACTCTGTCTGCGTCGGTGAAGTGTGCTCGGATGTATCTGTCATCCACATCCTCCGCCACAAGGAATGGCCCCAGCTCAGCGTGAATGAAGAAGCAAAAATAGCGCAAATAGTCCAGGACATTGGCTTCGGAAAGACGCACCGGTGCAGACGCATTGAACAAGTGGATGCCGGCCGACGTTCCATCTAACCGCCACTGCGGTTCGGCAGTTTTCGTCGCGAAATACACTTCGAGTTCCGGCTGTTCCCAACGCGGCGAGGTTATCCGCAGCAGCTGGCCATCCTGGTAGAACGCAGGGTAAGCGACGCTGATCAGTGCCAGCTCGTCGACTGGCAGCTTGCCATCGATCGGATCGAGCTCGTGCTGCCAATGGAAACGTTCATGGTCGGTCAGCTCGTGCCACTTAAGACCACCGTCCCAGCTCTTCGACAATCGTTCCGGCATGACTTCTCCCTCTCTGTGAGGTGCGTACACACCAGTCATGTCGGAAGTAGGGAAACATGCAGGCAAGGCACGGATTATCACAACTGCGAAACGCCCTGCCATACACCGCGCAGCATAATAGGCTAGCGATGTTGATTTCAGTACATAAACGTATGATCCGAACGCCATCTTACAAAGGCCACTGTTAATCGACGTTCGGTTCGTAAAAATGTTGGATTAAGCAAAAAACGGTGCTATTTAATACTTATGTTTCGTTTATCTGTTTCCGCTTTTGTTCTTTCTCTCATCGCCGCTCCGGCTCTTGCCTGCACAAGCCCAAACGGGGTCGAGGGGCAGATCGTTTACAACGTTGACCATAAAAAAATGCAGTTTTGTGACGGCACTGCGTGGAGATCCATGGTCGCTTCCCAACAAACGGTCAACGCCATTGAGGATCTGAGTGACGTAAAAGACCCCCTTGGGGCGACCGATGGTCAGATCCTCACCTGGGACAACACCAACGGCGAGTGGATTGCAGCCGATGGCGTGACGTCTTTCCAAATCCCGGATGACACCAGCGTATGTAACGCGGGCACGGATGGAACAATCCGTTACAATGCGCAAAAACTCCAAGTCTGTGTCGACGGGCAGGATTGGACCGATGTCGCCGGTGACGGCGTCACAACAGGTAAGTTCATCGATGGCACAGACGCGAATGATGCGGTCTACACCACTGGTAATGTTGGCATCGGTACTGCCGATCCGGATCAGCCGCTCACAGTCATTGGCACCACCTCTACTACGGATATGATTATTACTGGTGTGTCGGGAGCGGGGTTACCGGCAGCAGCGGACGTGAACATGAAGGTGCCTGACAGCGCGCTTGCCTGCGACAGCGATCGTGACGGAACGTTGCGGTACAATTCCAACAAGCTTCAGATCTGTATCAATGGTAGTGGCTGGGTAGATGTAGGATCTGCATCTGCCGGAACACCAGGGGCCTGGTCGGCGAATGGGAGTGACTTGTTTTATACGACGGGAAACGTCGGTATTGGCACAGCTACACCCAGTTCAAAGCTCCACATTCACGGACTAGCTAGCTCGCAACCTACCGACGCGTCTTTGCTAATGTCTAACAGTACGAATACAAACCTATCCTTCGTGGCGTCAGATGGCAACGGTTTCATGCGTTTAGGTGGGAATGCAGGAGTCGGACTTGGGAGTCACGATGGTACTACGTTCAGCGAAGTATTGCGGGTCAACGCACTCAACAACGTTGGCGTTGGAACTGTCTTGCCGATCGGAAAACTGCATATTGCATCCGATGCACCTGATGCGTTGGGGTTTGCTGGGGCTCTTTATCTTAAAGCCATGGGAGGCTCGAATCACTACACGGCGATTGCCTTCGACACAGAAACCCCAGGCTCTTCGAGTTCCGCAGCGATACATTACGGCGATCACACCGGCTCGGCTAACAATCAGATCCGATTTGGTAGATACGGAAATAACTTTGGTGTATGGCAGGCAAATCCTTATATCTTCGATATGGATGCACCGGATAACACAATCACAGCTATTGATTCTGGCAATGTGGGCATAGGCACCTATGCCCCCACAGAAAAACTCTCAGTCGCAGGTGTTATCGAGAGCACTTCCGGTGGATTGAAATTTCCTGACGGAAGTTACCAAAGAAAAGCACCCAGAGGCATACGTATCAATGATAATCGATCTGGTTGTCCGGGTGCGCACCCTGCAGATACAGATCTAATTAGCCACACATTTACATTAGATACACCTGCGACCGTGGAAATTAAGGCCAATATAATTGGTGCAACTACAACGCGGCATGACGTGTACCTTGTTCTTAATGGAACGACTGTAACACGAGCACTCGGCAATCCGCCAGCCACCGGCGGTGACTATTGGGTGGATTTTCATGTGCAGACCGTTGCTACCCTAGCCGCAGGAACGCACACTACGAGTATTCGAGGCACCCTTCCGGATGTATATGGTTGCGGATCGCAATGGGGTCATTTGACGGTTATGATATTTGAGTAAGAGATCTAGTCTTAGCGAGCGACTTTTTAGTCTGTGCTGAAATCACATATGCCACATGTTTTTCAGCGCATCAAAGTAGCATCCACCACACAAGCACTAATAATGTGATAATATATCTTATGGGAAATAGTGGAGCTTTTGACATTTATTGCCATTGAATGGCATAATGTGGTGTAAGGAGTATTATTATGGATTCAATGAATATTTCAATGCCTGACGCCATGAAAGAATGGGTGGAAGCCCAAGTCAATACCGGTCAGTACGGCAATGCTAGTGAATTTATGCGCGACCTCATTCGGCACGAGCAAGAACGTCGCAAATTGGACGAGTTTCAGCGCCTGATAGACGAAGCTTCAGCCAGCGGTGTAAGCTCACTGTCAGTTCAGCAGGTCTTGGAATCGGCACGCTCTGAGGCGCGTGAGCGCGGTCTCCTCTGATGGGAACACTCTCCCTTTCCGAACGAGCGGCCCAGGATCTCATAGACATTTACCTCTATACGCTGGAGAAGCACGGCGCCTCTCAGGCGGAAGCCTATTCATCCGACCTTGAGCATACGCTGTCTTTGCTCGCCGAGAACCCAAAGATGGGCCGGGTCGACCAGCGGCTGCGGGGCGAGGTGCGGCGGCATGAGCACGACTCCCACATCATCGTGTTTGAGGAATCCGCCAGTGGCGTATTGGTACTCGCTGTTCTTGAGCGCCACATGGTCCCGGAACTTCACGTTTAGTGATATGTCCCTAACCAATTAAGGCCGATATTAAAGCTCCGTTAGCATCGCCGGGCTTGGAGCAACAGATTACGGACAGAGGAACCTGCAAATGCAACGCCGCGCGAAACGCACTGAGAATGGCACGCTCTTGATGGTCCCTCAGTTGGCCCGCCTCTCGCTGCGGTCGGTTACGCGAAGTGTCGTTACTCCTTCTCTTATGTAACTCCGCAGGACTTGCACTCAGAAATATGAAACCTGTAACCCCTATGTCGCGAAACACATCTGGTTCAATTTCCACAAGCCCTGTGGGCGTATCGATTACTGTATGACCATCTAAGATCACCGCTGGTGCGGTCGGGTCCTTGGATCTGTGAAATCCCGCAATCAGAAGTTTCTGATTTTCTGTTATATCGCCGCTGCGTAGTTCATCAGGGTCTATTGCGGCACTGGTCAACTGTTCCCTCTCGGTCTTGATCAATTGGCTCGCCTGCAAATGCTGAAACTTGCTGCTTTCAAAGCACGCTTCCAAAAGTGTTGATTTGCCAACACCGGATATTCCGACTAGGGCAATAATGGGCTGGCTCATGTGTCAAATCCCAAATTTAATCGTGGAAGTAATGATTTCAGTGTGAGTTCATCAATCTCGAATATCGACTGTTGTGGATGTTGATTCTTGACCACACCTAGCTTCTTCAGCTCAGCTAGTGAGATCGGGGGAACAATGTACCCACATAGGAGATAGTTGATGACTTTCACGGGGCGTTCAGAGCTTGCCTGCCATTCCTCAAGTTCTTCTTCGCTGTAGACAGATCGACCGCCTACCATTTGCATGAGATCTCTCGTCGAATTTGCAAGTTCGACATCTTCCAAGATGCCAACGGCTGTCATCGCCTGAGACGGTGTAAGTTCCGATTTACCCTTGTAGAAGAACAGTAACGAGCCGGAGGACCCAAGTTTGGACTGCGCTCGACAAAGATAGACTTTGCGAATAGTGTTGCCCGGCTGTCGTGGACCTCCCAGCCCCAAATCGTCGAACAGTTCCGCTTGAGGCTGGTTCTTCAGCTCTGGGTACAGCGTGTCGTGATATAATTCGCGTATCGGAATACCAAATGCGCGAACGCCTGGGCCAGTGACAAAGCGAGGATAGTTCAGGCGGTCTAATTCGAAGACCGAGGTTTCGTCTGACTTTGCAAGCCTTTCCGTAGAGAATAATTTCTCGTAGATAAGCTCCCCATCATCCTTAGTCGCGGTATGCTCAAATCCGTAATACTCCAGTAGATCGATCAGCGATACTTGATCGGGGAATGTCGTCAAGTATATGAGATTATAGTTGTTAGTCTGAGCAAACCAGAACGCCTTTTTTAGCAGTAGTTCGCCAAGTTTCACACCGCGCTTCTCCGGTCGAACTTTGAACGTACAGATTTTCAGAATCTTACCTACTTTGCGCGTGGCATCGGTGTCTGCGGCGGTTTCGTCCTTCCGAACGATGATGCCCGCTAGGCCACCTTCTTCGACGATCCAACAGGGTCGGCGTGTTCCAACGCAATTTTTCTTCCACCAATTGTCGAAGTCCGGATAGCCGTCGCGCAAGCTATCAAAGATCGTATCGTCTAGCGGGATTTCCGCTGCTGTCACTTCCTCGATATATCGTATCGGAGCATCTTTAGGCTCGTACGTTGTTTTGAGTAGTTGGACGGCATCGGCAACAAAGAGAACCCGTCGACCAAGGTCAGCGGAATGGCGGCGTGCCCGATTGTGAAGCCCTCTGTCTTCCGTTATGAGGAAGTCTGCCGCTCCGCGCTGCAGAGAGTCGAGCAGCGTGGCATCAACCACATCATTGGGCTTCGGTAGAGAACCGAACTGACCCTCTAGTAGTTCTCGGGTTAGGCCGCGAACTTTCCCGAGCCTCTGAAATTTGTTGACCTTGCTTAGGGATATGCTGCGCCGACCGTCATCTTTGTCACGCTTAATGTCGTCGCGTGCGGCTTCATGAACCAACACGTCCACTTTATGCTTGGCCGCAATCGAGAGAAGCTCGGAGAATGCAGGTTGGACGGTATGGTTGTCTTCGAGATGAATGATTACGTTCGTATCAATCAGATAAGTTTGCGAACTCATCTTGAAGGGCCTTTCTGAGCACCGGTGTCGCATAAAGGAAAGATTGTGGTGGCTCAAACCCAAATCGTTCACGCAACTCCGTTAGCGTGATCGCACGAGAAAAGGGTTCTGCTTTTTCGAACTGCAATGCAAACCCTTCATCAAGACCATCAAAATACGCGTCAAAGTCGGCGCGTTTTATAAACGCACTCTTGCTAAATCGTTTCCAAATTTGATTGACTGGCAGTTTCAATACGCCAGAGATTTCGGCCTTACCGATTAAGGCTCGCTCTGGAGATGTTGAGTAGATATAAGCCACGGTCCCTTTTGGAGCGGACTTCGGAAACCGGCGACGAAGTTCAACTGTCTTGCGTCCCTCCATGATTTTTGACGAATACTGAGGGCGGATGCTTAAGACTACGTCACGCTGATTGCGAAATACGTCATCACCAAAAAGTGGAAAGACGAGCTGGTCGTCATTTGTTGTCTCTGGGTCGAATGCAAGCCTTAATTGGTCTGCGACTTTCTGGCTCGCCGGAAAAGTAGCCTCCATTCGAAGCGTGGCGCCTAAGGCGGCGACATATCGCTCCAGCGAATTAATGTGCACATCACCGCGGCGTTCGATCTTCGAGATGGCGGCCTGACCAATGTTTAGTCGACTTGCCATTTCCTGTTGCGTAATGCCGGAGAGCTCACGCAACCGCTTGAGAGAAGCCCCTATGAGACGGCCCGACTCGCTTTCATCCAGCCGCACGGCCCGGACTACTGGATCTTTGAGATTTGCCATGTTTCGCTCCCCCGCATAAGAACAAAAGTAGGACAATTCGATATTCCATGCAAGGAATATTCTAGCGGCTGAGTGCGGCCACATCGGCTGTTAGGAGGCGGATGGTAGTCGCTTCTCGACGAGGCCAGCTTGCTGCGGATCATAAACCACATCGGCGATGGAGCCGTCGCGGATGCGCTCGACGGCCTCGTCGATGACGAATAGCGGAACGAGGAACCACTCGCGTGGTGTGACGGGGTTGCCGAAGCGATCCGTTATCTCGATGTCGAGCCTGGCGGGGCCGAACACACGATGGATCAGGTTCTCAAGTCGCGTGCGATCGATGTTGACCAGGTCATAAGTCGCGACGATCTCGACTTCGGCCATAAGGTAGGTCGGCTCGACCTTGGCGTTAGCGATGCGGCGTTCGACGCTGCCGCCGGTGACGCCAATCTTGTGCAGAACGTTGCGATGTTGCGCGATGTTCGGGTGGTCAGACTTGCTTCGCAGGACATAGATGGTGCCGGAGGTATGATCATCTTCATCACGATGATCTGAGAACAGTGGCCCCGCACTCGGCTCTGAAATGCTGCGGCTCGTCTCGTCCTTGTAGATCGCGCGCTGCAGAGACCGCAGCAGCAAATTGCTCTCGGTCCCGTTCGAATAGATGACGCGCAGTCTTGCGTCGAACTCACCGTTCGGCGCTTTGATCTGTTCGCCCACATCCGCGACGTAGAGGGTCTGACCACCAAGGATGAAAAATTCGCCCTGGCGAATGTCGGTTTTCAGGAAGCCTGCGTCTTTTCGGATGACGCGGGAGATGCGCGTGCCGTCCTCAAGCTCGCGCTGCACTTTCTCAAAGAGCGGCTTAAACGTCGCAAAATCCTCGCAACGCTCCCGGTTTGCGATTTCTTCGGCAGCGCGCTTGTCGGCAATTGTGCGGACATGGCGCAAGTCCGTGATGTCGGAGGCATCGGCAAGTTCAGCGGCTAAGGCGTCAACGTCGACATCTTCAACACCGGCAGCGTCGCCGACACTACCGTCCAGCAACCCCTGATGATCGAGAGGTTTCAGCAGAGTACGGCAGTCGTCCAGGGTGCGCAGGCGATCAAGCCGAACCGCATACAGCCGTTCGAATATATCGCGGTCTTCGCCGTGTTGTGGCGCGCGACCGTGTTCCCCAAAGAACCGCTGGATGTCCTCAAAGCCCGCGATGATGCGCTCTTCGCGCGGCGAACGACCGCCCTTCTTCTCAGGTTGCGCGAAGTCCTCAAGATCGGCGCGCAGGTCATCGAGATCGATATCACTCATAGCGCCCCTCATCTTTGTAGCGGACGAACGCCGCTGCCCCTTCGGCCAGCTTCCGCTCCCATGCGTCTTGCGAACTGACGGATGGCGTGCGTCCCCTCTCTTTCTTGAAGCGTGATGCCCGCACGGCCAGTTCCAAGGCCTCGTCCGGCGACAGTTTGGTGCGCTTGCCTGAGATGACGGCCGCTACCTGTTTCAGGCTGTCCTCGCTCATGGTCTTGGCGAGGATCGCGTATGCTTCGCCGAACGGATTGATACGGTCGATCAGATCGATATCAAGCTCGCGCACATCCATGGCGAACTTGCGGACGCCATCGACGAAGGCGGTATTGGCGGCTTGCTCGCTATCGGCGCCTTCAACGGCCAGTTGCTTGGCTTGTTGTGTAAGGTTCAGAGCCGCGATGGCATGTTGGCGCACAGCTTCCTGATCTTCGTTATCGAGTTCGGGATACTTGTCCTTGATGATCTTGCCGAGGCGCGCCTGGGTCAGCTCTTCGGGCACCAGTTCCTCATCGAACAAGCCGCGCTCAATCGCGCGCTTGTCCTGGACGAATACGGCCACCACCTCATTCAGGTCTTCCTGGCAGATGCGCTGCGCTTCTTTGCTCTTTGGTTCGGCGAGGCCCTTGATCTCGATTTCGAACTGGCCGGTTTCTTCGTTAAAGCCGACGTTCTCTTTCTTCGGGTCGTAGCCGCCTTCGCCGTAGTCAAAGCCTTCGGTGGGGGTGCTCGTTGTCTCGTTCTTCGGCTTAAAGTTGAAGCGCGGGGCGAGCACCTGCTCCATCAGCAGACTGGCGGCAATGGCCTTTAGCGTGTCGTTGACGGCTTCCGTGACGGCCTGTTCTGACGCGTCAGGTTCAGCGATGAGGTTGGTGAAGCGTGCCCGAGTTTTGCCTTCGGCGTCGCGGGTCGCGCGGCCAATGATCTGGACGATTTCGGTCAGGCTGGAGCGATAGCCGACGGTCAGAGCGTGCTCGCACCAGATCCAATCGAACCCCTCTTTGGCCATGCCGAGCGCGATGATGATGTCGACATGATCGCGGTTGTTCTTCTGCGTCGGATCTTTCAATGCGGCTGAGACTCGGTCGCGCTTGGATGCATCGTCGTCGACCAGATCCGCGATCCGCAGCACCTGGCCACTATCTGTCTTCACAAGTTGGAAGCCGGTGACGGGATCAATCCCCTGCCACTCGCCCAGTTCCTCGATGATGTGTTCGACTTCGCGGATCTTGTCCTTCGTGCTTTCGCGCGAGTTCACGGATGGGATGTGGATGATCGTCTTCTCGTCAGGATCGAGCACCTTCAGGATGTCATCGGAATACGCGCCCGAATAGAAGAAATAGCCAATGTCGAGCTGTTTCAGGTATTTGTAGCCGTTCAGCTGCTCGTAATAGGTGTAGGTGACAGTATCGAACTTGGCTTCGTCCGCTGGAGCTAGAACGGCCTCGGCATCGCCACGGAAATAAGATCCCGTCATCGCAACGATATGTACCTTGTCGCGTGCGATGAATTCGCCGAGATGCGAGCCAAGCTTGTTGTCGGGATTAGCCGAGACGTGATGGAATTCGTCGACCGCGATCAGACGGTCGTCGAAGGCGTCAACACCGAACTTATCGACGGCGAAGCGGAACGTGGCGTGCGTACAAACGAGCACGCGGTCGCCGCTCTCCAGGAATGCGCCAACGGCGTTCACCTTGCCGCCATCTTCACCCGGCGCATTGCACAGGTTCCATTTCGGCGCGACGGTCCAGTCGGCCCAGAACCCGAATTTGGACAGCGGTTCATCGGCGAAGCTGGAGCCGATGGACTTTTCCGGCACAACGATGATGGCCTGCTTCAAGCCTTGATTGTGCAGCTTGTCGAGCGCGATGAACATGAGCGCCCGGCTCTTGCCCGAGGCCGGCGGCGATTTGATCAGCAGGTATTGTTCACCCCGGCGCTCGTATGCGCGCTCCTGCATGGGGCGCATGCCGAGTTCATTCGACTTCGACGAAATGCCGTTCTGGGCATAGGTAACGGAAACGGAAGGGACGGATTTAGTATTCATTTCATGTATTCTTTCGCTTTTAAATTACCCTTTTCCCAAGCCTCGGCAATCAATTCCGGTTCAGCTAGAAAGAACTCACCCCCAAGTGATCTTCCAGCAGGATGCCGGCACAAAACATCCTGCATCGCCCGCTCTCCGGCCTTTGCATGTTCTGAACTTGGATAAGCATCGAGATCAGAAAGCACTCCCGAGTAGAGAACTACCCAGCGGAATACCCCTTGAGGCAGGGCTCGATTATGGTCATCGCGGCGCGTTTGCGGGCTTTTGGAGAAACCCGCCTTTACGATGACTTTCCCGTTCGCCGGCTCACCCAAGAAGGCATCCGCATCGCCTTCGAGCTTCAGCACATATAGATGCTTCGGCCCCTCCGACTCGCGGGTCACAAACGAGCGTTGCGAGACCGGCCCCGCCTTGCTCGGCGCAAGTACCAGCTTCGCGTTGCCTGGCGTTGACCCGATGATCGGATTTTCACCGTAAACGTCGGTCTCTTGAAGATCGAGCTTCAAGATATTCAGCGCCTCCTGCCGAGACAGCGGCACACCTTGTGCTCCGATATGCTGCCAGGCGCCTGTTGCTGTCGCTTGAGGTGCGAACTCTCGGATAGTGAGGCGTGACTCAGGTGTAACCCGCCAAGCCCGCGTGGCCTTGATGGCAAAATTCCATTTACGTGCGCTGGTCGGATCGCTTTGCTTTGATTGCCAGGCGGCCGGCGCCATGAACTGCTGTGCGGTCCCCTGTTGGTGGGAGCACTGCAGGACACCAATTATCTGGCCAAGATCCTCGCTTGCGGCCTGACCTGCGGCATAGATGACGACCAGTACACCCGGTTGACTGCCATCGATGAAGGTCCGCAGTCGACGATCGTCACTGAAGCCGAGAAACCCCCACTCCTCTGGTCCAAACCCGTAAAAGCTGGTCAGCCAGACATTTGGCGGCTCCGTGTAAATCGCTTCCATCGGTGCCATTAACTCACCGGGAGCGTGCAACTCCTCAAACCGCGCAATGCTTCCGTATTCGTTGACGATCAGGCTTGGTGCCGACGTCATCATCTTGTCACCAGTCGCTTCCCAACCATGCACCTCGAACATGTTGCGGTAGCTACCGTAATAGTGCCTCGCAACCCGGCTGACCGCCTGCGCGTCTCCTCCAGATGTATAGGTGGTCGGTTGTTTCATTGGGCGGCCACCTGCTTCTCACCCGCGGTCATCTTGGTGTACATCTCGAACAGCTTTTCGAGGCGTTCGGTGTCGTTCTTGAAGGGGCGGCCGATGTAGATGCGCTCCAGCACCTCGTCGTTGCGATCGTGGGCGGCGCGCAGGTCGTCTGGCATTTTCTCAGGGTCGTAGAGATCGGCGATGGTGGCCGGGAAATGAGCCTCGCGCGCCAGTAGGATGGCCTCGGCGCAGCGGGTCAAGTCGTTCTTGTTCTTGTCGGTCAGCGTCGGGACGGGAAAGGTGTTCCAGCCGAGGGTGTTGGAGTATGAGAAGTCAGTTCGCATCCGCACGCAGACCGTGCCAATCCAAACCCAGTGCAGCCGTGATGCGATGAGCGCCATGTTCCACAATGGGGCGTCGTAGAGGGCGTAAAGTTTGTTCGTTACCGCTTGATCATTCGACAGCAGCCCACAGGGTAAATATGGACGATTTTCAGAGGAAATGGCAGCCACAGCGATCGTGTGCTTGCGTCCGATATTCATTTCCCGCATCTGGTGCGCGCGGTTTGCCATCTCGTTCGCGCTTTTGTCAGTGCTTCCTCGGCGCATGGCTCGGACAGCCTCAACACGTCTTCTTATTTCTTCGATTTGCAGCGCCTCTTTGAGATGCACGCCTTCAATCCAAAGCACATATCGCTCTTTCCCTTGAATGAACTCAGCAGATCCGTAAATCCGCCGTATGAACCTTTCACGCTGGTTGGGCGTCAACCCAAGGTCGCGAACTTCATCGGCAGTCAAAAGCAAATTTCCCCCATCTACAGGCTTATTGCCAAAACTCATTTCTGCTGTTCCGTTCAGCGGTTT
Source organism: Filomicrobium sp. (assembly GCA_965226995.1). Classification (GTDB taxonomy): domain Bacteria; phylum Pseudomonadota; class Alphaproteobacteria; order Rhizobiales; family Hyphomicrobiaceae; genus Filomicrobium. Next base: position 579,391 of record CBDDFK010000009.1, read on the forward strand.
GCTGCTCTTGCTCACGACAACATTGGGAGCTGCTACTAGATACGCATTGACGTTGTCGGCCTCCTTTACAACTGAGCTGCCATCGTCCGCCATCGTGAACAACTTACGGATCATCCCCGCACGGTTGGAGATCCCGACAATCGCTACGGTAACACCCGCGTTGTGGCTGGCGAGGTTGTTCCATTTGAAGCTGGTATGCGCGAAAGCAATCTCGTGGCCTGTCCGAAAGATGAGCGGCCAAAGGATTGGCACCTGCTGCCCCTGGCAGATCGAATTGGTGGACACGAAGGCCGACAAGGTGGTCGTGTGTCGCCCGTAATCGGCAGCTTTCATGAACCAGCCCGCGACATAATCGAGCGACTTCCACGTAGTCGTGCGACCGTCGAAAATTCGCTTCAGATCGTCTTTCTGTTCCGCGCTTTGCCAAGTGGAACCCAAATACGGCGGATTCCCACAAATATACGTCTCACCACCCTCGTTCTCGAAGTCGATCTCGGGCTGGTCGAGCGGCGTATTCAGCAGGTCGTCAGCGTGGTGCTTCACGCCCGTTCCGGTCGGCGGACAGATCGTCAGCCAATTCAGCCGCAGCGCGTTCCCACACGTGATCCAGTTCATCTTGTCGAGGGGCAGGAACTCGGCAAGCGCTTCTTTTTGGCCGCGATAGAGCACGTCGCACTGATACTCGGCGATGATGAGCGCGAGCCGCGCAATTTCAGCAGGAAAGTCGCGGATCTCGATGCCGCGAAAATTGGTCAACGGAATTCCGGTGCGCAGATCGGCCTCGCCCCGCCGCGTGTTGATCTCCGCCTCAATGGCGCGCATTTCCTTATAGGCAATGACGAGGAAATTGCCCGAACCGCAGGCCGGGTCGAACACCCGGATCTTCGCCATGCGGTTGCGCAGATTGAGGAGCTTGCGCGGGTTGTCGCCCGCCTCCTCAAGCTTCTCGCGCAGGTCATCAAGGAAGAGCGGGTTCAGCACCTTCAGAATGTTTGGCACGCTGGTGTAGTGCATGCCGAGTGCGCCGCGCTCGTCATCATCCGCGACGGCCTGGATCATTGAGCCGAAGATGTCCGGGTTGATCTTCTTCCAGTCCAGGCTGCCGATGTGCAACAGGTAGGACCGCGCAATGCGGGAGAACTTCGGAACCTCGGTCGAGCCGGAGAACAGCCCGCCGTTCACATAGGGGAACACATCGGCCCATCGCGGAAGATCGGCCCCGGCGCGGTCCTTGCTCGGCGTGTTCATCGCGCGGAACAGCTCGCTGATGACGTCATGCGTGTTCGAGGAATCGCGCGCGCTCATCTGCTCGATAGTGGCGGTGAACAGGTTGTCGCCGTTCAGGATGTCGGTGTCTTCGGCGAAGAACAGAAAGATCAGCCGCGCCATGAAGTGGTTCATGTCGTGGCGGCGTTCGGCCGTGCCCCACTCCGGGTTGTCCTTCAAGAGCTCGACATAGAGCTTATTCAGGCGGCCGGTGGCCTTAATGTCGAACGAGCTTTCCTTCACCGCCTTCACCGTACTGATGCCGGCGAGGCTCAAGAAAAACCCGAATTTGTCGGGGAAGTTTGCGTAGTCGACGGCGACGGTTTCGCCGGTGTTCAGATCCTCCGCTTCGAAGTCGATGCCGTCTGTCGCGAGGATGAATTTGGCGCGCGCCCGTGACGTGGCCGGGCTATCCTTCAGCGCCCTCAGGGTAGCGCCGACTTCGCCTTCCGCGCAGGTCTTGATGTGGATGTTGTTGGTCTGGAGAACACCGCCGATATTGGACTTGTTCGATTCACCCTTACGAAGGCGCTTGATGGTCGTCGCCTTGTTCCCGAACGCTTCCAGGAACTGGAACGGGAACTCGGCAGCGTCGAACGGCTGTTCAGCGAGGGCCGATATCGCCTCTTCGATCTCGACCGCGTTCACTGCTTTTTCTCCTTCGGTGCGTGCTGTCCTTGCGCCGCGCGTGGATCGTTCGCCGCGTTATGCTCCGCCACATAGGCACGCATGAACTCGCGGATCACTTGCGCGGCAGGACGATCCTGCTCGCGGCAGATCGCAATGAAGCGATCGCGCAACTGGCTATCGATGCGAATGTTGAGGCCGACGTCTTTTTGCATGTCCGACAGGCTACACAATGTGTAGGCGGAAGAACATGGGGTCATACCCGTGTATGCAGTGATGGCTGTGGGTAAGTTGGCGGTCGACGACCGGGAGATGCGCCCTGCGCGAACCTGTAACGATCTCTTACAAGTTGCCGCACGGCCGGGGCTCATCGCCGCCCCGATCAGGCTGCGCCTGCCCCGCTAGGATAGTGGGGGAAGAACATGGGCGGACCCGTCTTCTCACCTGCACATATTTGCGCACAGGAAAATGCCGCAGAGCGCATAAATCTGCGTCCACAGTGCGTCCATGACGGGTTTGGATGATTTTGGAGCGGCGTCTAAGTCATTGATTTTATTGGCGCACCGGGGAAGATTCGAACTCCCGACCCCCAGATTCGTAGTCTGGTGCTCTATCCAGCTGAGCTACCGGTGCTGATCCGCTGAAGGGAGGCGCGCAAAACGGCGGCTCCTCGGTCGTCCCGAAACGCGGAAGCGGCTTTCTACGCTGACACCGGGCCAAAGGCAAGCCCCAACTCGTCCGCCGTTCGAGAAATCCATCCGCCGCCGGGCCGCGCCTGCAAGCGGTGCCCTCGATGTACAGCGCGAGAGCGCCACACGGGTCCGGCTGTCCCTTCACCCAGCGTTCGATCTCACCACGAACCGCAAGCGGCAACGGCTTCAAAAACCCGGCTTCAACCGCCAAGACACAGGGCTTCTCGCCGTTACCCGAGGCGCGCTTCGCGGCGGCTGTTAGAGCGCTCAGCTTTGGCGAAATACAGCAACCTCGGTACGGCGTAGTTCCACACTGGCTTGCCGTGTGTGGACCAGAATGAATCTCCACACCGGCTTGCCGCAGCCAACACGGGCTTGCCCACTGTTGGTGAACTCCAAGTGTCGGCCCAGGCCAAGTAGGGCGGCGCGCCCGCGCAGGGCCCGGTCGAAGGCCGATGCGGCCCGTGAGCGAAAGTAACGAGACCGGGATACAGTCTGAACTGAACACGATCTGCGCGCGCGACACGACCCAAAGCCGCGATCCGTGGCGACCGGTCCGGACCGAAATCGCAGGCCGGGAAAGCCACCTCGCCGCCCCCCTGCTCGATGTCGCACTCACGCCCCGCATTCCTTTCCCGCTCTCGGCGCCAGCGCAGCCTCAGCCGCCAAGCATCTGCTGCGGCAGCCACAGGACGATCGCGGGGAAAAGCACCAGCAAACCGATGGTCACGGCGTCGGCGATAAAGAACGGCGTCACCCCTTGGAAAACATCCTGCACCGAGATGTCGTCCCGAACGCCGGCGACGACAAAACAGTTGAGCCCAATGGGCGGGGTGATGAGACAGAACTCAGCCATCTTGACGACAAGGATGCCGAACCAGACCGCGCACATCGGGCCCGACATGCCGAAGGCGCTATCGGCGGCCGAAACGCTCTCGCCGCCGTTGAGCGCCATCACCGCGGGATAAACGACCGGCAGCGTGAGAAGCATCATGCCGATCGCGTCCATGAACATGCCGAGCACTGCATAGGCGAGAAGGATAAGGACAAGCGTGAGAAGCGGGCTTTGATCCAGTGAGGTGAGCCAATCCGAAAAGGCCGCGGGCAAGCCGGCAAACCCCAGGAAACGGACGTAGATCAGCACGCCCCAGATGACCGTGAGGATCATCACAGCCAGCTTCGCCGTCTCCAGCAGAGCATCCTTGAATTCGCCCCAGCGCATGCCGTGCCACAGCGCCATGCAGAAGACGACGAACACCCCAATCGCGCCTCCCTCGGTCGGCGTGCCCCAGGCCTCGCCGCCGAACGGGTTGTAGATGAAGGCAATGATAATGAAGACGACGAAGAAGATCGGCATCGTAGGCGGTAGCGACACGAAGCGCTCCTTCCACGAGTAGCCGCCGACCGGCGGTCCGAAGCCCGGGATGAAAAGGGCCATCGCGACGATCAAGGAGGCATAGACGAACGCGGAGAACAGCCCTGGCAGGAAGCCGGCGAGAAGCAGGCGGCCGACATCCTGCTCGACGATAATCGCGTAGATGACGAGGATCGCCGACGGTGGAATGAGCGAGGCCAGCGTCCCCCCGGCGGCGACGACCCCAGCGGCGAAGCGCTTGTCGTAGCCGATCCTCAGCATCTCCGGGATGGCGATCCGCGCGAATACCGCAGAGGTGGCGATGGACGCGCCGGACACGGCCGCGAACCCGGCGGTCGCGAACACAGTGGAGACGGCGAGCCCGCCAGGCAGCCAGCCGACCCATCGCTTCGCGGCCTCGAACAAGGCGCGCGTCAGGCCGGCGTGATAAGCGAGGTAGCCAATCAGGATGAAGGTCGGGATCAGGCTGAGAGCCTGAGTTGACATCTTGGAGTGCGGCACCTGCCCGGCGATCTTCACCGCAACAGTCAGGGCCCAGAAGAAATGCTCGCCCGCATAATCGCGCTTGGCCCAGAAGATCCAGACAAGCCCTATGAGCCCGGAAAGCCCCGCCGCGAATGCGACACGCATGCCCAGGACAACAAGAACGAGAAGAACGCCGGTCATCGCCAGACCGATATCGAATGGCGCCATCAAACGCTCCCGCTGCCGTTGCGCTGAACCGCGTGAACCTTAAGAACACTGCGGTTCCGCGAACGCGCCGAACGCTGCGGCGCGCGCCCGGCCGAACAATACAGGGCCGCCGGATCGATGAACTCAGTCACCATGCGTGCCACCTTCGATCTGCGCGGCTTCTCGAACCGCGGCTTCCGACGGCGTCTCGACAAGCGGCACGGCGATGGCGGTCTCCGTTCCCCGGACGAAGGCGCGACCGTAACCCCAAAGCTGCAAGGAGAGCCGAAGGGCCAGAACCGAAAGCGCGACCGGCGCAAGCAGCTTCGCCGGCCACAGCGGCAGGCCGATATCGATCGTCGAATCGCGGCTCCACATCGGCGCCGCGAAATCGAAGCTGCGGGCGAAATGCGCCCACGATCCCCAGATGAGCAGCACCGTGAGGACAAGCATCGCAACCACGGAAACGAATTCCGCCGCCCATAGGGCCCGTCCCCTCAGCCAGGAGATCGCCATGTCCATGCGGATATGAGCGCCGTCGCGTTGCGTGTAGGCAAGGCCCATGAAGGCGATCAACGGCATCGCCTGCTCGATCCAATCGACATAGCCGGGAACCGGCGCGCCGAAGAAGTTTCGCCCGCCAACCGAGACCACGGCGAGAAGGATAAGCGCGAAGACGGCAAGCCCGCTCAGCATCGCCAGCGGGCGTTCGATCCTGAGAAGCAGCCGGTCCGCCTGACTCAACAGGCTGTTATTGGAAAGAACGGTTTGAGTGCCGGCCATATGGAACGGTCGCTCCGCGTCTCGGTGGGTATCGGAAGGCAGGCCCGGCTACCGGGGCTGCCATACGCCGGGCAGGAAACAGCCTGTCGGCGGAGAAGCCCTATCCGGATCGATCCCCGCGGCGCGGCCCCTGAATGCGGCGCCTCGGCAAAAGGCGCCGCCCGGACAAGCAAAGCCCGCAGCGCTACTTGCCGATCTTGCTCATCATATGATCGTAGAGTTCCTGGGCGGGCAGTCCGCGCGCCTTGTTCTCCTCGATCCATTTGGCGGCCGCAGGCTCGGCAACCTTGGCACGGAAATCCGCGAGCCGGTCACCGGAGAAGGTCACCTGATCGATGCCCTTTTCGTCCAGCAGCGGGCCCCACTTGGCCATCGTCTTGTTGTTATAGTTCTCGATGTAATAGTCGAGCGCGGCATCCACCGAACCCATGAGCGCGTCACGGTGAGCTTCCGGCAGCGCCGCCAGCGCATCCGAATTCACCACGACCGGACAGTTCACGGCGCCGGGGTTGAGGTTCGTCGTCCACCAGTCCGCGCGCTCCACGGTGCCGAAAGCCATGTGCGCGTGCGGCGCGAAGGCGACCGCCTTGATCACACCGGAATCGAGCGCCTGGCGAACCTCGGTCGCCGACATCGATGTCGGGACCGCTCCGATCGCCTTCATCGCCTCCCCGATGCCGCCAGTCGCGCGAACCGAGAGTCCGGCAAAGTCGTCGAGCTTTTGCGGCGCTTCGCCGACACCGGCGATATTGTACTGCGGCAGCGGCGACGGCATCAAAAGCGTGGCGTTCCACCGCGCCAGATCCTTCTTCGCTGCGGGATGATCGTAAACCGCCTGCGAGACCCGGCGCTCCTCTTCCAGCGACGAGATCCCCAGGAAAGGCAGTTCCAAAACGGTGATCGAGGGGTTCTTGTCGGGATGATAGCCCGCGCAAAACTGCGCCATCTCGAATGCGCCGATGGAGATGCCGTCGAGGTTCTCCTTGTTCTTCGACAAGCCGCCGTAGGAGATGTTGAGCTTGAACTCCCCGTTGGTCTTCTCGGCCACCAGTTCCGCGAGTTTCTCGATATGCTCGGTAAAGGCGCGCCGTTTACCCCACAGCGAAACGTTCCATTCGGTCGCGAAGGCTGGTCCGGCAACCAGGGTCAGCGCGGCGGTCATTGCCACGGCATGCGCGATCTTACGGCATCGAGACATTCGTTTCCTCCGGTTCGTTGCGCTTATTGAGGTCGGTAGCAGGGCGGGCGCCGTTCGTTTTGCACCGCACGCCCCTTATTCCCTTTCAGGTTTAGGCTGAACCGCCCGCTCCCCCGCCCGGCCACCCATGGAAGTATCGTATTTGGGTGGCCGGGCGGGGGAGCGGGCTGGCGATGTGATTCCGCGTAATGCGGAAAAGCTATAGCGCGCGAACGTTAGACCGCTTCCGTTGCGGGGGGAAGCTCTGCGACACCTGACGACGAAGATTGGCGATCAGCCGCGGGGCGAGCGCGTTGGCTACCGCAATGATGGGATCAACTTCTTAAGGCTCGGTCCCGGGCAGTTCGTGTCCGCATGATCGTTATGCCCGCTGATCCGCGCGCCTGGAATGCCGAAGCGCGACTTGAGATCGGCCACCAGCCGGCGCAGCGCATCGACCTGCCCAGCGCTTGGTTCCTCCTTTGTAAAGTCGCCTTCGACGACGATCTGGATATAACCTGAGGTGTCGTAGCTGGTGTTGGTGTCGCCCGCGAACGCAAGGCTACGCCCCTCCGCGACGCGGCCCGAAACCCCGATGTAGAAGTGATAGGGAACGTCGCCCCACGCAGGTTTGTGGCGCCCGGCAACCTTGCCTTCGCGTTGCGAAAAGCCCTGCAAGCCACGCATCTTGCGCTCGAGCGAGACTCTGGGTTGCTGACGCACCGAAGTGTGATGGACGATAATCGCCTTTGGATCGTGGCGTGTCATGAGGCGTTCGATGGCCGGCTTCGCATTCCACGCGTCGCGGCTGACGATGACCGCCTCCCCAGCGCCAGCGGCAAAAGCAAGGCCGGACGCCACATGCACGAGGGCCGCAAATCCAAGTAGGGCGATGAGCGGCGCACCGCCGGAGCGCGAGGACCTCGCAACGAGATCCCGCTCAGGCCAGCGCAACGCCTGGATCTGCCTCAACACCCGTTCTTCACATAAGCGGAACTTGCGCCACGCCGGCGCATCAATGCTGCGGTGGATTTCGCCGCGCTGCGGTTTTTCGGGCCAACGACCGCGCAATACCAGCCGCCCCGGAAGTTGGGATAAGCGCCGCTGCTGGTATCGACCACATAGCCGCCGTAGCGGTTTGCCGCCCTCTGGGCAGGGCCGTATTTGCGGGAGCACACCGAGATCGCATACCAGCCGCAAGCCTGAGCGACCTGGAAGGAACCCTTCGCATCCGAAGCCGCCGAAGAGCTGGATTGCGCGGCCGCGGGGCCGAAGGCCGAAAGGCTGGCCGCCAGCGCCAGGCCGGCGGCGACGGACGCGCGGAAGAAAACTCTATGGGCCATGGTACTCTTTCCTGGAAACCGAAACGAACACGATTGTCAGACGCCTTAGAACTGTGCGTTTCGCACAGTCTAAGGTGCGTCCGTCGGGGCTTAGAGAGTGGGTGCGCGAAATCGGCCAAGTCAATCGAAAAATGCCGCAATCGGAGTTTCGGCTTTAGCCCGCCTTACTGACGGCCCGAAATGAAACCGGGACGGCCGGGCTGCGTAGATTGAGAAGAAATGGAACGGTCGCGTCGCTGCGAATGTTCAGCCACCGGGCCGCCCCAGTCAGCGCACATGTAGAGCGCTCATTAAACGCGGAGTCTTGTCGATGACCAACATGCGTAAAGTGTTTTGCCGGACGACCCTCGCGGCGTTCCTCGCAGCCGCCTGCCACGTCGGCGCGCCGGCGATTTCGTCAGCCCAGGCCGCGCCGGACCGAAGCGGCGCCTCCGCCAACGTGGCCAACAACATCGCGGATCTCAGCGATGCCGAGCTCGAGGCGAAAATCGGCCGCTTCATCGAAGGCTTTTATCTTTCCGGCCAGGATCTCACGCGCAGCGAAATCCGCACGCTCTATGCGCCGCGCGTGGATTACTTCGGTGGCAAGCAGAAGAGCCGGCGAGCGATCGTGCGCGATAAGATGGCCTACTTCAACCGCTGGCCCGACCGCAGTTACGAACTCATCCCGGGGACGCTCACGGTCCTGCGCGCGGGCCCCGCTGGCAATCTCGTCACCGCCACGTTCGAATACCGCTTCGATACCCGTGGCGGCGGTCGCCGCTCGACGGGCCGAGGCTTTTCGGTGCTGACGCTCGATTTCACCGAGCCCAACGGACAGATCGTTCGCGAACAGGGAAAGGTGATCTCACGCCGATGAACCGGTTCGCGCACCGTCCGCGATGGCCGCCGTCGACACTGAAGGCGGGGCAATCGTTGGCAAGGACCTGAGAGCCGTTACCCCAGGCTATCGGGAGAGAACTTGTAGGTCGTGGTGCAGAATTCGCAGGTCACGGCGATTTTGCCCTCGTCGTCGGTGAGGTCGTCGAACTGCTGGCCCTGCGCAGCGAACTGCTGCAGGAAATTCTCCACACGTTCCCGGGAGCACCGGCACACGTGGGCAAGCGGCACCGGTTCGCTGACACGCACGCCCTCCTCATGGAAGAGCCGGTAGAGAAGATGCTCGGCCGGCAGGTTGGGGTCGATCAACTCATGATCCTCGACCGTTTGCGCCAGCATCTCTGTGCGCCGCCAGTCCTCGTCGTATTCGCCGTGCAACGGGACCGCCTCGCCTTCCAAGTCCGCCTGGTCGCTGCTGTGACCGCCGGCATCCGCGAGGCGCTGGAGGAGCAGTCCCCCCGCACGCCACTTCCAACCGCCGCGTTCCTTATCCGGACCCTGGTCGCCTTCGATCGGTTCGTAGACCCGCGCAACAGCGAGCCGCAGGAAGGTCGGCAACTGCTCGGATTGGCGAAAATACGTCCCGGCGGCGCTTTCCAGCGTTTCGCTCTGCAAGGCGACGATGCCCTGGTAGCGGTCCATGTCGCCGCCCGGATCGACCGTCATGGCGAGATGGCCTTCGCCGAGAAGCCGTGGCTGGACCGGTTGAGCGCCGCGTCCCGACGCGGGCTTGTCGCGTTTCTGCGCTTCAACGAGTTCGGCGAGCCGCTCTTTATCGAAATTGGCGTAGGCGCGCAGGTTCCCCGGCGACTCGTAGTTCACCACGAGCATGTCGAGCGGCCCGTCGGATTTGGTCTGCAGGATGAACCGGCCATCGAACTTCAACGCCGTGCCGAGCATCGCCGTCAGAGCAAGCGCCTGGCCCAGAGCCTCGCCCACCGGGTCGGGATAATCGTGACGCGATAGAATATCGTCGAGGCTCCCGCCGAGCCGCACCACCCGGCCGGAGATATTGGCGCGCACCGTCTGAAACGGGAGCACAAGATCATCCAGCGGCTTGCCGCCGTGAGCGCCGCCGCCATTGCCGTTGCCTGCAGCCCCGCCGTCACCGGGCGGCATCCTGTGATCGTTTTCAGCACTCAACTTAAGAGATAGCTCCGCGATGGATCTTCAGGCGCCCAGGCACCAGGCCAGGATCGATTTCTGTGCATGCAGCCTGTTCTCGGCCTCGTCGAAGATCACCGATTGCGGCCCTTCCAGAACATCCTCGGTGACTTCGTTGCCGCGATAAGCCGGCAGGCAGTGCATGAAGATCGCATCCTTGCCGGCCCGTTCCATCAGTTGGGTATCGACGGCGAACGGCTTCAAGAGCTCCTTGCGGCGCTCGGCATCTTTCTGACCCATCGAAACCCAGGTGTCCGTGACCACGCAATCGACTCCATCGACCGCCGCCTCGGCCGTTTCGCAGATCCTGAGGCTGGCGCCCTTCTCTTCGGCCCAGGCCACGATCTCGGGATCGGGCGGCAACTCGCCGGGACATGCCAGCCGAAGTTCGAAGCCAAGCAGCGCCGCCGCATGTATCCACGAGGCGGCGACGTTGTTGCCGTCCCCAACCCATGCAACCGAGCGACCGCCGATGGGGCCGAGATGCTCCTCGAAGGTCACGAGATCGGCCACGATCTGGCAGGGATGGCTACGGTCCGAAAGCCCGTTGATGATCGGCACCGTCGCGAAATGCGCGAATTCGAGAAGCGTGGCGTGCGAGTTCGTTCGCAGCATGATCGCATCGACATAGCGGGACAGAACACGCGCGGTGTCTGCGATGGACTCGCCGCGCCCGAGTTGCAGGTCGGTATGGTTGAGTACGATCGTCTGGCCGCCAAGCTGCCGCATCGCTACGTCGAACGAGACCCGCGTGCGCGTCGACGGTTTTTCGAAAATCATCACGAGAACCGCATCCTCGACGTCCGGCGGACTGAGATCTGCGGGCACCTTCTTTCCGGCGCGCTTCATCGCATGGGCATTGTCGATAATGCGCCGCAAGGTTTTGGGGTCGAGGCGATCGATGTCGAGAAAATGTCGGCAGGTCATCTTTTGAAAGCTACAGGCTGGATGGAAGGTTCCGGATCAGGACTGGTGGGAAGCGCGCTCGTTCTCTAGCGCCGTTCGGAGCCGGTCCATCGCCAGCCCGCACTCTTCCTCGGAGACGATCAGCGGCGGCAGCAAGCGGACGACATTGTCGCTCGCGCCGACAAGAAGGAGATGCTGCGCCAGGGCCGAAGCGACGAGCCGTCCTGGCTCGAAACCCTGTTTCAGCTTCAATCCAATGAGCAGCCCCTTCTGGCGGACTTCCTCGATGATGTCCGGGAAGGCGTCTTCCAGCTCGGCCAGCCGCTGTCGCAGACCGGTGGCCCTGTCACGCACGGTATCGAGAAACCCCTCATCGAGCACAACGTCGAGCACGGCAATCCCGACCGCCATTGCCAGCGGGTTGCCTCCAAAGGTCGAGCCATGCGTCCCCGGCTCCATCGCCGCGCCGACCGCTTCCGTGGTCAGGATTGCGCCGACCGGAAAGCCGCCGCCGAGCCCCTTGGCGACCGCCAGGATATCTGGGGCGATATTGGTCTCCTGGTAGGCGAATAGCCGGCCCGTGCGCCCGATCCCTGTCTGCACCTCGTCGAATACGAGTAGCAAACCGTGTTCGTCGCAGAGTTCCCGCAACCCTTCGAGGCATTGCGGCGGCACAACGCGCACGCCGCCTTCTCCTTGAACGGGTTCGACCATGATCGCCGCCGTTTCCCCGCTGATCGCCGCGCGCAAGGCATCGTGATCGCCAAACGGCACGTGATCGAAACCGGGAGCGGGCTCGCCGAAGCCTTCCAGATGTTTCTCGTTCCCGGCCGCCGAAAGAGCCGTCAGCGTTCGCCCATGGAAGGCGCCCGTGAAGGTCACGATACGCGTGCGCTCGGGATGACCGGCGGCGTGATGGTAGCGCCGGGCAGCCTTGATGGCGCCCTCGCAGGCCTCGGCGCCAGAATTACAGAAGAACACCCGGTCGGCGAACGAATGCGCGGCCAGCCGCGAAGCGAAGCGTTCCTGCTCCGCGATCCGGTAGAGATTAGAGGTGTGCCACAGCTTGCCGGCCTGCTCGGTGAGCGCCTCGACCAGATGCGGATGCGCATGCCCGAGCGAGTTCACAGCGACGCCGGACCCGAAGTCGAGATACTTTTCGCCGTCCTCCGCAAACAGCCAGACACCTTCGCCGCGCTCGAAACGGACGTCCGCTCGCTTATAGGTGCCCATCACAGCCTGCGGATGCGATAGAGGCTTCGTTTTGGCCAAGCTCGGCTTCGCTTCACCCATCTGGCGGTACAAGCTCCGATAGAAACCAAAAAGGCCGCCAATCAGTCTGGCGGCCCGCGGAAGGATACTGTGCATAGGCGGGGTGCGTCAGGCTGTCAATTGATCCGAACCCCGGGGCCGGCCACTCGAAAACCTGCACGGGCTGGCTGTTTGACCTATGCAACCGCTTATTAACACTCGAATCGCCGCTGTTGCGACCCCGCCACAGAAGTTGTCAACGGGGGGTAAACAAAAAGCCCGGACTTGTGTCCATTGAAGCCGCTGGTGTAACCTTCAGGCGTTCTGGCACGAGATCTTGTGTTCCAAGATCCCTTTACCGCGTCTTTCGCTGCCAGCACGCGTCGGCCGATGTGTATTCCGGCCAGTCAGTTCGCGTGAGTATCGTTTCAGTCGTCATCAGTCAGTCTAGTCAACCCACCGGTCGTTAGCGTCGGGCAACCGCCGTGCGCGCATTCTTGCTGCGCAGGCTCTCCCCCTCGCTCACATGCGATCGGCAGTTGTTTCGCGCCTGTCACCGGGCCGCGAGACTATTGTGATTCTGTAAGGAGCGAAATGCATGTCTTGGACCGATGAGAGGGTAGAGCTGTTGAAGAAGCTCTGGTCCGAAGGCTTGAGTGCCAGCCAGATCGCGGGCCGTCTCGGCGGCGTGACGCGCAACGCGGTCATCGGCAAGGTTCACCGCCTCGGCCTGTCCGGACGCGCGACCACGTCCCGCGTGAAATCGCTGAGACCTCGCAAGCGGGTCAACAACGCCGTCAAGCGTCCCGCCCGTCCCAGGTTCCCGACCAACGGCAACCCGGCGGTGCGCGAACTCTATGCCGGCGAAGCCTATGTGCCGGTCCAGGAAGAGATCGAGATTCCGGAAGCGCAGCGCAAATCGCTCCAGGGGTTGGAGAGCTGCAGCTGCCGGTGGCCGGTCGGCGATCCTCAGACGCAGGACTTCTACTTCTGTGGCGGCAAGGCGGTACCGGGGCTTCCCTATTGCGAGCATCACGCCCGCCGCGCCTTCCAGGCCCCGACGCCAAAACGCCGCGAGCGCGACAGCGTCGAACAGATCCGTGCGGCACTTGCCCGCGTGGAAGCCGGTGGCAAGGCGGCTGTAAAGGAGCCGACCGGGGCCTGAAGCCTGAAGGTCCGGCATCCCGGCGGCACATCGCGACCGCCGGAGCACGCGACCTGAACAAGTTGCGCCAGCGTGGCGACACGCTCGGCTGCGGGGGGAGAACGGACGCGCCTTGCCGGCTGCGTCCGTTCTTTTTTGTGCCTTTCAATGGAACGATACGAGCGGCGTGACCCGTCGCATTGTCAGGTTGATCCGCCCGCCCTCCGGCAATAGTTCCGAGGTCCCGGGAAGCACCTTGTCGATCCCATGATAAGCGAGCCGCGCGGCGCCGCCCAGCACCACCACATCCCCGGACCGCAGTGTCAGACGCGTCTTTGGGTCCCGACGCTTCAGGCCGCCGACATGAAAGACCGCGTCCGCGCCGAGCGAAACGGACACCACCGGCGCGCTCGTCTCAGCCTCGTCGGCATCGACGTGACTGCCAAGCCGGGTGCCGGGCGCATAGAGGTTGACGAGGCAGGCTTCGGGACGCCCCGGCCAGCCTGCCACCCTGGCCCAGAGTTGCTCAAGCATCGCGGGCATCGCCGGCCAAGGGTTGCCGGTCTCGGGATGCAGCCGCTGATAGCGATAGCCGCCATCCTTGTCCGACACCCACCCAAGCTCCCCGCAATTCGTCATCAAAACCGAGAAAGGCTTCCCCGAACGCGGCATGGTTGGCCGGTAGAACGGCGCAGCTGCGGTAATGCCGCGCACCGCTTCGAGCAGTTCGCGTTGTTCTTCGGCCGGCAGCAAGCCTCCGAGGTGCTGAAAACCTTCAAGCATGGGCCCATCATTCTCCGGTAAAATCTATATCGGAGCAAATCTCGGCATCGGGTTCCGGCACGGCGAAAGTTTGATGTAACCGTTGAAAACGCGCCGGTTCGTCCAGTTGCACCCTGGATTCTCCCGCCTATATAACGACAACGTGAGTTTAGCCGGCTGCGGCCGCGATCGGCAGGCCGGCGACACGATATCGGCGCGAGGGTTCGCGCCAGGGACATGACATCATGGGGACCGTGCCTGCGCGGAACGCGGCTTCGCTCGCGAGCGATAGCCTGTTTTCGCAGGTCTACGACAGGCGCCTGCAACTGGGCCGACACGGTCTGCCGCAAAGAGAAGGGAAACGATAATGTCCAAAGTCATCGGTATCGACCTGGGTACGACGAACTCCTGCGTCGCCGTCATGGAAGGCGGTAAGCCGCGGGTGCTCGACAACTCGGAAGGTGCCAATACGACGCCATCCATCGTCGCTTTTACCGAGGACGGTGAGCGTCTCGTCGGCCTGCCCGCTAAACGCCAGGCTGTCACCAATCCGCTGAACACACTTTTCGCGATCAAGCGCCTGATCGGCCGCCGCTTCGACGACCCGACCGTCAAGAAGGACCAGGAACTGGTGCCTTACGATATCGTCGAGGGCGAGAACGGCGATGCCTGGATAAAGGCGAACGACAAGAAATATTCCCCGCAGCAGATCTCGGCCTTCATCCTTCAGAAGATGAAGGAGACTGCCGAAGCCAAGCTCGGCGAGACGGTCACGCAGGCCGTCATCACGGTCCCCGCCTACTTCAACGACGCCCAGCGGCAAGCCACGAAGGACGCCGGCAAGATCGCCGGCCTCGAGGTTCTGCGCATCATCAACGAGCCCACCGCGGCGGCGCTGGCCTACGGCCTCGACAAGAAGCAGGAGTCGACGACGATCGCCGTTTATGACCTCGGCGGCGGCACGTTCGATATCTCCATTCTCGAGATCGGCGACGGCGTTTTCGAGGTGAAGTCGACGAACGGCGACACGTTCCTCGGCGGTGAAGACTTCGACATGGCGCTCGTCAACTATCTCGCCGACGAGTTCAAGAAAGAGAACGGCATCGACCTGCGCCAGGACAAGCTGGCCCTGCAGCGCCTGAAAGAAGCCGCCGAGAAAGCCAAGATCGAGCTTTCGTCGTCGTCGCAGACCGAGGTCAACCTGCCGTTCATCACGGCCGACCAGTCGGGACCGAAGCACCTAACGATGAAACTGACGCGCGCCAAGATGGAGAGCCTCGTCGGTCATCTCATCGACCGTACCAAGGGCCCTTGTCAGCAGGCCATCAAGGACGCCGGTCTGCGCGCCGCGGATATTGACGAAGTCGTTCTTGTCGGCGGCATGACGCGCATGCCGCGCGTCCAGGAAGTCGTCAAGCAGCTCTTCGGTAAGGAGCCGCACAAGGGCGTCAACCCGGACGAGGTGGTTGCCGTCGGCGCTGCCATTCAGGCCGGCGTGTTGAAGGGCGAAGTGAAAGACGTCCTGCTTCTCGACGTAACGCCGCTTTCGCTCGGCATCGAGACGCTGGGCGGCGTCTTCACGCGCCTTATCGACCGCAACACGACGATACCGACGAAGAAAAGCCAGGTCTTCTCCACGGCGGAAGATGGCCAGAACGCGGTGACCATCCGGGTCTACCAGGGTGAACGCGAAATGGCGGCAGACAACAAGATGCTCGGCCAGTTCGACCTGATCGGCATCCCACCCGCGCCGCGCGGCGTTCCGCAGATCGAGGTGACTTTCGACATCGACGCGAACGGCATCGTCCACGTCTCCGCCAAGGACAAGGCGACCAACAAGGAACAGTCGGTCCGCATCGAAGCCTCCGGCGGTCTCTCGGACGACGATATCGAGAAGATGGTCAAGGACGCCGAAGCCCACGCTTCCGAGGACAAGGCGCGTCGCGAACTCGTCGAGACCCGCAACCAGGCCGAAGCGATGGTCCATTCGACCGAGAAGACGCTTGAGGACAACAAGGACAACGCCAAGGTCGCCGCAGTGAAGGAGGAGGTCGAAAAGGCCATCGCCGAAACCAAGGAAGCGATCGCCGGCGACGAGCTTGAAACCATCAAGACCGCTCTCGCCAACCTGACCCAGGCGGCGATGAAGATCGGCGAAGCGGTCTACGCCGGCCAAAGCGGCGGCGACGGTGATGGCGCAAGCGGCGGCGAAGACGGTCAGCAGACCGCCGAAACCGGCGACGATGTCGTCGACGCCGACTTCGAGGAAGTCGACGACGACGGCAAGAAGTCGGCCTGACACCGCGCCGTTCTTGCAGTTTACGGGATCCGAAGGTTCGCTTCGGATCCCGAATTCTGTTAAATGGGAAGTCCGCGAACCTCCGGCTCCCCGGTTTCCACCTGTCGAGCTGAACCGGCAAGGAAGCAATGACAACAATGGCCAAGCGCGATTACTACGAAGTTCTTGGGCTCGATCGCGGAGCTTCCGAAAAAGATCTCAAATCGGCATTTCGTAGGCTCGCCAAGAAATATCATCCCGACGCTAATCCCGGCGATGCGGACGCGGAAAAGAACTTCAAGGAAGTCAACGAAGCCTATGAGGCTTTGAAGGACCCGCAAAAGCGCGCCGCATACGATCAGTTCGGACACGCCGCGTTCGATGGTATGGGCGCGCGCGGCCCCGGCGGCGGACCTGGCGGAGGCTTCGGCCCCGACTTCGCCTCCTCGATGTCCGACATTTTCGACGATCTGTTCGGCGAGTTCATGGGCGGCCGCCGGCCCGGCGGCCGTCGCGGTGGCCGCGAGCGTGGCGCCGACCTGCGCTACAACATGACGATCACCCTTGAAGAAGCCTACAAGGGTAAGACGGCGCAGATCCGTGTTCCGACGAGCGTTACCTGCGAAGCTTGCGACGGCAACGGCGCAAAGCCCGGAACGTCTCCTACGACGTGCCCGACCTGTAGCGGCATGGGTAAAGTACGCGCGACGCAGGGTTTCTTCACGATCGAACGTCCCTGCCCGAATTGCCAGGGGCGCGGCGAGATCATCAAGGACCCGTGCGGAGAATGCGGCGGCGCCGGACGCGTCACCAAGGAGCGGACCTTGTCGGTAAACATCCCGGCCGGTGTCGAGGATGGGACGCGGATCAGACTCGCGGGCGAGGGGGAAGCCGGCCTGCGCGGCGGGGCTACCGGCGACCTGTACATTTTCCTCTCCATCGAGCCGCATTCCATTTTCCAGCGGGACGGCTCCGACATCTTCTGCCGTGTCCCCATCTCCATGACCACGGCCGCATTGGGCGGACAGATCGAGGTCCCCACCGTCGAGGGCTCGATCTCCCGTGTGAAAATTCCCGAGGCCACCCAGACAGGGAAGCAATTCCGTTTGAAGGGCAAGGGCATGCCCGTCCTGCGCTCGAAACTGACCGGTGACATGTACATCCAGGTCGAGGTCGAGACGCCGACCAATCTGACCAAGCGCCAACGCGAACTTCTCGAGGAGTTCCAGAAACTGACCGACGAGGACAACAGCCCCGAGAGCAAGGGCTTTTTCGACCGCATGAAGAAGATGTTCGACGGCGACGGCGCCTGATCCGATCTGAGCCGCCGCCGGTCCGTCACCAGGACCCACCGGGTGGCCGGCTCGCCGCGAGCGGATGGCCAGCCTGTTTCGATACGCGCTTTGGTGCGGCCCTACGCGGCCCCGACTCCAAAGAACCGCTTCCCAGTGCATTGAAGCGTTCGAATCTTCAGAGGCCCCCGCAACCGCGACGCTCCGGCGCGCCCGTTTCTTGATCGCGGTCAATATTAGGGCGGTCGATGCACTGTATCTCCTACGACGCCGACGCTGGATCTGGCGCCAGGCAGCATTGGAGATGACATCATGAAAGCAAAAAAACTGCTTGCCCTGGCACTCGTTGCCGGCGCGACTGCATTCCCGTTGGCCACCGCCCACGCAGAAATGAGTGAGGCGGGCAAGAAGGCCCTTATAGAGGCCGGCCGCATCATGTTCGAACAACGCTGCCAAAGCTGCCACGCCGCCGATCCCGAGCGGAAGGCTTACGGCCCAAGTCTGGTGGGCGTCGTCGGTCGCAAGGCCGGTACGCTTCCAGGTTTTGAATATTCGGAAGCCATGAGCAAATCCGGCATCGTCTGGAACGAGAATTCTCTGCGCGCCTGGATGGCGGACAACGATGGCTTCATGCCCGGCACGCGCATGCGGCATGTTGGAATAACCGACGCCGCCGAGCAGAACTTCCTCCTCGCCTATATAAAGACGCTGAAGGCTGACTAAGTACCGAGAAGACCTAGCGGTCCCGGCGACGCGCAGACATATGCCTGTGCTAGGCCGGTTATGGCTTCGCCGATCTCGATCGAAGGGCGCCCCGGCAACGTTGGCGCCCTTGCTTTTTCTTATTCCGCCACGCCGCGTCCGCGAGAACGGAGCAACTTCCGGCACTCGACCGCCCCTGCGTCTCGGCGATGACCGAACGCGACTGATCAATTCTGCATGGACCTGCGTAAACTGCCCGGAGCGCTTTACGGAGGTCACATGCGACAGACAACATACCAAGCCATTTATCGCCGGTACCTCGAAGACCCCGCGCCTGGGGCGAGATCGATTGCCTCCCCGCCGCGCGTCAGTCCCCGGCCCAGGCAAGACCGGCGGCTCGCCGCCTTGTTTGGCGCAATTGCCGTATGGTTCGGTGCGTTTACGCCGGTAACGGCACAACAAGCCGAAGGAGGCGCTGCCGACACGGCCAGGCAAGCTGAGATCCAATTCGGAGAAATGTTGACGAAGCAACGCTGCTCGAACTGCCACGCCCTGCAAGAGGGAGAGGACAGGTATGCCGCACCGCTTCACAACCTCTTCGGTCGCCAGCCAGGCTCGATCGACGGAAATGTGTTTTCCGTGAATATGAAAAGGATCGGAACCCCTTGGACTCCGCAAACCCTTGACCAATGGCTCGCCCAGACAACATTCGACACGCCCGACATTCGCATGCGGCATGTCGGCATCGAAAAGGCCGATCAACGCGCCGCCGTGATCGCTTACCTGTCGACTCTCGCGGGCAACGGCGATACCCGGTAACGTTAAAGAGCCCTGCTCATTGCAACGGCGAGGCCCGGACGAAGCGGCGCATCGCAAACAGACCGGCTCGATTGAGTGGCAGAGCGGCCTGGATGGAGAATGCTGATGCAAGCAAGCGCAACGCGTATCTTGTTCGTTGCAGGTTCGGCACGAACCGGCTCTTTCAACGTGCAGCTTGCCGAATACGGAGCGCGGCTTTCCGAGGCTGCTGGAATACCCGCCGCCGTCTGCCACCTCGGCGACTACCCGATGCCGATCTATCACGGTGACGATGAGCGGGCCGAAGGTCCTCCGGCAAACGCCGTGAAACTTAAAGCGCTGTTCGGCCTCCACACGGGAATTCTCATTGCCAGCCCGGAGTACAACGCTTCGTTCTCGCCGCTTCTCAAGAACGCACTCGATTGGGTCAGCCGAGTTCGTGACGAAGATTCGTCCGTTCCGTTGGACGTGTTTCGGACCCGCGTATTCGCGCTCGCTTCGGCTTCGCCGGGCGGGACCGGCGGCATCCGTGGCCTCAACGCCGTCAGGACTGTACTCGAACTCGGCCTCGGCGCGCTGGTGCTGCCGGATCAAGTGCTCATTCCGAGGGCTGCCAACGCCTTCGATGATACTGGGCGCTTGAGCGACGCGACGTTGTCTCAGCGGTTCAAAGAACAGATCGAAAAACTTGCCTACGCGGCCACCGCCTTGCATGGCGATGTCGCTGTCGAGTAGGGGCTCGCACCAGCGAACGCGGGGCCATTGTGGCTGATGCCGCGTCAGCCTCCGACGATCAGAAGCGCCACTGGAATCGTCAGTGTGGATAGCGCCGTTCCAAGCGCAACGGCACCTGAAGCCGCGTCGACGCCACGACCTGTTTGGATTGCGAAGATATAGGCATTCGCGCCGGTAGGTACTGCCGACATAATCATCACCGTACCCAGATCTGCACCGTCGAGTTCGAAGACGAATTTGCCGAAAACCAATGCCAGCGTCGGCAGGAGGACAAGCTTTCCGCCGAGTGCCACAAACATCTTTAGCCCCGAACCGGAAATCTGAAAATGGGCCAACGACAGCCCCAGTGCGACCAGCGCCCCTGGAATCCCTGCCTGCGCGAGTAGCTGCAGGACATCTACCGCGACAGTTGGCAATGGAAGCCCTAAGAAGCGCCAACCAAGACCGAGAAAGATCGCGATGATAATAGGGTTGCCCGCGAGATCCCGGAATATTCGATCTGTGAAGCTCTCTCCCGCACTGGCGGAAGTCTCTAAACGGCTGTGAACCACGGCAATCGCCCACAGGATCGGAGCATGCGTCGATAGGATGACGGCGAGTGGCGCGACTGCACTCTCGCCGTACGTCGCTATAGAAATAGGAAGTCCCAGCATGACGGTGTTGCCGAACACCGAAGATAGGCCGACTGAAGGACTGTCGCCTGGAGGCAAAGGTAGTATCCTCCAACAAGCAAGAAGGACCGCAAAGTAGGTGATCGATATGCTTGCGTAGAAAGCTCCCCAGACGCTGCCCACGGAGACGGCCCCAAGGTCGCTTGCGGCGATGGTTTTGAAAAGGAGCGCGGGAATGGCAACCTTGAAGGCGAACTCTGCGATCCCGCTTTCGGCCGATGATGAAAGCGACTTGCTCCGACCGAGTACGAGGCCGAGCAGGATGACCAGAAAGACCGGCGCGATGATCGAAAGAATGGAAAACAAGAGGTCCTTTCTCGTCGCAGCGCACCGATTTCGTTAAGGTCAATTGGCTCCGCTGACGGCATTCGACGAGGGTATTTCGAAACAGTCGACACAGGATACCTGCGATAAGAAGCTGATCCCGCATTAACCGGCAAGGCGCAAAGTGAACAAAAGGCGTAACAAGGAGAAGCCTGACGAACGGAACTCCTCGGCCTGCGAGGACCAAGACGCGCCCGCGGTCGAGACTCCAGCCGCGCGAATAGCGCAGCAGTATCGTGCCGTTTTTTCGCGCCCGATGTCGTCCGGGCTCTATCTCGTGGCCACTCCAATCGGAGACCTCTCCGATATCACGATCCGAGCACTCGCCTCCCTTACCAGATGCGATCTTATCTATGCGGAAGACACGCGCCACACCCTTAGGCTGCTTTCCCATTACGGAATCCAAACACGGCTCCGCCGCTACCACGAACACAATGCCGAGCGCCTGCGACCGCAGATCATGGCGGCTCTCGCGGAGGGAAAAACGATTTGCCTGGTCAGCGACGCCGGCACTCCGTTGATTTCCGACCCTGGCTATAAGCTTGTCCGCGAATGTATTCGGGAAGGCCATCATGTCGAGCACTGCCCCGGTCCATCGGCCGTTTTTGCAAGCCTTCTCCCATCTGGGTTGCCGACCGATAGATTCTTGTTCGTAGGCTTCCTGCCGTCGCGACGGACTGCTCGCCGCGAACACCTTGCACAGCTTGAACAGATACCTGCAGCAACCGTATTCTTCGAAGCGCCTTCTCGCGTCACAGCTACGCTCACCGACATGCTTGAGGTCTGGGGCAACCGCGAAGCTGCCATCGCGCGGGAACTGACGAAGCTTAACGAAGAGTTCTTGCGAGGAACCCTCACGGCGATACTCGACGATCTGGAGAAAAGGAAAGCACTTAAAGGAGAGATGGTCATTGTTGTGGCGCCTCCGACTGAGAGAGACGTGTCTGTATCGTCGATCGAGAGTGCATTAACGGACCATCTTCGAGAGAACTCGCTACGCGATGCTGTGAATCTGGTCGCAAAAAAGTTAAACGTCCCGAGAAAGTCGGTTTATCGACTTGCTTTGCGCATCGACGCGAGTTCGACCGATGACTAGCCGCGGAAGGACGAACGAAGTCGAGGCGCGCTCCCGAAAGCGCTGGCGGTATGTCCGAGGTAAAATTGCTGAACGCATAGCCGCGCTCTGGCTGGTAGCAAAAGGTTATCGGATACTCGCATTTCGAGAGAAGACGCCCGTCGGAGAAGTCGACATAATCGCCTATCGCAATAACCGGCTTGCGTTCATTGAAGTAAAATTCCGGCGAAGCTTCATCGACGCGCAATTCTCGATATCCGAGCGGCAACGGCGCCGTATCCGCAGGGCAAGCGATCTCTGGCTCGCGCGGCATCCACGCTTCCAAAACGCTGAAATCGGTTTCGACGCGATATACTTGACGTGGCATGACTGGCCAAAACACAGCGAGAACGAATTGTGACGCAATCTAACGTCGCATACGTCGCCAAACGAATCAAGTTCTTTTTTTGTTCTTGATTTATGCTGAGCTCTGCGTATTATGACGTCCGCCAGTGTAGTGTAAGGATCAATGCAATGTATGCTTCTGCCTCGACTTTGGCATTCATCGGCATCGAAGCGAGAAGTGTCGAAGTCCAGGTGCGAATCACACCGGGCCAACCTGCCTTCATGATCGTCGGACTGGCCGATAAGGCCGTTGCTGAAAGCCGGGAGCGCGTTCGCAACGCTCTTCATGCTGTTGGACTTGCACTGCCGTATAAGCATCTCACTGTTAATCTGGCGCCTGCCGATCTACCGAAGGAAGGAAGCCACTACGACCTCGCCATTGTGCTCGCCTTGATGGCTGCGATGGAGGCGATCCCAGCAGGAATCGTCGGTGAATTTGCAGCTATCGGTGAACTGGCGCTCGACGGCTCGATCCGCTCGGTGCCCGGAGCACTTCCTGCTGCGATTGGCGCCAACGCCATGGGCAAAGGCCTGATATGCCCCGCCGGATGCGGATCGGAAGCAGCCTGGGCCTCCGAAGAAATGGCGATCTTGCCGGCCGGTCACCTGCTTGAACTCGTCAATCACTTCAAAGGGTACCAGAGCCTTCCTCGCCCGCGCCCGGATGTCAGCCCTAACGAAGGCCCCGAACTCGATCTCAGGGATATAAAGGGTCAGGAAAGCGCCAAGAGAGCCCTGGAGATCGCGGCAGCTGGTGGTCATAATCTTCTAATGGTCGGCCCCCCTGGATCGGGCAAATCGATGCTCGCATCGCGGTTGCCGACAATTCTGCCGCCACTAACGCCAGAAGAAATGCTTGAAGTATCGATGGTGCACAGTCTCGCCGGCGAGTTAATGGGCGGCAAACTGGCCACGCGTCGGCCCTTCCGGCAACCTCATCATTCCGCCAGCATGGCAGCGCTGGTCGGCGGGGGTTCGCGTCCCCTACCAGGCGAGGTTAGCCTCGCCCACCTTGGCGTCCTCTTTCTCGATGAACTGCCCGAATTTTCTTCCCAGGCACTCGATAGCCTTCGCCAGCCCTTGGAAACCGGCGAAACCGTTATCGCGCGCGCGCGCCACCGCGTCGTGTACCCATCACGGATACAATTGATCGCCGCAATGAATCCCTGCCGGTGCGGCCACGCCACACCAGGGCAATCCTGCAGGCGAGGACCACGATGCGCCAGTGACTACCAGGCTCGCGTTTCCGGACCGTTTCTGGACCGGATGGATCTTCATATTGAAGTTCCGGCGCTCGCGGCATCGGAATTGGTGAAACCAGCAGCGCGGGAGGGGAGCGCTGAGATACGAAGCAGGGTTTTACGCGCTCGGCAGAGGCAGGCCGACAGATTTAAAGCTGCAGGCTTGCCGGGAACTCGTCAGCCACGATCGAACGCAGAATGCTCCGGCCAGATTCTAGAAGAAACGGCAATGCCGGAGCAGTCAGGCCGCGAACTTCTCCAGCAAGCCGCCCAATCGCTCCGGCTGACAGCGCGAGGGTTTCATAGAACGCTGCGTGTCGCCCGCACCATTGCTGATCTCGATGACATGGACGAGGTCAAGCGAAGTCACATCGCCGAGGCGCTTTCTTATCGAGGAGAAATGCTCAAACGGGAGCAAGCGGCATGATCGCGATCGTAACGTCGTTCAGGTCGACGCCGAAGCGTCGACCCTGCGGTTTGGCTCGCATTTCAAGCCGTCACTTCAAGCCCGTTCTGCATTTGCGCAGCCTGAAGTGTGTTCTTCAAAAGGCACGCGATCGTCATCGGTCCGACGCCGCCGGGGACAGGAGTGATCGCACCGGCAACCGCTGCCGCCTCGTCGAAGGCCACGTCGCCTTTCAACTTCGCCTTTCCATCGGGCATCTCAACGCGGTTGATGCCGACGTCGATGACAATAGCGCTCGGTTTAATCCAGTCGCCCTTGACGAACTCAGGAATACCCACCGCCGCCACGACGATATCTGCGCGGCGCACAACCTCTTTGATGTCCTTCGTCCGCGAATGAGCAACCGTGACCGTGCAATTCTCGCGCAAGAGCAAGGATGCCATGGGCTTACCCACGATATTCGAACGCCCAACGATAACCGCTTCAAGACCCGAAAGGTTTTCCTGGACGGACTTTGCAAGAATGAGCGACCCCGTTGGTGTGCACGGAACGAGCGCCCTTTCACCGATCCAGAGGCGGCCGACGTTCGTGGGATGGAACCCGTCGACATCCTTGGCCGGATCGATGGAATTCAGCACCTTCTCGGCATCGATATGCTTCGGAAGCGGCAACTGGACGAGGATGCCGTTGATATCCGGATCGGCGTTCATGCGAGCGACAAGATCCAGGAGTTCCGCTTCCGTCGTCTCGACGGGCAACTTGTGCTCGATAGAATTCATGCCGACTTCACGTGTCTGGCGCCCCTTGTTGCGCACATAAACTTGGCTCGCCGGATCCTCCCCGACAAGAACGACCGCGAGACCGGGCGGTTTGCCGAGAGCCTCCGTTACCTTTGCGACTTTCGCGGCAACGTCGGCGCGAACGTCTGCGGCAACAGCCTTACCATCGATAATCTTCGCACTTGTCATGTCCCGCCGCTCCTCCTGTTTGTCGTTAGATTTCTTGAAAAACCCGAACATTCGGTTGGTCGCTCCCCCTCCAGATACATCCAGAGCATACCAACTAAAGTACAGGGATCGCCGCGGATATGCAGCAACTTGACGCGCGATTTCTCGCCCGTTTCCAGCGTTACGGCCGATTTTGCAACGCAGAATGCGGTACTGAGGAGTTCAACGAGTTCCGCATTCGCAGCGCCATCGCGGGCGGGCGATCGAAGGCGGCACTTGAGTGCGCGGCCGCTTGCCGTATCGCATGGCCCCTCAATAGATTGCCTTCGAGCCCCGGGGATCGCTCGAACCGCGAGCCAAATCCCCTCTCCGTTTTGTTTTCTAAGAGGCATGCCCGCTCAAGCGATCAACACCTGGTACCCTATCCATTTCAACAGAGGAATAACGAGGTACATGAGCACCAGCAGGAGAACGAGCGGTGAGATATCGACCGCGCCGAGGTCGGGAAGGGCTCTTCGGATGGGCCTGAGTACTGGCTCGGTCAATGCCGAAATGGCCTGATGAACGGATCGAACGGTAGGATTGTAGGGATTAACGACGCCGAATGCGACAAGCCAGCTGAAGATGACCCCCGCAATGATTATGAAAATATAGACCCAGATGACCTGGACCAGGAAGTTAACCAGAATTGCCAAGAGATCGCCCATCGTGCCCGCTCTGCCATTGCGTTCAGGCCGACGTGTAGCTTCCGGCTCGGGAGACTGCAAGGCCTTCAGTCGTCAGTCACTGCTTCCCCGTCTCGCTGAGAGGCAGGGCAATAGCAGGTTCGCGGGATGCCCTGGTCGCTACGGACAGAAGCTTGATCTGCTTCTCAACACCGTCCGGCGACACGCCAACGATCTTGACAACGCCGAGCATCGAATTCAAACCGAGCGGATCGCCCTCGGTCTTAGGTTCTAAGGTCGCGGGAATAGAGCATTGGGGCCGTAGCTCAGATGGGAGAGCGCCTGGATCGCACCCAGGAGGTCAGGGGTTCGATTCCCCTCGGCTCCACCAATCTTCCCGCAAACCATTGAATTTATCGGTTTTTTTAGTCGATTCTCCCAACCCAGAACCCTGGGTTTGGGAATCTTCTGGCGAATTTTGATACGAGAGCCGCTTCATAGCCGCAACCGCGAGCCGACGCTGATCCGCAGCCTTGGTGTAACGCGAGACCTCTTGCAACGTGGCATGGCCTGTGATTGCGGCGATCTCATTTGCCGTGCATCCAGCCTCAGCCAGTCGTCTTGCAGCAGCCTTCCGAAGCCCGTGCGTCACGCAGCGATCGAGCAGGCCGGCCTGCTCGATCTTATCGGCCATGAAGTTGCCGAAGCCGTTGCCGGTAAAGGCCCTTCCAAATGCAGTTCGCAGGATCGTGGGACCTCTGACTTCGCTTGCTTCGAGAACTCTTGCCAGTTCTGGATGGATAGGGATCCATAGCTTGGCCCCAGAAGTCCGCTTCGTCTTTATAGGCACAACCGAGATCGTGCCGTCATCGACATCGTCCCACTTCATCTCAACAACGTCTGACCGGCGTTGTCCTGTGAACAGCAGGAGCGAGTAAGCCAACCGCTCAGTGGAGCCGACCGGCCAGCGTGCCTCGAACTGGCGCAGCTCCGCTTCGGTCCAGGTGTGAAACTCCCCCTTTGAAAATTTCTTAATCCGGACGGTTGGGTCGTCAGTGCGCCACCCAATATCGATTGCAAAGCGGATCAGGACCTTAATCTTCTGCAAGAGGCTGTTCGCTGCTCCCGGCGTAGAGGCACGCTTCGCAAGCATGCGCTGAACATGCGCGCGCGTCATCTCGCGTACGAGGCGGTGGCCGATGTTCTCCTCGATGATCATGCGCTCGATCACGGACCGGTACGTTCGACGCGTGGAGGGCGCTAGCCGCAGGAAGTCCGGACTGGCAAAGTAGACCTGAGCGAGACGGTGGAATGTCCCGTTAGCCGCCAGGGACGGCGTAACAGGCTCGGCAGAGGTCCCACGGATCGCCGCTTCGTATGCCAATATGAACTCAGGCGTTCCGGGCCTGCCAGGCAGCGCGATCCGCGCACCATGGCCTCGCCGGAAATAGTAGCGTACGCGTCCATGCCGGTCGCGGAACCTGTCGATATATTTCAGCCTGATCCTCGTCATTCGTAGTCTGACCAACTGTTTCCGATGGCGTCGATCTCGTCTGGCGCACCCTCTCGCGGCAAAGCCAGGAACGCAGCATCGAGCTCTGCGATATCCCAGATCCGTCGCTGCCCCGCGAGACGAGGTCTCGGCATTACGCCAGTTTCGACCAACCGGCGGAAAAACGTGGGCGACAGAGACAGATAGACGGCGGCTTCATGTTCGCTCAGGCCGCGCCGGACAGGCAGTCGCGATGCAATATGTGCCTTGGCCGTCAACTTCCACTCCGCAACGGTATTGCTGATCAGCCGCGAAGTCTAGCGCAACGAGATCTCTGCAAAAATCTCGGCAGGTGACATCGCGATTCGATCTCCGTGGCGATTCATTCACGCATGGCCAGGTCCACTCATGGCCTCGATCCAGCCCCTCAAAGCCCGAAACATCCCGAAATCTTATGCCGGCCGCGATCCGCTAAGGCATGTAAATTTCAACGCTGAATCGATTGCAAATCGAAACGCCATATTTCGCCCGGCTGGTTTTTTATGGCGGTGCTCTTAGGCAGGTTCTCATCTCATTGACCGGGAGCAATTTCGTATGTCCAGCGCTCAAGCCCAAACCACTGTCGCCACCGAAGAGACCAGGGATTCCGATGGCTTACTGTCCCCATCTAGCGACTTGATGACCACGGATGATGTTGCCGCCTATCTCTGCGTAAGCCGTCATGTAGTCCGCAGCCTGTTTCGCTCAAATGCGATCCAGGCCCTCAAGGTTGGCGGCCAGTGGCGGACCTGGCCAGAGGCCGTCTCGGAATTCCTGATCAATCAGATGAGTTTTCGTAGCTAACGGGAAAACGCTTCCATTCGAAAGGGCGGGTTTCGAGCTGAGACGGTTTCCCGTTTTGAACAAAAAAGACCACGCAAAATACCTTAGTCGGAGATCGAAAAGAATGATGCAAAAGAGTAGAATCAATGAGGTGGCGTCCGAGGATAGCACCACTCTTGAAGACGTGATCGGATTGCTGCGCAAGGATTCGCTACTGTCCCAGCCGGATCGCGATGAGGCCATCCGGAACATCCGAACGGCATGCAAGTGGTTCGGGTTTGAGCCCGGCGACGTGATCGCACATCCGATGAACATCCGTCCGCGGTTCAACCGCCTGTCGCCCGGCGGTCTCGGGGTCAGCCGCAAGCGCATCCAGAACGTTCGGGCGTCTGTCAAACGGAGCCTGCAGCGCGTCAAGATCATCAACGGCCGTTCGTTCAAGGTTCCGCTGACGGAGGAATGGAACCAGTTGCTCAGAGCGATTACGGATCAGTATCGGATGAAAAAGGTCCGGTGTCTGGCAAGTTACGCTTCGGCGACAGGTGTACAGGCCCACGAGGTCGACGACGCCTTCGCCGATCGCCTTCACGACGCGCTTCTTGCCGATCGCCTTCATCGTGAGCCGCGAATCGCGCACCAGTGCGCAATCCGGGCGTGGAACCAACTTGTGGCTGAGATGCCGGGGTGGCCGCAGCAGCGCCTCGCCCCTGTCTTCTATCGCAAGAAGAAATCTCTCGACGTCTGTTACCACCCGGAACTTCAGGCGGCGATCGACGCCTTCCTGCACCGCAACGCTACGAGCGACCCGTTTGATCTCTCCGCGCCCATTCTGCCCTGGAAGGCGTCAACTGTCGAAACCTACGGCCGGTATCTGAAGCGCTATGTCGGGCTGCTTGTCCAGACGGGCCATGCGCCGAAGGACCTGAGGCGCCTCAGTGACTTGGCCGCGATCGACCGGCTTGTGCCGGCACTGAAACTGATGATGGAGCAGAACGGAGGGAACAGTCGCACGGGCGCGTCGCACATCGCCCGTCTGGTCGCCCAGGTTGCTGCTGAAGCCCTCCGGACGGAACACTTGAGCGAGGAACAGATAGCGATCTTGAAGCAGGATCGCATCAAGATGCGCGAACTGGCGGACCGCCTGCACAAGCGCGTCAAGGAACTCGGGGCCGAGAACCGCAAGCGTCTCCAGCCCTTGCGGGACCACGCCAACCTGGCGCGACTGTTCATCCTGCCGTTTGCGGTTGCCCGCGACGTCGCAGCAGTTGGGGAACCGAGCCGGAAGGACGCCCTGTTGATGCAGTGGGCGCTGGCGCTGATGATTCTAACGTTCTGCCCGCTACGCGTTTCCAGCTTGTGCGGCTTGCGGCTGGACCGGCACATCAACTGGAGCCGTCCCGGCATGCAGGGTGAATTGCGGCTGGCGTTCGCGTTTCGCGAACTCAAGGGTGATGCGCCAGAGGTGCTGCCGCTTCCGAAGGAATGTGCGGCCCTGATGCGGACCTACATCCAGCGGTATCGTCCAGTGCTCGGAGCACCGGAGTGCCCGTTCCTGTTCCCCGGCAGATATGCGGATCGGGCCAAGCTAAGGACGGTCATGTCGGGCCAGCTACAGAAGCTGATCCACAATCGCACCGGCTTTGCAGTAAACCCCCATCTTTATCGCCACATCGTCCATCTCGTCGTACTCAGCCGCTTTCCAGGCGCGCACGCGATGGTGAGCCGCGTGCTCACGCACCGGTCGTTGAAAACGGCAAGACAGAACTACGCCTATTTCGACGTCGAGCTATCGATGAAGGCGTATCAGGACCTCATCCGCAGCGTCCAGGAGGGCCGCCCCCATTCCGGGAGGAGCCATGACATTGCCTACGGAATCGATCAGGAGGACATGCGCAATGGTTGAGTACGTCAGGACACGCCCTACGCTGCATGACCATTGGCCGGAGCCTGACCGCTCTGCTTGGCAGATAGCCATGCGGATCGGTGATGATTTCACCGCGCCCGGAAGCGGGGCAGGCTGGTCGCCACGAAGCCGCGAGAACGTCGAGCGCGCCTACGACATCTACCTCGGCACGCTTCGCGACCACGGCATTTTAGAGTCGGTCACGAGCGTGGCCGACCGCTACGATCTCGCTGCGATAAAACTGTTCTATGAGGACCGTCTCACCAAGGTCCGGTCGAGCTCAGCATGGGCCAATCTGCAGGCGCTATCACGAGCGTTTGCAGCAATGGCACCAGAGACGGACCGCCGTGACCTTCATGCCGTGCTCTCTCGGCTAAAGGCCCGCACGTCGCTGGTCAGGTCATTCAAACAGCCACTGCCGAGACCGAGTGACCTTGTTGAGATTGGTAACAGCCTGATGACGTGTGCGGACGGCATGAGATTAGGCTTCAAAGCTGCAATCAAGTTCCGCGATGGTGCACTGATCAAGGCGGCAACGCTAATCCCGCTACGACGTGCCAACTGGGCGTCGGTATCGATTGGCCGCGAACTCGTTCTGGACAAAGTAAGCGTGACGCTGCGGATTGCTGCGGTTCAAACGAAATCCCGGCGCCAATCGGTCGAGATCCGCCTCCCGTTGGACGTCGCAGCCAGTATCCGCCATTACATCGACGTCTATCGGCCGGTTCTAGCCAAGCCTAATGTTGACGACCGCGATGGGCTCTGGCTGTCTCAGACCGGGGAGCCGCTGACGCGTGCAGGCGTTGGTCTTGCCATTTCGCGCAGCCTCGAACAGCGCCTCGGGCGTCCCTTTTCAACGCACATGTTCAGGCATGTTGCGGCGTCTTTCGTAGCCGATATCGCGCCGGATCAGTCGCGGATGATTGCCGGCTTTTTGACCCACGCTACCGAGGAGGTTGCCGAAGAGCACTACATACGCGGACAACGAGCGGCGGCCATGCGAGAGTTCCAACAGCTCGTCAGGGAGGTGATCGTGTCTGCTGGATGCTGATGATTTCAGTATTTTCGACGGGCTCCGGGTCGTTTCCAGTGTTCAGGTTTCAGAGGGCCTGCGATTTGACGGATCTGTCGTTTCGAAATCCGCAGATTCGACGCGCGCCCCTGAACCCTCGCTGCAAGCTCTGCGTTGGTGAGTTCCTCATCATTTGCGACTGCGTCCTCGATGACCGAGCGGACAATTGCGCCGCGCTCGCTCGCGGACGTAGCACGCGGCTCAATGTCGTCACCTAACCCGGGCGGTTTCGCGATCAGCAGCGGTTGCCCGTCGAGTTCCAATTCTGGCATAGCGTGCCGCAACAGGCGCGGTACGATTATAAATGATCCAGTCCTCAATGACTCGATTGCGAGGAAGCCGGGCCGCAGCCCACGCCATGCTTCCGGCATGATCTCAAAGGCGAATTCTCGGTCGTAATCCTGGACGAACATGCGGCAACGAGTTTCGCCTGCGGCCGCAAGGAAGACATCAACAGCGGAAACAACGACGTCGGACGATTCCCCAGCGTCCAGGACCATGAGCTGGTGTAGGAACTGCCGATCGTGCCCAGCACGCAACGTGCTGATGAGGCCATCCGTGGCGACACGGTCGGGATAAAGGATCGGCAGAACGATCTGAGCTCCAGCATCAGGCTGCCTTTGATTCCCAAGGTTCTTAGTTGTTTCTGACATGCAGTGCGTCCGCGATCACGTCGTGAGTGATCCCAGAGCACTATCCCCACGCCGCCGCCGGACGTGAGGGGAAAAAATTCGTCATCAGCGATCGCCAGATTTTTTCCGAGCGTGCTCGCGAGCCTTACGCTTGATCTCCGCCATGGTTTCCTCTCGGCGCGAATTGATTTCCTCCAGGCGATCAGGATGTCGGGCGCCCGACGAAACGGATTCGCACAAGGACTTACGCAAGGCGGCCATGTTGGCGTCGATCAGCTCACGTGTGGTGGCGTCCAACGAGTCGGACATCCTGGCACACACTGCTTCTGTGATCAGATCCACAAGGTACTTGCCACGGTCTTTCTGCGCCATCTGTACACGTTGGCGTTCGGAATAGCCGTCCGCGTTGGATTCCTTGCTAAGTGGCTCCAGACCATAGCTGGAGTCGCTACGCATTATTTGCTCGACGAGGTACCCCGGGTTTACTGCCTTCAGTTCGTTGGCGCGTTTAACCCGTTGGGGACGACTTGGATCAGTGCGAGCGACTTCCGGATCAACTCCATTGTCGCTTGCGATCATGCTCAAAAAGCCTGCCTGACGGATGATAGTTGGCAGCATCTCCTTCACGAGATCGCGGATTTCGTTCTTGTCGGCGTTCAGGCAACACAGCCCTTTCGCGTCGAGCCTTACGGTCACGCGCCGTATAAACTCCGGAACCACATTGGCAACGCCGATGATCACCACGTCCGCGTATTTTGATGGCGGTAGCATCGGCGAGAGATGCCTCGGTCTGCCTCGTTCGGATTTAAGCATTTGTGGACTGATCTTCTTCAAGCGTTTCGCGTTGTGCTGAGCGGCTCGAATTGCGGCTGGAAGCCACGACCGTCTGCTCCACTGCCTTCATGACCGGTGGGCAGATGCCGTTCCCCATCAGTTTGATGCGGTCGCGACGCGTGCCATAGTTCAGGCGGAAACTTGAAGGCAGTCCCATTGCCCGCTTGAGTTCCGGTACCTGGGGCATTTGCAGGAGCGTTGAGCGACAATCCCGGCGCACGAGACCGAAACGGTCAAGCGTCGTGAGCGTTCTCAGGGGCCTGTCTAGCGTTTGATAACCACCAGCCTTGTCGGACCCAAAAGTAGATGGTGAGGAAATCACGCCCCGCAGGATCTCACTAATTGCGTTCTGCACGCGATCGAGGGTAGTGTCAACGCTGGAGAGAATGTGGGCCAGTTCACAGAAGTAAAATTGGGCCAGTGACTGTGATGATTTTTCAAGCAAGAAGGCCCCGCACGCGGGGCCTTCTTGCTGTCGCGCTTTGTGCGTGAGGTCAGGCTTGGCCGCGGGCTTTCGACTGCTTGAGGCGGTAGCTGTCGCCGTTCGTTTCCAGAATGTTGACGTGATGGGTCAGGCGGTCGAGGAGCGCGCCGGTCAGTCGTTCTGAGCCGAATTCTGATGTCCAGTCTTCAAACGGGAGGCCCGAGGTGACAAGTGTGGAGCCGCGTTCGTAACGCTGCGAGATGACCTCGAACAGGAGTTCCGCGCCGGTCTGCGACAGCGGCACGATTACCAGTTCGTCAATGATCACGAGTTGCAGTTTGGCGAGCCCGGATTGCAGCCGGAGAAGGCGCTTTTCGTCACGCGCCTCAGTGAGCGCGTTGACGAGACCGGCAGCCGTCACGAAGCCGACGGTCATGCTGCCGGTACAGCCGGAAACAGACGCTCTTCAAAGACCTCGTCGCTCAAGTCGTGCGCCCCAGCCCCAGGCTCTGAAAAATCGGGCGTTTTGACAGCCCCGCAGCCCGCAACCGCAAGGCCTCCCTTATCTACCTTCCGCATCGGCAATCTCTTCATTGGGCCCCTCCTCCCTCAAAAGGGAGCGACGGTAGCCCGCCAAAAGATCACCTAACCGCGCCCGGTGCCACTCCTCCAGAGGGTTGGCGGATGTCCCAGAATCGGTGGCCCGGATGCAAGAGGAACGGCTAACCGAATCACCCCGGAATGGGCATCCGGTCGCAAGTCATGGCTCTTTGCCGCTCTGACCGCAGCGTCCAGCGTTATGCCTTTTGAGCGCTCATCGCATTAAGCGCCCCGCCGCTTTTGCAGCGTGCGGGGCGTCCTCATCAGTCGGCGGTTATGCTGATCACCTTGTAGTCGGAATTCATTTTGATGTCGTAGTTCGCCCCATCGGCGCACTTAACATCATTCAGTTCCAGTACCCCGGTCCCTTCGCTTTCCTTCTCGCCCTGGCCGCCACTGCAGCCCCATGCCTTAGCCGTTTCCTCCATCTTGGCCATCTCTTCCGACGACGGTTTGTCGTCAGCCAAAGCACTTGGCGCCGACAACGCCAACGCGAGAGCGAAAACTGTCACAACTTTCTTCATGGTGTAAGCCTCCATCATTAACTGCCATCGTTATGTGGTGCTCCGACTCATCAGCGGCAAGAAGCCAAGGCCTTTCCGGTGCCGGGAATATGCATTACTAACGCTCGGTTCCCGGTTGCTGCTCTGTGACCTGCCAAGCGGCAGCTACCAAAGCAACAATAGAATCAGCGAGTCGCTAGTGTTCGTTGTGAGCCATACATTTACTCGCCACCGAGCCGCAAGGGGTAGCGAATGCCTGACACGGAACACTAGATCGGTGAGACTTGCTGGAGGCGAGCGGTTCAGTAGGGTCATTTCGAACGAGCGAACACGCCAAACCAAAAGTCGCAAATTCCTATTTTGCCCGGTCGCTTGGATACATAGCAGCGGCACGGCGCGAGCACGCCGCGGAATCAACTTCGCAGCACTCAAAAAAGTCTCTTCCAACAATCATTTAGCGCCGTCGCCTGAAGGTCGGGCAGTGGGGCTGGAAGATCGATGGCCATCCGGGCAGTTGGCATTGTTCCGCCACTTATAACCGAGATTTCGGCACCATTATTCATCAGATCGTTGAGAAGCTGAAGCGCGCGCTGCTCCGGGAGCCTGTCCTTGACAATCAGCGTTCCAATTGTGTTTGGCCGTCCTTGAGGGAACATTCCGAGCGTAAAAAGCGTGTCGGTCTTCAACCAGAGATCCCGCACGACCAGCGGCGTGTATGCTTTCATTTCGATTTCGACTTGACGGGCTGCCGAACGCGCCGAGAGTTCGAAAGTGAGATCGACGCCGGCCAATACGTAGTCCGCCCGAAGCACGCATTTGACAGGAGCGCTTGCCGGAGATGCTGTGACCTCTATGGAGTGCGGGAGAGGTGCTGCCGCATTCGCCTGATCGAGCAAATGCGTGGTCGTCATTAGCAGCGAACAAACCGAAACCGACAAAATTCGTGGCACAATTGATGAGGCCTTCATCGAAGGGCCTCTTCCAATTCGGGCGCGTCTTTGGTCGGCACGACGCGCCCGAAAGCGAGAACAGACGTTCCTGCGTTACGTAACGCACGCGGCTGCATCCCGTGGCGATCAACACAGCGCGATTTAAGCCGGTTCACATCGTCGGGCGGAATCCGAAAGAAATATCCGGTCTTTTCAAGCATTCGGCCCAGCGTTCGAAAATAGTTTTCCGCCACTTCCAATGTGCCATTGTCGATGCAGTGATCGGTATCATTGAACTCTGAGAGGGGAACCCGAAAGTCGTTGAACTGGCGCGTCGGCGTCACATCTTCGCGTGGCGGTCGCACGAAGCGGGTCCCGATCACGATCGTTTTCAGGTCGTCGGGAACCTGGTTGTCCGCAAAAGGAACCGGGTCGAGCGGCGAGCGCTCTTGCGCGTTAACTTCACAGGTGAGCATACAGGCTGCAATCAGGCCAAGAAATGACGGCATTACAATAAGGAGCGCTTTGATCATCGTCCGCCGACCTTCCAAAGACGTGCCGTTCCATCGAGTGAGGCAGTAAGAACCCAATTCCCATCTCGGGTGAATTCCGCAGTTTCGATTTCCTTGTCGTGACCGGACAAAACGCTCTCGAGAGTCCCGGTATTGGTGTTCCATAGCCGGACGTAGCTATCATGCCCGACCGTGGCGAATAGCTCGCCGGTCGGCCTAAAGACGACGCCGACGATATTTCTCCGGTGGGCTTTTTCGATGAGCACAAGTTGTTTCGCCGTCGCAACATCCCAGACGCGCACGGTCTTATCGCTCGAGGCCGACACCGCTTTGGCGCCATCTGGACTGAAAGCTACCGCAGTCACCGCGCGCGTGTTTCCGCCTAACCGGCCGTGCAAACGGCCTTCGCTAATCGTCCAAAGCCCGGCGGATTTGTCACTTGAGGCTGTCAATACGAGTCGCCCATCGGGGCTAATCGCCGATTGAATTAACATACCCTCATGTCCCTCTATGACTGTCAGCTGGCGGCCCGTCGGAACGTCCCAGACGATCGCTGTCTTGTCGCTGGACGTCGTGACAACGCGACTGTCGTCGGGGCTGAATGTGGCACTTGTAATCCAGTGTTTGTGCCCGTCGAGAATCTGAAGCGGCTCTCCGGTCTGTGCGTCCCACAGTCTCGCCGTGTTATCGTAGGAACCGGTCAGTATGAGCCGTCCGTCATGGCTGAACGTCGCCATTTCAACGCTTTGCTCATGGCCTGAAAGGACAATCAATTGTTCGCCGTTCTCAGCATCCCACAGCCGCGCGGTCTTATCGCGACCGGCAGTGAGAACGCGCTTTCCGTCAGGGCTAAAGACGGCTTGGCGCAGGCCATGATCGTGGCCTTCAAGCGTGGCGATGAGTTGCCCTTCGCGGCTCCAGACCTTGGCGGTCTTGTCATTCGAAGCTGTGACGATGCGGGTCTCGTCGGGTGACAAATGCGCCGTGGACAGGGCCCGGTCGTGCCCCGCGAGCGTGAGCGCCGGAACCACCTCCTCCGCACCAGCCCTGGCAGCACCGGAAGGAACAGCGATCAAGGCGGTCACAAGTAACGTTCGCAGCGGCCCTATCAACCGAATTCCCGAAGCCCAATTCGACCGGCTCTCGCGGCGGTCCAGATTGGCACAGGACGTCATGGAACTACTCCTTTCGGTTTCACCCTCTGCTTGAGACGATCCGCCCGCTCAGCGAACCGCTTGAGGTCCGACTTCGGATGGCGAGTTATGAGCGGACAGGCGAGTGTGCGGCGGAAGGCATCGATCAATTCATCGGTCGTTTCGGCTGTGACCTGCAGGCCGCCCGTTTCCCGCGCCAAGCAGCGCGAGCCGAGTAAGCCCTGGCCGGTAGCCGTTTCGCGCGAGAGATAGCTAATGACGTGCACAGTGATGTCCTTGCCGTCAGCCTCCAGCTGGCGGGCGACCTCACAAGGCCGACCGCCGCACGTCTCTTCGCCATCGGTCAACAGAACGACAACCGATGGCCGTTCCCGATAGCTAAGTATTTTCGCGGCCTCCTCGACAGCACCGGTCAGCGGTGTGCGCCCAGCCGGAATGAGCGCATCTACCCGCGACATGATCTGGCGAGGCGAATACCAATCCGGCCGCAACTGTAATTCGATGTTGTCGCATTTGTTGTATGGTCCGGGACCATAAGTGATCAGTCCAAGACGTCTGACCTTGGTGATTTCCGGCAGCACGGTCTTGAGCGCTCTGCGGACGTGGGAAATCCGAGAAACTTGGCCGATCCAGTCCGTGCCGGCCATGGAACCCGACGCATCGAACACGAGCATAGCGTCAAGATTGCACTCTTCGCGACTGTCTTCGGCGAAAGCCGAACCCACCAAGAGCAACGCGGCGAAGAAGGGCAAGGTCACAGCGGCGGCCATGCATAGGGCTTTCATCGAACCTCGCGTGTTGGCTAAAGCTCCCTTGGCCCCTTCCATCCGGGATGATCGAAATGTTCCGAGTATTTCGCCAGGGCCTCGTCCATCATTACGATTCCCTCGATCGGACCGATCTCAGTGTCCTTGCCGGCGACCGCATTCACACCCTGCTCGAGCCGCCTGAGTATTTCTTGGATTGCATCCACCGCATCGCTCTCACCTGTGTTCTCGGCGCGGATCTCTTTGATCGCCTGGTGCACCGATGCATGCATGGATAAAGCGGTCTTGCGCGGCATACGCCGGTGGGTCACCAGCGAATGATTGTTGGCGACAAGATTGCGGATCGTCATCATCGCCGCCTGCGTCTCAGAAGATGTTGCGAACCGCTGCGCGGTCGACGCGTTCTTATCCTGGGCGAATACCGGCGAGAAAACGACCGGCGGACACAGCGCACCACTAGCAGCGAACACGCCGGCGAGTGCAACGGCCAACCGTCGGGAGTGAGAAGGCTGCATCATGGTTTGACCGCCACGCCCCAAGGAAGCCGCCCGACCGGAACCGATTTTAGAGGCTTCAAAGATTTGGCATCGATAACCGTCATGTCATT
The DNA here is from genome assembly GCA_965226995.1 of Filomicrobium sp. GTDB lineage: Bacteria > Pseudomonadota > Alphaproteobacteria > Rhizobiales > Hyphomicrobiaceae > Filomicrobium. The sequence goes on from CBDDFK010000009.1 coordinate 617,201, forward strand.
CGTGAGCCCATTGGCGACATAAATCCTCGAACCGTCGGGATGAACCTCAAGGTGCCAGGGGCGCTGACCGACGAGGATGTATTGCTCGACCTCATAAGTCTGCGAATTAACGACTGCGACACGATTCGCCGGGCCTAGCGCCACGAAAGCCTTTGAGCCGTCCTTCGAAAACCGGATGCCAAGCGGCTGGATCAGGTTTTCTCTGATGCCCGGAATTTCGAAGGTTATGCGCTCAATGACCTCGTAGGTCTGTCCGTCGATCACGGAAACCGTGCCCCCGATCTCGGCGGAGACCCAGACATTTCGGCCGTCCTTATCGAATTCGGCATGCCGCGGGCGCGTATCGACGAGAACATTAGCGAGGACTTCCAGTGTCGCATTGTCGATGACGTGCGCCATGCTGGATGCTTCGGAAGTCGCGACCGTAATCTTGTTGTCTGGGCTGACCGCCATACCTTCCGGCTCGACGCCGATCGGGATCTCGGCGAGAACCTTGCCGCTATCCGCCTCGATCACGGTAACGATGGCATCGTCCTCGTTCGCGACATAGATGCGATTATAGGGCGGATCGACATCAAGAAGTTCCGGATCCGGCCCTGAATCGATGTGACGTACGATCTCAAGCGTTTCGGTATCGATCACGTCGAGCCGGTTGTCATCGCCCGCACAGACGAGCACTTCCTTGTAGTCGGGCGTAATAATGATACCGCGCGGACGCCGCGAGGTCTTGATCGTCTTGATGATCTCAAGCGTGTCGCCATCGACCACCGTAACTGTATTGTCTTTCTCATTGCTCACGAAAATGGTCGTGGCCGAGGCCGGCACCGCGAAGAAGACGGCACCAACCGAGATGAGGCCCGCAAACCATCGGTAGGAGTTTCTTGCCATAGGCGTTCCTCGTTTCGTTTTTCTTTGTTGATCGTCAAGCGTCGCCCACACCAACGGTTATCCGGGGAAGGCGCATTTCGTTTCCGGAGCGTCGTAACCGAGGGTGTCGGTCAAATATTTCGGATGAAGGAACTTCGGCTGGGGAGAGATCGAAACGAGTGTCCGCGGACCTGATAGCAGTATCGGCTGCCGCAACTGATGGTTCCACAGCCGGAAATTGAGACCCTCTCCCTTGAAACCCGCGACCTTGAAGTCGTCAGAAAGGATATATTCGCTCAACACTGCAGGGTCCGTGGTCGCGTTGCGAACAACGGCCTCACCTACAATCCGCACCGCAAGCCAGGCAGCATAATCGCGCTCGGTCATTGTCCGCCCGACGAGCTTCTCGAAGCGGTTCTGCATCTGCGTTCCTGCGTACTGCTCGAAGGAACGATGCCACGCGACTGCCACAAGCCCGTGGGTCCCCACGACAGGACGCGGGTCGAACGTTCGCCACATGAGATAGTCGCCAAACACTTCGGAAGCATCCGCGACGAAGACCACATCATGTGCGGGCACCCCTTGCGTAGCCAGCGGCATTTGCGTCTGGACCTGCTGATGGCCGTCGTCCGTGCGCCGATTTCCGCCGTCAAATTCGTAAGTGCGCTGTTCGACGATCTTGCCGCCGAAACGCTTTGCGGCACGCTTGATGGCTGCGACGTACTCAAGATCGCGAGGCTGCTTCCCAGCTATTAGGAACCAGCGGCGCCATCGCTTCCAAATGAGGAACTGACCAAGCGCATCTGCCCGCTGCGCCCAACTGGGGATGACATGGAAAAGGTTCCGTCGGCAATTTTCGCCGCGCAGGTCATCGTCACTCGAGCGGATATTGAAGATCGTCTTTTCTCGAGCCTCGGGAAGATCGGCGATGACCAACAGATCGCCGGCTTCGAGGTCGGCAACAAGAAAGGCAATGCCGTCGTTGAACAGGCCGCGCGCGACCTCGGCAAGGTTGCCCTTGAGCGGGACTTGCTTCTCAACCAACTCGTAGGCATGCCCAAGAAGCCGGCCGGTTGTCGCATTGTACTTGATACCAATGCGGGCGCCCTGGACGCCGTTATCTGTCAGGATCTTGTCGATTAACGACAGTGGAGGCGGCTCTTCGTACGGCCGGCTTATATACCCGATACGAACTTTTAGCTTCGCATTTTGTGCGGAAGTTGCCGCGTTTTCGCCCCCGGTTCGGGACGCTGCATGTGCCGCCCCGAACAACGCCAGTACCGCAAGCATCGAAATGACGATACTAAGCCTGTCCGCCAGCACTCTCATACCTCGCCGTTGATCGCTCCCGGCCGGTGAAACAACGGTACTCCCCCCGGGAAGAAGAGGACGCTCTGTTCGTTTGATTTAATCATGGGCCGAACGCCAGGATGGCGTTCGGCCCATGCAGGATCACCAGTCGCGTTTCTTATCGCGGCCGCGATAGACCGAGCGAACAAACGCGATGATCTTCCAGAGTTCTTCCTCTGTTTCGATAATGTCCTCGTATCCTGGCATCGGCCCCTTCACGGTTTCCGTGGCAATGCGACTATAGCCGGCAGCCTGGAGTTTATCTGAACCCATTGCGATAAGCCGGAAGATGACGTCGTCATTGCTTCCATAAACGAAACGCTCGTTTGTGAGCGGCGGACACATTCCACCGCCGCCGGTGCCGCCGTGGCAGCCGTTGCAGCTGTAGTCTAAGTAGAGTTGTTTGCCTTCGGCGATGGCCTTCGGGTCGTCCGTATAGGGGTTCTTAAGCGTCCCCTTCGGTGCCTTAACGGCCTCGGCCAATGAACGATTCCCCGCAGGAGGCGCACTGGCGGCATCAGCCTTCGCAGCTTCCTCCGCGGCCTGGTCGGCAGCTTCCGCTGCGGAGATCTCATTCTTTTTGCTATCCGTTCCAGAGGCGGCCTCCGCGGCCTGGTCGGCGGCTTCCGCAGCCGACATCTCTTTTCTCTTCTGCTCCAAAAGCTTCTTGGTGCGTTCCTCAGCCTCCCGGTCTGCGGCTTCCGCTGCAGATATTTCGTTTTTCTTCTCTCCCGACACGTCGGCGGCGAATGCGACCGTCGCGACGGTCGCCGCAGAAAGTGCGGCGACGAAGAAAAGATTAGTCACGCCTCGGTTCATTTTCCCTCCCTGGCAGAATTTCACTGCAGATTTTGATCGGAGCAATATCGCGCTCCGACCGATATTATCAACCGGCGGAACGCGTGCACCGCGTGCCCCCTCCTTGGACCTTGGTCAATTGACGACATCGAAGTCAAGGCCTTTGAAGTTATAACGTTTCTCTTGATACCATAGGCCGTTTTCCTGGTCCTGAACGGGAACTTTGTGAATTCTGACGCTCCCGACTTCGATTTCTCCGGTTTTCTTGTTCAACCAAAAATCGACGTCGTAGAATTCGGTCTTGCTGCCTTTTTTCCGGAAATCAGTGCAAGCGAAGTAGCGCCCATCGCCCTGCAGGCGGCGAACAGGCATATGTATTTCAACGAACTCCAACGGAATTGATTTGCCAGTCTTTTCATCCTCAAGCAAGTAAACACCGTCTTCGGACTTATTCGCTACATGGCGATGGATCGCGGACATGACATGCCAGGCGCGGGTCACCTCTGGATCACCGGGGTGTTCGGAAACCGGCAGCCACCACCAAGCAACAGGTGAACGCGTTTTCATGTAGAAATCGTCGCCATCTTTGATGGGCACTTTCTGGATGCGAACATCCATCAGCCGCAAATCATTGCCGTCTTCCTTGAACCAAAAGTCGATAGCGTATTGTTTGTCCTTATTTTCTACAGCATGGAAGATCACGTTTGGAAACCAGCCATAGCCGGCCATGCCACGCGTGATGCGGATACGCTCGAATTTAAGTCGCAACACCTCGTTGGTCCGCGGATCCTTGTGCATAAAGGCGCCGTCAGAGGATCGCGATTCGATGGCAGCCATTACTGCGTTCTCGGCATCCTCCTCCGTAAACGCCTTGGTTTTTGGAGCGAGATGGGCACTTGCCGCATAGTAATCCCGCGCCTTGGCGAGGTTTGCATCCGTGTCCTTCAGGAATTCTTTTTTCGCATCTTCGCTTCGAAAGCAGTAACGCTTATTGTCTGGGGAAACCCAAGTCACACCGCACGTCGTTTCGACAATCCGCCCGACAGCAAGCGCCATGACACAACGGCCACCGAATTCCGCATCATCGACACTATCGGCCTTATGAGCTGCCATCTGCGCTGCAGCGGGAAAACAAGCAATGACCGCCATTAGGATAGCTGAAAGCGCGGCAGCCAGCCATCTATGGTTCGCTTTTTCGGGTTGCATCGCGACTAAATCTCCCAGAATTAAGCTGAATAATGCGCAACTATTGCGATCTCTCAGCTTAATCGGATATCGCATCATTGGCCACGGCGCCAAGCTGCGGTTTGGTATTCATTTTCTTCACTCTTTTGGGAGCGGCGCGTGAGCTTTCGGCTTTCGCCTGAATTCCACCTGGATTTATTCCCTGTTTTCTTCCTTGCTCTTGACTTAGATGCGCTCGAATCTATCGGCGTTGCGTCCTGGCAAGTACTTTCAACAGGCCAGCGAGTTGAACGTTGTCGTTGGCTTCTGCCAGATCGAGTGCTGTCCTCCCGCGAGGATCAGTGCGATTCGGGTCCGCGCCCGCCTGAACCAGAAGGCCGACAACGGGGATCTGGTTTTTTGCAGCCGCCAGCATGAGCGCGGTCACGCCGTCGGCGCTGGCGGCATTTACGTCGGCGCCATTCTTGATGAGGGCGCGGGCGAGTTCGACCGGCGTCGGGTAAGTATTCTTCAGGCGCTCGATCCGCTGTCGTCCAGCCCCCATCGTGAAGTGTTTCTTCTCGCGGCCCGAGATCATCATGAGCGGCGTCAATTCCTGTGCCGCGTTGCGGCTATTCGGATTAGCGCCGCCTTCCGTTAACGCTATCGCTGCTGCGTAGTGATCTTCGGCGATGGCGATGGCCAATGGCGTTGCGTCCTCGGGCGACCGGATTTCGGTGTCGGCCCCCGCTGATGTCAGGGCTGCGATGCCATCGACGTCGTCGCGAAGCGCGGCGTGGACGACGGCCGTATAACCGTCGCGGTCCTTCACATCCGGGTTTGCGCCAAGTTCCAGCAAAAGCCGCAGCGTTTCGACGTCGCGGCTGCGCGCAGCGGTGTGAATCGGTGCATATCCCTGATTGTCCCGTTGGTCGAGATTAGCGCCCTTCTCCGCGAGAAAGCGGATGCGCTGCGGATCACCAGCCAACGTGGCGTTGGCCAGCTCCGTCTCCAGGTCGGCGCCTTCGGCCAGCCAGCCTTCCAGTTTGGCTTGGGTGACTCGCTGATGGTCCGGGATCTTATCGGGATCGCGCGCCTGAAGCTCGGCTTCGACAGGCTTTTCATAAATGCCGTGGGCCGGAAGGTCGCCAGGCACGTAGCACTTCGAGCAGAGCACCAGCGGCACGCCGTAGGCGCGCAAAATGTCTTCGATCTGCTTCTTTCGGGCTTCCAACGCGAGCTCAATCTTGTAGCGCAGGATTTGATCCGATCTGCGCACCCCCATGGCGACCGAGAACTCAAGTGGAATGCGTTCCTCCATCAGGTTCGCGGGCTTGACCACGAGCGGCGCGCCCTTCGATTTCAGCCAGCCCGCGAACGGCCCCCAGACACCGGCGATATCCAGTTTGCCGTCGATGACCTGCTGAACCTGATACCAAGGCTGCAGTTCGGTACGGGTTTCTCCACCGCGCGATAGCGGCTGAATGGAAACGTTTTCAATTATTTCACGGACCTTCAAGGCCTGCCGCAGCGCAGAGGTCTGGAAGACTCCGATTTTGAGCTCACGAAGCTTGGGATCATCGAGGGAAGAAATGTCGAAGTCTCGGTCCGAGCGCCAGGCGAGGACGTAGGCCGTACGGTAAATGGGCTCGGTCGTCACGAGGCTCTCATAATCGGCAGGGATCCCCATTAGCACGTCGCAGTCCTTGGTCTGCGAGGCAAGACGGGAAAGGCCGCGTTCGAAATATGGGCGCCAGAAGTAGACAAGGCGCGCGTCGAGCTCTTCGGCGAGGACCTCCGCAATTCGGTTTTGGAAACCCTCCATCTTGTTGTTGGAGAGGGGCATGTTCGCTGGATCGGCGCAGACGTTAAGGGCATCCAGTTCGCGTTCCTGCGCGGCAATCTTAAGGGCGGTATGGTCACGCGCCAGGAGAGCCTCATCGGCATCGAGCTTTTTCAAGGCCGCGTCGAGATTGCGCTCGTGTTTGGCGCGGTCGAATTCGGCGTTGGCGGGCAACGACATGATCCCAAGGGCAAGACACAAAAGCGCCCCGGATAGAACTGGGAAGCGATGCAAGGGTGTTGGTCCGATCTCTGGCGTTTCTTAGGCGAACTCAGCGGCTTGCTGAGCAAGTCGTCTGTCATGGAGACGCCCGGCACAAAGCTGAATTGCACCGGGCGTCGCCGACGGGAGGTTAGCTGCCGACAATCATCATTCCATGATTGCGAACGTGAACAGCGTGCCACCCTGGGGGATTTTGTCGAGGTTAGCCGCCTTGGTCATAGCGGTAGCCCCGATAGCGCCGAACTTGTCATTCAGATCGAGACCGGCTGTGACGGGCAGGCCGATCCATCCGCCGATACCGGACAGGATAGAAACGTACTGTTTGCCCTTCACTTTGTATGTGATCGGGTTACCGATAATGCCTGAAGCCAGCTTCCGCTGCCACAGCACCTTACCGGTCTTGCGATCGACCGCGCGGAAGTCACCGCCAAGCGAACCGTAGAAGACAAGCCCGCCGTCAGTTACCAGGGTACCACCCCAGTTCGGATACTGATCGGGAATTTCCCAATCGGTTTCACCCGTCAGAACGTCGAACTTTTTGACCTTGCCGGTGGTGCCCGGCTTTTCCGGATACATGAAGACGTTGGCGAAGACGTACACCGTTCCCTGCTGAGTATGCGTACGCTTCTGAGGTTCGAGTTCCATGCACCAGTTATTCGTCGGGCAGTAGAACTTGTTCGGCTCTTTCGGATCGACAGAACAGGGCTGCTGGTCCTTGCCGCCCATCGCCGACGGACACGCCGAAACGTTACGGCCCACTTCAAGCGGCGAGTGCTTGCGAACCTTGATCGGTCGACCCGTCTTCATATCGACCTTCTCGGCCCAATCGACGGTGACGTACTTGTGCGCGCGCAGCAGCGTGCCGTCTGCACGGTCCATCACATAGGCGAAGCCGTTACGGTCGAAGTGCACCATCGTCTTGCGCATCTTGCCGTCGACTTCCATGTCGACAAGGATGTTTTCGTTGACGCCGTCATAGTCCCACTGGTCGAACGGCGTCATCTGGTAAGCCCAGACCGCTTCGCCAGTGTCGACTTTGCGAGCGAAGATCGTCATCGACCATTTGTTGTCGAACTCACCGGTGTTGCATTCATCGTGCGTCTTCTTCGCACAACGATAGGCCGGGCTCCACAGACCGGGGTTGCCGGTCGCGTAGTAAACCATCTTGAGTTCAGGATCGTAGCTGAACCAGCCCCAGGCCGCGCCGCCGCCGATCTTGTAGTCTTCTCCGACATGGGTCGAGATGCCAAGATCCTTGCCGGCCGTGCCATAGTGAGGGTTGGCCTTGTTGGTGTCTGCCGTCAGGCAGACGTCCTTGTCTGAACCCGTAGAGTGGCAATTCCAGACCATCTTGCCGTCGGCGAGGTTGTAGGCCGAGACGCGACCGCGGGCCGCAAATTCGTCGCCACCGAAACCGATGATCACCAAGTTTTCTGCGATCAGCGGCGCATTGGTGATCGTCTCGCCTTTTTCCGGCCAAGCGTGTTTGACGACCCAGGCTTCCTTGCCGGACTTGGCGTCAAGCGCAATGACGAAGCCGTCCAGCGTGGCGAACACAACTTTGCCGTCGGCGTAGGCCGGGCCGCGGTTGACGGTGTCACAGCAGGCGCGCGGTACGGCCGACTCGTCGCGGTCGGTCTGCTTCACGTAGTTCCAGATCTGCTTCGGGTTGTCGGGATCGGAAAGATCCAGGGCCTGGACGATGTTGCATTTCGACATTTCAGGACAACCCGAAACGAAATACATCATCGGCGTGCCGTCTACATCAACAACGACAGGCTGACCCTCATGGCCACGCAGTGCGCCCGTCGATTGCGACCACGTCATTTGTAGCTTCGACACGTTGTCGGTATTGATGTCCGCGAGCGTCGAGTGGCGGGTGAGCGCGTTGTCCCGTCCCGGCGCGGGCCACTGGGCCGCGTCCGCTGCCCGCTTCTCGGTTTCCTCGTTGGCTACAGCTGGCGACATTGCCAACCCCGCAACGAGTGCGCCGCATGCGAGCGACAGCATCAAGTGCTTCTTCATTTGTTTCCTCCTAGAGTGCATGTGTGCTTGTTCTCGGATGGTTGAGTTTCGAGCCCTGATAGCGCCAATCGCTAGCCGAAAAATTCTTGAGGCCAGGGCTATTTTTCCGATGAAGCTCTTTATTCGCGCCCGTTCGATGCCAAGCGCTTCCCCCTTTCTCCAGCGTAGCTGGGCTGGCTGACGGAGACGTCACTCCGAACCTCCTACGTTGGTCCTGCTGTACTTTCGTCTGCACCTGACGTTACTGCCACCTCCCCCCGAACAGAAAGCGGGAAACCTCACGACAGCAGGCGGGAAAAAACCCCGAAAAAATGTTCTATTGCGACATTGCCTACCGCTTCCGACCCTTTTGCAATGCGATAGATTTGCTGCAATGCAATAAGCTTCATTGATAAACACGGCTACCCTTTGGTTGGACAAAGAGCAACTTCGGCTGCAATGTCTGTCAAAATAGGAGCGCGTAACGCAAGAACGAAAATGTGCGGTGGAAAGGAAGGGAAAATGAAGGGATCTAGAATTCGAGTAGCTTCAACAACGGCACCGGCATCCATACTGCTATTAGCGCTCGCCGTGCTTGTAACCGGTCCGTTCCTCAGCGCCGTGCCTGCAACCGCGGCGGACAACGATGAGGTTTGGAACGACCTGCGAACCGAGATCTTCGGTGATCGGTCTGTGAAAGAGTCGGCTGGCGCCTACACGATGTATGCCGAGAAGGTTGTCCACGACGCGGCGCTGGTCCCGATCTCAGTGCGCGTCCCGGCCGACCTCGTGGACAAAACGCAGCGAATGCACCTGATCGTTGACCGAAACCCAGCGCCGATCGCAGCGGTCTTCAATTTCGGGCCTGGATTTCGCGATGCGCGGGACGTCGGCGAACGCAGGATCGAAACCCGTATCCGGGTGGATCACTTCTCGAATGTCCGTGCAGTCTTCGAAACGACCGACGGCGAACTCTTCATGGCCGAACGCTTTGTTGGGGGTGCCGGCGGTTGTACATCCGTAAGCCCCAAGGACCCTGATCTCCTATTGGCCCAACTTGGCCGCATAAAGGCGAAAGTCAGCGCTCATCCAGCACGTGGGGAAGCGTGGCGTGAGGGTGTTGTTATGGTGCGCCATCCAAACTTCACGGGAATGCAGATGAACCATAAGACAGGAGATTTCACGCCCGCGTGGTTTGTCGAACGGCTCAGCGTGCAGCGCGGAGGTGAACTGGTGTTCACTGTGGAAGCCGGTATTTCACTGTCCGAAGATCCGAATATCCGCTTCACCTACGCGACGGGAACTGGCGGCGATAATCTGGAGATTACCGCTGTCGATTCGAAGGGCGGGCGTTTCTCCGGACGCAGCAGCGGTTCCGGCTCCTGACGCGATAACTTCAGTTGAGGTTGCTCCGGTCCATCAGGACGTGGGCGAGGTCGTCGGCTAATCGATCAAGATCGTAGGCCTCGTCCGCGTTCGTCAGGATCACGATTCCATGCCACAAGTCCGGTCTTTTCTTCGACCGCACGATCACATTGAGTGACGTGTAACCGGGCACGAAACCGGAGTGGCTGTAGACCATACGGTCCGAACGCTCTTCGATGAACCAGCCCATTCCATACCATCTCAATGGCGTAACATGAGCGCTTTCGGAAAACATAAGTTCCCTTTGAACCGGACCGATGATCCGTCCCGCCATGAGGGCAGAATTCCAGCGTCTGAGATCAGTGACTGTGCTAACCAGGTCTCCGCTGCCTTTCAACCAGTCGGGCTTAAGAAACGCAGGTCTGCGCCGGTAACTTGGAGTGGCAAGCTCACTCATGGAGCGAACCGCGCCAACAAAACCGGTCGCCTGCATTTCCGCACGGCGAAATAGGTCCATCAGGCGTGACGTGTAACCGATACTGGCTGGACCTGCGACCCGGTCTAGTATTTCCGCTAGCAAGAAATAGCTTGTGTTTGAGTATCGAAACTCTCCTGCCCACGAATGAGTTGGCCGCAGCTTCTTGAAGGCGCCAAGTATGTGGTCCGCGGGAGCGGCCCCCCATGGATCCAGACCTGAAGGCGGGCGAACCGTGAAATTCGGCAGATCGGAGGTCATCGTAAGCAGGCGCCGGACTGTCAACGGACGCCGACCTGACTGATCCCAGTGATCAATTCCTCCGAAGATCGAACTGACCGGTGTATCGAGACCCAGCGCCTGCCTTGAGCCGGTAATTCGATGACCTTGCTCGATCGCATCGAGCACAGCGGCCGCAGTGAACTGTTTCGACACCGAGCCGATAAGGTATCTCGTGTCTAAGGTCGCTGGAACGCCAGGCTTGGCCTCGCCATAGCCTTTCTCGAGAACCGCAACCCCATTGACCGAAAGCGATACGGATATTGCGCGGGCTCTCCTAGGGCGAACCTCCGCCGGATCGGCGAGTAATCGCGATACAATTCGGTCGACGCGCCTAGTGTCTGCCGTTGTCCAGTCTGCGGCCTTTGCTGCAACCGACAATGTCTGCGCGACCACCACAACTGCCGCAAACAAGCCTGCTGGAACCGTATAATATGCCCGCTTCTTCATTGCGTGACCTTTTGGGTCTCCTCTAACGGTTAGCTTGCCGCGCTCGATGGGCCACTGCAAACTGATTTTCTCGGGGCAATGCTATCCGATCCAAACGCGCTTTAAGGCGCAAGGTTGCTTCGATGAACAAAAAGCGACCGGCCATCGACTGAGACAATCGCCAAGCTGTAGATGAGTCCGGTCCCCGGCGCATGCGCCCGCTTACCGCTGACGAGTTCAACCGTTTTGCCTGCGGGCAAGCGGATACACACGCCAACACGGACAAGCCTGTCCTCCAGGTCCTGGAGTTCCTCAGCCTTGCCGGCAGCCGCGAGACGCGTCAGGTCATGTATTGCTGCTTCCGTCGCACAGCCTATAGCGTTCTTGCCGATTTTTCCTGCGGCGACGGGAGAGGATGCCAAGACCATAGCCACGAGAACGACGACGCATCCACGTGGCAAACAAGCGTTGCACCGAATTGTCATCGGAAACCCTCGGACCAGTGTTTTCTTGCCGCTACCGTTCAGATACGTTGCCGCCAAGGAGCAGATCAGGAGGTCGCGCGTGTTCTCGGTTCGCAAAAGTCAGATCTTGCTATCGGCACTTGTCGCTATCAGCAGTATCGCCGTTGCTTTCTCTTCCTCGGCGAAGGAACCCATCGATGATGGGAGTATCGATACCCCCCGATGGACCCAATCGACGGAAGACGAAGGAATCTGGAAGGCGTTGACACCCCCTGGATCCATGAAAGGCGAATTCGACAGTCACGACCCCATTGGGCTCGCCGCCGGCGCGCTCATCAAGGCTGATTGCTCCATCAACTGGGTCAATCCGGACAATGGCAAGCTGTTCTGCTTCTCAAGCGGAACCTCGCTTGTCTATTTCCTGCGATGGCCTGCGAAGAATGCGGCACGTGCGAAGAAAGGCTGGCGGCGACTGACCGCGCCAACCAACTGAAGCGTTTCATTCTTGACGCTCCAGCCCCACAATCGTGGTTCCCTGGCGGCTCCGCAGCGCGTGGCAAGAATTTATTTATCGTTTTCCCGCGATCCGTTTCCAGTTCTTCCGGAAGTTGTCCCTTGGGCATCGAGCGCGTTGCCGGAACGGAACGGTCGTGATAGCGCCAGATCCAATCTTCGGAAACTAAGGGGGGAGCCGCCGCATGTTGAGCGCACACAGTGCCATCCGTTTCGCATCCAATACGGTCTTGTCGACCATTGTACTCGTTACGTTCGTTTGGCCGGCGAATGCGGAGACGCTACCGACACGTAAGAGTGGATTGTGGGAGCAGCAGACCACGATGGATCAGGGCGAAGGCCCCCGGGAACATCGGCTGACGATTTGCATAGATGACACGATGGAAAAGAAAACGGCCGCCGCGAGCGTCGATCACCACAAACAGAACTGCTCAAAATATGAGATTGAAGCAGACGACGGCGCGACGCGTGTGATTGCCGACTGCGTTTTCAATGAGCGGCCGGTCTCAAGTGTAACGCAAATGTCTGGTGATTTCACAAAGACCTTCAAGATCGAGATCGAGACGAAGACCACGCTCGAAGACAAGGGCCGGTCGCGGATCATGACACGCACAATCGAACAGGTGGGCAAGTATCTGGGAGACGACTGCGGAGACCTGAAACCGGGCGAAGCGATGGGGTCCAATGGGGACCGGATCATGGTGCAGTAACTCGCCTGCCGCGTCGAAGGTTTCGGACCGGCGTCTTGCCGGTCTGTTTCGCGCTTCAACCTAGTGTTCCGACTCAGACATTTGCCACCGCTTCGGCAGCCTTGAGAGCAAATGTCTGAGTCATAAGGAACACTAGCAAGTGACTGTTTCTAGTGTTGCGTATTCATGGACTCCAGAAACATTACAATCAGCCTTTGAGGCTCTACTCAAGGTCTCGCGCGACTCTGAACCCAATCGTCATGTTCCGGAAATCCGCAGCGTTGCGAAGTCGCATTGAGGCCCGCATCTGCCGCGTTCCGTAGAAACAAGATCCGCCCCGAAAAACCTTTAGGCCTTCGGGGGTAAATTGCTTTGGACACTGTGGAGTGATCCGGGCGGTGCCATCCGATTGCGAGGCAGAATAGTCCTCGCAAAAATAGTCTGCCACCCATTCCCAGGCGTTGCCGTGAACCTGATAAAGCCCCCAGGGGTTCGGCTCAAACGCTCTGACCGGGAAAAGCCCCGTACGGTCAAGCTCGCTACCGCAACCTTCGCAACAGGCCATAATCTGACCGGAGCGTTTTGCCTCTGCTCCCCACCAATATGCGGTTTCGGCCCCCGCGCGCGCAGCGTATTCCCATTCGGTTTCGGAGGGCAAACGGTAGCGTCGGCCGGTCAACTGCGAAAGCCACTTCGCATACTGTGCCGCATCATGCCAACTGATCCCGACGACAGGCTGGTCCGGGCCGGTGACGTAAGGAGCCATGCTCTTATATGTGACGCCGGACCCAGTTTCGACATTGTGCTCTCCTCCGGGTTCCGACCATTCTGGGTGACGGCAAGCTCCGGCATCCACGCATGCCGAGTACTCTCTCACGCTGACTTCCGTCTGTCCGATCGCGAATGGCTTGAGATCGATGGCGTGTAGAGCTTCGGTTTCGAGGCGCTGCGGTTCGTTTTCGGGAGACCCGACCTTAGCGTCCGGTCCGGATGCAGGCACGACAACCATTCGTGGGCAGGCCGTTTCGGGTGGACAGTCGGAGAAGCTCTCGCCGCTGCCCGGCTGCAGTTCCACGCGCTGATGCCCGCCAGGAGCACCAATTTCGATCTCGATGAACGCTGCGGCAGTTTCTGTCTGTGCCAAAGACATCCTGACCGGAAACGACACGAAAGAAACAGCCAGAAAGAATGCCGCGATGATTGCGACGGCCCTAGTGTTACGTATCCGATACTTGGTTCCCGTTGCAGCACCCGATCGACCGATTGCCGGAGACAAAAGGAACACTAGCCATCCCATGAGCCTAGCGTTGCTTTTGTCACTAACGCTTGCCAGCCCACTCTGCAGCATTTGTCGACCAAGCGTTCGTGCCGCGACACTCGCAGTCGATTTCTTCCATTTACTCGGCGACGAGGCTCGCTGAGAGACAGTTGTCAGAACCGGAACACTCGAGTTTGTGGCAGCGAAATTTATCAAAGCTCAGGCGCCTTTTGAAGCGACATCAGGAACGGAAAGGGCCTCTGAAATGGAGGCCCTTTCGCTAAAAGCTTGAACGATGGGATCAGCGACGAACCTATTTCGCGAGCTTTTCTCCGATCGCTTTCAATCCATCTGTGAAAATGCCCGAGATCACGTCTTTCGCTTCCGAATCCGGCTTGCCGTCAGCCTCGAATGACGCGGTCCATCCGACGGTTGCGCTCTTATCGTCACCTTCGACATCGAAGAGAGCGCTGTAGTTTTTCACCGGCAGCGGGCTCTCAGTGATCATGTAATTGTAGGCCATCGAACTGGAGCCGGTCTGCTTCTCCTTGATCACGCCGCCGCCGGCAAGCGACAGCGTGCGCCAGGTTGCTCCGTCGGCTTCCGAGACCTCACACTTCTCCACGGCCGGGTGCCAATCGGCAATGGCGCAAAAGCCGCCAATCGCTTTCCAGACCTCTTCGGCACTCATATCGACCTTCAACGACTTCGTTACCTGGAGCGATTGGGCGGCCATTGCTGCCGAGCTGCCGACAACGAGAATTGAGATGGCCGCAGCAAGTTTGATAGCGCGCATAAGTCTTTTCCTTTTCTGAAGACGTTCCCTCTTTACTTCGGGGACGGACAATAGCCCCAGACATTGGCCTGGAATAGGGGAGACTTTCACGGTGGACGCGGGAAGAATTCCGCATCTGGTCGCTTCGGCGAAAAAGAGAATAAAAAAGCCGGCCTCCAGGTGCTGGAGGCCGGCAGTTAAGCTGAACGGGGATAGATCAGCCAATCTGCAATCCTGTCCGCCGCTTCGATGTGCGGGCCACGTAGTCCGCATGTCGAAGTGCCGCGAACTCCTAGCGATCAGTCGAACTTCAGCACGAAGCCACCGCGGATCGTACGACCTTGTCCAGGCTTGAGGCCATCGGCAACATCAGCAACGTAAAGCTCGTCGGTCAGGTTGTGGCCGGCGACGAACAACGTCAGCTGTTCGGAAACGTTGAAGTTTGCGCGTGCCGCAAGCAGCCAGACATCGTCGACTTTGCCGCCCAACATGTCGTCCACCTCGTCGACCGCAGCGCCATTCTCGATGCCATCGCACCTGAAATCGATGATGTCGTCATCGCCCTGCTCGGCTTCGCAGAATACGTCGTTATTGTTCAGCGAATCCGAGAAGAAATCGCCGCGATAGGTCGCCGTCGCAGAGATATCCCAAAGGTTCTTGTACGCAACGCCCACGGTCAGGGCGGCGTAGTGCTCGACGGCGAACGGCACCCGATTGCCTGATGCGTCTTGCAGGTCGCCGTCTTCGAACAATGCGTCCTGCCCTCGGTTGATGTTCGAGTTCGTCCAGGTATAGACCGCCTCGCCGAAGAAATTCCACGGCCCGCCGGTCATCGGGCGGCTTTCGGCGCGTAGCCCCAGCTCGATGCCGTTGAACTGGACCTCGTCAAGGTTGCCGAAGATGTTGGCCCCGGTACCGTCAACCGTGAAGGGCTCCTTGATCTGGTAGTTCTCAATCACCGAGTGGAAGTAGGCGAGATCGAAAGTTAGGCCTTGAATCGCAGAGCTTCTTAGCCCCACCTGGAAATTGTCACCGACTTCCTCAGCGAGCGGTAAGGCGTCCGGATCGGTTTCACGAATGATATGCGGAGCGAAGCCCCGATGGTAACCACCAAACATTGTCCAGCGTGGCATGAATTCCCAGGCAGCAGCAACTCCCGGAAGAACATGGGTGTGCTCTGACTCGCCTTGGGCGAATTCGGGATGCAAGGCGCGCGCGTCGATCTTGTAATCCTCGAAGCGAACGCCGGGCGTCACCGTAAGGTTGTCAGTCAGGTGGACCGCCGTCTGGATGAAGGCGGCGAATGCATTTGCCTCGAACTGGTTGAGCTCGCCCGTGTCGGGAAATGCGGGTTCGGTCGCAAAACAATTCCCGTTATCGCCACTGATCGACAGCTTCACTCCCACTTGACCGAACGATGTACAGTTGCGGAAACGCTGATGTTCAAATTTCACACCGGCCTGAACGTCATGCTTCACGCCACCGAACAGCGGCAGATTGGCGAATTCGACACGCGAATCGACACCGTAGGTCTCGTAGTCCCGGTTGCGACCGCGCATGTGGCCGCCATCGACCAATGCGTCATCGCGGTTCGAGAAACGATAGCGCCGATGATCGACGACATACGCCTTTGTTGAGAGCGTCGTGTCCGGATCGATATAGAGGTTGTGGGCTACCTGGACCTGCCACGTGTCGCCATTGAACGTGTTGAATTGCGTCCGGTCATCGTCCTGAGCGCCGGTCTTGTCGCGGCCATTGGCGAAGAAAGCGGCCCGGGTTCCGCCGAAGTTGTCTTCGTCGTAGTCGTCGCGCTGGCGGAAGTAACCGCCCGAAACGATGATGTCCTGCATGGAGCCGCGCAGGCCCAGCGACCCGTAGAAATCGTTGTAGCGAAGACGCTCGTTATCCCAGGCACCGGACTGGTCGGCGCCCGAATACGAAGCTACGACACCGGCGTTCCCGAAGTTCTGGCGCGTGTGCACGTGCCGCAGATTGCCGAACTTCTCCAGCGAGTCTTCGGTATAGCTCAAGACCCCTTTCACGACCGTTTCGGACTTGCCGAACGGATTGAGGTTCTGGAAGCTAAGGATGCCGTGGTTGTTAAGCGGGCCATGCGCTACGACATTGCCGCGAAGGATTTCGAAGTTTTCAATACGTTCGATTGGCGGTGTGTAGTGCGTTGATGGATCGATGTAAGATGCGTAATTGATCGGGTGACCGTCTTCCAGGGTCAGAACCTTCCGGTTACGACGGAAGTTCGATCCGCGGATGCCGACACCGCCGTGACGCGCGAGACCGTCGTCTTGGACCGTGATGACACCGGGAACACGCGCCAGCGCCTCGTGATACGTCAACACGCGCTGTTCATCGAGCTGCGACCGGGCCACACGGTTCCCGGCGCCCGCGTAGTTCTGGAAGTCCTGAGGGATGATGCTCGACGAATCGACGGGGTTTGTTGTCTGTTTGGCGGTCGTGGTCAGACGACCGTCGCTAGGAGAGCGAGCGCCAGACACGGCGCCTTGTGCAGCACCTCCCGGTGCAGCGCTCCCGGGTGCGGCATCGTTCGGTGTTTCAATGATGATGCCCGGTAGCTGCTGCTGCGCTTGCGCCGCAATATGCGGGACGCAGCAGGCGAGCGTGGCCAGTGCCGTTGTCGTGAAGATGCTATGACGCATATCGCCCCCTCAGGTCCTCTTTATTTTCGTTTTCAAGTAAGCGTTAGCCACCCTTCAGAAAAAGACGGCTTGACAGCCTGAATGCTGTTGCAATTCGAGTAACGAGACTGTTGGCCAACGGTAAATTTCAAAGAGTCGATGTGGGGGCACAACAAATTCCCGGCCTTGAAAAAGACAAGAAATAACAACAACTTAAATAGTTGCCCGTTCGCAACATCCGCCCGACCAACCGCGGCGGCCGACCGAATCAAGCATTAAGTTGCAGTGAGTGGAGCAGGAGCGATAACGCCGGCCAGCTCATTTCGGGAAGCAATGCCGCAAACTCCGTGCAGAGTTCCCCTTTTCCACATTGGGCGTTTCCAGTTCTCTTCCTACCGCTTTCGGCTACGCTGCTCCACCGCCCGGACCCTTCAATTTGAAAATCCTACATATCGACACGCATCCGCTGATCGTTCGAGGTCTGTCGTTTCTGCTCGCCGAGCGCTTGGAATTCGAACATTTTCATGCCGCCGATGCCGCGAGCGGAACTGCGATCTTCAAGAAGGAGCAGCCGGACCTAACGCTGACGGAAATTACGCTATCCGATGGCGATGGACTGGAACTCATCACCCGGCTGCGAGCCTCCCGGCCGACTGCTCGCTTTATCGTGTTGACCTTCGACGATGATCCTGTGTCCGCGGCAAAAGCGCTTGCCGCAGGAGCAATTGGCTTTGTCCCGAAAGCCGAGCCGCTAGTTGCAGTCCTCGAAGCCGTCGACACGGTCATGAGGGGCAAACCCTGGTTGCCGAGCAGGGTCATTCAGGATGTTGCGCGCTTGCGCTCCAGCGACCGGCTATCCGGTTTCGAGCTGACAAAGCGGGAGCTCGCCATACTTAACAGCCTCGCCTACGGTGAAAGCATGAACGAGCTCGCCTTCAAACTCGGCGTTTCCTACAAAACCATCGCGAATGATTGCGCAAGTTTGCGCGAGCGCTTTGAAGCCAAGTCACTGCCTGAACTCGTGCGCATCGCGTTGCAGAAGCGGCTCATAGACTGACGGCCTCGGCGGCGGCAAACTCTTCCTGATTGCGCAATTCGAGCGGGAGTTTGACCGCCCGGTAATTGCCAAAAGCGCTCTATTCAATCACCCGCGCCGCAGCGACAATCTCGGCCCGTTTCTTAGTTCCCTTCGTCGCAGGTCCAGAAATCCTGAAGGCCATGAAAGCGCTCGATCAAGGACTTTTGCGGCCGGTTGCCCTAAAGGGCCATTGGTTCAGTCCTTCCCATATCAAGGCCCGGTGGGATGCCTGCTCCGTGCGCTCTCAGCTGATGCTGGCGTTTGTCGCGATCACGCTGCTGGCATCGGGCGTCGCGGCTACCATCCTCGTGATCGATGCCCGCCAAAGAACCTTCGCCGAGATGTCGGGAGCGGTCGACATTGCCGAAGGCTTTATTCGCGAGGTGACGCGCGATCTGGACGATCGCAGCGAGGCGGAGCGGCTGGCGGGCAAATTGGCCGCCCAACTCGGTCAGGTACGCCACGTGCGTGTCACGGTGCTGTATCGCGGAGGTACGAGACCAGCGGTCGCGGATAGTGCGTCTGAAGGTGAAGGGGACACCAGACCTTCGCTTTTGATCCGATTTCTGGGGCTTCAAACCGCCCCTCGGCGGGTGCCCGTTTTCGTCGACGAAAAGCAAGTCGCGACGGTCGCGATCTACGGAAATCCAACCGATGAGTTCAACGAAGCCTGGGCCGGGCTGAGAACGATCGCAACGATCTGGCTCGGTACCAACATCGCGATCTTCGTCATTCTCTATGTCGTCATCGGAAGGCTGCTGCGTCCACTCGCGTTCGTGTCTGCGGGCATGAGCGAACTGCGCAGCGAGCGGGCAGGGATACAGGTCGTTGAACCGCGCGCCCGCGAGTTACGCGATATCGTTAGCAGCTTCAATCATCTCTCGCGGGGACTGGAAGCTGCAAGACAGGAAAATGCTCGTTTGTTTCGCAAACTGATCGAGGTTCAAGAGGGGGAACGCCGCCGTATCGCCGGCGAACTCCATGATGAAGTCGGCCCCTGCCTGTTTGGCATCATGGTCAACCTGTCGTCGATAGAGAACGCGAGCGCCGCTCTCTCTGAACAGGATCGCTCAGCAATCAAGAGCCGGTTGGACGACCTGCGTGAGATTTGCGACCGCTTGAAACAATCGAACCGGGCGATGCTCAACCAGCTCTACCCGGTCGCGGCTGGCCATATCACCATTAGCGCTCTAATTCGGAAGCTTCTCTTAGAATACCGGAAGCGGCATTCCGCGATCGACTTCGATCTAAAGATGACGGAGCTAGCCGACAGTTATGGCGAGGAACGCGATCTTCTACTGTACCGCGCGGTTCAGGAAGGCGTGACGAACGCCTTGCGGCACGGGAATGCCAGTCGTATCGAGATCCGGGTCAGCGTCGCAGGAGCGCCGCATCGGCGCCGCCTCCTTCTCGACATCGCCGATAATGGCACCGGATCGAAGGCGGGCGTCGAACCAGGTTTCGGATTGAAAATGATGAGGCGAAGGGTCGGCGTATGTGGGGGAGAACTTACGCTTTCGGGCAATGAGCCCCACGGACTTCGTCTTCGGATTGAGCTACCCATTTCGCCTCCACCGACAGATCCACCGGATGAAGCGCTGCTGACCGACCCAGGACTTAACGCATGACAACCGTTCTCGTTATCGACGATCACCCGGTGGTCCTTCAAGGCTGCAAGCTGTTTCTCGAAGAAGCCGGTGTCGACGAGGTATGGACATCACCCAGCCTCTCGAAAGGGTTCGGCCTTTATCGCAAACATGCGCCCGATCTCGTCTTCGTCGATCTGGCGGTACACTCCGGTGTCTTAGGCGGATTGTCGTTCGTTCAGCGACTCCGGATACATGACAAGAAAACTCCGATTATCGTGTTCAGCATGCATAACGATCCCATGATTGTCAGCCGCGCGTTGGCACTGGGGGCGAACGGCTACCTCCTGAAGGATACGTGGCACGAAGAATTCCTTTCAGCATACAACGAAGTGAGATCCGGCGGAAACTACATCAGTCACGACTTGGCTTCCGAGATTGCCTTCATGGGTGTTTCGGGCAACGGCAATCCGCTTAAAGAGCTCTCAATGCGCGAACTCTGCGTGCTCGAGCTTATCGCCGACGGGGTTACCTACAGAGAGATCGCGGAGCGGCTGGGGATCAGCCTGAAGACGGTTGCTAATGCGGCATCGCAAATCAAGATTAAGTTGAAGGTTGAGAGAATTTCCGAGGCCACGGCGGTCGCCAACCTGCACCTGCCTCCCGCGAACCGTTGTTAGTCATGGCTATTTTTTGATCTCCGGATCGTCATGCATTCCCTTTGCTCCGCGCCAGCACAGCGATCGTGTGAATTTCTTTCAGGACGCCTCCTGCGCGATATCGGGAGTTTGTCCTGTGGCAAATTGCTACGCGTCGTGATGACATCTGGGCACTCGGATGAGTGGGGAGGCCGCACGCTTTACGCGTTTCCTCCTTGTAGTCAAACTTCGCGGCCTCTCCGTTTTTTCGAGTGCAAGAAAGTTGGGAGGGTCCATCAGGATCCATGCAGATCGCAACCTGAACTCTCTGTTCCGGCTCGTTGATCCGCCACCCATCTCGCAGACCCTCGAGAGTTAGATCGCTTTCACGACAGACGGCGCCGCCGCCTGCGAATAGCGATGCGCGCTCGACGGTCATTAATGGAGGAGAGGAAACCTCGATGAGAAAGAAGGTCGTATTTGGCCTCGTGGGCGGCTTGCTGGCTGCTGGCGTGGCTTTTTCGGGGCCTGCAGTCGCGAACGACGAGATCGTCGAACGCGCGAAGAATGAAAATCTTTGGCCAGCCCCCGGCCGTGACTTGGCCCTGACGCGTCACTCGACGTTGAAGGACATCAACAAGGACAACGTGAAGAACATGCAGCTTGCCTGGTCACAGTCGACCGGTGCGCTGCGTGGTCATGAAGGTCAGCCGGTTGTCGTCGAGATCGATGGTACGCCGATGATGTTCTTCGTTTCGGCATGGCCCAATATCGTGCAGGCGCTGGACCTGTCCAATCCGGACGATCCGAAAGCGATCTGGCGCTACGTAAAGGAAACCGACCGTGACGAGTCGGCTGTTCCGCGTGCCTGTTGCGACGTTGTACATCGCGGGCTGAACTACGCCGACGGCAAGGTCGTCTTCCACACCCTCGACGGTTTCGTCATCGCGCTCGACGCCAAGACGGGCAAAGAAGTCTGGACCGTCAAGCACGCCTGGCCGGAAAAAGGCGAGACCATCACCGGTCCGACGCTGATCGCCGAGAACCTTGTGATCGCCGGCTTTGGCGGTGACGAGTTCGCAGCGCGCGGCCGCCTGACAGCCTATGACCTGGCGACGGGTAAGGAAGTCTGGAAATGCCACGCCACGGGCTCCGACAAGGACGTCTGCATCGGCAAGGACTTTAACAAGGCCAACCCGCACTTCGGAACAGCCGGCAAGGACCTTGGCATCAAGACCTACCCCGGTCCAGTCGGCCAGCACGATAAAGGCGAATGGCAAATTGGCGGCGGCGCATATTGGGCGTGGGGCAGCTATGACCCTGAGCTCAAGATGATCTTCTGGTCGACCGGCAACCCCGGCCACTGGAGCCCGTCCTATCGCTGCGGCTATAAAGGCGACAAGCTGACCCACGAAAATTGCAACGACGGCAGCTGGGACAACAAGTGGTCGATGACCACCTGGGCTCGCCGGGTCGACACCGGAGAAGGCGTCTGGGCCTACCAGATGACCCCGTTCGACCAGTGGGACTATGACGGCGTCAACGAGAACATCCTCGTCGACATGGAAATCGACGGAAAGATGACCAAGGCGCTCGTCCACTTCGACCGCAACGGCTTCGCATACGTACACAACCGCGTCGATGGCACGCTCCTGCGGGCTCATAAATTCGTCACGGTCAACTGGGCCGAGAAGGTCGACCTGGAAACTGGTCGCCCTGTGAAGGTCAAGAAGCACTCGCCCTTCGCCGTCGGCGTCAATACGCAGGCTTGCCCTTCGGCCATGGGCGGCAAGGACCAGCAGCCCTGCTCCGTCGATCCGAAAGAGCCCAATCTGTTCTACTGCCCGACCAACAACTGGTGCATGGAAGACGAACCGCAGAAACGTACGCACACCCAGCAGGGCACCGTGTACGTCTTCGCCAACGTCTACATGTATCCGGAAAAGCCGGGCACGACGGGCAAGATCAAGAAGTTCGACGTGCTCACCGGCGAGACGCTCTGGGAAATCCCGGATCCGTATCCGAACTGGGGCGGCACCCTCGTCACCGATGGCGGTCTGATGTTCTACGGCTCTAAGAGCGGTCACTTCCGCGCCGTCGACCGAGAATCCGGCAAAGTGGTGTGGGAGCGCAAACTTGCCTCCGGCATCATCGGCAACCCGATCACCTACAAGCTGAAAGGCAAGCAGTACGTGTCGATCTTCTCCGGTCTTGGTGGCTGGATCGGTCTGCCCGTCACCGCGGGCCTCGACATGAACGACAAGTACGGCGCGATCGGTGCGACGGCGATGGCCAAGGCCACCCGCCTCGATCTGATCCCGCAGGGTGGCACGCTGCACACCTTCCGCGTCTACGAATAATCGTAGCGATACCACGAAAAAGACGCCGGCCACGTGGCCGGCGTCCCTTTGTTCACAGAAGCTGATCGAGTTTAGTTTTCGGGCGAAGAAACTAAGCGAACTAGATCCCGGTGATCCGATCAGCTCCTCTGAGCAATAAAAAACGAAAATAGGATTACAACCAACTGGCCAGGACAACCATCCTAGAAAAGCCTTTGACAGGCCAAGTAAATCGGAAACAGGGACCGGAAACATCACTTCATGAAAAAGCCCATCGCCCGTTTCGTATCCGCCGTATCGTTTTGCGCGCTACTATCATTCAGCGCATCGGCACAAGTTCTCGATTTCTCGAAAGAGATCGATTACGAGAAGTTGACACCCGCGGAAAAGACGGCTGCCAAACAGGCGGCCCGGAAACACAAGGTGGATGAGCTACGAGTTTGCGCCGATCCGGGGAATCTGCCGCTATCCAATATCCGCCGTGAAGGATACCAGAACAAGATCGCGGCACTGCTCGCGGAGAAGCTTGAAACGACTGTTTCGTTCTTCTGGCGGCCGTATATCGAGCGCGGCCTGACACGCGAAACTTTCGCGAATCGAGAATGCGACGTTCTTATGGGAATGCCCCAGGACTACGAAGGCATCCTGACCACGATTCCAATATACCGGACCACGTACGTCTTCGCCTCCCTCGAAGACCGCGACATCCGCATCAAGGACTTCAAAGATCCACAGCTTCGCACGCTTCGAATTGGTGTCTTCCAGCATTCCGGGATCCGTGAACTCCTCACGCGCTACGATATTCGAGGCGAAAACGTTGAAGTCCACACGATCTCCCAGCGCGCCGACCTTGTTGAAGAAGATCAGCCCTGGCAGCAGGTCAAGAAGGTCGCGGACGGCGACCTGGACATTGCCGGCGTGTGGGGGCCGTTTGCAGGCTACGTGAAGAGCAAGCTCGGCGCACCTCTTCGCCTGCAGCCCGCCAACCTGATGGATGACAGCGTTCCGCTCGAATTCAGCCTTTCCATGGGTATGCGCAGGACCCACATCCTCCTAAAGCTCAAGCTGGATGTCGCGCTTCATGAAGCACGAGACGAAATCAAGGCGATACTTGAGGAGTACGGCGTTCCACTGGTGCAATGTAGCCAATGCATTGTATCAGGAGAGATCCCCTCCCATGGCTCCTATTTCAAGGGTTTTCTCGAGACGAACCAGGACCGCTATCTGAAGCCGATCCCCAAGGACCAGATCGCGCTCGATGAATCCCGCGCGTCCAAAGACCAGATCGTCGACCGCGCGCGTCTTGAAGCCTGGCTCAAAAAGGGTGCGGATCTCGACGTCGAACTCTCGAACGCGACGACCGCTTCGGATGCCAACCGTATCCGCTTTCTGATCGAGAAGGGAGCGAACCCGGATAAGACCGACAACCTGGGCTATGCGCCGCTCCATAATGCCGCTCGATACCGCGACTCGGAAATGGTGGCATTGCTGGCGGAACTCGGCGCCGATGTGAATGTGCGGGACGGCAATGGCTGGACGCCGCTCATGCATGCGTCATTCCGCAACCACGTCCCAACGATTGAGGCGTTGGTCAAGAACGGAGCAAGATTCGAGGAAGAATCGCCGCTTGGTTATACCGCTCTTGCCATTGCCATCGGCGAGCGAAAGTTCTGGGCTGCTCAGGCGTTGCTGAAACTTGGTGCCGCTTACGACAAACCGATGGGCAAGGACAAGCTCACGCCGCTTATGCTTCTTGCAACACAAATCCCTGCAACTAAACGCGACAAGCAGATCGACCAGGGACCAGGTGTACTGGAACTCGCACGTGACCTTTTGAATAGGGGAGCCAACAGCAATTCGCGTTCGGCAGCCGGCGTGACGCCGGTGATGGTCGCAGCGGGACATAACAACCCCTCTGTCCTCGGGCTACTCGTCCAGAACGGCGCCGACCTCAACGCCAAAAACGATCTGGGCAAGACGCCTTTGATGATCGCAAACGAGTCCAACAGCGATGCCGCGGTTCAGGCTATCAAGCTGTTCTCTCTGACAGCTGGCCGGAGCGGAGGCTAACGCCAGCGAGTGAGGAAATTGAAGGCGGCGAGAGAGGAAAGGGAAAGCCGTGCACGAGGAAGAAGACAATCGTCGAACGGTCCCTTGGCTGACACGGGCGATCGCAGTTGGCTTCGCGATCGCAATCTCCATCGTCTTCCTCCTGGTCTTGGTTCAGCCGCCCTGATCGAAACGCAGCTTAAGCATGTCAACGGAGTAGTTTCGACGTGAGACTCACCGCCAGTGTTCGTGTCGCGCGGATCGCTTTAACGATGCTTTCTTACACGGCCCTAATCGGCGTCGCGGCTTTGTTCTGCGCGCCCGGCCATTCCGCTCAACCTGACGGCGGCGGGGCGGCCTCGCAGCGCGTCGAAGCGGCAATCGTTTATCTAGGCAAGCGGTATGCAGAGCCCCTGCCACTGTCACTTGTCGACCCGATTCTCGATGACAAGGGCATTCAGGGGGCCCGGCTTGGTCACAAGAACAATGTCGGCACGGCGCGAATTCTTGGCCATAGCTACGAACTCATCGAGGTCGTCCTGCCCGCGACAGGCGATGTCGTGCAAGAGGCAGAGAAGCGACTCGCCGCCGGTCATCGGTTCTTTGTTGCGGACCTGTCCGAAGCGGACCTCAACGCCGTCGCCGCGCTGCCGGACGCCAAGAACGCGATCATACTCAACATCCGTTTGAGTAGCGACGGTCTGCGCAATGAGGGGTGCCTCACCAATGTTTTCCATATTGCGCCGAGCTACGCGATGCGAGCTGACGCCCTCGCCCAATATTTCGCCTGGAAGCGGTGGCGACGCCTCTTTCTTTTGAAGGGGACGCATGAAGCCGACGACGCATTCGCCGCAGCCGTTCGGCGAGCGGCGACCCGTTTCGGCCTTAAGATCGTCGAGGAACGCACCAACACCTTCCGTGCCGGCCACAGGCGCGCCGACGACGGACATCAGCAGATCCAAAACCGCATTCCGCTCCTGACAAATTCGGCACCCGAGCATGACATCGTCGTCGTTGCCGATAGCGGACAGACTTTCGGAGAGTTTCTTCTTTTCCGGACCACGACGCCGCGCGCCGTTGCCGGCACACACGGGCTGGTCCCGGTGGGATGGCACGTTGCATTCGAGCAGTACGGCGGCACGCAGATGCAGAGCCGCTTCGAGAAGCTTGCCGGCCGCAAGATGACGGAGCGCGACTACTTCGGCTGGCTGGCCGTGCGCGTTTTCGGTGAGGCACTGATGCGTGCCGGATCAAGCGATCCGGACGTTATCCGAGACTACCTGCTCTCCGACAAGTTCGTCGTCGCGGCCTTCAAGGGACGCGGATTGAACTTTCGTTCCTGGAACCGCCAATTGCGCCAACCCGTGTTGCTGATGGCCGCCCGCTCCTTGATTTCCATCTCCCCGCAACCGGGTTTTCTGCACCCCCGACATCTGACCGACACGCTCGGCTATGACGAACCTGAATCGGCCTGTCGGCTGCCGTCCTGACATTTCGGCACCCGCACCCCACCCTGCAACTGAATGGACCGCGCTAAACGATGCGAAATACAGTGGCGACAGTTCTTACGCTCATGCTTGCGGCTCTTCCGGCCAGCTTCGCTGGTCCGTCAGCCGAGGCTGCTACGATTTTTGTCAGTAACGAGCGCGATAATACGGTGACCGTGCTCGATAGCGAAAGCCTCAAGGTCATCAAGACCATCAAAACGGGCCTCAGACCGCGAGGTATCGTCATAACGCCGGATTATAAGGAAGTTCTGGTTTGCGCCGGCGACGATAACCGCCTTGACGTTATCGATACCGAAACGCTCGAGATCACGCGGACACTTGATTCCGGCCCCGACCCGGAGCTTCTCGATGTCGATCCGAAGGGGGAACGCATTTTTATCGCAAACGAGGATGACGCACTCGTGACCATCATGCGCCGCGACACTGGCGAGGTTCTCGCTCAGGTTCCCGTTGGGGTCGAGCCGGAGGGTATGCACGTCAATCCGGATTCGACCATGGCGGTGGCGACCTCGGAAACGACGTCCATGGCACACTTCATCGACGCCAACACCTTTGAGGTCGTGGCCAACGTCTTTGTCGATACCCGCCCACGCGAATCCCGTTTCACGAATGACGGCAAGCAGGCCTGGGTGTCGGCGGAGATCGGCGGCACCGTGGCGGTCATCGATGCGGACACGAAACAGATCATCAAAAAGATCGGCTTCGAGATCGCCGGCGTTCGCCCGGAATTGATCCAGCCGATGGGTATCCGCTTCACGAACGACGGCAAGACGGCGTTCGTTGCACTCGGTCCGGCCAACCGTGTGGCGGTCATCGACACCGCGACGCTAAAGGTTCGCAAGTATATCCTCGTAGGACAGCGGCCATGGCATATGGCAATGCATCCCGACGGTAAGACACTCTACGTGGCCAACGGTCTCACCAACGACCTGACCGTAATCGATGTGGCCTCGGAAAAAGCGACGAAGTCGGCACCAGTCGGCGGCGCGCTCCCGTGGGGTGTCGCAATCAAGCCTTAAAGCGAAATCAAGCCTGACACTCGGATCAAAGCCATATCAGAGTCGTCCAGAACGCATTATTCGCTCCGGGACCTGCCTTGAATGTCGGCGCCCCCCCCTCGTTCGCTGCACTCGTGCTCGTGTGGAATAAAGCGAGCGTTGGGATGAGGCAGCCGAGTGCGACAGGAGAGGTACCTTACATGAACAGCCAACACGTCCATCTTTGAAACAGGGAACCCATGCAAAAAAACAAGCCCCTTCTTATCTTCGCTTCAATGTTCCTTGCCGGGCACTCCCTCCTATCGATGACTCAGCAGGCCGCTGCCGATTCCGATGACAAGAAGCTCTCTCTTGAGAAAATCGGGGTCAACGGGCGCGACACCTTGCGAAATATCGGCCAAAGCTACGGCATGGAGATCTGCGGGAACGGCTTCATCAAAGAGAAAGAAGAAATAAAAGAAAAAGCGTGGTCACGGATCCAGCAAAAGTGCAGCAAATTCACACTTTCGATCATGGAAAAATACGAGGACGACCCAAACAAACTTTTCAGTCTATGCATCGGCGGTTCGTTGCTCGGATGTCAGAAGGCGATCGAGATCGCCGAGCCATGCACAGACATGGAGGGCTGCCGGGAACTTCTTGGCGTGCCGTGATAATCCTGCCGGTGGACCGATCCGTGTACACGGCTCAGCGCGCCACTCTCTCTATATGCGAGCCTCATTCCGGCCGTTCGACGCGCATCAGAACATCGCTTATGACGGGGCGATTGTCCGTATCGAGCTTTAGCCGCAGAGTTTCATGAAGCCGGAGCTCTTCTGTTCGCGCGTCGTTGCTTGTCAGGTATTCACGAATAGAGCTTTCAAGAACCAGCCCGCCAGCATCGCGCGATAGCTGAAAGGTGCTTCGTGAAAATCTGTAGCGTTCTGTCCGGCGGAACGTCAGCTCCCATAGTTGGCGATATTCGTTTCTTGACAGAGTCCGAAATTCGGGCTGACCGGGCAATCGTACCTTGATATCGGCATCGCTACTGATCGCTTGTGTCAGCCACCCTGCGTCGCGTGCATTCGCGGCTGCATCCATATCCGCAATGAGGTCCGTGACCCGACGCTTTGCCTCGGGATCGATTGGTTGGCTCGCGATCTGAGCCGAGGGCTTGAGTTGTGCCATGAGACCAAGGGCGTCTTGATCGCCCTTCGCGGCTGCGCGCTCTAGCCACATACGGGCCTCGTCTGACTCACCGCCCGCCATTAGGCGCCGGGCAGTTCGAACCTGCGCTTCGGCCGATCCGGCTCCGGCAGCCTTTTCAAAAAAGCGCTGCGCCATTTCTTCGTCGGCTTCAACTCCCAGCCCATTCTCATAAGACTTGGCAAGGTTCAACAGACAGTGCGGATCCCCCTGCTCCGCGCCCTTGCGGTACCAATAGAGCGCCTTGGAGAGGTCTTTCTCCACCCCTTCTCCAGCCTGATACATATTCGCGACATTGAGAATGCCCTGCGCGTTGGCCTTTTCGGCCAGAGCCAGCCAAGCCTTAAACGCTTCTTCGTAACGGCCCATTTTGTAGACAGCATAGGCCTCGAGCGTCTCGATCATTTCCACATGGACTTGCTCCCGTTCAGCAAATGCCGAACCCAGTGGGGTCGCCGCGAGTACAGCGGCAAGCGCAACACATTTCGACAGGAAGAGCGTCGAGCGCATTCGGAACTCCTGTATCTCTTGAATAGCTAAGCAGCACCAGCAAATCTATTTTCCTGGCGCATCGCAATGGCGCTTGGCAGTTCGCCTCCCGACGACAGGGGGTGGAACGTTTGTGACGCGACACTGGCAACACGCAAATGTCCTATTCACCGCACCGGGATCGAGAATTTGGTTCGTAGCATGCGCATGCGTGCCCGTACATGTTTCACATAAGAAAATTACAGGTTCGGGCCGAGGTGCTTTCCAGAATTAGTCCAGCCATCTCGGGAAGAAATCCTGGCGCTTGGTGTGTTTTTGATCGGGATACTTGCACGCACCAAGGTACAATACCTGCTTTTTTTTTGCCGATGCATAGTGCCCACCTTCCATAATCAGCCGCACCGTGCCTTCGAACCCGTCAAAGAAATCGAGCCAAAAGATGGTGCCTTCCCTGCGCATTCTTTTCGCTTTGGGCGCTGTTGCTGCGATAGCAGCACTCGCGCTTGCGGGGTTAGCGTCCTTCAAGGCATTTTCTCTGGCGGAGAACCAACTCGGGAGGACCGTGCGCTCCTACGATCAACTGGCACTGGCGACCAGTATAGAGGCCGGCATCGGGAAATTGCTAATCGCTGAGATCAATTCCATTGTTGATCCGAGAACACCTCCGCTGCTGACCGCCGAGCCGGAAAGAATCGAAAGAGCCGTCGACGAATTGATCCGCACTGTCGAGCAGGAGGTTCGGGACGGAGTCAACATTCACGAGCAGGAGCAAGAGCGCGAAGAGTTCAAATCCGCGTACGCAATACGCGCGCTGCTGGCCAGCATGCGACATGGAATCGATCGGCAGCGAGCTCTGGTAAGCCGCCTGGATTCGGGTGCTGCCGTAAGAAAATTCATGGATAACGTTATCGCGGTCGACTATCGCCACCTCAACCGGATCGTCAGCGCAGTTACGGCGGACGAACGCCGTGAAGTGAGAGACCGACTTCGCGAGATCGCCGCCCTGCGCCTGAGCCTCATTACAGCATCGGCTTTCACCTTGGCAGTCGTCGCAGCGATCGCGTTTGTCGTCTCATTTGTCGTATACCGAATGGTTATGCGGCCTGTTCTCGAGCTAGGCCAAGGCTCGCAAGCGCTGGCGAACGGCTTCCTGTCGCACCGAATTCGGGAAGGTGGTCCGCCCGAGTTCGCGCAGCTTGCCCGCCGCTTCAACGATATGGCGGAGCGATTGGCGCATCAGCAGCGAGCGCTGAAACAGTCAAACGACGCGCTTGAGGCCACCGTTGAGGAACGTACGTGGCAACTGCAGGAAAAGGCTGCGCGCCTTGCTGAAATCGATCGATCGCGGCGACTGTTCTTTGCCAAGATCGGGCATGAACTTCGCACACCACTCACCGTCCTCATAGGCGAAGCGGACGTTGCCTTGAAGCGGCAGAACGCTGAAGCCGACACCCTGCGGCAAGCACTCCTGCATATCACGGCGAGCGGCAATTATCTCAAGCGCCGCATCGTCGACTTGATGGCCCTTGCTCGCTCGGAGGACGGCAAGCTGCATCTAACACGGAAGCCTGTTGCGCTCGGCCCCATGTTAGACGAACTCCTCGAGATCGCGCGCGGCTATGCGCGGTCCAACGATGTTGAACTCGAAGTCGATCTGCAAGCGGGGAACATCAATTGCATGGGCGATCCCGAATGGCTCAGCCAAGCCGTTCTCGCCCTCATCGACAACGCGATCAAGTTTTCAGCCCCCGGCGCGATCGTCCGCGTTGGGCTTCGAGCGCATGAAGGAGGTGCAACGATTACTGTCGACGATTGTGGACCCGGCGTGCCCCCGCAGGACCTGGCCAACCTGTTCGACCCCTATTTCCAGTCGGCCAGGGGACGCACGCAGTCCGGTGCGGGTCTCGGGCTGGCGGTGGCGAAATGGGTCGCTGATCAACATGGGGGCGAGATCGAAGCTCTTAACATCGCGCCTAAAGGGCTCCGTGTCGTCTTGAGGTTACCACAAGCAGAATGAAGATCCTGATCGTCGAAGACGACACCGGTATTGGCCGCTTCCTCCGTAACGGTCTGCAGGCGAATGGGTTCGAGGTCGAGTGGCTTCAGGACGGCGCCCAGGTCGTTCAGCGTCTGACGACGGGAGAACACTCAGCTATCGTTCTCGATCTCATGTTGCCTGATGCAGACGGCTTTACGTTATGCCAGGAGATCCGAAACGCAGGCATCTCTACCCCGATTTGCATGCTGACCGCGCGGGACAGTCTTGAAGACAAGCTCGAAGGCTTTCGCTCCGGCGCCGATGATTACCTGACAAAACCGTTTGCCATCGACGAGCTTGTCGCCCGCCTAAAGGTACTTGTAAGGCGCGATACTGCAAGCGGTACACCTACCGTGATCCGGCTAGGCGACCTGACAATCGACCTCCCCGCCCACGAAGCCCGCATTCGCGAGGACGCCATTGAGCTTACACCGCGCGAATTCAGCGTCCTCATTTACCTTGCCCGCCAGGCAGGCCAGGCCGTCTCGCGCGAAAGAATTCTACAGGCCGCATGGGGGATGGATGCCGAAGTGACACCGAACACCGTGGATGTCTATATCGGCTATCTTCGCCGCAAGCTGAAGGCGAAGCGTGCTTCCATGACGATCTCAACTGTGCGCGGAGTGGGGTTCAAACTTTCCTGATATCGGCCTCAATATATCTGAGTCCAAATTTCTTTCTTGCGCTAATGGCATTCAACAACTTCTGCATCAGAACGAAAGTACAGGGCTCTTTGAGAGTTTTCTCATGCTTCTCTCAAGACGTTCTCATGAATGTAACACTATGACTCTCAGACAGGGCGATGAGGCCCTGTCCGATCGGCTTCGCCTGAAAGGGTAGAATGCCGAAACATTGAGGAAGTCGAATGAAATCCTGGAAAAAGCCAGCCGTCCTTGAAATCGAGGTCGGCCTTGAGGTCACGAGCTACCTGCCGGCGGAAATAGACCTCATCTAAATCCCTGCCGAAACACAGACGCCACTAAAAGGGTCAAAGCTCAAATTTTGGGAGAAGAACGCATGCAAGGGAATAGAACTGCACGATTGCTCGCAGGAGGCTCTGCAATTGCGCTGATCGCATTCGCCGCCATGGGTGCAACCGTCGCAAATGCAGAAGAAGCACTGAAGACCAAACCGGTCGAATGGGAAGACATTCTCAACGATGAGAAGACGACCGGCGATGTCGTTCATTGGGGCATGGGTCTGCGCAACCATCGCTACAGTGAACTGACTCAGGTCAACGATACGAACGTCAAGGACATGAAGGCCGTCTGGTCGTTCTCGTTCGGCGACGAGAAACAACGCGGACAGGAAACGCAGGCCCTCGTCCATGATGGCGTCATCTATGTGACCGCGTCTTATTCGCGTGCATTTGCACTCGACGCCAAGACCGGCAAGAGGCTGTGGAGCTACCAGGCCCGTCTGCCCGACGATATCCGGCCATGCTGTGACGTCGTCAATCGCGGTGGCGCGCTTTACAAGAACCTATTCTTCATGGGCACCCTAGATGCCGGGATGATCGCGCTCGACAAGGACACCGGCAAGGTCGTCTGGAAAGAGAAATTCGGCGATCATACCGCCGGATACACCATGACCGGCGCACCGTCGATCGTGAAGGATCAGAAGACCGGCAAGGTGCTGCTTATTCACGGATCCTCCGGTGACGAGTTCGGTGTTGTCGGTAAACTGTTCGCCCGCGATCCGATGACGGGTGAAGAAATCTGGATGCGGCCGTTCGTTGAAGGCCACATGGGCCGCCTCAACGGAAAGGACTCGACGCACACAGGTGATCCGAAGGCTCCCTCCTGGCCCAACAAAAAGGACGGCACAAAGCGGGAAGCCTGGAATCATGGTGGCGGCGCCCCCTGGCAGACGGCCACATTTGACGTCAAGACAAACACGATCGTCGTTGGAACGGGCAACCCGGCTCCCTGGAACACCTGGTACCGTTCGGGCCTCGACGGCAACTGGCAGGATTACGACAGCCTCTACACGTCGGGTCAGGCCTACCTGGAACCTTCCACGGGTGAGCTTGTCGGCTTCTTCCAGCACACGCCGAACGATGCGTGGGACTTCTCAGGCAACAACCCGATCACGCTGTTCGATATGAAGCAGAAGGATGGCTCCGTTGTTCGCGCCGGTGCTCACGCCGACCGCAACGGCTACTTCTTCGTGACCAAACTCGACGAACTGACGAAGCGCGACGGCAAGATCTCCAAACAGGCCGGCGGCGCCTTTGGCATCTATCCATTTGTGCCCGACATCTCCTGGGCCACGGGGTGGGATCTCAAGACAGGCCGACCGATGGAAGTGGCCGGTCAGCGTCCGCCGCCTCCGGCTGAAGGCGAAAAGCGCGGCAAGACGATCCAAGTTACGCCGAACTTCCTTGGCGGAACAAACTGGATGCCGATGGCCTACAGCCCGGAAACCGGATTGTTCTACATCCCGGCGAACCACTGGACCGAGGACTACTGGACCGAAAATGTCACCTACAAGAAGGGTGCCGCCTATCTCGGTCAGGGTTTCCGCATCAAGCGTCAGTTCGAGACCCATGTCGGCGCGTTGACGGCGATCGATCCGGCGACCGGTGAAATCGTATGGACGCACAAGGAAGCCATGCCGCTTTGGGCCGGCGCTCTTGTCACGAAGGGCAACCTCGTTTTCACCGGCACGTCGGACGGTTATGTCAAGGCGTTCAACGCCAAGACGGGCAAGGAACTGTGGAAGTTCCAGACGGGCTCCGGCATCGTTTCCCAGCCGGTCACCTGGGAAATGGACGGAAAGCAGTACATCGGCTTGGCCTCCGGGTACGGCGGCGCGGTTCCTCTGTGGGGCGGCGACATGGCTGACATGACGAAGCAGGTCAGCCAAGGCGGTTCGTTCTGGGTCTTCGGTCTGCCCAAGCAGGTCGCTTCATCCGACTAACGCCATTCAAACTTTCGTCTTCGGGAACCTCATGCCCGAGGACGTCTCCCTGGTGGCTGCCGCATCAAACCCGCTGAGGCAGCCACCGAACTCAACGGCCAGTGCCAACCGACGCGATACTTCGGGAGATAGACGATGCAGAGAAATACAGGCCGCGCCGACCTCTCATCCGTTGTAACGCACGGTGCGCGCTGGCCGCTTTTGCTTGCTGCGATGGCCGCACTTTGCTCCACCCCATCGTCAGCCTATGAGGAGATCAAGAACGAAGATGCCAGACCTTCTCCTTGGATCGTAAACGGCTGCGAAATAAAACCGAAAACCGTGTGCCGGCACGCCGACCTGCGACACGCCGATCTTAAGAAAGCCGACCTTAGCGGCGCGGACCTGAGGGGCGCGAATCTCGCGCGAGCCAAGTTGAGGCACGCAAATCTGAAGGGCGCCAACTTGTCCGGCGCCAACCTGGACGGCGCCGATCTGGTTATAGGGTTCCTGCATGGCGTGAAATTCGTCGATGCAAGTTTGCGCGGAGCCGATTTATCATTCAGTCGCGCTGTTGGAGCGGATTTTACCGGTGCGGACATGACAGCGTCGAACCTGGAAATGATGCGTGCGAACAAGGCGAATTTCGAGCGTGCACTCTTGAACAATGCCGATCTGCAGGAAGCAAAACTCTACAATACAAACCTTGCCCATGCGGTCTTCGAGGGCGCAAAGCTCAAATATACTATTTTTCAGGATGCCGTAATGGATGGCTGCCAGGGATGTCCGCATAATTGGCAAACGAATGAGCCCGTCTGGGAGTTCGAGGCGAAGGAAGGGCTGGGTCGCGCCGCTTCCGATCAATGAGCGTCCTGAAACGCCAAATAGTAGCGGTCGCGATGCTCGCCTTGATCTTCCCGGCTGTTGCTGATAGCCCGTCGGGGGGGCTCAGCAACCGCGCCGAGCGCGCTCTGGTGGATGCGCTGCAGGAATGCAGGCGGGTTGAGGCGCCTTCCGATCGCCTTGCATGCTTCGATCGAGTGGCTCAAAAAAATGCACCGCCGCGCTTTGCTGGAAAGCTGGGGTATAAAACGAAACCATTCGAAATCGACAAACCGCATTTTCTGCGCTTTCGCAGCGAAGGCGTGATTTTCGTCCTCTACCTTCTCGATGAAAATGGCGAGGTCCTTCAGAACCTCCATATTGGCGGGGGCGGGGAAGACACATTCCTGATCGACAAACCGGGAACGTATTCGCTGCAGATCGATGGCAGCGCGGCGTGGAAAATATGGATCGATCCGGCATGAAAGAAACACCCAAACACTGAAAAATCGAGCAAGGAGAAACGATGAAACGTATGCTGAAAGGCCTTCTGTCTGCCACCCTCATACTATCGGCGGCCGGTGGCGCTCTTGCTCACGGCGACGGAGCGCCGCAACCAGTCGACACCACTGGCCTCAAGGAACTCGGTCAGGAGTGGTTGAGCAAGAACCCCTACAAGGGAGACGAACTCGCCATTTCGATTGGTGCCTCGGGCTATAATTCCAACTGCGCGCGCTGTCATGGCCTCGAAGTAAAATCTGGCGGTCTGGCACCCGATCTGAGGTACCTTGAAAGCGATCCTGACGGCGACTCTTGGTACATCAACCGCGTGCGCAAAGGCGCCATTCACAACGGCGCGACCAAGATGCCGCCGTTCGAAGGCCTGATCAGCCAGGAAGCGATGTGGGCGATTCGCACCTACGTCGACGCGCAGCCGGAAGAATGAAATATCGTGGCGCGACGCTCTACTGCCGATAAGCCGAGCGGAAAGCTCAATTCGCAAGCCCTTAACTTCGAGCGCAAATCTGGAAACCCGCACAATTTATCGATGCACGTGTTTGTACATGATCTTCGTAGCGGCAACCACGGTTGCAGTTCTCCCGGCTCGGGCCGAGCTGAAAGACTACCAAGTAGGACGGCTAATTATGCTCAAGTCAGAATGCCAATTGGTCGGCTTGACCCGGAGCGAGGAAAAAGATGGCTCATGGACATACCTCGGCGAGTGCAGCAATCAGAGTCATTATCCGGACGGCATTCGAGTGACGTGTGCGTCGCCTGAGAGCAACGACGAGCGGACCTGCAGGATTGAAACGGAACCTAGAAAATTCAATCATCTCCAGCTGCTGCAAAAAAGCCAATAGGCGGTCTTCCTCCATAGCCGGCAGGCCGCAGGCCCGAGGGGGCACCGCCGGCGGAGATGTGTAACTAACCAGCTGATGCTCACAAGCTGAATTGCCCGGCCACTCGCCAGCGACGGACAACTCAACTTTGCAAGGCGACTTCTAGGGAAGCCGCTGGGCCGCAACCTGAGACAGCACAGCCCTTCATTTCACATTGATCTTTCCAAACATTCCGCGGTCCGCCAACCCCTTGCACTCCCACGTATATTCACCAGGCTTAATGGGAGTAAAAAAGAGCTCGGCCGAGCCCTCGCGTTCGAATTCAATTTCATACACAGCTTGAAACTTTAATTCGACATTGTTGACTTCAATTTTTCGGAACCACACATGCTTGAAGAATTCCGGCGAAGTAAAAGCGCATTCCTTTGCGCCAGTTGCTTTGATCCAGAGTCGATAACCCTTGCCCGTTTCCAGATTATATTCGTGCTGAGAGACGCCATAGCCTGCGGCGCCGAGGCCCACCTCGATGTCGGGCAGTCGCTCGGTTCTCTGCACGAGAAAACCTTCTGCGCTGACACTTGTTGTAGCTGCGGCGAAAGCTGCGACAGGAAGAAGTGCTTTGATGGTTCTCACGACTGACTGATCTCCGAACGCCTATTAGACACCTGATTTCAAGGCAGTTAGCGTCGGATGATGCGGGAGGTCAACGGGAGTAAATTCCTGGTTTGCGGCGCCAACACTTCCCATGACAGGGAGCTGAGTGTGCTCGAAGACGTCAGCACCGGACAAGAGTCCAGAAAGCCTGCTTTCGTTCAGAACGAACTCCGCCGGCCCATTCACGACGCTGACATCAAGCTACCGAACTTTACAACGCCAGCAGCCCGATTAACCGTGACGCGGCAATACCTTTTCTAACATTTTTTGCTGAGCCGAACGTCACCGGTGGCGGAACAGTCCGTGGCGCTACAGGGACTGCCGGCGCTCGAACTGCTGCTCTACACTACGGCGAAAAACGAAAGCGCGGATGCGCGGCGCTAGATCCTCAAGTCGTATCTCGCCGCCGCGCAGATCGTTCGCGATGGTGATGCCTTGGATCGCGGCGGTGAAAAATGGGAAGCGCTACGCGGCCCTGCCTTTCGAGACATCCGGACTTGCCACACACTGGGATTTCTCCACGTGCCAGTTCATGCGTTGCGCGCTGCCAGCGAGTCACGTCGACAGACGAGCCACAAATAGCGCCAACAGTTTGGGAACGCCCTGAAAATAATTATGCTCCAAAGTGAGGCTTCTCGAAGGGGTTGGGACTGGCAAGCGCTTGTTTTCTATGACTTATTCGATTTCCCTCGGCTCCACCACATCCTCAGATATTGACGCCCCCCTGAACTTCGGATCGGCGGCGTACTGTTCACCGATCTCACCCCTTCCATTTTTATTGCCCACACGGTCATAGCTTGTCTGGGGCAGGTCGATTCCCCCTCGGCTCCAGTATTTTTGGCTCACGCGCCTGACGGCGCTCCTCATGGGCAGCGCTCGCGCCGGGTCGCCTTGCTCCCAAGCCCTGCGGCCTAGCTGTGGTGCCTCAAGAGGTTGTTCCCGGTTAGGCGAAGCCGGCTGATGGGTGGCTTTCCGCCGAGGCTAGCATGAGGGCGGTGCCAGTTGTAGCGATGCAGCCAACTTGGCAGTTCATCGCGGCGCTGATCGGATGTCTCGAAGGCCGTGGCGTAGGCCCACTCGCGGATTGCGGTCTGTATGAAGCGCTCGGCCTTGCCGTTTGTCTGCGGCGTGTAGGGTTTGGTGCGCAGGTGTTTGATGCCGAGTTCGCGGCAGGTTCTGGCCCAGAGTTTGGATTTGTAGCAGGCGCCGTTGTCGGTCATGACCCGTGTGACGGTCACCCGGAGGCTTTCATAGTAGGCGACGGCTGCCTTGAGATGCGCGACGGCCGGCTCCTTTTTCTCGCTCGGCTTGATCTGGCTGAAGGCAACGCGCGAGTTGTCGTCGATGGCGACGTGAACATATTCCCAACCCGGCTTTCCCGTGGTTGCATGGCCGCTCCTGTCGCGGGTGATGCGGTGGCCTATGGCATTAAAGCGCCCAAGCTTTTTGATGTCTATATGGATGATCTCACCAGGCGTCGCACGTTCGTAGCGTGGCCTGGGCTAGGCAGGTTCGAGTGACGAGAGGAGGCTCAATCCGCGCCGCTTGAGGATGCGGCTGACGGTAGCTGGCGACAGGGCGAGTTCGACGGCAAGGCAGCCTGCGTGTAGCGCTGCCGGCGCAAGAATTCGACGGCATCGCACGTGTGGCCAGTGGGGTTTGGCTCGGCACGGAATGGGGCCTGGAGGAACGGTCGCGCATCCCCTCGACGCCTGGATCGCGGAAGCGGCGTACCCATTTGGCGACGGTTCTCGTAATTGTGTTGAAACGGCGGGCGGCTGCCGCCTTGGTGAGGCCTGTTTCAACAACTGCGCGGACCATGGCCTCTCGACCGGGCGGCGTCAGGCGGGCATTATTGCGGCTGTTCATTCGGTCCCCCGGCGAATCGCTGTTTGTTTGGCGACTTCAGCCTCACCGGGTCGGGCCGGATGGACAACATCCTCCGGCTGCAATGAACAACCTCCTGAAAGTTCACATCTAGGTTGAGCGAAATCCGGCTCACGCGCTCGATAGCCCTCCGCATCGGCGGCGCCCGCGCCAAAGGGCGCACCAAATGAGCTGAACGCTCAGGTCATTCCCCCGGGCTCGTTTCGCCATCCTCGTCACCGCTGTCTTCGTGCGCACTTGCGACCCGCTCTTTCTGGCGGCGATACCGCTCAGCCACGGCGCCGGGGATGCCGGCAAAACGCGCGGCAAGCCGGTAAAGGCCGGGGACGACGAACAAGGTGATAAGCGTCGAGACAAGAACGCCGGCGATCATCACCGCGCCGATAACACTCCGCGCTTCGGCGCCCGGCCCCATGGCGAGGGCGAGCGGAACGGCGCCGAATCCGGTCGCGATTGAAGTCATCAGGATCGGCCGAAAGCGTGTCTCGGCCGCCGCGGTCACCGCAGTCT
Source organism: Filomicrobium sp. (assembly GCA_965226995.1). Classification (GTDB taxonomy): domain Bacteria; phylum Pseudomonadota; class Alphaproteobacteria; order Rhizobiales; family Hyphomicrobiaceae; genus Filomicrobium. The sequence continues at coordinate 656,372 of CBDDFK010000009.1, forward strand.
CGATGTCGTCGCCTTGCGCGCGCCTCACATTCGCAAAATCGACAACGAGAATGGCGTTCTTCGCCAAGAGTGAAATGAGCAACAAAAGCGCGATCTGTGAATAGATGTTCAGGCTGAGGCCCAGCGCCGCGAGGGTTGCCAGCCCCCCGGCGACCGCGAGCGGAACCGCGAACAGGATTACGACCGGATAGACGAAGCTTTCGAACAGAGCCGCAAGCACAAGGTAGACGACGACCAACGCCAGACCGAAGACGACCGCGACACCCGATGACGCGTCTTTGAATTCTCGCGATAGCCCGAGATAGTTGACCCGCGCGTCGTCCGGAAGTTTCTTCTCAACGATTTCCTCAAGGCTCGTGAGGATGGCCGCGATGTCCTGCCCGTCAGCTGGGACGGCGGAGATCACCACCGATGGCAGCCGATCCACCCGGCGGTAGCTTGCCGCCGTACCCCGCTCGCGGATATCGGTGACGGCCGCCAGCTGCACGAGTTCGCCGGATGAGTTCCGCACCGCCAGCCTGCCGAGGTCGGCGACCTGATCGCGATCCTCGGCACGGCCACGCACCATCACTTCGTACGTCTCATTCCGCACGTAGTACTCGGTGACGTCATCGCCGCCCATGAAAACACGCAGCGTCTCGCCGATATCGGCAACGGAGACGCCGAGGTCGGCGGCCAGCCGGCGATCGACCTCGACGACGGCTTGTGGCGAGCGCCGGTCGAACTCGATCTTCAGGCTGTTCATGGTGCCGAGCGCCTTGGCTTCCGCGAAAACCGTCTTCGCCCATTCATAGACTTTGTCGTATTCGGTACCGCTGATGACGAATTGGATCGGTTTCCCGAAACCGTTGGGCACCAGGCTCGGTGGCGAAATGGCAATCGCTTCTGCACCCGGCAGCGAAAGGATGCGCGGCGTCAGTTCCTTCACCAGGCTCTGTTGGGAAACATCGCGCTCGCCCCATGGCTTCATCTTCACGATGACGAGCGCTTCATTGACCTGTGGCGGGCCCTGACGCCCGGTACCGACAATGGCGATCGTCTGGTCGACCGGTCCGTCGGAACCGGCGTAATTCGCAACAAGTCTATCGATCTTCTCGACCACGTCCTGCGTTTCCGCGAGGCTGGCACCTTCCGGCGTGGTTACCGGGATAATGAACGTCCCGCGGTCCTCGGTCGGCGCCAATTTGCCCGGCAGAATTTGCAGCAAAAGAACGATCGTACCGCCAAGCAGGACGGCAACGATGAGCGCCGGCCAGCCGGACTTCACGATCACCGAAGCAGCCGAGCGGTAGCGCCCTTCGAGCCATTCGACGAAACCGACGAAGATGCGCGAGACGATGTTCCGCTCGCTCTTGTCTTCCGCCGGTTCGGCCACCTTCGAGGCAAGCATTGCTCCCAGGCTCAAAGCCAGGAACGACGAGAACACGACGGCAGCCGCCAGTGCCATCGCGAATTCCGTGAACAGCCGGCCGACAAAGCCCTGGATGGCCGCCACCGGCAGCAACACCGCGACCAGCACGGCTGTCGTCGAGACGACGGCAAGGAACACCTCCTTCGCACCTTCCACGGCCGCCACCAGTTTCGGCAGACCGCGCTCCCGGTAACGCGTGACGTTTTCGAGAACGACGATGGCATCGTCGACAACAAGGCCAATTGCCAAGACGAGCGCCAAAAGGGTGAGGGTGTTCGTCGAAAACCCGAGCGCGTAGAGAACGATGAACGTGGCGAACAACGATGTCGGGATGGTTGCCGCCGGAACAAGCGTGGCCTTGAGCGACCCAAGGAAAAGGTAGATGACCGCAATGACGAGGAACGACGTGATAAAAAGCGTGCGCACAACCTCGTTGATCGAGCCTTCGATGAAGATCGACTGGTCGTAGGAGATGTCGACTTCGATGTCGTCGGGTATGACGCCTTCGAGTTCCGCAAGACGCGACTTGAATGCGTTGGCGACCGCCAGCGCGTTCGAACCCGATTGCCGGACGACGCCAAGGCCGACAGCGGGAATGCCCGACCGGTAGACGGCACTTCGGTAGCTCTCCGCACCCGTTTCGATCTCTGCGATGTCGGAAAGCAGCACCTGATAGCCGTCGCGGCGCGCGACGACGAGTTGAGCGAACGATTCCGGATCCTGGAATTTGGTGTCGGTGCGGACCGTCAGCTCGCGCGGCCCTGTTTCCACGCGCCCGGCCGGCACCTCGATGTTCTCCGATCGCAGAACGCGCGTGACGTCTGGCACCGTCAAACCGAACGACCGCATGCGCGTCGCATCCAGCCAGATCCGCATGGCATAGCGGCGCTCACCGCCGATAATGACCTGCGCCACTCCCGGCACCACGGAAAGCGGGTCGACAAGGCGGCGAATGGCGAAATCGGTGAGCGCCTTGCGGTCGCGGTCTTCGCTCGTCAACGTCACCCACAGCATGGCGTCGGCATCGGCGCTCGCCTTCGAGATCACGGGTTCGTCGACCTCGTCGGGCAAATCCTGCTGAACCGCGGAGACACGGTCGCGCACATCCGCCGCGGCGCCGTCCAGATCGCGCGTCAACGCAAAGCGCACGTTGATCTGGGAGAAGCTCTCGCGGCTCGTCGAAGTGATCTGGTCGATATCCTCGATGCCGTTGAGATTGTCTTCGACGAGCCGCGTAACGTCGCGCTCCACGACTTCAGCAGAGGCGCCCGGATAGGTGATGCCGACGGAAACGACGGGCTGATCGACGTCCGGATATTCGCGAACCGGCAAGCGCAGCAGCGCCCCGATTCCGAGCGCAATCAGCAAGAGTGCGAATACGGCGGCCACGATGGGGCGCTTGATGGATAGGGTGCTGAGCATGCTCTCCTGTAACTTTCGCGGCCGAACTTGAGCTGGGCCGTTGCGGCAGCGCTTTGCGGCCCTCGAGCCGCGACCTGCCGCCCTTGTTTTCCACTGCCCCGTAGCCGGGGAGCCTTGGCCTATCGTTCGCGGCGCGCCTTCAGACGGGAAGGAGATGCCGCGGACGCTGTCGATCCGTCAGCCAGAACTCGCCCCGGCAGCGTTCGACGTTTCCCGGCCCCTCGCATCACCGGAACCTGCGCCTTCGCCGTCATCTTTGGCGACAGTCTTCACCGGCGTGCCGTCCTCGATTTTCTGCAGTCCGCTGACCACGACCCGGCTTTCCGGACTGAGCGCTTCAGCCCTGATTTCAATCTTTCCGTTGCGGCGTTCTCCGGTTTCGACAACGACTTCGCGGGCCTTGTTGTCGGGACCGACGATGTAAACGAGCGTTGTCCGCCCGCGCCGTAGCAGGGCGCTCTCGGAGATGAAAAGCGCATCGTCGCGCTTCTCCGTCACGATCCGCACCTCGACGAAGGCGCCCGGGCGCAGGCCCTTCGGTTCATCGAGCCTGGCTTCGACCGTAACGGAACGTGCCGCCTCTCCCGCGAGAGGCGAAATGGTGTCGAGCTGCGCCTGTATCGTTTCGCCGCCGTCGAGTTGAACCACGGAAACCGGTGAACCGATCTCGATCTTGCCGACCACCGATTGCGGGACCTGCGCGGTTGCCCTCAGGCGGTCGGTGGTCGCAAGCCGGGCAATCTCGGAGCCGGGACTGAGATAAGCGCCGGCGGCGATATCGATGAAACCGATCCGGCCCGGAAAGGGGGCGCGGATCGTCTGATTCTTGAGCCGTTCCTTCGCCTGCTGCAATTGCGACTCCGCCGACTGAGCCGACGCCTTGGCATCGTCAATCGTCGCTTCGCTTGCGTAATCGTCCTCGCCGAGTTCCCGCTTGCGTTCCAGGTTGCGTTGCGCCTCACGCAGCGCGCTCTCCGCGGCGGAAACAGCCGCACGTTCTTCGGCATCGTCGAACCGTACAATCGGATCGCCCTTTTCGACCCGGGAACCGTCTTCGACAAAAACCTCAACGACGCGGCCGCTCAATTCCGAAGCGAGCTGAACGGTCTCTTTCGCCGTGATCGTGCCGGTTGTGACGAATTCCGTGCGTGCCGTTGAAACCGTCGGCCGGTCCGCCACCACGCGTACGCTGCGCTGAGCTCCGCCCGCTTTCCCTTCCGAACCCGCGTCTTCGTCGATCAGGCCGGCAACCGGCGAAGGAAGCCAACGGGCGGCGGTTTCCGGGAAAAGGGTTATAAAGGCTGTAGCGCCGATGGCCGCGGCCACCATCGCCAAAAGCAGAAAGCGCATATTTTCGGACCAGTTACTGACAGACGCCAAATGCAACGCCTGTCGACAACGCGGGTTCCTCGCCTGGCCGGTATGCGCCCCTTGTTGGGAGGTCGTCACTCAATCGATGGATCAGCAGTTGGTGTTCGATGCGATCGTCCGGTTTATCCGCCTGCAGGGCGGTCCCAGCCGGCAAAAGAGCGGCTGCTTCTACCGTTCAGCAGACGGCAGGAAGAGCGTCATCGGCTGCTTGCTCCCGGATGCACTCTATGCCGATTACCTGGAGGATCGCGATCCGGAAGATCTACCGCCGTTCGTCTTCGATGCATTGGGCGCGGAAACGGAGGACGACATCGGATTCCTGGTCGAACTTGAGGAAGCCCACGACACTGCGGCACGTGCCGCTGGAGATCATCCCGAAGAGTTCTGGCTTCATTGGACGAAGGCGCTCAAGCGGATCGCAGCCCGACATTCGCTGACGCTAATCGAATAAGATATGGAAAGCGAGACGCGCAGGCGGCGGACGATGCACCGCGTCTCCTGAATAGGAATTGACGCCGGCGGCTACTTCAGGCGCACGCTGGTCGTAGCCACGTTACCGTTCGAATAACGCACTTTGCCTTTTGCGCTGATGCTACCGTTGTTGCGCGCCCAGGAAGCCGCCTGCGAACCCAGCGGCGTATGGCGACCAATGGCAATTGTGGTTTGCTCGTTCTCGTACCAGAGCTTTCCTTGAACTTTGACCTTGAGGTAGTTCTTCGCGCGGGCTTTCAGCAGAATCTTCTTGCCCTTCGCGTGGACCTTGGTCCGGGCCTCGGTCCGATCCTTGATGTAGACTTTGGATTTCCCGCACTTCTTGCAGCCGCCGACGTGAACCTTGTTCTTCGTCTTGGCGTAGGCCGTGCCGTTGAGAATTTTGCCGCCGTACGAATAGCTCGATTTGGTACCCGCCGAACTACGCTGACTGACGTAGCCAGCCGAACCCTTGTAGCGCGTGTAGCTTTTTCCCAACGCCTTTGCGGAGACCCCGAAGCCGCCCCCTGACGAACGGCTCCAACCGTTCGCGGCGGCCGTTTCGACGATGCTGAAAAACAGCACGGCGGTGAGAGCGGCTGTAAGGAAGCGCGGCATGGCATTGACTCCGATTGAACGCAGACTAATTCGGTGAAGCAAACGCCATGCCGGGTCGTGATGGCCGAATCCTTCGCGAGGGCGGATGGTCGGGAAATCGATCTGTGAGGCGTACGGCGGACGTTCCCTCAGCGTCTCCGGCTGCTCTTCTTCGAACCGCCGCCCGACATGCCGTAGCCGCCCTTGCCGAAACCGACCGCCGAGCTGCCGGAAGCGCTTGTCGAGCCGTACCCCGAAACGTGAGCGTTCTTCCAGCGGAGCCCGTTCTCCGCGGTGCCGCTGCCGCCGGCGACGTAGCCGTTCTTGGTCTTGCGGGCATAGTCGCGGTGTTCCTTGTAGGAATAACCCTCGACCTTCCCTTTTCCACGACAGCCGCAACCGCGGAAACGGTAATGCTGACGCGCCGCAACCTGGTTCGACGACTTGGCATAATAGAAGTGTTTCGATTTGGAGCTTGAGGGCTTGCTCCAGCCGCCGCCTGCTTGCGCGATGCCGGCAGAGCCTAAAAGTGCAATCACGCTCAGTGAAATGATGGCGAGTCGCATAGGACACTCTCCTTTTGATTGCTGATCTTCGGAGAGTGCACGCGTAAAATCTTAGCCGTCTCGATAACCTATCGTTAACGTTAAACGGCCGGCTCGCCGCCGGTATCTTTCAGCCTCCTGAGTGTAATTCTGAAGGTTTCGCAGAACCGGAAGCCGCTCAGATGGTTACCGGACCACCTGTCGGGCGAAGCCAACTTTCCATCGCCAGAATAGTGCGTTAAATGTATCAATTCGAAACGAATATAAAGATCTGGGTAACCCTGTTGCGGAGTGCGTAGCGATGTACCGGTTGTTGATATCCGCGGTCTTGATCCCTTTAAGCTTGCTCGTTCCGGTATCCCTGCCGGCTGGGGCGCAAGACTACACACATCGGGTCGCTGGCTGGGAGAGGCCGAACGGCAAAGCAGCGAAGCCGAAGGCCCGCGACTTTTTATGGTGTCAGAACCGGCTCAAAAGACAGGCTGAATGTTTCGACACGCGCCGCTTTTGGCGCGGCAGCATCGACATGGACCGAAATATCGGCGCTGGTCGGCAAGCCGTTGGCCAGCGCGGTTTCCGCCGCTGACCAAGCCGTTATCTTCGGCCTGCCGCAGGGTCGACCGCTATCGATGCAAATCGACCGTGACGCGAGCGCCGACGGTATAGTTCCAAGCCTGATCGGTTTCGATCGTCGTTCCCGCATTCGGCCCGGTAATGTCGAAGGGAAAACCGCCGTCGAGTTCCTGATCGCGATAGGCGATTTTCGGCACACGCGAGAACCATTCCACCTCGCCGTACACACCGACAGCGCCCCAGCTCACCTGGCGCATCAAGTCGACGTCGAGTTTCCCGATGAACGACCAGTCGTCGCGGTTGCGGCTCAACTGCCCTTTGTCGGTAACGAAAGTGTTCGCGCCGATGGGGATGAACGCGAGGTAGTCGCCATCATAGGAAGCGTCGGTGTAGTAAACGCCAGCCTCCGCACCCAGCCCGATGCTGAAGCCTTGACCGAGTTCGAAACGGCGTCCGTAGCCGACATAGGGGCCGTAATAATAAACATCGAGATCCTCGGTGTAGTCGACCGGGTCTGGCACGCTGATGTCGATGGCGAAGAGCCTGCTCTTCTGCTGTAGCGCCTTGAACGCCACGCCGACCTTGAACGGGGATGGCGCGAAGACGGGAACGGGATCGTCCTTCAGACTGCCGGCCAGAACCCGCCCGCGTCCGAGATAGGCTTCGACGGCGGCCCCCCAATAACGAACCTCGCGCTCCGTATTCGTGACAAACTGGCCGAAGGGTCCGGTGTTGTTATCGCCCGCGCCGGGATCGACCACGTTGAAGTAAAGGCAATCGAGACCGTTTGGCCGCAAATCGACCTCGCACCGGGAACGGTCGTCCCGCGCATAGGCTGCGAAAAAGCCCGTCACGCCGAACGTTGCCAACCGTCCGTCGCGACCTTCGAATGCGGCGATGTCGCGGTAGGCGAGATCGACCTTCACGCCGTCCACCCGCCCGTCATGATCCAGCACTTCTCCGACGGTCTCGGTCACGAACGCATCGGTCCGCTTGGTCATGCGTATCTCGGGCAGGAAGAACGAGCCGTAGCCGACCGAGGTGGTGAGCTTCGACTGCCGGATACCCCAAGGATCGGGAATCTCTCGTTCAGCCGCATAAGCCGCGACGGCACCGGCAGGCACAGGATCGAACGTACTTGGCTTGAACTGGATGCGCGTGCCCGCCCCGATGCGGAACCGGTCGTATTCGGCCTCCGTCTCCTCGATGGACGTGCGCTCGTACTCGGCCGCAAGGTAGACCTGAATACCTTGCGTGAAATCATACGTCGCTTCGCCGGCGATGGTCCGCTCGACAAAGGTAAGCGCCTGGCCGATCTCCTCGGACTTCTCCTGCGACGCACGCAGGGAAAGTTGCGCCTGAAGTGTCGGACGCCAGACGAGTTCGCCAGAGTACTCAAGCGCGTCGGCGACGACAGCGAAGGGCGTCGACGCCTCGTCGATACGCCGCTCGATAGCCAGTCGTGTGCGCAAGCGCGCACTCGGCGCCCAGGTTATCGCGCCATCGAAGCCACCGCGGGCGACATCGTGGATCTGAGCGTCTTCGAGGTCGCGGTAATTGCCGCGCACACCGGCCTCCAGCCGCAGCCACGGCGAGAAGGTGAACCGCAGCCCTGCGACGCCCCAAAGGTCGATGCCGTCGCGGTCGATGACCGTTTCCGCGCGCTGGTCGGTGTAGTCGACGGCGCCGATTTCGCCGCGGACATATGCGGCAATTGGATTCTGCCGCCCGACCAGCAGGCCGGCCTGCTGCTGAACCTTTTGAACATCGAAAGCCGAATTCTGAAAGAATGGGACAAGCTGGCCCGCATTATCCCCATTGATGTAGCGGACATTGCTGTATCGGGATTGCGCGAACGCTTCGGCATTTTCATCCGCGTAAGCATATTCGGCGTACGACCCGACAACTTCGGTTTTCGTGAACGAGATTTCGTCGCGAAGATAAAATGCGCCGGCCGTGAGTTCATGCCCCGGCGCCAATTGATAGAATGTATCGACCGAGGCGCCCGCATCGTAGCGGTCATCGCGAGATAGGTCGGCATAGTTTAGATAGCCGCCTTTGAGGCTGAAGGTCGTGGCCGACTTGCCCTTAACGATCCCCAGCGTCAGGCCACCATCGGTCCGGCCGAACGCCGAGCCGTCGCCGCCGAACAGGCGGTCGGGATTGGTGTCCTTGCCCCCTTCGGCTTGCAGGCTGCCGGTAACGACGATCCCATCGGCGATGACATGGCCAATATTTTCCAGCCCTCCCGGCCGGATGGCCGCGGGTTTGACCTTCGCCTGGGACTCCTTGAAGCCCGTCGTTTCGATCTTCTGCTGGGCCCTTCCCTCTACGACGCTCAAAAACAAAAGAAGAACCGAAGCGCCGGCGATCTTTCTGCTCATACCAGCCCTTTCGGGAAACAGTCTTTTAACAGATTATTAATTAATGACTTTACCCGATTCGCGATCCGGTACAGAAGGATGCCCCGCTTTTCCACGTTATTCAGCGATCCGGAGTCCACGTATCAATTGGGGGGCAGAAGGCGTTCCCCATAAGCGGAACCTCGAAGGAAGCTCTACGTTTTTGCAGAACGACACGGGCAGGGTTTGTGGACCCGGCAACGGGCACCACACCCTTCGCGAAGGAGGATGCAGCGTTGAGTGAGACAGCCGACCTTTATCGTATGGAAACGCGCGACCACATCTGCCCCTTCGGCTTGAAGTCGAAGCATCTGCTAGAGCGCAAGGGATACGACGTTCGCGACCATACGCTCGACACCCGCGCCGAGACCGAAGCCTTCAAAGCAGACCACAACGTCGAAACGACCCCGCAAGCTTTCATCGATGGCGAACGGATCGGCGGTTACGAGGATCTGCAGACTTACTTCGGCATCGCCACGTCCAGCGGTAACGAAACGACGTATCAGCCAATTATCGCGATCTTCTCGGTTGCTGCCGCGATGGCTGCAGCTCTGAGCTGGGCCGCATTCGGGTCGGTCACGACCTTGCGTGCTTTCGAATGGTTCATCGCGATCTCGATGTGTATTCTGGCCATCCAGAAGCTTCAGGATCTGGAAAGCTTCTCCACCCAGTTCATCACCTACGACCTGCTGGCAATGCGCCAATTGCGGTATGCCTATTTCTATCCATTCGGCGAAGCGATTGCCGGCATTCTCATGCTGGCAGGCGCACTGATCTGGATTGCGTCTCCTGTCGCTATCTTCATCGGCGCGGTCGGAGCGGTTTCAGTCATCAAGGCGGTCTATATCGACAAGCGCGAATTGAAATGCGCTTGCGTCGGCGGCGGCAGCAATGTGCCGCTTGGCGCAATTTCGCTGACCGAGAACGTCATGATGTTCGCCATGGGCGTGTGGATGCTGGCGAAGATATGGATCTGAGCAAGCGTCGGTCGCGTCGGCGTAACGGCGCGGATCCCCGCCAGACATCGCAACGTCGAGACCCGGCAACCGCCCGTAACCCGAATTGCCTTTGACCCCTGCCCCCCGCAGGATCGGCTTAATGCGGCAGGCGGGCGTCCGGATCGCAATAAGCGTTGGCGTTGACGATCCAACGCGGCGACACGACCTTGTCCTGGCTTCGCATCGTTATAGCGAACGTCTCAGCGTTGGTGACGACATCGTCCACCATGGCGCTGTCGATCAACGCGAAAGCACACGCCCGCATCGCCGGACACGTGCTGTGCTGGCTGGCGGCAATCATCGAAATCGCGAGGCACTCGTCGCGGCAGAAACCGCTCGCGGCAATGTCGGCGACTTCGACCCGTCGTCGGCTGGAGGCCTGCACCGATTTGGCCCACGAGGACAGATAGCCGACGCAGACCCGGGCGCTCGACGGACGCAGCAGGTTCGAATAGAGGCACCAGACGCGCTCCCAGTGGGAGATGTCGCCGGTCTGATAGCCCGAGATCCAGCCCCGGAAGCCATAGCCAACCAGTAGTTCGGCGGAGGTAAGGTCTTGACCCGCGACATCGCGGGGTTCGATCGCACAGGACGGCGATCTGATAATACTCGTCATCGGTAACTCCAATCGAAGGGGTTAAAGGCCCCGACATCGGACAAAACGGACCGGATGGCCCAGCACTTAGAAAACGGGAGGAATTGCCGGGCGTCAATATGTAATGCCGGGAATTATCCATTTGGACGCGAATTCAACTTGGAGCCCGCAATTGATTAGAACGGCTCAAAATTCGGATTATAAAAAATCTAAACTGTGTTAGCTCAGTTCGGTCGCGGAGAAGAGCGCTTGGCCGCCGCACTGGCCCGCAAATTCCTGGCGCGTGTCGGCTTTGCCTTCCGGCCGCTTTGCGATTTCGCCGTTGGCTTCTTGGGCTGTGCCTTGGGTTTGGCATTGCCGCGCGCAACATCCGCGATGGTGTTCTGATTGAGAACCTCGATGAAAGCACGAAACGCTTCCTCGACAAGCGGGACAACGGGACGATCCGACGACCGCTTGGTGGATCCGCCCGCCTGGGCTTCGATCGCGGGATACTCCATCGCGAGCACGACCTCGCCAACGCCGATCTCGTTAGCCGGCCGTGCAAGCCGCACGCCGCCATTCCGCCCTCGCACCGGAGCAACGAAGCCGGCCCGCGACAAGAGGTGCACGATCTTGAAGGCGTTCTGCGTCGAAAGATCGAGCTGCTCCGCCAATTGAGCGACCTTGACGATCTCATCTTCAAGTTGAGCGCATTGTATCAGGAGCCGCACCGCGTGCGTTGTCGTCTTGTTGAGCTCCATCCGGAGGGGTCTCCTTCGCGCTAGGCAATCGTATAAGAGATTCCAGCGTGCTTTTGGCATCTGAGGCTTGGGCCCGGTTGCCGGGACGGGGTCTGCCAAGCGTCAACGACGCAACACCAGGATTGCGGAATTATCAGATTCTCTTGTGCCTCATGTCTGGTCGGAATGCCATTGTCCTTTCTATCCGATTACCGTCATCTATAGAAACCTGACGGTCGCGGCATATAAACGGGAGCGAGAGATGTCCATCGGCTTGGCGAACATCCGTCAGAGCGCTCTGCGCTGGATCGCGAGGATCATCGAGACGATGCTGAAATATCGACAAACAACCGTCATGGGAGGTCGAAAAACAGACCCTGCCCCCGCATTCAGCGAAGAGCCGAAGAGCCGCGCTATGGAGCGGGCAAGGCCGACCGTTTAGGTATTTTCGAATTGGAGACGAGAAGAAGCCGATGCTTCCGCCCCGGAGACGGACCCAGCCCGACTGGCGACCCCGGCAGGACTCGAACCTGCTACCCCGAGATTAGGAATCTCGTGCTCTATCCTGATGAGCTACGGGGCCTTGTCAGTACGGGCAGAGCGACAGACAACGCAGCTTTGGCACGTTGCCCCCGCCGATACGCTCATATGAACTGGATTGTTCCGCGAATGCAACTTTGTGACATCGATGTGGAAAAGATCCGAACCTGGGCCGCGAAGCATCCGGAAATAGGATCTGTTTTTCTGTACGGCAGTCGCGCGCGCGACGAAGCGCGGCCGGACAGCGACATCGATCTCGCTGTAGAAATGCCATGGACCACATGGTTCAACTGGCACAATAAGTTCAAGTCCGACCCTGACTTGAACCTAGGTGCACCAATTCATCTTGAATGCCTCGACGAAGATCTAGGTTCAGAAGTAGTCGGACCAGCCGTCAAGAAAGAAGGGATTAGGCTGTATCCATAACATGGACTCCCCCCTCGTCCTCGCCTCTATCGCGCTCCCGGCCCGGCTCATGCTATAGGCGGTTCGCTCATCCAGATGGCGGCGCCCGGCGGGCAACGCCGGACAATTGCCGCAACGATTGCTGCAACCGCCGAAAGTCAACGGAACCGATATGCGCGATCTCCCCGCTCCACCGGAGCGCTTCGAATTCCTGGGTTACGATCTCGAAGCCGAGCGAGGCGTCGCGCGGCTCAGGTACGGCTTCGACAACGGCTTGTCGTTTGCCGAGGAAATCGATTTCGGGCGGCCGTTACCCGTCGGCGATGCCCCGTTGGCGCGCGATTTCGACAAGGCGATCCGCGGGCTGTGGCTCGCCGCCGGCGCCAGCTACTACAAGGCGTTCGCGCCCTCGCAGATCGACAGTCCGAACCACCCGCTGACCGGCGCCGAAGCCCGCTTCTTTGAAAAACTCTACCGCGGCGGCCTCGCCGAATTCGCCTACCGCAACGGCATCGACATCGTCGAGCGCGTGAATTTCACTGCGACCGATGGATTCGCTCCCGGCGGCGAACCGACTGTCGCTAGCGAAGCAGCAAGCAAGGCACTACCGCGCAAGTCCGCCGTGCTGATCGGCGGCGGCAAGGACTCGTGCGTTAGCGTGGAGATCCTGCGGGCCTACGGCGAGCCTGCGGTCATGTTCGCGGTTAATCCGAAAGGCCCGATTGTCGCGTGCATCGAGCAATCCGGCTATCCCAACGTCGCCATCCGCCGCACGCTCGACCCCGCGCTCTTCGAACTGAACGACGCCGGCGCCCTCAACGGCCATGTGCCCATCACCGCCGTCATAAGCTGGATCGCGACGGCCGCCGCGTTCGTGCATGGCTTCGACACCATCGTTCTGTCCAACGAGCGTTCGGCGAACGAAGGCAACGTGATCCAGAACGGCCGTGTCGTGAACCACCAGTATTCGAAAAGCCTCGAGTTCGAGAACGACATGCGCGCGTTTCTCGAAACCTACCTGGCAACGCCTCCGGCCTACTTCTCGCTGCTTCGCCCGCTGTCGGAAATCCATATCGCAACGCTCATGGGACGAAGCGACCGCTACGACGGCAGCTTTTCCAGTTGCAACCGTTCGTTCCAGATCCGCGCCACGAAAACGCCGGCCCGCTGGTGCGGCGACTGTCCGAAATGCCGCTTCACATTCCTCGCGATGGCGACATCGGTCGACAAGGACCGCCTCATTCGGATTTTCGGGAAAAACATGCTCGACGATGCCGGTCAGCTTCAAGGCTACGAGGAACTGACCGGCCTTTCCGGTCACAAGCCGTGGGAATGCGTCGGTGAAATCGGTGAATCGAGCGCCGCGCTGCGCCGCCTTGCCGGCATGGATGCCTGGGCCGATACGGCCGTCGTCCGCGCCCTTGCACCGAGGCTTGAGGGACGCGCCGACCTGGAAGCCTATTGGCAGGAACTGATGACACCGGCCGAGGCGCACAATCTGCCGCCGCGTTACCGGGAGATGCTCCATGGTTTCATTTGACGGCGTCGGCTCGGTCGGCATCTGGGGCTATGGCAGCGAAGGCCGTGCCGTACGGCGGTACCTGCAGGAAAAGGCCCCCGCCGCCCGTCTGACGGTGCTCGTGGAAGGCCCGCCGCCGCCGGATCTGTCGGGCGACACCGGCGTGACGCTGCTCGCGGACGAAGCCGCCAGGGCAGCAATTGGCGAGGGCCGCTTCGATATTCTCATTAAGAGCCCGGGGATCTCGCTCTACCGCCCCGAGATTGCCGCCGCCAAGGCAGCGGGGACGCACGTCACCTCCTCGACCAACCTCTGGTTCGCCGAGCATGCCGGCGCCCGCAAAGTCGTTGTTACCGGCACCAAGGGCAAAAGCACGACCAGCCGCCTTCTGCATCATCTGTTGCGCCGCGCCGGCCTCGACGCCGAACTCGCCGGCAATGTCGGCATTCCGCTGATTTCAACGGCGCCGGGCCGGGATGTAACGGTGATCGAACTGTCCTCCTATCAGACCGCCGACCTCGAAACGCCGCCCCAACTCGTTGTATTTACGAACCTCTATCCCGAGCACGGCCCCTGGCACGGCGGCCACGAACCCTATTACCGGGACAAGCTTCGCCTTCTCGATCTTTCCCCGCCGCCGCATGCCATCGCAAATCGGCAAAACAGATTGCTCGCTGAAAAGCTGGAAGGGCACGCCGGGATCGCTTGGCGGAACGATCCCGATGGCTCAGGCTTCGCGGAAAGGGACGGCGAGTTGATGTTCGATGGCCGCCCCGTCCCGGTTTCCGGGTTCGCTTTGAAGGGAAGCCACAACATCGGAAACCTCGCCCTGGCGCTTTCCGCGTGCGAGAAACTCGGCGTTACTGCCTTCCGCGACGGCGTCGACTTGTCAGGCTTCGCACAGCTTCCCCACCGCCTCGAAGAATTTCCGATTGCCGGCGGGGTCACCGGGGTCAACGACAGCATATCAACCGTCCCCGAAGCGACCAACGCCGCCCTCGATGCCTACACCGGCCGCGACATCATCCTGATCCTCGGCGGCGCCGACCGAGGCCAGGATTACGAAAAGCTCTACCCGATGCTGGAAAAGGCCCGGATCAGAAGCGTCTTCACGCTGCCGGATACCGGCCGCGCGATTTCAGACGCGCTGAACAGCCGGGGATTGCCCTTCCCGGTGCACTACGCCGAAACGCTGCAGCGAGCCGTGACCGAGGCTCTGGGAATGGCGCAGCCCGGCGACGTGCTGCTGCTCTCGCCGGCCGCCCCCAGCTTCGGGCAGTTCCGCAACTTCGAGGAGCGCGGCGAGCGGTTCAAGGCGCTCTGTGCCGCGCACGGCCCGGTCGCCCCCCGCCCGTGAACTCTCGCATTACTTGCCACGAAGCACTGCCAGGGCCTCGGCCGGATCGATGCGCCCGTCGTACAGCGCTCGGCCGCTGATCGCGCCTTCCAGCATAGCATACTCGGGTTGCATCAGCGCCTTCACATCCTCGATTGAGGCGAGGCCGCCCGACGCGATCACCGGTATCGACGTCGCATTTGCCAATTCCGCCGTCGCCGGCAGGTTCAAGCCCTTCAACACGCCGTCGCGCTCGATATCGGTGTAGATGATCGCCGAGACGCCGGCGTCCTCGAACCGCCGCGTCAGCTCAATCGCCGTCAATTCGCTCGTTTCCGCCCAGCCTTCGACGGCCACCCGGCCGCCCTTTGCGTCGATCCCCACGGCGATACGCCCCGGAAACGCGCGGCAGGCTTCCTTCACGAGGTCCGGATCGCGCACCGCCACCGTCCCGAGAATGACGCGCGTGATCCCCTTCTCCAGCCAGGTCTCGATGGTCGCCAGATCGCGGATGCCGCCGCCAAGCTGCGTTGGCATCCGCACTGCTTCCAGGATCGCCGAAACCGCTTCGCCGTTGACCGGCCGGCCGGCGAAGGCCCCATTCAGATCGACGATATGCAGGTATTCGAAACCCTGATCCTCGAACGCCCGTGCCTGCGCGGCCGGATTGTCATTGAACACCGTCGCGGCATCCATTTCGCCGAGCTTGAGCCGGACGCACTGCCCATCTTTGAGGTCAATCGCGGGAAAGAGGATCACGGTTCGGAGAATTCCTGTGCTGCTGGGAGGGAAGGAAAGACATGTCAATCGCGCCCACGCGCTGGCCGGTCAAGCCCGGCCATGAATTTGCTCAAATGTTCTCACATTGTACGCTCAGCTCGCGTCGTACCGGAAAATCGTTGAAAGCCCGCCTCATCGCAATGCCCTCCAACACGGTCGATCTCCCCTTCCGCGCACCGACGCACCCGCCCGCCGAACCGCCGGCGCCGCGGCTTCTGACGGAAAGCGACGCGGTCGATATATGGATCGCGCGCTGGCTGCGGGTGCGCCGCATCGAGATCCTACGGCGTTACGGCTGCGATCCGAGACGGCTCTACGAAATCTGGGAAGGCCGGCGCTTCCCCGCCGCGCGAGACCGGGCGAGAAAGGTATTTGCCGAGCGATATCCGGAGCTTATGGATAGGACTGATTTCGGGAACCACAAGGTGATCCCGCGCTCCAACAATGCTCCCGGCCAACTGAACCTGTTCGATAATCCGTGACCGGCCCGGCCGGCGCCGCCCCCGCCAATCCCGCGCTGCCAAACCGATTTGAGCTTTGAGATCACGCAGTACGGCCGCCCCAGCATCTGACGGGTGCCACGAATTATCCTCCGCCCCGCCCCTTTTTCTCCTCACCCTCGGCACGACAGGAACAAAAATCGAACTGATGCTTGATACGTGGCTTGATTCGTGCCATGTTCCACATACGTTCTAGAGAGGAAAACGGCCAGTGTTTCAGCGTAGCGGCCCCACCGACAATTGAGAGAGCCCCCATGCGCACCTTCCTGATTTCCTATGACCTCGCCAACCCCAACGCCAAGCGCCATGCCCTTGCCGAGATCATCATGAGTTCGGGCGACCGCTGGGCCCGCCCGCTGGAGCAGACGTGGTACGTCGAGACGGAAGAAACGGCGGACGAAATCGAAGCGCGCATGTCCTGGCTTCTGGGCGATGAGGACGGCCTTATCGTGCAGGCCGTCGCCTCGGGAAGCGTTCTCACGAATACTTCGCTGCGCTGGTTTCGCCGCCGAGGCAGCAACCTCGACCAGTCGGCCGAAACGCGGACCCCGTCTGTTGCCGCGGACGCGATCGGCCAGGAAGGCAAGGTGGTCATCTTCCCGCGCGGCGACGACGCGCTGGCCGCCTGATAAGCGGGTACGCCCGGCGAGGATCGCCGCATACGAGAACAGGAAAGGGTAGCGTCGTCACGTGTCGTAGCTCGGTGAGTGGCGTTGAGTTGCGTTGGCGCCTTCGGCAACGCCTATAAAGGCGCGGCGCCGAAGCCAGGAGTGGCGTGGTGCGCGCACGGCATGCTAGGCGGAAAGCCTCGGCTGCTGTGCTGACGCGCAACGCGGCAAGCGGCTGCGGACGAGCCCGTCATGGCATCGTCTCCGCTTAACGCTCGCTCCGAAAGGCCAAAGCGCGTTCCCATGAGTTCATCGGATCCTTCGCTGCCCCCGCAATTGCCGCGCGGCGATGCTTCTAGTGCCACTGGCACGGTCAACGAAGAAGCCACACGCCCGGCCGCTCAGGGACATGCCCATGCCTCCGGCCTCGCTCAGCCGAGGTCACAGCAAATTGCATCGGGGCGCGAGCCCGCCGCCACCGAAGCGGCAGTCCGGTTGGAACTCGCCATCTACCTGGTTGTCGCGGCACTTTCCGCCGCCGGCGGGCTGGTTGTCGAGATCGTCGCTGGGCGCATGATCGCCCCCTACTTGGGCATGTCGCTCTACACCTGGACCGCGATTATCGCCGTTGTACTGGCCGGCTTCACCGCCGGTCACTGGGTCGGCGGATGGCTCGCGGAAAAGCCGGCCCCCGCCGCCCGCCGCGGCGTGGCCCTCGCTCTGTTGCTCGCCGGCATCAGCACGGCCCTGAGCCTTGTCCTCTTGAAAGCCCTTTCCGCCCCGCTGATCGCATTGGGGCTGCAACCGGTCCCCACCATTCTTCTTCTGACCGGCGCCCTTTTCTTCCTGCCGAGCTTTTTCGTCGGCATCCCCTCGCCGGTCCTGACCAAGCTCGCCATCGTGGCTCAGCCAGCGCGCATGGGCACGCTGCTCGGTGCGTTCTATGCCATAGGCGCGCTCGGCAGCATTTTCGGAACGCTCGCCGCCGGCTACTTCTTCATTTCCTACCTGGGTTCGGTCCGGACGATCCTGACCGTCGCTGTCGCCTATGTCGCCATGGCCGCCGCGATCTACGCGCTCGACCGCCGCCGGACGGATGGTGGTTCGGCCAGCATCGCATCCGGCCTATTGCCCCTTCTCCTGACCGGCGCGGGCTTCGGCGGTGCGCTACTTCTCGGCCACAGCGCCGGTGCATTCACCAATCCCTGTAAGACCGAAAGTGCGTACTATTGCATCCGTGTCGTCGATGTCAGCGGCGAGGCCGGAACGCCGGCCCGTACTATGGTTCTGGACCACCTCGGCCACGGCACGAATGTCCGCGACCATCCGAACGTCCTTGTCTCACCCTATGTGGAGGCGCAGGACACCTTGGTCGGCGCACGGGTCGGAGCTCTGCCCTCCTTCGAGGCGTTCTTCATCGGCGGCGGCGCCTATACGCTTCCACGCGCCTGGCTCAATATCGCGAACGCGGAACGCATTGTCGTCGCCGAGATCGATCCTGCCGTCACGCTCTCGGCAAGGCACGACTTCTGGCTGCCGGAAAACCCGCGCCTGGAAGTTCTTCACAAGGACGCCCGGCGCGCCCTCTTGGAGCAGCCGCTGAAGCGTTTCGCCGTCATCGTCGGCGATGCCTTCCACGATATTGCCGTGCCGCAGCATCTGGTGACGCGCGAGTTCTTCGAGCTCGTTCGCACGCGCCTCGCCGAGGACGGCCTCTACGTTATGAACGTCGTCGACAGCGCCACCCGGCCGCGCCTCTTGCTTTCGATCGAACGCACCCTCGCTGACGTGTTCGATGTCGTCGAGATCTGGAAACCGTCCGCACAGGGCGAGCGCCAGACTTACGTTATCCTCGCCAGCGCGAAACCGACGCGGGGCGGCCGCCTACGCTCGGCCCGCGATCCGAACAGCGCCTGGCGCCGCCTTTCCGATGCGGAAATTGATAAACTCAAGGGACCGGCACAACCCCTTCTACTGACCGACGATTTCGCCCCGGTCGACCGATTGATCGGCGTCGACTAAGGCATTTGCGGCGTCGATGCAGACAGCGGGCGCCTGCGCGGCGTCGGGGAACTCCAAGTGTTGCGCAGGCAAATCAGGGCGGCGCGCCCGCGCAGGGCCCGGCCGAAGGCCGATGCGGCCCGTGAGCGAAAGAAGCAAGATCCTGATTCAGTTTGAACTGAACACGATCTAGAGAATAAACCGCGAAAGGTCCGCGTCGCGTGCCAGTTCCCCCACGCGCTCCTGCACGTAAGCGGCGTCGATCACCTGCGTGTCGCCGGTCCGCTCCGAAGCGTCGTACGAGATCTCGTCCAGCACCCGCTCCATCACCGTTTGGAGCCGACGCGCGCCGATGTTCTCGACCGTATCGTTCACCGCCACGGCGGTATCGGCCAGCGCGTCGATCGCGTCGTCGGTGAACTCGAGCGTCAACCCCTCGGTCGCCATCAGGGCCACGTACTGCTTGATGAGGCTCGCCTCCGTCTCCGTTAGGATGCGGCGGAAATCCTCGCGAGTCAGCGCCTTCAGCTCAACGCGGATCGGCAAGCGTCCCTGCAATTCCGGCAAGAGATCGGACGGCTTGGCGACGTGGAACGCACCCGAGGCAATAAACAGGATATGGTCGGTCTTCACCGGCCCGTGCTTCGTTGCCACCGTCGTCCCCTCGATCAAGGGCAGGAGGTCGCGTTGCACGCCTTCCCTGCTGACGTCGCCGGTCGCCCGGCCGCCGTCGGAACGCGAGCAGATCTTGTCGATCTCATCGAGAAAGACGATGCCGTTGTTCTCCACTGCGGCGACGGCCTCCTGCGTTATCTCCTCCTGATCGATCAGCCGGTCGCTCTCCTCGTTGATAAGAATCTCGTGACTCTGATCGACGGTGATTCGCCGCTTCTTCGTGCGCCCGCCGAAAGCCTTGCCCAACATGTCGTTGAGGTTGATGGCGCCGAACGAACCGCCCGGCTGCCCCGGGATCTCGAACATCGGAATGCCGCCGCTATCGGCGACCTCGAGTTCGATTTCCTTGTCGTCGAGTTCTCCGGCGCGCAGTTTGCGGCGGAAGCTGTCGCGCGTCGCCGGCGAAGCCGTAGGCCCCACAAGCGCATCCAGCACGCGCTCCTCGGCAGCCTTTTCCGCCGCCGCTCGCACGCGCCCGCGCTTCTTGTCGCGCACGAGGCCGATGCCGATTTCCACGAGGTCGCGCACGATACTTTCCACGTCGCGCCCGACGTAACCGACTTCGGTGAACTTGGTCGCCTCGACCTTGAGGAACGGAGCGCCCGCGAGTTTCGCCAGCCGCCTGGATATCTCCGTCTTGCCGACACCGGTGGGGCCGATCATCAGGATGTTCTTAGGCAGCACTTCTTCCTTCAGCGGCCCCTCGAGCTGCTGGCGCCGCCACCGGTTGCGTAAGGCAATTGCGGTCGCGCGCTTCGCATCCGCCTGCCCGATGATGTACCGGTCGAGCTCGGAGACGATTTCACGGGGGGAAAAATTGGTCATCGCGGTTCTCTCGCTGTCGTGTCCGGAGTGTGGGAGGCCATGTGCCGCATGATAAGGCAATCGCCCGACTGGCCTTCGAGTTCGGTCATAAGCACGAACCCGGCCTTCTCATAAGCGCGCACGGCTCGGTAATTGGAAGGGGCGGGATCGATGATGATGAAGTCATGCCGCTCCGCGCGCAGACGGTCGACGAATTGGCGCAGAGCCGCTGTTCCCAGGCCCCTGCCCAGAAGCTCCGGCGGCCCGATCGAAAGATCGACTCCGACCGTCTCGGCGGGGAGCCGATCGATCCACGGATACAGCGCGGACCAGTCGCTGTTCTGGAAATCGGCAACGAACCAGTTCTGGATGTACCCGAGATCCTCGCCGGCGACCGAGATGATATAGGGACGCGTCGTGTCCCGGCCTTCGATCATGTCGCGGATATACGAAATCTCTTTGTCGGGTTCCTCCCACCACGCCTGCCAATGCGGACTGGCGATCCAGTCGCGCAAGACCGGAAGGTCCCCATGCAGAACCGGCCGGAAGCCTATGGAAGCACCCTCGAATGCTGCCGAGATCGCCTCCGTCGCTGCTGGCCCAGGTGTATTCATCACGGCCATTATCCCGAAACCAGCTTCAGCCCGATAAGCGATGCAATCAGCAGGCTGAGGAAGAAGATCCGCGCGAAATCGACCGGCTCCGCGAAGGCTGCGATCCCCACGAGCGCCGTCCCTGCGGCGCCGATCCCGGTCCAGACCGCGTAGGCCGTACCGACGGGAATTGCCGGCACCTCGACGCTCACCGACCTGTGCAGGCAGTAGAGCGAGACGATACCGAGCACGATAAGCGCGACGGTGGGCCAGAGGCGGGAGAACCCGTCCGTGTAGCGGTACATCGTCGTCGCGGCCACCTCGCAGGCGCCCGCGAAAAGAAGATAGGTCCAGGCCATCGGTACCGTTTCGCGAAAAAGGGCGTGGGCGCTCGCGGGAAAGAAACGGCAGACGTCGTCAGCGTTTCGATTCCAGCTTTTCGACCACGAGGTTGGCGTTCGTGTAGACGCAGATCTCACCGGCGATCTCCATCGCCTTGCGCGCGATTTCCTCCGCCCCGAGCGGCTGATCCAACAGCGCCCGCGCGGCCGCGAGCGCATAGTTGCCGCCCGATCCGATCCCCATCACGTGGCGCTCCGGCTCCAGCACATCTCCGGTTCCGGTGAGGACCAGCGTCGTCGAATGGTCCGCCACCAGCATCATCGCTTCGAGTTTTCTCAGATACCGGTCGGTCCGCCAGTCTTTGGCGAGTTCGACGGCGGCGCGCATGAGCTGACCGGGATACTGGTCGAGCTTTCCTTCGAGGCGTTCGAACAAGGTGAAGGCGTCAGCGGTCGCGCCGGCGAACCCGCCGATGACATCGCCCCGGCCGACTTTGCGGACCTTGCGCGCGTTGGACTTGACTACCGTCTGGCCGAGGCTGACCTGGCCATCTCCGGCAATAACCACATGGCCGTCTTTGCGGACGGTCAGAATGGTGGTGGCGTGCCAACCGGGAAAGCCCGGGCCGGCGTGCTGCGGTTCATCGTTCATCATGGCCCCAGCGATAAGGGACTTGCCGCGTGCGAAGTCAAGCTTCCCCGCCAACCGCACTCTCGATCTCTGCTTCGCGATCGGTCCCGGGGAGGCACTCGGTGTTGCGCAAGGTGACGCCGCGTTCATGAGCTGATAACGCTATCGCCGCAATCTTCAGTATCAATCGAACGCCCCGACGCGCCGATGGTTCGCTGGATCTCCCACCGAACGGAGCGTGCGGCCCCCGAAGCGCCACCACAGGACGCCGTGACCGTGAGCGACAATAAATCCCGCGCCGCCAAGCTGGAGCGCAACACCAACGAAACCCGCATCTCGGTCGAGATCGATCTCGACGGCACGGGGGCCTATGACATCGCCACCGGGGTCGGCTTTCTCGACCACATGCTGGAGCAGTTGGCCCGCCACGGTCTGTTCGACATCAAGCTGCGAGCCGATGGCGACCTGCATATCGATGCGCACCACACCACCGAAGATACCGGTATCGCACTGGGCCAGGCCTTCAAGGCGGCCCTTGGCGACAAGGCGGGCATTACCCGTTATGCCGACGTTCACCTGCCGATGGACGAGTGCATGACCCGCGTCGCGGTCGATGTGTCGGGAAGGCCGTTCCTGGTCTGGCACGTCGACTTCCCCAAGCCCAAGGTCGGCGACCTCGACACCGAGCTTTTTCAGGAATGGTTCCAAGCGTTTACGATGAACGCGGGGATCACCTGCCACGTGGCGAACCTCTACGGCACGAACAGCCATCATATTGCCGAGACTTGCTATAAAGGTTTGGCCCGAGCCTTGCGTCAGGCGGTTGCGCTCGACCCGCGACAGGCGGGACGCATCCCCTCGACCAAAGGAACGCTGTAAGAGAATGTTGCTGACGCTGAGCTCAATCGGAGCATCGAACAAGGTGGTAGCCTGCACCGTCCATGAACCGCCCCAGCCGCCGCCGGATCCCGTCGATCGCGGCGAACGGCTGGTCTTTGTCAAGGAAGGCTTCAACTGGTTCGCTTTCCTGCTTCCGCCTGTGTGGATGCT
Organism: Filomicrobium sp.; assembly: GCA_965226995.1. Lineage (GTDB taxonomy): Bacteria > Pseudomonadota > Alphaproteobacteria > Rhizobiales > Hyphomicrobiaceae > Filomicrobium. Next base: position 679,262 of record CBDDFK010000009.1, read on the forward strand.
GGTGAACCGGCTGTGGCTGGCGCTTGCCGGCTACCTTGGCGTGGCGATCGTCCTCGGCGCCGGACTTGGCGCGCTTGGCGTTTCTCCGAGCTGGAGCTTCCTGTTCAACCTGGTTCTTAACCTACTGGTCGCCCTGGAAGCCGATTCCATCGAGCGCTGGACGCTTGAACGCAAGGGCTGGCGCTTGATCGGCACGGTCAGCGGCGCCAACAGCCGCGAATGCGAACGTCGCTTTTTCGAACGCTACGTCGACGACGTGGCCGCCAACACGGAACGGGGCTGAGGCAAGCGGCGAATGCAGACGGCGGTCATCATTGATTACGGATCGGGCAACCTTCACTCGGCCGGCAAGTCGCTTGAGCGCGCCGCGCGCGAGAGCGAAGCCGATTCAAAATGCCTGATCACCGCCGATCCCGAAGTGGTTGCGCGGGCTGACCGGATCATTCTTCCCGGCGTTGGCGCCTATGCCGATTGCCGTGCCGGCCTGGAAGCCGTCCCCGGCCTGCTGAACGCCCTGGCAACCGTGGTGATGGAGAAAGAGCGGCCGTTTCTCGGAATCTGCGTCGGCATGCAGCTCATGGCCGACCGCGGCCTGGAGTTCGGCGTCACCGACGGCTTCGGCTGGATTCCCGGCGAAGTGCGCGCCATCGCCCCGATCGACGCCTCGCTCAAGATCCCGCACATGGGGTGGAACACGCTGGACGTTCACCGCCCGCATGCTCTGCTTGAAGGCATTCCCACCGGACCGGACGGGCTCCATGCGTACTTCGTACACTCCTACCATCTGGTCGCCAAACAGCCCGAACATGTCGTCGCCACGACCGGTTACGGCGGCCCGTTGACCGCGATGGTGGCCCGCGACCACGTCGCGGGCACGCAGTTTCACCCGGAAAAGAGCCAGACGCTCGGCTTGAAACTGCTCGCGAACTTTCTCAAGTGGAGCCCGTGAGACCGCTTTCGGTCTCGTCCTCCCGGCGCTGACGCCTTTTCGCGGCGCGGCGAACATGCTTTACACTCCCGCAACAGTGGTTTCCCGTCACGGCAGCGCTCGCGCTTGGCCGTCCGAACAAAGAACACCGCACCCATGGTCCTCGTCCTCGACAACGCCGGCCGCCCCGGCGGCAACCTCAATGCTCCCGGCGCCAGCGACGGCACGCCGGCATTGCCGACGCTTGCCGGCGCCAGCCGCGACGACCTGAAGGCGGCGCTGGCGGATCTGGGCGTCCGTGAAAAGCAACTGCGCATGCGTTCCGGCCAGCTCTATAGCTGGATTTACGCGCGCGGCATTCGGGACTTCGAGGAGATGACGGACGTCTCCAAGGAGCTGCGCCAGAAGCTGGCGGCCGCGCATTCGCTCGCGCGCCCCGAGATCGTCTCCGAGCAGGTATCGCAGGACGGCACCCGCAAGTGGCTTCTCCGCCTGCCCAAACGGGGCCATGAGGCCCGCGCCCCGGAGATCGAAACGGTCTATATTCCCGAGAGCGATCGCGGCACGCTTTGCATCTCCAGTCAGGTCGGTTGCACGCTGACTTGCACCTTCTGCCACACCGGGACGCAGAAGCTCGTCCGCAACCTGACCCATGCCGAGATCGTCGGCCAGATCATGCTGGCCCGTGACCGCATCGGCGATTGGCCGGGCGCGGAAGGCCCGAACGACGGCGGCATGCTTCCGGACGCCGAGCGCAAGATCACCAACATCGTCCTGATGGGAATGGGCGAGCCGCTTTATAACGTCGACAACGTCCGCCAGGCGATGGAGATCGCCTCCGACAGCGGCGGTCTGCAGTATTCCAAGCGACGCATCACGCTCTCGACCTCCGGTGTCGTCCCCGAGATCGCCCGATGGGGCGCCGAGGCCGGCACGATGCTCGCGATCTCGCTGCACGCCGTCACGGACGAGCTCCGCGACGTCCTCGTGCCGATCAACCGCAAGTATCCGATTGCCGAACTTTTGGAGGCTTGCCGCAACTATCCGAGCCTATCCAACGCGCGGCGCATCACCTTTGAATACGTCATGCTGAAGGGCGTTAACGACAGCCTTGCCGATGCGCGCGCCTTGGTGAAACTGTTGGCCGGCATCCCCTCGAAGATCAATCTCATTCCGTTCAACGCCTGGCCGGGCGCCGACTATGAGTGCTCCGATTGGGAGCAGATCGAGCGCTTCGCCGAAATCGTCAATCGCGCCGGCTATGCCAGCCCCGTGCGAACGCCCCGCGGGCGCGATATCTTCGCGGCATGCGGGCAATTGAAATCGGAAAGCGTGAAGCTGCGCGCGGCTGAGCGGCAAGCCTGAACCGCAAGAACAGACCGCGCCGTGTTGGGCGGGCCGAAACGGGGGGACGGGACGTGTTCTGGAAAACGGTCGGGCGCATGATCATCGTGCCGTTCGCCTTTATCCTGGCGACGCTTACGGCGGGCTTCGTACTCGTTACGTTGGGCCTCGAACGTTTCACCCAGTCCGTACACGCCGACGACGCGATGGTCGAGAACTTCGATCAGATCCTCGCTTTTATTAACGAGGGCACCGCGCTCGTTGCCGCCTTCACCATCATCCCCGCGATCGGCTTCGCGATTATCGGGGAGGTCGCCCGCATTCGCTCGCTGCTCTATTACGTCATCGGCGGCGGCGTATCGCTGGCCGTCACCCCGCTCATTGCCCAAGGGAGCGCCGGCGGGCCGGCCGTTTTCTGGCAGGTCTTCGCCGCCGCGGGCTTTGCTGGCGGTTTCGTCTACTGGCTGGTGGCGGGCCGGACGTCTTGAGGCTGAGCTCCACTTTCGACCGAACGACGGGGTATCGCGAAGCCGGCGCGTTATCGGATCGAACCCAGGGTGCCCAAATTTGCCCCGCTTGCGTTGCGATCCTATAGAACCATGTTTGGTGAAGACATCGCGCCCAACGGAGCCCCACGAGGACCCGATCTATGATCGCAGCGACGATCCGCACCGTGTTCGGTTTCCTGCTGGCGTGCTTTGCCGGCGCGATGACGCAGGTTCTGTTCGTCATAACCCCGGCGGATCTCTACGCGCTTCCTGCCGATGAGCGCGGACAGCAGATCGGTTTCGCCGGGCTGATCGCCCTGTCGGCGGCGACGCAGGCGGCCCTCTTCGCTGCGCCGTTTGCGCTTGTGGCCATCCTTCTCGGCCGCCTGTTCGATTTTCGCGGCTGGGCCTTCTACGTCTTCGCCGGGCTGCTGATCGCGCTCGCCGGATTCCTGGCGATCTACATCTCCGAAACCGGTCAGGGCCCGACAATCGCCAACAGCTACGCAATCGCCGCGTTCGCGTTCTCCGGGATCATTGCCGGTTACGTGTTCTGGGTAATCGCTCGGCCACGCGACTCCGGCGCTGGACCGAGCTACCGGGGCAGCGAACCGCGCACCTCCGAGCCCGATGAGGACGCCCCCCCCAGCCGGCCTCACCTAAAGGCTGGCGATTATGCCGCGGCCAGCCACGAGGATCGGCGCGCGAGCGCATCGGCTGGGCGAGGTAGGTACAGCGCGTCTGCGTTTGGCGTTGCCGGCCGGCCAGCGACGACCCACTAGCCGCGGCACGCGCAACCTCGGCCAAACCACTGTTTTGCAGCGCCAAATCTATTTGTTGCATTGCAAAATTTAAACCAATATGCTGTAGGCATATGCGCTAAAGTGCAGTCCCAAGGCGTAAGCTGATCGGGTTTTTTCTCGGTTTCCGGCCTGCCCGCAGTTTTGAGCCCCCATACGCCGTAAGGAATTGAGATCCATGTTCGACGCCAACAGTCAGGCCCGCTTTAACAAGAGCTGCACGGACGCCTTCGTGAACTACCTGCATGCGAGCAGCGCGGCCTATCAGGCCATGGCCGACAACATGCTGAAGATGTGGGGACAGTCCGTCGACGCGATGGTCGAGGGCGCGCAGAACGCCGGCGCCAGCGCCTCCAGATCCCGCGACGTGGGGTTCCGCGGCAACGTCTCGACCGGCGCGGGGCGTGGTGCCGCAGCCTGCATGATGCCGTGGGCCGCTGTTCCCGGCGCCATGATGCAGTCGAACCCTCTGGCCTCGTTCAACGCGTTCAACATGCCCTACGGCATGTTCTCGCCGTTCGCACCCTGGCTTGAGATGATGAAGCCGTTCCAGTCGCCTGCATGGCCTATGGCCGTGGGAATGATTTCGGTTGGAGTACCCGAACAGGTTGCCTGGCCCACGGCACGCGGCAACATGGCGGCCATGAACGCGTTCAACCTCGCCGCCGATTCGCTGGAAAAGGCCTTCAAGAGCTACCAGGAAGGCCAGGGCGGACCGGCAACCGCGCGCGCCACTAGCGGCGAGTCTGCGCGCAACGGCTACGTCACGCGGATGGAAAGCCGGGACACCGCCAACCCCTTCACCGTTGCCTTTGCGATCTCGCCGTTCAACCCCGGCCTTCTCATGGAATTCTTTGCGCCCTACCGCCCGCGCGGCTGATAAGCGACAGTTACTCCGACGCGCAAAACCAGAAAGTCTGATCGATAAAAAGAAAAACCGGCGGATGCGATCCGCCGGTTTTCTTATTTCTGGCCACTAGCCTACGACTGCGGTCAGGCGTTAGCTCTTCGCCTTCTTGCAGACCTTGACGTCCTCGCCTTTTTTATTCTTGCGGCTCGTCATTTCGCACTGAGCGTTTGCAGAGCAGGCGGCTTCGTCGAGGCCCTTGCAGGGGTTGCCTTTGGCGCAACGAGCCGGGCGCTCTTTGCCGTCTTTGGTCGACGCTTCCACCCAGCGGCATTCAGCGCCGGCAGCGCCGCAAGCGGCTTCGTCGAGACCCTTACATGCATTCTTGGCATGGCTGGGAACGACCATTGCCAGCGACATGGCGGCAACGAGCGGCAGACCCAGCAGAGCGAAACGAGATTTCATGGTGATCTCCATGGTTGGTTGCATTTTGAACGGTCGAGCAGACACCGCCGTGTCGCAGGCGACGCGGGGCGTATTGAACCGGTCGAGCTTATGGGATGGAACTATGTCCGAATTGGCGCGAAGGGCGCGCCAGTTCGCCCCATATGTCCCGCCGTACACACGAAAACCATTGCGACAATAGTGGCACACGTCCTTTTCCCGCCCGGCCGCTCTTGAAGTTGGCAGCCGCGAACGCCGGCTCGCCCGCTTCAGGCGGTCGCAGCCGTCATCCGGCGGGCAACGCCCATCCCGCCTTGCTGCCACTGCCGTAATGCCTATAGTGCGCCGCTGAGTTCCACATCGCCCGCCTTTCTCACAGGGTAGCGTGACGGCCGCGCCCCCTGTGAGAAAGGCGTGCTATCAAAACAACAGGAGCCTCGAAGCGAGCATGGCGGCATCGGACAACAGCGCTGGTCAGGGACAGATCAAGAAGGTCGTGCTCGCCTATTCCGGGGGGCTCGACACCTCCATCATCCTGAAATGGCTGCAGGAACACTACGGGGCGGAAGTCGTCACCTTCACCGCCGACCTCGGCCAGGGCGAGGAACTGGAGCCGGCGCGCAAAAAGGCCGAACTGCTCGGCATCAAGGATGAGAACATCTTCATCGAGGATCTCCGCGAGGAGTTCGTCGCCGAGTACGTCTTTCCGATGATGCGCGCAAATGCGCTTTACGAAGGCATCTACCTTCTCGGCACCTCGATCGCCCGCCCGCTGATCGCGAAAAAGCAGATCGAGATCGCCCGCCAGACCGGCGCCGATGCCGTGTGCCACGGCGCCACCGGCAAGGGCAACGACCAGGTGCGCTTCGAGCTTGGCTATTACGCGCTCGAACCCGGTATCAAGATCATCGCGCCTTGGCGGGAATGGGAATTCAAGAGCCGCGAGGACCTGATCGAGTTCGCAGAACAGCACCAGATCCCGGTGCCGAAGGACAAGCGCGGCGAAGCCCCGTTTTCGGTAGATGCCAACCTTCTGCACTCGTCGTCCGAAGGCAAGGTTCTCGAGGACCCGAACGAAGAGCCGCCCGCGTACGTCTACATGCGCACGGTCGCACCGGAGGACGCCCCCGATAAGCCCACCGTCATCTCGATCGGCTTCGAAAAAGGCGATGCGGTCTCGATCAACGGCGAAAAACTCTCGCCCGCGACGCTTCTCGCCCGCCTTAACGATCTCGGCCGCGACAACGGCATCGGCCGCGTCGATCTCGTCGAGAACCGCTTTGTCGGCATGAAGTCGCGCGGCGTCTACGAGACCCCAGGCGGCACGATCCTGCTTGAAGCCCACCGCGCCATGGAAAGTCTGACACTCGACCGCGGCGCGGCGCATCTCAAGGACGAGTTGATGCCGCGCTACGCGGAACTCGTCTACAATGGCTTCTGGTTCTCGCCCGAGCGCGAAATGCTGCAGGCCCTGATCGACAAAAGCCAGGAGCACGTCGAAGGCGAAGTCCGCCTCAAGCTTTACAAGGGCAACGTCATCGTTATCGGGCGCAAGAGCGACAAGTCGCTCTATTCCGACCAGCTCGTCACCTTCGAGGACGACGCCGGCGCCTACGACCAGAAGGACGCCGAAGGCTTCATCAAGCTGCAAGCGCTGCGGCTGCGGACTCTCGGGATGCGGGGGCGGAGCTGACCTGACAACGAGCGGCGAACCGCTCGCATTTGCCAAGCCAATACATCAACCTCGCTGATAGATCGGCTCGGATTTGTACCGGGCGATCTCGCGCTTAACCTGGAACGGTTTTTCCAGAGCCGAGAAGGCGGCGTTGATACGCCGCGACATGGCGTGGATGTAGTCGGCCACCTCCGGCGGCAGATCCGTATTCGAATAGCGGTCCGGGTGATAGAGCTTCGATACCCGGTGATACGCCTCGCGGATTTCCGTCCAGTCCGCGCCGGGCGCCACATCGAGCACGCGATACGGGTCGAATTCCTCGGCACCGGCCGGAGCGTTGAGCCTTGCCGCGCGCGGCACATCAAGCGGCCGCGCGGACGCCACCATCGCTTTGGCGATCAGCTCCCTCGGCCCGTCGTAGGGCGTGAAATCCAGGAACCCGCCCTCGGCGTTCAGTTCGTCGAACACCTGCCGCGTCGAAGGCAGCGAGATCTTGCCGCTGACGACCCGGCCATCGGTGAACCGCAACTCCACATCCGCCGTGCATTGGCGTCTGCCGGAGATATTGTCCACACGGTTGCGTTCGAACATGCCCGTCGCCTCTTCACTTGTGCCGCAACGGGACGCCCCGTCGTCTTCGGATGAGATTTGCCGAAGGCTTCGCAAGGCGCGTGCCGAACGCCCCTAACCCGCTTTTCTCACAGGGGGTGCGGCCGTCACGGAGGCCAAATGGCTGACAGGCAAGAAGAAAAACGCGGCGCGATGTGGTTCATCGGGCAAGTTTTTCGACACAGCCTGTCCGCCATTTGGCCCCGCCCGAAGGGGCGACCAGGGCGGGCCATCGGCGGTGTCGGGCCGCTCAACCGTATGATCCCATACGCTTTTTGCAGCCCTCCTTGCCGACTGGCTCCGCCCTGGTCGATGCCGGCGCGCTACCCTGTGAGAAAGGCGGGCCAAGCAACCAACGGCATATCGGTCATTCGCCGGCCTTCGTCGTCGCGATAAGAAACTATGCTCATATCTCCCAGGCGGCAGCGCCCCCGCCCGCTTAAAGACCTGACGAACGTTGGAGCAGACCCTATCCATGGCCAGAGAAGACTTCCCCCGCGCGGTTCGTTTCGAGACAGCCGAGGACGGTTCCGCCAACCCGAGCGGCAACCCCACGATGGGTGACATCATCGCTGAGCGACTGTCGCGCCGCGATCTGATGCAGGGGCTGCTCGCCACCGCGGCCGTGACCACCGCCGTGTCGCCGGCCGCGATGCTTGCCGGCTGCGCGGAGGACGCTTCGGCCACGCCGAACTTCAACTTCCCGGAAGTCGCCGCCGGAGTCTCGGAACGCCATTTCGTCGCCGAAGGCTATGACGCACAGGTCCTCATCCGCTGGGGCGACAAGGTTCTTGGCGACGCGCCGGAGTTCAACGTCAACGAACAAAGTGCCGAAGCTCAGGCAGGCCAGTTCGGCTACAACAACGACTTCCTCGGCTTCATCCCTCTGGGTGGCCGCGCCGACCACGGCCTTCTCGTCGTCAACCACGAGTACACCAACGAGGAACTGATGTTCCCGGGGATCGACCCGGAAGCCTCGCGCGCCAAGCGCTTTGCCGAAATGACGCCCGAGCGCGTTGCGGTGGAAATGATGGCGCACGGCGGCTCGGTGATCGAGGTGAAGCGCGGCGCCGATGGCTGGAGCGTCGTGCCGGATTCGAAATACGCCCGCAGGATCACTGCCGAAACTGCAATGGAAATCACCGGCCCAGCGGCCGGACATGAAAAAATGCGCACCAGCTACAATAAGGACGGGCGGCTTGTCCGGGGCATGCTCAACAACTGCGCCGGCGCGGTGACGCCGTGGGGCACATGGCTCACCTGCGAGGAAAACTTCAACGGCTATTTCTGGAATAAGAACGCCGTCGAGAAGTCGCCGCACGCGGTCGCGCTGGAGCGCTACGGCGCGCCAGCCGAGTGGTACAACTGGGGCGAGCACCACGACCGCTTCGACATCGCCAAGGAGCCTAATGAAATCAATCGCTTCGGCTGGGTCGTCGAAATCGATCCGCTGGACCCCGGTTCAACGCCGAAAAAACGCACGGCGCTCGGGCGTTTCAAGCACGAAGGGGCCGGCAACACGGTGAACCGCGACGGCCGCTTCGTCGTCTACATGGGCGACGACCAGCGCTTCGACTACGTCTACCGCTTTGTCACCGAAGGCACCGTCGACGAGGCCCGCCGCGAAGGCAACGCCGACCTTCTGGACAGCGGCATACTCTACGTTGCCCGCTTCAACGCCGACGGCTCGGGCATCTGGATGCCGCTCGTCTTCGGCAACGGGCCGCTCACCGAAGCCAGCGGCTTCGCCGATCAGGGCGATGTTCTGATCAACACCCGTATCGCCGCCGACCTTCTGGGCGCCACCAAGATGGATCGCCCGGAAGACGTCGAGGTCGATCCGAAGAGCGGCAAGGTCTACTGCATGCTCACCAAGAACAAGAAGCGCACCGAATTCGGCCGCGACGCCGCCAACCCCCGCGCCGAAAACGCCTTCGGCCACATCATCGAGATCGCACCCGACGGCGGCGACCATGCTGCTCCGACCTTCCGCTGGGAGATCCTGGTGAAATGCGGCGATCCTGAAGTCGCCGAAGTCGGCGCGACGTTCAATCCGGAAACGAGTTCCAGCGGCTGGTTCGCCAATCCGGACAACTGCGTCGTCGATAACGAGGGCCGCCTCTGGGTCGCGACCGACGGCAACTCCCGGGTGAAGACCGGCCGCGCGGACGGCCTTTGGGGCCTGGAAACAAAGGGCAAGGCACGCGGCACCGGGCGGCTGTTTTTCCGCTGCCCGCGCGGCGCGGAAATGTGCGGCCCCTGCGTCACGCCCGACACCGAGACGTTCTTCCTGGCCGTCCAGCATCCCGGCCAGAGCGACGATGGCGAGGTCTCAACCTTCGAAGAACCGACAACCCGTTGGCCGGACTTCGACGCCACGATGCCGCCGCGACCGGCCGTCGTCGCCATCACACGCAAGGGCGGCGGCAAGATCGGCATGTGAACGCCCGCCGGTAGCCTGCCGTGGCAGCGTCGGCCGGGTGCCCAACAGCCGAAGTTGACCCGGCGGGCCGTCGCTGTAGTGTGCGCCTGCGACGAACGGGGGCTTGCGCTTGCGGCCGCCTCCAGACAATTTTGCCGCATTGCACACGCCGGACGCCGATCCAGCGCGTGCGCCTCGCCGAATAACGCCATCCCGCCACTGGAGTTGGACTTGATGCTCGATACCCCGTCGACCCCTTTGCGCGAGGGCGAAAGCCCGCGGACGGCTGCCTCCTCTTCAAAGGTCACGCGACACGACTGGACCCGCGAGGAAGCGCAGGCGCTCTACGACCTGCCGTTCAACGAACTTCTGTTCCAGGCGCAGACCGTCCATCGCCGCCACTTCGAGCCTAACACTGTCCAGAAGTGCCAACTGCTGTCGATCAAGACCGGCGGTTGCCCCGAGGACTGCTCCTACTGCAGCCAGTCGGCGCGCTACGAGACCGGCCTCAAGGCTTCCAAGCTGATGGAAGTCCAAAAGGTCCTCGATGGCGCCAGGAAAGCCAAGGAAAACGGCGCGACCCGCTATTGCATGGGCGCCGCCTGGCGCAGCCCGAAACAGCGCGACATGGCCGCCGTCACCGAGATGATCCGCGAAGTCCGCGCCATGGGCCTGGAAACCTGCATGACGCTCGGCATGCTGGGCGACGACGAGGTACGCCAGCTCAAGGATGCCGGGCTCGACTACTACAACCACAACGTCGATACCTCCGAGCGCTACTATTCGGAAATCATCACCACCCGCACCTTCGCCGACCGCCTCGATACGCTCGCGCGCGTCCGCGAGGCCGGCATCAAGGTCTGCTCGGGCGGCATTCTCGGGCTCGGCGAAAACGAGACCGACCGCGTCGACATGCTGGTGACACTGGCAAACCTGCCCGAACACCCCGAGAGCGTTCCCATCAATATGCTTATGGCGATGGAGGGGACGCCGCTTCAGGGCGCCGAAAAGATCGACGGCATCGCCTTCGTCCGCGCCATCGCCCTGGCCCGCATCATGATGCCGACTTCCTATGTCCGTCTCTCCGCCGGCCGTACCGAGATGAGCGACGAGTTGCAGGCGCTCTGCTTCTTCGCCGGGGCGAACTCCATCTTCTGCGGCGAAGAACTGCTGACCGCCGACAACCCAGGCGAGGACGCCGACGACCGGCTGTTCGCCAAACTGGGGCTGAAGGCGGAAACCTCCTCCCAAAGCGGACCGGGTAACGGTTGACCAGGAACCAGGACAGCGACGATCCACCGGCCGGACCGACGAGCGAACCCTTCGGCGCTCAAGTCCGCGCCCTTGAAGCTCTTCGCCGTCGCGGCCGCCTGCGAAGTCTTTCGGGCCGCGCCGGTCACGACTTCGCCTCCAACGACTACCTCGGCCTAGCGAACGCCACCGAATTGCGCGACGCGGTCGCTGCCGCATTGGCCCGCGGCGCCGCCATCGGCTCCGGCGGATCGCGGCTTTTGCGCGGCAACGATCCTGAACATGAAGCCCTGGAGCAGGAAGCCGCCCGCTGGTTCGGCACGGAATCGGCCTTGTTTTTCGCCGGCGGCTTTTCCGCCAACGCCGCGCTCTTTTCCACCCTGCCTCAGCGCAGCGACCTTGTCGTTCACGACGAACTGATCCACGCCAGCGTGCACGAAGGCATTCGCGGCACCAAGGCGGAAGCGAAAGCGGCCCGCCACAACGACGCCCAGTCGGTCGACGACGCGATCCGGAACTGGCGAACGCGCGGCGGCACCGGGCGGCCCTGGATCGCGGTCGAGAGCCTCTACAGCATGGACGGCGACACCGCCCCGCTGGAGGACCTCGCGGCAATCGCGGACGCCCGCGACGGCGTCCTCGTTGTGGACGAGGCCCACGCCACAGGCTGCCTGGGTGACGGTGGCCGGGGCCTCGCCGCCGACTTGGAAGGCCGTGCGAACGTCATCACGCTACACACCTGCGGTAAGGCACTGGGGACCATGGGCGGGCTGATCTGCGGGCCGCGCACCGCCATCGACTTCCTCGTCAACCGATCGCGCGCCTTCATCTACGCCACCGCCCCTTCGCCGCTCATCGCCGCCAGCGTTCGCGCATCCCTCCGCCTCGTCGAACAAGACCCCGGCCGCGGCCCTGACAGCCGGCGCGCCCGGCTCGCGGCGCTGGTCACGGAAACCGGCCGGCTGTTGACGACACGTTGCGGTCTGACGCCCACCCGCACCCATATCCAGCCGATCATCCTCGGCCCTGACCGCGCCGCCCTCGAGCTTTCCGAAAAGCTTCAAGCCGCCGGGTTCGATGTCCGCCCGATACGCCCCCCCACCGTACCGGAAGGAACGGCCCGGCTGCGGCTTTCCCTGACGCTCAACGTCACGCCGGCAGTGGTGGAGCAACTGGTCGAAACACTGGCCGCTGAAGGCGTGAAAGACGGAGCTCTGCGACCATGACCAGCGCACGCAGGCTCGTTATCGCGGGAACCGACACCGACGTCGGCAAGACGGTCTTCGCAGCCGCGCTGACGGGCGCCCTGGACGCCGACTACTGGAAGCCCGTTCAGTCCGGTCTCGACGGACCGACCGACAGCGACACCGTCGCGCAGCTTTCATCGGTGTCGCGACGAGACGGCGTGATGCATCCCGAAGCCTATCGGTTTGCACTCCCCGCTTCGCCGCATCGCGCCGCGGAGGCCGAGAACGCCGAGGTCGACATCGAGCAGCTGAAGTCGCTTCCCTCGCATGGCCGCACCCTCATCGTTGAACTGGCCGGCGGGCTTCTCGTCCCCCTGACGCGTGACTCGCTCCAGATCGACCTCATCCCGCATTGGCAAGCCGCCGTCGTCCTTGTCGCCCGCACCGCCCTTGGCACGATCAACCACACGCTGCTCTCCGTGGAGGCACTCCAACGCAGGCGAATTCCACTCGTGGGCATTGCGTTCGTGGGCGACGGGGACAACGCCGACGCCGAAGAGACGATTGCCGCCTTCTCCGGCCTCAAGCGGCTTGGCCGCCTGCCGCCGCTGCATCCCTTGACGCCTGAAACGCTACGCACGAGCTTTGCCGCGAACTTCGCTATCGAGGATTTCAAATGAGCGCCGAACCGCGGTCCCACGTCTGGCACCCCTTTGCCCAGCATGCACTGATTGAGCGGTTCCCTGAGATCGCGAGCGCCAAGGGGGCGTGGCTGGAGACGCGCGAGGGTCACCGCTTGCTCGATGCCATTGCTTCATGGTGGGTCATCACACACGGCCACTGCCATCCGCTCATCGTGGACGCCGTGAAGCGGCAGGCCGAAACTCTCGATCAGGTGATCTTCGCCAACTTTACGCACGCGCCTGCCGAACGCCTTGCCGATGAACTCGTGCGCCTGACGCCCAAAGGCCTGAACCGCGTCTTCTATTCCGATTCCGGTTCGACCGCCGTGGAGGTCGGCTTGAAGATGGCGCTCGGGTACTGGCACAACCGCGGCGAGCCGCGCACCCGGATCCTGGCCCTGGAGAATGCCTATCACGGCGACACTGTCGGTACGATGTCGCCGGGCGCGCGCGGTGTCTTCACGGCGGCTTACGAGCCCTTGCTGTTCGACGTTGGCCGCCTGCCGTTTCCGGGAAACCGCCACGGCGCCGCAACGCTTGAAGCTCTGGAAACCGCCTGCAAGGCCGATCCCGTCGCGGCGCTTATCGTCGAGCCCCTGATGCTCGGTGCAGGCGGCATGCTGACATGGCCCGCCGAAACGCTCGCCGAGATGCGCGCCATCTGCGACCGCCGCGGTGTCCTTCTCATCGTCGACGAAGTCATGACCGGGTGGGGCCGCACCGGCACGCTTTTCGCCTGCGAACAGGCCGGGATAAGCCCGGATATCCTGTGCACCGCCAAGGGCATAACGGGCGGGCTTCTACCGCTTGCCGCCACGCTATGCACCGACGCCATCTTCGAGGCTCACTACGACGAAGACCGGTCGCGCACGTTCTTTCACTCCTCGTCCTATACGGCCAACCCGCTGGCTTGCGCCGCCGCCGTCGCAAATCTCGAAATCTGGCGCACCCGGCCGGTTCTCGAGCGGATCGCGGCGATTGCCGACTGGCAGGCCGAGGAAATCGACGCGCTCGCGGCGAAACCCGGCTTCGTGAAACCGCGCACCTGCGGGACGATCGCGGCGATCGATATCGCGGTCCCTGACAACGGCTATCTCTCGGCCATCGGACCGCCGTTGCAACGCTTTGCGATGAAAAACGGCGTCATGCTCCGGCCTCTTGGCAACACCGTGTATGTCATGCCGCCGTACTGCATCACCCGGGAAGAGCTTGCCCGCATCTGGGCCGTGGTTGCGGAAGGGATAAGCCGGCTCATTCCGGGGATCGCACGATGATCGCCCGGCCCGATCAAGCCGGTCGCCAGGGTGTCGGCCTCGTCGGCGCGGGGCACGCCGCACCCCAGCGCGCGATCCCGAACGCCTGGCTGGAGGACCGCCTGGGGCTCGAAACCGGCTGGATTGAGCGGCGCACCGGAATTCGCGAGCGCCGCTGGGCGGAAAACCATGAAACCTTGTCGGATCTCGCTGCCGCCGCCGGCCGCATGGCGCTTGAGCGGGCCGGGTTGCAGCGCTCGGAGGTGGGCCTCCTATTGCTCGCCACCTCGACGCCCGATCATTTGCTGCCGCCGTCCGCCCCGCTCGTCGCGCATAAGCTCGGCCTCGAAGCCACCGGCGCCATCGACCTGGCGGGAGCCTGCGCCGGGTTCCTCTATGCGCTGACCCTGGGCGAAAGCTACGTCCGTACACACAAGCGGCCGGTCATGGTTATTGCCGCCAACCTGCTGTCCCGGCGCATCAACACGGAGGATACCTCCACCGCCGTCCTGTTCGCTGACGCAGCCGGCGCCGTTGTCCTCGCCCCGGTCCCCAATGCGGATCGCGGGATCCAAGCGGTCCATCTCACCACGGACGGCGCCAACTATGACTTGATCCACATCCCGGCGGGAGGCTCGAACCGCCCATTCGGCCCGGAACTTGAGCCGTCCGATACCAGGATGCACATGCGCGACGGCCGCGCCGTCTATCAAAAAGCGGTGACGATGATGGCGGTCGCTTGCCGCGCAGCGCTGAGCGAATCCGGGCTTTCCGCCGGGGACGTCGATCACTTCATCCCTCACCAGGCCAACGCACGTATGATCGAGACGCTCCGGCAAGACCTCGACATATCTGCGTCAAAAACGGCGACGACGATTACCGACTTCGGCAACTCTTCTGCTGCAACACTGCCATTCACCTTATCGTTTTTGTACGCCAAGCGTGGCTTCCGGTCCGGCCAACGCGTGCTACTGTGTGCAGCGGGGGCAGGATTGAACGGCGGCGCCGTCGTTCTTTCATTATAGTATCGGGTGCGCGGCCGCCGGCAGACGGCGCGCGCCCGCGGATCTTTGCGACACGGAGGCGCTTTCGATGGGAATGGATCAGGACACCGGGCTGGCTGAGGTGCTGGCGGCAAACGAGCATTTCTACGACGTCTTCCGCTCCGGAGACATCGCCGCCATGGATCAGCTCTGGTCGGCGCGCGAGGAATGCTCGGTGTGCCATCCCGAATGGCCCGCCATCACGACACGCGAGGATGTCATCGCGTCCTTCCACCGGATCATGGTGCTTTCGGAGCCGCCCGAGGTGTTCGCCCGGGATCCGATGGTGGTCCGCCAGGGTCGCGCTGCGATCGTTTTTTGCACCGAAGAGGTGGGCGATCAGGAAATGACGGCGAGCAACGTATTCGTCGAGGAAGACGGCGTATGGCGCCTGACATGCCACCACGCCCGTCCGCTGCCGCCGCTGGGTAGCGGATCGGAGGACGATGCCGAGGATTGATCCCTCGGCGGCTTATTGAATTGGGAAGGGGCGCAGCAGTTCGACCGCGGCGCCCCTTTTTTAGCATCTATTCCCTTTCAGGGTTAGGCTGAACCACCCGCTCCCCCGCCCGGCCACCCGTGGAAGTATCGTATTTGGGTGGCCGGGCGGGGGAGCGGGCTGGCGATGTGATTCCGCGTAAAGCGGAAAAGCTATAAAGCGCTTCAAGTTTAGGTCCAAGCGCTCCAGGTAGCCCAACACGTGCCGAAAAGATCTAGAAAGCGCCCGGCCGATGCTGGTCGCGGCTTCCCGCGCAGATGTCGGAAACGCGGGTATCGTGTCCGATCCAGTTGCAGATTTCCTGCTTTTTGAGCGGATTGTTCCGGATGACCCGCGCCGAAACGCTGCTACCGTAAGTCCGCGCCACGCGCGCCAGATAGGCGTCGCCGCAATAGGGCGTGGCGATACGTTGCCCCTTGACGATCTGCCAGCGGCCATCGCAGCGGATCTTCGCCTCGGCGGCGGTTGGCGCCATGGCAAACGCGGCTGCGACCGCGATGGCGGCGAGACCGTATTGAATGAATGTCGAAGACATAATCGAGATCCTTCTTCGCTACTTGCTTGAATCTTGTCCTAGCTCCGAAGTCTGAAGCCTGCCTGAAGAACCTCGTAATCGCAGCCATGGTGCCGGGAGTTTCTCTTCACGACTGCTTGAACGCGCCTGCTCGGAACCGGAATGCTGGCCAAAGGAAAAGCCGCCCGCCAATCCCCGCCAATCCACTTACCGAACCCACGAGCCGACTTATGTCGTTACGGGCGATACGTTCTTTTGGTCCCGACAAACCAACAGCGCTTTCCGGAATCGAAACGGTAGAAAGGAGAAGTCACCCATGGGTATTCTCATCCGGGTTCTCGTGCACGACTACGGCTGGATACACACCGGTATCGGCTTGGTCGGCAACGTCCTCTTCTTCATCGGCAGCATTTATTTCCTGCCGAGTTTCGAAAGCTGGAAGGTATGGGGCGTATGGCTCTTCATCGCAGGCGCCGCGCTCATGTCGGTCGGGTCGCTGGGCCGGTTGCTCGTTTCAACTCTCGAGCCCGCCGATGCCGGCGATCGCACCGCCGCCTTTGAATGAATGGTCCGGCGAGGAGCCCGGAAGCCCCTCGCCAGCATTTTGCAGGTCGACGCAGCGCGCAGGGCCTACGCCTTGCCGTTGCCGCTTTCACCCGGCTTCCGATCCGGCCCACCGCTCATGCGGTAGAGCCGCTGCAGCATCGCATCGAAGCCGCCCGTCTCACCCGTGTGCAGGTCGATCCGGCCGACCTTCTCCACGAGCTTCTCCAGCGACTCCAGTTCCTTCAGCCGCAAGAGCAACGGGTTGTCCTCCATCAGCCGCGCGGTGTTGAGGAGCGAGCGCGTCGCCGCCGTCTCCTCCTGCCGGCGGATCAGGTTGGCCTTGGCCACCCGCTCAGCCTCGACGACCTTGTTGAGGAGTTCGCGCACGTCGCCCGGCAGAATGACGTCCTTGACGCCGATCTCACCGATCTCCACGCCCATCTCCTTCGCCCGGTTCGAGACGTAATCGCGAACCTCGCGGTCTATCTTGTCCCGCGCCGCCAGGATGTCGTCCAACGTCCGTGTCGCCACGGCCTCGCGGATAGCGAATTGAACCATCCGGTAGAGCGTGTTCGCCACGTCGTTGGCTGCCAGCACGGCCTTTTCCGGATCGACGACCCGGAAGAACGCCGTCAGCGTAACGCGGATGCCGACCCGGTCCTTCGTCAGGATCTCCTGCGCCGTGACCTCAAGCGGCGTCGGACGCAGATCGACCTTCTTCACCGCGACCTTCCGGCCGACTTCCCAGAACGCATACCGGCCCGGCTTGAGCGTCTCGTGAAGCGCGCCGTCGACGAACAAGAGGCCCGTCTCATGCGCTTCCACCACCTCGGTCCGGAACAGCTTGGTCTGGAAATCCGCCAGCCGGTCGAGAACGCGCGGCGGCACCCGCACCTCGTCTGTGAAGTCGATCCGCTCGACGTCGACTCGCGTCAATGTCTTCCAGAAGGCGCGCGTCACGTTCGGCCGGACGAGATGGAACGGCTCGCCATCGAACGACACGATGGCCGCTTCGTTAGGTCCCGTCTGGACGATTTCAAAGTTGGCTTCCGCGATTTCCGGATATTGCTTTTCGACGAGCAAGGCCCGCTCCGCCGGCACTTCGGCACGCGTCACCTTCACCACTTCGGCGCTCAGCTCGCCCTTGAAATCGAACGCGCGGAATCGGCCCGGACCGAACAGCCGCTCAAGGCGACCGTTTCGCATCAGGAATGCGCGCTCACCGTCCTTCACCAGAACGGAAAACATGAGCCAATCGAACATCGTCTTCGTCCTTTTACACTCGTCTTTCTCGCTTTAAGAAAACGATACTTTCCGATTTTATCCAATTTTGTTTCCGGCCAATCGGAAATGATCCGAAAAAACAGGCCAGCGCCCGTATATGGGTCGCCGGCCGCCGATGTCCACACCCGCACCGCGGATTTTCGCTTGAGCCGCGAAGGCCCGACCTTTGCCAGGGGCTGCGGACACCGAACGCACCCGAAGGTGACGCACGGCGCCGGGGCCCAAGGCGCCGGCCGATTCCTCGCGGCGGTATCCGCGAAAATGCAAGGCGGACCGGATGCTGCCGCCGCGACACGCCGCCTTTGCCGAAGCTCCAGCATTGCGCCACGGCAGCCGGAATCGACAGCCGGCTTCCCGTGTTCGTCGACTGGTTAAGAGCCAGTTGCGTTGGGAAAACGCATTGTGGGAATCGAACCCACGTCCTCCGGATTCGCAGTCCAGCGCTC
This sequence comes from Filomicrobium sp., assembly GCA_965226995.1. GTDB lineage: Bacteria > Pseudomonadota > Alphaproteobacteria > Rhizobiales > Hyphomicrobiaceae > Filomicrobium. The sequence goes on from CBDDFK010000009.1 coordinate 697,525, forward strand.
GACCACCGAGCTTGATGGAGAAGTTAAAGGGAGTCGAACCCTCGACCTGCCGGCCCAAAAGCCGGCCGCTCTACCACTGAGCTATAACCTCGGGTCTCAAAGGAAGCGGAACACGCGGGGTCCGCAAAGCGGCGCGCGCCAGCCGGGTCTCAGCGAGCCCGGACACACGGCTTCGTTTCGAGGGCTGCGGGGCTATCGGACGATTGTGGCGAAACTTTCGTCTAATGAAAAAATCGAGCGCGGTTTTTCCCAGGCTTTCAAAACGGCGTTAATTGAATTCGCGGTCGGCGAGCGGATTCGTTCAACCGCTGGAAAGAGCGTGTGAAAAGGTCGCCGTCCCGGTGACGAAAGGGGCGAACCGCCCTAAGACTTCAACTCAGGAATTCACTGAGAATGCTCAGGCGCTTGCACACACGGAGGGCATCGCCGAAGAAGGGAGCTTCGACTGATGGCAAGGCTTTCGACACCGCACTCGGAACTTCGCGACCGCTACGATGTCATCGTTGTCGGCTCCGGCTATGGCGGTGGCGTCGCCGCCTCCCGGCTGGCGCGCGCCGGCAAGCGCGTGGCGGTCATCGAGCGCGGCCGGGAATTCCTGACCGGCGAGTTTCCTTCCCGCTTCCCCGACCTGCGCAACGAACTTGCCATCCGCTCGAAGTCCGGGATTTCAGGCAAACCCGGCGCGCTCTTCGATCTTCGCGTTGGCGAGGACATGCACGTTCTGGTCGGCTGCGGCCTGGGCGGCGGCTCGCTGGTCAACGCGGGCGTGTGCTTGCGGCCCGACGCGCGCGTGTTCGCCGACGAGGTCTGGCCCGGCCAGATCCGCCAGGACGGTCTTCTCGATGAGGGTTACCGCCGCGCCGCCGCCTGGGTCCGCCCGTCGACACACCCACAGGCCAGCGAGATGGCCAAATACCGTGCTATCGCCTCCGCCGCCGCGGCCGCCGGCTGCTCGATGCACGACACGCCGGTCGCCGTGACGTTCGACGAAGCCGTGAACCCCGCCGGCATCCGCCAACCGGCCTGCACGTCCTGCGGCGACTGCTGCTCGGGCTGCAACGTCGGCGCCAAGAACACCGTTGCGCTGTCTTATCTTCCCGACGCCGCACGCCACGGCGCGGAGCTCTATACCGAGCTGAGCGTCGAGCGCGTCCGCCCACTCGCCAACGGCGGCTGGCAGGTCGACGTGGTGCCGACGGAGAAAACCGGCAAGCGCGGAAACGCCGGCGCGCCCGGCGAAGCCCGGACATTGAGCGCCGAAATGGTCGTTCTTGCCGCCGGCACGTTGGGCTCCACGGAAATTCTCCTGCGCTCGGCGGAAAGCGGCCTTTCCGTCTCGGACCGCCTGGGTCAGCGGTTTTCCGCCAACGGTGATATCATTGCCTTCGGTTACGGCGGTGGAGAAACGGTGAATGCCATCGGGGTCGGTCATCCCCCCAAGATCGAGGAGTTCCTGGTCGGAAGCGCCGTCACCGGTCAGCTCGAATATCGCGATGCCGACGACCTGGACATGCAGTTCGCCGTACAGGACGGCGCACTGCCCTCGGCCATTGCCCCGATCCTACCGGTCATGTTCGTTCCCAACGGTCGCCTGCTCGGCGCTGTCCAAAGCCTGATCAGCGGCGTCTACAAGGGACCGTTCTCCAAGCTTCAGACGTTCTTCGCCGTCTCCCACGACGACGCCGCCGGCCGCTTTGAACTCCGTGACGGCCGCCTTGCCATCGTCTGGCCGAATGCCCATGAAGAACCCGTCTATCGACGTCTCGGCGAAGCACTCACGAAGATCGCCGGGGAAGTGGGCGGTTCCTACGTGCAGAACCCGCTGGCGGGTACGGTAATGGGGCGGCAGCCGGCGACGGCCCATCCTTTGGGCGGCTGCGGCATGGGCGCCGCTAGCGATACCGGCGTCGTCGATCACAAGGGACAGGTCTTCGACGCCTCAAGCGGCGCCGGCAGCACGACCGTCCACAAGGGTCTCTATGTCATCGACGGTTCGATCGTCCCGCGTTCGCTTGGCGTCAATCCGCTTCTTACGATCACGGCGCTAGCCGAACGCGCGCTTCTTCACATGCGCGCGGACTTCGGCTTGTCATTTGATGCCGAGCCGGTTGTTACGGATCGCCCAATCGACTTTATGACACCGGGTAAGGCTGTCGCCTAGTGTTCCGTCTCAGACATTTGCCTCCCATTTCGGCTCGCTTACGAGCAAATGTCTGAGACATGAGGAACACTAGAAACCCTATGATTCTAGTGTTGCTTTTGTCACCGACGCTTGGCAGATCGCATCACGGCAACTGGGGGCCAAGCGTCTGTGACGCAACACTAGAGCGCGCCCATGTTTGATGGGTGCGCTCCAAGACCGCGACGGCGGTCCGCCGCTTTGCGGCGCGCTCGCGCAGGGCCCGGCCGAAGGTCGATGCGGCCCGTGAGCGAAAGAAACAAGATCGTGATTCAGTCTTAATTGAACTCGATCTAGCCCGACCCGCCTCGGCGGAGCCATCTCAACGCTCGAAAGCCGCCGTCGCCCAGATGCGGACCTTCCCATCGGCGCCGGCGGTCGCGAAGGTGCGTCCACCCGGCGCAAATGCGAGCCCCGTTACCGGCCCCTGATGATCCGGCAGCGTCTTGATGGTCCGATAGCGCCGCGTTTCCCGCACCCGTACCGTGCCGTCCTTGCTACCGGTGACGAGTAGACGTCCATCCGGCGAGAATGCCATCGCCGTCACCTCGGCATCGTGGTCGGTGAAGCTCCTGAGCCGGCTTTGCGACCGCGTGCGAAAGACCGAAACTCCGCCCGAAAGCGTCCCCGAAGCAACGAGCTGGTTGTCAGCGGAGAACGCGATCGCCGTGATATAGTCGCTTTGCTTGCGGTAGGTCCTCGCCTTATCCAGCGTATTGAGATCCCACAGCCGCAGCCGCCTGTCGGCACCGCCCGAGGCGAGGATGTCGCTGTCCTTCGCGTGCGCCAGCGCCTGCACCGAGCTTCCATGGTCATCGAACACGTGAACCGGCTGATCGGGCTTGCGAATGTCCCAGAGGCTGACCGTCCAGTCGTGGCTTGCGGCGGCAAGCCGGCCCGAACGCGTAAACGCCAGCGACCAGATCGGCGCCTCGTTGCGGCGCAGGTCCGAGATCTGAGTGCCCGCATCCAGGTCCCAGACGGCTGTATGACCGTTGCGGTGCCCTGTCGCCGCCGACCGGCCGCGGACGGCCAGCGCCGTCGCTGGGCCGTGCCCCAGCCGGATCAGCCGTTCCATCGCCCCGCTGTCCGCCGAAAAGATGCGCAACGTCCCGTCGCTTCCGGCCGTCAAAACGCGGCCTCCGGTGTCGTCGTAGGCGATGGCGTCGACGGCCCCCTCATGCGCATCGATCGTTCTCACGCGCATGGCGACCGGCGGGGCCTCCGTGGCCGCGTCGGCGACTGCGGACGAGCCATCGCGCGCCGAACCTGAACCCGGCGATGAAACGCTCTTCGCCGGCGGCGGCGGAACGCCCGAAGACGTTTCGCCGGGCGACGGCAACATCGTCTCGATGTAGCCGCCGATCTCCTCCCACTCCAACGCTGGAAGGTGCTCACGGTTGATGTAGACGCCGTAGGCAACGCCGCCGGCAACGGCCAGCTTGAACAGGTTCCAGAATGTCCGCTGGATCGATTCGGAAACGCCGCTCCCTGGCGGTTTCGGCGGGCGGCGCACAGGTTCGACGGGAACGGGAAGAACATTGTCGCCCGGCACCTGAGGAGCCCGGCCACCCGGCATCGCGGCCGCGCCCGGCAACGCCCCGCCCAGAATCGCGCCGTCGCTCGCCGGAGCAGGCCCCGGAGCCGCTTGCGGCTGAACCGGCGCGGCCTGTCGTTTGCGCGCGAACATCGCAGCCGGCGGCGGATCGACCCGGACCGTTTGCCCATCTGGCCGCGCCGCCGGTTCGGCCCGCGCCTTTGCCCGCGCCTTGGCTTCCGCCCGTTCCTTTGGGTTGGTCTCGACCGCCGCATCAGCGCCGGCGGCACCCTTGAGCGCCGCCGCCAACGGGCGGTGCGGTTGTTTGAGGTTGTCGACGAAATCCGCGATGCCGCCGCGCCGTCCCGGAGCATCCGGCGGCGGAGGCGCGTGCGCGGCAGCGGTCTCTGCACCCGCCGGCGCGGCATCCGTTACCCCCGGATCGCCGAGATCGGGAGCCAGCGGGTCGTCCGCCGGTGCGGGCTTCTGGCGCCCCGTCAGCCAGCTCCGCCTCGGCGTATCCGGACCCAGCAGTTCCCCGCGCCACGCCCCGATAGACTGCGGCCGCGAAGCGATATCGACCATCAGCGACTTGTCGATGGCGCCAAGGAAGCGCCGCCGGTAGGACCCCAACGCCACCTCTCCGACCGGCCGGTACTCGTCCTTGGTGACACGCAGAACGGCATCGGGCGGCCGCTTCTTGGTCATCGCGAAATAGAGCGTGGCGCCGAGCGCGTAGATATCCGTCCAAGGCCCCTGGCGGCTGTTCTTCTCCGCGTACTGCTCGTACGGACTGTACCCTGGTTTCACGAGCGCCGAGATGGTCTTGGAATGCCGTGCGATCTCGCCGCGCGCCGCGCCGAAGTCGATCAGCACGGGCTGACCGTTACGGCGGATGATGATGTTGTCCGGCGCGATATCGCGATGCAGGAAGTCTTCGGCGTGGATCACCTCGAGCGCATCGAGGAGCGGCGCCACGACCCGGTCGAGATCCGCCTGCCGGGGCACGCGGCCCAGCCCCTGCAGCCAGCTCTTCAAGCTTTGCCCCTCTTCGTAGTGCAGCACCATGTAGGCGGTGTTGTTCTCGCGAAAATAGCGGTGCACACCCACGATGTGGGGATGATTGAAGCGCGCCAGGATCTTCGCCTCGTCGACGAAGCGCTCAAGTCCCCAGGAGTAGTCGGGCGCGCTTTCCTGCGAGCGCGGCACCGCTTCGCAACCGTCCTTGCGCGCGGCGAAATCGCTGGGAAAGTATTCCTTGATGGTGACGGGGCGGTTGAGCGCGGTTTCCTTCGCCAGGTAGGTGATGCCGAAGCCGCCAGCGCCAAGCACCCGCTCGATGACGAAGTCACCGGCCAGTCTTGTTCCCTCGGCAAGCGCTATGATGCTGGTCATCTTACCCGGATTGTTTCTTTCCGCCCCGCCGGCCGCCGCTCGCGTAGGCCCCCCGGACAGTCTGATGCCGCGATGAGCATTCTCGTCACGAACATGCTTTCCAGTGTCCGAGGCGGCTGTCCATCCGTCACCCGCGAAACCCGTTAAAATCCTTTGTGATGCCATTTTTGCAGCATGAATGTGGCGCTCGAACGCGCGTTTGTCTCGTTCGCTGTATAAAGCCCTGCTCGACGTGGCTGAGCGAGCGGGCCGAGCGCAACCGACTGCGACACCACCCGGGGGAACGGAAATGGCGGCGGATCCAGAGGCGACGGGGACGAAGGCGGCCGACAGCGCCGTGACCGTTCCCACGACGCCGCGCCTCGAAGACGCCATATCGGCAGATCCCACCGCCGAGGCTTTGCGGGCCGGCATGCTCGACGGCTTCACCGCGTATCTGGAACGCATATTCGGCATCGGCATGGAATCGACGCCGGCGTTGTTGTTCGGCCTGATGCTCGTGTTGTCGCTACCCGTCCTTTTGGTATTCGGCGCCTTTGCAAGAAGACTCGCGCCCGAGAATAGCGGCACGACACGCCGCCTGCGCCGCTCGGGTCCATCGCGCACGGCCGCGCCTTCGGCAGCCAAATCCGGCGAGTCCGCCCCCGCACCCGGATTTCGTGACGCCGCGATATTTGCGATCAGCGGTTGCGACGGCGCTGACGACGGTCAAGGCGATGAATTTGCCGATCCGTCGGGCGACGACCTCCTGTTCCGCTTCGGCCCCAACCAGCTTCTCGCCCGCATCGGCCGCGAAACCGACAATGACATCAGGCTGGACCATTCGACGGTGCACCGTTACCACGCCATAATTGAACGTCGTTACGGCGAAGGCTATCTCATCGCCGACCTCTCGGAAGCCGAAGGCAATGGCGTCCTGGTGAATGGCGAACGCGTGATCCATCGCTTGCTAGAGGACGGCGATACCATCTCGCTGGGCGCCAGGCGATTGAGGTTCGACGTGGGAGGCGAGGACGCATGACTCCGAACAAGCCCAATTCGCTTAACGCAGCGGTTGCGCACGGGCGCATCATCCTCATACTCGCGGACGAACACGGAAAGAACACCTTGGATTGCCGGTTCGCCTTCTGCGACCGGCATCGATAGAAAATGAGAATTCGGCTGGGGCCCCACTCACTCAAGCGGGAGGACCGTTAAAATGGGTCAGGATCGGAAGACGCCGCAGCGCGGCGGGTTCCTAGGAACGTTGAAGGACGCGCTGGCCGCCGCCAGCCGTGACGAAACAGGAAAACCCAGCGCACAGGAAGACGAACTGGAAGCCGTCAACGAGCGGCCATCGGAACCGATCCAGCTTCCGCCGCCACTGCCGGCCGCCGAACCTGCGCCGAAGCCGGCGGAAGCCGCCAGCGAACCGGCCGCCAAGGAGGCGAAGGCAAAAGCCGAAGACCCGCCGCCCGCCGAGCCGAAAACGCGCGGCATGAGCGCCGCTGCCGCCGCTCTGGAAGCGCGTGGCGGCGTTCCGGTGTCGCAACGGGCGCCGCAAGTTGAGAATGTCGAAGAACCGACCGGGGTAAAGAAAGTCATGGTCTCGAAGTCAGAAGATCCCGCACGGACCCGACTGGTCCGCGGCAAGGTCCAGGTGGATCGCGGCAATTTCGATTGCGACCCCGTCGTTGGTTGGCTGGTGGTCGTCGGCGGTCTCGGCATCGGCGCTTTCCGTCCGATCTACGAAGGCAACAACTCGATCGGACGCGCGTTGACCCAGCGCATCCCGATCGACTTCGGAGACGATGCGATTTCGGCGGAAGAGCAGGCCTACATCCGCTACGACTCGAATGACCGGTCGTTCCTCTTCGTACCGAACCTGTCGAAAACCAATATCGTCACCGTCAACAATGCGCGGCCCACCGGCGCCGTCGATCTCAACGCCATGGACGTGATCGTGATGGGGCGGACGCAGCTCGTGTTCGTGCCGTTCTGCGGTCCCGACTTCGATTGGTCTGAGATTTCCGACAAGTAAGGTTGAATGCTCTCTTTCGATTACGGCCAGCGCGCCACGCAAGGCGCGCGCGAATACCAGGAAGACGCGGCAGCGCTGCTCGTGCCGGCCACCGGCCGTCGCGTAGGCGCGGCCGCGGCCCGTAGCGAACAGCGGACGTCCGCCATGGCGGAAGCCGGTGGCCATGAACCCGAAAGCGCCTCAGACGCGCCCGCTCCGGCGGCGGTCGTCGCCGTGCTGGCCGACGGCATGGGTGGTCATACCGGCGGCGCCCTTGCGAGCCGCACCATCTGCGACACCTTCCTTGACGCCTACCAGGAGGTCGACGGCACCGTCGAGGAGCGGCTACGCTATTCGCTGCAGTCATCCAACGACGCGATCGCCGCGAAAATAGAGGCCGACCCCGTGCTGTCGGGCATGGGCTCGACAATCGTCGGCGTCGCCTTCGATGAAGACAGCGTCCAATGGATCAGCGTCGGCGATAGCCCGCTGTTTCTGTTCCGCCGTGGCGAGGTCGCGATCCTGAACGAGGATCATTCGCTCGCCCCGGAACTCGACCGGCTCGCCCGCGAAGGCCAGATTTCATTTGAACAGGCCCGCCAGGACCCGCGCCGGCACATGCTGCGCTCCGCGGTAACAGGCGAGGATCTGGACCTCGTCGACCAGTCGATCAAGCCGCTTGCCTTGGAGGATGGCGATTACGTTCTTCTCGCCAGCGACGGCCTCAACACGCTGCAAATCGACGAGATCGCACGCATTGTGGCCGCCTATGCCGACGATGGCGCGGAAGCCGTTGCCAGTGCTCTGATCCGTTCTGTCGAAGCCTGGCGCGATCCCCACCAGGACAACACGACCGTAATCGCCGTTCGCGCCATGGCCGCGGACACTGGCCCCGCATCAGCATCCGCATGACCGAACCTCCCACCGACAGGGCAGGTTCGGAAAAGCGGAAAGCCGGTGCGGATGGCGCCCTCAAACGGGATCGACATATACAAGACACCCCCCGGGACGGCGATGACCATGGCGGCGCAAAAAAGGCGCCGGGCCGGGTGGCACGTCTCGGTCGCGCCTTCGCCGCCAGCGGCCGGGCGGGCGCGCGCAACGAACCGGTCGCCGGCGTTCTCTGGGTCGTGGCCGCGATGGCCTTTCTGGCTCTTTTGATCACCATCGGCCGTTTCGCGTCGAAGGCGGGAATCGACCCCCTGCAAGTGGTGTTCTTCCGCAACCTTTTTTGCGTCGTATGGATGCTTCCGCTGCTGGCCTGGCGCGGCACCTCGCTGGTCGCCACTCGCCGACTCGATCTCTACGCCGTCCGCGTCGCCTTCAGCTTCATTGCCATGACAGCCATGTTCCAGGCGGTCGCCCGCATTTCCGTCGGCGAGGTCACTGCGATCAGCTTTCTGTCACCTTTATTCGGAACCGCATTTGCAATTTTGATGCTGGGCGAGCGTGTCCGGCTGCGTCGATGGCTCGCCCTGTTCGTCGGCCTCATCGGCGCGATGATCATTCTGCGACCGACCGCCGGCACGCTCGGCACCGGGCAACTGTTTGCGCTGGTCGCGGCGCTTGCAGTGGGCGTTATCGGCCCGCTCGTCAAACGCCTGACATTCGAGGACGACGCCGACCGTGTCGTCTTTCTGACGAACCTGTTGCTGACGCCCTTGTCGCTTATCCCGGCGCTATTCGTTTGGCAGTGGCCGCCGCTCGAACTCTGGCCCTGGCTCGCGGCGATGGGGCTTGCCGCCGTGCTCGGACACATGTCGCTCGTGCGAGGCTATGCGGCGATGGACGCATCGCTGGTGATGACCGTGAAATTCGTGCGGCTGCCGTTCGCTGTTCTGTTCGGCTATCTGGCATTCACGGAGACGATCGACGCCTGGACGTGGGTCGGCGGCGCCATCATTTTCGCCGCGTCCGTCTATGTCACGCATCGCGAATCGAAGACCCGTAGCGAGGCCGAACAGCCTCGCCCGGCCGATCGCGTCCCGCCTGCATGATGCCAACCGAAGCCCCAAGGACGACCGACTGCACAAACGCCGCCGGCAAATGAGAAAACCGCCGGCCCGAAGGCCGGCGGTCTGAAAGTTGCCCCGCTAAGCTCATTGGTCGTTAAAGGCCGGCGCATGCCGTTGGATCGGCATTCAAACGCCATGTGAGCTCTCTTGTTAGCAGCCGCCGGAACAGAGCTTCGAACCCCGCCGACGGCATCAGCGCGAGGACAATGTCGCGTGGCCGCGAACCTTTCAAGCCACTGCTTGTATATGAACAGTGTTTTACTTCTGCACCAATTTCGCCGCATTTCACGCCGCTCCAGCAATCCGATTTCGAGCGGTTGAGACATCGAGAATATCGACAATCCAGGGATGTGCCGGGCTGTGCCGGATCCCCCCGCGACAGGCTTATTTATCAAAGCGTTAACCATAATCCACGAGCGCTGCACGACACCGCGATCGCACGTTCCCCACCTGCCTCACAAGAAGGTCGCGACAAAGCCCCCGCCTCGATGACCGGCAGTTTGTTGCCTGCCGGCAACGGTTCCTTGTCAGATTCATGACGGAACGGCCGACCTGCGACGGACCCTCGAAACGCAGTGCACAAAGTGACGCAAAAAGGCCGGCCACCATCCCGGTGACCGGCCCCATTGCAACCTTCCCAAGTCTGCTTCCGGCGGGGCCCCTTGAGGCTCCTCGGGTCAGATCAAATGCCGCCTTCCATCTCCGGATAGACGGGGTAGACGCCGGCGACGCGGCCCATCTGCTGGGTGAGCGCGAGAACCGTATCGATCGTGGGAGTCGGAACCTCAACCAGCTTACCCATCTCCGCCACCGAGGTCAGAAGCGCATCGAGCTCAAGCTTGCGGCCCTTCTCGAGGTCCTGAAGCATCGAGGTGCGATGTGCGCCGACCGAAGCCGCGCCGTTGATGCGCCGTTCGATATCGACCCGGAAGTCCGCACCCATCTTGCGGGCAAGCGTCTCGGCTTCGCTCATCATGGCGTGCGCCACCGCGCGCGTACCCGGATCGGTCGCCACGACGTCGAGCGTCGCGTGCGTCAGTGCCGAGATCGGATTGAAGCAAAGGTTGCCCCAGAGCTTCAGCCAGATATCGTCGCGGATCTGTTCGTACACCCGGCACTTCAGGTTGGCGGCTTCGAGCGCGTTCGCCAACGCGGTCACGCGCGGGCTGATCTCGCCGTTGGGTTCACCGAGATTGTAGCGGTCGCCGTAGGTGTGCTTGATCACGCCCGGTTCGGTGATTTCCGCAGCCGGGTAGACCGTGCATCCCAAGACCTTTTCGGGTCCGATGGCGTTCCACTGACGGCCGCCGGGATCGACGCTTTGCAGTTGCTTGTTCTCCCACGGCCCCTTGAGCCCGTAGAAGTACCACCAGGGCACACCGTTCTGTGCGGTCACGACGGTGGTGTTCGGCCCGATCAGCGGCTGCATGTGCTCGGCGGCATCCCAAGCCTGATGCGACTTGACGGCGACGATCACATAGTCCTGGACGCCGAGTTCCTTCGGGTCCTTCGCAGCCGGAAGCTGGACGACCTTCTCTTCGTCGCCGATGATCAGCTTAAGGCCCTTGCTCTTGATGGCTTCGAGGTGCGCGCCACGCGCGATCACCGACACGTCGACGCCGGCTTCCTTGAGCAGCACCGCCAGGTGCGCGCCGATAGCCCCGGCACCGTAAATACATAGCTTCATTCGTCGTCCCTCCCCGTCATTCGCTTATTTGCCGCGTTCGGGAGGGCAGGTATACCAAGCCCGCCGCTCGGTCAAAAGTCGAATCGTCGCTGCACCCGCGCACTCTTCGCGGCACTGGGCGAGGGTTCGGCCCCGAGGCAAGAAGGGCTAACCGCTGGTAGAGAACACCGCCACGAAGCGGATTAACCGGCGGCGCGTTTGATCTCGACGACCTGTCGGACGGCCTCGGTCATATCCTCGGGCGACGTGAACTCGACACCCGCGGAAGCCAGCCGGACGCGCGCGAAATCGGCGTTATTGCCGGCGAAGCGGGCGACGATCGGCAAAGTACGTCCGGTCTTCCGCAGGGCGACGGCGATACCTTCTGCAATCGTATCGCAACGCTGCATGCCGCCGCCGTGAACGTTGACGAGCAGGCACTCCGTTCGAGGATTGCCGAGCACCAGTTCCACGCCCGTCGCGATGTCGAGGCTCGTTGCCGTTGTGCGGATATCCATGAAATTCGCGGGCCGGCCGCCGAAGTCGTAGATCATATCGAGCGTCGCGAGCGCCAGTCCGGCGCCGTTGACGACGGTCCCGATACTGCCATCGAGCGCCGCGTAGTTGATTTGACGGCGATCGGCGAGCAGCTCCTGCGGATCCTCTTCGTCCTGGGTTACCGCCTCGCGGAACGCGGCAAGCGCGGGGTGCCGCGGCAAGGCATGATCGTCGATTTGCAGCTTCGCATCGAGCGCGACGAGATGACCGGACGGCGTCAGTGCCAAAGGGTTGATCTCGATCTGCAACGTGTCGAGTTCGACCGCCATGCGCACCAGCGTTTCGAAGAGCGCGACGATGCCCGCCCGGTGCTTCTCCGGCAGCCGCAGCGATTCTGCGGCGCCCGTGAGGTCGCCCGTGAGCGCCCCGTTCTCGAAACGTAGCGGCGTCCGCTTCACAAGGTCCGGGTCGAGCGCCGCGCGACGTTCGATGCCAGCTCCGCCGGCCGGTGAGGTGAGCAGCACGACTTCACTTCGCGCGGTATCGAGTACGACGGCCACATAAAGTTGCAGCGCGCACGGAATGGCTTCTTCCACGAGCACCCAGCGGACCGGTTCCTTGCCGCCGCTTGTCGCACCCCGCTCGGTCACCGGCCCAAGGCGCTGCCCCAGCATGGCCGCCGCCGTCGCTGCCACGCCGCTAGGGGAAGCAGCAAACCGCACCCCGCCTTCAGCCAACCGTTCCGTCGTGCGGATCTGCGCCTTGATAACGAAGCGCTCCGCGTCGAGCTTTCGCGCGGCCCGTCCCGCATCCTCCGCCTCGCCGACGATGCGGCCCTTTGGAATGAGGATGCCGTAGCGCTCGAGAAGTTCCTTCGCCTGGAATTCGTGAAGCTGCATTCTCTCCGCCATGGATCGCACGGGGCCCGGCGAAAAACTCCGCCGACGCCGAACTGGATTTTTTTTGCGGCGCAACAACCCGCCGCCACCTGGAACACCTTCGGAAACCGTGCTTCATTCTTGCGGCAGCGCAGCAACGATTCATACTTTCGCCGTGCCACCTTTTGGCTAGAGTTCGCCTCGCCGGCACGGCTGCATCGTCAGACGGCGCCGCAACGCGACGGCCACTCATCGGCGAGCTGTATATCGCAATTTCCATTGCAAGGCACTGGTTCTTGGCATACCGTATCCCAAGTGGGCGCGGAAATGTCGCAAGAACATCTTGTCGCCCATCCAAAGCGCCAAGTAGCGCATGGGCTGCAAGACACGTTGGTGGTCAGGCCCAGGACGAACGGAAGCGCAAAAGGGAGGAATTTTGATGCTTCACAAGAATGGACGCATGCTCGGCATTGCCCTCGGGGCAGCGGGTGCGGTCGCTTTGACGGCAGGTTCGGCATTGGCCGAATGGAAGCCGCAAAAGCCGATCGAATTCGTCGTCATGGCCGGCAAGGGCGGCGGCGCCGACAAGGCCGTCCGCTTCATGCAGTCGATCATCGCCAAGGAAAACCTGGCCGCCGTGCCGGTGATTCCGGTCAACAAGCCCGGTGGTTCGGGCGCGGAAGCGCTCGTCTATATGAAGGGCAAGAAGGGTGACAACCATACGATCATGTTCACCCTGAACTCGTTCTACACCACGCCGCTGCGTCAGCCGGCGCTGGGTGTGGACATCACCGAGTTCACGCCGGTCATGCGCATGGCCGAAGATACCTTCTGCCTCTGGGTCAACAAGGACTCTGGCATCAACGATGTCGACGGCTTCGTCGAAAAGGCCAAGGCAGCCGGCAATACGTGGATCATGGCCGGTACCGGCAAGGCATCGGAAGACAACCTGATCACCGACTACCTCAACACCGCTTACGGCCTGAACATGAAATACGTTCCCTACAAGGGCGGCGGTGCAGTTGCCAAGGAATTGGCTGGCAACAACGCGAACTCGACGGTGAACAACCCGTCCGAGCAGGAGCCCTTCTTCAAGCCGGGCGACGCTTCCAACAAGACCAAGCCGCTCGCCTGCTTCACGCCTGAGCCGATCTATGAAGGCGTTCCGACCTTCAAGGATATCGGCAAGGACTTCGTCTACTTCATGCAGCGCTCTGTCGTTGGCGCTCCGGGAATGGATCCTGAAGCCGCCAAGTACTATCAGGACCTGTTCACGAAAGTCTTCAACTCGAAAGACTGGCAGAATTATCGGACGAAAAAGAAGCTGCAGGGCGATGCGCTTTCCGGCGATGCTCTGATGGCTTACTGGAAAAAAGAAAACGAAGTCCATCGCGGAATGCTGAAAGAAATGGGCGAGATCAAATAAGCGAATTTGATCTGACCGGCTTCCAGTTCGGAAACTGAGAGAAATTGGCCGGGGGCAGTCATTGCCTTGCCCCCGCGCCGAAACTGAAAAAGCGCGACGTACGGAACTGGCGGCGTTCCCATTCGCGCCACGACAAGATCGAGACATCCGAAACCACGGGGAAACGAGCAGGCCTGTGCGCACCATGCGCCGGGTGAATGAGGGAACTCGTTTTGAATTCGGGCGGCCGTCTCGCACTCTGGCAAAGAAGGTAGCGAGCCATGACTGTAAGAACTGCGGAACTACTTCTCGGATTGGCCTTCCTTGTTCTATCGGGCTATTTCATGGTGAAGAGCGCCGAATTGCCGATCCTATGGGTTCGGGAAGTCGGCCCCGGCGGCGGTGCCTGGCCGTTCTGGCTCTCGGCCATCATGTTCGGCTCGTGCATTTGGATCCTGGTGAACTGGTTCCGTAAAGTCGGCCCGGTCGCCACCAACGAAGATCCGTTCTTTGTCCCCGGAACATTCGCGCCGGTCGGCGCCGTCGCGTTGGCCTTGCTGATCACCGTCGCGCTCGTGCAGGGGATCGGGATCGGCGGCTTCGGCGGCATCGGGTTCTATGGTGCGCTGCCCTTGTTCATCATCTTCTACCTGAAGGTAATGGGCCGGCATTCCTGGATCACGACGATCGTTACTGCCCTGACCATCCCCGTCATCACCTTCCTGTTCTTCGAGATCCTTCTCAAGATCACGCTTCCCAAGGGAATGACGGAACCGCTGTTCCTGCCGATCTACGCCTTCTTCTACAGCCTGTGACCCAACGCCTGCGCCCAGGCGGTCGCCACGCCGGTCAGACGGCGCGGGCCGGCCGCCGGGCCACTTGATCGCCGGCCGACCGGCAGGTCTGCCCGCTGGCTCTAAACACAACGAAGATCAACGGAAAAGAGCTTCGTGCCATGATGGAAATCATCTCGCTTCTCATGCAGGGTTTCGCGGTTGCGCTGCAGCCGTTCAACCTCATGCTGATAATCGTCGGCTGCGCCGTCGGTTTGTTTATCGGCGCCATGCCGGGCCTCGGTTCGGTGAACGGCGTCGCCATCCTCCTTCCGCTTACCTTCCTCGTCCCGCCTGAAGGCGCGATCATCTTCCTCGCCGCCATTTACTACGGCGCGATGTACGGCGGTGCGGTCTCCTCGGTGATGCTCGGCATTCCCGGCGCTTCCACGGCGGTCGCGACGACCTTTGACGGGCGGCCTTTGGCCAAGCAGGGCTTCGCGGACAAGGCATTGACGGCGGCTGCCGTCGCCTCCTTCATCGGCGGCACCATCTCGGTCATTCTGTTCACGTTCTTCGCGCCGCCGCTCGCGCATATCGCCTTGTCGTTCGGCTCGCAGGAAACCTTCGCGCTGATGCTTCTCGCCTTCGCCACGTTCGTCGGCCTCGGCGGTGACGACATCGCCAAGACGATGTTCTCGATCTGCATCGGACTTGTGCTCGCCGCCGTCGGTCTCGACATCATGTCCGGCGCGCCGCGACTCATCTTCGGCGACATCACCGGCTTCCTGCACGGCATCAACTTCCTGGTTCTGGCAATCGGCATCTACGGCATCGGCGAGATGCTGTGGACCGTCGAGGAAAGCGCCAAGGCAGGCGGCAAGAGCATGCTCTCGGAAGCCACGCTCACCTGGCAGCGTACAAAGAACAACATGAAGGAGCTTATGGGCACCTGGAAGACGGCGACGATGGGGTCTTTCCTGGGCTACTTCGTCGGCATTCTTCCCGCGGCGGGCGCGACGCCCGGTTCGCTCATGGCCTACGGCTTCGCCAAGCAGATGTCGCCCAATCCCGAAAAATTCGGCAAGGGCGCGGTCGATGGCGTCGTGGCCCCGGAAGCCGCAAACAACGCGGCTTCCACCGGTTCGATGCTGCCGATGATGACGCTCGGTATTCCAGGCTCGCCGACGACTGCGATCCTGCTCGGCGGCATGGTGATCTGGGGACTGGAGCCCGGTCCGCGCCTCTTCACCTCCAACCCTGACTTTGTCTGGGGTTTGATCGCTTCGCTCTACGCCGCGAACCTGTTCGCCTTGATCCTGAACATTCTCTTCATCCCGGCCTTCATCTGGGTTCTGAAGCTGCCGTTCACGATCCTCGCGCCGATCATCCTGACGCTCTGTCTCGTGGGCGGCTACGCGCCGACGCAGGACATGCACGATGTCTGGCTCATGGTGATCTTCGGCATCGTCGGTTACCTGATGCGCAAGCTCGATTATCCGGTGGCTCCGGCGGTTCTCGCGATCGTTCTCGGGCCGCTGACCGAGCCTGCGCTGCGCCAGTCGCTGCTGATCTCCGGCGGCGATCCGATGACGTTCTTCTACCGCCCCTATTCCGGTCCGATCATGGTGGTCGCGCTCTTCCTGCTGTTCCTGCCGGCATTCATCCCGATCTACCGGCGCTTGCGGGGAGGCGGCAACCGGGGAAGCCAGCCCAATCAGGGCACCTTGCAGGGTTGAAGAGAAGGAATTGGCGGCCGCCTCCCAGCATGGGGGCGGCCGTTGTTTCTAAAGACGAACGACCAAGAACTGCGAGACCGCGGATCACCCATTAAGCAGCAGGACGACGCGGACTCGTTTGTAATGGCACTGGCAATGGAAAAGGACGATCGGCGGTTCGACAACGTGAGCGGCGCATCTAGGTTCCCCGTGGAATTGCGTTCATGAACCAGATTCCCAAGGGGCGCCCACACGCGGAAAAAGAAAAGTTTTAAAAAACAGATTTTGCGCCTCGAAACGTCTTGAGCCCGGATTTCATTGCTGGTATTTGGTATACCAAGCGCTGCGACACGGTCCCGGCCCTAGGTGATACGGAAATGGCGAGACTTTCCGAACTCGAATTCGGCGGTCTCGCAATGGCTCCGTAAAACGAAGGCGGACCGTCCGGACGGGTAGCCAATCCCGCCGGTTTCGCGGCACGAATGAAAGTAAGTCCGATGTCCGCCAACAATCTTTCCGTCGAGCCGATCGGTGAAAATCAAAGCCTCAAGGCGCGCGCATATGCGGCACTGAAGGCGGCGATTGCGGAAATGAACATCTACGACACGCAAATCGATCTGCGGCTCGACGAGCGCGATCTCTCCGCGCGCTTCGGCATTTCCCGCACACCGTTGCGGGAAGCACTCGCGCAACTCGATCAGGAGGGCCTCGTCCGGGTCGTCGCCCGGCGCGGCATCTTCATCGTGCGCAAGACCAAGGCGGAGATCGTCGACATGATCAACGTCTGGGCGGCGCTTGAAAGCATGGCGGCGCGGCTCGCGTGCGAGGTCGCCACCGACGAGGAGATCGCCAGCCTGCACGAGCTTGTCGACCAGTTCAGTCAGGATGCCGTTGCCCGCCGCATGGGCGAGTACTCCGACGCGAACATCACCTTTCATCAGGCGATCATCGGTCTCGGCAAGAACCACATGATCCAGGACATCACCGATGGCCTTTTCCTGCACGTCCGGGCCATCCGCAACCGCGCCATCTTCGAGAAGGATCGGGCCAAGCGCTCGATCGCCGATCACAAGGACATCATCGAGGCACTCGAAGGCCGCAACGCCGAGCGCGCCGGCCGCCTTGTCCTCGACCACACGATGCGCCTTCGCGATCACATCGAGAAGTATGTCGACATCGAATGATAACGACCGGCCGGCGGAGTTTGCCCGGCCGGTGCGATAATCAAACCGGGCTTCGCCCAAAAAACCGGGAGGCTGACATGGCGGAAACGAAAACCGCGGCCGCGACCAACACGGCGGACGATACGCTGGCGAGAAAGAGCTCTGACCCGAATATCGTCTCGGGCGGGCGGCTCGCTGCGAAGGCGCTCAAGAACGAAGGCGTGGACACCATCTTCACGCTCTGCGGCGGCCACATCATCGATATCTATGACGGCTGCATCGACGAAGGCATCCGCATCATCGACGTCCGCCACGAGCAGGTCGCCGCCCATGCAGCGGATGGCTATGCGCGCCAGACCGGCAAGCTCGGCTGCGTCGTCACGACCGCCGGCCCCGGCTGCACCAACGCCGTCACCGGCGTCGCCACCGCCTTCCGCTCCGAAAGCCCGGTTCTGCATATCGGCGGCCAAGGCTCGCTGACCCAGCACCGCATGGGTTCGCTTCAGGACCTCCCGCACGTCGACATGATGCGGCCCATCACCAAGTTCGCCGACAGCGTCCGCTCCACCGAGCGCGTTGCCGACATGATCTCGATGGCCGCTCGCGAGTGCTTCGCCGGCGCTTACGGCCCGGCCTACCTTGAGATCCCCCGCGACGTGCTCGACCGCGAAGTCCACATCGACAACGCCGTTGTTCCCAAGCCCGGTTCCTATCGCGCGTCGGTTCGCTCGATTGGCGATCCCAACGATGTCGAGAAGCTTGCGGATCTCCTGGTCAATGCCGAGCGCCCGGCCATTCTGTTCGGCCAGCAGGTGTTCGCGGCACGCGGCCACGAAGAAGCGATCGCGCTGCTTCGCGGCCTGGACGTCCCCGGTTACTTCAACGGCGCCAGCCGCGGCATGCTGCCCCCGGGCGACGAGCACCACTTCGACCGCACCCGCTCGCTCGCGTTCAAGAACGCCGACGTCATCGTCATCGTTGGCACGCCGTTCGACTTCCGCATGGGCTACGGCAAACGCATCTCTTCCGACGTGCAGCTCGTGCAGATCGACCTCGACTACAAGACGGTCGGCAAGAACCGCGACATCTCGCTGGGCCTCGTCGGCCATCCCGGCGCAATCCTCGGCGCCGTGCTCGACGCGGCTTCGGCGAAGATCGACAACGGCAAGCGCCAGGCCCGCAAGGAGTGGATGAAGAAGCTGCGCGAGGCGGAAGCCGCCGCCCTCGAAAAGCTGATGCCGCTCTTCACCTCGGACCGCTCGCCGATCCACCCCTTCCGCGTCGCCTGGGAGATCAACGAATTCCTCGGCGAGGACACGATCTACATCGGCGATGGCGGCGACGTGGTGACGATCTCCGCTCAGGCCGTTCGTCCGCGCGGTCCCGGCCAGTGGATGGACCCCGGCGCCCTTGGCTCGCTCGGCGTCGGCACCGGCTTCGCGATGGCCGCCAAGCTCGCCCACCCCAACAAGGAAGTCATGTGCTACTACGGCGACGGCTCCTTCGGCATGACGGCCTTCGACATGGAAACCGCCAACCGCTTCGGCGCGCCCTATCTCGCCGTCATCGGCAACAACTCGGCCATGAACCAGATCCGCTACGGGCAGATCTCGAAGTATGGCGAGCAGCGCGGTAACGTCGGCAACCTGCTCGGCGACATCCCCTTCTCGAAGTTCGCCGAAATGCTCGGCGGCTACGGCGAGGAGGTCCACAACGCCGATGACATCCAGCCGGCAATGCAGCGCGCCCGCGAGGCGATTGCCAAAACGGGCCGCTCGGCTGTCGTCAACATCTGGGTCGACCCGACCGAGTATGCGCCGGGCACCAAGAACCAGACGATGTATAAATAAGCTGCGTTCCGCGCGGTCGTTCCCCCTTCGGCCGCGCGGATCGTTCATCCTCTCTCGAATTCGAACAGAACACCTGAGGAAGAGAAATGGCCAAAGCCCTCGAAGGCATCAAAATCCTCGATTTCACCCACGTCCAGTCGGGTCCGACCTGCACGCAGCTCCTCGCGTGGTTCGGCGCTGACGTGATCAAGGTCGAGCGTCCCGGCGTCGGTGATGCCACCCGCAAGCAGCTCGTCGACGTCGAAGGCGCCGATAGCCTCTATTTCACGATGCTCAACCACAACAAGCGCTCGCTGACGCTCAACACCAAGAACGAGAAGGGCAAGGAAGTCCTCGAGCGGCTGATCAAGACCTGCGACGTGCTGGTCGAGAACTTCGCTCCGGGCGCACTCGACCGCATGGGCTTCGGCTGGGAGCGTATCCAGGAACTGAACCCGCGGATGGTGATGGCGTCGGTCAAGGGATTCGGCCCCGGCAAATACGAGGACTGCAAGGTCTACGAGAACGTCGCGCAGTGTGCCGGCGGTTCCGCCTCGACGACCGGCTTCCTCGACGGTCCGCCGCTCGTCACCGGCTCCCAGATCGGCGATTCCGGAACCGGTCTGCACCTCGCGCTCGGCATCATGACGGCGCTCTTTCAGCGCGAACGCACAGGTCGCGGCCAGAAGGTCCTCGCCCCGATGCAGGACGGCGTTCTCAACCTCTGCCGCGTGAAGCTGCGCGACCAGCAGCGCCTCGAGCGCGGCCCGCTCAAGGAATACTCGCAGTACGGCGCGGGCATACCGTTCGGCGAAGCCACCCCGCGCGCCGGCAACGACTCCGGCGGCGGCCAGCCGGGCCGCATTCTCAAATGCAAGGGCTGGGAAACCGACCCCAACGCCTACACCTATTTCATTACGCAGGCACCAGCGTGGGAGAAGATCTGCGACGTGATCGGCGAACCGGAATGGAAGACCAAGCCGGGTTACGCCAAGCCGGCGGAACGTCTCGACAAGCTGAACGAGATCTTTGATCGTATCGAGCAGTGGACGATGACCAAGACCAAGTTCGAGGTCATGGACATCTGCAACCCGCTCGACATTCCGGTCGGTCCGATCCTGTCCATGAAAGAAATCGCAGAGGACCAGGGCCTCCGAGCCACCGGCACGATCGTCGAAGTCGATCACCCCGAGCGCGGCAAGTATCTGACGGTCGGCTGCCCGATCAAATTCTCCGACACCGAGGTCGAGGTGACCCGCTCGCCTCTGTTGGGCGAGCACACCGAAGAGATCCTCCGTGATGTCCTCGGCTACTCCGAAGCTGAAGTCGCCGAACTCAAGGAGATCGGCGCCACCGACGTCGGAAAGAAAATGGCGGCCGAATAAGCCGCCGCCACCGATCACGAACAGACCGGGAAGCGCTGATCGGGCGCCTCCCTTCCCCAAATTAATTCAATTCCGCCGACCGCATCGGCCGGAAAAAGGGAGGTTGCATGCGTATTGTGGTTCACGGCCAACAGGCCTTCGGCAAGGCGGTTCTCGAGCGGCTCCTTGAGCGCGGCGAGAACGTCGTGGCGGTATGCTGCGCGCCCACAAAGGAGGGCAAGCCGGAAGACCCTCTCGTGACGTTCGCCAAGGAAAAGGGGCTTCCGGTTCACCAGCCGGCTTCCTGGAAGACCCCCGAAGCGCTCGAACTCATGAAGTCGTTCGACGCGGACGTGTGCATGATGGCCTACGTCCTGTTGTTCGTTCCCGAGGAAGTCCGCAACGCGCCGCGCTATGGCACCTTCCAGTATCACCCCTCGCTTTGCCCCTGGCACCGGGGGCCGTCCGGCATCAATTGGCCGATTGCCATGGGCAGGAAACAGACCGGCCTGACGATCTTCTGGCCCGACGACGGCCTCGACGAAGGCCCGATCTTCCTCCAGAAAACCTGCGAAATCGGCCCGCACGAAACGCTCGGGGACGTCTACTTCAACAAGCTGTTCCCGATGGGCGTCGACGCCATGATCGAGTGTCTCGAACTGGTCAAGGACGGCGTGATCCTCAAGCACACCCAGGACCTTGAGGCGGGTTCGTATGAAAGTTGGTTCAATAAGAAAGTCGCCCAGCTCGATTTCACGAAGTCGGCGGACGAAGTCTACAATTGGATCCGGGCCGGTAACCCCCAGCCGGGTTCCTGGACCACGCTGAACGGCACACAGCTCGCCATTTTCGACTCCGCGCCGGTTTCCGGTTCGGGAAAGCCCGGCGAGGTTCTAGCGATCTCCGACGAAGGTATTACAATCGCCGCCGGCGAGGGAGCAATTCTTGCCAAGCGCGTTCGCCCCGGCAAGGAAGCAAAGGTACCCGCGAAGGAGTGGGCGGAAACCTCCGGCCTCAAGGTCGGCGATGTGTGCGAGCGTGTCGAGCAGTAAACCCGAACACGCCCGGAGAGGAACCGCGACTGGTCCAATCTCCGGGTCCGGAGCAATCCAAAGAGGAAACGTCTTATGACGGTAAAATCGGATATCGAGATCGCCCGTGAAGCGAAGATGCGGCCGATCAGCGAAGTCGCGCAGAAGGTCGACCTGCCTGCCGACTCGCTTTTGAACTACGGGCCCTACAAGGCCAAGATCTCCGCGGAGTTCGTCGAAAGTCTGCAAAGCCGTCCAGACGGTAAACTCATCCTCGTAACTGCGATCAACCCGACGCCGGCCGGCGAAGGCAAGACGACGACCACCGTCGGCCTTGGCGACGGCCTCAACCGCATCGGCAAGCGCGCGATGTGCTGCCTTCGCGAACCGTCCCTGGGTCCGTGCTTCGGCGTCAAAGGCGGCGCGGCCGGCGGAGGCTATGCGCAGGTCGTGCCGATGGAGGACATCAACCTCCACTTCACCGGCGACTTCCACGCCATCACCTCCGCCAACAACTTGCTGGCGGCGATGATCGATAACCACATGTACTGGGGCAACGAACTCGGCATCGACTCCCGCCGTGTTGCCTGGCGCCGCGTTCTCGACATGAACGACCGCGCCCTGCGCCAGATCACCAACTCGCTGGGTGGCGTCTCCAACGGTTTCCCCCGCACGGACGGTTTCGACATCACCGTCGCATCCGAGGTGATGGCCATCCTTTGTCTCGCCAAGGACCTGAAGGATCTCGAGCGCCGCCTCGGCAACATCGTCGTCGGCTACACGCGCGACAAGAAGCCGGTGCTGTGCCGCGATATCAAGGCCGACGGTGCCATGACCGTGCTCCTCAAGGACGCGCTCATGCCGAACCTCGTGCAAACGCTTGAGAACAACCCGGTATTCATCCATGGCGGCCCGTTCGCGAACATTGCGCACGGCTGCAACTCGGTGCTTGCCACCAAGACGGCGCTCAAGATGTGCGATTACGTCGTCACCGAAGCCGGCTTCGGGGCGGACCTCGGCGCTGAAAAGTTCTTCGACATCAAGTGCCGTCTCGCCGGTCTCAACCCGCAGGCCGTCGTCATCGTCGCCACCATCCGCGCGCTCAAGATGCACGGCGGCGTGGCCAAGGACGACCTCAAGAACGAGAATGTCGAGGCCGTCAAGAAGGGCATGGACAACCTCAAGCGTCACCTTGAGAACCTGCGCAAGTTCGGTGTCCCGCCGGTGGTCGCCATCAACAAGTTCATCACCGACACGGACGCCGAAGTGCAGGCCGTGAAGGAAGGTGCGGAGGCCTATGGCGCCAAGGCGTTCCTGGCCAACCATTGGGCGGAAGGCGGCGCCGGCATCGAGGAACTCGCCCACCACGTGGTCGAACTCGCCGACTCGGGCCAGGCCTCGTTCAAGCCGATCTACCCCGACGACATGCCGCTGTGGGACAAGATCCGCACGATTGCCACCGAGATCTATCGCGCCGACGACATCTCCGGCAGCGCCGCGGTGAAGAACCAGGTGAAGGACCTGCAGGACGCCGGCTACGGCCACCTGCCGATCTGCATCGCCAAGACGCAGTATTCCTTCACCACCGACCCAACGATGCGTGGTGCTCCGACGGGCCACCAGATCCCGGTCCGGGAGGTCATCCTGGCCGCCGGTGCCGAATTCATCGTGGCCGTCTGCGGCGACATCATGCGCATGCCGGGCCTGCCGCGCGTGCCGTCGGCGGAAAAGATCCGCCTCAACGAGAACGGCCAGATCGAAGGGCTGTTCTAGTTCCACACGACTTTAGGAAGTGTGGAACCGCAAAAAGCTCCACGCGACTTTAGGAAGTGTGGACCCCCAAAAAGTTCCACACGACTTCAGGAAGTGTGGACCCCCAAAAAGCTCCACACGACTGAGATCCGGGCCAACACTTCCCAAGGTCGTGTTGGTCCGGAATTCCAGATCAGAGCGGTTCAGGTTTAGCTCGAAGCACTCCAGGCCGCGACCGCGGCCCGGCCATTGGGCCGGCCTCCCGGAGGCCCCGGCAGAGCGAGGGTCAACCGCGAGCGATTTTATAGGGGGGACATTCCACCACGCTGGAATGTCATGCTGGCCGGTGGCATCGCTACCGGCCTTTTTTCGGGTGGCGGGCAACCGCCGTTCGAGACGCTCGACCGGTGATAAGCCTAACCGCGATGCTATTCCCCAGGCTGAGGAACGCCGTGACCGCCGTCTCGACGACCGCCGCCATCGCCCGGCCGCCGCATCAGACCGCCGACGCCCTTCGCCATCCGGCCGATATCGCCGCCGATTCCGATCAGCGACGGCACGAGCAGCAGAACCAGAATGGTGGCCGCGGCCAGACCGAACACGAGCGTAATCGCCATCGGAATCAGGAATTGCGCCTGCCGGCTGGTCTCGAACAACAGCGGAGTCAGACCGCCCACCGTCGTCAGCGAGGTCAGCAATACGGCTCTGAACCGGTCGCGCGCGGCCCCAACGGACGCCGTCTCAAGGTCCTCACCTTCGGCAAGCCGCTCGTTGATGCGGCTGACAAGCACGATGGAATCGTTCACCAGGATCCCGGAAAGCCCCAACAGGCCGATCATCGAGATGATCGTGAGCGAAACCCCCATGACGTAGTGCCCGGCAATCGCGCCCACGAGGCCGAACGGGATGATCATCATCACCGCGATCGGCTTCCAGTAGCTGCCGAACACCCACGCCAGGGTGATGTAGATGAGCGCGAACGCAAGCATCGCGCCCTGCTGCAGATCGCGGAAGGATTCGCGGCGTTCTTCGTCCCGCCCCTTGAACGAGAAGCCGATGCCGTACTTTGCCGACAGCTCAGGCATCACCTCCGCTTCAAGCCGCGCCACGACTTCCTGCGTGCTGGTAACGTCCGGATCGATATCGCCCTGCACCGCGACCTGCCGCACCCCGTCGTTGCGCTGGATCACAGAGAAGCTGCGCCGCTCGGTGATATTCACCACCTCCTTGAGCGGCACGCGGTCGCCAGCCGGCGTCGTCAGGTAGAGCTGTTCGAGATCCCGCCTTCCGGCTTCGGCCTGCTGGCGCATCACGCGTACGGTGATTTCCTCGTCGTCGCGCGCGAAGCGCACAGCGATGGCGCCTTCGAAGGCGCGCCGCACCTGGGAACCGATTGTCTGCCCGGTGAAGCCAAGTGCGTTGCCGCGCGGATTGACCTCGAACACGAGTTCCTGCTTGCCGTAGGGTAGGTCGTCGGAAATCGCGGACACGCCCGGGAAGCTGGTCAGCGCTTGTTTCAACTCTTCCGCTGCCGCCTTCAAAACCTCGACGGGCGCGCTTTGCAGACGCACATCCACATCGCGCCCTGGGGGCCCGGCCCGCCGTCCGCTGATGGCGATCCGCTCGACACCGGCAAGCTCCGGCACCGCGGAACGCCACGCCTGGATGATCGTCTTCGTTCGTATCAAGCGCTCCTCACTGGGGAGAAGCTGAACGGAAATCTGCGCCAGGTTGTCGTTTTGCGCCCGGCCGGACTTGCCAACCAGCGTGAACAGAGCTTCGACCAGAAGCGGGTCTGTCGTCGGTTCCGGTGGCGGCGGCTCGCGCCCGACCAGCCGGTAAAGGCTGTCCGTGATGGTCTGGCTCAAATCCGGCGAGCGCTGATCCGCGCCATTAGCCTCGCCCGCGGCTGCGGCGGCATCGCGCTGTTCGGCAAGGAGCTTTTCTTCCGCCCGATACAGCGCGTTTTCGACCTCCGTCAGCATCTCGATCTGCCGCTGCCGGGGAATGCCCGGCGCGAACTCGATATCCGCCGCGATATTCTCGGACTCTGGCGATGGGAAGAACTGGAATGTTACGCGCCCGCCGGCAATCGCACCGATGGCGATGAACAGGCTGGCGACAAGCACCGCCACCGTCGTGTACCGCCATGCATAAGCCGTCCGCACGAACGCGAACACCGGCCCGTCGCGCAACCACGCGAAGCCCCGGTCGAGATTGCGCCGCAGGAGGCCAGGTTTCTTCCCCCCTTCGGCCCCGTGCCTGAGATGGCCCGGCAGAATGAGGAAGCACTCGATAAGGCTGGCGATCAGCACGGCCACCACCACAAGCGGGATGCCGACAAGGATGTCCCCCATGCGCCCCGAGATCATGACGATGGGAAAGAAGGCGCAAAGCGTCGTGATCATCGCCGCACAAACCGGCGCCAGCATCGTCGTCGCGCCGATCTGCGCGGCCCGCGACACCGCTGTAGCCCTGTTCTTCGAGCGTCGCCGTCTGCTCGCCCACGACGATGGCATCGTCAACGATGATCCCGGTCATCATGATGAGCGCGAACATCGAGACCATGTTGATCGACTGGCCGGTCAAATACATCACGCCGAGCGACGCAAGCAGCGCCACGGGGATGCCGGCCGCCACCCAGAACGCCACGCGGGCATTGAGGAACAGGAACAGCAGACACAATACGATGGCGAGGCCCTGAATACCGTTCTCGATCAGGATACCGAGGCGCTGCATCACGAACTTGCCGCGGACGTCATAGACCTGGACGTTGAGCGACTCCGGCAGCGTGGGCCGCTTTTTCTCGAGATACTCGGTCAGGATATCCATGGTCCGCAGCGTATCGGCGCGCTGCGCCCGCTGCACCGCGATCTCGATGGACGGCTCCCCGCGCACGAGCCCGATCTTACCTTCGCGATCGAAGCGCGTATCGACCTCGGCGATATCCTTGAGGAAGATTTTCTCCCCGCCGGTTCCCGCCTTTACCTCGATCTCGCCAATTGTCTCCGGCGTTCGCCGTTCGGCGCGCGCCCGAAGTTGCATGTCCTGCTCGCCTTCGAGACGCCCGGCTGGCAGGTCCTGCGTGTTCTGCCGCACCTTCTCGGCGATCTCCTGCAACGTGAGCCCGAGCCGGCGCAGCTCCGCTTCCCGCACCTTGATCCAGATTTCTTCTTCGCGCGCGCCGTTAAGCGTCACCCGGTCGATACCGGCGGAAAGAAGCTCATCTCGGATCTGCTTCGCGAACGTCTTCAGAACCTGTTCCGAAAACGGCCCGGTGAGCGAAATCGAAGCGACGGCATCGAACATCGCCGCGCGTGAGATCAGCGGGCGTTCCGCGTCTTCGGGGAATGTCGTGATGCGATTGACCGCCTGCTCGACATCGCTCTGCGCCTTCTGCATGTCGGCGCCGCTATTGAACTCGAGATTGACGACGCCGGTGCCTTCGCGCGCGATGGCCGTGATCTCGTCGAGTTCGTCGAGGAACCGCAGTTCCGGTTCCAGCACTTCGAGGATGTTTGCCTCGACGTCCTCGGCGCTGGCGCCCGGCCACGGGACAGTGACCGTAATCGCCGGCAGGTCGAAGCTGGGGAAGAACTGCCGGTTAAGCCGCAGAAGCGAGAAGATGCCGACCAGGATGAGGATCGCCATCAACAGGTTTGGCGCCGTCGGATGGCGCACGAAAAGACCGATCAGACCGCCGGACCCCAGCGGCCGCCCTCCCGGTCCGACAGGCGGAGACATCGGTGCGTTCATTTCGCGTCCGCCTCGCTGACACGGATCCCGGAGCCGGGCGTCGAGATCCGGCTGGTCATGATGCGGTCGCCGTCCTTGAGCTCACCCTCGATGAGAAGGTCTTCGCCCATGCCGCCGACCACCTTGACCCGACGCTCCTGCAGACGGCCCTCGACGATCGCGAAAACCGTATTGCCGTTGTAGAGAGCGGTCGCAGGGATCTTGAAGGTACTTTCGTAGGTCTTGTCCGGCACGACGATCTCGACGAATGCGCCCGGACGCAGCGGCACCGGCTCGGTCGGGCTGGCGATGCGTGCGAAGACTTCGACCCCGCCGGTGGACGACGTGATGCGCGCGCCTGTCCGCTCGATGCGCGCCGCATAGCTGAAGGTATTGCGGCCCAGCACCCAGCGAACCTCGACCGCGCGCCCGATGACATCGCCCTCTTTGGCGACGATGCGGCCATACTGCTCATCCGTCAGCGTGAAGCGCACCTCGATCCAGTCGCGGTCGATCAAAGTCGCGATCTTGTCGTTGCCGCTGACAAGCCGGCCAACCTGAGCGCCGACCTCGGTAACGTAGGCGTTAAAAGGCGCGGTCAGTTCGGTCTCGTCCAGACGGCGCTCGGCGCGTACGATCGCGGTCTCGAAACGTTGGACCTGCGCGGCCTGCTGCGCGATCCGCGCTTCCCAGACCTTGATATTGTTCTCCAGTTCGTCGGCGGCCTGCTGCCGTTGCAGCACCACCTGCTGCCGATCGTCGACCGTTCGTTCCGAAACGGTTCCGCGCCGGGCCAGGGGCTGGGCGCGTTCGAGGTCCGCCCGCGACAGCTTCAATTGCTTGCGTGCATATTCCAGCGTCTGCCGGCTGGTCGCCAGCGAGCCTTCCAGCTCTTCCTTGCGGGCCTGCGCCTCCTTGAGCTGGGCGCGCAACTCATCGAGCGCCGTCCTGTAGTCGATCGGATCGATCCGGATGAGCAGTTCGCCATCATCGACCTGACCGCCTTCGCGCAGGTCATCTCCGGTGGCGATGATTTTCCCCGACACGAGCGAGCGGATATCGACTTGCCGCCCCGCGACGGCGTTGCCGAAAACTTCGAGCTTCGGCTGGAAATCGCCGGCGTTCACTTCCTGCGAAGTGACGGTGAACGCCCGTTCCTGTTTCGGCCGTGTCGGCGGCTCAGGGCTGGTCGCGATGAGGTATTTGTACCCGGCATAGCCGGCGGCAATCACCAGAAGGGGAACGAGGGTCTTGAGTGAGATCCGCACGAACGCGGCAACAAAGCCCCTGAAGCCGGAGGGGGAAGCCCTGCCGCCGCTGGACGCTGCATCTGCGCCGGGTTGCTCGCCGCCATTGGAATCGCCCGTCGGTTCCGTCAACGCGCGCTTTCGCGGGTTAAGCGGAATTGCGACGGCGGCGCGCCCCTCAGGGTCGGTATTCTGCGCACCCTTCATCTCGGCAATCTTCCTGTCGTGAGCGTTCATCGGCCATTACCGCAGCGTAGTTCCAAGGAACAGATGGTTTAACGTCCCAGATGGCTCGGATCTCCGCATTGACATTACGAGCATCCGCGCATCAAAGATCTCGCAAAACACATATGAATACGGCCTGAAACCGCACGACGCGGGCGCCGGCGGCCTCTCGATAGGCCCGATTTGACCGATCGGTACCGAAGGCAGAGGTTTTTCCTGCTCGGTGCTGATCGAACTCAGTAGATCACCAGTTCGTCGCGCCAACATGTCTTTCAAGTAAAGTTTTGTTAACCGCGCCGCACGATTGCGACGGGCCCGAGTAGGACTTCACCGCAGGCGGGTCAGGTCGGCCGGGGTATCGACGTCGAAGAATTCCAGATCGTCTGGGAAAACCACGTCGCATCTCTGATCCCGATCCGTCGGGATAAGCGCTTTCGCTCCGCGGTCGCCGCGAAGCGTCATTAGGCGGGCAAACCAGGGCCGCGGCCACAGCACCGGATTACGCTGCTCACCGCCCGCCGTGACCGGCACGACGACGCACCGCGCCTCTGTCGCTTTGAAGGCATCGGCCAGCCTGCGCAGCATATCAGGCGTCACATTCGGCATGTCTCCAGGCAAAATGGCCGCGCCCGTTACGGCGGCATCCAACGCGCCGACCCCGGCGGCGACGGACCCACCGATCCCGTCTGTGGCCACGGGATTCTCGCAAACCTCGACACGCCGCCCCGCCAGATATTCTCGGACACAGGCCGCCCCGGCCGGAACCACGACAACCACATGAAACCCAGCCTCCAAGGCTGCATCGACGGGATGCAACACCAGCGCCTTTCCACGCAGCGGTTCGCAGAGTTTGTCACGCGTTCCGAACCGTCGCGAGGCACCGGCAGCAAGAACGACCGCGGCAAGGACAGGCGGCTGATCGAGCGCGCGTTCGACGGTATCGGGTTCCGGCGTTGCTTGAGCAGTCAGGCGCGCTCTCCCGAACGAAGCAGTTTGGTTTCTTCGACTGTGGCCCGGCGCTTAGGCCCGCGGAACGCCAGGACGATTTCCGAGACGATAGAGAGCGCGATCTCCTCCGGTGTGACCGCGCCAATATCGAGACCGATCGGCGAACGGATCTTTTCAAAGTCGCGCGGCGACAACCCTGCGGCCAGAAGCCGCTCCCGCCGCTTGGCATGGTTGCGCCGCGAACCGAGCGCTCCGACGTAGGGGACAGGCGACGCCAGAGCCGAAAGCAGCGCCTCATCATCGATATGAGCGACATGGGCGACAACCGCGACCGCAGTGAATCGGTCCGGCACCAAGCTGTTCAGCGCCTCGCCCGGCCATTCGCCGATCACTTCCGTCGCGCCGAACCGCTCCGGCGATGCGAAACTCTCGCGTGGATCGATGACAAGAGGCCTGAGTCCGACCGCATGGCAGAAGGCGACCATCGCCTGAGCGATATGCGTCGCACCGACGATAATCACACGGTGCGCCGGCCGTAGTACATGAACAAAGGCCTCGCCGTCTCCGCTTCGGACCACCCCGCTTCTACCATGCTGGAAGCGCTCGGCAATGGGGCCGGAGAGACTATCGGGATCGTCATGAAGAATGGTCTCGCCTGTCGCGAAATCGGTTTCGATGACAAGCGCCCGGCGCTCGGCGCGTGCCTTGAGAATTTCGCCGATCTGGCGGCGCGCACGCGCTCCGGCAAACGGCTGGATCAGCACCTCGATCTTGCCGCCGCAGGGCAGACCCACCGACCACGCCTTTTCGTTCTCGACACCGAAGGCAACGCGTCGATGCCGGCCGCTGGCGATCGCGTCCAACGCCGCGACGACGACCTCCGCTTCAACGCAACCGCCCGATACGGAACCCGCGAAGGTTTGATCGTCGGCGATCACCATCTGCCCGCCAACCGGAACGGGTGCCGATCCCCACGTATCGATAACCGTCGCGATCGCAATCGCCCGTTCGTCGGCCAGCCATGCGTCGGCGCTCGCCCACGTGTCGAGTGCGTCCGTCTCATCGCCATGTCGGTATAAAGTGCACGGTTGGTCGGACCGCTCCGGCATAAGGCAAACTCCTAGAATCCTCGAAGCGAGGCCGGGAGCCCAGAACCCATACGGACCCCGTGGAGCAAAAGGCGCGAAACGGCCGCATCGTTCCAGTCACTCAGGTCGGTCTTCCGCGAACTGGCGACAGGCGGGACGGCTAAAAGCCCCGCACCGCCGACCGTTGACGCGTCGCTCAGTTGCCGTAGTCGAACGTATCGGGGAACAGGTTGCCTTCTTCGTCCTGCTGAAAGCTGATCTTGACGCTGATCGACTCGCCGCCTGTCGCTGGGCATTTCGCGGTCAGAACCACCATCTCCTTGCTCACCTCTTCGGTATACTGGATGGGGGTATCGCAAGGTTCGAGGATCGAAACGGCACTCGTTACAGCCGCAAGCGCGGTCGATGACTTGAAGTACCGCGAGAAGTCGACACCCGCCGCTGCCGCCGGCGCGGCGAAGGAAAGAACCTGGAATCCGGCGAACAGCCCGATGGCAAGAAGGCGAGTACTGGCGGACATTTCCACTGCTCCACGTTGAGGACGCACGCCTGGCTTTTTCAGGCGGGCCAAGACTATCCCGGCAACCCACGACGACGCACGCCTGATAGGCGACCAAGGCCGCTTATTGACGCGCCGCTCGTGCTGCTCGCGTTCCTCATTCTCGGACAGTCGCTCGGAACCTCCCGCGATGGGAGGCAGATGTCAGAGACGGAACACGAGTGTCCAGGGACACCGGCTTGTTGACGACGCCAGCAGTTTTAACCGTGAGCGCCAGGAGATGCGAGGCGTAATCGCCGTAACGATGAACGTCGGCGCTGCCACGACCGGGTAGCGAACCATCCGGCCACGTGCTGTTCCCAGCGGAACAATCGCCCGCCAAAGCCGCGTCCCGCGAAGCTGAATTCGAGAGAGAACCGGCGGTGTTCTGAACGTCTATCGGATAACGAGGCGCGGAAACCGGTGGCGCCCCGCTTCCGCCGCCGTCAGGTCCGCCTGCTTGATGGGCCGTGTCACGCCGGCCTCCGGCGGCACGGCGAGTATATTGAAATCCGCCTCATGCAGCGCACCATCGAACCCGCCCGAATCGTTGCGCGCCAGCCTGTAATAGAGCCCGTTCCAGGCATCGATCCCATACTCGGTCGGGCCCTTGTGCAGGAACAGGAGCCGGTATTCGAGATCCGCAAGATCGCCGTTGCCAATCCTGTTTTTCAGAGCATACGGATAGGGAAGATGGCACACCGTCTGCTTCGTCCCATCGATACATTTGAAGGGCCGCATCGAAAGGAATTTCTCCACGAATGGCGCCTCGGAAAGATCGACCCGGAATGACGATGTGCCATCGGACTCTTCGTTGAAGCCAACCGTTCCGATGGACGTCTCGTTTCCATCCCGATCGACCAGATAGATCGTCTGCGGCTTGGCAGCCGAGCCTTCCACATCCGCTGCCGCCACGGGTGAGGCGAAAAGCGAAACGCTTGAAACCAGAAGCGCACCGACCGCGATTCCGCCACGGAGAGTAGAACACCCGGCCTTTTCCCGGACCCAGACAGAAAACCGATCGAGCATGACGTGCATTCTCCCTTATTTCCGTCCATCCGGATGATTTTTTGTCGCTGAGCGCTTATTCTCGACCTCGACCGGGACGGGAACAGCCGGAACAGTGGGATTATCCCAATCCGCCCAACCGTTGATGCCTTCCGGATACCAGTAGATTTTCGAATAGCCCAAGGCGGCGGCCCGCTGCACGGCATTCCACGCCATCCAGCAATCGGACTGACAATAGATAACCAGCGGTTTGCTTTTCTCACCCCCGGTCAGCCGGGAGAGGTTCGAGGAGAAATAGCTTTCCATGACAGCGTCGATGCGGCCGCGCCCGACATCGGGTAGCCAGACCGAACCAGGAATATTGCTATGCCGTTTGACCAGCCGCCACTTGCCGGTTTTCGGATTGTACGACGCACCGGTTGAAGGCATCACATCGAGGAAAACGGCCTCGCCATCGCGAAACAGCTTCTCGACGTCCTGCGTGTAGATCCGTTCGCCGCCCGGCACGCTGTCGGGAAGAACGGCGCGGTAATGTTTGATGCGAAAACCGGTGTCGGGATCGAAATTCGCGTCGGCTGCGGCAGTCGCCGCGATCAACAGCGGGAAGAGTAGCGCAAACGAACTCCGGACAAGCGAACCGCTAGGTCCAATTCGGCGGAAGGAGCGCCACCCTGAAACGGGTTTCGTGTTATCAGATCCTTCCCGCATTTGCCTTTCGATAACGCTCTATCGCCTTCGCTTCATTCTGTCTTTATTCAGTTCGCTTAAGTGCCGCGCCCCATGGGTAGCGCCCGACCGGGATCGACTTTAGCGCTTTTCTCTTTTTCGTATCGATCACAGTCACGTCATTGGAAACGCCGTTTGTCGTAAACAGAAGGCTTTCGTCGCGCGAAAAAGCAAGATGCCAGACGCGCTGACCGACGAGAATGTACTTCTCGACGTCGAACGTCTCCATATTGACGACCGCGATCCTGTTGGCCGGCCCGAGCGCGATGAAGGCCGTCTTGTCGTCCTTCGTAAGCGCCATACCGACCGGCTGTATCACATCCTCGGTCAGACCGGGGATTTGGAAGTCCAGCTTGCGTACAATTTTCCGTGTAGAGAGATCGATAATCGATACCGTTCCGCCGATTTCCGAGGAAATCCAGAGATAGCGGCTATCGGAAGTGAACTCCGCATGACGGGGGCGCTGATCGACCAGGATATGCTCGACCACCTCATGGGTCGAGGTATCGATCAAATGCGCCATGTTGGTCGTTTCCGACGTCGTCACCGCCAGCGAGTTATCCGGCGAGACCGCCATCCCTTCGGGCTCGATCCCGACGTCGATTTGCCTGACGACCTTCCGCGTCTCAAGATCGACAACGGTCGTGACGGCGTTGTCTTCGTTGGCGATGTATAAGAGTTTCCCATCCGGCGACACGGCGAACTGCTCCGGATCCTCGCCGGACGGAAGGCTGTAAAGCAGCTTATCCGTCGCCGCGTCGAACACTTGGACCGCATCGCTGTCGCTGGCGCACACATAGAAGTGCTTCTGATCCGGTGAGAACGTGATGCCGCGCGGACGCAGCCCTACGCCGAAGGTGCGAACCACCTTCATCTGTTCGATATCGATGACGGTGACGGAGTTGTCTTTTTCGTTTGAAACGTAGAGTTCGTCGGCCTTTGCGGGGCCGGCGGCGAACGCCAGCACGGCGATACAGATGCCGGCACCTCGGCGCAAAAGCTTGTTCATCAGCGTCCTCCCAGACGATTCGTTTGGCCGCTCGTCAGCACCCGCGCGACCGCTCTAGGCCACCGCGAACGCGTGCAATGCAATGACGACGAAGCCGCTTCGCAGCCAGACGGTGCCGCGAGTTGTTTTGAACGAACGTAGGAAATGATGTGAGGGTTGGGCAGGTGTACGTTGGTACACTGTAGCAATCCCTACTAATTCGGGAGTTTTTCCCGGCAATTCATCCGTCAAGGCTGCCCGCAGGTGCCTCGAATACCGCCGACAACTTAAGAACGAGCCTTTGCTGCTTGCACCAATTTCCAGTGTCGGGCCCGCAACGAAGCGTCCTATAGATGGTCGGGGGAACACAAAAGACGCACTGCACAATGAACGCTACAAGGAGCGGGTTTCAATGAAATGCATTCGCGGTTTCGCTGCGGCAATCACGGTCTGCCTGTCGCTGACGGGCATTACTTCGATCGCGCTCGGACACGGTGACGTCCAGCCGCAACCGGTCGACGTGACTGGCCTCGAGCCGCTGGGCGACGAGTGGCGTAATCACAATCCCTACCGGGGTAACGAGCGCGCACTCGAAATCGGCGCTTCGGGTTACAATCAGAACTGCGCTCGCTGCCACGGTCTCGAAGTCATCTCTGGCGGATTGTCGCCCGACTTGCGCTATCTCGAGAAGGGCGACGAAGGCGACGAGTGGTTCATCGAACGCGTCCGCAACGGCGCCACCATCAACGGCATCACCCGTATGCCGGCCTTCGAAGGCACCCTCAGCCAGGAAGCGCTGTGGGCCATTCGCACCTACGTCGAATCCCAGCACGAAGAGTGATCGGTCCGATGCGATCGACAGGTACTCTGTCCGGCAGCGGCAAGGCTCCTCGCCTTTCCGCTGCTTTCGCGTGTGTCGCCCTCCTCTTCGCTTCGCTCATCGCGGCCGGCGGTTCGGCGCCGTCCGCTTCGGCGCGCCCGCTCGAGGAGGTCAAGGACAGCGGTACGCTTCGCGTCATCGTCTACACCGACTTCAAGCCGTTTTCCTGGGAAGACGAAAATGGCGGGGTAGAAGGCATCAACGCGGATCTGGGCCGCGCTATTGCGCGCGAACTGGGTGTCGAGGCCAAGATCATCGCCCGTGCCCCCGGCGAGGATATCGACGACGATATCCGCTCGAACATCTGGCAGGGGCCCCGCACAGGCGGCCTCAAGGGCGATGTCATGCTGCACGTGCCGCTGGAGCGCGAGTTGATCGCCCGCAACAGCGAGGCCGCGCTTGGCAACTCCTACTTCTATGAAGAAGTCGTTCTCGCCCTGCGCACCGACGTCCATCAAGAGAACGGCGGGCTACAGGACTTCGAGGATGGCAAGGGTAACAAGGTCGCCGTGCCGTTCGGCACCTCCGGACACTACCTTCTGATGTTCACCCGTGACGGCAAGCTGAAGAACAACGTCAGCCCCTATCGAGATTTCAATGGCGCCATTGAGGCTTTCGAAAGCGGATATGCCTCGGGCGTTCTCGCGCGGCGCGCCCGCTTGCAACCGTTGCTCGCCGAAACGTCGGTCCCTTATCGTTTCGTTTCCGTCGAGTTCCCTGGAACGCTTCGCGGCCGTTGGAATGTCGGCACGGCCGTCGGTGAAGACAGCCGCGACCTCGGCTACGCCATCGGCCGCGTCCTCCGGAAGCTGAAAGGCGACGGCGAACTGCAGAAGATTTTCGCCAAACACGGCGTCGAATTCACGCCGCCCCAGTCGATTAAATACGAGGAATTCGAGCGGCCCGGCTACAATCCGCTGCCGTTGCATCTGCGCAAATAGGATTAAGAGCGGCTTTCGCGACCCGCATCGATCGGACGCCGCTCCCGCCATCGTGATCGTTGGGCCAAGGTGCATTATGATGCGATTTCCGATATGCTTCGCGGGCTGAGAACAAACGTCGCGAAAAACGAACGTCAATAACGACACCACACACGGCGGAGAAACACGAATGGCGACAGCCGGTATCAAAACCCCGACACGGACGCAGACGCGCACCGTCCTTGGCGCCTTCATCCTCGCGGCATCGCTTGGCTTTACCGCCCTGCAACCGGCCATGGCCGCCGGCCCGGCCGATCCGCTTGGATCTCCCATGTGGGAAGACATGGTTGAGAAATTCTTCGGCGATGCTCCTTACGAGTTCGACCCCCGCGTCAAAGTGGATGTCCCCAGCGTTGTCGAGAACCAGGCGCAGGTTCCCGTGACCGTCGATGCCCGCCAGCTCGGCAAGGTTGAACGTGTCGTCGTCTTCGCCGACCTCAATCCGGTGCAAGAAACTCTGACGATGACGCCGGTCGACGCGGCTCCCTACATTTCGTTCCGGCTGAAGGTCGAACAGGCAACCCCTGTCCGCGCCGCCGTTCTCACGCGCGACGGCCGCTGGCACGTCGGCGGGCAGTTCCTCGAAGCGGCCGGCGGCGGTTGCTCGTCCCCGGCGATGGCCCGCGGTAAGCCGGACTGGGCGCTCACCGTCGGCAACACGCGCGGCAAGGTCTGGCGGCAGCCCGACGGCAGCTCCCGGCTGCGCTTGACCATCAAGCACCCGATGGACACCGGCCTTACGCAGGACAACATCCCCCGCTTCTTCATCGAGCAGGTGCTGGTTCGTTCGCCCGACGGCAAGGTTCTCGCGAGACTCAAGATGCACGAACCTGTCAGCGAAGATCCGACGCTGACGATGATCGTCCGGATGCCAACGGACGCGCGGCAAGTGCAAGTTGACAGCCGCGATATCGACGGCAACCGGTTCTCGTCCGAAATCGAAGCAGGTTGGCGGCAGAGCCGTATTGACGACTCTCGCAAGGCCGCGCTTCTGGCGCGCTAACGCGCGGCAAGGCCGAAACGCTCCGGACGGTTCACGCAACGATCTCGCGAGACGATCTCAAGACATGAAGAACGACAGGCGCACCTTTCTCAAAGCGTCCGGCTTGGCGGCGGCGCTGGCATTCTGGCCGATGTACGGCAGCTTCGCCGGCCCGCTTCGGTACGGGCTCAAGGCGCGGAAACTGGCTGACGGCGTCTTCATGGTCGCCGGCGCCAACGAGGCCATCACCCGTGACAATGGCGGCGCCATCGCGAACATCGTCATCCTCGACTCGAAGGCCGGCGCCATCGTCGTCGATACCGGACCGTCGCGTCGCTATGGCGAAGAACTCCAAGCCCTCGCGAAGGAACTCACCGGTAAGCCTGTTGTCCGCGCGCTGCTCACGCATTTCCACCCCGACCACGTCTTCGGCTGCCAGCCGTTCGGCGCCCAGGCACTGGCCGCGCCGCAAGGTGTGACCGACGGCTTGCGCCAATCCGGCGAGGATTTCGCTTCGGCGATGTACTATCTGGCCGGCGACTGGATGCGCGGCACTGAACTCGTCCTCCCGGCAAACGTCATCACAACCGGCGGAGAAGAAATCGGCGGTCGTCGCCTTCGCTACTTCGTTCTCTCGGGTCATACCGCGAGCGACCTTGCGATCCTCGACGAGACGAGCGGCACCCTCATCGCCGGCGATCTGGCGTTTCTCGATCGCGCGCCCACCACACCGCACGCCGAACTCCCGCAATGGCGCGAAGCGCTCAAGACACTCGTCGATGCCGACGCAGGAATGATCGTTCCCGGCCACGGCCCCGCGGAGACTTCGCAACGATCTCTACATCAGACGCGCGACTGGCTGGACATGACGGAAGATAAGATCCGCGACTGTTTCGAACGCGGCCTCGCCATGAACGAAGCCATGGCCGAACCGCTGCCGGAATGGACCGGGAAAATCGCCCTCGCCAGGTACGAATTCGAACGCTCGGTCATGCATTTTTATCCGATGCTCGAACAAAGCCTTTGGCCCCGGGTGGACAAGGACGCGTAAAGCCGTTCTTTGCCCCGTCGCTCCATTAACGATTGGTCCCTAACGAATCCGCGGCTCATGAAAGCCGTGCGAAAACGGCTGTCATTACGGCCGGGAAAATCGTTCAAAAAGTCGCTTCTTAAGGCGATTCAAACCACTCGAAAATGGGCGTTAGCTGCGCCTGCTCACTGCCAAAATTCTTCTGAAGTAAACACCTCCCGACCCACCGGGAAAATTTCCCTCCGGTTCTGTACTATTTGTCAATTAGCGGGTTTCGACGCCTGCGTTACCTTGCCGCTGGCTGATCCGCGGGTGACGGGTGAAGCCCGGGTTCCCCGCTCACGCGACGTCTTTGCGCTGAACGGGGCGAAGCGCATGTCCCGCGGATTCAGACCCGTGACGGAGACCGTTCCGGAAGGGTCGTGGTCAATTCGGTTACCGAAACAGCAACAAGGGAAACGCCGAACATGAGGAAATGGATTCTGACCGCCAGCGCATTTGCGCTTTCGGTCGCGCTTACCCAGCCGTCGCTCGCCGATGTTACGATTGATGACATCGTCAACGACGCTGAAACCACCGGCGACGTCGTCTCGAACGGCCTCGGCCCGCAGGGTCAGCGCTTCAGCCCGCTCGACAAGATCAACACCGAAAACGTCGGCCAGCTCGTTCCGGCATGGACGATGTCGCTCGGCGGCGAAAAGATGCGCGGCCAGGAAACGCAGCCGCTCGTCAAAGACGGCGTGATGTACATCACCGGCTCCTACAGCCGCGCCTGGGCCATCGACACGAAAACCGGCGAAGAAATCTGGCAGTATGACGCCCGCCTTCCGGAAGGCATCCTGCCGTGCTGCGACGTCATCAACCGCGGTGGCGCACTGATCGGCGGCAAGTTCATCTTCGGTACGCTCGACGCCAAACTGGTCGCGCTTGACGCGAAGTCCGGCAAGGTTGTGTGGAAGCAGACGATCGACGATTACAAGAAGGGCTACTCCTACACGGCAGCCCCGCTGATCGTGCCGTCCGAAGCCCACGGTCCGCTGCTCGTCACCGGCGTTTCCGGCGGTGAATTCGGCGTTGTCGGCCGCGTCGAGGCCCGCAAGGTCGACTCCGGCGAACTCGTTTGGACGCGCCCGACCATCGAAGGTCACATGGGTACGCTGAACGGCAAAGAATCCACGATGACCGGCAAGAAGAACGAAAGCTGGCCGGGCGATCTGTGGAAGACCGGCGGCGCAGCCACATGGCTTGGCGGCACCTACGACCCGGAAACGAAAACGATCTTCTTCGGCGCCGGCAACCCCGCTCCGTGGAACTCGCACATGCGTCCGGGCGACAACAAGTGGGCCTGCTCGCGTATCGCGATCGACCCTGAAAACGGCAACATCAAGTGGGGCTTCCAGACGACCCCTCACGATGGCTGGGACTATGACGGCGTCAACGAAGTCGTTTCCTTCGACCTCAACGGCACCAAAGCAGCCGCCACCGCCGACCGTAACGGCTTCATGTACGTCCTGAACCGCGAAAACGGCAAGTTCATCCGCGGCTTCCCGTTCGTCTCCAAGATCACCTGGGCGAAGGGCCTCGACGACAACGGCCGTCCGATCTACATCCCGGAAAACTACCCGGGTAACCCGGCGGACGCCAAAGACGGCAAGAAGGGCGACTCCGTATTCGTTGCTCCGAGCTTCCTCGGCGGCAAGAACTGGATGCCCATCGCGTACTCCAAGCAGACCAAACTCTTCTACGTTCCCGCGAACGAATGGGGCATGGATCTGTGGAACGAGCCGGTGACCTACAAGGCCGGTGCCGCTTACCTCGGCGCAGGCTTCACCATCAAGCCGCTCTATGACGACCACATCGGCGTGCTCCGCGCGATCGATCCGGCAACCGGCGAGATCAAGTGGGAAATGAAGAACAAGGCTCCGCTCTGGGGCGGCGTTCTCACCACCGCTGGCGGTCTCGTCATCACCGGTACGCCGGAAGGTTACCTGAAGGCGCTCGACGCCAAGACCGGTAAGGAACTCTGGCAGTTCAACACCGGCTCGGGCATCGTCGGTTCGCCGATCACCTGGGAAGAAAACGGCGAGCAGATGATCACCGTCGTTTCCGGCTGGGGTGGTGCTGTTCCGCTGTGGGGCGGTGAAGTGGCCAAAACGGTCGCCCACCTCAACCAGGGCGGCATGGTCTGGACCTTCAAACTGCCGAAGTCGCTGGCCCAGAACTAATCTGGCGCGATAGAGCGGGAACGCTTCCAGTGCGTCCCGATTGAGTTGGGGGCAAGCGGTTCATTGAGCCGCTTGCCCTTTTCTTTTTGTTGGGGCCGTTCTCGGCCAGGGGGCGATTGAAGTTTGGGCTGCGCGAGCTAAACTGATGGGCAATCAATCAAAATGAACCGTCTGGTGGAAACGCAGCTCATGCCCGAAAGCTTTCTCGTCGTCGACGATCATCCCCTTTTCCTGGATGCCATGAAGCTTGCGATCAATTCCGCTTTTCCCGAAGCCGCGATTGACGAGGCGACATCGCTGCAGACGGCCTTCACGGCACTGTCCAAGCGCAGCGACTTCGATCTGGTGCTTCTTGATCTGAACATGCCGGGTACGCGCGGGTTCGAAGGGCTGTTGGAATTGCGCGCACGTTACCCGCGTCTGCCCGTCGTAATCGTCTCGGCCATCGACGAAGCGGAAACGATCCACCGGGCGATGCGATGCGGCGCCGCCGGCTATATCTCGAAAGCCATCCGCAAGCCCGAACTGGCCGACGCGATCCGCTCGGTCATGGACGGCGAAGTCTACCTACCGG
Organism: Filomicrobium sp.; assembly: GCA_965226995.1. Classification (GTDB taxonomy): domain Bacteria; phylum Pseudomonadota; class Alphaproteobacteria; order Rhizobiales; family Hyphomicrobiaceae; genus Filomicrobium. The sequence continues at coordinate 737,901 of CBDDFK010000009.1, forward strand.
CGAACTATGAGCCGCCGGAAGTCGGCAACGATGCTTCGACGGAAATCATCGCCCGGCTGAAGTCGCTCACGCCTCAGCAGCTCCGGGTCATGAACATGCTGAAACAGGGCCTCCTGAACAAGCAGATCGCCCATGAGCTCGGCGTCGGCGAGACGACAGTAAAAGCCCACGTCTCCGAGATCCTGCGCAAGCTCGGAGTCGCATCGCGGACGCAGGCGGTCATCGAAGTATCGAAAATCATGCTGCCAGCCGAGCGCCCGAATGGCGCGGGCGAGGCCGAAGGCGGCAGTGCATCGGTCTCAAACTAGACGGGTCCGCCACCGGGACGCATGGCGGGCTCCAGAGGCGAAGTCTCACCATGCCCGCCCCGGCCAGTCGCCTCAACAACCGGTCAACTCAACAGGTGGCGCATCAGCGCCCGCAGTTCCGCCGGCCGGATCGGCTTGCAGAGCAATTCGCATCCAGCCGCCTTCACGGCCTCCGCCGATTCGGTGCCGTGATCGGCAGTGATGACGATTGCCGGAATGTCGTAGCCCCACATCGCTCTGAGCTTTGCCACACCCGTCAGTCCGCACTCCCCGTCGTCGAGATGGTAATCCGCCAGGATAATTGCGGGCGGCCGCGCGGCCTCAGCGATATAGCGGTCGATCTGGGCCATTCCGGTCGCCGTGTGCGCGATGCAGTTCCATTGCTTGAGCAACGTCTTGGTCGCCGCGATGATATCGGGATCGTTCTCGATCACCACGACTTCGGTATTCTCGAAGCCATACTGCGCGCGCCGCGCCTCATGTCGTTCCGTGCGCGCAGTCGAGCGGGTCAGCGGTTCGGTCCCTCGCGGAACGTCGATGGAAAACTTCGAGCCCTGCCCCACTTCCGTCTGGAGATCGACATGGTGATCGAGCGCATGCGCCATCCGCTTGACGATAAACAAGCCGAGACCGAAACCGCCCTGGTGCGTCGTCCTCACGGTGGAGCCGCTCTGAAACTCCTCGAAGATCTTGTCGCGGTCCCGCTTATCGATCCCCGGCCCCGTATCCTCGACCGAGACGCGCACCTGGTTGCCGTGCGTTTCCGCAAACAGCGTGATCTGCCCGCTGTCCGTGAAGCGAACCGCATTGGAAAGCAGATTTTGCAGGATGCGCCTCAGCATCGGCGGGTCCGAGACGACAGTGAGTTCGGTATCCACCACCCGCAACTCGAGGCCCTTCTCGACCACCAGCGGACCGAAATCGACGCGAAGCGACTCGAACAGCTCGGCAAGCGAAAGGTGCCGCGGCGCCGGTTGCGTGACGCCCGTCTCGATCTTCGTGATGTCGAGCATGGTGCGCAGCAGATCCTCGACGGAGGACAGCGCGTGGTCGATCTGCGAAGCCAGTCGGCGGTTCTCGTTGATATCCTCGGTCTCGCCCAGCGCCGACAGCGTCAACCGCGCGGCATGGAGCGGCTGCAAGAGATCGTGACCGACGGCGGTGAAGAACCGGGTCTTTGCCTCGTTCGCCCGCTCGGCCTCGTCACGGGCTTCCACCAGCGCTTCGTTGGAGCGCTCCAGGCTGTCTAAGGCTTCCTGAAGCTCATCGGTGCGCTGCCTGACTTGGTTCTCGAGCCCGATGGCCGCTGTGAAAAGCGAATAGGCGTTGCCTTGCTGCTCGACCGAACGCTCCACGCGCTCGATCAAAGCTTCATTGATCCGCGTCAGTTTTTCGATTTCACGCTCGAGCGATGTACTCGTATGAGGCATGTTGCTGCTTCATTGGATCTAGGGCCCAAATGCCGCCTCGGGTCAGTCGTCGCACGGGCGGCGCACGGCTTCAGACGCGCGCCGCGCCAAAGGCGATCCCCGTAAGGGTCTGATTGAGGTGCATGGCGTTGTACTGTTCGCCATAGGTGTGGAATCCAACCACCTTATGACGCTGGTAGATTTCTTCGATCTTGCTGTTCATTTGCCTGTTCTCGGCATCGAGGCGCCGAAGGATGCAATCGAACCCAAGGATCATCTGCGTGCCCGACAACTGCCGGTCGATAGCCTGCAGCGACACTTCCGTCGCCATGGCGAGATCGGTCGGCGCGGCAACCGTTAGTACCAGCCCGACATCAATCGCACAGAAGAACGAAAGACTGCCGTCGGGGTTCATGTTGCGGATGGACCGGCAGTAGTAGTCTTCGCCAACCTTCACGACGAGTGGATGCGAGGCGAAGCTGAACGGGCCGAGATCTTCAGGGATAAGTCCGATTGCGTTGGCGTATTCGAGGGCGGCTTTCTCCGCATTGAACTCGTGGACGATCCGGCGCTCCGCGTCGGCGGCCGTGATCACGAGTTTCTTTGGCGTGGCATCGAAGTTCTGCGTTTTGAACGCCTTGAACGGGACGTCCGTCTCGACCAGCATCAACACCGCCGCATCGTTTACGGCCGTGCCGTTGTAGATCAAATGTGCCTCGTCGAAGCAAAGATCGTCACCCGCCGAGCCGCCTACCATCTGAATGTCGCCGAGCGCCCAGTGGACCGCGGCAACGAGCGCTTCCTCATAGTTCGAAAGCCCGTCCGTCAATAGAATGCCGAACTTGTTTCCGGTCGGCCCCTGATCGACGATCTGCGATTTCAGCTTCCGCGCCAGATGGGAAGCGCCCTCGACGCCCGTGCAACTGGCGTTCTCGATAACGCTGGAGACAAAACGGAAGCGCGATTTCTCGAAGGCTATGACCTGGATCGAGCCGGTCCTGAAACCGGCCGGCGTGATCTCACCCGACGTCGAGCAGCCGCACACCGGCGTATCGCCGAAATGCTGCGATAGCGATGCGTTCACGGCCTCGGCGGGATATTTCGCCGAAAACAGAACGATGAGCTGGGCAAAGACGGTCTGCGGAAACTGATTCGTTATCTCAGCAAGCGCGAGCTCGGCTGTAGATGCTGAACTTGTCGCGACATGGATGCCGCAATTCGTCTGCGGCCACGATTCCCACCGCAACTGAACCTCCCCTGACTTCCAGCTCCGCAATTATTAAACCGGCCAAGGTCAGCGGTAGACGTTGGTTGTTCTTATGCGCAGGCCTTCCGGGATAGAGATATGTACGAAAGGCGGAGCCGACGATGAAGCTGGCATAATTTTCTCTCGACTGCAATCACGACACCCCGCTCCGCAGAGCTGAAATGACCCTGATCAGACATCCTCCGGCCTCGCTCGAAGGGTTCCCTCAGCCCCAAAAAACTGTTTATCCAATCGGCCAAAAAGACGTGAGCGAATGGGTTGCGGTGGCCATCGGCAATGTAACGAACTGCAGCAGTCGCTTGCACCGGCGCGTTGCATTTCTTTGGCAGCGGGCTCGGCCGGCCCAAAGCCTAACTTCCCCGGGTCACCCGTTAACACCTCACTAACCGACTGAGGATACGATACTTTTCACCTTTCGGGTGAGACTAGCGCGTCGTCGGCAGCCCTCGGAACGCAGATCCGATCTCTTCGTTCAAGTGGGCATTGGCCGTTCCTTCATCGCGTGAACGGACTGCCCGGAGCCGGCAGAAGCCCTATTGCCGCCTGCCACCGAGGAAATGTATCGCGACCCGGGAGTAGAAGATGAAAATGACCCTCGCAGCCATCGTTCTGGTCTCGGCGACAGCCCTGCCCATGCAGGAGGCATCGGCCGTATCGCGCGCCGTGAAATCGGCCTGCACGAACGATTATTTCTCCTTCTGCAGTATGCATCCGCCTTCGAGCCCCGGCGTGCGCCGATGCTTCCGCGCCAACGCCAAGCGGATCTCGACGAGCTGCATCAAGGCGCTGAAGAAATCCGGATACGTTAAAAGCTCGCGCGCCAAACTCCGCTGATCGAACCCATGTGACCCGACATAACGAAGCCGACGCGGAAGACCGCGCCGGCTCTTATTGTTTGTGGCCTATATTCGGGTGCCTCAGGCGACTTGGCGGTCCCCGACGGCCGGCCGCGAATGCAGGCCGCACTCTTTGCCTTCCTGGTTCTCCCACCACCAACGGCCAGCGCGCTCATCCTCGCCAGGATGGATCGCGCGTGTGCAGGGCAGGCAGCCGATTGAAGGGAAACCGCGTGCGTGCAGCGGGTTAACCGGCACGCCATTGTCCGAGAGATAGGTCTCAAGCCGGGAGAGATTCCAGTCGGCAAGCGGGCTGACCTTGAGTAGTTTCAACCCGGCATCCCATTCAGAGAGCGCAGTTCCCGCCCGCTCCGGCGACTGCTGCCGCCGCAGACCTGTAATCCAAGCGCCGGACCCCGCCAGCGATCGATTGAGCGGCTGCACCTTTCTGACCTGGCAACACGCCTTGCGCTGATCGATTGAGTCGCGGAAGCCCTCTTCGCCATCGCGTGCCACGAGCTGCGCGAGTTCCTCGGGGTCTGGCGCAACCCGGCGAATCGTGAGGCCGTAGCGTTCTTCGCTCTGGCGCAACGTCTCCAGCGTCTCAGGGAAATGCTTGAGCGTGTCGAGGGTGAAGACATCGACCGCCGCGCCGCTTTCGGCGATGGCGTGGAGAAGAGCCTGATCTTCCTTCCCGAGACTCGTCGAGAAGGCCACCCGCCCTCCGGCGGCGTCCGCGATGATCCTGACCCGCTCGGCTAGGCTGTCGCTGCGCTCAAGCCGCGTGGCAAGCCGCTCCGCCCGCTTCGGCCCTGACGCTGCGAGCTCCCCATCGCGCCTGCGCTGCAGAGGGTTACGCGCCGCCGTCTGGTAGGCGCTGCCGTAGGCCGACAGAGCTTCCCGCCAGTGCTCCCGGCGACTGTCGTCCCTCAACGCGGCGGTGTCGAATCCGGCGCGAAGAAGATGCAGGGCCTGGTCGGGAATGACGTGGCCGATAGCACGGATTTCTCCTGCGAACCCGTGTTGCTCGCGCAGCAGCCGGGCGATCGAGAAACCTCGACCGTCGTTGAATTTCGCAAACTGAATCTGGATCGGCAGGGATTTCTGCCGCGCCTCGAGTACCGCCGCTTCGCGCGTTTCCGCGTCCGCCGTCACGGCAACGTCGACCGTATCGGCGTTGTTGTCGTTATCGCACCAGTTGCTCGCGATGAGTTCACCGCTCGAGAGATCAATTCGCTTCATAGAGGGCCTCCTTGAACGGCTCCGCACCGATCCGCCGGTAGGTGGCGAGGAAGGCTTCGCCGTCACGGCGGTGCGCGCGATAGGTCTCGATGATGTTGTCGATGGCGTCGGGCACCTCTTCGGCAGGGAAGCTCGGCCCCAGGATCGTGCCGACCGAAGCGTCGTCGCCGGCCGATCCGCCCAACGTGATCTGGTAGTGCTCCGTGCCCTTTTTATCGACGCCGAGGATACCGATGTGGCCGGCGTGATGGTGGCCGCAAGCATTGATGCACCCCGAGATGTTGAGGCGCAGGTCGCCGATGTCTTCCGCCTTCGCCGGGTCGGCGAAGCGCTCGGTGATGGCCTGTGCGACGGGTATCGACCGTGCGTTGGCAAGGTTGCAGTAATCGAGCCCAGGGCAGGCGATGATGTCGGTAACGAGATCGGTATTCCCCGCCGCGAGCCCCGCAGCCGACAGCGCGTCATAGAGCGCTTCGAGATCCGCCCGCGCCACGTGCGGCAGGACGAGGTTCTGCTGATAGGTGACGCGGATTTCACCGGTCCCAAACCGTTCCGACAGATCGGCGACGGCGTCCATTTCATCCGCCGACGCATCGCCGGGCGGACGGCCCGGTTCCTTGAACGCAATCGACACAATGGCGTAGTCCGGATTGCGATGAGCGACCACATTGCGGCGCATCCACCGGTCGAATCCCGCATCGCGAGAACGTCGTTCGGCAATGCTTGCGGCATCGTGCGTCCGCGGTGCAAGCACCGGAGGAGCGAAGTGCGCGCGGATGCGTTCCTTCTCCTCTTCCGGCATTTCGATTTCGTGGTCGCGGATCCGCTCCCACTCTTCTTCGACCTGTTCGCGGTACGCGTCGATCCCCAAGGCGTTCACGAGGATCTTGATGCGCGCCTTGTAGATATTGTCGCGCCGCCCATGCAGGTTATAGACCCGCAGCATTGCTTCCAGATACGAGAGCAGGTGCTCCTGCGGCAGGAACGAGCGGATTTCTTGCGCCACGAGAGGCGTCCGGCCCTGACCGCCGCCGACATAGATCCGGAAACCGACAGTGCCGCCGGGACCGCCGACGATCCTCAATCCGATATCGTGGAACAGGACCGCGGCCCGATCCTCGACAGCGCCGGTGATCGCGATCTTGAACTTGCGCGGTAGGAACGTGAACTCCGGATGGTTGGTCGACCATTGCCGAATGATCTCGGCCCAGACGCGCGGATCCTCGATCTCATCGGCCGCCGCGCCGGCGTAGGGATCGGCGGTGACGTTTCGGATGCAGTTGCCGCTCGTTTGAATGGCGTGCATGTCGACTTCGGCGAGCGCGTCGAGTATGTCGGGCATGTCCGACAGTTCGATCCAGTTGAACTGGATGTTCTGCCGGGTCGTCCAATGCCCGAACCCCCGGTCCCATCGCCGCGCGATCTCGCCGAGCCGCCGCATCTTGCGGCTATCGAGGACCCCATAGGGAATCGCGACCCGCAGCATGTAGGCGTGGAGTTGCAGATAGAGGCCGTTCATCAGCCGCAGCGGCTTGAATTCGTCCTCGGAAAGCGCGCCCGAAAGGCGCCGAGCCACCTGTGCGCGGAACTCCTTATTCCGGTCCTTCAGGAAATCGCGGTCGAAGTCGTCATAGCGGTACATTAGCTGGCCTTCCTTTCGATGACGGAAGGAAACGTGGGACGGCGCGCCGCCCGGATTAGTTCGCGCACCGATCTCGGCTGCGGCCGGCCGTCGACGAGCGAGACCTCCATCGCGTACGCGCCGACGATGTGCTGCCGATGGACCGCCCGCTTGGACGCCGCTTCGAGCAGGTTCTCTGCCTCTTCCGTGTCGGCCAGCCGGGCTTGCGCGAGATCGGTAACCCACGCGTCTTCGGCCGCCAGATAAACGACCGCGCCATCGAGAAGGCGGTTTGCCGTCATAACCTTAGGCATAGGCCAGATCCTTTTCTTTACCGGCATTGTCATGTTTCGATACGCCGCTACCGGCACCGGCCCGGGCAAACGCCAGTTCCACGATTTCGGCTTCATTGGCTTCGGCGCTGAGTTGATCGAGTTCCCCGCGCACTGGAAGCCCCGCGACCTTGCCCACCAACAACAAAGCCGGGCAGGTCAGCGCCAAAGCCTCCGGCCGGCGGGCAAGATCGGCGACGGTCGCGCGCACCCGGCGCTCGTTTCGCCGGCTCGCGTTTTCGATCGCCAGGACAGGGATGTCGGACGGCCAGCCGGCGCTAAGGAGCGCCTGACCGAGCGCGCGCGCATTCTTCACGCCCATGTAGACTGCAAGTGTGTGCTGCCCGTCATTGAGGGCCTCGAGGTCGATATGGGTGAAGTCGGGCAGTCCGTTTCCAGGCGCGGCGCCCGACATGAACGTGACCGTGCGAGACAGGTCGCGGTGCGTCAGCGGGATTTCCGTCGAGGCCGCCGCGGCGATCGCCGCGGTGATGCCAGGCACGACCTCGACATCGATGCCGTGCGCCCTGAGCGCCGCCACTTCCTCGCCGCCGCGTCCGAACACGAACGGATCGCCGCCCTTAAGCCGCACGACGGTCCGGCCGCCGACCGCATGCTTCAGGATCAATTCATGGATCTCGGACTGCTTCCAGCTCGGCCGTCCGCCACGCTTGCCCACGTCGATGATTTCGGCTTCGCGCCGGGCGTGATCCAACACGCCGCGATCGACGAGGTCGTCGCAAAGGATGACGTCGGCTTCCTTCAACGCCCGTACGGCACGCATCGTCAGGAGATCGGGATCGCCGGGACCGGCACCGACAAGGAGCACACGCGCCGGACGTTCGGCGGTTGTCGCCGGATCCACGATGGCGGCCTCCAGAAGACGGCGTGCTTCGTCCACGCGCCCATCGAGAGCCGCGGCGCCGACGTCGCCGGCGAACACGCGCTCCCACAACCGGCGCCGCCCCGGCCCCGGCGGCAGAGCGTCCGCGACGCGATGGCGGAAGGCGCCTGCCAGCCGCGCCAGCGTACCCAGCCGCGGTGGCAGCTCCCGCTCAAGCCATGCGCGAAGGCGCGTTGCCAACACGGGCGCGAGCCCCTCGGTACCGATGGCAATCGTCACTTCGCCGCGATCCACAATCGCCGCCAGAGCGAAGGTGCAAAGCTCCGGCCGGTCCGGCACGTTGACCGGCACCCCGAGCGTCCGGGCCAGCGCCGAGACACGAGCATCTTCGACATAATCTTCGGTTGCCGAGACGACGAGCGGCCGCCCTCGGATCTCTCGCACCGTGGGCGCTGGCGCGACCCGCCGGACCTTGCCGGCGGCACGAAGTTCATCGAAGGCCGGGCCGAGGCTTTCGGCGGCGATCTCGACGATGGGCGCGCGCTTCGCGATCAGCCGCGCCTTGATCGCGGCCAGTTCGGTGCCGCCGACAACGAGCGGCACCCGCTCCTTGACGTCGACGAAAATAGGAAATGTACGCATCGGTTTTCAGCTCGCGGCTTTGAATTCGACGGTGGGGGACAGCACGGCCGGGCCCGACAGGCTGTCGGGAGCCAGGTGCACGACGAGGCCGTCAATCGCGGCATCGGTGAGTAGCTGGCAGGAAAGTCGGGAGGCATCGTCCGCCGTCGGGATCTCGTCCAGCTTGTCCATCTCTTCGTCGAGTGGCGCTGGCACGCGGTCGACCCAGGCTTCCGGCAGGCGAACGTGACAGGTCGCGCACGCGCAGGCGCCGCCACACTCGGCCTTGATGGGCAGGCCGTAGTCGCGGATGACTTCCATCACGCGATAGCCCTCAGGCGCTTCCAGGGTTTGGCGCGTCCCGTCGGGCAGGACGACGTTGATGCGAACGGCTTCCATCGATCATCTCCGAATCGCGGGCGAACGTTTGGTGCCGCCCGTCGTGCGATCAGAGATAGCGAAAAATATTTGCGCGTTAAAGATGCTCGGCCAAATAAGATAGAAAATAATTCTACTTCTGCAGGGGCGAGCAAGCCGAGGTTCTCAAAACACCTCGAACAACCGTTTTGCTCTCCTGTAGGTACCGAAAAGCGGAATGATTTTCCGGGCAGGCCTAACCGAGGAGCCACCAGCGCAACACGGCGGAGACCAAGAGGAGAAAGGAAACGCTGAGGGCCCAGATGCCGACGAACCAAGCGAAGCGTCTGAAGAACCGGGGCGTATCGCCGGCCGCCGGTCCGTCGTCGTCGCTGGAAAGCTTCAAGGCGGGTGGAACGTCGTCTTCCCTGCGCGGCGGCGCACGTCCGCCTTGTTCGCCCGCCCGCCGATCCGTGTCGCGCGGCCGGTCGGCACCGCCCACCATCAGTGGTAACCCTCGCCCTCTTTGATCTTGCCGCGGAAGACCCAATACGAATAGGCCGTGTAAGCCAGGATCAACGGCAACAGGACCGACGCACCGACAAGAAGGAACATGAGGCTGCTGTCGGGCGCCGCCGCATCCCAGATCGTGATCGAGTGCGGCACGATATAGGGATAGAAGCCGATCCCGAGACCGATGAAGCTGAGGACGAACAACGCCAGCGCCGAAAGAAACGGCTGCAGCTCACGCCGCAGTTTTAGCCCCTGGTAGAGGCTGTAGGCGGCGGCCAGCACCATCAGCGGCACCGGCGCCGCATACAGGATTGCCGGGAAGGCGAACCAGCGCTGCATGAACACATCATCGAGGAACGGCGTCCAGAGGCTGACGATGCCGATCAGAATCAGGGTCCCGACCCCCGTCGTCCACGCCCATCCATAGGCCTGCTGCTGCAGGCTGCCCTCCGTCTTGAGGATCAGCCAGGTGGCCCCCAGCAGCGAATAGCCGACCACGACCGCGCATCCCGCGAGCAGCGAGAACGGTGTCAGCCAGTCCCACCAGCCGCCGGCATAGGCGCGGCCGGCGACCTCGATTCCCTGTACGAGCGCGCCGAGCGTCAGCCCCTGGGCAAACGCCGCCACCAGGGAACCGAGCGCGAAGGACCAGTCCCAAACCCACTTGTAACGTTCCGTCTTCCAGCGGAACTCGAACGCGACGCCGCGAAAGATCAATCCGAGGAGCATGGCGATGATCGGCGCGTAAAGCGCCGGCATGATCACCGCGTAGGCCAACGGGAAGACCGCGAACAATCCGCCGCCGCCGAGGATCAGCCACGTCTCGTTGCCGTCCCACACGGGCGCCACCGAGTTCATCGCCGTATCGCGCTGCGCCGTCGAACGCATGAAAGGGAACAGGATGCCGAGGCCGAGGTCGAAGCCGTCGAGGATGACGTAGGCGAGCACGGCGAACGCGATGAGCAGAGCCCAGATCAAGGCGAGATCGATTACCATCACCTTTTCCTCACTCTCCAGGTTGCGTCGCTTCACCCGGGAAGCGCAATGGCGGCGTCGGCGTGATGCCGGTCGAGCGGATCGGCTCGTCTTCCGGCATCCCCGGCTCGTTCGGTTCGGGCGGTTTCGCAAACTGTCGGAAGAGGTAGAAGATGCCGGCTCCGAACACGATGAAATACACGACGACGAACGCCAGGAGCGACATCGAGACCGCCGGCAGATCGATGGGCGACGCGGACTCGGCGGTCGTCAGGAGGCCATAGACGGTGTAGGGCTGGCGGCCCATCTCGGTCGTGATCCATCCGGCGAGAACGGCGACGAACCCCATCGGCCCCATGAAGATCGCGGCACGGTGAATAAGGCCTGGCTCGTACAGGACGCCCCGCCAGCGGGCATAAAGCGACCACAGCCCAAGCCCGATCATCAAAAGGCCGATGCCGACCATCACCCGGAATGTCCAGAACAACACCGGCGCGTACGGCCGCTCCGCTTCCGGGAAATCCTTCAGCCCCTTGAGTTCACCATTCCAGTCGTGCGTCAGGATATAGCTCCCGAGCCCGGGTATCTCGACGGCATAGCGGGTCTCCTCGGCTTCCATGTCCGGCAGGCCGAACAGGATAAGCGGCGCGCCGCGCTGGGTTTCGAAATGCCCTTCCATCGCCGCGACCTTCGCCGGCTGGTGCTCAAGCGTATTCAGCCCATGCAGATCGCCGGCGACGAGCTGGATCGGCGCGACGACCACGGCCATCCACATCGCCATCGAGAACATCAGCCGCGCGCTGTAATTGGTGTTGTCCCGCAGGAGGTGCCATGCCCCGACCGCACCGACAACGAACGCCGTCGTCAGGTACGCCGCGAGCACCATGTGGACCAGCCGGTAGGGGAACGAAGGGTTGAAAATGATCTGCCACCAGTCGGCGGGAACGAATTGCCCGGCTTCGTTCATCGCGTAGCCGGCCGGCGTGTGCATCCAGCTATTCACCGAGAGAATCCAGAACGCCGAGAAGAAGGTGCCGAAGGCGACCAGAGCGGTCGCCAGGAAGTGCAACTTCTTGCCAACCCTCTCCATGCCGAACAGCATCACGCCGAGAAAGCCCGCTTCCAGGAAGAACGCGGACAAGACCTCGTAGCCCATCAGCGGCCCAAGGATCGGCCCGGTCTTGTCCGAGAAAACGCTCCAGTTGGTGCCGAACTGGTAGCTCATCACGATCCCCGAGACGACGCCCATCGCGAACGTCACGGCGAATACCTTGATCCAGTACCGGAAGGTGTCGATGTAGACCTGCCGGCCGGTCAGCAGCCAAAGCCCCTCGAGCACCGCAAGGTAGGAGGCAAGACCGATCGTGAAGGCGGGAAAGATGATATGGAACGAAACGGTGAAGGCGAATTGGAGTCGCGCCAAGTCGATCGCAAGCGTCGTTTCCATGCCGTGTCGCGCTCCTGCATCCACTGATTAATCGAAAGCCTACCATTAGGCTACGTCGCGAAGCGAGCCCTGACCCGAAATAGCCAGCGCAACGCTGAACCAATCGAACTTGGAGGAAACGCCGGTTTGGAACGGGTAGCGATCATTGGAGCGGGCCCGGCGGGCCTGATGGCGGCGGAGGTTCTCTCCGAGACGACGGGATCGGGAGGCGAGCAACGGGAAATCACGATTTACGACCGGATGCCGTCAGCGGGCCGGAAATTCCTGATGGCCGGGCGCGGCGGCCTTAACCTGACCCACAGTGAGCCCGCCGGCCCCTTCCTCGGTCGCTACCGCGAAGCCGCCGAAAGACTGAGCACCCACCTGTCCGCTTTCGATGCCGGCGCCGCCCGCCGTTGGTGCGAAGGCTTGGGCATCGACACGTTTGTCGGCTCCAGTGGCAGGGTCTTTCCTTCCAGCATGAAGGCGTCGCCGCTCTTGCGCGCTTGGCTGCGCCGGCTCGATGCGCGCGGTGTGCGCCTCGCTCTGCGGCACCGCTGGATCGGCTGGAACGAAGCCGGTGCGCTCGTGTTCGCGACGCCGCAAGGCGAGTCCGAAGTCCATCCCGCGGCAACCATACTGGCGCTTGGCGGTGCCAGTTGGAAACGCCTCGGCTCGGACGGCGCGTGGGCCGGAACGCTCAACGCCGCCGGGATCGCAACCGCGCCGTTCGCTCCGGCAAACTGCGGCGCCATCATATCCTGGTCGGATCGTTTCCGCGACCGCTTCGCCGGCAAACCGCTGAAGCGTATCGCCCTCGAACTCGGAGAAGAGGCCGCGAGGGGCGAACTCGTCATCAGCCGCGAGGGCCTGGAGGGCGGCGCGCTTTATCAACTCGGGCCTCAGCTTCGCACCGACTTGGACCGTCAGGGCCATGCCGCTTTGATGCTCGACCTCAAACCGGACGTTCCGGAGGACAAGCTTGCCGAGCAACTCGCCCGCCCGCGCGGGCGTCAGTCGCTCGCCAACCATTTGCGCAAGGCCGCTCGATTGCCGCCTGAGGCGATCGGACTCGTCAACGAAGCGGCTCTCGACATGGGCCGCCGTGCGGCCGAGTTGGACCCTCGCGAACTCGCCGCCTTGATCAAGCACCTTCCCTTGAAGGCGACTGCGACGGCGCCGCTGGACAAGGCGATATCGACGGCAGGCGGCATCGCCTGGGACGAACTGGACGATAGCCTCATGCTCCGCCGCCTCCCCGGCGTGTTCGCAGCCGGAGAGATGCTCGATTGGGAAGCCCCGACCGGCGGATATCTTCTTCAGGCCTGCCTTGCGACCGGCCACTCCGCAGGTCGCAGCGCGCTACAATGGCTTAATCGAGCGGAACGCTGAGCTTCATGCGGCTGCTGATGCCGCTATCGCCCTCGGGGGTCGCGGGCGGTTCGATGTCGGTGCTGGCTTCGAACCGATAGGAGTCCGGCTCAGTTACGGCGATGCCGATACCGACCTTATCGACGGGCAGCTTGGCCAGCGAACCGGCGAGCGTCTCCTGCGACAGAGCGCCGTAATCATCTGGCGCCTCTCCGCCCGCGAAGGCGAACCGGCTCTCCAAACGCAGGAACGGCTCGACCGCCACCCGATTGTCGTCGACCTTGAACGCCCGGCGCAGCTCCGGGGTGAATTCGACGGTCGCGGTCTCGGAAACGGCGCCCGAAGCCGTAGACGCATCGCCGCTCAAACCATCGCTCGAAGAAGCCGGTCCAGACGGCGCCGTCACGCTCGATCCGCTGAGTTGCGCCTTCGGCACGAGCCGCCATTCATCGAGCATGATATTTCCCGCGACGCCCAGCCTCGCGGTCGACGTCTCCGCGTTCGCGGTTTCCTCCACCTGCCGGGCAACGCCGACGTTGAAGCCCCCGCCGACGTCGATCGCCGCGCCGAGCTCGTTACGCGTGGTGCCAAGCTCCGGAGACAGCGCCGCGGCATCGGCCTCGGTCCGGTTCCAGACTTCGAAATCGCGGTTGCTCTTGGGCGTTCGCGGCACGCTGAGCGGCCCTTCGGCCAGACCGCGCGCCTCGTTGATCTTCTGCTGATCGAGCCGCCGCATGTAGGTTTCCCACTGCCCGAGGCTCATCTGCATGACCGCCCCATCGCCCTTCGGCAGAATTGAGACCGGAAGGTTGGCCGGGCTGTCCGCGCCATTCGCAAGCGCCGCAGCGCCGGACGCCACAGCGAAAGCAACCACGGCCAGAAGGCCTGCCGCACCGGACCGTAAGCCCGGGCGCGGAGGCATGTGCGCCCGCGACATGAGCCACGGCCGGCGCGTTTCTCGCTGGATCGAGGACGTGAGAACAGTCTTTATTACGCGTGCCACGAATTCCGCCTGCGTCAGTTGTAGAGGCCTGGATTGCAATCGCTTGTCGACAGAGACTGCGCCGGCTTTATGGCAGCGCACAATCTCCGCCAGGGCGCACGCAGGAGGGCCGCGGACCAGCCCCGGATACCGACGCATGCCACATATCTTCCCATAAAGCCGGCCTGCTGATAGGAGATGACGAATGAGCCTCAAGACCCGCATCATCCCCTGCCTCGACGTCAAGGACGGCCGTGTCGTCAAGGGTGTCAATTTCATCGATCTCATCGATGCCGGCGACCCGGTGGAGGCCGCTGCCGCTTACGATGCGGCCGGCGCCGACGAACTCTGCTTCCTCGACATCACCGCCAGCCACGAGGATCGGGACACGATCTTCCATATCGTGGAGGAAACCGCCGAGCGCTGCTTCATGCCGCTCACCGTCGGCGGCGGAGTACGAACGGTCGAGGACGTGCGCAAACTTTTGGAAGCGGGCGCGGACAAGGTTTCCATCAACACCGCCGCCGTAAACCGGCGCGAGTTCGTCCGTGAGGCCGCGGAGAAGTTCGGCGCCCAGTGCATCGTCGTGGCCATCGACGCCAAGAAGGTTTCGGCGGATGGCGAACCGGACCGTTGGGAGATCTTCACCCATGGCGGGCGCAAGCCCACAGGGCTCGATGCCATCGAATACGCCCGTGAGGTCGTGGCCCTGGGGGCCGGCGAAATCCTGCTGACCTCGATGGACAGGGACGGCACCAAGGCCGGATTCGACATCGCGCTGACCCGCGCAATATCAAACGCTGTATCGGTGCCCGTGATCGCTTCCGGGGGCGTCGGCGATCTCGACCACCTTGTCGAGGGCGTTCGGGAAGGCGGCGCCAGCGCCGTGCTCGCCGCGTCGATATTCCACTTCGGCACCCACACGATCGGCGAAGCCAAGCGTCACATGGCCGCCGCCGGCCTCGCCATGCGCATGGACGGCATCGGCGCCTGACCGGAACCGCCAACTGCGACGCTTTTTGACGCGCTGCAAAAAATCATTGCGCTGAAATAGCTTGACCTGCTACGCCTCACGCGAAATCTGAGCCGCGCCCGGATTTTCCCTGCGCTGTGCTAAGGCGTAAGCCCGCGAGCGGCTCCGGTTATCGACCGTTTTTCAATTGGCAGGAGTAAATCGAAATGGCTTCCAAACGCGCACTTGGGCTCGCGGCGCTTGCGGCAACGGGCTTCCTCGCCCTGGCCGCCACGGCTCCATCGGCTGAGGCCGGGCACTGCGCCGCCGTCGCCCGCTACGACCGCAACGGCGATGGCCGCCTCAACATCTTCGAAGTCAAGCGCGCCGGCCTGGCGACGTTCTCCGCCATCAACCCCGACCGCGACTCGACGCTGGAATACGACGAAGTGCGCGGCCGTATCGGCCCGAAAACGTACCGCGCCTACAACCGCATCGCCCGCAAGGGTCTCGACAAGGTTGAATGGCTGCGCCTCGTCAAGGCCCGCTTCTACGCCGCGAACCCCGATGGCGACCGCACCATCGAATGCAACGAACTGCATTCGCACGCCGGCCGCCGCCTACTCGCGGTGATCTGGTACTGATCTGGACTCGATTAAGTGACACAACATCAGCGCCGGTCTCCGGGTCTCAGCCCCTGGGGGCCGGTGTTTTTTCCTTGAACGGACACAGATCTTCAACCGGGCACCGCCAGCACTCCGGCTTGCGCGCCTTGCACAGATACCGCCCGTGCAGGATCAGCCAGTGATGCGCCGGGACGGCAAACTCTTCGGGCACCACGGCCAGAAGGTCTTCCTCGACCTGCTCGGGCGTCTTTCCTTTCGACAACCCGAGCCGGTGCGAAACCCGGAAGACGTGCGTATCCACCGCCATCGTCGGCTTGCCGAACCAGACGTTGAGAACCACATTCGCGGTCTTCCTTCCGACGCCCGGCAGGCTCTCGAGCGCGGTCACACTCTCCGGCACCTCCCCCTCATGCTCTTCGATCAACCGGTGCGATAGCGCGATGACGTTCTTTGCCTTGTTGCGGAACAGGCCGATGGTCTTGATCAGCTCGCGCACGCGATCCTCGCCGAGCGCGACCATCTTTTCCGGCGTATCCGCCTCGGCGAACAGATGACGCGTTGCCTTGTTCACGCCCGCGTCCGTTGCCTGTGCCGAGAGCACAACGGCGACCAGTAGCGTATAAGCATCGGTGTGTTCGAGCTCACCCTTCGGATCCGGTTCGATATCCGCAAACGTCTGGAAAATCGCGCGGACCCGATCCGGATCGACCCGAAGCCGGCGGCGCTTCGCCGGTCGGCGCTTCGCGGGCGCCTTTTGCGAGCTCTTCGAGGGCCCTTCTGAGCGCTTCGGCCGGGAACGGATGGCAGCGGAACCGGTTGAGACAGAGCGCTGTGCCGCAGCTCCGGGGTTGGCTTTCGCCGGTTTGTCAGGTTTCATTGGCCTCACTGCTCCGCAGGGACGTTATTTGAAGCGGCTGCGGACGAGGGCGCAGGCACGACGGGCGGTCGAAATGGAACGACAGAACCAAACCCAGGCATCGGCGATTTTCAACGCTATTCTGACACCGCATCGCTCGCTCAGTCCGCTGGGCTTCCTGCTGCTGATGGTGTTCATCAGCGTTATCAGCTTCAGTGTCGGGCTATATTTCCTGCTGCTCGGCGCCTGGCCGATCATGGGCTTCTTCGGTCTCGATGTCCTGTTGATCTATCTCGCCTTCCGGGTCAACTACCGCGCCGGTCGCGAATACGAGACCGTCGAACTCTCGCCGCAGCTCCTCAAGCTGACGCGCGTCGACCCGCGCGGCCGCGAAGAAACGTTCGACTTCAATCCTTATTGGGTTCGCGTCGGCCTCACGGTCGAGCATGACGGCCGCAACATCATGTGGCTTGCCTCCCACGGCCGGGAACTCGTGTTTGGCCGCTTCCTCAGCGATGACGAACGCCGCGACTTCGTCGAAGCCCTGAAGTCGGCGCTGGTCACCGCGCGGGATGCACGCGCGGCCATCTAGTTGTGGCGATCGAGAAATTCTCCCATCCCGTCGCTCCGCCCTCCCGGCAAGAAACGGGTCGCTCCCGGACGAGCGGCCTGCTCTAATCCGCCGCCATGAAGCGCGCTCATGTTTGATGGACGCGCTCCAAGATCTTGCGCCGGAGAGGAAGCAACTTCGCCATGCCCCAAAAGGTCCTCGAAACGATCGCGCCGCACACCGTCGCCCGTCGGGACTACGAGATCGTTCAGCGGGCGGTCCGCTACATCCGAGACCACGGCGGCGAGGCCCACCGGCTCGACGAACTATCCGGCCACCTCGGTCTCTCCCCCACCCATGTCCAGAAGGTTTTCAAGCGCTGGTGCGGACTGTCCCCCAAGGAATTCGCCGCCGCCATCACCATGGATCGCGCCCGCCGACTGCTCGCGGCCGATCACAGCGTTCTGTCGACGGCCCATGCCGTCGGCATGTCCGGCGGCGGGCGGCTGCACGACTTGTTCGTTACCCAGGAGGCGATGTCGCCGGGGGAGTTCAAGCGTCAGGGTGCCGGGCTCGACCTCACATGGGGCGCGCATGAAACACCCTTCGGCGAGGCCGTGGCGGTCATGTCGCCTCGCGGACTTTGCGGTCTGGCGTTCGTCGGCGATGGCACGGACCGGGACCGCGCCGCCACGTTGTCGGATCTGGCCGGCCGATGGCCCGCCGCAAGGCTCTCCGAAGACCCTTCGCGAACGGAGGCAACGGTTCGGCGGATCTTCTGCCCGTCGCGATGGGCGGATGGCGATCCTATCCGGCTCGTCATGATCGGCACGCAATGGGAAGTCCGCGTATGGCAGGCGCTGCTCAAGGTCCCCCTGGGCGGCGCGACCAGCTACGGCGATATTGCCCGCGGCGTCTGTACCGCGCGAGCCGCCCGCGCGGTGGGCCGGGCGGTCGGCCGCAACCCGCTGTCTTTTGTCGTGCCCTGCCACCGCGTCTTGCGCACAGACGGCAACCTCGGTGGCTACCATTGGGGTGTAACGCGCAAACTGGCGCTCATCGGCTGGGAGGCCGGCCAGCTCGCGCGCTGAGCTTTTGCGCACCTGCCAGTTCCATCGCGGGCCGGCAAGCCGAAGATCTGCCGGCCCCGCTGCAAAACGCCTTAGATCGTGTTCAGTTCAGACTGAAGCACGATCTTGATTCTTTCGCTCACGGGCCGCATCGGCCTTCGGCCGGGCCCTGCGCGGGCGCGCCGCAAAGCGGCGGACCGCGGTCGCGGTCTTGGAGCGCGTCCGCCAAACATTAACGCGCTCTAAAGCCAGGGACGGTCGCTGGCGGCCTTGGCCTCGTAGGCTTCGATCTTGTCGGTCTTGGCCAACGTCAGGCCGATGTTGTCGAGCCCGTTCAACAGGCAGTGCTTTCGGAAGGGGTCGATATCGAACTTGATGACCCCGCCATCCGGACCGCGGATTTCCTGCGCTTCGAGGTCGACCGTCAGCGTCGCGTTGGCGCCCCGTTCCGCGTCGTCCATCAGTTTGTCGACGTCTTCCTGCGGAAGCTTGATCGGCAGGATGCCGTTCTGGAAGCAGTTGTTATAGAAAATGTCGGCGAAGTCCGGCGCCACGACGCAGCGGATGCCGAAATCCAGGAGCGCCCACGGCGCGTGCTCGCGCGACGATCCGCAACCGAAGTTATCGCCGGTCACGAGAATGGTCGCGTTCCGGTAGGCCGGCTTGTTGAGAACGAAGTCCGGGTTCTCGTTGCCCTGCTGGTCGAAACGCATTTCATAGAATAGCGACGATCCCAGCCCCGAGCGCTTGATCGTCTTCAGGAACTGTTTCGGGATGATCATGTCGGTGTCGACGTTGCGGATCGGCAGCGGCGCGGCGACACCGGTAAGTGTCGTGAATTTCTCCATGTCGGGTCCTCGAATAGTCGCGCCGTCCCGGATGGGCGGGCAGGGATATCAGACGCGCAAGCCGTCCGCGAGCGCCCGAAAATACCCTTCGGCAGCATGCAGCCGGTCGATACGCAGATGGCTCTCCGTGGGCGTTAGCGGGCGAAGATAGCCAAGCCGGCGCGCGTCGAGCGATTCAAGGCGTCTTTTAACGCCAGCTAGTCGGCGCCCGTCAAGGCGGTGCCGAAGCACATCGACAATCGTCGCGACGTAGCCGTTGAGCCGGCCGATCTCCGCAAGCGCCCGGCTGCGCGCTTTGCGGCGCTCCAATCCAGTCTGCGCCTTCTGGTAGGCTTCGAGTGCCTCGGCGGCGCGCGCGAGCGTATCGGCGATCGCCTCGGCATATCGGGCAACGCGCCGGCGGCGTTCGGGCTCAAGGTCGCTCAGCGCCGCCATCCAGCGGTGAACGACTTCAGCGAGTTCGAGAAGTTTTGCGGCGAGTTCGGCCCAGCGCACGGTCTCTGACGCCCCGACAGCGAGAAACAGTCATGCGTTGAGACTAGGCTGACGTTGCCTGACCGGGGATAAACCGCGGACTTCTCGAGACGCCCGAAGCAAACCTCTCGAAGCGCGCAAATAGGTGGAAGGGAAGGGAAGCGGATCGATACCCGGACTTACCGAACCTTCGGATCGGCGTAGCAACGCATCATGTATTCGCAGCGATACGAACCGCCCAGGTGCATCATGTCGCCCTTCGCAGGCGCGATGAACTTGCAGATTTCCTCAAGGCCCGCGAAAGTCAGCCATCCATAGCGGCGACCGCGTTGCACGGCAAAGCAGTCCGCAGTCTCCTCGTCCGGCCCGCGAAACTGGTGTCCGCATTCGTGCGCGAAAATCCATTTCTTCACCGGTGTTGAGACTCGCGCAAGCAACCTTGGGTTCATGATAAGGAAGCCGGGGTAGGCGGCACCGTAGTCGTCGAGGTTGGGGTCGAGAACCGTCGGGCGCGTGCCGCAGGACTGCGTGTGTCCGTCGAGCTTAAGCCCACCCGGCGGCACGATCCGCGCATCGCCGCCGACGTAGGCGACGTATTCTTCGGGTGTCGGCGTGCCTTCGGCAATCGCGGGGCCGGCCAGCGAGAGGACGGCGGCAGCCACGAGGGCGAGCATCATCGCCGGCAGCTTTCCTGCACGAATGATCATGTTCCCCCTCTCAAGAAGCCTGCCCAAATCCGTTAAAATCCGATGCTGACACCGCACCGCCCGCGACGACCGCAATAATGCCGATGGTCGCTTGTTTCGCATTCCACTGCAACCCCACGGTCGCGGAAAACTCCGCATCAGGCGATGGGTTCGTCCGGTTTGGTAACCGCGTTAAGTCATAAATCTAGCCACCGCAGCCCGGCCGTCACTGCGATCCGTCAATTGCTCGCCGCGAGTACATCCGGGCCGCTCAATTGTATACCCGCCAGCCTCGACGCCAGTGGCAGCGTGGTTGCCGCGGCCCGGCGCCGAACGCCTCAGGCTGCCGGTTTTTCTCCGATCAGGATCAACTCGCGCAGGGTCAACTGCAGGTCGCCGTCTTTGCGGCGCGGCTTCAGGAACCGCGCCAGCAGCGTCTCGCCTTCCAGCACCGCGCGCAAATGCGAGACCGTTTCGGGCGCGCACCGCATCCGCTGCACCCACGGCGTAAAGGCCATCTCCTTCTCCAGGATCTCCTCGGCGACGATTTGCAGACCGGCCTCTTCATATATGCGCCGCCAGGCGTCGGCGGACAGCGCCCGCGCATGACTGGGATCGCGGCGCTTCTCGAAATCGTGATAGTCGGCCTCGGCCTGGGCGATGTCCTGGGCGGCAGCGCCCGGCAGCGATTGCGCATCCGGCGGGATGTTGTCGACCACCGCCAGACGCCCGCCCGGCCTCAATACGCGCGCGGCTTCGGCGACGAACGCGCCGATGCGCGCGAAATGGTGTGCCGCGAGTCGGCAACTCACCAGATCGAAACTGGCATCCGGAAACGGCATGGCCTCCGCTTCGGCCCGGGCCGTCTCAACGTTGCCGGCATGCTGCCCGGCCGCCAGACGTGCGGTTTCCGCCAGCATCTCTTCGGTAATGTCGCTAGCGACGACGCGTGCTACGTGCGGGGCGAACGCAAGCGCCGTATGGCCGGCTCCCGTCGCTATATCCAGCGCCTCCCAGCCGGGCTGCGGCGCCGTAAGTCCAACGAGCCGCGCAAGGCTCGCGCCGCTGCGGTGAACCTCGCATTCTGCGTAGTCGCGGGCAGCCGGTCCGAATTGCTGTTCGACAAGGGACTTGGACATGGACGGAAGCATCCTCGGCAAG
Organism: Filomicrobium sp.; assembly: GCA_965226995.1. GTDB lineage: Bacteria > Pseudomonadota > Alphaproteobacteria > Rhizobiales > Hyphomicrobiaceae > Filomicrobium. Next base: position 759,228 of record CBDDFK010000009.1, read on the forward strand.
GGAAGGGCGCCACCGGCGCTGGGAACCGGGAAACTACCACCGCCCGGCCCACCGGACCAGCTTGCAGGCTAAGCGTTGCATAACGGAGACGCCCCACTTGTGCGGCCGCGTCGTGGCCGTCATGTTGCCCGGATTATTCCGCAAAACGCCCACAAAACATCGGGAGGCGTGTCATGCTTATGCAATCACGGCGCAGATTGGTTGCAGTCGCACTGCTCGGCTGCGTGTTCGCGTTGCCGCTCGTTGCGGCCGGTCGCGCGAATGCCGAAAACGCCGAGAAAAGCTCGCCTTCCCAAGAGATTGAACCCGCTGGGCAACGGGTCGATAAAACGCCGGACATGACGGCCAACGCAACGCCGCCGCCGGACGAAACGGACGCCGACGCCCCGATACTCGCCCGCCCGGAGGAGCCCGCGCCGGCGTTGAAACCCGCTCCGGTCGAGTCGACCGACCTCGCGCCGGCGGTTACCGCACCGTCCGCCGCGGACGCCCCGGACGCGAAACCGGCCGCCGAAAGCGAGACTGGCGATAAGCCGGAGGAAGCCGGTAAGAACCCGTCGGATTCGCGAACCGAGGCGCCCGCGACACCCGAGCCTTCCATGGAGCAACAAGCGGCCAAAAAGGCCGAAGCGGACGAAACCGCGAAGCCGGTGGGTGAAGGCGCAGCCGCGACTGCCACGCAGGATACCGCAACGGACCCGACCGTCACCGCCGTCCTCGAACTGCTCACCAAGCGCCGCGCCGCGGGCGCTAAAACCGATGCGGAGGCCGAGGAGGCCATCGCCGGCTTCTACGCCGCCGAAGCCGAAGCCCCGCTATGGACCGGCGACGCGGGCCTCAATGCCCGCGCCAGGTCAGCGACCGACTTCATTCGACAAGCCGACGACTGGGGCCTTAAGGCCGACCAGTTCAAGCTTCCCAGTCTGCCCGATGGCACCTCGACGCTTGAACAGCGCGCTGCGGCCGAGGTGAAACTCTCCGAAGCCGTCCTGCTTTACGCCCGCCATGCACGCGGTGGCCGCCTCAACCCGAAATCGGTAAGCCGCCTCCTGAACCATGAACCGGAGTTCGCAGACCCGCTGGAGCTATTGAAACTGTTAGCGTCGACCGAGGACGCAACCGCGCAACTCAAGGCTCTTCACCCGCCGCATCCGCAGTTCCATAAGCTTCGCGAGGCGCTGGTCGAGGCACGAGCGGCAGAGAAGAAAGCGGATGCCGACGCCGGTGAAAAGCCGGCAGTATCGGCCGACAAGATCCTCGCCAACATGGAGCGCTGGCGGTGGATGCCGCGCGACTTGGGCGAATTCTACGTATGGGACGACGTTCCTGCGCAAATGGCCAGCGTCTATTCCGGCGACAAGCGCGTCTTCCACGAGCGCATGGTCGTCGGCAAGCCGTCGACGCCGACTCCGATGTTCTCCGACGAAATGGAATACATCATCTTCCATCCGTCCTGGGGTGTGCCACCGGGCATGAAGCGCAACGAGCTTCTGCCTCAGCTCCGCAACACCAACGGCGGCTGGTTTTCGTCCAAGCCGCTTGCATCCGCCGTGTTGCGGTCGCATGGCCTGCGCGTCACCCGCGGCGGCGTGCCGGTCAACCCCGACAGCATCGACTGGTCGAAGGTCAACATTCACAGCTACAGCTTTACCCAGCCGCCCGGGCCGACCAACGTGCTGGGTGTGGTGAAGTTCCGCTTTCCCAACCGGCACAACGTCTACATGCACGACACGCCGGAGCGGAACCTGTTCGCGAAGCGCGACCGCACCTTCAGCCACGGCTGCATGCGCATCCAGAACCCGATCCGGCTCGCCGAAGTGCTGCTGGAACACGACAAGGGCTGGGACGCCGACGAAGTGCAGCGCCAGAAGCGCCGCGGCGGCCACATAACGCTGGACAATCCGATCCCCGTCCACATCGCCTATTTCACTGTTGTCGCCGATGACGAAGGCAAGCTCGATCAGCGCGGCGACCTGTACGGCATCGACCGTCGCCTGGCCTCCAAACTGGTCGGCCACAAGGTGACGTTGCGGGGCAGCAAGGTATCGAGCAAGCGGTTGAAACCGAAAAAGCGCACCGCCTATCGTAAGAAGCGCCGCGCGAGCGTCAGGCAGAAAAAAGAGAAGCCCTGGAATCCGTTCAACAGCCTGATCGACTGATCAGACGCTGCGATCCGGGATGGAAAACCGGAACACCGTTCCGGGCTGCTCATCGCACAGGACCAGCTTGCCGCCGTGCATGGCGACAAGCTCATACGCGATGGCAAGTCCCAGACCGGAACCGCCCTTGCGCTGTGACGACTGGAACGCTTTGAACAGGTATTCCCTCGCCTTCGGCGGCAGCCCGGGTCCGCTGTCCCGCACCTCGACGAAGACCTGCCGCCCTTCGCGCCAGGCCGCAACCTTGATTTCCTCGGCCTTGATTTCCTCGGCCTTTGCGCCGCCTCCGCCTTCGCCCGCCGCCGCCGAATTCTTCTCATGCACGCTCTCAAGCGCCTGAGTGGCGTTGCGGCAGAGGTTCGCCAGCACCCGGTAGAGGTGATCGCGATCGGCGTCGATCCGGAGCGTCGGTTCGATCTCCAGCGTCCAGTCGATAACACCCGGTCGCGGTAGCCCCAAACCGTCGCCGACCTCCTCGACCAGCGGGCGCAGCAGCATCAGGTCGCGGCGGGGCGGCGCCTCCGCCGCCTTCCCGTATTTCAGCGTGTCGTTACAGAAATTGATCGCGCGGTCGAGCGTGGCGATCAGCTTCGGCGCGAACCGCTGCACCGTTGGATCGGGAACGGTCGTCAGCCTGTCGGAAATGAGCTGAGCGTTGGCCAGGATGTTGCGCAGGTCGTGATTGATCTTGCTCACCGCGAGGCCGAGTTGCGCCAGCCGGTTCTTCTGCAGAAGGAGTTGAGAGAGCTGGCCCTGCATCGCCGCCAGTTCGCGTTCGGCGATACCGACTTCGTCGCCGCGCTGCGACGGCGAAATGATGAGGTTGGGATCCTCCGGATTGCGCGAAAAGCGCAGCATGTTTTCGGTGATGCGCATCATCGGCCGCACGAGCAGGTTGGACAGTGCGATGTACACGAGCGCCGCGGTGAACAGCGAAATGATAATCGAAAGCAGAAGGATATTCCGGCCGTAGCGCAACAGGGCCTGCTGCAGCGGCGCCTCCGGAATCACGATTTCGATAAACTCGTCGGGCTTTTCCTCCAGCGCCCCGACGACGCGCAGCGTGCGGTTCTCGGTTCGCACCAGCACCGCCAGCGCCTCGCCGATGAGCGAAACGCGATGCCAGATCTCACCTGAGATCCCACGGTGCATCGCCGGGCGAAGATCGACCACGCCGTCGATCGCCATCGAGTCGCTCGGCGGCAGTACGATGGTCCGCCGCCCTTCGCGCTTCCACGCAACCGCCTTCACGCGAGCCGTGCGCAATAGTTCCTGCCGCACCATCGGCGGAATCACGCCCTCTGCCGCCGCTTCCGCCGAGAGTGCCGCCAGATGCGCGGACATCAGCCGGTCGTTGAGCCAGTTGACCCGGTAGTTTGCAACCGAAGGAACGAAGATCAGCACCTCGGCGAGCATGACGAAAGCCGAGGTCAGCACCAGCAGCTTGAAAGGTAGCCGCAGCGTCCGCCAACCTGTCGGCGCGCCCGTACTGCCAGCGGCGAGGGCGCCCTCGCGTTCGGAGACCGCACCATCGCCGATATCCGAATGTGAACCGGCATCGCCGCCGGCGGGACGGGACCGAGCGGCCGAACGTCCGCGCGCGCGCGAAAGCGACCGTCCCAGCCAGCCGCGCATCGGCTGCCCTTCGATCGCTTCCGGGTTGTTCGGCCGATCCGTCTTCTGGTCCATTGGCTCTTTAAACGTTCATACCGTCACAGCCCCGACTGGCTTGCGCGGGAGGCCCGCGAATGCCGCCTGCGGAAGCGGCGGCGGCGTTGAGGCCTCCGCCGCTCCGGATCTTCTGCATTCCGGTTCAGGTCGCGCCCGGCTGCCTCTGCCATAGCGAAACGACGTCGCGTGTCAGCCAAGCTTGGCAAGCAACGAGATTACCTTGCGCACAACCGGGCTCGAAGCAACGCCCGTATAGAATTTGTAAGCCGCACGCTTGTTGATTTCGCTGAGCGTCGGATAAGGCGAAATCCAATCGCGCATCGCGCTGATTTTCATCTTGTTGGCGATCGCGAGCGACCACATCTGGATCAATTCGCCAGCATGCTCGCCGACAATCGAAGCACCGAGGATACGGCCGTTCTTGGCGACGATCACCTTCACATGACCGCTGGTCGCGCGTTCGGCCTGCGCCCGGTCGTTTTCATGGTAAGGCCAGCGTAACACGCTCACCTTGCCGTGTTTCTCGATCGCCTGATCCTCGCTGAGACCGACGTGAGCGAGTTCCGGATCGGTGAAGGTCACCCACGGTATCTGGCTGTCGTCGACCTTTGCCGGCAGGCGGAACAGCGCCTTCCGCACGACGATGCCGGCGTGATAGTTGGCGACGTGGGTGAACTGCAAACCGCCCGTGACATCGCCGATGGCGTAGACATGCTTGTTCGAAGTAACGAGGCCGCGGTCGACCTTGATCCCTCGCTTATCGAACGAGACGCCTGCGGCATCGAGACCGAGATCTTCGACATTGGGCTTGCGCCCCACGGCGATCAGGATATGGCTGCCCTCGAAGGTTTCCTCGCGATCTTCCTTGCGAGCACGGACGCGAACGCCGCCGGTCTCGCCTTGCTCGACGCCGACCACGCTGGTGTGCTCGCGAATGTCGATCCCTTCGCTGCGAAGCCGCTCGATCACCACCTTCGTCAGCTCCGGATCGTCCTTGCCCAGCGCCTTGACGCCTTCCAGCACCGTGACCTTGCTGCCGAGTCGCCGATGTGCCTGCGCCATCTCAAGTCCGATGGGACCGCCGCCGACGATCAAGAGATGATCGATCCGGCCGCGGTTGTCGAAGATCGTTTCGTTCGTGAAGTAAGGGACGCTGTTCAGACCGGGGATCGGCGGAACAAGTGGCGCGGATCCGGTCGCGATCACGAAGCGGCGCGCCTTGATGCGCTGCTCGCCGGCTTCGACCGTATCCTTGCTGACGAACCGGCCCGCGGCGGTGATGACATGCACACCCAGCCCGGTAAAGCGCTCCACCGAGTCGTTCGGCGCAATCGACGCAATTACCTGTTTGACGTGATCGTTGACGGCCGCATGGTCGATCTCGGGCTCGTGCGGCTTGACGCCGAAGGCCGTCGATGAGCGCATTGACTGAGCGCGCTTACCCGCGGCCAGCAGCGCCTTCGAAGGGACGCAGCCGTAATTCAGGCAGTCGCCTCCCATCTTATGCTTCTCCAGAAGCACGACCTTAACGCCGAAGGCTGCCGCGGCAGCGGCGACGGAGAGCCCGCCCGATCCGGCCCCGATGACGCAGATATCGCATTCGATCGTCTCGCGACCCCGCGATCCGGCGGCCCCGGAGGCATTTCCACCGGCAGCACCCGAACCGGAGCCGGACCCGTTCCCGGTGGAGCCGCTCTTGGCGAAGACGTCGGCGGTGGTGTTAGGCGACGACATGACGTTTGCTCCACTTCTTGGCGATAACCGGAATGAGCGCCACGAAGCCGATCGCGGCAAAGGCCAACAGGATTTCCTTTGAGACGAGCGTACCCGGATCGATGACGTAGGGGCAGGCGGCCTCGCCTTTCTCCGCGACACATGCCGCATGTTCGGCGTTCGTTTCAACAATCACGTGAGCAAGCTGCGAAGCGGCGAACGAAAACGCCATTGTACCGGGAATAATGCCCAGCGCGGTCCCGAGAACGTATGTTCTCAACGGCACACCCAGAAGAGCCGGCGCGATGTTGACGACGAAAAACGGAAACGCCGGGACCAATCTCAGAAACAAGAGGTAATTGAGTGCGTTTTCCTGAAAGCCGGCGCGCAGCTTGTTGATCGATGGCCCGGCTTTTTCCGCGAGGGTATCGCCCAGCGACGTCCGGGCAACGAGAAAGATGATCGTCGCGCCGATGGTGGCCGCGACCACCGTGACCGGTCCGCCGAGCTGCCAGCCGAACAGCACCCCGCCCGCCAGCGTCATCACCAGTGCGCCGGGAAGCGACAAAGCGACAACGACGATGTAGAGCCCGGCATACGCGAGAAGCGCCAAAACGAGGTTCTCGGAGATGAAGGCGCTCAGTTCCGCATAGTTGCGCCCCAAAGCTTCCAAAGTGAGATATTGGTGCCAGCCCATCGAATAGGCCACCGCCATCAGCGCGGCGATGAAGACCAGCGGCCCCCAGCTTTTCAGCCATTTGAGCGGACCGCCCTGGCGGACGCCGGCCGATGGCACTTGGTCGTTGCTCATGGATTGTTTCCTCTCACGCAGGGGTATCGCATGCGAAGCCGGAAGCTTCATCACGAACCGCGTTTGATATCGTTGAGAGCCCAGTCGTAGCCGAACCCGGCGATGTCCGATTTGCCGAACAGTCGCGCTTTGAGATCAGCGTCGGCGTATTTAGTCGCGTGCTTCAGGACGCCCGCTTCCGATCCGCCAAAGTCCGCCTGGAACCACTGGTAAATCGATGAGGCGTGAACATCGCCGCTATCGGTCACCCGAATCCCGCGCGGATGATTGATGAAGGCGCGTGCGTTCGCATCGAGCTGCCGATTGAGGCTGGCGCCTGTGAACGCCTCGGTACCGAGGTTCGGACACCCCACCGATGCGCAATTCACGGCGTAGTGGACGCGCGGATCCTTGAAGATCGGCCGCATGATGCTGTGTTCGATATCGTCCAGGCTGAGCGCCCGCCCGGCGACCTTCATGATCTTCGCCTTCCAGGGCCCGCCCGCGCCGACCGACTCCTTCAGGAAACCGAGCAGGCCCTCGTTGATGGAGATCTTACGGATCGACTCGACGGGATAATGATCCAGCACGACGTCGATTGTCTTTGCGTTGTAGAGGTTCGCCCAGAAAGCGAATTGCTCCGGCCGGTCCAGACCTGTGGGGTCCTGGGCTTCAAGCCGGGTGACGTAATCCTTGAGCTTGCGGTGCGCCCCCGCTTTCCACGCCGCATAGTCGACGCGATTGAGGCCGTCGTCGCCGGGGACGACGTAACGACCCAGCATATCCGTCCAGGCCGAATGGTCGACCGTTCTGGCAGAGCCAGCGCTATGCCCCCGGAAGGCGTCCGTCAGTTCGGAGGCGCCTGCCGGATGCGCCGGCCAAATGACCGCTAGTCCGGCGATGAGCCCCAACGCAGCCGCGACAACGCCATTGGCGGCTCTACCGGCGCGGCGTGGTAGCAGAGCCGGCGCGCTTACCCTAAGTTCGAAATGGTTGCTCATGATCGATCTCGCGTTGTCGCTGCCTGCCGGTTCGAATTTGCGGCGAGGTCATATTGCCGATGCCCGAACCGCTTGGCCCGGTGCCCCATAGATGAACGAGAAAGCGCATCCTGAGAATGCCCTCTCGCGCAGTCGTGAAGCGGAGAAGAGCTTCGTGATCGGCCGTGATGACGGGGGTTAGCGGCGGGTCAGGCGTGTTCTGAGGAATAGACTTCCGGTTCGGTCCGCAAGTGCGCAACGTTTGACTTTGATTGGCCTTGCCCGTATAAACCCGCTTTCGCTGAAGACCGGCGAATTCCCGACCATTTCATCGAACGAGCGCTGCGGTTCCCCGCGCGCTATGTCGAACGACCTCGACGCCGACCCCGCTCGGAACACCCGCCGCGGGATGTCCGGCGCGATTAGAATGCTGGAGACGTAAAGTGAAACGTACATATCAACCGAGCCGGCTCGTCCGTAAGCGCCGCCACGGCTTCCGCAAGCGCATGGCCACCAAGGGCGGCATCCGCGTTCTTGCACGCCGCCGCGCAAAGGGTCGCAAGAAGCTGGCAGCCTGAGTCGCGCCCCGCTGACTTAGGCGGAGCGCATGAATGCGCGTGCGGTCCGTTCGCACGTCTCTTAGGCTTGCACTCGCTTCGCTAGCCAAGTGGCGAGTTCGCGCGTGTCCACCCGGTCTTTTCAGACACTGAAGAAACGCCGAGAGTTCCTTCGCATTCGCGGCGGAGCACGATGGTCTTCGACCTCATTTCTGATGGAAGCGCGGCCCCGCGCCGGACTCGTGGCGTCCGGCGGCGATGCCGATCCGAAGTATCCTGCCGAAACCCTCCCGGCACGTGGCGACGCAAGCGCGATTTCCCCAGTACCGGTCCCAGCACCGGCCCCAGCACCGGACCCGCTTGAGAACTTAACTTCTCCACCGTCTGGCGGGGAAAGCGCTGCAGCGAGCGCAGCGCGTTTCGGCTTCACGGTCACCAAGAAACTTGGCAACGCGGTCGTCCGCAACCGGATAAGGCGCCGTCTCAAGGAAGCCGTTCGCGCCGTTGCCCCGAGTGAAGCCAAGGCAGGCTGCGACTATGTGCTCATAGCGCGACCCGCAGCCTTGTCGCAGCAATTCCCTGAACTGGTTGCCGACATCCGGCAGGCGATGCAGCGCATCGCCGGCATGCTGGACCGCGACGGGCGAGCGGGGCAGTCCTCAAGGCGTCCGCGCCGAACGAGGCGTAAATAGAAATATGGCGTGCCGGAATGACGCGGGCGGCCATCGTCTGCGCTCCCCGGGTGGCGGGTTGACCCCGCGGCCTGTATAGACGACCGCTGAAGCGTGAGAAGAACACAACGACCGAAAGTGGCGCGGCCGTCATCTGCCGCCGGCGCCAAGGCAATCCGGACCCGAGCCGAGGGCGATGAAGAAAGATCCCGACAATCACAACAACCTGATGCTGGCCGTGGTTCTCTCCATGGCGGTCCTGCTCGCTTGGCAGATCATATTTCCGCCGCCCAAGCCGCCCAAAGCCCCAGGACAGACCGTCGAAACGATGGCAGGCGACGGCAAATCCGGTGGGGCGTCAGCTACGGGCGACAGCGCTTCGCTGTCGTCCCTGAATGGTAGCGGACCTGGTGCCGAGGGCCGGCAAGGGACTTCGCCGCGCGTCTCCATCCGCACCCCATCGGTCGACGGCTCGATCGCGCTCAAAGGCGCGCGCATCGACGACATCAAGTTCGTCGATTATCACGTCGAACCCGATCCCAAGTCGCCCAAGGTCGAGTTGCTGAACCGCTCGTCGAGCCGCAATCCCTACTTCGCGGAGTTCGGCTGGCTGTCGGCAGGCAACACCGCCGTTCCGAACAAGGACACGCTCTGGTCGGTCGCAGACGGCGCGACCCTCACGCCCGACACCCCCATCACGCTGACGTGGGACAACGGCGAGGGGCTGTCGTTCGAGCGCACGATCAGCGTCGATGAAAAGTATATGTTTTCGATCACCGACAAGGTGATCAACACCACGGCTGGCGACGTCGTTCTGCAACCCTACGGTCGCGTCTATCGCCACGACACGCCGAAGATCGAAGGGTTCTTCATCCAGCACGAAGGCGCCATCGGCTGGTTCGGCGATGAAGAACGCCTGCAGGAATATACCTATGCGGATCTGCTGGACCAGGAGAAGCCCGCACGGTTCAACGGCATCACGGGCGGCTGGCTCGGCTTTACCGACAAGTACTGGGCGACGGCGCTCATTCCCGATCAGAGCACCAGCTACAACGCCCGCTTCTGGACCCCGACCCGCAATACCGGCAACAGCGTCGAATCCTTCCAGACGGACTATCAGCAGTCCCAGATCACGGTGCCCAAGGAAGGCACCGCCACCTACTCCGCGCGGCTGTTCGCCGGCGCCAAGGAAGTCGAACTCATCGAGTCGTACGAGGAAAAGTACAGCATTCTGGAGTTCAACTATCTGGTCGATTGGGGCTGGTTCTGGTTCATCACAAAGCCGCTGCACTACGTCCTGAACTGGCTGAACGGCCTGTTTGGCAACTTCGGCCTCGCCATTCTCGCCACCACCGTGATCGTCAAGGCCATTTTCTTCCCTCTGGCCAACCGCGCTTACGTGTCCATGGCGCAGATGAAGAAGCTGCAGCCGGAGATGGAGCGCCTGCGCAAGCGCTATCCGGACGACAAGCAGAAGCAGCAGCAGGAACTGATGCAGCTCTACCAGAAGGAGAAGATCAATCCGCTCGCCGGTTGCTTCCCCATTCTTCTGCAGATTCCCGTGTTCTTCGCGCTCTACAAGGTGCTGTTCGTCTCGATCGACATGCGCCACGCGCCTTTCTACGGCTGGATCACCGACCTGTCGGCTCCGGATCCGACATCGATCTTCAACTTGTTCGGGCTCTTGCCCTACGCCGTGCCGGACTTCCTGTTGATCGGGGTTTGGCCGCTCATCATGGGCGTCACCATGTGGCTGCAGATGCAGTTGAACCCGCCGCAGCCGGACCCGACCCAGCAGATGATCTTCAACTGGATGCCGGTCATGTTCACCTTCCTGCTGGCCACTTTCCCGGCCGGCCTGGTGATCTACTGGGCGTGGAACAACATCCTGTCGCTCATCCAGCAGTACGCGATCATGAAGCGCCAGGGCGCCGATGTTCCGCTGATTGACAACCTCAAGAAGACTTTCGCGGTGGTTGCCGATCTGATGCCCGGTCGAAAGAGTTCGCAAAAGGGCGATTAGAGCGCGTTCATGTTTGATGGACGCGCTCCAAGACCGTGACCGCGGTCCGCCGCTCTGCGGCGCGCCCGCGCAGGGCCCGGCCGAAGGCCGATGCGGCCCGTGAGCGAAAGAAGCAAGATCGTGATTCAGTCTGAACTGAACACGATCTAGGCGTCAGCGTCTATCGAGGCCGGTGCGCGGAAAGGCTCGGACATGAGCGATGGCCTCGAGCCTTCACCTGAAGACATCGCCCGCGGCGAAGCCCTGTGCGAGCGCCGTTGGGTGTTCGTCAAGGGCGTCGCCGATCTCGTGCAACTGCCCGACGCCGACCGGCCGGAAGTGGCTTTCGCGGGCCGCTCCAACGTCGGCAAGTCGAGCCTGATCAACGCGCTGCTCCGGCAGAACGGTTTGGCGCGGACGTCCAACACGCCCGGCCGCACCCAGGAACTCAACGTCTTCATGCCGGCCCCCGGCGAAAATGCCCCGCCGGTCTATCTTTTCGATTTGCCCGGCTACGGCTACGCGCGCGCGCCCAAGGACAAGGTCGACGCCTGGACGGAATTGGTGATCGATTACCTGCGCGGCCGGCCGAACCTGAAGCGCGTATTCGTGTTGATCGACTCCCGCCACGGCGTGAAGCCGGTCGATGACGAGATCCTCGACATACTCGACATCGCTGCCGTCAGCTACCAGATCGTCCTCACGAAGATCGACAAGATCAAACCGCCCAAACTGGTCGCCCTCAAGGAAGCGACGATGACCGCCATGGCGAAGCATCCGGCCGCGTTCCCCAGCGTGCTCGCAGTCTCGTCGCTGAAGAACCAGGGCCTCGGCGACTTACGCGGAACGCTGGCGGGACTGATCGAGGATTGAGGCCGGGCCTTACCTGCAGGGACGGCACCCCGGCGCGAGTCCGGTGGGTGGAAAGGCGCCAGACGCAGTCGCAAAGGAAAACCGGAGCCGCTGGGGCTCCGGTGCGATTTCGTCAAGCCGGCTCCGTTCCTCGAAGCCCGATCAGAAGAAGAAGCTTGCCACGCTGAACCAGCCCTTGCGGCCTGTCGACGTTTTCTCGCCACCGTTCGCCGCCGCCTCGCCGACGACCGGCGCGTCGTGCACAACGTCGGCACCGTTGGCCTCGGCCTCGGCATGGCCCGGCTGCGGCACGACCAGATGCCCGGTCCGCTCCAGTTCGGAGACAAGCCAGCGCACCGAATGCATGACGTCGCCAAGTTCCGTCTGGAGCTCGGACGCGCGCTTGTTCGCCTGCTGCGCTTCCTGGAGGGCCGCCGAGACGGTTTCGCGCGCCTGCGCCTCGCTCTGGCGCAGCTTCGCCTCGAAGCCCGCCGTCAGCTCGGCCTTCACGCGTTCCATCTCCTCCTGGATCTTCGTCTTGGGACGCCGCTCCGGGTCGAGGAGATAGCGCGACGCGGGGATGTCGCCACCGCTACGCTTCAGAGCCTCGAAGATGTCCTTGACGGTAATCTTCGCGTCGTCGCCGCGCTCCTTGGCGACTTCGCGGGCGCGGTTGAGCAGTTGCTCGCGCACATCGCTCGACCATGCCGGGCGCGCCGGATAGTCGTCGCTGGTCATGTCACCGGTGTCGATGGCCATGTGCAGCAGATATTTGCGCAGCCGCACGCGCTCGCCGTTGTCGTATCCGATCTGGCGGAGTTGTTCCCGCACCGTCTGCGAGGGAATACCGGCCATCACCGTCAGGAGGTGCAGCGGCGTTATTTCGAAGTGCTTGAGCTGTACCGCGAGTTCCCGCGCCTTGCGAAACGCCGTCTGAAGGTCCGGGTGAAGCGATGCGAGCATCGCCGCCTCGGCCGGATCTTCCTTGTCCGTATCCACGTCCGGCTTTTCGGCTTCGGCCTTTTCCAGCGACGTGCCCGCGGATGCAGACGACGCGATCCGCGCGGTCGTCGTGTCGTTTGCGGCCGATCCGTATGACGAGCCGCCGATCGTCGAGGATCCGTAATCCGGCGTTGGCTGCAGCCCGGAAGGCAGCGAACTGTTGCGTGGCGGGTAACCGGAGGAGCTGGACGGCGTGGCGGGCGTTGTCCCCGTCGACGGCGTATTCCAAGGATTATTGATCACGACACGACCCCGAACAAATACATGATACGCGCACTTCACGCGGGTGCTTTTGCCTTTTTAACGAGACTAGCCCACTTACGTGTCAAGCCCAAAACGTAAAATCGCCAGAATTTCTGCCGCCCAATCGATTTCTGGAGGCCGGGTGTGGGAATCATGTGCCGCCGCCGCGCCCAATTCAGGCGTTTTCCTGCCCCCCTATCGCAAAGAGGCTAAAGTCCGGCTTAACCGGCGAAAGGCGCGGATCGAAAAGCTCAGCGCTGCGACAACGCCTCGATGGCCGGCGTGACGACCGGCGCGAGCAGCCCCCAGATATCGGCGCCGAATTGCGCCAGCAGGCCGCCAGCCACCGCCGCGAGAGCCCAGCCGCCGACATTGCGCGCCACGACCGCATAGTTGGTCGCGACCTGAACCTCGATGACTTGCTCCGGCAGCGCCGTCTCGGCGGCGAGCCCGTCCGGTCCGACGCTTCGCGCGGACACGATAAGTTGTAGGCGCTTCTTGCCGCGCTCCTTTGGCGTGACCGTCCAGCGCCAGCGGGCGAAGTCGTCGGCCATCAACCCGAGCGCGTTCTCGATCCACTGGGTCTCCGGCGACGAGGTCTCGATGAAGAACCCGCCATGCGGTGCACGCAGGCGCACGCTCATGGCCTTCGTCACCTGGATATCGTGCCGGAACGCCGTCTGCCCCATGTCGAGACCTTCCGAGATCGCCTTGACCTCGGCTTTGGCGATGCGCACCTCGACCGGCGAAGGAATACCGACTCGCATGCGCCGCGGGATCGTCTCCACGAGTTGCCCCGGCAGGATGGGCGTTCTCCGGCCCGTCCCCGTAGTTCCCCCTGGCGCAGCGCCGCTCTGAGGAGCAGCCGGCGGCGGCGATGGCGGCCGATGATGTTGACCGGGCGGCTGCGATCTCTCAGCGGCCACGCCGGCTTCGCCGGGACCGGGATACGGCCGCTGTCCCGGCCCACGCCCAGCAGGACGCGCCTCAGTCGTCCCGAAGACCTCATCGGGTGATGGCAGCCGCGATTGTGCCGGACCGGCCATTCCGCGATGGCCAAAGTCCCCTCGGGCGCCGGGGGCAGCCCATGCCGGTTCCTGGCGGCCCTGCGTCGGCCCTGGCGGCTGCCCCGGCCCACCCGGCGAACGATCCGGCCCGTGCGGACCGGCGCCCGGCGGTGGAGGCGGCATCGGACGCGACGGCACGGCTGGCGGCAGCGGCGGCGGCGCCCCTGGCGGTCGGCGCGCGGGCGCAGGTGGACGCGGCTCGGACGGTGGCGGCGCCCAACCGCCTGAAACGCTTCCGGGATACTGGGGCGGCGGACCGCCGGCCCCCGCGGGCGGGGGCCGAGGTGTTTCGGGCGGTGCGGTCCGCTCTGGCGGTGCGTGCGCGAGGGGCCCCGATTGCGGTTGGGAAGTGCGCGCCGGCTCGGGAGCCGGCTGTGGCGGAGGCGGTGGTGCGGGCGGTTCAGGAAACGGCTGGCGCGGTTCAGGCACCGCCGCTGTCACCGGCTCGGGAGGCGAATGCGCGACAGCGTCATCTTCAGCGGCTTGCGCGTCTTCCAAAGCCGCGGTTTCTTCGACCGCTGCCTCACCCCAGGATTCGGTCCCTGGCGCCGATTGGACCTCCTCATCCACGCCCTGCGCCGCGTTGTCCGGCAGACCCGGCGCGACCGCCGCCAGATCGGCCGCAACCTCCGGCTCCGCCACTTCGTACCCTGCAGCCTCGTCCGGCTGCTCGAACTCGCCTGCTGCGGTCTCGTCCGCCCAATCCACTGTTTCTGTTTGGCTGCGAGTAGCGGGCGGCCTCTCCCCAGCGTCCGCAACCGGGTCGTAATCGGCAGCTCCTGCCGCCAACGTATCGCGGCCGCCGGCCTGGATTCCACCGGCTTCAATGGGCGCGGGAGCTTCCGACTCGGCCACGACTTCGGCTCCCTCCGGCGCGATATCGGCCGGGGATTCTGGCTCCGCCGCACGTTCGGCATCGCGGGCGCGATAACTGTCCGCATAGCCGGGCGCCCGCCGGCTCGCGACGCGGGCCCGCGCTGTCGCCAGGATATCCATCGCCGACCCGCCGGCTCTCGGATCGTCGGCTTCATTCGCATCCGGCGGCATATTCTCGGGTCCGCCGCTCCGCCCGCCAGGAGGCGGGTGATAATCGGGCGGCGGCGGCAGAGACTGCGGGGGCGGTCCCGCTGGCGGTTCGGGCGGAGCCGCCGGGCGTGCCGCCTGGCGAATGGCGTTGATGGCGACCTCGAAGGTCAGTCCATGGGCCCGGAGCAGACCCGCTGCGCTCGTGCGGGCATCGCCGATGATCGCCGCCAGAACGATCGCGCCGTCGATCGAAGGGCGGCGACCGGCGCGGGCGGCCACGGCTGCCGCGTTGAGTATCCGGCGCAGTTCCTCCGAGATCGTGGCGGTAGCGCCTTCGCCGGGGTGAAGCCGGTGCTCTATGCGGCCGACGTGCTGCGAGATATCGGTATGCAGCGCTTCGATGTTGACGCCGCTGGACTGCAACACCTGACTGGCGTCCTCGTCCTCGGCCAAGGCCAGAAGCAGGTGTTCGAGAGTCACCTCGGCATGCGCCTGCTCTGTTGCGTATTGCGCCGCGCGCGCCAGGGTTTGCCCCAGCATCGGCGACATTGGAATAGGCGGTAGCTGGCCGGCGATATCCGCCCCCATTTTTATCGTCCCCTCGCGCTTCACCAGGAATCAACGCAGCGCCATCGCGCCGCGGACCGATCGTCGCCCTGGCCGTCACACCCTGTACCGGGCGCTATATAAAGAGATTGTGTGCGAATTCCGTTGTTGCCGCTTCCTTGGCATATATAAGTGCCGCCTCGGCAACAACAGTCGTCCGCGGCGGCAACGGCGGAAGCGTATCCGCCCTGGCGCCTTCTCGACCGTCTCTCGCGGCGAGAGACGGTCGGCGCAGACAAGAGGAAATAACCGTTTGGCCGCCCGGCCAATGGTTGAATTCAATAGTTTCCACCGGACGGTATGAGACGATGGTAGACAAGAAAAAGCATGCGCATCCCCCGCGTCTTGCAGGTGAGGAGCCTGGGGCCGAGGCCGGACAGATCACCGCGCACGTTCAGGCGCGTATCCTCGCTGAGGCCCTACCGCATCTCATTCGCTACGACGAAAAAACCGTCGTCATCAAGTTCGGTGGCAACGCCATGGGAGACGAAGCGCTCGCCAACGCTTTCGCGCAGGATGTCGTCTACCTCAAGCAGTCCGGCGTGAACCCCATTATCGTCCACGGCGGCGGTCCGCAGATCGGCCGGATGCTCGCGAAGCTGTCGATCGAGTCGGAGTTCATCAACGGCCTCCGAGTTACCGACAAGCCGACCGTCGAAGTCGTCGAGATGGTGCTGGCCGGGGCCATCAACAAGGAAATCGTTTCTGCCATCAACCGCCAGGGCGGCAAGGCTGTCGGCATTTCCGGCAAGGACGCAAACCTGATGGTGGCGACCCGCATCACCGAGATGCCGGACCCCACATCAAACATGATGCAGGCCATCGATATCGGTTATGTCGGCGAGCCCAAGTACGTGAACCCGCACATCGTCGATGTCATCTCCAATTCCGATCTGATCCCCGTCATCGCACCCGTCGCCATGTCTCAGGACGGCGAGACGTTGAACATCAACGCCGACAGCTTCGCTTCGGCGCTCGCCGCCCGCATGAAAGCGAAGCGGCTCCTGCTGTTGACCGATGTCGCCGGCGTTCTCGACACCGAAGGCGAACTGATTTCCTCGCTGACGGTTACGGACGCAAAGGAGCTGATCCGTAACGGAACGATTACCGGCGGCATGATCCCGAAGATGGAAGGCTGCATCGAAGTCGTCGAGTCGGGTGTCGAAGCGGTTGTCATCATCGACGGCCGCGTGCCGCATTGCGTTCTCCTCGAGCTGTTCACCGAGCATGGCGTCGGAACGCTCGTCGGGCAGGAAAACCGGATTGATTGACCGCGCATCATGTCACGAAGCCAGAACAACGACGATGCCGCCGCGATGACGACGCAAGCCGTGGACGCCCGGAGCGGGCAGCGCGGCTTCGAGTCGACGCGCATCTGGGTGTTCGATCTCGACAACACGCTATACCCCGCTGAATGCAACCTGTTCGCCCAGGTGGACCAGCGCATGGGCGCGTTCATCGCCCGCGAACTCGGTGTGCCGCTGCCCTACGCCCGACATCTGCAGAAATCCTACTATCGCCAGTTCGGCACGACGCTTTCCGGACTGATGCAGGTCCACAAGATGTCGCCGGACGCCTTTCTCGATTACGTCCACGACATCGACCTCACCTGCGTTCCCGAACTGCCGGACCTGAAAAACGCCATCGACGCGCTGCCGGGCCGCAAGATCATTTTCACCAACGGCTCGACTCGGCATGCTGAGCGCGTCGCCGCCAAACTCGGCGTTGCCGACTGCTTCGAAGCGATCTGCTCAATCGAGACTTGCGAGTTCGTGCCGAAGCCGGAGGCCGAAGCCTTCGACCGGATGGTGCGCCATCATGGCGTCGCGCCGGACCAGGCCGCCATGTTCGAGGACATGCCGCATAATCTCGAAGCGCCCCACGACCTCGGGATGACGACCGTGCTGGTTCATTCGGAATTCTACGATCATCCCATCCAGGCCAAGATCAAGACCTGGACGGAGCCGCCCGATCACGTGCACCACATGACCGACGACCTCACCCGCTTCCTGGAACCATTGGGCGGGCGGGGCATCGAACCGGCCGATCCGAAATCGGAATAAGCGTTCGAGAAAAGGCGCGGCCGGCCGACGGCCAGCCATGGCCTCGGCCCACGCGCTGCGCACCGGTCGTGCACGGACCGCGCTTCACGGCAGCTGCTGCTGCGCAACAGACGCCGCCGCAACTTCTTCGCTGAGCCGATAGCCGAGTCCACGGACCGTCTCGATCGTCACGCCGCGCCCTTTCAGCTTCCGTCGCAACCGGCTGACATATGTCTCGATCGACCGGGCACTGGCCTCGTCCTCCAGGCCGAAAATCCGCGAAGCAATCTGTTCCTTGTCCACGATGCCGCCGCGCGCGCGCACCATGACGCTGAGGACACCGCGCAATCTCGGTGTCAGTTCCAGCGGCGCATCGCCCAGCGAGATCTCCCCGGAAATGAGATCCAGACGCAGCGGACCGAAACGCGGCATCGCCGGACGCGTATTCACCCCCACGCGATCATGTACCGCCGCCTTGATCAGGCGCACTTTCAACTCGGCCGGTCGGATGGGGCGGAGAAGGAAATCCCTTGCGCCTTTTTCGACCGCTTTGGCGAGAAACGGGAGTGCGTCGAAACTGCCGCACACGACGACCTGGCAAGGCTGCGGCTGACCGCAAATCGCCTCGATGTCGCGCAGCCGGTCCTCCGGAAGGTCATCGACATCGACAATGGCAACGTCGTAACCGCCGCTTTCAAGCGTCGCCAAACCCTCGTCGATCGACGGCGCCTCGTCCACGGTGAACGACATGGATCGCAGCAGAGCGCTCACCTGCATGGCTTGCGAGCCGGCTTCGTGAATGTGCAGGATTCGCATTTCGGCTTGCTATTCTATCCGGCTATTTCAGGAAGCGCTTATTGCAGCCGAGTCACATTTTTATTCATGATCATTCGGCCTAAGCGATTAGGACGCATAAAATAAATAGCGAATTTATATGTCGTTTTCTTGAAACTCGTCCGTGTTCGAAAGGTCACGGCGATGCCAGCGAATTGCAAGCTTCCCCGATTATGTTCCGGCCCGAGGTCAGTCCTTGGTTTCGGACCACGGCGCTTCATCGGATGCCATTCGGATCGTGGCGGTCACGGCGGATGTGCATAGCGTTCAGTTATCTGGGGGTAAGTAATGAGCTATCGTATGGGCGGCGTTGCCGCGCTTCTTCTCAGCTCGGCGTTCATCGCGACGAACGCCAGCGCGGCCGACTTCGGCGGCGACTGCTGTGCGGATCTTGAAGAGCGTGTCGCTGAACTCGAAGCCACCACGGCTCGCAAAGGCAACCGCAAAGTCTCTCTGACCGTCTACGGTCAGGTGAACACCGCCGTCATGTTCTGGGACAACGGCCGTGAAGATAACGTCTATGTCGTCGACAACGACATTTCTTCGACGCGCTTCGGCTTCAAGGGCAAAGCGAAGATCACACCGGACTGGTCGGCCGGTTACAAGATCGAAGTTGAATTCCAGTCGGGCCAGTCGGACGACGTCAACGAAGACTTCCCCGATGCCGACGATCCGGCGAACGACAACAACATTCGTAAAGCCGAATGGTACCTGAGCTCGAAGACCTACGGTAAGGTCTCCGTCGGCCAGGGCGACTTCGCGCAGTCGGGCATCACGGAAATCGACCTGTCGGGCACCAACGTCATCGCCCAGTGGGATGACATCAAGTTCGGCTCGGAACTCGCTGTCGGCATCCGCGGCATCCCCGGCGCCACCAACGGTACCTTCGAAAACTTCTCGAACGACGGCAACCACGAATTCAACCGTGGCAACCGCGTTCGCTACGACACGCCGACCTTCAACGGGTTCGTGGCTTCGGTCGCCTGGGGCGAAGACGACGCGTGGGACGTTGCGCTGCGTTACGCCGGTGAATTCAACGGCATCAAGCTCGCCGCGGGTATCGCCTACGGCGAATCCACGGACGAATCGGGCTCGCTGTCGAACGACAACGACTGCTCGGACGCAGCAAACTTCGGCTGTAAGATCCAGAACGCTCTGGGTTCTGTCTCCGTCCTGCATACGCCGACGGGTCTGTTCGTCACCGGTGGCTACTCCTACCGCGACTTCGACGACGTTGCCGATAACGGCCAGAACCTCTTCACGGACTATGAAGACAACCACTGGTTTGTCCGCGGCGGTATCTCGCAGAAGTTCTTCTCGCTCGGCAAAACGGCAATCTACGCCGAGTACCAGAGCTACGAGCGTGACGGTCAGGGCACCGGCGGCATCAATGGCAACATCGACCGCAACGAAGAAGCCGAAGTCATCGGCGCCGGCATCGTCCAGAAAATCGACGCCGCAGCGATGGAACTGTACCTCGGCTATCGGCACGTCGAAGTTGACGACAACCGCTTCTTCGCAGGCCGCGCGAGCGACTACCACAACCTTGACGTCGTCACCACCGGTGCGCGCATCAAGTTCTGAGGTTCTAGGCTAAGCATGGTTCCCCCGAACCATTCTCCTGTCGCCTAGAAGGACGGGCTGGTCGTTTACCGCCGACCAGCCCGTCCGTCTTTATTGTTTCGGGTTCGACATATTCTTGTTTCTTGTAAGTGGTGTCCCGTCAGGAAACTCGGGGACGCCAATTGCCGCCAAGGCCGGCTCGCCCGTTGTAGACTTTCAATTCGGATAGGCCGCAAAAAAGCGCCAACCAAACGGGCTGGCAGATCAGCGCAATTCGTTTGCGATTGCCGTCGCGTTCCATTTCATCATTTCGACATAACTTCCAGCGGGGCCGTCGGAACGCGAAAGGGCATCCGAATAGAGCGTGCCCACCGGTTTCAGGCCGGTCTCACGTCCGATCTGCGCGATGAGCCTGGGGTCGGAGACGTTCTCGACGAACAGCGCACGTATGCCTTCCGCGCGGATCGTCCGGATCAAGCCCGCGATGGCTTTCGCCGATGCCTCTTCATCGGTCGCCAACCCCTCGGCGGCATGGATCTCAATTCCGTAGGCGCGGGCGAAGTACCGGAACGCGTCGTGCGACGTCACGATCCGCCGCCGGGCTTTAGGAATGTCCGCAAACAGCGCCTTGATTTCGGCATCCAGCGCTTCCAGCCGTCCAATGTACGCCTTGGCGTTCGCCTTGTATTGATCGCAACCGGCCGGATCGGCCGCACACAGGCCCGCTTCGATCTGCCGGACGTAAAGGATGGCATTTTGCACATCCTGCCAGGCATGCGGATCGACGGCCTTGTGCCTGGCGCCGTCTTGCCCATCGCCGTGACCATGCGAGTCGTGATGCCCGTCGCCATGGCTGTGATCTCTATGCTCGCCATGAGCGCCATGGCCATGATCGTGACCGCCGCCGTCGCTTGCGATCAACGACTGATTGACCTCCAGTCCCTTTGAGACGACGACGCGGCGCCCCTCGAACCCGGCGATGTTGAACAGCCGCTCCAGCCAGCCTTCGAAACCGAGCCCATTGGAAACGACAAGCCGCGCCCCCGAGACGTCGCGCACATCCGCCGGTGTCGGGCGGAAGACGTGTGCGTCGCTACCCGGAGCGATAAGCGACACGACGGAAACGCGCTTGCCTCCGACTTCGCGCACCATGTCGGCCAGAATGGAAAACGTCGCCACGACCGGTATCGGCTCTTTCGCCTCGCCGGCTGCCAACGCGGCGGCGCTGGGAACCGAGGCCGATAGCGCTATGACCGCCGCTCCGGCAAGTAGACCTCTTCGGTTCAAACCCAAAAAGTTCAACGCATCCCCCATTCCTGCCCCACGCTCAAGCCGCCCTGTGCCGGCGCGGCAGCAACCGCCAGAATATCCCGCCCACCGGCCCGAACGTGAACGACGCCACGTAGATACTTCCGGCGGCCAGTGTGATCGACGGTCCGGAAGCAAGCTGCCAGTGATACGACACGAGCAGACCGCCAACGCCCGAAGCAATCGCCACGCCAACGGCGACGGCGATCAAACCCGTCAGGCGCCGCTGCCAGAACCGCGCGGCTGCCGCGGGCAGAACCATCATGCCGACCGCCAGCAATGTCCCCAGCGCCTGAAAGCCCGCGACCAGGTTCAGCACAACAAGCAGCAGGAAGACGAGATGCGCCACCGTTCCCGGCCCGCCGACCGCCGCCAGGAAGCCGGGGTCCACGCATTCCGCGATCAGCGGCCGCAGCCAGATCGCCAGCGCCGCCACCGATAGCGTCGCCGCCGCTCCAAGAAACACCAGCGCCTCGTCATCGAGCGCGAGGACCGAGCCGAACAGAACGTGCATCAGATCGATGCTCGACCCCGAGGCGCTGACGATCAGTACGCCCAGCGAAAGCGAGATCAGGTAGAACGCGGCGAGACTCGCGTCCTCCTGCAAAGCCGTACCCCTTGCAACGAAGGCCGAAGCAAGCGCCACGATCAGGCCCGCCACCATGCCGCCGGCGCTCATCGGCAGGATCTCGAGGCCGAACAGCAGAAAGCCGATCGCGGCACCAGGCAGGATGGCGTGCGCCATCGCATCCCCCATAAGGCTCATGCGCCGAAGCATCATGAAAACGCCGACCGGCGCCGCGCCGATTGAAAGGGCGATCACGCCGGCAAGCGCCCGCCGCATGAAGGCGAATTCGACGAACGGCGCGAACAACAGATCGTAGAGAAGTGTCATCCCTCAGCCGGCCTGCCGATGGCACCACGGCGCGTTATCGTCCCAGCTTTCGGACATCGCCCGCGCGCTGAGGAGGTTGCCAGGCGTCAACACCACGCCGGAGGGCCCCCAGGCAATCTTCTCCCGCGCCAGAAGCAACGTTTGCGGAAAGCTCCGCCGCGCCAGTTCCACATCGTGAAGCACCGCAATCACGGTTCGTTTCTCGCGATGCCAGCGCTCGATGATGCGCATCAGATCGGTGGATGTGGATGCGTCGATCGCGTTGAAGGGCTCGTCGAGGAGGATGACCGGGCATTCCTGGACGAGAACCCGCGCAAACAGCACCCGCTGAAACTGCCCCCCGGAAAGCGTGTCGAGCGTCCGTCCCTCGAAGCCTTCGAGGCCGACGGAGGAAATCGCCTGCGCCACGCGCGACCGGTCCGCTTCGCCGGCTCCGGCGAAAGCACCGATCTCACCCCAAAGGCCCAGCCCCACCATTTCCTCGACGGAAATGGGAAAGCTTCGATCCACCGCAGCCTGCTGCGGCAGATAGCTGATCGTGCGCCGCCCGCGGCCGCCGGAAACGGCCAGTGTGCCGCCCATCGGCTTGATGAGTCCGACGATACCTTTCAGAAGCGTGCTTTTGCCGCTGCCGTTCGGCCCGACGATCGCCGTCAACGAACCCGCGGCGAACGTCCCGGACAGGTGGTGCACCGCCGGGTGCCCCTCGTAGCCGAGCGTGACGTTTTCCGCGCGGACCGAGGGCGCCGGCGCATCCAGTGCGGTAAGGCGCGCCGTCTCGGTCAGTTCCAGATGGCCAGTGCGATAACCGCCCAGATCACCGCGATGGCGATCCCCGCAACAGCCATCCGCTTCTGTAGGCTCCAGTACATCATGGTTCGCCGTCCGTTTCGGGATAAGCTTCAGCCAGCCGCGCATTGACGATCCTCCGCCCGGCAGGCCGAACAGCGCCCGCGCAGCTCCAAAGTTGTTTCTTCCATTCCGAAGTCGACCGACGACGCCCACCGCGCCAGAAGCTCGGTAACTTCCGGCGATTCGAATTCCTCGACCTCTCCGCAGTCGTTACAGACCGCCAGCGCCACCGTCGCCTGGTGCCCGTCGTGGGTGCAGGCGACGAACGCGTTGAGCGACTCGAGCCGGTGCGCCAAACCCGCCTCGATCAGCCGGGTGAGCGCACGATAGACGGTCGGCGGTGCCTTCACGCCTTGCGGTTTCAGATCGTCGATCAGATCGTAGGCGCTGGCTGGTTTCCCCCGGCGGCGCAAAGCAGCCAGCACAAGCTTTTCTTTCTCGTTGAGGCTACGCTTGGCAGCGACTGAACCAACCATGACGATCCCATAGACGCGATTGCTGAACAGGATACCGGCGAACCATTCGATTGCCGAAGCTCAAGCGGCCCCGTTATTCGCATCAACCGCCAAAAAACGAAACCAGGAGAATGTTATAATATACGAGCGTCCCGCAACAAGTCTGCGATACCGGACGGGCTGTCGCATCGCCCAGCGGCCAGCGATGCGCAGCCCGTCTCGGCGCGCGCTCACACTTCTGCTGCTTTCGAGCTTCGTCGCAACCGAGCCCGTTTCGGCCGGTCAGGGCGTTACCTCTAGCGACGCCCCGTCGTCGGCCGGGCGCGCGAATACCGCCCAACCGCCACGCCATCCCGCCGATTGCGGCCTTGTCCCGGGAGCAATCATCGACCGGCCGAATCCGCGCGACGCTGGCGGCGTCGGTTCTCCCGACGGTCGCGAGGTGGATCTGGGGGTATTCGTCGCCTCCCCCGACGATCCGCTGGCCATGGCGTCATTGAATTCAGCTCTGGCCGGCAAGGCGCTGACGCTGTGGCGGCAACCTGCCACCGATGATGGAGATCGCAATGGACCATTGCCATCGGACCGCTATGGACGGTTCCGTGCCCACGTCACCGTCGGCGCAGGTAGGGGCCTGTGGCTACAGTCTGGATTGATCGAAGCCGGGGCCGCACTCGTGCGCCTTCCCCATGGCCTGTCGCCGGCCCCATGCACCCGACATCTAATGACCTTAGAGGCGCAAGCGCGCGCCGCGGCGCGCGGGCATTGGAGTTCAGGTCGCTTTCGTATTCTCAAGGCCGAACGCCCGCAACGGATTCTGGCCGAGGTCGACCGGTTCGCCATCGTCGAGGGAACGGTTCACCGCGTTTCGCAAAGCCGGCGGGGTCTTTACGTCAATTTCGGCCGCGACTGGCGCCGGGATTTTACCGTCTTGATCGACCGGAGATTATTGGAGCGTGAGCCGGACAAAGCCTCGAAACACGGCGATGCCAACGAGATAAGAAAGGGCGACCGCATTCGCGTTCGCGGCTGGGTCGAGGATCGCGGCGGCCCGCTCATCGAAGTGTCGGACTGGCTCCAGATCGAGCGCCCGTCCGCCAACGGCTCTTAAAACTGTGGCCTGAACGATACCGAAAAAAGAAAAGCCGGCGGCCCGACGGGCCCACCGGCATTTCCTCAGTTTTCAATCGCGATGCTTTCAAGCGGCTTCGTTGGCGTCGCCCTCAAGCTCGGCTTCTTCGGCTTCCGCCTCGGCCGTGCGCCGGTTTTTCGCGCTCTTCGACAAGACATCGGTGATGCGCTGAATGGATCCGCGCTCATCGAGCTTGCAGACTGCCGCGACTTCGCGCGCCATGCGGTCGAGCGCATCCTCATAGAGCTGACGCTCGGAGTAGGACTGCTCGGGCTGAGCTTCCGAGCGGTAAAGGTCGCGCACGACTTCCGCGATGGAAATGAGGTCGCCGGAGTTGATCTTCGCAACATACTCCTGCGCGCGGCGGCTCCACATCGTCCGTTTTACGCGCGCACGGCCCTTAAGCACGTCGAGTGCCTTGTTGACGACGTTCGGCTCGGCGAGCTTGCGCAGACCGACGCTTTCCAGTTTGCCGGTCGGCACGCGCAGCGTCAGTTTTTCCTTCTCGAAGTGGATGACGAAGAGTTCCAGCGACATGCCGGCGATCTCTTGCTCCTCGATACCGATGATGCGGCCGACGCCGTGCGCCGGATAGACCACCTGCTCGTTCGTCTTGAAGCCGTGACGCTGGCTGACCGATTTCTTCTGCGCCGCCGCATCGCGCTGTCCATCCGACTTGTCGGAGGATTTCGCATCTTTTACGGGCTTGACCGGCGTGCTGATCTTGCGCGCGGCGGCTTCCGCGATGGAAGCGGCGACGGCGCGCGCCGTCGCACCGCTGGCGACTTTCGCTTTCTGAGCCGGAGGGGCGGGCACAACCGGTTTCTTGCCACCGCTGCCCTTGGCGGGAGCCTTGGCTTTCGACACGGGCTTCGCCGCCTTGGGCGCTGCTGCGGCAGGCTTGGCTGCGGGCTTCGCGGCTTTCGGCGCCGAGGCGGCCGGTTTCGTTGCGGCTTTTTTCTTCGGCTCAGCAGCCTTCACGCTCTTGGCCTTAGCCGACTTTGAGCTGTCGCGCTTTGCGTTGGCGGCAGCGGCCTTGACGGGCTTCACGGCCGCCTTCGCGGGCTTCGCAGCCGCAGCAGTCGTTTGACCCGTTTTGGGACGCTTTTCGCCGGTTTTCGCCTTGACAGCGCCGGCACCCGATGCGACGGAAGCTTTAGAAGAGGTTCCGCGGGCAGACGACGCCGTGGTCTTACGGGCCGTCGAAGCCGCCTTAGCCGCCGGTTTGCTCGCGGCCTTGGCTGCGGCAGGTTTAGCGGACTTCGGCTTGGTCGGCTTCGCCGCTGCGGAAGTTGATTTCTTCTGAGCCATATGTTGTCACACCTCTTCCACGCATACTTCGGTCCGGGCCTCGCCCCCGGGCTCGAATGGCCGCTGAGCCCTGTCGGGCGGCGTCCATCACCAAGCCGGATGGGTTAAGGACCGACTCCGGAATCAGAAGCGCGCCGAAACGTACCGGAGTTCCGATGCCGCAACGGTCGCGCAGTTATCCTATGGCGATGCTGTCCGAATAATTGCCGTCGGCATGGGCCGTTAACTGGCCGCTTCGTCCCCAACAATCGATACTTTGCCGACAGTCTGTCGTTTCCCTGTCTATCCAGCTAAGCCACTCGTGGCAACGATAACACAATATTCACGGAAATTGAAGAGGCGTTTCCAAGGCGGTTGCCAAGTGGTTACGAATCGGCGCAGCGGGCCTGCTCCAGCCCGCCTTTAGCCGCACCCTCGGACCACAAGCACCGGCGCGGATAATCAGTCGCCTTCGCCCGGCTTGTCGGAAAAGTATTTCTCGAACTTGCCGCTCTCGTCCTTGTGCTCCTCGGCTTCGTCGAGAGGCGGCTTCTTCTGCGTTATGTTCGGCCACTTGTCCGCAAACTCGCGATTGACCTCGAGCCATTTCTCAAGCCCCGGCTCGGTATCCGGCTTGATGGCGTCGACCGGGCACTCCGGCTCGCAGACGCCGCAGTCGATGCACTCATCCGGATGGATGACGAGCATATTCTCGCCTTCGTAGAAGCAGTCGACCGGACAGACCTCAACGCAGTCGGTGTATTTGCACTTAATGCAGTTGTCGTTGACGATATAGGTCATTCGCTCATTCGTTCTCCAGTTTGCCGGCCGTGGCACCGATCGCGGAGCCCTGGCCACCGGGCCCATCGGCGCCTATCTTCTCTGAACGGCGCGTCTGCGGACCTGGGGATATTCGCGACGCGCCCTTTCTCCGAATATACGGATGAGCGAGCGCCCGCCATGCCGTTTATCTGCCTTTAATCGCACGGCCACGCAAGACCGCGTGCTCAGGTTCACTCGCCCTTCGCGCCCTTGACCCGCCGAAGTTGACGCCGCTCTTTCTTGTTGGGCCGCCCCATCTCTCCGGCCGGATCGCTATTGGGAACGACCGCCGCACCATTCCGCTCCTGCTGCTCTTGGCCGCCCTCCTTCTGGAAGCGAGGCGGGCGGCTGAGAACCCGCCGGCCGGCGCCCGGCGCCTCCGCCGGCGTCAAATCCTCGTAAAGCAACTCGGCTTCCTTGGCCGGTCCGCGCCGCCGTCCGGGATCGAGCACCTTGAGAACACGAATGCCGGACGGCACCGAAGCCGTCACCACATCGCCCGGACGCACAGTGAAACTCGGCTTCTCGATCCGCACGCGGTTGACGCGAATGCGGCCCCTGGCGATGTAGATCGACGCGATGGTGCGCGATTTCGTCACGCGCGCATACCAAAGCCATTTGTCGAGGCGCTGACCTGGAAGTTCGGCAGCGGCCATGGCGCGACGCTCATCGTCCTCTTTCGCTCCGGGCAACGTCGGTCTCCGTAAGTTGCCAGCAGTTTTGACGAGCGCGTCCCCATCGGTTGCAGGGAAGCTCGCGCTTTAGCTCTCTTTCTCGCCACTCTGCTCCATCGCGGCCTTTAGGGCGCTTAGCGCGGCGAACGGCGAATCCGGATCGACGGCCGCCGATTTCTTCGGTCCGGACGAATGGAACTCCGGCCGGCGGTCGCGGTCCCGATCCCTTGGTCCGCCACGCTTGCCTTTCCCCGGCCGGTTGCCGCGCCGCGGCCCATCGCCGTCCGGCTTGCCCGGTCCTCGGCCCTTGCCATGATCTCTCCCGCCCCTGGAGGCGCGCTCGCCGTCGGAACGTTCTCCGCGCGCCGCACCGGCCCCGGCATTGACGGGAGCGGCTTCCGGTGCCGCGCGGTCCTGTCCGTTACCGCCACGGCGACCGCGCTGACCGCCCCGGGCGCGACGGCCGGTTCGCTGCTCGCCATCCGTACGGTGGCGGCGCGGACGCCAGATCTCAATGTAGATTGTACCGTCTTCGCCGACGACCTCGCCAAGTCCGAGCTTCGGTGGCGTGTCGGTCTTATCGCCGGCATGACTATCGACCGTGCCCCCGTCGCCCGGCGTCGCGGTGTCAGCCACCGGACCGGCGCTATCCCTCGGCACCGATTCGACAGCCGCATCGGGAGAGACACCGTGCGCCTCGCCCGCTTCCGTCGCTTCGGCGGTCTCTGCGCCCACAACGTCCGACCGAGCCGGATCCTCACCCGATTCAGCGGCGCCATCGGAAGCCGAAACGCTCTCGGTCATTTCAGCCGTTGCCGCTGGTTCTTCGCCATCGCAAGCCAGTGACGCATCGCCGTCGGCTTCGGCGTGCGGCGGCGCATCGGATTGGACCGCAGCAGCCTCTGGCGACGCAGAGGCCCCGACCTCGGGAGCATCCGTGACATTCTCCGTCGCGGTGTTGTCCACCGGAGCCGCATCCGGCGCCGCCTCCTCGGCAGCACCATTTTGAGCACCTTCCGCAGCCTCCGAAGTTGCCTCCGCCCGCCCCTTCGCGGGCTTGCGCTCAAGCCGGAAACCCAGCGATTTCAGAACATTTCCCAGTTCCGCCGGCGAACAGCCGAGGATCGACATCATGTCGGGGGTCACGGTGAACCCGCCATCGCCGGTGGCGCCGACCGGCGGCGTCCCGTCCTGTTCGCGGGCGCGCCACGAAACCAGCGGCCGGATCTGATCGGCAAGCCTCTCCAG
Source organism: Filomicrobium sp. (assembly GCA_965226995.1). Taxonomy (GTDB): domain Bacteria; phylum Pseudomonadota; class Alphaproteobacteria; order Rhizobiales; family Hyphomicrobiaceae; genus Filomicrobium. Next base: position 787,682 of record CBDDFK010000009.1, read on the forward strand.
AATGTCGATGCGAACGGCGCGCGGCCCGCACAGATGGAACCCGTAGGCGCGATAAAACGCTTCGGGCAAAGCCGGATCGGCCGCAACCGACGTCAAACCGGCCCGCGGCGGTTCGGGGAGATTTTCGAGGCTGAGCCCATGCGACGCCGCGTGCTTCAAGGCCCAAAGCGTGGCGGACAGCTCGGCGGGAGCCGGCTTCAACAGCAACGGAAGATAGATATTGAAGGCACCGAAACGGACGCCGTACTTGCGAAGCTGAGCGCGCGAAGGCTGGTCGAGCGTCTTCACCTCCTCCGCGATTGCCTCGCGTTTCAGGATGCCGAAGTTCTCTTTGAGCTGGAACGCTATACCGCGTGACAGCCCCGTCACATCCTCGGCCTGCGCCAGATCGTTGAGCGGCTTCAACCGTTCGGCGATCAGCTCCGTGAGCCAGCGGTCCAACCGCGCCTGAACCTTTTCCTTGTCCGGCGGCGACAGATGCTCGTCGCAAAGAAGGATCACGGTCGGCTTGAGCGGATCTTCCCCCGCTTCGACGTGCCCGATCTCTTCGTCCTTCCAATGCACCCGGCCCTGCCGGGTCAATGTAAACGCCTCCGGCTTGGCTGCCGCGACGCGGCGCGCGCGCATGGACAGTTCCCGCGATAGCACCTGGGCTGCGGCATGCCGCGCCGCTTTGCCATCGAGGCTGTCCGAATGGCTTTCCGGCGAGAAGCGGAAACCGATCAACCGCCCCACGTAGTGATCTTCGACGCTTACGGCCCCGTCGTCGCCGATATCCGCGCTCAATTCGTCTTTGTCCCGCATACCCTTCATCAGCGCGCTGGTCCGCTTGTCCACGAAACGCTGCGTGAGCCTCTCGTGCATGGCGTCCGACAGTGCGTCCTCGATCTCCCGTGTCCGTCCTTGCCAATGTTCCGGATCGTTGAGCCAGTCGTTGCGATTGGAAACGAACGTCCAGGTACGAATGTGCGCGATGCGGTTGGCCAGCGTGTCGATATCTCCGTCCGTGCGGTCGGCGAAAGCGACCTGCTTGGCGAACCAGTCCTCTGGTATCCTGCCGTCGCCTTTCATCAGGAACTTGTAGAGCGTCCCGAGCATCTCGGCATGACTGGCGTTCGATATCTTCCGGTAATCGGGAACCTGGCAGATGTCCCACAGCTTGGCGACGCCGGCCGTGTTCCCCGCCAGCTCGATCACTTCGTCGTCGCGCGACAGCGTCTCGAGCGCCTCAAGGTCGTCCGCCACCCGCGCCCGTGTAAGCCGCGGCTTGTCCGGGACCATGCGCAGGCTGTCCTTCAACCGTTCGACCGACCCGAAATCGAGAACGCGGTTGCGCCACTGCACCACACGAACCGGATCGAAGGTGTGGGTTTCCAGCCGTTCGATAAGTTCGCTGTCGAACGGGTCGACGGCGCCGGTCACACCGAACGTGCCGTCGTTCATGTGTCGGCCCGCGCGCCCGGCGATCTGCCCCAGTTCGCTCGGCGTCAGATTGCGATGGTTCTGCCCATCGAACTTGCGCACCGCCGAGAAAGCGACGTGATCGACATCGAGATTCAAACCCATGCCAATGGCGTCGGTCGCCACCAGAAAATCGACATCGCCCGACTGATAGAGCGCCACCTGCGCATTACGAGTCCGCGGGCTCAGCGCCCCGAGGACGACCGCCGCTCCGCCGCGCTGACGCCGGATCAGTTCGGCGATGGAATAGACCTCGTTGGCCGAGAAGGCCACCACAGCCGAGCGCGTCGGCAACCGTGTGATCTTCTTCTGGCCCGAGTAGGTGAGCCGCGAAAGGCGCGGCCGGGAAATGAAGTTCGCGCCGGGAATGAGGTCCTGGATCACGTCGCGGATCGTCTGCGCGCCGAGAAGGAACGTCTCCTGCCGGCCGCGCGAGTGCAGGAGCCGGTCGGTAAAGACGTGCCCGCGCTCGGGATCCGCGGCCAGCTGCACCTCGTCGATCGCCAGGAAGTCGACGTCGATATCACGTGGCATCGCCTCGACCGTCGACACCCAGAACCGCGCCTTCTCCGGCTTGATCTTCTCTTCGCCCGTGATGAGCGCGACCTTTTCGAAGCCGATGCGGTTGCCGATCTTGTCGTAGACCTCGCGCGCCAAAAGCCGCAGCGGCAGCCCGATCATGCCGGTCTCATGGTCCAGCATCCGCTCGATGGCGAGATGCGTCTTGCCCGTGTTCGTCGGACCGAGCACGGCCGTGACGTGCCGGATACGGGCGTCGAAGTTGCTACCCATGAGCAAAGCTCCTTGCGACTGGAGCCGGCAGGAAGGCCGCGAATGATGGCATGAAGTTGGTGTAGACCCTGATATGCACGGCGCTTTACAGGCTGCCTGACGAATGGCCCGCAGGCTTTTCAGCGTCTGGCCTCGACATGACGATTGCGGGGCGAAGACACTGTCGATACTTCCATTCTGGCAGGCCCGGCGCGCGGTCCTCTAGGTCGATTGCCTTAACGCGCGTGGAAGATCAAGCCCCGCCTGCGTTTTGCTGCGTTATTGGCGCGTATTCAAATGCAATGCCGGGCGCCTCGTTTGAGACGCCCGGCGCAGAAAATCCGGCTCGCTGAGGTCGGCGCCAGGGGGCCGCCGGAGCGATAGTCAGCCCTGGTTGAGAACGCGCCCAGGAACTCAGTTCAGGTCGAGTAGCGCGATACGGCGCTTGTTCTCGTCCTTCACCTGGACCTTGTCGGCGGACAGGACAACATTGCCGTAGCCCGTTGGAATGACGATCTCCTGGGGCACTGCGATATTGGCCTTGGGCACCGGCAACAGGGCGATCTCGATGCCATTGGAGCTTGCCAATTCGCGAGTCTGTGCGTTGGCGCGATAGCCGCCGAGCGGGCGGTAGTCGACGCCGCACACCACCGCCTTGCGCGCGGTGCCGGCGGGGCGTGTTCCGCGATAGCTCAACGCCAGATCGAAACGCTGCTTGCCATCGAAGATCGAGAGACTCTGGCCGCAGGGGTTTTCGGCCGAACCGAACGTCAGAGCCATCACCGCCGTCAATGGATCGAGCGCATCCTTGAGGTGCTGGCGGCGCAGCGGCACCTCGTCGGAAGTCACCGGGAACGGCGGCACGACAGAAGCGGACGTGACGGTATTGTCGTTGAAGCCGAGGCGGATCGAGCCGCTGCGCGCATTGCCTCGGAAAGCGAGCGTATAGCCGGCGGGCAGCGGCCGGCCATTGCTCATTCGGCCTGCCGCGCGCGACACGCCCCGCCATTTGAAGGCGCCCAGCAATGCGGAGAGTTCGGCGTCGCCATTCAGCGAATAGCTTTGGCCGTCGGTTTCGGAGCGGAACTTGAAGCTGCCGATATTGAAGCCGTTGAAGGCAATCTGATAGGTGGCTTCGACTTCAGCGGGAACGGCCTTGGAACCGGCGCTGGCGGTGTTGGCCGCGGAAAGTGCGAAGACGGCGGCGCAAGTAGCCGCGAGTGTGGAGGTACGACGGACGACGCGAGTGAACATAACGCAAGGATCCCGTAACGCGGACCCGGCCTTGACCCGGATGTACTCTTCCGGAACGTAAGACGGGGATTGAGACAACTATTGGACTGCTCACACGCTAGCCCCTTGCGGTTAACAATCCGCTTAAGTACGTCCGGTTCCGGGACAACCGCCATCCGATGGCCCCGCGCCGCGCCTCGAAGTAGCCCGGACATCCCGCCGTTCGGGCCTTGACGGCGGCCCCTTCAATCGACTATCTACCCCTATCCGCCCGCTGGCACGTCCGGCGGGCTTTCACGTTTTTCACCCACCGCTGTCACCCGGCACAGGTCCGGCAAGACACGAAACCGGTGCGCGCCGCCCCGCTGCCATGCGGCTACACGCATGGCCTTAAAGTGGGCTTCGGCCTGTCGCGCCAGGAGAGACGATCATGACGAGGCAATGTGAGCTGACGGGCAAGCTGCCGCTTTCGGGCCAACTTCGCAGCCACGCCGAAAACAAGACCAAGCGCAAGTTCCGTCCGAACCTGTGCAACGTCACGCTGATGAGCGACGTTCTCGGCCGCTCTTTCCGCCTGAAGGTTTCGGCGCACGCTCTGAAAACCGTCGAGCATCGCGGCGGCCTCGATGCCTTTTTGATGAAAGCGCGCGACGAAGAGCTTTCGGACCGCTGCCTCAAAATCAAACGCGACGTCAAGAAGGCCAAGAAGGAAGAAGCCGCCGGCGAGACCGCCGAAGCTTCCGCCGCCTGACATCTCGGCGCGGCATCTGGCCGACAGATTTCATAATAAGAACACGACGAACAAATCTGCGCGCCGGTCCGCCGGCGCGCATTTTTTGTGTCCGCTCTCCTGTTGTGGTGCAGGGCATCCAGCCAACCAGCGCCGCGGACAAGCCGCAAACACACGACCTCACCGCGCCTCGACACTCCGTCCGTCCCGCTCCGGCATACGGAACTGCAGCAGGATCGTGCGCTGGAACAGCCGGTTGAAGTTATCGTCCGATAGGATCGTTACGATCGCCCGCCCCATGCGGTCGCGATGCACGGCGATACCTTCCATGTTGTCGATATCCTGCGCCATCGTCGCTTCCATTAGCACTTCGCCGGCAATCGTCGCCCCCGGCCGCAGGTCTTCGAGCGGAACGCGGCGCAGCCGCATGCGCACGCCCTCCAGCCACCGGAAACGCCGCTCCAGCACGATGAGATCGCCATCGGGCAGCGACGCCACGCCGGTGATGTCGTATCCGCCGATGTCGGTCAGCGCGAAACGCAAGGCCTTGCGCCCCTTGAAGATCCACCCCGAGTGCCGGCCTTTTCCATCATGCTTGCGCTCGGCGATCGCCAGGATCGAGCCGCGATACCGCCCCGCCTTGAGCTTTGTCATCGCCTCGAACCCTTTGAGGTTCGACATGCGCCCTTGCGACCGATCGGGCCGCACGTAGCTCTTGGGAGCGCCGACACCCTCGCTACCTATGAAGAAGCGCCCGATCCGGTGATTTTGCTCGAATGCGATGAGGAGTTCCCCCTTGCCGACGGACCCGCTGACAAGCTCCACCGCTTCGGCGTCCCGATCCCGTTCGCGTTTAAGCGGCGCTCCGTCCAACGCCTTGAGCGGCCCGGCGCGCACATCCTCAAGCCCTTGCGGCCGACCCTTCGCGTCGTAGCTCAGCGCACCCCGCATCCACAGCCCGGCGTCGGACACCGCGAGAAGGCCCCGACCATCGGGATCGAGGGCCAGCCCCGACCACCCGCCGAAGCTCTTTTCATCGCAGGACAGGACGAGCCCGCCGACGAAGGTAAGTTTCCCGAATGTCACGCGAGTAAAATCGGCCCGGTCGAACGAGGAGATAGTGCGCGCCTTGACGTCAAGTGTGCGCACACCGAAACGCTGCGGATCGGGCTTCGGCTCCGCAACCGCATCGACGATGCCATAAGCCGCCAGTGAGGCAGCAATCATCGTCAACGCCGCCGCGGCCAGCGCCCGTTGCTTCGCAACTGACGCGCGAATGGCGCCGCCGACTGGCCAGAACCTCAAATGGAAAATCGGAGCACCCTCCGTTCGCTACGTTCAGGATTAACCTCGGCCATGGCGATCCGCCTTGTCCTTTGTCGCGCCTCGGCACGCCGCCGCTCCACTCTGGCCGCGGTCAAGATCGGCAAGCCGGGACGGTAATACTAGCCGCGTCGCGCCGCGCCGGCAGACCCGCGCACTTCGGCGGGTTCCGCACGTTGGCTGGACTGCGCGTTCTCTTCGAACAACTCAACGAGCTTGTCCGTCATCGCACCCGCCAGTTCGCTGGGATCGCTGATCGTGACCGCCCGCCGGTAATAGCGCGTGACATCATGACCGATGCCGATGGCGATAAGCTGCACCGGGCTCTTCGTTTCGATCTCCTGGATCACCTGCCGCAAATGCTGCTCAAGGTAGTGGCCCGAATTGACCGACAGCGTGGAATCGTCGACCGGAGCGCCATCGGAAATCATCATCAGAATGCGGCGCTGTTCCGGCCGGCCGAGAAGGCGGCGGTGCGCCCAAGCGAGCGCCTCGCCGTCGATGTTCTCCTTCAAAAGTCCCTCGCGCATCATTAAGGCGAGCGACCGCTTCGCACGCCGCCACGGTGCATCCGCCGTTTTGTAGATGATGTGCCGCAAATCGTTGAGCCGCCCCGGATGGCCCGGCTTGCCTTCGTTCAGCCAGGCCTCGCGGGCCTTGCCGCCCTTCCAGGCGCGCGTCGTGAAACCGAGGATCTCGACCTTGACGCCGCAACGTTCGAGTGTCCGCGCCAGAATATCCGCACAGGTCGCCGCCACGAGGATCGGCCGGCCGCGCATCGACCCGGAATTATCGATCAAGAGCGTCACCACGGTATCGCGGAAGTCGGTCTCGCTCTCCTGCTTGAAGCTGAGAGGTGCGGTCGGGTCGATGATCACGCGGGTGAGTCGGCTGGGATCGAGCGTCCCTTCCTCGAGATCGAAGTTCCAGGCCCGGTGTTGTTGCGCCATCAGCCGACGTTGCAGCCGATTGGCAAGCCGCGACACCACGCTCGAGAAGCCGCGCAATTCCTTGTCGAGAAACCCGCGTAACCGCTCGAGTTCTTCGCCGGTCGCGAGATCCTCGGCCAGCGACTCCTCGTCGAATTCCCGAGTAAAGACCTTGTAGCCGAACTTGCTGGGGTCATCGAGAACGCTGACGTTGGGCCGCCAAGGTTCGGAAGAATCGGGATACTCGTCGCCGTCGAGTTCGTCCTGCTGGGTATCGTCGGCAGGCGCGGGCTCGGCGGAGTCCTCGGTCTCGCCAACGTCCTCCTGCTCGTGCGTTTCCTGCGGCGGCTCTTCCTCCTGGCCGCTGTCGCCGTCCTCCGAATCCGGTGACGGCTCGGCGCCGCCTTCCGATTCTTCAGGTTCCTCGCGCTCTTCCTCCGAGCCCTGCGCCTCCGAGGCATCCTCAATGAGGTCCATGGCGCGAAGCACGTCCTGCATCAGCCGCGCGAACCCCTCCTGGTCCTCGACGTGATCTTCCAGGCGCTCGAACAGGTCTCCGGCCTTATCGTCGATGAAGCCGCGCCACTCATCGATCAGCCCCTTGGTGGTTTTCGGCGGCGCTTCTCCGGTGAGCTGCTGGCGGACAAGAAGCGACAGCGCATCCGGCAATGGCGCTTCCTCGCGCGAGCGCACCCGTGTGTAGCGGCCGTGCGCATAGTGCGCCTCCAGCCGTGCCTTCAGGTTTTGCGCTGTCCCTGCCATCCGCATCGCGCCGACGGCCTCGACGCGGGCCCTCTCCATCGCCTCGAAGGCGTCACGGGCGGGACCGTGCGACGGCGCCAGGCGCTCGTGCAGCTTCGCATCGTGACAGGCGGCTTGCAGCGCCAGCGAGTCGGCGGCCCCGCGCATGATGGCGATCTCGCGGCGGGTCGGCGAGCGCGGCGGCTCGGGAAGGCTGGCGGAATTGCCTGATAGGAGCGGCTGGCCGGAATGATAGGACACCTGCATCTCACCGTCGCCGGCGATGGTGCGAACGGCGGCCGCAACCGCGCGCTTGAGCGGTTCGACAGGTGCTTCCTTGCGTTTGGAGCCCATGGCCGGCTTCAGTCCTCAATCCCATGCGGCCGCGCCGCGTCATTTCGTGGTCTTCACAACGCCCCGCTGACGCCGCCCGGCCTTTTGTTCGCCACCCGACTCAGGCGGCCAGAACAAGCATCCTTCCGTTGGCTTTGACGAGTACTGCACCGGACTCCGCCTCGCGAACTTCACCGGTCAGCACCACCACCTCACCTTTCAGTTTCTCCGACCAGCCCCGCTCCGTAATCGTCCAGACCAGGCGGGTCTGCGTTCCGGCCTTTACGGCGCGCCGCAACGTCAGATCGAAGCCGAGGCCAACCGCTTCCCCGTTGGGCGCGAAGGCATCGGCCAGGACAGAGATGAGAACGCCCGTCGAATGTGCGGCGCTGGCGATGATCGTACCGAAACGGCTTTCAGCGGCAAAGTCGGCGTCGAGGTGGAGGCGGTTGGTGTCGCCCGATATCTCGGCGTACCGGGCGATGTTCTCCACCGTGAACGTGTAGTCGCGAGAGACGCTGTCCCCCACTTTCGCCGTGGCGATGGCGCGCCTGGGCACCGCAACGCCGCCTGGTTCGCCGCCGTTCATGCCAGCGCGACGTTGGCCGAGCTTTCCGGCAGGTCTTCGCCGAAGCAGCGCTGATAGAGTTCGGCGACGATCGAGCGCTCCAATTCATCGCACTTGTTCAGGAACGTCAGCCGGAAGGCGAAACCGATGTCGCCGAAGATTTCCGCGTTCTCCGCCCAAGTCATCACCGTTCGCGGGCTCATGACGGTTGAAAGGTCGCCGTTGATGAACGCCTGCCGCGTCAGGTCGGCCACGCGCACCATGTTCGAGACGGCCTCGCGCTTTTCCGCCGACTTGGCGAACGACTTCACCTTGGACAGAACGATTCCGACTTCGTCATCGTGCGGCAGGTAGTTCAGCGTCACCACGATCGACCAGCGGTCGAGCTGGCCCTGGTTGAGCTGCTGTGTGCCGTGATAAAGGCCGGAAGTATCGCCCAGACCGATGGTGTTGGTGGTCGCGAAAAGCCGGAACGCCTTGTGCGGGCGGATCACCCGGGACTGGTCGAGGAGCGTCAGACGGCCGGAGACTTCAAGGATGCGCTGGATGACGAACATCACGTCCGGGCGGCCGGCATCGTATTCATCGAACACCAGCGCCGTGTTGGACTGCAGCGCGAACGGCAGGATGCCTTCCTTGAATTCGGTGACCTGCTTGCCGTCGCGCAGCACGATCGCGTCCTTGCCGACGAGATCGATGCGCGACACGTGGCTGTCCAGGTTGACCCGGAGACACGGCCAGTTAAGGCGTGCGGCCACCTGCTCGATGTGCGTCGACTTCCCGGTTCCGTGGTAGCCCTGCACCATGACCCGCCGGTTGTGCTTGAAACCGGCCAGGATGGCCATTGTCACTTCCGGGTTGAAAAGGTAATCCGGGTCGAGTTCGGGAACGTGCTCGTTGGCTTCCGAGAATGCCGGCACCTTCAAGTCGCTATCGATACCGAATACCTGCCGCGCCGAGACCTCGATATCCGGCATCTGAGCAGCATCAGAGGTCATGCGCTCTCCCGTTTTTCTTTTGGGTTTGAATGTTGCAGCCCCGTCGGGCGGCAGTTCCGCGGCTCCGCCGCCAAGAACGGTGCCCCGGCGGAAATGCGAACCCGGCCCGGCCTTGCGGGACAACCGGAACGGCTATCCTCAGACGAGCCCCGCCTGCTTCAGGTAGTTATAGGCTTGCAGGATTTCCCGCAACTTTTCTTCGGATCGGCGGTCCCCGCCGTTGGCATCCGGATGATGCTCTTTAACGAGCGACTTGTACCGCGTCTTGATCTCTTCCTTGGTCGCCTCGGCCTTCAAATGAAGCGTTTGCAGGGCCTTGCGCTCCAATGGCTTAAGCGTCCGCTTCTTGGTACGCGCATCTTCTCTTGCCTGCTTGGCACGCCACGCGAAGAACCCGTGCGGATCTGTCGCTTTTTGAACCTGCTCATCGTCGTCGGCAAGTTTACGCTGAGCGGCCTCTGACGGATCGTCCTTACCGCTCATTTTCCATGTCGGGCGATGTCCGGTGATCGACTCTTTCAGGAACTTCTCAAGCTCATTGTCCGACATGCCGTCGAAGTAGTTATACGAGGCGTTGTATTTGCGGACGTGGTCGACGCAGAACCAGTAGTACTCACCCTCGCGCCCGCGCCCGCGCGGCGCCTTGTGCGCGGCGGTCTTGTCGCAACCCTTCCACTGGCAGGTCAGACGGGCGGGCTCCTTTTCCGCGCGCGTCGATGCCTTCGCGGAGCGACCGCGTTTGCCGGCGACCCTGATCGAGTCGAAGTATTTCGATTCGAGCTTCATGGAGCGGATTATGATCCTTCAGTGAGACGACGACAAGAAGCGTACGGTTGCAGCGGCCGCGAACGTGGCTGCCGGGTCATAGGCGCATCGCACGGCACGGAGGCCGCACAAAGATCCTGCAGTTTGCCTGATGCCCAGGCTTCGCCCCATGTTCCAACCAACACAACGGAAGTGCCGGCGTCTCCGATCTCGCATTGTTGCCCGGGCTGGCCTAGGAAGCACCATATGGAGACGAAATCATGGAGAAGAAATCTTGAGCATCGAACAACAAATGCGGGAAAAGCTGATGATCGCGCTTGAGCCGGTCCGGCTGGACATCGTCAACGAGAGCGAACTGCACGCCGGCCACCGCAGCTCACCCGGCACCGGCGAGAGCCACTTTCGCATGCTGGTCGTGTCGCCGCAGTTCGAGGGGCTTTCGCGGGTGGCGCGTCACCGCCGTGTCAACGAGATCCTCGCCGACGAACTGGCCGGGCGCATCCACGCCCTTGCGCTCAAGACCTACGCGCCCGGCGAACCCATCGCATCCTGATACGCGCCGGTCGTCAGTCGCCGCCGGCCGGTCCGGTCTCGCGCACCGCTCTTTCCGGCCGCGCACCCGCTTCGCCCGCCGCCACGGGCTTGACGCGCAGGGCAGCGATCTTGTTGCGGTTTCGGCGCAGGATCTCGAACCGGTAGCCGTGAAACGTGAACACCTGGCCCGGCTCCGGGATGGTCTGCGCTTCGTGGATGACGAGACCGGCGATCGTCGTCGCTTCGTCGTCGGGCAGCGACCAGTCCATCTGCCGGTTGAGGTCGCGGATCGGAACCGACCCGTCGACATTGACCGTGCCGTCGGCCTGCGGACGGATCGCCATGTCGTGGGCGTCATGCTCGTCGGCGATCTGCCCGACGATCTCCTCCAGGATGTCTTCCAGCGTGATCAGCCCCTGCACTTCGCCGTACTCATCGACGACCAGGGCCATCTGGGTTTTCCTCTTGAGGAACTGGTTGAGCTGCTCCTTCAGGCTCGTGGTGTCCGGAATGAACCAGGGTTCCTTGGCGAAGCTCTTGAGGTCGAGCTTGCCGATATCCCAGTTGACCCGGGCGAGGCTCGACAAGAGATCCTTCGTATGCAGCACGCCGATGATGTTTTCCGGTTCGCCCTGCCAGACCGGCAACCGCGAGTATTTCGACTTCACGGCATCCGCGACGATCTCGTCGGAGGGGTCGTCGGCGTCGATCATCTCCATCTTGGTGCGGTGGATCATGATGTCGGCCACCTGCAGGTCACCAAGATCGAGCACGCCGCCGAGCATGTGCGCGTCATGCCGCGCCACCGCGCCTTCCTTGGTCTGCAGTTCGATGTGACCGCGAATCTCGCGATGCGCGGACAGAATGTTGGCGTCGTCGTCGCGGCTCGTTGGCGTCAACCTGAGGATCGCGCTGACAATCGCCTCGACGAGGAAGGTGGCCGGCCGCAGAACGACGATGAGGAAACTCATCACCGGCGCGACGGTCAGCGAAAATCGGTCGGAGTAGGCGAGCGCGTAGGTCTTCGGCAGCACCTCCGCGAAAATGACGACGAGCAGCGTCAGCCCGATGGTTGCATAGGCGACGCCGACCTCTCCGAAAATTCCGATCAAGAGGCTGGTCGAAAGCGCCGAGGCCAGGATGTTCACCAGGTTATTGCCAAGGAGCACCGTTCCGATCAGGCGCTCGGGCGCCGCGAGCAGCCGGTTCACAAGGCTGGCCCCAGCGTTTCCTTCCTCCGCCAGAGCGTGCATGCGTGCGCGGGAAGCCGCCGTCAGCGCCGTCTCCGATCCGGAGAAGAACGCTGACAGGGCAAGGAGAACAAACACACCGCCAAGGGTGAGGATAAATTCGATCGTCATGGGTCCGATGCCAGGAATGTAGACCGCCAGCTCGGTCGCTGGACGGTGCTTTGGAGCGTTGCTTGGGCCCTTATAGCCGCAAACGGGAAAAGCCGATTGACCCAATCGAGGTCAAAAAGCGCTTCCCGGCCGCGTAGCCGCGCAAGGAGGCCGGCGGTAGCATTACGAGAGCCGACAGCCCCCGATACGCGCCAGGCCGATTATCCTGAAACGTGGTTACCGATCCGTTCGATGACTAGTGTCCCGATTCCGAAGTTCGCCGTCATTAGCGGCGGGCGGCAGGAGCGAACTTCGGAATCAAAAGGGACACTAGAAGCAATAACTTGCTAGTGTGGTTCAGATCGATAAATTCGCTCCCGCGCGGGCTTCACGCACACGCTTCCATAAGCAATGCGCGGACTTCGGCGAGATCGACATCCTGAGTCAGGAATGCCTCACCGATATCGCGTGCCAGAACGAAGGTCATGCGGCCGTCCCGAACCTTCTTGTCCTGGCCCATCAGATCGATGAGCCGGTCGGCATGCATCCTCTCTCCGGGAATATCGCGAACTTCCGTCGGCAGCCCGACCGCGCGGAGATGCGCTGTCACCCGGTCGGCGGAGCCCGCCGGGCAGAGCCCCATGCGCTCCGAGAGGCGAAACGCGCAGACCATACCGACAGCGACGCCTTCGCCGTGAAGAAGTCGGTCCGAATAGCCCGTCGCCGCTTCGAACGCATGGCCGAACGTATGCCCCAGATTAAGGAGGCCGCGCGCGCCGGCTTCCTTCTCGTCGGCCAGGACCACCGCAGACTTTGCGCGGACGCTCGTCTCGATGGCCTGCGTCAGTGGCCCGGCCTCATGACCCAGGATCGCGCCGTGGTTTTCCTCCAGCCAACCAAAGAAGGCAGCATCGCCCAGGAGTCCGTACTTGACTACCTCCGCGTATCCCGCCCGCATCTGCCGGTCGGGCAACGTCTTGAGGACGTCCGTATCCGCGATAACGAGGCCGGGTTGGTGAAACGTACCGATAAGGTTCTTGCCTTGCCGCGTATTGATCCCTGTCTTGCCGCCAACCGACGAGTCGACCTGCGCCAGGAGCGATGTCGGGATCTGGACGTATGTAACGCCTCGGCGAAGGATCGAGGCGGCGAAACCGGCAAGGTCTCCGATAACCCCGCCGCCGAAGGCTACGATATAGTCGCCGCGTTCCAGGCCCATCTCCAAGAGCCCCTCGCTCAACTCCTGCAGCCGGCCAAACGACTTCGTCGCCTCACCGGCGGGCAGAACGATCGAACCCTTGTGACGCCCTTCGGCCTTGAGCGCGGCTTCGAGGTCGGCCAGGTGATGGTGCGCGACGTTTTCGTCGGTCACCACGCCGCAACGCCCCTTGCCAACGCGTTGCGCGATGAGACGGCCTGCCTCACCCAGAAGCCCGCCACCGATGACGATCTCGTACTCCCGGCCCGGCAGATCGATTTTGACCTGTCGATGCGCCCCGGCCTGAGCAAGATTTGAATAGACGATACCTGGCATGGCTTTCCGTTCTGACTTCTTTGCCTGGGCGGTCCGGCTCCAGCCTCCCGCCTTTCAATCTTCGCCGTTGAACCGCGCCAGCATGGCAACGATTTCCGCGACGATCTGATCGTGGGGAACATCGCGGCTCGACGCGACCAGATCGGCATTTTGATAGACCGGATATCGCTCCTTGATGAGCCGCGACATGATCTCGGTCGGGTTGCCCTTCTTCAAGAGCGGCCGGTTGTCCCGCCGTGAGACCCGCCGCACCAGCACCGGCAGGTCGGCTTTCAACCACACGGAAACGCCGGTTTCCGCGATTTTCTTGCGCGTCTCCGCGTCCATGTAGGCACCGCCGCCTGTCGCCAGCACCTGCGAACCGCTTTGCAGGAGCCGGGCAATCACCTTGCGCTCACCCTCCCGGAATTCCGCTTCGCCGTGATCTTCGAAAATCTCCGCGATGGACTTTCCCGCGGCCTTCTCGATCTCGTCGTCGGCGTCGACAAACGGCAGCTTTAGGACGGCCGCGAGACGCCGCCCAATCGCAGACTTGCCGCAACCCATCAGGCCGACGAGCACGATGGACCGCGCCCCGAGCATGTCGTGGACACGCTTGAGGTCGGCCGCGCTGGGAGGCTTGGCGCGCCGGTTGAAACCGAACCGGATCATGGGAGTCCGCAAAGACTGACTGCCTCGTTTTTAGGCACGGGTCCGAACGCGCCCGTTGCATTTGCAGGATTTGAAAGAATCGCCTTGATCCTCCATAACAGACTTATGCCATTCCGGCGCACCTCAACGGGCACCTACGGCGAGACGACCTGCGGAATGCGTCCAGCGAAATGCACGGGCCACACTGAAGTCAATTTGTCGGACGAAAAGCAAATTGTCCAAGGAGCTGACGTTCACTGATGCCCAGCCTCTTTAGATTTCTGTTTATCGCCGGTTCGTTGTCGGGCCTTGTCTTCGCGGGGCTTTACGTTCTGGCGACCGAATTCGAACCGGAACAACGCGAGGTATCCTACCGGATCGAAGATATCCAGGTGGAACGCCTCGAGGAATGACACGGCGGCGAATGTCGCATAAATCCGTCTCCCCTTCTCTCCGCGCTTCGCTCCCTCACGCGCAGGCTGTAAGCCTTCGTGCTGGCGCTGCCGCGTTGGCGCTCATCGCGGTCATCCTGACACCCTACCCAGGCATGTCCGGAGTTGCATGGGCGCAGGAAAACTGGCCGCACGATGCCTGGAGCGATAGCGCGAACAAGCCATCCGCCCCGCCTTCGCAACCGGCCGCGGCACCCCCGCTGCGGCCGATGGACGGTCGACCCCGCTTCAACGAAGGACGCCGGCTATACCCCGGCCCGGGCGACGCCGGCGCACCCGGCGCTCGCGGCTATGACCAACCGGGATCGGCGACCTTCGCAACGCCGCCAGGCGTCGATAGGGCGGATCTCGCGCCGCTCGAGCCCGTCGAACCTGCTCCGCTCGCGCCACCGGTCTCATCCGGCGACCCCGGCGACTATGGCGAACCTCCGGCAGTCCGCCCTTGGGCGCCAAGCACCCGCGAAAGGGATCCCGCCGCTGATGCATCCGGCTGGTCGTCGCGAACCCGCCTCGATGCCCGGCCCGGCGCGATGCCCTCGCCTGGCGATGACCAAGGCGCGCGCTTCGATGCGCCGCCGGCAGCGACCGGAACGCCGGATCGCTGGCAACCCATCGGGCCCACCGTCGATCCGGTGATCGCCGCGGACGCCTTGAAAGAATTAACCGGCGCACCGGCTTCACCGGTCCTGCGCGACCTGCTCGCCCGCGCCCTGGCCGCCGGATCGAGCGAAACGGGCCGTCCGGCCGCGCGTTACGCCGCCGCCCGGCTGGCGGCGCTCCACCGCTTCGGTTTCCTCATGGAAGCCGCCGAATTCGAGATCCCGCGCGAGCTTCAAGCGGGCACTTCGGACTGGGCCGGCTTTGCACTGCGCCGCTCGGAAGCGCGCGCTGCGCTAGGGCGCGACGATGAAGCCTGCGCCGATGCGCGCGATGTCGTCGCCGCCGCCAACGCCATGCCCACCGCCGACAAGCACGGCGCAATCCTCCTTTCGGGCTTTTGCGGCGCCATCCAGGGGAACGACGCCGCCATCAAGCTGGCCGCGGATGTCGCCCGCGAAACCGAGGGCTTCCCGCCAGCCAGCCTTTCCGGACTCGCCGCCGCCGCTACAGGGTCGCGCCCCCGGCTACCAAAAAAGCTGAACGTTTCTCCCCTCGCTTACCGTCTCCTGCGCCGCGCCGGCGCGGACCCTGCCGACTTCCTCGACGCCGAGCCAACCGGAGCGCTACTCGCCACGATGGCCGCTGACGTCGAACTCCCGGCCGATCTCCGTGCCGCCGCCCTTGAGCGAGCCGCAGCTGCAGCGATCCTTCCCGCTGCCGAGGTGGCCACCGCTTACCGCGCCGCCGCTGGAAGTACCGATATCGAGACCATGCAGAGCGGAAACGAAGCAGCAACGGGTTCGCCCGCCGCGCGACGGGCCAACCTTTATGTCGCCGCCGTTCGCCAGCCGACACCGATGCAGAAGGTTCGTCAGATCAGGGCCTATCTCGATTCTGCAAAGCGCTCGGATTTATACCTCCCCGGCCTCACGCTGATGGCCGACCCGGTTGCCACGCTTCGCCCGGTACCGGAAATCGGCTGGTTCGCGGAGACGGCAATCGAGTCGCTCCTCAGCGCCGGACGCACGGACGCAGCGCGGGACTGGCTACGCATCGCCGAGCTGAGCGACCCGCGCGGCGCGGACGAATTCCGCCATTGGGAGGCGCTGATCGATATCGCCGCGGGCGCGGGCACCGGAGCGTCGACCGCCGCTAGCCTGGCCTCCGTCGAACGCATGGCCATTCGCGGCGACTTTGCGCCCGCCGAATTGCATCGCCTGGCGACCGTTTTGGACGCTCTCGCCGTCCATGTACCGATCCCGCTCTGGGAAGCCGCGAGCCGCACGCCCCAACCGGGCGACGGGCATCTTCCGCCGACGGGCGTGCTTTCGAAGTTGCAGGAAACGTCCAAATCACGGCAGGTCGAGGAGACGCTCTTTCTCGTTCTGCAGACCATCGGTTCGGGCGGTCCGCGGGGCGCCCATATGATCGCTCTCGGCGATGCCATCCGCGCCTTGAAGCGCATCGGTCTCGAAGCGGAAGCCCGCCGGCTGGGCTTCGAGGCTTTGTTCCCTGCATGGCCCCGGATCGCGCGCGGCTAGGCGTTCCAGCATG
Source organism: Filomicrobium sp. (assembly GCA_965226995.1). Taxonomy (GTDB): domain Bacteria; phylum Pseudomonadota; class Alphaproteobacteria; order Rhizobiales; family Hyphomicrobiaceae; genus Filomicrobium. The sequence continues at coordinate 804,178 of CBDDFK010000009.1, forward strand.
CGCTGCATTGCGTGAAGTCTTATAATACGGCCCATGGGTATCGCGTTGGCCCGATCCGCGACAGCGGCTGAAGGAGGCGCGGCTATGGCCGGAGAAAAGATCGAGACGCCGAGCGGCGGTTCCCCGGCGGCAATGCAATCCGGCTTCGAAGCGGAAAACAATAGGTCCGCCCGCACTGACCGCCGCGACCGCGAATTCATCCAGGCCTTCCTTGAGAGCTGCGCGGCCGAGCGCGGCGCGGCCCGAAATACGCTGGAAGCCTACCGCCGCGACCTCGACCACGCCGCCGCCTTCACCCGCAGCCGCAAGTCAAGCCTCCTGGACAGCGACGCCGATACCGTCGCCCTCTATCTGACCGCGCTCAACGATGAAGGTCTCTCGGCGGCCTCCCGCGCACGCCGTCTTTCCGCATTGCGCCAGTTCTTTCGTTTTCTCGTTGCCGAAGGCATCCTGGACGAAGACCCCACGCACGGTTTCGCCGGTCCGAAGAAAGCCCGCGCCCTTCCCAAGATCCTGTCCATCGATGAGGTCGACCGGCTGATCGCCGCCGCCGCTCGCCGCGCAGAGTCTTCCACTGGGCCGGAACGTTACCGCGCCGTGCGCCTCCATTGCCTCTTGGAACTGCTGTACGCGACGGGCCTCCGCGTCAGCGAACTCGTCAGCCTCCCGCGCAACGTCCTGGCCGGCGACGAACGGCTCATCATGGTCAAGGGCAAAGGCGGCCGCGAACGCATGGTGCCGCTCTCGGAACCCGCGCGCCGGGCGCTCGCCCGTTACCTCGGCCTAGGCGCCGATCCTGCCGATGGGCTCACCCCGACAGTCGCCACCCGCTGGCTGTTCCCATCGAAGGGCGCGGCCGGTCACCTCACCCGCCAGCGCTTCGCCCAGGATTTGAAATCGCTTGCCGAGGACGCCGGGCTCGATCCCGAGCGCGTGAGCCCCCACGTCCTGCGCCACGCGTTCGCGAGCCACCTGCTCGACAGGGGCGCCGACCTCCGTGCCGTCCAGCAGCTTCTCGGTCACGCCGATATTTCGACCACCGAGATCTACACGCACGTCCTGCAGGAACGTCTCAAAACGCTGGTCGAGCGCCACCATCCTCTGGCGGGGAAGCCGGCCTGAACGAAATGGCTTCCCTCCGCAGTCGCGGTGGCGACCCGCGCCCTCCATCTCGGAACCCTCGTTCGCGCCCCACGTTGGCCCGGCTTCTGATGCATCCAACGATGGAGCCGCAAAACCATGAAATACACGCTCACACTGGCCGGCGCCGCCGCGCTGATCGGCACGACGGCAGCCGCCGTCGCTGAGGTCCCGAGCCCTGTAAAGACGATCCGCACCGAGGCCGGCAATATTCAGGTATCTGAGGTCACCGGCGGCCTTGAAAACCCTTGGGCCATAGCTTTCCTGCCGGATGGCCGGATTCTGGTGACCGAGAAAAAGGGCAAGCTGCGCCTCATCTCCGCCGACGGCGAACTGCAAAAGGAACCGGTCGAAGGCACGCCGACGGTTTTCGCCCAGGGCCAGGGCGGCCTGCTCGACATCGAACTCGATCCAAACTTCGCCGAGAACAATCTCGTCTGGATGACCTTCGCTGAGCCCGGCGATGACGGAAAGGCCGGCACAGCGCTCGGCCGTGCCGCCTTCAATGACGGAAAGCTGAGCGACTGGAAGACGGTCTGGCGTCAGGAGAAGGTCGAAGGTTCGAAACACTTCGGCAGCCGCATTGTCTTTGCGGACGATGAAACGATTTTTGTGGCATTGGCCGAGCGCTTCAAGTTCGACCCCGCGCAGGATAAATCCAACACGCTCGGGACGGTGATCCGCATCGGCCGCGACGGCAAAGCGAAGGCGGATAATCCGTTCGTCAACGATGAAGACGCCAAGCCCGAGATCTACTCGTTCGGCCACCGCAACATCCAAGCCGCAGCGATGGATAGCGCCACCGGCGATCTATACGTCACCGAGATGGGCCCGCTCGGCGGCGACGAATTGAACCGCATCGAGAAGGGTGCCAATTACGGCTGGCCGCTTGTGAGTTGGGGGACCGACTACGATGGCTCCAAGCGAGCCGACCCAAGCACGCGGCCGGACCTCAAGGACGCTGTTACCTACTGGTCGCCGGTCCTTTCTCCATCGGGCATGATTTTCTACGACGGTGACAAGTTTCCATCCTTCAAAGGCCAGGCGATGATCGGCGGCCTCGTGTCGGAGGGCATCACGCGCGTCAAGCTGTCCAACGGCAAGGTGGAAGCCCAGGCGCACATTCCGCTATCGAAGCGCATCCGCGACGTTGCGCAGGGTCCCGAAGGCGACATCTACGTCCTGATCGACGGCAAGAAGGGTAAGCTCTGGAAGCTCGCGCCGCAGACCGCCGTGAACTGACAACTCATCGGGCGGCGTGTCCAAAGGAACGTACGCGCCGCCCGGCCTCGCCTCTCCGCATCCGGCCGCCATCGTCTCGATGCAAGCCGCCGCTTCTCCACCGCACTACGGTTCGCCCAACTCCCACCCCCGCACCTACGAGAACGGAGCAATCGCGCCGCATTGCACAATCGCCTCCGATCCGTGAAGCTTCCGCCTGCGATCAGAGGCTAATGTCTGAGACGGAACACTAGAACGGCTCCGAAAGAAGAACAGGTGACGCTGGAAACAGAGATTGAGACCGTCGTCCGGGAAATCGTCGACGAGATGAAATCGCGGACCGACCGCGGAACGGTGGCGAACTATATACCGGAACTGGCAAAGGCCGATCCGCAAGCTTTTGGAATTGCCATCGCCCTTGCCGACGGCTCAATTCAGACTGGCGGCGATGGCGACCTGCCATTCTCCATCCAGAGCGTATCGAAGGTGTTCACCCTGACGCTGGCGCTCGGCAAGGCCGGCGACCGGCTCTGGTCGAAGGTTGGCCGCGAACCGTCTGGCAGCCCGTTCAACTCAATCGTGCAGCTTGAAAACGAGCACGGGATCCCCCGCAATCCCTTCATCAACGCTGGCGCGATCGCCGTGACGGACTGCATCGTCTCAGGCCATCAGCCCAAGGAGGCGATCGGCGAAATCCTGCGGTTCATGCAGTTTCTCGCCAATGACGAGACGGTCAGCATCGACCACGCCGTGGCAGCGTCCGAGCAGCGTCATCGCCACCGCAATGCAGCGTTGGCGAATTACATGAAGAGCTTCGGCGTTCTCGAAAATCCGGTCGACTACACGCTCGGCGTCTACTTCCACCACTGCGCCATTGCCATGAGCTGCCGCCAGCTTGCCGCCGCTGGCCGATTCCTGGCCTTCGACGGCATTAACCCGGAAACCGGCATGAGCGTCGTCATGCCGGATCGCGCACGCCGCATCAACGCCATCATGCTGACCTGCGGCCACTACGACGGCTCCGGCGAATTCGCCTATCGCGTCGGCTTGCCGGGCAAAAGCGGAGTTGGCGGCGGAATTCTCGCGATCGTTCCCGGCATTGCATCGGTGGCGGTGTGGTCACCGGGACTGGATGACGCTGGCAACTCTCACCTGGGCCGAATCGCGCTGCAGAAGCTGACGTCACGGTTGGGCTGGTCGATCTTCGCGTCCTGATCGCTACTCAGGCTGGACCGGCCGCAACACGTCCTCGGCAAACTGGGGCGGCCTGCGGCAAAAGCACCGACGCGGCCCACTCCGGCGAAACCCTCAGATCGAGAGTCCATCCCCGGAATTCGACCGCGCCGCTTCGCGATCAGGAGCGGCGCCCGCCGCAGCATTTTGCATCGGCGATAGCTTCCTCGTGATACCAGCCGCTGCCGAACTCGACCCGGCCGTAAGCACGCGCCTCAGCCTCCATCCGCAATAGCTGATCCGCCGTGGAACGCGCCTTCGGCCGCACCGGGAATGTATAAATTTTAGCCGTTTTCTGTTCTGCTGCTTTCATAGCCATCCTCATTCTTTTCCGTGAGCACTCCCAAACGCCCTTTTTCTTTATGGGTTTCGGCAACTCTAGCACCTTTTTCCTGCGCCCAAAAATGAAACTTTCATTGCCTAAATTTTTGACTTTTGGCCCCCATGCATAATTTGCTAGCAATTACGTCAGTTCTTTAATGTTGGGAGAAGGCTCGATGTTCAGGAAGCTCGGGAGTTGGTTGCGGCCGTCGCCTCCTCCCGCACCCAGTCAAACTAACTCGCCGCAGCCCGCCGCGGTTCAATCGTCACCGGTAGAAACACCGCCTCAGGCCGAAGTCGCCGCACCCCCGGCACCGCAGCAGAACCTCCCCGATCCGCCGCCAGCCTCCGCTACCGCACCCGTCGCGGAACTGACGCCTGCGCCATCGCCGGTCGAAACGCCGGACGTATCCACCGGCGTACAACCGTTTCCAGTAAATTCACCATCAATTGTAAAAGCAGAGGAGAAAGCCTCAATGACCAAATTCAAACTGGAGTATATCTGGCTCGACGGTTATACGCCGGTGCCGAATTTGCGCGGAAAAACGCAAATCAAGGAATTCGCATCATTCCCGTCGCTCGAACAATTGCCGCTGTGGGGTTTCGACGGCAGCTCGACCCTTCAGGCGGACGGCTCCAGTTCGGACTGCGTTTTGAAGCCCGTCGCACTTTATCCGGATCCGGCCCGCAAGAATGGTGCACTGGTCCTGTGCGAGGTCATGATGCCGGACGGCGTGACGCCGCACATCTCCAACAAGCGCGCTACGATCCTTGACGATCCCGGCGCGTGGTTCGGCTTCGAGCAGGAATACTTCTTCTACAAGGATGGCCGTCCGCTCGGCTTCCCGGCCGCCGGTTACCCGGAACCGCAGGGTAAGTACTACACCGGTGTGGGCTACAGCGCGGTGGGCGACATTGCCCGTCAGATCGTCGAAGAGCACCTCGACCTGTGCCTCGAGGCCGGTATCAACCACGAAGGCATCAACGCCGAAGTCGCCAAGGGCCAGTGGGAATTCCAGGTGTTCGGAAAGGGCTCCAGGAAGGCCGCTGACGAAATGTGGATGGCCCGCTATCTGCTCCAGCGGCTGACCGAGAAATACGGCGTCGACATCGAGTATCACTGCAAGCCGCTCGGCGACACCGACTGGAACGGCTCCGGCATGCACGCCAACTTCTCGACGTCCTACATGCGCGAAGTCGGCGGAAAGGACTACTTCGAGGCCCTGATGGCGGCCTTCGAGCAGAACCTGAACGACCACATCGCGGTCTATGGCCCCGACAACCACATGCGCCTCACCGGCAAGCACGAAACCGCGCCCTGGAACAAGTTCAGCTACGGCGTGGCTGACCGCGGCGCATCCATCCGTGTGCCGCACGGCTTCGTCAACAACGGCTACAAAGGCTACCTGGAAGATCGCCGCCCCAACTCCCAGGGCGACCCCTACCAGATCGCCTCGCAAATCCTGAAGACGGTCTCGACGGTGCCGGTCTCCAGCGCCGCCGTCGCCTGACGACGCCTTAAGGACGTGGCAGACTTCGGGTTCGTTGATCCACTCCCCGTGGCAACGCGACCCACGTGGGATGCAGTGAGCGAGCTGCATCCCACAGCACCGACGGCATGAAGTCCCGACAGATCGAACGCGTAGGACCCCGTTCGTTCCAAAAGCGGCCCACTCCGCTCCCCGATTGCCCCCTTCACCCTGCTGCCGCGCGCCGCCTTGACACTCGCGCGCCCGCTCGCTCTAACGGCCTGACAACCTCATACAAAGCCTCGGCCCACCGCCCGCGCGGCGCGCGGTTACAACGGTCTCGGGCTCAACGACACGGGTCACGACGGCGATGGCAGACGAAAAAGCGGTTACGGGGATCGACGACGCGGCGCTGGAAGGCGACCTCTCGCGTCCGGCGGCGCTGCGCACCTATCTCGATTTCGAAAAACCGATCGCCGAACTGGAAAGCCGGGTCGGCGAGATGCGCGCCCTGGTCGATGAGGACACTGAGAAAAGCCTCTCCGAAGAGATCAAAAAGCTCGAGGAGAAGGCACGCTCCGCGCTTTCGGACACCTACGCCAACCTGACGCCGTGGCAGAAAACCCAGGTGGCACGCCATCCCGAGCGGCCGCACTGCATGGATTACATCCGCCGCCTCTTTAAGGACTTCACGCCGCTGGCGGGCGACCGCTATTTCGGCGACGATCAGGCGATTGTCGGCGGCCCGGCGACGTTCCGCGGGCGCTCCGTCATGGTGATCGGCCATGAGAAGGGCTCCGATACCGAAAGCCGACTGAAACACAACTTCGGGATGGCCATGCCGGAAGGCTACCGCAAAGCCGTCCGCCTCATGGAGATGGCCGACCGCTTCGGGCTTCCCGTCATTACACTCGTCGACACCGCGGGCGCCTATCCCGGCATCGACGCCGAGGAACGCGGACAGGCCGAGGCCATTGCCCGCTCGACCGACTGCTGCCTCGCACTTGGCGTCCCCATCGTCGCCCTTGTGATTGGCGAGGGCGGTTCGGGCGGCGCCGTCGCCATCGCTACCGCCAACCGCATCCTGATGCTGGAACACGCCATTTATTCGGTTATCTCACCCGAGGGCGCGGCATCGATCATCTGGCGCGATTCAGCCAAGAAGGAAGAAGCCGCGCAGGCGATGAAAATCACCGCCCAGGACCTCGAGGAACTCGGCATCATCGACGGCATCATCGCCGAACCCGTCGGTGGCGCCCACCGCGACCCGCGCAGCGTCATCGATGCCGCCGGCACGGCAATCGCGCTTTCCCTTGCGGAGTACGACTCGATGCCGCCGGAGCGCATCCGCAAGCAGCGGCAGGACCGCTTCCTGCAAATGGGTCGCAGTCTTTAGGAACGCGGCCCCGCGCGCCTTCTCGCGCCACGAAGCAGAAGGCCATGCGTTTTTCTCAAGTTCGTTCAAACTCTTGCGCCCGGGCGAGCACCTACGCCTGCCCCGACGTCGCCAAAATTTGCTGGCACTTTCATGATTGCAGAGGGAAGATGAGCAGCCTGCGCCCTGTCGCGTATCTTTTTCGGCTGTGTTAACCTTCGCTTAACCGTGTCGATTCGATTGTGATGGGCATTGGTAAGGGGCACTACGTATGAGTTCGGTCCTCCCGGTTCGAGGGAACCTGGCGCGCGTTCGCGTTGCCATGATCGCGGTGATATCGACGTTGCTGCTGGCAGCTTGCGCCGGCGCGCCTCAACTCACCCCTGCCGAACAGCCGCTATCCAAGGAAGCCCTAATGCTTCTGGGCCGCAAGGGCATGGAGCCCGGCGCCCCCATGTTCGTTCGCATCTTCAAAGAAGAGTCCGAACTCGAAATCTGGAAGGCCCGCAGCGACGGCCGTTATTACCACTATAAGACCTACCCGATTTGCAACTGGTCGGGCGAATTGGGGCCCAAGCAGCAGCAGGGCGACAAGCAGGCACCGGAAGGCTTCTACTCGGTCGCCAAGCACCAGATGAACCCGAATTCGTCGTTCCACGTGTCCTTCAACCTCGGCTATCCGAACGACTACGACAAAGCTCACGGCCGCACGGGCAACTTCCTGATGGTACACGGGAAATGCCGCTCGGCCGGCTGCTACGCTATGACCGACGCCTTGATGGAAGAGATCTACGCTCTGGCGCGCGAGACTTTCCGCTCGGGCCACGAATCGTTCTCCGTCCACGCCTATCCGTTCCGCATGACCGATGAGAACATGGAGAGGCACAAGAAGAGCAAATGGGCCCGCTTCTGGAAGACCCTGAAGCAGGGCTACGACCACTTCGAGACCTACCGTGTGCCGCCGAACGTCGCCGTTTGCCAGCGCCGCTATATTGTCAACGTCGATTGGCCCTCCAACCGCAGACTCGACGCGTCGGGCCGCTGCCCGCGCTTCCGCCGTCCGCAGTTGGATCCGTTCGTACCCCAGCCCTCCAAGGAACAGATCGCGGAGGTCCGCGCCGCCGGTCCGAAGATGCGCACCGTCGCTCAGAATGGCCGCATCACCCTGCTTCCCTACGGTCTCGGGATGAACCAGACCGCCGCGCCGCAGCGCAGGACGACCGGCACCGAGAGCATTCTTTCGACGCTCAGCCTCAACTGAGCCGGGCAGGATCTGGGTTCGCCACGGGCTCACGGCAAAACCGCCAGGCACACCTGCTGCGATCGCGGAAATCCCGGAAATCGACGCCAACCCCCTGCTGGAAGGTCGTCAAATCGGGGCACTGCCTGAAACCTGACGCGATTATGGGCTGATGTTCCGGGCAGCAACGCAATCCGCCAGGGGCCCGTTTATTCCCAAATGTCCTCCGAGCCGCTCCGACATAAGCTGCGCGCCTTCCTGAAGACCGCCATGCTCCTCGTTCTCGCCGGCGCCATGGTGATCGGGGCGGCGCTTCTGGAACCGCGAATGCAGGACGTATTTGGCGAGCGCGTCGGGGGCGTACTCGGTAGCGCCGACAATCGCGTCCTCGCCTTCGAGCGCATTTGGCGCCAGGCGTTCTGGCGCTTTGGCTGGGATCTGCCGGGCACGCCGCCGCTCGATGACCTGGACCGTCGCCTCGCCGAAGGCGGCTTCGAGAAGGGGGCGCCGATCTTCATGCGCATATTCAAGCGCGAATTCCTGCTCGAAATCTGGCTCAAGAAAGACGACCGCTTCGACCTTTTCGCCAGCTATCCCATCTGCCGCTTCTCGGGCCGGCTGGGTCCGAAGCTCAAGCAGGGCGACCGTCAGGCCCCGGAGGGCATTTATACGGTCTCCAAGGCCCAGCTCAATCCCGCCAGCCGCTGGCATCGCTCGTTCAATCTCGGCTTCCCCAACACCTTCGACCGGGCGCACGGCCGGACGGGCAGCTTCCTGATGGTGCACGGCGGCTGCTCCTCGATCGGCTGTTACGCCATGACCAACCCGGCGGTCGACGAGATCTGGGAACTCGTGACCTCGGCGCTGGACAAGGGCCAGGCGCGTTTTCAGGTACAGTCCCTTCCGTTCCGGCTGACGCCGTCCAATCTGGCGGACGCCCGCGACTCCGAGTGGCACGGCTTCTGGACCCAACTCGCCGCGGCTTACCGAGCCTTCGAAGACACCCGGACGCCTCCGGACGTCGACGTTTGCGGCAAAAGGTATGTCGCGCAAAAAGCTTCTCCAGGCTCGCTTGGCAATCGTCCAATCCGCAAGAGCTGCAAGAATTCCAAGAATCTCGCGGTCAACTGAACCGGCGACCCCGCTTTGCGGATACGGAATGACAGCATTTACCATTCGCCTCCCCGGCTTTGGAAACCGTCGGCGTTCTGGTATCGTTACCCGTGAGATCGCCGCGAACCGCAAGCCTCGGATCGCTCGAACCAACAACCGCCGAATTCGGGGTCGGAACGTTGCGCTTTCTTCGGACTTCAGACCTGGGCCGGCCTTCCGTGCGCCAAGCGCGCCCACGGTTTAAGCGGGCTCCGGCAGCGACCGCCGCCGCCTTTCTGCTCACAGCGATGGGCGGATGTTTTGCCGTGTCGGCCCCCGCCCACGCGCTCAAGATCGAATTGAAGGATGCCGCGCCCGACCGCATCGAGCGGCAGCGCTCGCAGGCACGCGGCGAAGCGCTTCCGGGCACCCCGGACATCGCGGCGACGTCCGATCGTCTGGCGAAGCTCGATCTCGACTTTGGCGATCCCATCGTCATCCGCATTTTCAAGCAGGAGTCCGAGCTTGAAGTCTGGATGCTGAAGGAGGGGCGCTACGTCAAATTCGCCACCTATCCCATCTGCCACTGGTCCGGAACGCTGGGTCCGAAGTTCGCCGAAGGCGACAAGCAGAGCCCGGAAGGCTTCTACACGATCACACGGCGCCAGATGCATCGCTCTGGCCGCTGGCCCCGCTCGCTCAACATCGGCTTTCCGAACGCGTTCGACCGCGCGCACTTGCGCACCGGCTCCTACATCCTGATCCACGGCGGCTGCTCATCGGTCGGCTGCTACGCCATGACGAACGGCGTCAGCCAGGAGATCTTCGACCTTGTCGAAAAAGCCTTGCGCTCGGGCCAGCGCCACGTGCCGGTGCACATCTTCCCGTTCCGGATGACGGACAAGAACCTCTCGAAGCACAAGAAGAACGAATGGTCCGGCTTCTGGACCAACCTCAAGGAAGGCTTCGATTCCTTCGAACGTACGCGCCTCCCGCCCATCGTCAGCGTCTGCAACGGCCGCTATGTCTTTGAAGATGGTCGCCCCGCGGAGGTGGGGCTCGAGAGCCGCCCTTTAGACGTGTGCGGAAGAACCGCGACGATCCTCGCCTCGGAAGCCGAGTTACAGCACATTGTAAGCCACCCCTCCCGGTGGGCAAAGTTGTCCGCCGAGGAGAAAAGCCTGACCGACCTGCTGAGCTCCCCGCTACCGCTGATCCACAAGCGACGGATAACAGCCTTAGCGCGCGCCTCTAGCAGCGGTGGCGGGGGTAAGGGGAAAGGCGGCACGTATCGCACGCGCTCCCGCGTTACCGTTCAGTGCGACCTGAGAAGGCCGAGCTGCCGCCGCTTCCTGGCCCTGAAGCACAAGCGGATCAACAAGCGCGCCGCTAGCAAGCGCCGCGCCGACCGTCGCCGGCAGAGCGCCTCGAACCGCCGCCGGTAAGCCCAGCCTAAGCCGCCAATTCGGCATGGCGCTTTTCCGCCCAGGCCTTCGCCGCGCCGTTGCGATCCGAAACATAGCGGTCGCCGATCACCAGCACGTCCATGCCGGTTCGCAGATAACATGAAACCGCTTCGGCCGGCCGCGCCACGATGGGCTCCTGCCGGTTGAAGCTCGTGTTGAGCAGGATCGGAAGGCCGGTGCGGCGGCCGAACGCTTCGATGAGGTCGTAATAGCGGGCGTTTGCCGCGCGCGAGACCGTTTGAATACGCCCCGTCCCATCGACGTGCACCGCCGCCGGAAACAGGCTGCGCTTGTCCGGGCGCACGCGCGGCGCCAGCGTCATGTAAGGATCCGGCTGGTCGATCTCGAAGAACTCCGCGGCCCTGTCCTCCAGGACAGCCGGTGCAAACGGCCGGAATGCCTCGCGATGCTTGATCTTGGCGTTGAGGACATCGCGCACATTGGCATGCCGGGGGTCGGCCAGAATCGAACGATTGCCGAGCGCCCTTGGCCCCATTTCGAACCGGCCCTGGAACCAGCCGACGATCTTTCCATCCGCCAAGGCCGCCGCCGTTCGCTCGATCAGATCGCGCTCGGCCATCTTTTCCGATTGCAGTCCGGCCTCGCTCAAGACCGAGCCGATCTCTTCGTCGCTGTATTCAAGCCCGTAGGAAGCGTGCGTCAGCTCGAAACCGCGCGGTTTCTCCAGTGTCTGGTGCCAATGCCACAACGCGCTTCCCAGCGGCGCGCCGGTGTCGGACGCGCACGGCGGCACCCACACGCGCTGGATGTCGGTCTGCTCAAGAACGCGCGCATTGGCGACGCAATTGAGCGCGACGCCGCCCGTGATGACGAGATTGGGGTTCGGACGCTGCTTGTAGATTTCCCGAACGATGTGAAGGATCGCCTCCTCCGTTACGACCTGCAGAGCGTGCGCAATCGCCAGATGCCGGTCCTGCAGCAGGTTCCCCGGCACCCGGGGCGGACCGAAAATCTCGATGAACTTTTGCGACATCGGCCGCAGTTCGCCGAAGCGGTCGTAGTCGAAGTAAGACATATCGACCTTGTAGCGGCCGTCGGCATCCAGCCTTATGACGTCGCGGAAGCGTTCGACGTAGCTGTCGTCTCCGCAGGCCGCCAGGGCCATAACCTTGCCCTCGTCGGAAAAGCCGTTGAAGCCCAGGTATTTGGTCACGAAGGTGTAGACCAGCCCGACCGAGTTCATCAGACCCTCGGTCCAGTGCCGATGAAGCCGATTTCCGGCGCCCGAATAGACGCTGGTGGAGGCGTCGTCGCCGAACCCGTCCATCACCAGCACGTTCGCGGTCTCGAACGGAGACACGAAGAACGACGCGGCGTGCGCATTGTGATGGCCAACGTTGACGATGGGCGGGATCGTCGCGCTCTTTCCGGCCAGCCGCCGTAGCCGCCGCTTCAAAACGGCGCTCACCCGGACAATCTCGTTCTTCTGCGGCGTGTGAGCGTCCTGACGGAAAAGATTGAGGCTCCAGGGCAGGCCGCCCAGGATCAGGCGCGCGAAGCTCGCCTGCAGCTTCCGCTCGTCCCACGGGGTGGTGATAATGTCGATTTCCGAGAGACCTTCGGCCCGTCCGCCCAGCGCGGCGATAACAGCGTGCGTCGGGAAAGCGGTCGTCCGCTTTTCCCGGTTCAGCCGCTCCTCTTCGAGGACCAGTGTCGGGTGCCCGTCTTCGAGAAGGGCAAGCCCGCTATCATGAGTCGCCGCAACGAGCCCAAGAATCCGCAAGACCGCCCGCCCTCCGAGATACCAACCCCATCTTCCCGCCCGCCGCCAATGGTGAGACGCCGGCAGGTCAGGCGACAGCTCTTAGACACAAAAGCCCCGGTCGCGAAACCCGCTAGTGTTCCGTCTCAGACATTTGCCTCCCATTTCGGCTCGCTTACGAGCAAATGGCTGAGACATGAGGAACACTAGAAACCCTATAATTCTAGTGTTGCTTTTGTCACCGACGCTTGGCAGATCGCATCGCGGCAACTGGGGGCCAAGCGTCTGTGACGCAACACTAGTGTTGCGTGTCAGACATTAACTCGCCTTTAGGCAACACTCGTGTGTCCATCATGAAACGCGCCGACATTCGACGCGCGCGGCAGTGAGTTTCGCCATCTGAACAACCAGAGCCGGATACGCCTTGCGCTTTCCCGATCAGGCGTTGCGGCCGTGACAATGCTTATATTTCTTGCCGGAGCCGCACGGGCAGGACGCATTGCGCGAAATTTTACCCCACGTCGAAGGATCGTTGGGATCGCTCGTTGCCGCCGCCCGGCGCGTCTGGACCGGTTGGCGACGCGCCTCGGCGCCGTCGTCATCAAACCGGCTTTCGCCGCCAATGCCCGCTTCCGCCAACTCGAATTCATCGATGCCGGTGGTGGCGTCGACGTGGTGAGCCTCCATAGGCGGTAGCTCGCTGGGCTGCAGGTACTCCTCTTCCTGATCCGGCGCCAGCTCGACGTGCATGAGCTGCCCCGTAACCATCTCGCGCAAGCGGATAAGGAGGCTTTCAAACAGCACAAATGCTTCGGTCTTGTATTCGTTGAGCGGATCGCGCTGACCATAGGCGCGGAACCCGATGACCTGCCGAAGATGCTCGAGCATCACGATATGCTCGCGCCAGAGGTGATCGAGCGTCTGCAGGAGAACCATTTTCTCGATCTGCCGGTAGAGGTCCGAACCGATTTCAACGGTCTTCGCCGCCGCGCGCTCATCCACCGCCCGGATCAGCCGCTCCTCGATCTCCTCGTCGGCGATCCCTTCTTCCTCCGCCCAGTCGGGCACGGGCACATCGACGCCGAAGATCTTCTCGATCTCCTCCTTGAGGCCCTGGGTGTCCCACTGCTCGGCGTAGGCCTTCTCCGGGATATGCTTGGCCACCAGTTCTTCGATGACCTGATGGCGCATGTCGGTAATGGTCTCGGAGACGTCCTCGTTGGCCATGATCTCCGTGCGCTGCTCGAAGATGACCTTGCGCTGGTCGTTCATCACGTCGTCGTACTTGAGGACGTGCTTACGCGCGTCGTAGTTGCGCGCCTCCACCTTCTTCTGCGCCATCTCCAGGGACTTGTTCATCCACCGGTGCGTAATGGCCTCGCCTTCCTGCATGCCGAGCTTCTGCAGGATGCCTTCCATCTTGTTGGAACCGAAGATCCGCATCAGGTCGTCGTCGAGCGCCAGATAGAATTTCGACCTGCCGGGGTCGCCCTGACGGCCGGAGCGGCCGCGCAACTGGTTATCGATGCGGCGGCTTTCGTGCCGCTCCGAGGCGACCACGTAAAGCCCGCCGGCTTCCAGCGCCTGCCGCTTCTTCTCCGCGATGTCGGCCTCGATCTCGCGCCGCTTGGCCTCAAGCTCGCGTTCGCCGGGATCGCGGCCTTCGCGCATTTCTTCCTCGATCCAGTCGCGCAAGCGGTATTCGGCGTTGCCGCCGAGCTGGATGTCGGTGCCGCGGCCCGCCATGTTGGTGGCGATCGTCACCGCGCCGGGCACACCGGCCTGGGCGATGATGTTGGCCTCCTGCTCGTGGTAGCGGGCGTTGAGCACCTGGTGCGGGATCAGCGGCTTTCCGGATTTCGCCGATTTCGCCAGGTCGACGAGATGCTCGCCGACGCTGCGCAGATGATCGCGGTATTCGCTTTCCTTTTCCGGCAGTTCGTCAGCCTGCGACAGGAGCTTGCGGCCGAGATCCTGCACGTACTTCTTGTCGTGGAGCAGGTTCGACAGATACTCCGACTTCTCGATCGACGCCGTACCCACAAGCACTGGCTGGCCGCGCCGCACGGCATCGGACAGCTCGATAATGATGGCGCGGTATTTCTCATCCTGCGTGCGGTAGACCTCGTCGTCCTCGTCGATACGCGAGATCGGCAGGTTCGTCGGGACCTCGACGACGTCGAGCCCATAGATATCCATGAATTCCGAGGCTTCGGTCGCCGCGGTACCAGTCATCCCTGCCAGCTTGTCGTACAGGCGGAAATAGTTCTGGAAGGTGATCGATGCCAGCGTCTGGTTTTCCGGCTGGATCGTCGCATTCTCCTTGGCTTCCAGCGCCTGGTGCAGGCCCTCCGAATAGCGCCGGCCCGGCATCATTCGGCCTGTGAATTCGTCGATGATCACGACTTCGCCGCCCTTGACGATGTAGTCCTTGTCCCGCTGGAACAGCTTGTGTGCCTTAAGCGCCTGGTTGACGTGATGCACGACCGAAACGTTCTCGACGTCGTACAACGTATCGCCCTTGAGAAGCCCCGCTTCGCCGAGCAGCTTTTCGATGATCTCGTTGCCCTCATCCGTCAGCGCCACTTGGCGTTGCTTCTCGTCCACCTCGTAATGCTCGGGGCTGAGCTGCGGGATGAACTTGTCGACGGCAACGTAAAGCTCGGACTTGTCTTCCAGCGGCCCCGAAATGATGAGCGGCGTCCGCGCTTCGTCCACCAGGATCGAGTCGACCTCGTCGACGATCGCGTAGTAGTGGCCGCGCTGAGCCATCTCTTCCGCGCTCATCTTCATGTTGTCGCGCAGATAGTCGAAGCCGAGTTCGTTGTTCGTCGCGTAGGTGACGTCGCAGCCGTACTGAGCCTTGCGCTCTTCGTCGTCCAGTTCGTGAACGATGCACCCGACGGTGAGGCCAAGGAAGCGATAGACCTGTCCCATCCATTCCGCGTCGCGTTTCGCCAGGTAATCGTTGACCGTGACGACATGCACGCCCTTACCTGCCAGCGCGTTCAGATAGACCGGAAGCGTGGCGACCAGCGTCTTGCCCTCACCGGTCTTCATCTCGGCGATATCGCCGTTGTGCAGCACCATGCCGCCGATGAGCTGGACGTCGAAGTGGCGTTGACCGAGCGTGCGTTTCGCGGCTTCGCGCACGGTAGCGAAAGCCGGAACGAGGAGATCGTTCAGCGACGCCCCGTTCTCCAGATCCTGCCGGAAAATCGCCGTCCGCTGACGCAGTTCCTCGTCGCTCAGCGCTTCCAACTCGTTTTCGAGCCCGTTGATTGCCTCCACGGTCGGCCGGAATTTGCGTACGCGGCGATCATTGGACGAACCGAATATCTTGGAAGCGAGTGAGCCGAGAGAAAGCATCGATATCCTCGAGAGGAGTAAGGTAGGGCAATAACGTCGCCGCCGGCGCCATGAGACACCGCCCGCCGCGCCGCGATCGCGAGACGCGCCAAGGCGCGATCCCGTGCCGTTGAGAGACGAAGACTGCAAGCGCCCGTGGAAACTCGCTGGCACCGCCGAGCGCGAAGCCAGGACGCGCGTCATTGCGCCGCGCCGCCGGGAGCGACGGCTCGACTGCCCAGCAATAAGGAACGCTTCTAACGATTGTCAACGGATCGCCGCCGGTCCGGACCTTATCGCACACCCGCGAGGAGGGCTCTGGCCGGCCCCACCGCCGGTCTCGTTGCGCACCGTCCAGCGCGCTCGACACGGCTCAAATAGGCTGCCCTGTCCAATTCTTCACTTGGCAGTGCCGGTGGCCTCTGGTCTAAACGGCGTCGGAAAAAAGGGGTCCCGGTGATCATCCTTCGTTCAACGCGGGTCGCTTCGCCCGAAGCGCTCCGCAAACTCCAACGCGAGGTTGGATCGCCTTCAGTCATGCGGGGTTCAACCGCGAGGGCTCTAATAACTTGGTCCTGACACGAGGTCCTAACACCGGCACCGGATCGGCATTACCGCCCGTTCAACAACGAAGCAGGTCACGATTTAACATGACGAAGACGAAGCTTTCCGCCGTCGCGCTGGCGCTCGCAATGGCGCTGCCGCTTTCCATCGCCGCAATGTCCCCCGCCGCTGCGCAGTCAGAGGCAGACGCCTCGGAGACCGAAGCGCCTGCGGCTCAACAGGTTGACCTCAACTCGGTCGTGGCTAACGTGAACGGCACGGACATCACCGAGCGCGACCTGAAGCTCGCGGAGACCGAGATCGGCAACGATTTGGGCCAGCTTTCGCCGGAAACCCGCCGTCGCGTTCTCGTCGAATATGTCATCGAAACCCAGTTGATGGCCGACGCGCTCGATAAGAAACAGGACGCAAGTCCGGCCCTCGATTCGACGCTGGCCTATTTCAAGCGCCGCGCGAAACGCGAGGTCTTCTTCGAGAACGAGGTCAAGGCCTCGGTTAGCGAAAAGGCCGCACGCACGTTCTTCAAGGACCGGGTCAAGGGCATGAAGCCTGAGGAAGAGGTGAAGGCCCGCCACATCCTGGTGGAGACCGAGGAAGAGGCGCGCGACGTCAAGGAGAAGATCGCGCGTGGCGCCGACTTTGCGGAAATGGCGAAGGAGCACTCGCGCGATCCCGGCACCAAGGACAACGGCGGTCTCCTGGGCTATTTCTCGAAAGGCCAGATGGTCCCTGCCTTCGAACGGGCCGCGTTCAATGGCGACCTCAACGAAGTCTCCGAGCCCGTCCAGAGCCGCTTCGGCTGGCATCTCATCCTGGTTGAGGATAAGCGTCAGAAACCGCTGCCGAAATTCCGCGACGTTAAGGATCGCATCCTCAACGGGATGATCCATCAGAAAGCGCAGGCCATCGCCAAGGACCTGCGCAACAAGGCCGAGATCAACTACCTCGATGAGAACATCAAAAAGCAGGTCGCCGAAGAGCAAAAGCAGGCCGAAGCCCAGCAACAGCAATTCATCGAGCAGATCCAGAAGCTGAAGAAGCAACAGGACGAAAAGGCCAAGGCCGACCCGGCCGCCGCCGGCAAGACCGAAGAGCCCGCCAAGCAGTAACGGGGCTCGCCGGCCGCAAGGCACCGGCCCAGCGCCGCGATCTACCGGCAGCAAGCGCAGTAAACGACGGAACGACGGCCGGAGGGATTGACGCCCTCCGGCCGTCTTCATATGTCTCGCCGCCATCCTAACCGGTTCAAACGAAAGACGCCCCATGGGACAGGCCGCGCCACCTTCGCCGTTCACCCCGCAGTCGTATCCGTCTCTGCCGCCGGTCGATGGCGTTCGCTTTGCTACGGCCGAGGCCGGCATCCGCTATGAGGGGCGCACCGATCTCATGGTCGCCGTCATGGTGCCGGAAACGGTCGCTGCGGGCGTGACGACCCGCTCGCAGACGGCATCCGCATCGGTTCGCTGGTGCAGGGAGGCCCTCGGCAAGGGCGGCCGGGCACGCATTCTCGTGGTAAACTCGGGCAACGCCAACGCCTTCACCGGCACATCCGGGCATAAGGCTGTGGACCTGACGGTCGACGCCGCGGCTGCCGCGGCTGGCTGCACACGCGACGAAGTCTACGTCTCCTCCACCGGCGTCATCGGCGAGCCGCTGGACACCGGCAAGTTCACGCATCTTCTCGCCCGCATGGCGGAAACCGCCGAGCCGGATGCCTTCGACGCCGCCGCCCGGGCGATCATGACCACCGACACCTACCGCAAGGTCGCGACCCGCCAGGTCGATATCGGGGGCGTACCCGTGCGCCTCAACGGCATCGCCAAGGGTGCCGGTATGATCGAGCCGAACATGGCAACGATGCTTTGCTACATCTTCACCGATGCAGCCATCGACCAGCCCGTGTTGCAGAAACTACTGTCCGGGCACGTCGAGACGACGTTCAACTGCATGACCGTGGACAGCGATACCTCGACGAGCGACACCTGCCTGGTGTTCGCCACCGGCGCCGCGGCAAAAGCGGGACAGTCGCCGATCTCACAGTCGGACGACCCGCGCCTGCCGGCCTTCAGCGCCGCGCTGCACGACGTGATGCGCGACCTCGCCATCCAGATTGCGCGCGACGGCGAAGGCGCCACCAAGTTCGTCACGTTCCGAGTTACCGGCGCGAGAGATTTCGAGAGCGCCCGGCGGATCGCCAAGTCATGCGCCAATTCGCCGATCCTCAAGACCGCCATTGCCGGCGAGGATCCCAATTGGGGTCGCGTCGTGATGGCCGTCGGCAAGGCGGGCGTCGAAATAGACCCGGCCCGCCTGGAGATCTGGTTCGGGCCCCACCGCGTCACCGAGAATGGCGAGCGCGCGGCGGAGTACACCGAAGCGACCGGCGCCGCGTACATGAAGAACGCCGAACTCGAGATTGCCGTCTCTGTCGGCGACGGGCCCGGCCAGGCCACTGTCTGGACCTGCGACCTGACGCACGGATACGTGTCCATCAACGCCGATTACCGGAGCTGACCGACCGCCCGGCGACACACGCCCCCAACCCGTTACCGGAAGACCCACGCAATGGACCCGCAATTCTGGCTTGAGCGCTGGCAGAACAGCCAGATCGGCTTCCACCAGGACGACTTCAACACGCTTCTGATGAAGCACTGGCCCACGCTCGTGCCAACGGGGGCGGGGGCCGCTGCCTCGGGGAGCGAAGTGTTCCTGCCGCTGTGCGGCAAGTCGCGCGACATGACCTGGCTGGCCGGCGAAGGCGGGTGCGGCAAGGTCATCGGCGTCGAGCTGAGCCGGCTGGCGATAGAGCAGTTCTTCACCGACAACGGCTTGGCGATCCCTGCCCCGCGCGCACTTGACGGTTTCAACATCTATGAGAACGGGCCCTATGAACTCTGGTGCGGGGATTTCTTCGACTTTCCCGCCCAGCGCCTCGCATCGACCGGGCTCTGCTTCGACCGGGCGAGCCTGATCGCTCTGCCCGAGGAGATGCGCCGTCGCTATGCCGAGAAAATGTCTACCGTGCTTCCGGCAGCGGCGAAGACGCTGCTTCTCACCATCGACTACGACCCTTCTGAAATGGACGGCCCGCCCTTTTCGGTCCCTGATGACGAGGTCGCCACACTCTACGCCGGCCGCCGGACCGTCGAACGCCTTGAGACGCGCGATGCGCTGGAGGGATCGGAAAATCTCAAGCGGCGCGGGCTGACCGCGCTCACCACCAGCGTGTTCATCATCGGCGAAAGAATCCAATGACCAAGCCCGTCATGCTGGTGGCCGCCGCCGCACTCGTCGACGCCGACAATCGCGTCCTCATCTGCAAGCGCCCCGAAGGCAAGTCCCTCGCGGGCCTTTGGGAGTTTCCCGGCGGCAAGGTGGAAACGGGCGAGACGCCCGAGGGCGCCCTGGTGCGGGAACTGAAGGAGGAACTCGACATCACGGTCTGCGAGACCTGCCTTAGCCCGTTTACTTTCGCCAGCCATACCTATGAGAAGTTTCACCTGCTGATGCCGCTCTTCCTCTGCCGCAAGTGGGAAGGCGAGATCGCGCCACGCGAGCACCCCGAAATCGCATGGGTGCGGGCTTCGAGGCTCGGCAACCACCCGATGCCGCCGGCGGATGTGCCGATGATCCCTTATCTCCGCGATCTCTTGGGTTGAGCAGCCGCTAGAGCGCGTTCATGTTTGATGGACGCGCTCCAAGAACGCGACCGCGGTCCGCCGCTTTTGCGGCGCGCCCGCGCAGGGCCCGGCCGAAGGCCGATGCGGCCCGTGAGCGAAGGAAGCAAGATCGTGATTCAGTCTGAACTGAACACGATCTAGGATCAATCGCCCTTCCGGCCCAGCACATCCGCGAGGCTGACGTCCGCCGAGCCCGGTCTCAACGGCTTGGGCTGGCTTTCGTCCGGCGTCCAGGCGGTCAACGTGACGATCTCGAACGTCGCCGGCACCCGGCCATCTCTTAACCCGAACCGTTCCTCATAGATTGCCGCGGCCCGCATGAGGAGCTTGCGCGTGACCGGCACCCGGCGCCTTGCGGTTAATACGTTGCTTGCACCCATCGCCCGCAATTCGCCCATCAACGCCAGCGGCGACGCGTAAGTCACGGTCATGATGTCGTTATCGACAACCGGCAACGCGAACCCGGCGCGCTGCGCGAGGGACCCGAGCTGACGCACATCGACGAACGGCAAAACCCGGGGCGAGGCGCCGCCGCAAACCTCCTCCTCGGCGATCAGCCACGCCGCCCGCAATTCCTTCAGCGTCTCGCCGCCGATCAGCGCGGCCAGGAGCAATCCATCCGATTTGAGCGCGGAACGGATCTGCACGAGCGTGCCCGGCAGGTCGTTCACGAACTGCAGCGAAAGCCCGGACACCACCGCGTCGAACTCGCCGCTTGAGAACGGCAAGGCCTCCTCGTCGCACAAAACGGTAGGACCGTCGGCCATCTCCAACAGCCCCTCGGCGTGATCGGCGCCCACCACTCCACCGACATTGGGAAGCGTGGCGATCTCCCGCCCAACGACGCCGTGGTGTGCGCCGAGATCGAGCACGGAGGCGAACTCCCGCTGCACGATCTGCAGGCGTTCGCGGAAATCCTCCGCCACGCGCCGCAGCAGGAAATCCACGTTCGGCGCTTCGCTGGCGTAGCGGTTCCGCCGCTGCCGTAAGACGCTCCGGTCGATGGGATGGAGGGCGGGGTCGTTCTCGAAAGACATTCGGTTCCTTCGCCTAACGTCGGTTCGCACCGACGAAATTACGCATTATACTGACAAAGCGGAGCGGCTTCCAGCCGCCGGCACATTTCGCCACCTCCGCGGGCCGCCTGCGTGGAATTTCAAATGAAGACGGAAGCTCCCGCCGACAAGACCCGCGCCGAGTTCCCAAGATCTATGCCGGAAACCAATAATGCGTCGATTATCAATTGCCGGTCTTTTTCGTTCCAATCGCGATGCTTTGAGCGGAGCCTCCGGCGACGTCACCGCACCCGTCGGAGGGCCAGACGAACCCGGCCCGGACGCGAATTCTCCGCCGCTAGCGTTTGGAAATCTTGCCGCGCGGCTCAGCGGCCGTTTCATCGATGTTGTCCTGCCGCCCGTTTGCGCTTCCTGTCAGGAGCCTGTCGCCAGCCGCGACGCCCTCTGCCCGGCATGCTGGTCGAGCGTGGATTTCCTCTCCCCGCCCCTGTGTCAGCGTCTCGGTACAAGGCTGCCGTACCACGCAGGCGG
The DNA here is from genome assembly GCA_965226995.1 of Filomicrobium sp. Classification (GTDB taxonomy): domain Bacteria; phylum Pseudomonadota; class Alphaproteobacteria; order Rhizobiales; family Hyphomicrobiaceae; genus Filomicrobium. The sequence continues at coordinate 825,597 of CBDDFK010000009.1, forward strand.
CCCGATGATTTCCGCCGCCGCGGCAGCCCGGCCGCCGGTCTACGCGCGCGCCCGCGCCGTCGCCCACTACGACGCGACCCTCCGCCGGCTCGTCCACCGCTTCAAATTCAATGACCGCTACGAACTGCGTCGCCTGCTCGCGACCTGGATGCTGCATGCCGGACGCGAGCTGATTACCGACGCCGACCTGATCGTGCCGGTACCCCTGACGCGCGGCCGCCTGCTACTGCGAAGGTTCAATCAGTCCGCCGTCCTCGCCATGGAAATCTCGCGGCGCTCCGGCGTACCGGCCGATACCCGGTCATTGCGGCGGACGCGTCACACCCGCTCACAGGTCGGCCTGTCGCTGGAAGAACGCCGCCTCAATGTCCGCGGCGCCTTCGCCATCGCGCCGGTCCACCGCGCCAGGTTCGCGGACCGGCGCATCCTGCTGGTCGATGACGTGATCACCACAGGAGCGACGGTGGAAGCCTGCGCCAAAGCCCTGCTTAAAGCCGGCGCCAACGCCGTTGACGTCCTCGCCGTCGGCCGCGTCGACAGCCCGTTGCGTGTAACGACCTAAGGCGTGGCCGATCCGCCCTATGTCATTGCGCTGATGCGCATCAAGGATTAAGCCTCGCAGACGATTTTTGGCAACCGGGGTGTGGCTGGGCTGCAATCGCGGGAAAGCAGCCTCTTGGCAATGGACGAAACGCAATGGCGACCGGGAAGAAGGCGTTCACGAGCATCCTGAAACGCGTTGTGCCGGCCGGGATCGATTTAGGCGGCGCCGCCCGGTCCGGCGGCAGCGAAGCCGCTGCATCCCCCCAGAACCGCCTCGCCAACGCCGCAAGCGTCGAAGACCTGACGATCCGCACCCGAAACCGCCTCAAGCTGGAACTCAAGCACGTTCTGCGCGCCAACAACCGGGCCTACGGCGCATCGGCCACTGAAAACCCACCGCCACAGGACATGGACGCCATCGTCGACGAACTCATCGAAGAAGTCGGCCTTTTCGTCGATTGGGCGCATATGCTGCCGCAACCGATCCGGCTCCTTGTGGACCGGGGCGAAACCTCCTGCCTCGTCGATCCCCAGGCACAGATTGTCGAAGGGGTCATCGACGGTGGGCAGCCGGTGACCGTGGAGCTGGAAACGGCGCGCGACCCGATCCCGTCCCTCTTCGAACTGGAATCGCTGAACGACGAACGCGTAGAGGGTGTCTACATCGTTCTCAACGGCCAGGACTGGCGCGATACCGACGCCATCCGCAATTCCTTCTTCGAAGGCCTTCCGGACAGAGACTATTCCGCGGAAGAACGATCGCTCGTCATTCAGCGCGGGGTCCGAAACGGTCTAGACCACCTGCCGAAGATTACCGAACGCGACGGCGACGCGGCGCAGGATCCGGTCGCCATGTTCAACGTCTTCGGCGGATCGACCTGCGGCGTCCTCTCCCAGATGATGGGCCTGTTTCTCAAGCAGGAGGGGATGGATTTGCGCCTCTTGCGGACGCAATCCCACACTTTCGCCGAGGTCGAGATTGACGACCGGGCGCGAGTCCTGGATGCGGACCCCTTGAAACCGCCGTTCTATTTACATCCCGAGGACCCTTCCCGGCTCCTTGCCGCCGGAGATATCGGAGAACTCATCGGCGAAGACCTGAAAAACTATCGCCACCCCCTCCCCGAAACATTGTTGGTGGATACCGAAACGGATGTCCGCCGGGCGGAATCGCTGCATCAGAACTTCGTCAACGAAATCCGGCCTGCCCGCGACACGATAGGCTCGCTGGAAGATCCGGACCGGCCCCGGTGCGACGTTGGCATGGTCCTGATGCCGAGAGAGAAGCTCACCTGGAAAACGGTCGGCAACGGTGTCGTCTACAGAGGGGAGATCCCGCTACCTAACCTCGGTGGCGATTCGAACATGCTTGTTCGGGAGGTCGACTTTCTCGCCGGCGCGCACAGGTACGCGGGATTCGACCGGGCGCGTGTCCTTGAAACCGAAACCGGCGCTGAAGTGCTATTCGAGGCTGGCGGTTCCGTCTCCTTCGAGATTGACACCGCTTTCCCGGTTCTCGATGCGCTGATCAAACTGAGCCGCAATTCGGCGGAGACCGACCCCGCCCCCAAACTGACATGCACGATCGAACGGGACGGCGCCGCGCTTTGCACGGTCGGCCCCTCGTCGATCGATGCCAGGTCCGTGCGCTTCAGGCTCCGGCGCGGAACGGCGACCGCCCGTTTCGGGCAAAAGCTTCGCGTAACGCTCCGTAGTGAAGAGCCGGCCGATTTCAGCGAACTCCGCATCGTCTCTACATGCCAGGTCGCCCGCCGGCTCGTGCCTTCGCTACTGCCGGGCCGCAATCGTATCGAGATCTCGACGAGCGGCACGGCTGGAAAAGCGACCCGATGGGCGTACCGCTATCGGTTCACGCCCGGAGACGCGATCCTTTCCGCCACTTTGGCGGAAAACCACGCTCCAGGTGATGGACAGGACTGTGCCCTGGAGCATTTCGACGAACTCAACTGGCTGCCCGGTCTCGACCAGGAGCCAGATGCGATGTTCGAAGTGCAAATGGCGTTGGACCCCGACTTCATTTATCTCGCGCCGCCCAACTTCAACCGCTACAAGCGCGGAAGCAGACTGCCGATCACCGAAGGCGACAAGGCCCTGCTTCACCGCGGCGCAACGTATCACTGGCGCGTCCGACAGGTCGGCGACAAGGGCCGCCCTCTGACCGACTGGTCGCCGACGCTAAAATTCACGCTGACATGACGGAGGAAGCGGCATGAGCCAGGCCGAACCCAAGTTTATCGCCAACATGAACGAGCGCTTCGAAGAGTGGCAGAAGCAAAACCCAGGCAAGAAATTCAAAGATTTCTACGGTGAGCTTGTCGCTGAGCAGCTTTCTCAAGGTAAGCCGCACGCGACACTCGGCGGAAACCTCAAGGAAGAGGACTTCGAGACATCGGGCAAACCGATGTTCGAACGCCTCAAAGGCTTCGGCCTGACCGAAGACGATATCTGCGTCGATTACGGTTGCGGAACGCTGCGGGTCGGCATTCACACGATCCGTTACCTCAAGCCCGGCAACTTCTGGGGGCTGGAAATCTCGGAATTTCTCGTTGAGGAAGGCCGCAAGCTGATCGGCGAACTCGCCGAGGAGAAGAAACCGCACCTCCACGTCATCAGCCCAGAGGCGGTCGAAGCGGCCGCGGCGGCCAAACCGACATTCCTCGTTTCAACGGCGGTCCTGATCCACGTCCATCCCGCAGAGGTGCCAGAATACGTTTCGAACGTCATGAAACTCATCGGCGACCGCGGCACGGCCGTCATTACCGCCAAGTGCGTCCAGGGCGACACCATCCAGTACGCAGGCCGCAGTTGGGCGCACAGCTATCCGATGATTGAGCGCATGTTCGCGGAACTGGGCGGCAAGATCGAAGTCCTCGAACATCGCGACATCGACCTGACCAAGATCGACACCCCCGCGGACCGCTACACGCTGCGCATCACGGCCGCCTGATCGTCGCGCCCGCCGCCAACCTGAGATGAGAGTGCTGGGGCACGCCGCCGTCCCGCCGCGGCACTCTCACGCCGGGTTCTTTCCTCATCGCCCGCGACACCCTATCTTCTCGCGATACGAGAGGTAAGGCACCGCACATGAATTCCAAGAACACTCCGCCCGGCGACGGCGACCGTCCCGACGTCACCATCTACACCACGATGCTCTGCCCCTACTGCCACCGCGCCAAGCACCTCCTGCGGCGCAAGGGCATCCGTTTTACCGAAATCGATGTTACCATGCGCCCCAACGAACGCGCCGTGATGCGCGAGCGGGCCGGCGGCCGCCACACCGTGCCGCAGATCTTCATCGGCGAGACCCACGTTGGCGGCTGCGACGAACTCCACGATCTTGAGGCGCGCGGCCGGCTCGACGAACTTCTCGACGGCAGGGTCTGACGACGGCTCCGCGTTTTTCGCTCATATTGCTCGTCGGCAAGCCGGGTCCGCCGACGCCGAGGAAGGACAGGCCCTGAGATGACGTCCGAAACGCCGAACGGAGCCAAATTCACGGCGGCCCTGGTTCAGATGTGCTCAGGCCGCGACCCGGAACGCAATACCGCCGCGGCAATCGAGCTGATCGGGCGCGCGGCTGCTTTAGGTGCGCACTACGTCCAAACGCCGGAAGTAACGAACGTCATGGAGCTCGACCGGAGCATCCTGTTCGAGGCCGCCGCGCCGGAAGAGACCAACCGAGCGCTTGCCGCCTTTCGTGAATGTGCCGCGCAACATGGCATCTGGCTGCACCTGGGGTCGCTTGCCGTACGACACGAACCCGACCGTCTGGCCAACCGCTCGTTCGTCATAGCACCGTCCGGGGATATCGTTGCGCGTTACGATAAGCTGCATATGTTCGACGTGACACTCGCCGACGGCGAGACCTATGCCGAGAGCAACAATTACGCCCCCGGCGGCAACGCCGTGGTGGTCGATACGCCGTGGGGCGGGCTCGGGCTGTCGATCTGCTTCGACCTGCGCTTTCCTTATCTGTTCCGGGCGCTTGCCCAAGGCGGCGCCAAGATGATCGCGATCCCCGCCGCCTTCACGCGTTCGACGGGCGAAGCGCATTGGCATGTCCTGCTGCGGGCGCGCGCGATCGAGACGCAGAGTTTCGTTCTTGCCGCTGCCCAGACCGGCAAGCACGAGCACGGCCGGCGCACGTTCGGCCACAGCCTGATCGTTTCGCCGTGGGGCGAGATCCTGGCGGAGGCCGGCACGGAACCGGGCGTTATTTCGGCTGAGATCGACATGAACCAGGTGGAGGAGGTTCGTCAGCGCGTTCCTTCCCTACGGCCCAACGTGCCGTTCGAGTTGGTTCATTGCGCCGAACCGCCATCCGGGAGCGCATGAGTTGATCAAGTACGCATTGCGCTGCGCCGAGGGCCATCCCTTTGAAGCCTGGTTCAAGAGCTCATCGGACTTTGACGATCAAAACGGCAAGGGGCTGCTGAGCTGCCCGGTCTGCGCTTCTGCCGAAATCGACAAGGCACCGATGGCGCCGAGCGTCGTGACGAAGGACCGGCGCGCTTCGCCCGGCCCCGTAGCACCACAAGGCGCCGCGCCCGCTTCCGAGCCGCAGGGTGCCGAAAGCGTCTATACGCCGAGCCCGTCGGACCCGCCGTTGGCGAAGGTCCTGGAGGTCATGCGGCGCGTGCGCGATCACGTCGTGGCCAACACCGAGGATGTCGGCAAGCGCTTTGCGGAAGAAGCCCGCAAGATTCATTACGAGGAAGTCGAACCGCGCGGCATTCGCGGCGAAGCTTCCGCAGAAGAAGTGCGCGAACTGGAATCCGAAGGTATCGCCGTTGCACCGGTTCCTCATCTCCCGGAAGACAAGAACTGAACCGGCACAATCGCCGGAAATGAGGCCTCAAACGATATCGACTTCCAGCACGTTCACGCCTTCCACCTCGGCTCTCAAATGTCCGCCGCGTTCTACCGGCCCGACGCCCGCCGGCGTGCCGGTGAAGATCAAATCGCCCGGCATGAGGACGAAGAAGCGAGATAGGTGAGCGATCTGCTCGGCGACCGGCCAGATCATCTGCAACAAGTCCCCTGTCTGCCGCCGCTCGCCGTCGAGGTCGAGCGTGATCGCACCGCGCGTGGGATGCCCGATCTCAGCGGCCCTGCGCAGGCCTGAACACGGGGCTGCCCCAGCGAACGACTTGGCGACATCCCACGGCCGGCCCAGCTTCTTCGCTTCTGCCTGAAGGTCCCGCCGCGTAAGATCGATCCCGACACCGTAACCGAAGACAAGATCGAGCGCCGACGACACCGCGATGTCCATACCCCCAGCACCGAGCGCGGCGACCATCTCCACCTCGAAGTGCAAATCCTCAGTCATCGGCGGGTAGTCCACCGCGCATCTTCCCTCCGCAGCCGGCACAACGTCGTCGCCCGCCTTTGTGAAGAAGAACGGCGGCTCGCGGTCGGGATCGTGCCCCATCTCGCGCGCATGCGCCGCGTAGTTGCGGCCGATGCAGAAAACGCGGCGCAGCGGAAAACGCTCCGCGCAGCCAAAAATCGGCAGGGACCGGGGAAATTCTGGTTCAAATATCAACGACATGACGGTTTTCCTCCTGCCCGTATCGCCGGGAACAGCGCCAACCGGGGCCAGGGCGTAGGTTTGTTTTCAACAGCGGCACGGAACGCCGCGGAAAACAGCCAACACCCAGCTCGGAGACGCCGCCATGAAAACCGCCATCGCAATCGCCACCGTCGCCCTCGTTTCCCTCTCGGCTTCCAACGCTTTCGCAGTGAGCGCTTCTGTCAAGCGCGCCTGCATCGGCGACTACCTGTCCTACTGCTCGCAGCATTCGCCCTCGAGCCCCGGCGTCCGCACCTGCTTCCGCTCGAACGCTTCGAAGATCTCGAACCGCTGCGTCAAGGCGCTCGTCAAGGCCGGCTACGTCTCCTCGAAGCGCGCCAAGGCCGCTGGCATCCGCTAACGAACCCGCCGGCATCCGTTGATCGGCGCAAGCACGGCGAACTCCGCATTTGCAAATTCTAACCGCCAGCAGCCCCGTTGCTGGCGGTTCTTGCATCGCGCGACCTCTCCATTGCAGCGCGGCGCACACCACCGTCACCCCGGCGAAGGTGCGCGAAAACAATCGGTACGCAACTTTAGGCAGCCATCACAAGTTTGGCGCAGTGTTGGCACAGCAGCGTGCGCGACAACCAGGAGCACGCAACTTTGGGAAGCGTGCGCGAAAACCAGAAGCACGCAACTTTAGGAAGCGTGCGCAATAACAAAATGCCTCACTGGTCGTTGCAGCGGCAATGTGCTACCGCGAACACGGCAGATTACCTTTTTTCCGCGCTGCACAATCGCCGTCGCGCCGGGCCAGCCCCCGGCCGCGCACCGCGCCGCGCGCCCAACGACGAGACCGGACACCCCGATGGAACTACGAAATATCGCCATTATCGCTCACGTTGACCACGGCAAGACAACGCTGGTCGACGAACTCCTCAAGCAGTCGGGGACATTTCGCGAGAACCAGCGCGTCGCCGAACGCGCGATGGATTCCAACGATATCGAGCAAGAGCGCGGGATCACGATCCTGGCGAAATGCACCAGCGTCGTGTGGAAGAACACGCGCATCAACATCGTCGACACGCCCGGCCACGCCGACTTCGGCGGCGAGGTCGAACGTATCTTGAACATGGTCGACGGATGCATCGTCCTCGTCGACGCGTCCGAAGGCCCGCTGCCGCAGACCAAGTTCGTCGTCACCAAGGCACTCGCGCAGGGCATGCGGCCGATCGTGGCGATCAACAAGATCGACCGCCCGGACGAACGCCACAACGCCGTGCTCGACGAGATCTTCGACCTGTTCGCCAACTGCGGCGCGGACGACGAACAGCTCGACTTCCCGGTCCTCTACGGTTCGGGCCGGAGCGGATGGATGGCGGCCGAACCCGACGGTCCGCAGGAAAGCCTCGCGCCGATGTTCGACTTGATCCTGTCGCATGTTCCAGCCCCGACCGTGCACGAAGGCCCCTTCCGCATGATCGCGACGACGCTTGAGGCCGATCCCTTCCTCGGCCGCATTCTCACGGGTCGCATCTCGGCTGGAACGCTCAAGCCGAACCAGGCCGTCAAGGCGCTCAACCGAGACGGCAAGGTCATCGAGAACTTCCGCGTTTCCAAGGTGCTTGCGTTTCGCGGCCTTGAGCGCACGGCCATCGACTCCGGCGAAGCCGGCGACATTGTCGCCATTGCCGGCATGAGCGAGGCGACCGTGGCGGACACGCTCTGCGACCCGGCGATCGAAGTGCCGATGGCCGCTCAGCCGATCGACCCGCCGACCCTGTCGATGACGTTCCGCATCAACGACGGTCCGTTTGCCGGCCTCGAGGGCGACAAGGTCCAGAGCCGCGTCATCCGAGACCGTCTGATGCGCGAAGCCGAACGCAACATCGCCATCCGTGTCGAAGAGTCCGGCGACAAGGACGCATTCCTCGTTTCCGGACGCGGCGAACTGCAGCTCGCCATCCTGATCGAAAACATGCGCCGCGAAGGCTTCGAGCTGACGGTCTCGCGCCCACGGGTCGTGTTCAACACCGATCCCGAAACCGGCCAGCGTCTGGAGCCCATCGAGGAGGTGATCGTCGACGTCGACGACGAGCATTCCGGCGTGGTCGTGCAGAAACTGTCCGAGCGCAAGGGCGACATGATCGAGATGCGGCCCTCCGGCGGCGGACGCACGCGCCTGGTTTTCTATGTCCCTACGCGCGGCCTTCTGGGTTACCAGTCCGAACTGTTGTCCGACACACGCGGCACCGCCGTGATGAACCGGCTGTTCCACGCCTATGCGCCTTTCAAGGGTGAGATCCCCGGCCGGCGTAACGGCGTGTTGATCTCGAAGAGCGTGGGCGATGCCACGGCCTATTCGCTGTTCCACCTGCAGGACCGCGGCCCGTCGATGATCTCGCCCCAGACGAAGGTGTACGAGGGCATGATCGTCGGCCAGCACACGCGCGACAACGACCTGATCGTTAACGTCGTCGAAGCCAAGAAGCTGACCAACGTCCGCGCCTCCGGCAAGGACGAGGCGCTCACCCTAGCACCGCCGATGAAGCTGTCGCTCGAAGCGGCGCTCAGCTACATCGAGGACGACGAACTGGTGGAGATCACGCCGGAGAACATCCGCTTGCGCAAACGTTGGCTCGATCCCAACGAGCGCAAGAAGCAGGAGCGCAAGCGCGAGGCCGAAAGCAAGGTCGCTTGAGGGCGTGAGGACGCGACGACCAGCGGCACCCCCGCCGGACCGATACCGGCTTACTCAGAGCCGGTCTTGCCGGGCTTCTCGATGGTGTATCCGAGGGCTGATCACCGCCTTGATGGTCTCCATCGCGGTCTGCCGGTCGTAGGCCTTATCCGCTTCGGAGAGTTGTTCGTAGGGGACGAGATTGGGGTGTTCTTTGCGCGTGTCGTTGCGCGACGGCCCGAAGGTCCACCCCTCTTTCATCCTCAGCTTCGCCCAATGCTCATGAGCGTTTTCGGCAAGCTTCTCCGTTAGATCAACAAGATCGTCGCTGAGTGTGACGGGCGACGTATCGATGGGGTTGGGCGTATAATCAGGCATAATCCTGAAACTCCGCTGGTGTTGCGTCACAGACGCTTGGGCCCCGGTTGCCGCGATGCGATCTGCCAAGCGTCGGTGACAAAAAGCAACACTAGAATCATAGAGCTTCTAGTGTTCCTCATGTCTCAGACATTTGCTCGCAAACGAGCCGAAATGGGAGGCAAATGTCTGAGGCGGAAAAACTAGGGCGTCTTACACTCCATCGGCTTTACGTTCACGGTCGACAGCCTTGATGTCGAATTTCTCCGGCAAGTCAGTTTCTTCAACGAGTTTCTTGCCCGCCTGCAGACCTATCGAATGGCACAATCTGTGATTTCTTCGGCTACCGTTTTCGAGGCGACGCAGATGGTGCAGGGCACTGCCATCTCTAGCATATTCCTCACCTAGATGAGCTCCGAGCCACTCCGCATCGAGCGTTACATCCAGCCGACGAAAATGAAGAAGTGGCTCGCTCACAAGGCTCAACCCCGTCATATCCTGGAGCTTCGCGTTGATCGTTTGCGGCTTTGGCACTTCGCCCAATGCTTGTAGCATTGTAGTGGCTTGGGTCGCGGTATCATCGATAATGCCCATCAAGGCGTTCTTTGCCAGCACCGCTGCTGCCATGTTCGAAAACTTCGAATAATGGATACGGTTCCGGTACGACCCGGTTCCGACAGACAAAAGAAAGACATTGTCAGAGCCGGTCTCCCATTCAAAGCCGAAGGGTGACGGTCCAGCTTGCGCCGCGGCGGGGCCACGGCCCTTCAAGGTGGCCATCATGAATAGCTCGAGCGCAGGGTTGTTGTAGGGGCTGGCACCTCCGTCGATGAAAACGCCTTCGGAATCGTTTTCAATCTTTATCTTGACCGGGCCAAAATAATAGGGTGCCGACGCGCTCGCCAAAATGACATCCAAGAGCTCGTAGTCACGATTGGGTAGGAACTTCAGGCCTTGAGCTTGGAGCCGCTCACGCCAGATCGGCGACTCCGGATCCCAGAATTTACGACGAGGATTATTCGTCTGCACCCAGACGCTCGCGCTGTCCAGACGCTTTGCCACGATTGCAACGCCGGTTTTAAACATGTCAGAGCCAAGCGTGATCGGCGGCTCATCCACTCCCGTCACCTTAGATTTCTTTTTTATTTCTTCCGCCACCAGCTGGCGAAATTTCTTCGTATCGAAAACGGATTGGAGAAACGGAATATTGAGCCTGTGACTGAACACCTTAGGGCACATCCTGAAGTAGAGATCCGCAATCTCATCGACCGTCTCGCCGAGCGCCAATAATGTGGCGATCAACGCACCTGTTGATGTGCCGCCAATAAGGTCGAAGTAGTCACAAAGCCGGAAACTGTCCGGATCGCTGCTGCGCACCTTGAGGATATCTTCAACCCGCTTCAACATCCCAAGAGTGATGAGGCCACGGACACCGCCTCCATCGAGGGACAGAATTCGCTTGGGTCCGGGCCCGTGCAGATGCTCTTCCAGAGTCATTGCCATGATGAATATCCCCCTGCGCCCGCAATCAATTGATCGGGCCGCCCAGGCCCTACGAGCAATAGTGGAGCATAGGCCGGGCGAGCTCCTGATGCCAACGCTCACCCCTCGTTTGTGGCCGAGCGGCATTTCTCAGGCTAATCACAGGCCCTCCCCGTCCCAACTGTTCACAAGCGCCGCCAGGGCTTTGACACGCCGCCCCCAGCCACCTAAGCGATGGCCATGACGCTTCGTGTCCAATGGCCTGAGGGCCTCACGCTCACCGACGAATACCAGGCGGCGCTTGATTTCATCGAGAGCGACGACGGCCACCTGTTCGTGACGGGGCGTGCCGGCACCGGCAAGTCGACGCTGCTGCGGGCCCTGCGCGACTCGCTGCCAAGCGAAATGGCGATCCTGGCGCCGACCGGGTTGGCCGCGGTCAACATCGGCGGTCAGACGATCCATTCCTTCTTCGGTTTTCCACCCCGCCTGATCCGGCCCGAGGACATCAAGCGCAGCCGCAATGGCCGCGTGATGCGCCGTCTGCAATTCATCATCATCGACGAAGTCTCCATGGTCCGCTCGGACCTGATGTGGGCTATCGACCAGTCATTGCGGCTCAACCGGGGCCGTACACGCGAGCCCTTCGGCGGCTGCCGCCTCATTCTGTTCGGCGACCTGCACCAGCTTCCACCGGTCGTGCAGGAAACGGAAGTGGCCGTGCACCTCCACGAGACCTTCGGCGGACCTTTCTTTTTCTCCGTCTCATCCCTGAGCGAAGGCGCGGGCACGTCGCTGATCGAGCTGAGCCAAGTCTTCCGGCAGTCGGACGAGCGTCTGATCAGCGTCCTGAACCGCATTCGCGAGGGCGACGCCGACGAAGACGATCTTGAAGAATTGAACGAACGCGTCGCGCCGATTCGGACGCTGGGCGAAGGCGACCCGTTTGTCATCCTCACGCCGACCAACGCCGCCGCCCATCGCATCAACATGGCTTACCTCGAGGCCCTCGGCGCGCCCGCGCGCGCCTACGAGGCCGGTGTCACCGGCGAGTTCTCGCAAAGCGCGCACCCGACCGACACGACACTGGTACTCAAGGAAGGCGCCAAGGTCATCCTCCTGCGCAACGACCCGGACCGCCGATGGGTCAACGGCTCGATCGCCCGGATCTCCCGTCTTACCGAGGATCGCGTCTTCGTCGACATCGTCGGCCGCGAATATGAAATCGAGCCCGTCGCATGGGAGAGCCGCCGCTACGCCTACGATAGCGCCAAGGAAAAAGTCGTCGAAACCGTGGCTGGGACGTTCACGCAATTCCCGCTGCGCTTGGCCTGGGCGCTCACGATACACAAGTCGCAGGGGCTGACCCTCGACAACGCCTATATCGATCTCGGACGCGGGACGTTCGCCCACGGTCAGGCCTATGTCGCTTTGTCGCGGTGCCGTTCTCTGGAGGGCATGGCGCTCGCCCGCCCCCTGCGACCGAACGACATTCTTTTCGACCGATCGGCCCTGGGATACCGCGACGCCTTCCACCGGCTGGTCTAGCAAGACCCTGAAATATAATATTAAATTCAGGTATTCTGCGAACGGACCTCGCATTCGGCCGACCACAGCCTAATTGTCCCACCCCGATGCATCTGCATTTTTTCTCCCCTAAGCATCAACGATAGTTTAGCGCAGACGCAAACTTATTTTGTTGCGCTGCACAATAGACCGCACTATATTGCCTTACATCGGACTTGCAGCGCGATCGACCGAACGGGAACGCGAGCGTTTCGCTGCTGTGAACCGGGTACCTGCCACCGCACACCCGCTCGTGTGCAGGTACTTCGCCGCACCCGTTTAAGCCACGACCCAAACCGCAAGGAGAGACCCCATGAACGAACAATTCACCCGCCAGGCCCAGGACATGTTCGCAGCCGCCAAGGAAGCCCGCATTCCTGAGAACTTCCAGGCGTTCGCTGAAGAAGGCATTACCAAGTCGCGCGAAACCTTCACGAAGATGAATTCGGTCGCGCAGGACAGCGCCAAAGCCGTCGAGGAAGTCTTCCTCGCCGCTCAGGCCGGTGCCAAGGCAATCGGCGAGAAGATGGTCCATAACACCACCGTCAACGCCCAGGCCGCTTTCGACGCCGCCGAGTCCATCGCTCGCGCCAAAACCCTGCCGGAAGCTGCCCGCCTCCAGGCCAACTTCTTCCAGCAGCAGTTCGCCGTCGCCGGCGCACAGACGAAAGAACTCTTCGAACTGTCCTCGAAGGTGGCCCGCCAGACGTTCGAAACCATGAACTCGGCGACCACGAAGAACTTCGAACAGTTCAAGAACTGATCGATCGCCGATCAAACGATGCGGGGAGCCGGCGAGACCTTCGCCGGCTGACGATCAACGGCACGGAGCAGGGCGCTCTCCGTGCCGTTTTCTATTGGGGCTCCAAGGGCAATGCTGTAGCCTTCGAGCATGATCGAGGATCATCGCCACATCACGATCCGCCCGGCGCGCACGACCGATGCCGCGAAACTGGCGGACGTTTTCGCCTGCTCGTGGCGGCACGCCTACACCGGCATCATTCCCCACGCCGCGCTCAGCCACGCAATCCGCAACCGCAGCGAACGATGGTGGACGCGGTCTCTTGAACGAAGTCGCTACCTCGTCCTTGACGTGCTGGATCAGACCGCCGGCTATATCGGCTTTGGCCCGTCCCGCCAGCAATCCGACGCCGAAGGCGAGATCTACGAGCTATACCTCGCGCCGCTCTACCAGGGATTGGGATTCGGCGAGCACCTATTCGAAGCCGCCCGCGGAACGCTCGACCACGATGGCCTGCGCGGGCTCGTTGTCTGGGTCCTGCGCGATAACGACCCGGCACGCAACTTCTACGAAAATCGCGGCGGCCGCCTGAGGCACCGGCGCATCGACCTGTCGACGGGCGCGCCGCTTGAAAAAGTCGGCTACCATTGGGATTGAACGGCCGGCAACCGAGCGGCTCGAGCAAGCGACATATTCGCCGAAACTCAAGCTGGCGTCCCGGCCAACTGCGACCCGCTCGCTGAGCCTCATAGCGCCTCTATATTAGAATAGATCTAGCTCAGCCCAAAAATAGAACTGTTCCATTCTGAAATTAGAACAGTTCTACTCTGCAATTTCTTTCCAATAGGCCACTTGACTTCACCCGCATCTAGCACTCACCTAATATCCATCGGTCGAGCCAAATGCTCGTGCCGATAGACGACATATTCAGTGGCGGGGCCTTGACCCCCGTTGATTGGAGGACTCGATGAGACTGTACCGTGCCGCCGTTGGCGGTATCGCCGTGACCGCTTGCGTTATCGCCGCGACATCGCTCGCCGCTGCGCAAGATTCCAAAGAAGTAAACATCTACTCCTACCGCGAGCCCGGCTTGATAAAGCCGCTGCTCGACAAGTTCACTGCGGAAACAGGAATCGAAACGAACGTCGTCTTCGCCAAAGACGGCTTGATCGAGCGTGCTGTTTCCGAAGGCCGCAACAGCCCCGTCGATGTCATTCTCACCGTCGACATTAAGCGGCTGACCGATGCCGAAGCGAAAGGCATCACGCAGCCTGTCAAATCCAGCTCGGTGGAGGAGAACATCCCCGCCAACTACCGCGACGCCGACGGCCAGTGGATCGGTCTCTCGCAGCGCGCCCGCCTCGTTTATGCGTCCAAGGAACGGGTCAAGCAGGACGAGATCACCTATGAAGAACTGACCGATCCGAAATGGCGCGGCCGCATCTGCGCCCGGTCCGGCCAGCACCCCTACAACATCGGCCTCCTCGCTTCGATCGTCGCGCATAAGGGCGCCGACGCCGCAGAGGAATGGGCGCGCGGGATCAAAGCAAACCTCGCCCGCAAGCCCTCAGGCAACGATCGCGCGCAGGTGAAAGGGATCTATTCAGGCGAGTGCGATATTGCCATCGGCAACAGCTATTACATGGCCAAGATGCAGACCAACACCAAGAACCCCGAACAGCAGGAATGGGCAAAGTCCGTGAAGCTCCTGTTCCCGAACAAGAGCGACCGGGGCACCCACGTCAACATCGCCGGTGCGGTTCTCGCCAAGCACGCCCCACACGCGGACGCTGGCCTAAAGCTGATCGAATTCCTGGCTTCGGATACCGGACAGCAGATCTACGCCGATGTCGTGAACGAGTATCCGCTCAAGGACGGCGTGCCGGTTTCGGAGCGCGTCGCAAGCTGGGGCGAACTCAAGGCCGACAAGCTGCCGCTTGAAGACATCGCCAAGAACGCGGCAAAGGCATCCGAGATCATGGATAAGGTGCAGTTCGACCTCGGTCCGCAAAGCTGATCGGCTAACTGCCGTCACCGGCGCACGAATGAAGGAAGGCCCGCCCGTCATCAGACCGGCGGGCCTTTTTCGTTGGATAAGGATGCTTGCAGTCTCAACCGTCGAGCGCCGCCGCCCCCACATACGTCACGCGCACACGCGCCGTACCTCGGTCGACGAAGCCCAGTCGGGCCGCTGACGCCCGCGACAGATCGATAATCCGGCCTTTCAGGAACGGCCCGCGATCATTGACGCGAACAACCATGGATCGTCCGTTATCGAGATTGGTGACGCGCACAAGTGAGGGCAGCGGAAGCGTCGGATGCGCCGCCGTCGGCCGGTTCATGTCGAAGACTTCGCCGTTTGCCGTGAGGCGGCCATGGAAATCGTCGCCATACCAAGACGCGATGCCGGTACGGTCATAGCCGGGATCGTGTCGGGGCACGAAGGTCTGCCCGGCTACCGTGTAGGGCTTGCCGACCTTGTAGACACCCTGACGGCGCGGCACCGCACCGACGCCGGCGTAGACGCGCGGACTGGCCGGCGTTCCGGTGAAGGAGGGCGAGAAGCCTTGCGAAGCACGCTCGGAATTCGAACAGCCGGCGAGCCCGGCACAGGCCAGGAGAAGCCCGACAGCCAACGCCGTCGAACCATTCGCTCGCCTGTAAGTAAGCCCGCCTTGTCGCCCAAACATTATCCGACAACCCCGCTTTACGACCGAATGCGCCACGAAGCTGATTTAAAATCAGCCTACTGCGGAAACAGTTTGGTCACTTGGGGGAATTGTTACGTCCGAATTGCGTCGAACTGAATTGAAAGCGCTTTTCAACCTCAATAAAGGACAAAATAATCCGCGGACCTTTGGCGATAAATCGCCGTTAATTTGTCGTGAATGCGAGCTTTGGGCGGGATGCTGATTAACGGCGCGCGGCACACGAAAAAGCCGCCCGGTGCAATCCGGGCGGCTTTGACGTCATAGGGCTGGTGAACCGTACGCGCGAAAAGCTGCAACGCTCGTTGGCTCACGCTTCTGCGGCGGCCTCTTCGCCACCTTCGCTGCCACCGCCGGCGGCTTCCTCGGCAGCGGCCTTCGCGGCCTCTTCCGCCTCGCGGCGCTTCTCTTCTTCGGCGGCGAGACGTTCCTGCGCCTTCTTCTTCGGCTTCGCCTTTGCGGGGTTGTTGCGGGCCTCACGCTTCAGGAGGTCATTGGCATCGAGGAAGCGGGCCACGCGGTCCGTCGGCTGCGCGCCGACCGAAAGCCAGTGCTGGATGCGCTCTGCGTTGAGACGTACGCGGTCCTCGTGATCCTTGGGCAGCATCGGGTTGTAGGTGCCGACGCGTTCGATGTAGCGGCCGTCGCGCGGTGCGCGAATGTCGGCGGCGACGATGTAATAGTACGGACGCTTCTTGGAGCCACCACGGGCGAGACGGATTTTAACGGACACGGGTTTGGGTTTCCTTTCGGTTCGATGTCTTGATTTCGGGTTTCGGTGTTTCGGTTAAGGACTTTCGCTTGGAACGTTTCTTCATTTCCGAGCGGTGGGGGTTTCAAACGCTTCTCTGGAAGGGAGATATCGCGCCCCTGAGTAGGTCGTCGCCTATTTCCTCTTCTTCTTCTTTTTGCCGCCGTGGCCCTTCGCCATGCCCGGAAGGCCGGGCATTCCAGATAGTCCACCCGGCGGCAAGCCTGCCGGGCCGCCACCGAGACCGGGCAACAGGCCGCCGGCGCCGCCCGCAGGCGGACCGCCGAGACCCGGCAACGGCGATCCCTTGACCGGCTGCCCGGAACCGGGCGCATTCGCCTTCGCGGCGGCGAGCTGTTCGCGGATGTCGGCGGGAAGCTGCTCCAGCGCTTTCGGATCGAGCCGGGCAAGTTCTTCCTGCATCTGCGCCATTTCGGCTTCGCTGGGGGCCGAGCCGCCGCCCATGCCACCCATGCCGAGACCGCCCATCATGCGGCCCATCATGCCCTTCTTGCCCATGGCCTTCATCATGTCGGCCATCTGGCGATGCATCTTGAGAAGCTTGTTGATGTCGGAGACGTCGGTGCCGGAACCCTTCGCCACGCGGCGCTTTCGCTTGGCGTCCAGGATCTTCGGCTGGCGGCGCTCCTTCGGCGTCATGGACTGGATGATCGCCTTCTGCCGCTTGAACATCTTCTCGCCGGCCGAGACGTCTCCCATCTGGCCCTTGAGCTTACCCATGCCCGGCAGCATGCCCATCACGCCCTGCATGCCGCCCATGCGCTCCATCTGGTTGAGCTGTTCGGCGAGGTCTTCCAGGTCGAAGCCGCCCTTGCGCATCTTCTGCGCGATTTTGGTGGCCTTCTCGGCGTCGATGGTTTGCGCGGCCCGCTCCACCAGGCTGACGACGTCGCCCATGCCGAGGATCCGCCCGGCGATGCGCTCGGGGTGGAACTCCTCAAGTTCGGTCCACTTCTCTCCGACGCCAAGCAGTTTGATCGGTTTGCCGGTGACGGCCCGCATGGAGAGCGCGGCGCCGCCGCGGCCGTCGCCGTCGGCGCGGGTGAGAACGATACCTGTCACGCCGACACGCTCGTCGAACGCCTTGGCCGTATGAACGGCATCCTGGCCGGTCAGGCTGTCGGCAACGAGCAGGACTTCATGCGGGTTGGTCGATGCCTTGACCTCGGCGACCTCGGCCATCAACGCTTCGTCGACGGTGACGCGGCCGGCGGTATCGAGCAGCACGACATCGTAGCCGCCGAGCCGGCCCGCCTCCATGGCGCGCTTCGCGATCTGCAGCGGCGACTGCCCCGCGACGATCGGCAGCGTGTCGACCCCCGCCTGCTCGCCGAGCACCTTAAGCTGCTCCTGCGCCGCAGGCCGCCGCGTGTCGAGCGAGGCCATCAGGGCCTTTTTCTTGTTCGTATGCTTGAGGCGGTAGGCGATCTTGGCCGTCGAGGTCGTCTTACCGGAACCCTGCAGGCCGACCATGAGGATCGGCACGGGCGGAACGGTATTGAGATCGATCGGCTCGGCGTCGGACCCGAGCATCGCGACGAGCTCGTCGTGCACAAGCTTGACGACCATCTGGCCCGGCGTGACCGACTTGATCACTTCCTGGCCGATGGCCTTGGCCTTCACCCGGTCGACGAACGGCCGCACGACCTCCAGCGCGACGTCGGCTTCCAGCAGCGCCCGGCGGATTTCCCGCATGGCATCGGAAACGTCGGCTTCCGAAAGCGCGCCGCGTTTCGTCAGCTTGTCGAGTACGCCTGAGAGGCGATCCTGCAAAGATTGGAACATGACGGTCCTTTACCTTCAGGCGCCGGGGATCTTCATAAGCGTCCAGTCCTTGACGACGTGGGCGCGGTAGCCCGGCCGCTCCTGCAGGCGCTCGTAGAGCTGCTTCAACTTAGGCAGGTCGGGCCGCTCAATCGGCAGCGTGAAGTAACGATGCAGCAACGCGCCGATTTCGATGTCGGCAAACGTCAGTTCATCCGACACGATGTATCTGTGGTCGCCCATCGCGTTCTCAAGAATTGCGAAGCGCTCGCCCGTCAGCCGGGCGTTGTTCGCCACCAAGCCATTGTCGCGATCCTCGGCCTTCACGCGAACGATGTGGTGGAAGACGCCGTAGATGAAGTCCGTATAGACCGTTCCGTTGCACCAGTCCGACCACTGCGCGGCCAGGGCGCGCGTCCTGAGGTCCGCGGGCACCAGCGTGCCAGGCGCATGGGCTTCGCCGACATACCGGACAATCGCCCCCGATTCCCAGAGTACGAAGCCGTCGTCCTCGATGACCGGCACTTTGCGGTTCGGGTTCAGCCGTCCGAATTCCTCGGTGTCCAGGCCGCCGAAAGCGCCGCCGGCGTCGATGCGATCATAAGCCTTGCCGGCTTCATCGAGGGCCCACAAGACCTTCTGGACGTTCACCGAGGTATCCCGGCCCCAGATCTTCATCTCTTCGATCCACTTTCTCACGCCGTCGGCGCGCGAACCGCCGCGAAGCGGTTGTATTGAAAACGCAAAAGCAAAAAACACCCGCGGGCGATACTCGCCGGCGGATGCGGTTGCATTCAACATCCCTGTGAGGCTTGGCCACTCCCGCCGCTCTAGCCGCGAAAGTCCAACAATCCACAGATAACATCGGCAGTTTAATGCCGGCGTCACGGATGTCCTGATCCCTGTTCTTCCTCGATCGGCGCCGGATTGTCAACGCCACGGCGGTCAAACCTTCGCCACGGCAATCATGGACACGTCGGCGCAATGCAGGTAAGCGGCTCGCAAAGGCGCCGCTCGGCAAACGTCGCGCGGCACAAAGAAAACAACTCGGGGGACCCGACACATGTCCAGGGCCAGGTTCTTGACCCGAACCGCGATCGCCGCCGCTGCGGCGTCTGCTGGCTTGGCGCTTGCCGGATGCGGCGGATCGATGCTCGGCGGCGGCACGCCGTTCTCCAAAGCATCGTCGAACGACCTGCTTTTCGTCAGCGCCGCCGCGACCTGGGACCTCGACAAGAACAACGCCGTCACCTGCGAGGAATGGCAGAAGTACACGACCGAACTGCACACCATAGCGGACAAGGACGGCGACGGCGCGCTGACGGCAGAAGAATACCAGACCGTTATTCGCAATGACCGGCTGTTCGAAAGCGCCAACCATACCTATTTCGATGCCAACGCCGACGGCAAAGTGACGCTGGCCGAAATGTCCGGCAAGCCGAACCCCGCGTTCCAGATCCTCGACAAGAACAAGGACTGTCAGATCGGCCGCGACGAGATGGTCCACACGCGTCAGATCCAGAACCTCAACAAGGCCGACGACTCGCCGCCACCCGGTGGCGCACCGGGCGGCGGGCCACGCTGAGGCGCCATCAGACTATTTCGGGCTGAGCCGCAGAAGTTCGCCGACGGTGTGATCGGTAACGATGTAGACCGCGCCGTCGGGCCCCTGGCGAACATCGCGGATGCGGTCGCCACGGTCCGACAGAAGCGTCTCTTCTGCGATCACCTCACCGTTTTCGAGGACCAGCCGCGAGAGTTGCGAGCCGGCGAGTCCGCCAACCAGAAGATTGCCCTTCCACCCCGCGAAAAGGTCGCCGTCGTAATACTCGAGACCCGAGGTCGCGATTGACGGCACCCAGTAGTAGACCGGTTGCTCCATCCCTACTTTGGCCGTCCCCTCGCCGATCTTGGCTCCGGAATAGTGCCGGCCGTAACTGATCACCGGCCAACCGTAGTTGCGGCCCTTCTGCGGATTGTTCAGTTCGTCCCCGCCGCGCGCGCCATGCTCGACCGTCCAGAGCTCACCCGTGGTCGGATCGAGCACCGCGCCTTGCAGGTTGCGGTGTCCCATGGACCAGACCTCCGGCGCCCAGCCGCTCTTGCCCTCGACGCCGGGGTTGCCCGGTGCCGGCTGGCCGCTCTGCGTAATGCGCAGCACCTTGCCGATCGGCACGTTCGCGTCCTGTGCCTTATCGCTCTGGCTGCCGCGATCGCCCGTCGTGACGAACAGGTTGCCCTCACGGTCGAACACGAGCCGCGAACCGAAATGGTGGCTGGACTGGATCGCGGGGTTCTGCCGGTAGATCACCGAGACTCCTTCGAGCTTGGCGCCGCCATCCTCCAGGACAAGCTTACCCTTTGCGACAGCCGTCGCGGCTTTTCCGCCATCCCTGGGTTCGGCAAAGGAGAGGAATAGGGTCCCCGTCTCGGCGAAGTCCGGCGCCAATTCGACATCCAGAAGCCCGCCCTGTCCGCGAGCGAACACGTCAGGCACGCCCTGGACCGGTGGCGACACCTTCCCGTCTTCCGTCACGATCCGCAGGGTTCCAGGCCGCTCCGTCACCAGCATCCTTCCGTCCGGGAGAAAGGTCAGCGCCCAGGGATTCTCCAGATCGGTTGTGACCGTCTCGACCGTAAGGGCTGTCTTCTCCGCTTTGGGAGCGTCTGTCTGCTTTGCATCGGCGGAAGCGGCAATGGCGGCCAGGACAAGACCCGTAAGGGCGCTGAGGATAAGCGCGGCCCGCAGGCCATCAGCCAGCGATGCTTTGGCGGCGAGCGCGCGGACGCGCGAACGGCTGTGTCGGGGGTGCGCGGGAGGAAGTGGGCGTAGGGTTCGCGGCATGGGTGCGACAGGCCTCCTTGGACGAGTTGTTCGGCTTCGCGAGCGTCCCTCCGGATATAGGAGCCCTCAGGCCATCAAAGAGGCGGCGGCGACCTCAACCATTCGTGATCGGCGCCGACCGCGCACAGCCGCTGGACGATCCGGTCCGGCCCTGAAAGACGAACATGCCGGTAGGCGATCGGCACCAACCGGCCGGCCGTGGCTTCAATCAACTCACCCGGCCGCAGCAGAAAATCGGGGTTCGAAGGCTTCCCGAACCGCTCGTTCCCGATGCCGAAGGTCTCATAGAGAAGCACGCCGTCGCGCGCCACGCAGCCGATAATATCGGGGAGGATCGGACGCCAGAGATAATTCGCGACAATGACCGCCGCATACGTCCCGGCCTCGGCGGGAAAAGGGCGGCCATCTTCGAGGTCGGCCTCGATCAGTTCGATACCCGTATCGGCGTCGAACCCTCGTCCCCGCGCCCTACCCGTGTCCCGGTCGATGCCGGTGACCCGATACCCTCGTTGCCGGGCAAGCTGCAGATGCCGGCCGCTGCCGCAGGCGACGTCGAGTGCCCGTTGCCCTGCGCAACCGGTGGCCGGCGGCAGAAACTTATCGATCCACGGCGAAGCCTCTTGGCCGGCGTGTTCTTCGCTCATCGTACTCCCCACCCTCGTTTCGGCTTGTATGCCCGATTTCGCATCGATCCGCCCGGCCTTGCCGCCAACCGGCCTCACCGTGAGGCAGGCGCTCAGGCACAAGTTGCCAACCGGTAAGGCCTCCGCCATATAACGGCGTCATGAGCGACACGTCCTCGATACGGTTCCAGAAAATGAACGGGCTCGGCAACGAGATCCTGGTGGTCGATTTGCGCGGCACCAAGAAGGTGTTTACCGCTGACGAAATCGTGTGCCTGGCGCAGCGCCCGGAGACGCATTTCGACCAGCTCATGGCTCTCCACGATCCGCGAACGCCCGGCACGACGGCCTATATGCGTATTTATAACGCCGATGGTTCGGAAGTTTCGGCCTGCGGAAACGGCACCCGCTGCGTGGCGCTCAGCGTCGCGCAATCGACCGGCATGAAAGACATGACTCTGGAAAGCGGCGCCGGCCTCCTCACCGTAAAGGTCGGTGGCGCCGACAGCATCACCGTGGACATGGGCGAGCCGCGCTTCGACTGGCAGGATATTCCGCTTGCCGAGGAATTCCGCGACACCCGCGCAATCGAACTGCAGATCGGGCCGATTGACGATCCGGTGCTCCATTCGCCCTCGGTCGTCAATGTCGGTAACCCGCACGCAATCTTCTGGGTCGAGGATGTCGACGTACACGCCCTGGAGCGTTTCGGCCCCCTACTGGAGAACCATCCGATTTTCCCGGATCGCGCGAACATATCTCTGGCGCACGTCGTTTCCCGTAAGCGCATCGTTCTGCGCACATGGGAGCGCGGAACGGGCCTGACCCGGGCGTGCGGCTCGGCGGCCTGCGCCGCGGCCGTCTGCGCGATCCGCAAGCGGCTTGTCGATGAAACGGTCACGGTTGCATTGCCCGGTGGCGAACTCGTGATCAGTTGGCAGCCCGGCGGCCGTATTCAGATGACGGGACCGGCCGAATTCGAACACGAAGGACATCTCGCTTGACGGACGCGCGCGATAACGAGGCAAAAGGTGACGCTGCGTCAATCATCACGCTCGGCTGCCGCCTCAATACCTATGAGTCAGAAGTCATGCGCGGCCACGCTGCCAGCACCGGGCTGACCGATACGGTGATCGTGAACACCTGCGCGGTTACCACTGAAGCCGTGCGCCAGGCCATGCAGACCATCAGGCGTCTGCGCCGCGAGCGGCCCAATGCGAGGATTGTCGTTACCGGCTGCGCCGCGCAGATCGAGCCGGAGCGCTTTGCCGCGCTGGATGCCGTGGACCACGTGATCGGCAACGAGGAAAAGCTACACCGTGCCACCTTCGAGGCAATCGCCGCCAACGAAGCCGAGCGGGTTCGCGTCAACGACATCATGAGCGTTCGCGAAACCGCGGCCCACATGATCGGAGGGTTTGGCAGCCGCGCGCGTGCTTACGTTCAAGTCCAGAACGGCTGCGATCACCGCTGCACGTTCTGCGTCATCCCTTATGGCCGTGGCGTCTCGCGATCCGTTCCTGCCGGCGAAGTCGTTGGCGAGATCCGCAAACTGGCCGAAAACGGCTATGGGGAAGTCGTGTTGACCGGCGTCGACATCACATCCTACGGCCGCGACCTCCCGGGACAGCCGACACTCGGCAACCTCGTCCGTCGCATCCTCAAGCTTGTGCCGGAACTCTCCCGTCTGCGCCTTTCATCCATCGACCAGGTCGAGGCCGATCCCGACCTCATGCGCGCCCTGGCCGAAGAAGAGCGCCTGATGCCGCATCTGCATCTGTCGCTCCAGGCCGGCGATGACATGATCCTCAAGCGCATGAAGCGCCGCCACTTGCGCGCCGACGCCATATCGTTTTGCGCTGAAGCCCGCCGCCTGCGGCCCGATGTCGTCTTCGGCGCCGATCTTATTGCCGGATTTCCGACGGAAACGGACGATATGTTCGCGAACTCGCTGGCGCTGGTGGAGGATTGCGGCCTGACGTACCTGCATGTTTTTCCGTTCTCGCCTCGGCCCGGAACGCCCGCTGCGAAGATGCCGGCCGTTCAGCGCGCCGTGGTGAAGGCGCGGGCGCAGCGTCTCCGTGAAATGGGCCAGCGGGCTTACACCCGTTTTCTCGATACGCAGACGGGACGCCGCGTCACGGTTCTTTTCGAGCGTGAGCACTTCGGCCGGACCGAGCAATTCGCGGAGACTGACGTGACCGACTGCGCCGGGGATCCGGGAGGGATACGCCAGGCGCGGATCACCGGCCATGACGGCGCCAGGCTTAAGGCGGAGGTGGCCGCGTGAGCCAGAACAAGGAAAAGCGCGGACTGTTCGGCCGCCTGCTCGGCAGTCGCGACACCCAGGAGCCGGCGGAGCAGCCTCCCGTCGAGCCGCCCGCCGAAACGGCCGAAATCGATACCTCCGCAGCCGCTCCCGGCGCCGAAAGCGCCGACCAGCCCGCGACGTCGGTCGCCATGGAGAGCACCGAAGCGCCCCGAACGAAGCCGCCCGACGACGGTCAGCCAAGAACAACCCAGCCCGGGGCAGCGGATGCGGAGACCGGAGAAAAAAGCGGCGGCGGCTGGTTCAGCCGGCTGAAATCCGGCCTGTCGAAGACATCCGCGAAGATCTCCAGCGGCATCACCGGCATCTTCACGCGCCAGAAGCTGGACGCGGAGACGCTCGAAGACTTCGAGGACCTGCTTCTCCAGGCCGATCTCGGCGTTGAAACGTCGAGCCGCATCATCGATCGCATCTCCGGTGGCCGTTATGAAAAGGGCATTCCGCCCGAAGAGGTTCGTTCGATCCTCGTCGAAGAAGTGACCAAGGTTCTCGAACCTGTGGCGAAAGAACTCGTTGTCGATCCCGGCCATCGGCCCCACGTCGTCTTGATGGTCGGCGTGAACGGTACCGGCAAGACGACGACGATCGGTAAGTTGGCGCAGCAATTCGTCGCGGATGGCAAGAAGGTCATGGTCGCCGCTGGCGATACCTTCCGAGCTGCGGCGATTGACCAGCTCAAGGTCTGGGGCGACCGGACCGGGGCAACGGTCATCGCCCGTGATGTCGGCGCCGACGCCGCGGGAGTTGCATACGACGCCTTGAACCAGGCGCGCTCCGAACGATATGACGTGCTGCTGATCGACACCGCCGGCCGGTTGCAGAACAAGCAGGCGCTGATGGAGGAACTGGAGAAGGTCGTCCGCGTCATCGGCAAGCTCGATCCCGACGCCCCACACGATTGTCTTCTTGTTCTTGACGCCACGACGGGTCAAAACGCTATGAGCCAGGTCGAGGTATTCAAGGAACGCGCCGGTGTAACGGGCCTCGTAATGACCAAATTGGACGGGACAGCCCGGGGGGGCATCCTCGTTTCCATAGCCGCTCGACACCAGATTCCAGTCGTCGCGATTGGTGTCGGTGAGGGTGTCGACGATCTACAGGCCTTTTCGCCAGCGGAGTTCGCGTCCGCCATTGCCAGCGGCTGACGGCGTTAGGCGGTTATTTTCCCGGCATCGTTATAGTGCCGGTCGACAACGGGCAGCGCGCCCGGTCGGGAGCTCAATACCGAGTCCCGGCACTGCACAGAGGACCGCACCGGGGCGAGCCGTACGTCGGCACACGCTCCCGGAAACCGCGACAGGAGAGAAGTGCAACATGAACGGGCGCAAACGGCTCTTTCCCTTCAACGCCAAGCAAACCGTTAATATTCTCAGCGAGTTCGGACCTCTGGTGGCGATGTTCATCGTCAACGCGGCGGCCGGCATCAACGCGGGGACTTGGGCACTCATCATAACGACCGGCCTGGCTATGATTGTGATGCAGATGGTACTTGGCCGTCTGCCGGTGTTCCCAGTCATCGCATCGGCCGTGACCGTTGCCTTCGGCGTGATGACGCTGGTGACCGGCGATCCGATGTGGGTCCAGATCAAAGTCACGATCTTCAACGTGATGTTCGCGTTGTTCCTGTTTGGCGGCCTCCTTGTTGGCCGGAATTTCTTCCAGCACATATTCGAAGGGACGTTCCATTATACACGCGAAGGTTGGAACAAGTTCACGTGGAGCTTTGCCTGGTTCTTTGTCTTCACTGCAGTGCTGAACGAAGTGGTGCGACAGTATTTCGAAAAAGACGGTCTGTATCCGCCGATCGGCTCGTCCCTGCATGACATGCTAGGCTTCCAGATTGACGGCGTGAACGTGTGGATCCTCTTCAAGATCGCTTTCATCATGCCGCTATCCGGGCTTTATGCTTGGTATCTCACGACGCTGATGTCGAAATACCGTCTCCCAGAAGACGACGCAGCTCTCGCCGTGAAGGCGCAACCTGCGGTCAAGGGTACGGAGTACACCACGCTCACCCCCGAAAAGCGGACCGACAAGTGGCGCGGTGCTCCCTCCGGCGGCCAGGTCGCGACCGCCGTCAATCCGGGACCGTCCGGTAAGGCCTGATCGGCCGCGATCAAACCGAACCGCAATCGCCTGACGCCGCAAAAAAGGCCGGTCGCCCTGGCCGCGCGCACCGAATTTGGCCGATAAGGGCAGGGAAGAACCGGGAGACGCTCATGGCCGACCAAGGCGAAAAACAGGCTCGCGAGGAAACCGGCGAGACACCGGAGTTCGACGGCAAGCAACTGGTCAAGTTCCTTGTCGAGCTCGGGCCGCTGGTCGTCTTCTTCGTCACGAATTCCTATTTCGGCATCATCACGGGCACCGCTTGGTTCATGGCGGCCACGGCCGTTGCCTTGACGGCCTCGCGCCTCGTGCTCGGCCGAATTCCGCTGATGCCCTTGATTTCGGGCGTATTTATTCTCGTTTTTGGCGGAATGACCGTATGGTTACAGGATTCTCTTTTCATCAGAATTAAACCGACAATTGTAAACCTGCTCTTTGCCTCGATTTTATTCGTCGGCCTATACCTGAAGACCTCGCTCTTGAAGTACGTCTTCGAGGACGCCTTCAATCTCACCGATGAGGGCTGGCGCATCCTTACGATACGCTGGGCCTGCTTCTTCTTATTCCTTGCCCTTCTCAATGAAGTCATCTGGCGGAACTTTTCCGAGGACTTCTGGGTTAGCTTCAAACTGTGGGGCCTGATGCCGCTAACGATGGTGTTCGCCATCTCGCAGGTCGGGCTGCTGCAAAAGTACGAGAAAAAAACAGATTGAGCATAAAGCCGCAATTGATCGGCTTGCTCAATTCTCGCGCAAAAAGCGTGCACGGATCGTCTCTGAGCAAATATTTTTTCCGCGTGCCGTATTGGGACGGGTTTGGAGGAATTCTATATAACGTTTATGCTTAAGTGGTAGACGGAAGTGTCGAAATGGTTTTTTCTTCAGTTCGAAACGGGTCTTTGTCCGTTACGGACAGGAAAGCCATCAACCACCCAACCGTCTCCGGAACCGATGTCAAAAACGGTCAAAAAATCGAAGAGCAACGTTAGCCCGAAGGAGGCGAAAGTCTTGACCCTCGAACAGTCTCCGATCCACCTGCTGCATCGTGCGGGCCAGTGTGCCGGCGACGTATTCCAGTCGGAAATGCGTACCGAAGACCTGACCCCGAGGCAGTTTGCCGTTCTCGTCGCCGTGTCCGAGAATGAAGGACTCAGCCAGACCAACCTCGTCGAGATGACGGGGATCGACCGCTCGACACTGGCGGACATCATTCGGCGGATGTTGAAGAAAGGTCTGGTCCAGCGTCGCCGCACCAAGGAGGACGCCCGTGCCTATGCGGTCAAGCTGACCGAAGAAGGCCGCCGCATTCTTCGCACCGCCGAGCCGATGGCGAAAAAGGTCGACGACCGCATTCTGAACGCGCTCCCGGCCTCGGAACGCGAGCGTTTCCTCCAGGATCTCGGCGCGATCGTGGAAGCCCTGGGTAAACTGGAAGCCTCTGTCGAGCCGCAATCGAAGGCCCGCCGCTCGAAGGGCTGATCTCACAGAACCTGCCGGTCTATACGGACCGGCAAGGCGGCCTATTGAATCATCGCGAAAACCGGCCCGACGCGCATCCGACGAGGAAAGCGATCTGGCGCCGTGTTGCCTCGGCATCGAACAAGCCGAGCTTCTGGTCGAGTGACAGCAAGACGATACCGTGGACCGAAGCGAAAAGCGCGCGAGCCGCGCTATGGCGCTCGCCGCCGTCTTCAATCACGGGGCGCAGGCAGTCTTCGATGAGCGCGAACAACCGATCCTGATCCTGCCGGTATTCCGGCGGCGCCGAGCGGCCCTCTGGCAGCGAATGTTCGAAGATCGCACGCCACGTCCGCGAATGCGTGGCCGCGAAGGCAAAATATGTTTCCGCCAGCGCCAACAGCCGCTCATGCAGCGGGTACTCGAGGTGCTTCGCATGAGCCGCCTTCAGTTCCGCGCCGAGTTCTTCGAGCGTCCGCTGGTTCAGCGCGATGATCAAGCCGTCGAGATCGCCGAAAACGTTGTAGATCGAGCCCACGGAGCACCCGGCATCCGAAGCGATCCGGCGGGCCTGCAAAGCCGCCAGCCCCTCTTTGCGAATAATGTCCCTGCCGATAACAATGGCATCCCGTTGGACCTTCTCTCGAAACGCCCGCCCGCCGCCGGCATGGCTGCCCCGCCGGGTAGCTCCCGGGCCTTCAGCCCGGCCGCGAAAGTCTCCTTGGGCTTCGCCCCGATGCTCGATGCTGCTCACCGGTTTTCGCGCCATCACTGGTCCCCGGATGTCTCGTAGCCCCGACCGTAGCATGCGGACACAGCTCTGTGAACAGCGTTCACCGCCAAGTGTCTGCGTATGAGCCTGGTCGACGCAGCCGACTCAAGATGTTTTCGCCAAAACGCCCGCCGCGCCACCGGGGCGGCCTGTTGGATAGGCCGCCGCACGCTGCAGTGTAAAGCGCTCAGCTAGAGCGCTTCAGACAGCCCAACACGGGCTTGCCCAGTGTTGGCGAAAACTGCGACTGCGGCCCGGCGCAGTTCCACACCGGCTTGCCGAGTGTGGACCAAAATGAATCCTCAACACGGGCTTGCCCAGTGTTGGGGAATTCAAATCGCCGCCCCTGTGGAGGCGCAGGCCGTAAGGGCGAAAAGCGCCGTGAACAGAAAAAACAAGATCGATTCCGCCTTAAGCGGAAACGATCCAATCTCAGGATGCCTGTTTCACGAGCCCGCGAGCGATCATTTCCTCGGCGATCTGTACGGTGTTGAGCGCCGCGCCCTTCAAAAGGTTGTCGGAGACCACCCAGAGCACCAGACCGTTCTCGACGGTCGAGTCGGCCCGGATACGGCTCACGTAGGTCGTGTACTCACCCGCCGCTTCGATCGGCGTCACGTAACCGCCCGGCTCGCGCTTGTCTACGACACCAAGCCCCGGCGCCGTCCGCAGGATCTCGCGCGCCTCTTCCGGCTCGATCTCATTCTCGAACTCGATATTCACGGCTTCCGAGTGGCCGACGAAGACAGGAACGCGCACGCAGGTGGCGGTCAGCTTGATCGACGGATCCATGATCTTCTTGGTCTCCGCCATCATCTTCCACTCTTCTTTGGTGTAGCCGTCCTCCATGAACACATCGATGTGCGGAATGCAGTTGAAGGCGATCTCTTTCGGATAGACCTTCGGCACCACTTCCTGGCCCGGCACATACTTGCCCTTGGTCTGCGACCAAAGCTCGTCCATGGCCTCTTTGCCGGAACCCGAAACCGACTGATACGTCGAAACGACGACGCGCTTGATGCGCGCCCTGTCGTGCAGCGGCTTAAGCGCCAGCACGAGCTGGGCGGTCGAGCAGTTGGGATTGGCGATGATGTTTTTCTTCGAGAAGCCGGCCAGTGCGTCGGGGTTCACCTCCGGCACGACGAGCGGCACGTCCGGATCGTAGCGCCAGCACGACGAGTTATCGATAACAACCGCGCCCTTCGCGCCGATCTTGGGGCTCCAGTCGCGCGAGACCGTCGACCCAGCCGACATCAGGCAGAAATCGGTGCCGGCAAAATCGAAGGATTCGACATCGCGGCACTTCAACACCTTATCGCCGAAGGACACCTCAACCCCGACCGACCGGCGCGACGCCAGCGCCACAACTTCGGAAACCGGAAAGTTGCGGTCTGCCAGTACGTTCAACATCTCGCGCCCGACATTCCCGGTCGCGCCGACGATAGCGACTTTGTAGCCCATATTCGGTCCTCGCATAGAACCCCCCTCCGCGCGGCCGGACAGCTGTGGGCAGCGCGGCGCCAGACGGGCTCGTTCCTTAGATTCTCAAGATCAGCGCGCACACTTAGCGCCGCGCGGCCCCGACTGCAAGAAACGGATCGACGCTCTTGCGGGCCCCGGAAGACGGCACGCCATGACGGCCCCGGCCGCGCCCCGTTTCCGGGCGCAGACCGCCGGCCTTTACAAGCCCCCGCGTCGCCATGAAGCTGATGTCGACTTGAACCCGGCGACCGGGCTCGAACCCGCCCCGCCGCCTCGACGTCAAGCAGGCCCGGACCTCACGGGAGGAAACGCGCAATGCACGAGAGAACCGATTGGCTCCGTTGGAGTTGGCCGATGTGGCGAGCGGCTAGAAAATCGCAACGGCCGCGTCGCACGCCATGGCACCCAGGTCTTGCGCCGGTTCTTCTCACTCTGGTGTTCGCGGGCCAAGCCGCGGCGAAAGAGAACGAGACCTGGATGGACGACAAGGCGCTGAACGACGCCTTCGACGGCAGGATCATCGCCGGCATCTACGACGACGGGCGCCGCTTCGAAGAGGAATACCGCAAGGGTGGCCGCCTCGTTTATTGGGAAGGTCCGCGCGAGACAACGGGCAACTGGTCGGTCGTCGGCAGCACATTCTGCACGATCTATAATCGCGATCCATCGGGCGGCTGCTATCGGGTCACCAGGCGCGGCGAGAACTGCTTCGAGTTCTATTTCGTCGCGCGCTCCGTAGCTCAGGTTCGCCGCAAGGGCGAAGGCAAGCCCGGATGGACGGCACGGGCATGGCGCAAGGATGAGCCCGCGACCTGCACGGAAACGCCGATCGCATAAACCATTTGTACTGCATACCGTCAGCACCGAAACCCGTTACTTAACCAATTCCTAACGCACGGCTTTCATTGAAAGATAATGCACGGTATCTATTGAACGTGATGGCATGAACGCGCTTTGCGGAGCGGAACCCTTTTCCCGCCACCCGGCCATTCGACATTAAAACTCTGCTCCACTGTCCGATCCGGTTCATATGGCCTGGAAGTTGCTGGTCGTGTCTCCATCACGGTCTCACTTCGAGGAATTCCGACGATGCAACCGATCTTCACCGACTGGAAGTCGTTTCATTCTGAGCTGTTCGCCAACCACCTTGCCGAATTGAAACATTCGTTGGTGGAAAATGGCCTGTTTTCGGACGATGCCATCGCTGAGCTGATTGAGAGGACGCCCCGGGAAGACTACCACGTCTCCACCATGGACCCGCAAAGCCATGACCCGCGATCCCGCCGCGAAGGCGTCATCGATGGGCTTACAGGTCGCCAGGTTCTCGAGGCGGTCAATCGCGGTCACATCTGGCTCAACCTCAGAAATCCGAATAAGTATCTGAAAGAATACGATGATCTTCTAACGCGAATCTATGCCGAAATCGACGATAATCTGGGCGAGAAGACCTTCAAGCAGCAGATGACCATCCTCGTTTCGAGCCCGAACGTTCGCGTCGGCTATCATTGTGACGTGCCTGGCCAGACGCTCTGGCAGGTTCGCGGGAAGAAACGCGTTTACGTTTACCCCAACCGGTCGCCATTTCTGCCGCAGGACGGGCTGGAAAAGATCCTGCTCGGCCGCGCCCATGAAGTCAGCCTGAATTTCCAGCCTTGGTTCGATGAGCATGCGCGTATATTCGAGCTCGAACCCGGATATATGCTGACGTGGCCACATAATGCGCCCCACCGCATCGAGAACCACGATTGCCTCAACATTTCGGTAACGACCGAGCACTGGACCAATCGTCTCCGGGATTCCTATGCGGTCAACTATTCGAATGGCCTTTTGCGCTCGACCCTGGGATTGAAATCGCTTTCCCAATCGACCGAGACGCTCGGCTTCTATCCCAAACTCGCTTTGGCCGCCGCGCATAAGCTTTCCGGACTCCAAAAGACCGGTCGCCATGCCTTCCGCATCGACTTCAAGGTCGATCCCGAATCCGCCGGCGGCTTCGTGAATATCCCGGCTTATGAATTGAGCCACTGATGGTGTCGGCGGCGAGGCCGCATGGGGGATACCGCATGAAGTCCGAGCGGTCGGAAATCGCAAGCCGGATCGAGCTGCCATCGGCAGCCGGTCCGACGCTTGAAGCCACGGTCGTGCGGGGGCGCGCGGCCCTCGAAAGCCTTGCGGCCGAATGGCAAGCACTCGAAGCCGGCGCGCGAGTCCGCTGCGTGTTCCATTCCGTCGCCTGGGCACGCCATGCGCAACTCCTCGGCCCGCGCATCGAGAGTGACGCCGGCTCCGGCATCCCCGCCGAAGACGACTTTCTCGCCGTAACGTGCCGTCGCGGAAAGCGGCTCGTCGGCCTGTGGCCGCTCACGCTGGCAAAACGGCGGGGCCTTTCGCTTCTGATCAGCGTCGGCGCTCCGTTCAACCAGTTTTCGGAACCGCTTATCGCGCGAACGGAAACCGCCTGGCCGGTGCTTGAAAGGATGACGATGGCGCTCAAGCGCGCCCGGCTTGCGGACGGAATGCTGCTGCGCAAAGTGCGGCTCACCGGCGACCTGCCGGTTCTCAAGCGCGCTGGCGCCGGCCTCATCGATCACGGCACTGAAGCGCCGGTCGTCCGGTTCGACACGGACAAGCCGTTCACCGACTACCTCGACACCGTCAACGCGAAGACCCGCAAGAACTTGCGTAACGCAGAGAACCGCTTACGCCGGTCGGGCGACCTCGAACACACGGTCATCGAAGGCGACGATCTGGCCGAACTCGTGCGCGACGCGTTCGAGCGCCGCCGCATGTGGCTTGACGAACAGGGTCTGTCGTCCGAGGCCTTCCGCGATGGACGCTTCCGCCAGTTTGTAGCCGCGCTTTCCGGCGACAGCGGCAGGGAACTCGGCGCCATTGGGTTCGCGTTGCGCCTTTCCGGCCGTCCGATCGCCCTGCAATGGGGGTTCGTGCACGCCGGCACGTATTCGGCCTATCTATCCGCCCGCGACCCGGAACTCGAAGCCTTCAGCGTCGGCCGCCTGCATCTGCGCTACGTCCTGGAAGCCTGCCACCAGCGCGGCATTGGCGAAGTCGACCTCATGGTCCCGAAGGTGCCCTACAAGATGAGCTGGACCGCCGAAACGGTTCCCGTCGCCGATTTCATCTGGGCATGGACGCCGCGAGGGTTCCTCGCCCTCGGCTTGGTCGAACAGGCCGTCCGCCCGGGCGCGAAGCGTCTCGCGGCGGGGCTTCCCGTCACCATGCGGCGGCGGCTCATGGCTTTGGCGAACAAATAAAAGACGGCGCACCGCCCTCGGCGAACCTGAGTGCTCGCCCTCATCCACACGCCGCTCTCGAACGCATCACGCTCAGGCGAGCATTCGGCCGAACAGCCAGCACGCGGCCTGCACCACACCGCCTTCGGTAATCTCGCCGCTCACGACGCCCGGTGCGGCGATGATGTCGTAGCTGGCCGCAAGGCTCTCAACCTCCAGCCAATGATACGGCTGCCCGGTCAGTTCGTTGGTGCGCTCCATGTGACGGCGAACGATGCCGTTGATGAGCGCATTAGAGGAAGGCGCGCTCACCGCGCCGTCATTGGCTTCGGCCTCGGCCAAGAGCCCGACGGGAAAGAAGGACTGCGCCGCGAAGCCGGGGCCGGACGCATTCGCCGCAGCAAAGGCCGCCTCATCCGGGAACGCCTTCAGCTCCCGGCTGAACCCGGCGATGCGAACCCGGCCGCGAGCCGGCAGGGGCTGATTGGCGAAGGCGGCGAAATCGACGGCATCGAACACCAGTGGATAGGCGCCCTCGTCAGCGGGATCGTCCCCCGGAGCGACCCAGGCCTGAAAGGCACCTTCGAACTCATTGTCGTTCGGCCGTTTGATTTGCGCCGTCACGTTGACATCGATCGCGCTTTCACCGCCGAAGAACGGCGTCAACCCGCGGATCTCCCGCACGGGTCCGCCTGCTTCTGGGCCGCTTGGCTCTTCGCCGCCGGCATCGGGTTTCGCGATGTGAAGCCAGACCTCCGCTCCGGATCGGGATCGCCAGACAGCATAATCGCCCGCGGGAGTCGAAAGCCCTTCCTCGGCTTCCCGCGCCAGCCGGTGAACGAGATCCTCGAATTCCTGCTCTGTCCGAACACCGAGCCCGATGGTTTCCAGATTGCTCGCCATGGCGACTACTCCCAGCGGCCTGGCCGCACGTCTCAACTTCGGGCGGTCGACTGCCGAACGGCTGGCGACGCAGTGTCCGCAAGCCGTTCGGAATCGGCTCAGGCGAACGCGCCGGCGATCTCATCGGCGATCGCCTTACCCATTTCTTCGGTGCCCACCTTCTTCAGGCCCGACTGCATGATGTCAGCGGTGCGAAGGCCGTCGTCCAGCACCTTCGCGATTGCCGTCTCGATGAGATCGGCCTCGCTGGCCATATCGCACGAGTAACGCAGCGCCATCGCGAACGAAGCAATCATCGCGATCGGGTTTGCCAGCCCCTGACCGGCGATATCGGGCGCCGAACCGTGCACAGGCTCATAGAGCGCCTTGGACTTGCCGGTGGCCGGGTCGGCGGCACCGAGCGACGCCGACGGCAGCATGCCAAGCGAGCCGGTCATCATGGCGGCTTCGTCGGACAGGATGTCACCGAACAGGTTGTCCGTGACGACCACGTCGAACTGCTTGGGATTGCGGATAAGCTGCATCGCGCAGTTGTCCGCGAGGATCAGTTCCAGCTCGATATCCGGCGCGTAGGCCTTGTGCGTGGCGACCGTAACGTCGCGCCAAAGCACGCCGGACTTCATGACGTTCCACTTCGCCGCCATCGACAGCTTGCCGCGGCGCTTTCGGGCGAGGTCGCAGCCGACCTTGACGACACGTTCGATTTCGCTGGTGGTGTAGACCGTCGTATCCACGCCGCGCTTCTGTCCGTCCGGCAGGTCAGTGATTTCCTTCGGCTCGCCGAAATACGTTCCGCCCGTCAGTTCGCGAAGGATCAGGATATCGAGACCCTCGACGAGGTCGCGCTTCAATGAAGAAGCTTCCGCCAGTGCCGGATAGCAGATGGCCGGGCGCAGGTTGGCGAACAGGTCGAAGTCCTTTCGCAGGCGCAGAAGCCCGGCTTCCGGACGGATCTCATAGGGAACGTCATCCCACTTCGAGCCGCCGACCGCGCCGAAGATGATGGCATCGGCCGCCGCCGCCTTCTCCATCGCTCCTTCGGTGATCGCCACGCCATGCGCATCGATCGCCGCCCCGCCCACGAGGTCGCTCGTCACCTCGAACCGGTTGGCGCCGCCCTTGTCGTTGAAGAGCGCAATGATGCGTTCGACTTCGCGCATGATTTCGACGCCGATGCCGTCGCCGGGAAGAAGGAGGAGTTTGTGTGTGGTCATGTTTGTTGTTCTCTTGAGCGTTCTTCTTCAGAGTCTTGGATGAAGCATGCTCTAGCCCCTAGCGCAGAGCGCGGCAACCCGCTGCGCGGGCGCCGGACCGGCTTCCGCAAATCGTGAGCCGGTTTTGATTTGCCTGAGCCAAACCGAACCCGCACTGTCGCGCTCTTCCTAGCGCACGCAGTCGGCCTCGAAATCGGAGGCGTGAAGCCCGGACCCGTGCGCCAACGCCCATGATTGGAGTTCCCCTATATGTCCAGACCGCTGATGACCTTGGTTCTCCTCGCCGCGTGCATCTGCGCAACCCTACTGGCCGCCACCGCCGAGGAAAGCCGTTACGGGAAACAGAAGGTTGTCTACCACATCAACTACGATGGCGGCGAAGGCGGGAAGAAGTACGCCGGTGCGCTGCGTAACATCCAAAATCATATCAACGCCGTCGGCGCCGAAAACATCCAGGTGAAAGTCGTCATGCACGGCAACGGTGTCGGCCTTCTCAAGCAGGCCAAGGACGACCTTCGACTACAAGGGACGGTCGCCAACCTGAAAACGCAGAACGTGGAATTCAACGTCTGCTCGAATACCCTGACGGACCGTAAGATCGATAAGGATCAGGCGCTGTTCGAAGTCTACGACGAAGACATCGTGCCCTCTGGCGTGGCCGAAGTCAGCCGCCTGCAGCAACAAGGCTATACCTATATCAAGCCTTAAGGTCTTTCGGCTTCAACTTGTCTCACGCAACGGCAGCGGGAGTTGAAGCGATGCCCCACGAACGCCTCGTCAACCGTCGGACGCCTTTCGCGTTCGCCGCCTCCGGCCTCCTGACGACCGCCGCAGCCGTCATTGTGGCGGCGGGCGGCCTCCTGGCCGGCGAAGGACGCCTCCAGCTCTCCCTCCCACTCGATTGCCAGTTGGGTCACGACTGCTTCGTTCAAAACTACGTCGACGTAGACCCGGGCGCGGGCTTCGCGGACTTCACCTGCGGGTCGGCGAGTTACAACGGCCACAAGGGTACGGATTTCCGCGTGCTCTCGTCCAAGGCCGGTGCAGGAATTTCGGTCATCGCGGCGGCACCCGGCCGCGTGTTGCGGCGCCGCGACGGCGTGCCCGACCGGCTTCTACGCGATTATCCCTCGAAAAAGGCGATGCAGGCCATCACAGGCGGACGGGAATGCGGCAACGGCGTCGTCATCGACCATGGCGGCGGCTGGACAACGCAGTATTGCCACCTGCGGCGCGGCTCGGTCACTGTAAAGCCGGGCGACAACGTCGCTCGCGGCGCGCCGATCGGAACGGTCGGCTTCTCCGGCCGCGCCGACTTCGCGCACGTTCACATATCGCTGCGACACGACAACAAGCTGGTCGATCCGTTCACCGGCAAACATGTCACTCGCGCCGGCACGGCAAGCCACTGCAGTCGCGGAGCGGTGGTCCCCGGCGCCGGCACTCTCTGGCACCCGGCAGTGCGCAACGGCCTTGCCTATCGCGGGCAGTCCATCGTCAGCGCAGGCTTTACAGGGGCGCCGCCGGACTACAGCAAACTGGAAAGAGACCACGCCGTCGTCCCCGCCACGGCCAGCAGTCCGGCACTTGTTTTCTACGGGCGCTTCATCAATCTCGAAGCTGGCGACCGAATGAACTTCGAAATCAAAGGCCCCAGCGGGTTCGAACTCACGCGCACGACGAAGCCGCTGAAGCGACGGAAAGCCGTAATGGTCTCCTTCGTGGGCAAGCGGCTTCGCGCGCTGAGATGGCCGCCCGGCCGCTATGAGGGGCGGGTCACGGTCCTATCGGCGGATGGCACGACTGGGCCGTCGAGCACGGCCAGCCTGGTGCTGAATTAATGCGATGAGTCTTCAGTACGCCGGGGCTGGTATTCGCTTCGTCAGGCGACGAGGTTGCGCCGCTCCTGCACGTGCCCGTGAAGCGTCAGGTTGTAGACCATCGGCACCCCGGTCGCGACTTCCCGCTCCAGGATCTGCTGCGCCGACAGCTCCTCCAGATACATGATAAGCGCCCGGATGGAATTGCCGTGCGCGGCCACAATAACGTTTTTCCCGTTGCGCACGTCCGGCCAGATGTTCTGCTTATAAAACGGCAGCACCCGGTTGGCCGTATCCTTTAGGCTCTCACCGCCGGGCGGCGGCACGTCGTAGCTGCGCCGCCATTGCAGCACCTGGTCCGCGCCCCAGCGTCCGCGCGCGTCGTCCTTGTTGAGGCCCGAAAGCTCGCCGTAGTCGCGTTCGTTAAGCGCCTTGTCGCGAACGATTGGGAGATCCTCCTGATCCAGTTCGCCGAGGATGATCGCGAGCGTCCGCTGCGCCCGTTGCAGCGCGCTCGTGTACGCCTGATCGAAGCGCACGCCGGCGGCGCGCAGGAGTTCCCCGGCCTTATGGGCCTCTGCGACGCCCTGCTCGGTCAGGTCGGGATCGCGCCAGCCGGTGAACAGGTTCTTCTTGTTCCATTCGCTCTGGCCGTGACGAACCAGTACCAGCACGTTTTCCATCTCTCGGAGGCTTCCTTGCATTGGCGGTGCTCGGCGTTCCTATAGGCCCAGGACATCGATCATGGAATACAGTCCCGGCCCTTTGTCGCGTGCCCAAAGCGCCCCCTTGACCGCGCCGCGGGCAAAGATCGCCCGATCCTCGGCGTGATGCGACAGCACGATGCGCTCACCCTGACCGGCGAAAATGACGCTGTGCTCACCGACGACGGAGCCGCCGCGCAGCGTCTGTAACCCGATATCGCCGGCGCGGCGAGGACCGGTATGCCCGTCCCGGGCCCGCACGGCTTTGTCGTCCAGCGATACGCCCCGCCCATCCGCGGCGGCGTTGGCCAGCATCAGTGCCGTCCCAGAGGGCGCATCCACCTTGTGACGGTGGTGCATCTCCACGATCTCGATATCGAAATCCTCATCGAGCGCCGCCGCGACCTTCGCGGTCAGCGCCGTCAGGAGGTTCACACCCAGGCTCATGTTGCCGGCTTTGACGATCGCGATGCGTTGCGCCGCCGAGTCGATTGCCATCTCATGGTCGGGTTCGAACCCGGTCGTCCCGATCACATGCACGGTCCCGCCCTTCGCGGCCATGCCTGCGAACGCGACCGTTGCCGCCGGCGAGGTAAAATCGAGAATCGCATCGGCTTCGGCGATGACCGCCTCGGCGTTGTCGCTCACCGTCACGCCCAGGGCATCGATGCCCGCCAGCAACCCCAGATCGGCGCCGATGCTTTCGTGCCCCGGCCTTTCCGTGCCACCGCTGACGATGGCGCCATCGGCCTCGCACACCGCGCGCACGAGGGCACGGCCCATCCGGCCGGACGCTCCCATCACGGCGATTCTAATTCCCGGCATCTTGGTTCCCTGACTGCCTGCCCTCGTCGATTGGCGACGGACGCTATGTAGCCATTCCGCCACCGGCGGGCAATGCAAGCCCCCGGGCGCGCGCCGCACACACAGCACTGCGTAGTAAGCCGTGGCCTTCTCCGGCGACTTGTTTAGGCGCTGCTTTTCGCCCGGTCGATACCTTCGACAATCCGCCGGCGGGCCTCTTCAAAGTCGCCCCACCGCTCGATCTTCACCCACTTGTTGGGTTCGAGATCCTTGTAGTGCGCAAAGAAGTGCTCGATCTGCTGCATCGAGATGTCCGGCAGATCCGTGTAGTTGCGGATCTTCTGATAGCGCTTGGTCAGCTTGTCGGAAGGCACTGCGATGATCTTCTCGTCGCCGCCGCCGTCGTCTTCCATGATCAAAACACCCACCGCGCGGCAGTTGATGACCGCGCCGGGGAAGATCCAGCGCGTGTTGGCAACGAGAACGTCGACGGGATCGCCGTCCGCGGAAAGCGTGTGCGGGATGAAGCCGTAGTTCCCGGGATAGCGCATCGGCGTGTAGAGGAAGCGGTCGACAACCAGCGTGCCGGCGTCCTTGTTCATCTCGTATTTGATCGGCTCGCCGCCGACGGGAACTTCGATGATGACGTTGAAGTCTTCGGGCGGGTTTTCGCCGATTTCGATGGCGTCGATGCGCATGGGGGACTCCCTGGGAACGGTCTTCCGCGGCCGAATGCGTGGGCCGGCGGGCTGGGCTTGGACCTTCTGATCGGTCGCTGAGGCCTTTCCTACATACGCCGTGGCCCGGAATCGCGCCAGCGGTGCGGCCTTGGGCTTTCGAGGGGTGGTATTGCGACGAGAATGCGTTAACGGTCCCGGGATGCGGGGGGCGCGGCGAGCCGGCGGCTTGCCTGCCACGGCCCCCGAGTTATAGTTCTGGGCAAACAGTGGATAGCCCTTGACAATCTTTCGGCGGAATGGCCCATCCACCTGCCCCGCCGATAAATCGCTTCGCCTTCGAAGCCTCGCTCCGGCCGAAGGACGTTCACGACACTCGCACGCGTCTGGCGGCGCCTTCCGGCCGGCACTCGGAACGAGAGCCGGAGGGAGCGAAGAATACAAAATACCATTCGGCCGGCCGGCCAATGGTGGACTTAAGGTTTTCTCCGGACGGTGTAATGCTCCTGGACTATCTCGCGCTTATCCCCGATCCGGTCCTCATGGCCGTCGGCGGTCTTCTCGTCGGTATCCTCGTCGGAATGACGGGTGTCGGAGCGGGCGCCTTGACGACCCCGATGCTGATCTCCGGGTTCGGCATTGCGCCTGCCGTCGCTGTCGGCACGGACCTGCTGTTCGCGGGCATGACCAAGATTGGCGGCGCCTGGCGGCACCATCGGCTCGGCCACGTTAACTGGCCGATTTTCGGCACACTGGCGCTAGGTAGCGTCTCGGCGGCGATCACCACCCTGATTCTGATCGGTTATGTCATTCCCGACAAGGAAGCGCTCGCCGGCACCATCCGCACCGTACTCGCCGTGACGCTGGTCATCAGCGCCATTGCCGTGCCGCTGATTCCGTTCCTTATCGTCCGGCGCAGGAAACAGCCCGGTACGGTAAGGCTGCGCCCCATCTCCACGGCATTCATGGGTGCCGTCATCGGTGCGATCGTAACCCTGTCCT
This sequence comes from Filomicrobium sp., assembly GCA_965226995.1. Taxonomy (GTDB): domain Bacteria; phylum Pseudomonadota; class Alphaproteobacteria; order Rhizobiales; family Hyphomicrobiaceae; genus Filomicrobium. Next base: position 865,742 of record CBDDFK010000009.1, read on the forward strand.
CGGTCGGCGCCGGCGCGATCGGCGTGGCCATTCTAAGCGCCCTTTACCCGACCCTGCAGGCGCGGCGCATCGTTGGGACGGACATCGTTCATGCCGTTCCGCTTACACTTCTCTCCGGCCTGGGCCATCTGTCGCTCGGCAATATCGACTACGCTGTTCTTGGCGCGCTGCTCGTCGGCTCGGTACCGGGCATCCTCATCGGCTCGCGGTTGACGGCACGCGTCCCGGATTGGGCGCTGCGCACGATTCTATCGGTCGTCTTGGCGGTCTCCGCTGGTTTGGTCCTCTTCAAGGGCTAACCAACCACCCCTTCCTTCGACCGCCAATCACCGGTTATTCCTCGCTTTTCCTCACCTCCTGCATGCCGCGATCCGTCCCTGGACGCCTCCGCGCGAATCTGCGCAACCTGCTCACTGATCGCGGGCAATCGTTCTCGTTTCGCATTTGGTCCGACCGCGCACTGTTTCACTGCGTCAGGTACAGCTGAATTCGAAGTAGGACGTGTCCATGGCTCTCGATGCCCTCGTTAAACCATTGCTGCCGCTCGCCATTTTCAAAGGGCTGAAGCCGCTGCAAATCACTGAGATCGCTCGCCGCGCGGAGCGGATCATCTACCGTCCCGGCGATATCCTGATCGAAGAAGACAAGCTCGGTGACGCCGCCGTACTGGTCATTTCGGGGGACGCCGTGCGTGTCGCCGGCTTCGACTACAGCGGAACCCCGGAGCCGATCCCGCCCGGTGCGCTACTTGGCGAAATGGCCATGCTGGTCGAGACGGTACATTCCTCGACGGTGGTCGCACGCGGAAACGTCAAGGCTCTTCGGCTCAGCCGCGCAGAGATGCATCAACAGATGGAAGACGACCCGGCGCTGGCCGAGCACTTCGTGGCACGGATTTCGAGCCGGCTGAGGACAATTGCTCAGGATTTGAAATCGGTCGACGCCGCCCTGGCCAACTGGTGCAACGACGCATCAGTGCACTAAAGATATATCCACAGACCGGGCCTCTCCTGTTGAAAAAAGCGGCAAGATCCGGCATGAGCGTTATCCACAGGCGCGGATGGAGCTGTTATCGCACGGCGAGACAGCCATCAAGCCGAAGCGGCCCGGAGGCGGGCGGCTTATTTTAAGCGTTTTATTTTCGTTACTTGATCGCCTGCGGGGATTGGTTGCGCTCCAATACGAGAAGCGCCCAGCCTCGGGGGGAGAGACTGGGCGCTGGCGCTCTCGCGCATGATGCCGGGAGGGAAGCCGGCATCTCAGGCATCGTCTTCGGCTAGACGGGGGGCACTACCGAATTCGTATGACGTGCCTGACTGTCCTAAACTTAAACCAGTTTTAGGCTGCGTCAATAGAGGCACCCCTGCCTCTTCACGCATTTGTGAACAGGACCTTGCTGTTTTCCGAACAATTCGTTGTTGCGATGCGGCAAAGCGGCCACGAAAAGCCTGATTCGCAAGGTGCGCGCTTCACACCAAGGCTCCCAAGCAACGCAGCCTTCGCTGGGCGGACAAGAACTCCGGCTTTACACGTGCGTTCCAGAGCTCTCCAACAAGGGTCAAATGGCCGGCAGAAGCGAACGCCCCCCCACCGGTCTCACTTGCCAACAAGCTCCTCTGGCCCGCACCACCCCATTACTGCTGGAACGGCGTCCCGGGAGCTTCGATCACGAACTTGCTCGCGGCGATGTCCTCATCGCGCTTCAGGTTTCCGACCTGCACCCGCGTATCGAGCCCCTGGGCATCCGTCGTTATCCATTCCTTGAGTTGCAGGTCTGGTGATTTCGACATCACGAGACGGATCTTGCCGGGAGAATCCGGGCTCTTGTCACGCAGTGCGAGCAGCAGCGTGTCGTCGTTTTCCTGAACCTCGGTGATGACGGCGTCGCGCATCAGGTCGACGTTATCGCGCAAAAGCACCCGAAAAGGCGTCTGATCGAGCGCCACGCGGTCTTCGTTGTTGAGGTCGTGGTCCTGAATCGCGAGATAGGTGCCATCCGAAATGATGACCTGGCGCGAGGGGCGCGAATAATCGAAGCGGAACATGCCGGGGCGCTTCATCATGAAGTCGCCGCGCATGGTTTCACCGTCCGCAGCGGTCTGAATGAAATCGCCCTTGAGGGACTTCATCGAGTTGAAGAACTCGTTGACCTTCTGCACCGTAGCCGACTGGTTCGCGTCGAGCGTGATGGAAGACGAACCGTCCGGAGCCACTTCGGCGCTCCATCCGGAGCCAGCCGCATTGCCAGCGGGCTTTTTCTCCTCGGCCAGAACGCTGCTCACCGGCAGCGCGAGCGCCGCGCCGACAAGAAGCGCTGCTGCTCCCGCCGCAAGCCGCGACGACTTGAAAACCGTTTTCGTTGTCATTTCGAAGCCAATCCCCCTCCGACCCCTGGGATAGTCGTTATCGTTTCGCGCTTGAGATAGCGCGAAACCTCTCCCGGACCGCTTTACACGTCGCTTTCTCGACTGCGCCCGAAAGCGCAGCGCGAACCGGCCGCGTAGCGGAACCGACCGCTGGCGAACACACCGGATCGCTTGTTCGTGAACAATGCGTCGAGAACTTGGCGTCCTGACGAAGTTCGCCAAGGCAACGTCTGCGTGTTGCAGCAATTTATAGGAAAAACAACCCGCGCCGGATGCCATCCCCAGCGCAAGCAATCCAGGATGAACCACACATCGCGGGCGGGGAACCGACAGCGCGCTCCCCCCAACCCACGGTCTCTGGCTTTGTCAGGGGCGCAGGCCGAACGCCGAACCGGCGGTCTCGGACCCGTTCCCGCGTAGAACTTCGCAGACGTCGGCGGCCTCGTCCCGCGTGACAAGCGGCGTGTGAATGCGCGACATCTGGCCCTTGTAGGCCAGGAGCAACGCATCGCCGAACGGCAGCAGTTGCTCGGCCCCGAGGGTATCGAGCACCTGTCGCGACTGCGCCCGCGAGCGGAGCTTGAAAGTCAGGACCGACGCGAATGCCGCCTTGACCGCCGGCGTAAGGCAGAGATCGCATGTCGTTTTGGTCGTCGCCACCAGGAAGATCCCCACATTGCGGCCGCGCTCGGCAATCCGCGTCAGGGCCTGCTCTGTCGCGGCGGAATCGGCTTCCATCAGCCGCGACAGATCGTCGATCAAGACCACGAGATTAGGCATCGGCTCGAACGACATCTGCTCGTGTTCGTAAACCGGCTGTCCGGTGCGTTCGCAGAAGCCAGTCCGCACCGTCCTCGCGATCAGTTCGCCGCGCTTGCGCGCGTTACGGACACGGTTGTTGAACAAGTCGATCGTACGCGCGGACAGACGCGCCATCCGCTTGGCGCGTTCATCGACTTCGCGCCCGAGCCAGTCGAGCATCTCGCAGGCCTTTTCGGCACCGGAGATAACCGGACCGTGAAGCTGCGGCGTGCCGTTGAAAGAGCCGAACTCGATGAGTGTCGGATCGAAGATCAGGAACCGGCAGTCGTCAGGTGTCGTACGGAAAATCATCGACAGCAACAGCGACCTGAGGAATGTCGTCTTCCCGGTATCGGGCTCGCCCGTGATGAGAACGCTGGCGAGCGGCGGCAGATCGGCCACCACCGGCTGCCCGGTATCGGAGAGCCCCGCCGCCACCGGAAGTACGCCGTTGAACGAGCGGAATGCCGAAGAACTCATCAAGTCGCGTAAGGCGATCTGCCGACGGTAGACATTGGGTAGCTCGATGGCGACGTTGCCGGTATCGCCCTTGATCGCGACACGCGCCGAGGAGGTTCCGACACCGCGCGCGATATCGTCGGCAAGACTTGCGACGCGGACCGGATTGATCCCATTCGCCAGGGCCACCTCGAACGACGTGATGACCGGCCCCGGCCGCACTTCGGCGACTTCGCCCTCGATGCCGAAATCGCTTAGGACGTCTTTCAGAAGGCGCTCGGTTCCCCGTACGACCTGATCGGGCATTTCCGGGCCTGGCCGGGACGGCGGAACGGCTTTGAGAAGATTGAGCGAAGGCCGGCGATACGGGCTCTTTGCAGTGCCGGTGCGCTCCTTAGGCTCGCTCGCGGTTTGTTCCACGGGAGCGGCATCGGCAGCGCGATCATCATCGGTTTTCGGCCGGGCGGGCTCCTCAACTTCGAGCGTTCCGGGTGCCACCTCTGCGCTTTCGTCAGCGCCGGTGGCTGCTTCCTCGGCCGCCCCCAACCGCCCCTCGAAGACACTGCCGCACGCAGCGACATCATCGCTCCCGGCGTCTTCGCCTGCCAAGGCATCGGGACCCGTAACACCGCTCGCTGGTGTGGCCGGAGCGCTAGGCGCGGCATCCTCCGAACCGGTCGCAGCCTCTGTCACCGCCGCTTCGTCCGGCTTGGGCTCGCGCTCGGATCGGCCCGCAACCTCGCTGTCGCCGGAATAGGCCTCGCCAGCCTGCGCCTCCGGTGGCGTCGGAATTTCCACGCCCCCGGTGCCGCTGGGGCCCTCGGTCTCCTCCGGGACTTCAACGGCTCGCCGTGGCGCCGCCTGGCTCGCGCGCCTCAATGCGCGTTTCAGCACGCTTTCCTCGACGCTCGACGGATGTCTGTTCGGAGCAAAACGCTTGGCGATATCCAGGCTGTCGTTGTCGGTGGCGTCGTCGAAATGCGCTCCGCGGGACGATCCGTCATCCAGATCATCCGGACCTTGGGCGTGTTTCGCAAATGCCTGTACGAAGTCCGGGGCCCGGACGACCCGCGGAGATTGCGGAACGCCCGGGGCAGACGGCTCTTTTTCATTCGCCGTTTCGAAGTCTCCAGCGCTCGTCGTATCGCGAGCGCTCGACGGATCGGTCTCGAACGGCGGCTCGCCCGGCATGGGCTCCGGATCGTTGTTCTCGGGCAACTTCGGGAACCAGTCGACACCCGGCGTCTCCGGTTCCTGCCAGTGCCGGCCGGAAGTCTCGCGAATGCGCTCGTTGAGCGAGAGTTTCGGTTCGGGAGCCGATGGCGCAGGCGACTGCCGCAAATCGGCCGGTCGCGGACCGGTGCCCTTGCGGGCATCCTGGCGCGGTCTGCGCCGGCGGCCGAGGCCAAGCAGCGCGCGCTGCATTTCGCCCGTCTCGACCCCCAGCGAGGCGGCCACGAAGAATGCGCCGCTCAAGCCGAGAACGAAAAAGCTGACAACGCTTCCCTGCCCGGCAACCAGTTGCCCGCCGCCCCAGTTTGCGACTGCGGCCACGCCGTCACCGACGATGCCGCCATAGCCATGATTAAGCGGCCAAAGGCCCAATCGCGGCAGACACGACAGCGCCCCCGCGATCAACAGTAGGGAGAGCGCGTAAGACAGGAACTTCCAGCGGGCCTTCGCCGTCGCGCCGGAAAGCGTCAGGTCGAGCGCCCACGGCATCGGCGCCAGGAGCAGGAGTGCGCTGCCGAGGCCCAAAGTCTGCAGCATCAGGTCGGAGATCACCGCGCCGGCATGGCCGAGCAGATTTCCCGGCTCGGTCCGTGTCGCGTGCGTAAGGCTGGGATCGGTTACCGACCAGCTAAGCAGCGCCAGCCACGAAAGCGCCAGCCCGGCCAGCAACAGCGCTCCAAGCCCATGCGCAAGCGCGCGCCGAAGTCCTTCTTCGAACTCTGGCGGCAACAGACGATAGCGATCGTCGGGCGGGGACTGGAAAACCATGGAACGCGGAGCACTCGGGAATTATCGGCCGTCGAGGACGGCCACTAACCTTGTAAGTGCGTCCCTGATCGTCGCCGGATCCGCCACCAGCGCCACGCGGACGTAATCGTCCCCGGGGTTGACGCCATGGCGGTCGCTCTGAGCCAGGTAAGCACCTGGCAACACTCTGACACCAGCGCGTTTCCATAGGGTTACCGTAGTGTCGACGCCTCCTCCGAATTGACCCACATCGAGCCAAAGGAAGAAACCGCCATCAGGCCGCCGGAACCCGAAACGGTCGCCCAGAACGGCCTCGCAGACATCGAATTTTTCCTGATAGGCGAGACGGTTAGCCTCGACGTGGGCTTCGTCCGCCCACATTGCTGCGGACGCCATCTGCGTCGGCCCGGGAACCTGCGGGGCAATCAGGTTGCGTATACCCGCCAGTGATTTCAGGAAGACAGCATCGCCCGCCATGAATCCCGAGCGCAGGCCCGGCGCGTTGGAGCGCTTCGAGAGCGAATTGAAAACGAGGAGGTTCTTGAAACGGTCTGCCGTTGCGGCGCCGGCCTCAAGCCCGCCCGTGGGGGGCACCGCTCCGGAGTAGAGCTCGGAATAACACTCGTCGAAAAACAGCATGAAGTCGTACTGCCGGGCCAATTCCAAAGCCCGCGCGATATACGCTGCAGGCGCCGCTCGTCCCTGTGGATTGGCCGGCGAGCAAAGGTAGAATGCCGCCGTCCGCTGCAGAAGGCCGGTTTGCGAAGCGAGTGCATCGAGATCCGGCAGGTGGCCGGTGGCGGCGGTCGCGTTGAGGTAGACCGGCTCCGCTTCGGTCGCCAGCGCGGCGCCGATGTAGGCGGCGTAATAGGGGTTAACCATAAGCACGGCGGGATCAGCCACGCCCTGCAGTTTCTTGCGGCCGACCGCCGGCAAGGCCGCGAAGAAAAGCCCCTCGCGCGACCCGTTACACGGGAGGATCTCCGTCTCGGCATCGAGTTCGACGCTCGCGCCGTGGCGCCGCGTGGCCCAATCGGCGATGGCTTGCCGAAGCTCCGGATACCCATTGATCGGCGGATACTTGCGAAACAGCGCAGCCGCTTTCGTAATTTCATCGGCAACGAAATCCGGGATCGTCTCCTTCGGCTCGCCAAGCGTTAGATCGATCTCGGGCGTCATGCCCGGCGAAAACGGCGCCAGCAGTTCCCGCGTCCGGCTGAAAGGATAGGGAAAGCCGCCCTGGGCGAGTTGCGCCAGACCGGAAAGCGATCCGCTGCGAGAAGTGCTGGTCATTAACGCTAGTCCCTGGTCCGTTCGCCACGAGTGGTTCGAGCATTCGACAATATTCGAAGATTGCACTACCACGCGAGGCGCTGTGACGGCACAGGCGAGACAAGAGTTCTCACCCTCGTTGCAGATGCGCGGTTTAATGCCATGTTTCGTCGATTGCCTGAAACGCCCAAAACGTTCCAGGCACGCGAAACATCGGACGCCCGCCCGCAGGCGGCGTTTAAGCAATCCAACCTCACGTGATAGCCGGCCGGCCGTCACAGCATATCCGTGATCCCCATCGCGCTTAGCCACATCCCTTCCGGACACGCCGTTCGCGTCGAGGGCTAGCCAAGGAGAGAAGATGCGTACCAACATCCTTGGTATCGTTACAAAAACCCACGACACCGGCGTCGCTGTCCTGTCCGACGGAAAGATTGCCGCCGCGATGGAGGAAGAGCGCTATAGCCGCATCAAGCACACGCAGCTCTTTCCGCGCGGCGCTCTGAACCAGGCGCTGAAGGAGACCGGGCTGTCCCTCGCCGACTTCGACTACATCACGATTCCCTGGAACGTCCCGAAGCTCCGGGCTGCATTTCGGCGCGCCGTCTTTGGACGGCTCCCCGCCAGCCTGAACCTTCTCCGGCCCGCCGCCCACAGCACGCAAAACAGCGGCGTCGTGTTTCTCGGCCAAAGGATCAAGCAGGGACTGCACCGCGCTTTTCCAGATGTCGAACTCCCGCCATTGATCGAAGTCGACCATCACGATGCGCATGCCTCGGTCTTCTTTGTGTCTCCGTTCGACGAGGCCGCTGTCCTTGTTATGGATGGCTACGGCGATACGTCGGCGACGAGCATGTACCACGGCCGCGAAAACAATATCGCGCCACTTTGGAAATCCGATTTCTTCGATTCGATCGGCGCGCTTTACACCTCGATGACGATGTATCTCGGCTTCAAGCCTTTCGAGGAAGGGACCGTGATGGCGCTCGCCGCCTGCGGGGAGCCGACCTACCGCAAGCAATTCCGAAAACTGGTTTCGCTGCGGCCCGAAGGCCAATTCAGCTTCGATCCCGATTACGTGAGTTTCCAGACCCACGGTCTGATCAAGCCGTTCACGCGGCGCTTTATCGAGGAATTCGGCCCGCCGCGCGCCCCGGGAGCCCCGCTTGAAGATCGTCATCGCGACCTCGCCGACGCCCTGCAGGCCATGACGGAAGAAATCGTCATCCACCTCGCGCGGGCGATTGGCGAGAAGACCAGCTCGAAGAACCTGTGCCTCAGTGGCGGCGTCGCCCTCAACTGCGTGGCGAATGCCCGCATTCTGGAGGCGACCGATTTCGAGCGCCTCTGGGTACCGCCGTGCGCGTCGGATACCGGAGCTTCGCTCGGAAGCACGCTCTACCACTACCATCAGAACCTGGGGCAACCGCGTGGCGAGCGCCTTGTCCATGCCTATTACGGCGGCAGCTATTCGGACCGCGACATCATTGAAGCCGTTCAGTCTTTCGGCCTGGAAAGCGAGCGGCTGAGCGACGATGAACTGTTCGACAGGGTTTCGGGCGACTTGGCGGAGCGCCGGATCGTCGGCTGGGTTCAAGGGCGCTCTGAAATCGGTCCGCGCGCATTGGGGAACCGTTCGATCCTGGCCGATCCGCGCGGCTTGGAAATCAAGGCCCTGCTCAATGAAAAGATTAAACATCGCGAGCCCTTCCGGCCTTTTGCACCGGCCGTGCTTGCCGATCGCGCGGGCGAATTCTTCGAAATCGATCAGCCCGATCCGTTCATGACGATGGCCCCGCGTGTGCGCGAGCATCAAAGAGACCGGATCCCGGCAGCGGTTCACGTCGATGGAACGGCGCGCGTTCAGACCGTCGGCCACAATGAAAACCCGCGCTTCTATCGGCTGATCAAGGAATTCGGCAAGAAAACCGGCGTGCCGGTTCTCCTCAACACCAGTTTCAATCGCCAGGAGCCGGTCGTAGAAACGCCAACCGACGCGATTAGCTGTTTCCTGAGAACCAATATGGACGCTCTCGTCCTCGGCAATTTCTACGTCAAAACGCGCACGAAATCCGCCGAGGAACGCGCGCGGAAAATGTTTTCCGACCAGCAGGAAATAAACGGTCGCCGCCTGGCCAAATGGCGCCAGATTTTCGAAAGCTGAAAAGCCGAAGCTTGATTATCCATCGGCCCGAAACGGCAAAGGGCGGCCGCTCTCGCGCGCCACCCTTTCCTGTTTGACCTCACCCCCCCCGGCCCGGACTTGCGTCCGAGCCGGAAATGCGGGTTCATTCTCAGATCCGGCCCATGCGGACATCTTCTTCCGGGTTGGCCGAGATCTTGTGGATCGAAAGGTCGGCGCCCCGGCGCTGTTCCTCGTCGCTCATTCGGAACCCGAGCGCGACATCCACAATCGTGTAGATCACGAGGCCCGCCACGAGACCGTAGGCCGAACCGATCAGCGACCCGGCGATCTGGCTGCCGAGCGACACGCCGCCCAGACCGCCAAGCGCCTCCATCCCGAAGATACCGCAGGCGATCCCGCCCCAGAGGCCGCACAGCCCGTGAAGCGGCCACACGCCGAGCACGTCGTCGATCTTCCAGGTATTTTGCGCGAGCTGGAAGAACTGCACGAACACCACGCCCGCCACGGCGCCCGTCACCAGCGACCCCACCGGATGCATCACATCGGAGCCCGCGCACACCGCCACGAGACCGGCAAGCGCCCCGTTGTGCACGAAGCCGGGGTCGTTACGCCCGGCGATCAGCGAAGCGACGATACCGCCCGCCATGGCAAGCAGCGAGTTCATGGCAACGAGCCCCGACACCCCCGAAAGGCTCTGCGCGCTCATCACGTTGAAGCCGAACCAGCCCACGCAAAGCATCCACGAGCCCATCGCCAGCCACGGGATCGACGACGGCGGAATACCCTGCACGCCGCCCTTGTCGTAACGCCCGACCCGCGCGCCAAGCTTCAGGACCGCGCCGAGCGCCACCCAGCCGCCGAACGCGTGAACCACGATGGAACCGGCGAAGTCGTGGAAGTCGGCCCCGAACGTGCCTTTGAAGAATTCCGACTGCAGGCCGAAGTTGCCGTTCCACACCGTGCCTTCGATCAGCGGATAGCCCAGGCCGACGATCAGCGCCGTCGCCAGACATTGCGGCCAGAAGCGCGCCCGCTCGGCGATGCCGCCCGATACGATGGCCGGAATGGCCGCCGCGAAGGTGCACAGGAAGAAGAACTTCACCAGCGAGATGCCTTGCGGGCCGAACGTCTCACCGCCGGCGGCCCCTGTCAGCGTTGCCGCGCCGACCAGGAACGTGACGCCGTAGGCCACCCAGTAGCCGATGAAGAAATAGACGATGGTCGAGATGGCGAAGTCGACCAGGATCTTAACGAGCGCGTTCACCTGGTTCTTGTGGCGCACCGTGCCCACTTCCAGAAACGCGAAACCGCCATGCATCGCGAACACCAGGATCGCGCCCATGAGCAGAAAGAAGACATCGGCGCCATGTTGCAGCTCAGCCATGCCGCTCCCCCCTTATGATTGAATATTGATTGTCTTTTGCGCAGTTGCCGAACAGGCCAGCGACATGCCCGTCGAGGCAGCAAAAGATCAAAAACTGTGCCAGTCCATTAAGGACTAATTAACTATATGATTTGGATAGATAAATGCGTGTCGATGCGGTGCCCCGCGCTCGGCAGCCTGCACAACAGCGCAGCATAATGCTCAATAAAAATGCCCGGCGATTAGGCAGCCGGGCACGTCATTTGCGTCTTTCGTCGTCTACCGAAACGCAGAAGCGCGGCGAAAGGTCCAATGCTCACCGGGTGGCCAGATCCCCGCCTACGCGGGGATGACGGGGCCAAATAAAGCGGCCAGAGGCACTTCCGAAAACCGGTACGGAGAATCGTCAGCGAAAGGAAATGTCGCTCGGTTCGGTCACCAGGTTACAGGGTCGACCGCGCCACCCGGCTTCTTGGCCCCACGCCGGCGCGGCGTAATCAACCGTCACCCCGGCGAAGGCCGGGGCCTGTCCACGCCCAGCGCTTACGCCGACGCTCCTTGCAGTCGCGTCCTGCCCGGATCCACGCCTCGCATTAGAACCCGAGCGGTGCGAGGCAAAGCGGCAAACCGAACCGCTTACCGAACCCGGCGCGGATTGCGGTAAAGGTCGGCTTCTTGATGCTCGAGGTCGGGCTTCGCGCGGCCCGCCAGCGTATCCTTCCAAAGCCGCCACACATGCCAGCGCGTCGAGCGGTTGAAGATGATCATGCCGGCGAACAGCTTCAGCGTCGTCAGAAGCTTCTTGTCGGCATGCTCGGCCTTGACGCCGCACTTCCAGTATCCGGCCAGCGACAGAACCTGCCCGTCGACATAGCCGATCTTGTTGTTGTTCTGGTCATACAGCGTGTAGTCGCCGCCGACGTTGATGTACGCGCGCTGCAACCGGTAATACTCCGGCTTGCCGTCGCGCATAAGGAAGAACGAGAAGTGCTCCGGCATCAGCGGCCATTTGAACGCCGAGCGCTCCAGATAGATGATGAAATCGTCGTCGTCGGTGTTGATGGCATAGGCCGTGACCGGCAACCCGCGCGCGCCCATGGTGAGCTGCAGGCTGCGCCCCACCATCAGGTCCATGGTCGCCTTCCAGCCGAGGCTCTTGGTGAAGAGCTTCATCACCAGCCGGCGGTCCATCCCCTTGTTTTCCTTCCACGGCGCCTTGCGGAAACCGAGGAGCCCCGTGCGCTCGCCTTCCTCGATAACGTCGGCATAGACGTCCATGTCCTGCGTGAACTGGCGCGAGCGGGCGCGGTTGCGGTGGCGCTTGTAAACGCCGAATTCCGTCGGGTTGAGGTCCGTCAGCCAGACGTCGATGACGAACTTCTTCCACTTGGTGTCGGACCTGGAGGCGCGCGCCGTGGATCGCGAGATCTTCGCCTCGCCGTCAGCGGATTTATCCTCCGCGCGGTCGCGTTTGAGAACCTCGGCCCTGGCTTCGCGCGCCGCGTCGGCGGCAGCGGCGTTGGCCTCTTTGAGTGTCGCGGCTGTTGCAGCCATAGTCCCATCCCATCCCGGACGCCTGCACGAACGCGAATCACTTGGTTAATGGGACGTTAACACCTGATGGCCGGCGGGCGAAGACGGGGGGGTGTGGCGGGCGAGTGAACGACCGGGAACACGGCTGACAGTTTGGACCGGCAGCAAAACGAAGTATCTGCCAAAGCAAAAAATATGGGGAGCCTTAAAACGCTTCGGAAAGCTGATAACTATGAATTCAAGAGCAATAGTGAGCCGAGGAGTTAGCCACACCCCGGCTCACACCTTACTTAACTTAACCTCCACGCCTAATATTGCAGCCAATTGGCACATATGCCTGAGGCCAGCCTAGTAAGAGGTCATCTTCTTCAGAACAACGGTCAGCTTTGCTCGGATTAGTATGCATGTGAATATGGGTAGCATGCTTTGATTCTATACAGGGGTAGCGATGATGCATTTGCGAGCACCTTGAGGAAAGCTCGCCTTCACCGATATAAATCGGGAGCCATAAGCCGCGGCCATCCGGCCTTGAATAAATGTAGTTCCCCCACTGCGGTTTCTCTAGTGAAGAGCCGATGGGATATACATAATACCTGTATAGGCGACCTGACGCCCCTTCCCAGTCGACAGTATGTACAGTCGTGACGAACATTATCGAACTCCTTGTGGGTAAGGAGCCAAGCAACGTTGACAATCGATTCGCGAAATGCGAATCTAGAAAATGCAATCGTTTGTTGCTAGGATCCTAGTCTCAATCGATCGACTGGCGGGTTGTCGTAAGCAGCTCGCCAGTCCGTAAATTTTACTGTGCAGCACGACTTTGCTAGAATTTACCGGCAATCCCCTGATTCATTAAAGCAACTTCTGTTTTCGAAATATTCTTATCCACAGTTTCTGATGTGCTATTCATCCCCTTTCCCCGAAGATCGCCGAGCCCACCCGCACGTGCGTCGCGCCAAGGTTCACGGCGGTCTCATAGTCGCCCGACATCCCCATCGATAGCCCGGCGACATTATTCTCCTTCGCCAGCTTCGACAGAAAACCGAAGTGCGCCGCCGCCGGGTCGTCCACGGGCGGAATGCACATCAACCCGGCGATCTCCAGGCCCAACTCGTCGCGGCACAGCGCCAGTAGCCCCGGCAGATCGGCCACCGTCACGCCCGCCTTCTGCGGCTCGTCGCCGGTGTTGACCTGAATTAACAGATCCAATCGCCGCCCCTGCTTGTCCATCTCGGCGGCGAGCGCACGCGCGATTTTCGGACGGTCCACGGTGTGGATGGCATCGAACAGCGCCACGGCGTCGGCGGCCTTATTCGATTGCAGCGGCCCGATGAGATGCAGCCGCACGCCCTCGAATTCCTCGCGCAGGCCCGGCCACTTGCCCTGCGCCTCCTGCACGCGGTTCTCTCCGAAATCGCGGTGCCCGGCCGCCAGCACGGGCCGGATCGCGCCGGCATCGAACGTTTTCGACACCGCAATGAGGCACACATCGTCCGCCGTCCGCCCAGCCTCCCGCGCCGCCGCCGCGACCCGTGCCGACACCTCCGCCAGCCCTTCGTGCATTTGTCCGCTCACCTTCACGTTTGCCTTTCGTCGTTGCCTTCGCGCCGCCCAACCACCGGCTTGCTTGACCGGGCGAGGCGTTTGGGGTCATCTCGCGCCCCGATGGCGCCCGCCCGCATCTTGATGCAGCGCAGTAACGGCGCGAATTCCGCCAAGGCCACCCGGCGGACCCACGAAACAACGGAAACGACAGATCCCATGGCCGTCGAACGCTATAACGCCCCCGAGCGGGAGAAACACTGGCAGGACGTGTGGGCCGAGGCCGACACCTTCGCGGCGGCCACCGAGACCGACCGCCCGAAGTGCTACATCCTCGAGATGTTCCCCTACCCGTCGGGCCGCATCCACGTCGGCCACTCGCGCAACTATACGATGGGCGACGTGCTCGCCCGTTACAAGCGCGCCAAGGGCTTCAATGTGCTGCACCCCATGGGCTGGGACGCGTTCGGCATGCCGGCGGAAAACGCCGCCATGGAGCGCAGCGTGCATCCCGGCGCCTGGACACGCGAAAACATCGCCGCCATGCGCGAGCAGTTGAAGTCCATGGGCTTCGCCATCGACTGGTCGCGCGAGTTCGCCACCTGCGACGTGGATTACTACAAGCACCAGCAGAAGCTGTTCGTCGACATGCTGGCGCACGACCTCGTCTACCGCAAATCCTCAAAGGTGAACTGGGACCCGGTCGACAATACCGTTCTCGCCAACGAACAGGTGATCGACGGCCGTGGCTGGCGCTCCGGCGCGCTCGTCGAACAGCGCGAGCTGACGCAATGGTTCTTCCGCATCACCAAGTATGCCGAGGAATTGCTCGAAGCGCTCGACGGCCTGAAAGCCTGGCCGGAAAAGGTCCGCCTGATGCAGGCCAACTGGATCGGCCGCTCCGAGGGCGCGCTGATCCGCTGGGCCATCGACAAGGAAACCGCTCCCGGAGACCTCGACGAGATCGAGGTGTTCACCACCCGGCCCGACACCCTGTTCGGCGCGTCCTTCCTGGCGATTGCCGCCGATCATCCGCTCGCCAAGGCCGCCGCGGCACGCAACCCTGAGCTTGCCGCCTTCTGCGAGGAATGCCGCCGCCTGGGCACCTCCGTCGCCGATCTGGAAAGCGCGGAGAAAAAAGGCATCGATACCGGCATCCGCGTGCGCCACCCGTTCGATCCCGATTGGGAACTGCCGGTCTGGGTCGCCAACTTCGTCCTGATGGATTACGGCACCGGCGCCATCTTTGCCTGTCCCTCCGGCGACCAGCGCGACCTCGACTTCGCCCGCGCCTACGACCTGCCCGTGACGCCGGTCGTGTTGCCTCCCGGCGAGGACGCGGCGACGTTCGAGATCGGCGACGAGGCGGTTGACGGCCCCGGCACCATGATCAACTCGCGCTTCTTGGACGGCCTCGACACCAAGGCCGCCTTCGAGGAGGCGATGTCGCGCCTTGAAGCGCTCGAACTCGACGGCAAGCCCGTCGGCCGCCGCCAGGTCAACTTCCGCCTTCGCGACTGGGGCATCTCGCGCCAGCGCTACTGGGGCTGCCCGATCCCGATTATCCATTGCGAGGATTGCGGCGTCGTCCCGGTGCCCGCAGAGGATCTTCCGGTCGAACTCCCCGAGGATGCAACCTTCGACAAGCCGGGAAATCCGCTCGACCGGCATCCCACCTGGAAGAACGTCGACTGCCCGAAATGCGGCAAGGCGGCACGTCGCGAAACCGACACCATGGACACGTTCGTGGATTCGTCCTGGTATTTCGCCCGCTTTACGGCCCCGCACGCGGAAACGCCGATCGACGCGGAAGCCGCCGCCTACTGGCTGCCCGTCGACCAGTATATCGGCGGCATCGAACATGCGATCCTTCACCTGCTCTATTCGCGCTTCTTCTTCCGCGCCATCTCGGATGCCGGCCACGCCCCCGCCGGCGGCAACGCCCTGCGCGAGCCGTTCGCAGCCCTCTTCACACAGGGCATGGTGACCCACGAGACCTACAAGGCCGAAACCGGCGAGTGGCTGCCGCCCGAGAAGGTCATCCTTGAAGGTGAAGGCAATGCCCGCACGGCGAAACACGCCGACACCGGGGCCGCCGTCACCATCGGCTCGATTGAGAAGATGTCGAAGTCGAAGAAGAACGTGATCGACCTCGACGCCTTCATCCAGGACTACGGCGCCGATACCGCCCGGTGGTTCGTCCTTTCGGACAGCCCGCCCGAGCGCGACGTCATCTATACGGACGTCGGCGTCGAGGGGGCGCGCCGCTTCGTCCAGAGAATCTGGCGAATTATCAATGAGATGGCTGAATCCGCCGCCGACAAGGGCGCCAAGAAGCCGAAAAACTTCGGCCCCGAGGCCCTGGAAGTGCGCCGGGCGGTCCACAAGGCGCTGGACAGCGTCGGCCGCAGCATCGAGGGCCTGCGCTTCAACGTCGCCATCGCGACGCTGTACGATCTGGCCAATACCTTGGCCGCGGCGCAGAAGAAGTCCGGCGACGGCCACGCCTGGGCGCTGCGCGAAGCCGCCGAGATCACCGTACAGATGATCGCGCCGATGATGCCGCACCTCGCCGAAGAGTGCTGGTCGCGGCTCGGTTACAACACTCTCGTCACCAATCAGCCGTGGCCCGCGGCGGAAGCGGCCTTGCTCGTTGACGATGAGATTACCATTGCCGTACAGGTGAACGGTAAGCGGCGGGACGAGCTGAAAATCGCGCGCGAGGCGTCCAAGGAGGATGTCGAGGCGGCGGCCCTGGCTCTGGAGAGCGTAAGCCGCATCTTGGACGGGCGCGATCCCAAAAAGGTCATCGTGGTCCCGCAGAGGATTGTGAATGTCGTCGTCTGATCCGCACTCTCGCTTTACGCCGCGCCGCGTTTCCGGGCGTGTGCTGATGCGGACCGCCGCCATGCTCGCCGCTCTGGCGGTGCTGCCGGCGCTATCCGCGTGCGGCAATGGCGGTTTCCGTCCGCTCCACGCCGATTTGGGCGCAGGTGCGCCGGTTGCGCAGCAGCTTGAAGCGATGCAGATCGCGCCGATCCCCGGACGTGTGGGCCAGCAGCTCCGCAACGAACTGCTTTTCGGAACCGGTAGCGGCTCCAACGGCTCGCCGCCGCGCTACCGACTGGACATCGCAATTCGCGAACACGTCAATTCCACGCTGGTCCGCCGCGATGCCGAGGCGCGGGGCGAAGTCTTCAACCTGAACGCCAGGTTCAAGGTCATCCGGCTGGAAGACAACAAGACGGTTCTCTCCGGCCGCAGCACCTCGCGCGCGAGCTATGAGCGCTTCGAATCGATCTACTCGAACGTGCGCGCCCGTCGCGATGCGGAAAACCGCGCGGCCAAGACCATGGCGAACGACCTGAAGAGCCGGCTTGCCGCCTTCTTCGCCACCGCCGCTTGAAATATCGAGACGATCTTAGCGCGTCCGATTTCAAACCGGACACCGGGCAGCGTTCGCTGTTGTCCCGTCATCTCCTCAGGAGCGCCGGCGCCCTTTTGGGATCGACAACGACCGGCGGCGGTATCTCCCCCCGGACGAATATCGGCGGATAAATCATGGGCGCGATCAAGAGCCACGAAGCCGATCGGTTCCTGAAATCTCCCGACGTCAAGATCTGCGCGGTCCTTGCCTACGGCACGGATGCCGGCCTCGTGAGCGAACGCGCACGCACGGCGGCCCGCAACTGGGCGGCGCTTGAAACGCCTGCTTCCGAAATCGTACGGCTGGACGACGCCGACCTGGACGACAATCCCGAGCGGTTGACCGTCGAGTTGATGACCGTCCCGATGTTCGGCGGCCGCAAAGTCATTCACGCCGTGGCCGGGCGCCGCATCAACGCGCGGATGCTGAAAACCCTGGTCGATGACGCGCCGCTGCCGGGGATCCTTGTGGTCGAAGCCGGCAACCTGAAACCCAGCGACACGCTGCGTAGCACCTTCGAGAAATCGCGATACGCCGCCGCCATCGCCTGTTACCCCGATGAAGGGCGCGATCTGTCCGCCCTCGTCGATGAAGAGGTCGCGGCGGCAGGGATGCGGATTTCGCCGGATGCCCGCGAGCTTCTGGTGACGCAGCTTGGCGCCGACCGGGCGCTGTCGCGCGGCGAAGTTGGCAAGCTCGTCCTTTATTGCGCCGGCCGCAAGACCATTGAGGTCGCTGACGTCGAGGCGGTCGTCAGCGATGCTTCGGAACTCAACATCGACCGAATCGTCAACGCCGCGGCAGGCGGCGACGCGGCAACCGCAGTGCGCGAGTTGACCCGCGCGATGACCTCGGGAGAGAGCCCGCAAACGGTCCTGATCGCCTTGCAGCGCCACTTCCAGCGCCTGCACCGCCTTCAAGCGGACATCGACGCCGGCCGTTCGGCGGCCGATGCGATGAAGTCCCTGCGTCCGCCGCTGCACTTCAAGCAGAAGAACGCCGTCACCGCTCAGCTTCGCAAATGGACCGGCCCCGCGCTTGCAATGGCCAGCAACGCCATTGCACGGGCGACGCGCAATGCGCGGCAGACCGGCGCCCGCGACGATCTGATTGCCGAGCAACTGATCCTGGCGCTCGCCCAGCGCGCCCGCTGACGCGCACGCGAACGGCATCACTCAGCCTGTGCGTCTCTGACGAACGGTCCCCTCATCGAGGCTCCGGTTCTTTGCCCCGGCGAGCGGGATCGAACAGCCGTAGCTAATCGGCTCGGGTTGCCCTTCGCCCCTCGATGCCTATAGTGCCGCCATTCTCGAACAGGCAGAAACAAACCGCAGCCAGGCATCCGCGCCCGGCCAGACAAGGAGTAGGCATGAGCGACATCCGCTACGACGTCATCGGCATCGGCAACGCCATCGTGGACATCATCGGCCGTTGCGACGACGATTTCCTCGCGCGCCACGATGCCCCGAAGGGCCATATGCGCCTCGTCGACGCCGAAACGGTGGAAGCGCTCTATAAGGACATGGGCCCCGGCGTTGAGATCTCCGGCGGTTCGGCCGCCAACTCTCTGGTCGGCGTTGCTTCGTTTGGCGGACGCGCCGGCTTTATCGGTAAGGTGGCGAACGACGATTTCGGTAAGGTCTTCGCGCACGATATCCGCGCCGCGGGCGTTGCGTTCAATTCGAAGCCGGTCGAGGGCAAGGACCCGACCTCGCGTTCGCTGATCCTCGTCACCCCCGATGGCGAGCGTACGATGAACACCTTCCTCGGGATCTCGACTGATATCGACGACGGCGAGGTCGATCCCGCCGAGATCGCCGCCGCCAAGATCGTTTATCTGGAAGGCTATCTGTTCGACCGTCCAGACGCCAAGGCGGCCTTCCGCCAAGCCGTTGAGATCGCCCGCAAGGCCGGCCGCAAGGTTGCGCTCACCTTGTCCGACGGTTTCTGCGTCGATCGCCACCGCGACGAATTCCGCGAGCTGATCCGCGACGGCATCGATATCCTTCTGGCCAACGAGGATGAGATCAAGTCGCTCTATCAGACCGAAGACTTCGAGGAAGCCGCGCGCCGTACCATGGAAGACACCGAACTGGCCGCGCTCACCCGCAGCGGCAAGGGCTCGCTGATCATTTCCGGCACCAACCGCATCGAGATTCCGGTTGACCCGGTCGCCAAGGTCGAGGACTCAACCGGCGCCGGCGACCTCTACGCTGCGGGCCTCTTGTACGGGATCGCCACCGGCAAGGACCTCGCCACCGCCGGCCGGCTGGGCTCGATCGCCGCCGCCGAAGTCATTTCTCACGTTGGCGCCCGCCCGGAAGTCAATCTGGCCGAGTTGGCGAAACAGAAAGGCGCGGCCGTCTGACCCGCAGCGCGATGGGTCGCCGCATCGCATGACGTAACTGCGATGCGGCCCGCCCCATGCGGGACGACCGAACGGAGCAACACGCACATGCCGCTGCAAACCGGGACGGACCCGACCCCGCGCGACCGTCTCATCGTCGCACTCGACCTGCCGACGGTGGCCGAAGCCCGCGATCTCGTCGCGGAGCTCGGTGACGAGGTCGCTTTCTACAAGGTCGGGCTCGAACTTCTTCTCACAGGCGCCCGCGGCGACAGCGGCCTCGGTCTCGTCGCCGACCTGGTCGATAAAGGCTGCCGCGTTTTCGTCGACGCCAAGCTTCTCGACATCGGCAACACGGTGGAGCGCTCGGTGGCCCAGGTTGCCGGCCTTGGCGCCGAATTCCTCACCATTCATGGCCACGACACCCAAACGCTCCGGGCCGCCCTCGCCGGCCGCGGCGACACCGGGCTCAAGCTTCTCGCAGTCACCGTACTCACCTCGCTGGGCAAAGAAGATCTCGCCGAGCAGGGCACAACCATGGCGCCGCGCGACCTCGTCATGCGCCGCGCGAAACTGGCGAGTGCGGCAGGCTTCAACGGCGTCATCGCATCCGGTCAGGAAGCCGCCGCCGTCCGGGCTGTCACGGCGCAGGGATTTCGCATCGTCACCCCCGGCATCAGACTGGACAGCGATGCCGCGGGCGATCAAAAGCGCATAACAACGCCGGCGGATGCCATCGCGTCCGGCGCCGACCACATCGTCGTCGGCCGACCGATCAACGCGGCGCGCGACCCGAAGGCCGCCGCCCGGCGGTTCATTCAGGAAATCAAAGCGGCGGTCGGCGACTGACCGCCCGTCAACAAGAGCACCACGAGGAAAACGCGCCATGCCGAAGGGATATGTCATCGCCCACGCCGTCGTCACGGACCCGGATGCCTGGGGACAGTACGTTGCCAAATCCAAGGTCGCGCTCGACAAGTACGAGGGGCGCCCGATCGTCCGCGGCGGCCGCCACGAGATCGTCGAAGGCAACGGCGTTGCCCGCAATGTCGTGCTGGAATTCCCCAGCTACGATCACGCCCTGGGCTATGCGAAGTCGACGGAATACGCCGAGGCGAAAGCGTTGCGGCAAGGCGCCGGCACCATCGACATCGTCGTTGTCGAAGGTGTCGACGGCTGAGGCCGGCGGCCCTGTGGAGACCAGACCCAGACCCGGGCGATCAGGCCGATCAACGCCGTGAATAAAGACGACGTGCTCGATTCCGCCGAACGCGGAAACGGTCTCGCGCGAAATGACGGGACGAGGACCCAGGACCGGTGCCCGAACCAACAGGCGACATGGATAGCCAGACGGCCTCCACCGATCCGTGGCGCGCGGTTGTGCTCACCCTGTTCCCGGAGATGTTCCCCGGACCGCTGGCGGCCTCTATCGTCGGCACGGCGCTAACCGACGGCCGCTGGTCGCTGGATACGGTCGGCATCCGAGACTTCGGCCTCGGTCGTCACCGGCAGGTGGACGACACACCGGCGGGCGGAGGTGCCGGTATGGTGTTGCGCGCCGACGTCGTCGCGGCTGCCCTCGACGATGCCGTCGCGAACCGGCACGCCAGCGACCTTCCGCGCATCTATCTGTCGCCGCGCGGCGAACCTTTGACCCAATCCATCGTGCGCGAACTGGCGGTTGCTCCCGGCGTCCTGCTCCTTGCCGGCCGCTTCGAGGGCGTTGACGAGCGCGTGCTCGAAGCCCGCGCGTTCCGCGAGGTCTCGATCGGCGACTACGTCCTCTCGGGCGGTGAAATCCCCGCGATGGCACTGATCGACGCCTGCGTCCGGCTGCTGCCCGGCGTGCTCGGCGCAAGCGAGAGCCTGGGCGAGGAGAGCTTCGAAAACGGCCTTCTGGAATATCCGCAATACACCCGCCCTCGCGAATGGGAGGGACGATCCATACCGGATGTCCTGCTCTCTGGCGATCATGCCCGCATCGCCCGCTGGCGCCGGAAAAGCGCCGAAGACTTGACGGCGCGGCGCCGTCCCGACCTTCTGGACGCGAAGAATGGCCCCGTTAACCCGAAAAAAGCGCCCTGAGCGCGCGGATCGGACAATTCGGCCATCGACAATTAACGGCCGCTGCGGTATCAAGCGCCCTTGAATTCTCCCTGATATGGGTTGCATGACCTCCGACCGCCCCGATTACCGGCGCTTGCGGCGAGATCCTCTGCTTTTGCTTTCGCACGAGGTAGAACAACAATGAACATCATCGAACAGCTCGAAAAAGAGCAGATGCGTGCCATCTCCGCCAAGCGCGGCGTGCCGGAATTCGGCCCCGGCGACACGGTCCGTGTCATGGTCAAGGTCGTCGAGGGTAAGACCGAACGCCTCCAGGCCTATGAAGGCGTTGTCATCGCCCGCACCGGCGGCGGTCTCAACGAGAGCTTCACCGTCCGCAAGATCTCTTACGGTGAGGGCGTCGAGCGTGTCTTCCCGGTCTATTCGCCGCTGATCGCTGAAATCATCGTCGTCCGCCGCGGTCGTGTCCGCCGCGCGAAGCTGTATTACCTGCGCGGCCGTCGCGGCCGTTCGGCACGTATCGCCGAGCGCACGGATGCGCGCGCACGTCGGCTCAACGCGGCTTGGAAAGGCTTCAAGAAGCAGAAGGGCCAGCCCGACGATCTCACGCAGATCAACGGCATTGATGGCGAGCTGGCGCTGCGCCTGAAGCAGGTCAACTGCATCAAGCTCGAGCAGGTCGCCAACTTCTCGGACGAGGACATCGCCAACGTCGACGAATTCCTGTCGCTGGATGGCCAGATCGAAAAGCAGGACTGGGTCGGCCAAGCTCAGAACCTGATCGCCGAGGCAACCGCCCAGGAAGCCGCCGCGCAGGCCGAAGCCGAGGAAGCCGCCAAGGCAGCCGAGGAAGGCAAGTCGGAATAACTTACCGACCCAAGCCCACTGGCGCGCTGCGCCGGCCTGAAGTGCGCGATTGAAGATCATGAAAGGCCCGTTCCACGCTGGACGGGCCTTTTATCTTTGCCAACCCCTCACACGGCTATGAGGACGTCCGACGCCGGGCCGAGCACAAGCAGCAACCGCCGCAGGTGCGCCAGCGGCAGGGCAATGCACCCTTCCGTGGGCTTGAGCCTTCCCCGCCCGTCGCGCTCGGCGACGTGTAGAAAGATCGCGCTCCCCGCGCCGCGCCGGCGCATCCGGTCGTTGTAGCCGATCACCACCACCACGTCGTAAAGCCCATCCTCCCGCCAGAGCCTTTCGGCCGAAGCGGCATAGGGGTGGCGAACGAACCGGTTGTAGTTGCGATCGCCGGGAGCATCGCACCAGCCGAAATCACGCCTCATCGCCTGCAGCGTCACCGCGGTCGCCGGCTTCGCGGTCAGGCGATCCGCGCGATAAAACCCGTTACGCAGCGGCCATCGGCCCAGCGGTGTCCCGCCGTCTCCCTCACGCTTGCGCGCGATGATACCGCCTCGGCCCAAGGCGCATCGCACGATCAGGGGACCGGCTGCGAGCAGCCCCTCTCCGCCGGCGCCGGGCCGCCGCCGGACAACGATTCTTTGAACCGATCGTTTGCGCAAATCGGGTATCCTCCGGAACGCCGTTCAACATCTACGCGAGCCCGGCCGCCGCTATCGCGGGAAATACATGCTCCATACGTTTTCCCGGCAACCAATTCCCGCAACTATCGCTTTCGTTTCGACGCGTGGTAAGTAACATGTCCGCCGCGCCCAGACAGTCTTCGGAGCCGACAAGACCATGAGCAACGTCCGCAAGATCCTCATCGTTGACGACGACGACGATCTCCGTGGGTCCCTGAGAGACCAGTTGAACCTTCACGACGAGTTCGAAGTCAGCGAAGCCGATACGGGATCGACCGGGATCGAGCGCGCGAAGGCGGTCCATTACGACCTTGTGCTGTTCGATGTCGGCCTGCCGGACATGGATGGCCGCGAAGCGGTGAAGATCCTGCGCAAGGGCGGCTTCAAGAGCCCGATCATCATGCTCACTGGCAACGACTCCGATGCCGACCAGATTCTCGGCCTGGACGCCGGAGCCAACGATTACGTCACGAAGCCGTTCAAGTTCGCCGTGCTGCTGGCCCGCATTCGCGCCCAGTTACGCCAGCACGAGCAGAGCGAGGATGCTGTCTTCACCATCGGCCATTACACCTTCAAACCAGCCTCCAAGCTGCTGGTCGACCAGAGCGGCACCAAGATCCGGCTGACCGAGAAGGAAACGTCGATCCTCAAGTTTCTCTATCGCTCGGGTGAGAAGGTCATCACGCGCGACGTGCTTTTGCATGAGGTTTGGGGCTACAACGCCGGAGTCACGACCCATACGCTCGAAACGCACATCTACCGACTGCGCCAGAAGATCGAGAAAGACCCTTCCAACGCGGAACTCCTTGTGACGGAAACCGGCGGTTACAAGCTGGTCCCCTGATCGCGCCGTTCCATCGTTCCGCGTGACCGGAGGCCGCCGCCGATGTTCGCTCAATTCGTCGAAGAGAAGACCCGCGGCCTGTTCGGTTATTTCAAGCTGGCGGTCCGCGCGACCTTCACTCCGGTCGGCGTTGCCCGCGAGATCCGGCTCGGCGAGCGCGAGGACTTCAACGCCCGCCTGGGTTTCTATCTGACGATGGCCGCGACGATCGTCGCGCTGCATTCGATGGTGGCGGCGGCGCTGGACGTTCCGGTGATGCCGAAGGGGCTCGACTTTGTCTGGCAATACGTTCAGCCGCTGATCGGCGGCCTGATGTTCTTGGCGATGTACCTGCCGATCCGGCTGTTCGGCTGGACCGGCATCAAGTTCGCCGAGTATTTCCAGGCAGCGGCCATGTCGGCCGGACCTTCGCTTTTCCTGCAGCCGTTTTCGTTGCTGCCGGGCATCCTGACGTTCATTGAGCGTGGCAAGCCCGACCTGTCCGACCCTGAAGTCCGGCAACTCGTGGAGTCCGCGGGTGCCGAGACGCTGCAGACCATGTGCGTTCCCGATTTCAACTCCCTCATCTGCCTCAATATGTACGGAGCGATTGCGCCGGAAACGACCTGGGCGGGCATGCTGAACTTCTTCGTCAGCGTTGCCCTGTTCGTCCCCATCGTGATCATTATCAAACACGCGACCATGATCGCTTATTGGAAACAACTGATCGGCTTCGCGATCATCATCTTTGCGATAATGGCCGCTTCCGTCGCTGCCGTTCTCTACGCCTGACAGCCGCTGCCCCGGCTGCTTCCGGTTCAGCCCTGATCGTCATCCGCCATCAGGTTCAACACCAGCTTGACGATAAGCTCCTTCTGGCTCGGATCGCTTTCGGCCACCAGCAAGGCAAGCGCGACCAGGGCGTTCGGATCGAAGCGGTCCGAACCATCCTTCTTCTGGAGCGAGCCGTTGATTTCCAGATAGCGCACGAACATGAAGCTGCCGATGCGCTTGTTGCCGTCCGAAAACGGATGGTCCTTGATGATGAAGTAGAACAGGTGAGCCGCTCGCGAAGCTACGCTTGGATATAGCGCTTCCCCGCCAAAAGATTGCTCGATGGTTCCGAGAATGGCTTCGAGCCCGTGCCCCCGCTCGCGTCCGAACAGGTCGGAAGCCTCGCCTTTGTTCATCAGCTCCTTCTTGAGCTGCGCGATAGCCTCACGCGCCTCGTCGACCTCGAGTTCGACCATTTCGTCGAGGGATTGCGGAGGCGCTTCCGGCAGCCGGTCCTCATCGTATTGCAGCAGCAGCCGCCACGAACGGGCATACTTCGTGATGACGCCGAGCATCGCCTCGGCTTCGTCAGTCTCGAGCTGGTGCGCGAGGAGCGTGTGGCGCATCAAGGCAATGGTGTCCTCGAGTTCCTTGACCCGCTCTTCGCTGAGGCGCCGTTCGTTGAGCGTGTAGCCCTTTACGAGGTGATCGCGCAGTGTACGCGTGGCCCAGCGCCGAAATTTAACGCCTTTGGCCGATTTTACTCGGTATCCGATCGATATGATGGCATCCAGATCATAGTATTCGACGTCGTAGGAACGGCTATTACCGCCAACTTGCTTCTCAGTGCGGGAAGTTTCCTCCCGGTCAAGTTCTCCAGACCGATAGATATTATTGATGTGCTTATAGATCGTTTTCTTGTCGCGGTCGAAAAGCGTTGCAACCTGTTCTGCCGTCAACCAGACCGTCTCATCCTCGATACGAACGTCGATCGTGAGGTTGCCGTCATCGGTGCTGAACACGACCAAGTCTTGGGTCGACTGCGAAGTTTCTCCGGAAAGCTCAGACTTTTCCACGCTCGATTTCTCTCGCATACCGCCAGAGTCCGTGCATGGTCGCAAATTTTGCGACTATGCAAAAACTGTTTTAAATCATGGGGTTGAGACAGGAATAGCACCCCTCTCGCATGCCGGCATGGATACACGGTGAACTCTCAGGGTCAACACCTACATCCACCGTCGCCCCGACGCCGATTTCGCACAGTCGCAAATTTTGCGACTGTGCGGCGGCCCCAACACCGCAGGCCCGCCCTTTCAGTTATGGCACCTTTCGCCACAACTAAATTACCATGTAAAATCAAATATATAGACAAGCCGCACCACCCCGGCCTTAACCGCTCCCTGCCACCAGCCAGTCATCCAGACGCCTCAGCCGCTGCGAAAGAACCTGCAGAACATAGAGCGAAAACGCCGGATCGGCCCGCACCTGCGCCAGGAACGCCGCGCGGTCGAAAATCGCCAGCTCGGCGTTGGAGATGACCAGCGCGGCCGCAAGCCGCTCGCCCCCGTCGATCAGCGACAGCTCGCCGAAGATGCCGCCCGAGCCGACGGTCTCAAGCACCTGACCGTAGGCCAGGATATCGACCAGCCCCGAGCGGACCGCGTACATCGTGCCGCCCGGCTCGTTGCCGAAGTAAACCGTTTCGCCAGCCGCAAAGCCCGCGAACGGCACACCCGCCCGCTCTAGTTTCGCGAAGTCAATCGGGCCGCGGGCCATGGCCGCTGTCTCCTTCAAGGCTCGCGCGGGCAGCGGTCACGCCTTAGGCAACGGCGTAACCGCCCCCTCTACCTCAAGCACCCGGCGACCAGCTCCGGATATCGACGAAGTGGCCTTCGAGCGCAGCCGCCGCCGCCATCTGCGGCGAAACGAGGTGCGTGCGGCCCTTGTAGCCCTGACGCCCTTCGAAGTTGCGGTTGGAGGTCGACGCGCAACGCTGCCCGGGCTTCAACTGGTCCGGGTTCATCCCCAGGCACAT
This sequence comes from Filomicrobium sp., assembly GCA_965226995.1. Taxonomy (GTDB): domain Bacteria; phylum Pseudomonadota; class Alphaproteobacteria; order Rhizobiales; family Hyphomicrobiaceae; genus Filomicrobium. Next base: position 892,221 of record CBDDFK010000009.1, read on the forward strand.
CGAACAGCCCGGCTCGCGCCATTCGAAACCGGCGGCCGTGAAGATCTTGTCGAGACCTTCCGCCTCCGCCTGCGCCTTGACCAGCCCCGAGCCCGGAACGATCATCGCATAATCCAGCTTGTCCGAGATCTTGCGGTCTTTGACGATTTCCGCCACCGCGCGCAGGTCCTCGATCCGACCGTTCGTGCACGAACCGATCCACACAACGTCGAGCGGGACCTCGGTCATCGGCGTGCCGGGCGTCAGGCCCATGTACTCGAGCGCCCGCTTCATCGACGCCTGCTTGTTGACGTCATCGAGATCGTCGGGATTGGGCACGTTACCCGTCACCGCCACGACATCCTCCGGCGACGTGCCCCAGGTGACGATCGGCGGCAGCGATGCCGCGTCGAGCTTCACCTCACGGTCGAAGTGCGCGCCTTCGTCGGAATGCAGCGTCTCCCAGTATTTCATCGCCATGTCCCAGGCCGCGCCCTTCGGCGCCTTGGGACGGTCCTTCAGGAAGGCGAAGGTCTTTTCGTCGGGGGCGATCATGCCGGCACGCGCACCGCCTTCGATCGACATGTTGCAGACAGTCATGCGGCCTTCCATCGAAAGCGCGCGGATCGCTTCGCCCGCATATTCGATGACGTGGCCGGTACCGCCGGCCGTGCCGATCTCACCGATGATCGCCAGGATAATGTCTTTCGCCGTGACATGCTCCGGCAGCACACCGTCGACGGTGACGCGCATGTTCTTGGCTTTCTTCTGAACCAGCGTCTGCGTGGCGAGCACATGCTCAACCTCGGACGTGCCGATGCCGTGCGCCAGGGCGCCGAACGCGCCATGCGTCGACGTATGACTATCGCCGCAAACGATCGTGGTCCCCGGCAGCGTGAAACCCTGCTCGGGGCCGACGACATGGACGATACCCTGCCGCGCGTCGAGTTCGTTGTAATATTCGATCCCGAATTCCGCCGCGTTGGTGGCGAGCGTTTCGACCTGGATAGCGCTCTGCGGATCGTCGATGCCCTTCGACCGGTCGGTCGTGGGAACGTTATGGTCGACCACGGCCAGCGTCTTCTCGGGCGCGCGCACCTTCCGGCCGGCCATGCGCAGACCCTCGAAGGCCTGCGGGCTCGTCACCTCGTGCACCAGATGCCGGTCGATGTAGATCACCGCCGTGCCGTCGTCCTGCACATTAACCGTGTGGTCGTCGAAGATCTTGTCGTAGAGCGTCTTTGCCATGGTCTGTCTGTTCTTGTCGCTTCGGATGGGGCACGCGGCCGGCCGGCGAAACGCCGGGCGGACCGCCCTCGTCAGGTTTCATTTTTCGTTCGGGAACCGTATGCGGCTACTGATAGCGAAACAGGCCGCCGCCGGCAAATCCCCTGAGCGCCGGTGAAACTACACCCGCCACCGGCGCGACTTCGACAACAGGAAGTCCCGCAGGACGTGGACCTTCTTCGCCGTCTTCAGCTCTTCGGGATAGACGAACTGCACATCGAGCATCGGCGCGTCGATGTTCTCGAGCAGTGGGACGAGATCGGCCTCCTCCTCGGTCATGTATTCCGGCAGCATGCCGATGCCGATGCCCGATTGGATGGCGTATTTCAGAGCGATGACGCTGTTGACCCGGAACACCGGCACGCGCGGCGTACCATCCTCCCGGCCCGCGGTCTCCAGCCACACGATGGGCGCGAGGTGCGCCGCAGGCCGGCCGCTGTAGGACACCAGCCGGTGCCGGTCGAGATCGGCGAGGCTCTGCGGCACGCCATGCTTCTTAACGTAACTCGTGGACGCGTAGAGCCGCACCTTGATCTCGAACAGACGCCGGCGAATGAGGTCCGGCTGTTCGGGATCGCCGGTCCAGATCGCGACATCGGCGGCGCGCATGGCGATGTCGATCTGCTCGTCGTTGAGGATCAACTCGACGTTCACATCCGGGTAGAGCTCCTGGAACTCGCTCACCCGCTGCGTGACCCATACCGTACCGAGACCCAATGGCGCGGTGATGCGCAAATCGCCAGTCGGCTGCGTTGCCGTATCGGCAAGCAACATCTCGGCCGTCTGCAATTTGTTCATCACCTCGGCGACGGTCTGGAACAGGATCTCGCCCGGCTCGGTCAGGACGAGGCCGCGCGCGTGCCGGTGGAACAAGGGCTGCTTCAGGTCGCGCTCAAGCGCCGCTACCTGCCGGCTCACCGCCGATTGGCTGAGGTTCAGCGACTCCCCGGCATGCGTGAAGCTGCCGGCCTGCGCCGCCGCGTGAAAGATGCGCAGCTTATCCCAGTCCATGCCTGTCACCGTTCCTTGCGCGTCTGCCCTGCCAGCTTCGTTAGCACGGAAGAGGACGGACAGGTTGGCCTTGCGCGGCGGAACGGATTATTCCGCCGGCTCGGCCGCTTCTTCGAGATGCGCCAGATAGCGTTCCGCCTCAAGTGCCGCCATGCAGCCCATGCCGGCCGCCGTCACCGCCTGACGATAGATTTCGTCCGTCACGTCGCCGGCCGCGTAAACACCTGGAACCGAAGTGGCCGTCGAATCGGGCGCCGTGACGATATAGCCGTTCGATTTCATCTCGAGCTGACCGGCGAACATCTCGGTCGCCGGGGCATGCCCGATGGCCACGAACACGCCGTCGGCGGGGCGCTCGGTGATCTCGCCCGTCTCCACATGCTTCAACCGGATACCGGTGACAGACTTCGGGTTTTCGTCCCCGGTCACCTCCTCCACGACGTGGTTCCACACCACCTCGATCTTGGGATGCTTGAACAGCCGGTCCTGCATGATCCGCTCGGCCCGGAGGCTGTCACGTCGATGCACCAGCGTCACCCGCTTGGCGAAGTTCGTCAGGAAGATCGCTTCCTCGACCGCGGTATTGCCGCCGCCGATCACCACCACCTCCTTGTCGCGATAGAAGAAGCCGTCGCAGGTGGCGCATGCCGAAACGCCGAATCCCTTGAATTTCTCCTCCGACGGGAGATCCAGCCAGCGCGCCTGGGCGCCGGTGCAGATGATCAGGACATCGCAGGTGTAGACGTCGCCGGATTCGCACGCGAGCCGGAAAGGCCGCTTCGAAAGCTCCACTTCGTTCACGTGGTCGAGCACGATTTCCGTGCCGACGTGACGCGCCTGGGCTTCCATCTGCTCCATCAGCCACGGACCCTGGATCGGGTCGGCGAAGCCCGGATAGTTCTCGACGTCGGTCGTGATCGTAAGCTGCCCGCCGGGCTGAATTCCCTGCAATAGGAGCGGCTTGAGCATCGCCCGCGCGGCATAGACCGCTGCGGTGTATCCCGCCGGCCCGGAGCCGAGAATGATGACCTTGTTGTGCCGGGTTGTGGCCATACGGATGCCTTCCCTGTTGGCGCGAGCCCGGTGCGGATTCGGCTCGGCGCGTTCGCGACGAGCAAATCATATAATCGGGATCGGTCGACAGATCGAGGCTCGTGTTGCGTCACTAACGCTTGGTCGATCGGGTGCCGCAAGGGAACCAAGTTTCGGAGACGGAACACGAGTGTGGCGGTCGCGAAATTCTGGTCCGCCCATCCGGCCCCATCCTCAACTTTCGTCGAGTGCGCGAAAGAATGCGACAACCGAGCGGACGACCGGCGGCGCGTAGAGGATCTTGCGGTGCCCGAGCCCCTGAAACGGCAGCAACGTGATGTGTCCGCCGACCGCCGCGATTTCCTCGGCATTGTGGAAAGGAACCTCGCGGTCGTCCTTGGCATGGATAACCAGCGTGGGCTGCCGGACAACCGAAAGGAACCGATCGGTCGAGAAATCCTCGATCGGCATATAGGCGATCCGCTCCAGTTGCTTCTCGAACTGGCGTTGCGCGCCGTACGAGAGGCCGAGCCGCTGCGAGAACCGGCTTGTCACTTCCTTGAACCGGTTGGGAGCCGCGATCAGGCAATAGCGCTTGAACAGCACCGGATGTGGCATCGGTGCATCGCCGACCCCCGCCATCAACGTTGCCAACGCACCCATCGAATGGGCCAGTGCGCCGTCGAACGGCCCGAACCGTACCGCGACATCCACCATCGCCTGAGCGCAGGAGATCAGCGTCGTATGCTCGCCCGCGCTACGGCCGTGCGCCGGACAATCCGCCAGCACCACCCGGAAGCCGCTTCGCCGCAGCGGCTCCGCGAGCCCCATCATGAACGAGGCTTCGCTGGTCCAGCCGTGGATCACCATGATGTGCCCGCGCGGCTCCCCGTCCGGCATCATTTCGTACACCGAGACCTTGCCAACGCGCGTATCGAGCGTATGCCGAATAGCGCCGCGAAGATGGTGCCGCGCGCGGCCCACCAGCATCTGATGGTTGGCCGAACGGTATTCCGAGAACCGGGGGACACAGAAAACCCTGTAGGCCAGGTCTCCGGCGAGCAGCGGCGCGCGGCGGCACAGCTCCGGAAAATCGATCGCGGGCGGACCGTCGAGCGCCAGATAATTGCTGACGAGGCTGCGCGGGTCGCGCGGGCCGATGCCGGAACCCAGCAGCGTGGCGGGGCAGGTCTGGAGGGATGCGGCCTTCATCGCACCAGCCCCTTCGAACGGAAGCTCGTATGGCCTTCGCGACCGACGATAATGTGGTCGTGCACGGCGACGCCCAGCGGCCGCCCGGCTTCGATGATCAGGTTTGTCATGTCGATATCGGCTCTTGATGGAGTCGGATCGCCAGAAGGATGATTATGGACGAGGATCAGCGCCGTCGCACCGACTTCCAGCGCGCGCTTGACGACTTCGCGCACATAGACCGGGGTGTGGTCGACCGTTCCTTCGCCTTGCACTTCGTCGGCGATGACTCTGTTTTTCTTGTCCAGGAACAAGATCCTGAATTGTTCGCGATAATGGTAGGCCTGCGCGGCGCGCACGTAGTCGATCACCGCCGCGAATGACGAAAGCACCGGCTTTTGCGACATCTCGCTTCGGGCCAGCCGCAAGGCCGAGGCCCGAACGACGGCGAACTCTGTGACGACTGCTTCCCCCACGCCCTTGATCTCCTTCAGCCGCTCCGGCGGCGCATTGATGACTTCGGCGAACGACCCGAACCTGGCGATCAACCGCTTCGCCAGGCCCTTGGTGTCCTTGCGGGCGAACACCCTGAAAAGAACGAGTTCGAGAAGCTCGTAATCGGGGAGCGCCTCGGGGCCGGCGACGAAACGTTGCCTCAAACGCTGCCGGTGGCCGGTAACGTCGGGAACACCGGCATCGGAAAATCCGCCATCCAGGCTGAGTTTCGCCTGATCGGTCGAGCGTCCCTCGGCTGCTGGCCGCGCACGCCTGTTCGTTTTGTCGAAATCTCCCGGCACCGTTTCGGTTTCCTGATAGCGATGACAGAAAAACGACGGTGGCGGAATGCTCCGCCACGGCCTCGGATTTCCCCTTGTGCGAGCCAGCCGCGACCTCCAGTCGCGGCCTTGGCCTCAGCCGGCGTAAGGCGGGCGGTCATACCCTGCGGGGGAGCCGGTAAAGATCTCGCAACCATCTTCGGTGACGCCGATCGAATGCTCGAACTGAGCCGACAGTTGCCGGTCGCGCGTCACGGCCGTCCAGCCGTCAGGCAGAACCTTCACCGCCGCCCGCCCGAGATTGATCATCGGCTCGATGGTAAAGATCATCCCCGGCCGGAGAACAACGCCTTCGCCCGCCTCGCCGTAATGCAGGATGTTCGGCCGCTCGTGGAACTGGCGGCCGAGACCGTGGCCGCAGAACTCGCGCACGACACTGCACCGCTCGCCTTCCGCGTAGCTCTGGATTGCCGCACCGATATGACCGGTGGTGTGACCGGGACGAACGGCCGCGATGCCGCGCATCAAGGATTCGTAGGTGACATCGATAAGCCGCTCGGCCTTTCTCGAAATCCTGCCGACTCCGTACATGCGGCTGGTATCGCCATGCCAGCCGTCGACAATCAAAGTCACGTCGATATTGACAATATCGCCCTCGCGCAGGGCCTTCGGGCCGGGAATGCCGTGGCACACGACGTGATTGACCGAGGTGCAGATTGCCTTCGTGTAACCGCGATAATTGAGCGTGGCGGGGATGGCATCGTGTTCGGCGGCGAACGCCATGATGCGTTCGTCGAGTTCTTCGGTGGTGACGCCCGGCTGCACATGCTCGGTAAGCATATCGAGCGCGGTCGCGGCGAGCTGCCCGGCCCTGCGCATGCCCTCGAAGCCCTCGTGGCCATAGAGCCTGATCTCGCTGCTGTCGGCTTCTTTGTTCATGTTCCGTATTTTGTCCGTTGGAGTGCGCAGTGAAAATGAAGTCCGGTTCAACGCACAGAAAGCGTTGTCATGGCCCATTCGCTGTTGTGTTAATCCATTGCGAAATGTAGATCATTTGCGGTGCCGTGCAACGAAAGCAGGGCTCTGACGACCTCTCAATGCTTCGTCCATTCCGCGGATGATACTTCAGGTTGCAGAGTACACGTTTTGTTGCTGGTTTGGAGTGGGTCGCGAAGAGCCCGCCCGGCCGACCGTGAGAATCCGGCGAAAAAACAGGCGCATCAAGTCTGTGAGCCGGGCGCTCGATACCGAAACTTAAGGTAAACCGGTCCATAACGGCAGTAACGAAACTGGAGGACCCTGAGGTATGATGCGTAAAACGATACTCCTCGGACTGTGCTGCGCATTCGCATCGCCAGCCGTTTCCGAAGAGCGCCCGATCACTCTCGCCCTTGGCGAGATCTGCCAGACAACCACTTCACTCGTTCCCTGCCGGAGCGCCGCGGGCCTTAAGTCGCCCGGCCTCATGGGCGCGCAGTCGGCCGCCGGATTTGCGGTATCCGGCGAAACCGCATCCCCCTCGGTCATTCGACTTGCCGAAGCCAAGACGCCGCCAGACCTGCAATCGAGGCTGAAGGAATACATCTGCGAACTGCTCGGCTACGACAACTGCGGCGCGACCAAGGTCGCCGCCACGCCCGAGCCCGACAACAATGAGGCGGTTATTGCGCTGCCGGCGACGACCCTTTCCGATTACCTGAAAACCCGCGAAGGCTGGGGCTCCAGCGAAGCGAAGGAAGTGAAGGCGCCGCTTGCCAAGGGTGCGCCGGAAAGCTTCGCCGCCGCATCGGGCGGAACCGGCTCGACCGACAGCGCCGGCGCGGCCAAGGACCCTGTCGTCCATGCCGCGAAGGAACGCCCGCTCCCGGAACTGTCGGACATCCCCCGTTCGCAACTCGACGGCAATCTCAAGAAGCTCTTCGCCGAACGCGAGTCCTGGGGCACGAGCCCGGCAAAATCCACCGCCGATCCCGGCGGTTCCAAATCGGCCGCGGCAGCCGGCGGCGTTTCGAAAGCAGCGACCGTAACGGCCCCGGCCACCGGCGACCTTTCCGCATTCCTCAAGCTCCGGGAATCCTGGGGCATGATGGAGGCTTCGCCGGTCAAGGCGCCGCTGGCCAAGGGAGCCACAGCATCCTTCGCCGACACCTCTGGAAGCGATGAGGCCGGCGCAAGCGCGAACGCCGAATCCGCTGCTGGCGGCCTGATGGGAACGGCGGATCTTTCGACCTACCTTGCCCAGCGCGACACCTGGGGCAAGGGCCCCGCCGCGAAGGAGGTGAAGGCACCGCTGGCGAAAGGCGCGAAGCCGAAACTCGACCTGGCGAAGGCGCAGCCGCAACCGAAGACCGGCACAGTGAAGCCGACCATCGACGGCGCCGCCGATCGGCCCCTGCCAGAAATGCGCTCCGTCGCACAGGCTGACATCGTGCGCGCACGAAACGCCCTTCTCAAGGAACGCGAATCCTGGGGCACGGAACCGAGCAGCAACGCCGGTGCGACGGTGACGGGCGATCTCGACGCCTATCTGTCGCGCCGCGATAGCTGGGGCACGGGCCCGGCTGCGAAAGAGGTCAAGGCGCCGCTGGCAAAAGGGGCGAAGTCCAAGCTCGATCTGGCGAAAGCCATCCCGGCACCCAAGACCGGCGAAGTACAGCCCACCGTCAACGACACCGCCGACCGCCCGCTCCCCGACCTGACGGACGTCGACAGTGCGAAAATCAAGAAGTCGCTCGCAAGCCTTCTGGCAACGCGTGAAAGCTGGGGCACGGAACCGTCTCCGGTGTCGTCGTCCTTCACGGGCGATCTCGACAGCTACCTGGCCCGCCGCGATAGCTGGGGCACGGGGCCGGCCGCCAAGAAGGTCGCCGCGCCGCTCGCCAAGGGTGCGCCCAAGAAGCTGACGCTCGCCAAAGCACTGCCTACCCCGGTCGCCGGAACCGCCGTCGCGACGCCGGACGTGGAGCGTCCGATTCCCCAGGTGGCGGACATCCCCGCCGCCCAGGTTTCGCAGGCCCTAAGCGATCTGCTGGCGGCACGTGAGAGCTGGGGAACCGAGCCTTCGGCATCGAGCGCAACCGTAACCGGCGATCTCGACGCCTATCTCGCCCGGCGCGATCGTTGGGGCAGCGCCGGCGAATCCAAGACCGTGAAGGCGCCGCTGGCCAAAGGTGCAAGCAAGAAACTCAAACTCGCCAAAGCACTGCCTGCGCCCGTCGCGACCTCCACCGTCACCACCCCTGACGTCGAACGCCCGATCCCACAGGTCGCCGATATTCCTGCAGGTCAGGTGTCCGGCGCTCTCAAGGAACTTCTGGCTACCCGCGAAAGCTGGGGAACGGAACCGTCGCTAAGCGAGTCTGCCTTCGCTGGCGACCTCGACCGCTATCTCGCCCGTCGCGATGGCTGGGGTGCCGGAACGAAAGCAAAGCCTGTCAAGGCGCCGCTGGCGAAAGGCGCATCGCGCAAGCTTCGGCTCGCCAAAGCTCCATCGGGCGGCGGCAAGCAGTCCGAACCGATCGTGCATGACGCTGAGGACCGGCCGCTTCCGGACGTCGCGGACGTGCCGCAGGGCGAGATCCAGGCCGCCATGGCCGACTTGCTGGCGACGCGGGAAGGCTGGGGAACGAAACCTTCGCAGTCGACCGCCAGGATCGCGACTGGCTCGACGTCGGGCGGCACTGACGACTCCGGCCAGCAGGTCGCAGCCTTGGGCAATGCCGCATCGACCGCGCCTCTCGGCAAACAGGACTGCGCCGCCGAACTGCAAAAGCTTACCAGCGGCCGCAGCATTCTGTTCGCCAACGCAAGTGCGGAACTCGACAGCAATTCCAACGAGTTCCTCGATGGAATCGCGCAGATCATCCGCCGCTGCGACAAGGTGGCGGTCGAAATCGGCGGCCATACGGACTCGATCGGTTCGGCCCGCACCAACCAGCGCCTCTCGCTGGCCCGTGCTCAGTCGGTCCTCGATTACCTGAAGAAGGCCGGCGTCGAAACCGAGCGGCTCTCCGCCAAAGGTTATGGCGAAGAACAGCCGATCGCCTCGAACGCGGACCGCGAAAGCCGGGCCAAGAACCGTCGCATCGAGTTCAAGGTCCGCTAAGCGGAAACGCAAAATGCATCTAACGCCCGGGGGACGTTGCTTGCTTCGTCCCCCGCACAGCGATGCCACCGTAATGAAACCTCCGCGTTGTCGATGAGAGCGCTTCAGGTTTAGGTCGAAGCCCTCGGAGCCTGCCGGCACCGGGGGCCCTTCTTATTCAAGAGCCAGGCGAAGCCGCTTCTATCAACAGATCGGGCAACCGGGGCGACACGCCGAACCGACCGGTCCGGAAGCTGCCCCGCGCCTGGACACCTGCTATTCCCTTTCAGGATTTGGCTGAACCGCCCGCTCCCCCGCCCGGCCGCCCATGGGAGTATCGTATTTGGGCGGCCGGGCGGGGGAGCGGGCTGGCGATGTGATTCCGCGTATTGCGGAAATGATCTAATGCCCGCGACCGCCGATGTTCGCTGCGCCCCCCGCAAAAGACGCCACCGATCTCCCTGAGGCTACCGGACAAGGCCACGAAAAAACGCCCCGGAGCCGTGCCCCGGGGCGTTCTCGCTTTTGCTCATGATCCTCTCACGAGGAATGCTTGAGAGACAGGATCGATCGGCACCTTGAACCGTACTTGTGCCGGAAGAGCGGGGGACCGAGATCCCCGGCTCAGTTGTTCGCGGGTCAGATCCGCTGGCTGCCGGAACCGAATTCCGGGTAGGCCTCGATACCGATCTCGGCTTTGTCGAGACCGTCGACTTCCTCTTCTTCCGTCGGACGCAGACCGATGGTGAACTTCAGGAAGCCCCAGACCACGAAGCTGGCGACGAACACGAAGGCACCGATTGCCGCGACACCGATCGCCTGGGTCACGACATTGGCGTCACCGTTGGTCCACGGCACGATGAGCGTACCCCAGATGCCGGCGAACAGGTGGACCGGGATGGCGCCGACAACGTCGTCGATGCGCAGCTTGTCGAGCAGCGGAACCGTGAGGACGACGATCACGCCACCGACGGCACCGATCACGACAGCCTGCCAGACTTCCGGAGCCAGAGGCTCGGCGGTAATGGCGACGAGGCCGGCGAGAGCGCCGTTAAGTGCCATCGTGACGTCGACCTTACCGTACAGGATCTGCGTCATGACGATGGACACGATGACACCGGCAGCAGCAGCCATGTTGGTGTTCACGAACACGCGGGAGACGTCGGAAACGTCACCGACCGTGCCCATGGCGAGCTGCGAACCGCCGTTGAAGCCGAACCAGCCGAGCCACAGGATGAACGTACCGAGCGTGGCCAGCGGGATGGACGAGCCGGGCATCGGATGGATTTCACCGTTCGGGCCGAACTTGCCGACACGCGAGCCGAGCAGCAGCGCGCCTGCAAGAGCCGCCCAGCCACCGGTCGAGTGAACCAGCGTCGAACCGGCGAAGTCGGAGAAGCCCATGTCGTCGAGCCAGCCTGCGCCCCATTCCCAGGAACCCTGGATCGGATAGATGACGCCGGTGAGGATGACGACGAAGATCAGGAACGGCCAAAGCTTGATACGCTCAGCCAGCGTGCCCGAAACGATCGAAGCGGTGGTTGCGCAGAACACCATCTGGAAGAACCAGTCCGAAGCGACCGAGTACCCGGCGGCATCGTAGCCGGCACCGACAGCCTGCGTCGGATAGGGCGAGAACTTGCCGACCATGTCGGGCACGATCCAGCCGTCATCGCCCGGATACATCAGGCTGTAGCCGACGACCCAGAACATCAGGCCGGCAATCGAGTACAGCGCGATGTTCTTCGTGCACTGCATCGCCACGTTCTTGGAGCGGACCAGGCCGGCTTCAAGCATGGCGAAGCCGGCGGCCATCCACATGACGAGGAAGCCGCCGATGAGGAACAGCAGCGTGTTGAAGATGAACTGCGTGTCGCGACCGGCAACGTTCGGATCCGGGGCGGCGTCCTGAGCCAGCGCCGGCACCGCGGACATTGCCACGACGGTAAGGGCCGCCAAGCCCACGCCGAGGTTCTTGTCGATAGACTTCATAGGTTTAGTCCCTCCACTTTGCACTCAAAGAGCCGTTTCATCGGTTTCGCCGGTGCGCACCCGAACCGTGCGCTCGATCGGCGCGACGAAGATCTTGCCGTCTCCGATCTGGCCGGTGCGGGCGGCCTGCTGAACGACCTCGATCGCCTTGTCGACCTGAGCGGAAGGCACAACGATCTCGATTTTGATTTTCGGCAGGAAGCTCACGGCGTATTCCGCGCCGCGATAAATCTCGGTGTGCCCCTTCTGGCGGCCGTACCCCTTGACCTCCGTCACCGTCATGCCCTCCAGCCCGAGACCGGTGAGCGCTGTGCGCACCTCCTCGAGCTTGAACGGCTTGATCACTGCTGTGAGTAGCTTCATCTCTCGACCCCTTACATTTGGACCGCTTCATGGTTGATCGTGCCGAACGCCCGCGGACCCCCGCGGCGACTATTCGATCGACGATGCCGGTAACGGTTTCTCAAGACCTGTGCCAACTCTGGCCTTGTCACGTAAGCGTCTGATTCAAATCACAAAAAGAACACAGGCCGCACAACGAGGCGGCGACCAGCCTATAATTTATGCACAAAATTTGGGCAGATATTGCTCATTGCCGCGTATTTCATCGCCTGCCCATGAGCCGGTATCAGGTGAGGTCGGCACGCATCAGACCCTCCTGCGAGGTCGACGCCACGAGCCTGCCGTCCGCGGAAAAGATCTGGCCGCGGCAAAGCCCGCGCGCCCCGAAGCTGTTCGGGCTCTCGAGCGAATAAAGCAGCCATTCGTCGGCTCGAAACGGCCGGTGAAACCAGATGGCGTGATCCAGGCTCGCCAATCGGACATCCGGATCCGACAAAAGCTTGCCATGAGGCGCGAGGGCCGTCTCAAGGAGGGCAAAGTCCGACGCATAGGCAAGGAGCGCCGCGTGTATCTCGCGCGCATCGGCGAGCGGCGCGGCGGCCTTGAACCATATGTGCTGCCGCGCCTCCGTGGCGGTTCGGTCGAGATAGCGAGAAACGTCGACCGGCCGGAAATCGATGGACCGGAAGCGTTTCCAGAACCGTTGCATGCTCTGCGGTAGCTCCGCCATTTCCCCGGCGAACAATTGCTGCCCACTCAACAAGCCGTCCGGCCCCGGCACCTCCGGCATCGGGGAATGATGATCGAGTCCGGGTTCTTCCTTATGGAAGGACGCCACCATCGCGAAAATGACGCGGCCGTGTTGGATGGCCTTCACTCGCCGCGTCGAGAAACTCCCACCATCGCGTAGGTTCTCGACCTCGTAGACAATGGCGTGCCCCAGTTCGCCCGGCAGAATGAAATAGCCGTGCAGCGAGTGGATGAATCGCTCCTCGGGTACGCTGCGCAGACCGGCGACCAGCGCTTGCGCCAGGACCTGCCCGCCGTAGACGCGCCGCCAACCGGCCGAGCCGCTATCGCCACGGAACAGGTTGACTTCGATCCGCTCGAGGTCGAACAGGCCGGTGAGCCGATCCACGGCCTCCTTTGCCGTGTCGACCGTACCTTTACTGCTCTCGTCCGGCATATGACCTCCCGGAAGGGGGTTAGCGACACGGGCGACTTTACGGGCGGGCGGCGGCGCGCGAAAGTGCCGCCAACCTCCAGCATCGGGCATCGCGACCCGCAACCGATAGATCCAGATGAACGACCGCTTCGATATTATCGTCTCCGGCGCCAGCGCGACCGGGCTGACGCTGGCGCTGTCCCTCGAACGCGCGGCCGACGGCGCATTGCGCATTGCGGTTGTCGACAGGGCGGCCGCCGCCGCACCCCGCCGGCCATCCCCGCGCGCGTTTGCGATTTCGGCAGCATCGCGCAACGTCCTCGACTCGGTCGGTGCCTGGGAAGCGATCGCGCCGCATGCGCAGCCTGTGGAAACGATCGAAATCACCGATTCACCGCTCGAGGCCGGCGTTCGACCGATCCTCCTCACCTATGACAACCTCACCAGCGAGGGAGATCCAGCCTCCTTCATTGTGCCGGACACGGTCATCGCCAAGGCACTCCAAGATTGTGCCGACGCCGCCACCGGAATCGCGCGGTTTCACGGCTTTGACGTCACGTCATTCGCCGGCGCTGGTGAACGCGCCGAACTGAAATCCGCGGACGGACGGACGCTCTATGCCGATCTCGTCGTCGCCGCGGAAGGCCGGATGGGAAAGCTGCGCGATTTAGCTGGAATAAGATCGATTGGCTGGGACTACGGTCAGAACGGCATCTGCACCGCCGTCAGCCACGAAAAGCCCCACGGCGGACGCGCCACGCAGCATTTCCTGCCATCGGGACCGTTCGCGATCCTTCCGCTGCCGGGAAACCGGTCCTGTATCACCTGGACAGAAAAGCGCGCCGAAGCCGAACGGATTCTTTCCGGCACACCGGAAGAGTTTGCGGCAGAAGTCGATCAGCGTTTCGGCGGCCGGCTGGGAGCCATCACGGTCGAGGAACCGCCCGCTTCGTGGCCGCTATCCTATCGCCTCGCCCGCAGCTTCACCGCCAGCAGGCTTGCACTGATTGGAGATAGCGCGCGTTCGGTCCACCCCATTGCCGGCCAGGGGCTCAATCTCGGCTTCCGCGATGTCGCCGCCCTGGCTGAGATAATCATTGAAGCCGCGCGCATCGGACTGCCTCCGTCCGAACCTGAATCGCTGGACCGCTACCAGAGCTGGCGCCGCTTCGATTCGGTCACATCGTCAGCGGCATTCGACGGCCTCAATCGCCTCTTCGCGAACGACAACACGCTGCTGCGGTCGCTCCGCGAGGCTGGCCTCGGCCTTGTCGACCGGCTGCCATTCGCCAAATCGCTGATTGTCCAGGAGGCCGCGGGCCTGACCGGCGAAATACCGCGCCTTTTGAAAGGCGAGGCGATTTGAGCTCGGCTCAGCGTCCCAATAACGGAAAAGAACGGGCATCGCCCCTGTCTCAATCGCCTGCGGAGCCGTCCTCCGATTCGGCGGGGTCCGGATTGACGATTTCGAATTGTAGAGGCCACCGGACGACCACGCGGCCACCGGGCAAATCGACCTCGGGCACATAGACGTCCTTGAACGGGACGAACTCATTCTTGCCAGTCTCTGTAACCGCGATCTCAAGCAAGTCCCCGCCGCCGAAGTTGGCGACATCCTTCACCGTCCCGAACGGCCGGCCGGCGATATCGACCGCGGTGAGCCCGATAAGATCGACATAGTAAAACTCGCCGTCTTCTTCCTCCGGCAATAGCTCACGTTCGATCCACAACTCCCGCCCCTTCAGCAGCTCCGCGGCGTTCCGATCTTCGACGCCGTCAATACGCGCGATAAGTCCCTTCGCCACCGCACCGCGCAGCGAAAGCGTCAGCGGCTCGCGGCCTTCCTTGTCGGTCAACGGTCCATAGTCGGCCAGGCTCTCCTCTTCGGCGGTGAAGCTCTTCACCACCACTTCACCCCGCACCCCATGGGCAGAGGTCACGACACCGAGAAGAACCCTCTCTGGCCGGTTCATGCAGCACATACCTCGCGCAACGGTTCCCGCGAGACCCGGCAGCAGCCTGCCTGTCCCCTTACGTATTTACATCACGTCAGACATTTCCGGTTCCATCCCAGGCGTCAACCGGGGATCGATCAGGCCACCGAAACGGAACGCGGTACCGGGCCGATGAAGCGGAAGACCACGTCAAGGATTACACCCTCGACTTCGCACTGCCCGAAGAGATCGTCACCGGCCATATCGAACAGCCCGGAGACGTCGACCACAAGTTCCCGTGCGCCGGCTGCCAGACCGGCCATTGCCTTCACACCAGGTGGTAACCGCAACCTGAACAGCGCACAGTGCACACTCCCGCATCCGGTCGTCACCAGGTGCCCTTCGAGCACGCCGCCATTCTCATCCGACGCTAGCACCGCGCCGTCACGCAAAACCGCCAGGGCTTCGCATTGACGACCGAGAAATATGCGATCTCGATAATACTCTATGGTATAAAGACCGTCTTTCCATTTCAAAAAACCGCGTTCGTTTTCCGGAAAGGATTTCCGGGCCTGCCCCGACGAGCGCACCGAATCTCGATACCGAATCCGCCGATTCGCCATTTTCCCTACCCGTTATTATTTTTGTCACCGCCGCCCCCCTCACCGGAGCAAAGAACAGTCGACCTGCACTACAGCTCTGATAATGTGCGTTTTCGTTGCAAAAACCGGATGCAAATGCGCAACAATTGTAGCTACCGAACGGGATATTGATTGATATTGCAATTTTTCTCCCTAGACGTTTCAAAAAAATTACTGGAATATCATGAGCATCCGATGAGCAATTCACCCGAGGTTTAAGGTCCGATGAGCTTCGAGGCAACCCGCAGGGGCCGCCCCAAAGGTACCGGCATTGACGACTCCGCCACTCTGGAAAAGATAGCGACGATGATCGCCAGGGACCCGGATCTGAAGCCGACTACCGCAATCAAGAAGATCGGCTATTCCGATCCATCCACAATCCGGAGATTGAGGGATAAATTCAACCAACAGCGTGACGACCTTCTTTCCGCAGCCGGAGACGAAAATACTAAGAAACCGGAGCGGGAAATCGAAACGAGGGCGATCGCCCTCGACAAACCCCGTGACCCGACAATTCGTGAAGACGTGAGCCGGGACCGCAAAAAGAAGTCGTCACCCGAAGAAACCCGAAAGTCCGCCAGTAAGAATCGCGCGGAACCTGAGTTCTCGACATCGCAAGCCGTCACCTGTCGCGACGTCCTTGCGGATGTAACGGGCAATCCGTGGAGCGGTCCGCCGCCCGTCAACCCCGTGAGCTCACTTGCCTGCGACTTGATCGCCTCCGGACTTCGAAGCGCTAACGCGTTCAGCAGTCTTCAGTTGGCTCTCCTCACAGAGTTCACTCGTTCGCCGCTATTCCATACTGCCTTGCGTCATCAGATCGCGATGTCACGGCTCTTCATCGGTTGTACCGGGCCCCAACCCGCTTTCGATCCCGTAGCCTGACCCGCGAAAAAGTCTTTTCCCACTCCTCAGAACAACGCAAAAGAAGGCGGCCGTCTCCCCAAGGACGGCCGCCTTCGCATTATCCATGGCATATTTGTTGATGCGCCCATCCGGCGCCCCGGCGCCCGAGCGCATTCATGTTTGATGGACGCGCTCCAAGACCGCGACCGCGGTCCGCCGCAGTTCCACACCGGCTTGCCGAGTGTGGACCAGAATGAATCTCCACACCGGCTTGCCGCCGCCAACGCGCACCTGCGCAGCGTTGGGGAACTCCGAGTGTTGCTCAACCAAAGTTGGGCGGGCGCGCCCGCGCAGGGCTCGGCCGAAGGCCGATGCGGCCCGTGAGCGAAAGCAACAAGATCATAATTCAGTTCGGACTGAACACGATCTAACGAATAGACGGACACCCCAAAAAGCCCGCCCTAAACCTTCCGCAACGCCACGCGCTCGATCCGGTGATTAGCTGACTTGGTAAGAATGAGCCGCGCTCGCTGCTTTGTCGGCAGGATGTTTTGCTCCAGGTTCTTGAGGTTGATATTCCGCCAGATGAGTTCGCCCATGTTGCGCGCCTCCTCCGGGGTCAACAAGGCGTACTGGTGAAAATAGGCCTGGGGGTCCTGGAAGGCCGTTTTCCTGAGACGCATGAAGCGCTCGATATACCATGCTTGTATCAGCGACGGATCGGCATCGAGATAGATCGAAAAATCGAAGAAATCCGAGACGAAAGGAATCGCTTTTCCATCCTTCGGAAGGCGCGCGGGCTGCAGCACATTGAGCCCTTCCACGATCAGGATATCCGGCTGCTCAATTACAATCTCCGCATCCGGAACGATGTCGTAATGGAAATGCGAATAGACCGGCGCGGCGGCCCGTTCGCGACCGGATTTTACGTCGACGAGAAAACTGAGCAGCTTCGCGGTATCGAAGCTCTCCGGAAAACCCTTCCGGTTCATAAGTCCGCGCGCGTCGAGTTCGTGGTTGGGATAGAGGAACCCGTCCGTCGTGATGAGATCGACGCGCGGATGGTCCGGCCAACGCTTCAACAGCGCCGCCAGAACACGCGCCGTCGTACTCTTGCCGATGGCCACGGAACCGGCGACGCCGATGATGAAGGGGACCTTTTTCTCCGCCTGCCCCAGGAACTTCGACGTGACGGCATGGAGTTCCTGCGCGGCCGCAACGTAGAGGTTCAAAAGGCGGGAGAGCGGAAGATAAATCGTCTCGACTTCCTCGACCGACAGCGTCTCGATCAGACCGGACAGCTCCTCCAGTTCCGAGGGCGTGAGCGTCATCGGCGTGTCCGCGCGCAGCTTTGCCCATTCCTCCCGCGAGAAGAACTGATAGGGCGAGAATCCGATTGAGTTTGGCATCAAGCTAAGCTGGGAGGCGGCTGGAGTGCACCGGACGGCGGCCGGCAAATTCGGGGGGAACGCTCAAGCGGCACCGTAAGCCATGACGCAAAAAGCGAAAAGGGCGGAAACGACCGTCTAAGTTGCCCACTATGTGCCGCTTCGGGGACGGGAAGCCTTTTCTTCGAGACCGGAGACGCCCATGCGCCCTTCAAGCACCGACAAAACGTCGGCCAGCGCGATATCGCGCGATTCCAAAAGAACGAGCAGATGATAGAGGACGTCCGCGGCTTCGCCCTTGAGTGAAGCGTCGTCTTCCGCGACCGCGGCAAGCACCGTTTCAACCGCTTCCTCGCCAAATTTCCTGGCGCACTTGCCCGGGCCGGCTTCGAGAAGCTGACGCGTATAGGATTTCCCGGAGCTATCCGACCGGCGCTCCTTGATGGTCGCCGCAAGGCGGCCCAGCACATTGTCTTCCATCGTGATCCCTGGCGGTTTCGAGCGGCCGTAATCGAGCAGGGCCGGCGCGAACCGTCAAGTCGGCGCAAGGCCGGGCCGAGGACGCGCCATCCGCATCCTCATCGATCAGCTCAGGTCGCCGGTCAGCCGCATCCGGATATAGTCGAGTTGGTCGAAGTTCCCGTACCGGATCACCAGGTTCCCGCTCTCGCCGGACCCCCGTTTGATCTCCACTTTCAGCCCGAGAGCCTCTGTCAGCTCCTTCTCGAATGCCTTCGTATCGGCATCCTTTTCCCGTGCCGACCGCGACGGGGTGCCGCCGCCCGCTCCACCGTCACCCTGCACGAGAGCCTCCACGGCTCGTACGTTGAGATCGTCCGCGATGATCCGCTCCGCCAGCGTCACGGCATCCTCGCGCCCAATGAGCGCGCGCGCATGCCCTGCGGTGAGCTTGCCCATCTGAACCAGCGCCTGGACGCCATCGGGAAGCCGCAGCAGCCGCAGCGTGTTTGCCACATGGCTGCGGCTCTTGCCGATGATCTCGGAGATCTGCTCCTGCGAATAACGGAAGCGCTCGATCAGTTCGCGGTACCCCAACGCCTCCTCAATGGCATTGAGATCCAGGCGCTGAACGTT
This sequence comes from Filomicrobium sp., assembly GCA_965226995.1. Lineage (GTDB taxonomy): Bacteria > Pseudomonadota > Alphaproteobacteria > Rhizobiales > Hyphomicrobiaceae > Filomicrobium. The sequence continues at coordinate 910,984 of CBDDFK010000009.1, forward strand.
CTCGATAATCGCAAGCTCAAGGACTTCCCGGTCGCTCAAGTCTCGGACGATGCACGGCACCTTGTGCAAGCCCGCGAGCCCACACGCCCGCCAGCGTCGCTCCCCGGCAACGATTTCATAGTGCCCGGACGCGGTCGGATCGGGACGCACCAGGATCGGCTGAACGAGTCCCTTGGCCTTGATGGACTCCGCAAGCTCGCGCAGTTCGTCTTCCTGGAAATCCCGTCGCGGGTTCAGCGCGCCCGCACGGATGCGGTCCAGAGGAAGGAGCCTGTGTTCACCCTCGATGCGGTCGGCCACGCTCGCTCGCGCACCGGTGTCGCTTCCGGCACTTTGTGTCGTCTCCGCGGTGGCACCCAGACGGTTCACCACCGGCAATTGCTCCACATTGCTGTTCGCGTCACTGTTGCCGCCGATCAAAGATGCAAGTCCTCTTCCCAGTCGTGACTTCCGTGCCGGCTCGCTCATATCCCTGTTTTCGCCCCCAGTAGTGCGGCGTGGCGCGCAAGCCGACAGCCGGCTTCCGGATCCACCCGTCTTCATGGGAGCCAAAAACCGATGCGGCTCCCCCTATACGGCCTCAGGCCGCCTTCAATTCCCGCTCCCGATCGATGATCTCAGTCGCCAGCCGGATATAGGCCTGGCTCCCGGCACAATCGTAATCGTAGAGCAGCAGCGGCTTGCCGTGAGAGGGCGCTTCGGCAACCCGCGTATTCCTCGGTATGACGGTATCGTACACCTTCGGGCCGAAGAACTCCCGCACGTTCTCGGCGACTTCCCTGGACAGCGAGGTCCGCGCGTCGTGCATTGTGAGGACGACGCCCTGGATTTCCAGGCTCGGATTGAGGCTCGCGCGGATCTGATCGATCGTTTCCTTGAACTGCGAAATCCCTTCCAGCGCGAAGAACTCGCATTGCACCGGAACGATCACCGCGTCCGCGGCGGTCATGGCGTTGAGCGTCAGGATGTTCACCGACGGCGGACAATCGATCAGGATGTACCCGTAGGACTCCTCCACCGACAGGGAGGCGCACCGCTGAACCAGTTCGCCGACCGCATCCCGCAATCGGAATGGCCGGTCGGCTTCATCGCGCAGAACGCTTTCCAGCCCCACCAAATCGGCGTTGGCAGGGACGATATCGAGCCCCGGCACGGCCGTCGGCAACGCGGCGCCGGCAAGATCGGCACCGCCCACCATGACATCATAGGAGGTCTTCACCCGCTCGGTCGCTTCGATACCGAGTCCGGTCGAGGCATTGCCCTGCGAATCCAGATCGATGACCAAGACCCGCTCGCCCACGGCCACCAGGGCCGTTGACAGATTGATGGCGGTCGTCGTCTTGCCGACACCGCCCTTCTGGTTCGCCACCGCGAGGACCCGCGGGCGTCTTCCCGATTGCTGCGCGCCTGTCACGTCTCGGTATCCTTCTTCCGTCGAACGGTCAGGAGAGACAGCGGGGCGGTCCGGATATTACAGCGATCCTCGCTTCGGCGTCCGTTACGCTGCCGACGAGATCGCAGTCGAATTCCCATGCTTGCCGTGCGGCGGCGACTTCGCCGGAAGCCTCACGGCCTTTCAGGAACAACCCGACCGTACCTGAACCGAATAGCGGCGCCGAAAGACCGAGCAACCGGTCGAGCGGCGCCAACGCCCGCGCTGTAACGACATCAACTGACGTGTATCTACCCTGAGTCGAGCTTAACTCGATTCGCATAACGGCGATGTCCACAGGCACGGACACCTGTCGGGCGATTTCCCCAAGGAAAGCTGCCTTTCGCTGATCGCTTTCGATGAGCGTGACCGGTTCGGCATCGTTTTCGCCACCGCGACCCGCGCGAAGGATTGCCAGGACGAGACCTGGAAACCCGGCGCCCGACCCGAGATCGACCCACTTGCGTGCCCCTTCCGGGGCCATCGCCAGGAGCTGCGCGCTATCGGCAAAGTGGCGGTGCCAGACGTCGCCCAGCGTACTCGGCGCCACCAGATTGATCTTCCGCTGCCAGCGCTTGAGAAGATCCTCGTAGGCCTTAAGCTTATCCAGCGTCTGGCTGGAAACGCCGAAGTGTTTCTGGAATGCACCTGGGCCGTCGATTGTCAGAGGTCGCATACCGGCGAGTCCCCGCCCCTCGATTGAATCCGCGCCTACCAGCTTACCAGCGCCAAGAGACCTTAGAACGCGTGATGCCTCAGGCCGATTTCGCCGTTGCTTCACGCTTCCTGAGATGTGCGGCCAACAGCATCAAGGCGGAAGGCGTCATGCCGTCGATCCGCTGCGCCTGAGCCAGCGTTTCCGGCCGGTGCCGATCGAGCTTCTGCCGGACCTCGTTCGACAATCCTGCGATAGCGGCGAAATCGAACTCAGCAGGAATGCGCACACCGGCATCGCGCTTCAGCGCAGCGACATCATCCTCCTGCCGGTGGACATAAGCCGCGTAGCGCGCATCCACCGCGAGTTGCTCCGCGATCCGCTCGTCGAGACCGGCAAGCTCCGGCCAGATCGGCCGCAACCGTTCGAACCCGACATCCGGCAAAGACAACAGATCGAACACGGTCCGGCGCCGGCCGTCCTTGTTGAGCAAGATCCCATGCTGTGCTGCCTCATTCGGCGTCAAAGTAAGCGACCGCATCAGTTCGAGCCCACGCGCCAGCGCATCGCGCTTCGCTTCGAATGTCCGACGGCGCTCAGTTCCGACACAGCCCAGTTCAATGCCCAGGGGGGTCAAACGCTGATCCGCATTGTCGGCGCGAAGCTTCAACCGGAACTCGGCGCGTGACGTGAACATGCGGTACGGCTCGGATACGCCCTGCGTCGTGAGATCGTCGATCATCACACCCACATAACCGTCAGCCCGCGAGACGATGAAATCGCGCCCGCTCCCCTCGGTGAGCAGCACCGCGTTCAGCCCCGCGACCAGGCCCTGCGCACCCGCTTCCTCGTAACCGGTCGTGCCGTTGATCTGCCCGGCCAGAAACAGGCCCGGCAGCGCCTTGACCTCAAGTGTCGGCTTCAGAGCGCGCGGATCGACATAGTCGTATTCGATTGCGTAGCCCGCCCGCGCGAACTCCACGCGCTCCAGTCCCGGCATCGTGCGCAGGAACTGAAGCTGCACGTCAGCCGGCAACGAAGTAGAGACCCCGTTGGGATAAACGAGCGGATCGTCGAGACCTTCGGGCTCGAGGAAGACCTGATGCTTCGAGCGGTCGGCGAACCGCACCACCTTGTCTTCGATAGAGGGACAATAACGCGGACCGACGCTCTTGATCGCACCCGAGTACATCGGCGCCTGTGACAGGTTGGCCCGGATGATCTCGTGCGTCGCTTCCGTCGTGGTGGTGATCCCGCAAGCGATCTGCGGCGTGGTGATGCGCTCGGTAAGAAACGAGAATGGAACCGGCGGATCGTCGGCCGCCTGCATTTCCAGGCTGGCCCAATCGATGGTCTTCGAGATCAGCCGCGCCGGCGTGCCCGTCTTGAGCCGGCCCATGGGCAGACCCAAACCGTACAGCCGCTCGGACAGGCGCCGCGCCGGCTGCTCACCCGCACGTCCCGCCGGGATGCGCTCGTCGCCCATGTGAATGAGGCCGTTGAGAAACGTGCCCGTCGTCAAAACGACAGCTCCAGCGCGCAGCGTCCGCCCGTCGCCCGTGATGACGCCGCACACCGACCCATCCGGCCCGACAATGATATCCTCGACGCCCCCCTCGATGACTGCGAGGTTCGCTTGCGCCCGGATCGCCGCCTGCATCGCCTCGCGATAGAGCTTGCGGTCAGCCTGCGTACGCGGCCCCTGGACGGCCGGCCCCTTGGACCGGTTCAGCAATCGGAACTGTATCCCAGCCACATCCGCGACCCGGCCCATCAGACCATCGAGCGCGTCGATCTCGCGGACGAGATGCCCTTTGCCGAGCCCGCCGATCGCCGGATTGCACGACATCTCGCCAATCGTATCGGCGCGATGCGTTACGAGCGCCGTTGACGCGCCCATGCGCGCCGCCGCGGCCGCAGCCTCGCAACCGGCGTGCCCGCCCCCAACGACGATTATGTCGAACGTCTTTTCCATGCGCTCCGTCATATCACCCGATGCGCTACTCGCAATGCATCACGTCTTCGCCGGGACCATCCGCAAGCACCTGGATTAAAGCGCCACCAACCCACAGCTTTCGCGACCGAGCAGCCTTGACCAATGATTCACGTGAAACATCGCGATGAAGACGAGTAACGGCAAGTATGATTCACGTGAAACAACAAACCGCGTTACCGATTATTTGCCGATACAGAATCGGCCGAACACCTGGTCGAGAACATCTTCGGCATCGACCCTGCCGGATATGCGGCCGAGCGAGGTAGCCGCTAACCGCAGGTCTTCGGCACGCAGCTCGACATCCTTGCCTGCTTCTAGACTGGCGCCGAGATACTGCACGCAACTTTCAAGGTGCGTCCGGTGGCGCGCCTGCGTGATCAATGCCGCTTCGCCGGTACCGCCCTCAATGCGAGCCTTCGCAATGACGGCGATGCGGTGGGTCAGCACGGCCAGCCCTGCTCCGGTTTTCGCCGAGACACGCAGAAAATGACCACGGTCGTCCATGGCATCGCTCGCCGCCCCTGCGTCGGCCAGCAGATCGACCTTGTTCTGGACCCGAAGTTCCTCTGCTTGGCCACCGTCGAGCAATTCAGCAGTTTCGACGACCACCGGCGGACCGGCGTCGGCCGCGTCATCCATGACCCATACGACGAGATCCGCCGCCCCGGCCCGTTCCCGGGTCCGCCGCATACCTTCGCGCTCGATATCCCCGGACGCCTCGGCCCGCAGACCCGCGGTATCCGAAACGATGACCGGCAGCCCATCGAGATCCAGGCGGACTTCGACGACGTCGCGCGTGGTCCCAGCCTCCGAAGATACGATCGCCACATCCCGCCGGGCCAAGGCGTTCAGCAGGCTCGACTTCCCGACGTTCGGCGCGCCCGCCAAAACGACCTTGAAACCGTCGCGCAGGATTTCCCCGCGATGGCCGTCAGAAAGATGTGCTCGAATTTCCGCCTCAAGCTCCCGCGCTATGCCTTCAGCCTGAGAAACGGCATCCTGCGCGACGTCCCCCTCGTCGGAAAAGTCGATAGCCGCTTCCATCAACGCCATCGCCGAAATCAGCCGGTCCCGCCAGGTCTCGCACTGGCCGCTGAGCGCGCCCGCCGCCTGCCTTACGGCCTGACGCCGCTGCGCCTCGGTCTCCGCGTCGATAAGGTCGGCCAGCCCTTCCGCCTGCGCGAGATCGAGCTTGCCGTTGTGAAACGCCCGCATGGCGAACTCGCCAGGCTCGGCAGGCCGGCATCCTTCGATCCGCCCCAGCGCCGCAAGCAGAGCGGCAACCACGGCACGACCGCCATGCACCTGGAACTCCGCGAGGTCCTCGCCCGTAAAACTCCCCGGCCCGGGGAAAAAAATCAGTAAGCCCCGGTCGATTTCCTCCCCGGTCGCCGGATCGCGAAACGACCGCAAGGCCGCCGTTCGTGCCCGCGGAACGTCCCCCGCCATCATCTTCACCGCCAGCCGCGTATCTGTTCCGGACACGCGCACGACAGCCACCCCGGCGCGGCCCGCCGCGCTGGAGAGAGCAAAAATCGTGTTCCGTGAGGTTGAACCTGAGGCCATGAGCCTCGATTACTCGGGGAGAGACTTCGCGCGCAATTAAAATCCCTGCCTCATGCAAGCAAAGGAGCCGTCATGACCACCGCGCCCGGCAAGAACCGCCTCAGCGAGACGACGAGCCCCTACCTCCTGCAGCATAAGGACAACCCCGTGCACTGGTGGCCCTGGGGACCCGAAGCGCTGGCCGAAGCCAAAGAAACCGGCAAGCCGATCCTGCTTTCGGTTGGCTATGCCGCCTGCCATTGGTGCCACGTCATGGCGCACGAGAGCTTCGAGAATGAAGAAATCGCCGGCGTCATGAACGACCTGTTCGTCAACATCAAGGTCGACCGGGAGGAGCGCCCGGACATCGACGCCATTTACATGAACGCCCTGCATCTGATGGGCGAGCAGGGCGGATGGCCGCTCACAATGTTCCTCGACGCCGATGCGCGCCCCTTCTTCGGCGGCACCTATTTCCCGCCCGCACCGCGATATGGCCGCCCCGGCTTTACCGATGTCTTGCAGAACATCGCCCGCATCTACCGCGACGAACCCGAGAAGGTTACCCATAACGCGGAAATCCTCACCGAGGCCCTAAACCAGCGAAAGCCCGGACAAGGGGGCATCGTTGCATCCGATCGCCTGCTGAAGGACTTGACCCAGAGGATGGTCGGGGTCGTCGATCCCCAACATGGCGGCATCCAGGGCGCACCCAAGTTTCCGCAATGGAGCTTCTTCTGGCTGCTTTGGCGCGGCGCCATTCGCTATAGCAATGCCGAAGCTGCGAAAGCCGTCGAGAAAACGCTTGCCCACATCTGCCAGGGCGGCATCTACGACCACATCGGCGGCGGTTTCGCACGCTATTCGGTCGACGAGCTCTGGCTCGTGCCGCACTTCGAAAAAATGCTCTACGACAACGCGCTGCTCATCGACCTGATGACGGACGTCTTCCGCGAAACCCAGAACCCGCTGTTCGAAGCCCGCATCCGAGAGACTGTCGGATGGCTCGAACGCGAGATGATCGCCGAGGGCGGAGCCTTTGCAGCATCGCTTGACGCTGATTCAGAAGGCGAAGAAGGCAAGTTCTATGTCTGGACGCTGGCTGAAGTAGAGGCTGTCCTGGGGACAGACGACACAGCGTTCTTCGCTGCTCACTACGACATCGACGAGAACGGCAATTGGGAAGGCCATGCCATTCCCAACCGTCTGAAGAGCCTCGCCTTGCTCTCGAAGGACGACGAGCAGCGGCTCTCGGACCTTCGCGCTCGGCTTTATGAGGCCCGCGAAAAGCGCATCCGGCCCGGCTGGGACGACAAAGTGCTGGCCGACTGGAACGGTCTGACGATCGCCGCCCTGGCCCGCGCCTCCGTCGTGTTCCGAGAACCGGATTGGTTGGCCAGCGCCGAGAAGGCCTACCGCTTCATTCTCGACACCATGCGTGTGGACGGCCGCTTGCGCCATTCGGCGCGCGGCGGCCGCCTCGGCGCGACTGCGACATCCGCCGATTACGCAAACCTCACCTGGGCAGCCTTGCGATTGTTTGAAGCGACGGATAACCGCGGCTATCTCGACGACGCGATGGCGTTCACGGACACGCTTCACGCTCACTATTGGCTCGCCGACGAAAGCCGCTACGCCACGACCGCCGACGATACCGACGACGTTATCGTCCGTTTGGCCGCCGGAACGGACGACGCGGTACCCAACGCGAATGCCATCCAGCTCTCCAATCTAGCCAAACTGGGAATCCTGACAGGGAGCCAGGCATTCACCGAACAGGCCATGGCCATGCTGGAGAGTTTCACACCCGACATCCAGGGCAATCTGATCGCTCACACCGGACTGCTCGCCGCCAGCATCGATATGCTGAGCCCGCAGCAAATCGTGATCTCCGCCGGGGAGGGACAGGGGAGACTCGTCGCATCGCTGCACGAGATGGCGATTCCCGGAGCGCTCGAGCACATCATGAAGCAGCAAGATGGCGCCGCGGCCGCCCCCGCCTCGAAGCGAAATCGCCGATTGAGGGCCGTGCCGCCGGCTATTGCTGTATCGGTCCGCAATGCGCGGCGCCGGTTACGATGCCGGAAGCACTGACAGCACTACTCAAAGACCAGCGGCGCGCCCGCGAATAGTGCTTTCACGTAAAAGCGGCCCAAAAAGAAAAGCTGTGGAAGACGCGAGTCTTTCCACAGCTGTTTCACGTGAAACCGGAGTCGTTACAACTTGACACCTGAGTCGCTCAGTCCTGGCCGGCCGCGCCGCGAGTCGAACCCAAGCTGAACGCGAGTCTTCGGCAAGTTGAACGGCTACTGGCTCTTCGAACTCATGGAATCGAAGAATTCTCCGTTGGTCTTCGTACTCTTGAGCTTATCGATAAGGAACTCGATGGCATCCATCGTCCCCATCGGATTGAGGATGCGCCGCAGCACATAGACCTTCTTGAGCTGATCGTGCGGCACCAGCAGGTCTTCCTTGCGCGTACCGGAGCGAGCGACATCGATCGCCGGGAACACGCGCTTGTCGGAAACCTTGCGGTCGAGGATGAGTTCGGAGTTACCGGTACCCTTGAATTCCTCGAAGATGACCTCGTCCATGCGCGAGCCGGTCTCGACCAGCGCGGTCGCGATGATCGTCAGCGATCCGCCTTCTTCGATGTTTCGCGCCGCGCCGAAAAACCGCTTGGGCCGCTGCAGCGCGTTCGAATCGACGCCGCCCGTCAGCACCTTGCCGGAAGAAGGAACGACGGTGTTGTAGGCTCGGCCAAGACGCGTGATCGAGTCGAGCAGGATCACGACATCGCGCTTGTGCTCGACGAGTCGCTTCGCCTTTTCGATAACCATTTCAGAGACTTGCACGTGCCGCGAGGGCGGTTCGTCGAACGTCGAGGAAATGACTTCCCCTTTGACGTTGCGCTGCATGTCCGTCACTTCTTCCGGCCGCTCGTCGATCAGAAGCACGATCAGGTAGCATTCCGGGTGATTGGTCGTGATGGAATGCGCGATGTTCTGCAGGAACACCGTCTTACCGGTTCTCGGCGGCGCCACGATCAGGCCGCGCTGCCCCTTGCCGAGCGGCGCGACGATGTCGATTACCCGCGCCGAAAGATCTTTGATCGTCGGGTCCTCGATCTCCATCTTCAGCCACTCCGTCGGATAAAGCGGCGTCAGGTTATCGAAGTGGATCTTGTGTTTGACCGCTTCGGGCTCTTCGAAGTTGATCTTGTTGACCTTGAGAAGCGCGAAGTAGCGCTCGCCTTCCTTGGGGCTGCGGATATGCCCCTCGACGGTGTCGCCGGTCCTCAACGCAAAGCGCCGGATCTGCGAAGGCGAGATATAGATGTCGTCAGGACCCGGCAGGTAATTCGCATCGGGCGAACGCAGGAACCCAAAACCGTCCTGCAGCACCTCGACGACGCCGGTGCCAATGATTTCAATATCTTGCGTCGCGAGCTGCTTGAGCGTCGCGAACATCAATTCCTGTTTTCTGAGCGTGCTGGCATTTTCGACGCCGACTTCTTCGGCAAAGCTCAACAGTTCCGTGGGCGACTTGAGCTTCAAGTCTTCCAGCTTGATTTCTTCCATCGGGAAGCTCCGGGAGGGGGAGGTCGGACGCTAAGGTGGGAAAGTCAGGCGTCGAACCGAAAGGTGGGAATGCGTATCAAAGGACAGAGGCTTCAGCACGGGCGCCGATTGGGCCGTAATGTGCATTGCTGTCGCAAGAGGAGTTGGTCACGCCCGAAGGCGAAGGGCGGTTACGCAGGAGGAAGCGCCGCGATCCGCGTTATGTTCCATGACCGACAGCATTCATAGCAGACAATCGGGGGATCGGAAAGTCGCCCGTTGGTCACAGTTGCGATCTGATCTGAAGAATTCGCTGCAAAGACCTCCGACAGCCCAACGCCGGAGCGTCAGAACGGCTTGACGATCACCAGGATCACGATTGCGAACATAAGAAGGGTGGGCACCTCGTTCATGATCCGCCAATACCGCGAAGACTTGGTGTTGCGGTCTTCCGCGAACCGCCGGACATCCGCCGACAACATACCGTGAACCGCCGACATGCCGATCACCGCCAATAACTTGGCGTGAAACCAGCCCGACGAGAACCAGCCGGCCTGGTAGGCGAGCCAGAGCCCGAGCACCCAGGAAACGATCATGGCCGGGTTCATGATGATGGTCATGAGCCGGTATTCCATCAGCTTGAACGTCTCGGATTGCTCGGACCCGGGCCGGGCATCGGCGTGGTAGACGAACAGCCTCGGCAGATAGAGCATCCCGGCCATCCAGGCGATCACGGCGATGACATGGACGGCCTTTACCCAGTCGTATGCCGCCCCTCCGAACAAGAGGATCACCGCGGCCGTCGCCGCAACCGTTACGCCGAGCGCTATGAAGGCCCGTACCGCCGGGGTCCCCAGCCGCCGTTCTCCGCTGCTCGTCGAGAGTTCGCTCATCTCGCTTTTCTGACCCGCTCGACCAGCCGCGTGACGTTTTCCGGCGGTGTTGTCTGCAAGATGCCGTGCCCGAGATTGAAAATGAAGCGCCGCCCCTGCATGGCCTCGATGATTTCATCCACGCGCCGGTCGAGCTGTTCCCCGCCCGAAACCAGCAAGAGCGGATCGATGTTGCCCTGCATGACGACGTTTTCCTCTTCGCCGATCGCAGCCATCAGTTCGACCGGCATGGTCGTATCGCAGCTCACCCCGTCAACGCCGGTCTCCTGGACGAAACGCGCCGTGTAGACGTTCGCCGCGCGGGGAAATCCAAGGATCGGCGTTTCCGGATACCGCTCCTTGAGCCGGCGCACCATGACCTGAGTCGGGGCGATGACCCAACTGTCGAGTTGGTTTTCCGACAAGGAACCCGCCCAGCTATCGAATATCTGCAGCGCGTCCGCTCCCGCCTCGACCTGCTGGGAGAGATAATCGATGGATGCCTCGACAACGATGTCGATCAACCGAGCGAACGTTTCGGGATCCTCGTAGGCGAGAAGCCGCGCCGCCGCCTGGTCGGTCGATCCGCGGCCGCCGACCATGTAGGTCGCCACGGTCCATGGCGCCCCGCAAAATCCGATGAGAGCCGTCTCGTCGGGCAGATCCTGCCGCAGCCGGGCAACCGTCTCGCAGACGATCCCGAATTTTTCTCCCGTGTTCCCAGGATCGAGCCGGCTCAGCCCGGCAGCGTCCGTGATCGGATCCAGACGGGGCCCCTCGCCCTCGACAAACCGCACCTCTTGCCCGAGTGCGTCGGGAACCACCAGGATGTCGGAAAACAAAATCGAGGCATCGAAGCCATAGCGACGTATTGGCTGCAGAGTCACTTCGGCGGCCATCGCCGGCGTGTAGCAAAGGTTCAGGAAGCTGCCCGCCTCGGCGCGAACCTCCTTGTACTCGGGAAGATAGCGCCCTGCCTGGCGCATGAGCCACATCGGCGGCGGCGACAGCGCCTCGCCGGTAAACGGTTTCAGGAACCGGCGCCGTTCTGCGCGCTGGGCGAGGTTTTCCGCGGCCATGCTTCCTCTTTCAGAATTCAAATTCAAATCTTGAAGGTTTCTCTTATTGACTCTTTAGGGGCGTGAACTTCGGGAATACCGAGGTTCTGCACGGGTTATCCACGGTTTGCGAACGTCCCAACATCCCCGTCGCTAGATCTAGCCGCCATTGGCGCCAAACGCTACTAGGGGAATTTAATCCCTTCTGGTTCGGCACGTTGGCATTCGCCGCAACGCCTCCCTCCGCTGGAAAACCTGTGAGGACAGGCCGAGCATGACCGGGATGTCTCGCAAATCCACGGGGAGCGGACAAAGCTCGACAAATGCCTTCGCCCTGCTGCAAATGGGGAGGAGATCGTGGATAAGCGCCGCGTTCGCCAACAGCCCTCGCGCCCGCCGACCGCGCCCCGTCATTTGCTCAACAGTTTCCCACAGATGTCAGACGCCCTTCCCAGCTACTACCACCTGCATCTCGTCTCCGACGCGACGGGCGAAACGCTGACGACGATCGCCAAGGCGGCGGCTGTCCAATATGCCAACGTCCGGGCCATCGAGCATGTTCATCCGCTGGTGCGCACGTCCCGGCAATTGGCGCGGGTCCTGAAGGAGATCGAGCAGGCGCCGGGCATCGTCCTTTATACGGTGGTGAACCAGGAACTCGCCGCGATCCTGAAGGAGCGTTGCGATGAGCTGAACGTGCCGTGCCTTGCGGTCCTGCAGCCCATTATGAAGGTGTTCGAATCCTATCTGGGCGCCCCTCAGACCCCGACCGTCGCCGGCCAGCACGTCCTCGACGCCGACTACTTCCGCCGCATCGACGCCTTGAATTTCACGATGCGCCATGACGACGGGCAGCTTCCGGAGGACCTCAATCAGGCCGATATCGTCATCCTTGGCATATCGCGGACGTCGAAGACGCCGACGTCCATCTATCTGGCCCAGCGCGGTTACAAGACGGCCAATGTCCCAATCGTGCCGACGATCCCGTTGCCGGAAGCGCTGACCGAACCGCATTCGGCCTTCGTTGCCTGCCTTGTAGCTCAGGCCGACCGGATCGCCGAGGTTCGCCGCAACCGCGCGATGGTGCTGGGCGACCGGAATCTCGACAACTATGTGGACCGCGATGTAATTCTTGCCGAAATTGCCCATTCCCGCAGGATCTGCGCGAAAAACGGCTGGCCGGTCATCGATGTAACGCGCCGCTCGGTGGAAGAGACCGCGGCGACCATCATCAAGCTTCTGCACGATCGCCGTTCTGCCGGACCGACAACCGGAGAAAGCAACGATGTCTGAACGCCAGCACCTCATTCTCGCATCGGGGTCTCAGACTCGGCATGCACTCCTGAAAGACGCCGGTCTGGCATTCACAGTCGTACCCGCGGCCATCGATGAAGCCGCCATCAAGGAGGCTTTGACCTCTGATAATGAGGGCGTGGACCCGGCCGATGTCGCAGAAATCCTGGCGCGCGCGAAGGGCGAGGCGGTCAGCCGCGATAATCCGGGTTCGTTGATTATCGCCGCTGACCAGACGCTTTCTTTGCGCGACCAGCTCTTCTCCAAGCCTGCCAATATGGAGGAAGCGCGCGATACGCTTCTCAGCCTCCGAGGTGAAGAGCACCAGCTCCATACGGCGGTCGCGCTTTGCGAAGATGGCGAGATTACCTGGACATATGTCGAGACCTCGCGGCTGAAAATGCGCAGATTCACGGTCGCCTGCCTGGCTGAGTATCTCGTCCGCGCCGGCGAAGAGGTGTGCCAGTCCGTGGGCGCTTATCAGATCGAGGGACAAGGGCTGCAGCTCTTCGAGGAGATCGACGGCGATTACTTCTCCATCCTCGGTTTGCCCATGCTGCCGCTTCTCGCCGAACTGCGCCGCCGTGGCGCGCTGATGGAGTGACGACGGCCAGCGGAGGCGAATGAGATGACTGCGGAGATGCCTCAGAAGCCGATCCGGGCCTGTGTGATCGGCTGGCCAATCGAGCATTCGCGTTCGCCGCTGATCCACGGACATTGGCTCAAGGCCTACGCCATCGATGGCACCTACGAGAAGGTCGCCGTTGAACCGGAGCGTGCGGAAGCTTTCATTAAGTCTCTGGCAGATCGTGGGTTTTCGGGTTGTAACGTCACCGTTCCGCTGAAGGAGATCGCCTTCCGCGCTGCCGATGTCCGCGAGCCGTCTGCCGTCGCCGTCGGCGCCGCAAATACGCTGTGGCTGAAAGACGGCCTAGTCCATGCGGGCAACACCGACACCTACGGGTTCATGACGCATCTTCGCTTGTCGGCGCCGCAATGGAAGCCGTGCGCCGGTCCGGTCGCCATTCTCGGCGCCGGAGGTGCGGCCCGCGCTATCGTGCACGGTTTTCGCGAGACCGGCGCTCCGGAGATTGTTGTGTTCAACCGCACCCGCGCCCGCGCGGAGGAACTCGTGGCATCGTTTCAGCGCGCCGCCGCGCCAACCGGCGGCGCGACGGTTGAAATACGCGTCGCCGACTGGGAAGAGCGGGTTTCCTCTCCCGGGTGGGCTTCCGTCATCGTCAATACCACGACGATCGGCATGAACGGTGACGGCGATCTCGGGCTCGACTATTCCAATCCGCGGCGGGACTGCGTCGTCTGTGACATTGTCTACGTGCCGCTAGAGACCAAGCTACTGGCCCGCGCGCGGGATGCGCGACTGGCAACGGTCGACGGTCTTGGCATGCTGCTGCACCAGGCGGTGCCCGGTTTCGAGAAGTGGTTTGGTGTACGCCCCGAAGTGACCGACGATCTGCGATCCCTGATTCTGCGCGACCTGGGGGTGGCCTGACATGCTCATCGTTGGCCTTACCGGCTCGATCGGCATGGGCAAGTCCACCGTCGCTCAATGGTTTCGCGACCGGGGGATCGCTGTGTTCGATGCCGATAAGGCGGTCCACGACCTCTATCGCGGCGAAGCGGCACCGCTGATCGAGGCCGTATTTCCAGGAACCGTCGCTGGCGGCGAGGTCAACCGGCAGGCACTCTCCGCCGTGCTGATCGAACGCGGCGATGCTGGCTTTCGCGAGCTCGAAGCGATTGTCCATCCTCTTGTCCGGCAGGCTGAGAAAAGCTTCCTCGATGCCGAGGCGGCGCGAGGCGCGCCCGTGGCTGTACTCGAGATCCCGCTTCTATTGGAAACAGGCGCCGAACGGCTGGTGGATTGCGTCGTCGTCGTCAGCGCCGGTCCCGAGCTGCAGGCGGAGCGGGTCTTGGCACGTCCTGGGATGACGCCGGACAAGCTCGCGGCGATCCTCGCGCGGCAAATGCCGGATGCAGAAAAGCGGGCCCGGGCCGACTTCGTTGTGGATACTGCCTGTGACCTCTCGCAAACCGAGCAGCAAGTCGATTCACTGGTCGCGAATCTTCGGGCGATGGACGGTGGAGCTTATCAACGCCACTGGCGCTAGGGCTTAGCGTCATTCGCGCATTAGGCAGGCCGTAAGGTTCGGCCCGCCCACACTTCAGGATAAATGGATGGCGGGGGCCGGAATATATGCGCGAGATCGTGCTCGACACGGAAACGACCGGCCTGCACGCTCAAGGCGGCGACCGCCTTGTCGAAATCGGCTGCGTTGAGTTGATCAACCGCATGCCGACGGGAAACGAATTCCATGTCTACATCAATCCCGAGCGTGACGTTCCGGCCGAGGCTGCTGCCGTCCATGGGCTGACGACGGAATTCCTGTTGGACAAGCCGCTGTTTTCTCGGGTGGCGCGGGAGTTCTTGAAGTTTATCGGGCCAGATCCCCTCGTCATTCACAACGCTGACTTCGACATCGGCTTTCTCAACATGGAGCTGGAGCGAGTGAAGGCGCCGGTACTCCTGCCTGATCGGGTCGTCGATACGCTGGCGATTGCGCGCCGCAAGCATCCCGGCGGTCCCAATACCCTCGATGCGCTGTGTAAACGCTATGGTATCGACAACTCGAAACGCACCAAGCACGGCGCGCTGCTCGACTCATTGCTTTTGGCTGAAGTCTATATCGAGCTACTGGATGAGCGACAGGCCCGCATGGAACTCGCGCACCAAGGCGCCGGAACCGGAGGTAAGACGCGAGCGGATGGCGCGAGAGTTGCTGCTAAACAGCGTTCAGAACCGCTAGCGGCCCGGTTGTCTGCAGAGGAGATCGCAGCGCACCGGAAGTTCATCGAAAGCCTCGGCGACAACGCGCTCTGGCTGAAGTATATCTAAGAACAATTCGTAGCTATATTTTGTTTCAGTGCGGCCCGAGATAATGCTGCTCGCAAAACGTGAAATAACTCGGGCCGCGCAGTGATGTGATGACTTCGCCTGTTCTGCCGTTCAGCTTGCTTTCGGCGCTTCTTCGTCATCGCCGGCGGCGCCTTCCTGTTGTTTCCGGCGCATGTAAAGACCCGCAAAATCAATCGGATCGAGCATCAGCGGTGGGAAGCCACCTTCGCGCGAAAGATCCGATGCCAGGCGACGCAGATAGGGGAAAAGAAGCGACGGGCAGTTGATCAGCAGGAACGGCTCCAGGGACTCTTCGGGAATGTTCTGGATCTTGAACATCCCTGCGTAGACGAGTTCGAGCTGATAAATCGTGCCCGACTTGTTGGTCGCATGCGCGGTGAAGTCGATGGCGCTTTCGTAGAGATCGTCTTTGATGCGGCGCGCATTGACGTTGACCTCGAGCTTCATGTTCGGGTTTTCGCCCGGGCCGCTCAAAAGCTTCTCGACGTTCGGGTTTTCGAACGAGAGATCCTTGATGTACTGCGCGACCACCTGGGCCTGCACGCCGGCGCCTTCGGTCTGGGCTGCGGCGGCATCGGTGCCTGCCCCATTTTTGTTCTCGGCCATGGAAATGGAAATCCGTCCGTTGAATTGGAGAG
This sequence comes from Filomicrobium sp., assembly GCA_965226995.1. GTDB lineage: Bacteria > Pseudomonadota > Alphaproteobacteria > Rhizobiales > Hyphomicrobiaceae > Filomicrobium. The sequence continues at coordinate 926,971 of CBDDFK010000009.1, forward strand.
GAGAAGCGCCGCTTCGGTGCGGGGCGCCATGGGTGAATCGTTGGATGCCTGGGTGGCTAGCATAGGCCTACTGGACCTGCAATCGTCCATGTCGCCGGGGAGTGGAGCCGGGCGGCCTGGTTGGAGCAGCGCACGCACGCTAGCGGCCGCCGTGCCGATCTTTCCCACCATCGCCGAGGTTATCGTCGTCCTCGTCGACTCGCTCGTAATCCCCCTCGATGACGGGACCTCCGGCGGTGCCGCGATGCGTTCTCGTCTGGGAGCGGAAAGAGCCGCTTCGGGCGCGCGGGTCGTTGTCCCCGTCCGCCCTCGCGCCTCCCGCTGCGCCAGGCCGTCCACCGGCGGTTTGCACATGGACGTAGCCCGATTTCAGTAGCCGGCTGAGAACGCCCTTCGCGACGGCGACACGAATGGGGGGAACGAGGAGCAGAAATCCCACGGTGTCGGTCAATAGTCCGGGCGTCAGTAGGAACGCCCCAGCCACCAGCAGGCACGCGCCTTCCAGAACATGCTCGACCGGCATCCGTCCCTCTGCCAGCGCCTCCGCCGCCCGCGCCATGACGCCGAAGCCCTGTTGGCGCAGCAGCGTCGTCCCCACGACCGCCGTGAGAATGACGATCAGGATTGTCGGTATCCACCCGAGAATCTGTCCGACCTGGATGAGCAGGACGATTTCGACAATCGGTACGGCGATGAAAATGAGGAGAAAGAGTAGCGGCAAAGGCTGAACCTGACTTGGGATCTGAAGCTGGGGGCGGATCTGAGGCTGGGTCATCGCCCGTTAAGAGGAACCAACGCACATTGTGCCGGTCGGGTTGCGGGTAAGCCGGGAGCCCCGGACTTGCGCGGAAGCTTTGGCTTCGCCGTCGGTGTCGCAACCGGGCGATTGTCGAAGCTGCCTGCAAGCTCCTGGCGCACGAACAACAAGCGGTGTTGGCTTCCACGGCCATGTAGCATAAGTTGGACACCCGTCCGGATAAGTCGTCAATGCGTACCGAGTTGGCGCGCGTCTAGAGAAGTCGGGCTTGGCCGCCTTGCCGAAACTGCTTAGCCAGACGGTAGGTACCTGCGGGGGCGTGCGTCGGAATGTCAGGCTGGCGCGGAACGGCATGCTCCAAGCACCGTTTCACCATATGACGGCGGTTTAAGTGGCACTAACCAGGTTTCGTCACTAAATATGCGCAATGCAGGCGGCAACCTTCTACTCGGGATCGCCCCGCCCGCTAACAAATCCGCAACCACCACACTCATGGCCGCGTCTGGCGGCCGATTGGTATAGGCGAAATGAACGGCAATATCGATATCGTTACGCTAATCTCGCTGGTCGTCGCAGTGGTTGTGATCCTCAAACTGCGAAGTGTTCTCGGCCGCCGGACCGGCGACGAGGAAACCCGCATCGAGCGCTACCGCGCCGAACGCGCCCAGCAGGAAGCACACGCCAGTTCGGACAAGGTGGTGACGCTGCCCCGGCGCGATGCCGAGGCGGATTATCACGCCGATGGCGAGGTCACCACGGCGGATTCGGAGGCCAAGATCCGTGCGTTCGCGGGGGCCGACACGAGCGTTCGGCAAGGTTTGCTGGACATTTTGAAGGCCGACCCCACGTTCGATCCGGAACGCTTCCTTGGCGGCGCGAAATCGGCCTACGAGATGATCGTGATGGCGTTCGCAGCCGGTAACCGCAAGCTCCTCAAGGACTTGCTCAGCCGGGACGTGTACGAAGGGTTCGCCGGCGCGATCAGCGACCGCGAAAGGCGTGGCGAACAGATCGACCAAAGCTTCGTCGGCATCGATCAGGCCGAGATTGTCGAGGCCGAGGTTGCAGATGGCATGGCGTCGGTTACGGTCCGCTTTGCCAGCCAGCTCATCTCCGCAACGCGCGATGCGGCCGGCGAGGTAATCGAGGGCGATCCGCAGCGCATCAAGGATGTCACCGATATCTGGACGTTCAGCCGCGACGTTTCGAATGCCCGCGCCCTGGCGAACCCCAACTGGAAGCTCGTCGCAACGCTCGATTCGAATTGACGGCGGGACCTGGCAAGCCCGCTCTTTTCACGTGAATCACGTTATCCACGCCGCTGTTGAAGCCCGGCGTTCGGGACGGTTTTCGGCTCATGACGGACCGTGAAACAGAGGGCGGTGGAGTCCCGAGCTTCACGCCAGTTAGCTTCGACAAGATACCCGGTTGGGCCGACGACGACCATCTCGCTGCCTTCTCAGCTTTCCGCGCTTCGGCTGCGGCCGTTGTCGAAGCCCGTGCAGCCACCGGCGAGTTGATTGCGGCCTGCCACGCAGCGCTGGTGGCGAATTGCCGGGATCGCGAGACAGCCCGTCAATTCTTCGAAACCTATTTCATTCCCTGCACCTACAGCCCCCAATTGCCCGGGGGGGCTCCGCAGCCGGCCGGCGGAAATCTGCTCACGGGCTATTATGAACCGGAGATCGAGGCTTCCCGGCGCAAAAGCGAGCGGTTTCCTGTGCCGATGCTGGCCCGGCCCGCCGATCTTGAAACGATCGTTCCCGACCGCGAACGAGGCGCCCGGCCGCATGGCCTGACGCATGGGCGCCGCGCCGACGACGGTTCGATCATCCCCTATCCAACGCGTCGCGAGATCGATGAAGGTGCCTTGGGAGAGCTTGCGAAACCGCTGTTTTTTCTCCCCGAGGCGATCCGGCTGTTTCTTGTCCAGGTTCAGGGATCCGCCCTGCTTCGTCTCGAGGACGGCTGGGGCGTTCGAGTGATTTATGACGGCAAGAACGGCCACCCCTACACTTCGATCGGCCGGCACCTGATCGAGGCGTGTGAAATCGCCGCTGAGGACATGAGCCTCGAAACGCTGATGGACTACCTGCGAGAAGACCCCGCCCGTGCCCGCCAACTGCTCTGGCTCAACGAATCCTATGTTTTCTTCCGCGAATTGGGCCCCGAGGAGCGAACGGCTTCACTGGGCACGGATAATATTCCGCTCTCGCCCTTGCGCAGTCTCGCGGTGGACACCTCATACCATGCGTTGGGCACGCCCGTTTTCGTCGAGGCACCGTCCTTGAAGCATGTGACCGGTGCGCCATCCGGGTTCAGGCGGCTCTTAATCGCTCATGATGTCGGGTCCGCAATCACCGGGCCGGAACGTGGCGATCTGTTTTGCGGCACGGGTGAGAAGGCTGGCAACATAGCGGGGCTGACCAAGCACCCGGTGACGTTCTATACCCTGAGGGCACGGTGATTCTGGCCTTGTCGAACATCGCGGATGCTCGACGGTCGCAATCAAGGATCGAACTTCAGGAGCCGGGCGGCCCTAACCCTCGATATGAAGAAACCGCAAAAGCACAAGAAGCGATCTCCCGGCGATGGCACGGCCCTCAGCGAGGAGGACCGCCGGCTTTGGGACCATCTCGCGCGCTCCGTCGATGCGTTTCCCGGCCGCGCCAATAGGGTTTTACCGACGTTCGATGAGCACCGCTTCCAGCCTCATGGAACGCCACCGACCCTGCACGGTGGCGAACCGGCGGTAGGTTCCAAACGACAGGCCCCGTCGACCCGTCCCGCAGTTCCCGCCCGCCCAAGTGGCGCGGCGCTCCATCGTTCGCCATCGCTTTCCGACTTCGATCAGCGCAGCGCCCGCAAAATTCGAGCCGGGCGCATCGAGATCGAGTCGCGGCTCGATTTGCATGGCATGCGCCAGCACCAAGCCTACGGCGCGTTGCGCGCATTCCTGTTCCGGGCTCAGTCACGCGGTCTGCGCTGGGTGATGGTGATTACCGGCAAGGGCGAATTCGCCCGCGGTCAGGAGGGTAGATATGGCGCGGCGGACTGGATGATGGGGCCGCCCCGCGGTGTGTTGCGCCGGAACGTGCCGATGTGGTTGTCAGAGCCGGAACTGAGAAGCGTCGTCGTCAGCTACACCACGGCGGCTGTTCACCATGGCGGCGATGGCGCGCTCTATGTGCAGCTCCGCTCGCGAAAACGATAAGGCGGACCCGCCAGGCATCCGATGGAAGCCTCGCCGGTCCGCCTCATGATTCCGATAGGCCGGCCGCTGATTAAAGCGGTCCCGAAGCTAGGATGCCCGTTGCGCGGCCTTGGCGGTTTACTCGCAGGTATCTTCCAGGCCGCGCAGCGCGGCTGAAATACCCATCAACGAAAACGTATCGGCCGTCGAAGAGCCCGTGTCGGAGGTTGCTTCCACTTTCATGGAGCTGCCGGCCTTCATAGCTTCGATGAGTTTGAGTTCCTGCGTGGCATCTGCCACGAACGCCTTGTCGTCCTTGGCGAACAGATCGAAGTCGCGTCCACCGACGCTGACCTTGACGGTGCTTCCCTTCTTGATCGGATAGCCGAGGCGAACGCTGATTTCTGATTTCACGCCGTCTTTCGGCCAGGCCGACACGTAAAAGAAGACACCTTCCCGGTTGGCGCCGGCGGGGGCGGAGTCTTTGGGCTGGGTCGCGGCGAAGCAGATCTTTTTGTCGGCCTGCTCGTGCGAGAATAAGCTCCAGTCGCGATAAGTCTTCACGAGTTGTGCCGCCGATGCACTGCTAGCCAGCGCCACCACGATTGCCCCTGCCAAAGCCGCCGATCTCATAAGTCTCGTGTCAACAAAGGTCATGGGTCTGTATACCGTCCTTTTCCAGTTGCGCCCTGTTGTCCCGTATAGTGAAATTCGCCGCTTTTTGTCACCCTCATGCAGGAAACGATTAGGGCTCTTGCATATTTGTCACGCCCTGCACACGTGGACCTCCCGGCCTCACCGGCCGATCCGCGAATCGCGCCAGGCAGCGAACCCGGTCGTACATTACGATTGCCCCGGCCATCGCGACGTTGACGCAGAACCTCGTCGGGATCTTGACGACGAATTGGCACTTTCCGATCAGTTCCGGCGACAGCGAGCCGAGTTCCGGTCCCAATACGTAAGCAGCGCGAATCGGATGCCGGAAACTCGGCAGGTCGATCGCGTCGTCGGTCAGTTCGACACCGACCAGATCGCAGCCCCGGGGAAGCTGCATCGAATCGAGATCGGGCCAATCGTAATGAGGCAGATGATTGCGCCCTTTCGAAGTATCTGCAACCGCTTCCTTTGCTTCGTAGGTCGCGCCGATGGTGAATGTGAAGCTGGCCCCGAATCCATGGGCCGAGCGCATCAGGTTGCCGAGGTTGAGCGACTTCGACATCCGCTCCGCACCGATCGCGAAATAACCGCGTGCGACGGGCGGCCAGTTCCCGGACTGGACGTTGTGGCCTCTTTTCGACATCAAGGTTCTCACAAGCGGGGGACTCGCCGGTTCGATTTCTATCGCCGGGTCGGTTGGTCCTGTTGGCAACGTTTCACTTCTGAGGTGTCACATGAAGGCGGTCGTCTGCAAGTCCCTCGACGGGCCGGAAAAACTCGTCATTGAAGATATTGACGATCCGGTTCCGGGCGCAGACGAGGCGATTGTCGCGGTTGAGGCCTGCGCCCTGAACTTCTTCGACACGCTCATCACGCGCGGCAAATACCAGCACAAGCCCGAGCTCCCTTTTTCCCCCGGCGGCGAAATCGCCGGCCGGATCCTGGCGCTGGGCTCGGGCGTGACGGATTTTGCTGTCGGCGATCGCGTCGCCGCATACCTCGGATGGGGCGGTGCGCGAGAAAAGGTCGCCGTACCGAACGAACGACTCGTCCGCATACCCGAAACGGTCGAGAGCACGGTCGCGAGCGGCGTGAGCATCACCTACGGCACGGCCATTCATGGCCTTCGCGACCGCAGCGGCTTGCAGGCCGGAGAGACGGTGGCGGTGCTCGGTGCGTCGGGCGGCGCGGGTCTGGCCGCGGTCGAACTTGCCGTGGCGATGGGGGCCCGGGTGATCGCCGTGGCGTCGAGCGACGCGAAGCTCGAAGTGTGCCGCCGGCACGGCGCACATGAAACGCTCGATTACACCTCGAGCGATCTGAAGACTGGATTGCGGGAGCTGACAGGCGGCAAGGGCGTCGATGTCATCTATGACTGCGTCGGTGGCGATGCGGCCGAACCGGCCCTGCGCGCAATGGCCTGGGGAGGGCGGTTCCTCGTCGTCGGCTTTGCATCCGGAGATATTCCGAAACTGCCGCTCAACCTTCTTCTGGTAAAGGGTTGCGCGGCGATCGGCGTGTTCTGGGGCGAGTCGGTAAAGCGCGACCCGGCCGGCCATCGCCGCAACATGGAGGAGGTATTGAGGCTCGTTGCCGAGGGCCGGCTGTCACCCCGAGTCGATAAGACGTTTCCGCTGGCGGAGGCTGTTTCGGCCCTTGCACTGATCGAGCAGCGCCGGGCGGTTGGGAAGATTGTCCTGACACCTTAGAGGTCACGGCGGGGCGCTTGGCCCGTCTGTGACGAACCGCAGGCCGACGTTCGATTGCGGCACGTAAGGGAATTCACCTGGAACGTTTCTCTTCGGGCGCCAGTTATCGATTTGCTAACATCAGCAATTACCCGGGACGAGGAAGAAATTCATATGCTTAACGAATTACAGACTTCTCCATTGCCCTGGACGATGATCGGCTGTACCCACTGATGCCGTACCCTGAATATCCGATGTAGTAGGCGTTTTCGATGTCCCGCGTATCACCGCAAGCCGGCCACGATGGAACCGGCACGCGTCCACTGTATTGGTGGCGCGCTGTCGTAACCGCGCTGATCGTCGCCGCCGGACCCGGTTTTTTCAGCTACGCGATGTACGATGCGCTCTATCGCGACCTTTCCAAGCCGGCCTCTGAAGCGGCCGCACGCGCTGTCCTTGAACAATCCGAAGCGGTTCCCGAATACAGTGCCGGTCCTCCGGCCGCGGTATGGAGTTTTGTGCGGCGCGCTTCCGGCGGAACATCCGAGAAACATGAAGAGCCCAAAGCCGCGGATGCGCCGGTCAGCGACGCGGACAAGCGGTTCGCCGCTTATCTGGCGCTGCGGAGGATCGCGGTTGAGGATTACGGCGCCGAGCGACAGAGCCGCCTGAAGCGGGCCATGGCCGAGCAAAGCGCCAATGGGTCGTTGCAGCCGCATCGGAATTATCGCGCCGTTTGCGTGCGCCTCTGCGACGGCTATTTCTTTCCTGTTGGGCGCGTCACCGGTGAAGACGGCCTCGATGGTCACGCGGCACGATGCGCCTCGTCGTGCGGCAGCGAGGCTCGCTTGTATGTTTATCCGGAAGATGGGGGCACGCCGGCCGATATGCGCGATCGCTACGGCAACCCCTATCTCGCGTTGGAGAACGCATTCCGCTACCAGATCGATGTCGACAACACCTGCACCTGCAAGCCCCAGCCATGGAGCATCGCCAGCCGGAACCGCCACCGCGAATACGCGCGGGCCGAAACCGGCAGCGCATCGGGAACACGCCTTCCAAAGGCAAGGCTCGCCGCTTCGGGTAAGTCTCCTTCGCTGGCCGGCAGCGCGCCGATTAGGGAACTCGAACCTCTGAAGGTCGCCGCCGAAGTGACCGCCGACGCGGCGATCCCATCGCTTGGTCTCGCGGCGGTGCCGGACGTCGCTCAGCCCGTTCGCGTGGCTTCTCTGACGACCGGCACGATCGGGCAGCCGAGAATTGTCGAGAGCCGGATCGCGGTTCAAGAAACCGCGTATGCCGCCAAGATCGCTCGAGCTGAAATACTGGGCTCGATCCACATCGATTGGCCGCCGAAAACCGAAAGCCACGTGGTATCGCGCAGCAGGGCCCGCAGCAGAACGGCAGCAAGGCTCGCGCAGCCGGTGCAAGCAGAGCCTTATGTCCTGAAGCCGTTCAAGGTCGGTCAGGCGAAGGCCAAGCGGAGTGGTTCACGGTTCGCTTATGCAAATCGGGAACGCACCGTCGCAGAGATCATCCACGTCAATCTGTATCGGCGCTATTGATCCCAAGCAGTCCGGAAATCGGCTGGCCGTTGAGACTTTCTTCGCTTCGTCGCGCCATTATCGGGTCTGAGTTCGCTAGCGCCCTCAGCGCATCGTTGCGCGTGGGCCGAGGCACCCATTTCCCGTTGGTAAACCGCGTACCCCAAGTTCATGCGTCGCGTCCTGCTTCTTCCCCTTGCCGTTATCCTGGCTCTTGCTGTTGTTGTGAGCGACGCCGCGCCGGTGCGCGCGCAGTCCTTCCTTCAGAGCTTCTTCGGCAACATCTTCACGAAGCCGGCGCCGCCCAGCGGCGCGCCCGTCCGCTCGGAGCCGCGCCCGATGACGTCATTCCGGCATCAGGGCCCGTATGGCAGCTTCGGACAGTCGCGGCAGGCGCAACCGCAATACAAAACCCAGGGCGGTTATTACCGCACGCTCTGCGTCCGAACCTGCGATGGCTATTACTTCCCGATCAGTTCGGCGACCGGTCGCAGCCGGTTCCGCAAGGATGCCAAGGCCTGCCGCGCCCGTTGCGGCGGCAAGCTCTACTACCTTCCGCGCCATTCAAGCGACATGGCCCAAATGAAGGATCTCTCGGGCCGGCGTTACGAAGATCTGGATACCGCGTTTCTCTATCGCGAAAAACTGATCAACGGCTGCACCTGCCGGCCCATGCCATGGTCGGCCGCCGAGCGCGCACGGCATCGCCGGTATGCGTACGAGGCCGAGATCTCCCGCATTAACGCCGAACGGCTCGAAAGGCTTGCCGAAGAAGCACGCAAGCGCCGCGAGGGTGTTTTGTCCGCCGACGATGCCATGGCGGCGGTCGATCCGCCTGTCGCGAAGGCGACGGTCCTTGCGGCGATCGACGCGACAACGACTGACACGGGAAAAGTCGAGCCCGCCAAGGCACAGTCGAACGCGGACCCGGACTCAGAATCGACGAACGAGCCGGGAACCGTGAGCACGCATGCGTTGTCCCAGGCCCAGGTCGACGAGGGCCCGATGGTCGAAAAGAACGTCCGCAGTACCAAACCGCGGGCAACTGTGAAGAAACGGCGAAAGACGACACGGCGCGTCAAGAAACCGGCGTCGGTCGCCGGCTGGCCGTTCGGCGGCAATTCCGGATCGAGCCAGTATTCCTGGCCCGGGGACCGGTGACGTGTTTCAGCTCGGCTGTGAAGCAGTAACGGCTCGACCTACGCAGGCCGCCGGTGGCGCGCGTCAAACCGGTACGATCCAGTTACGGTAGACAAGCCACCCGGCTAACAGCGCCATCGCGAGCCACAGTCCGATGACGAATGCCGCGCCCGCGAAACTGCGCGGAAGCCGGCCCAGTCCCTGGGCTTCCTTCCTGAATTCAGCCATCAAATCCGGCGGCACGAGCCGGATGACGATCCAGAGGCCGACCGGCAACAGCAAAAGGTCGTCGACCAATCCGATGATGGGAATGAAGTCTGGGATGAGATCGATGGGGCTCAAGGCATAGACCACGACCACCACCGCCACGGCTTTGGCGAGAAGCGGCGTGCGACCATCCCGCGCGGCCAGGAAACAGGCGCCAACCTCCGTTTTTATTCGCTTCGCCCAAACGACCAGCCGGCTGCGTAAAGCACTCAGCCGAGGCCAGCACCCTTGCCTCGAATCGTTCGCCGACATTTTAATTCATCGTTCCCGGCCATTTCCGGTGAAAGGCAAAGAGCGCGCACCAAGCGGAAGTATGAACGCTCCATCATTTCATCGGTCACGTGCATGACAGATTTCCTACGAGCCGTGCGCTACTCTTGATTCTCGTCGAGGCTCGAAAGTCTTTGTCGTGCCTAATGTCGCTTCTGACAAGATCTCCAATGCAAAACAACAAATTGCTACAGGCGCTCTCCGAAGGAGATCTTGCCCTGGTGCAGTCCCAATGCTCACGCGTTCTTGTCGAGCAAGGTCAGACGCTCATGCGTCCAGGCCACATCATTGATAATATCTATTTCCCCAGTGACTGCGCTCTATCAATCGTCGCAGATTACAGTGACGGTCGCTGTATAGACCTCGCCATGATCGGACGCGATGGGACCACCGGGTTCATATCCTATCTCGGCGGACTAACCGTGCTCTCGCGCGTCGCCGTTCGGGTCGGCGGCACGGCGCTGGTCATCCCGGTCCGGAACTTCATTGAATTGACCCAGGGCCTGCCCGCTCTTGCGAACGAGATGCGGTTCAGCACGCTCTCATACTTTCATCAGATCCATACGACGGCGGCCTGCAACGGGCTGCATAACGTCGAACAGCGCCTGGCCAGATACCTCCTCTGCCTTGGCCAATGCACCGACAGTCGCGAGTTTCCCCTGACCCAGGATACGCTCGCCGAGGCGCTGGGCGTTCACCGGCCGACAATCTCGACGGCGATGAAGTCGCTGCAGAATTCCGGACTGATCGATAGCCACCGCGGCCATATCCAGATTTGCGACCTCGACCGGCTCCACCAAAGCGCCTGCGAATGCTACGAGCTCATGCAGGCGGCAACCCGCCGGTTGCGCGCGTCGGATTGAGCCCTCGCCGTCATCCGGCTCCGTCCAAAAAGGGACGGGGCCGCCAGATTGGCCGCCCCGCACCGTCACGTCTTGGATTTCGGAAGTCCGATCAGCCCTGCGGCTGCTTCGTGTACCGCAGGTAGGGCTTCGGCGCGGTGTACTCGCCGAACTTCTCCTTGGCTTCCTCGTCGGAGACCGCCGCCGTGATAATGACGTCGTCGCCGGATTTCCATTGCGCCGGAGTCGCCACTTTGTGCTTGGCGGTAAGCTGCATGGAATCGATGGCCCGCAGGATCTCATCGAAGTTGCGACCGGTCGTCATCGGATAGGTGAGGACGAGCTTCACCTTCTTGTCGGGTCCGATCACGAAAACGGAGCGAACCGTCGCGTTGTCGGCCGGAGTGCGGCCTTCGCTGCTTCCGGATTCGCTGGCCGGGAGCATGTCATAGAGTTTCGCGACCTTGAGGTCGGTATCTCCGATCAGCGGATAGTCGACCGCGTGACCGGTGACATCCTTGATGTCCTGCTTCCACTTCTGATGGCTCTCCACCGGGTCGACGGAGATGCCCAAAATCTTGACGTTGCGCTTCTGGAATTCGCCGGCAATCCCGGCCATGTACCCCAGCTCCGTCGTGCAAACCGGCGTGAAGTCCTTAGGGTGCGAAAAGAGGACGGCCCAGCCGTCGCCGATCCAGTCATGGAAATCGATGGGGCCTGCGGTCGTCTCGGCGGTGAAGTTCGGCGCTTCGTCATTGATGCGTAGCGACATGATTGCCTCCAGTGCTCGCGTCCGCCCTTGGCAGGAGGGCGGACCTCATGATGAACCTATCTATGAAGCTGGCCCTGGGGTGTCCACTCGCCATGGCCAGCCCGGATGGAACGGCGGTTCCACTCCAGGAAGCCTGCCAGAAAATCGGGGCTAAGGTTGGTCTGTTGCTGCGAATTGAACGGTCGTTCGCAGACCTCCCGGCGGAATAAAAAATTCATTTCAGCGCGGTTCGCTCGCGCCGACATAGAGAGCGCCGGCGCAGCTTTTTCAGCGATATAACTCCGGTCGCCGGTCGCGGAAGAAGCCCCAGTCCGCGCGATAGCTTTCGATCATCGTCAGGTCGAAGGTGTGCACGAGAGCCCCTTCGTCGGTGGCGCCCCGCGTCTCGACCAGTTCACCCGTATGGTCGGCGATAAACGAGTGGCCATAGAAGCGTTGCTTCACGCCGTCGTTGTCTTCGTCCCCGATGCGGTTGGCCGCGACGATCGGAATGGCGTTCGAAACCGCGTGCCCCTGCATCGCGCGGCGCCACAGAACCGACGTGTCGAGGGAATCGTCATAAGGTTCGGAGCCGATGGCGGTTGGATAAAACAACACTTCCGCGCCCATCAGCGCCATGGCCCGCGCGGCTTCCGGGAACCATTGGTCCCAACAGATGCCGACGCCGATCCGGCCATGCGCGGTGTCCCAAACCTTGAACCCGCTATTGCCCGGCCGGAAGTAATACTTCTCCATGTATCCCGGACCGTCGGGGATATGGCTCTTGCGGTAGACACCCAGAATGCGGCCGTCCGCATCGGCGATGGCGATGCTGTTGTAGTAGTGCGGGCCGTCCTTCTCGAAAAAAGAAATTGGAATGACGACGCCGAGTTCTTTCGCCACGGGGGCGAGTGCCTCGACGCAGGGGTGCTGCTCGGCCGGGAATGCCGTCTCGAACCATTTCGGGTCCTGGCGCGAGCAGAAGTAGATCCCCTGGAACAGTTCCGACGGCAGGATCACCTGCGCACCCTGTCGGGCCGCCTCGCGCACGAGCCCTTCCGTCCGCGCGATGTTGTCTTGCAGATCGTGACCGTATTGCGTCTGCAGCGCCGCGACGGAGATGGTCCGGTTGGCCATTACTGTGGCTCCTGCTGAGTAATGCAGTGGAACGATCCGCCGCCCGCATCGCCGTGGCCGATGAGCCCGCGCGAGCTGACGCCCACGACCTCGCGGCCGGGAAATACATCGCGCAGCGCCGCAAGGGCCGAGGTCTCGGTTGGCGTGCCATAGACGGGAACAACCACGACGCCGTTGGCGATAATGAAGTTCATGTGCGACGCAGGCGACAGCTCGCCGGCTGCGTTGATGTACCGGCCGACGCCGGGGATACGCGTCACCTTCAGCGGGTTGGCATCCGCGTCGGTCGCTTCCGTGAGCGTCCTGGCGATGGCGTCCAGGATGGCGGCGTTTGGGTCGTCCTCACCGGCCGGCGCCTGGCAAACGATGTGACCGGGTGCCACGAACCGGGCGATGTTGTCGATATGGCCGTCGGTGTGGTCGCCCGAAAGTCCCTCGTCGATCCAGATGACCTTTCGCGCGCCGAGCGACTGGATGAGCGCTGCTTCCGCCTGATCCTTCGTCCAGCCGTTGCGGTTGGGGTTGAGGAGCGTTTGACGCGTCGTGAGGACAGTGCCCATGCCGTCGTGGTCCACCGCTCCCCCCTCGAGGACGAAATCGAACCGCTCGATTGGCGCACCGGCTGCTTCCGCGATGCAGTCACCGACCGTCGCGTCATCGGGAAGATCGAACTTGCCGCCCCAGCTATTGGTCTTGAAGCGTAGCGCCAAAAGTTCTCCGTCCGCGTCCTGCCGCTTGGCGAAGATCGGACCGGTGTCCCGAAGCCAGATGTCGCCGTATCGCGCGGAGATCAGTTCCGCCGCATCGCCAAGGGCGGCCGCCGCGCTTTCCGCCGCCTCCGCGCCGTTGACGAGCACACGCACGCGGTTGCCATGCTCCGCCAGAGTATGAACGAGCCTGGCGATGTCGCGTCTCGGCGAGGCGAGGTCGCCCTCCCACTCGCCCGCATCGGCCGGCCAGGCAGTCCAGATCGCCCGCTGGGGCGCCCATTCCGGCGGCAGGTTGAGCTGCCCTGACAAGCCGGTCTGTACGTTCTGCGCAGAAGATGTCATCAGGCGAATCCGCGTTTCTTGAGAAGGCCCTCGACTTCAGGCGGGCGCCCGCGGAACGCCTTCCAGAGCTCATCGGGATCGCGTGTATTGCCGGCGGAATAGATATGCTTCTTCAATTTTCGCGCGGTCTTGGTATCGAAGATATCGCCGGTTTCCTTGAAGGCTTCGAACGCATCGGCATCCATCACTTCCGACCACATGTAGCTGTAATATCCGGCTGCGTAACCGCCGGTGATGTGCATGAAATGCGGCAGCCGGTGGCGCATCGGAATTTCGGGCGGCATGCCGATTGCCGCCAATTCGCCCGCCTCGAACTTAGCAATTTCGACATTGCTCGAATCTTCGGTTTTCGTCGCGTGCAGCTCCATGTCGAGAAGCGCGCACGAAAGATATTCGGCCGTCGAAAACCCCTGATTGAAGGTTTCCGCCTTTTTCAGCTTTTTCATCAGGGTTTTCGGTATCGGCTTGCCGGTCCGGTAATGCAGGGCAAACCGCTCCAGCACTTCCGGTTCGCCGAGCCAGTGCTCGAAGAGCTGCGAGGGCAGTTCGACGAAGTCGCGCGCGACCGCCGTTCCCGCCAGCGACGGATAGGTGGCGTCCGACAGCATGCCGTGCAAGCCGTGGCCGAACTCATGGAACAGGGTGCGCGCATCGTCCCAGGACAGGAGCGTGGGTTCGTCCGGAGCCCCTTGCGCGAAATTCATGACGTTGACGACAATAGGCCGGACGGGCGACCGGCCGAGATTGTGCGCGGTCCGGAAACTCGACATCCAGGCCCCGGACCGTTTGCCGGAGCGGGCGAAATAATCGCCCATGAAAACGGCGACGTGCTCGCCCTTCCGATTCGTCACCTCGAAGACCCGGACATCCGGGTGATAACGCGGCACGTCGTCGAGTTGGGTGAATTTAAGACCGAAAAGCTTCCCGGCGCAGAAGAATGCCGCCGCGATCACGTTGTCGAGTTCGAGATATTCGCGCAGCCTGCTTTCATCGATGTCGTAACGCGCCTTGCGCTCCTTTTCGGCGTAGTGCCGCCAGTCCCAGGCCGCAAAAGGCGCGTTGCTCCCCATGGCACGCGCCCGCTCCGCCAGGACATCGCGTTCCTCGCTCGCGCGAAGGCGTGCCGGCTCCCATACGCGTTGCAACAGGTCGTCGACCCGCGCCGGCGTCTTGGCCATGGTGTCGGCGAGCACGAAATCGGCGAAGCTGCCGAAGCCGAGAAGTCCGGCAAGCTCGCCCCGCAGCGCGACGATCTCCTTGAGGATCGGTTTGTTGTCGGAAGCCCAGTCGCCATCGCCACGGCCGACCCAGGCCCGCCACGCTTTTTCCCGCAGATCGCGCCGTTCGGAAAAGGTCAGGAATCCCTCGACGCTCGACCGCGCCAAAGTGATGGCGTGCACATCTTCATCTTCGAGGCCGAGGTTCGTGGCGGCGCGCCGCGCGCTGGCGCGGAAACCTTCCGGCAAACCGGCAAGGTCGTCCTCGCCCTTGAGCACGAGATGCCACTTCTGCTCGTCGGCCAGGACGTTCTGGTTGAACGCTGTGGTCAACTCGGCGAGGCGGTTGTTGATCTGCGCAACCCGCTTGCGATCCGCCGGCTTGAGCGCGGCGCCGGCCCGCACGAATGTCGTATGGCAACGCTCGATCAGACGAACCTGCTCAGTGTCGAGCTTCAGACCGGTGCGCTTCTCGTGAATTTCATCAACGCGCTTGAACAATCGCGTATCGAGGTAGATGGCGCTCACGTGGTCGGCGATGACCGGAGCGATTTCCCGCTCGATCCGCTGCAGTTCAGGGTTCGCGTTGGCGATAACCAGATTGAAGAAAACGTCCGTCACACGCTCGAGCGGGAGCGATGCCTTCTCCATCGCGGCGATGGTATTGGCGAACGTTGGCCGCGCCTCCTGACGCGCGATATCGCGGACCGCCGCCCGGTGTTCCTTCAGGGCCTTTTTCAACGCGGCTTCGCAATCGTCGGGGTCGATACGCTCGAACGGCGGTAGTCCGAACGGCGTGCGCCAGGGCTTGAAGAATGGATTATCGGCGGCCTTCGACTTCGATTGAGCGGTCTTGTGTTGGGGCATTTCAGCTTTCGGGGGTCAGGAGAGCAGGGGGAGAGATACAACGGGAGGCCTGCGCGAGGCATGGACGGCAGCGAGGCGCTAGCAGCATAGATGCGATGGGCTTGACGTTGGATCAACGGGCAATCTGTCCCGCTTCGCCACGGGCAAGTATTAGAATTCGCAGGAACCGTCGTCCGACCCATCGTTCTGTTCCAGAAACGAAACAGGCCGGTCTGGGGGGACCGGCCCGTTGCGCGAATAGGGTCATCTAAGGGGGGCTACCAATGGTCCGGTCCCGAAGCGGTGGTCCCAGTGGGGCTGGGGGGCTGTTATCCAGGACCTCTGTCTGCGGAACCGGACCAAGAGGCAACGATGAGATACTGGTCTCGATTCTGGGCGCGGACTGGGCGGAGATGAGTCCAAATTTGGCGATGCCAAGGAATTACGATGACGTGTCCGAAAAGGCAAAAATCGCGTTCGTCGGACAACGGGGCCGGAATTCGGGATATTTCCCGAAAAAACGAAGCCCTCCGATGAACGCTGGGGGTTAAGCGGACATCGAAGGGCTTTGAGGGACAGTTCTAGACTAGGAGACGAGCCGATGGTCCAGGCGTTGCAACATCCGCAACGGAGGGGAATTGGGGGCTAATCTTCCGAACCGGACGAAGAGCCCGAACCATCTGCTGACAATGAGAATTTCACCTTTCAATCTGGCGGCATGACGTTGGGATTGTGACCCTCGCGTGATTTTTGTTTCTCCCTGTTACAGAAGGTCTGGACGCCTGCGGACGAAGTGGCGGCAGCGCTGCGGGACGGCGCTTGCATTCACCGGCGTCCGACGCGATCATGACGTCGCGATGACAGCCTGCCAGCCGGTGTCACGATCGCCGCGAAAAGCTGTCGGCCTGCCAACCCTTTCACCAGGAGGCGCAGCTTGAGCGATAGCGAACCGATACATTATCTGCGGCCGCAACGACCCGGAGCATCGAACGCGGCAGCTTCGCCGGCACATCGCGGCGGCGAAAATCGCGGCTCTCCCCACTCGCCCGCCACCACACCTACCCCCAACCCACAGATCCGGTTCAACCGGCAGGAGCTCTCGCAAATCCTTGCCGTTTACGGACGCAAGGTCGCTTCCGGCGAATGGCGCGATTACGCCATCGATATGGGACGCGACAAAGCGGTGTTTTCAATTTTCCGCAAATCGAGCGAATGGCCGCTGCTTCGGATCGAAAAGAACCCGAAATTGGCCCGTAAACAGGGCGCCTATTCGGTCATCGCCGCTACCGGCCTCATTCTGAAACGCGGGCACGATTTGCGTCGGGTACTCGACGTCATTGACCGCCGGATGGAAGTCGTGCGCTGAAAGAAGCGGACACTGTCGGTAGAGCGACGCTCAGCCCGCCGTCGGATCCGGCGGCGGCGCTGCCGCTCCTTCTCCCAACGGCCGCTGCAGATAAACAGCGGTAAGCCACTGCCCCATCTTCCAGCCAGTTGCCGGAAACACGCCCGCTTTCTCGAAGCCCATCGCTTCGTGAAAAGCAATGGACGCCTCCCCGCCGGGCAGACTGACTCCGGCCAGCATCTGCCGGAAACCCTTTTGCGTCGCTTCCTCGATCAGCGCCGTGAGCAGAAGGCGTCCGATGCCCAGCCGGCGGTGGCCGCGCGCGACGTAGATCGAGTTCTCGATTGTGAACCGCCAGCCGTCCTGCGGATGAAAAGGTCCGCCAGCCGCGTAGCCGGCAATCGCCGCGCGGCCCCCGGCGTGAGACGGGATTTCGGCGACCAGCCACGGATAGCCCGAAGCGGTCCGCTGTTCGTACTTCTCCGTCATCGCGTCGAGCGTGGGTACGACGGTGTCCCAGGTCACGGGCAGGCTTTTCACGGCGTCGGCATAGATCGCCGTGATGTCATCGAGGTCGTCTCGATGGGCTGGACGGATGCAGACGGCGTCGGTCAAGGCTTGGCTCCGGGCAAAACAAAACCCCCGCCGGGGTTAACCCGGCGGGGGTGAAACTATACCGCGAGGACCTTGGCGGTCCTAGCAGGTGGTCGTCGAGACTTACTCGCGCTCGCCAAGGAACGAGAGCAGGAACTGGAACATGTTGACGAAGTCGAGATAGAGGCTCAGGGCGCCCATCACCGATGCCTTCGCAACCATCTCCGCATTGTGGCGGATCACCAGGTACTCGTCCTTGATGCGCTGCGTGTCGTATGCCGTGAGGCCGGCGAACACGAGCAGGCCGATCACCGAGATGGCGAAAGACAGAGCGCTCGACTGCAGGAACCAGTTGACGATCATGGCGACGATGATGCCGACAACGCCCATGATGAGGAACGAGCCCCAGCCGGACAGATCGCGCTTCGTCGTGTAGCCGTAGAGCGAAAGCGACGCGAACGCCACGGATGTGACGATGAATGTCTGGAAGATCGAGGCGTTGGTGTAGACCAGGAAGATCACCGACAGGGACAGACCCATGACGGCGGCAAACGCCCAGAAGACGCCCTGCGTTGCGGCAGCGCTCAGTTTGTGAAGGCCGAAGCTGATCACCAGGATGAAGGCCAGCGGGGCAAGCATG
This sequence comes from Filomicrobium sp., assembly GCA_965226995.1. GTDB lineage: Bacteria > Pseudomonadota > Alphaproteobacteria > Rhizobiales > Hyphomicrobiaceae > Filomicrobium. Next base: position 944,911 of record CBDDFK010000009.1, read on the forward strand.
AGCACCCACTTCATCGGCGACTGGTACAGGAACTGTGCGACCGCCGGGTTCGCCTCGGCGTAAGACGAGACGAAGTATGCGACGAGGCCTGTCAGAGCGACACCCGCCGACATGTAGTTATATACGCCGATCATGTACGAGCGCAGGCCCTCGTCCACGGCCTCGCCAGTGCGTGCCGTGGTCGCCGCCTGAGCGTAGCGATTGTCGTACTGAGTCATTTCGTAGATTCCCCTTGAACACTTCAACGTGTGGAAGGTTAGATTGCCAACCGAATATGTCGTCGCCCAACCCGGGATTCAAGTCGGCGCAAGCGAATTTGGAGTCCCGAAATCGGAATTTCGCTGCAACAGTGTTGCCGTTATCTTAAAGCCCAATAGCTTCAATGCGTTACAGCTCAAACTAAGACGACCCTGTGCCTGCGAATTGCTGCCGGACGGCCGGACAGCCGCCCACTACTCCGATTTAAGGTAGGGCACCGGCCGCGCGCGCAACACCTGCCACGTGCCGAACCCGCCGAATACCAGAACGAGGGCCACGGCGATTCCGATGGCCTGGGCGACGGCGGACCATGAGGCCACGAAGGTCACATCGATAACGTGTTCCACCGCGATGTAGGCCGCAGCCCCGCCGAGCAGGATCGCGAAGCCCGCCGTCACAAGCGCCAGCAAGAGGTATTCAATCAGGTGTGCGCCGAGAATTCGCGCCTGCGTCGCGCCAAGCGCTTTGAGGATGACCGCTTCCATGATCCGCCGCCGCTGCGCCGTTGCCAGAGCGCCGGCCAGAACGAGCGCGCCGGCGATCAGGGTTACGCCGCCGGCCACCCGTATGGCGGTCATGATCCGGCCGAAGACCTCGTTGAACGCGTCGACGGCATCGCGCACGCGGATCGCCGTCACCGTGGGATAGCGCTGCGAGACCTGCCGCATGACGGCGGCTTCTTCGGTTAGGGCGATGTCTTCCGGCAGGCTGACGGTCGCAAGCAGATTATTGGGCGCTCCGGCCAGTGTGTTAGGCGAGAACACCATGACGAAGTTGATCGACAGGCTATCCCAATCGAGTTCCCGGAAGTTGGCGACACGGGCCGTGATGTTGCGGCCCAGCACGTTGACGGTCAGTTCGTCCCCGATGCCGAGCCCCAGGGCGCGGCCCAGCTCTGCCTCGAAAGACACGAGCGGTTCGCCTGCGTAGTCGGCGCCCCACCATTCGCCCTCGACGACCCGGGACCCCTGCGGGATTTCCGCCGCGTAGGTGATCCCCCGGTCGCCGCGCAGAACCCATTCCGCGTCAGCGGCAACCTTCAGTTCGCCGGTCGGAACGCCTTTGACCTCGACAATCCGTCCCCTCAGCATGGGAGCATCCTCGATCTTCGCCTGCGGCGAACCGTCGAGGACCGTCTTGCGGAAGCCTTCGAGATCGCCGCGCTGGATGTCGAGAACGAAGTAATCCGGCGCGTTTTCGGGGAGCTTGCTCGTCAATTCCTTGACGAGAGACGCATCCGTCAACGCCACCGCCACCAGCATCGACAGGCCCGCGCCCAGCGACAGCACGACCGTCCGCGCCAGTCCCCCAGGCGCCGCGATGGCGCCGAGAGCAAGCGCCAGTTCCGGCTGCTTCGGGCGAGGAATGCGGCGGGCGATGATCGTCGTCAGATAACCGAGCCCGTAGAATACCGCGAGAATAGCGAGCATGGCGCCCGCGAAGTAGAGCGCGATCTTTGGCGTTTCGGACGTGAGAACGGCAATCGCCGCAATCAGTCCGGCGGTCGCCGCCGTCGCGATGACGATCGGCCAGCGCGGCCGCGCGCTGTCCTGCCCGACTTGATCGCGGAACAGGACCGCCGGCGAAATCGTCTCGGCCTTTCCCAGCGGCCATAGTGAGAAAAGCACCGCGACAAGCAGGCCATACCCCGCCGCCGACAACAGGCTCGTCCACGAGATCGTCACCACGGCGGGGATCGGCAGCATCGCGCCGTAGGCCGCCTTGAGGAGCGCCGGAATGGCGAGCCCGGCCGCGAGCCCGAGCGCGATGCCGACAAGCGTGATCGCCAGGATCTGCACAAGAAAGATCGAGAGGATCGTCCGGTTGCCGCCGCCCAGCGACTTCATCGTGGCGATGGTCCGCCGCTTGCGGTCGACATAGTTGGCAACGGCATTGGCCACCCCTACGCCGCCAACGATGAGCGCCGTCAGGCCGATAAGCGTGAGAAACTGCTTCAGCCGCTCAAGCGTCCGGCGCACCTGCGGCGAGGGATCGGCCCGGTCGACGACCGTGAAGCCGCCTGCCGCGAGGTCCTTTGCAAGCTGTTGCCGCGCGGCGTTGAGAGCCGCCTCGGTCTGCGCCTCCTGGCCGTCGAGCGCCACAGCGTAGCGCCAGCGGATCAGCGAACCCGGCGAAGCGAGCCCCGAATCCACCAGCGTATCGTTAGATACGAGAACGCGTGGACCGTAGGTCAGGCGATCCAGGAGACCATCCGGCTCCTTTTCGATGACACCGGCGACCGGAACCTGCGCCGAGCCGAGTTCGATGGTGTCTCCAACCGACAGGTTCAGCCGTTCGAGCAGGATCGGCTCGATGATCGCCCCCCGGGCGAGTGCGTCGGCGAGGGGAACGCCGTCCCGGAGCACCATCTCGCCGATCAACGGATACGCTCCATCGGCACTTTTCAGTTCCGCCAGGGCTTGGTCCTTGCCGCCCGGCACGCGCGCCATGACGCGCATCGTAGAGGTTTCGCTGACCTGGCCGAGCCGTTCGAGCGCCGCGCGTTCCTCGGGCTTGGCGCGGGCATGCATTCGCGAAATCGCGATGTCGCCGCCGATAATCTGCCGGCCCTGGCTTTCGAGGCCGAGGATCAGCGCGTTCGCCAACCCGCCGATGGCCGCGATGACCATGACGCCCAACGCGACGCACAGGATGAAGACGACGAAGCCGCCGAGCCCGCCGCGCATCTGTCGCGCCGCCAGCCGCAGTGGAAGCAAACGGCCGGGCCCCTGTCTGACCGGCGAGAGGTCGCCGCCGCGCTCGGCCGTATCCATTTCTGTTGCCGTCATGCCGCCGCCGCCATTTCGTCCGCGACGATCGTGCCGTCACCCATGCGAAGCGTTCGCTCGCACCGGTGCGCGAGTTTCTCGTCGTGGGTCACGAGAACAAGCGTCGAACGAGACTCCCGGTGCAATCGGAACAGCAGGTCGATGATCTGCCGGCCGGTGTCGGTGTCGAGGTTTCCGGTCGGCTCATCGGCGAGAATAAGCTTCGGCCGGGTGGAAAGGGCGCGGGCGAGCGCGACCCGCTGCTGCTCACCGCCGGAAAGTTCCGCCGGGAAATGGTCTCGCCGTTCGTCGAGACCGACTTCCGCGAGCAGCTCCCGCGCGATCGCGAAGGCGTCATCCCGGCCCTGGAATTCGAGCGGCAGGGCGACGTTTTCCAGCGCCGTCATGGTCGGCACCAAGTGAAACGACTGAAATACAATCCCGATCTTTTCGCCCCTGAGCCTCGCTCGCCGGTCTTCGTCGAGGCCGGAGAGGTCGGCGCCGTCGACCGAGACGCGCCCGGCAGTCGCCGGCTCAAGCCCCGCGATCACCATGAGAAGCGACGTTTTTCCGGAGCCCGATGGGCCGAGGATTGCCACCGGATTGCCCATTGTCGATCGTGAGGTCGATGCCGCGAAGAATGTCGACAGATCCGGCCCGGCTCTGCAGCGACAGGCGGAGGCCCTCGAGTTCGATGATCGATGTGCTCAAGGTGAATTGATCTCCGTTTGCAGGATAGTACTGGAGGTGCCCGCGAATGCAGTGCGTGAACGCGAATGGGGTTGCCCCAGTTGTTCCGTCATGTTTCGGCGGCAGAAAGGCCGCTAGGGACGTGCCGCGTATGCAGCCGGACGCCGTCAGGGCCGCACGCTGCGTGTTTAACACTTGTAAGATGTGGCTTCGCCCCAAACCTGACAAGTTACGGAAACGCACGTCGACTGAACCTGGATGGCGACCGAGGTGGCATGATGTTCCTTCAAACTCCGGCAAACACAGCGTCTGTCCGCCCCTGGCTGGGCCGGCAACGGCTGCGCCGCTTGGCCTTAACGGTCGCCGCCGCGATCCTGGCGATGTTCGGGGCCGCAAGTATCGCGCCGCTGTCGGCGGACGGTGCCGAGCGCAACGCCGGGGGCGAGCCGGTCCGTATTGTCGCGCTGGGCGACAGCCTGACCGCTGGGTTCGAATTGCCACCGTCCGCGGCCTTTCCCGTACAACTCGAAAAGGCGCTGACGGAGAAGGGATACCGGGTTGAGGTCGCCAACGCCGGGGTCTCGGGCGACACCACAAGCGCCGGGCTCCAGCGCCTGGACTGGGCAGTGCCGGACGGCACCGACGCAGTCATTCTGGAACTCGGCGCCAACGATGCTTTGCGCGGTGTCCCTTGGGAGGTCGCCCGGGAAAACCTCGATACGATCCTTGCGCGCCTCGGCGAACGCGGTGTGCCCGTCCTTCTCGCCGGAATGCAGTCCCCGCAGAACTGGGGTAAGGACTACGCCGACAACTTCGCCAGGATTTACCCGGAACTGGCGAAGAAGCACGATGCCATCCTCTATCCGTTTTTCATGGAAGGCGTGGCGCTGGAAAAGGGTCTCAATCTGGATGACGGCCTGCATCCCAACCGCGATGGCGTAGCCGTCATCGTGGAACGCATTCTGCCCAAGGTCGAAGAGCTGATTTCCAGAACGCGGGAGGCAAAAGCCGAAGCGCGCGGCTGAAACGCTCCATGCCGACCGCCGCGGGCGGACTTCTGCTTCGAGCGGGATGCGCGCAGCCGACGACCCGATAGGGTTCAGTATAAGGAGGACATGAGCCATGCCGCGCCTGTTCACCGGAATCGAATTGCCCGAAGGTATCCGCGAAGACCTGGGGGATCTGGAGCGTCCGTTGCCGGGCGCCCGCTGGATCGAGATGGACGACCTCCATCTGACGCTTCGCTTTGCCGGAGATATCGACAACCGCACCGCGCACGAGTTCGCCGATTTCCTCGCCGATATCGAAGTTTCGGCGTTCCCGATGCGCCTCGTGGGATTGGGCACGTTCGGCGGCCGCGAGCCGCGTACGCTCTGGGCAGGGGTCGAGGCAGGCGAAGAACTGCAGCGCCTCGCCTATGCAAACGAACGCGCCGCGCGCGGGGCCGGCCTTGAACCCGTTACGCGCAACTTCAAGCCACATATTACGATTGCACGGTTGCGGAACGCCCGGCCCGAAATGCTGGCGCGGTTCCTGTCGAAGTTCGGCGGCTTCCGCTCGGAGCCCTTTTACGTCACGCACTTCACGCTGTTTTCCTCGAAGCCTCACACCGGCGGCGGGCCCTATGTGGTGGAGGAGACGTTCCCGCTTTTCGGCGGCGGGATGAGCGATGAGGATTACGACGGCGACCGGCTGTGAATGACCGCGACGCTCAGGCTTCCGCCGCTTCCCGCTCCCGAAACGCCTTCTCCAACGCCTTTAGTTTGTTCGCCAGGTGCGTCTTCAGGAGACCGCCCATCCGAGCGCCATCGCGCTTCTCGAACGCGGCGAGGATTTCGCCGTGCTCGGCGATGGCCTGCGCCCAGCGTTCGCTTGAAAGGTTCGCCATGTAGCGCGCGCGCCGAACCTGAGCCGAGGCCGTCCGTTGCATGCGCGGCAACGCGGCATTTCCGGAGGCATCGAGGATGAGCTGATGGATGTCCTCGTTGACCCGGAAATAGCCCTTCCGGTCGCCCTTCTCGAACATCGCAACCATACGGACGTAAAGCGTGCGCATCCGTTCGATCTGTTGAGACGTCGCGTTCTCGCAGGCCAGTTCGCCGGCCAGCGCCTCAAGCACCCCCATAACCGGAAACGTATCGCGCAGGTCGGCCCAGGTGAGCCGCGTAACGGAGGCCCCTCGGTTGGGCTTCAATTCCACGAGGCCCTCGGTCGACAGGATCTTGAGCGCCTCCCGGACCGGCGTCCGCGACACGCCGAATTGCTCGGTGAGGATTTTCTCGGAGATCTTCGCGCCTGGCCGCAGCTCGCCATGAACGATGGCGTGGCGGAGCTGGTCGGCAAGATCCTCGTGCAGGGTCCGTCGCTCAATCGGACCAATTCCGGACGATCCCATCCTCATATCCTCCGTGAGTTGCCGGGCCGATCAGTGGCCGCTGCGCGGAGCGCATCGCCCAGAACCTTTGCGACATGCACCGCCTCGCGCGAAGCGCCGTCGGCGATCTGGTGCCGGCAGGAGGTGCCATCGGCGACCACCACCGTCCTGTCATCGGCCTCGCGCACTTTGGGCAGCAGGTTCAGTTCGCCCATCGCCATCGAAACATCGTACGTCTCGGCCTGGTAACCGAAGGCGCCCGCCATGCCGCAACAGCTTGACTGAATGAGCTCGGTTTCCAGCTCCGGAATGAGCCCGAGAACGGTCTGGATCGGCGATATCGCGTTGAACGATTTCTGGTGGCAATGGCCGTGCAGGAGCGCCTTCTCGAAATCGATTGCCCCGAGCAGCAGCTCGAGTTTTCCCGCCGCGTGCCGCTCAGCCAGGTATTCTTCGAACAGCAGCACCCTTGCGCCGTGCTCGGCAGTCCACGCATCGCCCAGCAAGGCCGGCGCCTCGTCGCGGAAGGTCAGGACGCAAGACGGCTCCAGCCCGACGATCGTGCCGCCCGCTTCGATGACCGGTTTGAACGCGGCCGTCGTTCTTTCGAGCTCGCGCCGGGCCTCATCGGCCAGTCCGGCCGAAAAGAACGTCCGCCCGCAGCAAAGCGGCCGGCGTCCATGTCCGGCATTCTCCAGCGGTGCGGCATGCGCGAGCTTCGCGCCGGTGGCTTCCAAGACGGTCTCGGCGGCGCGCAGGTTGTCGGGCTCGAAGTACCGGTTGAAGGTATCCGCGAACAAAACGACATCGGCGTCTTCTGGGGCAGTGTCTGTTGGAAACGGCCGGAAGGGATCGCTGCTCCATTTCGGCAGCTTCCGCTTTGCCGACAGCCCCATGATCCTTTCGCTGACGCCCGCGAGGCCCGGAAGCCGGTCGCGCATGTTGGGCAGGAAAGCGGCCCGCGAGGCATAGGGCGCGTATCGGGGCAGGTAAGCGACGAACCGGTCACGCAGTGAAATTCCGTTGGCCTTTGCCCGCTTCGCCAGCACCTCGATCTTCATTTTGGCCATGTCGACGCCGGTCGGACATTCCCTCCGGCACGCCTTGCAGGAAACGCACAGTTTCAGCGTTTCGGCCATGTCGTCGGACGTCAGGGCATTCGGGCCAAGCTGGCCGGAAAGCGCAAGCCGCAGCGTATTGGCCCGCCCCCGCGTCACATCCCGTTCATTCTTCGTGACGCGATAGGACGGGCACATGGCGCCATCCTTGAGTTTCCGGCAGGCGCCGTTGTTGTTGCACATCTCCACGGCGCCCTGCAGGCCGCGCCCCGCGCCGTAGTGGCCCGGCCAGTCGAAAACCGTATCGAGTTCGGGAACGCGATAGCCCGGCCCATAGCGAAGCAGCCGGCGATCGTCCATTTTCGGCGGCCGCACGATTCTGCCGGGGTTTAGGATACCCTTGGGATCGAAGCGGTCCTTGACCCAGGCGAAGTTCTCCACCATGCGGTCGCCGAACATCGGGCGGTGGAACTCCGAGCGCACGATCCCGTCGCCATGCTCGCCCGAATGCGAGCCTTTGTATTCGCGCACCATCTCGAACGCCTCTTCGGCGATCGCGCGCATGGCCTTGAGATCCTGGTCGAGCTTCAGATTGAGGACGGGCCGCACGTGCAGCGTGCCGACCGAAGCGTGTGCGTACCACGTTCCGTCCGTGCCGTGCTTGCGGAAGATGTTCGTCAGCCGGTCGGTGTATTCGGCGAGATCCTTCAGCTCCACTGCGCAGTCTTCGACGAACGAGACCGGTTTCCCCTCGGACTTCATGGACATCACGATGTTGAGGCCCTGCTTGCGCACCTCGATGATCTTCGCCTGGAACGCTGGATCGGTCGCTTTGACGACGCCGCCGTCCTTCTTACCCGGATCTCCCCAGCGGAAACCGAGGTCCGCCATGACGTTTTCCAGTTCGTCCAGCCGCCGCAGGTTTTCGGCCTGATCGGGCTCGGCGAATTCGACGATGAGGAGCGCGGCCGGATCGCCCTGCACGAAAGCGTCGACGACCGGCCGGAACATCGCGATCTCGCGCCCGAGACGAATGATGTTGTGGTCGACGAGTTCAACCGCCGTGGGGTCGAGCTTCACGAGATGCTGGGCGGCGTCCATCGCCTCATAGAAGGTCGGGAAGTGGCAGACGCCGAGTACCTTCTGCCGCAGCACCGGCGACAGCTTCAGCTTGATACGCTCGCTGATCGCCAGCGTGCCCTCGGAGCCGACGAGCACATGGGCGAGATTGTTGCCGGCGTTGTTGGGGAGTAGCGCGTCGATGTTGTAGCCCCCGACGCGGCGGATGACATCGGGGAAGCGCGCGCGGATCTCGTCGGCCTCGCGGCGGCCGAGATCGAGCAGGTCGGTGACGAGATCGTGCGGTACGCCATTCGGCGCGGCCGCGCCTACGGGTCCGAAATGCGCCCGCCGCCCATCGGCCATCAAGGCTTCGATGGCCAAAACGTTATCGCGCGATGTGCCGTAGCGGATCGACCGCGATCCGCACGAATTGTTCGCTGTCATTCCACCCAGCGTCGCCCGGCTGCCGGTGGACACATCGACCGGATACCACAATCCATGCGTTTTCAGGCGGTCATTGAGATGGTCGAGAACAAGCCCGGGCTCGACGGTGGCCGTCGCGGCCTTCGGGTCAATCTCAACGACCTTGTTCAGGTACCGCGACATGTCGAGAACGATGGCTTCGTTGACCGTCTGACCGCATTGCGATGTGCCGCCGCCGCGCGGCAGAACGGGCGCGCCAGCGTCGCGGGCGATGTCGAGCGCCGCCTCGACGTCGGCAAAGGTTTTCGGAACGACTACGCCCAGCGGCATCATCTGATAGACGGACGCATCGGTGGCGTATCGACCCCGCGTGAACGCGTCGAAATGGACCTCGCCCTGAACGTTGTCCTTGAGCCGCCGCCCCCATTTCGGAAGGTCGTCGCGATCTCCGGCGGCGGGCGCGTGCCGCTGTGCCATTGCCATTGACAAGCCTCGTTGGATTGTATTCAAAATACATAATAACGAATGCGTCCTAAAAACAAGGGCGCACGGCGGCGTCTCCGGATTCTCTCGTCTGGAAATCGCCGGTGCCACTGGCCGTGCCGCCGCTGGCGCTATAAGACTTCAAACAGCCCGACGAATAACAACACGCAGAACAAGGGGCGACCGAACGTTCATCCGCGATAGGCTTGAGAAAGAGACCGCCAACGGTCCGGGCCTGATTTTCCAATGGGAGGAAAACGACGATGAAGAAGACGACACTGCTCGCAACCGTAGCCGCGTTCGCACTTTCGGCGACGCCTGTGCTCGCCGAAAAGCTCACACTCAAGTTCGGTCACGTCGGTAAACCCGGCTCGCTGTTTGAGACCAGCGTCAACGAGTTCGCCCGCTGCGCCAACGAAGCCCTCGGCGACAAGGCCGAAGTCCAGACCTTCGGTTCTTCGCAGCTCGGCAAGGACAGCGAACTCCTGCAGAAGCTGAAGCTCGGCCAGATCACGTTCGCTCTACCGTCGTCGGTGATGTCGTCGGTGGCCGATGAGTTCGGCGTCTTCGAGATGCCCTACATCATCAAGGACCGCGACCACATGCGCCGCGTCCAGGCCGAGATGATGGACTCGGTGTTCCAGCCGGCCGTCAATGCTAAGGGCTACGAGATCATAGGCCTGATGGAAAACGGCTTCCGCCACATCACCAACAATACGCGCCCAATCAACAAGCCCGAAGACCTGGCCGGCATCAAGCTGCGTACGCCGAAGGGTGCGTGGCGCCTGAAAATGTTCAAGCTCTACGGTGCGAACCCGACTCCGATGGCGTTCTCCGAAGTCTTCACCGCCTTGAAGACGGGCGTTATCGACGGCCAAGAAAACCCCTACGCGCAGATCTGGTCGGCCAAGTTCCAGGAAGTCCAGAAGTACCTTTCGATCACCGGCCACGTTTACACGCCGGCGTACGTCCTCACCTCCCAGAAAAACTTCGCTAAGCTTCCCGACGACGTGCAGGCTGCTCTGCGTCAGTGCGGCAAGGAGAGCCAGGACTTCGTCTACGAGGAAGCAGCGCGCCTCGAGAAGGACCTCCTACAGAAGCTGAAGGACGGCGGCATCACCGTCAATGAAGCTGACAAAGACGCCTTCATCGCCGCTTCGAAACCGATCTACGACGAGTTCGCTGACTCCGTTAAAGGCGGCAAGGACCTGATCGATAAGGTCCAGGCCCTGGCCAATTAAGGAAGCCAGCCCGGTCCGGCGGCGGACGGAATAACATCCGCCGCTGGAAGCCGGCTACGTCCGCCTCCAGGCATAACCGCAGGCCGGCCCTTATCTCGGCTGGCCTGTGCGCCCTTGCTAAACGCTACAGCCCGCCACGAGACCGCCGTTTCTTCCCTCCCGCGGAGTGCCGCCCGTCATGCTTGCGCCGATCGCCCGCACGCTCGAAGTCATTCTTGAATGGGTGACGATCCTGCTCATGGTCCTGTTGACCGTGATCGTCATCGTCGGCGTCCTGTTCCGCATCGCCGGGGACTCGCTGTCCTGGTACGACGAGGTGGCGGCGATCTGCCTGTCCTGGATCACCTATTACGGTGCGGCGCTGGCCGCCTTGAAGCGCCGCCATATCGGTTTCGACACCGTGCTTCTGGCACTGCCCTACTGGCCGCGCATGATCGCGTTGGTCGTGGCGGAGGCATTCGTCATCGGCTTCTTCGTCATCATGGCAATGACCGGCTGGGAAGTCCTGCAGGTCCTGGAAGGCGACTACCTCGTGTCGCTGACCTGGGTGCCGGTTCAGTTCACGCAGTCCGTCATCCCCATCGGCGCTGTGCTCTTCATTCTGTGCGAACTCCTGAGCCTGCCGGAATACTGGCGCATGACGGCCGCCGGGAAGTCGCTCGAGCATGCCGAGATCGAGGAAGAGGTCGAAGCGGAACTCCAGAAGGCGGGGACGCGCTGAGCCATGCTGATCTTCCTTTGCTTCCTCGTTCTCCTCGTCCTCATCTGCATCAACGTTCCCATCGCCGTCGCACTGGCGATCGCCGCCATCGCCGGGCTGCTGGCGACCGAAGGCACCGGCAGCCTCGTCACTGTCGCGCTCGATATGTACGACGGCTCGACCAAGTTCTCGCTGATCGCCATCCCGATGTTCGTTCTGGCGGGCGCGCTGATGAACGCCGGCGGCATTACCGATCGCCTCATCAACTTCGTCTCGGCGCTGATCGGCTTCATCCGCGGCGGCCTTGCGATGGTCAACATCGGCGTCTCGCTGTTCTTCGCCGAGATTTCCGGCTCCGCTGTGGCCGATGTCGCGGCGCTGGGCTCGGTTCTCATTCCGCAGATGAAGAAGCGCGGATACTCAGCGCCGTTCGCAGCCGCGGTGACCTCCTCCTCGGCCTCGCTGGCGATCATCATCCCGCCCTCGATCCCCATGATCGTCTACGCGACCTCGGCCAACACCTCGGTGGAACAGTTGTTCGTCGCGGGCGTCGTGCCGGGCTTGCTCGGCGCCGCCGGCCTCATGCTGGTCGCCTATATCTTCGCGCGCCGCTACAACCTGCCGGTCGAAGAAGCCTTCAACGTGGCCCGCTTGCGTGAAACCTTCCTCGACGCACTGCCGGCCTTCGCCCTACCGGTGATCATCTTGGGCGGGATCTTCGGCGGCTTCGTCACCGCCACCGAGGCCGCGGGCCTTGCCGTCATCGCCGCGCTCGTCGTCGGCTTGTGGTATCGGGAGTTCAACTTCCGCCACCTGCGCCGCGCCATGCTTGACGGCGGCATGCAGACGGCCGTCGTTATGCTCCTGGTTGCTGCGAGTGTCCTGATGGGCGGTTTCCTGACGCGCGCCCAGGTTCCCCAACAGATCGCGCAGAGCATCCTCGATCTGACCAACAATCAGTACGTGATCCTTGCGATCCTCAACGTCTTCTTCCTGATCATCGGCTTCTTCCTGCATTCGGTGGCGGCGATCATCCTGGTGATCCCCATCGTGCTGCCGCTTATTCAAGCGGCTAACATCGACCCGGTCCACTTCGGCCTCGTTGTGACGCTGAACCTCGCCATCGGTCAGCAGACGCCGCCGGTCGCCAGTGTGTTGATCACCTCATGCGCCGTGGCTCGGGCGAACATCTGGGAAGTTTCAAAGGTCAACATCTGGTTCGTGCTGGTGCTCTTCGTGGTACTGATGCTGTGCACCTATGTTCCGGCGGTGCCGATGTTCCTCGTGGAGTATTTCTATCGCTGATGCGCCGCCGTTCTTTTCCCGCTGTCCGGAGATCGCACGACGTGAGCACCGACCAGGACCTTCTCTACGACGTCACCGACGGCATCGGTCGCGTCGTCTTCAACCGGCCGCACGCGCGTAACGCCTTCACGCTGGAAATGTATACCGGCCTGGCCGAGATTTGCGCCAGTGTGCCGACAGACGGTTCGGTCAAGGCCATCGTCATGACGGGTGCCGGGGACAAGGCGTTCGGCTCCGGCACCGACATGGCGCAGTTCCGCGTCTTCTCGAAACCGGAAGACGGCTGGGCCTACGAAGAGAAGATGGAAAGCGTCCTGTCGCGCATCGAACGTTGCAAGGTGCCGACCATCGCGGCCATTAACGGCGCCTGCACCGGCGGCGGCGCGGCAATCGCTGCGTGCTGTGACCTGCGCATCACGAGCGCCAACCTCAAGTTCGGTTTCCCCATTGCGCGCACGCTCGGCAACTGCTTGTCGGTCTCCAACCTGCGCCGGCTGGCAAACCTCATCGGTTATGGCCGCCTTCGCGAGATCATGTTCACCGCGCGGCTGATCGAGGCGGAAGAAGCCCGCGCCATCGGGCTCGTCTCGGAGGTGCTCGACACACCCGACGCCGTCAAGGCGCGCGCAGACGAACTGGCCAGCCTGCTCGCGTCGCATGCGCCGCTGACCTTGCGCGCCACGAAGGAGGGTATGGTCCGGCTCGGCGAGGCCCAGGCCATCGACGATAACGACCTCATTGAACTCTGCTATATGAGCGAGGATTTCAAGGAAGGGATGGAGGCGTTTCTCGCCAAGCGCAAGCCGGAGTGGAAGGGTCGCTGATGACGTCCGTGACCGGTCCGCTGCACGGCTGCAAGGTCATCGAACTGGCGCATATCATGGCCGGTCCGGTCGCCGGATTGATGCTCGCCGACATGGGGGCCGACGTCATCAAGGTGGAGAAGCTTAACGGCGACGACACCCGCCGCTTCGTTCCGCCCACCATCGAAGGCGAAAGCGCTGCCTATCTCATGATGAACCGCAACAAGCGCGGCATCGTGCTCGATCTCAAGTCCGAGGGCGGTAAAGATGTGCTGCGCCGCCTTGTGCGCGATGCCGACGTGCTCATCGAGAACTACCGCATGGGCACGATGGAGAAACTCGGTCTCGGTTATGAGACGCTGCGAGACCTCAACCCCGGTCTCATCTACTGCGAGGTTTCCGGCTTCGGCAGAACCGGCCCCTATGCGCATCGCGGCGGGTTCGACCTCATCGCCCAGGGCATGTCGGGGCTGATGTCGATCACTGGCGAAGGTCCCGGCCGCGAACCTGTCAAAGTTGGCGCCCCGGTCTCGGACATCACCGCCGGTATCGTCGCGGCGATGGGCATCAGCGCGGCCTATGCGCATAAGCTGAAAACCGGGCAGGGTCAGAAGGTCGATACCTCGCTGTTCGAAGCCGCGATCACGCATACCTACTGGCAATCGGCCATCGCCTTCGCAACCGGCCACTCTCCCGCCGCGATGGGCTCCGCGCACCCGCTCAACGCCCCCTACCAGGCTTTCCAGACCGCGGATGGCTGGATCAACATCGGCGCAGCGAACCAGAAGAATTGGGAGCGGATGCTTGCGATCGTCGAGGCGCCGCAGCTTGCCGAAGACCCACGCTTCGCGACTAACGCCGAGCGCATCGTCAACAGGGAAGCGCTCGCCGGCGTTTTGAACGACATTTTCAGGCATCGCCCCACCGCCGACTGGCTGGCCGCTTTCGAGGAAGCCGGCGTGCCCGCGGGCCCGGTGCTGTCGATCACCGAAATGCACGACGACCCGCAGGCGCTCGCGCGCGACATGATCGTTGCGACGCAGCATCCTGTCGCGGGGGACGTGAAGACGATCGGGCTGCCGGTGAAGTTTTCCGAAACCCCTGGCGGCGTTCGCGCACCCGCGCCGCTCCTCGGCCAGCATACGCGCGAGGTTCTTGCCGAGGCGGGATACAGCGCGGAAGAAGTGGAACGGCTCCTAAGCGACGGCGCGGCGAAGGAGACCGTGTCGTGAGCCGCCTATCCGCTCGCGTCACCCCGAGCCTGCTGGTTTCAAATCTCGAAGAGACGCTGGCGTTTTATGCAAGACTTGGCTTCGAGGTCACGGGGCGCCAGGCGACCGAAGGCGGTCAATGGGCCGAAGTTCGCCGCGACGAAGTGGTCTTGCAGTTCTTTACGGATCCGCCCGAGGGTATCGAGACCACGCCTGTGCTGTCCGGCACGCTGTATTTCTATCCTGAAAGCGTCGACGACCTGGCGACGGAATGGGAGGAAATCGTGGCCTTCGCGTGGGGGCCGGAGACCATGCCCTACGGCATGCGCGAGTTTGCTATCGAAGATCCCGACGGCTACTTCCTCGCCTTTTCCGAAACAGCCTAACCGTGTGATCAAATTCGGATACGAACGCCGGCCTTAGCCGTCCATCCAGGCTGCGCCGAGAATGCGCCCGCCCTTTCCGGCCTGAACGATCACGGCGCAGGCGTTCCAGTCGTCCGTCGTCAATACGGACGTGTTGAGCCGGATCGTCTCTGGCGCGCCGCGCCAAGAACCAATCGGCGCCATTTCACGCACGATGTTGCGATACGTCAGGTTGCGGCCGCGGTTCTCCCCACGCCCGATGTAGACCTCCGCCGACTTTCGAATGGCCAGGAGCCAGACCGTAGCGGCTTCGTTTTCTTCGAACGCAGCGACCGGCTCGCCGTTCGCGCTCCCATCCTCGCCGACCTTGATCGTCATCGCTCCGCCGCTTTCTTCGAAGCGGACCGGGAGCCGCAGCGGCGCGATGCGCTGAACGGCCATGATCGACTTGTCGATCTGGCGCTGTTTAGAACCGACGGCGTGCAGCGCGCCATTGATAACGACCTGCGGTGTGTAAACCGACCAGCCGGTGCCGTGTTGATGCGCATAGGCGCGCTGCCTTTCGGAGAACTTCGGCGAGGCGAAGGTATCCTTCCAGCCGATGTAGTCCCAGTAGTCGACGGCAAAGCTGAGGGCGAGCGTATCCGGACGCGCGATGTATTCGGCAAGAAGCTCATCCGCGGGCGGGCACGAGGAACAGCCCTGGCTGGTGAACAGCTCGACCACAGCAGTCAGGGGCCGGCTGGCGGGCTCTGCCGACGCGGACGCATGGACGCCAAGCAAACCGAGCAGGAACAGGCCGCCTGCGATAAGTCTATGAACCGATCGGAGCATTGCTGGTCTGGAACCTTTCCCCGTGGCGAGAGCACGCCCGAACCGCGCGCGACCGCCCATGCGGTCAGCCCTACGGCTCAAATTGCACTTTCCTTCTCGTGTCGAGCAAGCTTCGCGAATAATATCTGAAAGCCGCTCTTCAATAGGAAGTCACGTTCCGGTGTGCGGGCATCGAGCGTGCCGTCCCGGCCAAAACGGGAGACGATGCGCGCGGGATGATCGAGAAACGACAAAGGGCCACCTTTGAGGTGGCCCTTCTGCCATGAATTCGGAGCCGGGGTAAACCGCCAAGTCGGCGCCGGCAGGCCGTTTGGCCCTTATGCGGCGGCTGCGAGATTCCGCAGCACGTAATGCAGGATGCCGCCGTTCTTGACGTACTCCAGCTCGTCCAGGGTATCGATCCGGCAAAGGATCGGCACTTCGCCGGTTTGCCCATCCGCCATCTTGATGGTGGCGACCGTTTCCTGGCGCGGTTTGATGTCCGTGAGGCCGCGGATCGAGATCTGCTCCGCCCCCGTTAGGCCCAGCGATTCGGCTGTGATGCCATCGGCGAACACGAACGGGATGATGCCCATGCCCACGAGGTTAGAGCGGTGGATACGCTCGAAGGACTGCGCGATGACAGCCCGCACACCCAGAAGCTTGGTGCCCTTCGCAGCCCAGTCGCGCGACGAGCCGTTGCCGTATTCCACGCCGGCGATCACAACCAGCGGCACGTTCTCCGCCTGATAGCGCATCGCCGCATCGTAGATCCACATTTCCTCGCCTGAGGGATGGTGGATGGTCAGCCCGCCTTCTTTTACGTTACCGGCTTCGTCCCGCACCATCTGGTTCTTGATGCGGATGTTGCCGAACGTGCCGCGCATCATCACTTCATGGTTGCCGCGACGGGTACCGTACTGGTTGAAGTCCGCCGGCTGCACGCCGTTGTCCATCAGGTATTTGCCCGCCGGCGAGGCGGCCTTGATCGAACCGGCCGGCGAGATGTGGTCGGTCGTGATCTTGTCGCCGAAGATGGCCAGAACGCGGGCGTCGACGATGTCGGAGATCGGCTCCGGTTTCGCCTGCATCCCTTCGAAGTACGGCGGATTGCGGACGTAGGTGGAGTCGTCCTTCCAGTTATAGGTGAGCCCCGTGCTGGTCTCGATGCCTTGCCAGTGCTCGTCGCCTTTGAAGACGTCCGAATACCGTTCCTCGAACATCTGTCGGGTAATGTTCTTCGAGATGAACTCCTGGATCTCGTGCGACGAGGGCCAGATATCCTTGAGGTAGACCGGGTTCCCGCTCTGGTCTTCGCCGATCGGCTCCTTCGTCAGGTCCTTCTGGACCGAGCCGGCCAGCGCATAGGCGACGACCAGCGGCGGCGAGGCCAGATAGTTCGCCTGCACGTCCGGGCTCACGCGTCCTTCGAAGTTACGGTTGCCCGAAAGGACCGCCGCCGCGACGATGCCGTTGTCGTTGATCGCCTTGGAGATCGGCGCCGGCAGCGGACCGGAGTTACCGATGCACGTTGTACAGCCGAAGCCGACGAGGTTGAAGCCGAGTTGGTCGAGGTAGGTTTGTAGGCCAGCCTTCTCGAGGTAAGCGGCTACGACCTGGCTTCCCGGAGCCAGCGAAGTCTTCACCCACGGCTTGACCTTCAGCCCCTTATCGATGGCGTTGCGCGCCAGGAGACCGGCCCCGATCAGCACGCTCGGGTTCGATGTGTTCGTGCAGCTCGTGATCGCCGCGATGGCGACGTCGCCGTGGCCGATGTCGTAGCTGGCACCTTCGACCGGAACCCGCTTGCCGAGCTCGTCGGCGCTCTTGCGGTATTCGTTTTCCATTGCCTGGGAGAAGCCGGTCTTGATTTCGGTCAGCGCCTGCCGGCCCTCCGGCCGTTTCGGCCCAGCCATCGACGGCACGACGGTCGAAAGGTCGAGTTCCAGGCTACCGGTGAAGACCGGTTCTTCCCCGGCAACGCGGAACATGCCCTGCGCCTTCGTATAGGCTTCCACCAGCGCGATGCGATCCTTGGTGCGGCCCGACATCTCCAGATAACGCAGCGTTTCGTCATCGACCGGGAAAAAGCCGCAGGTCGCGCCGTATTCGGGCGCCATGTTGGCGATGGTCGCGCGGTCGGCGAGCGTCATGTTCTCCAGGCCGGGCCCGTAGAATTCGACGAACTTGCCGACGACGCCCTTCTTGCGCAGCATCTGCGTGACCGTCAGAACGAGGTCGGTCGCCGTGACGCCCTCGTTGAGCCGGCCGGTTACGCGGAAGCCGATGACTTCCGGCAACAGCATGGAGATCGGCTGGCCGAGCATCGCCGCTTCGGCTTCGATCCCGCCGACGCCCCACCCGAGGACCGCCAGGCCGTTGACCATGGTCGTATGGCTGTCGGTGCCGACCAGCGTGTCCGGATAGGCGACGGTCTCGCCGCCGAACTCGGCCGTCCAAACCGTCTGCGCGAGATACTCCAGGTTCACCTGGTGGCAGATGCCGGTTCCCGGCGGCACGACGCGGAAGTTGTCGAACGCGTCCTGGCCCCATTTCAGGAAGTTATAGCGTTCGCCGTTGCGCTGGTATTCCAGCTCGACGTTGCGCGTCAGCGACTGCGGATTGCCGAAGTCGTCGACGATCACCGAGTGGTCGATCACGAGGTCGACGGGAACCAGCGGATTGATCTTCGTTGCGTCGCCACCCAGGTGCGCCACGCCGTCGCGCATCGCGGCAAGATCGACAACGGCGGGAACGCCGGTGAAGTCCTGCATCAGCACGCGGGCCGGACGATAGCCGATCTCGCTGCCGGCGGACCCCTTGTCGGTCAACCAAGCCGCCACGGCTTCGATATCGGCCTTCTTCACTGTGCGATTGTCTTCGAAGCGAAGCAGATTCTCGAGCAGCACCTTCATGGAGAAAGGCAGCTTCGAGATCCCGGCCAGGCCGTTCTTCTCGGCGTCAGGCAGCGAGAAATAGGTATAGGTCTTGCCGCCCGCTTCCAGCGTTTTGCGGCATTTGAAACTGTCGAGCGACTTTTGCGCGTTCGTGCTCACGATCAGAGGCCTCCTTGAGAGTTGGAAAGCCGCGCCGCCGGAGCGCCGGCGGAAGGTTTATGAAAAGCGTTGCGACCTGCCGGTGGGGCGGCCCCCCGCATTTTCATCCGTTTTTGCGCTAGCACCATCTATGTTGCACGGCCGTTATATAGGCCCTTGTCGGGCTTCGCCACTCAACTTGCTTCTGATAAGGATGGCAGCAAGTCTCGGGGTCCGGTTCCGGCCGGCCCCTTCCTCCCACCGTAGCGATCGTCCGTCAAATTGCGACTTTCAGCCGAAAACCTCGTCGTGCGCCGAGGCACACGCCGCGTGATCGACAACCTGTCGTTCGCGACAGAATCGGGCCGCGCCCTGTTGCTCACCGGGCCGAACGGCGCCGGCAAGACAACGCTCATCCGCGCGGTGGCCGGTTTTCTGGCGCTTGAGGAGGGGGCGTTGCGGCTCGAGGGCGGCGACGACGAACGCGAGATCGGCGAACAGGCGCATTACGTCGGCCACGCCAACGGCATCAAGTCGGCGCTTACCGTCGCGGAGAACCTTCGCTTCTGGGGGGGCTATCTCGATCCGGCGGCGTCGCCAAACGCGGTCGCAGACCGTGTCGATGACGCGCTCGAACGCCTCAAGCTATTCGAATTGGAGGATATTCCCGCCGCCTATCTGTCCGCGGGGCAGAAGCGCCGCCTCGGCCTCGGCCGTCTCATGGTCGCCGAGCGGCCGCTTTGGCTCCTCGATGAGCCGACGGTTTCGCTCGATGCGGCGTCGGTTGCCATCCTCGCCGGCATCGTCGAGGAGCACTTGGCCGCCGGCGGGCTTGCGATCGCTGCGACGCACATCCCACTCGGCCTTGCGGAGGCGGAGGAACTGCGACTGACCCCGGCTCCGGCCGTCCCGCTCTCGGAGGTCGAATGAGCGCGTTCTACACACTGTTGAAGCGGGACCTGACAATCGCCTTGCGTGAGGGCGGCGCAATCGGCACGGCGCTGGGCTTCTATCTTATCGTGATTGCGCTCCTGCCCCTGGGACTGGGGCCCGACCTAAATCTTCTGAGCCGTATCGCGCCGGGCCTCTTGTGGATCGCTCTATTGCTGTCCGCGCTTTTGTCCCTGGGCCGCATGTTCGAGACCGATTACGAGGACGGATCGCTGGAACTCCTTGGCATCGGCGGCCTCCCGTTGGAACTTGTCGCCGCCGCGAAGGCGCTGGCCCACTGGTTGACGACGGGCATCCCCTTGGCGCTGCTGGCCCCGCTTCTGGGGATCCTGCTGAACCTCGATATCGCACTGTACGGTGTTCTCGTGGCGACCATGCTGGCGGGCACGCCGGCCATCAGCTTTCTCGGCGGCATCGGCGCGGCGCTGACGTTGCGCGCCCGTCGCGGCGGGCTTCTGCTGGCGCTATTGATCCTGCCGCTCTACGTGCCCACGCTCATTTACGGCATCTCCGCCATCTCGGGCGCGCAGCTCGTCGATGGCGCATTTTGGCCGTCGTTCCTCATCCTGAGCGCCCTTTCGCTCGGCGCGCTCGTCCTCGGTCCCATTGCGACGGCCGCGGCGCTCCGTATTCAGTTGCAATAGCCGCACACGACTTCAGGAAGTGTGCGCACATGACAGCCACACACGACTTCAGGAAGTGTGCGCACATGACAGCCGCACACGACTTCAGGACGCCAACACGAGCTTGCGCGGTGTTGGGCACGAAAGTGCGCGCAGGGCAACGGGTTCAGCTGCTGTAAACTCGCGCTGGCGCGTCCCGCACCACCGTCACCTCGGCGAAGGCCGGGGCCTATCCACGTCAGGGGAGCTGCGGCACCGGTCGCTTCGAACGCAGCGCGGCCAGATCCCCGCCTACGCGGGGATGACGGGAGGAAATGCCGGGCCTCAGCCGCACACGACTTTAGGAAGTGTGCGCATTAGATAGCCGCCCGAGCGCAGCGAGGATCGGCGGCGTGAGACACACGAACATGCTTCAGGGAGCAAGGCGACCCGGCGCGAGCGCCGCCCGGTCGGGGCCGCCCGAGCGTAGCGAGGATCGCGGCGTGAGACACACCAATGTTTCACGTGAATCTGCAACCCGAACGTCGTTCGGACCAAGCGCCGCATTTGCAACGCAGCCGCCACATAGGAAGGACAATTGCGTCACGCGGGGCGAGGACCTAAATCTTGGCCCATGCGGCGCGGTTCAGACCGCCCCAGTCGCCGCTCCGAAGCCTGGGTCGCTGCGCGGCACCCGCGCGCGACGGTACTAGAGTTTCAAACGAGATGGCCCCGCCTCACACGGCTGGGCCGGAACGAGAGCAATGCAGAACCAGTCGATCACCCAGAAGCTCGCCAACCCCACCCGTTTCATGGCTCTTTCCGGGGCCATACTGCCGTGGTTGGCCGCCGCCGCCGTTCTGGTGATCGCCTACGGGCTTTACAGCGGCTGGACTGCCCCGGCGGATTACCAGCAGGGCTGGACCATCCTCATCATGTACATCCACGTGCCTTCCGCCTGGCTTGGCATGATGGGTTACGCTCTGGTCGCCTTCTCGAGCTTTGGCCTCTTGGTCTTCCGGCATCCCCTCGCAGACGTATCCGCCAAAGCCGCCGCCCCGATCGGCGCGGCATTCACGCTCTTGGCGCTCGTCACGGGATCGCTTTGGGGCAAGCCGATGTGGGGCACTTACTGGGTCTGGGACGCCCGGCTGACATCGGTGCTCCTCCTCTTCTTCCTCTACATCGGTCTGATCGCTCTGCGTAATTCGCTGGAGGACGAGTCGCTCGGCGCGAAGCTCACGGCCGTCCTGGCACTCGTGGGCGTAGTCATTCTGCCGTTCATCAAGATCTCGGTCGAAGGCCTTTCGATCCCCTGGCTGGGCCTTGAGATTCCGGCGTGGAACACGCTTCATCAGCCATCCAGCGTTTTCCGCTCGGACGGGCCGAAAATTCATTCTTCGCAACTTTATCCGTTGCTCTATTCGGCCTTGGGGTTCACCCTTCTGTTCTTCGCTCTCCATATGAAGGGCATGCGCAACGAGATCCTGCGCCGCCGCGTCAAGGCGCTGCGGATTGCCGAGGTCGACCGTGCGCGTGCAGCGACCGCCGCCCAGCCGGCCGAATAAGAAGCAGGAGAACCCCGCGACATGGACCTCGGGCCCCATGCCACCTACATCATCGCCAGCTATGCCGTGATGGCGATTGTCCTCATTGCACTGGTCGTATGGCTGGTGTTCGACGGCGCCAATCAGAAGCGGTTACTGGACGATCTGGAACGGCGCGGCGCCCGGCGCCGCTCGCGGCGAGGCGGAGAAGGCTCCTGATGACTGAAACGAACTCTGCGGCGAACGGCCGTTCGCGCGCAAGGCTGGGGTGGGTGTTCGCACCGCTCATCGTCTTCATGATGCTTGCGGCCGCCTTCGCGTTCTCGCTGTCGTCGGGCGATCCTTCAAAGATACCCTCGGCGCTGATCGGCAAGCCGGCCCCGGAAACGGCGTTCCCCGCCCTTCAGGGGCTGAACGCGGCCGGTGAGAGCATCCCCGGATTCTCCACCGCCGATCTCAAGCGGGACGATGGCAGCGTTACCGTCGTCAACTTCTGGGCGTCCTGGTGCGTGCCGTGCGTGCAGGAACACCCCAAACTCATCGCGCTGAAGGAGCAGACCGGCGTCGCGCTGTACGGCGTGAACTACAAGGATCAACCCACCGCCGCGCGTCGCTTCATCGGCCGTTACGGCAACCCTTACGACAAGGTTGGAACCGACTCGACAGGCCGGAACGCAATCGACTGGGGCGTCTACGGCATGCCCGAAACGTTCATCGTCGATGGACAGGGGCGCATCGCCTATAAGCACGTCGGCCCGATTACCGTCGAAAGCCTGCGCAGCGAAGTCATACCGCAGATCGAAAAGGCCCGCCGCGCGGGTAAGTCGGCGACCGCCGGGAGCTAACGCCGAGCGGTTCAGCATCTTGAACTCGCTGCCCGGGCATGCGGCACAAAACGGCCCTGCGCGTGCGCCACAACCGCAATCTTCACTGCGCGGTGAAACGATTGGCGCGCTCGCTACGTATATATCTCCCAAATCGCCACGATTGACACGGAACGACGGCCGCCGGAGCAATTCCGCGCGCCGTCCGGTCGAATGGCGGGACGGCGGCAAAGGAGGCAATCGTAATGTCGAGATCGCGGACTGTTGGCGCCATGGCGGGCCTGTTGTCCTCATTCTGCGCCGGTGCTGCGTCGGCAGATCAACTCAAGGGCGGAGAGCTTCGAACGCTGCTCGCGGGGCGGACGATCTATCTCACGGCTCCTTTCGGGGCTTTGCCGATCAGCTATTCGCCGGCCGGCAGCATGGTCGCAAAGTCGATCGCCATGGCGGCGTTTTACGGTGTCTACAAGGATACGGGCAATTGGCGCGTTTCGGGCGACCGGTTCTGCCAGAAGTGGAACACCTGGAACGGCGGCAAGGAGCAGTGCTTCACGGTGACCCGGAAGAACGGCAAGCTGCATTGGCGCAGCGATGACGGTATGAGCGGGACCGCTTATCCAGCCGAATGAGGTCAGGGAACCTCGCGGCTCCCGCCTAACCCCGGATTTCCATACGCAGTCCGCGCGCATCCCGTTGCGGATCGAGCGGGAAACAGACATCCTCTCCCCGCGCAATGCGCGCCGCGCTCCAAGAATTCACGGCGGCATCGAGTAGGTCGTCCGGTCCGGCGATTGACCGCGGCGCGACCGCTTTTTCCAGGAATTCGGGCGCGTAGCCCGCCCGCGCAAGAAGCGTTCGCCGCAATTCGAGGCCAAGCCCGTAGGGCTGGGACTTCAGCTTCTTAGGTTCGCAAAGCGGTTGGCGGCCGTTCAGCGCCCAGAACGCCACTTCCGGATGCACCTCGAAGACGCGATCCTGCAGGACCGGCGTCATCAGCCGGTCCACTTCGCGGATTTTGGGGAACAGGTTGAAGGTCTGCTTGGAGACCTTCTTCGGCGGCGAGGAGGTCGCCGCCGCGACCCGGCACGCTTCCGCGTAGTCCGCGCAGTCCACCGCCGCGCGCGAGGGGACGGCGAACACGGCGGATTGCCGGCCTCCAAGATTGGCCCGCGCCGCCGCATCGCAGGCGCGACCGCCAAGGCCGCCGACCTCCGGGAGCCCGATCGGAATATCGACGGCGATAACCGACGCTGCCGGATTGAGCGCCAGCACGTCAGCGAAATTGGCCAGAACCCGCGCCTCGGCGGCCCGCGCATCGTCGAGGGGCCGCAGCACGACCAGCCATCCGCCCCGGCAACCGTCTACGCCGGCGACCCAGGTCATCCGGCAGCTTCCGCGAACGCGGTAAACGGCTGCTCGGCGGCAACGCATTCGGCAAGGGTCGAAACCAGTCGCAGTTCTTCCGCGCCAACGCTCGCCTCAATAACGACGCGCACGCCGGCCGTCGCCCGCGCCATCGCCTCGGCTTCCGTATCCCCGGAGAGAAGATGGCCGATGAGAAGGCCGGTGAATAGATCGCCGGTCCCGTGTGGCACATGCTGCCGCCAGGGTGTCGTGCAGGCGCCGGAAAGCAGGTCGCTCACCATGACATTGGCGATGAGGCCGTTCGAGGCAGGAACCGAAGTCGTGACGCTCAGCAGTCCGTCGCCGAGTTCCAAGACCGCCTCCTCGACATCTTCCGCCGCCGTAACCTCGCATCCGGTCAGCCACGACAGCTCGAACCGGTTCGGCGTAATGATGTCGGCCATCGGCACGAGCTGATCGCGAATGCCGGCCGCGCGCGCTTCGGGGACGTAGAGCCCTTGAGGGTCGTCGCCGATCACCGGATCGCATAGATAGATGAGGTCAGGATTGTCGTTTGCCAGCCGTTCCACAAGCGCCGGGATCGTTTCGATGAGTTCCAGGCTCGGCAGGTATCCGGTAACCAAAGCATCGATGTCCGCGAGCCATCCGTTCGCGTCCAGCGCCGCGATCGTCGAATGCACGGCATCGCGGGCGGCGTCGCTGGGCCATCCGCCGACATGCTCGTAGCCGTAGTGGTTGGACAAAACGACCGAGGGAACCGCGATCACGTCGTGCCCGAGCGTTTGCAGGGCGGGGACGAGCGCCGATAGACCCACATGCCCGTGGGCGACGAAAGAGGATATGGCAAGTATGCGGGCCATCGAGCTCCTGTGGGCGTTGGGGACGTTTCTCGACTGAGGTTCAGTTAAGACCGCGCCGTGCTGGTGAACAAGCGCGGGTTCGGCATCGGTGAATCGAGTGCGTGCCGCCGGTTGGAATACGGCCCGGCCGGCTTGGCCGTTCGTCGGTTTGCGTTTTGGGGGTCGTGAAGTAATGTCGCGGCGCAAAATCACCGCCTTCGCCGTCATGGCCGGCTGGGCAGGCTCGCTCATCGGCGCTCCCGACCGCTTCGCGCGGCCCCGTGGGAGGGGCGGGACCGGCCTCCAAACAGAATAACGCAAGATAGAAGAGGGTCCTAAAACGATGGATGTTCGTCCGCGCCGCAGCGTTCTTTACATGCCGGGCTCCAACGATCGCGCCTTGGAAAAGGCCAAGTCGATCCCGGCCGACGCGCTGATCCTCGACCTTGAGGATGCGGTGGCCCCGGACCAGAAGATCGTGGCCCGCGAAAAAGTTTGTGCGGCGGTCAAAAGCGGCGGCTACGGCAAGCGCGAGCTGGTCATCCGCGTCAACGCGCTGGAAACCCCGTGGGGCGCCGACGACCTGAAGGCGGCCTCGGAAGCCGGACCCGATGCGATCCTCGTGCCGAAGGTCGGTCGCCCGGGCGACATCATCTCCGCGGCGAAAGTCGTGACGGCCTGCAACGCCCCGGAAAAGACGATGCTGTGGGCGATGATGGAAACCCCGATGTCCATCCTCAACGTGCGTGAGATCGCCATGGCCGGCATCGAGCGCGAGCATCGCCTGACCTGCCTCGTGATGGGCACCAACGACCTCATCAAGGAATCGCACGCCCGCGCCTATGAGGACCGCTTCGCCGTCGTGCCCTGGCTGGCGATGACCATCGTTGCCGCCCGCGCCTACGGCCTCGATGTGCTCGATGGCGTCTACAACGATTTCCGCGACGAAGCCGGCTTGCGCCGCGAAAGCGAGCACGGGCGCACGCTTGGGATGGACGGCAAGACGCTCATTCACCCAGGTCAGGTCGCCGTCGCCAACGAGATCTTCTCGCCGTCCGAGGACGAAGTCGCCTGGTCGCGCAAGATCATCGCCGAGTTCGAGAAGCCGGAAAACGCAGACAAGGGCGTCATCACGCTGGAAGGCAAGATGGTCGAGCGCCTGCACATGGTCATGGCCGAGCGCACCGTCGCTATCGCCGAGGCGATTGCCGACATGGGCACGGGTTAGAACGGCTAACCGCGGCGCGAGCCAACCCTATCAAGAACCACCAGCAACACACGACGGCAGGATCGAGCGGAAATGGCGACGACGAAAACCAACCCCGGCAACTACTTCGAGGATTTCCACGTCGGCCAGATCCTCAGACACGCCACGCCGCGCACCCTGACGCGGGGCGACTCGGCGCTTTACATGTCGCTTTATGGTTCGCGCTTCGCGGTGCAGTCGTCGGACGCCTTTGCCCGCGCCGTCGGCTATCCGGAAAACCCGTTCGACGATCTTCTGGTGTTCCACACGGTCTTCGGCAAGACGGTGCCGGACATCTCCCTCAACGCTGTGGCGAACCTCGGCTACGCCGACTGCAGGTTTCTCAGGCCGGTGTTTCCAGGCACGACCCTCTCGACCGTGTCGGAAGTGATCGGAGTGAAGGAGAACTCGAACGGCAAGACGGGCACCGTCTACGTCCGCTCGACGGGCTACGATCAGGCTGGCGGCGAGGTGCTACAGTACGTTCGCTGGGTCATGGTGCGTAAGCGCGACGCTTCGAACCCGGCACCCGATCCAGTCGTGCCGGAGCTACCCGATTGCGTCGATCCCGCCTCCATCGCGGCCGCCGTTCCGGCGATCGATGTCGGCAAGTACGACTTCGATCTCGCCGGGAGCCCGCATCGCTGGGGCGATTATGAGGTCGGAGAGAAGATCGATCACGTCGACGGCATGACGGTCGAGGAAGCCGAGCACCAGATGGCGACCCGGCTTTATCAGAACACCGCCAAGGTCCATTTCAACAACCACACCGAATCTCAGGGCCGCTTTGGCAAACGGCTGATCTACGGTGGCGTCGTGATATCGCTGGCCCGCGCGCTATCGTTCAACGGTCTGGGGAACGCCTTCCACCTGGCGGCAATCAATGCCGGTCGGCACGTTGCGCCGCTATTTGCCGGGGATACCGTCTACGCCTGGTCCGAGATCCTGGAATCGGCCGAGATTCCCGGCCGCAGCGACATCGGAGCACTGCGCACACGCCTCGTCGCCACGAAGGACCATCCGTGCAGCGATTATCCCTTTAAGGACGAATCCGGAAAGTATCACGAAAATGTGATATTGGACCTGGACTGCTGGATCGCGCTGCCGCGCTAGAAAAATAACAGCTCAGCGACAGATTTCCGCAACTCTGCATTGAACGGATCAATTTCAGGTTCCGTATCAGGAATATAGCGGCATCCGCTGCGATCGTGTTAGGCCCGATCTAGGCTAATACTGCGCAGTTACGCGGTTAGACCTTCCACCCCGTCTGACGTTGTCAGGCGGGGAACCGCCGCTTACGTACAATCGTTGTTTTAGCGCTCGCGCAATTTGCGGTCGAAAACTTAAGGGGACGGGTTTGACGAGCCGGACAGCGGTTATCGGAGCAGGGGTTGCTGGGTTGTCCTGCGCCCGCGTTCTGCGTCGCGCCGGACATTTCGTTGAGGTGTTCGAGGCGGAGCGGATCATCGCTGGCCGCATGGCCACTATGCGCATCGGCACGGTCCCATACGATCACGGTGCTCAGTACGTCACGAGCCGTAGCGCGAATTTCCGTGAATTTGTCGAAGAATTGAAGGCCAGTGGCTATGCCGCTCCCTGGTCGCCCAAGATCCGTGCCTCGAGCGACGAGGAGACGCGCCACGCATCGGGCTGGACGGTCGGTGTGCCGGGCATGTCGTCTCTGGTCCGGCCTCTTGCCGAGGGCGTGAAGATCACCACCGGCCAGCGCGTCTACACCATAGCGCGCGAAGGCAAGGGCTGGACGATCTGGTTCGACGACCAGACGTCGGTCGGCGGGTTTCACGGCGTCGCCATCTGTGTTCCCGCCCCGCAGGCCCGCCTCATGCTCGGTCCGCTTTCGGAATTGGCCGACCGCATCTCCAAGGCGCGCATGTCGCCGTGCTGGGCGCTGATGGCGCGGTTGGACGACCGCTGCCTTCCGGAACAGGACGTCTATTCGGATATGTCCGAGGTAATCCGTTGGGTGGCGCGCAATAACACCAAGCCGGGCCGCTCGACCCGCGGCGAAACCATCGTCGTCCACGCTTCCCCGGCGTGGACCCGCGAAACAGAAGACGCCGACCCCCAGGCGGTCGCGGGCGAAATGTGGGACGAGGTGTGCCACGTGTTCGGCCTGCCGCCGGTTCGTCCCAGCCAGATGACGGCGCATCTTTGGCAGCATGGTCTTGTCGATCAGGCTTTGGGCGAGAGTTACGTCTTCTCCGGCGACGACAAGGTGGGCTGCGCGGGCGACTGGTGCCTTGGCCGGCTGTCCGAGCATGCTTACGAGTCCGGCTTCGCTCTCGGCCGCGCTATGGTCGCTGCGCTGGATTGAACCCTTATTCCTCGATGCCGGCCGGCCGCTCCCTCGCATTGCGGCTTTGCCGTTAGGTGAATTGCCGCAGCGCAACAAGCGCGGTAGACCACACACCAGATCCTTCGAGCCATGAAGCCAAACGGAGAAGTCTATGTCCGAGGCGAAGAGCGCCAGTACCGCCCACGGCAATCGGCCGCTTTCACCTCATCTGCAGGTTTACCGCCCGCTCATAAACATGGTGATGTCCATCCTCCATCGCATCACCGGCGCCGCCCTTTATCTGGGGAGCGCGCTCTTGGCGTGGTGGCTGGTCGCCGCCGCAGTGGGTCCGGATTATTTCAATTGGGTCAATGGACTGTTCGGCAGCTTTCTCGGTCAGGTCGTGCTGTTCGGGTACACGTGGGCGCTGTTCCACCACATGATGGGGGGCATCCGTCACTTCATCTGGGATACCGGCGCCGGCTTCGATATCGCCTCGGTTAAGACCCTTTCGGCGATGTCGGCCGTTGTCTCTGTCGCAGCGACGCTGATCGTCTGGGGCATCGTCAAGTTCCTCGCCTGATCAAAAGCGGGGCCGTGCAGGCCGCAAAACGAACGGGAGCCTCCCCAATGAACATGCGCACGCCGCTCAAGAATGCGCGCTACCTCGGTTCCGCAAAGGAAGGCGCAGACCACTTCTGGATGCAGCGCGTTACCGCGGTGGCCAACCTTTTCCTGGCGCTCTACCTGGTCTGGCTCGTCGCCAGCCTCGTTGGCGCCGACTACGCGACCGTGCGTGCAGCGCTGGGCAATCCGATCCACGCCCTGGCCCTCCTTCTGCTTGTCGTTTCGGGCACGATACACATGCGCCTCGGCATGCAGGTCATCATCGAGGACTACGTGCGCGCGGAGGGCTCGAAGGTCGTCCTTCTGCTGCTGAACAACTTCTTTGCAATCCTCGTGGCCGTCGCGAGCGTATGGGCGATTCTGAAACTGAGCTTCGCCTGATGACCGGTAGGGCCGCATATCCGGCAACCGCGCCGACCGCGTCGAAACAATCACTCTGTGAGAGGCACAAAGCATGGCTGCAATGAACGGCAAGGCCTATGACATCGTCGACCACACTTACGATGTCGTCGTGGTGGGTGCCGGCGGCGCGGGACTTCGCGCCACACTCGGTTGCGCGGAAGCCGGTCTCAAGACCGCCTGCGTGACGAAGGTCTTCCCGACGCGTTCTCATACCGTTGCGGCCCAGGGTGGTGTCGCGGCCTCGCTCGGGAACATGGGGCCGGATAACTGGCGCTGGCACATGTACGATACCGTCAAGGGGTCCGACTGGCTCGGCGACCAGGATGCCATTGAGTATCTATGCCGCCACGCGCCGGACGCCGTCTACGAACTCGAACATTACGGCGTGCCCTTCTCGCGCACCGAGGACGGTCGGATTTATCAGCGTCCTTTCGGCGGCATGACCACCGAATTCGGCGAAGGCCCACCGGCGCAGCGCACCTGCGCGGCCGCCGACCGCACCGGCCACGCCATGCTGCATACGCTCTACGGCCAGTCTTTGCGGCATTCGGCTGAGTTCTTCATCGAATTCTTCGCGCTCGATCTGATGATGGATGCCGAAGGCGCGTGCCGAGGCGTCATCGCCATGAAGATCGAGGACGGTTCCATCCATCGTTTCCGCGCCAAGAAAACCATTCTCGCCACGGGCGGTTATGGGCGCGCCTACTTCTCCTGCACGTCCGCGCACACTTGCACGGGCGACGGCAACGCCATGGTCCTGCGCGCCGGACTGCCGCTGCAGGACATGGAGTTCGTGCAATTCCATCCAACCGGCATTTACGGCGCCGGCGTGCTGATCACCGAAGGCGCGCGCGGCGAGGGCGGTTATCTGACGAACGCCGAGAATGAGCGATTCATGGAGCGCTACGCGCCGTCGGCGAAGGATCTCGCCTCACGCGACGTGGTATCGCGCTCGATGACCATGGAGATCCGCGAGGGACGCGGTGTCGGTGCCGAGGGCGACCACATCTTCCTGCATCTCGACCATCTCGATCCCAAGATCCTTGCCGAGCGCCTGCCGGGCATCACAGAGAACGCCAAGGTGTTCGCTGGGGTCGACCTCCGCCGCCAGCCGATCCCCGTGATCCCGACTGTGCACTACAACATGGGCGGTATCCCCACGAACTATCACGGCGAAGTTCTGACGTTGAAGGACGGCAATCCCGATCATGTCGTGCCGGGGCTCATGGCGATCGGCGAGGCGGCTTGCGTCTCTGTCCACGGCGCCAACCGGCTCGGCTCCAACTCCCTCATCGATCTCGTGGTCTTCGGCCGCGCGGCCGGGCTACGTTGTGCCGATGTCGTCGAGCCGGGCAGTCAGCCTGAGTTGTCGCCGGAAGCGTACGAGCCGGCGCTGAACAGGCTCGATCGTTTCCGTCACGCTTCCGGCGGCACGCCGACGGCCGACCTGCGTCTCCGGATGCAGAAGGTCATGCAGTCGAACTGCGCCGTGTTCCGCGACGGGCCGGTACTTAAAGAAGGTGTCGATCTCATCCAGGACATCTGGACCGGCTCCGAGGATATCCGCGTGAGCGACCGTTCGCTGGTCTGGAATTCGGACCTGATCGAAACGCTCGAATACGACAACCTCATTTCACAGGCCGCCGTAACCGTTACTTGCGCTGAAAACCGCAAGGAAAGCCGCGGCGCCCATGCCCGTGAAGATTTTCCGGATCGAAATGATGGTGAGTGGATGAAGCATACGCTGGCGTGGGCCGACGATGCCGAATACAAGGTTCGCCTCGATTATCGGCCCGTTCATACCTATACGCTGACGAATGAAATGCATTACGTCGAGCCGAAAGCCCGCGTCTACTGACCGCGACGCCAGCACTTGGTAAATAGAACGAAAAAAGGGCGCCCCTCTGCGGAGCGCCCTTTCCTACTTAGTCAATTCCTGGAACCGAATTATTGGCCAGGACCCGGTGCCGATTCTTCGGACGGATCGGGCGTATTCGTCGACAGGTCGACGATGCCGTCTTCATCGGAATCCGCATCCGCTTCCGCGGAAGTGTACGGCTGCACCGTGCCCGTAGGCTCGGCAGTCAGGTCGTTGGACTGCGTTACGGCGTTCGGCTCCGTTCCGGTAACTTCCGCTCCGGTCGGCACATTTGCCGTCGTGCTCGGGTTCTGAGCAGCTGGGCGCGCAACCTCTGCAGCCTGTTCCTGACTCAACTGGTTTTCGGCGCGGTTCTGGCCGACAGGGCTGTTAACCTGCGCGATGGCAATACCGGCGGTCATGGCAAGTGCAAGCGCCGAAGCAGTTATTTTCATCGTAAGGTTCATCAAGATCCTCCTTCGCAATTCATAAGCTCGGCCCCGTTCGCAACGAGGCCGCTTGATAGGGGGCAAACGTGTTGGTCCAATTTGGTTTCCACAAAAATTCGGAAAACTTTCGCGAAACCTTTCCGGTAGAAGTGCGTGTCGCCTGGGGTTCCTGAAATTCTCAAGCTTTGCGCGCGTCGTTCTGCCGCTCGTGAGAATACCCAAGCGAAAAATGCCCGGCGTAGAGCCAGGCATTTTCCAACCGTCCCGTGTCTCGAAAGAGCCTTTTACTGGCCGGCTTGATCCTTGAGCTTTTCGTTAATCGGATTCTCAGCGGCCGGGTTGTCGACAGCACCATCCGGCGCGAGCCCGCTGTTCTCGGCGACATAACCCGTCGGCGTTCCTGCGGTCGTGCTCGGTGCCTTCGCGGCCGGCCGGGCAACCTCTTCAGCCTGTTCCGGGCTGAGCTGGCCTTCTGCGCGGTTCTGTCCCACGGGGCTGTTCACCTGCGCCATGGCGGCGCCGGAAGCGATCGTCAATGCGATTGCAGACGCGGTCAGTGCTTTCGCGAGGTTCATCGTCAAGGTCCTTTCTCCGCAGGGCATGCGCGGAATGTTGTGTGCGCTCTCACAGGCGCTGAAAAAGCAATCGTGTTGAGCGCAATTCGTTTCCACGGACCGTTTCACGTTGAGTTGATGCCGTGCGACGCTTTTGGGTGAAACCAAACTCCGCCTTGCGAACGCTGCAAACTCCGTGCATTTGAAGGCCCTTCACATCCGCGGCGGCACGTCACGCGACTGCGCGCCGCCGCATGTTTTCGAGGCCCACCGTGACAGCTCGCGACAACCCTGAGACCGCTGAAGAACAAGGTACCGACCAGGGAGATCCGACGCGTAACGCGCCCGATCCGTTCGCGGCCGTGCTGCCGGCGCTGGCGGCGCTTGGCGCCATCGCGTCGATCGCGTCAATCAATTGGTCGGCGGAGGAACGTACGCCCGAGCGCCCAAAGGCGCGCCGGCGCGCCTCAACGGCTCTACGCGACCTGGAGACCTGCTGCATGGGTCTCATCGAGATCTTCAAGCGGTTCCATCGCAATCCCAAGCTGTTCTGCGGGGAAGGCGCGACGGTGAAGACGCCGTTGAAATTCGGTGTCCACGGCGTTCGTGTGGGAAGCGACGAAGCCCGGATTTATCAGCAGATCGTCAACGATGTCGCGTCGATGCTGGTACTGGCATCGCAGAATGCCTACGACGTCATGTGCGCCGTGGAAGACGGTGAAATCGACGCGCCGGAGACGGTCTTCTATGGCTTCGGCGAGTGTCAGGAGGCACTGAACGAGCTCATTCAGCAGCGCGCCACCCTAAAGCACAGCGTCGACAAGGGGTATGAAACGGCGTTGCGGCTTGCGAAACTCGTCGGTGAGCTGAAAAAGGCGCGCGTCGAATAGACAAGGGGCGATCTACCGCTCCGGTCAAGCCCCTGACGACCCGCCCGGCAATCTGCGCCATCCTTGCCGAACGTAGCGTTGACAGACCGCGCCTGAAGCCCGCATGTCTAGCCTTGGGTTGCTGCGCTGCAAAATCCCGCGCGATCTGGCGCCTTCGGGCGTCCCGGCAATGCATAACTAGCGACAAGAGAGGCTGTTCGATGGTCCAGCTGACCCTTCCGAAGAACTCAACGATCTCGTCCGGCAAGACCTGGAACAAGCCGACCGGGAAGGGAACCTGGAAGGAGTTTCGCATCTACCGGTGGACTCCCGACGATGGCCAGAACCCGCGCGTCGACAGCTATTGGATCGATCTTCAGGACTGCGGGCCGATGGTTCTCGACGCGCTCATCAAGATCAAGAATGAGATCGACCAGACGCTAACCTTCCGGCGTTCCTGCCGCGAAGGCATCTGCGGCTCGTGCTCGATGAATATCGACGGTACCAACACGCTGGCCTGCCTCAAAGCCATCGAAGACGTTTCCGGCGCCGTGAAGATCTATCCGCTCCCGCACATGCAGGTCGTCAAGGACCTCGTGCCGGACATGAACCATTTCTACGCCCAGCTCCGCTCCATTGAACCCTGGCTTAAGACCGATACGCCGACACCGCCCACCGAATGGAAGCAGTCGCGCGACGACCGCGAGGAGCTGGACGGCCTCTATGAATGCATCCTTTGCGCGTGCTGTTCGACTTCGTGCCCGAGCTACTGGTGGAACTCCGACCGCTATCTCGGTCCGGCCATTCTGCTGCAGGCGTATCGTTGGGTGAATGACAGCCGCGACGAGGCAACCGGCGAACGCCTCGACGCCCTGGAGGATCCGTTCCGCCTGTATCGCTGCCATACCATCCTGAACTGCACGCGCGCCTGCCCGAAGGGCCTCAACCCTGCGAAAGCGATCGCGGAACTCAAGAAGCTTATGGTGGAGCGCCGGGTCTAGCCGTCCGGCACGAAACGCGTGGCTTGCCTCCGTTGCCGATGGGCGGCTTGGGACACTTGAGCGCGCGCGTTTTCCACGCGGGTCGAGCCCATTCCGGTCACTTTACGACGGTGGTCGCCAGCTGGAAAAACAGCGGACCGGACAAGCCCGCTGCCGCAGGCTCGACCGGTCCGGAAGGGGGAATTCGCCCTTGAGCAATCTCCGGCCTGAGTGAAACGCGCTGGGCGCTTCGCAGATCGGACGGAGTGCTTGACTTCAAGATTTTGGAGCATTTGCATCGAAGCCCTCGACCGTGAGTGCGGTCATCCGGGTTCCGACAATGCTCCGGTGCGGTCCAACAGAATGTCTAGGACGGATTACCGCCCGGTGATTGGAACGCATTTCGTTTTCGATGCGCGGCAGAAGTCCATGGGGCGATTATTTCTCAAGCCGCTTTGGCGTACTGGCGGCATCCATTTGCCGCCCCGCCTCGCTCGTGAGACCTATCTGCCTGTAAATCAGGCGTCCGTCTTCTTGGTCGATTTCTTGGCGCGCGGTTTCTTTGCAGCCGGTTTCGCAGCAGCAGCTTTAGCGGGCTTCGTCGCGGCCGGCTTCTTTGCAGCGGGCTTTTTGGCAGCCGGTTTCTTTGCGGCCGGCTTCTTGGCTGCAGGCTTTTTAGCGGCGGGTTTCTTTGCAGCCGGCTTCTTGGCTGCGGCCTTCTTCGCGGCCGGTTTCTTCGCAGCCGGTTTCGCAGCATCCGAGCTTGCAGCCTTGCGCGTCCGGCCAGGGGTCGCCGCGCGTGCCGAGGCCGATGCCGTCGTCTTTGCGGACTTCCGTGCCGTCGACTTGCGGGCAGCGGCTTTTTTCGCCGGAGCTTCGGTCTTCGCTTCAGGCTTCGCGACGGCTGCCGCTGCGGTCTTAGCCGGAGCTTTTGCCTTCTTCGTCTTCGGCTTCGCTGCGGCCTTCTTCGGTGTCTTCGTGGTTGCCATTTGACTATCTCCGAGTTCGTTCGTGGGGGTTGTGGTGCGAATCAAGTTCGGCCCAAAAAAACTTTGAACAATTCGGAGCGATTTGTTGACAGCAAATACAAATTGAAGGGTGAAAAAATCCGCCGCAACGTGCAGTCTGTTGCAGTAAAGACTCAAAAATGAGTGTTTTGAAGTGGATAACGCGATCGCGCGAGCCTTCGGTTGAACATGTCGGAGTGACTTCTTCGAACGCGAGGCTTCGCGATTTGGAATTTGTAGCCCAACAAGATCGCGTTTTTCGCTACGCTCGCGAAGAGATTGCATTGGGTCAGCGCCCGCAACGAATTCGCCGTCGGGTGTAAAAAGAAAGGGCGCGGTGTCTTTCATCCGCGCCCTCGTCGATGAGGTTTATTCGTCGACACTTCGAAGCGTAAGAAACGCGAGCGCTTCATTGCTCCTCGTCGTCACTCGCTGGAGCGGTTCGATGGCGCCCGCCGCGTGACTTTCAAGCGGCGCGTTCGGCGCGCTCCGCTCGCTCTTCTCGAACGTCGAGAACGGCCATCAGATAGCCGACGCGGTCTTCCATCGCTTCGGCGAGGATCGAGAAGTAGTCGGGATCGACCGGAACGATTTCGCCGATCACCTCGCCGTATTCGAAACGTAGATCCGCCGCATGCTTCTTCGCGATGGTCTGCATCTTCCGGTTCTCGCCCAAGCAGCTCATGTAGAGATGATGGACGCCGCGGTTACGGGCAGCGCGAATAACGCGGCCCATCAGTTCGGTGCCGATACCCTTGTCCTGATAACCCGGCTCGACTGAGAACGCCGCCTCGGCTTCCTGGCCCCATGTGTCTCCTAGTTTCTTCAGTTCGGCGACCGCGCGAACGTCGTGGTTCTCGACGTAGGCGTAGACGATCGAGCCTTGATCCGACATGTGGCTCGCGTAGTCCTCGATAAAGCGGTCCGAGACGGCGTGCGCGAAGCGCATCCGGCGGGACGCCTTGTCGAGGCGTAGGAGGTGGTCGCGAAACTTATCCGTTTCGGACGGCCACAGTTTTCGGATCGTTCCCTCCCAGAACCGATGCTGATCGTTTGTCATCATCATCACACCTCTGCTCTGGACATAACTGACGTCTCTTCAAAGGACGTCTAAGTGACGCCTGTCGCCCACCATGCTTTATCCGTGTCCATGTCGGAGCAGGGGAAGCTTGGCAGGCAACGCGCGGCGCCCTTCTTTGTTGCATTGCACAATATAGGGAAACCTGTGTCAGAAGATTGATGAAAATCGGCGAGAGGCGGCGTGTCGCAGAGTTCTAAAGTGCATGAGCGCGGAGCGGTCCGGGAGCAAGGAGTTGATTGAAATAGAAAATTCCACATCACCGCCCTTTGGTGCATGCCAACGTGCCGCATTCGGTTGCGCGCAAGATGCATGGGTGGCGTGCGGCGCAAGCACCGTACCGGCGCAATCCTGCATCGTGGCGAGGAGGCACGGTTGAACTTCGAGCGCTATAATTCCGGCGGCGGAAACGGGGCCGGTGGCGCGGAGCCCGAAGCGGCCCGGTCGCCGTCTTCTGTCATCGGGCGGTACGATGCCCGGATCGACAGCGGCGAACTTGAGGCCAATCCCGAACAACGGCGGCTGGTCGAGCGGCTCGATCGCCTGGCGGCGGATCTCGAACGCTTCCAACCGCAGGGGGGCGGCCTGTTCTCGCGCCTCTTCCGAAAGAAAGCTGACGCCGCGAAACCGCCACTCGGCCTTTACCTCCACGGCGGCGTTGGCCGAGGCAAAACTATGCTGATGGACCTGTTCTTCGAGAACGTGTCGTTTGCTCCCAAGCGCCGCGCTCACTTCCACGGTTTCATGGCCGACGTCCATGAGCGCATCGGCCACGCGCGCAAGTCCGTCCCGGGCGATCCGATCCCCGTCGTCGCCGCCGAGATCGCAACCGAGGCGAAGCTCCTGTGCTTTGACGAACTGCACGTCACCGACATAGCCGACGCAATGATCCTCGGCCGTCTCTTCGCGGTCTTGTTTCGCAGCGGTGTCGTTGTTGTTGCCACCTCGAATGCAGAGCCGCACGAGCTTTACCGCCACGGTCTGAACCGGCAGCTGTTCCTGCCGTTCATCGATCTCATCGAAGACAACATGGATGTTATCGAGTTGGCCTCCGGGAAGGATTTCCGGCACGAGAAACTCGCCGGTCACCGCCTCTATTTCACGCCGGCCGATGACCGGGCGCGATCGGCAATCGATGAACTATGGACGAGCCTGACGGGCACGCCGCCCGAACCCCAACCGCTCAAGCTGACGGTCCTCGGTCGCGAACTGGTCGTACCGATGGCTGCGAAAGGTGTGGCGCGTTTCTCGTTCGATGAACTGTGTGCCCGGCCGTTGGGGCCGCGCGATTATCTGACGATCGCCCAGGACTTTCATACCGTGGTGATCGACGAGATCCCGCATTTGACGCCGGCCAAACGCAACGAGGCGCGCCGCTTCATCAACCTGATCGACGCCCTGTATGACAATCGCGTCGGCCTCATTGCTTCCGCGGCCGACGAACCGGATGCACTCTATAGACATGGTGATGGGGCCGATCTGTTCGTGCGGACAGCATCGCGTTTGACCGAGATGCGCTCGGAAGCCTACCTCGAGAGCCGCAACGTCCGCGGCGGCGGCGATGCTCCCGTTATTTGACGACCTTATTTGATAATGTGCGCAAAACGGCCACTTGTTTGTCGGCCGATCGGCACGGAACGGCCGGCGTGTTCTTGAAATGCGTTGAGCGAAAAAAATGCCCGGAGCATTTTCAGCTCCGGGCGAAAGTCGCGGTGTCGCTGAAGCGCACACGCTTGCTTTCCTTCAACGCGGCTTAGTAGCCGGCGTCGCTGTCTTTCCATTCTGTCGCCGACTCGAGCGAAGCACGCGTCGCATCGGTCGTGACGGTGAGCGCGTCGTCATCGCCACGCTGGACGTTGAACTGACTCATATCGAGCGGCACGATCTTCTCGCCGAGGCCGAGGAAGCCGCCGACGCCGACGAGGACGTGCGCAACTTTACCCTGGTCGTCGAGAATGAAGTCGTTGATGTCGCCGATGGCTTCGCCCTCGGCATTTAGCACCTGCTTGCCGATGAGGTTGCTGGCGCGCCAGCCCGGGCCCGTGGCCATGCGCGGTTGCTCACCCTGGCCGACGGCCGGTTCGCTCTGCTCGCTGGCAGTCGACTGAGCCGGCTCGGCGGTGGCGCCATCGTCGGTCGCCTTGTCGCTTGCGGCGGTATCGCCGGTCGCAGCGGAGCCCGCTTCGTTGTCTTTGTAGTTGAACATCTTTTCGGCGCCTTCGGAGCCGGTATCGCGCATCGGAACGGGCTCTTCACCGGTAGCGGTGCCCTGCGACTGCTCCTGCGTCGGCGCGGGCTGCGCTGTTGGCGCATCGGCGTTCTGTGCGAGAGCCGGCGTTGCGGCGAGGAGACCGAAAATCGAGGTCGTAAGGATAAGCTTTTTCATGTCTTTCCACCTTTCTTTGATCGTCAGAAAGGTTGCCGTCCTGGCAACTGCGAGCCAAAACCGCGTGGAATGACGTTGGTTCCAATTGCTCCGATGACTCGGGTCAGGTTGTCACGCCTTGCTTCGTCCGGCGACACTCAACGCCTCAACGGTCCCGGGCGCCAAGGCCGAACCGGCTTTCCCGCTCGGGGCTGGCCGCTGCCCTGGCCTGTGAGCGTGTGCGAGCGGAGGCAACCGCGAAGGCACGGCGTGCCAGGGCGCCAGGGGCCGGATTATAGAGCTTCAGCGCACCGTCGATATCGCCGACTTGAAGGCCCGCGAACTGCTCATGGTATTTGAACGACATGAGCTGGCCGTGAGGTCCAGGATGGTCGAGGCCGATGGCGTGGCCAAGTTCATGCGCCATCGTGTAGGTGAGATCGTAGACCTCGAGATCGCCGTCGAACCCATCCTTCCACATCACGCGCGGGTTCAGGCAGATCAAAGAGCGCTCGATGGACTTGATGCCGTCCGGGCCCGGCTTCGATTCAAGCTTGACGTTGGTGAACGCGCGCCCGCGCGAGGCGACCTGGGCGCCGATCACGAGATCGGCGTTGGTTTCGTCGTCGGTTTCGATAAAGCGGATCGCGACAATCGATTCCCACATCCGCATCGCGTCGCGCGTCTGGCGTCGGAAGGTGTCCATGGAAATCCGCGACGGGCGCAGCGCCGCCTCGACGGGCTGGATCTTGCGACAGTTGCGCGCCTGCTTGAATGACCGTTCCTGCGAACTGAAGGCGTACCGGATGACAACGGCTTCACCGGCTTTGGCCGGATACCATTTCGCGACCTGATGCTCGAGGCGCAGGAGCTTGAAGGGCGTTACGCTTCCTGCCAATGCTGTTCCAGCCGTAAAGGTGGCGATCAGCGCGAGCGCCAGCGTCAGTCGAGTCCGGTTCATATAGGTCCCCCTCCCCCGAGGTTGCGCGAAACGTGTCTCCTTGTTGACCCTCCTGGGCCCGGTCTGGCGAAAAAATACCGGCCGATGCAACCTTAACCGGGAACTCCAAGTCAAGTTAAACGTTCGAGCGAGGTTGTGTTGTCCCCTGCGCAGACGGGGCGTTACGCGGACCACCTATTAGCCGGGAAGTCCGCCACCACTTTGGTTTCATGGCCGTTCCGCTCGCTTGAACCCCACCCTTTTTCGGTCTAGCAACATTTCGTCGCGTGTCCTGTTGCGCCGCAACGCGCGCCCTTTTCGCAACGACGCCGTGCTGCTTCCAGGGAATGGCGGGCGCCGTCCCCGACGAGCGGCCGGACACGCCGGAAGGCCAACACTTTTCCATTAGAAGGAGTCTCCGCACATGGCGCGAACCAAGCTCGCAATGATCGGCTCGGGTATGATCGGCGGCACGCTCGCTCATCTCGCCGGCCTCAAGGAACTCGGCGACGTTGTGATGTTCGACATTGCGGAGGGCATGCCCAACGGCAAGGCGCTCGATATCGCCCAGTCCGGCGCCGTCGACGGCTTCGACTGTAAGATGAAGGGCACCAACGCCTACGCCGACATCGAAGGCGCCGACGTCTGCATCGTCACCGCCGGCGTTCCGCGCAAGCCGGGCATGAGCCGCGACGATCTCGTCGAAATCAACCTGAAGGTCATGGAGCAGGTCGGCGCCGGCATCCGCAAGTACGCCCCCGACGCGCTCGTCATCTGCATCACCAACCCGCTCGACGCGATGGTCTGGGCCCTGCAGAAAGCCTCCGGCCTGCCGCGCAACAAGGTCATCGGCATGGCCGGCGTGCTCGACACCGCGCGCTTCCGCCACTTCCTCGCCGACGAACTCAACGTCTCCGTTGAAGACGTTTCCGCCTTCGTGCTCGGCGGTCACGGCGACGACATGGTGCCGCTCATCCGCTACTCGACGGTCGCCGGCATCCCGCTTCCCGACCTCGTACGCATGGGCTGGATCAAGCAGGACCGCCTCGACGCCATCGTCGAACGTACCCGCAAGGGCGGCGGCGAGATCGTCGCGCTCCTTAAAAACGGTTCGGCTTATTACGCACCAGCGGCGTCCGCGATCGAGATGGCCGACAGCTATCTCAAGGACAAAAAGCGCGTGCTGCCGTGCGCGGCTTACCTCAATGGCGAATACGGCGTGAAGGGCCTGTACGTCGGCGTGCCGTGCATCATCGGTGCTGGCGGTGCCGAGCGCGTGGTCGAGATCGACTTGAACGGCTCCGAGCGCGCCATGCTTATGAAGTCGGTGGAATCGGTGAAGGGCCTCGTGGATTCCTGCAACCGCATCAACCCGAATCTCGGCGAAGGCTGAGTTCATACGCCGCCCGGCGGACATGGTTCGCCGGGCGGTGCTTTGAAGCGAGGGCGCGCGCTATGCTATGGCGGCATGCCCGGGCTTCGCACCCGCGAAGCATGTATCTTGGCATATGGTATGCCAAAGATTAGAAGATTATCCGAGCACCGGACGGAATCTGATCGACGGCGGGCGGGTCGAACGCTAATCCGTGTCGAGCAACCCTATCCGAGCATTCGACCGCGACGCCGGCCCGTCTGACTTCGGATACCGCTCGAGCGGTGAGGCGCCGGTAGCCAGGCCGAACCGCACGACAATTGGCATCGAGACAACGGTGGTGAAGCGATGAACATCCACGAATACCAGGCGAAGCAGCTTTTGAAGAGCTACGGCGCTCCGGTCGCCGAGGGCGCGCCGGTTCTTTCAGCCGGAGAAATCGAGAGCGCGGTTCGTTCGCTTCCGGGCCCCGTGTGGGTCGTCAAGAGCCAGATCCACGCTGGCGGCCGCGGCAAGGGTAAGTTCAAGGAACTGAGCCCCGACGCCAAGGGCGGCGTGCGCGTCTCCTTCTCCGCCGACGAAGCCATCGCCAACGCCACCGAAATGTTCGGCAACACGCTCGTCACCGCGCAGACCGGCCCGGCGGGCAAGCAGGTCAACCGCCTCTACATCGAAGACGGCGCCGACATCGCCCGCGAACTCTACCTGTCGATCCTGATCGACCGCACGGTCGGCCGCCCCGCCTTCGTCGTCTCCACCGAGGGCGGCATGGACATCGAGGCCGTCGCCGAGGAAACGCCCGAGAAGATCGTCACCGTCGCCATCGACCCCGACGCCGGCGTCACCGACGCCGACGTCAAGCTCCTGTGCAACGCTTTGGCGCTGGACGGAGCCGCCGCCGACGATGGCGCGAAGCTCTTCCCGATCCTCTACAAGGCCTTCACCGAGAAGGACATGGCGCTTCTTGAGATCAACCCGCTGATTGTCATGAAGGACGGCCACCTGCGCGTGCTCGACGCCAAGGTCTCGTTCGACAACAACGCCATGTTCCGCCACCCGGACATCGCCGAGCTGCGCGACACGACGGAAGAAGACGCCAAGGAGATCGAGGCGTCGAAGTACGACCTCGCCTACGTCGCGCTCGACGGCAACATCGGCTGCATGGTGAACGGCGCCGGCCTCGCCATGTCGACCATGGACATCATCAAGCTCTACGGCGAAGAGCCCGCCAACTTCCTCGACGTCGGCGGCGGCGCGTCGAAGGAAAAGGTGACGGCGGCTTTCAAGATCATCACCGCCGACCCGAACGTGAAGGGCATCCTCATCAACATCTTCGGCGGCATCATGAAGTGCGATGTCATCGCCGAGGGCGTGGTCGCGGCGGTGAAGGAAGTCGGCCTCAACGTGCCGCTGGTCGTCCGCCTGGAAGGCACGAACGTCGAACTGGGCAAGAAGATCATCAACGAGTCGGGGCTCAACGTCATCGCCGCCGACGACCTCGACGACGCTGCCCAGAAGATCGTCGCCGCCATCAAGGGGGCTTGAGGTTGAGGGCGGGCCACAGCGTCGGCCCAGCCATCCGGTCACGTCACGCCTTTGATACCAAGAAAGCCGCTCCGCCCCATCCAGGACGGGGCGGTTATATTTTTGAGGACAACTAACAGGGCCCGAGCGCAGGAAAGTTTTAGACTATCATCCGGGGCTGCTTTTTCCCGCAGGTCTCTTGTCATGAGCGAGGTGGGAGACAGAGTCCATTCTTAATCTCTTTCAGAACAACCGCTGGTTCGCAACCGGCTAATATTTTTCGTACTGGATCGGAAATAAACTCCCGAACCTGGGCCGTGCTGGTCAGGCAGTCGAGTGGGACCCCATAAAACCAGTAAATTTCGCCACCGTCATCCGTAGTCCAAGTCCAATGCGTCTCGTTTGTATCGCAGTCCTCAAAGTAACCGGCGGAGTTGGGTGATCTTTCGTCAAACTCCCAAGCACTGTCGTAGTCGCTATATGGGCTGTACCCGACGAAAACCTTCGCGCGCTGGCCAAACTCCCAGTCAGCCTCCTCGCCCTCAATGCAAGTTAACTGAATAGCAAAAGTCAACCAGCCCACTTTCCTCGCATTTGTGTGACGGGACCCGTACACGGCATAATAAGCGTTCCAAACCGGTTGGATGAACTCGCCTTTAGACTTGTCTTCGTCGTAGTATTCAATTACAATACTCTCAGTGTCGCCATTGATCGTATCGAGTGCCTCCCAGAGTTTGTTTAGATTGGACTGAGCCTGAAATATATTCCAGGCGGATTGCCATAAGCATGCGTCGGCCATTATTCCACCCTAAAGTCAAACCCGCAGTGGCTGACACAGCCAAGGCGGTCACCCCACCGAAAACTTTCGTTAGCGTCGAAATTGAACGTGCAGGCTTCAGGTGTCGTCATTTCCGGCCATTTGCCTAGAACGTGCCCCTGAGGCTGGCCGGAAAGGAAGGTTGCTGCCAATGCGGCCCATTCTGTAAGGCCAGG
Organism: Filomicrobium sp.; assembly: GCA_965226995.1. Taxonomy (GTDB): domain Bacteria; phylum Pseudomonadota; class Alphaproteobacteria; order Rhizobiales; family Hyphomicrobiaceae; genus Filomicrobium. Next base: position 988,188 of record CBDDFK010000009.1, read on the forward strand.
GTCCTGCGAGCTGCCGGCCAGGCTGCGCAATCGCTCAGAAATAGTGGCCCATTCGAAGGCTATCATGTTCAGGGAGGTGCTAAACTCGCGACGTGCTGCCGTTAATGGTGCCTGGTGACAACTAATGGCACCGACCAACGTGTACCCCGTGACCCTCCGCGGACCCATTGGAAATTCCCCTCGCCGGCATTCGCCATCGCGGACGGTTCGTATTTCACGACCCACCTGGTCATTGCTGAGGCTTGCGCCCCATTTAACTTCTACAATCCAGAATTGTTGTTGCTCGCGATTTTGTACCTCAATAACAACGTCGGGTTCGGCGATTTCTCCGTTCCCTTTTAGACGTGGCCAAAGATGGATGTTTATGTCGCCTTCCAGGTCTGCGCCAATCAGTGCTTCAATCGCGAGATTCTGAGATTTGGGAGGCAAGAACCGAATGGTCCCGAAGAGAGAAGACGTTATAAGATCTTCGCGCGGCTGCTTGCCGACGCCGTCGATTAACTTGGATAATGATGCTTTTCTGCATACGACTGCATCGAACATTGGAAGCGGAGCCTAACTGCAAGTTTGTTGGGATGCCAATCCAACTCGCTGAAGCACCCATTTTAGACCAATGTCAAGGTCAATACAATTAATGGGCTGGGCTGCTGCGATCACCATGCCACGGGGATGTTATTCCTGTCGATGGCGGGACGAGTCCCTTGCGGGGAGCGCGAGTGAGGGGCAGGGCCCCTCGTAGTTAACCTCCCGCACACCGTCAGAGACGCCCTCCGTCGCACCCAAACCAATTCCGCCACCCCCGCCCTTGCCGCCGCCCCTCACACAGGTTATGTGTTCCACATATCCTGTGTGACCCGCCGGAGCGGTCGAACGCATGCCCACGAAGAACATTACGCTCTCCATCGACAACGACCTGCTCGACAAGGCGCGGGTGCTGGCCGCCATGCGCCGCACCAGCGTCAACGAAATGGTCCGCGAGTTCCTGCAACGGCTCGTCGATCAGGAAAAGACACACGACGAAGCCACCGAAGCGCTCCTGAAACTCGCGCGCGAAAGCCAGGCCGACTTTGGCCCCGGCCCCTTCAATCGGGAAGACTTCTACAGCGGGGCAAAGCGCTTTGATCGGTGGCGTTGATCTGTTTCTGGATTCGAATGTTCTGCTCTACGCCGCCGGGGGCCGTGCGCAGGCGCCGAACAAGCATGAGCGGGCGCTCGAGGTCCTGACGATGGAGTTCGGCCTGTCTACCCAGGTGCTCGCCGAATTTTATACGAACGCGGTCCGCAAGGGGCCGAGCCCTCTCACGCCCGAAGTTGCCAAGCAGTGGGTCGCCAACCTGGCGAAAAAGCCGTGCCAGCCGATTGATGCAAACTTGGTCCGCGCAGGGATTGAGATATCGCAGCGCTATCGGATTTCCTATTGGGACGGCGCAATAGTCGCTGCAGCCGAAGCGCTCGGCGCGACAACGCTCTACAGCGAAGACCTGAACGATGGGCAGGTCTACGGCACCGTGAAAGTGGTCAACCCATTCCTCGAACCACGTTGACTTAAACCCTAACCGGAGCCCAAGGGGGGCCGAACGAATGTCGATCCTGATCAACAAAGATACCAAGGTTCTCGTGCAGGGCCTGACCGGCAAGACCGGCACCTTCCACACCGAGCAGGCGCTCGCCTATCACGGCACGCAGATGGTCGGCGGCATCCACCCGAAAAAAGGCGGCTCCACCTGGGAGGGCCAGGGCGGCCACAAGCTGCCGATCTTCGCGTCCGTGAAGGAAGGCAAGGAAGCCACCGGCGCCAACGCGTCCGTCGTTTACGTGCCGCCCGCCGGCGCCGGCGCCGCGATCATCGAGGCGATCGACGCGGAAATCCCGCTCATCATCTGCATCACCGAGGGCGTGCCGGTGATGGACATGGTCAAGGTGAAGGCGAAACTCGACAAGTCGAACTCGCGCCTCATCGGGCCGAACTGCCCCGGCGTCCTGACGCCGAACGAGTGCAAGATCGGCATCATGCCGGGCTCCATCTTCAAGAAGGGCTCGGTGGGCATCCTCTCGCGCTCCGGCACGCTGACTTATGAAGCCGTGTTCCAGACCACCAACGAGGGCCTCGGCCAGTCGACGGCCGTCGGTATCGGCGGCGATCCGGTGAAGGGCACCGAGTTCATCGACATGCTCGACCTGTTCCTCGACGACCCCGAGACGGAATCGATCATCATGATCGGCGAGATCGGCGGCTCGGCGGAGGAAGACGCGGCAGCCTGGCTGAAGGCCGAGGCCGCGAAGGGCCGCAAGAAGCCGATGGCGGGCTTCATCGCCGGCCGCACGGCGCCTCCGGGCCGCACCATGGGCCACGCCGGCGCGGTCATCTCCGGCGGCAAGGGCGGCGCGGACTCGAAGATCGCGGCCATGGAAGCCGCCGGCATCAAGGTCTCGCCGTCGCCTGCGCGCCTCGGCAAGACGCTGGTCGAAGTCCTGAACGGCTGAGCCATTAACGCGGTTGCGTCTGACCGGCGGCGAAGGTTCATTGCCGCCGGGCGGCTGTCGCGGCTACCGGCGCGGCTGCCGGGCGGAGGGCGCGGCAAACCCCATTCAGTCCGGCCAGATCGAATAAACATAGACCCCATAGCCAGACAGCAGCACGGCGCCTTCAAACCGGCTGATGCTGTATCCGGAACGCGCGATGGCTATAAGCAACAGTGAAACAGCGATCATTATGGGGCCGTCGAAACGCAGGATTTCGGACGGGATTGCCGTAGGGGCGATTAGCGCTGTTACGCCGCCAATACCGAGAACATTATAAATGTTGGAGCCCAAAACGTTCCCTAGGGCCACGTCACTATGTCGGCGTAGTGCTGCTATTACGCTCGTCACGAGTTCAGGGAGCGACGTTCCAACCGCCACAATCGTGAGACCGATGATGGTTTCGGAGATACCCGCGGATCGGGCCACGCCCACTGCGCCCTCGACAAGCAGCTTTCCTCCCAGAACAACCACGGCAAGTCCAGCGATGGCGAGCAAGAGGGATGGCCAGACACGGTCGGAAGCCGGTTTCGCTTCAAGCTCCACGGGCAGCAGTTCGTCGTGTGCTTCTCGCTTATCGTAGGCAGCGGTGTGCTCGGCTGGCGCCACCGTCATTTCCTGCCGATATGCATAGAAAAGATAAAGGATCAGGCCCGAAATCAGAAAGGCTCCCACGGTCCGATCGAGCGGCATGGTGTAGCCGATCGCGATGAATCCAAGAGCACTGACAAGAACTACAGCACCATCTCGTGTAAGGGCTTGGCGGCCAACCGCGATGGGAGCGATAAGCGCAGCCAACCCAAGAATAAGAAGGATGTTGGCTATGTTTTGAGCCGACGATGTTGCCGATGGCTATCCCCGGCGATCCTCTGAGGGAGGCCTCGACGCTTGTAACGAGCTCCGGCATCGAGGTTCCGAAACCGACCAACGTGAGCCCGATCAGTAGGGGAGACATCCCAAGTAGGGTCGCGGTCTGAGCGGCTCCGCGCACAAGGAGTTCGCCGCCGATAATCAAAAGTGCAAGTCCAACGGCAAGTAGCAGATAAATTTCCATGTCGCCCTCGCGCTAAGTCTGCCGCGAGATGGAGGGGATAGTGTCGTTCTACAAGGGGAAAGCTCACTCTTCGCCATTGCATCAGCGACGCAGCTTTCGCCTGCCGGCTCGGTCGTATGCCACTCCACACCTGTTCGGAACAGGCTCCTACCCCTCAATTGAGCCGCCTCCACCTGCCTCCCCCAACCCGCTTTTGCCACGCCGGCCTAACCGGTCTATGCCTCTGCGAAACCGCCGCACCCTGACGCCCCCAACGCCGGTCCGCGCCGATGCCGACGCCCGACAACCCCATTGAGTACACGCACCCGCGCTGTGGCCGCGGCGTCCATCGGCATCGCGCTGACGGTCATGGCGGTGAAGTATGTCGCCTACCTCCTCACGGGCTCGGTCGCGCTCTACTCCGACGCGCTGGAAAGCGTCGTCAACGTCGCCGCCGGAGTCGCGGCGTGGGCCGCCATTCGCGTCGCCGAGCAGCCGCCCGATGACGAACACCCCTACGGCCACCAGAAAGCCGAGCTGCTCTCGGCGGTGTTCGAGGGCGCGCTCATCATCGTCGCCGCGCTCTTCATCGTCATGGAAGCCGCGCATGCGCTTATGCACCCGCGCGCGATCGAGGCGCCGGTCGCGGGCCTTCTGATCAACGGCGCGGCCACGGCCCTGAACGCCGGCTGGGCCGTCTATCTGATCCGCCGCGGCCGCGAATGGCGCTCGCCCGCGCTGTCCGCCGACGGCTGGCATCTGATGACCGATGTCCTGACCTCCGCCGGCGTGGCAGCCGGGATCGTGCTCGCGGTGCTCACCGGCTGGTCGATCCTCGATCCGCTGCTGGCTTTGGCCGTTGCGGGCAACATCGTTTTCATGGGGTACCGCATTGTCGGCCGGTCGATCAGCGCGCTGCTCGACGAAGCCGCCGCGCCCGATGTGCAGGAGCGCATTCGCCACGCCATTGCCCGCAATGGCGCGGGCGCGCTGCAGGCGCACGACATACGAACCCGCCACGCGGGGCGCATCGTCTTCATCGAGTTCCATCTGGTCGTGCCGGGCGACATGTCGGTGGCCGATGCGCACGAGATCTGCGACCGTTTGGAAGCCGAGTTGGAAGCGGAAATCGAAGGTACGGATGTCGTGATCCACATCGAGCCGGACCATAAAGCCAAGCGCGACGACGACGGCGTGATCGGCCTCTAATGGCCAGGCCGCGCTTTGTCCGCTGTCAACATCCTGTCGCGGAACCCGAATTATCCTGGAGCGGCCTGCGGGGCCGGAAGTCCCGCGACCGAAATGGAGACATGCTGATGAGCCGCGCCGGTATGATGATGCTATTCAGAGCCCAGTTGGCGAGTGTGGAAGCCGAGATCCGCGCCAAGCAGGCGGAAATCGCCTCGCTCAAAGCCGCCAAGGAAGCGGCTGAGGCGAAGCTCGCCGAGCTCAACCACCACAAGGAGAGGCTCGAGAATGAACACGCCTCGGCCAACGAGAACGAAGGCTGAAGCCCGGCGGACCGGCCGCAGATGAGCCCGCTAGGTTTTCGCCTGCGAACGGCGACCGCCTCCGACGCCGCTGCGATTGAAGCGCTTCTGGCGGCCAGCTATCCGCCACTTATGGCATCGGCCTACCCGCCGGATGTTCTGCGCCACGCGCTGCCGCTGATGACGAGAGCAAACCCCGCGTTGCTGGCATGCGGCACCTATTACATCGCCGAGCCGGCTGTGGTGGATGGACCCGATCCTCGCCCTCTGGGGGCGGGTGGCTGGACGGTGGACGAGCCGGGCACCAAGCATGTGCAACCCGATGTCGGCCACGTCCGCCATTTCGCCACGCACCCCGCTGCGGTCCGGCGGGGGATCGGCCGGGCCATCATGGATCGCTGTGTCGGCGGCGCGATCGAACGGGGCATTCGTGAACTGGCATGCTTCGCCAGTCTCAACGCCGTGCCGTTCTACGCCGGTGTCGGATTTGAGGCAGTGGCGCCTGCCAGCGTCAACCTCGGCGGCCGGGTGCCGTTCGATTGTGTCAGGATGCGCCGTGTGCTTTGAAGGGCCGCCGGCCGGGACCCGTTCAGCGGCATTGTCCGTCCGCCGGTGGGAAGCCGATTTGAAGCGGCTGTGCGAGCAATCTACCGCCGCGAAGGAATAAGGAGGAAGGCGCCATGGCCAAGGCCATTCACATGATGATCCGCGTGCTGGATGAAGCGCGCTCGGTCGGCTTCTACGAAAAGGCATTCGGCCTGAAAGTCGCGAAGCGCTTTGACTTCGACGACTTCACACTCGTTTACATGTCGAACGAGGAAGCGCCCTTCGAACTGGAACTGACGATCAACAAGGGCCGCACCCAGGCTTACGAACTGGGCGACGGTTATGGACACCTGGCTGTGACGGTCGACGACCTCGATCGCGAGTACGCGCGCATGATGGATCTCAATTACGAGCCGGGAGATATCAAGGAGTTCGTTCGAGACGGTGCGCTCTTCGCCCGCTTCTTCTTCGTCACGGATCCGGACGGTTACAAGATCGAAGTCCTGCAGCGGGTCGGCCTCTTCAAGGATCAGTGAAGTCCGTGCGCTCCGCCACTTGACGCAATGACGAAGATCACGGTTTGCGGCGCCGGATAACGTTAGGGTGGGAGCATGACCAACGATTGCGACCGCCAGCCCATCCCGGCCAAGGCCTACCACGCCATGAGCTCGGCCGACGCGCTTGCCGCCACGCGAGCCGCGGCCGCCGGCCTCGATTCTGGGGAAGCCGAGCGCCGCCTCGCGAAGTATGGCGAGAACCGCCTGCCGGCTCCGGCCCGGCGCAGCCCGCTGATGCGGTTCCTGGCTCAGTTCCACAACGTCCTGATCTACGTGCTTCTGGCGTCGGCGGCGACAACCGCGGCGCTTGGGCACGGCGTCGATACCGCCGTCATTCTGGCGGTCGTCATCGTCAACGCGCTGATCGGCTTCATCCAGGAGGGACGCGCCGAGGAAGCGATGGAAGCCATCCGCGGCATGCTCGCGCCGCGCTCCGCCGTGCTGCGTGACGGGCGCCGGCAAAGCGTCGATTCCGCGGAACTGGTCGTCGGCGACATTGTCCTGGTCGAAGGCGGTGACAGAGTTCCCGCCGATCTGCGGCTGATCGAGGCGCGGGGGCTGAAGGCCCAGGAAGCCATCCTCACCGGCGAGTCCGTGCCCGTCGATAAGTTGACTGCCAAGGTGAAGGAAGAAGCCCCGCTTGGCGACCGGACGTCGATGCTGTTCAGCGGGACGCTGGTCGCAGCCGGCACCGCCCGTGGCGTTGTCGTCGCAACGGGCGCCGCGACGGAGATCGGCCAGATCAGCGGCATGCTCGCAGGCGTGGAGACGCTGACAACGCCGCTTCTGCGACAGATCGACGTTTTCGCGCGCTGGTTGACCGTCTTTATCCTGCTGGTTTCCGGCTCGCTTCTCGTCTTCGGATATTTCGTCCGCCATCTTCCGTTCGCAGACCTCTTCATGATTGTCGTCGGGCTTGCCGTGGCGGCGATTCCAGAGGGTCTGCCCGCTGTGCTGACGATCACGCTCGCCGTCGGCGTTCAGGCGATGGCGAAGCGCAATGCGATCGTGCGTCGCTTGCCGGCGATTGAAACCCTTGGCTCGGTTTCAGTGATTTGCTCCGACAAGACCGGGACGTTGACACGCAACGAGATGCTGGCGGCCTCATTGGCCGGTCCGCGCAACGTCTATTCCGTTGTCGGCAACGGCTACGCGCCCGAAGGCGCTGTGCGCTGGCAGGACGCCGACGCGCGGCCCGGCGATCATGAAATATTGCTGGAGTTCGCCCGCGCGGCAGGGTTGTGCAACGACTCCGTCCTGCATCAGGCCGAGACCGGCTGGCGTGTCGAGGGCGATCCCATGGAGGGGGCCTTGATGGCGCTCGCCGGCAAGATCATGCGCGCCGGCCCGGAGCCGTTCGCCGATTGGACCCGCACCGACGCGATACCCTTCGATGCCGCCCATCGCTTCATGGCCGTCCTGCACCACGACCACGAGGGCCATGCCAGCATCCACGTCAAGGGCGCACCAGAAGCGGTACTCGCCATGTGCGGAAACCAGCACGGTGCAGCCGGCGGCACCGAGAACCTCGACCCGGCCTACTGGCACGGAATGGTCGATACCCTCGCCCGTGAAGGCGAGCGCGTCATTGCCGTAGCGGCGCGTCGTGTGCCGCAGGAACATACCGTCCTTAACAAGTCGGACCTCGACGGCCACCTCACCTTGATCGGCCTCATCGGACTGATCGATCCACCGCGACCCGAGGCGGTGCAGGCGGTTGCCGAGTGCCACGAGGCCGGTATCCGGGTGAAAATGATTACCGGCGACCACGGCGCGACGGCGCGCGCCATTGCCGCTCAGATCGGGCTCCAGAACATCGACCGCGTCCTCACGGGCACAGATATCGACGCGCTAAGCGATGCCGAACTGTCCGAAGCCGCCGCGCGGACCGACATCTTCGCGCGCACCTCACCGGCGCACAAACTCCGGCTCGTCACCGCCCTCCAAGAGCGCGGGATGACCGTCGCGATGACCGGCGACGGCGTCAACGACGCGCCGGCCCTCAAGCGCGCCGACGCGGGCGTCGCCATGGGGCTGAAAGGTAGCGAAGCCGCAAAGGAGGCCGCCGACCTCGTGCTGGCCGACGACAACTTCGCATCCATCGCCGCCGCCGTACGCGAGGGGCGCACGGTCTACGACAACATCAAGAAGGTGATCGGCTGGACGATGCCGACGAATGCCGGCGAGGCGGCGACGATCATCCTTGCCATTCTCGCTGGCATGTCGCTGCCCGTCACCGCGGTTCAAATCCTCTGGATCAACCTCGTTACGGCATCGAGCCTCGGCCTCGCTCTGGCTTTCGAGCCGACTGAGCCCGATACGATGCGCCGGCCGCCGCGCCCGCGCGACGAACCGCTACTGACGGGCCAGCTCATCTGGCACATCCTGCTCGTGACGGTCCTGTTCGTGGCCGCGGTCTTCGGAATCTACGCGTACGCAATCGACCGGGGCTATGGCACCGCCGCCGCACAGACGATGGCGATGAACATGCTGGTGGTGCTCGAAATCTTCCACCTGTTCTTCGTGCGCAACATCCACGGCACGTCGCTGACCTGGGCGGCCGCCAGGGGGACGCCTGTCGTCTGGGCCTGCGTCGCGGGTGTCACAGCGGCCCAATTCGCGGTCACCTACCTGCCGCCGCTTCAGGCTGCACTCGGCACCGCGGCGCTTTCTTTCGCCGACGGGCTTCTGATCGTCGTTATCGGCGTGGTCTTCTTCGCCATCATCGAGGCGGAGAAACAGATGCGGCTGGCGCTTAGGAGCTGACGCGGGACAGCGGTCAGGAACAGGACGCCGAGGAAGGCGTTGCTCCGCCTTTGCACGGAGTAACCTGCATGTCCGAACGAACGCTTGCGCAAATCGCTCAGTACCTCAAGTCCATCGACGTCGCGATGCTGGTGACCAAGACGGCCGGCGGCGAAATCGCGGCCCGCCCGATGTCGAACAATCGCGACGTCTCCGAAGCCGACGGCACGACCTACCACTTCACGACCGACGACGGCCGCATCGACGACGATCTCAAGGCCGATTCACGCTGCGGCGCCACCTATTCGAACGGCGGTTTCTACGCGGCGGTCCAGGGGGAGGCGGTCCTCATTCGCGACCGCGCGACGATGGAGGCGCACTGGGTCTCGGATCTCGATAAGTGGTTCGACAACGGCCTGGAAACGGAAGGACTGGTTCTCATCCAGGTGAAGCCCAAGCGGATCGCCTGGTGGGATGGCCGCGAGCAGGGGGAGTTATTGCCTTAATGTCTTAAGTCGCCGTGCGGAGTGTGAAGCCGCCGGCGTTCCGCCGAAAGGCCATTGTCCGATTCGGATCTGGCTTTGGCGAGACGCAGCGCGCCCCACCCATAACCGGTGCCCTGGTGTCCCCGTGTCCGCCGCCCCTTTGGCGCGCCGGGCTATGTGGCGGCTCAGGGTTTCTTCGGCGTCCGTCCGTTTTGGTTGTCCAGCCCAACGCCGGCTTGCCGAGTGTTGGCATAGGGAGAGCCCAACGCCGGCTTGCCGAGTGTTGGCAAAGCAAAACAGCCCCCGCCACTTTTGGTGGTCTTAAACCCTGCGGCGATCTGTACTAAGTATCGGTCAGTTAGCGGTTGCACAATTTTCGCCGGAACTGTTCCGCAGCGCCGAGCGATAATTGGCGCTGCGCGGCGCCTTCAGCCGAAAACCACAAAAGGGTCAGGAACTTAAATGTCCCGCCAAGCGCTGAACCAGTCTTTTCTGCAGACCTCTTTCCTCGACGGCGCCAACGCCGCCTACATCGAGGGGATGCAGGAGCAGTATATTGCCAACCCCGGCTCGGTTCCCGACCAGTGGCGGCATTTCTTCGACAGCCTGCGCGAAGGCGCCGGCTCCACGCAGCTTGCGCCGTCCAATCCGTCCTGGGCCGTGCCGCTCGATCGCCTGTCGCAGAACGGCGATCTCGTCGGCGCGCTGACCGGAGACTACGAACAAACCCACACCGAGCTGCACGGGCGTCTCCAGGAGCGGGCGCAACATTACGGCGTCGAGATTTCCCCGGCCGCGTCCTTCCGCGCCATTCAGGATTCCATCCGCGCCTTGATGCTGATCCGCGCCTACCGCGCGATGGGACACCTCGCCGCCGACCTCGACCCGCTCGGCCTGACCGACCGGCTCGTTCATAACGAACTTGAGCCGGAGACCTACGGCTTCACCGACGCCGACCTCGACCGCCCGATCTTCATCGACCGCGTCCTGGGTCTCGAAACGGCGACCATGCGCCAGATCCTCGGCATCCTTCAGCGCACCTATTGCCAGCACATCGGCGTCGAGTTCACCCACATCACGAACCCGGCGCAGAAGTCCTGGCTGCAGGAGCGCATCGAGGGTGAGGAAAAAGAGATCCGCTTCACGCTGGAAGGCAAGAAGGCCATCCTCAACAAGCTGATCGAGGCGGAGACGTTCGAGAAGTTCGCCGACGTTAAATATACCGGCACGAAGCGGTTCGGCCTCGACGGCGCGGAGGCGATGGTCCCGGCCCTGGAGCAGATCATCAAGCGCGGCGGCCAGCTTGGCGTGAAGGAAATCGTCATCGGCATGGCCCACCGCGGCCGCCTCAACGTGCTGGCCAACGTGATGGCGAAACCGCACCGGGCGATCTTCAACGAGTTCAAGGGCGGCTCCTTCAAGCCCGACGACGTCGAAGGCTCGGGCGATGTGAAGTACCACCTCGGCGCCTCTTCCGACCGCACGTTCGACGGCAACAACGTCCACCTGTCGCTGACCGCGAACCCTTCGCATCTCGAGATCGTCGATCCGGTCGTTCTCGGCAAGGTGCGCGCGAAGCAGGATCAGCACGGCTGCGATCCCGAAGAACGCACTTCGGTCCTGCCGCTCCTTCTGCACGGCGATGCCGCCTTCGCCGGTCAGGGCGTCGTGGCGGAGTGCTTCGGCCTTTCCGGCCTCAAAGGGCACCGCTGCGGCGGCTCCTTGCACTTCATCATCAACAACCAGATCGGCTTCACCACCAACCCGCGATTCTCGCGCTCGTCGCCCTATTGCACCGACGTGGCGAAGATGGTCGAAGCGCCGATCTTTCACGTCAACGGCGACGACCCCGAATCTGTCGTGCATGTCGCGAAGATCGCGACCGAATTCCGCCAGAAGTTCCAGAAGCCCGTCGTCATCGACATGGTCTGCTACCGGCGCTACGGCCACAACGAGTCGGACGAGCCGATGTTCACGCAGCCGCGCATGTACCGCGTGATCAAACAGCACACGCCGGTCGCCACCCGCTACGCCGAGCGCCTCGTGGAGGAACAGGTGCTGACCGAAGCCGAAGTCAGCGAAATGCGCGACGGCTTCCGCGCGCACCTCGAAAGCGAATTCACCGCCTCCGACAATTACAAACCCAACAAGGCCGACTGGCTGGACGGCCGCTGGTCGTCGATCGGCTTCGCCGAGGACGAGGCCCGCCGCGGCAACACTGGCGTGGAGCTCGACACGCTTCGCGATATCGGCAAGCGGATCACCAAGGTTCCCGGCGACTTCAACGCCCACAAGACGGTGAAGCGCCTCTTGGATCGCCGCCTTGAGATGATCGAGTCCGGCGAGGGGATCGATTGGGCCATGGCCGAGCTACTGGCGTTCGGCACGCTTCTGCTTGAGGGGTTCCCTGTCCGCCTGTCGGGTCAGGACAGCGAGCGCGGCACCTTCTCGCAGCGCCACTCCGTCCTCACCGACCAGGAGACCGAGCGGCGCTACACGCCGTTGCGCCACATCGCGCCCGACCAGGCGAATTTCGAGGTGATCAACTCGATGTTGTCGGAGGAGGCGGTGCTCGGCTTCGAGTACGGCTATTCGCTTGCCGAACCGAACGCGCTTGTTCTCTGGGAGGCCCAGTTCGGCGACTTCGCCAACGGTGCCCAGGTCATCTTCGACCAGTTCCTGTCTTCCGGCGAGCGCAAGTGGCTGAGGATGTCCGGCCTCGTCTGCCTCTTGCCCCACGGCTACGAGGGCCAGGGCCCCGAGCACTCGTCCGCCCGCCTGGAGCGCTATCTGCAGCTTTGCGCCGAAGACAACTGGCAGGTGGCCAACTGCACCACGCCGGCCAACTACTTCCACATCCTGCGCCGCCAGCTCCAGCGCAAGTTCCGCAAACCGCTGATCCTGATGACGCCGAAGTCGCTACTGCGCCATAAGCGTGTGATTTCGCGGCTGGACGAGTTCGGCCCCGGCAAGACGTTCCACCGTGTCCTTTGGGACGACGCCGACTCCCGTCAGCCGGTATCCAACGGCGAGTTCGCTCTGAAGGCGGACTCCGACATCCGGCGCGTCGTCATGTGTTCGGGCAAGGTCTATTACGACCTTCTCGATGCGCGAAACGCCGCCGGGCTGGATGACGTCTACATCTACCGCATCGAACAGCTTTACCCGTTCCCGGCGCGAACGCTCATCCAGGAACTGGACCGTTTTCCCAACGCCACCGATTTTGTCTGGTGTCAGGAAGAACCCAAGAACATGGGCGCCTGGAGTTTCATCGAACCGAACATCCAGTGGGTGCTCGACCACATCGGCGCGAAGAAAACACGGCCCGACTACGCCGGCCGCCCGGCCTCCGCATCGACGGCGACCGGTCTCGCCAGCAAGCACGCCAGCGAACAGAAGACCCTCGTGGAAGAGGCGCTTACCGCCTGAGGGAAAAGATAACGGCACGGCGCCGCCGATCGGTGCGGCCGCCGTGCAGAACGCTTAAGGCTCAAACAGACCGGCCATGCTCCGACGCGATGTCCAGCGGCCCGGCGAAACGAAGAGGCTCGACGACGATGGCAATTGAGATCAAGGTTCCGGCGCTCGGTGAATCCGTCACCGAGGCAACTGTCGGGCAGTGGTTCAAGAAACCCGGCGATGCGGTCAAGGCCGACGAGCCGCTCGTCGAGTTGGAAACCGACAAGGTCACGCAGGAAGTCTACGCGCCGGCCGCCGGGACGCTTGGCGAGATCGCCGTCGCCCAGGGCGAGACCGTGGAAATCGGGGCCGTCCTCGCGTCGTTGAACGAAGGCGAAGCAGGCTCGGCTGCCGGCTCCACGGATGAAAAGACGGAAGAGAAAAAGCAATCCGGCCAGCCGCCAGTCGCGGCATCGCCGGCTCAGGCATCCGGCGGCCCGACCAACGGTTCGTCCATGCCGCCGTCTCCCGCCGCCCGTAAGGCGCTGGACGAGGCCGGGCTCGCCGCCGATCAGGTCGAAGGCAGCGGTCGCCGCGGTCAGGTCCTGAAGCACGATGTTGCCGCAGCAGCATCGGCTGCGCCCGGCGGTTCCGCGCCGACCACAACCCAGTCGTATGTGCCCGCCAACGTTCCGGCGCCCGCGCAAGCCCTGCGCGTGCCCTCGACGGAGGTCGACGCAAATCGCGAAGAACGCGTGAAGATGTCCCGCTTGCGCCAGACCATCGCGCGGCGCCTCAAGGATGCGCAGAACACCGCCGCGATGCTGACGACGTTCAACGACGTCGACATGTCGGCCGTCATGGAGATGCGCAACCAGTACAAGGATCTGTTCGAGAAACGCCACGGCGTGCGGCTCGGCTTCATGGGCTTCTTCGTCAAGGCGGTGATCCAGGCCCTGAAAGAGATCCCGGCGGTCAACGCAGAGATCGACGGCCAGGAATTGATCTACAAGAATTACTATCACATCGGCGTTGCCGTCGGCTCCGATAAGGGCCTCGTGGTGCCGGTGGTCCGCGATGCCGAGACGATGTCGATTGCCCAGATCGAAGGCACCATCGCCGAATTCGGCAAGCGCGCCCGTACGGGACAGCTCACCATCGAGGACATGCAGGGCGGCACCTTCACGATCTCCAACGGCGGCGTCTATGGTTCGCTGTTGTCGACGCCGATCCTCAACGCGCCGCAGTCCGGCATCCTCGGCATGCACCGCATCGAGCAGCGTCCGGTCGTCTTGAAGGACGGCTCCATCGCCGCGCGCCCGATGATGTATCTGGCGCTGTCCTACGACCACCGCATCGTCGACGGCAAGGAAGCGGTCACCTTCCTCGTCCGTGTGAAGGAATGCCTCGAAGACCCGCACCGGTTCGTCCTGGACCTTTGATCGTCCGGAAGGGAGCGCAGCAAGCCGCTGAAGGCAAACGAAGGGAGGAGCCGCATGCCGATTGAACTGTTGCAGGTCCTGTTGGCGCTCCTTCTCGGCTTCGCCTATTTCACGATCTTCGCTGTCGTGGCCAACCTTGAACTTGGGACGGACTACACGGCCGGCCCGCGCGACCATGCCCCGGCAAAGCCGATGTCGAAAGGCTGCGCCCGCTTGCACCGCGCACATCAGAACTTCGTCGAAACCTTTCCGATGTTCGCTGCCGCGATGATCGTCGCGCATCTCGCCGGCGCGGCCGATAATGCCGTCGTCACCGCCGGCTGGGTCTACCTGATCGCCCGTGTCGTCTATCTGCCGGCCTACTGGTCAGGCGTTCCGTACTTGCGCTCGCTCGTCTGGTCGGTCGCGACGCTGGCGATCCTGTTCGTCGTCGTCTGGATTTTGCTCTGAAGCTGCGTTGTTCTGGGAGGATCGAAAGATGGACTCTCGTTTTTCTCAAAAGCACGCCGAGAAGTTTCATCCGCTTCTGGGCTTTCTGGCGCGCATTCCCCCGGTCGAAACGAATGAAACGCCGTGGGCCGGCTTCTCCACGGGCGAAAACGTCGATGGCACGTGGTGGGTGGAATTCTCGCTCGACATCGACGACGAGCATGCCTGGCACGCGGTCCAGGAACTCGGCCATGTACTCAACCTACTCTCTGTGGACGAGCGGCTGCCGACGGTATTCAAGCCGGTTTCGCCCCCGCCTTATCTGAATGGCGGGCCGGACGAATTTCTCTCCTGGATGATTGAGTGCGCCGATCCGGAAATGTCCCCGGAGAAAGTCATGCAATGGCTTGAGGGCCGTTTGCCGCAACCGGTGGAGGACCGGGCCAAATGGTCGTCGCCCGAAGATGACGACGATGCTGAAGATGGGGAGTAGGCAGGAAATCCGGCAGCGCTGCGTAAGACGAAGTCGGTATTGAGCCGGGCGATGTTCAGGTTCTTTCTACCGGATAATTCCGCGCAACGGCGATGTAGAAAGTCCGGAACTTTCTGTTCGCGAAATACAGGCGGCTTGAACGTTTCGAAGCTTTGACACTGGCGGCACAGGAACCACCGTGCCAGCCGCCACGAAAGGAAAGATGACCATGGCAGGACCCTACGATCTCGTCGTTATCGGCACCGGCCCCGGAGGCTATGTCTGCGCCATTCGCGCCAGCCAGCTCGGCATGAAGGTCGCGGTCGTCGAAAAGCGCGAGAGCCACGGCGGCACGTGCTTGAACGTTGGCTGCATCCCGTCGAAGGCGCTGCTGCACGCGTCCGAACTTTTCGATGAGGCGGGCCACGGGTTTGCCGACATGGGCATCTCGGTGAAGCCCGAACTGGACCTCGCGAAAATGATGTCTTTCAAGGCCGAGGGCATCAAGGGCAACGTCGAGGGCATCGCCTTCCTGATGAAGAAGAACAAGATCGACACCTATCACGGCGTGGGCAGGATCGTGGCGCCGGGGAAGGTGTCGGTTGCCGCCGCCAACGGCGGCGATGCGACGGAGCTGGAAACGAAGTCGATCGTCATCGCGACCGGCTCGGACGTGGCCCGCTTGCCAGGGATCGACATCGACGAGAAGCAGGTTGTCTCCTCCACCGGGGCGCTCGATTTGGAGAAGGTGCCGAAGAAGCTGCTCGTCGTCGGCGCCGGGGTCATTGGCCTTGAACTCGGCTCCGTCTGGCGCCGCCTCGGAGCGGAGGTTCACGTCGTCGAATTTCTCGATCGCATCATTCCTGGAATGGATCTTGAGGTCGCAAAGCAGTTCCAGAAGATCCTCCAAAAACAGGGCTTCACATTCCAGCTCGGCACCAAGGTCACGGGCCTGAAGCAGGACGGCGGCACATGCAAGGTGACGGTCGAACCCGCCGCGGGCGGTGAAGCGCAGGAGATCGCCGCCGACGTCGTCCTCGTCGCCATCGGCCGCGTTCCCTTCACCGAAGGCCTCGGGCTGGAAGATGCCGGCGTCGCCATCGACAACCGCCGCCGCATCGTCGTCGACGAACACTTCAAGACCAGCGTCGACGGTATCTATGCCATCGGCGACGTGATCGCCGGGCCGATGCTCGCGCATAAGGCGGAAGACGAAGGCGTTGCCGTCGCCGAAATGCTGGCGGGACAGTCCGGCCACGTGAACTACGACGTCATCCCGTCGGTGATCTACACCGCGCCCGAAGTCGCCTCCGTCGGCAAGACGGAGGAGGAACTGAAAGAAGCAGGGATCGCCTACAACGTCGGGAAGTTCCCCTTCATGGCCAACGGCCGCGCCAAGGTGAACCGCACCACCGACGGCTTCGTGAAGGTGCTGGCCGACAAGGAAACCGACCGCGTGCTCGGCGTCCACATGGTCGGACCGCACGTCGGCGAACTGATCGCCGAGGCCGCGGTGATCATGGAGTTCGGTGGTTCGGCCGAGGACCTCGCGCGCACCTGCCACGCGCACCCGACCCTCACCGAAGCCGTCAAGGAAGCGGCCCTCGCCGTCGACAAGCGTCCGATACACATGTAGCCCCACACGACTTTAGGAAGTGTGGGCCAAACAAAAACTGGCCCCACACGACTTTAGGAAGTGTGGGCCAAACAAAAACTGGCCCCACACGACTTCGCAGGGCCAACACTGCGCAGGCTTGTGTTGGGCAGGACGCCAACACAAGCTTGCGCGGTGTTGGGCAGCCAAGCTGTAAAACGGCGCGCATCTTGGAGAACGGCGCACTGGCTTGGCGCCCGCTTCCTTTCTCCCCGCGCCGGCGCGGCCTTGGATGGCGCCGGCAAATTCAAACCGGTGGGGCGAAGTAGGCTACCGGGCACGCACCACGCCTCCAGGGCATCGCGGCTGCTCCTGCGCCGCCGATACGCCTGTCGTACAGATCGATATGTAAATTCTCCGAGACACTGACGGATCTCAAAGTGCTGCACCTGCGTAGTACCCCGCAAAACCGCACCTGATCGGGGTAATCATGAAACCTGTTCTCGCCTACGTCATACTCGCCGGCATTCTGCTGATCCTCGACCTTATCTGGCTGGGCTACGTCGCCCGCGACTTTTACCGCCAGTCGCTCGGCTCGCTGATGGCGGAGAACGTCAATCTCGCGGCGGCGTTCGGCTTCTATCTCATTTATTCGATTGGTCTTTATGTCTTCGTCGCCTATCCGGCCATAAAGACTGGAGATTGGCAGACGGCAGCCATGATGGGGGCGCTGTTCGGCTTCGTCGCTTATGCAACCTACGATTTGACGAATCTCGCTGTCGTGAAGGGGTTCCCGATGTCGGTCGCCGTCGTCGATATGGCCTGGGGTGCGGGCGTCAGCGCCGTTACGGCCGCGGCCACGGTTTTGATCGTCAACCGGATCTTCGCCT
The DNA here is from genome assembly GCA_965226995.1 of Filomicrobium sp. GTDB lineage: Bacteria > Pseudomonadota > Alphaproteobacteria > Rhizobiales > Hyphomicrobiaceae > Filomicrobium. Next base: position 1,005,790 of record CBDDFK010000009.1, read on the forward strand.
GATCCGCTTCAATCCGCCAAGCGGTAATGCGCGGCGTGCGACCTGGCGTGCGGTGCCTTCATTCGATGGGCGTCACGTCGTAGCCTGCCTTCCGCAGCAGCGTCACCAATCCCGTTTCGCCGATGAGATGCAGCGCGCCGACGGCGACGAATACGTTGCCCTCGGCAAGCAACGGCAGGAGGTGCGTGCGCATCTGCCTGTTCCGGCGGTCCACCAGATGCGTCTGGAATCCCGCGAAGTTGGCGTCACGCCCGCCACCGTGGCGCTGGGCCATGGCCTTCTGCAGCGGCAGGGCAAGCCCGAGCTGTCGGCCGAGATAAAGCTGGATCAGCGTCTCGCGCTGGTCATCGGCCCTGTCGGCCATGGCAAGGCTGGCGCGCAACAGCGCCACCTGCTCCTCGATGGACACGCGCGCGGACGCGGAAAGCTGATCCTCGATCGTTTCAAGCCCCACGACCGGGATGCCCTTCTTGGTTGCCCGCTCGGCGATCAGCAGGTCGAGCACCTTCATGCCGCTTTCGATGCGGTTGCGCTCGCACTCGCTGATGGCCATGAGTGTGCTGACCACCCAGGGTTTCAGCCGGCCGGCGAACGCCGAAGGTAATCGGGCGATTTCAAGCTGCTCGCGGACTTTCGCGAAGTCCTCTGGCGAGAGCAGCAGGTCGAGCCGCCCCCCGTCCGTGAACATCATGAGGTGCGGCGCGGTGCCGAGTGCCGTCGCGACGGCGGCCGGCGATACATCGGCCACTTCGAGGGCGACGAGACGTGCGTTGTCGAGCGCCTTCGTTGCGGGCTCGGGCATCTGCGTGATGCGCGGATCGGTCAAATGCGCCGTACCGAAAAGAAACGAGTCCTCGATTCCATCACGCGAAATGCGCCACAACAGCGCCTGCGTATTGGCAATCTTCTCGGCCTCGGCCGTCACGCGCGCATGGATCTCGGGCGACTGAACGGCGAGTTCGGCGAGAATGTTACTGCCCCCGCAAGATCGCTTCTCCGTCTTGCCTGCCGCGAAGGCGTTCGCGGTGAAAACCGGCAAGAGAGCCAAGACGCACAGTCCGGCGACGACGCTGTCCCGAAGCCCGCGCATCCGCAAAACGTATCTCGTCCATCGGCGAACGGGTCCGAAGGCCAGCCACATCGCGAGTTTCCTACAAACTAGATTTGCGTTTCGATCCGGTCCGGCCGGTCCGGCCCAGCCGACGGGAAAAAAACTCCGGGGAGTTCTTCAAGAGCGCGGGTGCGCGGCATCGTAAACGGCCAGGAGCCGCTCCCGGTCCACCTCGGTATAAAGCTGCGTTGTCGACAGTGAGGCGTGTCCCAACAGTTCCTGGATTTGCCGCAGGTCGGCGCCAGCGGACAAAAGGTGCGTCGCGAACGAATGGCGCAACGCATGGGGCGTCGCGGTATCCGGCAGGCCGAGATTCTCACGGAGCCTCTGCACGGCAAGCTGGATCAGCCGGGGCGAGAGTGGCCCGCCCTTGGCGCCGCGGAACAGGGCATCGCCGGGTGCGAGTGGATAGGGACAGAGATCGAGATAGTTGCCGACTGCGTCTTGCACGACTCCGAGAACGGGGACGAGCCGCTCGCGTCCACCCTTTCCGCGGATCAGCAGGGTGTCCCGCCCGGCGGTGGGAGCGTCGCGCCGCAGAATGCCAAGCGCCTCGGAAATGCGTAGTCCGCAGCCGTATAGGAGGAGGAGCACGGCGGCATCGCGCGCGGCCACCCAGTCGACCGCATGAGCGGCGCCGGTTTCCGTCACCTGGCGAGCCTTATCGACACTCAGCGGTTTGGGCACGCCGTGCGGCACCTTCGGTCGCTGGATCTGCAGGGTCGCGCGGTTCTTCAGGATGTCGCGGCGTTCGAGGAAATTGAAAAACGCGCGCAATGCCGAGACCGTTCGCGCCAGCGATCGCGACCCCGCACCGCTCTGACGCCGCGCCGATAGAAACGCGCGAACCGTACGCGTATCCACCGAAGCGATGGCCTCAAGGTCGGGCAGCCGGTTGAGCCTGCGGTGAAGGAATTCGAGGAACTGCCGAAGATCGCGTGCGTAGGCCTCCAGCGTGTTGGCCGAATGGCCGCGCTCGCTTCGCATGTGCTCGAGCCATTGCTCGGTAGCCGATTTCAAGCCCGACGCCGCTTGCAAGGACGGTCTCCGTTGTGGAACGAGTAAAGTCAGAGCTTCCCGATGATTTGGTTAATGAAACGTTAAGCGGCTCAACGCTGCAAGTCTCCGCCGAAGCATGTGCCCGGCGTTTCTTCGATGGGGTGGGGGCAGCCTACTCCACGGCGAAAGGAGGGTTGAGCCGACATCGGAACTCGACATGAGAGCAGTCCGTTAGTGTTTCAACGTTGTTGGGGTGAGGATGGCATCGAGAAAAAAGCTGCGGTTGCCAAACCGCCAGACCAACTTTGAAGGTCGGCCGCGTCGTGTCGGCGTCGAAATCGAGTTCGCCGCCGTCAGTGCCGAACGCGCCGCGCGCCGGGTGGTTGAGCTCTACGGCGGCGAGGCCATTCGCGAAGATGCCCACCGTTATCGAATTCAGAATACGACACTCGGGGAATTCCTTGTTGAGCTGGACACCCAGTACGCTCACCGTACACCGGGCGCCGCGCCGCCCTCAGCGACCGGTCTGCAGGGCCTGATCGACACATTTTCCGAAGCGATGCGCGAGGTCTACGGCGACATCGGCTCGCTCGTCATACCCTATGAGGTCGTCTGCCCGCCAATCGATGTCGACCAGCTCCCCCAACTGGAGCGGCTGATCGAGGCATTGCGGGCGGAAGGTGCAAAGGGCACGCGGGACAACTTGCTGCACGCCTTTGGCGTCCAGCTTAATCCGGATATCGCCACCCGCGACCCGCAGTGGATCCTCGCGGTTCTGAAGGCTGAGATCTTGTTGTCCGAGTGGCTGCGCGCGGTCATCTCGATCGACATGGCGCGGCGCATGCTGGCGTTCGCCGATCCGTTCCCGCAACCTTATGTTCACCGCATCCTGAAGGCGGACTATTGGCCGGATCAGGATCAGCTCATCGACGACTACCTTACCTACAACCCGACGCGAAACCGCGAACTGGACATGCTGCCGATGTTCATGTGGCTCGACGAGGCACGCGTAAGGCGCAAAGTGGCCGATAAGCTTGTCAAGGCGCGTCCGACCTTCCACTACCGGCTTCCCGACGCGAAGATCAGCGAGACGCGCTGGAGCCTTACCTTGGAGTGGAACCGCTGGTGTGTGGTCGAGCGTCTGGCCGAGGATCGCGAAATGCTCGCCGAGATGGGCCAGGCCTATATTGAAAACGACCTCTCCATCCTGTCGGAAGACTGGGCGCTGCGCTGTACCGAGTGGCTGATGGTTTAACCATCGTGGGGCAGCTTCGGTAGAAGGATGACAGATCCTGGCATTGTCCGTCCCCGTCGTTTCTTCACAAGCGTTTTTCGAAAGGCCGACCGCACCGTCGCCGCATTATCGTTAATATAACCCAATCGACACCATTTGCTGCGAGGCTGCCGGAGGGGAACCGGTGCCGAACAGGCCGCCAGGCGGCGAGCTTAGCGCCGCAAACATGGTAATGCGTCGTGGGGGACTTCCAGCGATCAACATCGGTTGAGGCCGAGTCCAACGGCCGTGCGGCAAGGCCGACCGTGGCCGCGTTGCCGGCGCGGACCGTTCCCGTGCGGCGATGCTCGGTCCTCGGCGCAATCGGCGTCTTCCTCGCCGGAATGTTCGCGGTGAGCGGGCCCGCAATAGCAAAGACACCCGGCGAGACCCACTGCTATCGCGATGTCTGCCACCGGGTGAAGACGCTGTCGGAAACGCGCTGGTGGGTCGGGAAAACCTCGCGCATCAAGGCGACCTACTACGACGATCCGGCCGTCGACCGCTTCAACATCGGCAAATACACCTCGTCCGGCGAGATCTTCGACGCCGACGATCCCACGCGTGCTTCGAGTTCGAACTTGCCGGACGGCACCGAACTCCTCGTTTGGAATCCGCAGAATGGCCGCACCGTTCATGTCCGGATTAACGATTTCGGTCCCTTCCACACCGACCGCAAGCTCGATCTGACCCGCGCGGCGGCTGAAGAGCTCGGCATGATCCGGTATGGCGTTGTCGAACTCCACACCATCGTCGTCGCGCCGCCTCCGGAAGACGAACCCGTCTATAAACGCGGCCGGCGCTATCCGGCAGCACTTGGGTATATCGGCGTTCTCGGGAAGAGGCAGATCGACGACCTTGCACGCCAGTTCGTCTCGCGGTCCCGGGAAAGCCGTCTCGCCAGTATCGACATCCATCAGTTCCTGTGGTCCACGAAGGCGGAGGATCTGCACGCTAACGCCGCGCTCAAGGGCCTGTGGTTGCCCGATGCCGGCAAGGCCCTGCATACGCAAACGGGATGGCGTCTTGCCAGCATCGACGACGCTCCTTCGATCATCGGCCCCCCTTCCGTGACGCTAGAACCCGTCAGGCGCGGCTTCATGCCGGCGCCGCCGCCTTTGCGCCGGCAGGTCCCGACCCGCTCGGGCGCCAGCGATCTCATCGCCAGCCTGCGGCCGGTCGGCCCCTCCTTCGACGGTCCGGCGCGCTTTGCCTTGAAGTTTGCGGCCCTTGAGGAGTCCGGTTGGCGCGCCCCGCCCGCTCTGGCGGTGTCCTCGCATGCCGATCCGGCGGTCGCCGCCCCGGCTTTGCGTCTCGCCGCTGTCGGAAACGCACCGCTCGCCCAGCTTGCCCCGCCGCCTTTGGAAATCGCGCTGACCGACAGCGACTCCATCCGATGGACCATCCCAGGGCTCGATTCCTTCATGCGGATCATGGCCCCGGTTTGGGGACCGAAGGTCACGCCGCTTCAGGCCTTGGAGGCCGCAGCCGCGATGGCGTTGGTGCTTCTGATGTCCCTGGTTGCGATGTTGCGGATGGCTCTGTCCGGCGAGGCCGAATTCGTCCTCGCGGGGAACCGAAAGCGGGGCATGTTCACCCGGTCGATGCCGGCAGCCCGGCCACAAAAGCCTGCGATGCCACGAGCCAACGCGCCGTTCAACCGGCTGCGCGAGGACTTCACCGTCGATCGACGGGCCGGGCCGGTTTTCGCTTCAACCGCCAAGCCCCGGCCGCCATCCGCGCGGACGATTTCGGTTGCGCAAGCGCCCGCGCCTGGAGCGGACATACCGGGAGCAGAGACGTTCGGCAGCCAACCGGCGGCACAGCCGGCCGCATCCGCGCCCCTGGTCCCCATCACCAACCCGCCAGACCGCCTCGATCGGGTGCCGGAGTTGGGCAGTGAAGCCGAAGCGATACCGCTGCCCACAGCCGCCGCCGCGGCTCAGCCGGAGAGCCGCATCGGCCACGGCCTGCACGTCGATGGCGAGATATCGTCCTACGGCCGCCTTGTCGTTGAAGGCGTCGTCGAAGGACATTGCTGTTGCCAGCAGTTGGTGATCGCGCCGGGTGGACGGGTCAGCGGCACGGTCGATGCGGTCAGCGTCGAGATCGACGGCGTTTTCGACGGCACCTTGCAGACCTCGACGCTTGTCGTCGGATCAACGGGTCGCGTCACCGGGCATCTGCGCTATCGCCGCGCGCAAATCGTCGAAGGCGCGGAAGTCGAGGCCCATCTGAGCCGGCTGGCGGACGACACGTCATCCGACGATGCCGAAGCTTCGCCGTTCCGCTTCCCCAATCGCGCCGGAACCTTGGCAGCCCGCCTGGCAACGCAAAACCTCGGCGGGCCGGACCGGACTACTGCGGCGGCCACTGCCGGAGAGAATGGCGACGCTTCGGTCTTCCCGATCACACGATCTTCTGGCCCGTCTTTGCCCAGTCTGACAGAAAGGCTTCAAGCCCCTTATCGGTCAACGGGTGCTTGACCAGCGCCTTGAGGATGCCCGGCGGGATGGTCGCCACATCCGCGCCCACCAGCGCCGCCTCGCGCACGTGGTTCACCGTGCGGATCGATGCCGCCAGGATGTCCGTCGTCAGGTGCTGGTAGTTGTCGTAGATCTGCCGGATCTCGCGGATCAGCAGCATTCCGTCCTGGCCCATGTCGTCCAGCCGGCCGATGAACGGTGAAACGAACGTCGCCCCCGCCTTGGCCGCCAGGAGCGCCTGATTGGCCGAGAAGCACAGCGTCACGTTGACCAGCATCCCGTCGCCCGTCAGCGATTTACACGCCTTCAGCCCGTCCATCGTCAGCGGCACCTTGATGGTCACGTTCTTGGCGATCTTCGCGAGTTCCCGGCCCTCGGAGATCATTCCCTCGGCATCGAGCGCGGTCACTTCCGCCGAAACCGGCCCCGGCACCACTTCGCAGATCTCAGCGATGGTCTCTTTGAAGTCGCGCCCCGATTTGGCGATCAGCGAAGGGTTGGTCGTCACGCCGTCAAGCAGGCCTGTCGCCGCGAGTTCCCGGATCTCGTTGATGTCTGCGGTATCGACGAAGAATTTCATGACGGTCCTTTGCCTAAGCCTTGCCCTATCCGATGCCCTAAGATCGGCGGATGATTCGCACGCCAACGGCGTTCCTAACCTCTTATAGCGGCGACGGCCAGCTTGGATAACCTTCTCGACATCGGCCTCGACCTGGGCGACCCGAAATCCGGGCCCGGCGGCGACCTGAATCTGGTCCCCGTCCTGCTGCCGGTCGCGCTCGACCAGACCTACGATTACCTGCCGCCCGAGGAAGGCCCGCCGGCCCCGGGGAGCTTCGTTGCCGTGCCGTTTGGCAATCAGGTCCGCATCGGCATCGTCTGGGACGGTCCTTGCGGCGGCGCGCGCGACAAGAAGGTCAACCCGAAGAAATTGAAGGCCGTTCAGCAGGTGATGGACGCTCCCGCCCTTCCCGTGCGGTCGCTGCGTTTCGCCGAATGGATCGCCAACTACACGCTGAGCCCGCTCGGCATGGTCGCGCGCATGATGATGTCGGCGCGCGAGATCTTCGAGCCGGCGAAGCCCCGTTTCGGCGTCACCCGCGTCCCCGACGCCCCGCTGCCGCCGCGCATGACGCCCGCCCGCGAGCGCGCCCTGGAAACCGCCGCCGACGGGCTCATTCGGCCCAAGGCCGTGCTGGCCCGCGCCGCCGAATGCACCTCCGGCGTCATCGACGGCCTCGTCACCGCCGGCTGCCTCGTCGAAGCGGCCATCCCGGAAAAGCGCTGCGCCCGCCCCGATCCGCACCACGTCACGGTGGACTTCTCCGACGCCCAGGAAATCGCCGTCGCCGGGCTCCGCTCAGCGGTCGACGCGGCGAACTTCTCGGTCTCGCTGCTGGACGGCGTCACCGGCTCCGGCAAGACGGAGGTCTATTTCGAGGCCGTCGCCCGGGCGCTGGAAAAGGGCCGTCAGGTCCTCATCATGCTGCCGGAAATCGCGCTGACCAGCCAGTTCACCAGCCGCTTCGAAAAGCGCTTTGGTTGCACGCCCGTCGAATGGCACTCCGCGCAGACCGGGCCGGAACGCGGCCGACTCTGGAAGGCCGTGGCGAGCGGCGAGGCGCGCTGCGTCGTCGGCGCCCGCTCCGGGCTGTTCCTTCCCTACAACGACCTGGGCCTCATCGTCGTCGACGAGGAACACGACGGCGGCTTCAAACAGGACGACCGCGTCAACTACCACGCCCGCGACATGGCGGTGGTGCGCGCCCGGCTGGGGGACTTCCCCATCGTTCTGGCCTCCGCGACGCCGTCCATCGAAAGCCACGTCAACGCCCGCACCGGCAAATACCGCCACCTCGTCCTGCCCGGCCGCTTTTCCGGCACCGAACTCCCCGAGATCGAAGCCATCGACCTGCGCGCCGAGCCGCCGGACAAAGGCCGATGGCTCGCCCCGCGCCTTGTCGACGAAATGACCGAATGCCTGGCGCGCGGCCAGCAGACGCTCCTGTTCCTCAACCGCCGGGGCTACGCGCCGCTCACGCTTTGCCGCGCCTGCGGCCACCGGCTCGAATGCCCGCAATGTACCGCCTGGCTGGTCGAGCACCGCTTCAAGAAGCGCCTCAACTGCCACCACTGCGGCTTCTCGCTGCCGCCGCCGGACCGCTGCCAGAACTGCGGCGAGGAAGGCACCATGACGGCCTGCGGACCGGGCGTCGAGCGTGTCGCCGAGGAAGTCTCGGAGCGCTTCCCCGAGGCCCGCCTGGCGCTTCTCTCCTCCGATCTCATCCCGTCGCTCACCGAGATGCGGGAGGTGATCCGCTCCATCGAGGCGGGCGAGGCGGACATCATCATCGGCACCCAGCTCGTCGCCAAGGGCCACCACTTCCCGGACTTGAACCTCGTCGGCATCGTCGATGGCGACCTGGGACTGGCGCAGGGCGCGGACCCGCGCGCCGGCGAGCGCACTTTCCAGCTTCTGCATCAGGTGACGGGCCGGGCCGGCCGCGCCGCCATCCGGGGCCGCGCCTTCATCCAGACGCACCTGCCCGACCACCCGGTCATGGCCGCCATCATCTCCGGCGACCGCGAGGCCTTTCTCGACCGCGAGATCGAGATGCGTCAGGCAGGCGGCCTGCCGCCGTACGGACGGCTCGCGGCGATTGTCGTGTCCGCGAAGGACAAGGAGACGGCGGAACTGATCGCCCGCGACGTCGCCCATCGCGCGCCGCATGCCGAGCGCATCGCCGTCCTCGGTCCCGCCGAAGCGCCCATCGCCGTCATTCGCGGCCGCCACCGCTGGCGCCTGCTTCTCAAGGCCCCGCGCGAGATGGACCTGCAGGGCTATCTCCGCGTTTGGCTTTCCCGCCTCCCGCCCTTGAAAGGCGACGTCCGCCTACACGTGGATGTGGACCCTTACAGCTTTTTGTGAGGGTGTGGGTGGAGGGGCGAATATGCCCCCACGGCTGAAGAGGTAGCGAGGCAGGTATCGTGATCGGGCACAGCGTGTCATATCGGGTCGGTATACGAGAGCCCTGAGCTTTCCGCGTTTCTGAAAGTTATAAACCGTGGCTTGCCAAATCTAATTTTTTTCGATTACTCTTCGGCGGCATAACCAAGATACGCTGGGTCTAGGCTTTTGGGTGAAATCTCTGGCGATTTGTTTCCGTTGTGCTTCGAGAGATTATTTGAGGAGCCTCCCGCGAAATGGTCCGCGTCTGTAGAGAGGTGATCTAAAGATGCTATCATCAACTACCAAAGTCCTGCGGCATATTTGATCGGGAGCGGTCGTTAGTCGGCAGTCCAACTGCCGAGTGTCAACATTGATTGAATTCTTGTCTCCAGGTTGAGGAAGTTGAATGCGCGACGAGATCGAAGAAAAAAAGCCGAGTCTCGAGGAATTCTTAAGCTCCCGTCAGGCTGACGGACCGTCGCATTATACCTATTTGGACGGCAGGTACAGAATCGAAAAGCTCGGGGTTGGACCAGGCGTTTCAGCTAGGTTCGAATGTCGTGCTGGGGAGCGAAAAATCTCAGAGGATAGTCTGCCCGTGGCTGAGGCTGAGCTGTACTACGAAACGTTCGGAGGGCGTCCCGAGCCCGATTATAGTGTCCTTCTCGGCTTTGTTGTACTTTGTAGCATCGTTGCATCGCTTTGGTTTTTCGGAAGCCGAAATATCGTGGGCGAGACAGCGGTTAAGAATATTCCTCCTATAAATATTTCTGACAAGCGGGAGGCTGATTATTGGGGCGCGAGGCGCTGGAGTAACTACAAAGCATCGCTAAAAATAGAGTTTGCGCATTGGGAGAAGGGCTATGGGGCTATTCAATCGAGCGACTACGTTTGGGTTCGCGGATTGCTGATGACAGCGATGGAGTTGAAGCTTTACGAACACCGTCGATTGCCGAAACTGTCCCAGCTTGGCCAATTGAATGTAAGCTACTCTGAATACGAGGACGTTATCGCCTGCCGGTCTTCTATCATAACGATAAAATATGCTATGGTTTCGTTTGAGGACTTTAGTCCGTCAGAAGAGGCTATGCGCCATTTTAAAAAGGCAAGCCAAAGTTGCTATAAGTTTTAGCGCCTCGCTCGCCGCACCACCCGTCTCCACCGCAAGAGGCCACCGCAGATGAAGATCCCGGCCATCGCAGCTCTCGCCGCCGCGGCGTTTATCTCCGCCATCGCCTTCGGTGGCGCGCTCGCCCAATCCGGCCCCGCCTTCGATTGCGCCAAGGCCGAGCACGAGATCGAAAAGCTGATTTGCGAAAATGCAGAGCTTGCCGCGAAGGACCGAAAGATGGCCGACGTCTACCGGCAGGCGATCACTGCGTTGGAGAAGGTTGATGCCGGCGGCGCCGAAGCGATCAAGGAGCTGAAGACCATGCAGCGCGGCTGGATTGGCGGCCGCAACGACTGCTGGAAGGCAGCCGATAAGCGCCAGTGCGCCCGCGACAGCTACGACCGGCGCACCGCCACCCTGCAGGCGCGCTACTTTCTCGTAGATGGCGGCGACCCGGTGTTCTACGAATGCGCCGGTTGACGTGCCCCCGGAAAACTCGTCCAGTTTGAGTTAGACTCCGCCCCACGATATGAGGGGGCGACGAAGCGCAGGTCGCCTGGCCGCAGGACAACGCGTTCGAATGCAGGGTGCGGAAATGAAATCGTTCTGCTCGATTTTGACGGCGGTCTATATCGTGTTGTGCCTCGCGGCGCTCGCCCTCATCCCGCTCAACGCCGCCGGTCTTGCCGGTGAACCCGATCCGTTGGCCGGCGTCTTCGCAGTGCTGCTCGCGGCGCCTTGGTTCTGGCTTGTGGAACCGTTTACGAGCGACAACAACACGGTCTGGAACGTGGCGCTCGCGGCCGCCTGCATGGCGCTCAACGCGCTGATCGTTCGCAGCCTGTGCGGCTTGCTCGCCGGTAGGTTCACCGCCCCGCCGCCAGGCTGAAGCACTTCAGATCAGGGCGCAACACCACAGGCCGCGCGCTTGCTCAATCCGGCCCCGCCACCGCCGGCCCCCCTCACCACCACAACACATCCAGCTTGAACGCATGCACCTGAAACGGTGGCGCGGCGACTTCGTCGTCGTCCTTGTGGGTCGCCGCAAGCACCCACACCCCTTCGTCGCGCAGTTCGAACACCTCCAGCGTCCGCGCCTCGGGATCGACATACCAGGCGTGCCCGACGCCGAAGTCGCGGTACACGGCGAGCTTGTCGGTACGGTCGATCCGCATCGTCGAGGGGGAGAGGACTTCGCACACCCAGTCCGGCGGCACTTCGAGATACGCGGTCTCCGGCGCCTCGGGCAGCCGTTCGCGCTTCCACCCCGCCACGTCCGGCACAACGACGTGTCCGCCCAGATGCAACTCCGGCTCGGTCATGAACAGCCAGCCGCCGGGACCGCCGCGGCCCCGGTCGAACGGCCCGCCGAGCTCGACCTGCACGGCATTCTGCGCCCGCGCATGCTTCGGCGCCGGCCGCGGATGTGCATGCAGCGCGCCGAACAGGATCTCGCCCACCATGTTGTCCGGCAGGGCTTCGATGTCGGCGTAGGTCGCCGGGCGGGGCTTCGGGGCGGCCATGGGCGTGGTGTCTCCGCGCTTATGATCGGAGCGCGAGTGTACCACGCGGAACGGCAGGCGCCACGCTCGCCAGCAAGCGCGCGGGCTGATCGGCTATCGGAGCGCCCGCCGACGCTTCGTCAGGTCTGTCCGACCCAAGCCCGCCATTCCGCTGGCCACTTGCCGGTCTTGAAGTCCGCCGGATCGGTCGAGAACGTGTTGGGATAGGTCATGCCCGCCCACATGCAGGCAGCGGCGACGAGCAGAAGTGCAAAGGTACGCATTTGGGCCTCCTCCAAAAGTCGATATGCACTATACGGCAGCCGTAGAAGTCGGACCATCGGCACGGTTAACAAAAAGTAAAAATCGCCGGACCCTGTGGAAAAGCGCTTTAATATCAGAGGGCTGTGGAATCGCTAGCGGGCGTCCGCCTGAACGGCCGGGCGCGCCACGCGTACGCCGCCGTTATATTTGTCCCGGCGCGTCGGACGCTGCCAGTTGCGCGTCGCCGAGCGCAGGTAGGTCGGGTCATCGTTCCAGGCGCCGCCCCGCACCACACGCTTCCGGCAGTTCGCTGCGGTGCGCGGTTCGGCTGATCGAGGCGCGCCCTTGTAGCTGGGCCGGTAGCAATCCGAGGTCCACTCCCAGGTGTTGCCGGGCATGTCGTGTAGCCCGAAGGCATTCGGCGCGACCGATGCGACCGGCGCGGTTTTCTCGTTGTCCCACTCGCTGCCGCAGCCGTCGCAATTGGCCTCGCCGCCGCCGAACCCGTCGCCCCAGTGAAAACGCGTCGTCGTCCCGGCGCGGGCGGCGTATTCCCATTCGGCCTCGGAGAGAAGCCGGTAGGGCTTGCCAGTCTTCGCCGACAGCCAGGCCGCGTAGCTCATGGCGTCGCCGTAGTTCAAGCCGATGACCGGGCGGTTGCCCCGTCCCCAGCCATTGTCGCCAGGCTGGGGGTTATCCGCGCAGCCGCCGCCCGCAACGCACGCCTGCCATTGCGCGAAGGTGATCTCCGTGCGCGAGACGAAGAGCGGCGCGGCGAACCGTACGGCCCGCTGCGGACCTTCGTCATAGACGCGGTCGGCCTCGTCCTCCGGCGAGCCCATGCGGAAGCTTCCGGCCGGCAGGAGCACCATGTCCGGGCAATCGTCGCAGTCTCTAACAACGGTTCCGATTGCGAGTGCTTTCGGTTCGGCTGCTTGCTGCGCCGGGACCGGGGACAGCGCGCCGCCGGCCGCCGCGACACAGACAGCCGCCGCTACCGCCACGCGGCGAAATCTGATTTTGGGGGCGGGCTCAGGTTCGTTCGCGGGCATGACGCGGATCCCCTTCGTTCTAGCCGTAATGGCTTGCAGAAGACGTATCGGCGGACCCATTCTCCACCCTTGCAGGGCTAATCTCAAATCACCGTCGGAGCAGGAGCCGCGAAGAGCGCCACGATAGGAGATGCGCCCGCTTCACGATCGGTTGAGACGTGGCTTGAAGCGCTTGCGCGGAAGGGCGCCGCGTGGTCGCTGTCCGATGAGAGAGCGTTTCCGCCGGCCCCCGCCATGGCTGGATTCTGGCCCCAGAGAAGTCCGAGGTTCCATGCATGTCAGCTCCCCAACGCGTCGCTTTTGTCGGTTCCGGCGGCCACGATCTCGCCGCCCGGCTCGACCTGCCCGCCGGACATCCGCGCGCCTATGCCCTGTTCGCGCACTGCTTCACTTGTTCGAAGGACATTGCCGCCGCGCGACGCATCGCTGAACGCCTTGCGGCGGAGGGAATCGGCGTCCTGCGCTTTGATTTCACCGGCCTGGGCCATTCCGACGGCGAGTTCGCCAACACGAACTTTTCGTCAAATGTCGGCGATCTTATCGCCGCCGCAGATTTCATGCGCCGCGATCTCGAAGCACCCGCGATACTCGTCGGCCACTCGCTGGGCGGGGCCGCCGTCCTGGCGGCGGCGTCGGAGATCCCGGAGGTGAAGGCCGTCGTCACGATCAACGCACCCGCCGACGTCGGCCACGTTCTGCACCAGTTCGGCGGCTCGCTGCGGGAGATCGAGGCCGAGGGGGAGGCCACGGTCAGTCTCGCCGGGCGCCCGTTTACGATCCGCCGGCAGTTCGTCGAGGACGCAGCCGGCCAGCGCCTGCAAGACCGGATCGGTTCGATGCGAAAGGCGTTGCTTGTGCTTCACGCCCCCAAGGACGAAACCGTCGGCATCGACAACGCCACCGAAATCTTCCTCGCCGCCAAGCATCCCAAGAGCTTCGTGTCGCTCGATGACGCCGACCATCTGTTGTCCCGGCATGAGGATGCCGCCTATGCCGCCGCCGTGATCGCGGCTTGGGCGGCACGCTATCTCCCGGCGGGGAACAGCGACGCGCCGCCAGAGTCCGATGGGCTGAAGGGCGTCGTCGTCTCTGAAACCGGTCTGGGAAGGTTCCATAACAACGTGCATGCCGGTCGCCACCGCCTTACCGCGGACGAGCCGGCGTCGGTCGGCGGCACCGATGCCGGCCCGGACCCCTATTCTTATTTATCCGCCGCTCTTGGCGCTTGCACGGCGATGACACTGCGCATGTACGCCGACCGCAAGAAATTGGAGCTTGGCCGCGTCAGCGTGACGGTAAGCCACGGTAAGGTTGACGCGGCTCACTGCGAGGATTGCGAAAGCGCGGCTGAGGGTCGCACGGGTCGCATCGATCGCTTCCAGCGGGTGATCTCAATCGACGGCGAAGTATCGCCGGAGCTGCGCGATAAGATCGCCGAGATTGCCGGAAAGTGCCCGGTCCACCGTACTTTGGAGGCGGGCGCAGCGGTTGTCACGCGCGTGGCAGACCGCGATGAAAAGAGCTGAAACACGCCATCGCGGGTATTCGAACCGTAGATCCCGAAGTCACTATAGTGCAGGGTGCGAGGCCCCTGATCCACGTTCAGATCGCCCCGCATCCTGCTGGATGCGTCATCCGTGCAACTTACGGCCCGTTGATGCAAAGCAACGTGCGTGATAGACACCGCGCCGTGATGGGGTAATCGGGCGCGTCGAACTCGCAGCCTGAGGGCCGCTCACGCCTCTTCTGCATCGAAACCGATGGGTGTTACCCGCCTCGGGCCGATTTTCGATGCCTTTTCCGACACGCTGAAAAAGAGCGATCGACGTGGCAACAGACGATCTCAACTTGTCGAGCATGCCCGGCCGCTATGCCGGGGCCTTGTTCGAACTGGCTTCCGAACAGGGCAAGGTCGCAGAGGTCGAAGGCGACCTTGTGGCATTTCGTTCCCTCCTCGAAGAAAGCGCCGATCTCAAGCGGCTGGTTCAAAGCCCGGTGTTCTCATCGGACGAGCAGGCCGCCGCGCTGAAATCGATCGCCGAAAAGGGCGGCCTCGGCGAGCTGACATCGAACTTCCTTCAGATTATCGCCCGCAATCGCCGTTTGAGCGCGATCGCCCCTATGGTCCGCGATTTCGTGGCGCTTGCCGCCAACGCGCGCGGCGAGGTGACGGCCGAAGTCACGACCGCACAGGCCCTGAGCGACGACCAGGCGGTGCAGCTCAAGCAGGTTCTCAAGAATTCCGTCGGCAAGGACGTCCAGCTGGACGTGAAAGTCGACCCGTCTATCCTCGGCGGCCTGATCGTGAAGATCGGCAGCCGCATGGTCGATACCTCCCTGCGCACCCGCCTTTCGGCCATCCGTTCCGGCTTGAAGGGCGCGGCCTGAATACCGCCCGACACAATCGCTGCCGGGCCGCACGGGTCCGGCTGGCGAGCTGAAGACTGACGACACGAACCCCTTCGCCGCCGCTCTTCCGCGCGGCCGGCTAAAACGAAACGCGACAAAGCACAAGAGGTCACGCGATGGAAATCCGCGCCGCAGAGATCTCCTCGATCTTGAAGGAGCAGATCCAGAACTTCGGTAAGGAAGCCGAAGTCTCGGAAATTGGTCAGGTTCTCTCTGTTGGTGACGGCATCGCCCGCGTCTACGGTCTCGACCACGTCCAGGCTGGCGAAATGGTCGAATTCCAGGACGGCACCAAGGGCATGGCCCTGAACCTGGAAAGCGACAACGTCGGCGTCGTGCTTTTCGGCGACGACCGCAACATCAAGGAAGGCCAGACGGTCAAGCGCACCGAGGCCATCGTCGAAGTCCCTGTCGGCAAGGGCCTTCTCGGCCGCGTCGTTGACGCTCTCGGCAACCCCATCGACGGCAAGGGCCCGATCGAGTCGACCGAACGCCACCGCGTGGACGTCAAGGCCCCCGGCATTCTGCCGCGTAAGTCGGTGCACGAGCCGATGGCCACGGGTCTCAAGGCCGTTGACGCGCTGATCCCGATCGGCCGCGGCCAGCGCGAGTTGATCATCGGCGACCGTCAGACCGGCAAGACCGCGATCATTCTCGACACGTTCCTGAACCAGAAGCCGCTCAACGAAGGCGACGACGAATCCGCGAAACTCTACTGCGTCTACGTCGCCGTCGGCCAGAAGCGCTCCACCGTCGCCCAGTTCGTCAAGATCCTCGAAGAGCGCGGCGCCCTTCCGTACTCCATCGTCGTCGCCGCGACCGCTTCCGACCCGGCGCCAATGCAGTATCTCGCGCCGTTCACCGGCTGCACCATGGGCGAGTACTTCCGCGATAACAGCATGCACGCTGTGATCGCCTACGACGACCTCTCCAAGCAGGCCGTCGCCTACCGCCAGATGTCGCTCCTGCTGCGCCGCCCGCCGGGCCGCGAAGCCTTCCCGGGCGACGTGTTCTACCTCCATTCCCGCCTGCTCGAGCGCGCCGCCAAGATGGGCGATGCCCACGGCGCCGGTTCGCTCACTGCGCTTCCGGTCATCGAGACACAGGCCAACGACGTGTCGGCCTATATCCCGACGAACGTTATCTCCATCACCGACGGCCAGATCTTCCTTGAAACCGACCTGTTCTATCAGGGCATCCGTCCCGCCGTGAACGTCGGTCTCTCGGTGTCGCGCGTTGGCTCGGCCGCCCAGACCAAGGCGATGAAACAGGTCGCCGGCAAGATCAAGGGCGAGCTCGCCCAGTATCGCGAGATGGCGGCCTTCGCTCAGTTCGGCTCCGACCTCGACGCCGCTACCCAGAAGCTTCTCGCGCGCGGTGCGCGTCTGACCGAACTCCTCAAGCAGCCGCAGTTCTCGCCGCTGAAGATGGAAGAGCAGGTCTGCGTGATCTTCGCCGGTACGCGCGGCTACCTCGACCCGATCCCGGTCGATGCCGTCGGCAAGTTCGAGGAACAGCTCCTTTCGACGCTGCGCAGCCAGCATCCGGAGATCCTGGAATCGATCCGCAGCGAGAAGAAGCTCAACGAAGACACCGAGAAATCGCTGATCAACGTTCTCGACGGCTTCGCCAAGAACTTCACCGCCTGAGGCTTGAGCGTCCGCCCCCACTGGGGCGCTGAGACCTGACCTTGTGATGCAACGCGCGGCGCCGGAACGTCGGAAACGGACCCGGCCCGCAGCTCAGCAAAGGAAAGAGACGGCGCGATGCCGAGCTTGAAGGACTTACGAAACCGCATCAACTCGGTGAAGGCGACGCGCAAGATCACCAAGGCGATGCAGATGGTGGCGGCCGCCAAGTTGCGCCGCGCCCAGGAGGCCGCCGAGGCTTCGCGGCCTTATGCCGAGCGCATGGACGCCGTCCTGGCGAACCTAGCGCGTGGCGTTGCGAACCCTGAAGGCGCGTCGCCGCTCCTCGTCGGATCCGGCAAGGACGACGTGCATCTCCTGGTGATGATGACGGCCGAGCGCGGCTTGTGCGGAGGCTTCAATGCCAACATCGCCAAGCTCGTGCGCCGCGATGCCAAGCGTCTGATCGCCGAGGGCAAGACCGTCAAGGTTTTGGCTGTCGGTCGCAAGGGGGCGGATAACCTGCGCCGCGATCTTGCTTCGATCATCTCGGACCGCATCAGCCTCGCGGGCTTGAAGTCGATCGGCTTTGAGCAGGCTTCCGAGGTCGCCGAAAAGGTCATGACCGGGTTCGAAGCGGGCGAATTCGACGTCTGCACCCTTTACTTCTCCGAGTTCGAATCTGTCATCTCGCAGAAGCCGACCGCGCTTCAGCTCATTCCAGCCGCGCTGCCCGAAGGCGACACGGCGGAAACCGATGAGCAGCCCAATGGCGGTGCGGTCTATGAATACGAGCCGGAAGAGGAAGTGATCCTCGACGAGCTCCTGCGCCGCAACATCGCGACGCAGATCTTCCGTGGCCTACTCGAGAACGCCGCCTCCGAACAGGGCGCGCGGATGTCGGCCATGGATAACGCGACACGCAACGCTTCCGACATGATCGACAACTTGACGCTCGACTACAACCGCCAGCGTCAGGCGCAGATCACCAAGGAACTCATCGAGATTATTTCGGGCGCCGAGGCGCTTTAAACGAACTGACGAAACGAGGATCGGGTAAATGGCTGACAAAACAATCGGACGCATCAGGCAGGTCATGGGCGCGGTCGTCGACGTTCAGTTCGACACCGACGACCTTCCGGCGATCTACAACTCGCTTGAAACCACCAACAACGATCAGCGCCTGGTGCTCGAAGTCGCTCAGCACCTCGGCGAGAACACCGTCCGTACCATCGCCATGGACTCCACCGAGGGTCTTGTGCGCGGCCAGCAGGTGACGGACACCGGTCTGCCGATCCGCGTTCCGGTGGGCGAAGGCACGCTGGGCCGTATCATGAACGTGGTCGGCGAGCCGGTCGACGAAGCCGGTCCGATCCAGTCGGCCGACACCCGCCCGATCCACGCGTCCGCGCCGGACTTCATCGAACAGTCGACGGAAGCCGAAATCCTCGTCACCGGCATCAAGGTCATCGACCTTCTCGCACCCTACGCCAAGGGCGGTAAGATCGGCCTGTTCGGCGGCGCCGGCGTCGGCAAGACCGTCCTCATCATGGAGCTCATCAACAACATCGCCAAGACGCACGGTGGTTACTCCGTGTTCGCCGGCGTCGGTGAGCGTACGCGTGAAGGCAACGACCTTTACTACGAGATGATCGAGTCGAAGGTGAACGTCGATCCGAAGGAAAACGGCGGTTCCGCCGCGGGGTCGAAAGCCGCTCTGGTGTACGGCCAGATGAACGAGCCTCCCGGAGCCCGCGCCCGCGTTGCGCTGACCGGCCTGACAGTTGCCGAGCACTTCCGCGACGAAGGCCAGGACGTTCTGTTCTTCGTGGACAACATCTTCCGCTTCACCCAGGCCGGCGCCGAGGTGTCCGCGCTTCTGGGCCGCATCCCTTCGGCGGTGGGCTACCAGCCGACGCTCGCCACCGACATGGGCGCCATGCAGGAGCGCATCACCACGACGCAGAAGGGCTCGATTACGTCCGTGCAGGCCGTCTACGTTCCGGCCGACGACTTGACCGACCCCGCGCCCGCCTCGACCTTCGCCCACTTGGACGCCACGACCGTTCTGTCGCGCTCCATCGCGGAAAAAGGCATCTATCCGGCCGTTGACCCGCTCGACTCTACGTCGCGCATGCTCGACCCTCGCATCCTCGGCGAGGAGCACTACAAGGTCGCCCGTCAGGTGCAGGAGATCCTCCAGCGCTATAAGGCTCTGCAGGACATCATCGCAATCCTCGGCATGGACGAACTGTCCGAAGAGGACAAGATGACGGTTGCCCGCGCACGTAAGATCGAGCGCTTCCTGTCGCAGCCCTTCGACGTCGCCGAGGTCTTCACCGGCTCGCCGGGCGTCCAGGTTCCGCTTGAAGATACGATCAAGGGCTTCCGCGGTCTCTGCAACGGCGATTACGACCACCTGCCTGAGCAGGCGTTCTACATGGTCGGCTCGATCGACGAGGCAATCGCCAAGGCCGAGAAGCTGGCAGAGGCGGCATAACCCGATACGGGTTCTTGACGAAGCACCCGCGGCCCGCCGAAGAATATAAACGTGCATCCGGCCCTTAGCGGGCCGGGATCAAACACGGAGGGAGCGATGGCCGAGGTGCTGGGTAGCGGTTCCGGGAATTTCGGGAGCTGCTGCGACGAACTCAAGCAGGTGATGTCCGGCGAGGAATTCGAGCCGCTCATCACCCTGGGCGATGACGACGTGCTCTACATGTCGGTCGGCTTGATCGACATCGACGAGGACGAGCCAGGCATGGTCGATCATCCGATCTTCTTCTGCCCGTTCTGCGGCGGCGCCGTGCAGGATGCGGAAGCGGTTCGCGCCAAGATCGAAGCCTACGACGAAAACGAAGCTTAAGCGCATTGAGACTGAGGGCGGTGCGCCGGAGCGTTGCTCCGGCCCGACCTTCGAGGGACAGCGAAGCACATGGCAGACACGTTCAAGTTCGAACTGGTGAGCCCGGAGCGCATCCTGATGTCGGCAGACGCCGAGCAGGCCATCGTGCCGGGTGCGGAAGGCGAGTTTACGGTGCTTCCCGGGCACGCGCCGGTGGTTTCGACACTTTTGCCGGGCGTCATCCACGTGACGACGACGAACTCGAAGCAGGCCATCTTCGTCCGCTCGGGCTTCGCCGAGGTCACCGGCGGGCAGTGCACGATCCTTGCCGAACGCGCGTTTATCGTGGAGGAGGCCGACCCGCGCCAGATCGATAACGAGCTGGATCTGGCTGAAAAGGCCCTCAACGACGCCGACACCGATGAGGCCCGCCTCCACATCAATCGGGCGATTGAGGAACTGAAGGCGCTGCAGCAGCGAAACGCCTGAGCGGTGGATACGCTGTCCGGCGTCTAAGCTCTGCGGAGCGGAGCTTTCGACCTTGCGTCTATATCGCAGCGGGAAAAACAAGAAAAGGCCGTGCGGAGATAACCGCACGGCCTTTTTCTATGTGTCCGCCTCGAAGCAGCGAGCCTTCGCCATTTCGACGCTTGTCCGGCGTTGGCCGGTCATCCAGCGCGGCCGGAAATTGCGAGGCCGCTCGGCACAGTCTCGGGCGATCCGTGCCGGCGGCCCCTGGCCGTTACTCGGCCTTCTTCAGGGCGGCGCCGCCAATCGTGACGCTGTCGCCTTCCGTCGCGTCGATCTCGTCAACAACG
This sequence comes from Filomicrobium sp., assembly GCA_965226995.1. Taxonomy (GTDB): domain Bacteria; phylum Pseudomonadota; class Alphaproteobacteria; order Rhizobiales; family Hyphomicrobiaceae; genus Filomicrobium. Next base: position 1,026,238 of record CBDDFK010000009.1, read on the forward strand.
CCTTCGCTGTCCATCAGCGTCACGGCGCAGCCGTTGGCGCAGCCGATCTCCACCGTCGCGCCAGCTTCCACAGTCACTTCGGACTGCTCATCGCCGGCCGTCACTGCGACCGAATAGGCGACGTCGTCGTTGTTCGTGACGCTGAGGGCGGCGGCAGGTGCCGTGAAGGCAACGAGCGCAGCGAGGATAGCGCCGTAACGAACCGTCTTTTTCATCTACGTATCTCCAGGAGATGATGTGGGGTCCGCACGCGGCGGTGACCCCAGCGCACGCATCGTGCGCGGCGCTGATTTATTTCTATCCAATGAGAAAAGCAAGTACTCCGATACAGTATATTTTTCGGTGTCTTGGAGCGTTCGGCCCGAATAAAGACAAAAAGAGGGAGGCGAAGCAAGGGCGTTCCAGAGGCAAGTATATATTGAAGGAATATTTTGTTTGAGAAGTTTTTCCGCAGCCGAACCGCCGTCGCTGGGCAGGATCGAAAACTATTCGTTGGATTCGGCCAAGCCTCGTGAAGGTTGAGATCGACTCAGCAGAGCCGGGCCCGGGCAGGCGGCGCATTTGATTGTCGAGGGCGCCGGTTTAACCGTGCAAGCGGCCGGCGGCGCACCGGCTATGACAGCTACAGACCTTTGGAGCGACCATCCCAATGCGCGGATTTTTCTGTCGCCTCGCCTCCGGAAGCCTGGAAAATCTGAGAGAGCCCTCGTCTCTAAGCCAAAAGCACACTACGCCGATGCTCTTTAGAGTCCGCGCGTCAGCCTTTGAAGAGCCCACCGAAATCGCTCAACACAGCTTCATAAACCTCACGCTTGAAGGGAACGATCAGGTCGAGCAGTTCGGTGTGTGCCGCCCACCGCCACTGGTCGAACTCGACCTCATGCGGCGGCGGCGGATTGATATCGATGTCGCGATCCCGCCCGGAAAACCGCATCGCGAACCATTTCTGTTTCTGGCCCCGGTACTTGCCGCCCCACTTCTTACCAACGAGGTTTTCGGGGAGGTCGTAGCGATACCAATCGGAGCTTTGCTGGATGATTTCCACCTGCCCGCGACGGATGCCGGTTTCCTCTTCGAGTTCGCGGTAGGCCGCGGCGGCCGGCTCCTCTCCTTTGTCGATGCCGCCCTGGGGCATCTGCCACCATTTCTCCGGCCCGGTAACCGTCACCTTGTTCTTGGTGTCCACCCGTCGCCCGATCCACACCAGTCCTTCGGGATTGAGCACCATGATCCCGACGCAGGGACGGTAGCCGAGTTCCTGGGCCGAAGGTTTGGGCATGATCGAACTCCCGGATGAGATTGGTACTGCTGACGTGCGTGTCGACGCGGGCCGCAGTAAACCGTTCCCGCCGGCGCTTCTCAAGCATCGATGCGCATCCAAATGAAAAGGGGCGCCTCGTGTGGGGCGCCCCTCCAATTCGTTCAGCATTCTGTGGACTTATTGAGCGTCCGTTTCGGCAGCGCCCTTCTCGGGCTCCGCCTTCGCGGCTGCCGCTTCCGATGCGGCCTTCGCCTCGGCCTTCTTCTGCTTGTTCGTCTTCGGCGGTTCGGTGACCTTGCCGCGCACGAAGTTCAAGGCGAACTGGAGCTGAGCGTCTTTTTCCGGCTCTTGCGGAACATAGGCCGACGAACCCGAGGCTTCTTCCTCGATGTCATCATTCTTGAGGTGACCCCGAAGGCTCGCCTCGCCGCGCGGCTTGATGTTCTTGCTCTTCAGTTCTTCTGGCAGCTCCTGCTCGACGATGATGTCGGGATCGATTCCCTTCGCCTGGATCGAGCGGTTGCGCGGCGTGTAGTAGCGTGCGGTCGTCAACCGGATGGCGCCATTCGGCCCCAGCGGAATGATCGTCTGCACGGAACCCTTGCCGAACGAGCGGGTGCCGATGATCGTCGCGCGTCCATGGTCCTGCAGCGCGCCGGCGACGATTTCCGAAGCCGAGGCCGACCCACCGTTGATCAGCACGACGACCTTCTTGCCGTCGGTCAGGTCGCCCGAGCTGGCGGAGCTGCGCTGCGTTTCCTCGCTGTTGCGCCCCTTGGTGATCACGATGGCGCCCTTTTCGAGGAAGTCATCGGACACGGCGATCGCTTGGTCGAGCAGACCGCCGGGGTTGTTGCGAAGATCGATGACGTAGCCCTTGAGATCGTCGCCGATCTCCTTGCGCAGCGTCTTCACGGCCTTCATCAGGTTGGCGTGCGTCTGTTCGTTGAACGTCGTGAGCTTGATGTAGGCGACATCGTCTTCCTTCCGGGATTTCACCGGATTGATGCGGATGACGTCGCGAACGATCTTGATTTCGAGCGGCTCTTCCTGGCCCTTGCGCACGATGGTCAGAATGATCGGCGTATTGACCGGTCCGCGCATCTCCTTGACGGCTTCCTCCAGCGTCATGCCGAGGATCTGCTTACCGTCGAGATGCGTGATCAGGTCGTTGGCGAGAACGCCGGCCCGCGCGGCGGGCGTGTCGTCGATCGGCGCGACAACCTTCACAACCTGGTCTTCCATCGTCACTTCGATGCCGAGGCCGCCGAATTCGCCGCGCGTCTGCACCTGCATGTCGGAGAAGCTGTCGGCGGAAAGATAGGCCGAGTGCGGGTCGAGCGAGCTCAGCATGCCGTTGATGGCATTCTTGATGAGTTTGGAGTCGTCCGGCTTCTCGACATAGTCTGAGCGGACGCGTTCAAGCACATCGCCGAACAGGTCGAGCTGGCGGTACAAACTGGCGTTTGGCGACGTCGCCGAATAGGTCTGGGTAACGTTCAGAACCGTGGTCACTCCCGCCAGAAGCGTCATAAGCAGGAAAGTCCAGAACGCAAAGTCGGTCTTGCGCATCGTATTCTCACCCTTCTGGGTTGGGGACCCACCATGGGGCGGGATCTATGGGCCGACCGTCCTTGCGGAATTCGACGTAGAGGACGGGAGCTGTATCGGACGACTTGTTCTTCACTGTCGGAGGCACTTCGCTCATGGTTCCGACCGGCTCTGCGGCGAGGACGAATTGTCCGGGCTGCACATCGATTCGGCTCAAGCCAGCTAGCAAGATATGATACCCGCCGCCGGCATTGATGATCAAGAGTTGCCCATAACTACGAAACGGACCAGCGTAAACGATCCATCCATCACACGGAGATGTGATCTGCGCGCCATGCCGGGTTTCGAAGACGATACCCTTCGAGCGCGCGTTGTACTGGGTCTTTTCGGCGTAATTCAGGACCAAGCGGCCGCTTGTCGGGCGAGGAAGCTTCTGTTTGGCCAAATGAAACGGCACCGCCGGCTTGATGCGCGCCGTGCTGGTGCGCCCGAAGCCCGCCGCCGAGGGCGCCAGGACGGCGACATCGTATTCCTGCTGCCGGTTCTTGCCCGCTTTCTCGGGCATCACCTCTTCAACGAGGCCGGGATCCTTCTCGACCGGAAGCGCGGGCCTGTCGCCGGGTACTGTACCCAGGCGCTCGCGCGATGCTTCGGTGTCGAGGACTTCCGCGACCTGGGTATTGTGGTCCCGGATCTCCTCGGTCTCGGTCTGCTTGTCGATCTCGGTGATCAATTCGTTGAGGTTATCGACGTTCCGAGAGATTGCCGCGGCGGCCGAGCGCCAGCGATCGAGTTCCGCGCGACGGGCCGTCAGTGATGTGCGTTTCTTCGCAAGCAGCCCGGAAAGCCGCGTCTGGGCGTCCTTCAGCCGCTGCGTTTCGGCCTTCAGGCGGTCGCCCTCCTCGCGGATCTCGGTCATCACGCGGACGAGTTCGTTGAGCCGGTTGACCAGCGCCATAGCCTGTTTGCTGAGGCCGGGGAAGGCCGCGGCCAGGAGCATCGCGCTGCGCACCATGGCCAGCGCGTCCTCGCGATGGGTCATCATCACCGGCGGCGGGTTACGGCCCATCCGCTGTAGGACGGCGAGGAGCTTGGCGATCTGTCCCTTGCGCTGGGACAGCGAGCCGCGAACGTGGTCTTCCTGAACCTTGAGTTCCGATAGCCGCTCCTCGATGGAGGTCAGCCTGGATTCGCTTTTTTGGATAAGCGATGCGGTTTCCACGAGCCGCGCATTCAGCCGCGCGCGTTCTTCTTCCAGGTCCTTAAGGCTCAGTTCCAGATCGTGCGCCTTGCCCTTGGCCGATTGCAGACGGCTCTGCTCTTCCGTCAGCTTGGCGCGGGCTTCCTGTTTCTTCTCCTGCGGCACGGCGGGAGCCGAAAAAAGCGCGACAAGACCGCAAGCCGCGGCCAGCGCCACCAGCGAACATGCAGGCCGTCGTTTGCTGTTCTCGGTCAAAGAGTCCTCCGGCGACACGGGCAAGAAAAGCGAAAAACCGCTAGTGTTCCGTCTCCGACACTTGGTCCCCATTGCAGCACCCGATCGACCAAGTGTCGGAGACATAAGGAACACTAGCAAATCCATGATTCTAGTGCAGCTTATACATCTAACGCTTGATCGAGAGCCCAGCCGCAAGTGGGAATCAAGCGTTAGATGCGCTGCACTAGGCTGAGAGGCGCACGGACCCCGATGCAATCGGGGCTGCGCCGGTATTTCAACGGGCAGTCCGCCAGAGCGGCGGAAGCCGTATCGAGAGTGGCTTGATAATTGCGGCAATTATCGAGCGCAACCGATTGCCAAAACGTTGCGTTGAAAGCTTTGGATACAGACGGGTGGCGGCGATTGCCATCAGGGGGTTGTCACGGGGCATTGAGGCGCGATGTTGGCAATTGGCCTCCCTCTCGATGCATCGCCGTTCGTCGGAAAAGCGCTTTGCTCGAAGTCGGCGCGCAACTAAGGTGCGCACCGATCCGCCTTTCGCGCGCCAGATGAGAATCCGGCCTGCCGGGCCCTGAGCCAAGCGCCGGAGCGCAACCAGCGCAGGGGCGATGGTTGAGGCCGACCAAAGCGGAGCAAAGGCTTCGCGCGGCCATGCGCCATACAGCGGCGCCCGAAGGTGGCGCCCGAAAAAACAGCGGTCGAACCGCTGAAAAGGATGAACATGCAGATCGCGCTCTATTACCTTGCGACCATTGCAACGCTTGCCGTGCTCGCTGTCCTGATCTTCGGGCTCTACGGCTTGCTCGCAGGCAAGAGCGCCAGTTTGAGCCAGAAACTGATGCGCTGGCGTGTCGGCCTCCAATTCCTGGCGATCCTGCTGATCGTCGGCTTTGTCCTGGCTCGGACCTATTCGGGCACGTAACTGCAATTAGAAGCTCCCGGCGCGGCGAGCGGGTTTTTCGATGCCTCGGCCCACCCCAACGCGCCGGCGTTGCGCCTCAGAAGGCCGGGCGTGGCTTACTGCACCGGCGGAACTCAACACTCAAACGGCAATCTCATGGTCAAACTCAACAAGATCTATACGCGCACCGGCGACAAGGGCACCACAGGACTCGGCACGGGCGAGCGTGTTGAAAAGCACGATCCCCGCATCGCCGCCTACGGTACGGTCGATGAAACGAACGCCGTCATCGGCATTGTCCGCCTACACCTTGCCGAAGACGACGCTGCCGTCGACGAGATCCTGTTCCGCGTCCAGAACGACCTCTTCGACCTCGGCGCCGATCTCTGCGTCCCCGATCGCGGTGAAAAGCTCGAGTACGAACCGTTGCGGATCAGCCTCGCCCAGGTCGAACGCATCGAGGGCGAAATCGACCGTCTGAATGCCGAATTGGAACCGTTGAAATCGTTCGTTCTCCCCGGCGGGTCCGCGGCTTCCGCCTACTTGCACCTGGCACGCACGGTCTGCCGCCGCGCGGAAAGGCTCATGACCGAACTGGCGATCGACGAGAACGAGCCGGTAAGCGAAGCCGCGATGCAATACGTCAACCGCCTGTCGGATTTGCTGTTCGTGGCCGGCCGCTACGTCAATCAGCGCGGCAAGGGAGACGTCCTGTGGGTCCCGGGCGCCAACAGGTAGCCGCCGGTGGTGGGGGGCAACGATCCTCGGTTGACATTTTCCTTGCGTGCCGCTGATTAGGATGTCTCCGTCCGAGCGCACAGCGGCGCCCGCCACACCGGCCCAGGCGTTCGCGAGCCTCACTGCCAGCCGCCGCAAGGGAGCTCCGTGCGCCAGTGTTTTTCCCGATCCATGACGACAATCCGCTAAAAACGATACCTTTTCAGTACGTTACCATCTTGCTCATCGCGGTGAACGTCGGCGTTTTCGCCATGACGGCGGCCGGTGTCGAGCCTTCATGGATTTCAAGCTTCGCCGTCCGCCCGGCCGAGCTGTTCTTCGTCAACGTTCTGGGTGGACCTTATCCCGGAGACGACGCCATTGCCGTGCCGGAGGCCTATACGCTGGTGTCCTACCAGTTCTTCCACGGCGACATAATGCACCTGATCGGCAACATGATCTTCCTCTGGGTGTTCGGCGATAACGTCGAGGACGCGGTCGGCCATATCAAGTTCCTGTTCTTCTATATCCTGTGCGGCGTGATCGCAGCGCTCGTCCATTCCTGGATCGTCGCCGACACGGCGATGGCCGGCGTACCGCTGATCGGTGCGAGCGGCGCGGTGGCCGGCGTTATCGCCGCCTATTTGATGCTGCATCCACGCGTACGGGTGTGGGTGCTCGCCCTGAAGTTCATCCCGCTGCAGATCTCGGCTGCGATCGTCCTGGGCCTATGGGTCGTGACCCAGGTCGTCATGGTGTTGGCCCCGGAAATAGGCGGGCCGAACCCGACAGCCTGGTGGGCGCATATCGGCGGGCTCCTGGCCGGCGCTGTGTTGATCGTGTTCTTCCGGCGTCCGGGCGTACCGCTGTTCGATCGCGCCTTGGGATAAGGGCCGTTACCTCGTCGGAACGCCTGCCTGAAAAGGCGGCGCTGCACGCTCCGTGCGCAGCCGCAAGCCCATTTGGCGGGCGAGCGGGTCCTTGGGACATCGACTTTTGAGTAAGGGACGCGGCGGGTCTCACTTGGCATTTTTGCGAAAAGCGGTTTCGCCAAGAGCCGATTGACGTTGCGTGGCGCTCCAACTAGGCTCGCATTTCGCAATTGCGAAGGCTGCGGACGGCCTTCGCGGCCGGCTGTAATTGCGGTTCACTTGCTTTGCGAAGGCGGTGTTGATCGCGGTGGCGAACTGCCGAATAAATAGGCTCGGCGGGGACCGCGCGTTGGCGATGACGTTTGTGCCGGCCCGGCTTGGCGACAGGGGACAAGCCTTGAGGGACGAGGCAAGGTCCGAAAGAAAACGGCGAGCAATTCACTTCGCGCGCCCGGCAGCCAGATGACGAAGAACGGAGAATAAGAACCGAATGAAGATACTCGTGCCGGTGAAGCGCGTGGTCGATTACAACGTCAAGATCCGGGTGAAGGCCGACGGGTCGGGCGTCGAACTGGCCAACGTCAAGATGTCGATGAACCCCTTCGACGAAATCGCAGTCGAGGAAGCGGTCCGTCTCAAGGAAGCCGGCAAGGCCGAGGAAGTCGTCGCCGTCACCATCGGCCCGGCGAAAGCACAAGACACACTGCGCACGGCCCAGGCGATCGGCGCCGATCGCGCCATCCACATCGAGACAGACGTCGCCGTCGAGCCGCTCGCCGTCGCCAAGCTGCTCAAAGGGGTCGTGGAGGCAGAAAGCCCGGATCTCGTGATCCTCGGTAAGCAGGCGATCGATGACGATTGCAACCAGACCGGCCAGATGCTCGCCGCGCTGCTCGACTGGCCGCAGGGTACTTTCGCTTCCAAGATCGAACCGGCCGACGGCAAAGTGTCCGTCACCCGCGAGATCGACGGCGGCCTCGAGACGCTTTCGGTCGACATGCCGGCCGTCCTGACCACGGACCTGCGCCTCAATGAGCCGCGCTATCCGTCGCTTCCCAATATCATGAAGGCCAAGAAGAAGCCGCTCGACAAGAAAACGCCCGAAGACTTCGGCGTTGACGTGAGCCCGCGCCTTGAGGTGGTGAAGACCGCCGAGCCCCCGGTCCGCGAAGCCGGCGTGATGGTCGACAGTGTGAAGGAACTCGTCGACAAGCTGAAGAACGAAGCGGGGGTGATCTGATGGCTGTACTTCTCGTCGCCGAACACGATAACAAGAACCTCAACGACGCCACGGCCAAGGCCATGACCGCAGCGAAAGCGCTCGGTGGCGATGTTCACGTGCTCGTTGCGGGTTCCGATGCCGGCGCGGTCGCCGAGGCTGCCGCCAAGCTCGACGGCGCCGCCAAGGTTCTGCACGCCGACGCGGCCCATCTGGCGCATCCGCTGGCTGAAGAACTGACCGCGCTGATCGTTCCTCTCATGGCGAACTACGACGCCGTCGTCGCGCCGGCGACCACCTTCGGCAAGAACGTCATGCCGCGGGTTGCCGCCCTGCTCGATGTCATGCAGGTCTCCGACATCATCGCCGTCGACGCGCCCGACACCTTCCAGCGGCCGATCTACGCTGGCAACGCCATACAGACCGTCAAATGCAACGAGCCGAAGAGGGTCATCACGGCCCGGCCCGCCGCTTTCCAGGCGACCGGGGACGGAGGCAGCGCCGCGGTGGAAACGATCGAGGCGCCTGCCGCGGTTGGCAAATCGCGCTTCGAAAAGGCTGACCTCGCCGAATCCGATCGTCCGGAACTCGCCTCCGCTAAGGTGATCATTTCCGGCGGTCGTGGCCTCGCCAACGGCGAGAACTTCGAAAAGCTCATCGAGCCCGTCGCCGACCAACTCGGCGCAGCGATCGGCGCAAGCCGCGCCGCGGTCGACGCGGGTTTCGTGCCCAACGACATGCAGGTCGGTCAGACCGGCAAGGTCGTTGCTCCAGAGCTCTACATCGCCGTCGGTATTTCCGGTGCGATCCAGCACTTGGCGGGGATGAAGGATTCCAAAGTCATCGTGGCGATCAACAAGGACGCCGATGCGCCGATCTTCCAGGTTGCCGACTATGGCCTGGTTGCCGACCTTTTCCAGGCTCTTCCGGAACTGGAAAGCGAATTGAAAGCGCTGAAACAATAGGGGCCTCCGCTGCCCCCTCAAAGACGCTCGACTATGGGAGCTCATCGGTATGGACACGCCAGTCATCATCGACCCCGAAACGGGGAGTAAGGCGGAGATCCGAAAGGTCGGAATTATCGGGGCCGGACAGATGGGCAACGGCATCGCTCATGTCGCGGCCTTGGCCAACTACGACGTTCTCGTCAACGACCTCTCGCCAGATGCCTTCGAGAAGGCGATATCGACGATCTCGCGCAACATGGATCGTCAGGTCGGCAAGGGGCTCATCGAGGAGCAGGAGAAGGCGGCGGCTGTCGACCGAATCTCTTTCGCTGAGAGCTTCGCCGCGCTCTCCGATTGCGACATGGTCATCGAAGCGGCGACCGAAGACGAGGCGGTGAAGCGCACGATCTTCTCGAACCTCTGCAAGGAGCTGCAGCCGAGCGCCATCATCGCGACGAACACCTCGTCGATTTCGGTCACGCGTCTTGCCGCGACAACGGATCGCCCCGACCGCTTCATCGGCATGCACTTCATGAACCCGGTTCCCCTGATGGAACTGGTGGAGCTGATCCGCGGCATCGCGACCGAGGACGACACTTTCGAAACGTCGCGCGCGTTCGTCGCCTCGCTCGGCAAGACGATTGCCGTGTCGGAAGACTTCCCGGCCTTCATCGTCAACCGCATTCTGCTGCCGATGATCAACGAAGCGGTCTACACGCTGTATGAGGGCGTCGGCACCGTCGAATCGATCGACAAGGCGATGAAGCTCGGCGCCAACCACCCGATGGGCCCCCTGGAACTGGCTGACTTCATCGGTCTCGATACCTGCCTGTCGGTCATGCAGGTGCTTTACGAAGGCCTCGCCGACTCCAAGTACAGGCCGTGCCCGCTTCTGGTGAAGTACGTCGAAGCCGGTTGGCTGGGACGCAAGACGTCGCGCGGTTTCTATGATTACCGCGGCGACCACCCTGTCCCCACGCGCTGAATTACGTATTGCATGCAAACGGTAGGGCGGCGACGAGCCGCCCTATTTCTTTGAACGAGCTGGGTGGCCGGGCGGCCGTCCCCTGCGGAGAGGAGCCCGATGTCTGAGAAACGCAAGGTGGCTGTCGTAACCGGCGGCGGTTCGGGAATAGGCCGGGCGGTATCGCTGGCTTTGCAGGGCAACGGCTGGGACGTCGTGCTGGCCGGCCGTCATCGCGCCAAGCTCCAGGAAACCGTCGACAAGGCAAACGCCCATGGCGGGGAAATGCGTGCGGTGCCCACCGACGTGACCGATCCGCTCGCCGTAAAGGCGCTTTTTCACGCCGCCGAGCAGGCTTTCGAGCGCGTCGACGTGCTGTTCAACAACGCCGGTATCAGCGCGCCCGCGAAACCGATGGAGGAGTTGACCGCCGACGAATGGCGCAAGGTGGTTCAGGTCAACCTGTCGGGCGTCTTCTACTGCTGTCAGGAGGCGATCAAGGTGATGAAGGCGCAGGACCCAAAGGGCGGGCGCATCATCAACAACGGCTCGATTTCGGCGCATACGCCGCGTCCATACTCTGCCCCATACACGGCCACAAAGCACGCGATAACCGGCCTGACGAAATCGATCGCGCTCGATGGGCGCGCGCACAACATCGCCTGCTCTCAGATCGACATCGGCAACGCGGCAACCGAAATGACGGAGGCGTTCGCGGCGGGGGTTCTGCAACCGGACGGGAAGAGCCGGCCGGAAGCGCGCATGGACGTGGAGGACGTCGCACGCGCGGTCCTCTTCATGGCCAACCTGCCGCTTGAATCGAACGTTCTCAACATGACGATCAAGGCCACGACCATGCCGTTCGAGGGTCGCGGCTGACCCGGCTATTCGCCGCGCTTATTTCGTCAACTTGGCGTCCGCGCGCGACGAAACCGCGAGTTTGTCGAGGCAGCTTTCGACGGCTTCGGTGCCGCTGCGGCACTCCACGACGTCGTTCACGAGGAAAGATCCGATCTCGTCGCACTTCACCTTGCCCAGCTCGAACAGCTTGACGATGCGCTTGTCCTTCCTGAGCGGCGCGAGGTCGACGAAGAAGCGCTGATCCACGATGCCATCGGTCCGGAACAGGACCAGGTCGAGTTTCAGCGTTTCGAATTCCTGCTGCGTATCGTTGTTGACCACCACGTAGATCCGGCAGCCCGAGTCGATCGGCTCGAGTTTATTCAGCTCGACGGTGATCGGTGTCGCCGCGTCCTGCGCCAGGGCGGAGGCTGCGAGGCCCATCGCGGCGAGGCCTGAAATCGCGACCGTTTTGGCATGGCGGAACAGATTGCGAGTCATTCTCAAAGCTTCCCTCGTTTCCTGACGTGAGCGCTTACGTCCTCCCAGGACGTTTATTTTGAAAGTCCGAACCCGGCTTTGCGATACCTGCTGCGGACCGTTTCGGCAACATCGCGTTGGCTTGAAGAGTTTCAGCCAGGGATCGATGAATCGCACTCATGGCGCAAAATTGCGAGCAGGGCGGAGCGAAAGGTGGCTGGACTCCTTAACGGTTTTCAGCTTCGAGGCCGATTTCGGGAACTTTCGGCAATGACGAATTGGGGCGCCGCCGATAGACTTCGCCATCCCGAGACCAGCGCGGAAGCTTTGCGGCGGTAGATACATCCATTCCGGCGAAGAAGATCGTGTGACCGTGAAAGGAATTTCGTTCGGCCGGCCCCGGACATTCCGCATTGTCGGCGCGGTGCCGACAAGAAGAGGCGTAGTGTTGAAACGGCGTGCGCTTTGGCATAGAACCGGGCGCTTCATACGCCTTTAGGAGAGCATCGTGGCAGAAGAGTTCAAGCCGCTCGTCGTTGCGCAGGCCCCCGATGCCGGCGAGACGGCACCGGCAGCGGTTCCCAGCGACCCGGCCGCCGAAGCCGGCGCGCCTGGCGGGGACGTGGTCGTGGACGTCGGTCCGGCGACGACCAGCGAAGAGGTGGTGGAACCAGCGGCCTCCATCGCCGACACCCTCGGCGGCTTCGATCTCCAGCAGGCCTATGAGTTGATCGATAAGGGCGGCCCGGTTGTCGTCATCCTGCTCGCGATGTCCGTCTTGGCCCTGACGGTAACGCTGGTGAAGCTCCTGCAATTCACTTTCATGCGCGTCGGTTCGACCTCGGCTTCGGATAAGGCGCTGGGCCACTGGATCGAAGGCCGTCACGAGGACGCTTATAAAATTGCTTCGAAAGCCGGCGCGCCAAATGCGGTTGTGCTCGCCCATGGCATGCGCGGACTTCTCTCGGGCGTGCCCGAAGGCACCGTGCGTGAAGACGTCGAGCGTGTGGCGCAGGGCCAGCTCGGGAGTATGCGCAGCTACATGCGGGTGCTCGACTCCACGGTCCAGATCGCGCCGCTGCTCGGTCTGTTCGGTACGGTGCTCGGCATGATCGCGGCCTTCCAATCTTTGCAGAATGCCGGTGCGGAAGCCGATCCGACCGTTCTCGCCGGCGGCATCTGGGTGGCGCTCATGACCACGGCCGTCGGTCTTGCGGTCGCTATTCCCATGGCCTTCGTGAACACCTACTTCGAGGGGCGAATCGAGCGCGAGAAGCAGAATATCGAGAGCGTGCTGACGAGCCTGTTCACCCGCCGCGCGACGGATACGAGCCACGCCGGGCGCCATGATGCCGTGAGCGACAGGATCAGGCCGCATGCTGCTGAATGAGCCGCCCCGCAAGAAGGCGACCATCGGCCTGACGCCGCTGATTGACGTGGTCTTCCTGCTGTTGATCTTCTTCATGCTGGCATCGACCTTCCTGAAGTTCTCCGCGCTGCCGGTATCGGGCGCGCGCAGCGGTGGCGCATCCGGAAGCCTTTCGGAAATCGCGCTCATCCAGGTGCGCGGCGCCGACGAGGTCCGCATAAACGGTACGAGCGTCGGTCTCGACGGCGTGCTCGGCGAGATCGAACGCCTTGCAGGTTCCGGCGTGACGCGTGCCGTCATCCAGCCGGCTGAGGATGCCACGGTGCAGGATCTGGTCGGCGTTCTGGAAGTGGCGCGCCGCTCAACCTTGAAAAGCGTCGTCGTGGTGCGCTGAGCCGAACCGAACCGTAGCGAGTCGGACCGAACCGAACGGAAAGCCGATTGACTAATCCCGAAGCCCGCTTGGCGTTTGCCGGCCGGCTTGGAACTTGAGTGAAGGATAACGCGGGTCCATGCGTTTACGCGCCGAACCGGAAAAGAAACCGCCAGCGGAAAACATGATTCCGCTGATCAACATTGTGTTTCTCATCCTGATCTTCTTCCTGGTTGCGTCCACGGTCCGCCCCTTCAGCGACCGCGAGATCAAGCTCGCCGAAGCGCAGGACGCGAAGGGTACGGGAGTGGTCGCGCGTATGGCAGTCCTGCGCGCCGATGGATCGGTTTATCTGGGCGGCGAGCCGGTCACCGAGGAGGAGCTCTCCCGGCAGTTCACGGCCTGGGCGGGTGAGCCGGAGCGCGCCGTTACGCTCGTCGCGGATCGGGGGATGCCCGCCCGCCAGCTCATCGCCTTCGTGACCCGTGCCAACGAGGCGGGCCTGACAGACGTGAAGCTCTTGACGAGAAAGGCTCGGTAACCCCGCGATGCGGCTGAACCTTGCACATTGGCTATTCGCGGGCGCCGTCGCCATCGCCGTGCACGTACTCGTGCTCGGTGGTTGGCGCGCCTCGCTCGACAGCGCAGCCAGTCCTCAGAAGGGCCCGCAGATCGAAATGGCCGAGTCGCTGGCCGGCATTCTCGGCGAGGCGGCCGAATTGCAGCCGCCCGAACCGGCCGAAGAGGTCCTCGAAACCGAGCAGGAAGTGGCGGAGCTTACCGAGCCGGAGCCGCCGATTGCCGAGTTGTCCGAGCCTCCTCCGGTCCAGGAGCTGAGCGAGACGCTGCCGCCGGTCACCGAGGCGCCGCAACCTCAGACGCTTGAAACGAGCGAGCCGCAGGAAGTCGCCGACGCCGCTCCTGTCGTCGTACCGGATACCGTGAAGGCGGTAGAAGCCGTTCCATTGGAGACGACCGAGGAAGTCGACACCAGTAAGGTGCCGCCGCCGGTACTCGCACCGCCGGTTCCCGCAGCCGTAAAGAAGAAGATTGAAGAGAAACGCCGGCAGCGTGAGATCGCCCGCAAGAAACGCGAGGAGCGCGAGGCACGTGAACGCGCGGAGCGCCGCAAGGCCGAGAAGCGGAAAAAGGCGACCAAACGAAAGGCGACCAAGCGTAAAGCGACCACACGCAAAAGGACCAAGGCGCGCCGCGGCAATGCTGGCCGTTCCAAGAAACGCGGGGCCAGCCGGGCGGCCATTGCGGGATACAGTTCGACGGTCCGCGGGCGCATTGCCTCTCGTGCGCGAAGCGCCGGGCGCCGCGCCAAGGGCAAGAGCGTGCGGGTGACAGTCCGTATATCCTCGTCCGGATCGGCATCGGTGAGCGTATCGGGGTCCGGCGCCAGCGCCGTGCGTGGCGCGCTGGGCGGGCTTAGCTTTCCGCCGCCGCCGCCCGGAGCCCCCCGCTCGTACTCCGTCAGCATCAGCTTCCGCTGAGCGGAACACGCGTGTTGAGCGTCCGGCGGTGCTCTCAAGCGGTTCACGTGGCGGTTGCGGCGCTCCAGGCCGCGACCCAGCACGGCTTAGTTCCACACCGGCTTGCCGCTGCCAACACGAGCTTGCCCAGTGTTGGGCCCTCAAGTGTGGACTAATAGGAACCCTCCACACCGGCTTGGCGCCGCCAACGCGCGCCTGCGCAGCGTTGGGGAACTTCAACTGTTGGCCCAGTGAAAAAGCATTGCGGAGCACCCTCGCCAATCAGGGCAAGAGACGCTTCTCCATCGCGATGCGGATCATTTCCGGTTGCGTGCGCGCGCCGAGCTTGAGCCGAATCTGCCCCACTTCATTGGTCACCGTCTTGTACGAGATGCCGTTCTCATGAGCGATCTCGGTCAGGCTCTTGCCGCGCGACAGTGCCCTTAGGATTCTCATTTCCCGAACCGAAAACGCTTCCTTGCTGCCAACGCCGCTGATCCGCATGTAGGCGACGGCCTGCTGCAGGCGTTCCGGGAGCCAGCTTTCTCCCACTGCCGCCCTCAGGACGCAGCGCCTAAGGTCTTCGCATGGATCGACCTTTCCCACCACGCCCGTCGCCCCCGATTGCAGGCACCGCCAAGCGGTATCGGGATCCCCAAGTCTCGAGTAGACCACGACGCCAGCCGTCGGAATCTCACGCTTAAATCTTAAGACGAGGTCGAAGCCAGATCCGTCCGGGAGTTCGGGATCGATGATTACGACGTCGGGCTGCGCCGCCGCCACCAGTTGCAGCGCTTCCTTGCAACTCCGCGCAACCATCAGCTCACCTCTCAGGTCGTCTGCGAAGAGGAGCTTGATGGCCTCGTGGATGATTGGCTGGTTGTCGACGAGGAGGAGGCGCAACGGATCGGTTCCGAGGGAAGAATGAGCACAAGGCGAGACAGCGCGTGAAATACGTCCCTGACTCGCGGCGGGAGGGAAGTGGCGGTCGTCACGAAAGCGTCAGGGAAAAATTCCCGATTAAGATTGCCGTTTCGGGAGGTTTCCGGACGCCCTTAAACCGGTGCCGTCCCGGGCTGTGGAAAGATCGAAAAAAGTGTTGCGATTGGGACACTTGCCGAAAGCCCCGTGATTCGGAGCCTTGGGAAAAATAGGCAAAAAGGTGGTCAAAGATTGGAATTTACGGGACAAAAGCCGACGGCCTACGAGTGATGCATCGACACTCGGGGGGACCGCAAACTCTCCGGCATCCTAGCAAGGTGTCACGCGTTACAAGAAAGACGAGGGACGGGGATAATGACGTTGAAACAATTCCGCATTGCGGCACTCACGGCGACTGCCTTGTGTGTTCCATTGGCCGCTGCCGAGGCGCAGGAGCAACTGCAAGGCATCATCATCGACGTGCCGGCCGCACCCGGCGGCGGCGTCATCGCCATCGAGAAGGTGCCCGGCGGCGTCACGACCATCGATGCCGATGAAATCGAGAACAACACCCGCAACGACGTGCAGGACCTTCTGTCGAAGAAGGTGCCGAGCGTTCTGCTGATCGATGCCGGCGGGAACAATATCCGTTCGCAGGTTGACTATCGCGGTTTCGGCGCCGGTTCCATCACCGGGTTCCCGCAGGGCCTCGCGGTCTATCAGGAAGGCATCCGTGTCAACGAAGTCTTCGGCGACGTCGTCAACTGGGACATCATCCCGACGAACGGCATCGAAAACATCACCGTTGTCAGCGGCAATCCGGTCTACGGCCTCAACGCGCTGGGCGGTGCAGCCGTCATCGACATGAAGGACGGCTTCGGCTTCCAGGGCGTCGAGATCGAGACTCAATTCGGCTCTTACGGCTACAAGGAAATCGGCACGCAGGTCGGTATCCAGAGCGGACCTTGGGCGCTGTATTTCGCTGGCCAGCACATCGAAGAAGACGGCTGGCGCGACTTTTCACCGGCGGAAGTCGACCGCATGTATGCGGACCTTGGTGCAAAAGGCTCCAAGGTTGAAGCGCACTTCAACCTGACGTGGGCGAAGTCGTCCGCAGGCGTAACGGCGGCGACGCCGGTTCAGCTTCTCGACATCGAGCGCAGCCGCACCTTCACCTCGCCGCAGGTCACCGACATCGAAGTGCTGATGCCGTCCGTCAACGCCAAGGTCGATGTGACCGAAACGTTGCAGATCTCCGGCCTCGCCTACTACCGCCGCTTTAAGTCGAGCGTGATCGACGGCAACGTCCTGGAAGCAGAAGAGTGCGAAGAGGTCGCTCGCGAACAGCTTGGCTTCGACGAGGACGGCGCGCTGACCGTTGGCGAGCAGGCCCGCGTGGACCGGCTGTTGGCACGTGAAGGCGTCGACGGCGAAAACATCTGCGGCGAGGAAGAGGAGGGTCTTGAAGCCCTGCGCGCCGCTAACGGCGAGTTGATCGAAGGTGACGACATTGGCGAGCCCTTCGGCATCATCGACCGCATCAACCAGCGCGCAGAGAGCTATGGCGGTTCGATTCAGGCCGTCGAGCGCATGGAGATCTTCAACCGACCGAACCAGTTCATCGTCGGCGTCAGCTACGATCGCGGTCAGGTGCGCTACAAGACGTCCTCGGAAATCGGCCAGATCCAGCCATTCTATGTTGTCAACGGCTCGAATGTCATCGTCACCGAGCCTGACGACTTCGCCGGTCGCGATGTCGATGTCCAGACCGAGTACGCTGGCGTCTACTTCTCGAACGCCATGGATCTCACCGACGCGCTGACCCTGACGGTCGGCGGCCGCTACAACTACGCCTCGGTCGACCTGCTCGACCTTTCCGGCCAGTTCCCGGGGATCACGTCGAACCACAGCTTCGAGCGCTTCAACCCGAACGTCGGCGCCACCTATAAGTTCATGCGGGGGCTGACGGTCTTTGCCGGCTATTCGGAAGCCAACCGTGCGCCGACGGCTGCCGAACTGGCCTGCGCCAACGAGGACAACCCGTGCCCGATCGAGAGCTTCCTGACGGACGACCCGCCGCTTGAGCAGGTTGTCTCGAAGACGGTCGAGGCGGGCTTCCGCGGCACGCTGGAATCGGCTTCGGGCGACCAGCGCTTCAACTGGGGCGTCGGCTACTTCCGCACCCTCAACCAGGACGACATTCTGTTCGTCAACTCGGACCGGACCGGCCGCGGCTTCTTCATCAACGGCGGCGACACGCTGCGCCAGGGTGTCGAGGTAAACGCGCAGTATAGCTGGAACAACACGCTTTCGGTTTACGCCAGCTACGCCTATGTCCACGCCACCTACCAGGATGCGATCGAGCTGCAGTCTCCGGCACATCCGCTTGCCGGCACCTGCTCGAACCTGGACGGCGACGACATCTGCATCCAGGTCCAACCGGGCGACAAGCTCACCAACATCCCGCCGCATCGCTTCAAAGCCGGCTTCGAGTACATGATCACGCCGAAGTGGATGTTCGGTGCCGACTTGATCGCCTCGACCGGTCAGTACTTCTTGGGCGATGAGATCAACGCACTCGATAAGATCGGTGGCTACACCCGCGTTGACCTCAAGTCCGAGTATCAAGTCACGGACAACGTCGAGGTGTTCGGTATCGTCAACAACGTCTTCGACCGCGAATACGGCATCTTCGGCACCCTGTTCGAAGCCGACGAAGCGCCCGTCACGGACGACCTTGGGAACTTCGAGTTCACCAACCCGCGGTCGGTTGTTCCCGGCGCGCCCGTCAGCGCCTACGGCGGTGTCCGCGTGAAGTTCTGACGGTGAAGGGCTGGGCCGGCGATAACTCCCGCGCCGCGCCCAGCCGAATGCCGAACTCTAAGGCCGCGGTCCTGCTCGGGACGGCGGTCTTTTTTGCCTAGATGGTTTCCGCTTTGGGCGGAATCGATCTTGTATTTTTGTGTTCACGGCGCTTTTCGGCCTACCGGCCTGCGCCTCCACAGGGACGGCGCACGCGCCGGGCCGCGGTGGCTGTTTTCCGCCAACACTGGGCAAGCCCGTGTTGGACTGCCTGGAGCGCTTCGACCTAGACCTGAAGCGCTAAAACGCGAGCCTGATCGGTTTTGGCGAGGCGAAGCCCGCGGAGCACCGGTCGTTTCACACCTCACCGCGGCGACGGGTCCGGCCACCGGGAGGCCAGCGCCCTGCGCTTCCTTCTCCGTCCCGGCGCAAAGCGATAGTGGTGGGTTCAACTGGCTTCGCCGCGGCGCACACCACCGTCACCCCGGCGAAGGCCGGGGCCTGTCCAAGCCGGGGGCAGGCGGCACCGGTCGTTTCCAGCGCACGGTGGCCGGATCCCCGCCTTCGCGGGGATGACGGGAGGAGATGGGGCGGTCGGGGGGGGGGGCATAGTCCGCCGTGAAGGATCGTCCGGCGCCGGGTCAGCCACCGGGAGGCCAGCGCCCTGCGCTTCCTTCTCCGTCCCGGCGCAAAGCGATAGTGGTGGGTTCAACTGGCTTCGCCGCGGCGCACACCACCGTCACCCCGGCGAAGGCCGGGGCCTGTCCAAGCCGGGGGCTGGCGGCACCGGTCGTTTCCAGCGCACCGTGGGCGGATCCCCGCCTTCGCGGGGATGACGGGAGAAAATGGGGCGGTCGGGGGCCGTCCATAGTCCGCCGTGAAGGATCGTCAGGCGCCGGGTCAGCCGCCGGCACGCCAGCGCCCTGCGCTTCCTTCTCCGTCCCGGCGCAAAGCGATAGCGGTGGGTTCAACTGGCACCGGCGCGGCGCACACCGCCGTCACCCCGGCGAAGGCCGGGGCCTGTCCAAGCCGGGGGCAGGCGGCACCGGTCGTTTCCAGCGCACGGTGGCCGGATCCCCGCCTTCGCGGGATGACGGGAGGAGATGGGGCGGTCGGGGGCCGTCCATAGTCCGCCGTGAAGGATCGTCAGGGCGCGGATGCGGCCGCACACCGGCTTGCCGAGTGTGCGCGCGAAAGTTGGCATCCGAAGCGCCCAAGAAAGACTCCTGCCCGTATCGCCGGGAACAGCGCCAACCGGGGCCAGGGCGTAGGTTTGTCTTCAACAGCGGCACGGAACGCCGCGGAAAACAGCCAACACCCAGCTCGGAGACGCCGCCATGAAAACCGCCATCGCAATCGCCACCGTTGCCCTCGTTTCCCTCTCGGCTTCCAACGCTTTCGCGGTCAGCGCCTCCGTCAAGCGCGCCTGCATCGGCGATTACCTGTCCTACTGCTCGCAGCATTCGCCCTCGAGCCCCGGCGTCCGCACCTGCTTCCGCTCGAACGCTTCGAAGATCTCGAACCGCTGCGTCAAGGCGCTCGTCAAGGCCGGCTACGTCTCTTCGAAGCGCGCCCGCGCCGCCGGCATCCGCTAACGAAATCGACGGCATCCGTTGATCGTGCCGGGGAGCAGATCACCCGAGACACGGCACGAACGCGAGCATCCCCCCAAAAAACGCCGCGCAAGACTTCGAGCGGCGTCACTGTCTGGTTCGACGGTTGCCCGAGAAGCTTTCTCAGCCTTGCCGGCTTCCTTGATGTAGGCGATCAGAGCCGGCGGCCAGAACAAAAAAGGCGTGGGCAGCTCCTCGGGCAAAAGCCCTGATGAACCGCCGCACGCCGCCGCGCCGGTACGCATAACATTTCGCGACGCTTCGACCAGATAAGCGGAAAAGTGTTGCAGGAGTGCAAACTCGGCGCTGAATATATGAGTTAACGCGATGACCGGTAATGGCGCACGCGCAGGCCTGTGGGGGCCGAAGAAGCGCCGCGCAATCTGGGCACCCAGCTCCGGCTGGCGCCGGAGAGGACTGCCGGTGTGCCGCGTTAACCTGCCTGATCCGCCCGGGCGGTCTCGGCCTTCCGCCTTTTCCCCGGCCATAAAAGCCCGCCCATGACAGGCACGAGCACGGCATAGGGCACGACCCCGATAATCTTGATCGCCAGCCAATACAGGAAACCCGGAACGATCGTCCGGTGACCCAGCCAGTAGCCATTAAACGTGCTGTCGGCCACGGCTTCGGCGCTCTTATGCGGCAGAACCCACCGGTAAATCGAATTTTCGGCGGCCATGTCCTCGTGGAAATCCGTATCGACGGGGCCGGGCACCACCACGCTCATGCGAACGCCGATCCCGCGGGTCTCGAACGCCAAGGCTCGCGTCAGCGAAACGACGTACGATTTACTGGCGTAGTATTGCGCCTGGAAGGGTCCCGGCGTCAGCCCGCCGAGCGATGCGATGTTGATGATCCCGCCGCGTCCGCGTGCCATGAGTTGCGGCAGGACAAGACGCGTCAAACGGCTGAGCGCAACGACGTTCACCTCATTCATTGCGTCGATACGCTCCAGCGGCTGATGACGGAATTCCCCGCTGAATCCGATCCCGGCATTGTTGATCAGAATGTCCAGATAGCATCCGTTTTCTGCCAGACATTGCTCGATCCGCTGAAAAGCGTCCGGCGCCGTAATGTCAAGTGCGAGCGTCATGACCTGAACCGGCCGCCCCGCCGGCATGTGGGCCTCGGCGCGGGCGCGGCTCTGGTCTGTGGCAACGCCGGTGATCTTTTCACCCGCGGCCCGCAATTCGTCCTCGCCCCGTGCGATCATGAGAATGCTGAACCCGGCGCGACGGAATTTCTTGGCCACCGCAAGTCCGATGCCCTTCGAAGCGCCGGTCACGACCACCGCCGGACCAAGTTGCGCGACCGCGGCCATCGCCGCCGACGTATCGCCTGCGTAGCGGTGGTTCCAGAGATTGTAGATTCCCTCAAGGGCCATGGCGCGTTCCGGGACTGCCTGACGATAGAGTTATCGATAGACAGAAAGCGCGCCGCTTACCAGCTTTGGGCGGAAAGTCCGTTAGCGCGTGCTGCCGGTGCCGCGAGACCTTGTTCCGCGCCACAAATGCGTCCGACCCGCCGGTGGCGCCGCGCGATAGGACGGATATCGGTCTCACGGTCCCGCGCATGCCAAAGGTCATGCTGTGCCTGAAGGCCGAGCCAGAAATGCGCACCCTGACCGAAAGCGGCGCCCAGCTTGATCGCGAGTTCCAGCGAAACCGGACGACGCTCGCGCAGGAGTTCGCCCAGCACCCGCGTGCTGATTTTCAAGTGGCGCGCAAAATCTCGGCGGCTTAGCGCGTAATGCGGGAGAATGTCCTCCCTCAAGACTTCCCCTGGATGGGGCGGAGGTGTTTGCTGACCGTAAAGGTCTTTCATTTCGGGAAATTCCAGGAATAGAAGTCGGGGGTGCCACGCGGCCGCTGGCGTTAAAAACATCGAACGCCGGAGTCATCGCGCAATTCAACGAGCGACGACACTGGTATAAAATGGTAAACAAATCCTTAAATGCAAAGGTTTTGTGACTTAACGGCGGGTATTGTGGCAGCGAGTATTTGGTCAGGGGGAAATAAATATGCAGGACGAATGAAGTCGACCCGATTATTTCTCCACTAAGTAGAGGCGTGGTCGGCGACATGGAAATTGCCACCCCTGTGAGAAAGGCGGGCTAGCTGTGGACGTAGGCGGGTTGGCCGACGCAATGCTAACCTCGAACTTTGCAGGGCTTTCCGAAGCCGAGCCGGGAGAGAACGCACATGGCAAAGGTGGCGCTGATCACAGGGGCAAGCCGGGGGATCGGTCGCGCGACCGCGCTACTGGCGGCCAGGCAGGGATACGATGTCTGTATCAACTTCGTGACCGACGCGGCAGCCGCGACGTCGGTTGCCGAAGAGTGCCGCGGACACGGCGTCAACGCCACGACATGCCGGGGCGACGTCGCGGACAGTCAGGACGTCGACGCGCTGTTTCGCCATTGCGACGACGCACTCGGCCCCGTTTATATCTTGGTCAACAACGCGGGCATCGTCGGTCAGGCTTCCCGGCTGGAGCACCTGTCGGAGCAAGCCCTAAGGGCGACTTTCGATATCAATGTATTGGGGTCGATCTACTGCGCGCAGCAGGCGGTCCGCCGGATGTCGACGGCACGCGGCGGATGCGGCGGGGTCATCGTCAATCTCTCCTCGGTCGCGGCCGTCAGCGGCAGTCCGAATGAGTACGTTCACTACGCCGCCTCGAAAGCCGCGATCGAAGCGCTGACGGTGGGTCTTGCGAAGGAGGTCGGCCCCGAGGGGATCAGGGTCAATGCCGTGCGCGCCGGAACGACCGACACCGAGATTCACGCTCGCTCCGGCAATCCCGATCGACCGGCCATGGTCGCCAAGACGGCACCCCTTCGTCGTATCGCGACGGCGGACGACATTGCCGAAGCGGTGATTTGGCTGGCGTCAGAGCGCGCCGGCTTTGCCAGCGGCGCGATATTGAGCATTTCCGGGGGGCTATAAGAGGCTTCCGCGAAACAACCGTGAATTCGAATGCACGGGACGTGAAAAGGCCCGGCTCTTTCGCAGATAATCAGAATTGGACTCTGAAATGTTCGACCTATTCCGGTCCGAAATGATCGTTGTCGGCGATGGTATTCGGATTTTCACGCAAATCGGCGGGTCGGGGCCACCACTCCTGTTGCTGCATGGCTTTCCCCAAACGCACGCATGTTGGCACCGGATCGCGCCCGCGCTCGCCGAGCGGTTCACCGTCGTGGCCACCGACCTGAGGGGCTATGGCGCATCGAGCAAACCGAAGACCGACCCCGAACACGCGGCATACTCGAAGCGCGCGATGGCCGCCGATCAGGTTGGCGTAATGAACGCGCTCGGATTTGAACGGTTTCATCTGGCCGGCCACGATCGAGGCGGCCGCGTCGCTCATCGGCTCGCGCTCGATTGCCCCGACAGCGTTGCGCGCCTTGCGGTCCTCGACATCGCCCCCACGGCAGCGATGTACGCCGAAACGAACAAGGAGTTCGCCGAAGCCTATTACCACTGGTTCTTTCTCACTCAGCCTTTCGACCTGCCGGAGCGACTGATCGCCGGTGAGGCGGAGTATTATTTACGGGCGAAGCTTCAAAGCTGGTCGAAACTCCCCGGCGCGTTCACCGAGGAAGCGATACGTGCCTACGTTGACGCCTTCACGTCGCCGGGCGCAATCCATGCCGCCTGCGAAGACTATCGCGCCTCCGCTACCATCGACCTCCGCCACGACGAGGCGGACACGAACGCAGAGCGCCGTCTTTCACAGCCCCTGCTGGTGCTGTGGGGCGGCCGGGGCGTCGTCGGCTGCCAGTTCGATGTCATGGTGCTTTGGAAGGAACGGTCCGACGCTGGTGTGATCGGCCAGGCGCTCGATTGCGGTCACTTCCTGCCGGAAGAAATGCCCGACGCAACGCGCGATGCGCTGATTAGGTTCTTTTCGGGCGGAGATTCGTGAACGCGGCGGGCGAGCCCAGCGTTGGCCAAGCAGAAGGCCGATGGGCGATTCAGGCCAATCCGAATACAATGAAGGCCTCACGCAGCGTTGGAGCTTTTCGCGATACCGTCGCCAGAGCCCGATCTTTGCCTGCCGCGAAACTGAGCGATGCGGTTCAACGCTTCGCTGACACTGCGCAGTTCCTGCCGAAGCGCCTGCTCGTGCTGAGTGAGTTCCGAAATCCAGGCCTCGGCGCGATGGGGCCCATTCGCGATCAATCTTCGGACGTGCTCGGATTTGGCTTCGACCAGCATGCGGGCGAGTCGCGCCGCCTCGGGGCTCTCTGACACACGACGCATTGGCTTTCCTCACAAAACTCGGATTGCAGTGCATCCAGGACGGTCTGATCTCTGTCAGCGTCCAGCATTGCATCCGGTGGCCTCGTATGCGAGCCCGCAAACTGCAGGGCACTATAGTACATGGCCGTTTTCTGTGGAAAAGCGCCGTCCCAGCTGGCCGGCGTCCGCGCTGCAAAAGAGCCCGAAGAGCCAGCCGATACATGTGTAGTGGGTGTGGTGCCGCTTGCGTGACTTGAACACGCGACCCCATCATTACGAATGATGTGCTCTACCAGCTGAGCTAAAGCGGCTGACCGTTGGCGACAGGATCCGAGCCCATAGGCGTCCCGTGCGCACGAAGCTATCCGCAAACCCTTCACCGTTCGTTGATGGGCTGCGGATGTATCGAAGACCCGGGTAATTAAGGCCTTCGAGAGTGTTTGGCAAGCCCTTCGTCCCGAGCCCGCCCGCAGGTAAGGAGCCCGGCGCGCCGTCCGTTTGCGCGTAGCTCCCGCGCATTCCGTGGCGTCACCGTTCAGCCCGGACGATGCCCCGAGACTTGGGGCCACGTCTGGTGCCCTCGGGCGTTTGGCCTCCACCGGCTACGATGCCGACGGCCAGTCGCCGCAAGCGAGGCTCAAGAATGCACCCGGTACGGCTTGAGCGCCTGAGGGACCTCCGCCTCGGTGCTATCATCCGGACCGGGGTCGTCGGGCGCGCGCGGCGAGACGAAGATGCGGGCTTCGGAGACAGCGCGAGCCGAAGTCTGGCCGGCGCGGTTCCTGTCTGAAGCCTCTTGGCGAATGCCGGCGGCATCTGTACTGCTCCCGGCCTTGAGCGATGCGCTTCCCGGTTTTCCGCCCGACTGACCGGCGGTGTCGCGATCGCCGCTGCCGGATGTGAAACCCTTCGGTCCGCTATCGTCGTCGTCCTGACCGCTGCGCGAACGCGTATCCGTCTCCTTCGACGGGCGGGACGTTGCCGCGGAGCGTTCCGGCGCGTCTGCCTTCTGGTCCGAGCCGGTCGAGGTGGCGCTCTCTGAAGCCGACGGCGCGGCAGCGGAGGCCTTTTCCTTGTCCTGTCCCTTTGGGGGTGTCTCGGTACCGGGCGAAGAAGCCGGAGAAACGGATGCCGTCGACGCCGCGGGCGTGCGTCCGCTCTGCGCGCCCTTGTCCGGATCCGCACTTGCGCTTTCGCTGGCCGGTTGTTCGGATGACACGGGCTTGGCAGGCGCCGGAGTGACCGTCGGCGCCTTCCTTGAAGAATCCGCTGGCGCGGATTCGGCTGCGGTCCCGTCCGGTTCGTCGCTGACCTTCGGCTGGCGTACGGCCGCCGCCGCCCGCATCGAGCGTTCCTGAGCTGCCGTCGGTTTCGACGTGTCGCCGAGGGCCTGAGCGGTCGCCTCCGCGCTGACAGGCTCGGATTGAGCGGCAGAAGGTTGACGCTCGCGGTCGAGCGTATCGAGCGGTGGCAGAGCTTTGGCCTGTTCCCCGGGCGTGCCCGCGTCTGCAGCGGCGTTCGCGCTACGGCCGGCTCGGCTGCTCGAGGCAGCGGTACCCGTACCGGCGACGGTCTTCGCGGCTGTCGTGCCGGGACGAACTGTCACCGCATCCGCGTCGGCGATATCGGCGGCCGGTGGCCGGGCAGGCGTCGGACCGGCCGAAGGGGCGATGGCGTCCTCGATGCTGTCGGTCTCGACAATGCTGTTGCCCGCCGCCGACTCGGGCGTAACGTCGCGGGCGGCGACGGCGGCATCGACCGGTGCGCCGAGCGCGACGAGTTCCTCGAGCTTGCGCGCGACGATTTCGTCGGCGGTCTTCTCCATGCTTTCCACCGGTACGCGCCACTGAAAGGCATCGAGCGCGCCCGTGACCGGGGAAACCGCCGACCAGTGTTCGGAAATCACGCCGTCGGCCGTCCAGGCGGGATCGCGCGGAGCATTGACGGCACGCGCCAGCCACTCGCGAACGGCACCCTTGTCGCCGTGTTCCTCGCCTTCGATGCGCGCCATCAGTGTGCAGGCGCGTTGCGTAAGCCGGCCTTCCTTCAGCGGTTCGAGTGCTTTGCGCGCGGCCGTGTAGTCCTTCGCTTCGATCGCCGCATTGGCCAGCGCGATGGCGCTTTCCAGAGAATGCGGGTTGAGCTGCGCCAGCTTGCGAACGCGGTCGAGCCGGTCGCGCGGACTGTCGCCCAGCCGGGCATAGGCGAACGCCGTGGCCAGATCCGGATGCGGCGATTTCTGCCAGGTTTTCTGCAACAGCTTCGTGGCCTTCGGGGTGGCCCCGCGTGAAGCGAGAAGACGGCCGGCGATGGCCGCGGCGGGCACCAGTCCCGGGGCCAGCTTATGCGCATCGAGCGAAAGGTTGAGCGCGCGCTCTGGATCCTTGTCCTCGAGATCCTGCGCCTGTGCCGTGAGGAGGACCGCGCGCCGCCGTTCGGCGCTCGCCTTCTCGACGTGACCGTTCTTGCGCGCCACGGCGAGGGTATCCAGCGCGCCCACCCAGTCGTGCCCTTTGCACTGCAGGTCGAACAGCGCGTCGACCGGCCAGCTCAACTGCGGATTGAGGCGGACCGCGCGTTCGGCAAACTGCTTTGCAGCTTCGAATTCGCCTTCGCGTTCCGCTTCCAGGAACAGGCCGCGCAGGCCGAGTTGCTCGGTATCCGGCGATGCCAGCATCGACTCATAGATGCGCCGAGCGGTGCCCTTGTCGCCTGAAAGTTGCGCCGCCTGCGCCCGAAGGAGGTGCGTCAAGGGCTCGTTCGGCATCGATTTGCGCGCCTGTATGGCGTACTTCGTCGCCGTCGCACGGTCCCCGGCGCCGATGGCGATCATGCCGGTCGACAGGGCATCGAGCCCGCGCTTCTGGCGCTGCCGTTTGAAGTACCCGCCGATCGCCGCTGGGCTTTCCCAGAGGTGCCGAAGCACCGACCAGATCACGAGCACGAGACCGGTCAGGAAGGCCAGTGCCACAACCGCGTGAAAGACGCTGATCTCCGCCTGGTAGCCCTCCCAGTTGACGACGATCAGGCCCGGGCGATCCGCCAGCCAGGCAAGTCCGGAAGCCAGCGCGATAATGAAGGCGAGGAAAACGAGGAGACGCAGCATGATGAAAGTAGCCTTCAGTTTGTTTCGGACGACGCGCCCGAAAGCGACGCTTTGAGTTGGTCGGAGACCGAGGCGAGCGCGACGTCGACCGCGTTACGGTCGCGAACCTTGGCGAGCCAGTCGCCGGCCGCCTGCTGCCCGCTTTCCGGCAACTTTTCCGCCAGTCCGATCACCTCGCCCAGCCGGCCTGAGGCCAGCGCGTCCTCGATCCGGGCGACGATCGCTTCGGGGCTGGTATCACCGTCGGCGTGGTTGACTTTACGCACTTTCACGACCGAACGGGCGTTGGCGAGGAGC
The DNA here is from genome assembly GCA_965226995.1 of Filomicrobium sp. Lineage (GTDB taxonomy): Bacteria > Pseudomonadota > Alphaproteobacteria > Rhizobiales > Hyphomicrobiaceae > Filomicrobium. Next base: position 1,053,634 of record CBDDFK010000009.1, read on the forward strand.
TGATCGAAGACCGAGTCGCCGCTGGGAGCGTCGGTCGCTTCGATGATTTGATGCGCGACGGGACGGAACCCTTCCTGAAGCTTGGAGATGGAAGCGACCCCGGAAGTGTCGAATTGCTCAAGCTTGGAGAGGTCGAGCAGGCCATCGGCGGTTTGCTTCACCTGGGCAAGCTCGTTGGAGAAGCTTTCACCGCGTTCGATGGCGCGCTCCAGGTTGGCGAGTTCGAGCGTCAGCACGATCCGCTTGGCGTTCTCCTTGCGGTCCTTCTCCGCCGCGACGACGTTCTCCACCCGTGAAGCAAGTTGCTGCACCTGATCGGCCACCGGTGAGACGGCGCCGCTGATGTCGTCCGGGCCGGCCAACTTGCCGATCTTGGAGGTTACGTCGCCCTCGAAGCCGGACAGCCGGCTGGAGACGGTCGCGGTTTCTTCCTGCAGGGCGCGCAGCGTGTCGCCGAGGCGTTTCATGTCCGCCTTGACGGTTTCGAGCTGCTGGCCGAGGCGGGCGGTATCGTTGGCGACGCCGGAAAGCTGCCGGTCGATGCGCTGCGTACCGGATCGCGCGGCCTCGCTGGAGGTTTCGATTTCTTCGATACGTTTTCCGACGTCCTGACTGACGCTGGCGCGAACGGAATCGATTTGAGTTTTCAGCGTCTGCTCGAGGTCCGCCATCCGTCCGGTCAGCGCCGCCAGTTTCGGTACGAAGCCGCTTCCCTCGTCGTTCTTCGCCGCTGAAGTCATGGCCTCGAGCTGCTGTTCAAGCCGTGCGATTCGTTGTTCGGGAACAGCTTCGCCGTCACCGCCGCCGCTCGCTGCCTGCTCAGCGACTTCCTGCGTTTTCGCTTCGAGGCTCGACTGCTGCTCCTTGAGCTGGGCTAGCTCCCCTTTCAGGGATTCGAGTTCGGCCAGCTTGGTCTGGGCATCGGCGACCTGCTGTTCGAGCTGTGCCTGGCCCGCCGTGCTATCGGTCTCGCCGGTTTTCTGTTCCAGCGCGGCGAGGCGTGTCTGCAACTCGGCGACCTGTCCCGAGTTATCGGCGGTTTCCGGAAGCCCGAGTTTGGTCTTGATCTCGGCGAGCTGCGGTTGCAGCGCATCGGCGCCGAGCAGCATCACGAAGCCGCCGACCAGACCGGCGGCGAGGTGGGAGAAGATCGAACCGATGCCGCCGCCAGAGCGCCGCGGCGGCGGCGGAGCGGCGCCGGCCTTGCCGCGGCCGCCGTCGCCGTTCGAGCCGGAGCCGCCCGACTTGAGGCTGTCATCGGCTTTACCGCCGGTCGATTTGCCACCGGACATGGCCGCGGATCCGCCGGCAGCCGACGCGGCGCTCGCGCCCGGGGCGGCCGTCGTCGTTGCGCCGGGCTTCTTGTCATCCGTTTTCTTTTCGTCCGGCTTTGCTCCGGTTGCGGCCGCGGTCGCGGATTTCGCATCCTTCGCGGCCCCGGGGGTTGCCTCGACGCTCGACGTACCCGCTGTCGCGGTGGATTTCGCAGGACCGCCCGCCGCCGTCGACGAGCCGCCGGTGCCTGGGACGGACGTCGGTTTTGCTTTGTCGGTTTCGCCGGACTTTACCTCGGTCGCTTTCAGATCGATGGTCGCGTGCGGCTTCTTCCCGGCCGTTGGCGTGCCGGATCCCGGCTTGCCGGAAGTGGGCTTGTCGGAGGGGGATTTCTTGTCGGTCATCGTACGGGGAACCTCTTACGCGGATACTTGCCGGAGCCGGCGATGCCGCGGGCTAAACCGCGCGCTGAGCCACCGGTCGGTAAGGCTCAACGTCTTATTTAAGCGGCGATTTTGCTCATGAGCTGGATTGTTCGGCCATCCGGTTAACAAGTGCAAGCACTTCTTGGGAATTCGGGCGGTCCGCGATCCTCGTCGATACGGGTTGAAACGAGCCTAACGCATCGGCGGTCGCTTGCGAAATGCAGAGGCAGGCAACAGATCGTGCGGGCTCGACAAGATCGGCGCGCTCGAGCAGTGCGACGTAGGTGCGGGCCGCATCCGGAGACATCAAGACTGCGGCATCGACATGACCGTCGCTGAGCGCACGGACAGCTTCTGCGCTCAAAGCCTCGGCCTTGCGGGCTTCGTAGCAGCGCATCGCTTCGTACGTAAACCCCATATCTCGCAGAGCGCCTTCGAGGTCGAAGGCGAGTTTGTAGCCCGCGATATGGACAAGCCGCCCGCCCGCGGGGTCGGCATGCGCTTTGATGAGGGCCGGCAGATCGGATGCACTGCCCGCCCCTTCCATCACGCCCCGGAAGCCAAGGTCATGGGCGTCTTGGGCGCTGCGGGGGCCGACCGCGAAGACGGGAAGGTCGATGACTTGGGATAACCGGGGGCTTTCCGCCAGCGCCCTTACGGCGTTGCGGCTGGTGACGATCAGCGCTTGGATGAGGCCTGGTCCGAAGTCTTCCGGGGGATAAAGTCTGATCGACATCAGCGGAGAGGCGATCGCTTGATGGCCCAGGGCGATCAGCGTCGCCTGTAACGTGGTCGCTTCGGGTTCCGGCCGGGTCACGAGGATGCGCATGACAACTCCTAATCCTCACGCGCGCGATTGCGCGCGGTTCCCCCCCAGCTCCCCCAATCTTCTCCCGGTTGTTCCGTCCAGAACCGCCGTTCAGCCCGTCAGAGCCTTGAGCCGCGCCACGAACTCTGCCCCGGCTTTCGCCAACAGATCATCCGCGAGCGCCTCTCCCAGCGCAATCGCCTGCGCCGCCGGACCGTCGCGTTCTCCGGAATATTTCTCCGACCCATCCGGCGACAGCACTTCGCCCTGGAGGTGAATCCGCCCTCCCTCCAGCCGCGCCAGTCCTGCAATCGGCGTGCGGCACGAACCTTCGAGCTTTCTGAGGAAAGCCCGCTCCGCCGTCACGCACAGCGCCGTTTTCTCGTCGTTGAGCGGCGCGAGGAGATCCTGCACCTGCTCGTCGCCATCGCGTACTTCGATGCCGACGGCAGCCTGCGCCACCGCTGGAAGCATCTCGTCGATCTCGACGGGCCGGGTGATTTTGTCCGACATTCCGAGCCGGTTGAGCCCGGCGCAAGCGAGGAACGTCGCGTCCGCGACGCCGTCGGCGAGTTTACCGAGACGGGTCTGCACGTTGCCGCGAAACCCGACGACTTCGAGGTCGGGGCGGGTGTTCTTCAATTGCGCGGCGCGCCTCAGGCTCGAGGTTCCCACCTTGGCGCCGGACGGCATATCCGAAATCGAGGCGTGGTTCAGCGAAATGAAGGCGTCGCGCACGTCCTCGCGCGGCAGGATTGAAGAAAGGGTCAATCCCGGCGGCAGCACGGTCGCCACATCCTTCATCGAGTGGACAGCGAACGCGATCGAACCGTCGAGCAGCCCGTCTTCGAGTTCTTTCGTGAAGAGCCCCTTCCCGCCGACTTCCGCGAGCGGCCGGTCCAGGATCTTGTCGCCGGAAGTCTTGATGATGGCGATCTCGAAAGCGTCTTCCGGCAGGCCGTGGGCGTCCATCAGGCGGCCGCGCACTTCGTGGGCTTGCGCCAAAGCCAGCGGCGATCCGCGGGTGCCGATCCGGATAGGCCTCTCTTGCACGTGTCGGTCCTCGGGTGTAGGCGGTGCGATCTGCGCGCCGCGGGCTGTTTGTTCGTCGTGCCGACATTAATGCCGTTGTGGCGCCGCGAACGCAACGTGACCCTGACAGGTTCGGTTGTCACGCCCGCCGCGACACCGAAAGAGCGGGACGGGATTGCACGGGAATGGACAAGCGCGCCGGCGAGCGGCTGATCCTCGGTATCGAGACGAGTTGCGATGAAACCGCGGCCGCTGTTGTCGCGCGCGATGGCGAGGGCCGGGGACGCATCCTGTCGTCTGTCGTCCGTGCCCAATGGGAGGAGCACCGCGACTATGGTGGCGTCGTGCCGGAGCTGGCCGCGCGCGCCCATGCCGGCTGTCTGGACGACATCGTCCGCATGGCGCTCGACGAAGCCGGCACCAGCCTCGACGATATCGATGGTATCGCTGCCGCTGCCGGTCCAGGGCTGATCGGCGGTCTGATCGTCGGCCTCATCACCGCCAAGGCCATCGCGCTCGCGCGCGGCCTACCGATCGCCGCCGTCAATCATCTCGAGGCGCATGCTCTGACCGTCGGTCTAACCGACGGCCTACCGCCACCCTATCTCCTGTTGCTCGTTTCCGGAGGCCACACGCAGCTCCTGATGGTGCGCGGCGTCGCCGAGTATACGCGGCTGGCAACCACCATTGACGATGCGCTGGGCGAAGCGTTCGACAAGACCGCCAAGCTCCTGGGCCTTCCGCAGCCCGGCGGTCCCTCCGTCGAGAAAGCGGCACGCGATGGCGATCCGGTGCGTTTCGCGCTGCCGCGTCCGATGCTGGGCCGCGAGGAACCGCATTTCTCCTTCGCGGGGTTGAAGACGGCGGTCCGCCATCGCGCCCGCGAGGTCGCGCCACTGACCGATACGGACATCGCCGACCTGTGCGCGGGGTTTCAACAAGCCGTCCTCGAGAGCGTTGTCGATCGCTGCCGTCGCGGCATTGCAAGCGCGCGCGAAACCGAGGGCGGCCTCCGCCATTTTGTCGCCGCAGGCGGGGTGGCCGCCAACCAGGCACTCCGCTCCGGCCTTGAAAAGCTCTGCGAAAGCGAGGGGCTGTCGTTCCACGCGCCACCGGTTGCATTGTGCGGCGACAATGCCGCCATGGTCGCCTGGGCCGGCGCTGAGCGGTTGGCGCGCGGCCTGATCGATCCGCTGGAGGCGCCCGTTCGACCACGGTGGCCCCTGGATGCCGACGCGCCGAAAGTGCGCGGTGCCGGCGTCAAGGCGTAAAGTGGCCACCGCGGCTCTGGTGATGTGTGAGGGATGCGCAATGGGGAGCGGCATGCTTTATGATCCCGTCAGGAAACCGAGGGAGGGGTCGGCAGGATGAGCATCACGAGCGTCGGTGTCGTCGGCGGCGGTGCATGGGGTAGCGCATTGGCCCAGACGATGGCGCTCGCCGGTCGCGATGTGCGCCTTTGGGCCTACGAGCCAGAGACGATCCGCGAAATCAACGACCACCGCTCCAACCGCGTGTTCCTGCCCGGTGTCGAACTCGATGCCCACATCGAGGCCACTGGCGATCTCGCCGAGGCGGCGCGCTGCGATGTCGTTCTTCTCGTGCCGCCCGCCCAGCATGTCCGGCGCATCGCCGGAGATCTGGCGCCACACTTGCCGGAAGGTCATCCCGTCGTCGTTTGCGCCAAAGGCATCGAACAGGCCACAGGCAGGCTGATGGGCGAGGTCGTCGCGGAATCACTGCCGGCCGCGACCTGCGGCGTTCTTTCGGGACCGAGCTTCGCCGCCGATGTCGCCCGTGGCCTGCCAGCGGCGCTTACGCTTGCCTTCCCCGACGAGACGGAAGGCCGCGAGCTGGCCGAGGGGCTGGGTTACCGCAATCTGCGCCTCTACTGGTCATCAGACACGGTCGGCGTCGAAATAGGCGGCGCTCTGAAGAACGTGCTCGCTATTGCCGCGGGGATCGTCGACGGCAAGCAACTGGGCGCCAGTGCCCATGCCGCTCTGGTCACGCGCGGTTTCGCTGAACTTCGTCGGTTCGGTGCGGCGCTGGGCGCGCGGCCCGAGACGCTTGCCGGTCTGTCGGGCCTGGGCGATCTCGTGCTCACCTGCTCCAGTCCGCAATCCCGCAACATGTCGCTTGGGCGCGCGCTGGGCCAAGGCCGCACAATTGCCGAAGTCCTCGGCGAGCGCCGCGCCGTCACCGAGGGGGTATACACCGCCGCCGCTGTCGATCGCCTTGCCACCGAACATCGGCTCGATCTACCGATTTCGAATGCCGTGCATCGGATCGTGACGGGCGAACTGACGGTCGACGATGCGATCGAAGGACTGATGTCGCGCCCGCAGAAAGCGGAAGGCTGAGAGAAGGCGGCGAAAGACATCCGCAGGAAACGTTTGAAAAACGCAGGACTGAAATGACGAAAAAGCCCGACAAGGCCCCGGCAGCAAAAAAGGCTGCAAAGAAGGCGGCGGAAAAGAAATCCGCGAAGCCGAAAAGCTCGCCCGCGCCGGCCAAAAAAGCGGTCTCCAAGGCATCCGCCAAAAAGTCCGCCCAAAAACCCGCCAAGAAGAATGCAGCGGCTGCGCCGGCGGAAATCGAACGTCCCGCTTTCTGGCTCTTCAAGTCCGAACCCGACGTCTTTTCCTGGGAAGACCTGAAGAAGAAAGGAAAGAAGGGCGAGGAGTGGGATGGCGTGCGCAATTACCAGGCCCGCAACAACATGCGCGCCATGGAAAAGGGCGAGCTGGGGTTCTTTTATCACTCCAACATCGGTCTTGAAATCGTCGGCATCTGCGAGGTCTGCAAACTCGCGCATCCCGATTCCACCACAGACGATGAGCGCTGGGAATGCGTAGACGTTCGCGCGGTTTGCGCCATGCCGACGCCGGTCAAGCTCGCGGACGTAAAAGAAAATCCGAAACTTGCGGAGATGTCGCTCGTCACCAGCATGCGCCTGTCGGTACAACCCGTCCGGCAAGCCGAATGGGAAGAAGTCTGCCGGATGGGCGGCCTCGACCCGAAATCGCTGCCGAAATGAACGACGCCCCTGAGCCAGACACCCCTGAGCCAGTCGCCCCTGAGCCCGCTCCCTGGGATCCCGCAGGGCGCGCACGCTTCATCCGCGCCAACACGATGCTGTTGTCACCGCCGCTGGTTCCCGAAATCCGCCTGCACGTTGCCGAGGAGAGCCTGCCGATATGGCAGAAGACCGAGGAGGAACTCGGCGGTCTGCAGCTGCCGCCGCCGTTCTGGGCGTTTGCCTGGGCCGGCGGCCAGGCGTTAGCGCGCTACGTTCTCGACCATTCCGAGCTTGTTGCCGGAAAGCGCATCCTCGATCTCGGCGCGGGCGGCGGTATCGTCGCCATCGCTGCGATGCAGGCTGGCGCCGCCTCCGCCGTTGCGGCGGATGTCGACGGCTTTGCCGCCGTGGCTGCCCGCCTAAATGCCGAAGCGAATGGCGTGACCCTGGAAATCGCCACGACCGACCTCCTCGATACGGAACCGGACGCTTACGACGTGCTCCTCGTCGGCGACCTCTTTTACGAAGCCGACCTTACCCGCCGCGTTCTGGCATTCATGCTCCGCGCCCTGGCGAGCGGCAGTCCTGTTTTGGTGGGCGATCCGCGCCGCTCCTATTTCCCGAAGGAACGTTTCGAAAAGCTCGCCGAATACGACGTGCCGACCACGCGCGAACTGGAGGATAGTGAATTGAAACGCGCCGCGGTCTGGCGCTTTCTGGGATAACGAACCGCGCCGCGGAATTTCCCGTAGGCTCAAGTCGAGCAAGCGAAACGAGGGTTTCAGAAGATGTATTCCAATCGCCGCCTCAAAGGGTTCCCGCTGGCCGTCCTGTTCGCGGCGTTCATATCTGTTTGGGCAGCCGGACCGGCTATTGCGCAAACGACGGTCGAACCGGTCGTTCTCGTGTCCGAGGCCGGCGCCATCAAGGCCTGCGGGGTGCGCGCGGTCTTCAAGGCGACGGGTGAGGAGAAACGATTCGAACTGCTGGTCCGCCGCGAGGGCAACGCCACCATCCTGGCGCTGCGCGGACCTTGCAACCGGCTCGTCAACAGCCCCGAAGGCGGTTTTGAAATCCCAACCCTCGATACCGCGAACTACGGCTCCACCGACGTCATGCAGGAAAAGCGCTTTCAATCCATCGAGGGCCTCAACGAACTCTCCGCTCCAGCCACCGATGACAATATCGCCCTTCTCATCCAGGAATTGATGATTGGCGGAGGAACATTCGCTTGCCGCTTCGAGGGCAAGGAGCGCGCGGAACAAAGCTATCGCCTCAGCGGCCCGCTGCCTAATCAGGTCCGCGCTGCCTACCTCAATTGTTCGGGCGACCTTTTCCGACCGGAGGAGGAAGAGGCCCGCCGCCGCGCCGCGCAATGAGCGCGGCGGCGGCCGCCATACGCCCCGAGCAGAAGGTTTGAACCGCCGCGGGCGCCAAGCACGCCTGCGCCTTTTCGGCGTACCCGAACCTACCCAAGCGGTAGTTCCGCTATTAGCACCGCCAGGTCCTCGGGGTCGCGGCGCAGGGTCATGCCCATCCTTTTCGCGAGCCCGATCATCGGGCCATTGAGGCCCGAGATGGAGCCCCATACGCATCGGCAACCGGACTCCCTGGCGACCTCGATCACGAGCTGAAGGGCCTGGCGCGCCAAGCCGATCCCGGCGACTTCCGGTCGAACCGTCACGGAGAATTCAGCCGCCCGTCGAGGCCCAAATCCCGCGATGCGCGCAGACCCCACAAGTTCGCCCGCAAGATTATCGCGGCCTTCCACCACGACGGCGAAAACCTTGTCCGGCGGCGGTTCGGCGAATTCGTGCGCCATCGCCGGCGTCAGATGCGGCAGGGTGTGAAGGACGCGCAGCCACTTCTGCTCATCGGTCAGTGCATCGTAGCCGCGCATGATGGCATCGGCATCCGATGGCCGGACCGTGCGGACAAGGTAGTCGTTCCCGTCCTTGCAGCTTACGATCACGCCATGCGTTTCGAGCTGGCGGCGAAGCGATTGCGATTGAGGTTCCACCATCATGCGCCTCGGGAATCCGATCGAGTTTACGCCGGCTTGCCCGATCGCCGGGCATTCGAGGCCATTCGACCGCATATCGACGGGTCGTCCGGCTTACCCCGCCCGGCCCGGCGTTCTGCCGCACCTGCGCTTGACTCACATCAAGGGTGCACAATGCTGCATCATATACCTTAGTCCAGCGTCACGGTTCGACGGCTCAGAGGGGTCGCGAACGTGCCGCGAGGGGAACCGGGAGGCCAACGAATAAACCAGGAAACGCGTGGAGGCAGCAATGGAAGGGCCGATCTCAAGACAGGTCGAACGTAGGGCAAAGCGCTTCCAGGACATGATGCGCGCTCTCGATGTCGACGAAATGACATTGATCCGCAAAGGCCAGGGCACCGCCTATTCGCAAGCCCGCACGCGTTGCCTCAATTGCCACTGCGCGACCCGCTGCCTCGTCTGGCTGGATAGCCCCGAGGAACTGCGCGAAGCCCCCGAGTTCTGCCCGAACTTCGATCTCCTCGCGGAGTGCAGGCGCCTCCTGGAGCCCACTTCTTGATCGCTCGTGGGAACCGTCGGTTCGAGCCGGGCATTCTGACAGGGAAGCGCCTGTAAGAATGACACGTGAGGACCGACGACATGCCTTCGATTTACGAAGCGATCCGCGAAGACCACAAGGTGCACCGCGATCTCTTGGCTCGTATTGCCGATGCCGACAACGCCGACGAGCGCGCGGCAGCGTGGAATGAGTTCTATTACGATGTGAAGGCGCACGCCGCGGCCGAGGAAGAGACCTTCTACTCCAAGCTCATCTCGAAGACCTGGGGTGAGGACGCCGCGCGCCATTCCATTCACGAACACCAGGAACTCGACGATCTTCTCGAGAAGCTGAATGGCATGGATGCCTCGGCCGCCGAATGGAAGAAGACCTTCGATAAACTGCGCCACGACTACGAGCACCACATCGACGAGGAAGAAGACGAGGTGTTCGGCCGCGCGAAGAAGGTGATCGAAGACAAGGAAATCGACGGCTACGGCGAGCGCTTCCTGAAGCGGAAAAAGGAAGAAGCGAAGCTCGTCGACGCCAAGCGAGAAGATTCGCTGGAAGATTGAGCCTCGCGTTCAACCGCTGTCAGTCGCAGACGCAGCGTGCCGACTCGGCGCATGGCGGTGCCGGGGCTTTCTCGCATCGCCCGCTCGCGGCGCCGCGGCCGACGCACCACGCCTTGCAGTCGAACGTGTCCGGATGCCCGGTGTCATCCTTGTGGCTGTGCAGGACTTCGACGCCGGGGTTCGACTCAACGAGTACCGTTTCTGAAAGGCACGCTTCGCCGAAGGTGCGGCCGTTGGGTTTTCCGTCGGCGTCCGTGCCGATGTGGCAGCCTGGAGCGCCGGGGTCGACACCGTCGCTGTCCTTCCACCACGTCGTTACGCCATCGCGCCAATCGTCGGGTTTGAACGCGAACGTTCCCTTCGCGCCGGCCATTCCCGTCGCGCCCTTCGAAGGCGGACCTTCTTCGGCGACGCCAGGCTGCACGGCGCCGTCCGCGACGGCGAACACCAGCGCGGCGGCCACTATGAGCGATCCAATCACCTTTTTCATGTCACTTCCCTCCTCACGTCATGCGAAAAGAGGCCGCCCGCCGGGCAGCCTCTTGTAATACAGAGCCTCCGCCGCCGCCCTCAGGCCGCGGCCGCCGCGCCCGATGTCTTCGGATCGAGCGCACCGGAAGCATAGCGCGCGGCCATCTCGCTCATCGGGATCGGCTTGATCTTGCCGGCCTGGCCGGCGGTACCGAAGGCTTCGAGGCGATGTTTGCAGACTTCCGTCATAGCTTCGCGCGCCGGCTTGAGGTATTTGCGCGGATCGAATTCGGACTTCTTGGTCGACAGGATCTTGCGGATAGTCGCCGTTGCCGCCAGCCGCAGGTCGGTGTCGATGTTGACCTTGCGCACGCCGTGCTTGATGCCGCGAACGATTTCTTCCACCGGCACGCCGTAGGTCTCCTTCATCTCGCCGCCGAACTCGTTGAACACCGCCTGCCAGTCTTCCGGCACCGATGACGAGCCATGCATGACGATGTGCGTGTTCGGCAGCAGCTGATGGATTTTCTCGATGACGTCCATGGCGAGAACTTCGCCCGTCGGCTTGCGCGTGAACTTGTAGGCGCCGTGCGAGGTGCCGATGGCGACGGCGAGCGCGTCCACCTTCGTTTCCTCGACGAACTGTTTGGCCTCCTGCGGATCGGTCAGGAGTTTCGACTTGTCGAGCTTGCCTTCGAAGCCGTGCCCATCCTCAGCCTCGCCCTGGCCGGTCTCCAGCGAGCCCAGGCAACCCAGTTCGCCTTCGACCGAAGCCCCGATCATGTGAGCGAGTTCGGACACCTGCTTGGTCACCGCGACGTTGTAGTCGTAGTCCGCCGGCGTCTTCGCGTCTTCGTGCAGCGAGCCGTCCATCATCACGGAGGTGAAGCCGTTGCGGATCGCCGACAGGCAGGTGGCGACGTTGTTGCCGTGGTCCTGGTGAACGCACAGCGGGATGTCGGGGTAGATGGCTTCAAGGGCTTCCATCATCTTGGCCAGCATGATGTCGTTGGCGTATTGGCGCGCGCCGCGCGAGGCCTGGATGATGACAGGCGAGTCGGTTGCCTTCGCCGCTTCCATGATGGCGAGGCCCTGCTCCATGTTGTTGATGTTGAAAGCCGGTACGCCGTAGCCGTGCTCCGCCGCATGGTCGAGAAGCTGCCGAAGTGTAATCCGCGCCATTGTCCTCAAGCTCCTGTCGTTCGTCTCATTGATCTAAATGGGTCGTCGTCGTCAGATTCCTCAACGCGCAACGAGGCCGCTTGCCTTACCCCCGGCCGACGAGGTTCCGGGCCGCATCGGCGACGGCTTCCGCCGTGATACCGAAATGGCGGTAGAGATCCTGTTCCGGTGCCGACGCGCCAAACCCGGTCATGCCGATGAAGACCCCCTGCTGTCCGATCCAGCGCTCCCAGCCCAGGCCCACGCCCGCTTCGACCGCGATGCACGGAGCGGTTCCGAGCACCGCATCGCGGTATCCCTGGTCCTGTGCCGCGAACTTCTCCCAAGACGGCATCGAAACGACCGCCGCGCGCACGCCGTCGGGAGCCAGACTCTCGGCGGCTTCGAGCGCGATGGCGACTTCAGAGCCTGTCGCGATGATCGTCACATCGCGCGTACCATGACCGTTGCGAAGGATGTAGGCGCCTTTCGCCGAAAGGTTATCGGCCGTGTGCTCCTCGCGGATCGTTGGTAGGTTCTGCCGCGACAGCGCCAGAACCGACGGCCGGCCGGTATCCGCGAGTGCCGCCTGCCAGCATTCCGCCGTCTCCACAGCATCGGCTGGCCTGAAGACGTTGATGTTCGGCATCGCCCTCAGGCTTGCGACATGCTCGACAGGCTGGTGTGTCGGGCCATCTTCGCCAAGGCCGATGGAATCGTGCGTCATCACGTAGATCACGCGCTTTCCCATGAGCGCCGACAGCCGCATCGCGGGGCGAGCGTAGTCGGTGAAGGCAAGGAACGTTCCGCCGTAAGGGATGAACCCGCCGTGCAGCGCCAGGCCGTTCATCGCCGCTGCCATGCCGTGCTCGCGGACGCCGTAGTAGATGTAGCTGCCCGCGTAGTTGCCGGCGGTCACCGGCTCCATTGCCTTCGTCTTGGTGTTGTTCGAACCCGTCAGGTCGGCAGAACCGCCCGCCATGTTCGGTTGCGCGGCGTTGATCACCTCAAGCGCCATTTCGGATGCCTTGCGCGTGGCGACCTTGGGCGCGTCCGCGACGAGCTTTTCCTTGTAGCTCTCGATGGCCCCGGCAAGCTCATCGACCGGCGCTTCGCGATGGCAGGTTTCGAACAATGTCTTTTTGTCCGATTTCGCCAGCCGGTCCGACCAACCGGCGTAGGCGTCGCCCGAACGCCCGGCGGCGGCGCGCCACGCGGCAGCGACATCGTCTGGAATGACGAACGGCGGGTGCGGCCAGCCGATGGCCTCCCGCACGCCGGCGATTTCATCGTCCGCGGTGATTGCGCCATGGGCCTTGGCGGTGCCGGCGGCTTTCGGTGCGCCGTAGCCGATCACGGTCTTGCAGGCGATCATCGCCGGGCCGGAGGACGCTTTCGCGGCCGTCAGCGCGGCGTCGACGGCGGCCATATCGTGGCCGTCGCATTCGAACACGTCCCAGCCCGCCGCCTTGAACCGCGCCTTCTGATCCATCGAGGTCGACAGGTCGGTGGCGCCGTCGATGGTGATGCCGTTGTCGTCGAACAGTACGATGAGCCGCGACAGCTTGAGATGGCCGGCAAGGTCGATCGCCTCATGGCTCACGCCCTCCATCAGGCAGCCGTCCCCGGCGATCACGTAGGTGTGGTGATCCACGAGCTCATCGCCGAAGCGGGCATTCAGCATCCGTTCGGCCAGCGCCATGCCCACCGAGGTGGCGATCCCCTGCCCGAGCGGCCCCGTCGTGGTCTCGATGCCCGCAGCATGACCGTATTCGGGATGGCCCGCGGTCCGGCTTCCGAGTTGCCGGAAGTTCTTGATCTCCTCGATGGGCATGTCCTCGTAGCCCATCAGGTGGTTGAGCGCGTAAAGCAGCATCGAACCATGGCCGGCCGACAGCACGAAGCGGTCCCGGTCCGGCCAGTGAGGATGGCGCGGATCGAGCTTCATGTGCCGGGTGAACAGCACCGTCGCCGCGTCCGCCATGCCCAGCGGCATTCCGCTGTGGCCCGAGTTGGCCGCCTTGACGGCGTCCATCGCGAGCGCGCGAATGGCGTTCGCCATGGCTTTGTCGGCCGACGTGGGCGTGAACTTTTCATTTCCGGCGTTGGACATGCGCTTGAGGGCTCCTTGGGCGTTCGGTTCGTTCAAAGGGCGCGCCGCTTACGATCGATCAGACGGTTGATGAGCGGCGTCAGGATGAGCTGCATCGCGAGGTCGAGTTTGTTCCCCGGGATGACGATGGAGTTGGCGCGCGACATGAAGCTGTCGTGCAGCATTGAGATCAGATAGGAGAAGTCGATCCCGCGCGGGTTTCGGAAGCGGATAACAACGAGCGACTCGTCGAGGGTCGGGATCCATCGCGCGACGAACGGATTGGACGTATCCACCGTCGGCACCCGCTGGAAGTTGATGTCGGTCTCGGTGAACTGCGGGCAGATGTAGTTCACGTAGTCGGGCATCCGCCGCAGGATGGTGTCGGTCACCGCTTCGGTCGTGTAGCCCCGAAGCGCCTTGTCCCGGTGGATCTTCTGGATCCATTCAAGGTTGATGACGGGCACAACGCCGATCTTGAGGTCGGCGTGCCGGGCGACGTCGACTTCCGGGGTCTTCAGGGCGCCGTGGAGGCCCTCATAGAACAGAAGGTCTGTGCCTGGCATGAACGGACGCCATTCGGTGAAGTTTCCGACCGGCACGCCGTGCTCGCGTTCTTCTTCCTCGGTGTGGATGTAATGGCGGAAATCGCCTTCGCCGGTCGCGGCGTAGCGCCGGAACATCTCTTCCAACTCGGGAAACAGGTTCGCTTCCGGGCCGAAATGGCTGAAGTGCAGGTTACCGTCGTGCTCCGCCCTGAGCTGCGCAGCGTCCATGTCTTCGCGGTTGTAGCGATGAAACGCGTCGCCGCAGACCATGGCCGCGGTAATCCCTTCCCGGCGGAAGATCTGCTCGAATGTGTGACGCACAGTCGAGGTTCCCGCGCCGGACGCTCCTGTCACGGAGATGATGGGATGTTTAAGCGACATCGCGGGATCAGCTTCTCAACAGGCCACGCTGGGAGAACAGCGGCGATTTCTCGTCGCCATGGCGGTCTTCGAAGTAGCGGGCGATGCGTGACACTTCCTCGGGCGGTCCGAACATCAAGGGCACGCGCTCGTGCAGGTTCTGCGGTTCGATGTCGAGGATCGGCGTAAAGCCGTCGGTCGCCTCGCCTCCGGCTTCGCGAATGAGCAGTGCCAGCGGGATAGCCTCGTAGACGAGCCGCAGCCGACCTTTTTCGTAGCCCTTTCGGCGGTCTCCGGGATAGAGGAAAATGCCGCCGCGGATGAGGATGCGGTAGGCTTCCGCCACCAGCGACCCGACCCAGCGCATGTTGAAATCGGCTTCGCGCGGTCCGTCTTTGCCGAGATTAAGGTCGCGCACGTAGGCTCGGACGTAGTCCGGCCAATGCCGTTCGTTGGAAGCATTGACGGCATATTCGGCCTTGTCGGGCGAGATGCGCAAATCCCGTCGCGTCAAGTGGTAGACATGATCGACCGGCGACATCGTGAAGATGTGGGTGCCTTCGCGAACGGTCAGGATCAGAGTCGTCTGCGGCCCGTACAACACGAAGCCGGAGGCGACCTGCGCCCGGCCCGGCTGCAAGAGTGCCGCGTCCGGCTCGAGTCCGGCGGTCGGCAGCACCGAGAAGATCGTGCCGATCGAGACGTTGGTTTCGATGTTGGAAGAGCCATCGAGCGGATCGATCGCGACGACAAGCGGCGCCCCGTCGTTGAGGAGTTCGGCAGTATCGGCTTCCTCCGAGCCCATCGCCGCCACCGGCGCGTCAGCCATCGCAGCGCGAAAGCGCTTGTGCGCCTCGACGTCGAGAAACTTCTTCACGTCGCCGCCGCCGGCATCGCCGACCGTCTGGGCGAGCCCGCGGGCGAAGGGTCCTTCTGCGATAAGGCCCGATAGATCCACGGAAGCGGTGGCCAGCGCCGTGATCGTCGCGCTGATGGCCTGGCGATCGGGATCGCTACCCGCCCAGCCGGAAAGATAGTCATCGAGTGTGAAACGTTCGCCATCCATCGGGCGTCTACTCCCAGTTTTCCGTCTCCGGCACTAGTGTTCCGTCTCCGACCCTTGGTTCCCTTGTGGCACCCGATCGACCAAGTGTCGGAGACGTAAGGAACACGAGCCAACATTTGATTCTAGTGTTGCTTTTGCTCGCCGCACTCGATCCGTCCGAGCGTCGGAAACAAAAAGAACACGAGCTTAGCCGGTCGCCTGCCTGTGGGCCGCTCCGCTGTCCGGGATAGTGGCCTGGCGGCGTGGCATGCCTTAGAACCGCGGGGCGCGCGCCTCTGGCGCTCCACGGTGCTGGTCCGGGCGCTTTTAGCAGCCGCCGGGCCGGCCAGCAACGCGGCTTCCACCGCGTCGTTCGCGGGCGATCGGGCACGGTTACCGGTGGCGCGCGCGAAGAGCAGGCTGCGATGGCAAAGAAGTTATGAACTTGTCATGTGCCTTGGCGGTTGATCTCCGGCCGGTTTCCAGGCGTACTGTTCACAATCCCGCCACCAGAGCTGGAATGATCGGATCCGACAAGAGGTCTGAATGAAAACGGGAAATGCTCGAATCGCCGCGCTACTGCTCGCCGTCGCGGCTGCTGCGCGCGTCGCGGGTCCAACGCCCGCTGACGCCAGTGACCTTACGGCGCGCGAAATCACGGTCCGCCTGTTCGAAGCGCAGCCAGGCGAACGGCTCGACTTCGCCGATCTCAATCTGTCGCTGATCGATCTTTCCGGTCTCGACTTTAAAAAGGCCGCCTTCACCGGCGGGGATCTGTACGGGACCGACCTGACGGGTGCAGATCTGTCGGGAACGGATTTGTCCTACACGCGGCTCGACCGCTCCTCCATTATCCGCGCTGATTTCTCAGGCGCCGACCTGACCGACGCCACGCTTCTCCGCCCCACGACCTTTTCGAACGATCGCTTCGATCCCGCCGAGGTCGCCGACTTCACGGGCGCAAAGATGATCCGCACCCGTGTCATCGCGCGTCTGGATGGCGCCAGTTTCCGCGGCGCGGACCTGACGGAGGCGGACTTCCGCTCCATCGAATCGGGTGCCAACACGATTTCGACGATCCCGCATAACCAGCTCACCGGCGCCGACTTCACGGACGCCAAGCTTCACAGGGCCAACCTCAAGCAGGCCGAAATGTCGTTCGTGAAGCTGGTCCGTGCCGATCTGACCGAAGCGATCCTGCTCAATGCCAACCTCGCCAAGGCCGACCTCACCGGAGCCGATCTGACCGGCGCGGATGTGACGGGAGCCGATTTCACCGGCGCTCGCGTTGAAGGGGCGCGCCTCTCCGGAGCGAAGGGACTGTCGACGGTCATCGGCCTCGACTCGGCGCAAACGGGCACGGTGGTCCGCCAGTGAGCGAAAGCCTGCATCGCCTCAAGCGGTTCCTGTATTCCCGGCCGGTGAAGCGGCGCGGACTGGGTTGGACGGCTGCCCTTGTCGCTGCGGCGGCGTGCCTGGTCACGGCGCTCCTGCTGTCGCCCCGGCTGTCCGCGCAGCGTTTTGCCTTCAATGCCGTCGACACCGCGCTTGTGATTGCCGTCGATGTTTCGAACTCGGTCGACGAGCAGCGCTATCGGCTTCAGATGCAGGGCATAGCCGACGCGCTGGAGGACCCGGCCGTGGTCGGCACGATCCTCAACGGCGCGCAGGGCGCCATACTGGTCACGATTGTCGCCTGGTCCGACCAGCCTGAGATCGCCCTGGACTGGACGCGCATCGCCTCAAAGCAGGAGGCCGCCGCAATCGCCTCCCGCATTCGAAGGCTGCCGCGCTATTCGGGCGAGTTCACCTGTGTCGCCACCATGATGCGCTACCTCAACAACAAGGTTCTGCCGACGGTCCCGGCCCGGGCGCTGCGCAAGGTCGTCGATGTGTCGGGCGACGGCGCCGACAACTGCAACTCCCGCGTCGCCGCCCGCGAGATCCGCGATGAACTCGTAAGCTACGGGACGGTCATCAACGGGTTGCCGATCCTTGAGGGCGATCAGAAATACACGCTCGAAGACTGGTACGAAAAGAACGTGCGCGGCGGGCCGGGCTCATTCATCCTGCCGGCTGAGAGCTTCGCCGATTTCGGCCGCGCCATCCGCCAGAAATTCATCGTCGAGATCAGCGGTCTCGATCCGCTGCTCGATTCCGCCGGCAGGCCGAGCCGCCTCGCGGACTTGCGTTGAAGTCACCAACGGCTCTCGATCAAAGTTTCCGAATGGAAGACGAATGGGGTTCGGGCGGGTCGCCCTTCGAACGGCCTGGCGAGAAGCCGCTTGGGAACCGGAATAGGAGCCGACGGACCTGATCCTGCGGCCCGCAGCATCCGGTCCAGCGTCGGCCTCTGGTCGTCAACCCTGCCATGCTCCGACAATGTCAGCTCGCTGCGCGGAAATCCGTCGCCGTTTTCCGAACGCTCGCAGATTCGGCGCACGGTCTTAAAACCGAATTCGGCACCGACCGGCGCGTTTGGGGCACGATCGCAGACGTATTTTATGCCATCCAACCCAAGGAAGAGATAGGCGGCGGTCGCGCGATCGCATAGAGGCTGCTCGATGACCCAGGAGACAAAGTCTTCGCTGCATTCGTTGTCGTAGTTCGCCTCGGCAACGATGATATGCCAGAGGTCGGGATCGGGATTGCGCTCCAGCCAATCGAAGTCGCCCATCCATGTCGATACCTTGTCGCCCGATGTAAGCGATAGCCCACTTGCCTGTACTTCGCGGATCATGGAACAGGCGGGGCGAATGAAGCGGTCCAGCTGCTTTTGCCCGATGATCGGTTCGCTCTTCAAAGCGAATAGCTGGCATTGCAGGACGCTGATCTCGCCAAACAGGCCCGGGAAGTCCCCAATGGGGTCGCCAATTCCCAGAATGACGTTGCGCATTGCGTGAGCGGCGAAAACCTCTTCCTGGGTGAGCTGATCGAAGTGGGGAGGCGATGGCCGTCGGGCGAAAAAACCTCGCGGCTTGCGCACGGCAGCAACGCTGGCGGGAATGATGAAAAAAGCCGGATCGGAGGTTCCGCCCAACGGAAACCCCGCTGCGAATTGTTGCAGGCCCGTTTGATAATTTGTTCGTAAGACAGGGTCCGGCATCGCCATGTGAAGGGTTCCGGCTGATTACTCCGCCCCCACCGTATGCCGAACCCGTCAATATTGCGTTTCGGCAATCTCCGAACTCGGTCTCCTGAGCTTCAATCCGTGAAGGCGCGGTCGAGATTCTTTACCGAATCGTAGTTCGTCGCCGCCTCGAGACCTTTCAACTGGAGAAGCTTCGCCGAATTGACGTCGGCGTCCGCGAAATTCGCCCCCGCCACATTCGCGCCGGTCAGGTTCGCCCCGGCCAGTTCGCTTCCCGAAAGGTTGGCGCCGGTAAGGTCGGCGTCCCGAAGGTAGGCATATTCCATCTGCGCCCGCGAAAGGTTGGCATCCTTGAAGGACGCCCCCGCCAGATCGGCCGACGAGAATACGCCGCGCATCAGCCCCATCGACTGGTTGGTCATGTCCGCTGAGAGGTCGGCCTCCGTGAAGTTCGCACCCTTGAGGCTGGCGCGCGTCATGTTGGCGGCGACCCGGGCGCCGGTGAAATCCGCCTTGTCGAGCTTCGCGCCGACGAACTGCGTCATGAACAGGTGCGCGCCCACGAGGCTCGCGCCGCTCAAGTCGGCATCCAGTGCCCACGCCTGATCGAGAACGACGCCGTCGAGCTTTGCGCCGGCGAGGTTCGTCTTATTGAGACGCGCTGACTGTAGATTGGTACGCCGCAAATCGAGGCCCGAAAGATCGAGCCCGTTGAGCGCCTTCGCCGAGAGGTCCAGCGTCTCCCCTTCGGCGAGCGCGCCGAGCTTCGCTTCGATCTCCTGGCGCGTCAGTTCCGATTGCGTGAAGGCCGGCGATTGCAGATCGACGTGGCGCATCATGTCGTCCTGCGCCGATAGTGGTGCTGCAATGGCGCTTAAACCCGCGATGAGCGCGGTGGACAACGCCTGCGAGATGATGGTGGCGATCTTCATCACGTCCTCCCTTTCCGGTTCTGCATTCCGGCAGTCAGGGAGGCTATGCCACGGATGGCCGATCACGCGCTTTCACGATGCCGGCAAACGACCGTGATCCGGACGGCCGGCGCGGGCAGGTCCGGTCCGGTTGGAGGAGAGGAATTGAGCGGTTCAGGCCGCCTCCGCGATGAGGATCTCGCCCTTTCCAAGGCTCGCGGTATCGCCCATCAGCCGGCGGGGCGCAGCGGTCAGCGAAGGCGGCGCCAGATCGCCGAGGATCTCCGCCCAGTATTTCTGCATCATGCGGACGATTAGGAGGTCGTGCTGCCCGCAATCGAGGAATGTCGGAAGCGGTGCGTCGAGGCTCGGCCCGATCAGCGTTCCGCGCCGCATCTGGATACCCGCGCCGCGCGTCAGCCCTTTCTCGGCCCAGATCGTTCCGCCCATCATGCGCGCACCGGCGTTCTCCCCTAGCCGCCCCTTGACGACCAGTGTGCCGCGCCGCATGCGCTCGCCCGCGCATTCGCCGGCATCGCCTTTGACGACGACGGAACCGCCCGCCATGCCGTCTTTCTCGCCTGGTTTCGGCGCGCCGAGATAGCCGCCCGCGCTGCCATCAACGACGATGATGCCGCCCTTTAGGTTCGACGCGAGGCCGACGCCGGCATTGCCGCGGATCTCCATCCGGCCGGTTTTCATCTGCCGCCCGGCGTAGGCTCCGGCATCGCCCTCGACAATGATCTCGCCGCCGGCGTGCGCCTTGCCGATGTAGTCGAGCCGGGACGAGCCACCCTCGATCACCAGACGGTCACCGGGTGCGCCGTCGAACGCGAAAAAGTCCCCCGCCTTGATCGGCTTCGGCCCTGCGGCGATTTCAAGTCGTTCGATTTCCGCAATGGAAAGGCCCGCCAGCCGGCCGGGCACGAACGCGGACATGTCGAGCCGGCGCGGCGGCTCGGCGCGCAGTTTCATCGACAGGGCGCTCATGGCGTTTCGTCCTTCGGAAGGTGGTCTTTCAAGTGGTAGTGGTGCTGGCCGAGGTTGCCGCCGTAGTTGCCGGCGCTGATGCGTGTGACGCCGCGCGTCGGCCCGGTTTGCAGCACCGCCGCGATGCCGGCCCGCATCGCTTCCGCGACCGCTTCCGACGTCAGGCCGTCGATAACGATTTCCAGGACGGTCGTATCGTTTTCGCCGAGCTGCGAGTCGACACGGCCGCGCAGCGTTGGGCAGAAGGCGTCATTCGTTGAGGCCGGCGCGCCGTATTTGGAGCCGACCTTCGAGCCCGAGCGCACAATACCGCCGGGGAACGGCGTGATCACATCTGGCACCTTCGCGATTGCCGCCACGGCGTGTTCGCAGGTTTCCAGAACGCCGCGCCGGCTGTGACCGATGACCAGGATGTTGCCGCCGCCCACGCCGTCGGTCGTGACGCCCGCCTTGTCCTCGATGACGAACTCGCCGTCCATCACCGGCACGCGCCAGAAGCGGCGGGCGCCCAGTTTTCGCGCGGTCTGCCAGCCGTCGCCGAAGAAGCGCGGACCGGCGGACATGCTCACCTTCCTGATGCTTTCCAGCCCGTTGAAGCAGGCCGAACCGGGACTCGTCAGGACGCACTGCCCGATCCGCGTCTTGAGCTGGTCGGCAACCATTTCGGGGGCGAAGCCGAACACGAGAACCCGCACGCCGGGCCGGCCGTCGGGCGTTTCCGATTCCGGCACGTCGCAGTCGATGCCGCATTCCGCGCCGCAGGCGATAACCGACGTGCCGAAGCCGGTCATCGTGATCGCCGCCTGCCGCGCCCACTTGACGCTATCGGCGGTGATGATGACGCCGGCGCCGCTCATGCCGAAAGCTTCAGCGAAGGTATCGTCGATTACGATCCCGTTTCGTTTCATCGGCCCGTTGCCTGTTGTTTCGTTCAATTCCGGCACGTCACCACCTCGAACGGACTGGTTCCCCGCATCAGGGTGTCGGGCACGTTGAATGTTTCCGGCGGCAGCCCCCAGCGCTTGTCGAAGGCTTCGCCGACATGCCGCACGATGCCTGCGTCATAGTCGGGCCGGACCGAGTGCGTGCGCCCGTATCGCAATGGCCCCAGTTCGCCGTTGCGAACGATGGGATCGCCGTCCTTCAGGACGAGGTGGGCATTGCGGAACATCTCCGCTTTGTTGGCTTGTTCGCGGTAAACCGAAACATCGGCGGCGGCGCCGGCGCCCAGATGTCCGCGATCGGTGAGCCCGAGCAGTTTGGCCGGGGCCTGTCGGGTCATCTTGGCGATTTCGCTGAGGCTGTATTCGCGCGTCATGCTGCCGAGCGCAGAGACTTCAAGCGCCTCCTTCGGCAGCTTGTCGATGACTTCCTGGCGCGCCGAACGGTCCATCAACTGCGCGATGATATCGGGGTAGGCGGTGAAAGGGCCGCCATTGGGGTGGTCGGTCGTCATGTAGACCTGCATGGGGTCGTCGATCGCGAGGAACAGCTCCATGCCGATCGCCCACTGCAGAGCCGCGATTTTGCTTGCCGCCTTGTAATTGAACGGGACGACGCCGCCGCCGTTGGCATCGCCGTCGCGCACCGTCCATTTCTTCGGCGTCGCCCACTTGCGCCCCTTGAACTGGATGAGTGTGTCCGAGGAGATCGTGCAGGTCGGCCCGAACATCACCTGACCGACATCGGCCGTGACGTTCTTGTTTTTCGATAAAGCCTCCGCCAGCCGTACCGCGCCGGACGACATGCCGAACGAACCTTCGGTGCCGTACCCGTAGAATTGCAGGTGTGCGAGATGCAGCGGCTGGCCTTCCGCCGCTTCGATGGTCGCCAGCGCGGTCTCGACGCTCCCCGGCAGGCCGAGGTTGTGGGTGTGCAGATGCAGCGGGTGCGGCACGCCCAGCTTGGTGAGCGCTGCGCGCATCGCGGTCGAGATTTGCCGCGAGGAAACGCCGTACTCGGGGATGACGTCGTCCAGATCGAACTCGCGGACGTTCTCTTTAAGCGCCGCCACGCCACCGGGGTTGATGGTCTTCGCGCCAATCGCCCGGCTTGAGGTGAGAAGCCATGCCACGTAGTCGGCGATGGCCTGCTCGGAAGCCTTGTCCCGCAGCATGCCGAGAAGCACGTCGTCGTTGCCAACCACGCTCAGCGCCGCGCGGTCGACATAGGGGACGAGTTCCAACTCCGAGTGGGTTGCGGCGGCATCCACCGGTGCCATCGCCGGTTCGACAACCATCGTGAAGCCCATCTGGGCATAAAGCGCCCCGGTCGTCGTGAGGTCGAACGGCGCGCCGGTCCATGCGTCGGCCGGCGTCTCGACTTCCTGATAGCGTTCCGGCAGCAGCAGTCGCGCGGCGGCGACGTTGGCGCCGACGACATGCGTGTGAACGTCAATGGCGCCGGCCATCACGACGCAACCCGTGGCGTCGATGCGCTCAGCCGGCGGCGATCCCTCGGGTGCCGCGACGATGCGGCCGTTCTCGACCCAAACGTCACCGATCTCGTCACGGCCGTTCGCCGGATCGACGACGCGGCCGCCTGCGATGCAAAGGAGTGTCATGCGGCGGCTCCCTGATGACCGGCCCCGAGACGTTCGATCAGGGCTTCGAGAATATCGGCGGCGCCGGGCTGGGAAGAGGTCGCGTCAGCCTTCCGGCTTGCGATGAACCCGGTTGCGGGAATTTCCATCAGGCCATCGTGGTCGGTTCCAGCCCGTCCGATCTGCATCTGCACGCTGGCGGAGGAAACCGCATCTGGCCGCGCGGAGATCGCAATCGTTTTGACCGGCGAAGCCCATGCGGGCGGGGCGGTCTCGTCCCCGGACACCCAGACGAGGCAATCGGCCTCGCCGCGCTCCATTACGTTCGTGCCTCGCCATAGTCTTGGATCGTGTGACGGCTTGCCGCCGCCGAAGCAGAGCGGCGGCGGCAGGCCTGTCAGGGCCTGCGCCATGCGCAAAAGCTCCGGTTGCCCGGCCGGCCGCCCCACGGCCAACAGGGTCCACCGCGTTTCCGCTGATAGGGTGTCGGCCAGGGCCATCAACATGAATTGGGAAAGTTCGTCGATGGCTGTCGCATCGAAGGCGATGACCCCGTACTTCGCGGCCTTCAGCCGGCCGTCGACAAACGACTGCGCGTTTTGCAGATCGGTTTCGGACAGCGCCGTCTTCTGACCCTTGGTCAGCGCATGTAGTGCCCCAAGCAGTTCGGGCAGGCTGAGGTTGGCGAGGCTGAGCCGTTCGCCGGACACTGCATCGGCCGCCTCTTCGCCCAGCGTTACGACCGTGCGCCCTTCGCGTGACTCCGTCAGCCGCTTGAGCGCCTCGTCGGCGCGCGCCGCGTCTTTAAGCGGTCCGGCGACAAGGACGACGTCGGCGCGCACGAAGGCTTCGCCGGGCACCGTTCCCATCGTCCCCTGCTCCTGGCCAGGGCGTAGGCCGAAGGACGCCGCATGGTCGAGCACGCCGCCAACGCGTCTGGCGAGCTGCACAGCCAGCGCCGCCGCCTTCAGGTCGAGGGCGCCGGTGAGGATAAGCGGATTTTGCGCGTTTTCGAGAACGGCCGCCGTTTGATCGATGGCGGTTTTGAGATGATCGCTGAGTGACTTCTGCATCGGCCTCGTTGCCGCCGGACGTGTCGTTGTGGGACCCGGAAGGAAGCATGGACCTTGGTAGAATACAACCACCCAATTACCGTTCGTCGCGCATTACGTTAGCGATCGTCAGCGGTGACATTGCCCTGCCGGATTTGGCTGGCTAGGTTGGCGCGGTCGCGGGGCGCTTAAAAACGCCGTCCCGCAATTCCGATGGCTTTTTGGGAGGATAAGAATGCTTCGATCACTTCTCGCCGGACTGATGCTGGTCCTGCCTCTGGCGCTCACGCATACCGCCGAGGCGCATGGGCCCACGCGTCAGAAGGTGACCGAGACGATCGAGATCAACGCACCGGCGGCGAAGGTCTGGGAGGCAATCGGCAGCTTCGACAGCATGAGCTGGCATCCGGCTTTCGAGAAAACCGAAGCCGAAGGCGGCAACGAACCGGGCGCCAAGCGCACGCTCACGCTCAAAGGTGGCGGTCAGGTCTTCGAAGAACTCATCAGCTATGACGCCGATGCGATGAAGATGAAGTACATGATCACCGAGGTCGACGTGAAGATCGTGCCGGTAAACAACTATTCGTCTTGGCTGTTCGTTGAGGACCTCGGTGGCGGTAAGTCGAAAGTGACCTGGAAGGGCGCCTTTTATCGCGGTTACATGAACAACGATCCGCCGGAAGATCTGAACGATGCCGCCGCGGTCAAAGCGGTCAAGGGCGTCTACACGAGTGGCCTGGAGGCCCTGAAGAAATCGCTTGAGGCTGCCGGCTGATGCAGCCCTCATGGTTTCTGCGTCGGATTGCGGCGGCCACCTCGGCCGCCGTTTTCCTGTCGCTGCTATTGATCCTCCCCACGGTCGCGAACGTTTGGGCGGCCGAGGAAGCAAAGGTAGCAGCGCGCAGCGCGCAAGATTCGGGCGAAGCGGTTATCACCAGCCAACTTGCGGAGGCGGTTGCGATCGTGTCCCGCGCCGATCTCAAGGTCTTGGCCAGCATCCCCGTGGCCGGCAAGCCAGCCGGTGTGGCGCTGTCGCCGGATCGCCGTACCGCCTACGTGACGGCACCGGAAGCAAAGAGCGTTGCAGTCATCGACCTCGAAGCGCGCACGGTGCAACGCCGGCTCGATGTCGGCAACGGCCCGCTCGGTATTGCCGTGCATCCCACCGATGGGCGCGTCTTCGTAGCCGACTGGTACGATCACCGTATCGCTGTAATCGACCCGGTATCGCTGGAAGTCGTAACGCATATCCCGGTCGGCGAGTCGCCCTCGGGGCTCGCCGTAACACCCGACGGTGCGCTGCTGCTTTCGGCCGACCGCGACAGCCATCAGGTCTCGGTTATCGACACCGCCACGCTGAAGGTAATGGCCACGGTGCCCACCGGCGAGCGGCCATTCGGGGTAACCATCGACGCCGCCGGCCGCTTCGCCTACACGGCGAACGTCAAGAGCGACGACGTGACGGTGATCGACATCGCGAACCACGCGCGGGTTGCCGATATCCCTGTCGGCCGTCGCCCCTATGCGATCGCGATCGCCCAGGGCCGCGCCTTCGTGACGGACCAGTACGACTCCAAGCTGAGCGTCATCGACCTTGAAAAGCGCGAGGTCATCGGCCGGATCGCCGTGGGCGGTTACCCAGAAGGCATCGCTTCGACAACGAATGGGGAATTGGTTTACGTCGCCTGCTGGGAGGACAATCTGGTCCAGCGCATCGACGTGCGAAGTCTGAAAATCGTCGGGGAACTGGAGGTGCCGGACGGTCCGCGAGCCTTCGGCGATTTCCTTCGCTGAAGGGGCCAGTCCCGCCGGTTTACTGAAGCTGGTCATCTTGTCCTGCAAGGACCACGTAGTGTATCGCGATGGGCGAAATGCCTGAGTTGGCTGGCAAAGCTACCCCGATCGGTGGCGAAGCTGCCGCTGGGCATGCCCTCGAATGAATAACAAGGACGGAGGAAATCAATGAGCAAGTCGTTCTCGGGAAGTCTGCGGATCGGTCTCGCATGCGGCGCCATGGCAATCGCCGCCGCCGCGACTCCGGCTCTCGCTGCGCCTTCGATCACCGACGCGCTGTTCAATACGTTCCATCTCGAAGGTCTGCCCGAAGGCAAGACGCTGACCTACGACTACATTCGCACGCCCTCGGAACCCAAGCTGATCGGCCCCGGCTTCGAGGACACGATCAAGGTTTCGATCGACAAGGTGACCGAAGAGAAGAAACGGAATGTCAAGGTCGAGGTGTTCACTGGCGAGCGCGGCCGCGACCCGCGCGACATCACGGGTCTGACGGGCAACCCCGTGCTCGTCTTCTTCCTCGACCGCGCCGTCGCGAATTTCTCACTGCTGGCCGGCGGCAACCGCGCCTATCACAAGAATCGTTTCCGCGTCGCGATGCGCACCGACGGTGGCGTCGAGCCGGTGAAGTTCCAATATGAAGGCAAGCCGGTCGACGGCTATCGCCTGGCGATCCGCCCTTTTACCGGCGACCGGAAGAACATCGACAAGATGAAGGGTTACGAGAACGCTCAGTTCGAGTTCTACATGAGCAAGGACATCCCGGGCTACTTCGCGGCCTTCAAGAGCCATTACTCGAGCCCGAAGCCCGGCTCGCCGTCTCTTGATGAAACGATCCGGCTTCAGGGAATCGAACTGGGTGACGCCGCATTGTCGAACGCTGAAAAAGTGAGCGAGGCAAAATGAATGCGATCCGAAACAGGCTGGCTGCCGCCGCGTTGATCGTGGCCGCAGGCCTCGGCGCCGCCGCCAAATCGGCGGTCGCGCAGGAACTGCCGCAGAACGATTATCCAACCGTGGCACGTGCCGACTATGTGTTCGCTTGCATGCAGGTGAACGGCCAGAGCCGCGAGAACCTCTTCAAGTGCTCCTGCTCGATCGACAAGATCGCCGAGCTGCTCCCTTATGACGCTTACGAGGAAGCCGAAACGGTGATGTCGGTCGCTCTGAAGGGTGGCGAGAAAGTCGCGCCGCTGCGCTACAAGCCGCTGCAGGACAAGATCGCCCGCATGAAGAAGGCGCAAGTCGAAGCCGAGCTCCTCTGCTTCTGACGCGCCGCGTCTTCGGCGGAGCCTCATGAAACAAAAGGGCCGGGATGTTCTGCATCCCGGCCCTTTTAACGTTGTCGGCCTTGCGTTTTTGCCGCCCGTGTCAAGAACCGGTCGCTTCCGCCTCGGTCTTGAACTCCCGGCCGTCGGTGTCGCGCGCGGTGACGCGCAACGGCCCTTCGACGCCGCGGGCGAAGGTGAAGCGGATGTTCGGGTTCTCGGACAGCGAGATACCGCCGGTCATCTCGAAGACAAGCTCGTCGCCCTTTCGCACCTCGATCCAGTCGACGAACTTCGCGGGGATATAGAGCCCCGTAAGCTGGTTCATCTGCATGCCCGAGTAGTTCGGATGGCGCACCATGACCTGCGCTTCTGCCGTGGGCACGGATGACTGCTGCGGTGCCTCGAGCTGTCGAAGTTTCATCTTGCCGAGGTTGGCGAGCGCGGCGTCCATGTCCTTCAGCGCCGGTGCCGAGCAGCCGCCGGCAGCCTTCACGAACTTGGTCTGCATGTGAAGCGAGCCGTCGTCCATTTCCAGGACCGCGCGAACGTTGGAATACATGTCGACGCGAACGCGCGTCGAGATCTTGCGCTCACCGAGACCGGCAGCCTCACCGAACGTGAATGCGGCAACAACGGGGGCCGGGTTTTTTTCGACGATAAGCGTCAGCTTGCGGACCTTTGGCGCCACGGCCGCCGGAATGGTCACGGAAATCGGCACGATGGCTGCGTCCTGCGCCCGGTACGGTGCGTCGAGCGCGAGCTTGTCCGAGCCCTGCACCAGCGTCTTTCCATCACCGAAGACATCGCTGCGGATGCTCTGCCAGAGTTCGGCGTCCTCGTCGGTCGCCTGCGCCGCCGCCGGGCCGGCAAGACCGCCGAACAGCATCGACCCCGCCAACGCCATCGCCGCGAAGACGCGCATCCTTGAAAGCCGCGTCAGCATGTTGTCGTTCTTCATTCGTCTCCTCCTCGCGAATTATTTCATGCCGGCCGGGGCCGGCTCGCGGCCGGAAATGCCAGGGCCGGCATCATTCTTCATGGTCCAATCTAGCGGCTTGCCCCCGGGAACGCCATTCAATGTGCCGTGAGCCTCATTCCCACTCCAGTTCCGCGAAAGCCGCCGAAACGTTGCGCATATGGAATTCGTCGAAAAGCTCCCACTCCGAGCGCTCCTCGCCGGCGGCCGTGCGCATGGCCTCCGAGATCGTGCCGCCACTGGCGATGACGGCGCGCACATCGCGGGCGATCGCGGAGAGGTAGCGGCGCATCGGCCCGGCGCCCGCCTCCCACGCCATCTCGGCCGGACCGTGCCCGGGGACGATCCGCGCCGGCGGGTTATCGCCAAGCCGCTCAAGTACATCGAGCCAGCCGATCAGAGACCCATCGAGTGCCGGAACGTGACCGGAAAAGACGAGGTCGCCCACGAACATGCTGCCGGTTTTCTCGTCGGCGATCACGAGGTCGTTGTCGGTATGAGCCGTTGGCATGGCCTCCAGCCTGAGGGTCCGGCCGCCGATATCGAGTCGCGCCATCTCTTCCACGCCCCGTTCGGGTAGCACGATGCGCGTTCCCTCGACGGCATCCTGGCCCATCGCATCTTCGGCGGCCTCCAGATAGCGCTCGCCGCGCGATGCCAGGGCGCGCGCCATCTTGGCATGTGCGACCAGTTCGACTCCGTCACCGGCGAAGGCGGCGTTCCCCAGAACATGGTCGGGATGCATGTGTGTGTTGATCACCGTCCTGATCGGTTTGGACGTCACCTTCTCGATTGCCGCTTTCAGTTGCAGGCCGGCGCGGTAGCTGCCGCTTGTGTCGATGACGGCAACCGACTCCTCGCCGACGATGAAGCCCGCATTGGAAATGTCGCCCAGATTTGCCTTTGACTGCAGCGCATGCGCACCGCGATGAACGAAGACGCCATCGGCGATTTCCGTGACCTCTGCTGCAGAGACGGCCCCTCCCGCGGGTCCCGCCAGCGCGGGTGCGGACCGAGGCAGTAGAGCTGCCAGGGGCAAGCTGACGACTCCGCCCATGAACGCTCTACGCCGGCGGTCGGTAAGATCATTATTCAACCGTTGTTTCAAGGGCTTACTCCTGATTTCGCAAGCGGTGTGCGTCATGTCGGCCGTCTTGGCTGTCGTGTTGTTCGTGTCCGAACCGCGATGGGAAAACAACGCGTCGCCGCCAATTCATAAGGAGACGCAAGCGATCTCTGGCCTGATCGTCGGTAGTATAGCGCAAGTCCGGGCCGGACTCTCGGCGGGCAGCGCCGATCCTACCCGTTCGGTCAGGGAAAAATTCCCGAACCGGGCTGTAAATTCTTCATATGGGCTTGCTTGCCGCGACAAAAAGTGCATAGACTTTCGGCCAGACAGCATCGACTTCCAGACACCGGGAAAAACCGGTGCTCGCATCGAAAGTCCAGGTGATAACAAGCTGGGAAAAACCAGCCGCCTTCGGACTGTGACACGCTGACGTTGCTGTCTCTTGCAAGCGTGGCAAGATCTCACAAGGAGGAAGCGCAATGCGCAAAAGTGCACTGACAGGTGCGCTGCTTGCAGCCTTTATCGCGTCGCCGGCTCTGGCGAACGATGAGGTGGCCAAGCAGATCTCTGACCCCAAACAGTGGGTCCTTCAGACTGGTGACTACTTCAACCAGCGCTATTCGAAACTCGACCAGATCAACGCCGAAAACGTCAAGGACCTCAAGGTCGCTTGGACGTTCTCGACGGGTGTTCTTCGTGGTCACGAAGGCTCCCCGCTGGTCATCGGCGACACGATGTATGTCCATACGCCGTTCCCGAACAACGTGTTCGCGCTCGACCTGAACGAGCCGGGCCGCATCCTCTGGAAATACGAGCCCAAGCAGGATCCGTCCGTTATCCCGGTCATGTGCTGTGACACGGTTAACCGCGGTCTCGCCTACGCTGAAGGCAAGATCTTCCTGCACCAGGCCGACACCACCGTCGTCGCGCTCGACGCGAAGTCCGGTAAGGAAGTCTGGAAAGCCGTCAACGGCGACCCGAAGCGTGGTGAAACCAACACCGCTACGGTTCTCCCGGTGAACGACAAAGTCATCGTCGGCATCTCCGGTGGTGAATTCGGCGTTCTCGGCCACGTCACCGCTTACGACATGAACACCGGTAAGCAGGTCTGGCGTGCTCACTCGTCGGGTCCGGACGATCACATGCTGTTCGACCCCGAGAAGACCATGTCGCTCGGCAAGCCGGTCGGCAAGGACTCCTCGCTGAAAACCTGGCAGGGCGATCAGTGGAAAATCGGCGGCGGCACCACCTGGGGCTGGTATTCCTACGATCCGGAAACCAACCTGGTGTATTACGGCTCCGGTAACCCCTCGACCTGGAACCCGGCTCAGCGCCCGGGCGACAACAAATGGTCGATGACCATCTTCGCACGTGACGCCGACACCGGTGTTGCGAAGTGGGTCTACCAGATGACCCCGTTCGACGAGTGGGACTACGACGGTATCAACGAGATGATCCTCGCTGACATCGACGTGAAAGGTGAGAAGCGCAAGGTTCTCGTCCACTTCGACCGTAACGGCCTCGCCTACACCCTCGACCGCGTCACCGGTGAGCTTCTCGTCGCCGAGAAGTATGACCCGACCGTGAACTGGACGACGGGCGTCGAATTCGACAAGTCGAAGCCGAACTATGGCCGTCCGTACGTCGTCGACAAATACTCGACGGCTAAGAACGGTGAAGACGTGAACTCGAAGGGCATCTGCCCGGCCGCTCTCGGCACGAAGGACCAGCAGCCTGCTGCCTTCTCGCCGCGCACCGGACTGTTCTATGTCCCGACGAACCACGTCTGCATGGATTACGAACCCTTCCGGGTTTCCTACACCGCTGGTCAGCCGTACGTCGGCGCCACGCTGTCCATGTTCCCGGCTCCGAACTCCCACGGCGGCATGGGTAACTTCATCGCCTGGGATGCCGGCAAGGGTGAGATCGTCTGGTCGAAGCCTGAACCGTTCTCGGTCTGGTCGGGTGCTCTGGCAACCGCTGGCGGCGTCGTGTTCTACGGCACGCTCGAAGGTTACCTGAAAGCAGTCGACGAGAAGTCGGGTGAGGAACTCTACAAGTTCCGCACGCCGTCGGGCATCATCGGCAACGTCATGACCTATGAGCACAAAGGCAAGCAGTACGTCTCCATCCTTTCGGGTGTTGGCGGCTGGGCCGGCATCGGTCTGGCAGCTGGTCTGACCAACCCGACCGACGGTCTGGGTGCGGTCGGCGGCTACGCTGGCCTGAAGAACTACACCGCTCTGGGCGGCACGCTGACGGTCTTCTCGCTGCCATAAGGCAGACGTGACGACAAAGAGCCGGCGTGGGGAAACCCACGCCGGTTTTTTTTGGCCGGTCGTTGGCTGCAGGTTTCGTGAAGCCGCTCAGTTATCGACAGGCTCAAACCCCGGTATGGCCTTCAGCGGCTGGTATTCGGGTATTTCGATCGACGACCGCTCCGTTCTGTTTCCGGCGGACCCTTTTGAGGACGCCGCCGATCAGAAATAAATTGCGGGCAATAAGAATTCTTGTCCTGCGACACGGTTGTCCGATTGAGAACCGTTGCTTGCCTCGCGCCGTTTGTGAAGCATATGAAGATATGTGTCCAAGCGACATGCAACGCTGCCCGCGTCCGTCACGCGATGGCCACGAAACCGCTGGAAGATCAAAGCGGTGTGAGGTAGCGAACAACCCGACTTGAAACGTTCCTATGGAGGGAAACGCGTGAAGATCTGGAAGATTCTCTCTGTGCCGGCCATGCTGGCGGGCGCAGTCTTGTTCTCCTCGGCAACGCTGGTGAGCGCCGATCCGGTCACGCTGGAAGGCGGCGCCAAGGTCGCGGCCGAAGGTGCTGAATTCGACGAGGATGCCGGTAAGTGGTTCGACGGCGAAGGTACGCCGACCTATCACGTCAAGGAAGACGGTACGATCGACTTCCTCACCTATCGCGGCTTTCAGCGCTACCACTCCGAATGCCACGTCTGTCACGGCCCGGAGGGCGTCGGCTCGACCTACGCACCGGCCCTGATCGACTCGCTGAAGACCATGTCTTACAGCGACTTCGTTGGCGTTGTGGCATCCGGCCGTGTTGTGTCGATGCCCGGCGGTGGCGATTCCGTTATGCCGGCGCTCGGCGATAACAAGAATGTCATGTGCTATCTCGACGGTATGTACACGTACCTTAAAGCGCGCTCGGACGGCGTCCTGCCGCGCGGACGCCCTGCCGGCAAAGACTCGAAGCCGAAGGGTCTTGGCGAGGCCGAGAATGCCTGTCTCGATGGCTAATTCAGGTGCGCGGCTGGCATTTGCCGCCGCGCTCCTCCTCCTCGGCGGCGCAGCCGCCGAGGCGGCGGAAGGAGCCCGTGCCGACCTGGTGAATCGCAACATTCTCCGCGTCTGCGCCGACCCGGCCAATCTGCCGTTTTCCAGTGACGATCCCGACAATCCGGGTTTCGAAAACAAAATCGCCGATATCGTTGCGGAAGAAGTTGCCGGCGGAAACATCGAATATACGTGGTTTCCCCAGGCGACCGGGTTTATCCGGCGCACGCTTTTCGCCAAGGCTTGCGATCTCGTCATCGGCTATGCCCAGGGCGACGAGATGGTTCTGAACTCGAACCACTACTACAAGTCCGCCTACGCCCTGATCACGCTTAAGGACAGCCCGCTGGCCGACGTCACGTCGCTTTCGGACGAGCGTCTCAAGGGTGAGCGCATCGGCATCGTCGCCGGAACGCCTCCGGCAACGGTCGTCAATCGCGTTGGCCTCATGGGTAGCGCAAAGCCTTATCAGTTGTTCGTCGACCGGCGTTACGCTTCACCCGCCGAGAGGATGGTCGAGGATCTGCGTTCGGGCGACATCAAGGTCGGCCTCTTGTGGGGTCCCAACGCGGGCTACTTCGCCACCAAGGGCGGCAAGGACGACATCAAGGTCACGCCGCTCCTCAAAGAGGGCCGTAACCCGCCGATGATGTTCCGCATCACCATGGGTGTGCGTCAGTCCGATACGCAATGGAAGCGCGAGTTGAACGAGATCATCGCCAAGCGCCAGGGCGATATCGACGAAATCCTGCTCAACTACAACGTCCCGATCATCGACGAGCAGGACAACCAGATAACGTCCCCCCGTAAGGGCGGCGAGAAGAAAGCGCAGTCGCCGGCCCAGTAAACTTATGCCCGGGCACGGCTGCGGTGTAATTCGTGGCGCGTAAGGCGATAGAAGTGGCTATCTTAAGAACGGCAGCGGACAGCGCTGCCGTTTTTTCATTGGCCCGGGCGCGAAAGTCCCTTGCGTTCGGCGGACAGCTTGAGTAAACCACCATCTCCGTCAGCGCTGGACGCGCCGAACCGCATGACTGCGGCGCTCTGGACCGGACCGGTCAAGTACAGGCGGCGGAATTCCCTGGAACGGGCGATTAGCTCAGCGGTAGAGCACTACCTTGACATGGTAGGGGTCACTGGTTCAATCCCAGTATCGCCCACCACGTTCCAGCCTCCCATGCAGCTCAAAGCCCGACCCATCCGACGCGGATTACCGGCCGCGATGCCGGGCAGGCAGACGCGGGCATTCGCGTTCCTTGGCACACAACTGCGTCGCGACCTATCCAGGCCCACCGGGCTTTGCGCGGTGTTTTCCCGGTCTCCCGCCCGATTAGCGACTTGACTTGGTCCGGCCGCGAACATAGTTTCTGGCCATCCGGACGAAGAGAGACCCGACAGCGGCCGCGTGCGCGCAGGCTGCTGTTTTGCTTTCGCGCGTCCGCCATCGAAATCCGGCCCGAAAATGCGGCCCCATACAGAAGAGCCGAACGATGAAAGTCCGTAACTCGTTGAAATCACTGCGTGCGCGCCATCGCGATAACCGCCTCGTCCGCCGCCGCGGCAAGCTCTACGTCATTAACAAGACGCAGCGCCGCTTCAAGGCGCGCCAGGGCTGAACTCGGGCGCCTGCCCGTCGCTCCACCGTGCGAACGGCCTTTGACACCGCCGAGGCCGGCGCACTAATCTCGGGCGATGAGCACCTTACCATCGCATTCTCACTCGTCCACGCCGACCGCCAAGCGCCGTCGGCTAACCGTTGTTGGCCTGTGTGCCGCGGCCATTGCGGGGCTTGCCCTGCTGCTGGCCGGCGCGATGAACGCGCCGGCACTGGCCCAAGCGCCCGATCCCGGTGCCGACGAGCCCCAGCTGGATAATCCGAACGGGCCCGCGCCGCCGCTTGCGGGCCCCCCAGGGGCGCACGGCCCGTCGGGAAATGCCGGCGTGCACGGGGGTGCCAAGAAGCCGCCGCTCCCTTACCATAAGCGCGTCTTGACCGATCCGCCGAAATCCCCCCGGGAGCGCGCGGAGGTGTTGTCCAACCTGTACGCACAGCTCGCCACGGCGCCGAACAACCAAACCGGCAGCGAGATCGCTTCGGTGATCGAGCGCTTCTGGCTGCTCGGCCATGGCGATACGGTGTTCGTCCTGATGCAGCGCGCAACCAAGGCTCTCGCCGAAGGTAATAAGGAGCTGGCGCTGAAATTCCTCGATGCCGTGGTCGATCTGGCCCCGGATTATGCCGAGGGCTGGCATCAGCGCGCCGTCGTCAACTATACGGACAACAACTTCGCCAGCGCGCTTGGCGATCTACGCCGCGTGTTGGCCCTCGACGCCAATCACTACAAGGCGCTGGAGGGGCTTTCCCGCATGCTGGAGGAAACCGGCAACGCAGCGGGCGCGCTCGCCGCGCATCGTCAGCTCATGGACGTCAATCCATTCTGGCCGAATGCCGAGGACCGTTTGCGTGAACTGGAGCTGAAAAGCGAGGGGCAGGGCATTTAAAGACCGCCGGAATCTGCGGAACCGGATGCCTGATGAATACGCGGCCGGTCCCTCGCGTTTCCGCGGCGTCGTCGTCGCGGATAAGCGTTGGCCGGGCCTCACGCCATCGTGCGTTGAAAGCCGCTGAGGCGGCTCCCAGTTCTCCGGATAATGACCCACGGGCGCCGCCGCACTCAGGTAGGCGGCAGGTTTCGCGCCCCCACCCAGGAGAGTTTCCGACATGGACTTCAAGCCCCTCAGATTGGCCGCTTTCCCAATCGCTGCCGCGATCCTGATGGCCGCTTCAGCAGGCTTCCCGGCGCCGGCCGAAGCCGGCGGCAAGCGCTACGGCAACGCGTACGGCGGAAAGTATGACGCTCGCGACGCCCGCGCCCGTAGCGGATCGCGAAGCTACGGCTGGCGCGGCAAACGGCGTGGGCGCGCTATCTTCTCCAGCGATGTCGACCTGAGCGCCCCCGGCGGAACCAAGCGCTATTTCGAGCTGCTTTCGGAAGAGATCCGCTAAGCGGCGCCTGTCTGAGGCACATTGCGGGAGCCGGCACCGCCTCACCCGGTCATAGAGGCGCACCCCCTCGGCGTCGGCCACGGCGCCAGGCGGCGGGTTCCGCCGTCGATGCCGCACTTGCCGTGCGTCCACTGATCCGCCACCTATCAAGGGCGTATTCAATATCGATGTGCGCGGCGAAGATAGCACGGCGGTCCATGATCGAATGAGCAACGAAGAGAACCGGTTTTCGGCCCGCGCGGCCCGATACGCCCGCGTCGGCTCGAATGTCGGCGGCGTCGCCGCGCGCTATGCGGGTCAGCGCTTTCTCGGCCTTCAACAGGATCGCTCGAAGGCCGCGCGGGACCTCGCGGTGGCTCTCGGGGGGCTCAAGGGCCCGATCATGAAGGTGGCGCAGCTTTTATCCACCATCCCCGAAGCCCTCCCGAAAGAGTACGCGCGTGAACTGGCCCAGCTACAGAGCCAGGCGCCGCCGATGGGGCCTGCTTTCGTGCGCCGCCGTATGACGGCGGAACTCGGCCGGGAGTGGGAACAACGATTTCAGACTTTCGAGCCGCAGTCGGCGGCATCCGCGTCGCTCGGGCAGGTGCACCGCGCCACCGCCCACGACGGGAGCCGGTTGGCGTGCAAGCTGCAGTATCCCGATATGCAGTCGGCTGTCGAAGCAGATCTCAACCAGCTCAAACTGGTGTTCTCGCTGCACGCGCGCATGGATCCCGGTGTCGACACCAAGGAAATTTTCGCGGAAATCTCGGCGCGTCTGAGGGAGGAACTCGATTACGATCTGGAGCGCCGCCATACCGCGCTCTACGCCGCGATTTTCGAGGACGACCCCTTGATCCGCGTCCCCGAGGTGCTGCCCGATCTGTCGACCGGACGGCTTCTGACGATGACGTGGCTCGATGGCCGTCCACTCCTTGAATTCAAGGAGAGCAGCCTGGAGCACCGCAATGCCATCGCCCGTGCGATGTTCCGGGCCTGGTGGTATCCTTTCAGCCATTACGGCGTGATCCACGGCGACCCGCATCTGGGGAATTACACGGTGTTTTCCGGCGATGATGGCGCGCCGCAAGGGATCAACCTGCTCGATTACGGCTGCATCCGAACGTTCACGCCGCGCTTCGTCGAGGGAGTCGTCAACTTGTATCGCGGGCTTCTTGCCAACGATCGCGATGCGGTGGTGCACGCCTATGAGCAATGGGGCTTCCGCGGCCTCAACGACGAACTGATCGACGGCCTCACCATATGGGCGCGCTTCATCTACGGCCCGTTGCTCGATGATCGCGAGCGCACGATCGCCGACGAGACCACGCCGGGCGAGTACGGCCGGCGCGAGATGATGCAGGTGCGGGACGTCTTGAAGGAGAAAGGGCCGGTCACCGTGCCGCGCGAGTTCGTTTTCATGGACCGGGCGGCCATCGGACTGGGTGGCGTTTTCCTCCACTTGGATGCCAAGCTGAACTGGTTCGAACTCTTCAACCAGACCATCGACAGCTTCGAGATCGATACGGTCGCAGCCCGCCAGAAAGCGGCATTCGAAAAGGCCAACGTCCCGATCCCCGATTAGATCGATCAGCTCCGGTAGAACCGCTGCATCCGCTTCAGCGTCCGCGCGACTTCGTCCGGAGGATCCGCGAACGGTTCGAGATCGACGAGGATGGTGTTGTTGTGGCTCATCCGCCAGGGAAGGCGCATCAGCAGGCGGTACAATGGCAGCTTGCGCCAGTCGGCCAGAAGCGCCTTCTCCAGCGGTTGATTGAGCCGGATCTGCAACTCGTGCGTCATCATGGTGCGGATGGCAATGCCGACGGTGTCGATATTCTCGATCGACCGCCAACCGATGAGACCCAGCCCTTCGACGAAGATGCCGTACTGGTTGGCGCCGAGCCTTGAGCGGTGCGTCTCGATCAGGGGAAAGAAATAATACGCCGTCCCCAGCGCCGCGACGCCGATCGCAAGAAGGATCTCGCTGCCGGTGTAGAAGGCGGCAACCGAAAAGGCGATACCGGCGGCGGTCAGGATGAAGACCCGGAACTGCCCCTTCTCGGCACCGTACCCGACCGTGTAGCCACTCTCGTCGTTCATGTTCCTCGAGCCCGCGACATCCGCCATGCTGCCCTCGTGTTCATGTTGCGGTGCAGCGTAGCGTAGGAGGCCTGCGGCGAATTGGCAACCGTCTCGCGAACGCCGGCGCTGAATGACACGCGCAAATAGCGTTGTTTCGTCAGGCCAAGCCGCCGCATTGGCCACGGTGGCGCAGGAGATGGTCGGCCAGGACGAGTGCCATCATGGCTTCGCCGACCGGCACCGCGCGAATGCCGACGCAGGGATCGTGCCGGCCTTTCGTGACGATTTCGGTCTCATTGCCGTGACGGTCGATGGTCTGCCGCGGCGTCAGGATCGAGGATGTCGGTTTTACGGCGAAGCGGCACACGACGGGCTGGCCGGTGGATATGCCGCCAAGCACGCCGCCGGCATGGTTCGAGGCAAACACCGGCTTTCCGTCGGCACCGATGCGGATCTCATCGGCATTTTCCTCCCCGGTCAGCGCTGCAGATGCCATCCCCTCGCCGATTTCCACTCCCTTGACCGCGTTGATGCTCATCATCGCGGAGGCGAGATCCTGGTCGAGCTTGGCATAGAGCGGCGCGCCCAGTCCGGCCGGAACCCCTTCCGCCACGACCTCGATCACGGCGCCGATGGAAGAGCCGTCCTTGCGGATCCCATCGAGGTAGGCCGACCACGCTTCGACGCTGCCGGGATCGGGGCAGAAGAAGGGATTGTCGTCGACCGTGGACCAGTCCAGCCTGCTTCGGTCGATACGATGGGGGCCGAGCTGCACAAGCCCGGCGCGGATCGTGACACCGTCAATCACCTTGCGGGCAATGGCGCCCGCGGCAACGCGCATCGCCGTCTCGCGTGCCGATGACCGGCCGCCGCCGCGATAATCGCGCAGACCGTATTTCAAGTGGTAGGTGATATCGGCGTGGCCGGGACGGAATTTATCGGCAATATCGCCGTAGTCTTTCGAGCGTTGATCGACATTGCGAATGACCAGCGAAATCGGCGTGCCGGTCGATACCTGACGGCCCGAGTCATCTTGGAAAACGCCGGATTGGATTTCGACGGTATCGGGCTCCCGGCGCTGCGTCGTAAAGCGCGACTGACCCGGCCGGCGCCGGTCGAGTTCCCGCTGGATTTCGGCCGTCTCGATGGGGAGCCCCGGCGGGCACCCGTCGATGACGCAGCCGATCGCGGGACCGTGGCTTTCGCCCCAGGTGGTGACGCGGAACAGGTGGCCGAAGGTGTTGTGCGACATGTCGATCCGTTGGTTGGCGCGGGCGTGATACAATCCGCGCCGGGTTTTAGCATGAGATGCCCAGGCGTTGCGGAGAAGTGTTGCAAAAAAATCCGACCTGGCGTTCGCCGCCCCCGTGAAAAGCGGCCGGGAATCAATATGCGTGACAAACCGGGCCGACGCAGATTATGACGGTACTGAGTTAAAGCGTGATGCCCACAGAATTTGTCTCCCAAAGTCAGGTTCTGTGAGGTTATCCGGCTCGCATTCCGTAAAGGTCGAGGGGTGAACGGCCATCAGTGCCCGCCCAATGTGATCCTTCTGTAACGGTGTCGAAGCAGGAACACGCGCAGCAAGCGCCGGAGCCACCTCCGTCGTGCGTCCCGATCAGCGTAAAAATGACAGCTTCTGCCGCACGCGGACCATTGCTTGGTCGGCACTAGCCACCCGCGGTGGAAATTGTCGAACATCGTGGGATGGCTCCTGACGGAAATGAGCAGCCGTTCTCGAGCGATCCCCATTTGCGTTGAGAGGGCTGGAGCTGCCGCTGCTCCGGTCCTTTCTTGCTTTTGGGCTGTATGGTTCTCCCACCGCTTGCGCGCGCCGCCAGGACAACGACAGTCCGTTACGCGACGCATTCGGGTGGGATCAGACCCAGCGCATCATTCCCTTCGAAATTACGAGCACCTGGTCCTGCGGCACCTCGAGATCGAGGATCGCATTGGGATCGAGGTCCAAAAGGTGCGCGCGCAGCACCCGGCTGATGCCGCCGTGCGTCGTCACCACCGTATCGCGGTCGACCGTCTCCAGCCATTGGCGCATGCGCGTCAGCAGTTCGGCGTAACTCTCCCCTTGCGGCGGCCGGAAATTGAACGGGTCGGCTTGGCGCGCCGCGATCGCCTGCGCGTCGGTCGCTTTCAGCGTTGCCAGGAGCTGGCCCTGCCAGTCGCCGTAATGCACTTCGAGAAGCCGCTCGTCCGTAGAATAGGCATCGACCGGTAGATCCAGGGCGCCACGGACCAGACGCATGGTTTCCCGGGCGCGCGTGAGTGGGCTCGATACGAAGGACGCCCCAGCGATGCCGGGCAGGAATGCCTTCAGCGCCTCGCCGTTGCGGCGGGCCTGCTCCCGGCCGCGTTGATTGAGAGGAATGTCTTCCTGGCCCTGGTAGCGCGATTGCGCGTTCCAGTCGGTCTCGCCATGCCGAATGCAGTAGATCGTGATGCCGTCAGCCATCGGATCGGCCCCCAACCGAATTCCCGTCGACTTGTTTTCAACGGTATCGCGCCGATCCGCGGAACTTCCGGCAAACGTGCCGCAACGTCAGTCGAGTGTGGCGCGCCGCCGCTGAGTGCACCGATCAGAGTGCCGCTCAGCCCAAGTCGCTCTTGGTCACCGTGATGTCGGGCGCTTCCTCGTTCTTCATTCCCTGGACGTGGTAACCGGCGTCGACGTGATGAATCTCGCCGGTCACGCCGCGCGACAGGTCGGAAAGGAGGTAAACGCCCGCGCCGCCGACTTCGTCGATCGTCACGGTCCGGCGCAGGGGTGAGTTGTACTCATTCCACTTGAGAATATAGCGGAAGTCCGCGATTCCGGAAGCCGCGAGCGTCTTGATCGGACCGGCGGATATCGCGTTGACGCGGATGCCGTTCTTGCCGAGATCGGCGGCCAGATAGCGCACGCTCGCCTCAAGCGCGGCCTTGGCGACGCCCATGACGTTGTAGTGCGGCATGACCTTTTCGGCGCCGTAGTAGGTAAGCGTGATGATCGAACCGCCTTCCGACATCAGCTTCTCGGCCCGCTGCGACAGCGCCGTGAGGGAATAGCAGGACACGAGCATCGTCTGCGTGAAGTTGTTCTCGCTCGTATCGACGTAACGCCCGTCAAGCTCTGCCTTGTCGGAAAAAGCGATGGCATGCACGAGGAAGTCGAGCTTGCCCCAGCTCTTGCGCAGTTCCTCGAAAACCGCGTCCATCGAAGCCGCGTCGTTGACGTCGCACGGTAGAATGAGCGACGAGCCG
Organism: Filomicrobium sp.; assembly: GCA_965226995.1. Lineage (GTDB taxonomy): Bacteria > Pseudomonadota > Alphaproteobacteria > Rhizobiales > Hyphomicrobiaceae > Filomicrobium. The sequence continues at coordinate 1,094,319 of CBDDFK010000009.1, forward strand.
AGTTCCGCGGCAAGTGGCTCGACGCGCTTCTTCAGCGCATCGCCCTGATAGGTCAACGCCAGTTCCGCGCCCTGCGCGACGCACGCCTTGGCGATCCCCCATGCGATTGAACGGTTATTGGCGACGCCCATGATGAGCCCGCGTTTGCCCGCCATCAACGATCCGCTCGGTTGAGCAGCCTGGAGCGCAGCTTCACTCATCCCACGTCAGCCCTTCTTCATCGCCCTTCGCCGAAACGGCCGGCCGTGGGATCGGCGGCGGTTTCGGCTGATGGGCCTGATTGCCATGTATCGGATGGACGGCGACGACAGGTGCGGCGCCCGCACCCGGCCAGTCCCGCATTCCGTTCGCTCCGCAGAGCGGCACGCCCCGAATTTTCGCGCATCCTACACGAAAGCGTAAATCGGTCCAGATGCGCCATTTGGGCAATGAGCCGAACCGCCGCATGGCCCGGCGCTCCGCGCGCGGCTTTCAAGGTCGCAGCTGGGAATCGCCGGGACATTCCCGGCGCGTTATGCGACGGGATTAGAGGGTTAGCCGTCGATGCGCCAAAGACCGCTGTCGAGCCGGCAGGCCACGGCTTCCGTACGGCCGGACTTGGCGCCCGCGCTGAGGATCAGCACCAGATGCCGGCAGACCTTGCCGTTACCATCCACGAACGAACGCGTCGGCTGAACGACGCCGGAAAGCCGACCGTGGTGGCGATGCCAGACGTAGCTCGCGCCGTCGCCAAGCGTGGACAGGGCGAATTGTACGTTCTCCAGCGTCGACAGGCGGTCGCCGGTGGACGGCCGCCATTTGCGCACACTCGGGGCCGCTGCAGCGGAATGCGGGGGAGGTTCGGAGCCGCGCAGACCGTTAAGGGTGTCGGCGCCGCCCGGAGCGGATGAGAGAAAAACGAAGGCGACGGCGATAAAGCCGACGAGCACGGCGGCAAGAAACGATTCATACTCGGAATGCGAACGCATGATGGGTACTGACCTCGAACGACTGGTACGACGGAACAACGCGACAAGGGTGACAACGCAGGACTTGCAGGAACGCGGAACAAACGGAGCGTACCGATCGGACAGACCCATAGCGCTCGTTATCGGTTAGGATGCGCCGGACCCGTTAAATCTCACTGAACGGCTGTTCGATTTTGCGACGGATCGCATCCGGCGGCGGGCTCAATTCGATTGGCTGGCCCGCGCGGTAAGAGGAAAGAAGAGAGGAACCGAATTGAACCAGACGACCGATCCCGACCTCGATCCGGACGTGCTCGCGGGCCAGACCGACGACACGCTTTCGGAGAGCGCCGATCCCTTCGAGCTGTTCGCAGCCTGGATGAAACAGGCGGAGGCGACGGAGCCGAACGACCCCAACGCGATGGCGCTGGCCACCGTCGACGAGACCGGCCTGCCGGACGTGCGTATGGTGCTGTTAAAGGGGGTGGACGAGCCGTCGGTCGCCGAACGCGGCTTCCTCTTCTATACCAACCTCGAAAGCGCCAAGGGGCAGGAGCTGGCAGGCAATCCCAAGGCCGCCTGCGTGCTGCACTGGAAGTCGCAGCGCCGCCAGATACGCTTTCGCGGGCCCGTCTCGCCAGTCTCGCCGGAGGAAGCCGACGCCTATTTCGCGTCACGGCCCCGTGGCAGCCGCATCGGTGCCTGGGCCTCAACGCAGTCGCGGCCCTTGTCGAGCCGTACCGAACTTGCCCGTGCGGTCGCCGGCTATGCGGCACGCTACGCGCTCGGCAGCATCCCCCGCCCGCCGCACTGGTCCGGGTTCCGCATCACGCCGGTGGCGATTGAGTTCTGGCAAAACCGGCCCTATCGCCTGCATGAGCGGATGGTTTTCCGCCGCGATGGCGAGGGCCAGCCGTGGGCGGCGTCGCGCCTGTTTCCGTAGCACACGGAGGGCCCGGCCAGCGGCCGGATCGACGCGTGAGCGTCGTGACGAGCGGTTTCAACCGCTCCAGGCCGCGACCGCGGCCCGGCGCAAGCGCCGCCCCCGCGGAGGGTCCGGCCAGAGGCCGGATCGGCCCGTGAGCGAAGAAACCCCTTATCAGGGGTCGAATTCCACGAAGGTCATGCAGCCCGCGATGGAGTCGGCGCCGGTCGAGCCCTTGATCGAGTTGTCGGCGATCAGTTCCTGGCTTGCGCAGGCGCTGTGCACGCGGCCTTTTCGGAGTTCCGGCGCGAGGCGGCCGGCGAGTACGACGCCGAAACCTGCCTCGCGCTTTTCTTTGGCCCAACGGTCGAGCGAGGCTGCCGCGGCGCAGCCTTCGCGGGCGGCGGCGCAGTCTCCCGGTAATGTCGCCGAAACGGTCCACACCGGCGCACCCTGGTAGACGATGCGCACAGCCAGCCCGGCGCCAGTCTCCGCGCCGTCTCCGTCGAGTGTGGGAGCCTCATTCGCGGCCGTAGAGGATGGCTCCGATTCCCCCCGGGAGTCCGACGCCTTACCGAGATCGAGCAGATGTTCGATTGCCGTAACGCGCAGCGCCCGCTGATAGCGGACCGCGACTGCGGTCGTCGCGTCGTCGCGCGCCAGCCGGGTCTGACGGTTGAGCCGGCCATCGCCGAGCCGCAGGATCTGTCGCGAGACGATCAGTTTCCAGTCGCGCGCAGGGAAGATCTTGCGCACTTCCTTGATACTCCGCACGCCCTGAAGCAGCACGACGTCGGCGCCGAGCCGCCGGCCATCGAAATCGGTCGAGGACTCGAGCCGCCGCTCCGCGCCGAAAGTGTTGCGCCAGCCGCCGCGCTGCGGTTCCGGCCGCGTCACGATCCCCGCGGCTGCGGCGTCTTCCAGGTTCCAGCTCGCGATGCGGAACAGCCGGTCGCTGGCGATTGTCGGTTGCGCCGTGGCGTCACTTGGCAAAAGGGTCGCGGTGAACAGAGCCGTGGCCGCTAGGGCCGTCCGGGAAGGGGCCGCAAGAGTATACGCAAAGGTCATGGACGTTCGCTCCCTCGCCGGCGGGCCAGCCGCCAGTTTTCCTGGTAGCGGCGGCTCGCGCGATTCCGATCTCGCACTCTACCGTGTCATCGAGGCCGTTTCGACTGCCCGCAGGTCAAAACCCGGGCACATCCTGTCGATAGACTGCGCGAAGACAAAGGGCAGAGCGGTCTTCCAGCGAAACGACCGGCAAGAGGGGCTTCCAACTCCTGCGTTTCTGCTAATAAGGCCCCTGCGCGCTGCCGGCCCTGTTGCCGGCGGGTGAGCGGGCCGGGCGGTCGAATTATGCGTTGGCCCGGCCGGGGGACGATACCGAGGGATAGAGAAAAGCGGATGAAAACCCTGCCCGACCCGACCAGCCGTGTCAGTCTTCTGGCGAGCTGGTGCGGCCGCATCGCCGTTTTCAGTGCGGCGCTGATCCTCTCGGCGCTGTTCCTGCACCGGCTGTTCTCGATCCCGACGCCGGTCGCGCTCAACCTCTTGAAGCTGTCGATTGTGGGCGGGCTGCTGTCGCTCCTCCTCGGGGCGCTGGCAATCGGTGACATCTGGCGAACCGGCGCGCGGGGCACCTCACGCGTGATGCTCGGCGGAGCGATCGCGCTCATCGTAGTGGCCTGGCCGCTTTTCGCTCTGCCGCGGATCACCCAGTATCCCGAAATCAATGACATCACGACGGACATGAAAGCGCCGCCGCAGTTTCGGGCGCTCGGCGCGCGCCGCGAACCGGGGGCCAACGTGCCGGGATATCCCGGCGAGGCGTTTGCAAAACAACAACGCCAAGCCTATCCCGATCTCGAGCCGCTTCTCATCAATCGCTCTGTCGCCGAGGCGTATGAAGTGTCCGTCGATGCGATACGGCGCCAGGGCATGACCATCGTCGATCGCCTGCCGCCGGGCGACGAGGCACCCGCCACCGGGATCATCGAGGCCTACGACCGGACGCTGATCTGGGGCTTTTACGACGATGTGGTCGTGCGCGTTGTCGGCAACGCCGTGACCGCGCAAATCGACGTCAGATCCGCATCGCGCTATGGACGACATGATCTTGGGCGTAACGCGGATCGCGTCCGCCGGCTGTTGCGTGAGATCGTTGCCCGGCTGGAAGCGACCGTATCGCGCCCCGGAGGCGCGCGCAGGCGCTAAAACCCAGTGGCGGTACATCGATTGGGCGGTGCGGAGGAAACGCCGCGCTCGCTCACCGGCGGGGAAAAAAGGGCCTTACGTCGGCTCGCGGGCCGTGAGCGCCGTGTCGAATCCCAAGGGCTCCGCATAATCGACCAAGCCTTGCGCTTTCAGATGCTCCACGTGGGCCATCACAGAAAGGCCCGCTGCCTGAACAAGGTTCTCGTCCAAACCCTTGTAGATCAGCGCAACGATCCCGCGCACATCCAGGCCGCGACGCCGAATGCAATCCAGCACAGCCTGCTCGCGCCATTGGCGGTGCAGTAGAAATGCCTTGACCGTGCGCCGCGCCTCCTCCAGCCGGCCGCCATGACCGGGGAGGTAGATATCGCTGGGATAGGACAACAGGCGGTTTAGGGAGGCGAGGTAATCTTCCATGCTGCCTTCGGGCGGTGCGATGACGGTGGTGTTCCAAGCCATGACGTGGTCGCCCGAAAACACGATACCGCGATCCTTGAGCCCGAGGCAGATATGGTCTGGCGCGTGGCCTGGCGTGTGCAGCACTTCCAGCGACCACTCCTCGCCTTCGACCACCGCGCCGTCCGATACATTCAAGTCCGGCGCGAAATCGAGATCGACGAAGTCGCGGCCGGACGGTGAATTCAAGGCCTCCGGCGCGGTGAGGTGCGACCGTCCGTATCCGACCGCCAGCGCGCCGGTTTGCCGTTTCAACTCGTGGATGGCGTCGACGTGGTCGCGGTGGGCGTGCGTCACGAACATGTGCGTGATCGGCCGTCCCTGAGCCGCCGAGAGGATCGCCTCGATATGGCGCGGATCGCCGGGACCGGGATCGATGACCGCCAGCGACCGAGAGCCGACGAGATAGGTATTGGTGCCTTTGAACGTGAACGGGCCGGGGTTTTCAGCCACGAGCCGTACGACGCCCGGCAGGATGCCGCCGGGAACCCCGTATTCGAAGTTCATTTCGCGGCGCAGATCGACGTCCGCTGTGAGGAGTTCATGTGTCATGGCGACCGTTCTACACTCATGTCTACGCGTGTGGAGATCGAAAAATTCGCCGACATTTAATGCCCGCACGGGAGCGAACTTCGGAAGCGGGACACGAAAGTGTCGCCCATCCGCATTGTTTTCCCCTCAAACGGCACAGGTCGCGCGCGGCAAGGCTGACGCCGAATAAGCTCTGCGCTATCGTTTGCGTTCCGCCGTTGGATTTCCGTTGACGGTCACGGCACGGGCGAAGCCTGGAAGCATAAAGACTGCGGCGGCCGGCACTTGGTACCGGATCGGCCTGGCGATAGAGATGAGGCGATCATGTTCCAGCTCAGCGTGGTTTCGGTCCCCGTGGCCGATCAGGAGCGCGCCCGCGCATTCTATGAGCAGGTTCTCGACTTTAAGACCCGCGGCGAGGGCGACCGCGATACCGACTACGGCTGGATCCTGATGACACCGCCTTCAGGTGCCGCCGGAATTACACTGGTCAAGCCGAACCCTCGGCAGCAGCCCGGACAGTCGCAGGGCGTCATCCTGCAAACCCTCGACCTTGAACGCCTGCATGAGAAACTGCGGGAGCGCGGGCTCGCTCTCAGCGAAATCAAGGCGGCCAGTTGGGGCCGCTTCGCCAACTTCGAGGACCCCGACGGCAACGGCTGGGTGTTGGCCGAGCCAACCCTGGACCTTTGACCCGAAAGGCGATCGCACAAAGCGCCGCGCCGGGTTTCCGGCCGAACGGGTCAGCCGAAGCTGCGCCACCGAGCGCGGGATAGATAGGACTTTCGCCGAAACGAAAAACGCCCATTTTCTTGCGCAAGATCAACGTCGTTAAGGTGCACAATTGTTCTGGTCCGCGGAGGACCCGCTTTCCCGCGCTGCAGCGCTATCGGAAGTGGCCGATCCGTTCGACGAACGGGTTGGTTGTTCGCCCCTGCCGCGCTACGCATAATGCTGCGCAATAATTATCACCACCTGTGGGAGGAAGACGCATGTCGGCCGACAAGACGTTCCCGGTCTCTGCCGAATGGGCGAACCGCGCTTGGATCGACAACGAGATGTACGAAAAAATGTACACCGAGTCGGTTCAGAACCCGGACGAGTTCTGGGGCAAGATGGGCCAGCGCCTGGATTGGTTTACGCCGTACACGAAGGTCAAGAATACCTCCTACGACCCCTCCAACGTCTCGATCCGCTGGTATGAGGACGGCAAGCTCAACGTCTGCCACAACTGCGTCGACCGGCACGTCGCCACGCGCGGCGACCAGGTCGCAATTATCTGGGAAGGCGACGACCCCACCGACGACGAGCAGATCACGTACCGCCAATTGCACGAGCGCGTGCAGAAGATGGCCAACGTCTTCAAGGCGCACGGCGTCAAGAAGGGCGACCGCGTCACCATCTACCTGCCGATGATCCCGGAAGCCGCCTACGCCATGCTGGCCTGCGCGCGCATCGGCGCCATCCACTCCATCGTGTTCGCCGGCTTCTCACCGGAAAGCCTCTACAACCGCATCGTCGACGCCGATTCCAAGTTCGTCATTACCTCCGATGAGGGACTGCGCGGCGGTAAGCCGGTGCCCCTCAAGAAGAACACCGACGCCGCCCTCGCACATGGCGACAACCCGCCGACGGACGTCACCGTCTGCGTCGTTCGCCGGACCGGTGGCGATGTGCCGATGACGCCGGGCCGCGATGTCTGGCTGCATGAAGAACTCGTGAAGGTTTCGGCGGACTGTCCGTGCGAGGAAATGGATGCGGAAGATCCGCTGTTCATCCTGTACACCTCCGGCTCGACCGGGAAGCCCAAGGGCGTCGTTCACACGTCCGGCGGCTATCTCGTCTACGCCGCGATGACCCATCAGTACGTTTTCGATTATCACGACGGCGACATCTACTGGTGCACGGCCGACGTCGGCTGGGTCACGGGCCACAGCTACATCGTTTACGGACCGCTGGCCAACGGCGCCACGACGCTGATGTTCGAAGGCGTTCCGACCTACCCGACCGCATCGCGATTCTGGTCGGTTGTCGATAAGTGGCAGGTCAACACGTTCTACACCGCGCCGACCGCAATCCGCTCGCTGATGGGCGCCGGCGAGGACTTCGTGAACCGTACCGACCGCTCATCGCTGCGGCTCCTCGGCTCCGTCGGCGAGCCGATCAACCCGGAAGCCTGGGAGTGGTATTACAACGTGGTCGGCAATGCCCGCTGCCCCATCGTCGACACCTGGTGGCAGACGGAAACCGGCGGCATTCTCATCACCCCTCTGCCCGGTGCCACGCCGCTCAAGCCGGGCTCCGCGACTCGTCCGTTCTTCGGCATCAAGCCGGCCCTCGTAGACGACAAGGGCACTGAACTGGACGGCGCAACCAACGGCAACCTGATCCTCAAGGATAGCTGGCCGGGCCAGATGCGCACCGTTTATCGCGATCACGAGCGGTTCGTTCAGACCTACTTCTCGACCTATCCCGGCAACTACTTCACCGGGGATGGCGCCCGTCGCGACGAGGATGGCTACTACTGGATCACCGGCCGCGTCGATGATGTCATCAACGTCTCCGGTCACCGCATGGGGACCGCCGAAGTCGAAAGCGCGCTCGTCGCGCATCCGAAGGTCGCCGAGGCCGCGGTTGTCGGCTACCCGCACGACCTGAAGGGCCAGGGCATCTACTGCTATGTCACCCTCAACGCCGGCGAAGAGCCTTCCGACGACCTCAAGAAGGAACTCGTCAAGCACGTGCGTACCGAGATCGGCCCGATCGCCTCGCCCGACCTCATCCAGTTCGCACCGGGGCTGCCGAAAACCCGTTCGGGCAAGATCATGCGCCGCATCCTGCGCAAGATCGCAGAGGACGACTTCTCGAACCTGGGCGATACCTCGACGCTCGCCGAACCGGCCGTCGTCGACGATCTGATCGAGAACCGTCAGAACAAGAAAGCCTGACGTATGGGTCAGAGGCCGGCTGACTGGCCGGCCTCCGCCCGGCAATGGCCGCCGACGGCATCCGCCAGCGGCGCATTACGAAAGCCTCGGAGAATCCCTCTCCGGGGCTTTTTTGCCGAGTCGTCCGCGCAAATCGATGCCGAAAAGGCATCCTTCGGCGCCTCTCGGGCGTTAAGCTCATGCGCATGAGTTACCGCGCTTGCCGCTTATCGTTTGAGGGAGGACGCCAATGCCCCGTAAGACCGGTCTCCAAATGGTCCCCGACCGCCGCGCGCTTTTGCGCGGCATGGGCTCCGCCGCCGCGGCTCTCCCGCTGGCCTCGGCGCTGGGCGGCCCCGCCTTTGCCGCCGCTCCGATGCTGGGCATCCATCGACCATACTTCTATCGCTTCAAGCTTGGAGCCTTCGAGATCACCAATATCCTCGACGGCTTTGTCGTGCGCCCCGGCCCGCACCCGATTTTTGGGCAGAACACGAGCGAGGAAGCCGTACAGGCATTCGCCCGCGAGAACCATCTGCCGCCGGACCAGATCGAAAACGGCTATACGGTCACGCTGGTGAATACCGGAAAAGAACTCGTGCTGTTCGATACCGGCAACGGCGAGCCCCGGCGCGACGCCAACAAGGGCCTTCTACGCCGCCGCCTGAGCGAGGCCGGCTATGCACCCGATCAGGTCGACGTCGTCGTGATCACCCACGGCCATCCCGATCATATCGGCGGCCTGATGGAAGACGGTAAGCCGGCGTTTCCGAATGCCCGCTACGTCTTCGGGGAAAAGGAATTCGACTACTGGAAATCGGGCAAAGACATTCCCGAACGGCGCCTGAAGAATCGCGAATTGTTCATGCGGGTCGCCGCTCCCCTGGCCGGCAAAGCGACGTTTCTGAAGCCCGGCCAGGATGTCGTAAGCGGCATCACGGCAATCGAGGCCTTCGGCCACGCACCGGGCATGCTCGCTTTCAATATCGAAAGCGAAAACCGCCGCCTGCTTCTCTGGGCGGACCTGACGAACCATTACGTGTTCTCGTTGATGAAGCCGGAATGGCACGTTCTGTTCGACCATGAGAAGGAGCAGGCCGTCGCCACCCGCAAGCGGTTGCTCGGCCAGGCAGCCGCCGATGGCGTGCCCGCGATCGGCTACCACATGCCTTTCCCGGCCGTTGGATATGTCGAACGGTCGGCAGAGAGTTTCCGCTGGGTGCCGGTGAGCTATCAGCTCAATCTCTGATATCCGAGCATCCCGCCGAGAAAGGGACCGCGCCGCGCCGCCGCTAAAATTCGCGCCGCGCTGAAACCCATCGCCGCCCGCGTCGTAACTCATCGCGGTACGGCAATTCAGACGGCCGCCGTGTCCATTTGAGAACCGCAATCGAGCATTGCAGGGCGCTTCGCTGCGCGCGCGATGCAAAGCAGGCCGAGCCCCTTGGCGCTCGCCAACGGTCCCGCTTGCCTTTCTTTCAGGAGACGGAAGCAATGATGAAGCGACTGATGATGACCGCCGTTCTGGTTGTGTCGGCAGCGGCGGCGGCTGCAGCCGGCCCGGACCGCATTTCCTACCCGGATGGCTACCAGCAGGCCTACGAGAACTACCTCAACGCCGAGCGTCAGAACGGCAAGCAGCTCGCACGGTTCTACGCCAACGATGTCGCGGTCGAAGGCGCCAAGAAGGGCGGCCCGCTCCCGGTCGGTTCCATTCTCGTCATGGAAATCTACAAGGCGAAGGCCGATGAGAAGGGCGAGCCGATGCGCAGTAAGAACCTCGACCGGCTGGTTCGCGGCGATCTCGCAGCCGTCATGGTGAAGCAGAAGGGCGCGGGCTGGGGCAAGGATTACAGCGGCGAAAAAATGAACGTCGGTGACTGGGAGTTCGCCGGCTTCAAGGCTGATGGTAGCCGGCTCGATAAGAATTTCGCGGACTGCCGGTCCTGTCATTCCGAACTCAAGGATTCCAATTTCGTCTTCTCGATCGAGCACCTGGCCAAGTAAGTTGGCCATTTGCCGGCGCTGGCTCGGCGCCGCCTAGTGTTACAAAAGAAAAAGGGGCCGGCACCTTTTTTTGGTGCCGGCCCCTTTGCGTTTCCCCACTTTAAAGTGGAAACCGTTTCGATCAGCTCGAAAGGCGCAGGTTGTTGAGCTTCTTCGCAATGGCCTGGAAAGCGTCCCGCAGTTCGTCTTCGTTGTCTGCGGAGAAGTAGTAGTCCTTACCCGACGAGCATTCATTTAGGAGAGAACGGGCGGCAGAAGGAGCCTGGAAGGCGACGGCGTAGACCGCCACGTCCTTGTCTTTCATGGCATCGCAGATGCCGCGCGCTTGGTTCGAGGAGTTGCCGTTGCCCGGCTTGTATTCGGTGTTGAACTCACCGTCCGTCATCAGGATCACGGCTTTGAGCGTGTTGCTGTCACCGTAGGCGACCGGCTTGCTGGCGGCCGGCCATACCGACGACCATTCCGGCGAGATGGTGTACCAGGCCCAGGCGGCGCCGAGGTGGCCTGCAGTCCAGCCACCGGCCGAGTAGCCGTCGATCGTGGATTTGAGCACGGCCTTGTTGTCGGAGAGCGGCTGGATCGTGGCCGAAGGGCAGCTCATCGAGTTCTTGCGGCCGAGTTTGGTCGACGGCGAAGTCGGGTCTATGTCCGAGAAGCGGTTCGCGCCCGAGCGTTCATGGACGCAGGTGTGGCCCGAGCCGTTGCGGTTGGTGACGACGTCGGCAAATGAGCCGGCATTGACGCTGGTGGCGTAGGGAGCAAGACCGATGCGGACTTTGTTGGCCTGGCCGCCGTCGGGCAACAAGATGTCGACGAGATCCTTCGCGGCTTTCTTCAGCGATTGAATTTTCGAGCCGCTCATCGAGCCGGTGACGTCGAGCGCCATGCCGAGTTCGATGTCGCGCTGATCGAAGCGGGTCGCGCTGGTGACCGGAATGTCCACCTTCGTGAAACCGGCGATCTTGGTAATGCTCATCGGCACTTCGGCGGCAACGTCGATAATCACTTCGCGGGACTGGCGATTGACCGTGACCGAGGGCGTCGCCCAGACGCCGAATTGATCGCCGCCGTCCTGCATGTTGCGCTCGAAGTATTCCAGCGCCATCGCCTCGATTTCGGCATCGCTGTAGCGGCCGTCGAGCAGTGCGCCGCCGGCGGCGAGCGCGGCTGCGTCCACGGCGTTGACGAGGTGGGTGCGCATATGCGTGACGCGGCCGTAGTCGATGGCCATGCCGGCGATCATCGCGAAGGCCATGAACATGAGGCCGAACATGATCGCGACGCTGCCGTCGTTTTTGCGGGTGAAAGCCAGTGCCTGTTTTTGAACGCGGACGGCCATCTTCAAATCTCCTGAGCCAAGTCGAAACTGTTGGCGGGGAGGTTTGCAAAGCCGATGCCCGGCAGGCGTTCCAGGCGATACATCCGCCTGCGCCGCTCGAACTCACGATTACCAGGAAGTAAATGCGTTTGAAGAAAATCGAATTGTTATTTCAGTCTTTGTTAAGGCGCAGGCGGATCGTCGAAGTCCGGGACTGCGCTGGAATCCCTTTATTCTTCGGTGTTTGGAGCGGGGTTCGTTTGTCCGGGAGTAGGCGGGTATGAAACCTATTCTTTACGAACTGAGCGCGGCAGCGCTGATCGAAAGCGGATCGTGAGTCGCCATGCTTCAAAGCGAAAAATGCCGGCAAGTTTTCGTTAACGATCCGATTCAAGACGACGGGCTGATCCAAAATGATTGGTTAATGGTCCAGAGCGTTCCGATTCGAAACGCCGGTGAACTTGAAACGATACAAGGCAGGGCTCTGCCGGCGCTCGTGCGGAGCGCTCCTCATCCGGGCGAGTCACACACGCGAGGGGCTGAATGCGGGGCGCGCTGGACGCCTCGCTGTCACCGAGAATGGCTCCGTAGCGGGTCGGATCGGTTCGCTGCTGCAAAGCGGGATGGCCTCAGAAGTCGGAAACGATCCCACCCTTCTCCCAGTCGCCGTAGCGGGTTGGTTCGGGCCCCTTCTGACCGCCAAGCTCCTTTTCCGTCGCCCCACTGGACTTCCGCGAACCTTGCGCGGCTTGCCGGCGGCGTTCCTCGGCCTCCGCAAGCGCCCGTTCGGCCGCCGGGGTCAGCGGTGCCGGTGCTGCCGGCGGCGTGCTGGCTTGTTCTTCGGGCGTCGCTTTCGGATCGTCCTTTTCCATTCGCCGGGAACCTTCCTATATGTGGCGTGTGGGTCCGGTCCGGTAACGCCGCGTCGGCAACCATGGATCGCTTCGGTGGTTTCGCCGGTTGCAGACTAAGGGAATGACGCAGGGGTTGCCAATCGCGCTAAAGTGGCGTGAACCCGGGCCGCAGCTATCAGGAAGGTTCGTAGTGCGATGCCGATGAATTACGCCAAGACGGCTGTCTTGCTGGCGGCGCTGACCGCCATTTTCGTGCTGATGGGTTACGTGGTCGGCGGTCAGGGAGGCATGATCATCGCCTTCCTCGTGGCGCTTGGCATCAACCTTTTCAGCTTCTGGAACTCCGACACCGTCGTCCTGAAGATGTTTCGCGCAACGGAGGTGAACGAGCAGACCGCGCCGGATCTCTATCGTATGACGCGCGATCTTGCCGCGCGCGCCGAGCTTCCGATGCCGCGCCTCTACATCCTGCCGCAAGCCCAGCCCAACGCCTTCGCCACCGGCCGCAGCCCGTCGCGCTCCGCCGTCGCCGTGTCGACGGGCCTTCTGGAAACTTTGAGCCGCGAGGAGGTTGCCGGAGTCGTGGCGCACGAACTGGCGCACATCAAGAACCGCGATACGCTGACGATGACGGTCGCCGCGACCATCGGCGGCGCGGTCTCGATGATGGCGCAATGGCTGCAGTTTTCAATGCTGTTCGGCGGCAGCGACAACCGTAATTCGCCGTTCGGCTGGATCGGCGTGCTGGCCGCCGCCATCATTGCCCCGGTCGCCGCCATGCTGGTGCAGATGGCGATCAGCCGGTCGCGCGAATATCAGGCCGACCGCCTTGGCGCGATGATCGTTGGAAATCCGATGTGGCTGGCGTCGGCGCTGCATAAAATCGGCCGGCGCGCTGGGCGCATCGTGTACGAGGAGGCCGAACAGGTACCGGCGGCCGCGCATCTTTTCATCGCCAATCCGCTCACCGGCCGCGGGTTCGATAACTGGTTCTCGACCCACCCCTCCATGGACAACAGGATCGCCGAATTGAAGCGTATGGCAGAGGAATGGGGCACCGGCGGTTTCGAGATCGCCGACGATCAGCCCGCGGGCGACGCGCCATCGAGTGGCGGTCATGCGGCCGGCCCCTGGGGTAACGCCGCGCGCGACCGCCGCTCGCGCGGACCTTGGGGCTGAGCGGGTGGACGACCGCGAAACCTCCGGAAAGCAGCGGACAAGCCGCAAGCCGGGCGACCAGCGGCGCGGGCGGAGTAAGCCGCGTCCGCCGGCGCGCGGAGGCGGCAAACGCCCTGGCAAGCCGCAACCATCCACGCCTCAAGCGGGGCCGGCGGGACTGCTGGCACGCGAGTTGGCTGTCGATATTGTTCACGGCGTGCTCGTCAAGGCGAACGCGATGGACGACGTTATGGCGCGCGGCCTCGAAGCCTCGCGTTACGCTTCCCTCGAAGCGCGCGACCGGGCGCTTGCCCGCTCCATCGCGGCCAGCTCGTTGCGCTATGCCCGACCGCTGCAGTCCGCCGTCGCAGGTTTCCTCGACAAGCCGCTGCCGGAAAAATACGCGCACGTCGGCATAGTCCTCCTGTGTGCTGCCGCTCAGCTTGCTTGTTTGAAGAGCCCGCCGCACGCGGTCATCAGCCTTGCCGTGGATCAGGTTCGCCGCGTCCGCAATGCCAACCATCTCGCAGGGCTGGCCAATGCGGTGCTGCGCAAGCTGGCCGGATCGCTCGAAGCTCCCGAGGCGCTGGCTGCCGCGACGGACCCGGTCGCCGCTTTCCCGCGCTGGATGCTCGATCGCTGGCGCGCGTCGTATGGAGCGGCTCTCGCGGATCGCATGGCGCGGGTGACGCTCGTGACGCCGGCCCTCGACCTGACCCTAAAACCGGGAGAAAATGCTGAACACTGGGCCGGCGAACTCGGCGCGACGCGCTTGACGACGGGCTCGCTGCGACTGGCCAACGCCGGGCGCATCGATGAATTGCCCGGCTTCGCCGATGGCCGGTGGTGGGTCCAGGACGCCGCCGCTTCCCTGCCCGCCCGGCTCCTGGGCGACGTAGCGTCGGCAAGGGTCGCGGATCTGTGCGCCGCGCCGGGTGGCAAGACCGCTGAACTCGCGGCAGCCGGGGCGGCGGTCACCGCGGTCGACGTGTCTGAGGCGCGCTTGCGGCGTGTCGCCGAAAACCTCAAGCGGTTGAACCTCTCCGCCGACCTCGTCGCGGAAGACGCCGTGACGTGGGCGCCTCCCGAACTTTTCGATGCCGTGCTGCTCGATGCCCCATGCACGGCGACCGGTACGATCCGCCGGCATCCCGATATTCTGCATCTCAAGCGCCGTGATGATGTCGCGAACCTGGCGGACCTGCAGTCCCGACTGTTGGCGAATGCGGCGGCGATGGTTCGCCCGGGCGGCCTGCTGGTCTACTGCACCTGTTCCCTCGAACCCGAAGAGGGCGAACGCCAGATCGAAGCTTTCCTGGCGCGCGCGCCGGAGTTCCGCCGCGTTCCGGTCCGCCCCGGCGAGGCGGGCATCGCGGCGGACTGGATCACGGCGGACGGCGACCTGCGCACCCTGCCGTGTCATTCGCCTATCGAGACGGAAGGCGCGGTGGGCCGTGACGATCCAACGATGCAACCCTCGGAAGAGAGCGGCGCCACCACCTCCGACGTTGCCCCGGCACCGGTTCCCGATGGCATGGACGGCTTCTACGCTGTCCGCCTCATCCGTTCGAACTGATGCTTATGTAGGATCTGCGCCCTAGGGCCGCCTTACTGCACGCCAATGGACAGAGACGGCGATCCACAGCGAACGAAATAGCGAGCATTTCGCGCTTGCCAGGGTTGCCCTGTATGGTTAACGGCATTTGACCGGCCTCGGTGGGGGCGGCGTGAGCGCCATTCGCGAGGCGTCATCGCCGCGTGGGACCGGTCTAATCGAGGGGCATGCCGATGCCGCGGTTGAGTCTGAAAGAGCGGGTCCGGGTGACGACCCTCGCGGCCGATCGAACGCGCCGCCGGGTCGTCTCGCGCGCCCTCTCGTCCGGCTTCCTGCGCTGGCGCTACGGTTCGGCCATCGCCGACCAGCTTCTCATCCTCCCCCAGGATCTGCGCACGCGCGATCCCAGCTTCTGGCACGAGATCGAGGTCGGGCAGTTCGGCTTGGCCGGATCGCTTGCCATTCTCGACGGCGAGTCGCCGTTTGCCACCCGTCCCCCCAGCGAAGCGTGGGCCCGCTCGCTGCACGGCTTCGGTTGGCTCCGTCATCTCGAAGCCGCCGAGGAACCCGAGGCCCGTGAAGGCGCGCGCGCCCTGGCGGTGGAATGGGCGGCGCGCTACCGCGGCGGCGGTGGCGGCTTGCCATGGCGGCCGGAGGTCATTGCTCGGCGGCTCATTTCCTGGATTACCTACGCGGGGTTCCTGCTCGAAGATGCGGATGCCCGGACTTACGATGCGATAACCGAGAGCATGGGTTTCCAGCGCGTCCGGCTTTCAGGAACCTGGCGAACGGCGCCTGTCGGCCCGCCGCGTCTGGTGGCGCTGATCGCCATGGTGCTGGGCGACCTCACGATCGCGGACCACGACCGGCAGCTACAGGACGCCGAGCGGCTCCTCTCCGATGAAATCTCCCGCCAGATCCTGCCCGATGGTGGACACGTCAGCCGCAACCCATCGGTGCTGGTCGATCTGCTCCTGGATCTATTGCCGTTGAGCCAGTGTTTCGTTGCGCGCAATCGGCCTGTGCCGCCGGAGATGTCGCAGGCCATCGAGCGCGCGCTCGGCATGCTGCGATTCATGCGCCTGGGAGACGGCGGCCTTGCTCGCTTCAACGGCACCGGCATGGCCGATCCCGCACACATCGCAACGGTGCTCGCCTACGATGCCGCCTCTGACCGCCCGGTGCCGTCGAGAATGCCAGACTCCGGCTTTGTGCGCCTCAACGGCGGGGAAACAATCGTCATCGCCGACACCGGCGCGCCGCCGCCTCTGGAATACGCGGGCGCGGCCCACGCCGGCTGCCTGTCCTTCGAAATGAGCTATCGGTCCCACCCGTTTCTGGTGAACGCCGGCTCGCCGCGCCAGCGGGAGCCGGAATGGGACAACAAGGCCCGTGCCACGGCCTCCCACAATACGGTTTGCATCGGCGAAAAATCGTCGTCCAAGATGGTCCGCCATCCTTTTCTTGAGGATCTGGTGGGCGCCCATCCCATTCGCTATCCGGACAAGGTCACGGTCGAACTGCGCGACAGCGACGACGGCAAGCGTGTGATCGCCGCGCATGACGGCTACATGCACCGCTTCGGGCTGATGCACCGCCGCCGTCTCTGGCTTTCGGCCGATGGCACGATGCTGACGGGCGAGGATCGCATCGGCGGGCGCGGCAAGGAAGTGCGGCTCAAACGGGATCTTCCCTTCGCGATTGCGTTCCGGGTTCACCCCAGCGTTGCCTTGTCCGAGCCCGGCGTCGAAGAAGGACAGGGCTTTGTCGACATCGAGCTGCCCAACGGCTCGGCCTGGCGGTTGGAAGCCGCCGGCGCGAACCTTACCGTAGAGGATGCACTCTATTTCGCTGACGCGGCCGGGCCGCTGCGGACCTGGCAGGTCGTGTTGCGCGGCTCGACCTTCGGCGAGAGCCGGGTGACCTGGGTCGTGCGCCGGCTGAGCGAAGACTGAGACGAAATCGATGATGTGCCGCGCCGGGCGGCCGCCACCTCAGTGGCGAGACGGCAACTCGCCGGTTGGCTGGGGGCGAACCTTGGTATCGGGACCCTTGGCGAATTTCACGCTCCGTACCGGCCATGCTAACCCTCCTGTTCCGTGACGACGCACGTCCACGGCGGCCCACCCTTCGATCCCCACGAACGCGGCTTAATGAAGCGAGAGAGAAGCAACGATGCCCGAGACACTTCGCAAAGTAACCCGCGCCCTCTTGTCGGTTTCCGACAAGACCGGACTGTTACCCTTCGCGCATGCGCTCGTCACCCGCGGCGTCGAAATCGTTTCCACCGGCGGTACGGCGTCGATGCTGAAGGACGCGGGCATCGCGGTTCGCGACGTGTCGGAACTGACGGGTATGCCGGAAATGATGGATGGCCGGGTGAAGACATTGCACCCCAAGGTCCACGGCGGGCTGCTCGCCATGCGCGACAATCCCGAGCATCGGGCGGCCGCTGAGCAGCATGGCATCGGTCCGATCGATCTGCTCGCGGTCTCGCTTTATCCGTTCGAGGAAACGCTGGCCGCCGGCGGCAGTTTCGAAGACCTCATCGAGAACATCGACATCGGCGGCCCGGCGATGATACGGGCAGCGGCCAAGAACCACGATGGCGTCGCCGTCGTCGTCGATCCTTCGGACTACGATGCCGTGCTGACAGAGCTGCAGGAGAACGACGGCGCGACGACGCTCGCCTTGCGTCGCGGCCTCGCCGCCAAGGCTTATGCCCGCACGGCCTCTTACGATGCCGCCATATCCGGCTGGTTCGCAGGCGTGACGGGGGAAGATGCGCCGACGTGGCGGACCTTGGGCGGGCATCTCGCGCAGGTCACGAGGTACGGCGAGAACCCGCATCAGAAAGCAGCCTTCTACACGACGGGCGCGCCGCGCAAGGGAGTCGCGACGGCAACCCAGCACCAGGGCCTCGAACTCTCCTACAACAACCTGAACGACACCGACGCGGCCTTTGAGCTGATCGCCGAGTTCGACCCCGCCGTTGCGCCAGCGGTGGCCATCATCAAGCACGCCAATCCGTGCGGCGTGGCGACGGCCTCGACCCTTGCCGAAGCCTACAGGCTTGCGCTGCGTTGCGATCCCGTCAGCGCCTTCGGTGGCATTATCGCGGTCAACAGCGAGTTGGACGAGGACGCAGCGCGCGAGATCACCCAGATCTTCACCGAGGTGGTTATCGCTCCGGCGGCAACCGAAGCGGCGAAGGCTATATTCGCGGCTAAGAAGAACCTCCGGCTCCTGACGACGGGTGGGCTGCCGGATCCGCGCGCACCCGGGTTGGTCACGCGCACGCTGGCCGGGGGCTTCCTCGTTCAGGATCGCGATAGCGCCGTGGTGGACGATCTCGATCTCAAGGTCGTCACGCGCCGCGCGCCGACGGACAAAGAAATGGAGGACCTGCGCTTCGCTTTCCGGGTCGCCAAGCACGTTAAGTCGAATGCCATTGTCTACGCCCGCGAAGGCGCTACGGTTGGCGTGGGTGCCGGGCAGATGAGCCGGGTCGATTCCACGCGCATCGCGGCCTGGAAAGCGAAGGAGGCCGCGGACGCGGCCGGCATCTCGGAGACCTTGGCCAAGGGATCGGTAGTCGCGTCCGATGCGTTTTTCCCCTTCGCCGACGGCCTGATAACCGCCGCTGAAGCCGGCGCCACCGCGGTCATTCAGCCCGGCGGATCGAAACGCGACGACGAAGTGATCGCGGCTGCGGATGAGCGCGGCCTCGCCATGGTCTTCACCGGTGTCCGTCACTTCCGCCATTAGTGCTTTTCCGCATTACGCGGAATCACATCGCCAGCCCGCTCCCCCGCCCGGCCACCCAAATACGATACTTCCATGGGCGGCCGGGCGGGGGAGCGGGTGGTTCAGCCAATCCTGAAAGGGAATAGAGGTTGGACGACGCCGACGCCAATCTGCACGCCCAGAGCCACCATGGCCGATGATCCAGGCAAATCCGCTTCGCATGTTTCGAGCACAAAGGCCGCCCAACGCGATGCGGCGAGCGTGACCTTGCGGCCGGTCGCGCCCGGCGACTGGACGACGCTGTCGCGGTGGATCCGAGATCCTGTGGTCGCGCGATGGTGGGGGAGTCCGTCAGAAGCCGAGGCGGGCATAAGGCTCGTCCTGGAAACCGCAGGCGGGTTGGCGCGGATCGTTGAAGCCGGGGGCCGGGCGGTGGGCTACATCCACGCGATCGACGCCACGCTTTGGGGCGACGACCTCCCCGATTCCCTGCCTCCGTGGACATGGGACGTCGATCTGTTCATCGGCGAGCCGGAATACCGGGGCCGCGACGTCGGCGTGGCGGCGCTCGACCTGATCGCGGGCGAAGTCTTCTCGACGACGCTGGCGATGTCGCTTTCTGTTTTCGTTTCCGTGCGTAACGAGGCAGCGGTCCGCGCGTATGAGCGCGCCGGGTTCCAATGGGAAACGGTATGGCACGATCCGCTCCACGGGCCGGTGTGGCTGATGCTGCGCCATAGGCCCAAACCGGGCTCGGCGCGAAACTGAACCGACGTCCTAAAATGCAAAACGGCGGTTCAACCGTCAGGTTGAACCGCCGCGAGACCAAAGCCGGGGCTCGGAAGCCTTCCGGCGACGTCAGGTCAATTAGATGACGTCGATTTCGGCCGGCAGGTAGCTGGTGACTTCGAGGCCGACTTCCTGCTCACGAACCTGCGGCTTGTTCCAAACTTTCATGGGATCTCTCCTTAAGCGTTTCGGTTGGACGCCATCGTCCATGCACCGAGATATACTGCCGACAATCGGGTTCGTGAAATCGAAAGTTGCCCGCCGGTTGATAAGCGGGACTGATATACGTAACGTTATTCCATAAGGAGAGTTATGTTATTTCATTTCATCCGCGCCGCCGCGACGGAGTGCGCTTAAGGCCGGCTGCGCTGCGCGGTGTCGGGCCCGGCGGCGTCAAGCAAAGCGAATTTGCCAGAGCCTGGATAGAGCAGCGCGCGCGAAACGAACGTGAAGCTACCCTCTATCCGGTGATTGTAGCTCCGCACCGCCGCATTATAATTCGCGGCGGCCGTCTCAGCGCGAAGAAGCGCCCATTCGCATTCTTTAATGAGGCCGCGGGCACGCCAGGTCCTGATGGCGCTGCTGCCGTCGTGCAGGCTTGCCAGCATTGACCGCAGGCCGTCGGCGAGGCGCCGGTGCGCCATGGCATACTGGTTGAACGGCTGCGGGTTGGATGGCAGCCCGGCGAGCGAGCGTGTCGCATGAGCCGTTCGATGTAGCCGCTGGATATCCGCAATTGCGCTTGACAGTTCTGTGCGCAGACGAGGTTGGTTGACGAGGGCGGGATGCCGGCCGGCGATCAGGCGCTCCACGAATTCCGCGTTGAGCCTGTCGGCGGTGACCAGAGCGGACCAGTTGGCGCGAACCTCGCGGTCGACCCGGCCAAGATCCGTCGCGCCGCAACCGGCGACGGCGAAAACGGCAAGGACGAGCAAAGCCGTTGGCCCATTCCGCCATCGGTTCCTCAGGGAATACGCCACGACGCCTATCAACCTTTCCTTCACCCAAGTTCCCGAAATGTCTAGCCTCGACTCGGGAAAGTACAATACTTACCAGTATACAACGGAATTTGGAGAGCGCTCGTCAATACTGTGCCCGAAACTAACGGCCGCTCAAATACAGTTCACCATGTTACGCTTAATTTCTTTCGGCCCCCGGGCAGCGCGAATAGTTTGTGTGCTGCGGGGTCTCCGGCGACAGATGGCGTCGTGTAGAGGGCGAAGTCACGCGTACTGACGCGTTGCGAGGCACCAATGTGAAATCGGGAACGTGCAGCGGCTCAACGCAGCCGGCCGGGCGTTCATTGCTTTTTTCGAGTTGGAGTTGGAAGCCTCATGAAAATCAAAGCCTTGATCGGCGCCGTCGTGGCCTTGGCGGTTGTTGCCGCGCCGTCCGCCGCCTCGGCCTTCGGCCGCGGATGCCACCGGACCGCGGAGTGCTATCAGAAAGTCGAGCGCCCAGTCTATCGCACAGTCGAGCGCCGCGTCGTTGTCCGGCCGGAAAGCCGCCGTGTCGTTCGCAAGCCGGCGGTCATGGGCTACCGCGCCGAGCGCGTCATGGTCCGTCCCGCCAGCGTCCGTCATGTCCGCGTCCCTGCCGTGACAAAGACGGTGCACAAGCGGGTTATGGTCCGCCCGGCACGCACCTATTATGAGACCGTTCCGGCCGTCACTCGCACGGTTTACGAGACGGTCGTCGTGCGTCCGGCTCACACCCGCTGGGAACGCCGCCGTTCCGGCTTGTTCCGCCGTGGCGAGAAGATGTGCAAGGTGCACGTGCCGGCCGTGACCCGCCGCGTCGCTCGGCAGGTACTCGTCCGTCCGGCGAAACGCATCCGCCGCGTCGAACCCGCTCAATACGTAACGCGCGCTGAGCGCGTCGTCGTCCGTCCGGCGTCGACCCGGGCGGTTCATGTTCCGGCCCAGTATCGCACGGTCCAGCGGCAGGTCGTGCTGCAACCGGCGACCTCCCATGTCGTCCACCAGCCGGCGATCGTCGAAACGCGCCGCGAACGCGTACAGGTCGGCGCGCGCCACCACTGGGTCCGCGCACGCCACTGAACGGGAAGGCCGTCCTTCGGGTAACGGCCGCCCAATTTCTCGGAAAAATGACTCGGGCAGGGCATTCGCTCTGCCCTTTTTTGTTGTATCAGTGCCCGAGTTGGCAGCCCGACGTGCGACTGCCACATTCGCCGCGCATTTGCGTGGTGAGCGAGTTTCGCTGTTCGGCGTCAGGGGGCCCAGGGGATAATGAGAAATACGATCGCAGTCATGAACACGAAGGGCGGTGTCGGCAAGTCGACGCTGGTCCTCGCGCTCGCCGAGACGCTTTCGGCGGAGCATCGCAAGAACGTGCTCGTCATCGACAGCGACGCCCAGGCGACGGTCTCCAACATGCTGATGACCGTCAACGACCTCTATCGCCTGCAAAGCGAAGGCCTGACCATCGTCGATTATCTCGTCGCGCGCGTGCTTCGCGAAGAGGAAGCCAAGTGGTCGGACTTCGTTATTCGCGATGTATCCGATATCGACGACGCGCGTTCGGTCTACCTCATGCCGAGCGACATGCAGCTCACCTTGTTTGAGCGCGAGGTCTCGAAGGAAGGCGCCCACGGCAAACTGCGCGCCTCGATCACCGAGGTGCTGAACGCCGTCCGCAGCGTATTCGACATTATCCTGATCGACTGTCCGCCCGGCCTTTCGGTGTTGACCGAAAGCTGGCTGCGCGAGGCCGATTTCCATATCTCCCCGACCAAGGCCGACTACGTATCGGTCTGCGGACTGGAAGTGTTCCGGCGCTTCAAATCGCTCAATCCTGAGATGGGCTTCGCGGAAAACCTCGGCGTCATGGTCAACATGCGCGACGAGTCCTCGGAAACCGACGACGAGTACATCAAGTGGCTGAAGTCCAACCCGGCCAACCGCTGTTTCGAAGCCGTCGTCCCCCGAGTAAACTCGTTGCAGGATGCCGCCCGCTTCCAGTCGCAGCACCGCTCCTACGGCGCCAAGTATCCCGGCGCTGTCGGCCGCGCGATCCGCTCGCTGTCCGCCGAGGTGCTGGAGCGTCTGGCACAGGCTCCGGCATCCGCCGAGCGAACGGCGCCCCCGCCGACCATGGCTGACCGGAACCGCGTCGCGAGCTGATACTCAGCTTTCCTGTTTCGCCCCGGAACACGGGATGCGGCGACCGCGCAAAGCCCGCGGCGCAGGCGACAGCACGTCCGCCGAACTGGGGTTCGACAGCTCACGGCGAAGCGACCGCTTGTGGAGCCGGCCGGCAGTTCATAGCACTTTGATTTAATGGAAGATAATTGGAGCGGATGACGCGATTCGAACGCGCGACCCTCACCTTGGCAAGGTGATGCTCTACCCCTGAGCTACATCCGCTTCGCACTGCCGCAAAGCTTCGGCGCGGCGCGTGAGGCACGTCTTATGACGCAACTCCGTTGAGAATTCAAGCCTAACCGACATCTCGCGCCGACGTTTTATAAAACCCGTCCGGGCGCTTGGCCCCGAGGCTCGCGAATGTTAACGCGTTACGGGCCAAAGGTAAGAAGAATCAATGGGGTGAAGCCGCATGACCGAAGCCGTGAAGCAGCCCACCGAGGCCAAAACACGTGACCAGCTATTCGCTCGCCTCGACGAACTTGGCATCGAAACGACAACGCGCGACCACGCGGCGGTCTTCACCGTGGACGAAAGCGATGCGCTGGAACGCGACATCCCCGGCGCCCACACCAAGAACCTTTTTCTCAAGGATGCCAAGGGCCGCCTGTTTCTCATCGTCGCGAAATCCAACACTCAAGTTGCGCTAAAGGCGCTCCACAAACGCTTCGGCTGCGCCAGGCTCAGTTTCGGCAAGCCGGACTTGTTGCTGGAAGCGCTTGGCGTGACCCCTGGCTCGGTGACGGCTTTTGCCGTCATCAACGATCCCGGTGCCCGTGTCTCCGTCGTTATCGACGAGGCTCTGATGGGGCACGATTTAATCAACTGCCATCCGCTGGAAAACACGGCCACCACCACGATCCGCCGCGAGGATCTATTGCGTTTCATGGAGGCATGCGGCCACGGCCCGCAAACGCATATTCTCACCGCCGAAGCTGACGAATAAGGCGATGCGGGGTGGTTTCGCTGCCGCCATCGTCCTAAATCGAAAAAAGCGTGCTAGTGTTCCGTCTCAGACATTTGCCTCCCATTTCGGCTCGCTTACGAGCAAATGTCTGAGACATGAGGAACACTAGAAACCCTATGATTCTAGTGTTGCTTTTGTCACCGCCGCTTGGCAGATCGCATCTCGGCAACTGGGGGCCAAGCGTCTGTGACGCAACACTAGAACGACGGAAACAGGCAATTTCCGAACAGGCCCGGGGCCTCATGCCCTCGGGAAGATGGGTTTCACGAACGAGCGTGCAGTGCCTGATCGGAAGCCGGCCGTCCGCGGCCGCGAAAAAAGTCTCATGGGAGAATTCGAATGTTGATCGGTTCGGGCAGTGACCAGCAGGCAGGGGCCGGCGGCAACGGCGCCATCGTTAAGGACTCGGACACGGCGGGCTTCACTGCGGACGTTCTCGAAGCGTCGCGCGAGCACCTCGTTATCGTCGATTTCTGGGCCTCCTGGTGCGGCCCGTGCAAACAGCTCACACCGCTCCTTGAGAAGGTCGTGCAAAGCTATGGCGGCAAGGTTCGCCTGGTGAAGATCGATACCGACAAGAACCAGAACCTCGCCCAGCAGCTTCGAATCCAGTCTCTGCCGACGGTCTACGCCTTCAAGGATGGCCGCCCGCTCGATGGGTTCATGGGGGCGCTACCGGAGAGCCAGCTTCGCGAGTTCATCGATCGCCTTGTCGCCGAAACCGGCGGCGGCTCGATTGCTGAGGTACTGGAGTCGGCAAATCAGGCCGTCGAGGCTGGAGATCTACAGACGGCGGCGGAGATCTATGCCGCCGTGCTCCAGGAGGATCAGCAGAATCCAGAGGCCCTCGCAGGTCTCGCACGCTGCTACCTCAAAAGCGGCGACACGGCCCGCGCCGAGCAAACGATCGGCCTCGTTCCGCCCAACGCCGTAAACAACGCCGCCGTGCAGTCGGTGATGGCCGCGCTGGCGCTGTCGAAGAAGGCCGTCGACGCGCAGCCCACTGCGGAACTGGAAGCCAACGTCGCCGCCAATCCGAAAGATCATCAGGCGCGTTTCGATCTTGCAGTGGCGATGGGCGCCAACGGCGACAAGAAGGAGGCAACCGACCACCTGCTTGAGATCGTCCGCGCCGACCGCAACTGGAACGAAGAAGCGGCACGCAAGCAGCTTGTCGAGTTCTTCGATGCCTGGGGACCGAAGGATCCGGCCACCATCGAGGGCCGCAAGCGGCTCGCCGCGATCCTGTTCGCCTGACGACGAAACGCCAGCAAGGGCGCCGCGCCCGGCCGCTTGGGCCGAATGCGTCGCCGCCACGAGAGGAAAAGGCACGTGCCAGCGGCAGAACGATACTTGAAGCCGGCCGACCTTCCCTCGGAAATACCCGTATTTCCGTTGCGCGGAGCCATTCTACTTCCGCGCGCGACGCTGCCGCTCAACGTTTTCGAGCCGCGCTATCTGGCGATGGTCGACTGGGCGCTCAGAAACGACCGCATAATCGGCATCATTCAGCCGACCGGCGGCCCGGAATCGCAGGAAAGCCCGCTCGGGAAGGATTTCGATCTTCGCTCCGTCGGCTGTGCCGGTCGGCTGACCTCGTACCAGGAACTCGACGACGGCCGTTTTGTCATCACGCTGACCGGCATCACGCGCTTCGAGGTTCGAAGAGAGGTGGCCGGCGACACGCCGTTCCGCATCATGGAATGCAGCTACGAGCGTTTCACCTGCGACTTCCAGCACGGTAACGGCGAGAATCAGGTCGACCGCGAGCGGCTCTTGTCGGTCTTGCGCAAGTATCTGGATGCCAATCGGCTTCAGGGAGACTGGAACTCGATCGTTCGCGCCTCCAGCGAGCAGCTCATCAACGCCCTCTCGGTGATGAGCCCGTACGGGCCGGAAGAAAAGCAGGCACTGCTCGAGGCGGCCGATCTCAAGGCACGCGCCGATGTCCTGGTGGCGCTTGCCGAGATGGAGTTGGCCTCCGGCGGCGGCGACCCTGGCGGAACGCTGCAATAGGACCCGGCACATCGGTTTTGTGAGAGGCGGCTGGGTGGGAATGGCCAACGAAGGAAAGAATGGCCGCCGGGACGGACCGGCGACAGAGCCGGAGCCGGAGAGTTCGGACCGGACCGAGGCCGGCGCCAAGTCCCGTTCCGGAGATGATGGCCACGCCCTCCCTGCCGGACTCTCGGAAAAGGCGATGGGCAGCGATCGCACCGATATTCGCCTGCTTGAACTCCTCGTTTGTCCGATGACAAAGACGCGGCTTGCCTATGACCGGGATCGCAACGAACTCGTCAGCAAGGCCGCGCGGCTCGCCTATCCCATCCGCAACGGTGTTCCGTTGATGACGCTCGAGGCCGCTCGCGATCTTGGCGATGACGAGCCGACGTGACCGGGTCCTGCCCGACTCAAGCGGCCCAACGCGAACCAACCGGAAAGCTTTTCCTAACGCTGTCGCGTGTCTGTCCGGGCCGCCGGGCCGGTTAACCAGTTTTTTTCAGGTGTTATTCAATCCCGACGTGTTCGTTAAACGCGTTGCTAACTGACGGTGCGCCGGGCACTGCATCCTTGACGCGTAATGCGGGCAAGGACGCACGGGGGGAACGGGCCGTCGCAGTTCGCGAGGCGGTTGGCTTTTGAACGGTGCTTTCGATACTCTCGGGCAGGCCACGTCCCAATGGCGTGGTGTGGTGCGTCGGAATACGGCGGCGGTGCTAAGCGCCGCGAGCGCTCTCAGCATCGTTGTCGCCCTGGCGCTTATGCCCCCGCCTCTGGGCCCTGCACAGTTCTTCCTGCTACTTGCCGTTATCGCGACCGCCTCGGGCTTCGCCCTGACCGTTGCAGCGCGGCAGCAATCGCGGCCGTCCACCGATGAAGATCGCCGCTATAACGGGCTGGAGTCGCTTGGATCGCGTATCGAGGAGCGACTTGAAATCCTCCAAGACCTCCGATGGCAGGTTTCCGAGCGCGAGGCCCACTACCGCGAACTCCTGGACGCCCAGGCCGATATCATCGCCCGGTTGGACGCCCGCTTCTCGCTGACGTTCGTCAACCGCGCCTTCTGCGTCACTTTCGCGGTCGCGCCGACCGACGTGCTCGGCCGGGAATTCGACCTGCCTACGATCGACGATGAAAATGGCGGCAAGGTCAGAAATTTTCCCCTGCGTGCGCTTTTGAACCCGCCCCGCCGAAAAGATGCCGAAAACCCCGAAGCGAGCAGCGAGACGACGCACGTCGTCGAGACGACAAACGGCCAGCGCGCAATCGAATGGACCTGGCACCCCCTCGAATCGGCGGAAGCGGAAAAGCCGGCCTACGAGATTATCGGCCGCGATGTCACAGCCGAGCTTGCCCATCGGCGGCACCTCGCCGAAGCACGAGAGAAAGCCGACCTCGCCAACCGATGCAAATCCCGCTTCCTTGCCTCGATGAGCCATGAGATTCGCACGCCGATGAATGGGATTCTCGGGATGGCGGGGCTTTTGGAAGGCACCGAGCTCAACAGCGAGCAGTTCACTTATGTCTCGGCGATCAGCCAATCGGCGACCACGCTGCTCGGCCTGATCGATGAGATCCTCGATTTCTCCAAGATCGAGGCGGGCAAGCTCGTTCTGGCAAGCGATGTCTTCGACCTGCACGCCTGCCTCCGCGAAACGGTCGAACTCGTTGCCCCCGGTGCCGATGCCAAAGGCATCGAACTGGCGTGGCGGACGGCCCCGGGCGTTCCGCGTCACGCGCTCGGCGATCGCTTCCGCGTGCGGCAGATCCTGCTCAACCTCCTGTCGAACGCGATCAAGGCGACAAGCCATGGCGGCGTCAGCGTTGTGATCTCGCGCGAAGACGCGACCGGCTCCGCTACCTCGTCGGGCGAAGGCCAGTCCGACACATTGAGGCTTCGGATCTCCGTCAGCGATACCGGGGTCGGTCTCGATGCGGTGGATCAGGCGCGCCTGTTCGAGGAATTCGAGCAGCCCGGCACCAACCCCGGCAGCGGGCAGGGGGGAACGGGTCTCGGACTGGCCATCTCGCTGCGGCTGGCGCGGGCGATGAACGGCGGCATCGAAGTCGAAAGCCGTCGCGGCGAGGGTTCGACGTTCACCGTGGATCTCGTACTGCAGCCGGCAGACGCCCCCGCTGAGGAAAGCCGGTCCGTTCAGCAGGAGCCGGCGTCGCGTTCAGCTGCAGCCGCAGGCGAAACCGAGCCGGATACGCCAGTGCGGACCGCGCAGCCGGCCCGCCGCGTCCTACTCGGGAGTGACCGCAAGATCGAGCGCCGGATCAACGCCGATACGCTTCGCGATCTTGGAGCCGACGTTGTCGCCGTTGGAATTGGCGAATGCGTCGAGGCAGTGAAGGCGGCCGGCCAGAGTGGGTTCGACTGCGTCGTTGTGGATAAAGAAGCCCCCGATGCGGTGGCCTTGGCGATTATCGACGAAGCGCGGGCGGCGAATTCCCAAGTGGAAGGCGTCATCCTCGGTTGCTCCGGCGAGCGGGATTTTTCTCAGCAGCCGCGCAATGGCGGTTACAGCCATTTTCTGAAGCGGCCCGTCCGCCCCGGCGCCCTCGAGCGGTTCGTCCTTGGCCGCGCCGGTGGCGGCGAACCGGGTGTAAGCTCGCCAGACTCGTTGCAGGCTTCTTCGCCCAAAGCCGCTACCGCTCCGTCAGGCCGTGGTGGAAAAGGCGAGCCCGCACCCGCAAGTCTCGGCAACGGATCTCGTTCCGGCACGGATGGGTACGGTGCGACGGGTTCCACGCCAAGCAAGATCCTGATTGTCGAAGATAACGCGATCAACGAACTCGTTGCGGTCAAGATCGTCGAAAGCGCCGGCTACGAGGCACTGGTGGCTCGCAACGGCAAGGCCGCAGTCGAGCACATGCGGCGCGCATTGGCAGGGGCGGCGCGCATGCCCGACGCCATCCTTATGGATATTTTCATGCCGGATATCGACGGCGTCGAAGCCGCCCGGCAAATCCGCGAACTCTTCGAGAATGCGGAAGGTGGCCCCGTTTTCCAGGGCCAGGTGCCTGCCGAGGCGCCTCCGATTATCGCGCTGACCGCCCACGCTTTTGCCGAGGATCGGGAACGTTACCTTCGCGACGGTCTCGACGATTGCCTGACGAAGCCGTTCGTCCCGGCCGAACTGCATGCAATCCTCGATTCGGCGATACGAACCTCTTGCGAGCGCCGGCGCGGCTCGGCCGCCTGAAGCGGCCAATAGGGCCCCGTCACGGACCCGCTCATCAGTCTCATTGACACGGGATCGCGCGCGGCCTCAAATGGCCGGATGCGCCGATTGCCGCCGGGAACGGCGACGGCGCCGGGCAGGATTCCGAAGCGTTTGGCGTCGGGCCAGGATGTCCGCTGTCTTTTCGGGGTCGTAAAACGACAACAGATCGAAGTGCTGCTGCGGCCGCTTCCGGCGCGAGCTGCAAAGCTGGCGACCGTCTGCCGACGGGCCAGCGACACCGTCGCACAAACTCGGGAACGCCGCATCGCGCCGCGTGCTGCTCGTGGTGTTGGCCGCCCGACAAGAGAATGCCGCACTGGGAAACCGCGCGAAGAAAGCCGCGAAGAACCCGGAAAGCGGCTCGCTCGTCGCAAAAGGGAACTGACGATGAACAGGGAGCGCGCGGTACTGCAAGCGCAAGGCGCCAAAGGGGCGGCGTCCTCGAATTCGATCGTGTCTTCCCACGACGAGCCCTATCGGCACCGGGCACTTGCCCGCCAGCGCTCGCCTTTGGCGGGCAAGTCCTTCGGCCGAGTCGGGTCGTTGGAGGTCCGGCTCGCCGAATCGATCCATGAAATCCGTCAGGCTCAGGCGTTGCGCTATAGCGTCTTCTACGAGGAGATGTCCGCGCAGCCGAGTGAGATCGCGCGCCTTCGCCGTCGCGATGAAGACGCCTACGATGCCGTTTGCGATCACCTGCTGGTTATTGACCATGGCGCCGAAGAGCCCGGAACGGTGTGGTCGCAGGGCCGGTCGGCGCCGGTCGTCGGCACTTACCGGGTCTTGCGCCAGTACAAGGCGGAAAGGACGCTCGGCTTCTACACGCAGGGCGAATACGACATAGCGCCCGTCATCGCGCGCCATCGCCGCGACTATACGTTCATGGAGCTTGGCCGCTCGTGCGTTCTCAAGCCCTACCGCAACAAGCGAACGGTCGAACTTCTCTGGCACGGTCTCTGGACGTACATCCGCGAGCACAAGGTGGACGTGATGATCGGCTGCGCCAGCTTCCCGGGCACCGATCCCGAGACCCACGCGCTGCCGCTGTCGTTCATGTATCACAACGCGCTGGCGCCGGAGAAATGGCGCTGCCGCGCGCATGAGCACCTTTATGTCGATATGAATTTACGGCCTGCCGACGCGATCGATCCCCGCCTTGCGCTGAAAGGCATGCCGCCCCTGATCAAGGGGTATCTTCGCCTCGGGGCCATGGTCGGCGACGGCGCCGTTATCGACTGGCAGTTTGGCACGACCGACGTTTTGGTGGTCCTGCCGGTTGAGAACATCGATCCGCGTTACTTCGGCCACTTCGGCACGCCCGATGAGGTCCGCAGCCGAATTTCCGGCGACCGTTGACGAGGAAGCCATTCCTCAGGTGGCCGCATCGGTTGCGGAGCACAACGTATGGCATTATTCCTAAGTAGAACGCCATCGATCATCGGACTTGTCGCGAAAAGGAGTAGCCCGTGGACGACAGTTCCGAAGCCGCGACCGGAGTCGCTGTAAAGGCGAATGACGATCTTCTGCGGCTGGAAAACCAGCTCTGCTTTGCTCTTTACGCGGCGACCCGGGCGGTCACGAAGACCTATCGCGAAAAGCTCACCCCTTACGGCCTGACCTACCCGCAATACCTCGTCCTGATTGTGCTCTGGGAGAACGACGGCGCGACGATTTCCGTAATTGGCCGCAAACTGATGCTGGACTCCGGCACGCTCACGCCGCTCGTTAAGCGCCTTGAGATGCTGGGCCTTGTCGAGCGCCGGCGGGGAACGGAAGATGAGCGCGAGGTCAACGTTAAACTCACGACGAACGGCTGGGAAATCAAGGATAAGGCGCTTGAGGCGCGGTGCTTCGTGGCATGCCGGCTCGGTATGACGGAAGACGAGATCCTCGAGTTGAGATCGAGCCTCATGGACCTCATCGACCGCCTCGACGCATCGAGTTCGCTCGACGCGGACAATTGGTCGGCTTGAATTTTCCCGCCACGGACGGCATCGGTCTCAGGGCGCGTCGGACGTAGCGACCTCGCTAAGTCAGCGTCGCGGGGCCACGCTTCACGTGCCCGATACAATAATCAACACGCATGCGCAGCCCGATCGAGCCTTTCGCCGAGGCGCGTCCGGCGCGGAAGGAGAATAGATCTATGGCCATCGCGGAAATGCCGGCGTCCGAGGACGAGGGATCGGTCCAGTCGACAGTGACGCTGCCGGATGGACGTAGCTCGCTCGTGGTGATGCCGCCCGATCCCGGGCTCCATAAAATTGTTGTCGTCGGCGGCGGCGCCGGCGGCCTCGAACTGGTGACCAAGCTTGGCGACAAACTGGGCCGCAGCAAGAGGGCGCACGTCACGCTGTTGGAGAAGTCGCGCACGCATATCTGGAAGCCGCTTCTGCATGAAATCGCGGCCGGCTCCATGAACGTCAATAAACACGAGTTGAACTATCTGGCTCAGGGTCACTGGCATGGATTCCGCTTCCGCTACGGCGAAATGATCGGCCTCGACCGTGAAAATAAGCTGGTCCACACGGCCGCCACCTTCGACGACGAGGGCCGGCAGATCACTCCGCCTCGGTCCTACCCTTACGATACGCTGGTGATCGCGATCGGCTCGATATCGAATGATTTTGGCACCAAGGGCGTCGCTGAAAACGCAATTATGCTCGACACCCCTGAGCAGGCCGAGCGCTTCAATCGCCGGCTCATCAACGCGTGCATCCGCGCCAACACGCAGGCCGAACCGATCCGGCCCGGCCAACTGCATGTGTCCATCATCGGCGCCGGCGCAACCGGTTCGGAACTCTCCGCCGAATTGCACGATACGACGCGCGGCCTGATTGCCTACGGTCTCGACAAGGTGAACCCGGAGCGCGATATCAAGATCACGCTGGTCGAAGCGCAGGAACGCATCCTTCCCGCCCTGCCCGAAAAACTGTCGAAGGCGACCGCCGACATCCTCACCGGGCTCGGCGTCGATATCCGTGCCGGCTCTTATGTCACGGAAGTCAGCGACAAGGGCGTGACACTGAAGTCCGGGGAGTTCATCCCGTCTGAACTGGTCGTCTGGGCCGCGGGAGTGAAAGGACCGGACATCCTGCAGGAAATGGACGGGCTCGAAGTCACCAAGAACAACCTGCTGGTCATCGACGAAAACCTTCAAACGACGCGCGATCCCAACATCTTCGCGCTCGGCGACTGCACCTATCTCGTGCCGGAGGGCAAGACCGCCGCGATCCCGCCGCGCGCTCAGGCCGCCCACCAGGAAGCCAGCCACCTTTACAGCCAGATTCGCCGGCGCATGTCGGGCGATCGGCTCAAGCCGTTCAAGTATCGCGACTTCGGCTCTCTCGTTTCGCTCGGCGACTATTCGACCGTCGGCAGCCTGATGGGCTTCATTTCGGGCAAGTCGATGTGGATCGAGGGGCTATTCGCAAAGCTGATGTACAAGACGCTCTACAAGATGCATCTCGTCGCGCTGCACGGTTACAGCAAGGTGATCCTCGACACGCTGGCCCGCAGCATCACACGCACCACCGAACCAAAGGTCAAGCTGCACTGAGGCGGCGGTTGCCGACGGCGTCTTCGGGCGCGGCTGAAGAGCGGTGAGGATGGCCCGGCGGTGTGGACGCGAAGGCGCCCGCAATCGGCCTCAAGTGCTTTCGCGCAGCCTCCCCGATCCGACCATCTCGCCAAAGAGCCGACCCAAGAACGCCGAAAGCGAGACCTGCACGACCGGTGCGCGCGGGCCGGCGGCGTCGTGGCCTTCCCGGAGTTCGGCTTCCCGTTCAGCGTCGAGTTCGCTCGCGGGAATGACGACGCATAGCCCGCAACACGTCGGAACGACGATGTCGTCCACGTTCGCGCCGGTTCGGCGGGAATGGGGCTGCGGGTTCGCGGGGCGGTTCATGCGGTCGGTATCCTGGCGCGGTTTGCTAGAAGGCCGATGCGGCCCGTGAGCGCAAAATACGAGATCGTGGTTCAGTCTAAACTGAACACGGTCGAGGGCACATTGCGACACCCGCCACGGTGCCGCTTTGACCGCGATCAATGGCCAACCCGTCCCTTTTCGCCCTTATCTACGTGAGCCGGCGCATCGCCGCCGAAGCAACGGCATCTGGCTGGCCCACGCCGTCGACGACCTCGAAGCCTTCTGGCGGTTCCGGCATGGCCTGCCACTGCCCGGCGGCGATCTCGGCGGTGGCGTCCGATGCGTCGCCGCTGCGATTGCCAATCCGCCGCTGCAATTCGTCAAGCGGCACGTGCAGCCACAGTCCGGTGAACTCGACGCCGCACCGTGCCGCCAGCCGCCGCAAAGGGCCCGCCGCGGATGGGCTGGTGAAGGTCGCGTCGAGAATGACCGGCACGCCGTTTCGCAGGGCGCGTCCGGCGTCTTTCAGAACCGTGGCGTAAACGCGCTCGCTGATGTCGTCGCTGTAGGCCTCCTTGCCGAGGCGGTCTTCCGGCGCGACACCGAATAAGCGTTTGCGGTAGACATCCGAACGCAGGACCAGCGCTCCCAGAATTCCGGGAAGCTGCGGCGCGACGCGCGCGGCGATGGTGGATTTCCCCGATCCCGAAAACCCGCCGATGGCGATCAGTCGCGGCCGGTGCGGCGCGTGCAGGGCGCGTATCGCGAATACCAGCCGCTTGCGGGCCTCATCGGTCGCCGCGCCGTCTTCCGGCTTGCCCGTCGCCGTCATGGCCCGAACAGCCGCCCGGACGGAGATGAAGGCGGGCAGCAGCCGCAGTCCCGATGTGTCGCGTGTCAGGTTGATGTAGCGGCAAAGGAGTTGGTTCGCGGCTTCGCGTTGACCGCGATAAAGAAGATCCATCAGCGTGAAGGCGATGTCGTAAAGCACATCGATGCTGGCGATCTCCTCGTTGAATTCGATGGCGTCGAAGAGTGTCGGCTTGCCCTCAAACAGGCAGATGTTGGCGAGATGCAGATCGCCGTGGCAACGCCGTACGAAGCCGTGACGCCGTCGCGCCTCCATTGAGGCGCCATGTCGGCCAAGGCTCTCGCTCACGTCTCTTTCCCAATCGGCGAGCGGTTCCTTGAGCGCGGGACCGGACGGGCTCGCGCGGATCGAACCGACGAGCCCGCGAACGATCTCCTGGAACGCGCGCTCGCCGCCGCTGGCGGGCCTCTTCTCGGCATTGCAGTGGGCCTGCGCGATGGCGTCGGCAAGCTGGCGGATATAGCCCGGCGCAAGCGTCCCGCGTTGAGCGAGCCGGTCGAAGGCCTGATCCGGATCGAACGTCGCCATCTCGACGACGTACTCGACCGCCGGCCCATCGCCACCGATCTCGTAGCCACCGGGCGACTTCGAGATCGCCGTCACCCCCTTATAGATCTCCGGCGCATAGGCCGAGTTGATCGCGATTTCGCGCTCGCACATTTCACGGCGCTTTTGCAGCGTGCTGTAGTCGACGAAGCTGCGCGCCACCGCCCGCTTGAGTTTGTAGGTACGGTCGCCCGCGATGAAGACGTGCGAAATGTGGGTGACGATATGCTCGACGCGATCGACACTGTGGGTCGCGGGGTCGGCGAGAAAGCGCACGACCGGCGCCTGGCCGTCGTCGGGTTGCGGGGCGTGTCCGTTATCTGAGCCTTGGGTCAACGGTTTGCTCTATTGCGGGCGGCGCTATCAGCCCTTGCCGGTCGAGCCGAACCCGCCGGCACCGCGTGCCGTCGTGTCCAGCGCTTCCACTTCGACCAGCGCGGCGCGGGTGACCGGCGCGATCACCAGTTGCGCGATCCGCTCGCCCCGGCGCACCTCGAATGGCGTCCCGCTGAGGTTGACGAGCAGGACGGCGACTTCGCCGCGATAATCGCAGTCTATGGTACCCGGCGAATTGAGGACGGTCACGCCACTGGCGAGTGCCAGTCCCGAGCGCGGGCGAACCTGAGCCTCGAAGCCGGAGGGAAGGGCGATCTGCAGGCCGGTCGGCACCAGCGACCGCGAACCGGGCAGGAGCGTGAGCGGGGTGTCCCAGCCAACGGCGGCCAACAGGTCGAGCCCGGCGGCACCCTCGCTCTGATAGGCGGGAAGCGGCAGATCCTGGCCGTGCGGTAGCCGCGTGATCTGTACCGTTACGTCCGGTTTCCCCGGCGGCGCTGACTTCCGCGTCCGCGCGGTCGAAACGGCCCGGTCGCTGCCAGCGTTCGCGCGCTTGGCCGAAGCTTTCGCAGGGGCGGCTTTGGATGCGACGCTTGCCTTGCCTGCCGGCTTTTGGGCGGTGGACTTCCGAGCGGCGCTGTCCGTCGTCGATGCCTTTCGCGCTGGCGTTGCGCCTTTCTTACGGGGCGCCGCCTTTGTCTTTGCGCTGGCCTTCCGGGGAGCCTTCGTCATGACCGCTTGCCTTTCGCCGGCTGTTTCTTCGCTCGCTTCCTTTTGGTATCCGCGACGGCGTCCAGGCGTGTGGCGAATTCGAGCATCAGGCGCGCGGCAACCTCTTCCTTGGCCATTTGCGGCCAGCTTTCGTGCTTATCGGGCGTCACGATATGGACCGAGTTGCTATCCCCGCCCATGACGCCGGTGCCGGAGGAAACATCGTTGGCCACGATCAAATCGCAGCCTTTCCGCTTAAGTTTGGCGCGAGCGTGCTCCAGAACCTTTTCCGTTTCCGCCGCGAAACCCACCACAAGGGGCGGGCGGCCCTGCTTGAGGCGCGCCACTGTTTTCAGAATGTCAGGGTTGGGGACGAGTTCCAGCTTCGGCGGCGGTGCGCCGCTGCGTTTCTTGATCTTCTGGGCGCCGAGGTTGGCCGCACGCCAGTCGGCGACCGCCGCGCAGAATACGGCGATGTCCGCCGGGAGTGCCGCCTCGGTCGCCGCCAGCATTTGTTCCGCGCTTTCGACATGGACGACGGTGCAGCCGGCCGGATCGGGGATGTTTACCGGCCCGGAGATGAGTGTCACACGGGCTCCGAGGCGGGATGCCGCCGCAGCGATTGCATGACCCTGACGCCCGGACGAGCGGTTGGCGATGTAGCGGACCGGGTCGATGGCTTCGTGCGTCGGGCCGCTGGTGACGAGCACATGCCGTCCGTCCAGCCGATCCGGCATAAGAACTTGGGAAGCGTTCTTGCTGCCGGCTTCGGCCAGCTTCTCTTCCAGCGCCGTGATCAGCTTTGGCACCTCCGCCAGGCGGCCGGGTCCAGCCTCGCCGCGCTCCGCCATCTCGCCGGTTTCCGGTGCCACGAACGTCACGCCGTCGCTTTCCAGTAAGCGCACGTTTCGGACCG
Source organism: Filomicrobium sp. (assembly GCA_965226995.1). Lineage (GTDB taxonomy): Bacteria > Pseudomonadota > Alphaproteobacteria > Rhizobiales > Hyphomicrobiaceae > Filomicrobium. Next base: position 1,130,351 of record CBDDFK010000009.1, read on the forward strand.
TTGCCGGGTTTAGCCACATGCGGGGGTTCATGGCCGGCGCGACGATGGGAGACTTGTCCGATGCCAGCAACACGGCGGTTGCCAGGTCGTCTGCGTGCCCGCCCGCCATCTTCGCGATGAGATCGGCCGTCGCCGGCGCCACCAGGATGGCATCGGCCTGCCGCGAAAGCCGGATGTGTCCGATCTCGCGCTCGTCATCGAGATCGAAAAGGTCGGTGAAAACGCGCTCGTTGGTGAGCGCCGAGACGGACAGCGGTGTGATGAAGGCCTGTGCCGCGCGGGTCATGACGACGCGCACGTACGCCCCGCGCTCCCGCAATCGGCGGATCAATTCGAGGCACTTATAGGCGGCTATTCCGCCGCCGACGATCAGTAGGATACGGGTCTCGCGCAAGGTTGATTGCCCGCCGCTTGTCGTTAGGAACAGGGTTTCCTTTGGTTTTATCATGCCGGCAGGCCTGGAAGGGTTAAGCCCGGCGACCTATGTGCAGACGCAGTTACGCTGCCGCATTTGCGCTTCAGTACAGCGGTAGCGGTACGGTATCCCCGCGCCGAACGGGTCTCTCTCGTTGGGCAGCGACCGACGCTGGCGCAAGCGCCGTTATCGACGCTGAGAGGTTTTCATTGATCTTCTATCGCTGGTTATTCGCGGCACGCCTGCCCATCCTCCTTCTGTGTCTGTTGGTACCGCTCGCCGGAGCTTCCGCTAATACAACCCAGGAGGACTGTTTCGGCCCCGACTCCGGCCGCCGCATCGAGGCGTGCACTCGGCTGCTCGAACTGCCATTGCTGCCGGACGAGCGCAGCTATGCCTATGCGATGCGGGCTCTCGCGTACTCGCTGCAGGGGAAGTATGACCTCGCCATCCCGGATTACGACAGCGCCATCGAGATCTCACCGAACTTCGCCGTCGCGCTCAACAATCGTGCATGGGCTTATTTCAAGTCCGGCCGCATCGACCGGGCACAGTCGGATGTCGCGCGCGCACTGGAGCTGACGCCGAACAGCCCGCATGCGCTCGATACTCGTGGCCATGTCCGGCAATCGCTGGGCGACCCCGAGGGAGCGCTCGCGGATTATCACGCTGCGATGCGGTTCGGCGGTGCCCGCATGGTCAGGCTCTATCAATGCGGACTACAGGCGCACGGGCTCTACAGCGGGCCCCTGAGCGGCGTTCTCAACGAGGATCTACGCGGCGCGCTCGAAACCTGCGTCAAGGATTCCGGTTGCGACCCGTTGCCCGCCGACGAGGAATGCCGCCGGCTCACCTCGTAACGGGGCCGCGTCTGGCGCGCCCCGTCCTTTTACGCGACCTTGCGGTGCTCTGCTACATCGCGGCTTCGAGCGGCGCGCTTTGCGCGTCGATAAGAGCCAGGCACTGGGAAACGGCATCCTCGACCGTGCGGTCCGTCGTGTCGACGATTGCGTCTGCCATGGCATAGAGCGGCTCGCGCTCCTTGAGCGCCGCTTCCAGGTTCGAGTGCAGCGCCGCGACGTCCTGCAAGCTGCCGTCGGGATGGTCCTCTCCCCACGCCTTCTCGATGTCTTCGAGCGAGGCGCGGACCCAGATCACGAAGCAGCCCGCGAGAAGCAGGTCGTAGGTGGGCTTGGACCGGACGATCCCGCCACCCGTCTTGATCACGCCGCGCGGCAGGCTGTTGAGCACGTTGGCCAGGCACTCGTGCTGGACTTTTTCGAAGATGTCCTCGCCGTGAACCGCGAAAATCTCCGAGACTTCGATACCACTGGCGCGCTCCACCTCGCGGTCGAGGTCGACGCACGGCACACCGAGGGCTTTAGCCAGCGCCGCGCCAAGCGTCGTCTTGCCGGCACCGCGCATGCCGATAATGGCAACCCGCGCGACGTTTTCCGGCGGTTTGCGGCCGAACCGGTCGACCAGGATCTGCCGAGCCTCCGCAGCCTGGATCGCGCTCAGGCGTTCCAGGTGCTGGATGGCGAGCGTCTTGTCGATCGGGCGGTCGTCGTCATCGACTGTGAGATCGTGAACGCGCGTCCCCAAGGCGTCGGCGATGGAGCGCAGAACCAGCAAGGAGGCGTTCCCCGAGCCGCGCTCGAGTTCAGCGAGATAACGCTCCGAGACACCGGAGGCTTGTGAGAGGACCTTCCGCGACATGCCCATCTGCAGGCGCATCAGCCGCACCCGCTCGCCGACAAGTCTCAGATAGGCCTCATCGCCAGGCTCGGAACCGCGTCTCGGTTCGCTGGTCGGTATGCCATTCGAATGCTTCGCCATGTCTTTTCCAATCGTTCCCAGCCGCGATCACCGTCCGCAAGAACGGATGCGGCGATGTCGGGCTCGCCCTACTTCGGGTAGAGCTCAAGGCGATTTCGTAAGAGCTAGTGTACAGCGCTTTTCGCCAATTTGCATTGCGTTGCAGCAAAAAGTTTTGCGGCGCGGAAATCTCAAGCCGGAAGGTAGGGATTGAAGGGGCGATTGTCTAGCTGGTCTGGTAAAATGTCGCCTCAATAGAAGAGAAAAAGAGAATATTCATCCTGTATTGTGACATGGCGCTGCAATATTTCGCATGCTGAACGACGCTATTTCCGCGACCGCACAAAGCGCTAGTATGGCTCCATAGAGTGCAGAGCGAGGGCGGACCGTATGCGCGAAAATCGGCTCAAGAGAAAGCTCCAATCCGGTGAAAAGGTCGTGAACGGCTGGTGCTCGCTTCCCTGCGCATATGCCGCGGAGCTTCTCGCCAACCAGGGTTACGATAGCCTCACAATCGACATCCAGCACGGCGCGATGGGCTACGAGACGGCCTTTTCCATGCTGCAGGCAATCTCGACGACTGAGACCGTGCCTCTTGCCCGCGTTCCCTGGCTGGAACCCGGACTGATGATGAAGCTGCTCGACGCCGGTGCGTACGGACTGATCTGCCCCATGGTCAACACCGCGGCGATGGCCCGCGAATTCGTGGCGGCCTGCCGCTACCCACCGCGCGGTCACAGATCGTTCGGCCCCAATCGCGCGACGCTTTATTCGCAGGCCGGTTCGAGCGGCGCTTATGCGGCGGCGGCCGACAACGAAATTCTTCTGTTCGCCATGATCGAGACCCGCGAGGGCTTGGAGAACGTTGCCGAGATCGCCGCGACCGATGGGCTTGACGGCCTCTACGTCGGGCCGGGCGATCTCTCGCTCGCGTTGGGCGCGCCGCCGTCCATGGCCCCGAAGGATGCTGGAGTGCTCGATGCACTGGCCAAGATTCTGTCCGCCGCGCGCGATAACGGGCTGTTTGCGGCGGTCCATACCGACGGGCCGGAAACTGCTCGTAAGCGTTACGCCGAGGGCTTCGGCCTGTGCACGCTTCAAAACGACGTAAGGCTCCTGACCGATGGCGCCAAGGCTCAGGTGAGTGCCCTGCGATCGCTATGAACCGGTGCCACCGGCTGTCAGCGTTGCGCTCCGGTCGTACGACGTATTTCGCGCGGCTTCCTGATCGACAATCCCGGGGCGCAACGCTAAACGGGCGAGGATGCGGGCACAGGTGACGGGGGTGGCGCGATGGGCAATCCGGACGTGGAAGGAACCGCGGCAGTGGCGGCGGCGCCGGAGGCCCGGCAGCCGAACGGCGATGAACCCCCTGGAAACCTTCTGCGTCCCCGTCGGATCGCCGCGATCGTAACGCTGTCGTGCGCGCTGCTGGTTACGCTCGCGTTTCCGCTGGCCGCACCGACCCTCAACGGCGTTGCGGTCGGTGGCCTGCCGCTGGGCTACTATTTCGCCGCCCAGGGCACGCTGATCGTCGTCGCGCTTCTCGGCCTTTGGCTCTCCGGCCCTTGGAACCACTCCAGCCTCGCGCAACGCTTCGGCGCGCTCGCGGCGGCGATTTCCGCCACCGGAAGCTGGTTGACCGCTGGCCTCGTCTTCACCCTGGTCGGCGGGCTCTTCGTCTATGGCTTCGACGGCCTGCCGCTGTACCTTGGCCTCGCGGCCGGGCTTCTTTTATCGCTGGTCTTCATTGCCCCCGCGCTCGACAGGACCGGCGCGCGCCATGTTGATGAACTGATCGGGCGGTTGACGGGGGACCGTACGGCTGCCTTCGCGGTTGCCCTTGGCATGGCCGCCGGCCTAGCCCTTCTCATCTCGATCGAGGTGGAAATCTTCTCGCTGGCCGCCGGGATCGCGCTCGGCCCGGAACTGAGCGATGGCCTGCCTCAGCTTCCCTGGTCCCTGGCGATGGCAGGGGCAGCCTTCGCGCTCGTCTTGTCGTTGATTCCAGGCCGCGATTTTTGGGCGGTACTCCTGGCCCTTTCACTTGTGGCCCTGGTGATCGCCCTGGGCCTCGTGATGACGGCGCTTGTGGCCGCCTCCCCAGTTGCCGTGCCGGCCGTGCCTCAATTGGCTTACGGCCCGGCGCTGGAGAGCCTTACCGCCTCGGAACGCCAACTGTTGGTCGAAGGGCTCGCGGATCCGGTGGTCATGCCGCCATTCCTTCGGCCGTTCGTCATCGTCTCGGCGCTTAACTTCGCGCTTCTCACCATGAGCATGGCGCTGGGCGCCGCGGTGCTTCCCCATACGCTCTGGCGCCGCCGGAAAGCGGCTGAAATCGCGGCCGCCCCCTATGAAGGCGAGGCCGACGACCCGACCGGTCGGCACCACGCGTTTCTCTCGCGTCATAAGGCCGCCTTTGGCCTCGTGCTTGCTGCCGCCGTTCTCACCGCTTTGCCGGCGGCGTCCATTCTCGTCAAGCATGAGGTCTACCGGTCGGTCGCGGAAGGCTTGCGCATGGAGACCTTGCCGGATTGGGCCAAGCACGCAGAATCTGCGCGCTTCATGCGCATATGCGGCGCCCAGGATGCCGAGCCGGCAGCGCCGGGCGATCCGGCCTCGGTCTCATGCGGCGATGCCGACGGTCGGCTTCGCATCTCCGACATTGCCATCAACCCCGCCGGTGTCCTCTTGATGGTGCCGGACATGGCCGGCCTCGCGCCGATGGCCGGGCAGGGCTTTGCGGGCCTTGTCGCTCTGCTCGCCCTCGTCGCCGCAACGGCGACGCTGAGGATGTCAACACAGGCGCTCCTCGGACCGTTCGCGCGTACCCGCCGTGACTTGGTTTCGCCGGCATTGGAAAAGCCACCGGCGAACGGTGGACTGCCACACTTCCTCGTTGCGCTCGTCGTGGCTGCCGCGGCCGCGGCGCTGTTCGCGGGTCTAGGGGAATCGCCGGTCAACCGGCTGCATTGGGCGTTTGCGCTATTCGCCTCGAGCGTCTTTCCAATCGTCTTTCTCGCCGCCGTGGCGCCGCGTATCGACGGCCGCGCCATGGCGCTTGGCGCGCTGACGGGCGGCGGGCTGGCGCTCTACTATATGATCGGCACAAGCGGCCCGTTCGCGGCGGAATTCGCGCTGCTCTGGGCGCCAGTGTCGGATGCGCCGCCCTGGCTACTGGAAGAACTCGAAAGCCTCATCGCGCAGTGCCGGGCCGGGGGCGCCGATGTAGCGGAAGCTTGCCGCGCGGCGGTCGTGCAGGGGCGCGAACTTGCCAACTGGTTCGGCATCGATCCGCGCGCCGCCGGTGTGCTTGCGGCTCCGGTCGCCGTCGTCGTTACAGGCATCGCGACGTTGTTTGTCCCAAGCTTCTGGCGCCGGCGCTGAAGCTGCCACCTGGGCTCTTGGCGCAAACCCGCTATTCAGGCTTCGGCCTCGGCAGGGGTATCGTCGGCTCTTCGGGCTCGGCGTTGCGCATCTCCTCCAGTTCGCGCCGCGCCGCTTCCTCGTGCCTCGACCAGAACGTTGCGTCGAAGGCGACACCTCCCTCGATGCGCCCTGGCAACGTCGGCAGGAAGCCGTCGAGCCGCAGTCCGGTGGCCTGATGGCGCGTCGCCATGGCGGTCGCCGAGCTTCGTGTCGGGCCGTAGGGAAAGAGCTCCGCCACGGCGGCCAACTGGCGGGGTTCGGTGGCGAAGCGAACGAACTCGACTGCCTTCGCGCGGCGCGGGCTATCGGCGTTCACAGCCCAATAGCTCATGGCATAGATCTGCTTGTCCCAGATCAGCCCCACCGGCGCGCCGCGGGCGGCTGAATGGAAGGCGCGGCCGTTGAACGCCTGCGCCATCACCGCTTCGCCGGCCTGCAGTTTGTCGAGCGCTTCCGCCGCGCTGCCCACCCAGATGATATCGTCGCGGATCCGCGAGATCATCGCCAGCGCCCGCTTCCGTCCTTCGGCCGTCGCCAGCGCCGGATAAATGTCCGCCGCTGCCACGCCATCGGCGGCGAGCGCAACCTCGAACAGGTACCGTGGAGAATCGATCAGCGCGCGCTTGCCCGGAAACCGGCGCGTGTCGAACAGGTCGAGGGCCCGTTCCGGCGCGCTTTTCTGAAACGCCTCGAGATGAAATGCGATGACGTGAGCCCAGGCGAAAGCGCCGATGCCGCAATCGGTCAGGCTGCCGGGAAGGAAGTCGTCTTCGGTAGCGCTGGCCGCCGGCTGCGGCTTCTCCTCGTCCTTGAGCCGCGCGAACGCGCCGCTCTTGCATCCCGCCGCGACCTCCTCGCGGGAGAATTCGCCGGTATCGAAACCCTCGAAAGAAGAGATGTCGGCTATGGCGTCGGCGGGCCTTGAACGAACCGCGAGATCGGCGTCGGGGCGGCTATCCTTGAAGCGCGCGACGACAGCCGTGCGTTGCGCTTCGCCGAAGGCGCCGGGCCAGACGGTGATGCGGAGCGGACCGACGGGGCTCGCAGCCGGCGCGTCTGAATCGCCTTGCTGGGTAGCGGTCGCCTCCTGCGCGGCATCGCCGTTGTCCGAGGTTCCGCTCGCGGCCGTGCCCACCTGAGCGCTCGTCTCCGCTGCAGGAGCCGCCGCGTCAGCCGCCGTCTCGTCGCCTGACGCGGGTGCGGGATCAGCGGATTGATCCGCCGTATCCGCTGGCGCAGCGTCCTGCGAACCGGCTTGTTCCGCAGGGGGCGCGTCAGCGGCTGCGTTTGGCGTTTCATCGGTTTCGGCTGCGGTTTCAGGCGACGCGTTTTCGGGTGCCTTTTCAGGCGCCTTCTCGTCGCCGTCGGATGTCTCTTGTGGCGACGTCGGGGCGGGCGCGTCCGCTTCCGGGTCCGAGTCGCGCGCTGGCGCTGGCTCGACCGGCATCGCGGCGGTCGGCGCCTCCTCGGTCGGCGGGCTGGGCTGGGCCGTCGCCAGAGACGGCATCAGCATGATCATGGCGGCCAGGGCGGCACCGATCATCACTGCTCCGGGGCAGCTTTCATGCGCCGTCCTTGATCCGGCGAAATTTGCGGTCGGTCGAAACATGGATGTTCCTCGTTTCTGCAACGAAACTTCGCGGGGTTCGCCAGGCCCTGCCACAAGCGCTCCGGCGCCAGCGCAATGGCGGCGAAAGCCGCGAATTCTGGCGGATGCCGCGTGCTTAGCCGCGCCTCGGTGTGCTGACCGATTGGCCCTCGAGTAGCCCGTCATCGCGAAGCACCGGGTACAAGGGGTTTTCGGCCTTATTGGGGAGGGATCTTCTCATCAGGGTCGGCGCATCCCAGCGGCCGTCGATCCGCAACACGCTGGAACCTTCGGAAGTCGCGCTGTCGTCGTTGGCGAACACCTTGAGGTCGAGGCGCTTATCGCGGACATCCACCGTGCCGGTCACCGCAAGCTTGCGCTCGTCGCGGCGCTGCGCATGCAGCCGGTCGACCTTTCCGACCCCGGCGCTGAAGAGCAGCGTCGCGTCGACCGATCGCAGATAGGTCTCGCCTTGTGCGACCTTGCCCCAGCCCTCCTGCGGCTCGGCATCGAGTTTCCGCTGGTCGATGAGCTCCCGAAGGTCGCCCTCCAGCTTGGCCCCGTTCGCCATGGTCAGATCGATGCGTCCGTCGAGGGTCGAAAGCAGTCGCTCGGGGTCCTTCCAGTCGCCCGCCAGTTCGAAAGATACATCTGCCGGCCCGACGAGCAGTTCGTTGCGCAACACGGTTTGCGCCAGTTTTTCAACGCGCACCCCGAGGAACTTGCCGCGAACGCCGCAACGAGAGATCGGCCGGTGGGTGTCGAGCGAGAACTGCAGGCTGCCCTGCCCGCCCGACTGCAATTCCATTTCCGCGATATCGAGGACCACGCGCCCGTCATGGAGCGACAGCGCCGCGGCGGTCCGGCCGAACTGCAAGGCGCCGGCTTTAGTGCTCTGTGCCGAAGCTCGCAGATCGATATCGATCTGACGCAGGATCGGCAGGTGTAGCTCGGTCAAAACCTGACGAACGCTGTGCGGCAGCCAGTTCGCTGTGGACTGCATGGTGCCGAGAAGCGTCGTTTCGTGCGCATCGTCGCTGCCAGCGATCAACTGATCCGCGTCGAACTGGTTGAAGGCCAGCGTGCCATCGATCAGCGGGCGGGCGCCGCGGCCGTTGATCAGCAGCGATCCGGTCGCCGCATTGCCGTCGAGTTTGAACCGGCCATCCGGCATATTGAGGACCGCACCGGCCCATTCCATCCGGCCGTCGGCCCGGAACGCCTTCAACCCCAATTCGCGGGGCCAGGCGAGCCCCAGCCACCGCGCCAACACGGGGACGTCTTTGATTTCAAGGAAGGAGGCATCCGCCAGGAGACGCCCGCCGTCCCCGTTGACGAACTGACCGCTGAAGAACGAGTCGAAGATGCCTTCGCTGCGCAGCGTGCCGCGGATCGGAACGTTTCCAGCCGGCTTGTCGGCGGCATTCAGCCCGAAGGTCGTTTCCACCTGAACGGAGCGGCCGAGCAGATCGAAGCTGCCCTGCACCGACATTCGGCTGCCTGGAACCGGACGAATGTGGACCTTGACGTTCCCCAAGCGTGGGGCGCCGGGAAAGGGCGCAAAACGAAGGTCGCCGTCCTCGACGATCAGATTGCGGAATTTATGGGCGACCAGTGCTTTCGCAAGCGGTGCCTCCGGCTGGTCGTCGGAAATCGTCGTGTCGGTCGCGGTCTTCGAGGCGGACCGATGACCGATCGCCAGTTCGGCGTCCTTCAAGACGAGGATACCGCGCCCGCTTTCGAGCAATTGCTTCGCCGCGCCGGCTGTCAGCGGCGCAACGCCCTCCGGCTCGGCAAGTGCGATCGTGCCGCGCTCCACGACGATATGAGGTTCGCGCGAAAGCACGAGGGGCTCGCTCAGCATGAACGACATCTGGTCGGCGGCGCGCACGGACTGCGAGCTCAGAATCTGAGACCGCTGCGGCGTGTCCGGCAGGGAGATCAAGAGGAGAATGGCAGCGAGTGTGCCCAGAACGAACAGAGCTGCGGTACGACGAATATGCCGATGCTTTGCGAGCTTCATCGTCCTGCCACGAGAGAGATACACGAACCGCCGGCGCTCAGGCTTTGGATCGTGGGACCCGGTTGACCGGGCCGCGCCTGGAGCTAGGCTCTTTTAGTTGGCATGCCAGAGGCTGACAAGTAGCACGGATGTCGACTGGCGATGCCTGGAATTCCATGCCTAAGCCGACAATAAAACATCGCACGGGAAAAGCGAGGGGCGCGATGCACCCTCCTGTTGAGAAGGTCTTTCTAATCCACAACCGATAGGGGTGCTCAGCTTCGCGAGCCGCTGCATGTGCGGCAGGCGGCAGCCTTGGCGTCTCATGGTTTCAGCCGACAACAGATCGTCGGAGCGCGTCGGCCGGTCTCGGGTCGATGGAAATAATGCATCAGCGGGCGCCCGGCCGTCCCCCTGCAACGGCCTTGTGCAGGAGCAGCACCGGCACAAGGCCGACGCCGACGATCATCAAGGCGCCGATGGCGGCGTCGTCGAAAAGCTCGAGAGCCGCGAGCCCGTAGATGTGCGTGGCCAGCGTGTCGAAGTTGAACGGCCGCAGCAACAGCGTGGCCGGCAGCTCCTTCATCGCGTCGACGAAGACGAGCAGCGCTGCGGAGCCGAGGGCAGGGAGGAGCAGCGGCAGGTGCACGCGCGTGAGCGCCGAAAGTGCTGTTTCGCCAAGCGCCCTCGCCGCCGCGTCGAGGTTCATCGAGATGCGCTCCAGCCCGGCCTCGATGGTGCCCAAAGCGACCGCCATCAGCCGGATCGTATAGGCCGTTACGAGCGCGAAGATCGAACCGGAGAGGATCAGGCCGGTGGAGATTCCAAACGTTGCACGCATGAAGGAATCCACGGCGTTATCGAAGGCGGCGAGCGGGATCAGCAGACCCAGCGCCAGGACCGTTCCCGGCACGGCGTAGCCAAGACCGGCAGCTCTAACGGCCGGTCGGACGAACCCATTGGGCGCCACGCGGCGCGCATAACCGAGGCAGAGTGCGAATACGACGGCGACGGCGGCGGCGGTTGCCGAAAGCAGGAAACTGTTCCCGGCGGCCTGCCAAAGCGCGGCGCCGGTCGCTTCGCCCGACGCCGTCCAGGCCAGTTTCAACAGGGCGGCCACCGGTATGATGAAACCGATCAGCACCGGGATCCCGCACGCCAATGCTGCGGCGTAGCCTTTCCAGCCTTCGAGTTCGTGAAACGGGATCGATCTGTAGCGCCCGGTCGTGTGGTGGATCTGAGCGCCGCCGCGCATCATCCGCTCTGCGGCAAACAGCAAAATGACGAATCCGAGCATGACGGTGGCGATCTGCGCGGCCCCGCCAAGGTTGGATCGCTGCAGCCACGTCGCGTATACGCTGGCGGTCAGCGTTTGCACGCCCAGGTATTCGACCGCGCCGATGTCGTTGAGGCATTCCATGAGGACGAGCGAAACCCCGGCGACCAGGGCCGGGCGCGCCAACGGCAGCGCCACCTCGAAGAATACGCCGAGCGGCGTGCGCCCCAGCGTCCGGGCCACCTCAAGGGCGCAAATCGACTGCTGAACGAAACTCGCCCGCGCCGTCAGGTAGACGTACGGGTAGAGTACCACCGACATCACGAAAATGGCGCCTCCCAAGGAACGGATTTCGGGAAACCAATAGTCGCGCGAAGTGGCGAAGCCGAACACGTCCCGCAACGTCGATTGAATGGGTCCCGTATAGTCGAGCACGTCGACGTAGGCGTACGCAACGATATAGGTCGGGATGGCAAGCGGAATAACGAGGAGCCGGTCGGCGAGGGCGCGGCCGGGAAACCGGTACATCGTCACGAGCCAGGCCGTTGTCGCGCCGATCACCAGCGTGACGACGCCGGCGCCCGCCATCAGCCAGACCGTCTGCCCGATCGAACCTGGATAAGAACCGACCGCGAGCACCAGCGCGATGACCGACACAGCAAGCAGCGGCCTCGCCGCCGGCGCGGTCGGCCGCCAGGCCCAGAACGCCAGACCGGCAACGGAGAGGACGAGCAAGAAATAGGCTGTAGCCGGCAGCGGCCCGAAAAGGACGTTCTCGACGAGATGCGGCCAGATGTTCTTTGCCGGGGCGAGTGCCAGCACCAGCACGGTCGCCAGCGGCAGGACCATCACCGCCATGATCAGCGCGACAATGACAGTCCAGAGCGGTGAAATGCGCCGCTTCGCCCGCCACCGGCTGACGCGCCGATGCAACCCGGTCAGGCGCCGGGTGGCATCGCTCAGCGATGGCGTTGGGAAGCGGTCGCCTGCGCTCATTTCTGCGGCAAGGTCTTCGAATAGGCGAGCACGTTGGCGGCGTCCTGGAGATCGAAGGCGCGCAGGTTCACCATCGCGGCGCCTGGATGGCTGTTGCGGATCTTGTGAAAGACCTCATCCGGAGCGGCGTTTGCTTCGGTGCCGATGTAGGCGGGTTCCTCCGCCGTGCCCCAATTTAGAAGCGTACCGTCGAAGCCGTGGCAGGCGGCGCAAACCGTCTGGAAGATCGCCTTCCCGTGCTCCGGATTGCCATTGACCTCGCCGCTGGCCGGGTCGACGAAACGCGCGACGTCGTCCTGCCCGCGGCTGACGAAGGCGGCGACCCGCGCCAGTTCGTCGTCACGGATCATGTCGGCGGTATAGCCATGCGGCTCGGCGCGCAGCAGAGCGGCGATCTCGCCAGGATCGCGTCCCTTGGCGCCGTCGATACCCTTGATGCCGGTAGCGTGGCTACCCGACCCGTAGCGGCCATCTTTGCCGCGGTAGTCCCATCCGTGGCATTCCTTGCAGCGCCACGTGGACGATCCGGATGCCTTACCGCTTGCCGGATAGGCGGGGTGCGTCGTCGTCGGTTCCTCGCGGTCGAGCGCGTTCCACCACCGGTCATAGATGCGGCCGCCGGCCGCAAGGGTCCAGGTATCGGTCGGTGCCGCCGGCGCGCCGTGGACAAAATCCTCGTTTTCCTCGGCGCCATGGTGATCGCCCGGGTCGGCGATGGCCGGTGTGCCCGGCGCGGAGGCCAGGAACGTCACGAGCGAGACGGCGAGGAATACTGAAAGAACGATCGAATAGCGGAGCTTCTGGAACATGGGGCTGCGATAATCTCTCTTTGCACGTCGACATTGGTCTGCAAGCTATAGCCGACACTGGCCGCCGGGGCCATGCGTCAGTCACGAGCCGGTCAGATCGAACAACCTAATCGAAGATCCTAACGGTCGTGAGTGTAGGGGTGGCGACGCGCGGTTGCCCTGCGTAAAGAGCTCAGGACAGCACGAGCCGGTCCTGCGGAAAGACGATACGTGCCTTCGTTCCGCTGCCTGGCTGGCTGTCGATAAGCAGGGCGGCGCCGTTCGTTGCGGCAAGCGTGCGTACGAGCGGCAGGCCAAGGCCCAGTCCGCCGCCGGGGCGAGCCCCCTGTCCTTCCACCCTTCCCTCGCGGGCCGCGGCCAGCGCCTCCTGGGTCATCCCCGGTCCGGTATCGGCCACCTCGAAACTGAGCCCGACTTCCGGATTGTAGCGGGCGGTGACCGCCACACTGCCCCCGGCGGGCGTGAACTTCATGGCGTTGGTGATGAGATTGAGAAGCATCTGCCGCAGCGACACCTGATCCGCGATTACCCTCGGCAGCGGCTCTTCCGCTTCGACCACCCGCAGCCGGATATCCGACCGGCGGGCGAGAGGCAGCATGGCCGACACGGTCGCATGGATAAGGCCCAGGGCGTCCATCTCGACGAATTCCATCGGATCGCGCGGCGCCTCGCGACCGCGCTGCGCCATCATCCGGTCGATGATCGCCAACATCAGCTTGGCGCTGTCGTGGATGTCGGCGGCATATTGGGTGTACCGCGCGTCGCCGATCGGCCCGAGTTGCTCGTCGCGCATTACTTCGGCCGCCACAGCAATAGCGGAGATCGGCGTTTTCAATTCATGGGCCAGTTTCTGGATATAGGTCCGGCGCGGCGATCCGCCGACCAGCGCATCACCGGTCTTTGCTGTCGCTGGGTTTGTGGGATCGGCACTGGCGCCGGCTTCGGCGGCTCCGTTCTCACCCCTGGAAATCGCGTCGCCTTTCCCGCTTTCCGCAGGCGCCAGCGCGCTGGTCTCGGCGGCCGGCGTCATCTTGTTTTCGTTCGGCCCATCGCCGTCTTCAGGAATGTTGGTCATATGCGAGGGCGCCGGGTTCTTCCTGTCGAGGTTCTTTCATTCGGTCCGCTTACACAGGGGCCGGAGCGGCTCATTCAAATCCGCCTGAGCCGGGATCGCCTCGCCCTCTTAGTTGCACCGCTGCCTACACCGGCTTGCCGAGTGTAGGCCAAGAAACGCCTACACCGGCTTGCCGAGTGTAGGCATTGATCGAGACGGTCCCGCCGACCAGGGCGAGCAGGCCGGGGCCAGGCTGACCTGACATCGGGTTAGCGAATATTTCCAGTTCAGATTCCGCACCTTACGTTAAGCAATGCCCGCATCCGCACGCGGGCGCCAAACGTCAGATGCGCCACACTAATTGAATTGGGCCGGCTTGGGAAATTGGCGGGGCGGCGCTTCGCCACGACCGCCGGCAAGACCCGCATTTGCGTGTCTGCGCGTCCGCCCGACGCGCTGGCCCGGCGCGCTTGGCCCGGTACCGCCTTCCGTGCGAGCGGCCGCAGTGCGGCAACGCCCCCGGCCAGCCAACAGAAGCGCGGGTTGCCGGGCCGGCGGTTGGCAGCAGCCACGATGTGGGCTATTCCCTCTTGACGAACCGGGACCGACCGATGTTTATGTCCGGTCTTTCCGGGCCGCGCGTCGCGCCGTCCGCCCAGTGTGCCGCCTTAGCTCAGTTGGTTAGAGCGCTAGATTGTGGATCTAGAGGTCGGTGGTTCGAGACCACCAGGCGGTACCACTTAACCCACTCAAATAACTCAATAAAAATTCAGGGCTCCCGCGCGTCTCGCTGGCCGTTTCGGCAATAGCTACCAAATAGATACCACATTACGACAGCGTCGCGCTCGGCTGGATTGGCCGATGTCGGATTATTTTTGGCATGACGCCCTTGCGGGCGGCCTCTCTCAGCCCAATACCAACTCGACCAAGGAAAGGGTCGAGGGGTGACGATATGGGAGAGGGACGTCGGCCGGGTGCCGACCGTTGAGGAGGTTGCGGAACGTGAACGGCGCTATGCGGCGGGGTGTCGCGTGGAGGCGGACCGCATGGTAGCGATCGACGCGGATCATGCCGCCTTGCTGCGGCTTGATGCCGACCTGTGCGAGATGTGGGCGGATGAGATTGAGAGCGGCAGCAAGCTCGGGTTGCATGAATACCGCGACGCAATTTCTCTGGCACAGGCGCTGGACTAATAGTCCATGCAGATTTGAAGCTTTCCAGTCGTCGGGTTGCGGCGCATCATGCCGTAGTTAGCCGGGTTGCACACTTCGCTGCCTGTACCCGCTACCTTGACCGTGGTGGCTGAGATGTCGCCTTCGACTTCCGCGTCACCGGCCACGCGGGCAGTGCCGCTGACATCAAGCGTATTTGCAGGCGACGTCGTTCCTATGCCGACGTTGCCGGAGGAGGTGTCAACAACAAAGTTGTCTGTGTCTATTTGAAATTGGCCGCTTCCTCCCGTGGGTTGCCAATCAATGTTCACATTCGTATCGGTTTGCGCAGACCAATACTTGCCACTGCCGTAGGCCAACCGAACGCTGTGACCCGAAGCATTCGTTACATCCATCGGTCCAGTCACCCCAGTAACTGGACCCGCGTTTTGAATGCCCGAACTTTGCAGAAACAACTTGCCACCCGAACCAAAAAAAACCCCGGCCGATCCTATGCCTCCGAGGCGGCCGCCACCTATGTCAAGTGCGTAGCTAGGTGCCATAGTTCCAATCCCGACGTTGCCACCAGCACGGTAGACATCCGTGCCGCTCACCGTCCACGGGGTACTGTTGACTTGGCTGCCGTTCACATACAGGTCCGTGGCCGAAATGGTGCCGGCTACTTCTAGCTCGGTTTGGGGAGAGGTCGTTCCTATGCCGACGTTGCCACTTCCGTTTATCCTCATGAACTCCGAATAGGTGCTTCCATCCACAGATGACACTTGACCAAAGCCGATAACGCTTCCGCCACCTCCGGCGGTAAACACTCTAAATTCGCCAGCTCCTGGTGTGCCAAACCCGAACTTGATGTTTCCACTTTCATATAAGAGAAGCTTCTGAGCTGCTGCAGTTGCTCCCAGCGACAGTTTCGCATTAGGGCTTGTCGTCCCAATCCCCAGCCTCCCATTGGCAGCGTCCCAATAGGGTGCATCACTGGGGCAGCCGATGGACATGGTGTCGGTGGACTCTCCTATGCACAGGTGACTGGGGGAGACGGACAGCGTGGCGGAGATGGTGGCAATATCGCGAAACGCTTGGGCGTGTGCGGTGACAGCGGCTGAGACAGCTAAAACACCAACAGCAAACGCAGAGATCTTTTTCATTTTGACGAAAGCGTAATGGAAAAAAACACCGGCGACAAATATTTGCGCCCTCAATTAAATGGAACGCACCCGACCGGCGTGCCATTTTTGTCGGCTTCGCACGAGCAGCCGTCACTACATCATTGCAAAATTAGGTAGTGACGGCGCGGGCGGCTCATCGCCTTCCGCGCTTTTCTTTTGCGAATTTTCTCGAATTTCTGCGCTTTTCGGCGGACCTGTCAGGAACCGCTTTTACGCGGCCCCATGAATTATCGGTGCGTGCCGTCCGGACACGCACCAAGGACACATCTGGCAACAGGAGTTGCGTGAAACGATAACAGGATATGAGGACCGAGGGGAACGATAAGTTATCCACCTCGCCGCTGCGCCATGACCTACGGCACCAGCGCAGGGGCGTCCAAGGAGATAAGCCTTTTATTGAGCAGGCAAACGGGGAAGCGGCCGATCCGCTGGCCCCGCCAGCGACAAAGGCAGGTCTGGAACAACAACAATAACGAGCACGGGTCGGCGCTTCGGCGACCGGCGAGTGCACACGGGCTCGCGCGCTTCGGATGAAGCGGGCTGATCATGCCACGGCATGACGGCTGGCCAACAACACTAAACGGGATTGAAGATAGAACAATGGATGCGTTGGCGTACGATTTGAAGGAGCTGTGCCGGGTGAACCGGGACGGCTCCTACGCCACGCAATCAAACCGCGCGCGGATGCTGAGCCTGATTGCGCGGGAACTGAAAGAGGGCGGCTATAAGTTGCCGGGGGCAGGCTCCATCAAGCCCAAGCATGTGGAATTTCTGATCTCGACCTGGCAGGGGGCAGGGATCAACGCGCGCACGATCAAGAACCGCCTCGGCGCGTTGCGGTGGTGGGCGGGCAAGGTGCGCAAGTTGAGCATCATGGAGCGCACCAACGATGCCTATGGCGTGGTGACGCCGCAAGACGTGCGAAAAGTGCGGGCGCAGCGGTTGGACCGCGATAAGCTCGCGGAAATCGACTGCCCCTATGTGCGGGCGGCGTTGGAACTGCAAGCGGCATTCGGATTGCGACGAGAGGAGGCAATCAAGTTCCAGCCTCGCCTTGCCGATCAGGGCGACTTCATCGCCCTCAAGGCGAGTTGGACCAAGGGCGGTAAATATCGCGAGGTGCCGGTCACGCATCCGCGCCAGCGGGAAATTCTGGATCAGGTGGCAGCGTTGGCCGGTGATGGGTCGCTCATTCCGCGTGATCTGACCTACATCAAGCATTTGAAGGCTTACGAATATCAGACGCTCAAGGTGGGGCTGGCGAACACCCACGGTCTGCGTCACCAGTGGGCGCAGTGGCGCTACAGACAGTTGACCGGATTCGATTGCCCGATGGCCGGCGGAACGGCGACGGCGGAGCTGAGCGGCAAAGCGCGCCATCAGGATCGCGATGCACGGCGGCAGTTGTCCCATGAGCTGGGCCACGGTCGGATCGACGTCACGAAGGTGTATCTGGGATGAGCACCTTTCGCCCGCTCGACCGTGAAGCCGTCAAGGCCGAGGCAAAGGAAGCCCGCGAGCGGATGGCGCGGGAGCTGTTCGACATTGCCACGGTGGCGAAACGGATTGCGGAATGTAGCACGGAGGGGTTTGGTCGGCTGCGCATTCGGCAGAAACAGCCGGTAAGGCTGGCCGATACCCGCGCCGCCGACCGGCTAACCAAATGGCTGATTGCGAGCGGCCTACTGTACCGCTGGCACGATACAACCAAGCGCATGGGCGCCGATGAACTCGCCAGCTATGCCGAACTCATCATCGAATGGGAAGAGGGGGCCACGCGCGACGTGATCTTTGAGGCGCTGAGGGATGTCGCGGCAGTTGTGGATTGCTAAGCCTCGCGCCACACGAGAATCCGTCTGTACAAGCGGACCAACCTTGGCATACTACCAGATGTTGTGTGCGGCGAACGGGGCGGTTATGGAATTTTTGTATGAGTACGCGGAACCCATCAGCGATTTTCTGACCTGGGCGTCCAGTCCGGATGCGTCGATACCGGTTGTTAAACTGTTGCAAGGTCTAGCAGCTACTGTCGGCGCGCTCATTTCGGCACTCGGGTTCTACAAGGCGTGGAGATTTGCTGAAAGCAGGCTTGGAAAACGTCTTACAGAGTTTCTCGATATAGAAGAGCAAAAGCTCGTCGAAGCTCGTCAAGTTGTACGGGATTTCAGAAATCAACGGAGCGCCGTTTCACCCACGGCCACTAAGTTATTCACAAGCCCCGAATTAGGAAAAGCTCTCAAGCATTTGCGTAAGAGGCGGTGGGCCAAAGCAAAAACCATACTCGATAATACGGTCGAGAAAACGAGAAGTCGCGAAAAGATCGCTCGGAAAAAGGCTAGTCTTCATGAAAAGCAGACAGCTATGGCATATCTATTGCTGGGCGCAATAGCCGACTCTGACGGTGATCACCAATCTGCTCTTGCTCATTTCTATTCGGCTTTGGAAATTGACCCGCAAGATGCTGAAGCACTTGAATATTTGGGCCTTCAGCTAATGAAATTAGGAGAGCCGCGTCAGGCCATTGAACAATTCGAGAGACTTGCATCAATCGCAGAAAACAGGAAGGACGGCCTCTTACATTCACATGCCTTGAGAAACCAAGGCCTCGCTTACGAAAAGTTCTTGCCGGAACCAAAATTCTGGAATGCAAATATCGCATATCGAGATGCGATCGACGTATTTCCGGAGGATGGTTCACGATACGACTTAGCTTACATCCACGAGTTACGCGGCCTGGCCAACATGCAACTGAGAAACAATAGCCCTCTCGCGCATCGCAGTCTAATGAATGCACTAGCGATTTATTCGCGTTTAGAGCATTCGAATTCACCCGATTCAGCTAACGCAACAAAGGGTGCAAAGCGTATTCACGACCTTATGAAGGATCTGGAAAACATCCAGAATGGTGGCCCTCAAGAGCCAGAGGGCGCAGACGTAAACAGCACTCCCAGAATGCTTCCTGCGCCGACTTCGCCAACCAACAACAGTTCAAGCCCAGATCAATCCAGACAGCAGCAGCCCGACGCTGAAGGAGCCCACTGACGCTGCCAAGCCGAGCAAGACACTCGATATTACTCCCGTCGACAGGATTGCCATCTGACCGAAGACCATCGTCGAGCCACTCGGTATAGGACGCTCTGCGGTTGCCTGTACCGCCAACAAAACCCCACAGACCATGGCTATCCAAAAGGGGCCGCCCAAGATGCCAACCAGCGTGCTGAGCAGGATTAGTGCGAAGGGGATCATGTGAAAAAGGCCTCCAAATTTATGGGAGGACCCTGATGTGATTCGGTGCAAAAGCTAAGCGCAGCTGGCCCTTGCACACACAATTTTGTCGAGCGAGATCGAGCATGCTGGAGGTCTGGATCTTGCCAATTGTTTCTAATGTCTCAAGAGAATACCCCCCGCTGCGCGGCTGCCGGCTGTGTCATTTGATTGTGTTTCATCAAGTAAATACAGCGGCCCGGCGTCCATGGGGAAACATGCGCGGGCCTTGGATCATGTGAGGAAAGTCGCGGCTACACGAGGGCAAAAACGACCTGTTATGTCTATGTTATCGAGGAAAAGGCACCTGTGCGTACATGCGCGCATGTGAGTGTGTCGGCCTGTGCCCATCGCTAAAGTCTAATCAGGGCGACGGCACAGGTTTGGTCAGAGGCCGAAGGTCAACGGCAATGACCTCGCGAAAATAGTCGGGCAGAGCCTGCCAATCAACGACGTCGACCTTGAACGGGAGATTGCTCTCGGCAAACGCATCCTTCAGGCCGGATATTGTGCTCGTCGGCACCGGCTTTTCACCCTTCAAGCAAATATCCAGATCGGAAAACGGTTTGAGCTGGCGGCCATGACTGCGGGAGCCGAAGATGTACACCGGAACGCGGGGCACGTGCCGTTCGAGGATCTCTCGAACCTCGGTTAGATCATCGGGTTCAATGTGTATCATTGGCCCGAGCAACAGCGTCCAGCAAACCTTGGACCGATTCCATGAACTCTGGTAGCACCGTCAGGATATCCATGGCCTTCACCGCGTCGTAGGTGTGCGCGGTGATGTTGCGCTTTTCGCGATAGAGAAACCAGCGCACCGGATCATCGACGAGGCCTTTTTCGGCGGCGGTTCGAATGAGTGGTTTAAAATCCATTTTCTCGATGAGCAGCGCGGAATCCGATGTGCGCTCCAAATGGCGGCGGATCAGCCGGATACTAATTTCGTAGACATATTCGAACGACTTGATCGCTGCCGTTTGATAGATGAGCCGCATTTCGGCAGGCAACTCAGTTGCTTTTTGATCGATCAGCGCGACCGTACTTTGCAATTGGGCTAAGGCATTCCGTAAGGGCTCAAGACGTTCCATTTAGCAATCATGAGGCGGGTCGCCCTGAACTGGCAACAGCAATGCCCATCTTTCCAGCAATTGAATCTGCAAAGTTTTGCGCATGCAGGAGTGTCGTCACGTCCATATGCGGTCATGCGTGACTGCCATCATTCCGGTTCCTCCGGTCTCCCGGGCCTCTGCTTGGGTCTATCCTAGTTTGGTCCAGCCGCTTTCCGTCCGCGTCAACTTCCCGCGGCGGTGCTGCCTTGCATCTCTTGTCCGCCGTCTTGGGCCTACGGATGCCACCTTGCCCACCGCCGTCGTCTTCAGGCCCTGCGGGCCTTCATCCTCCGTCGTTGGTCAGCGGCGTCACCTTCAGCGCCAGCGCGTTGTCCTCGATCCAAACGGCTTACCCGGTGCGGCGCGTCTTCTTGGCCTGCAATCGTTCGTCCCGGCGTAGGATTGCCGCGCGCCTCGTTCCGGTTGACTCATGGGGGTCACGTCGCTCGGCGCGCCCTTATGCCGACAGATTGTCTGAACCGCCGCACCGGCAGGGCCGACCAGTTTCCGAAGTTGATTGTCAATGAGGCATGAGGCGCGATTTCAGCGAGTTTTCGCTTTCCGGTTGAGCATTCCAAATTTCATGGATTGAAACGCCTTTATTTCGTCGATGGGGCCGTTTGGTGCGTATTTCAAAACCGGATTTCATAGGCAAAATGCAGAACTCTCGACAGTACACATCCTACCACGATTGCCCGTCGTGTCACAGACACCAGCGTAGCACTCGCGGCTATCGAGAGTTTTGTTTTCGCAGGGGATGCTTTTCTTTGCCTTGGTTCTCGGAGCCGCCCTCGCGGCCCGTCTTGAGCCGTAGCGCCAAGGCTCCCGTCAAGGGCTTTAGAGCGCAGCGTCCCTTGACGGGAAGGGCGCGTAGGCTAGGGCTGCGACTGAGAGGGCGGCGAGATCCGGGACAAAGTCGATTCCATGGTTCTTGGTGAGCCCGAGCAAGGCGAGGGTGTAATCTGCGCGCAGTAGGCGCGCTCCGTATTTGGTGGGGTGCAGGGGTTCGGCCGTTAGGCCGAAGGGCTGCGTGTAAGTTCGCGTAGCGTCCTTTTCAGCTGTGCTGCCTGCGTCAAGGATCGAAGCCCGGAGGGCGAAGACAGTTCTACTGGCTTCGTCGGAGACGAGAGCCTGACCCCGAAGGGGTGACGTCCGACTTATCCACTAAAAATGCTCTCGTAATATATCTCGTATTAATCTCGTATAGTCTCGTAGGGTCGACTTTCTGATTTAATTCAATGAATTACATATACAAAGGTAGGCCTCGCTTACGGTTAGGTAGGCCTCGTCTACGCTTAGTTAGGCCTCGCTTACGAAAAGGTAGGCCGCAATTAATTCCATCCCCAGATTTATCCCCACAATAATCCACAGCGCCTAAAACACAGAGTGGAAGCCAACATGATGAAAACTAGGCTTCGCTTACGGTGGCGGAAATAGAATGTTAGGGCAACGCATTTCTGCGGCTTTCGCAACGCGCTATATTAGAAAAAGTAGGCTTTTATTACAAATTAGTAGGCCGCAATTCCCGATTGTGCCATCATCTCAGCATGAGTTTCGAAAATCGATCCCACAAACGGAGGGAGCTAACAGAAGCAGAAATCAAGCGCATCGAGCGTTTCGACCGATTGCGTACGTCGCGAGCGAAGCGAAAGAAACCAGCCTCCGTCCCAGCTCGCCTAACGCGCACATCGGCATTCACGCCGAAACGCCGAGGCCTCGTTGAAGATAGCAGCTTCCGGCGCTTATACATTGTGCCGGGGCATTCCGTCATCGAGGTGTCCGGGCGAGAACTTGGCTCCCAGCATAGGGACGCCATTTACGCGGTTTTCCGTCTGCCAAGGGAACGGCGAACGGTACGCGGGGAAAACTCGCTGCTCGGACCGATGCCGGTGACGTTCGAGTACGAAACAAGGACCACATGGCGGGAGCTGATCCTCGCCATGGGCCGGAAAGAGCATACCAACAACGTGATGACGCTACTCGGCGCATTCGAGGACATCAAGAAGGTCGTTTTCATCATCCACGAGGGTAACCCCAAGGAGATACTTGCCAATCAGCGCAATGGCCGTTTGGTTGGCGATTCAGGCAGGATGGGGAACCTGCTCAACGACATCGACTGGGACGGTGTCGGCCTCGATAGCGAAGTCGTGATCAAGTACGGCAGTTGGTCGATTGCCATGCTGGAGAAGGCGAAGTTGGTCAGCCTCAATGCGGAGGTGCAGTTCGCGTTGAAGTCAGACCACGCCAAGACGTTCTGGCCCTACATCGACAGCATGAATAACTCGGTGTTCATCGACGAGGAGACGCTGGCCGGTCTCGCGGGCCGCGACCTTTGGAGTGATGCCGAGACGAAGGTTACGCGCGGACAGTTTCGCAAGGACTGCAAGCAAGCGTTCGATGACATGGTACGGGCAGGCGGGCTACAATCGTGGCGAATCGAGATTCGCGGCGTCGGCCGCCGCAAGACCCGCCGCTACCATTACGTTCACGGGCTGGAGCGGCAGATGGAGTTGGAGATTTGAACGGCACCCGGCAGGCTGTAATGTGAGCAGTTATGAAATTTCCCGAGGTTAAAGAATTCAAGGAACACTTTTCAGGCGAATTGGCTGAAAGAGGCGATTGGCTCGTAGCCAACGTGGACACTCGGACCACTTGGCCGGTACTTCCACAGTGGATTGAATTTCGCGGGCACAAGATTTGGATTCTTCCGGTCACCAAAGACCACTTTCCAGCCGTTGCTATGAGAATACCGGCTGGCGTCAGTCGAGAAGACGGAGAGCTACTGCTCATGCGGTTTCTCAGCGCGCTATGCTGGGTCGAGAGTTTTGGCGTTCTCGTTGATGGTGTTGGGGGCGGTTCACGGCCAGTTCCGATGGGTACTCAAAAGAGATTTCATTCCAGCATCTGCGAGGAGTTTAATCTTTCGTATTTACCGGAACCTGATGACGAGAAAGCACTGCTCGCAATGGCGCTCATGCGAGAAGGTCGCGCGCTTAATCACCCGGCCTATGCTTTTTTGTCGTTCTATCGCGTGCTGGAGGTGGCTCTTCCGGATGGACGTGCTCGCGGTCGATGGATGGCGGAACAGATTGATCAGCTCAAACACTTCAGGGCGAAAGAGGCAATAGAAAAGCTCATGAATTCCGGAGTAGACGATGTTGCCAACCATCTTCGGGATTCAAATCGAAAGGCGATAGCACACGCTAATCAGCAGCCCGTAATCGACCCAGACAAGCCATCTGAAAGACGACGACTTTGGTCTGAACTACCGATAATCGAAGCGCTTGCTGAGCGGGCAATTGAAGAGTGTTTAGGCATTGAGACGAGTGGTACGGTTTATAGCAAGCATTTCTACGAGCTTGCTGGCTTCAAGAAAGTTCTGGGGAGCGAGATCGTCAACTGCCTTGCCGAGGGACAACCACTTGAAAACGGTCAGATCGGCAGCTTACCAGCGATCCGCATCGCCGTAAGAAAGAAGGAAGCCTACGAAGGCTTCAGTGATTTGCTAGCCGCAGACGGCGCTCAGGAAGGCAGCAAGCTGCACTTGCTATTCTTATCAGAGGATGGAAAGCGTGGGATAGAACTGTGCCTAGATTTCGAAGAAGAGAGATGCCACTTCGATATTTTCAGCGGTGTCTTCGTCCATGATGACGGAAGCGCAGAAGCTGCCCTCCATGTAGCCGAAGCGAAGCGGTTCTTTATGGACTATTTCGGAAATGGGGAGTTACAGATATTCGATTCTGAAAGTGGTGCCCTGCTTTCCAGGAAAGATGCGTATATGCCTCTCAACATGTATGGTGACTATGATGTCATGAAGAAAGATATCGAGAAATGGCGCCTACTGGCAGAGGAGCGGAAAGGACTTCCACCTAAGCCACCGCACTCCGCCCATGCTTCTTGAATAGATCGTTCAAAGCTTCTTCGAGGAGCGCTTGAACGGTGGTGTCCTGCTCGATGGCGAGCATCCGCAGTTGGCGTGAAGCCGCTGGGTCGAAATACCCCGAGATGACTTTCTTGCCTTGTCGGCTCGGCGGCTGTGATGCTTTTTCGGTTGTCGGCTCAACGGCCACAAGTTGGGGCTTCGGTTGGTCCTTCATCCCTAAGAGGCTTTTCTTCAGCGTGTTCTCACGTGTAGTCATGTGCGCATGTCTCCTTGTTTGCATGTAAACGTGTAAAGCTCCTCGATTTCCTGCGCAGAAGGACCGGACGGTTCGAATTCAACGAGACCTTTGCCTTCAGCCAGCGATTTGACGAACGCAACGCGGCTGCCCAGCCGGACCGGCGCGATGGGTAGGTCGTATTCGGCGACAGCTTCCTCCGCCATATCGGCGAGCGAACTTTGCTTCTTAGCGTTGGTGATGACGATGGCCGCCGGTTTGCCGGCGAGGCGCACAATCTGCACCGTGTCACCGATAGCATCGAGATCGAGGCTTGAAGGCTGACAGGGAATGAGCACAAGGTCCGCCAGCTTGGCGGCAGAGAGTGAGGCGTTTTCCGATTTCGGCGCGGTATCAATGATGACAAGATCCGCGCCGCCGTTTTTGGCCTTTTTCAGAAGCTCTGCGAGGTTCGGCGCGTGGGCCGGAAGGATGAGCGGGTTCTCATCTTCTCTGAGGCGAGACCAGCGGGCGGCGCTTTGTTGCGGGTCGAGGTCGAGCAGGACGACCTGCTTGCCGTCGCGGGCGGCGGCCACGGCCAAGTTGATCGAGATCGTGGTTTTGCCGACGCCACCCTTCTGCGAAATGCACGCAATGACTTTCATGGGCACAGCCTGACATGCGGTCAGGCGCGCACCAACGCAACGGGTCATGTTGTCATGAGGGTGTGTGACAATGCTGCCGTGCGGACATGCGCGCGCGTGCGCATGTGGGGGTGTTATTTCTTTGGATGAGTGTATTTAGATTTGATCGCTTGGAGCTTTTGTTCCTCGGTCAGTCCCAACCGGTCGAATTCATCAAACTCGAGCTCAATCTCGCCGTCGAGGCTGATACCTTCCACGGCGGCGATCTTATTGACCGCAGCGCAAGAGAGCTTGAAGCCCTCTTTCCCATTCTTCCTATCAGGCCTCCTACCCCGTTGCATCAGGTTCTCAATATCAAGTTCGTCAAATCGCGCGCGCCATGCAGAACTCTAAGCACAAGCATTCCTTCGGCGGTCGCTTCATAGAATATCAGGTAGTCGTCGTGGATTGCCTTCCGGGCGACCTCATCAAGTTCGGTATCAACAGGGTGAATGGTCGGGTTGTGTGCAAGCCGACGGCAGTGGTCGCGAATTTCCAGAATATAGGACTTCGCCCGAACCGGGTTGTCTTTCGCAATGTAACGACGAATAGCAGCCAAGTCTGCACGGGCAGCCGGCGTAAACCGAACGCGGCCCATCAGCGTTTGGCCGCCTCGATGTCCGCATCAGCTTCAGCTAAGAGTTGCTCGAAGACTTCGTCCTCGTCCAGAGGCGTGCCGCTTTCGCGACCTTTTTGAATTTCCTGCCGAAGCCATGCCTTCTTGAGCATTTCTTGAGCCTGCGCAGCAGCAGCGTGCGCGTGTGCGCTATCAAGCTTGGCCAGTTCGTCTGCGAAGGCGTCGACAACGGCCGAGTATGGGTGATCTTTAGATAACCTGCTCATGGTGTTACTGTATCACATTTGTCATCTTCCGACAGCATTTCTTGCCATCAGAAAACGCGGACGGCCTCGCGTTCGATTTCAGCTTTGACCTCGGGGCGCAGGCTATTGCGGGTCGTCACGTCTGCCCGGAGGCCGGTCAGCTTTTCAACAACGCGCTTGATGCGAACGAGGTTGAACAGCGAGAACCGTTCTTGTGGGTCATATTCAACGAAGACATCAAGGTCGCTGTCAGCCACTTGGTCGCCACGCGCACGGGAGCCGAAGACATAAAGTGACGTCGCGCCATGGAGCCGAATGGCGTCGCTGTTGTCTCGGATAATGTCGATTGTGCGCTTTTCTTCCATGCCAGCAGCTTACCATTTTATACGGCGGCTTCAAAGCGCTAAGCCGCATCGTCCGTTGCGCTGCGGCGCGGGGCAAGGGCGGCGGCAAGGGTATCGCCAACTTGGCTGTTGAGCTGGCGCATGGGGTCTTCGGCCAAGTGCGCATAGCGGGCCGTTGTCTGGGCTTGCGTGTGTCCGAGGAGCTTGCCGATCATGTGGAGGGACGCACCGGAAGCGGCGGCCACACTGGCAAAGGTGTGCCGCAGGTCGTGGATACGCACATCAGGCAGTTCCGCGCGTTCGCGAATACGTCGCCACGGCTTCTGGATGTTGACTAGATGCGTGCCAGAGCGCCGCCCGACGATCACATAGGGGTTGTTCAGTTCGCGCGGCAGGCGCCGCAAAATCTCGATGGCCTGCGCATTGAGGGCAATGGCCTTTTGACCGGTCTTCGAGTCCGGCAGCAGGAGCAGGGCGCGGTCGTAGTCCACGTAGCTCCATTTGAGCGTCAGGATCTCGTTGAGCCGCGCACCGGTCAAAAGCAGCAGCCGAATGGCGGCAATGGTATGGGTCGCGCTATCGCCTTCGTGTTCCAGTTCATCGAGCGCTTGTCCCAGCCGAACCAACTCCTCCGACGAGAGAAACCGCTGACGCTGGCGCTCCCGATAGCGCGAGATGCGCTTACAGGGATTGGTGTCGGCCCGGCGCAAGCCGTTGTCTTCCGCCCACACCATCATCTTCGAAAGCACGGCCAGCGCGTGGTTGGCCGAGCGGGGCCGCTCACTCCAAGCGGCATGAGCGTTGGAAACGTCCGCCGGCTTAACGTCAGCCACGCGGAGTTTCCCGAGACTGGGCAGGATGAACAGGCGCACCATTCGCTGATAGACGTCCAATGTCGTTGGTTTCAGCTTCTTGCCATGCGTGGCGAGGAACCGCTCGGAAGCTTCCTCGACGGTGACGCCATCCTTTTTG
Source organism: Filomicrobium sp. (assembly GCA_965226995.1). Taxonomy (GTDB): domain Bacteria; phylum Pseudomonadota; class Alphaproteobacteria; order Rhizobiales; family Hyphomicrobiaceae; genus Filomicrobium. Next base: position 1,157,364 of record CBDDFK010000009.1, read on the forward strand.
GCTTGGCCGATCTTGGTCTTCTTCTCGACCACCGGATCGATCCCGGCAACGATCTGGCCAAGGAGCCTCCGCGCTTCTTTGCGAGCGGTTTCGGGTGTCCACGGCTGTCCATGGCGGCCGATGGTCAAAAATCGCTGCTGGCCGAGGAAGCGGGTCTTGAGGAAGTAGCTGACGCCACGCTTTTGGCACCGTGCGCCAAATCCCTTCACTTCAGTATCGAAAATCTGCTCGCCGGCCCTGAGCTGCGCGATGCGAGTCAGGGTCACACGTGCGGTCATACTGGCCATAATCTAGGGTCCTCAACTCATTTTCTCTGGATCTCAAAGCTACCAAATAGATACCACAAACGCGGTATCTATTGAAAATTCTTGAGGAGATATGAGGATCACAGATTTAATATTCAATAGCAATATGAGTATGTTGGAGGGTGGGTGAGGAAAGGCAAAAATAGATTGTGGATCTAGAGGTCGGTGGTTCGAGACCACCAGGCGGTACCACTTTCATTCCCCGATGCAATTCGACGCCCGCGGTGCCTCATTGCGACCGCTGGCCTAGCTTCCCGACGCGCAACAACCCGCTATTGCAAAACGGGGCCTCACATGCCTCGCCGAGAGCCGCCGCATGGACAGCGCGGCGCCCTCACATAACGAGCGTAAGGATGAAGTAGACCGCCGCCGAAAGGGTCGCCGCGGCCGGAACGGTGATGAGCCAGGCTGCCACGATCACTGTGAAATGCGAGCGGCGAACAAGCTTGCGGCGGACGACCTCCTGCTCGCTCAACGTTTTGCGGCGGTCCACTTCCGGCGAGCGGCCCTTCGCCTTGAGATAGCGCCGCCGCACCTTGCTGTGGGCGATGAAGTGTTCTCGGTAGAAGCCAACTCCGAACACGGCGCCGACGGCGATGTGCGTGGAACTGACGGGCAACCCCAGCGCCGAAGCCGCGATCACGGTGATCGCGGCGGAAAGCGCGACGCAAAAAGCGCGGATCGGATTCATCCGCGTGATCCGCTCGCCGACCGTACGGATGAGCCGCGGCCCGAAGAGGAACAGGCCCATGCTGATGCCGATGGCGCCGATGATCATGATCCAGAACGGAAGCGCGACCTTGCCGGAAACCTCGCCGGTTTGCAGGCTGTGAAAAATGCCGGCCAGCGGCCCGACGGCGTTCGCCACGTCGTTGGCGCCGTGCGCGAAGGAGAGCAGGGCGGCCGACACAATGAGGGGGAGCCGGAACAGTTTGCGCAACGATTGATTGCGGTTTTCCAGCCCCTCGGATTGCCGATGGATAAGCGGCTTTAGGACGATGAACCCGATGACGAAGACGGCGATCGAGACCATCAGGATCAATGACGGCGGAGCGGCGTAGACGCGCTTCAAGCCCTTCATCATCAGGTAGGCGGTGAACGCCGCGGCCATTAGAGCGACAAGCCCGGGCACCCACACTCGCGCCGCCGCGATCTTGTCCTGGCGGTAGATGACGTTCGCCTTGACGATCGCGAGGAAGAACGCGGCGATCAGCCCGCCGATCACGGGAGAGATGACCCAACTCGCGGCGATCGCGCCCATGATCGGCCAGTTCAAAAGCCCGACGCCGACGGACGCGATGCCCGCGCCGACGACCCCGCCGACGACCGCATGGGTCGTCGAGACGGGGGCGCTGATATAGGTCGCGAGGTTGACCCAGATCGCGGCGGAGGTGAGCGCCGCCATCATGATCATCACGAACTGCCGTCCATCCGGGACGGCGTCCGGCGCGATGATGCCTTTCGAGATCGTCTTGACGACGTCGCCGCCGGCGATGAGCGCGCCGGCGCTTTCGAAGATCGCGGCTATGACAAGCGCGCCGAACATGGTGATCGCGCGCGCGCCCACCGCGGGGCCGACGTTATTGGCCACGTCGTTGGCGCCGATGTTGAGCGCCATGTAACCGGCAAGAACCGCAGCGGCGACGAGAATTGCCGCGTTCGCCTCGGCGCCGACCTGTAGCGCCGCGACCAGCGCGCTCAGCGCCAGAAACACGAATGCGAGCCCAGGAGCCAGGAAGCCGATCGACTGCGCGCGCGTCGACTCCTCGAGCTTCTGGAGCTTCTTCAGATCCTTGTCGAGCGAGGACTTCTTGAGGCGCGTGTTCTGGTCAGGTGTGATGACGTTTCTCCCCGAACGCTCGGATAATGTCTCGCAGCCCCCGTTCCTTGACGGCCTCGGCGGCTTCGAGAGGCGACATCCAGACCCGTCGGCGTTCCTGTTTTTCGCTCCAATGCTCGAGTTCGCCGGTGACCCTCATGGGGAAAACCGCGACGCGGCATTTGATGCTCGCCAGAAGATGCAGACGCTTGGTGTATTTGTAGGAACCGATCGCATCCGCGGCGATCTCGCCAACGAGGCCGGCTTCCTCTTCGGCCTCGCGCGCGGCGGCTTCATGCGGTGACAGCCCGGTTTCGGGCCAGCCCTTCGGAATGATGAAACGGCCGGTGCCCCGGCTGGTGACGAGCGCGACTTCGCAGCTTGCGCCGGAAAAGCGGAAACAGAGCGCCCCATACTGCTGGAGCGTCTGTCCGGATGCGAAGAGGCGACTGAAAACGTTCGTCATGGGGAATCGCCTTTTCCAGGTGACCCGGACGCGTCGTCGATCTTCGATCCGCTGCGCTGCGTCCGGTAGAGAATGAAGGTCACGTCGCCGAGATCGCGCCGGAACAAACGGACCCAGAAGCTGCGCGAGACCATCCGCAGCGCGGTCAATCGGTGGCCGCCATCCATCACGACCCATCGTCCGCGCGCGCCGATCTTGCAGATGATTGGCGCGAGGCTCGAATAGCCCTTCCGGCGGATCGAACGCATGACGGCTTCCAGGCGTGGACTGTTCAGGCGTTCGTCATGCTTGAGGCGAAGAATGCCGAGCAGGTGCACAGGCACCTCGACCTCGGCAACGTCATCGACGAAAACAATCCGGTCCAGGTCCTCCCGGCAGGTAATGCGCGTTAACGGCGGCGGCCGCGTCACCCGGATCTTGTGTTCGTCCATCGGCAGCCCCGCCCTGATCCCACATCGCCGGCTCGTCGCAAGCAGCGCGCCGTTTCCGCCCGGTTGTAAGGCAGCCGCCCAACGACGCGGCTACTCTGCGTCCGCTCATCCGGCCCGTGCCTTCAGTGGGTTTCGCAGGCTTGAAGACACGGCTGACCCGGAACCCGACCTCTTCCCCAGTAACCATTCGGGTCGCGAGAGAACAGCGTTGGTTTCAGCCCCATTTATCTGCCTCTCGAACTCAATTCGCATAAGATTGATGACGAGACGTCAGGCAAAATAAGGCTAGCGGATACAATGGATTCGACTGTCACGCAATTGTCACATTGTTGCGGGCGACCACGCGCTCGAACGCGAAGCGACTGCCGATCCATCTCGATTTGCGGTGGCCGGTCCGCTTCGCAGTAGCAGCCGTTCAGGGAGGCTTGCGCAAATAATCATGCCGCAGGGCTGTGGAGAAAAAGCGAGTTCTGAAGAAGACTGGCAAGGTCAATCGAAGCGGGCATCCTGCCGGACGTTCGTCGCAGCGCGTGTCAGACCTAGGGATATTCGATTTCTCCATGGCCTAAGCTATATTTCTCTGCCTCCGGACCTTGGATTTTACATGATCGATAACCTGCAATCCGGCTGGGCGTCACTCAGTCTCGCCAAGCGCTTCGCCCTGGTAGCGGCAGCGATTGTCATCGTCTTCATGGCGATCATCGGTAGTTGGGTCGCGAGCCGCATACAAAACGGCGTCACCCAGAACGCCGCGGCCGCTGCGGCGCTCTATATGGACAGCTTCGTCCAGCCGCTGGTCCAGGAAATGGCCGAAGGCGCACCGCTAAAGCCTGAATCGAAGGAGGCCCTGCTGGGGCTTTTCGAGGAATCAGCGCTGGGGCGCCGGCTGCACACCTTGAAGATCTGGGCGAAGGGCGGCGTGATCGCTTTTTCCAACAATGCCCAGTTGATCGGCCGGCAATTCGATCCCGAACCGGGGCTCAAGCTGGCTTGGTCCGGACAGGTTTCGGCCGAGTTCGACGAGCTCAGCGACGCCGAAAACGTGCTGGAACGTTCAAGCCATGTCCCGTTGCTCGAACTTTATGTTCCGATCCGTGCGAACAATTCCGACAACGTGATCGCTGTCGGCGAATTCTACATAGAGGCCGAGGAACTCGAACGGGAACTGAACAAGGCAATTCTGCAAAGCTGGCTTCTTGTCGGCGCGGTTTCGTTCGCGCTGTTTCTCGCGCTGTTCGGGATCGTCCGGCGGGGGAGCCGGACCATCGACCAGCAGCGCAGTTCCTTGCAGGATCGCGTCCGCCAGCTTTCAGCGCTTCTCAAGCAGAACCGCGCGCTCAAGCAGCGCGTCGAGCAGGCCTACCGGCGTACCGCCAGTATCAATGAGCGTTTGTTGCATCGATTAAGCGCCGACCTGCACGATGGCCCCGCCCAATTCATCGGGCTTGCGCTCCTACGGCTCGATGCCTTGCGGCCGTTCGTCGAAGTGCCTGACCCGAAGTCAGGGGGTGGAGAGAACTCTTCTCCGGACGACCGCGCCGCGGCGCTCGAAGACCTTGAGATGATCCGCGGCTCGCTGAACGCCACCCTCGACGAATTGCGCCAGATCTCCACCAATCTCAGGCTTCCCGAGATCGACGGCATGAGTGCCGCCGAGACGGTGGCGCTGGCCGTCCGCAATCATGAGCGGTACACCGGCAGCCACGTCGAGGCGCAGATCGTCGACAACAACAGCGTGAGCGTCCCTTATGACATCAAGGTTTGCCTCTTTCGCGGCGTTCAGGAGGGCCTGAATAATGCGTTTCATCATGCCAGCGGAGCAGGGCAGACCGTACTCTTTCGGGCTAAGGGAGATACGCTGCGGCTCGACATTAGCGATGACGGCCCTGGCATCCAGAACGGCAACGGCAACGGCAACGGCGAGTCGCGAAAGCGGGGAGGGCTTGGGCTTGCCGGGCTGCGAGATCGCGTCGAAACACTGGGGGGACGGTTATCAATAGAAAGCAACGGCATGACGGGAACGCAGCTTTCGATTTTTTTCGATCTGACGGATCGCGAGGCGCAAGATGAGTGAGATCATTCGAGTTGCTGTTGTCGACGACCACCCGATGATACGCGGTGGCGTGACCATGACGCTTGGCCGGCAGGCCGACATCGAGGTCGTTGCCGAGGGCGAGAACGGCGACGATGCCATTCGCATCGCCAACGAACATCTTCCCGACGTCATGCTTCTCGATCTCTCGATGCCTGGTGGCGGCATCGAGTGCGCGCGGCGCATCGCGACGGACTGCCCGGCAGTACGTATCGTGATGCTGACGGTCTCCGAAGACGAGGGCGACGTGACGAACGCCCTGGCCGCCGGCGCGCGCGGCTACCTCCTGAAAGGTGTCAGCGGGCCGGATCTCGTCAGTGCGGTCCGGTCGATTCACAGCGGTAACGATTATGTATCGCCGGGGCTGGCGGCGCGTCTTCTCGTCGATCAGAGGCGGCAGCGCGAGGAGTCCGAAACCCCCGAGGCGCTGATTTCCAAACTCAACCATCGCGAGGAGCAGATCCTGCTCCTGGTCGCGGAAGGCTTGAGTAACCGGGAAATCGCCGAGCAGCTTTCGCTCGCCGAAAAAACCGTGAAGCATTATATGACGAATATTCTGCAGAAACTTCACGTAACAAATCGGGTCAAGGCGGCTTTGCTCGCCAGTAATATCAAGCGGAAGTGATACTGTCGGAAAGGTTCTCGAATAATTGCACGTCACGCAAAGCGACCATCCGATTAATTCGGGTTTGCAATTGAGGGTAGATGCTATAGCTTTTCCGCATTACGCGGGATCACATCGCCACCCGCTCCCCCGCCCGGCCACCCAAATACGATACTTCCATCGGTGGCCGGGCAGGAGGGCGGGTGGTTTAGCCTAATCCTGAAAGGGAATATGAGGCGATTTCGTCTCAGAATTCGATCCTGGCGCCTGTCAAAAACGCGCTGTAGTCGTCGAGTAGAAACGCTTCGCGCTCGCCGTTCGGTCCGCTCGTTGCGGATCCTTCGATCGAATAGAGCCGCCAACCGGCATAGATCTTCATTTCCGCGGCTTCGAAAGTCTGGACGATGCCGAGTCCATTGACCTCCGATTGGCTGTGGAATTCTGCGATGTCGTCGCCGTTCGGACGGTCATCTGCCAGAAAGATCAGGCCATGGCGTTCGCCGCGATAATGCTCCGCGTAAAAGGCGGTCTCGCCGAGTCCGGTGAGCGGCGCCGCCCACGAGGCACGCGAATAGAACCAGCCGTTGGGTCCTGAGGAAAAACCGGTCGGGAAATTCGGGTCGTCAAGGACGCGGGCAGCGGCCAGCTTGAGGCCGAGCCCGCTAGCGTGATGGCGGATGGACAGCGAGCCCGCAGCCGTCACACAGCCGGCGCGCGGTTCGAGATCTTCGCAAGGACTACGCGTCGGTGCCCCGTAGTGTGCGACGGCGGCCGCGAATTCGAGGGAGACCGCGTCGCCGAGAAAAAGACCGCGCAGGGCAAGAGCGGTTACATCGCCGTTGCCCCAACTGAGCGACGGCGATAGGCCACCCGTCTCGTCGATGTCGATGCCATCGAGGCGCACGACGCTCGCTTCCTCGCCGTCGCCGATATGGTCGGGCTGCAATGTGGACCAGGTGAAGTCCTCGGCCTCGAACTTTGCTGCTGAACGGCCGTTGAGCCTGAAACTGCCGTTCCAGTCGGAAACCGCGGGAGCGGCAACAAGCTCGATGTCGGCGAGATCCGTTTCCGTGACGTGATCGTGGGCCTCGCTCTGTCGGCCGAGCGAAATGCCGCCCCAATCCTCTTGGCGCAGGTAAAGGCTCGCGATGCCCAATTCGGCGCTGGCGGGTGCCGCTGAACGGTCCTGGCTGAGCTCGTCGCTGACGTTCGACTGCAGGTCGATCTGAATGAGGAAACCGGCTTCCCAGTCGTCTTCCGTGTCGGCGCTACCCGCAAACTCGACGTATGTCCCGCCGGTCGTCGGGTCGACCCCGTAGGTGTTGCTCTCGAAACCATCCGACCAGGAAAGTAGCGACCGGTGCACCTGCCCCGAGATTTCGATCTCGACGATGTCGCTGCCGCCGTGAGAAGTCGAGGCTTCGAGTTCTGCAATTCTGCTTTCCAGGTCGGCGCAGCACGTTTCCGAAAATGCCTCGCCGGGGTCGTAGGCGGCGACCGGCCCGCCAGTAAGCGAAAATGCGAGCATCACGGCCACCGCCGCCGCTCGTCTTCGAGACAAGCTTGGCCGGTATGAAGGGGCACCGGCTGTCGCCGCCGGCGCGTCGCTAGCGATCCTGTTTTGGGTGCGCCCCGCAGGACCGGCCCTGCGCAAAGCACAGGGCGCCCCGTCGTCACCCGCCGAAGTGGTACGCTGCGATCTGACCGGCACTGATGTCACTTATCCCAGTCGGACGATGGAAATACTTCAGGATCTCGAACTCTGGATCCTGTTCGTAGGCGCCTTTGAGATAGTCGACAAATTCGCCGGAACCTTTCCTGTGGATGAAGTTCCAGGTGATGGAAACGCTGTCCTCGATGGCTATGACGTCATGAAGCCAACCGTGCGGAATATAGACCATCTGTCCGGGGCCGACGAAGCCATGGAAATCGGGCTCCACCGAAAGCTCATTCAGAGCGTCCTCGCGGACGTCGACAAAGCCGCCGAAAGATGTCCCATCGCTTTGCACGGTCAGTTCCGCCGCGCGCTCGGGTCGATAGAGTGCCACTTCCTTTGTGCCGTAGAATTGGGCCACCGCGGCGTCCGAGAAAAAGGGGTCGCGGTGCATTCGCGTGCGCGCCCCACGGGCGGCAACCAACAGGCCCCGATAAGGGAAATGGTCCTGAACCGGATCGACGCCGGCGCCCGCAGTGCTGACGGGAACGATCAAGTCGCTCTTGGGTAGGCAGGCCGGCATCCGCCATCCGGCCGCGACGCGCTCGAAGGCTTCGTCTCCCCAGGCGAATTCAACGTCGCGGAGCTTGTTGTACCAGCGGACGTAGGGCGTATCCTCGTCCATGTCGCCTTCGAGTTCGAACCAGTTGTCCAGATAATCGGTCAGCGTCTGGATGTCCTCGAGTTCGAAGAGCGAGCCGTAGACAAGCGCGGTCAGGTCGCCGGCCCGCTCGCGCAGGGCGTCGGGAGTCCAGGCATCCGGGTCGAAGTCGAGCCCGTTGACGACGACGGGCCTGTTCTGCGCGACGTAGTCCTCGACGAAGGACTCCGGGCTCGGCATTGAAATCGGTTCGATTGTCGTTCTTACCACCGCTTTGCTCCCTTCCCGGTTCCAATAGCGATTTCGTTTTCGGTGACGGTGTCGCGTGCCGGGTTCCCGTGCCAGCGCGTTCCCGCCTCGATGACCGATCCCTTCATGAGGAAGGAATCGGCTTCCAGCGTACTGTTGTCGTGCATCGTCGTGCCGTAGTGGACGAACGCGCCGGTGCCCAGCCTGCAACGGCCGCCGATGCTGATGCGGTCGGATTTGAAGGTGCCGTCTTCGAGTGAATGGCATTGCACGTTCGATCCGAAATTCAGCATCGAATGGTCGCCAATCGACACCATGCTCGGCTCAGTGAGCCCGGCGCCGTCATCGAACACGCCACGGCCGACGCGGGCGCCCTGCAATCTCAAAAACCATGGCTTCATGGGCGTGCCGTTGAAGAGCGTTAGGAAGCCGTTGTAGTTGAGCTTCCAGAAGCGTTCATGATCCCAGAAGCGCTTGTCATAGAGCGAGCAGTAGAGCGGCTGTAACGGCTTGAACCGTGTTGTCAGGCGCTCGCACAGGATCGAGAACAACGCGCCGGCCGGGATGAAGACCAACGCGGCGGCGGTGAGACAGAGCGCCGTCGTCATGCCGCCAAGTCCGAGCGCAATGGCGTTCCCAGCCGTCAGTGCGCCAAGCGTCAGCCCGAGCGCGATGAACGCCAGCGCCCAGGAGCGCAGGAGAAAGAGAATCAGCGTCACGATGTTGGACCGCAGCTTGCGCCACAGGAGCCCCTCGATCACACCGGGTTTGCGAAGGTGATCGAAGCGCTGGTCGCGGGCCACAGAACGGGGGATCTCGAATGCCGGCGAACCCAGGATGCCGGTGTCGGTCAGCGTCTTCCCATCGATCGGGATGGCCGCCTTGGTCGCGATCAGGCAGTTGGGGCCCAGCGTCGAATCGGCGGGATAGTGAACCACGTTGCCGACGTAGGTGTCCGGCGGCATCGTGACTTGGCGCATCACGAACGAACTCGCGGAGGTCTCCATGTTGAGCATCATCAGCCCGTCGGAAACCAGCGTGTTGCGTCCGAAAGCGCAGAGGAATGGCGAATGGTGGCGCTGGTCGACGCCGAAATTCGATCCCGTTTGCGTTGACTTTCGCAAATCGTAGCCGATCAGCGACAGCCAGTAGACGATCATTGAGCTGTCGCCGAACAGCGTATTCAAGAGCCGGTTGTTGCTGAGCCGCGTAATGCTGCGGGCGAGTTCGTATTGTACGCCATAAAGCGGGTGCGGCTTTTCGGGTATTACGAAAAGATTGAGGAAACGCGGCACGGTGAGAATAATCGCACCGGCAAGGGCGAAACTGCTGAGAAGAATTGCTCCGGCGCTTAGCGCCAATTCAACGGCGCTCGTTTGCAGGATGCCGTAGCCTGCACCTGACGCTTCGATGCCGAGGCTGACAAGCAGAAAGGTCGCGAGGATACTGGCGGGCATCGACACAAGGCACAAACCGGCAAGCTGGAGCGCGGTGTAGGCCGCCTTGGCCTGCCCGGAGAAGGCGCGCGGTGGGACGCGGTTGTAGTTTGTCTGCGAAGGCTCGGCCGGAGACCCCTGATAGACTGCTCCCGCTGGCACCGTCTGACCTTCGAGAAGCCCGGAAGTGGTTCCCACCTGGGCGCCGTTTTCAACGCAGGTGTTGATGTCGAGAACGACCGCCTCGCAGATAAGGGTATCGTCGCCGATCTCGATTCTGCCGGGAAAAAGATATCCATCGCGTGCCGTGTAAGCCGGCATCAATACGTCATGTCGGATGACGGCGCGGTCGCCGATTGAGACAAGATCCGTGCAAACGGGCCCGGGCGAGAGCAGGACCGTATCGCGTCCGACCTTCGCGCCGAGCAGTCTCAGATACATCGAAAAAATCGGCGTGCCGGCGAACAGGTTCAGCGGATTGATCTGTATTGCCGTCCGCGCGATCCAGAACCGGATGTAAGCCGGACTCCATAGCGGAATCGGCTCTTGCGTGAAGCGGCCGACCGCGAACCACTTGGCCGCGATCAGCACGGCGGATGTGCCGAAGAATATGCTACTGGTCGCAATTACGGTGCGCGCGTAGGTTTCCAGAGCGCCGGTTGACGCGACGACCCATTCATAGGCGATGACAGACGCCCAGATCGAGATGAACAGGAAGATCGAGTAGGTAGCAACCTGGGCCGCACCGGTCGCGATCATGGCGTTTCGGCTTGCGACGTGCGGTTCGCGGCGAGGCGGCTGCACGCTTGCCGTGGAAACCGGTGACGCCGCGTCGATGGGCGCAGCGACACCGGCGGGCACAGTGGCCCGGCCCGTTACGCCAGCTTCTCCGGACGAAATAGCGGGCTGGGGAGCGGAAGGGGCGTCACAAGCCGCCGGCGCGGCGATGCCAAACGGGGGACTTGCATTCTCCGTAGCGGGCTTCGCGACCGCAGCTTTCCGCTTCGCTGGCGCGCCGCGTTGGGCTTCCTTCTTCGCGGCTTCTTCGACCACCAGGGCGAGTTCTGCGATCGTCGGATGCTGATAGAGCTGCCGCATCGAAATCCGGCGCAGTCCGAGGTGCTTCCGGATGGCCGTGACATAGCTTGCGAGCGTCAGCGAGTCGGCGCCCAGTTCGTCGAGGAAGTGCGCCTCCACCGAAACCTGTTCCAGCTTGAGGACCTCGGCCAGCAACAGCGCCAATTCTGCTTCGCGAGGGTTGCGCGGCTCTGTGAAACGCCCAGCCTTGCTAACATACCGGCCGCCGCTGGGGGGCGGCAGGGCGTTCCGGTCGACCTTGGTGGAGGGCAGAAGAGGTAGCTCCGCAAGTTCCTCGTAATAGGAAGGGACCATGTAATCGGGAAGGGAAACACGCAGCGCGGCATCGATCGTTTCGGGCTGGACCTTGGGGCCATCGCCGGCTTCCGGCACGTAATACGCAACCAGTTGCGTTGCGCCATCGGCTTCGTACGGATTGGCGACTGCGTGCGCTATGCCGGGGACCGCGCGGATGACGGCGGCGATCTCGTCCAGCTCGATACGGTAGCCCCGGATCTTTACCTGCGTATCGATGCGACCGAGAAACGCAATCTCGTTCTCCGGTGTGAAGCGGCCAAGGTCGCCTGTCCGGTAAAGCCGGCCGGACGGGTTGTCGGCCAGTTCGAGGAAATCCTCGATGAAGGCCTGCTCGGTCTTTTCGGGCCGGTTCAGATAGTCGTCCGCGAGGCCGATACCGGCGATGCAGATTTCGCCGGCCTCGCCAGGTTCCAGCGGAGCCAGTGTTTCGGGGTCGATAACGACAATCGAATAGGTCGGCAGCGGTCCGCCGATTGTGATTGTCTTATCGGGCGCCATGACCGACCAGGTCGCGGTAACCGTGGTTTCGGTCGGGCCGTAGGCATTGACCACACGGCGCCCGGGGACGAGCCAGGGATCGATGACGTCCTTCGGGCAGGCTTCGCCCGACACGAGAAGGAAGCGGAGTTGAGGCTGCTCGGCCTTCAAGGTCGCCAGTAGTGTCGGCACACAGGCAAGCGCGGTGATGTTCCGAGAGGTCAAGAAGTCGGCAAGATCTTCCCCGGCGAGTTTCGCTTCCGACGGTGCCGGTACGAGCGTCGCGCCGACAGCGAGCGGAACCCAGATTTCTTCCACCGAGAAATCGAAGGCGATCGTCATGCCCTGATAGACGCGGTCGCTCTCGCGGTAGCCGTAAACCTTCGCGGCGATCCGCATGAAGTTGACGATGCTCGACTGCCGAATGGGCACGCCCTTGGGCCGCCCGGTGGAGCCGGACGTATAGATGATGTAGGCGAGCGGATCGGGACAATCGGAAGGGCAGGGGAGCGTGAAAGCCTCCCCGGAGAAATCCGCCAGTTCGCCTTCGCGCTCGTCGAGCGAAATGACGTCGAGCCCGGCTTCGGAAAACCGGTTGGCGAATTTCCGCAGCGTGACCGCGTGGGTGATTCCGGCGTCCTTGGCGATGAATCCGATCCTGTCCGCCGGGAAAGACGCATCGAGCGGGACATAGGTCGCGGCTAGCTTCGAAAGCGCGAGTACCGCAGCATAGTTGTCGATCGACCGGTCGAGGAGAAGGGCGACGCGTTCGCCGGGCACGATCCCGCAAGCTTGGAAGAAACGGGCGAGTTTGTTGCTCCGCTCTTCAAGTTCCCTGTAGCTGACGGAAACTTCACCGTAGTCGATCGCGGCGTGATCGGCTCCGCCGTTGGCAAGGTCGCGGCATCGCGCCTCGAAGATATCGTGCATCCGTTCGCCGGCTGCCGCCGCGATGCCGATGCCGCCGTTGCTGACGAGCACAGCCGCCTCACCGGGCGGCGAGCCGGCGGGCGGGTTGGCAACGGGAATTCGCTTGATGCGCCATGTCGGATGCACGTCGCGATGGCCGCCGAGCGCCCGAGCCGGGTCGGCGAAGGGTACGGTCGGAGCTGTCAATTTTCAGCCTCCCAGAGAGAGGCGTTCGCCCGCACTGCCCGGCGCAGAATTTGAAGACCGTATTCGAGAACGTCGTCCGAAGTCGTCAGTGGCGCGAGCACCTTGACGACTTCATCGTTGGGACCGGAGCACTCGATGATCAGACCATCCTCGAAGCATTTCTCGATGACGGCTCTGGAGAGCTTCGGATTGCGCAGGTCGACCCCCATCATCATGCCGCGGCCCTTGACCCTGGCGCCTGGAACGAGCTGGGCGATTTCCGACAGGGCGCGCTGCACGACCTTGCTGCGGCGGGCGATATCTTCGGTGAACCTTGTATTCGACCAGAACTTCTCCAGGGCGACACGGGCTGTCACGAAGGCGAGATTGTTGCCACGGAACGTGCCGTTGTGCTCGCCGGGAAGCCAGCGGTCGTACTCGGGCTTGATCAGGACGACGGCGAGCGGCTGGCCGAAACCGGATAGGGACTTCGACAGAACGACCAGGTCCGGGGAGATTCCCAGCGGCTCGAAACTGAAAAACGTTCCGGTGCGGCCGCAGCCGGCCTGGATGTCATCGATGATAAGCAGGGCGCCGAACCGCTGGGCGATGGCTGCGATGCGTTGCATCCAGGCAGCCGATGCCGTCGACAAGCCGCCCTCGCCTTGAACGGTCTCCAGAAGGATCGCGGCTGGGGGATCGATCCCGCTCGAAGGGTCTTCGAGCAGCCGTTCCAGCATTTCCGCCGTATCGATGAGCGGTCCGAAATATCCGTCGAAGTACGCCCGCGTAATACCGGAATGCCGTAACGTCCCGGCCATGCGGTGATGTCCGTTCCCCGTCGCCGCCAGGGCGCCGAGCGTCATTCCGTGAAATCCTCGCGTGAAAGCGACGACATCGTGCCGTCCCGTCACCTTGCGGGCCAGCTTCAGGGCCGCTTCGACCGCATTCGTGCCGGTCGGTCCGGTAAACTGCATGCGGTAGTCGAGGCTGCGCGGCGCGAGGATCAGATCGTCGAACGCTTGAATGAATTCAGCTTTCGCGACCGTCTGAAAGTCGAGGCCCTGGCACAGACCGCCCGTCTCGATGTAGCGCACGGCGGCTTTCGCCATGTCGGGATCGTTATGCCCGTAGTTGAGTGAAGAAGCGCCGGCGAGGAAGTCGATGTAGCGGCGCCCGGTCAGATCGAAGATGTGGCTGCCGGATGCCCTCGCGAATGTCTTGTTGAACGTTCGGCAGTAGCTTCGAACCTCGGATTCATATTCGAAAGCTTCCTCAATATCGTTCGAAACGTCAGGTTGCAGTGTTGCCAGGGCGGACATCTTAGAACCTCGATCGGTTAACTGGTCCGGGAAATATGTTGCCTGACCAATTAGACCGACGCCGCGGTTTACCTTAATGGCCGCGAGCCCGGCGATTTTTCGGACCATGGTCGCAACCACAGCGGGCCATGGATCATACGACTTATCGGCAATCGAGCCGTCGCGCGGGCCGGCCACACTGGAGTGTCTGTGGTCGGTGCGGGAAGCCAGGCTCAATTCTGCGATGCATCGATTGCCGTGGCTTGGCGCTGGCCCTTCGCGCATGGATAGGGCGCCGGCCCGCGCCACGGCCGGACCATGTGCATCTTCAATGAGCTAATAGACGGCTTGGAATTTACATCCCGGCCCCATAGGCAGCAACATTATAACTGCTGGACCAATAACCGGATAAGGACGCCAACCCGGGCCCGCGGTGCTGCCGCGGCATAACCGGCGGATCGGAAAACCAGGCGTTCGCCCAGGGGAGAAGCGATGAAGAGCCGCAATGGCGCAGTGAACGGCAGCGAACCTCAGGTCGCGCTGTCCACGAGCCCGGCCGACGAGGTCAAATGCACGACGTGCTACATGTGCGCGTGCCGATGCGGGATCAAAGTCTATCTGAAGGACGGCAAGGTCCGCTACATCGAGGGCAACAAGGATCACCCGGTCAACCGCGGCGTGCTCTGCGGCAAGGGCTCGGCCGGCATCATGCAGCACTACGCGCCGTCGCGTCTGCGGGCGCCGATGAAACGTGTCGGCCCGCGTGGTTCGGGCGAGTTCGAGGAGATCTCCTGGGAGGAGGCGTTGCGCACCGCGACCGGCTGGCTCGGCGAAGTCCGCCGTACCGATCCGCGCAAGCTGGCGTTCTTCACCGGGCGCGACCAGAGCCAGGCGCTGACCGGCTGGTGGTGCATCCAATACGGCACGCCGAACTTCGCGGCGCACGGCGGCTTTTGCTCGGTCAACATGGCGGCGGCAGGCCTCTACACCTTCGGCGGATCCTTCTGGGAATTCGGAGAGCCGGACTGGCAACACACGAAATACCTCATGCTCTTCGGCGTTGCCGAGGACCACGCGTCGAACCCGATCAAGATCGGCCTCGGGCAGCTTAAGAACCGTGGCGCCAAGGTCGTCGCCATCAATCCGGTCCGCACCGGCTACGGGGCCATCGCCGATGAATGGATCGGGCTGACGCCGGGCACCGACGGGCTGTTCGTCGGGGCACTCATCCATGAGCTTCTGAGGACCGAGAACGTCGATCTCGACTACCTCGTCCGCTACACCAACGCGCCGTGGCTGGTGATCCAGGACCCCGGCGCCGCGGACCATGGCCTCTTCGCTCGCGATGGCGACGGGCGTCCGTTGGCATTCGACAAGAAGACCGGCGAACTCGTCGACGCGGAACTGGCCGACATCGCCCCGGCGCTGTCCGGTTCCTTCACGCTCGCGGACGGTCGCACGGCGGTGCCCTCGTTCCAGCTTCTGGCCGAACGCTACCTCAGCGCCGAATATTCGCCCGAGCGCGCCGCCCGCGAAGTCGGGATCGACGCCAGCACAATTCGCCGGATCGCAGCCGAACTTGCGGAGGTCGCCTTCGAGCAGGAAGTCGTCCTTGATGTGCCATGGACCGATTGGGCCGGGCGGCGGCAGGAAAAGATGATCGGCCGGCCGGTCTCGATGCACGCTATGCGCGGGATCTCGGCGCACTCGAACGGCTTCCATACCTGCCGTTTGATCCACGTCCTCCAGATCCTGCTCGGCACGATCGATTGCCCCGGCGGCTTCCGCTACAAACCGCCGTATCCCAAGCCGATCCCGCCGCCATTGAAGCCGCACGGCCGGCCCGAGCAGGTGAAGCCGTCTGCCTCGCTCGGCGGACCGCATCTCGGCTTCCCGACAGGACCGGAAGATCTCCTCATCGATTGCGAGAATGGCGCCTGCCGGATCGACAAGGCGTTCAGTTGGGATGCGCCGCTGGCCGCGCACGGCCTGATGCATATGGTCATCACCAACGCCGCCAATGCCGATCCCTATCCTATCGACGTCCTGTTCATGTACATGGCGAACATGAGCTGGAACTCGTCGATGAATACCTCCGGCGTGATGGAGCACCTGACGGCGAAGGATGAAGCCACCGGCGAGTACAAGATCCCCAAGATCATCTACTCGGATGCGTACTACTCCGAGATGGTGCCCTACGCCGATCTCATCCTGCCCGATACAACTTATCTGGAGCGCCATGACTGCATTTCGCTTCTTGATCGCCCGATCTCGGATGCCGACGGCGCCGCCGACGCAATCCGTTATCCGGTCGTCGAACCGGATCGGAATGTGCGCGGTTTCCAGTCCGTCCTGATCGATCTGGGCGCGCGCTTGAAGCTCCCCGGCTTCATTAACGGCGACGGCAGCCCGAAGTATCCCGGCGGCTATGCCGACTACATCGTCAACCATGAGCGCATGCCGGGCATCGGCCCGCTCGCCGGCTGGCGCGGCGAGAATGGCGGCAGTCATCACAAGGGTGCGCCGAACCCCAATCAGCTTGAGCGCTACATCGAGAACGGCGGTTTCTTCATCGACCATCTCGCGCCGGAGCATCGCTACTTCAAGCACGCCAACGCCGGCTATATCGACGTGGCCGTGAAGAACGGCTGGCTGCCTGAGAACGCGCGCATGACGTTCCACCTCTACAGCGAGACGTTCCAGAAGTTCAGGCTTGCGGCCCAGGGGCACGGCGAAATCCAGCCGCCCGACAGCCACCGCAAACGCATCGAGGCGTTTTTCGATCCCCTGCCGTTCTGGTACGGGCCGTTCGAAGGCGCCATGGTCGACGGCGATGAATTCCCGCTCTACGCGATCACGCAGCGGCCGATGCACATGTACCATTCGTGGGGCTCGCAGAACGCCTGGCTGCGCCAGATCACGGCACAGAACCGGCTGTACATCGAATCCCGGCGCGCGCGCGAACTGGGCCTCGACGACGACGATTGGGTATGGCTGACGTCGACCATCGGCCGCGTGAAATGCCAGATCCGTCTCATGGAAGGCGTGAACCGAAATACCGTGTGGACCTGGAACGCGATCGGCAAGCGGTCCGGTGCGTGGGCGCTCGACAACGACGCTCCGGAGGCAACGAAAGGCTTCCTGCTCAACCACCTCATTTCTGAGTTGCTGCCCGAGCGCGAAGGCGGATACCGGTTCTCGAACTCCGATCCGGTCACTGGGCAGGCGGCATGGTACGATCTGCGGGTGCGCATCGAGAAGGCGCCCGCCGACGAGGTCGGCGAAACGAGCCCGCGCTTCGAGCCGCTGAGGACGCCGTTCGATCCCGACACGCCCGATGTGCTGCACTTCGGCACGGAATTCCGGGAGGACCGTCAATGACGGCATTACCCGAAACCACGGAAAAGAAACTCGGCCTCGTCATCGATCTCGATATTTGCGTGGGCTGTCAGGCCTGCGCGACGAGTTGCAAGGAGTGGAACACCGCCGGCTACTCGGCGCCGCTGTCGGATATCGATCCCTACGGTGCCGATCCGCACGGGGCCTGGCTCAACCGTATCCACGGCTATGAGGTGGGCGAGGGGGAGAACTCGCGAACGGTGCATTTCCCGCGCTCGTGCCTGCATTGCGAAACGCCAGCCTGCGTCACGGTCTGTCCGACAGGCGCGTCCTACAAGCGGGCGGAAGACGGGATTGTGCTGGTCAACCCCGACACCTGCATCGGCTGCAAGCTGTGTTCCTGGGCCTGCCCCTACGGCGCGCGCGAGTACGACGACAACCACGGCGTCATGAAGAAATGCACGTTGTGCGTCGACCGGATCTACAACACGCATCTCGCCGAGGAAGACCGCGTCCCGGCTTGTGTCCGCGCATGCCCGACCGGCGCCCGCCACTTCGGCGACCTGGGCGATCCGGAGAGCGCGATTTCCCAATTGGTGGCGGAACGCTCCGGCTACGACCTGATGCCGGAATTCGACTACAAGCCGGTCAACAAGTACCTGCCGCCGCGTCCCCGCCGGAACGGCCACGATGAACCAGGCGCGAAACGAGCCGAGACCGTCGCGCCGCCGCGGGAGGATGCCGATCCCGGCGCGGTGAGTTCGCAAGATGCCACCGCCAAATTCTTCGCGTGGGCCGACAAGATGCTCTCCCGCTAAAGCCGACGTCGGTCGAACGGACCGGCGGCGGCGACCCGACGACCATCCCGCCATCGAGGCGGCAGCACCAGCCAAGCCAGCGAGAAAGTGACGTAAGCCAAGATGCATCCCGCCTATTCCGTCATCTTTTTTACAACCGCCTCGGGCGCGGGCTACGGCTTGTTGACCTGGCTGGCGCTCGCGTCGGCCCTGCGCGGCATTCCCCCCGATTGGCGGCTTGGGTTCGTCGGCCTGGGGCTTGCGCTGTTGCTTGTTACCGGGGGGCTTCTGTCTTCGACGGCGCACCTGGGGCGCCCGGAACGCGCCTGGCGAGCTTTCTCGCAGTGGCGGACGTCATGGCTGTCGCGCGAAGGCGTCCTGGCGGTCGCGACCTACGTCCCCGTCGCGATCCTCGGCATTGCGTGGGTCTTCTACGGTAAGACCGACGGCGCCATCGTTTTCGCCTCGCTCGTCGCGGCCGCCCTGGCCATGACGACGGTGTACGCAACCGGCATGATCTACGCCTCGCTGCCCACCATCCGCGCCTGGAACCAGCCGCTGACCACGCCGATCTACATCGCGCTCTCGTTGGCCAGCGGCGGCATTCTGTTCGTGTTTCTGCTATCCTTCATGGGCCCCTTGCCGAGGTGGTCGATCGTCCTGGTCCTTGTGGCACTCGCCGTGGCCGGCGTGATGAAGTTCGCCTACTGGCGGACCGTCGACGAGACGCCGCGCACGTTGCGGCCCGGCCACGCCACGGGGCTCGGCAAGCTCGGCCGGGTTCGCCAATTGGAACCGCCGCACGCGCAGGCTAATTTCGTTATGCGCGAAATGGGCTACACGGTGGGCCGCCGCCACGCCAGCAAGCTGCGTCGTATCGCGGTCGTCGCAACCTTTATTGTGCCGGCGGTCTGTTTGGCGCTTTGCTTCGCTGCCGTCGCCCTGCAGCCGGTGCTGGCGTTCGTAGCCGTCCTCGCGGCGGCCGTCGGGCTGTTCGTCGAGCGCTGGCTGTTCTTCGCGGAAGCCGAACACGTCGTCATGCTCTACTATGGCGCCGAGGCGGCCTGAGGGATCGGGGAAACGAGCCTTAGCACAAGAGAATTCTCGGTGGAGATCCCAGGAGGAGCGCCATGACCGAAGTAAGCTGGCAGACCGACGCACCGACCGAACAGACCTCGAAGACCGCGGACGCACGCCGCCAGGCCCACAATGCCCTGCACTGGCTGGCCCGTCTGGCGCACACCTACCGCGGGCCCGAGGAAAACAACAGCCATGTCGAACTCGTCTGGGATGAGCCGACCGGCACCTTAAGAACGCGCGATCTCGGCGATGGGGTCACCCTCGAGGTGCGGGTGTCCGATCTCGAACTGCAGTTCTGCGAGAACGGCGAACCGGTCCCGCACATCCTTTCCTTCGAGGAACGCACGCCCGCGCATGTCGAGGCCTGGATCCTGGTGGAGCTTCTGCACCGTTCGCTCGACCGCGACCGCTTCTCCAAGGAGCTTCCCTATTCCGCCAACGACCTTATGCTCGGTGACAATGAAGAGCATGAGGTCGAGATCTACAAGGAGGAGCTGGAGGCGCTCAATGCATGGCTGCGCAACGCCGTGCCGGTCTTGAAGGCGCTTCGACACGACCTCGACGGTGAATTGGGCGTCGACCTTGCGAATTGCGAGATCGTCTGCTGGCCGCAGACCTTCCAGCTCGGTATCGAGATCCCGCTGTTGCAGGGCAGTGGCGCCGATAGCTTGCGCGCGGGCCTGTCGGCTGGCGATGCCCTTCGCACGATGCCGTTCTTCTTCGTCGGCACGCGCGATGAGGCGACGAAGGGAGATTTCGACGCCTCGTCGGTGCTCTCCGTTCAGCGCGTCGCCAGCGATAAACTCTCCGCCGACGACGTCCTGAACTTCCTGAAAACGCAGATCGCCGACAATCGCAAGCGCCTCGCCGGCTGACTCCGGCCGGCGTCGCGCGTGACGGCTCTCAAGGGGTGGCGCTCTACTGCGCCCCCCGGCCGGTACTGCGCAAGGTCATTCCGGTTCCTCAAGGGCCGCCGGCGATGAAG
Organism: Filomicrobium sp.; assembly: GCA_965226995.1. GTDB lineage: Bacteria > Pseudomonadota > Alphaproteobacteria > Rhizobiales > Hyphomicrobiaceae > Filomicrobium. The sequence goes on from CBDDFK010000009.1 coordinate 1,177,550, forward strand.
CGGCGGTTCAGGCCGTCGCCGGCGATCGATCCTCGCGGCTTTTCCTGCCGTGATCTCCCAACAGCCGCCGGAGGTCGCCCGATTTATGGAACTCGCGGGCGATCGCAACCATGACGTTCGCCATGGGCATGACGGTCTCGCCATCGGCCCAATAAAGACCGACTTCCTGGCTGACCTCGGGCTCGACGAGGGGAAGCGCCTTCGTGCCGGGATGCAATCCGGGCATGCGCGTGAAATGCGACGGGATGATCGTGCACAGTTCGGTGAACTGAACTTGGAACATCAGGTGCAGAATCGACTCCGACTCGACCTTTGGAACGACCTCGCACCCGGCCCGCCGGAATGCCTCGTCGACGAAACGGCGTTCGTGCATCGAAGGGCGCAGCATGGCCAGCGGCAGCTTCGAGGCCTCCGCCCACGTAATTTCCGTCATGTTCTCGAACTCGTCGAGGTCGGGAACGAGAAGGCTGAGCCGCTCGGTATAGATCGGCAGGTAGTTGCGCCGGCCGAGATCGGCCTGCTCCAGATACGTCATCGCGCAGTCGAGGGTGAAGTTGTCGAGGCCGAGTTTCATCGCTTCGTTGCCGATGAAGTGCACGTCGACGCGGACGCCGGGATGGCGCTCCCTCACCTTCTGCAGAAGTACCGGCAGGACCGGCGACATCGACGGCATGGCGCCCATGCGCAGGGAGCCGTGAAGGTTTTCCTGCATGGTCTTGATCTCGTCGCGCATGGCGTCGCAGTGCGAGATGATCAAGCGCGCCCACCGCGCGATGCTTTCGCCTTCGGACGTGAGACCGTGAAACCGCTGGCCCCGGCCACGCAGGAAAATCGGCACGCCGAGTTCGAGTTCGAGTTGTTTGATGCCGCTCGACAGGCTGGGCTGCGTGACGTTGCAGCGCGCCGCGGCGCGGCCGAAGTGCTCCTCCTCGACGACGGCGACGAGGTATTTGAATTGTCTGAGAAACACAGCGCTTCCTCTTTTCTGCCGGTCGTTCTTTCAGGTGGCAATCTGCGATTGCATGCTGACCGCAGTCAGTATCCTTGCGTCCGGCTAGCACTAAAGATCATAGCGTCAACTCAAACAAAGCGCCAGCCTGATAAATGGGCTCAATAATGAACAAGTGCGGGCGGAGGACTTTTCGATGCCGATGACAGACATAGCGACCTACGCCGCCATAGCAGCGCTTGCAGGGCTTCTCATCGGCTGCGTCGGGATCGGCGGGGTCATTCTCGTGCCGCTCCTGGCCTACGCCGGGGGCGTCGCGATCCACACGGCAATCGCCGCGGCGATGTTTTCTTATCTGGTCTCCGGTGCCATCGGCACTTGGGTTTTCGCCCGCAACAAGTCGATCCGATGGGACCTGACCGGCTGGATGTGGGCCGGCGCGATGCCGGCTGCATTCGTCGGCGCTTTGGCGGCGAGCGTTGCCCCTGGCGCGGCACTTGAGCTGCTGATCGGTGTGCTGACGCTCGCGTCGGGCCTCAATGCGCTGCTCGGCCCGGACCGCAGCGCCACCAATGACCGTCAGTCCCTGGCGCCCGCGGCCCTTCTGGGGATCGGCGTCTTCACCGGCTTCCTGTCGGCGTTGACGGGAACCGGTGGGCCCCTGGTCCTCGTCCCGATCCTCATCTGGCTCGACGTCGCCGTTCTAACGGCCATCGGCCTGTCGCAGGCGATCCAGTTGCCGATTGCCGTTCTAGCGACCGGCGGCAACTTCTATGCCGGCACGCTCGATCTCACCCTCGGCGTCGTACTCGCCTGCGGTATCGCCGCGGGGACGTGGGCTGGCGCCAAGCTGGCACACGTCCTGCCGACGGCGACCCTTCGCCAGGTGGTGTCGATCATCATGGTTCTCGTCGGCGGGCTGATTATCGGCAAGCTAGCCTTCGCGGCGTTCGCGTGAGCCATCGAGAAGACGGCGCTGTGGTGTGGCGGGGACGTTTCGATGCGCTGCCTCATAGCTTCCGGCAAATCTCTAATAGCCTTTGCGGATTTGACCGAACCTCGCTTGAAAGCGTCCATTTGAAGCAGGAGGATCAGAAGCCGGCCGGTGCAAATCGAGAGCCGGGCCATCCTTCGCGAGCACGTAAAAAAAAGCGAACAGATTTCCAGGAGGAAGCTCATGGCCGAGGCCCCGAAGAGGAAGAAGGTGACCATCAACACGTTGATGGCCAAGAAGAAAAAGGGCGAGCCCATTACCCAGCTCGCCGCATACGATTACCGCACGGCCGTCGTCGCCGATCGCCTGGGAATGGACATTCTCTGTGTTTCCGATACCGGCGGCATGATCCTGTTCGGCCACCAGAGCACGGTCTCGGTCAGCTTCGACGAAGTCATGATGATGAGCCAGGCAATCGATCGCGGCTCGAAGTACGGCCTGCGCATGGTCGACATGCCCTACTGGAGCTTCCACGTTTCCAAGGAGCAGGCGATCGAGAACGCCGGCCGCTTCGTCCACGAGGCCAACGCCGAAGTCATGAAGTGCGAGGGCAACCGCCATCACGCCCCCAACATCGAGGCAATCGTCAACGCCGGCATTCCCGTGCAGGGCCACATCGGCATCACGCCGATGCGCATGCCGCAGCTTGGCGGCTTCATCGCGCAGGGTAAGACCGCCAAGCGCGCCAAGGAGCTGATCGACGACGCCAAGGCGATGTACGACGCAGGCTGCTTCTCGATCCTCTGCGAAGTGACCACGTCCGAGGTCGCAGAGTACCTCGCCGAAATCCTGCCGATCCCGGTCATCAGCCTCGGCGCCGGCAATCGCGCCGACGGCGTTCACATCATTTCCTCGGACCTGTTCCACCTCTGGGAAGAGCACGTGCCGAAGCATTCGCGCATCTACACCGACCTCATCCCGATCATGGAGGACGTGATTACCCGCTACATGAAGGACGTGGTCGAGCGCGACTATCCGGGTCCGAAGGAAACCATCAACATGGCACCGGAAGAACTGGAAGCGTTCGCCAAGGAAATGAAGTGGGAGCGCAAGCTCGACGAGATCAAGTCGAGCTGACGCCTGCTGAAATGAAAAAAGGGCCCGTGAAAAACTCGGGCCCTTTTTTACGTTGATCGGTCGGCTCCGTCATTCTCGATTGATATCGAGCGCTAAATGGAATGGCGCGCAATTAATCTGCGATAGACCATTTCGGCTTTTGTGCCCTTGTTGCTTTGTCCCTGACGCTTGGCGGATCGCATCGCGGCAACTTGGGGCCAAGCGTCTTTGACGCAGCACAAGGCGCGGGCATCGCCGATGCCGGCACTTCACTCGGACCGCACCGACCTAGAAAAGCTGGATCAGTCCGCCCACCACAAGCGCCAGCACGATGACGACCAGCGGCCACGAGATGCTGCGGCCGGAACGGGCGCGAACACAGTCGTAGGACGCCGGGCAGTTGGAGCATTCGGCCGCCGTGCGGGCTTGGCAGGCAGGGCGGTAAAGCGTGTCTTGTGCGGTGCTCATCTCAGAACCTCTCTATCGGGATGCCAGTGAAATATCTGTCCCGTACAGGTCTAGCGCCGAGGCTCCAGTACCTGCTTTGATTGGGCTCAATCCGAAATTCGATCTGCTGATAGCTGGCGCCTATTAAACTGGCCTCATCGACCGCGCCGGCCGGTTTCACCGCTGAGCGTAGCCGCGTGCGCGGCTGCGCTCAGCGATGAAACCGGCTAAAGAGGACGCATAAAACTGTCAGGGATGCTCCCGGTCTATTCTGTCAGCTATGCTCCCGGTTCGTCCCGATGGGATTCCGCGTAATGCCGAAAAGCTATAGTTCCAGCCAAATCTCGTAACATAGGTATACCGAAAAGCATTACGCCCGGCACAGCAGGCCGGGCGTAATACGAGGTTTCTTTCTGTTGATCGACGGAACCGCCAGCGCCCGCCAAGGCGGGAGAAGGTCCGCCCGAGAACTCCGGTCACGCCGCCGTTTAAATGGCGCCGTCACGACCCGAAGCCCCGGGTTTCATCACGGCTTGATCGGCGTGCAGTCCGCCATGCACCTGACGGCTTTGACGTCAGGGCGATCGTCGACGATGAAGCCATTCCGATTGGGCATCTCCACCGCGGCGAGGGTCTTCGCGTCCATCACCGCGTCCTCCTTGATGAGGCCGTTGAGGTTCAGGAGATAGGCGGACAGTGCATAGACCTCGTCGTCAGAAAGGCTTTGCGGATTGTCCATGGGCATGGCGCGCCGGATATAGTCGAACAGGATCGGCGCGTAGGGATACATGCTGCCGGGAGTCAGCTTTCGCTTGTCGGTCATGAACGACCCGATGCCGCCATGCATGGCGCCAAACATGCTGCCGCCATTGGCCCCTTCGCCGTGGCAGGCGATGCATTTCTCCGCAAAGATTTGCGCTCCCGCCGCGACCGTGCCGGAGCCCGGCGGCAGTCCGGCGCCGTCCGAAGTCCGGATGTCGATGTCCAAGGACTTCACATCGGCCTCGGAGATCTGCTGGCCGTATTTGACGCCTGGGCCCGCTTCGGCTGCGGGACCCCATGCGAAGACGGCAGCGGCGATTGCGGCCGCCGCAATGCCCGAGTGCTTAAGCGATCGCATTGGCCACCTCCCCGGATGAACTGACGGACCAGGGGAAGACCCCATTGTGGTGCTGAACGAACCCGGTGATGGCGCGGGCCTTTTCGATGTCGGCGACTGTTGGCTGGACGTATCCGGTACTGTCGACGGCGCGGCTGGCGATCTCCGCGGGTCGGCCGTCCCAATCCCAACTGTAGCGGAACCTCGTGAGGCACTTGTCGAGGACGGGCTCCTCGAGCCGCGCCTCCCGCCAGGTTCGGCCACCGTCCGTCGTGACGTCGACCGCGGTGACGGCGCCGTTGCCCGACCATGCGAAGCCTTCGATCTCGACCCGCCCCGGCCCGGGGATCTTCATGCCGCCGGACGGCCGCGTGATGACCGATTTGCACTCCATGACGAAGCTGAACTGGCGCCACTTGCCTTCCGGCATCGGATCGGTGTAGCGGGCCGTTTCGCTGCGCAGATGCCATGGCTTGTCGCCCACCTTGATCCGGCGCAGCCATTTCACCGAGACGTTGCCTTCCCAGCCTGGGATGAAGGCGCGCAAGGGATAGCCGTTCTCCGGCCGCAGCATCTCCCCGTTCATGCCCCACACGATAAGGGTGTCGTCGAGGCACTTCTCTATCGGTATCGAGCGCGCATGGGCGGAGCCGTCGGCACCTTCCAGAAGCACCCACTTGGCGCCGTCCGCAAGGCCCGCTTCCTCCAGCAGCCACGACAACGGAACGCCGGTCCACTGCGCACTGGAAAGGAGGCCATGGGTCTGCTGGACGGTGACGGACTTCACCTTCTTCCAGTCGGTAAGGCCGTTGCCCGAGCATTCCATGAAGTAGAACTTCGAGACCGCGGGATAGCGCATCAGGTCGTTCATGGTGAACTTGAGCGGCTGCTTCACCATGCCGTGCAGGATCAGTGTATGGTTGTCCGGATTGATGTCGGGAATCCCGGCGTGATGGCGTTCATAAACGAGGCCGTTGGGTGTGACGGTGCCGATCTGATGCTGCAGCGGCGTCATCGACCAGTCCGACCAGTTCTGCTTGTTGACGAACACATCCGTCCGGTTCCGCGTGACATGCGCCTCGTATTTCGAGGGCATGCCGTAGTCCTTCGGCGGGATCTCCCGACCCATCGAGAGGTTGCTATCGGGGACCTTGAGCTGCGCCGCGCGCGCGGCCGCGATGCTGGTGCCGCCGGCAGCCGTCGCCCCCGCCAGAAACACGCCGCCTTTCAGAAACTCGCGCCGCCCGGTCGCGGCGGGCGGGCCGTCGCCGGGTGAGGCGTCATTTTGCCGTCGCGGTGTCTTTGCTTTGCCCATCAGCGTTCTCCCAATCGCTCGCCTGTTTCCCGGCGAGCTTGTGTGCAGGCTGAAAATTCGGTCGCACCTTGCGTCAGGCGGAAGCGTAACCGCGCGCGGCATCCGCTTGCCGGGCACCCGATCAGGCACGCGGCAACAGCTTCCGCACGCAACGGCCTAGGGCGCGCGCATCTCCGCGAAGGAGCCGTTGCGCGTCCCGGACCCGCCGCAGGGAGGGACCGTCGAGCTCATGAACATGGCCCAGCCGTTTCTCTATTGTTTTAAGCGGTCAGCCGCTGGTGGGCACAGTCGGCCGAGCCGTGCGAGCTTAGAGGTCAAGTTGCTGCCTTCGGACCGGTACCGAGGTCGCTTTCCTCTGCGTGGCGGCAATCCGATCCTTATCGGAGGGTGCCACGCGCTCTTTTTGTGGTTGCCACCTGGGACAACATAACGATCGCCTGCACAAGACTGCACGGCGTCGGCGGGAAGGACTGCCAGATCCGGCGTAGTCACCCCCAGTCGTCAAGCTTGGATCCCCCGCACAACAGACGACGGACCCACTTTCAGATCCGGCAGGACGAGCCGTTCTTGACGACGGCCCGACGGTGCCAAGTCCTGCGAAGTCCGATGCTGTGAGCTGTCCTTCGTAGGCATGTATTAAAGTACAACTTGTCGCAGTTTGCGGGCAATCTGTTAACGCCTATCGAGACATTGCCCCAATCAATATTCGCCAGCCACGGCCCAACGACGACGGCGCCACAGACGCATCAGCGCGGCGAAAGCGAGGGCCAGCAGCGGTCCGCTCAACAGGTTGGCCAACGTCAACCGCTGTTGGAGGTCTTCGACGTCCTCGCGCATCGACTGGCGTATCTCGCGCAGCTCCCGCTTATGCGGAAGAAGATCGCGGCGAAGCTTCCGAATGTCGGCGGCAAGCGACTGGGGCAACTGCTCCGCCGATTGCACGCCCATCAAACGCAAGGCTTCGGCGATCTTGCCTTCAACGACTCCGATGCGTCCCATCGCACTCTTTTCAGCCGCGCTGAAGCGCGCGCGGCTCTCCTTCAACATCGCCTCGACGGTCGTGAAAGTTCGCACTGTGCGCCCCCGCGACCGGATGCCGATGAGCCGCGCGTTCCCGGTGGCGACTTCGGCCAGGTTGAGGAGGAACGCGCTGTTGTCGTTCAACGGCCGCGTGACAAGGCGGCCGCCCGCCTCGATGGTTTGCACCGCCATCGGATCGAAAAGCCAATCGGCATCGGCAACGGCGAAAACCTTCCCGGCGTTCGTTTCGGAGAGGTGCTGCGCCCGGTTACTGCTCTGCCCTTGCGTGTCTTCGTCTGAGTTTTTGCCTGCGGGTTTGTCGTCGTCCTTGCCCTTCAGTTGGGGCGGCGTGGCACCGAAGGCGCTGGGCAGCGGACCGGCCAGGGCCGCCGCCAACGTTTCGGATTTCGCTTCGGCCGACGGTTCGAAATCCGCCGCCAGTTCCGGGGATGATCCATCCTTGAAGAGCTTGCGTGCCAGGCGGCCGGTTTGTTTCGACGTCGTCACCAGAGGCGTCGCAATGCCAGCTGCGTTTTGCGTGATCTTCAACGTCCCCGCCTCGGCGAACAGGAGTTCATTGAGGCTTGCCGTGGCGGGATGATTGCCCGAAAGGCGGTCGCCGCGCAGCCGGAGCCAGAAGGGGTAATGCAACTTGCCGCCATCCGCGCCGGACACAAGCGCGGCGGCTTCGCGGTCGCCGACGACGTGACTGATGTCGACGCGCACCCCATAGCGCGCCAGGAGGTCCGTGATGTCGTTGATCTCGTCGCCCGGCTCCGGAAGTACGGCAAGGTTCGCCTCGTTGAATCGCGGGTAGGCGTCTGTGACGGCGATGAGCCCCCTTCCGGCCATCACGTGCTGGTCGATGGCGTAGAGCATGCTCCGCCGCAGTACCGGCGCGTCGATAACGATAAGAGCGTCGAGCCCGTCGGGCAGCTCGCTGGCGAAATGCGGAACGATCGCGATGTCGTAGTGGCGCTTCAACTCCTCGATCATCGCAAGACCCGGGCGGGGCTCCGTCGCGTTCGAAGCCTTCAACAGCGGCGACAGGATGCCAACGCGCGGCGTCTTCTCCCGCCGCAGCGTATCGAGCGCCAGTGCAACGTCGTATTCCAGGAGATCCGCCCGCGCCTCGTCGAAATAATCGATGACGCCGCGCCGGTCGCCCCGCTCGAATACCGCACCGAACAAGAAGGTGTCCTGGGAGGACATCAGAACGCGCCGCACGCCGGCCGTCTGCGCCGCTTCGTGGGCCTCGGTGTCCGCCCCGGTGCGTACGACGTCGAGGTGGATCGCGCCCCCTGATGCGGTGGCCATGTCGTCGAACAGGGTTTCGACCCGCCGGGCATGACGGCGGATCCGCGCCGGTATACGGCTCTCGTCCTCGTTAAGGTAGAGCGTGATGCGCGTGCCTGCCGGCGAGGTTCGTGCCACCGCCAAGGTCTCGTCATGCAGCGTGAAGATCCGGTCCTCGGTGAGATCGAGCGCCACTGGCCATTGCACCGCGAGTATGAGTAGCGCCGCGCCGATGGCGGCGGCCGCCACACCCCGGGCTGGGATCAAGGCCGCGAATCTTCCTTGCCGCCGGCCTTCGAGGACCAACGCCGCCGCCGCCAGTGCCGTCACCGTCATGATGACGAAATAAACGAGCGCGGCCGCTTCGATCCGCCCTTCGGCAACCCTGTCGAACCAGTACTTCGGGCTGAGGTAAGCAAGCGCTCCGGCAAGCCCCGCCAGAGGTCCGTCGCCGAGTGCGCGCGCGGCGCTGTCCCAGCCGATCAAAAGGAAGAATGTGAGCGCCGCCAG
>CBDDFK010000010.1:0-35436 GCA_965226995.1 Filomicrobium sp.
TTCGACCGCGCGATCCAGGCCAAGCGTCAGCCGGGCTCCTCATTCAAGCCGTTCGTCTACGCGTCGGCGCTCGACAACGGCTACAAACCGACGTCCATCGTTCTCGACGCCCCGATCGAAATCGAGCAAGGGCCGGGCCAGGATGTCTGGAAGCCCGAGAACTACAACAAGAGCCGTTCATACGGTCCGACGACGCTGCGGATCGGGATCGAGAAGTCGCGTAACCAGATGACGGTGCGGCTTGCTCAGGACATGGGCATGCCGCTCATCACCGAATACGCCAAGCGTTTCGGGATCTATGACGACCTGCTGCCGGTGCTCTCCATGTCGCTCGGCGCCGGGGAAACCACGCTTCTGCGCATGGCGACGGCCTACTGCATCCTCGCCAACGGTGGCAAGCGCGTGCATCCGACGCTGATCGACCGCATTCAGAATCGTTGGGGGCAGACGATCTGGCGGCACGACCAGCGCCCTTGCGAGGGCTGCAAGGGCGAGGCGTGGAACGGGCAATCGGAGCCGACGATCCCGGACGACCGCCGGCAGATCATCGATCCGCACACCGCCTTCCAGATGACGTCAATCCTGCAGGGCGTTGTCGAACGCGGCACGGCGCAGAGTTTGAAGAAGCTCGGGATCCCGCTGGCTGGGAAAACCGGTACCACCAATGAAGAGAAGGATGCCTGGTTCGTGGGCTATTCGCCCGACCTCGTCGTCGGTGTCTTCGTTGGCTTCGATACGCCGACACCGATGGGCAAGGGCTCGACCGGCGGACAGCTTGCCGCTCCGATATTCGGCGACTTCATGAAGATGGCGCTTGAGGGCAAGCCCATCACGCCGTTCCGGCAGCCGCCGGGTATCGTGCTTGCGCGCGTCAACCTGAAGACGGGCCTGCGGGCGCAGCCCGGCGACAAGCTCGCAATCATGGAAGCCTTCAAGCCCGATAGCGGTCCGGACGACGCCTATTCGATCATCGGCATCCCGAGCGACGGCGAAGAGGGCGACAGCATCTTCATCCCGCCGGCGGCCAGTTCGAACGCTGCCCGCGTGGAGCGTCGCGAGCAGCCGAACTATGGGCCGGGCGGGCTGTGGTGAGCTAGCTGCCTCCGTCACTTGCCGCGAGCTTCCGGGGGGCGCCGCGCCCGCGATGCGTAAACGCCGGGAGCGGGCCGTTGTCATATTCTGAGGCCCCTCGGTTTACACGATCAACCGCCAGCCTTATATCGCTGCCGAAACCTCCAAAACGCATCAAGGACACCGATCATGCGCGCCGAGCCGCAGAAGCACGTCGATTCCATTAAGGAGGCGATGGCCCTCCTAAGGAGGCATCTTTGACTGGGATACCGCCAAAGCCCGCCTCGAGGAACTGAACGCACAAGCTGAAGATCCCGCCTTCTGGAACGACCAGAAAAAGGCGCAGAAGGTCATGCGCGAGCGCCAGTCGCTGGAGCGCGCGATCAACAGCTACGAGAGCCTCGAACAGGACCTGGAAGATTGCGTCACGCTGATCGAACTCGGTGAAGCCGAAGGCGATTCCGAAACGGTGGCCGAGGGCGAGGCGCAGCTCGCCAAGCTCGACAAGGATGCGCAGCGGCGCTCCGTCGAGGCGCTTCTATCCGGCGAGGCCGATGGCAACGATGCGTTCCTCGAGGTGCATGCCGGCGCCGGCGGAACGGAAAGCCAGGATTGGGCGCAGATGCTGGCGCGCATGTATTCGCGCTGGGCGGAGAAGGCCGGCTACAAGGTTACGCTGATCGAGGAAAGCCCGGGCGAGGAAGCGGGCATCAAGTCGGCGACGCTGGAAATCAAGGGGCAGGATGCCTACGGCTGGCTGAAGACGGAATCGGGCGTGCATCGCCTTGTGCGCATTTCCCCTTACGACTCGAACGCGCGCCGCCACACCAGCTTCTCGTCCGTCTGGGTGTATCCGGTGATCGATGACGACATCGAGATCGACATCAACGAGAGCGAGTGCCGGATCGACACCTATCGCGCGTCGGGCGCCGGCGGTCAGCACGTCAACACGACCGACTCGGCGGTGCGCATTACGCACATTCCCACGGGGATCGCGGTGGCCAGCCAGCAGGAACGCTCGCAGATCAAGAACCGCGCGATCGCCTGGGCAATGCTGAAATCGCGGCTCTACGAAGCTGAGCTTAAGAAGCGCGAAGAGAAAGCCAACGCCGAAGCGGCTTCAAAGACCGAGATCGGCTGGGGCCACCAGATCCGGTCCTACGTCCTGCAGCCTTATCAGATGGTGAAGGACCTCAGGACGGCCGTGCAATCGACCGATCCGGACGGTGTGCTCGACGGCGATCTCGACCAGTTCATGGAAGCGGCTCTGGCGCAGCGTGTCAGCGGCCAGACGGTCGAAGTTGAGGACGTGGACTAAGTCAGCGTCAAAGCGGTCGCGGTCTAAGTTGGACGCTCCCACCGGAGAGCGGCGATTAGGTTTCGCGCCGCCTGCTGATTGAGGCGCGACCGCTGAAGCCGTAGACTGGGCGCCCGCAACCACAGGTGCCCCCATGACCGATGCTCCCATCTTCGACCTCTCACAACTCGCCAACAGCAACATCCCGATCCGACAGCTCGCGGCGGACGAACGTGTCTTTCTGGCTGGCGATCAGGGAAACGAGATGTTCATCGTCAAATCCGGCCGGATCGCCATCAAGGGCGGCGGCATGATCCTTGAGAACGTCAAACCCGGCGGCGTCTTCGGCGAGATGGCGGTGATCGACGGCAGCCCGCGTTCGGCAACGGCGATCGCCGTGGAGCCCTCCGAGGTGGCGGTTCTGGCGGAACGGGATTTCCTCGGGCTGGTCAGCTCCTATCCAGAGTTTGCGTTGACCGTGATGCAACTCATGGCACGGCGCATCCGGCGAACGAACGAGAGCCTCTGATACCGTGCTGGCAGTTCGGGCACGCCAGTTGCCTTTCGCGATGGAGACCGGGGCGGCCCGGCGTGACGTTCTCGTGGCGTTATGATAGCCCGCGTAATACCGTCCGGAGAAACCGGTGACGCACCCTCTGTCGCCTCGGTCGGACGATACCGTCTTTGTTTGCGCCTTCCGACACTCGTTCCGAGCGCCGGCCGGAAGGCGTTCCCTGCCGAGAGAAATGCGTCCGGAGTTCTTCGGTTGGAATGACTCCATCAGCGCGAAGCACGATAATCCCCATGCTGCTCGACCCCCATGCCGCTTGAAGTTCCCACCAGCTATAGCCTTATCGAAACGCACGGGTTCGATGACTACGAACTCGTCGATTCCGGTGCTGGGCGTAAGCTCGAACGTTTCGGCAAGATCCTGATCGACCGGCCGGAGCCGCAGGCACTTTGGCAGCCGAGCCTTCCGGAATCGAAGTGGCATGCGGCGCACGCGGTCTTTTCGGCCTCCGGAGAAGACGACGAAAAGGGCAAGTGGCGGTTCGACAAGCCGGTGCCGGATACCTGGCCGGTCAGGCTCGATCTGGCGAATGCCCGTCGAGGACCGGAAGAGCGCTTGCCCGCCGAAGGCGTCAAGATCCTGTGCCGTCTACAGGGGCTCTGGCACGTCGGGCTCTTCCCGGAGCAGTTGCCGCATTGGACCTGGATGCTGGAGCGGATCGCGGCGGCGCAGGCGGCCGGCATTGAACGCCCGCGCGTTCTCAATCTCTTCGGTTATACCGGCGCGGCATCGCTATTGGCAGCGGCCGCGGGAGCCGAGGTGGTCCACGTCGACGCCTCCAAGAAGGCGATCCAGTGGGGCAAAGAGAACCAGGAAGCTTCAAGGCTCGGTTCCGCGACCGTCCGATGGATGCTGGACGATGCGCGAAAGTTCGTCGCGCGGGAAGTCCGTCGCGGCCGGGACTATCACGTCATTCTGGTCGATCCGCCGAAGTTCGGTCGCGGGCCGAAGAACGAGACGTGGGACCTGTTTCAGGATTTGCCGCCGCTGATGGACGACTGCGCGGAACTCGTCGCGGAGGGGCCGGCCGCGCTGGTTTTGACGGTGTACGCCATCCGCGCGTCGGCGCTTTCGTTCGCGGAACTCTGCGCCCGAAAGCTCGATAAGCGCGGCGGCGGTCTCAGCGTCGGCGAACTCGTCATCCGCTCGCGCAAGTCGGCGGCGCTGGTGCCGACCTCGATGTTTGTGCGCTGGTCGCGGGGAGGAATGCCCGATGCGTGATCCGCGCCGCGGCGGCGGAAGGCACGGAGCCACGGGTGGTGAGCGGGGGCGGGCGCCATCGGGTTCACAGACCTCGAACCAGCTGAAGCCGATCTCCAGTTTGCAGAACGAGCGCATCAAGGCGGTCCGCGCGCTTGAGATGCGCAAGGTTCGCCGCGAAACCGGGCTGTTCGTGGCCGAGGGAGCGTCGGTCCTCATCAGCGCCCGTGAAATGGGCTGGCGACCGGAAATGCTGATCTATGAGCCGAAAGGCGCGGAGAGTGCCGCGGTCCGGCGGCTCATTTCGCAGTCGCTCGACGATGGCGCTGAGGTTCTGGAGGTGACGCCGGCGGTGCTGGCCAAGGTCGCTTCAAAGGAGAACCCGCAGGCGGTGCTGGGCGTGTTCGCTCAGACCTGGGCAGACGCGCCCACGCTGAGTGGCGCGGAGGTTCCCGCCGAAGGAGATGTCTGGCTGGCGCTTGAGGAGGTCCGCGATCCCGGCAATCTGGGCACCATCGTTCGCACTGTCGACGCGGTGGGCGCGCGCGGCGTTATCCTGGTCGGCAACTGTTGCGATCCGTTCAGCCGCGAGTGCATTCGCGCGACGATGGGATCGGTGTTTGCTGTGCCGCTCGTCCGGCAGTCGCGCGAGGCGTTTCTGGCGTGGCGGCAGGGCTGGCCAGGCGATGTGGTCGGCCTGCATCTGCAGGGCGCGGAGGACTTCCGGTCGGCGGACTATCGGGATCCGGTTCTTGTTGTGATGGGAAGCGAAGGCCCGGGACTCTCGGCGGAGTTGACCGAGACGTGTTCCAGGCGTGTGAAGATCCCCATGGCCGGGCGGCTCGACTCCCTCAACCTGGCGGTTGCCACGGCGTTGACGCTGTACCAGATCCGCGGTCCACATCTCAGTCTATGAACCAGCGAGGGCCGCGCCCATGCGGATCGAATATCACCGGACGCTGATCGCCGACACGGTGCGCAACGACATCATCTACCAAGCGCTTCGGAACCACATCGTTCCCGGTGAAACTGTGGTGGCGGACATCGGTGCGGGGACGGGCCTCCTCGGTATGATGGCGGCGAGGCTGGGTGCGAAGGAGGTCTTCCTGTACGAAACGGCGGAGGTTTCGGCGGTCACGGAAGCAGTCATCTTCGACAACGGATTTGAGAACTGCCATCTGATGCCATGCCATTCGATGGAAATGCACGAGCCGCCGACCGTCGATCTCATCGTTTCCGAGACGCTTGGAAACTACGCCTTCGAAGAGGACATCATCGCAACGCTTAACGACGCGCGGGAGCGGTTCCTGCGCCCTGGCGGGATGATCCTCCCCTCCGGGGTGCGCCAGCTTATGGCTCCGGTGACGGGCGCCCGGCTCGATACCGAGCTTCGTGTCTGGGCAAGCACCGGGGCGGCTTTCGGACTCGACCTTTCGCGGGCGGAGCGGATGTCGCTCAACAACGCCTATGTTCGCTCGCTGGCGGTGGAGGAATTGGGCGGCATGGCGCCCGAGGTCTGGGACGACGCGGCGTTCGATGGCGACGTCGCCCCATCTCGTGCCGGCGCCGGTCGCTGGCGGGTGGAAAGGGCCGCGAAGATTTACGGGCTGGCGGTGTGGTGGGAAGCCGTGTTCGGTCCGCAACTCGTGCTCTCGACCGGGCCTGACGCGCCCGCGACGCATTGGGAGCAGCTCTACTTTCCGTTGATGGAACCGATCGAGGTTGCGCCGGGGCACGTGTTTACTGGAGAGGTGCAATCGCACAGCGATCCAGAGACCGGGACGCATCTCGCCTGGGCGGCGGAAGTGCGAACGGCTGAGGGAGAGCGCCTCGTCCGGCAGGAAATGGACCTCGACAAGGGTTACTTGCCGTAGGCCAAGACGGCCAGCGGAGAGCTTGGCCCATGGCGTTCGATGCCGGCTGCCCAGTATCAGTTTATTAGTTCGCCACCCAGCGAAGCCGTACCGGCGCGGAGGTCGGGTCCCCAGCGTCGGCCTTGAGTTTGTGGGGCATGCCGGTGAACGTCGTGCGTTCGAGTTCAGCCGGGGATGGCTTGGCGGTGAAGCCGGCCAAGTCCTCGGGTAGCCCGAACAGGAAGACGGCTGTCAACGACACGATGAAGGCCGTTACGCATAAGGTGATCACGAACGACGCCGTTTTGCGCATGACGAGCGAGCGGCGTTTGCGGCGGCTCGACTGCATCCATCGTTGTTGCGCCTCTTCGGGACTGGCCGCAGGCCGCAATGTAACTTCTGAAGTTGCGACTTCGCTCGAAAGCCTAGCATCCATCGCCGCCGGCATCGCGGGGTCGGGAGCGCTTTCGGCACGCCCCGCCCTCGATACGCCTTCCGGCTCGGTAGCAGCGATGAAGGGGGCGTCGTCTTCGATGGCCGGGGTGGAAGGCTTCGCAGCGGCGCGATGCTTCGGCTTGCGCGCCAACACCACGGCAAGCTCACGCTCCAGGCGCAGGGCCGCCTCATCGCGCGTATCGTCCTCGCCAATTTCGACAAGTCCGGCTTCCAGCGCCGAAGGATCCTCGCCGGATTTGCGCTTCGATTTTAAATTCAACGCCTGGAAAATCACGACGCGAACCTCCCCGTGAAGGACGGTCCGACGACGCGTTTGCACTGGCACACACTCGTGTGCCGGGCCATTGGAGTAATCATACCCGACTCCATGGGCCGCAAGCCCGCCGCTACTCGGGCCTCCCCGTTTTGTTGCCCGCCGTTCCCGCTGGCGGTGGCCGTTTTTCCCGACCTTTATCCACAATATATTTCACGCGACAAAAAGGCAACAAAATCCGTCAACGTTGCATTCCGCGCTTGAATGCTGCGCACTTTCAACGAAATCGAGGAGATTACCGCTGGGCTCTTGCGCTCGGCCGCTCGTGTAGCGCACCTGACGTTGGGTTCCCGCTTGCGGCTGGGTTTGCTGCCCAACGTCATGTGCGAAAGCTACACTAGGACCAGAGAGTTTCTAGTGTTCCTCTTGGTTCTAACATTTGCTCGCAACCAAGCCGAACCGGGTCGC
Source organism: Filomicrobium sp. (assembly GCA_965226995.1). Classification (GTDB taxonomy): domain Bacteria; phylum Pseudomonadota; class Alphaproteobacteria; order Rhizobiales; family Hyphomicrobiaceae; genus Filomicrobium. Next base: position 7,170 of record CBDDFK010000010.1, read on the forward strand.
AAATGTTAGAACCGGGACACTAGGAGCGTGAACTCCGTCGCGATGGGGGAAGCCACACCCCCCCGATGCAGGAATCCACTTAACGCGGGAGAAGTTGATCATGATGCTGTTGGTTGTCGGTCTGGTGGCGTTCTTCACGTTGCACCTCATTCCGGCGAACAGGGAGTTAAGGAACGGCCTCGTCGCCCGCTTCGGCGAGATGCCTTACAAGGGTATTTTCTCGCTTCTCTCGCTGATCGCGCTGGTCGTGATCATCATCGGTTACGGCAAGATGCAGGCGACGCTTGGGTCGAAAAACCCCGTCCTCTGGGAAGCGCCGATCTGGGCCAGGCACGTCGCTCTCGCGCTCATGGTGCCTTCCTTCATCGCGCTTGTCGCCGCTTATGGGCCGCCGTCGCGGATCGGCGCGGCCTTGAAGCACCCGATGCTGGTCGGCGTGAAGATCTGGGCTTTCGCACATCTTCTCGCCAACGGTGACGCCGCGTCTCTGGTTCTCTTCAGCTCATTCCTGGCGTATGCCGTCTACGACCGGATCGCGGCCAAGCGGCGTGGAGATACGGGACGCACGGCCGAGGGCGCGACGTTGATGAACGATCTCATCGTTATCGGTTTCGGCCTCACGCTGTATCTTCTCATGCTCGTTTATGGCCATCCCTACCTCATCGGTGTGCCGGTGATCGGATGAGCGCTTCCGGTGGCTTTCAGCCGGCCCCAGCGCGCGACAAGGTTGTCGGCGATCGGGGCCGGTTGATCGGCATTGCCCGGCGTGACGCGCGGCGCGCGCCAATGGAGGAACTGGAGTCAGCGACTATCACGACGGAAGCCGGCCTGGTCGGCGATCACAAGGGCCGGCGGTTCCGTAACCGGGCGATCACCGTCCTTTCTTTGGAGCAGTGGGACGAGGCCCTGGCCGAGATCGATGCGCTCGCCGGCACACATCCAGGCGTTGGGTGGACTGCACGGCGGGCAAATCTTCTGGTCGAAGGCGTGAGGTTGCCGCGCGCGCGAGGGGCGCTTCTCAGCATCGGTCCGGTCGACCTTGAAGTGACCTACCCGACGCAGCCTTGCCGCCGCATGGAGGAAGCCTGTCCAGGGCTTCTCAAAGCGCTGCATCCCGAATGGCGCGGCGGGATAACCGCGCGTGTTCTCGCTGGCGGGGCGATAAAGCTGGGCGACCCGGTGGTCATCACACATAGGCCGCCGGAGAAAACGATCCGACTTCCTCGCTAAAGACATCAGGCCCAGTCCTTGGAGATCGACTGCTTCAAGATGCGGGGCAGATCGGGCTCGATCCGGGCCCAAAGATCTTTTGCCGCGGCAATGCGGTCCTCGTCACGCGAGGGTGCGGCGTCGCGCCAGCCGAAACGGCGCCTTTCGGCGTAGAAACGGTAGTTGTTGACCTTGTCCAGGAACTCACCGGCATGGCGTTCGAAGCGACCACCGTCTTCGGGAAAAAAGTAGATTTCAGTGTAGCCGCGCATGGTCGGCTTAGTGCGGTTTTCGCCCTGCTCGTACCAGTACTGGAGCAGGCCATCCTGAAATCGCGACTGGACGGAATGGAACCACAGCGCGTGGATGCCTTCGGGCGCCCAGTCGTTGCCGGAAACATAGAGCTGGCTGTTGCGGTAGCGGATGGACAGGAAGCCGTAGAAAACGAGTTCGGATGTGCGGGCATCGACGACGACCAGCGGCCAGTGCCCTTCGATGAAGTCGCTGCCGGAGAGAAGGCGGCGCAGTGCCGGCGAAAACACGGGTATGCCGCCGATGATCAACCGGGCGAGGCGGTCGGACTGCTGGAGCAGAAGCGCGATGACCGGGATGACGGAAAGCTGAAGCAGGGGATAGTCGCGGATCAGCGGCCACTGGGCAATGAAGCGGTCGAAGGCTTCGAGCTGGATCAGCGCAACGTAGCAGATCCCGGCAACGGCGGAATGGACGAGGTAGTGGATCGATTGGAACTTGTGCATGGCGATGCGCAGGCTTGCCGTGCACGGCGCAATGGTCAATCGAATTGGTGATGTGAGCCGCGCGTGCAGACAACAGTGTGGCCCAAGTGAAACCGGCGAAATTGCGCCGGTCCACAACTGAGCTCTGAACGCTGCGCGAGCCGGTACTGGCGTGTGGTCAGCCGTTTTTAGGCCGTCGGCCCCGTGGCCAGGCTCGAATCGCGTCGGCGAAAAGCAAAGCGCTTTGCTGAGCCCGGATAGCTACCGTTTCGTTTCCCGGCCCGAGCCGCGTGCGCGCTCGGCCAAGTCGGGCCGGCCTGTTTCAGGACCGGCGCCCGGCTTGGCGATAGCGCGGGATGCGCCGCCTTATCGGGTGGTGACGATAAGGTCGGTATATTTGCCCGTTTCATAGCTCTTGCGCTCGTCGGAGATGATGACGGCCGAGCCGGGCTTGAGATGTTCGGCCAGGAATTCGCGGGCTTCTTCGGGAATATTCGCGCGCTCGAGAGCGTTTCCGGGCGTCTGAGGCGGACCTCTGCCGGCGACATCGTCATCGCGCGATTTACGGTTCTTGGAACGCTTCGTTTTCGAGGCATATTTCCGGGCTGCGGTCACGGCCTGCCAATTCAGGTCCGAGCCGTCCTCGTTCCATTCCAGCGCGTGATAGAAGTGCGTTCCAATGGGGGCGTCCGGCTGCTTGAAGGTGATGTCCGTCTCGTAGATCGGGTCGTAGCCCTGGCGGACGTAGAGTTTGCCGTCGTGCTTCGAGAGCAGGATCGTGATCGGCTTCTGGCGGCGCTCGAAGGCGCTCTCGGCCTGTTTCAACCGGCGCTTGAGGTCGATCAGTGCCTTCTGGGCCACGATGTAACGCTTGTTGAGCGTATCGCGATGCTCTTTGGCCTTGTCGGCGGCCGCCTGGCGTTCCTTCACGAGCTGGTCGAGCGCTGCGCGGTCGGCCTCGGCGAGATCGATTTCCGCGAGGTGGCGCAGGGCCTCGGCTTCGAGTGCGTCTTCTTCCAACTCTGCTTTGGCACCGGCCTCTGCTTCCGTGAGCGAAGCGGCACGCAGGTAAAGCGCGCGGAAATTGCGATTGACCGCCGCGAGGGCGGATTCGGCCTTACGGAGGCGCTGGGTGATCGCCTGGGAGCTTTTTTGAAGCTCGCGTTGGGCGGCGTAGGCCTGAGCGAGTTCGGCGTTGGCGGTCTTCAGCTTGTCCGCAGCGTCGAGATGCGCGGCCGTAGAAGCCTCCACGGCCTTGCCAAGCTTGTCGATCTCGAGACGGCGATAGGCGGCGACGGCGGCCCGTGTGCGCTCGATACCCTCGGGGAGGCCGGCGTCTTCGCGGGCATTCGCCGAGCTGATCCCGAACAGCATCTCCGCGGCGCTGCTTCCCGCGTCGGCTTTCGTCTTTTCACCGTCATCATCGCCGGGTTCGGCATATTTGTCAGGATCGCCAGCCGGCAGCGGCTTGAACAGCGCGTCGTGGGCGAAGGATTGGGGCGCGGCCTGCTCGTGAGTCACGACGACACGCGTGCCCATTTCCGTCATGCCGAACAGTTTCTTTGAGAAGCTGTAGGGCAGGCGGATACAGCCATGCGAGGCGGGGTAACCCGGCAGATGACCGGCGTGCAGAGCAATGCCGGACCATGTGATGCGTTGCATGTTGGGCATCGCCGCGCCGCGGTAGAGGTTCGAATAGTGGCGGCGGCGCTTCTGGAGGATCGAGAAAATGCCGGTCGGCGTGCGGTGTCCGCGAGCGCCGGACGAGATCGGCGCGGATGTCACGGCGCCGTCCTTATCGAAGACGACGACGCGCTGGCGCTTCAGCGAAACCATCAGCGTCAACGGTCCGGTGTGATCGCGGTTCTTGACCTTCTTGCTCGCCCGTTTGGCATCGGCCGGCACCGTAGCGATTGCGGCGGCTATGGCGAATGCGGCGACGCCAGTGATCATGTTGGCGGCGAAGCGTGAGCCGAACGGACGGCTGATGATCGGTAACGACATTTCGAACATCCTAACGACGCGACGGAAACGGCTTTCCGACGTCAATTGTTGCACTCGCGAAAGTGACAGGACCCTAGCCGGAAAGCCCTAAGCGATCCCTAGTTCTATATGAATAGTTGGTTACCAGAGCGACACCCGACAATCCATCCGGTCGTGCGGTTACCGGAACAGTTGTGTTTCGAATGTGACCTGAGATCCGCAACATTCACTCTTCGAAGGTATTCGTCCGGCCGTTAGCCTCGGTTTCAAGCGAAGTGTTATTCAGAATTGTGGCGCGTGCGAAGGTTTCTTCAGAGCTTGCCAACGGTCTAGCGGCGTGATGGTTTCTGGCCGGCCCGCGACGGCATGCCCGCCGCGTCGTTGGATTGGCCGAAATCAAGGGGAACGACAAAGCTTCATGTCTTCGCAAAGCTCTACCGCCACCGGCAACGGACCCAGCTCTGTTAAACGTCTGATGGCGCCCGACATCGCCGCCCGGAAAGGGGGAGACCCTATCGTCTCCCTGACCGCCTATCACGCCCACACCGCCGCGATTGCCGACCAGCACTGCGACTTTCTTCTGGTCGGCGACAGTCTCGGTATGGTCATGCACGGGTTCGAGACAACCGTCCCAGTGACGCTCGATCTCATGATCATGCATGGCAAGGCTGTTGTACGGGGCGCGCGACGGGCGCTGGTGGTCGTCGACATGCCGTTTGGCTCCTACGAAGAGAGCCCGCAGGTGGCGTTCCGCAACGCCGCGCGGGTCATGAAGGAAACCGATTGCGGTGCGGTGAAGCTCGAAGGCGGCCGGCGCATGGGCGAAACCATCCGCTACCTTGTCGACCGCGGCATTCCGGTCATGGGCCACATCGGGCTTACGCCTCAGTCCATCAACGTGCTGGGCGGCTTCAAGGCCCAGGGGCGCGAGGAAGAACAGTGGGCGGCGATTGAGGAAGACGCGCGCATCGTCGCGGAGGCCGGTGCTTTTTCGGTAGTTCTGGAAGCCATGGCCGAGCCTCTGGCGCGCCGGATCACCGAGGCCGTCCCGATTCCGACCATCGGAATCGGCGCTTCGGCAGCTTGTGACGGGCAGATCCTCGTTATGGAGGATATGCTGGGGCTATCGCCAAGGGTGCCGAAGTTCGTGAAGGAGTTCGGCGAGGTGGGCAAAGCCATCGAACGCGCCATCGCCGGTTACGCCGACGCTGTGCGCGAGCGCAGTTTCCCGATGGAAGAGCACACCTACGCGATGAAAGCGTCTGCGAATTCAGGCGCGGACACTGAAGGAAGCCGTTCCAAGACCAAGCCGTCGCGGAAACGCTGAAGTCCGGTTGCCCTCAGCAAGAACCGGTGGTCCTTCGGGGCCGTTTCTGTCTTTCGACAGGAGCAAAACCCTCGCGTTGTGTCCGTCGGCGGTGCGGCATTCGGGGTGCGTGCGAACCCGCCCCGTTGCGTTCCGCGTGCGAGACGTTATCAATCTCGCGAACCAGCCATCGTCAATCCGATGCAGTCCGTGGAGGCGCCGGCGCACAATGCGTTGCCGCAACCGTCTCGCTCAATCCGGGAAGAAAACAAAAGCATGGTCGACAGTAACGACAGCTTCATGCGCGAGCTCAAGGAAGAGATCGAGCGCGAGAAACTTGAAAACATCTGGAAGAAATACGGCACGCTGATCGTCGGTGCGGCGCTTGCGCTGGTGATCGCGGTCGGTGCCTGGCAGATCTGGCAGGCGATGGCCAAGCGGTCCGCTGAGCAGGCCGGCGTGGCCTATCAGGACGCGCTCGACAAGGTGTTGGGGCAGGATCTCGATGCCGCCGAGCAGGGCTTCTCAAAGCTCGCCAGTAGCGGGCCGGCGGGATACGCCCCCCTTGCGCAGCTACAACTCGCGGGCACCTATCTGGAGCAAAACAAGCCCAAGGAAGCCCTGGCGACATTCGAGGCGCTGGCCAAGGATAGCGGCGTCGACCAGCTTCTCAGCGACTATGCCCGCGTCCAGGCGGCGGCCCTTAGACTTGGGGATGCCGACTATTCGGAGATGCAGAATCGGTTGGGCGGCCTCATAAATGACCAGAACTCGTGGCGTTTCAATGCGCGCGAGTTGCTTGGTCTGTCTGCCTGGAAAGCCGGGAAGACGGAAGAGGCACGCAAAATGTTCGGTGAAATCGCGGCGGATGAGAACGCTTCGCCCGCGCTTCGCCAGCGTGCCGAGTTGAGGCTGACGCAGATTTCGGCCGGCGGATCGCTGCCCGATTTCAAGGTTGCGCCAAAGCCGGCAGCGGATGCCGGGGCAGGTGCTGCCGCAGCGCCGGCTGCCGCGCAGGCGGATCCGGTCTCCGGCGGTGACGCCAAAGCCGACGAAGCGGCAGGCCAGTCCGAGGAGACGAAGGCCGAAGACGCGGCTTCGACCGGCTCTGCGGTGCCTTCGGATGCCAACTGACGGGCGGCAACGCAACGGACGGTGGCGCGACGGGCTTGGGGAATAACGAGGGGTAAGGCCATGACGGGATCGCACCGGTTTGCCGGCAAGGGGCGCGGAAGCGTAATCATTGCCGCCGCATGCGTCCTTCTGTTGGGCGGTTGCGCCGATAGTCTGCCGAGCCTTCCCAAAATCAACGAGCTCAATCCGTTCGCAGAAAAACAGCAGCCGTTGCCGGGTCGCCGCATTCCCGTCTTGAGCGGTAGCGAGCAGAAGACCCAGGAACTGGCGGCGGCGGACAAGCCGATCTTCGTACCGCCTCCGGTAATTAACGACACCTGGGCGCAGCCGGGCGGAACGCCGAACAACGCGCCGGGCCACCTCATTCTCAACACGACGCTCAACCGGACTTGGTCGGCCGATATAGGCACGGGGTCGAACAAGACCGGCCGCATCACCGCGACACCGATCGTTTATGACGGCAAGGTCTTCACGCTCGATGCCGCGGGGCAGGTGAGTGCGTTCTCAGCCAGCGGCGGCTCGGCGGTGTGGCGCAAATCGCTGGTGCCTGAGAGCGAAGCGAAGGCCGGCACCGGCTTCATGTCGCAACTCACGTTTTCTTCCAGCGCGAGCGGCGGTTTCGGCGGCGGCCTGGCGGCGGAAAACGGGCGTGTTTACGCGGTAAGCGGCTTCGGCCGTGTGGCCGCCCTCGACCCGGCAACCGGTAAAGCGGTGTGGGAAAAGAACCTGGGAACACCGGTTCGCGCGGCCCCGACAGCTTCCGGCGACCGGCTGTTCATCATCTCCATGGAAGGCCGGTTCTACTGCCTCAACGGTTTCGACGGCAGCGAGATGTGGGCGGTTCGCGGTCTGCCGCAGAATTCCAGCCTCGTCATGAGCGTCAGTCCGGCGGTCGACGGCGATATCGTCGCCGTGCCCTATCCGTCCGGCGACCTCTTGGCGTTGTCGACCGTCGACGGCTCGGCGAAATGGTCTGAATCGCTGACCCGGAGCCGCGCGATGTCGCAACTCGCCTCGCTGCGCGATGCCGCCAGCCCGGCGATCGCTGACGGTGTGGTTTACGCCGTCGGCCATTCGGGCCGCATGGTCGCGACCAATGCCGCGACCGGCGAGCGTCTCTGGTCGCTCAACCTGCCGGGCACGCAACGTCCCTGGGTCGCCGGCGATACTGTCTATGTGGTGGATACGGCCGGTCAGCTCATGGCGGCCGACAAGGCCACGGGCAACATCCGTTGGACGGTCAAGTTGCCGGGCGAAAAGATCTGGTCCGGTCCGACGATGGCTGGCGGGCTGTTGTGGCTGGCTTCTGCCGGCGGACAAGTCGCCGGGGTCGACGCGGCATCGGGCCGGGTTGTCTCGCAGGTCAACGTCGGCGGCAAGGTGTTCGTGCCGCCGGTGGTCGCGCAGGGTCGCATGTACGTGCTGCGCGACGACGCGACCCTCGTGGCGCTCAACTGATCCGGGACGCCGAAGCGGTTCTCGTCGCGACGCCTCCGTAATCTGGACGCTGCTCCGGCATGACCCACCAGCCTACCGGCAGGCTGCGGCAACGATGCGCTGTGGGCGCGGCGCCCGAGCTGAGCTATATGGGGCGTCATGACCGAGTTCCCCGCAAATCCGCCCCCGTCCGGCGCGCCGCCGCGCATCGCCATTGTCGGCCGTCCCAACGTCGGCAAATCGACGCTCTTCAACCGTCTAACGGGGAAGCCGACGGCGCTTGTCTCCGATCTGCCGGGCCTGACGCGGGACCGCCGCGAGGGGCAGGCGGAGCTTGGCGAAACACCGGTTGTGCTGATTGACACCGCCGGGCTGGAAGAGGCGGCGAGAGGCTCGATCCAATCGCGGATGCGGGAGCAGAGCGAGCAGGCGATCCAGAATGCGGACCTGATTTTTTTCGTTATCGATGCCCGCGAAGGCGTCACCCCGGCGGACGACGTGTTTGCCCGGATCGTGCGCAATGCCGGCCGTCCGACGATCCTTGTCGCCAACAAGTGCGAGGGGCGCGCCGGTCAGGATGGTTTTTATGAAGCCTACGAACTCGGCCTGGGCGCACCGATCCCGATTTCCGCCGAACATGGCGAGGGGATCGGCGAGCTCATTACCGACGCCATGGCAGCTCTGGGCCTGGAAGAGCCGCAGTCAGACCGGTCGCGGGGGCGGGGGCGGGGGGGAGAGCGCGAGGCGCGGCGCAATGAAGCGGAGCGGCAGCGCCAGCAGGCGCTCGACCGGCCGCTGCGGGTTGCGATCGTCGGGCGGCCGAATGCCGGCAAGTCCACCTTGGTCAACGCGCTGCTCGGCGAGGAACGGATGATCACGGGGCCGGAGCCGGGCCTCACGCGGGATTCCGTTTCGACGGACGTCGAGATCGGGGGACGCCAGATCCGCCTGTTCGATACCGCCGGCTTGAGGCGCAAGGCCCGGATCAGCGAGAAGGCGGAGAAGCTCTCGGCCAGCGATACCGTGCGCGCCATCCGGTTTTCGGAAGTCGTTGTGCTGATGATCGACGCGGACAGGCCCTTCGAGCATCAGGATCTCACCATCGGCGACATGGTGGTGAAGGAGGGGCGGGCGCTCGTAATCGCCGTCAACAAGTGGGATCTCGTGACCGACAAGCAGGCCCAGCTCAAGGTTCTGCGCGAGACGGTAAAGCAACGGCTGGCGCAAGTCCCTGGCGTGCGGATGGTAACGATTTCGGCGCTGGCGGAGAAAGGCCTCGAAGGTCTGGTGAAAGCGGTCTTCGAAACCTACGAGACCTGGAACCGGCGGATACCGACGCACGCTCTGAACCGCTGGCTGCAGGAGGCGGTGATGCGGCACGCACCACCCGCCGTGTCCGGTCGGCGGATCAAGATCCGCTACATCACCCAGCCATCAGCCCGCCCTCCGACGTTCATCGCCTTCTGTTCTCGGCCCGAACAGGTGCCCCGCAGTTATCTGCGGTATCTAAGCAACAGTCTTCGCGAAACGTTCGACTTGCCCGGTGTGCCAATTCGCCTCAATCTGCGAAAAGGTGAAAATCCATATGTGTCATCGAAGAGTCGCAATCGGTGATCACTGCCTGCGAACTGGTTTCCATCCTACGAGCGGCCGGATAGTAACAACGTGTCGTTAATGCCTCCGGATTGCCTCCGACGGGATCGTACTTCCTCGAAAGGGTTTCTCTCGCAATGAAAACGACGGGCATCTTCACCTTCGCAGCCGGGCCTCTGGCGCTGGCCCTCCTCGCAGGCGTCGTCGGCTGGTCGGCTCTGACGGTTACGCCGGCCGATGCCGGGCGCCGCGTGCCGGATGCCGTACAAGTCGCCTGCAGCACGGACTACAAGCGTTTCTGCAAGCGCTACAAGGTCGGCACCAGCAGCCTCAACGCCTGCATGCGCTCGAACGGCAAGCGTTTGTCGCGCGTCTGCCTGCGCGCGCTCGTTGACTACAAGATGGTTCCCAGGAGCCTCCTTCGCGCCGCCCGTAAGCGCGTGAGGTAAAGCAGGCCGCCCGAAAGGCGGGTCCCAGGCGAGGGGAGCGGCAGGCGTCCTCCTGTCTCCCCGAGCCTGAGAAAACCCGGCGGTATGCCTCGTGACGGACGTCCTTTTCTACCACCTGGAACGCTTCCCATTGGAGCGCGTGCTTCCCAGCCTGCTGGAGAAGACGCTGGAGCGTGGCTGGAAGGCGGTGGTGCGTTCGGGCAATCAAGAACGTCTCGAAGCGCTCGATATCGCGCTGTGGACCTATAGCGACGAAAGCTTTCTGCCGCACGGCTCCGCCAAGGACGGGGCCAGCGAGCGGCAGCCGGTCTACCTCACCATCGGAGAGGAGATCCCGAACGAAGCGGGTGTCCTGTTCCTCGTCGATGGCGCCGCCACTGAACATTTCGACGGGTTCATTCGGGTCGTGCACCTTTTCGATGGGCGCGATGCCGAGGCAGTCGCCCATGCCAGGGCGCAGTGGAAGGTTGCGAAGGGGGCCGGATGCGCCGTCACCTACTGGCAGCAATCCGCTCAGGGGCGGTGGGAGAAAAAGGCATGACGCTGCCGGCTCTCACGTTCGGCCAATGAATTACCGCCATAGCTTCCACGCCGGAAATTTCGCCGATGTCCTCAAGCATTTCGTGTTGACGCGGGTCATCGCGCATCTCAAGCGCAAGCCTACGCCGTTCCGCGTGATCGACACCCACGCCGGGACCGGGCTTTACGATCTTTCCTCGACGGAAGCGGAAAAGACCGGCGAATGGCGCGCAGGGATCGGCCGTTTGCTCGCCGCCGAACTGCCCGAAGACGTTGCCACGCTTTTTCGCGACTATTTCGACGTGCTTGCCGCGTTCAATCCGGAACTTCGCGGGGCGGACGGGCTGCGCCGCTATCCGGGTAGTCCGGTGATCGCCGCGCGGCTTCTACGCGACGGCGACACGCTGATCGCCAATGAGCTTCATCCGGTCGATTTCGATCTCCTCAAAGCCGCGCTCGGGCCTCAACGCAATGCGAAGGTGATGAACCTCGACGGCTATACCGTCCTCAAGTCGACGCTGCCGCCGAAAGAGCGCCGTGGGCTCGTCCTCATCGATCCGCCGTTTGAAGATGCGGGAGAACTCACGCGGATGGTGACCGCCTTGCGCAACGGCGTGAAGCGCTTCGCGACCGGCAGTTTCATGATGTGGTACCCGATCAAGGACCCGCGTCCGGTCGCCGCCTTCAAACGGGAGCTGTGTGCGCTCAGGCTCGAGAAATTGCTGGCGGTCGAGCTTTTCATCCAGGCTGCCGAGGACGTAAGCCGGCTCAATGGAAACGGGCTGATCCTCTTGAACCCGCCCTACACGCTCGCTGAAGAACTCGAAAGGTCGCTGCCGTTCCTGGTCGAAATTCTCGGGCAGAACAATGGCGCGCGCTTCGAGATCTCTAACCTGGGCGCCGCGACTGCCGGCTGACCGGCTAACGGCGCCGCGCTTGCCGCCGCTGCCGACGAATTCGCCGGAGATAAACTCGAACCGAGCCTATTCAGGGGACCGATGCGCGGTTGCCACGGCGAAGGGTGAAACGCTTTTCCGCGCCGTCCAAGGTGTGCAAGCGCGATAGGCAAGTGGCGTCCAAAGGTGCATCGTGCCGCCATCGCGGGTGCCTGGCGACCGCAAGCTGAAACAGCCGGGTCCGCATCCATACGAGGAGTAAGTCAATGTTCAAGCTGATGCGCTCGACAGCCGTATTCGCTTTCGCCACGGCCTTTGTCCTTTCCGCCGGCGCCACCGTCGATACGGCAGACGCCAAGAACTGCTTCAAGAAGGCCGGCACGGGCACCGCGAGCACGCTTGAAGGCGCCAAGTTCCAGGTCGACGAGGTTCTTCTGCAGTCGACGGACTGGGGGGCCTGGGCCGAATGGATGGCTTCCGGGAAAACCAGCGGCTACGACTTCGGCCCGCGCAAGTACAAGTGCAAGCAGGGCGGCTGGGGCTACGAGTGCACCGGCAGCGCGACGATCTGCAAAAAGTAACAGGTCAGCCGCTTCCGCTCTCGGTCATCCCGAGGGCGGGCGTTCAATTCGTTCAAGGAGTACAAGAAATGCGCCTTACACTTGCTGCAGGCATTGCTGCCGCCATTGTTTCCGTCGCGGCACCGGCCATGGCGGGTAACTGCGTCAAAGCCGGTGGTGAATCCACCATGCTGACGGAGGACCTGGCGAAGTTCATGGCCAAGGCCGCGCTCAACAACTCTATGAAAAACAACGGGCTGACGCCTTCGGGAGGGCTTTCCCTGAAGTGCAAGCCGACCACGTTCGGCACGCATTGCGTGGCTCAGCAGCGGGCCTGCAAGTAAGCTGCTGGCGACTTCGTCACGGTCGTTGGTGCGGGGCTCTCCGGTTCCGCCCATCCCGGACCGCGGTGAACGGATTTGCTTACGGCGCGTTGTTTCGGGAGGCCAATAGCAGTGCCCGTGCGCCAGTATTCGGCAGGCTTTAACGGATTATTCAGCTTGTCGGCGTTGGCTGGGACCTGTCGTCGTAGTGTTGGGGCGACCGTTGCGGCCGGAGCTTTGGCCCACGAGCGTCATCCCGTGTCAGGAGTTGTAAAATGAAGCGTTTGTTCCTCGGTCTGGCCGTCGTTTCGGCCCTTGCCGTCGGTGTTGTGGAAGCGTCGGCAGGCAGCCGCCATTACCGCGGTCAAGGCGCCCACCAGAGTTCGGACTACTATCGCGGCGGTCCGCAGGTGCGCGGCTATGTTGAGCGCCGCGGCGGATATTCCTACAGCTATCAGGACTCCATCAACACCTACGGCAATTCGCGCAGCCTGTTCGGCGGGAACAACGCCTGGCGGGATTTCGGCGTGGACCGGCAGACGTCTTCGGGACCGTTCGATCACGGCTTCTTCTTCGACAGCGGTGTCGGCGGATCGTACGGCGGCCATTCTCCGTACCTCCACTGAAAACTAACTGCTAACGGGCCGAATTGAGCGGCCTGCCAATGCTATTACCGCCCGGGTCCCGTGCCCGGGCGCTTCCTTTTTTATCTCGGGCTTAAAGCGTCGGGGGATCGTTTCGACGGAATATGCCCGCGTGACGGCTGGCTTCGTATCGGCGTCTCCCGTGGGGGAGCGGTTCGAAATTGCCGACCAGCATCAAAGCGTTGCCGGAACAAGCTTTATTTCTATCTCAGAAACGGAAGTGTGCTCTTCGCGCACAAGTCCTCCGAAACTTGCGCAGGCCGTCTAGGCACCCCGGCGGACGCCCGTTATGGTCCCGCCGTCATGGTTAACGTCGTCAGCAATTAATCCGGGTCGTTCAATGCGCATCTCGTCTCTTCTCGCTGCTTTCCTCGTCGTCGCCGCGACGACATTCGCCGGCCTTCAGCCCGCCGAAGCCAAGTGCACCCGGCTTGCCTTTTCCGTGAACGACTACGGGAAGGAAGGTCCGACGCGCGACGCGAAGGAACTTCTCGACAAGTACATCAAGGAGTGGACCGCCGAGCGCGGGATCACCGGCTATCGGGTCGGGCCGAAGGACGTGAAGTGCGAACTCTTCCTCGACTTCATCGTGTTCGACGAGCACACCTGCCGGGCGGAGGCCAGCGTTTGCTGGTGATCCAATAGCGCCAGCGCCACGGCGTTCTGGCCGAGGCGGGGCGCGTAATAAGGCATTTGACCTATCAGACCGACAAAGCCCGGGCACTGAAGTGCGCCGGGCTTTATCCGTTAATTTGGGCTGGATACGCTGGCTTTGCCGTTCAGACTGCCAACAGGGGCGCGGCATCGGCGGCAAGTTCGCGCACCGCCGGTTCAAGGGTGCCGCGCTCGAACGGCTTCAGGATGTAGGCGGAAATGCCGGCGCGGTAGGCCTCCGCAATGCGCTGCGGTTCGGCATCGGCGGTGCAATACAGGAAACGGGGCAGAATCTCGACGTCCGATTCACGCATTTGCCGAACGAAATCGATACCGGTCATGTCCGGCAGTTCGGAATCCACGAGGATCAAGTCCGGCATCGTATTCGCGCAATGAGCGAGGCCGTCGGCGCCATTCTCGACATCGACGACGATCATGTTCATTCCTTCGAGGATTTTGCGCGCGACTTTCCGAATTACTTCGGCATCCTCGACGACCAGCGCGAATTTCATACGGACGGCTCCAAACGGCTACGGCTTAATTGAGGCCGTCAGTATCGGTCACAAAGCGTTAATCCGGCGTTGAAATTCGTCCGTGAATGCTTCGTTTCGCGCGGAGATTGTGGCCGCTCGCATGTTTTCTCGCGGCTTGGCCGCGATCTCGTTCATGCGGCGGCGACGAGAAGGATGTCGTCTCCGTCTTTCAGGATATGGATCGGCAGCCCGGTCTGGCCGGCAAGCCGCCATGTGTAATAAGCCTGGATATTCATCGCGTTGAGTTCGCCGTCCGAGGTTCCGGCGACGAAGTCGGTGAGATACTGCGGCGGGCGCGCGGAGGTTCCGCCGCAGCGGAGTTCGAAAGCGGGGGCTTCGAGCGTGCCGGAGATCGTGACGGCGATCTCGCCGCCGCGCGGTAGCGCCGTCAGCGCCGCCGAAATGAGGTTGAGCAGGAGTTTGACGTGGTCCTTGGCCATGTGCCCGGCCGGTCCGCTCCACACCAGCTTGTGCTTACCCTTGCCGACATAGCCGCGCGAAATCTGCTCGGCCATCGACAGGTCGATCTGCGCGCCGGCGGACCCGGCGGCGCCGAAGGCGAAACGGGCGAATTGCAGCTTTGCGGAGGCCTGTTCGGTGACGTTCCGGATGACATCCAGCGCGTATGTCTTGGCGGCTGCGTCGTCGTCCTCGTCGAGGATTTCGAGGCCGTTATAGATCGCGCCGACGGGGCCGATAACGTCGTGACAGATCTTCGAGGAGATCAGCGCGGTGAATTCGAGGTCGCTCGGCGTTTCGATGGTCATGCAGTCGTCCCTCATCGTTCCCTTACGGCCGCCCTATCGCGGCGGCGCTCCTCTTGGATTTGCGATATATGCCGGGGCTCACGCGTTCCGGCCGGTGGATTGCCAGCAAGGGCCGTGGCTCACACAGGCGCCCCTGGCTCAATCGTCGGCGCCTCCGCTCACGGGGCGGAGGCCCGCCGAACCACACTACCGGATCCAAGAATCGCTTTCGTTAAGCTCAGAGAAATACACCGAGTCTCCGGCTTTCCAACCGGGCCAACGTGGGCAACTGCGCTGGAATGGTCCGAAACCGGCCTCGCGGCCACACTTTCGTAACAACTCACGCGCAAAGCTTTTTTAAGAACGAATCCGGCCGCAGCGGGCAGTCAGGCGTACTGATCGAAACGGTATTTCCCATGCGCCGCCGACGAACAGAAACAGCGGTCCTCAAGGTTCAATGATGAAATTCAGCATCCCGAATAGCCGATCTGCCGGCAAGCCGGCTGCGCCCACGCTGTCCATCTTTGCTGCGATTATCTCCGCGGCGGCGACTTTCACTTCCGCCGGCGCCATCGCCCAGGAACAGCTTCCCTGGAAGGATCAGCCGCGCGCGGAGCAATACGACACTTATCGAGAAGTCGCACCGCCCGATACCGGCGGCGGCTACGAAGCCGACCGGGACGGTCCGCCGAACTATGTGCCGCCGCGCGTCCAGTACAACGACGGCGGTTACGGCGATGGCAGCGCGTATAACCGCGGTCCCGATGTCCGCGACCGCGATGTCTATCGGGACGATTACCGTCCGCCCCAGCGCGCTGAGCCGGTGCCGCAACGCGATTATGCGCCGCCGCGCGACTACGACCGGGCGGATTACGACCGGGCCCCGCCCCCCGACGCGCTTCCGCCCTATCGCGAAGAACGCGCGAAGCCGGGCACGTTCAGCGAGGATGAGATCCTCGACGCCGGCCACCAGTTCTTCGGCAGCATCAGCCAGGGGCTCGCGAGCGTCGTGGAGAAAGCCTTCAACGAACAAGGACGGCCCAATGGCTATATCCTGGGCGAAGATGCCGGCGGCGCGTTCATCGCCGGTCTTCGCTATGGCGAGGGCGTACTCTACACCCGTGACGCCGGGCGGCACCGCGTCTACTGGCAGGGACCTACAGTCGGCTACGACTTCGGCGCCGAGGGCTCGAAGACGATGGTCCTCATTTACAATCTCCAGTATCCCAGCCAAATCTATCAACGGTTCGGCGGCGTTCAGGGCTCGGCCTATCTGGTCGGCGGCGTCAGCCTGCAGGTGATGAAGCGCGACGATGTCACACTCGCTCCGATTCGCTCCGGAGTTGGGCTTCGCCTCGGCGCAAATGTGGGGTATCTGAAATATACGCGCTCGCCGACCTGGAACCCCTTCTGAGGACCGGCTGGCAATTATGGGCGGCCGTGGACAGCGGCCGCTTCCCGGCAGGCTATGTGTGTGGCAGCGACTCGAACGGTGCGCATTGTCCAGCCCGAATAGAAATCACGAGGGGTGCCGGCGCGCGCCGCCGGGCAAATTTGGGGACTGACGCGTGATGACCATCGAGGCAGTCATGCATACGGCGCTCGGCTTGCTGATCGCCGTGTTCGCAGGACTGCTCCTCCTCCCCGCATACAAGCGCCGCACCCAGCGCCTCACCACCGAGGCGCTGAAGCGCTCCATGCCGCTGACCGAAGCGGAGATCCGCGCCGATAAGGACCGGCTGCGGGCCGATTACGTGCTGTCCATCCACAAACTGGAAAGCAAGCTGGAAAAGGCGACGCTGGCGCATGCCCGTCAGCGCGTGGAGATCAATCGCCGAGATGCGGCGATCTCGGCTCTCGAGGGCGAACTGGAACGCATGCGCTCATCGCTCGAAGAGCACGAAAACGCGCACCGGGTTCTCGAGCAGACCATCATGGACCGTTTGCCCCGCGTCGAGGCGCGGCTGGCGGAGGCCCGGCGCCTGGTGCTGCAGCGCGACCGCGAGATCGCCCAGCTTTCGCAGACCGCCGAGCGGCAGGCCCGCGCTTTGGAGGAAGCCAACCAGATCAACACCAAGGGCCGCGACGAGATCCTGCGCCTCAACGCGGCTCTGGCGACGCGCTCGTCGCGCGGACGGGACGGATACGCCGACGAACGGCAGGACAGCGAAGTCGCACTGCGCACCGAGCTGGAAGCGTTGCGTGCAAAGACGCGCGAACAATCCTCTATGATCGTCAGGCTGCAAAGCCTCCTGGCGCGCACGGGTGCCCGGGTGGGGCTTGGTGAGGCGCGCGCCGAAGGGGCGGGAGACCTGCCCGCCCTGCACGATACCGACGGACGTCCGCTGGCGGTGCACAACGCCGATCAGGAAATCGCCCGTTTGCGTTCGGAACTGGCGGAAGCCGAGGCAACGCTCCGTTCAATGCAGACCTCGGCAAACGCGGGCCAGGAAAGCGCGACCCGTCTGGCCAAGAAGATCGTCTCGCTGGAAACGGCGGCACGGGACAAGGATACCGAACTATCGCAACTGCGCGCTGAGCTGGCATCCTACAAGGCGTCGGAGATCGACGACAAGGGACTGCGGGAGAGCAAGACGGCGATGCGGGCGCGGATCGCATCGCTCGACGCGCAGGCCAAGGATCAGGGCGAGACGATCCAGCGGCTGCGCGCCGAGATCGCCGCAGCGAACGAGCGGACGGCGCGACAGGCCGCGCATTTTACAGAGGAGCTGCGCCGGCTGGGTGCAGGAACCTACCAGACATCGGCGACCAGCCGGCGGGCGGACACGCAGGAAACGTCGCGGCGCCGGTCACTTTCGGATAGGCTGCAGGAGACCGGTACGTCGCCTCCGCGCGCTGGACCCACGGTCGGGCCGGCAAATTCACGCGACCTTGAACGCGCAACAGGGTTCCTGCGCGCCTTAGGCGGGTTCGGCGAAACCCCGGAGGCGGCTGGAAACCGGCAGGGAGCGCCCGCCTCGGGCGAAGCGCCGTCCGCGATCCTCGAAGCATCGGCCGCGGAATTGCCGGCGGGCTCTGGCGATGCCTCCGGAGCGCCGTCCAGCGACGGCGGCCATGCCGCCGATGCGAAACCGAGCGCCAAGCCGCAACCGCGCCGGGGTGGGCTGCTTGAACGCATCACCCGCGCCGATGGCCGCGATTAACTGAAGCGTCAGTGGGATGTAGCTGCCTCGTTTCGAGGCGGTTCGGCACTGCAGGGCGCACGCGGGATTCCCCGGCTTTGTTAGCGACCGTCCGGCTGCAGGCGCCAGCGGCGCGTCACGTCGCCATTGCTTGGGTCGAACACGATGACGCTGTCGCCGTCACCTTCCCGGATGTGGACGAGCACGTCCGATCCGAGCGGCGCCACCTTGAGAACCTGCGCCCCGGCGGGAAGAGCGATCGTGCCGGCCGTTTGCGCCGTTCCACCGGCGTTTTCGCCGGGTCCGGCGGCGCGCGATACAGTGGCTGTGCCGGCCGTGGGATTGGCGGCTAAGTTCGCTGCCGGTTCGCTTCCCGATTGCATCGTCATATAGGCGATGCGGCCGATCACCGTGGCGAAACCCGCGATCAAGAAAACGCCGAGGACAACAACGAGAATCTGCAGCCGCTTGACCGTCGTGGGATGTTCGATCCACGAATGGGTGTCGGATGCCGCCGACGAACCGGCCTCGGCATCAGCAGCCGACTTGCCGGCGTCTGGTTGTTCGCTCATTTCTCGAATGTTCCTCAATCGTCGCGTGCGCCGGTCGTTCGAGCCGTTCCGTCCCGCCCCACTTGGAATGCGAAAGGTCCGCGCTTGGCCGATACTGTACGGGAATTCGCCGCTGGAGAAGATGACGCCGGAGAGCGCATCGACCGATGGCTTGCGGCCAGCCTGCCGGAATTCAGCCGCTCGCGGATTCAGGCGCTGATGAAGGCCGGAAGTCTCAGTGCCGGCGGCGCGACGATAGGTGACCCCGGCGAACGGGTCAAACCGGGTTTGGTGTACCGGTTGACGATACCGGAAGCGGCGCCCGCGGAGCCGGAAGGCGAGGCAATCGCGCTGGATGTCGTGTTCGAGGACGACGACGTGATCGTGATCGACAAGCCGTCGGGTCTCGTCGTTCATCCAGCGCCAGGGCATGACAGCGGCACGCTCGTGAACGCGCTCATCGAGCACTGCGGCGACAGTCTGTCCGGCATCGGCGGCGTTCGCCGGCCGGGTATCGTGCACCGGCTCGATCGCGATACGTCGGGTCTCCTTGTGGTGGCGAAGAACGACGCCGCTCATCGATCTCTATCGGCGCAGTTCGCCGCTCACGGGCGCGACGGGCGGTTGCACCGGGCGTATCTGGCATTGGCATGGGGTGTGCCGGACCGTCCGGTCGGCACGATTGACGCGCCGCTGGGGCGAAGCTCGGCCAATCGCAAGAAAATGGCGGTCGTCAGCGAGAGCGCCGGACGCTTCGCGCGGACGCATTTCGAACAGCAGGCGGTCTATCCCGATGCGGAGGGCCGTCCGGCCATCTCGCTCCTCAGGCTTACGCTGGAAACGGGGCGGACCCACCAGATCCGGGTGCATCTGGCGCATATCCGGCATCCGGTCGTGGCCGATCCCGTTTATGGAACCGGTTTCAGGGCCAGCGAGCGGCGGCTGGCGGACGGGCCTCGCGAGATTTTGAAGGGGCTCCGCCGGCAGGCCTTGCACGCCGCCGAACTGGGTTTCGAACATCCCGGGACGGGCGAGCAACTTTTCTTCGAAAGCCCGCTACCGGCCGATTTGCGGGAGTTGATCGAGAAACTCGATCCGCGGTCTTCGCGTTGAACGGCGTGGAAACTGGCGGGAAGAACAGCAGCGATGCCGTGGAACCGTCAACGAGACGGGCACGTAGAACAACGGACGGCAGGTAAATCGCCGGGGCATTAATTGCCGGCCGGCGCATCGCAACCTACATGATGAAGTCGATCAGCGGAAATGGTCCGTCGGCGACGGAATCGCCACAATTCCGGTGTTACCTGACCGGCTGACCAAGATCCTTTGGCTCAGCGATCAATGTTCCGAGATTTGGGGTGGGCGCGGGTCAATTCAATCCCCCCTCAGCCGCCACGATCCCGGACCGAAGGAGAACGACGAGGCAAACCATGGCAACGAAGTCGCTACCGAGCGTCGGCACCGGTTCTGTGGGCCTGTCGCGGTATCTCGATGAGATACGCAAGTTCCCAATGCTGGAGCCCGACGAAGAATACATGCTGGCGAAGCGCTGGCAGGAGCACGAGGACAGCGAGGCCGCACACAAGCTCGTGACGAGCCACCTGCGTCTCGTCGCCCGCATCGCCATGGGCTATCGCGGTTACGGACTGCCGGTCGGCGAGGTTATTTCCGAAGGTAACGTCGGCTTGATGCAGGCGGTGAAGCGGTTCGACCCGGAAAAGGGTTTCCGGCTCGCCACCTATGCGATGTGGTGGATCCGTGCCTCGATCCAGGAATACATCCTGCGGTCCTGGTCGCTCGTGAAAATGGGCACGACCGCCGCCCAGAAGAAGCTGTTCTTCAATCTGCGGCGCGCCAAGTCGCAGCTACAGGCGCTCGACGACGGCGACCTGCGGCCCGATCAGGTGAAAACGATCGCGACCAAGCTCGGCGTGAGCGAGGACGATGTCGTTTCGATGAACCGTCGTCTTGGCGGCGACTCGTCGCTTAACGCACCGCTGCGCGCGGATGCCGAGTCGGGTGGCGAGTGGCAGGACTGGCTCGTGGACGACGGCCCCGACCAGGAAGAGCAGCTTGCCGAAAGCGAGGAACTGGTGCGCCGCCGCGAGTACCTGGCATCCGCCCTCGAGACGCTTAACGACCGCGAGCGCCGTATTTTCGAAGCGCGGCGGCTGGCGGAGGATCCGCTAACGCTGGAAGACCTGTCTTCGGAGTTCGGTGTCAGCCGCGAACGCATCCGGCAAATCGAGGTGCGGGCCTTCGAAAAGGTACAGAAAGCCGTGCAGTCGGAGGCCAAGCGTAGCGAGGCCCCGGCGGCACTGTGATCCCGGCACGCTGGTGCGAAAACATATCGCCCGGCCGCCTTCATGGCGGCCGGGTTTTTTTATTGGCCCGGACATCGCTTTTGTATGCAACTGACGGCAAAAGCGGCAGCTCCGGCAGCAGGCGGCCTCTTCCTCCA
Organism: Filomicrobium sp.; assembly: GCA_965226995.1. Taxonomy (GTDB): domain Bacteria; phylum Pseudomonadota; class Alphaproteobacteria; order Rhizobiales; family Hyphomicrobiaceae; genus Filomicrobium. The sequence goes on from CBDDFK010000010.1 coordinate 28,048, forward strand.
TCGCTTGTGCGACAATAGTGCAAAGGTGCAACGCCTTCTCATCTTTGCCGAATCTGTTCGGCGGCGGCGTAGCGGTTCCGTCGCAAGAATCAATTACTCTCCTTTTCGCGAGAGGTTGGGTCCTCTCAACGATCCCGGAAACGGCCGGTGGCGCCTCATCGGGCGGACCGCCAAAACGGGATCGCAGCGTGCGCGTTGGACCGAAGGGGGCGTCATGCCCTTACCGTCGTCAACGACCGGCCGCCATGATGCCGGCATGCGCTCGTCGGAGCCCGTATGGTTTTGGATGGAACCGTGCGAACAAGGCTCCGCCGAGAGGGTCGACGGTCCTCCCGCGAAAGAGCCATCCTGGACAACAGCGACATCTAACAATTCGGACATCGCTTGGCGTCGTCGAGCCGATCCGCTCCTGAAGCTGGCCGGTCTGAGTGCGCTTGCGCCGATTGCCGGAAACCCGTTGCGTCGAAGACGATGTCGCGCACCTTCACGAAGATGGAGCGGCCTATGCTGAAGCGCCTCCTTCCTAGAACGGTTACGGTCCAGTCGTTGCGGCGTTCGTTTGACCCCCTTTTGGAATTGTCCCGACCTGACCGACGGTTCTTACTGCTCTGGCGCCTCAGACTTCATCATCCCCCAAGTCGACCGTAATCCGGTTTCGCCGGCGCCTGGGTGCGACAGCGACGCCGGCCACGTGAAATGAGAAAAGGCCGCCTCCGGACATCTCCGGGGCGGCCTTTTTCTTCGGCGAACAATCGGGGCGGTAGAGGGGGCCTGCGCCCGATCAGTTGATCCCGGCGAGCATCGGAAGCTGACCTTCCTTGCTGCTGAAGTAGTTGTCGATCGCATCGACGATGCCGGTGGCCGTCTTCTTGCGCCACGCTTCCGACTTGAGGCGCTTGGCATCCGACTTGTTCGTGACGAACGCCAGCTCGATCAGAACCGACGGTACCAGATGCGTTTTTAGGACCTTGAAGGCGGCGGTCCGGTGCGGCTGCGTGCGGAACTTCGTCTTGGCGCCCATGTGGCGGATGATCGAGCGCGAGAACAGGTCGGAGCGCTCCTTGGTGACACGGGCTTCGTCCTGGCCGAGATCGGCGAGGATGTCTTCGATGATGTTGTTGTCCTGCTTGTCGACCGGCGACATGCGCTCCTTGGAAATCCGGACCTTCCGGGCTTTCTTCAGCGCCGAACCCTTCAGCTTCTTGGCGACGGACGAACGCAGCGAAAAGATTGCAGCGCCGCTGGCCGAAGAGCGGGCGTAGTCGGCATGAATGGCGATGAAGAGCTGGGCGTTGTGGCGTTCGGCGAAGGCGCGGCGCTCGCCGAGCGAGATGAACTCGTCCTTGTCGCGGGTCATCAGGATCTTGTAGCGGCCGGTGCGTTCGAGTTTCTCGCGCAGCACGTGGGAGAATTTCAGGACGACGTCTTTTTCGACCGCGCCGTTCTTGCGGGCGCCGCTGTCGTGGCCGCCATGTCCAGGGTCCAGGACGATGACGGGCTTGGCGTAGCGTTTGTCGATCGATTCATGCGAGGCGATGGCGCGGGGCATCGGGGGCTGGATGCCGCCGGCGCCAAGTCCCGTCGGCGGATCGAAGGGAGCGTCGGCGAGTGAGCGGGCCGGCTTGCGTGCGGCTACCGACGCGAGGTCGAGGGTCAGGTGGAAGCGGCCGTCCACCTTGTCGATGGACGACTTCTCGACGATCACCGGCTCGGTGACCTCGATGACGACTTTCGCACGGTTCTTCCCGACCTTGCCGCCGTGGAAGTTCGACACGACGCCGACCGGTCCGGATTTCGGTACTTCCGGCAAATACAGCTTACTGCCGTCGAGTTCGACGACCACCCGGTTGGGATTGGTGAGCGACTTGACGCGGAAATTCGCCTGACGGTCGAGGCCGACGATGAATTTGGTCCGCTTCACGGATGGTGCGGCGCCAGCGGCCGAGGCGTTGTCGCCAAACGGCAGAGCGGGAAGCACCAAAAGGAGCGTGCAGGCAAAAAGCAGTGCGTTGAGCGTCTGCGTGAGCAGACGCCCGTATTGATAACCCATCTCGGCTGACCCCCGTCTAGGCGATTAGGCTTGGACTGTTTCTAGGAGATCACAATCGTCTCACAAGATGGCGATTTCCAGGACGGCTTAGGGCAGTGCCATGACTTTCGCCGACACGCGTAAATATTCGGTTAAGATTAACTGCCTGCTAACAACTGGCCGGAGGCGAATCACACCGTCCGGCCTTGGCAGGGGCCTTCCGGCGGGTCCGTGCGCGATAAGCTAAGAAGGCGGTGGCGCTTAGGTCTAGGTCATTTGCGCCAGCGCTCGATGGCGGCGGTATCGCTTTCACGGGCGTCGACCCAGGTCGCCGATCCGTCGGGCCGGGCCTCCTTCTTCCAGAAGGGCGCGCGCGACTTGAGGTAGTCCATCAGGAAGGATGCCGCGTCGAAAGCCGCATGACGGTGCGCGGAGGCGGCGATCACCAGAACGATGTTGTCGCCCGGTTCGAGGCGGCCGACGCGATGAACGATCAGGCTGGCGGCGAGTGGCCAGCGTTCGTTCGCCTCGGCTTCGACTCGCGCAAGTTCGGCTTCCGTCATGCCGGGATAGTGCTCCAGCGTCATCGAGGCGATCGGAGCGTCCTGCGCAGCGCCGCGCACGGTACCGGTAAAGGTGACGACGGCGCCGATATCGGTGCGTCCCGAGGTCAGCTTGGCGATCTCCTGGCCGATATCGAAATCGTCTTCCTGGACGCGGACGCTCATCGCTCTAGCCTCCCGTCACGGGCGGGAAGAAGGCGATCTCCCGCGCCATGCCGATGGGCGCATCCGGGCGGGCGTGCGTCTGGTCCAGGGCGGTGCGGATGATGTCGGCGCGCTCGAAGGCGGCGGCGTAGCTTTCGTCTCGCGACTTCAGCCACGCGATCAGTTCGCCGACCGTCGAGACGCCTTCCGGCAACGCAATGGTTTCCTCGGCATGGCCGACCTTCTCGCGGACCCAGGCAAAGTAGCGCAGCGTGACGGTGGGGCTGTGGCCTGCAGGCGGGTTCATCGCGGTTCGGGGCTCCGTTCGTTTTTTGACGCGCCAAGCGTCGTATCAGCTCCGGTCGATCCGGGCGGTGTGCGCCAACGCGGCACCAAGGTACCCGGCGCCGGTCCAAACGGTAAGAACGGTCGCGGTCCAGAGCAAGGCCAACCCCGCCAGCAAAAGGAAGGGGAGTTCGTGCGAGAGCGCGGGTGCCGCGAGCAGACCGGCGATTGCCACCATCTGGACCGCGGTCTTCCATTTGGCAAGTGCGGTCACCGGCACTTTGACCGCGGATCCGGCGAGGAACTCTCGCAGACCCGACACCAGAACTTCGCGTGACAGGATGATGAGCGGCGCGAGGACATGAAGCCCGGCGATTGTTCCGTCAGCCACGAGGAGGAGCAGGGCGGCGGCGACGAGCAGCTTATCCGCGATCGGGTCGAGCATGGTGCCGAAGGCCGATTGCTGGTTCAGCGCCCGTGCCAAGTAGCCGTCCAACCAATCCGTCACGCTGGCCAAGACGAATATCGCAAGGAGTAACAGGCGCCCGGCGTCGCCAGGGACGAGGAAAGCGACTGCGACGAACACGGGTACCGCCGCGATGCGGGCGAGCGTCAGCAGGTTGGGGAGGTTGATCTTCAATGTGGGAGCCGAAGAGGAGTTTGGAACAGGCTTCAAAATGAACGCCCCGGACGCGATGTGCAATCCGGGGCGCTCAGTTTGGCATTGGCGCCGCGCTCCAACGGGGCACGCCGCGGGCCGGCCGGTCAGTGCAGGCGGCAGCCGCCGCGGAAGACGCAACGGCGATAGTCGCGGCCGTAGCCGAAGTGGGCGCGGCAGAATTTGCGGCGCACGTAACAGCGGTTCGGCCTGAACCGGCGGCAGGCGCGCGGATGGCGGTGCCAGCGCCGGTAGCCGACGCGTGGGTCATAGCCGAAACGCGGACGGCAGTGCCAGCCGTGCGTTTTCTGCACGAGGGCTCCGGTCGAGCCAACGACGCTTGCGGCGATCTCCGCGCCCACGGCTGGCGTCGAGACGGGAGCCGCAGCGGCGGGTTGGGCTGTGGCGAATGTGAATGCAGCGGCGAGGGCTGCAAAGGCGATTGCGATGGTTTTCATTGGACAGATAACTCCGTTTGCAAGTTGACCCGATCCCCGATCGGCTGCCTACGGGCGCCCCTGGGTCGTTCGGCAGCGTCGCCCTGCCAAAGTTTCTTACAAACGCATTTTGAATGCTGCATGAACAGAAGTTCATGTTCGCAACCGCGGCGTCTGAGACCGCGTTCATCTCATGTAATCAGCGCCGCTTCTCGTGGAAGTGATCGTAGATCTTGCGGGCCATCTCCGCGGAGATGCCGTCGACTGCCTTCAGGTCTTCGACGCCGGCGCGCGAGACCGCCTTGGCGGAACCGAAGTGGCGCAGCAGCGCGCGGCGCCGCGTCGGGCCGATGCCTTCGATCTCGTCGAGCGGGTTGGCGCCCATTGACTTGGCCCGCTTCGCCCGGTGGGTGCCTATGGCGAAACGGTGCGCCTCGTCGCGCAGGCGCTGGATGAAGTAGAGCACCGGATCGCGCGGCTCCAGCATCCGCGGCCTCGCCTCGCCAGGGATGTGGAAGTGTTCGCGCCCGGCATCTCGGTCGGGTCCCTTGGCGACGCCGATCACCGGAATCCGGCCCGTGAGACCCAGGTCGTCGAGGATTTCCTTCGCGACGGAAAGCTGGCCGGCGCCGCCATCGACGAGCACCAGGTCCGGGCAGCTTGGGACATCGGCGAGTTCGTCGTCGGCGACGTCTTCGGGCGGCGATGCGCTGGCGCCTGCGGTGTCGCTCCGCTCTCCTCCTTCGCCTTCTTCGCCGGGCGGCCGTTCGAGGCTCGCCAACTCCGCCGCAAGCCGTTTGAAGCGTCGCGTCAGGACCTCGCGCATCATGGCGTAATCGTCGCCCGGCGTCAGGTTCTCCGACTTGATGTTGAACTTGCGGTACTGGTTCTTGGCGTAGCCCTCGGGCCCGGCAACGATCATCGCGCCGACGGCGTCCGTGCCGGAAATGTGAGAGTTGTCGTAGACTTCGATGCGGCGCGGCGGACGGCTCAGGGCGAAGCGTTCGGCAATGGCGCGCATGAGTTCCACCTGCGAGGCATTCTCCGCCATCTTGCGCTGAAGCGCTTCGCGGGCATTGGCGACAGCGTGCTCGACGAGGTCTTTCTTCGCGCCGCGCTTGGGATGCAGGATCTCGATCCTGCGCGAGGCCTTTGTCGTCAGCGCTTCGGCCATCAGCTCGCGCTCGGGCAGGTCGTGCGAGGTCAGGATGAGCCGAGGGACGGGTTTGTCGTCGTAGAACTGGGCAATGAACGACGCCAGGATTTCATCGGGGTCCAGCGAGCGGTCTGCTTTGGGGAAATAGGCGCGGTTTCCCCAGTTCTGGCCGGTGCGGAAGAAGAAAACCTGGATGCACACCTGTCCGCCTTCCTGGTGCGCGGCGAAGATGTCGGCTTCCTCGATGCCCTCGGCGTTGATCGACTGGTCGGCGGTGACGTGCGCGAGTGCCCACAGCCTGTTCCGGTATTTCGCGGCGCGCTCGAACTCCAGTTTCTCGGCGGCCTCCTCCATGAGCTGCTGGTATTTCTGGCGGACGCTCTGGCTTTCGCCGCGCAGGAAGCGGTTCGCTTCGTCGACGAGCTTGCCGTAGTCCTCCAGGCTGATTTCGCCCGTACACGGCGCCGAACACCGCTTGATCTGCCACAGCATGCAGGGCCGCGTGCGGCTCTCGTAGTCGCTGTCCGTGCAGGTGCGCAGGAGGAAGACCCGCTGCAGCATCGTGAGGGTACGGTTGACGGCACCGGCGGAGGCGAATGGGCCGAAATAGTCGCCCTTTCGGTTGCGGGCACCGCGATGTTTCAGGATACGCGGGGCGGCGTGGTCGCGGGCGATGAGGATATAGGGGAACGACTTGTCGTCCCGCATGAGAACGTTGAAGCGCGGTCGGAAGCGCTTGATGAGGTTTGCTTCCAGAAGCAGCGCTTCGGCCTCGGTGCGGACGGTGACGAACTCCATCGACGCGGTGGTCGCGATCATCCGTGCGATGCGCTGGGTATGGCCGCCGAGCCGGGTATAGTTCGAGACGCGGGCCTTCAGAGAGCGCGCCTTGCCGACATAGATCACGTCGCCTTCGGTGTTGAGCATACGGTAGACGCCGGGGGCGGCCGGTAGCGTCTTCAGGTAGGCGGCGATGACGGAGGGGCCGGTGGGCTTGTCGGCGGGCGTGGCGGCTTCGTCATCGCGATCCGTCCCGGCCGGCGCGGCGGTTTCGTCTTTGGCCTCGGCGCGGTGCTGCGCGTTCGCGCCCGCGTTCAGCGGCACGACTTCGGGGTCGTATTCGGTCTTTTCTGGCGGCGGTTTCGGCATGGCCGGAACATTGGCCGCCCGCGCGCAGCCGTCAAGCGGCGGAGGCGGCGCTGTTTCGGTCTCCACATTTAAGGCAGCCGGGCGCGTGGCCGCAAAAGGGTCGGATTGCGAAGGCTTGCTCCGGGCGGATCGCCAACCGGGGACAACGCCATGAATTGCTTGAGGTTTTGCGTAATGCCGAGGCTCCGTGCGCGGAGCGCTTCACTGGTAGTGGTGGCGTTGGCCGTGGCGGTGGCCACGGCGCCGGGCGCGATTGCGCAGATGCCGGAACCCTACACCTTCCGGCTGCCGCCGGAGGATCAGAGCGCGGCGCCGACGCGCGTCGAGAGATCGGGCTTTGCGCGGGAGGCTGAGCGGGAGCGGCCGCGGTTCGCCAAGACCGAGGATATCCTGCGCTTCATCAACGACTACCGGGACAACAAGGAGCCGGAGCTTCTCCCGGAACTGGTGCGGGCCATGGTGCGCACGGGCACGCTCAAGGAGCCGGAGAAGGCTGGCGTTTACACCGGCTTCATCGCCGGGGTGCTGGGCGAGAACCAGGTTAAGGCGCCGGCTTATATCGCGGACATGTTCCCGATGCCGCCGGTCGAGCAAGTGGTGCTGATCAAGGCCATCGTTTTCTCGGGGCTGCCGGACTGGAAGGCGCTGCTCGGCGACTTCGTGGAGCGCATGCCGGCGCGAAAGGTGCTGATCCGCAAGTATCTCTACGGCGATGGTAAGACACTCGCCGAACTCTCCATGGACGACCCTTTCGTTATCGACGCGCATTGGGGCTATTACTTCGCGACCGGCGGCTGGGAACCGGGCATCCGCATCATCTCGGCGCTCCAATGGGCCGACGACAGGAACGACGTCGACAAGTTGACGATCGGCTCGATGGCGAAGTGGACGCTGGCCTCCAACGCGGCGCGCGACAAAAACCTGCTCGATCTCGCCAAGCTGCAAATGAACCATCAGGACGAAACCGT
>CBDDFK010000011.1:0-134305 GCA_965226995.1 Filomicrobium sp.
CATTCTGGGGGGCCAGGCGGACCGCGTTTTCCATGATCGCGCGGGCGGTTTCAAACGCCTCCTGCGCGGCGGGGAGCGCGCCAGCGGCGACGTGCAGATCCCCCAGGCCGGCAAAGGCCCAAAACGCGCCCCGGGGGTCCGCGCTGTCGTCGAGATGGTCGACGGCGGGGGCGACACCCTCAAGCGCCTCGCGGACGCGGCCCAGGTCGCGGGCCGTGTGCGCAAGCCAGTAGAGCGTCGTGCCGTCGCGCGGATCGGCCTGCGCGGCCTTGGCATAGTAGCTGTAGGTCTTGGCGGCATCGACACCGTAGAACAGGGCGGCGAGGCGCCGGTAGTCCTTGGCGGCGGCCTTCAGCTTCGTTTCGCCGGACGCGATCTCCGCGCGGCCTTCGCCGAAGCTGCGCTCGGCGCGGGCGCTGGCCGCGGCCTCCAGCTTGGCGATGTCGAAGTCTTTCGGGTCGGCAAGCAGCGCGTCCAGGCCGTCCTCTGCGGCGAACGATGCGAGTGCTGCGGCCGGGTCCGGCGTCGCGGGCGCGCCGGCGTCGGGGGCGTCTGATGGCGGGCCGATGACGGCCTCCGCCCCCTGCTCACGGATCGCCTCGATAAGGCGCTGACCCCACTCATCGGTGAGGTCGGTGATGATAAGGCCGGCCAAGTCCGCTGGGGTGTGGAAGTCTTCCGACTGGAAGCGCCCGCTGTGTGTGGCGTCAGGGTCCGCGAGAACCCTATTGCGGAAAGCCTGCTGCCGCTCCGGCGCGCCGTCCGGCATTGGCAGGTCGCGGCCGAGCGGAACATGATCCGGTACAACGTAAAGGAGGCGCGGAATGCCCGCTTCAAGCGCCCAGTCGTACTCCATCTCCGTGTAGGAGCGCTTGGCGTTGTCGCCGGGAGGTTCCTCACCGCGGTAGTGGCCGATGATGCCAATCAAGACTTGGGCTTCGCGGACGCGATCCCGGCACAGCGTCGGCACGCCTTTCGTCTTGGCGCCGAAGCGTTCCGAACAGTCCAGGAAAAACCGGTCCGCCGCGCCGTCGAGGTGACGGATGATCGAGCGGCGGTGCTCCGACAGATCCTTGCCCGTGGAACTCAGAAAGACGCGAAGTCGAAACGACACGAAGCGGAGCCCCCCGGCAGGAAATCCCTGTTTCAGCAATGGCGCGAGTTTAGTCCGCCTACGCCGCCCTGGCTAGGTCGTGGGGCAACCCTCGCCGGGCTCTCGCAGCTCCCTCACCCGTGTGCCGCGTCCTTCAGGCGTGCAAGCGTCTCATCCTCGCCCAACACCGCCATGACGTCGAAGATCGGCGGCGAGACGGTCGTTCCGGTGAGCGCCGCGCGCAGCGGTTGTGCCACCTTGCCGAGCTTCAGGCCCTCGGCCTCGGTGAATTCGCGCACCTTGGCTTCCAGCGCCTCGGCGTTCCAGTCGTGCAGGTTGTGGAGCTGCGGCTCCAGCCGCGCGAGCATCTCCCGCGTCGGCTGATCCAGCAGCTTCCCGGCTTTGTCGTCGAAGGAGAGCGGCCGCTCCGCCCACAGGAAGCGCGCGCCGTCGATGAAGTCGAGCAGCGTCTTGGAGCGCTCCTGCATCGCTGGAATGAGCGCGCGCAGCTTCGGGCCCGCCCCGGCGGCGAATGCCTGGCTGACCTCGTCGCCATGCGCTAGATGCGGCAGCAGGTGAACGATGGCCTCGAACAGATCGTGCGGGTCGGCGGCGCGGATCCAGTGGCCGTTGAGGGCTTCGAGTTTCTGCACGTCGAAGCGCGCGGGCGCCTTGTTGATGCCGTCGATATCGAACCACGCGATCAACTGCTCGGTGGAGATGATCTCGTCGTCGCCGTGGCTCCAGCCGAGCCGAACAAGGTAGTTGCGCATCGCGACCGGTAGATAGCCCATCTCGCGGTAGGCTTCCGCGCCCAGCGCGCCGTGGCGCTTCGACAGCTTGGCGCCATCGGGCCCGTGGATCAGCGGCACGTGCGCCCATTCGGGAACCGGCCAGCCCATGAGCTGGTAGATCTGCGTCTGCCGCGCGGCGTTCGTCAGGTGGTCCACGCCGCGAATGATGTGCGTGACGCCCATGTCGTGGTCGTCCACCACCACGGCGAGGTTGTACGTTGGCGAGCCATCGGAGCGCACGATGATCAGGTCGTCGAGCTGTTCGTTGGCGAATGTCACCTCGCCCTGTACGTGGTCGCGCACCACCGTTTCGCCCTGCTTCGGCGCCTTCAGCCGGATCGCAAACGGGGCATCCTTCGGCGCATCCGCCGGATCGCTGTCGCGCCAGGGTGACACGACTTTGAAGGCCCGCTTTTCCTTCTCGGCCGCCTCACGCATCGCCGCCAGTTCCTCTTGCGAGAGATAGCAGCGGTAGGCGTTGCCCTCCGCGAGCAGCTTTTGGGCGACCTCGCGGTGACGGTCCGCACGTGAGTATTGAGACACCGGTTCGCCGTCCCAGTCGAGGCCCAGCCACGTCAGTCCGTCGAGAATGGCCGCGACGGCTTCCTCGGAGTTGCGCTCGCGATCGGTATCCTCGATGCGCAAGAGGAAGCGGCCCCCTTTTGCGCGCGCATAGAGCCAGTTGAACAGCGCCGTGCGCGCGCCGCCGATATGCAGATAGCCGGTCGGCGAAGGCGCGAAGCGGACGACGGGCTTGCCTGAGGCGGTGGCGGTGGTGGTATCGTTGTCGGCCATGGGATTGATTGCTGATTTCCGTTGGTTGCGGCTCGGATTAAGCCTGCAGTGAGTTGTGAACAAGCGCCTGCCGCGCGCTATCGGCGTTTAGCATGACCAATTGCGGATCGTAAGGGAGGTGGGGCGAAGGGAGCATGGCGCACAACCCGCACGACTTCACCGCTTTCGAGGACGTCTACCGGGATGGGGGGAGGCGTGCCGGAACAGACGCGGCTCCAGGCTGGCGCAATGCCGGAGCAGGACTTGCCGCCGCCCTCGAAGCGGAGCGTTGCCGCTGGTTCCTGTGGGTGCCCGTTTTCGTTGCCGTCGGCGCGCTGGGCTACTTCGCTTTGGCCGATGAGCCTTCGAGTGCCGCCGCGGCCGGCCTCCTGGTCGCGGCTCTTGTTTTGCGGCTGCTCACCGGCGGGACGGCCGGAACCTTCGCCGCGGTTTCGACCGGCATGCTGATCTGTGTGGCGGTCGGCTTCTCGGCTGCGAAATTGCGCACCGAAATCGTTGCTGCGCCGGTCCTTGAGCCGTCCGAGTCGCCAAGGAGCGTCGCGGGTTTCGTCGAACTGGTCGAAGCCCGTGACGGCGGTGGCCGGCGCCTCACGATCAGGCCGACTCGCATCGGCGAGGCGACGGAGGGACTGCCGCGCCGGGTGCGGATCTCGCTGCGGGCGGAACTGATCCCGCCCGAACTTCGAGGACGGTTGGCTCCCGGCGATGCGATACGCGCCGTTGCGCATATAGGTCCGCCATCCAGGCCGGCGATACCCGGCGGCTACGACTTCTCGCGCTACGCCTACTATAGGCAACTCGGTGGCGTCGGTTATGCCGTGGAGCCCCTTGCACGCGCCGAGATCGCCGCGCCCCCACCTATGCTGCTGCGGATGGAGAATGCGGTCGCGCAAGTCCGGCAGGCCATCGGAACGCGTGTCGAGCAGGCCCTGCCCGGACAGAACGGCGCGATCGCCAAGGCGCTGATTACCGGCGACCGCAGCTCGATCGCGGACGAAACGAACGAGGCCTACCGCGCCTCGGGGCTTTTCCATATCCTTTCCATATCCGGCCTGCACATGGCCATCATGGGCGGCGCCGTCTTCTTCGCCGTGCGCTTTCTGCTGGCGCTCTTTCCGAGCCTCGCGCTGCGATACCCCATCAAGAAATGGGCGGCGCTGGCGGCCATCGTTGGCGCGTTCGGCTACCTGATGATCTCGGGCGGCTCCTACGCGACGCTGCGCTCGTTTCTGATGATCGCGGTGTTCTTCGCGGCGATCCTCGCCGACCGCCCGGCCATCGCCATGCGCAACGTCGCCCTGTCGGCGCTCGTCCTCTTGCTGCTGTTTCCCGAGAGCGCTATCGATCCGGGCTTCCAGATGTCGTTCGCAGCCGTGACGGCGTTGGTCGCCGGCTACGAAGCCTTCGCGGCGCGGACGGAACCGTTACTGGCCGGGCCGCCGAGCTGGGTCTGGCGGGGCCTTGGCTTCATCGCGGGAATTATCGGTTCCACCTTGCTGGCGAGCGTCGCGGTGGCCCCGCTGGGGGTTTATCACTTCCACCAGACGCAGCATTTCGCGGTGATCGCTAACCTCGCCGCGGTTCCGATCTGCAACCTGATCGTGATGCCAGCCGCGCTTGCCACGTTGGTCCTGATGCCGCTGGGCCTGGAATTTGCGCCGCTTTGGGTAATGGGGCAGGGGCTGGAAGCGATGGGGGCCGTGGCGCATTGGGTCGCCGGTCTGCACGGTGCGGTATCGTTCGTTCCAGCCATTCCCGTCGCCTCACTCGCGCTGATGATTGCTGGCGGGCTCTGGCTCTGCCTGATGCGCCGGCGTTGGCGCTATGCCGGCATCGTCGGCGTATTGGCGGGACTTTCACTCGCACCCATGGCCCAGGCCCCCGATATCCTCGTCGGAGTGGAGGGACGCTTGGTGGCGGTACGCGGCGATGACGGCCGGCTTGCGGGACTTGTGCCGCGGTCGGGAATGTTCGAGTTGTCGCGCTGGCTCGCCTACGTCGGCGACAACCGCGAACCGGAGGAAGTCGGACCCGAGAGCGCATTCGTGTGCGATACGGTCGGCTGCGTCGCAAACGTCGGCGGCACCATGCTGGCCGTCGCGTTCCAGGCTGCCGCGTTCGAAGCCGATTGCCAACGCGCCGATATTCTGGTGAGCGGCCGCCCGCCGCCAGCGCCCTGCCCCAAACCGCGCCTCGTCATCGACCGTCGCACGGTCGAAGGCCATGGCACCCATGCGATCCGGGTGATGCCGTCCGGAGCATTCGAGGTCGAGACTGTTGCGGAGCACCAGGGCCGCCGGCCCTGGTCGATGGCACCTCTTGCGGCCTCTTCTGCCGACGAAGATGAGTGAAATGAAGATCTGTGGGCGGTAAATCGAGCAATACCGTCTGCCGACGCCGAAGATGCCGTCATGCGCAGTGCACCAACGCCAAACGCAGGAAGAAACCATCCTTCGATAGACATTGCTGCGCAGCCTAAAGGCGCGCTGTGCCCTGGCGCCCCCAACGCCGCGCGAATGTCCCGGCGTCGTGCGTCGGCCCAAAGGCGTTAGTAACGCCGGATGAGCCCGACGAGCCGGCCCTGGATGTCGACCTGATCGGGCGTAAGAATACGCGTTTCATAAGCCGGGTTCGCTGCCTCAAGGGCTACCGCCCCGCCCTTCCGGCGGAGCCGCTTGAGCGTTGCTTCTTCCTTCTCGACCAGCGCGACGACGATGTCGCCGTTGTTTGCGGTATCCGCCCGGCGGATGATTACAGTGTCCCCGTCGTGGATGCCGGCGTCGATCATCGAATCGCCGCGCACCTCCAGCGCGAAATGCTCGCCACCGGACAACAGGTCGGGGGGGCAATCGATATCGTGCGTGTGGTCCTGAATCGCGCTGATCGGCGTACCGGCAGCGATGCGTCCCATCACGGGGATCGATATAGCCTGCGAGCTCATGAAGGCCGGTGGCGCAGGTTCGGCGGTTGGAGCGCGCGGCGGCCCGCGCATCGCGCTCATGCCGCCGTCGATGGCTCCAAGATCGTCGGCGCCAGTGGCCTTTTCCGACGTGGGCGCGCCGATCGCATCGAGGCTCTCGGGCAGCTTGATCACCTCGATGGCGCGGGCGCGATGCGGCAGCCGGCGAATGAAGCCGCGCTCGACAAGTGCGGTGATCAGCCGATGGATGCCCGATTTCGATTTAAGGTCGAGGGCGTCTTTCATTTCGTCGAACGACGGCGGTACCCCAGTCTTCTGCAAACGCTCGTGAATGAAGATCAGGAGGTCTTTCTGTTTTTGCGTGAGCATGGCCCGCTCCTCGGGATACGGCGAACAGCCCAAATGAATCGAGGGCTGCACAAAGCATGAACGTACATTAACTGTTCACGGCGCGTTCCGCAAGTCCCTGATCCGGAGTCTAAAAATCGATGGGCAGAACGGCTACGGTCTCGCCGGCTGGCGCCGCCGGCGCATGGGGTTCGCGAACGATCAGCGCGTTGGCTCCGGCAAGAATGGAAAGGAGCGCGCTATCCTGGCTTTCAGCAGGCATTACAATGGCTTCTGCGCCACTGCCGGTTACCGCAGCGCGCATGTAGTGCCGGCGTGGGCCGTTCGCGGCCAGTGGCGCCGCGAGCCGGGCGCTGCCGGTTGTCAGTTGGCCGTCGTCGCGCCCCAGTAACCGGCAAAGCAGCGGAATCAAAAATATACGGGTACAGATGATGGAGGATACGGGGTTGCCAGGAACGCCAATGGCGCGCTGACCGGAACGGTTGGCGAACATCAACGGTTTGCCGGGCCGCATGGCGATCTTCCAGAAATCCAGCGTGAAGCCGGCCTCGCGCAATGCGGACTGGACGAGATCGTGATCGCCGACCGATGCGCCGCCGATGGTGACGAGAACGTCGGCGTCGCGCGCGGCATCGAGGCGGCGTGTGAGGTCGCCCATGTCGTCGCGGGCAATGCCGAGCGGCAAGGGTTCGCCGCCGGCGCGGTCGACCATGGCCTGGATGGCAAAGGTGTTCGAAGCGACGATCTGGCCGGGCTTGAGGTCGATCCCGGGTTCGACCAGTTCGTCGCCGGTCGCAAGGATGGCGACGCGAGGCCGCCGGACGACCGGTAATCTGCCATGTCCCATTGCGGCGGCCAGTGCGAGATGGCGCGGTCTGAGCTGCGTACCGGCGGCAATCACGGCCTTGCCGTTGGCGAAATCGCCGCCGCGCGGGCGGATGTGGGCCGGATCGGGCGTGCCCTCCGTCACCGTGACAATGCCCTCGCCGGTTGTCGTATTCTCCTGGATGACGATGCCGTCGGCGCCCGCAGGGAGCGGCGCGCCGGTGAATATGCGCACCGCTTCGCCGGAACCGACTGCCTTGCCGAAGGGATGACCGGCGGCGGCCTCGCCGATGACGCGTAGGGTGGTGGGAAGGCTTGCGACATCCGCGGTGCGAACGGCATACCCGTCCATCGCAGAGGCATCGAAAGGCGGCTGATCGTGGCGGGCTGACAGCGGCTCGGCCAGCGTGCATCCGTCGCAGTCGGCAAGCGGCGCGTCCTCTGCGGCGAGCCGGGTTGCACCGGCGAGGATCGCCGTCAGCGCGGCGTCGACGGTGAGCGGCGCCCGCGCCATGGCTTCAGCCTCCCGCTTCCACTTCCGGTCCCGCAGGTCCGGCCGTTCCGCCCGTTTCTCCGGTCGAGCCGGCGCTTTCAGCACCTAGCGCCGCATCGGCGCGATAGTGACCGGAGCGACCGCCAAGCTTCTCGATGAGTCGCACGCCGTCAAAGCGCATGCCTTTATCGGCGGCCTTCAGCATGTCGTAGATCGTCAGGCAAGCCACCGAGACGGCCGTCAGGGCTTCCATTTCGACGCCGGTCTTTCCGGTGACCTTGACCTCGCCGGTAACGTGGATGCCCACGGGATCGCGCGACAGGCGAAAATCCACGGTGGCCTTGGTGATCGGCAACGGATGGCAGAGCGGGATCAACTCGTGGGTCCGCTTCGCCGCCATGATCCCAGCAATACGCGCTGTGGCAAGAACGTCGCCCTTCTTCGCTTCACCCTTCTCCACGAGGTCGAGTGTGGCGGGGGCCATCGTCACGAAACCCTCGGCGACCGCTGTGCGCGACGTGATATCCTTGTCGGATACGTCGACCATCCGGGCTTCGCCCTTGTCGTTCAGGTGCGAGAGGACACTCATGCCGCCGCCTCCGCACCGATCAGCGCCACCGTTGCGGCGGTGACGTCCTCCTGGCGCATCAGGCTCTCCCCGACCAGAAACGTGTTCACGCCGGTCGCCTGTAGGCGGGCGATGTCGGCTGCCGTGAAGATACCGCTCTCCGAGACCAGCACCCGGCCATCCGGGACTTTCGCAGCGAGTTCCTCGGTGATGGCGAGATCGACGTCGAACGTCTTGAGGTTGCGATTGTTGATGCCGATGAGCGGGCTGTCGAGAGCCAGTGCGCGATCCATTTCCGCCGCGTCGTGCACCTCGACCAGGGCGTCGATCCCCCAGTCGTGCGCGGCTGCGATAAGCCGCGCGGCGGTCGCATCGTCGACCTGTGCGAGGATGACGAGAATACAATCGGCCCCCCAGGCGCGCGCTTCCACCACCTGATAGGGATCGAGCATGAAATCCTTGCGCAGCACCGGGAGCCGGCACGCCGCCCGTGCGGCCTTGAGAAAGTCGGGCGCTCCCTGGAACGACGGCGTATCGGTGAGAACCGATAGGCAGGCCGCACCGCCGGCTTCGTAGGCACGCGCCAGCGCCGGTGGATCGAAGTCCGCGCGGATCAGGCCCTTCGAGGGGCTGGCCTTCTTGATCTCGGCGATGAGGGCCGGGCGGCCAGCCGCATGCTTTTCCTTCAGCGCGCCGAGAAACGGCCGCACGCGCGGTGCGCTGCGGGCGTATTCGGCGAGGATCTGCAGAGGCGCCACGGCCTTCGCCGCCGCAATCTCCTCGCGTTTGTAGGCGGTTATTCGTTCGAGAATGTCGGACATGAAGCGACGTATAGCGCGCCGGAAGCGGGAGCGGTAGAGGGAGTTCGCCCCGCGAGCACATCCCGGGGGATCTGGAAGCGCCCGCCGCCACACCCGCCCCCCTGTCATCCTGGGCTTCATGCCCAGGACCCATCGCGCCGCGCACGCCTTCCGCCGGCGGGCCGGACGGCAATCGCGGCAACGGGCGCGAACGCCGCGCACGCATCCCGGGGGAATGGAAGCGCCCGCCGCCACACCCGCCCCCCTGTCATCCTGGGCTTCATGCCCAGGACCCATCGCGTCGCGCACGACTTCCGCCGGCGGGCCGGACGGCAATCGCGGCAACGGGCGCGAACGCCGCGCACGCATCCCGGGGGAATGGAAGCGCCCGCCGCCACACCCGCCCCCCTGTCATCCTGGGCTTCATGCCCAGGACCCATCGCGTCGCGCACGACTTCCGCCGGCGGGCCGGACGGCAATCGCGGCAACGGGCGCGAACGCCGCGCACGCCGAGACATGGGTCAGGCCAGAGGATGACAACGCTTGGGGGGATCTGGAAGCGCCCGCCGCCAGACCCGCCCCACTGTCATCCTGGGCTTCATGCCCAGGACCCATCGCGCCGCGCACGCCTGCCGCCGGCGGGCCGGACGGCAATCGCGGCAACGGGCACCAGCACCGCGCGCCGATGGCGCACGCCGAGACATGGGTCCTCGGGACAGGCCTGAGGATGACGGTGGTGGAGCGGGAAACCTTCGCGCCCAACACCACCGTCACCCCGGCGGAGGTCGGTGTCCGTCGACGCCGAAGTCTAAGCGCCGACGGACGTTGCGAACGCACCACGGGCAGGGCCAGGCCTTACGGTGCGATGAGATCCGGCGTCAGTTCAGCTTGATCGAGCCGAACACCCGTACGCTGGCGCCGGGCAGAAGAACCTCCTCGCGCCGCTTGAACGAAGTGTGATTGAGAACCTCGTCGTCGGCCAGATTCTCGCCCTTGACGCCAATCGTCATCGATGGACCGAGGCCCGCCGCCGGATCGAGGGCGACGCTGTACGAGACTTCCGCCGAGACGAGCGTGTAGCCCGGAGTTGCGATCTCGTTTTCCCCGATCTTGTTCTGATCGAAGGCGTGCAGAACGCCGGCACGGGCGAACCAGTTGTCGTCGCGGTAGAACAATCCGCCGCCGAGGCGGTGGGGCGGAATACGAGGGACGTTTCCGCCTTCGTCGAAGCGAGCCCGGACGAAGTCGTACTGACCGTCGATGCCCCAGACGCCGTTCCAGATCGGAGCCACGTCATATTGGGCGCCAATCTCGACGCCGAAGAAGGTGGCGTCGCGCTGGCCGAAGAGAACCTGGTCGAGTTCCTCGTGACCGTGACCTTCCTCTCCATGTTCCTCCTCTTCATGCTCCTCTTCGTCGTGATCCTCTTCATGACCTTCTTCCTCGCAACTCGCGAGCGTGCCTTCGCAAGCAAGGCCGGTAAGCTGGCGGAAAATGAACCCGTTGTAGCGCGTGTAGAACGCGGTGGCGTCGTAGCGGAACGGGCCCCGCGCCTTGCGCACGCCGAACTCGACGGAAGCGGCTTTTTCCTTATCGAGGTCGGGGTTGCCGATCTCAAACGTGCCGGTGGCCTCGTGGATACCGGCGGAGAACAGTTCGGCAGCATCGGGGGCGCGTTCGACATAGCTGCCGTTGAGGCTCAGGACGGTTCCCTCGGGAAGCCGGTAAAGGCCGCCCAGGCTGCCGCTGAATGGCGTGAACTTCCGGCTCAAACCGGTGAGCGGCACCGCAGGTTCGAGCGGGGGTTGCCGCCCGAACCCGTCGTGCTCGGTCTGCTCGATGCGTGCCGCGGCCTGAAGCGTCATCTGCCGGGAAATATCGAGTTCCTCGAACCAGAACGCCGCGATGCTTTCGCTGCGCACGGGCTCCAGAAGCGAGTCGCCTTCGAAGCTCTTACCTTGCATGTCGCGATTAAAATACTGCACCCCGATGGCGCCGCGCAGTTCGCCCAGCGTGGTTACGACCGGCACGTGCTGAACTTCGAAGCGCGTCTCGTAGACCTCCGTGGTGAAGCGCGATCCGATTTCGTCGCCTTCACCCTCGTCGACAACCTCCTCGTGGATGTAGTCGGACGCGCCGAACCAGAACCGGACGGCCTTGATGCCGAGCCCGCCGACCCGCCATTCGCCGCGGGCCTGAATCTTCTCCTGCTCCAGGTCGATGCGCGGACGAAGCTCCGGCGCCTCCTCGCCGGGGATGCCGTAGAAGCTTTGATATCGCGATAGCGCCACGCCGAAGTAACCCTGATCGCCGACCAGCGACGCGCCGACCGCGCCACCGTCGGCTTCGACGAACGAGTTGAACTGCCGGCCGCGCGGGGTGTTGTAGTCATCGCTGCGGCGGCGAAATCCATCGGCATGGACAACGACCCCGGCCGCGCCCGCCGTGGCACGGAAGGCACCGCTTCGGCCCTCGTCAACGGAGGTGGCATCGCCCTTCATTTCCGCTGTGAAACCGCCCTTGGGCACGAACGTCGGGATGCGCCCAGTCTCGACGGCCACAACGCCACCGATGGCCTGGCTGCCATAGCGCAACGTTGCCGGACCGCGGATAACCTCGACCTGCTGAGCGGCGAATGGATCAATCGGGACGGCATGGTCTTCCGACAAGGCCGAGACGTCGTGCGATCCGATGCCGTTCTCCTGCACGCGGACGCGGTAGGCATCGAGGCCGCGAACGATCGGCCGGCTTGACCCTGGTGCGAAGGACGAAGACGCAATGCCCGGCTTATTTTCAAGGGCATCGGCGATGTTGGCGCCGTTCTCCGATAGAATGTCGCGTTCCGTCACGACCGTGACAGGGACGAACGCATCGTCGACGACAATGAGCGTACCCGGCGCCGTTTCGCCAGCCCCGCCCTCGAAGCTCCCTGTTTGGATCGGCGTTGGCGCCGAGACGACGATGCCTTCAAGCTCAACGACCTCTTGGGCGAGCGCCGGAGTGAGAAGGGATAGGGTGCCGATTGCCGCGAGCGGAACCGGCCAGAGGAAATTGCGCGCACGCATGACTGCGCTCCATTGGACCGAATTGAAGGATGGCTCCCATGCGGCATGCGCCGGGCACGTCCTCAAAAGGTCAGGACAGCCGCATCACGCTGCGCAGGGGTTTTTGGCTTCAAGCGAACGGTCCAAGGGGCGGTCCACGAGCAAGGTTCGCCCTGGAGCGGCTGGGCAGCGGACGATACGTCTCGGTCCGCAGCGCGACGGCGACGAAAGGCTGTTCGCTTCCGGGAAGCGCCGTGAAAGTCGGAAGCAGTCCACCCTCAAGCGCGCGGATCGACCAACAGACGTCGCAGTGTGCGTCACCGTCGTGGTCGTGTTGGGGCTCATCTTCGCCGTGACGATGGCCGCCGGGTTCGTGACGATGGTCGTTCCGGAGGTGCCCGTGCCCATGCCCATGGTTGTGACCGTGGTGGTCCGAATGGGAAGCACCCACATCCGCGAGAATGAGATTGTGTTGGCGTTGGGCGTCGGCGTCGGTCCCATGCGCCAGGGGCTCATGGAGATGTCCATATGAGACCACTGCCTGGAGCGCCAGAATGGCAAGCCCAAGCCAAGCCCAGATCTGTTGACGCCGAAACAGGCGCACGCGGAACCCCCAGTGAAACGACACCGGGATGTTATAATATACGCCGGTTTGCGCTAGGGGGCTGCGCGAGGACGGGCCTGTTGTGTTGCGCAATGGCGACTCAGACGGAAGGCGGAGGCCGTTAGCCCGAGTAACGTCGGGGGGCATCACCCCGCCGCGTGGCTCGCCTTCAACAGCTTTTCCAGCGCGGCCTTGGCGCGTCCGTCGTCGATGGCTGCCGCGGCCCGCTCGACGCCATCGGCGATATTGGCGGCGCGGTCTCCGACAACCAGCGCGGCGCCGGCGTTGAAAAGAACGATATCGCGGAAGGCGCTCTTCTTGCCGTCGAGAACATCGCGGATCGCCGCCGCGTTCACTGCAGCGTCGCCGCCCTTGAGCTTCTCGATCGACGCGGTCGGCAGGCCCGCCTGTTGTGGCGTCAACTCGAAGACCGCCACCTCACCGTCCGCGACTTCGGCGACGGTTGTGGGGCCGGTGGTCGTCAACTCATCCATGCCGTCGGCGCCGTGCACCACCCATGCCCGTTCCGCGCCGAGTTGTTTCAAGGCGTCGGCGACGGGCTCGACCCACCTAAGATCGAACACACCGACGACCTGCCGGCGGACCCTTGCCGGGTTGGCGATCGGTCCGAGCAGGTTGAAGATCGTGCGGATCTTCATCGCGCCCCTGGCCGGCGCCCAGGTCTTCATCGTGGGATGGTGCATGGGCGCCCAGAGGAAGGCGATCCCCGCTTCCGAGAGGACACGGCCGCATTGCTCAGGCGTCAGGTCGATTTTCACGCCAAGTGCGTCGAGGACGTCGGAAGCGCCCGACTTCGACGACACCGAGCGGTTGCCGTGCTTGGCGACCGTCAGCCCAGCGCCGGCCGCGACCAGCGCGGCACAGGTCGAAACGTTATAGGTGCCGTGACTGTCCCCGCCGGTGCCGACGATGTCGACGGCCCCCTCGGGCGCGTCCACGCTGAGCATCCGCTCACGCAGGAACCGCGCCGCTCCGCTGATCTCCGCAATGGTCTCACCGCGCACGCGCAGCGCCATGAGGAAAGCCGCGCGCTGTATGTCGGTGGCGTCGTCCACCGAGAGCCGGTCCAGCGCCGAACCGATCTCCACGTCGTCGAACGTCGAGCCTGAAGCGGCGCGCTCCAGAAGGTCCTTGAGTTCGATTTGCGGCGGTGCGGTCTGCGGCATCGGGACGGTCTCGCGAGGCTGACGGGCGGGAGGCGACGAAGGGAGAACGGATCCGGTAACAGGCGGCGGCCCGCCGGCACGACCGGCCGCGGTCCGCGGCTATGCCGCCGCGCGCGGTGTTTTCGGCGACGGCTTGAGATTATCGAAGCCGCTCAGTTCGAGGAAATTGCGCAGGAGGTCATGCCCGTGATGCGAGGCGATGCTCTCTGGATGAAACTGCACGCCGTATACCGGATGGGATTTGTGCTGCAGCCCCATGATGAGGCCGTCGTCGGTCTCTGCCGTGACCTTCAGGCAGTCAGGCAGGTCCTTCCGCTCGACGATCAGGGAATGATAGCGGGTGACCTCGAAGGGTGACGGGAGCCCTTTGAAAATGCCTTCGCCCCGGTGGGTAATCAGCGACAACTTACCGTGCATCGGCACCGGCGCCCGCGCGACCGTGCCGCCGTAGGCTTGCCCGATTGACTGATGTCCGAGGCACACGCCGAGGATCGGTATCTTACCGGCCGCCGCGCGGATCAGATCGAGACAGATCCCGGCTTCGTTCGGCGTGCACGGCCCCGGCGAAAGCACGATCGCCCGCGCGCCCAGCGCGAGCGCTTCCTCGGCCGTAATCTTATCGTTGCGGCGGACTTCGCACGGCGCACCGAGTTCGCCGATGTAATGGACGAGGTTATAGGTGAAGCTGTCGTAGTTATCGATGAGGAGAAGCACGGAGCCACCTGTCGCTTGTTGTCGGGTTGCTATCTGCAACGGAGGATTGCTGTCGGTCTTCGAGAGCGCTGATCGAGCCGCACATTATTGGAAAGTACCATAGGTTCGGCTTCGAGAGGGCCCCGCTGATCTTTGCCGGTCGGCGCACGAGATCTCTATTTCTTATGCGTCGGAGGTCCGAAGCACAATCGCCGCTTCAGTCGGCGTCGCGACGCTTTCTATTCCCAGGGGGCAACCATGGCGATGCGGCTTGGCATGCCGCATTGACGCTCTCTGCACGGCCATGCATATAGACGCCCGAAACTCTGCTGACTTGCTACTGAATATGACTTCACGGGTAAAGGACCGGCGTGTTGCGGAAACGCTCGCCACGCTGCTCCGTATGCGCGACGGCTCCGGACGGCTTCGGTCCCCCGATGCCGCGAAGCTCAACAGATACGGCACGGATTGAACCGATGGCCTCGAACTTCCACGAGGATTACGCTCGCGAAGAAGTCGCGCCGCCCTCCGATCGCGCGACCGCCTACGTGTTCGTTGCCGTCTGCGCTATTGTCGCGATCCTCTATCGCGAAACCCTCTCGGTCGTCCTCACAAGCGCCGCCGTCGGCCTGATCCTCCTGGCGGCAGCGTTGATCCGCCCGCAAACGCTAAGACCTCTCACCATTGCCTGGCACCGATTCGGACTACTGCTCCACAAGATCATGAGCCCGATCATTTTGTTCGTCCTCTACGCTGTGGCGATTATTCCCGTCGGGCTGCTGGTACGATTGTTCGCCGACCCGTTGCGCCTGAAACGGCAGCAGGGAACCTACTGGATCGATATCGATCCCGAGGAGGCCAATCGAGGCTCGATGAAGAACCAGTTCTAGTTTTCCGTCGACGACGCGCCGGAGACAGCATGGCGCAGCCGGCACGACGGAAAATGCCGAAATCTGATCCGCAGCCGGGGGAAGCGCCCGACGCGCCGCATGACCACAGGGGGTCCAAGATGCTTTCGTTGGTGAAAGAACTGTTCAGCTACATGGCGGCGCGTAAGAAGTGGTGGCTCCTGCCGACCATCCTCGTCCTGCTCATCTTCGGCGGTCTTTTGGTCCTCGCGCAGGGTTCCGCTATCGCCCCCTTCATCTACACCGTCTTCTAACGACCTCATCGGTTCGGCACGATGAGGTTGCTCGGGATATCGGCTTTCTATCACGACAGCGCGGCGGCACTGATCGAGGACGGCCGCGTTGTCGCCGCGGCTCAGGAAGAGCGCTTTACCCGCAGGAAGCACGATGCGAGCTTTCCCCAACACGCGGTGAAGTATTGCCTGGAAGCTGGCGGCGTGGATTTGCAGGGTATCGATAACGTCGTCTTCTTCGAAAAGCCGCTGTTGAAGTTTGAGCGGCTGCTCGAGACCTACATGGCAACGTCGCCGTTTTCATACCCGTCGTTTCGCGTCGCAATGCCGATCTGGATCAAGGAAAAGCTATTCCAGAAGGCTAATCTGGCAAAGCTACTGAAAGGCCTGCCGGGCGGCGAAGAAATAAATGGCGAAGAAAAGCTGCTCTTTGCCGAGCATCACCAGAGCCATGCCGCCTCGGCTTTTTTCCCATCTCCGTTCAACGAGGCAATTGTGCTCACGATGGACGGCGTCGGAGAGTGGGCGACGACGTCAGTGTCCATCGGACGCGGCAACAAGCTCGAGCGCGTGCGCGAACTACGCTGGCCCCACAGCCTGGGCCTCCTATATTCGGCATTCACGTATTACACCGGCTTCAAGGTAAATTCCGGCGAATATAAAATCATGGGTCTGGCGCCCTACGGCGAGCCGAAATATACCGACGCGATTCTCTCTCACGTTATTGACGTCAAGGACGACGGCTCGTTCTATCTCGACCAGAGCTATTTCAATTATTCGACCGGACTGACGATGACATCGTCGAAGTTTCACGACCTGTTCGGCGGGCCGCCACGCAAGAGCGAAACCAATATCACGCAGCGCGAAATGGATCTCGCGGCATCGGTTCAGGAAGTAACGGAATTGGTGATGCTGCGTACAACCCGCGACCTCGCCAAAAAATACGGCATAAAAAACCTTTGCCTCGCCGGCGGCGTCGCCCTGAATTGCGTTGCAAACGGCAAGGTTCTTCGAGACGGCAGCTTCGAAAAAATCTGGATTCAGCCCGCCGCGGGCGATGCCGGCGGAGCGCTCGGCGCCGCGCTGGCCGCTTATTACGAGCATTACGATAAACCGCGTCAGGTCGAAGCCCTCGGTTCTCCTGGCCCTACCCCGATGGATGGCATGAGCGGCTCGTATCTAGGCCCTTCCTACCTCCAGACCGAGATCGAGCGGCGTCTACAAGACGCGGGCGCCCGCTTCACCGTGCTCGACGATGAGGCGCTGATGGAAGCAACCGCGACACGGTTGGCCGAAGGCGATGCCGTCGGCTGGTTCCAGGGCCGCATGGAATTTGGACCGCGTGCGCTCGGCGGCCGGTCAATCCTCGGCGATCCGCGCAATCCGCAGATGCAGAAGACGCTGAATCTACGCATCAAATACCGTGAGAGCTTCCGCCCCTTCGCACCGTCTGTCCTCAGCGAGGATGCCGCGGAATACTTCGAATTGAACGGCGAAAGTCCCTACATGCTCATCGTCGCCGACGTGCGACCGGAGCGCCGCCTCCCGATGTCGTCGGAGGAGGAAAGCCTTTTCGGCATCGAAAAGCTCAATGTCCAGCGCTCCGATATCCCCGCCGTGACGCATGTCGACTATTCCGCGCGAATTCAGACCGTTCACCGCGAAACCAACCCGCGATATCATGCTCTGCTGTCAGCCTTCAAAGCGCAGACCGGGTGCCCTGTGCTGGTCAACACGTCGTTCAACGTGCGCGGTGAGCCAATCGTCTGCACGCCCGAAGATGCATTTCGTTGCTTCATGGGGTGCGATATGGAAACGCTTGTGATCGGGAACTGCCTCCTGCGGAAATCCGAGCAGGATCAGGCGCTGGCCCGCGACTACAAAGATGAATTCGAGCTCGATTGACGGGGCGGGACAACTGGCGGGTAGGACGCGCCTGGAACCCATCCTAGGAATGCGTACAGGAGCGGTGTCGTGAGCGAAAAGGCGGCGGTGTCATCTACGAGTCGCCCGATCCTGATGGCGGTCCTGTCGGTCCTGTTCGGTTTGGCGCTCCCGCTTGTTGTCCTCGAAGTGCTCTTCTGGATGCTTCCCGTGAACGGCGGCCTGATGGCTCAAGCGGTCAATGAGAATGATCCCGTCTTCCACTTTGCGCCCAACCGGACAGTGATCTGGTCGAAGGGTTGGGATTTTTCCATCGTCAACACCGTCAAGGTCAACAACGCCGGCTACGTGAACGACCAGGATTATTCGAAATCGGAAGAAAGTCCGCTGCTTGCCGTCGTCGGAGATTCCTATATCGAAGCGGCGATGGTGCCTTACGCCGAAACGGTTCACGGCCGCTTGGCAGGTCAATTGGCACCGGATAAACGCGTTTACAGCTTCGCGGCATCCGGCGCACCGCTCAGTCAGTATGTTATCTGGGCCCGTGAGGCGCGTGAGCGCTATGGCGCCGATAAACTCGCTATCGTCGTTATCTCCAACGATTTCGACGAAAGCCTTGCCGACTACAAGCAAGGTCCGGGTTTCCACCACTATGTCAGAACGGCTTCTGGCGATTTGTCGCTACGCCGATTCGACTATGCGCCGAACCCGATCCGCCAGTTTCTCAGATTGAGCGCCTTGGCCCGCTACATGTTCTTCAATGTCCAGGTCCGGGAGCGTCTTGGCGCCCTCCTCGCCGCCGACATTAGCGTCGCCTCGACGGCCCACGCCGCCGAAGACTACGTCGGGAACACGTCGGCCAAGGCCGGGAAGAAGCGAATGCGCGATTCACGCGAGGCGGTGGATGCGTTTCTGCGCGACATCGTCCAGGTCGCGGGCTGGAAAAAGGAAAATGTCGTCTTCCTCGTCGACGGCATCCGCTACCCGGAAAAGAGCAAAAGCAAACGGGTGGCGCAAAGCTACTTCGTCCGGATGCGGACCCACTTCCTGAACGCCGCTCGCGCGGCAGGTTTCGAGGCGATCGACCTCGACCCCGCGTTCTTCGCGCACTACGAGAAAACCAAAGAACGCTTCGAATTTCCGAGCGACGCGCATTGGAACGGGAAGGGTCACGCCATCGCCGCGCAGGCTCTGGCGTCTTCGGCAACATTGTCGAATTTCTGAAATCTGCTTCAATCTTCGCCAGCCTGCGGGGACGGCAAAGCAAACGCCATTGGGCGCGGCCTCAACCCAGTTCGCGCGGCACGACGAAGGCTTTCAGTGTCCCGGCGTACGGGCCGGCGTCGTTCCAGTCGGTACCGGGAAAGTCGATAACTGCGAGCGCAGCCGTAGGGAACTTCATCGAAAGCCGCTGCAGATCCTTTTTCGGGCCATCCCCGCATAGCGTCAGCGCAAGGGCGTGAAGGCCGGGGTTGTGCGCGATCACCATGACCTTGTCGTTGTCCTGCCCGTGGTGCCGGATGGTCGTGAGGATGGTTTCGGGACTGGCCAGATAGAGACCCTCATCGACCACCGTTTCAGGCGACGGCGGGCCCAGTTCGGGAAGGATCAGCGTCAGCGTCGCGCGGGTGCGCACAGCATCCGAACACAGGATCAGATCCGGCTTCAGGTCTTCCTTCGAAAGGTACTTGCCAACCAGCGGCGCCGCCTTGCTGCCGCGCTTATTGAGCGGCCGGTCATGGTCGTCGAGACCGGGCGTATGCCAGTCGGATTTGGCGTGGCGGAGGAGGAGGAGCGTCGGCATCGTAATTCAGGTTTCCATCTGCGAGCGGCCCGGCTCAATCGAACATCCGGTTGCCGCTCTTGCCGCCGCCCGCGTCGGCGCCGCCGGCAAAGCGGACGGCCGCCTCGGCGGCGCTGACAACGGCCTTGGCCTTGTTGATGCATTCCTGCTGTTCGCTTTCGGGCACCGAGTCGTGGACGACCCCGGCGCCCGCCTGGACGTGGACCACGCCATCCTTAACCAGAGCCGTGCGCAAGACGATGCAGGTATCCATGTTGCCGTCGGCCGAGAAGTATCCCACGCAACCCGCATACGGACCGCGTTTCGATTTCTCCAGTTCGTCGATGACTTCCATTGCCCGGACCTTCGGCGCCCCCGACACAGTGCCGGCGGGAAAGCCGGCCATTAGCGCGTCCACGGCATCATGCGACTTCTCGTCGAGCTGGCCGGCGACGTTCGAGACGATGTGCATCACGTGGCTGTAGCGCTCGATGATGAATTGCGCCGTGACGTTGACTGTACCGATTTCTGCCACGCGCCCCACGTCGTTGCGGCCGAGATCGAGAAGCATCAGGTGTTCTGCGCATTCCTTGGGGTCGGCCAGGAGATCGCTCTCAAGCGCCCGGTCCATCGCCTCGTCTTCGCCGCGCGGACGCGTGCCGGCAATCGGCCGGATCGTCACTTCCCCATCGCGTACGCGCACGAGAATCTCCGGCGAGGAGCCGACCAGCGCGAAATCGCCGAATTCGAGATGGAACAGGAACGGCGAGGGGTTCACACGGCGCAGCGCCCGGTAGAGCGCGAACGGCGGCAACGTGAACGGCGCCGAGAATCGCTGCGACAGCACCACCTGGAAGATGTCGCCGGCGACGATGTAGTCCTTGGCCTTTGCCACCATCGAAAGGAATTCGGCTTCCGAGGTATTGGAGACGGGTTCCGGCGCCGGCAACTCGCGGCGGGTCGTGGCCTCGCGGTGCGAAAGCGGTTTCTCCAGCGCCTGGACGATGGTCTTGAGACGGCGCAGCGCGGCCTTGTAGGCGTTCTCGGCCGATTGCCGCCCCCCCTTTTTCGGGCGGACCGGCGTCACCACCGTCATTTCGTCGCGAATGTCGTCGAAGATCACCATCACCGTTGGCCGCATAAGCACGGCGTCGGGCACATCGAGATCGTCGGGCGGTGCGTCCGGAAGGTGCTCGATCAGGCGCACCGCATCATAGCCCATGTAGCCGAAAACGCCTGCAGCCATCGGCGGCAAGCCTTTCGGCACCGGGATCTCGCTCTCCTTGAGGAGCGCGCGCAAGGCGGTCAGCGTCGGCTGCTTCTCAGGGCGAAAACCGGCCTCGCCCTTTTTCGGATTGCGGTTGATCTCAGCCGCTTCGCCGCGCGCGCGCCACACGATGTCGGGTTCGATCCCGATGATCGAGTACCGTCCGCGCTGCGCACCGCCTTCGACGGATTCCAGGAGCAGGCCCATGCGTCCGTCACCTGCAAGCTTCAGGTAGGCAGAGACGGGCGTTTCGAGATCCGCCACCAGCCGCGTGTAGACGAGTTGCGGCTTGCCGCTCTCGAAGCCTTCGCTGAAGGTCTCCAGAGAAGGATGCGCTTCAATCTGTTCGCGCCGGCGTTCGTGGGTGCTCACGTTTCGAACCTCCGGGCCGTTCGAGTAGGCGGCCCGCTTGCTGCTGCGAGCGTCAGCCTTCGTCAAGGCCGACCGCGCGACGGAAATTCTGCTGGTTGATATCGACGCCGAAGCGCTTCTGAAGGCCGGAGACGTAGGCCGCGAGACTATCGGTGCGGACCTGCTGGCGCAGCTCCTCGCGCAGTTTTTCGGCGGTCTCCTCGGTCGGAGGCGGCGCCGGGTTGATCTTGTCGACCTTGAAGATCGTCCGAGTCTGGCCGTCAGCGGTCTCGGCGTTGCCGATTTCACCGTCCCGCAGGGCGAATGCCTGCGTTACCGCACCTTGGCTCAAACCGTCGGGAATGGTCGAGCGGCCGATCGCCGCCGTCGTTGCCACCGTGCCGCCGGCTTCCTCGGCGACTTTGGCGAAGTCCTCGCCATCCTTCACGCGCTTGGCGAAGTCGCGGGCGGCGTCGTTCAGGATTTCGCGGCGGCGCTGTGCCAGGTGGAAGGACTTGACCTCCTCCTTCACCGCATCGAACGGCTTTTGCTCCGGTTGCGTGATCCTGGTCACGTCGACCCAGGCGTAGCCGCCGTCGGAAAGCTGCACCGGCTCGGATTCGAGCCCGACCTCGGCCCGGAAGCCGGCGTTGATCATCTGGTTGGCGTCGGGCAGCAAAACCGCCGGCGTGTTATCGGCCGTGACGTTGCCTCGGCTCGCGCCCTTCGGGTTGAGATAGGTGAGGCTCAGCTCCGAGGCGATGTCCTTCAACGGACGCCCTTCGCCGCGCAGATCGTCCACCTGCCGGTAGTAATCCCGCAAGGCATTCCGGGCCCATTCGGTTGCCAGTTCGTCGCGCACCTTGTCCTTCACCTCATCGAAGGAAGGCTCTTTGCCGGGCTTGATGTCGGTGACGCGAACGATGGCGGTCGTGAACTCACCCTCAACCACACCGGAAATCTCATCCTTGGCAAGCGCGAAAGCCTTGTCCGCGATTTTGCCGTCGATCATCTCCTTGCGCGTCAACTGACCCAGGCTGATATCCTCCGCCGACTTTCCGAGGTCCTTCGCGACCTCGAGAAAGTCTTTCCCGGCCTTCAGTTCCTCAAGGGCTTTCTCGGCGGCGGCCTTGTCGTCGAAAGCGATCTGTTCGATGCGGCGTTCCTCAGCCACTTCGTACTGATCCTTGGTTTGTTCGTAGGCCTGCTTGACGTCTTCGTCGGTGATCTCGGCCCGCTTTTTAAGGTCGGCGACCGAGAGGCTGAGAATTTCCAGATCCCGGCGTTCCGGCGTCATGTAGCGCGAGAGGTTGCTGTCGTAGACTTCCTTAAGCTTCTCGTCGGTCGGTTCTTCCGGCCTGGCGAGTTTGCTGCGGTCGATGGAGAAATGCGAGACGACACGGGTTTCGCCCCGCCAGGCGTTGAGCGCGGAAACCATTGTGTCGGGAATGACGGCGGCCCGCAGGAACGCTGTCGTGATCTGGTTGCGCAGTTCGTCCTTACGGCGCAGGTCGATCAGGCCCTCCTCGCTCACGCCTAGTTCGCGCTGAATCCGCTGCAGGAGTTGCGGATCGAAGCGCCCGCCACTCTGAAAGGCAGGGTCTTCCTTGAGGCCACGAGCGATTGTCGTGTCCGATAGCGCCAGATCCAGGCCCTCGGCGTGCGCCTCGACGGCGGTCGAACCGATAAGCTGCGACAGGACGCGGCTATCGAGCCCTACGGCGCGGGCCTGTTCATAAGTGATGCGCTGTCCGGCCTGGCGCGATAGCGCGTTGATCTCATTGGTGAAAGCGCGGCGGAACTCGATTTCGCCGATTTCCCGCTCGCCGACCGTCGCGATGGCCCGGCCGGAGCTGCCGCCAGAAATATAGTCGGTGATGCCGAGGAAGCCGACGGAGATGATGAGCAGGCCGATAAGGATGAAGGCTACCCAGCCGGAAGCCCATTTTTTCAGTGATTCGAGCATTGCCGTCCTTGGTCGTGTGTGAGGGCGCGAGGGCGACACCGGGTCCGCGGCAAAGCCGATGTCGCCCGGACCGCAGGGCCGGCGCTGCCAGCGGATGCCGGAGGGACCCCGTTATCTAAATGTCGCTCTTTCGCATGGAACGTGGCGTGATATGAAGCGCAGGCGCTGCGGGAAAGCAAGGGCGGCGCTGCAAACGGACGGCGGAGAAACCGCTGCAACCGGTCGGCCGGGGCGCTTCGGCGCACCGCGACCCGGCCTTCCAAGGAGAGACAGCCAGAATGATCAACCCGGCCCGACCCGACAGCGCCATCCGCCCACTGGTGGCCGGCAACTGGAAAATGAACGGTCTGCGGGAAGGTCTCGCCCAGGCCATCGCCGTCGATGAAGCCCTCGCCGCCGAACCCGACGCCCTCAGTGCCGACGTGATGATCTGCCCGCCGGCGACACTGTTGATGGTGATGGCCGAGCTTACCGGCAAGGGCGGGCTAAAGACCGGGGCGCAGGATTGTCATGTCGCGGTCTCCGGAGCGCATACGGGCGATATCGCCGCCGAGATGCTGGCGGATGCAGGCGCCACCGCCGTCATTGTCGGACATTCAGAACGCCGCGCCGATCACGGCGAGACCGACCGGATCGTCGTTGAGAAAGCCTCGGCGGCGCACAGGGCTGGATTGACGGCCATCGTCTGCGTTGGCGAGACCATCGGCCAGCGCAATAGCGGAATGACGCTCGGTGTCGTCGGCCGGCAGGTTGCCGCGTCGCTTCCCGAAGACGCGACCGCCGCCAATACCGTCGTCGCCTATGAACCGGTCTGGGCGATCGGTACCGGACTGACGCCGAGTGTGGACGATGTCGCCGAAGTCCACCTGTCGATCCGGGAGGCGCTTTCCAATCGGTTTGGCTCAGAAGGCGAGGCCATGCGGATCCTCTATGGCGGCTCGGTGAAGCCGTCGAACGCCAACGAACTGATGGCCGTTGCCAATGTCGATGGGGCGCTTGTCGGCGGGGCGAGCCTGAAGGCCGAAGATTTCCTCGGCATTGCGGCCGCCTATCGCCGGTCTTGAGCTGCCGGGGCCGGCAAAGATTCGCGGCTCACCCCGTTGCGCTTAACGGACCTTTGACGCAAAACCGTGCAATTGAAGGATTGAGCGAAGCGGCGCGCGGAGTCGCGCTAGAGATCGGCGGTCTGCCGCCGGTTGAAGATCCAAAGGCTCGGTTTTCAGGTTCCGGCGGCTGGCGATACAACGCTTCAGGCATGCCGGTGGCGTAAGGGCGGCATCGATGTCGAAGCTCTCTCATTTCACCATTCTCGCCGCGCTCGCTGCGTTTATGGCGTCCCCGGCCTCGACTGCCGCTGGCCGGATACAGGTCTCCGATTGCCAGGCGTTCGAAAAAGAGCATTCCGACCTGTTGGCAGCCGGCATCCGTGAGGATATCGAAAAGGGCGCCGAATGGGGCAAGGCTAACCTGCCCAAGGAGCGCCTCGACAAGATCGCCCGTTTCATCGAGGTCACCGAATACCTGGATTTCCGTTGCCCCAACGTCATCGCCTCGGCAGCGGTGCGGAAGATGGAAGAGCAGGCCCGCTTGCGGGCGGCGGCGCGCCAGGAGCGGGAGCGCCTGTGGATGGAGCGCATGCTCAAAATCGAGCCTCCCGTCCGTAATCCCGAAACCAGGGTCGCGAAGGCCAGCGGCCTACCGCGCGATGGCACGCCGCCGCTACCCGTTCGCAAGTCGCGCTGAGGCACGGACGGCCACGTAAGTGGCTTGTTGCGACTTTCGCGTGTCCTGGGGTGGCGTCGCCGGTCAAGGTGAGATAAAAGCGCCGTTTGATCCCGACAACCAATCGCACTGAACCCGTCTCAAAGCAGGCTCACCGTCCATGGCTACCGTCCTTCTCGTTGTTCACATTCTGATCGTGCTGGCCCTTATCGGCATCGTCCTGATGCAGAAGTCCGAGGGCGGCGCGCTGGGCATGGGCGGCGGCGGGGGCGGCGCGGGCGGCTTCCTGACCGGGCGCGGCACGGCGAATCTCTTGACGCGGACCACCGCCATTCTCGCCATCGGCTTCTTCGCCACCAGCATCCTGTCGACGATCCTCGCCAACCGCGACGGCCGCGGCGGCTCGGTGTTCGACTCGGTCACTACGCCGGCTTCGACCGATGGCGCCACCAGCGGCGAAAGCAACGCCCCGGCCGGCGAACCCTCCGGTGGCGGAATCCTCGACGATCTCGAGCGCGGTCGCGCGCCGCTGCCGAGCGTTCCCGGCGGTCGATAATCACCCGACGGTAGATTTACGCCACGCTCGCGCGCTTTTTCGGGGCGCGCGGCGCAGATGCGTGGATTTGGCCATTTTAACGCTTCGAATCGCAGCCGATCCGTGCAAAACGAAAAGCCCATGCAACGGTACATCTTCATAACCGGCGGCGTGGTCTCCTCCCTGGGAAAAGGTCTCGCCTCGGCGGCGCTCGGCGCCCTACTGCAGGCTCGCGGCTACACGGTCCGCCTGCGCAAGCTCGACCCCTATCTCAACATCGATCCGGGCACCATGAGCCCGTATCAGCACGGCGAGGTGTTCGTCACCGACGACGGCGCGGAGACGGACCTCGACCTGGGCCACTACGAGCGCTTTACAGGTGTGCCGGCGCGCAAGACCGACAACATCACGACCGGCCGCATCTATCAGGAAATCCTCGCCAAGGAGCGCCGTGGCGACTACCTCGGCGGCACCGTGCAGGTCATTCCGCACGTCACCGACGCCATCAAGGAGTTCGTCCTCTCCGGTAACGAAGGGATCGATTTCGTCCTGGTGGAAATTGGCGGGACCGTCGGCGACATCGAGGCATTGCCGTTCTTCGAGGCGATCCGCCAGCTCGGCAATGAACTGCCGCGCGGGGCCTCGATCTATATGCACCTGACGCTGGTGCCTTACATTCCCTCGGCCGGCGAACTGAAGACCAAGCCGACCCAGCACTCGGTGAAGGAACTGCGCGGTATCGGCATCCAGCCCGATATCCTGCTGTGCCGTGCCGACCGCGAGATCCCGGCATCGGAGCGGCGGAAGATCGCGCTGTTCTGCAATGTTCGCGAGGAAGCCGTCATCCAGGGGCTCGACGTCCGCTCGATCTACGACGTTCCGCTCGCCTATCACCACGAAGGTCTCGACAGCCAGGTGCTTTCCGCCTTCGATATCGATGACGCTCCGGTTCCCGATCTCGCGCGCTGGCAGGACATCTCCGAATCGATCGCCACGCCCGAAGGCGAGGTCACGATCGCCATCGTGGGCAAGTACACCGGCCTCAAGGACGCCTACAAGTCGTTGATGGAGGCGTTGGTCCACGGTGGCATCGCCAACAGGGTGCGTATAAAACTCGAGTGGATCGAGGCCGAAGTCTTCGAGAATGAGGATCCGGCGCCCTATCTCGAGGGCGTGCATGGCATCCTCGTGCCGGGCGGCTTCGGCGAGAGAGGCGCTGAGGGCAAGATTCTAGCCGCGCGCTTTGCCCGAAACCGCAAGGTCCCGTATTTCGGCATCTGTTTCGGAATGCAGATGGCGACCATCGACGTGGCCCGCGCCGCAGGCATCGAGGACGCCACGTCCAGCGAATTCAGCGGTTCTGGCACGCATCTGGTCGGCTTGATGACGGAATGGCTGCGTGGCGAGGAACTGGAGCGCCGGGCCAGCGGCCAGGAGCTGGGCGGTACGATGCGCCTGGGCGCCTATCCCGCCAAGCTGCGGCCGGGATCGCGCGTTGCGGAAATCTATGGCTCGGAGCATATCTCGGAGCGCCACCGCCATCGCTATGAGGTCAACATGGGCTACCGGCAAGCCTTGGAAGACGCCGGTCTCGTGATGTCGGGCGTATCTCCGGACGGCCTCCTGCCGGAAATCGTCGAACTGCCGGACCATCCCTGGTTCATCGGCGTGCAGTTCCACCCCGAGCTGAAATCCCGTCCCTTTGAGCCGCATCCGCTGTTCAAGAGCTTTGTTGCCGCGGCGGTACGTCAGAGCCGCCTGGTCTGAGGCCGGGAATCTCGAAACTTTTTCAAATACGAACACAAGAAACGGCCGGGCAAATGCCCGGCCGTTTTGCGTCATGTTTCGAACATTCCTAATTGGTTGCGTACTTTGTAATACCCCACGGGTTCGACGCCTGCCGGCTACGCTTTTTCTGCGCTGCGCGCGCTTGTTTGGCGCGTGAAACCCGGCGCGACGCATAGCCGCCAGACTTTTTCGACGCGCTTTTCGCGTAAGTCCGTTTCGTCGATTTCTTTGCGTACGACTTCCGCGAACGCTTCTTGGCGTAGCGCTTCTTTTTTCCCACCGGCTTGCCGCGCGCATTGACGCAGTGATGGAAACGGACGCGCGGACCGTTGTCGATGTGGATGTGGTGCATCCCGCACGAATACGTGCCGACACCGCCGCTATGCGTGCTCTTCAGCCAGTTGACGACCTGACGGTACTTGCCTTTCGGCGCATGAAAATCAACCGCCCGACAGGAGGCGTGATAGCTGCGTTTGCCGGAACCGGCGATGCGCGCCCCGGGGCGGTGCGTGGATATCACCCTGATCGGGCCGAACTTTTGACGGATCTGGGCGAGCTTGGCCTTGATTGAACCCGGCAGGCAGCCCGTGCCGGCACTCGCCGGCGTCGGCGCAGTTGAAAGCCCAAGTAGGGCTGCCAGAAGCGCCGCTGCAAACGCGATACTTGTTTTGCTCATCGTTTTCATTTCCCTTCGCAGAGCCATTCTTGTTTTTTCTTTTCTGGTTCGGATTATTTTGCTTCCGAATTCGGGGATGAGCGTTTCTTTGGAGTTTGTGGCCGGAAATGGGCGGAATAGAATGGCCGCGTCAAAATGGCCGTCCGGCCTGAAATAAAAGGAAACAATTAGAGAGCAGAATTTCAGGAGAAACGTGAATTAAAATGCATTTCAGCGGCCGGCGTAAGGTTTATCCCGGCGAATGTCATGAGCCCCCGTTTTTCGAAGCGAAGCCCCGTCCGAAACGCCATGGTTAAGGGCAGGTAGGGCCGTCAGAGCGGGCCATCTGCGGCGGAAAGACGCTGAGGTCCGCGCGCCCATGCAAATCCGTTGGGGGCGGCGCTAGGGCGGTCTCTCGTCATGCGCGGTTCACCGGTCTATAAGGCTCAACGATCCGAAACCGGGAGGGTTGAACCGATGACCGCGCAGCGCAGCGTCGCCGTGGGCGATGTAACATTCTCCAACACCGCGCCGATTGCCGTGTTCGCCGGCCCATGCCAGTTGGAAAGCCGCGAACACGCGCTGGAGACGGCCTCGGCCCTTAAGGAGATCGCAGGACGGCTGGGTCTCGGGCTCGTCTACAAGACCTCGTTCGACAAGGCGAACCGCACCTCGCTTAAGGGCCGCCGCGGCCTGGGGCTCGAAGCAGCGCTGCCGATTTTCGCTGAAATCCGCGATAGTCTCGGTCTTCCCGTCGTCACCGACGTACACGAGCCGAACCAGTGCCGGATCGTCGCGAAAGTCGCCGATGTGCTGCAGATCCCAGCCTTTCTGTGCCGCCAGACCGATCTCCTCGTCGCCGCCGCGGAAACCGGGCGCGTCGTGAAGATCAAGAAGGGGCAGTTCCTCGCGCCTTGGGACATGAAGAACGTCGTTGCCAAGGTCACCGAAAGTGGCAACGACAACATTCTCCTCACCGAGCGCGGCGCATCCTTCGGCTACAACACGTTGGTCAGCGACATGCGCAGTCTGCCGATCATGGCGGAAACCGGCTTCCCGGTCATTTTCGACGCGACGCACTCCGTCCAGCAGCCGGGCGGACAGGGTACGTCCTCCGGTGGCGATCGCAGGTACGTGCCGGTATTGGCAAGGGCGGCTGTGGCTGTGGGGGTCGCAGGGCTGTTCATCGAGACGCACCAGGATCCCGACAACGCGCCGTCGGACGGGCCGAACATGGTGCCGCTGGCGCAGTTCGAAGGGCTCATGAAGGACTTGATGGCAATCGATGAAATAATAAAGGCGCAAGCCGAGGCCCGCGCCTGATCGAATTCCGCACGGCGGCTCTTCGGGCGTTCAAATGGAGCGCCAGCCGCCAAGTCGATAGACGTGTGATGCAGAAGCCCAGCCTCCCAGCAGGGCTTCGCATCGCACGGCCCGGGTGCCGCCGGTCAGTAGCTCGAGGCGAGCGAGATGCAGTGGTGATGGCTGCACGAAACGCCGCCATTCGCCGACAGGCTGGCTGCGTTCAGTGCCGCGATGCTCGTCGTCATGACGACCAGACCTGCGGCAATCAGGATCGCAACCGTCGCCACGGTGCTCCAAAGTTTATCGCCCGACATCATCAGCCCCCTTCTCTCCTACCACAGCAAAAATATCCGCATTGCAGGCCGGGCCAGCCCCGGCCCGTTAACCCTGCGGTCACAAGGGTAAACGAATTCTGAAGATTCTGCGACCGTAAGTCGCAAAAAAATTAAATTTCGGGCAAGGTATCTGAGTAGCTCCTTAATGTGATCCTGATGCTTCGCGGTCGCGTTCCGGAACAATATGCGAACTGCGAAGGGGGGGACCCGTGAGGATAGCCGTTATTGGGGCCGGAATTTCCGGCCTCGGAGCCGCTTGGCTGTTGGCTGAGCGGCACGATGTGAAGCTGTTCGAGCGCAATGGCTATTTCGGCGGCCACAGCGACACCGCCAGCGTCGCCGAGCGGGACCGCGAACTGGCGGTCGATACCGGCTTCATCGTCTATAACGCTGCCGCCTATCCTAATCTCGTGGCGCTCTTCGACCGCCTCGGCGTGCCGACCGCGGAGACCGACATGAGCTTTGCGGTCTCCTTGCGCGATGGCGGCTACGAGTATTCCGGCAACGGAACCGCGGGCCTGTTCGCGCAGCGGCGGAACGTGCTCAACCCGCGCCACTGGCTGATGATCCGGGATATCCTTAGGTTTTTCCGCGAGGTTTCGGCGCTCGACCCCGCCACGCTCGATCCCGATCTCAGCCTCGGCGCTTGGATGGCGGAGCGAGGATTTGGCGCCGCCTTTGCCCGAAACCATATCCTGCCGATGGGAGCAGCGATCTGGTCGACCCCGGCCAACCGCGTGATGGATTTTCCCATGGCCGCTTTCGCCCGGTTCTTCGCGAACCACGGACTGCTGGAACCGGATCTCGCGAAGCGGCCGCGCTGGCGCACGGTTCGTGGCGGCAGCCGGGTTTATGTGGCGCGCATGATGGAGCGTCTTTCGCCGCAGGCACGCTCATCAGACCCTGTCGCCGCCATTTCACGCCGACCCGATGGTGTCAGCGTTCTGACGGCCAGCGGCTATAGCGAGGATTTCGATGCCTGTGTCATCGCCACGCACGCCGACGAGGCGCTTGGGCTTTTGACAGACGCCGACGAATTGGAACAGCGGCGGCTCGGCGCATTCGGCTATTCGCAAAACACCGCAATCCTGCACACCGACCGCGCCGCGATGCCGAAGCGCAAGGCGGCCTGGGCGAGCTGGAACTACATCGGCGGCAAGGACGCCTCCCGCGTATCGGTGAGTTATTGGATGAACCTGCTGCAACCGCTTGAGACCGACACGGACTACTTCGTGACGCTCAACCCGGGGATGCCGATCGACCCGGAAAAGATCGTGCGCGAACGCGCCTACACGCATCCCGTCTTCGACCGGGCGGCGATGGCAGCCCAGCGTGACCTTTGGGATTTGCAGGGGCGCCGCAATACGTGGTTCGCCGGAAGCTATTTCGGTTATGGTTTTCACGAGGACGGCCTGCAGGCGGGGCTTGCGGTGGCCGAGGATCTCGGTGGTGTCGAACGGCCCTGGAAGGTGGAGGCGCCGCGAGGCCGCATCCTGGCCCAGGCGGCACAGCACCGCGACCGTCGCCAACTGGAGGCTGCCGAGTGAAAGCGGCCGGGAGCATTTTTGTCGGCAACGTGGTCCACAAGCGGCTGCGCCCGACGTCCCACGCCTTGGCCTATCGAGTTTTCACGCTCTACGTCGACGTCGACCGCCTCGAGGAACTCTCGCGGAAATGCCGATGGTTCTCCTACAACCGCCGGAACTGGATCAGTCTCCATGATAAGGACTTCGGCCCCGGCGGCGGGCGTTCGCTGTCCGCTTACGCGCGCCAGACGTTTGCCAGCGCGGGCTTCGAGACGGCTGGCCGAGAAATCCGGCTGCTCGCCTACCCGCGTGTCCTCGGCTACGCCTTCAATCCCCTCAGCGTGTTCTTGATGTTTTCGGATGAGGGCCTGCTGGAGGCGGTCAACTATGAGGTTTCGAACACCTTCGGCGAGCGAAAGAGCTACGTGATCGCCGCCGGCGCATCGCACGATGGGACGTACGCGCAGACCTGCCGCAAGGAACTGTTCGTCTCCCCCTTCGCGCCGCGCGCCGGGCGATATCATTTCCGCCTCGCGCCCCGAGCCGAAACCATGGCCGTGGGGGTAGCGTATACCGACCCGAATGGTCCCCTGATCAAGACGCATTTTCGCGGTGACGCCGAACCCTTCAACGATGCTACCTTGAAGTCCCTGATGATCCGCGTGCCGCTCATGACGTTTAAGGTCATTGCGGCGATCCACTACGAGGCGTTGAAGCTCTTCCTGAAACGGGTCCCGCTCGTTTCCGGAAATCGTTCCCCGGCCTACTCGGCGAGCCATGTTAGAAACCCGACGGGTTCGCCGGGGCTGACGGAGTCGGGTTGAACCGATCGGGCGAGGTCGAGGCGGCGGCCGGTCGCGATCGGAAGTAATTAGACGACGAAGAAAGACGGGAAACGGAAAACGGAATGGTCGATCACAACGCGGCACTGGAGGATGGGTTCGGCGAGGGAAGCCGTTTCGATCGGCTTATCGGAAGGCTGATCGAGGGCCGATTGTCGGACATCAGCCAGGGCCGGCTGAAGCTGACGCTCCCCTCCGGACGTCGCGTAGAGTTGGGGAGCGGCGGCGGCCTCGAAGCATCGCTCAAGCTCAATTCCTATGCCCTCGTCCATAGGGCCTTGCGCCGGGGCATGATCGGCTTTGCGGAAAGCTACATCCGCCGCGAGGTCGAGACGTCCGACCTTGGCGCCGTGATGCGCTTCTTCCTCGCCAATTTCGAGAACTTCGATAGCGCCGGCGGCGGATGGTTCCGCACGCGCATCTTCGACCGAATCGGTCATCGTGCCCGCGCCAACACCAAGGCCGGCTCGCGCCGCAATATCGCCGCCCACTACGATCTCGGAAACGCCTTCTACGAACTTTGGCTGGACCCCGGTATGACGTATTCCAGCGCGCTCTACGACGGCGAAACGCTCGATCTATCGTACGCGCAGGACGCCAAGCTCGACCTGGTGACCGGCGCGCTTGGAGATGTCGAGGGCAGGCACGTCCTGGAAATCGGTTGCGGCTGGGGAAGCGTGGCCGAGCGCCTCGTCCGTGCCGGCGCCGATGTCACGGCCATCACCGTCTCGCGTGAGCAGCACGATTACGCCCGCGACCGGTTGGCGGCCGCGGGTCTCGGCGGGCGTTGCGATGTACGCTTCGAGGATTATCGCGACACGACGGGAACGTTCGACGCTATCGTCTCCGTCGAGATGATCGAAGCGGTCGGCGAAGAACATTGGCCGGTCTACTTTGCCCAGCTTCACGATCGGCTTAAGCCCGGCGGGGAGGCCGTCCTGCAGGCCATCACCATCCGCGAGGAAAGCTTCGACAGCTACCGCCGGCACCCGGACTTCATACAGCGTTACATTTTTCCCGGTGGCATGCTGCCGACGGTTCAGGCTCTCGCCGACCAGGCCGGTGCCGCGGGTCTCGAATTCGCGACGGTACGCCGGTTCGGAGGCAGCTACGCCGAGACCTTGCGGGCCTGGCGGCAGCGCTTTCTGGCCGCCTGGCCGGAAATCGAGAAACTCGGGTTCGACGAACGCTTCAAGCGCATGTGGGTGTATTACCTGACCTATTGCGAGGTCGGCTTCGAAACGGGGCTGATCGATGTGGGCGTCTATCGTTTCCGCCGTCCGTCCTGACACGGCCTGCGCGGTCCAAGCTGTCTCATACCGTCCGGAGAAACGGTTGACTCACCCGCTACCCCATTGGCCGGACGGTATTCCTTTCTTTGCGCCTTCCGACACTCGTTCCGAGCGCCGGCCGGAAGGCGCGGCCTTGCCGAGAGCATGCGTCAGGAGTTCGTTCGGTTGGTATCAGACCGGCTTTCCGAGGTGTTCGCTGAGCGCTGCGCGGAATTCGTCGCCCAGGCCCTGTTCGCGGGATAGACCGTAAGCAACGTTGGCCATCAGGAAGCCGAGCTTCGATCCGCAATCGTAGAGTTCGCCCTCGAAGCGCACCGCGTGGAACTTCTGGTCGCGGCGCTCCAGCAGTGTCAGCATCGCGTCGGTCAGTTGGATCTCGTTGCCGGCGCCGGGCTCTTGTTTCTCCAGAAGATCGAAGACTTCGGGCTGAAGAATGTAGCGGCCGGTGATGTGCAGGTTCGACGGCGCGGTGCCGGGCTTCGGCTTCTCCACCATTGTCGTGATCTCGCTCACGGCGGATTGCGGATCCTGCACCCCCACGATCCCGTAGTTCTGCGTCTGGTCCTCGGGCACTTCGGACACGGCGATGAGGTTGCCGCCGACCTCCCGGTAGGCCTCGATCATCGAGGCGAGGCAGGGTTTCGGCGAGAAATGCAGCATGTCGGGAAGAAGCAGCGCGAACGGTTCGCGGCCGACGATTTCGCGCGCGCACCACACGGCGTGGCCGAGGCCCAGGGCTGCCTGCTGCCGGGTAAAGCTCGTTTGGCCGGCGCCGGGCAATTCCTCGCGCAGCGTTTTCAGCGCTTCGAGCTTGCCCCGTTCCTCGAGCGTCCGTTCCAGTTCGAACTGATGGTCGAAATGATCCTCGATAACGCCCTTGTTGCGGCCCGTGACGAAAACGAGGTGTTCGATTCCAGCCGCCCGCGCCTCGTCGACCACATGCTGGATGACCGGACGGTCGACAACGGTCAGCATCTCCTTCGGCATCGCCTTGGTCGCCGGCAGGAAGCGGGTGCCGAGACCGGCCACGGGAAACACCGCCTTGCGAATGGGAGCATGCGACTTCGTCATGTGGAGACCTTTTCGTAGGAAACGACGCCAGACGATCCGGCGGCGGGGAACGCTGCAGTTCTTCGCGATTCGTCGGTCAATTGATTGACAGAGCCTTAATGTAATGGCGCAAAATCGGTTGCAAACCGATACTGATCGCTAACCGACATCGATTTGTATCTGCCGTGACAGCCAACAGGCGATAAGGTTGGAACGAGCTTTGAATACGGTAGGGGCACGATCCGCAACGAGGCGATGGGGAAACGCCTCCAGGTTGACGGCGCCGGCTTCGGCGCGCCAGCCTCTACAGAGGAATGAAGAAAAATGACGGTACTAGTGACGGGTGGCGCGGGCTACATCGGCAGCCACATGGTGCTCGAACTTCGCGACGCCGGTGAGGATGTCGTCGTTATCGACAATCTGTCGACCGGGTTTCGCTGGGCAGTCCCCAACGATGTCCCACTCGTTGTCGGCGATGTCGGTGACCAAGAACTCGTCACCGAGACCCTGAAGAAATATGGCGTCGATGCCATCATCCACTTCGCCGGGTCCATCATCGTCCCGGAGTCGGTGGAGAACCCGCTTCTCTACTACCGCAACAACACGGCCAACAGCCGGACGCTGATCGAGGCGTCGGTGACCTGCGGCGTCCCCCACTTCATCTTCTCCTCGACCGCTGCCGTCTACGGTAATCCAGAGCAGAACCCGGTCGCCGAGGATGCGGCGCTGCGTCCGATGTCGCCCTATGGCACATCGAAACTCATGACCGAGCTGATGCTCGCGGACGTGGCCGCCGCCCATGACTTCCGTTACGTGGCGCTGCGTTATTTCAACGTTGCCGGCGCGGATCCGGCCGGTCGCAGCGGCCAGTCGACGCCGCGAGCGACGCATCTCATCAAGGTGGCCTGCGAGACCGCCTCCGGTCAGCGGTCGGGGATGCAGGTCTTCGGAACCGATTACCCGACCCGGGACGGCACCTGCATCCGGGACTACATCCACGTGACGGACCTGGCGCGGGCCCATACCGCCGCGCTGCGCCACCTTCGCGCCGGCGGCAAATCGGACGTTTTCAACTGCGGCTATTCGGAAGGCTTCACGGTCTCCGAAGTCATTGCCGCTGTGAAGAAGGTCTCTGGCGCCGACTTCAACGTGCAGTTGGCGGCGCGCCGCCCCGGCGATCCCGCCGCCATCGTCGCCGCTTCCGAAAAGATCCGTTCCACCCTGGGCTGGTCGCCAGAACACAACGATCTGGAAGAAATCGTCAGCAACGCGCTGGGCTGGGAACAGCGCCTGCAGGGTCTCAAGGCGGCGAGCTGACCGGCCCGAAGCCCTGCGAGGCGCAGAGATTGCGGCATCCAAGGCCGCAAAATAGCCCCATAGTGTCGCCTCCCTCCCACCTCAGCGAAGCGGAAGGATGGCGAAATGATGGATGAGACCACGCCGAAACATCGGCGGGAGCATTACAACGTGCGTGGCGCGATGGCTCTGATCGCCGTGGCGTTTTGCGCGGCGATCTTCCTTCCGTATGCAACGGTCCGCGCGCAAACGGATGACCGGCCGTCTTTCGAAGCCTTTCTGCAAAGTCTCTGGCCGGAAGCGCGCGACCGTTTCGGTGTCTCGGAATCGACCTTCGAACGTGCCATTTCGGGACTTAAGCCCGACCTCTCGCTGCCCGACCTTGCCATTCCGGGACGTACCCGGAAGGTCCGGCAGGCCGAGTTCACGCGGGCGCCGTCCGATTATCTGGACCGGGCCTACTTGGCGCGCCTGGGCAAGACCGGCCGCGGTCTGGCTTCGAAATACAAGTCGGAGCTCGATGCCATCGAGGCGGAGTTCGGTGTCGACCGTTCGATCGCACTGGCCATCTTCGGCCGTGAGACGGCTTTTGGCGCATACACCCCGAAGCATGATGCGATCCGCGTCCTGGCGACCCAGGCCTGGACCGGGCGGCGCAAGGAGCGTTTCCGCGAGGAGTTTCTCTACGCGTTGAAGCTTCTGGAAAAAGGCGTTCCGCGCAAGAAGATGCGGGCGTCATGGGCCGGCGCCATGGGACTGACGCAGTTCCTGCCGTCGGAATTCTTCCGCCACACCCACGATGTCACCGGCGACGGTTATGCCGACCTGTTCGAGTCCGTGCCCGACGCGCTGGCCTCAGCCGCCCGGCAATTGAAGAACCACGGGTGGATCCGCGGCCTCGACTGGGGCTACGAAATCGAAATCCCGCCCAGCGCCGACTGCGCCTTCGAAGGCCCGGACGGCAGCCGGTCGTTCGCGGAATGGCAGCGGCTCGGGTTCAAGCGCGTGAGCGGCCGCCCGTGGCCCACGGAGATTGCCGAGCGCCAAGCCTATCTGATGTCTCCAGCCGGGGCCCATGGCCCCTCGTTTCTCGTGACCGACAACTTCAAGGCGCTGCGCGAATACAATACGTCCGACCTCTACGCGACATTCGTTGGAAACCTCGCGGACCGGATACGCGGCGGTGGCGACTTCGTAACGCCCTGGAAACCGATCGGTCCGCAGCGCACTGCCATCATCCGCGCGACCCAGTCCGGCCTGAAGGCGCGCGGCTATCCCATCACCGTGATCGATGGTTTCATCGGCTCCAATACCCGCCGGGAAGCCGGGCGATTCCAGCGCGCGGCGGGTATGCCGGTCGATTGCTGGCCGTCGTCGGCGCTCGTGCAACGCTTGGAAAGCGGGGCCGGCCAGTAACGCCCCTTACCTTTCAGCATAAGGATGAACCACCCGCTCCCGTGCGCTGATCCACGTCTCTTGTGCGGCTTTGCGCAACCGACGGCTGCCAAACCGCGAGCGCAATGGTAAACTGCGCCCGGCGCGCGAAGCGGGGCCGTTTGGCCCGCTGCAGGAACAACAAAACGATGACCCGATCCGCACGATCATTTATGAGCCTGCTGGCCGTAATCCTCCTGGCCCTTTTGCCGAGTGTCTCGGCGATGGCGCAGGGGACCGCCGGGCGCAGCAGCTACATTACGCCGTTCCCACAAAACGACGTCTACAACCTTGCTGTTGTCGGCGATTCGTTGGCCGAGGGGCTGATCTACGGCCTTCGCGATGAAATGCGCTCAGAAGCCCGGGTCAACGTGGCGCCCGCCGTCGAGTCTTTGCCGCGCGTGACGCTCAACAGCTTCGATTCCAAGCTCAAGCGGGCGCGTGCGAAACTGGCTGGCGACAAGACCCATATCGGCGTCGTCATGCTGGGCGCCCAGGACCGGCGGCGTATCCGCGGCAGTGACGGCCGCCGCCACTGGATCGGCTCCGACAAATGGGCGGAGGAGTATTCGAGCCGGGTCGATCTGGCGATGAAGGAGCTGAAAAGCGCCGGCGTCGCTGTCTATTGGATCGGTCTGCCGAACATGCGTTCTCAGGACGCCGACTCCGCCGCGCAGATCATCAATGAAATCATCCGCGAACGTGCCTACCTCAACGGTGTGAAGTTCGTCGACATCTACGCGAGCTTCGCCGATGAGCAGGGCAACTACAGCGCATTCGGCCCGGATCTGACCGGCAACGAAAAGAGGCTGCGCTGGCGCGACGGGATCCACTTCACCGGCAGCGGCTACGCCAAGGTGGCGCACTTCGTGGTGCGTGAAATTCGCCGCGATCTTGCCCAGGCGAAAGCGGAAAGGACGGTTCCGCTTGCCGGGAATGAGCAGCAGCAGTCCGCGATACGGGCCAGCCTGGAAAAGAACAAGGACGCGGTCGATGCGGTCTCGGGCTGGGAAGCCTCGGTCGACGAGGCCAAACAGAAGGTCGCCGCCCGCCAGGAACCCCAGACCTACTTTCTAAGCGGCGCCGGCGGGGAGCAGGAAGAGGACCACGGCCGCATTAATCTGAAGGCTGTCGGCGCCAACGGCCGCGAGCAGATCGTATCGCTCGAAATACTGCGGCCGGCCATTCCAGCGTCCGTCGTTGCCCTCGTGACGCGCAAGCAGAGTCGG
Source organism: Filomicrobium sp. (assembly GCA_965226995.1). Classification (GTDB taxonomy): domain Bacteria; phylum Pseudomonadota; class Alphaproteobacteria; order Rhizobiales; family Hyphomicrobiaceae; genus Filomicrobium. The sequence goes on from CBDDFK010000011.1 coordinate 37,566, forward strand.
AGCCGGGCCTCGAAGATCGGCGATACGCTGATCGACGAGACGATGAACGGCATCAATATCATGAGCACGGTAACGCCGGCCCGGGAGACGGTGATTACCGGCCGCCGGAGCAAGCTTTCGCTGGCACAGACGCCGTTTTTCAGGGTGCTCGTTAAAGGAGAACGCCTGCCGCCCAAATCCGGTCGGGCCGATAGCTTCTCCTGGCCGCCACCGCCGCTGCCCGAGTTGCCGGCCGAGGAACCGCCCACGGCCGAGATCGACTACGATGCCGATACTGGCGGTGGCATTCCGCTTCCCTGGCCGAGCCCGTTCCGGCCGCGCGCCTGATAAACCTCACGGTGCGCAGGCCGATGCGCAGAGCTTCGAGGCGCGGGCGGGTGACAGCGGCTATTCCGCCGCCTTGTCCGCGTACCGCTGCTCGGCTTCCTGGCGCAGCTCTTTCTTCGACAACTTGCCGATCATCGTCTTCGGCAGTTCGTCGCGAAATTCGATTTCCGCTGGCAGCTCGATTTTCGAGAGCTTCGGCTCCAGATGCTTGAGAAGCTCGTCGGCTGAAAGCTCGCGGCCTTCCTTGAGTTTGACGAAGGCTTTCGGCGCTTCTCCGCGGTAGGTATCCGGAATGCCGATCACCGTAACCTCGGCCACGGCATCATGCGTGTAGATCGCATCCTCGATCTGGCGCGGATATATATTGTAGCCAGAGGTGATGATGAGGTCCTTGATCCGGTCCTCGATCGCGAACATGCCGTCGGGGTCCATCCGGGCGACATCGCCGGTACGCAAGTAGCCGTCCGGCGTAAAGACGTCCGCCGTCTCTTTGGGGCGTTGCCAGTAGCCCTGCATAACCTGCGGCCCCTTGATGCAGACTTCCCCTTTTTCGCCGACCGCCACCGGGCGCGCCGGATCGTCGAGATCGCGGAGTGACACGATGGTCTGAGGCAGCGGCATGCCGATCGATCCTTCACGGACCGGACCGAGAGAAGCGTTGCAGGTCACCACTGGAGAGGCCTCCGAAAGACCGTATCCCTCGACGACGCTGCAGCCGCTGATCCCCTCGAACCCGCGCTTGATGGACAACGGCAGCGGTGCCCCGCCGGATATGCACAATTTCAGCGACTTGAGGTTGGTGTTCTTCGCCTGCGGCGCATTCATGAGCGCGTTAAAGAGAGTCGGCACCGCGGGCATGACGGTCGGCTTCATCTGGTGGATGAGCTTCAAGGTCGAGGCAACGTCGAAGCGCGGCAGGATGATCATCGCCGAGGCCTTGCGGATCGCGAAGTTCATGACAACCGTCATCGCGAAGACATGGAAAAACGGCAGAACCCCCAGGAACCTCTCCTTGCCCATTGTCAGCCCAGGGGACCACAGCGACACCTGCTCGGCGTTGGCGTAGACGTTGTAGTGGGTCAGCGCCGCGCCTTTGGGCGTTCCGGTCGTACCGCCGGTATACTGCAGCACCGCGAGATCCTTCTCGGGATCTATGGCGACCGGCGTGGGCTTGCGTCCCGTTTCAAGCGCTTCGGCTTCCACGATCAGCCGGTCGGTAACGGGCGAAGCCAGTGGCCGGGCGATTTCGCGGGCCTTGAAAAGTTTGAACAGGGCGGCTTTCGTTGCCGGCAGGAGACCTGAGAAGGAGGCGATCAGCGCTTGCTTCAGAACGCCGTCCTCGATCAGCGCTTCCACCTTGTCGAACAAGGTGCGCAGATCGAGTGTGATCATCAACTCGGTGCCGCTGTCTCGCACCTGGAATGCCAGTTCCTCGGTCGTGTAAAGAGGGTTGAAGTTGACCACGATGCCGCCCGCTTTGAGGATCGCGAAGTAGTAAACGACATAGGTCGGAGAGTTGGGCAGGAGCAGTCCGACACGCGTACCCTTTTCGACGCCAAGGTCCTGCAAGGCCGCAGCGGCCTCGTCGACCTTCTCGGCGATTTGGCGGTAGCTCGTCGCGCGGCCGAGAAAATGAGTGCAAACGTTGTCGGGAAACGTCGATGCGGCCTCGTCGAGCAGGCTGAACAGCGGCTTGGGGGGTATGCTGACATACCAGTCGATGTCGTCGGGGTAGATGCGAAGCCATGGATGGGCGGACACCGTCGTGGCGCGCGTACCTTCCAGATAGGACATGGTCAGGCTCCTCCCTGTCACCAGGACGTCCGCTTGTGGCGGATCAGAATTTTAGCTTTGCGCACTTTGGCTAACGATTTGGAACCATTCGTGTTGCAAAATGATCGAACCGCGGTTGGAGGGGGCGGTCGTCGCGTGTCGAGGCCCCATGCAACTATTCGGCCATGCGACCATTCAACACCTATTGAGTTGCAGCTTCCATAAGTATTGCTGAAATTTATTGGCTCAACATGTTCAGCATTACCGAAGAGTTGTGACCCTGGGAACAGTGGCGGCATGGATCTTGCGGTAGTGAAGCAATCGCCTGTGCAGGGCGTCGTCGGGTAGCCGCTACGGGCTCCTTGGCTGGACTCGTTTGTGGTTTAGCGATATGTGAGCCACCAGCGAGTTGCGCCCCGGAATCGTGGTTCAAGTGACCGGCTGACAAAGCCTTCTTGCCTGTGCAGAGCAAGGAGAGGAGAACGAGATGGACGAAGTCGCAACCAAGATTGTCGAAATCCTCAAAAAGCACATGAAGGAGCCGCGGGACGACATCGCGCTCACGACGGAGCTTCAGGATCTGTCGATCGAATCGCTCGATCTTGCGATGATCGTGTTCGACATCGAGGACAGCTTCGGCATCGAGATCCCATATAACGCGAACGAAGAAGTTGAAGACTTCAAGACGGTCGGTTCGGTCGTCGATAAGGTTCGCGAGCTCATCGAAAACAAGGGCTCGGCTGCCGCTGCCGGCGCCTGATCTCCAGGCGCCGCGCGTATCGCATACCGTCGACTGAACGCCTCGTTCCTGCTGCGAACGGAGGGCCGGGCTGGCATGGCGCTGCCCGGCGCGATGACGTACGGTCGCTTCGCGTGTCCCCGGCGACAGTCACCCCTTCGCAACTGGAACAGATATCATGTCAAATAAAGACGCATTGCGCCGCGTCGTCGTGACGGGATCCGGCGTCGTCACGCCCCTGGGTCTCACGGTCCCCGAACTCTGGGCCAGCGTGCGCGAATCCAAGTGCGGCGTGAGCGAACTCGGCGGCTTCCCCCTGGAAGACCTCAAGGTTCTGATCGCCGCGCAGATCAAGGACTTCGACCACAAGGCCCGCCTCAAGCACTTCCAGCGCGACAAGATCGTCATGCACGCTGACCGCTACTCCTGGTTCGCCGCGGCCGCCGCGGACGAAGCGATGAAGCAGTCCGGCCTCGAAATACCGGTCTCCGATCCTTACCGGACCGCGTGCATCGTCGGCTCCGGCGCCGGCGGCCTCGTCACCTACGAAACCGCCTACCGCGATCTCTTCATTCACAACAAGCGCGCCACGCATCCTCTGACGCTTCTGCGGATCATCGGTTCTTCGGCGGCGGCCCACGTCGGCATCGAGTTCGGCGTCAAGGGCCCGACCTTCGCCACCTGTTCGGCCTGTTCGACGGCAACCCATGCCATCGGCCTCGGCTATGACTACATCCGCCACGGCCTCGTCGATACGGCAATTGTGGGCGCTTCCGAGTCCGTCATCAACTACGGCACCATGAAAGCCTGGCAGGCTCTCCATGTCCTGTCGCCGCAAGGCTGTTTCCCGTTCGCCAAGAAGCGCAACGGCACGGTCCTGGGTGAAGGCGCGGGTATCCTGGTGATCGAATCCCTGGAGCATGCCCAGAAGCGCGGAGCGAACATTCTCGCCGAGCTGTGCGGCTACGGTCAGACGTCGGATGCGCGCGACATGGTCAACCCCGGCGTCGAAGGCCCGCGCGAAGCCATGCGCCTGGCGCTGGCCGACGCAGGCCTTGAGCCGGAGAAGATCGACTACCTCAACGCCCACGGCACCGCGACGGCGATCAACGACAAGAACGAGACGAACGCCATCAAGGAAGTCTTCGGCGATCACGCCTATAAGATGCCGGTTTCGTCGACCAAGTCGATGCACGGCCATCCGCTGGGCGCCGGTGGCGGGATCGAGGCGGCGCTCTGCCTCAAGGCCATGGAAGAAAACTGGGTGCCGCCGACCATCGGCCTCGATGAGGCCGACCCTGAATGCGATCTCGACTATGTGCCCAACGTCGGCCGCGATCACGAGGTCAATTACACGATGTCGAACTCGTTCGCCTTCGGCGGCCTCAACACCGTGCTCGTCTTCGGTCCGCCGCCGGCCTGATCGCTGCGCCTTTACGCAAAACTGGACAACGAGGACGGCGGCCAAATCCGAGGCCGCCGTTTTCCTTTTGGAGAAGGGGCCGGGCGATGCCCACCAATTATCTTCGCGGGCGCGGCACGCCCCGGTCCGGTGACGGCAATGCCGTTGGCCGCGGGCAGATTGGCTCGCCGGACCCGGTCGCCCGGCTCACCATCGGCACGGTCTCCCTGACGGCAATCTTCGATGCCACCGGCTCCGCGCAACGCATTCTAGCCGCCCTGCCGCTGCATTCCTCGGCGGAAACATGGGGCGAGGCGATCCATTTCGAACTGCCGATCCGCGGCGGGCGCGATCGCACCGCGCGTCTGAACGCGGAAGTCGGCGGGCTCTACTACTGGGCTGAGGAACAGCGCATCATCCTGATCTTCGGTGCCACGCCCATTTCCGGAAACGGGGTGCTTCGACTGCCGCGCCCGTGTAACGTTCTGGGCCGCGTGGAGGGCGACCTGACTGCTCTGAAGCGCGTTCACCCGGGGCAGAAGGTTGTGATGCTGCGGGCGTAGCCGCCGAGTGGCCTTCAGCCAAGCGCGAAGCCAGGAGGATTAGACTCATGCCCGCCACCGCTATCCTGATCCGGGCCGGTAGCGTTGCCGTGCGTGCCGAACTTCTCGACACCCCCACGGCGCGCGCCATCGCCAAGGCGTTGCCGATCTACGCCACGGCGCAGACCTGGGGTGAGGAGGTCTACTTTTCCATTGCAGTCTCCTGCAATGAAGAGCCGGGCGCGAAAGACGTGATGCAGGCCGGCGAAATTGCGTACTGGCCCGGCGGCAAAGCCATCGCCATCGGTTTCGGGCCGACTCCGGTTTCCCGCGGTGAAGAAATCCGGCTGGTTGCGCCATGCAATGTCTGGGCGCGTGCGCTGGATGACGTCCGCCAACTCGCCAGGGTTCGCGACGGCGACGAGATCGCCGTCATCGAGGCCGATAGCTGAGTGCCGCGAGGGCGGACACCAGAGGCCTCAAGAGGCGAGCCCCGGCAGGCGCCTCTGCAACTCATCGGCAAGCGCATCCAGCGGGTTCGTGGAAAGCGGCCGCAACGCGCTTAGCGCTTCGATCGTCTGCCGCGCCGTCAAACCGCGAATTGCCGCCTGCGCCGCCCAGCCCTGATCCCGCAGCCAGTCGCGATAAGCCTGCTCATTCTCCGGCAGCGTGAAGTCCTCCGGCGCAACGGCGATCACCGGGCGCCGCATCCAGACGGTCTCCGAAAGCATGGAACTGGAATCGGCGGAACACAGGAGCCCATCGGCCCCGGCGAGCACCTGCCCCAGTGTGCCCGGCCCAGCGCTGCGGAAGTCCACGAAACGCTCGACGGCCCCACCGCCGTCGCCGGTAACCGCGGCGATGCGGTCGGAGACGCTGTCAGGTGTGCGCGGACCGTTTGCAACGATCCAGCGCGTGCCGAATTGGGTATGGACCGCGCCGAGGAGATCGAGAAGCCGCGACCAATCAGCCGGCGTGTATCGGACGGTGCCGCTGTCCCCACCAACGATCAGGCCGAGGCGGCTGTTCGATCCGGCGGCCGCGCCCTCGCCCAAGGCTTCACCGCCGATGACCTCATCCGGATCGAGTTTCGAGGGCTTCAACCACATCAGGCGGTTCGCGGCGTCGACCTGAGCGGCATACGATGTCATTACGAGCGCGAAGTCCGCCGCCCGGTAGCGCCGCAGCGAGCCGTAGAAGATATTGGGCGCGCCGGTCAGCCGCGCTGCGGCGATATTGGCGGCCAGCGTGTTGCCGCCCGCCGATACGATCACCTCTGGTGCGCCCAGCGCATCGTCGGCGATGCCATAAACGCGTCGCAGGATCTGCTGCGGCGCAGCCCCGGCGTTGACGAGCGAGGACAGAACGCGGGCCGGCAGCCATCCCGGGCGACGCACCTCGAACCGTCGGACATCGAGCGGACGCCGGCGGCCCAGCGCGGCCACAATGCCTTCCGACAGGTTGAAATGCCCCGGACGGCCGTCGGATAGGAGCAAAACGGAAAGGGGGCGATGTCCTTCAGCGGTCATACGGCCGCTTTTGCCATGCCCTAGTCCATCGGGCCAGCAGGCAAATCGCAAATCTGAGCGGGACAGAAGCGGCCCCACTGACGGCCCATCAATTATTTCGCATCAACAGCCATCTTCTTTGGCACAGCGAGCAGGCTACCTTCCGAGAGGATTTCATGGGTCGTGATGCGCGTTGCCTGAACGTTGACCAAGGGATGCCCTTCTTCTAGGAAGTGGCGTATTAAACTTCGCTCAATGATTGGGAGGCATCTTTTTGGCTGCTGCGCACGGCCGGGGACGAACTTACCTACGTGAAGCAGTCGCCCGCCAGATTTTGCGTTCTCGATGTATTTCATTAACTTCAAATTATTGAACTGCTGCCGAACTCGGCCGCGGAGAGAAGATGTAGCTAAGCCAATATAGAGAACTTCGAAGTTGTTGCCGTGCTTCCTGGCGAAAATGTAAACGCCGGACTGGTCAGGGAGTGCGTTCTGATCGCAGCAATAGATTTGACCGTTATCCGTGTTTCTCAGTAGCTCAATAGGTGGCAGCCACTCCAGTCGAAGCTCCATAAAACCGATCCACTATATCGCGTTCCATACTATTTGCATCTCACTATCGCCTTATAGCAAATGAAGCAAGTATGGCTGGAGGCCGAGAGCGGTGAACCCCGCGGCGGCCAGATACTTGCGCTTTACCCAAATCGCGTTATAAAGCGCGCTTCCCCGTCCGGTTGGAGGCTGAACGGAAGGTCGGCTTCGGTCGCCGCGCCTGTGTGCATGGCGAACGCTGAAACCGATCGCGATACGGCATTTTTTGTCGTCTCGTGCTTCCGGTGTCTCCGCTCTCGTGGGTATCCTGGTGGGCCTTTCCTCTCCGTTGGCATTCGTCGCGGAACCGGGCCCGCAAGGGGCTATGCGCCGGGCGAACATTTGGAAACGAAGGAAAGGCCACTGCATGCCGCTTTACGAGCATGTCTTCCTGGCGCGGCAGGATGCGTCCGCAGCCCAGGTCGATCAATTGACCAAGGAATTCACCGAGATCCTCGAGCAGGGCGGCGGCAAGGTCGTCCGCTCCGAGTATTGGGGCGTGAAGTCCCTCGCCTACAAGATCAAGAAATCCCGCAAGGCCCATTACACCATGCTCAACATCGAGGGTCCGTCTGAGGCCGTCGACGAGATGGAGCGCCGTATGCGCCTCGCGACCGACATGGTCATTCGCTTCATGACCATCCGCGTCGACCAGCACGAAAACGAACCGACCGTAATGATGCGCAAGCAGGATCGCGACGATCGTGGCGGCCGTGGCGGCCGTGGCGATCGCCGGGGTCCGCGCGGCGACCGCGGTGACCGGGGCGATCGTGGCGACCGCGGAGAGCGGGGAGATCGCGGTCCGCGCGGCCCGCGTCCGGACCGTGGCGACCGCGACAACCGTGACAACACTTCGAGCGGAGAATAACAGATGGCACAACCCGCACGCCGCCCGTTCCACCGTCGCCGCAAGACCTGCCCGTTTTCCGGCGATAACGCGCCGCGCATCGACTACAAGGACGTCCGCCTGCTGAGCCGGTACGTGTCCGAGCGCGGCAAGATCGTCCCGAGCCGGATCACGGCCGTTTCGGCGAAGAAGCAGCGTGAGTTGGCCCGCGCCATCAAGCGCGCCCGGTTCTTGTCGCTGTTGCCGTACGTCATCAAGTAAGGCTGACGGCCGACCGCTCGATAAACATTCCCCGGACGGCGGTGCTTCGTCATCGCCGTTCGGAGTTCGACAATCGGTCCTTCGATTGCCTTCGCAATCACCTGGATCGATTGAAAACATGGGTTGGGCCGAGACGTCGCGAGACGCGTATCGAGGCTCTAACCGCGCAAGGCGCGGGACAGCGAGAAGACCATGTCGAAACAGCTCCTATTCGGCGCTGCAGCCGGGATTATCGGTGTCGTTGCCCTTCTATCGGCGACGACCGGGCCCGCGCCTGTGCAATTCCTGCTGTTCCTGCTGGCGCCGCTTCCGGTGTTCATGGTCGGCTTGGCGCTGGGCTGGGTCTCGGCAGCGGCTGCGGCCGTCACGGCGTTCATCGTCATCTCCGTTTTGACCGGCCCGACCGCCGGGATCTTGGCCGCTGGTTCGCAATTCGGCCCCGCCGTTCTCCTATCCTATCTGGCGCTCCTGAATCGCGAAGTCGCCACGCCCCAGGGCACCGCCGTCGAGTGGTATCCCGTCGGCCGGCTCGTTATCTGGTGCGCGGTGATCGGCACGATCCTGACCGTGGCGCTCCTTTTCGTGTTGGGGCGCGACGGCACGGAACTCCAGGAAAACCTGCAACGCATTCTGCGCGAAACGATCGAGCAGGCAGTTACGCGTCAGGCGCCGGAGGATGGCAAGGTCCCGCAGGAGCATCTCGACCAGATGGTTGCGCTGGCAATGGCGCTCCTGCCTGTTGCCGCCGGGATGCTGATGACGGTTGTTCAGATCGTCGGCTTCTACGTCGCCGGTCGCATCGTCATGGCCTCCGGCTACCTTTCGCGCCCCTGGCCGGATATCGCCGCAATGACGTTTCCCGCCGGAACGCCGTTGATCATGGCGGCCAGTGTCCTCTTATCGGCACTCCTAACCGGTGTGGCCGGTATGGCCGCTGCGGCGGCCGCGGGCGCCTTTTATCTGGCCTATGTGCTGCTGGGGCTGGCCATCGTCGTCTACGTGACGCGGGGCAGCCCGTGGCGCTTCTTCATCATCTGGGCGGTGTGCTTCGGCCTCCTGGTGGTCAACACGCTGGTCTCCCTGGCGCTCGCCATCCTGGGGCTTGCCGAGCCGTTCTCGCCCATACGGCGCGATTTCATGATCCCGCCTTCCCAACGCGGGCGGCCGCCCAATGACGACGAAACCTGAACCGCGCAATCGCATCCAAGACCGATACAACCCGGCCCTCCGCCGAAAACAACACGCAAGAAAAGGGAACTTTGAAATGGACGTCATTCTCCTCGAACGCATCGCCAAGCTCGGCCAGATGGGCGACGTCGTGAACGTCAAGAACGGCTATGCCCGCAACTATCTGCTGCCGCAGAAGAAAGCGCTGCGCGCGACCGAAGCGAACAAGCGACTTTTCGAAGCCCAGCGCGCGCAGCTCGAAGCCACCAACCTCGAGCAGAAGAAGGAAGCCGAAGCGGTTGCCGAAAAACTCAACGGGCAGAGCTTCGTGGCCATCCGCCAGGCCGGCGATACCGGTCAGCTCTACGGCTCGGTCTCGACCCGCGACATCGCCGAAACGATCACCGAAGGCGGTTTCTCGATCTCCCGCCGTCAGGTCGTCCTCAACAAGCCGATCAAGGAACTCGGCCTGCATGACGTCGAGGTTTCGCTGCACCCTGAAGTCGCCGTGAACGTCGTGATCAACGTTGCACGCACCCAGGACGAAGCTGAGCGGCAGGCCGCCGGTGAGGACGTCACCGTGATCAAGGACGAGGAACTCGACCTGGAAACCTTCGATCCGGACGCCGAAGAGCAGGGCTATGATGAGGAGCCTGTCGCAGACGCCGGTGAAGCGGTCGAGCCGGAAGCCACGAGCGACGAAGAAGACAAGGGCTGACGTCGCGAAGCCGGCGGTTTCGCCCGCAACGGCGGAACCGCACTCGTCCGCAGGCTCCTACCCGCGGTTGAAGAGCATGGTGAGACCCACCAGCGTGTTCTCGTGGAACTGGATCTCGACGAGCTGACGCTGCTCCTTGACCGTGATGGACATATTTGCCCGCAGTCCGTCGCCGGAAACCTTCACGCGCATGCCTTGGGGGGTGAAAGCCCCAGCGAGCTTGCCATTGAATTCGTAAGTCGTCTCGCTCCAGGTGCCGGCCAGCGCGTCAGCTTCTTCCCAGACCTCGGCTTTCACCTCGACCTTGCCGCTCGCGGTCGCGCAGCGGACGGCCTGAAGTAGCTTGCCGGACTCCGCGTCCCAGCGGTAGGTCGCGCGGCATTTCACCTGCTCGCGCTTGCCGTCCTTGAAGAACAGTTGGCCGGTACCGATCCACCAGCCCAACAGCGGGGCGAACTTGTCCGGCGGCGTTTCGGCCGCTTCGACCGGCGACCCGGCGACAAGAGGCGCAATCGCCGCAAAGACTAGGACAGGCGCGAACAGTCGCGCGATGGGGCCGAACGGCCGTTTCGCCACCTGCATCTGGAATACCCCCTGCGCTGGCGTCTCGATGGCAATGGCCGACCCTCCGCCGGCGCTCGATTCCGTGCGCAACTATCAACAATTCGACGAAGCCGGCAAGCCGGGAGCCGGGATGAACAACCGCCGAAAATCGCGACAACCGCCGTTTCCCGGCGAATGGGTTTCAGCACTTGCGCAGGCCGACGGCTGTCTCTAAACCGGGCGCTCACGCCCCAAGGGGGCCCGTAGCTCAATGGTTAGAGCTGGCGGCTCATAACCGTCTGGTTGCAGGTTCGAATCCTGCCGGGCCCACCACCGGTCGACGGTCCGTTGCGGACAGGCGGGGCATCGCAATCGAAATATACGCCGCGACTCAGCCGCCGAAGAGGGGCAAGCCGGATGCGCATTCTGCACGACATCGAAGCGATTTTCGAGGCGTCGCCCGTTTGGTTGCGGGTGCTGCTCCTCGTTTTCTTCGTCCTCTTCAGTTTTTTATCGATCTACGGACGGTTAAATCTGAACGTCGGGTCCAAGCTGTTCGCACGCATACCGCGCCAACAAATCCGTACGAATCTCTGGCATATTTCCACATACACGGTCATTCCCGTGGTGATCACTGCGGTCTATTGCGGGTTGTTTCTGCGGTGGCTGCTCTCGTGACCGGGCGTGGCTGTTTTCGGCGATTTACGCTTTCGGCGACCGCCACTCCAGGGCCAAGCATCGCGGCCGCCTGAAGTGCCCCGCCGGCATGCCTCCGACAACCCGCCGGGTTGACTTGCACCGCAAAGCTGTGCTCTTGCCGCTGCCACAGTATGTTGTGGCTCGGGGCGCCTTGCGAGTGCGCCCGCCCCATCCGATTGCCGGCCCGCCGGTCCCTTCCACAAGTTATCTTCCGTGAGGCCATGAGCACCGCATTCGTTTTCCCCGGTCAAGGCAGCCAGGATGTCGGCATGGGCGCCGATCTGGCCAAGGCGTATCCCGCGGCGCGCGCCGTGTTCGATGAAGTCGACGAAGCGCTGGGCCAGAAGCTTTCCGCGATTATGTGGGAAGGCCCGAAGGAAACGCTCACCTTGACGGAAAACGCTCAGCCGGCGCTGATGGCCGTCTCCATGGCGGTCATGCGGGTGCTCGAAGCCGAGCACGGCCTGAAACTCTCAGACAAGGCTCAGTACGTCGCCGGCCACTCGCTGGGCGAATACTCCGCGCTTGCCGCGGCCGGGGCGCTGTCGCTGACCGATACCGCCCGCCTCCTCAAGCTGCGCGGGGAAGCCATGCAGAAGGCCGTGCCGGTGGGCAAGGGCGCCATGGCTGCGCTCCTGGGTGTCGGCCGGGACGTCGCTGAAAAAGTGGCCCAGGAAGCCGCCCAGGGCGACGTCTGCCAGGTCGCCAACGATAACGATCCCACGCAGATCGTCCTTTCGGGCGACAAGGCCGCCATCGACCGCGTGGCGGAAATCGGCAAGGCCCATGGCGTTCGCCGCGCCGTCCCGCTGCCCGTCTCCGCCCCGTTCCACTGCGCGCTGATGCAGCCGGCCGCCGACGCCATGGCCGATGCACTGGCCAAGGTGGAAATCAAGGCGCCGGTCGTCCCGGTTGTCGCCAACGTCACCGCCTCCGCCGTCAGCGATCCCGATGAGATCCGAAAACTTCTCGTCGAACAGGTAACCGGCACAGTACGCTGGCGCGAGAGTGTGCTCTACATGACAGCCAACGGCATCGGCACGTTCTACGAGATCGGTTCGGGCAAGGTGCTGGCCGGACTGGTCAAGCGCATCGCCAAGGACGTCGAGGCCGCCAGTATCGGAACGCCCGACGATGTTGCCGCCAACGCCGCGGCATTGGCCGGCTGACAAGCCGCGGCTGCTTCTGAATACTGCGCAGAAACTAAAATCGCCCGTCGGCAGGAACGAGGAATTCAATGACCAGCTTTTTCGATTTGACCGGCAAGAACGCCCTCGTCACCGGTGCAACCGGCGGGATCGGCGGCGCCATTGCCAAGGCCTACCACGCCGCCGGCGCCACGGTTGCCATTTCGGGCCGCCGCCAGGACAAGCTCGATGCGCTGGCCGCTGAACTGGGCGATCGCGTTCATGTTCTGCCGTGCGATCTTGGCAACCGCGAACAAGTCGCCAAGCTGGTCGACGAAGCTGTGAAGGCGATGGGCCGGCTGGACATCATCGTCAACAATGCCGGCATGACCCGCGATAACCTTTTCATGGTGATGAAAGACGAGGAATGGGACGACGTCATTTCCGTCAACCTCACCGCGACCTTCATGCTGATGCGCGCTGCCGCGCGTCACATGATGCGTAACCGTTCCGGCTATGGCCGCGTGATCAACATCTCATCGGTTTCCGGCGTGTTTGGCAACCCCGGTCAGGGCAACTATGCAGCCTCCAAGGCCGGTATGATCGGCATGACCAAGTCGCTCGCCCGCGAGGTCGCGTCGCGAGGCATCACCGCCAACTGCATTGCACCCGGCTTCATCAAGACCGAAATGACCGCCGCGCTCAACGAAAAGCAGACCGAGGAAATCTCGAAGATGATCCCGGCCCAGCGTTTCGGCGAGGCCGACGACATCGCGGCCGGCGCGCTCTACTTGGCGAGCGACGCGGGCGGATACATGACCGGCCAGACGCTGCACATCAACGGCGGCATGGCGATGGTCTGATCCCCTCCCAATTTCGCTGTTGCAGCATAGAGATAGGCCTGCGCGGAAGCCATCGGCAAAGCGCGCCAAAGCGTCCACTGCCGTCGCCTCCGGCCAACTGGTCAAGCCGCATGAAGTGTGTTAACGAGCCTTCGTTTTGCCGTCGGAAAGCCCCGTTTGTCGGGGGCTTCTGTGCCGAGCCGGCGAACGGACCCGCTCGCCCATGCGCTCATGGCCGCCTTGACAAGGGTTGCGCTCTGCAGGACGGCTGACCGGGATCGAAAAGAGTTTGCGGCGTCGAGCTGACACCGCGAATTATCAAGCAACGAAGAGGAACTAGAACCTATGAGCGAAGTCGCAGAGCGCGTGAAGAAGATCGTCGTCGAGCATCTCGGCGTTGAAGCCGACAAAGTCACCGAATCGGCCAGCTTTATCGACGACCTTGGCGCCGACAGCCTCGATACCGTTGAACTCGTGATGGCCTTCGAAGAAGAATTCGGCTGCGAGATCCCCGACGACGCCGCTGAGCACATCCTCACCGTCGGCGACGCCGTGAAGTTCCTGGAAAAGAACGCGAACGCGGCCTGATCGTCCGCCCGCTCGAACGGCGCCGGTTCTGGCGCCGGGCGAACGTCGCGGGCGCACCGGCGGTTGAGCGCTGAGATCGGGTGCGTAACGTGCCCGATCCCGCCAATCGAAGGCGATCTGAGGAACGGCCGGGCGCGGGGTAAGATCCGCGCTCTAAGTATTAGGATACGGGGAAGAACTGCCATGCGGCGCGTCGTAATTACCGGTCTTGGTCTCGTGACACCGCTGGGATGCGGCGTCGAAGCGAGCTGGAGCCGGCTCCTGGCTGGAAAGAACGGCGCCAGGCGCGTGGAAGAATTCGAGGTGAATGACATCGCCTCGCAAATCGCCTGCTTCGTGCCGCGTGGCGCGACAGAAGACGGGTTGTTCAACGCCGACGACTGGATGGAGCCGAAAGAACAGCGCAAGGTCGATGCCTTCATCACCTACGCGCTGGCCGCCGCCGATCAGGCTATCGCCGATTCCGGTTACAAGGCCGACACGGCGGAGAAGCAGGAACGGACCGGCGTCCTTATCGGCTCGGGGATCGGCGGCCTCAGCGGCATCGCCGACACGTCCATTCTTCTCAAGGAAAAGGGCCCCCGCCGCATCAGCCCCTTCTTCATTCCAGGCCGCCTCATCAACCTGGCGTCGGGTTACGTTTCGATCCGCCACCAGCTCAAGGGCCCGAACCACGCGGTTGTCACCGCCTGCTCGACGGGTGCGCACGCCATCGGAGACGCGGCGCGGCTGATCCAGTACGGCGATGCCGAGGTGATGGTCGCGGGCGGGACCGAGAGCCCGATCTGCCGTATCGCACTTGCCGGCTTCGCCGCCTGCCGCGCCCTGTCGACGGGCTTTAACGACAATCCCCAGAAAGCCTCACGGCCCTACGACAAGGACCGGGACGGGTTCGTCATCGGTGAAGGTGCCGGAGTCGTCGTCCTCGAGGACTACGAACACGCCAAGGCCCGCGGCGCGAAGATTTACGCGGAGATCATCGGCTACGGTCTCTCCGGCGACGCCTATCACATCACGGCCCCAGCGGAAAACGGCGATGGCGCCTACCGCTGCATGAAGGCGGCGCTGAAACGGGCCGACGTTTCCGCGAGCGACATCGACTACGTTAACGCGCATGGCACCTCGACGCCGATGGGCGATGAGATCGAACTCGGCGCGGTCGAGAGGCTCTTCGGCAACACGTCGGGGAAACTCGCCATGTCCTCGACCAAGTCGGCGATCGGGCACCTCCTCGGCGCGGCCGGAGCGGTGGAAGCGATTTTCTCGACGCTCGCCATTCGCGACAACGTCGCACCGCCGACCCTTAATCTCGATGAGCCGTCGGTCGATACGCCCATCGATCTCGTCCCGCATGAGAAGCGGGAGAAAGAGATCAATACGGTGCTGTCCAACTCGTTCGGTTTCGGCGGCACCAATGCTTCGCTGATCCTGCGCCGGGTCGACGCCTGAACGAAACCGCAGCCGCAACCAGTCTGCGCTGCCGATGCTTGAAGGTTCGTCACGCGGGCCCAAAACGCGTGCCGCGGATCGCAGGCTTCCAGGTGTGGCAGTACCCGAAGCGCGGCCCAATCAAACCGCCTTCTTTAAGCCGGAATCCTGCCGCTCCTTTCGCCCTTCAAGGGACCAAGGTCCGCGCTTGCCGGACACGTGCTCCAGCGATCCGAGGCTTATGACGGTTTTATCCAAAGCCCGGCTTCCGGACGCCCGTATTTGATGGCTAGGCTCGGCAAGCCAGATAACAGCGATTCGTTCGCGGCGATTTCGCCGCCTATTCCGAGAGGGCAGGGATACAAGCGATGAGCGTTCGGAAACGCGAACCCGAGTTGCCGGATCCGCGCCGCGGCGGAATTCGGCCGCGCAGCCCCGCAGAAATGCTCGAGCCGTCACGCGCCCCGGCACGCCCGAAGGGCGGACGCCGTCGCCGCCGTGAAAGCGGATCCTTCAGCAAGTGGGTTCGCTTCATCAGCGGCACGATGACTGTGCTGCTGCTCGCCCTCGCCATTGGCGGGATGGCCGTGTTCGTCCTGCAGCATCAGTTCTCCCAGCCCGGCCCGCTGGCCGAATCGCGGACGCTGATTATCCCACGCGGCGAAGGGCGGCTGGAAATCGCCGAACGTCTGGAACGCGAGGGTGTGATCGCCAATCGGTGGACGTTCATCGTCAATCACCTGGTGCGTTCCTATCTTCTCGGCGACCGCTTGGACATGAAGGCCGGCGAGTTCCGCATCGACGCTAACGCCAGCATGCAGAAGGTGCTCGACACCCTCGTCAATGGCAAGTCGGTCCAATACAAGATCACCATCCCCGAAGGTCTGACGAGCCAGCAGATCGTTGCCAGGCTCCAGGCCGACGAAGGCCTGACCGGTACGATCGACACGATCCCAGAGGAAGGGACGCTGCTGCCGGACACCTACCCCTACGCACGGGGAACGGAGCGCCAGGCGGTGCTCGACCGTATGCGCCAGGCGCATCAGGACTTCATCGAAGGCCTCTGGGAGAAGCGCCAGGACGGTCTGCCCATCGAGAACATGCAGGAAGCGCTCATTCTGGCATCGATTGTCGAGAAGGAGACCGCGGTTCCCGAAGAGCGGGCGATGACGGCAGCCGTCTTTATGAACCGCCTCAACCGCGGCATGCGCCTGCAGTCCGACCCCACGATCATCTACGGAATCGTCGGTGGCCGCGGCAGCCTCGGCCGGCCGATCCTCAAATCCGAGATCCGCGCGCCGACGCCCTACAACACCTACACGATCGACAGACTACCGCCGACTCCGATCTGCAACCCAGGCCGTGAGTCGATCCTCGCCGTGCTGAACCCGGCGGCAACCAAGGCTCTCTACTTCGTGGCGGACGGTACCGGCGGCCACAAGTTCTCCGAGACGCTTGCGGAGCATAACGCCGCGGTTGCCGAATGGCGCAAGATCGAGCGCCAACGCCGCCGGGAAGAACGAGAAGAGGCCGCCCAGGACGCCGCAAGCCCCGTCACGACCGTGACGCCACCGGCAAGACAGCCGGAGGAACCGGACGATGTCGCCGCCGAAACCGCGAGCGCGACAGATCCGCCGGCCGCACCTGCGGTAACGGCTGCGCCCGCCTCACCGGTCACGACCGTCCCGACGACGACAACAACGGAGCCGGCTTCAGCCGCCATCCCGCCGCCTCAGCGCAAACCGCGCTAATCGAACCGGCCCAGCACTTGGCCGGACCCATCGTTGCGTCGCATTGAGTTCCTTTGGCGAGAGCCCCGCCCATGCTTCTCGCTCCCCGTCTCGCGCAACGCAGCAAGACACGCCGATAACGATAACCAGAATGCCGGCCCGGAGGCCCCATGACACTGCAAAGCATGACCGGCTTTTCCCGAGTCGAAGGCAACCGGGAAGATGTCGGCTGGTTCATCGAAGTGCGCAGCGTCAATGCCAAGGGCCTCGATCTCCGCGTTCGACTGCCGCAAGGTTACGACGCGCTCGAACCGAAGCTCCGGGCTTTGGCGGCGAAGTATGTGACGCGCGGGACGCTTCACGTCTCCCTGACGGTGTCCCGCTCCAGCCGGAGCAGCGAAGTCCGCCTGAA
This sequence comes from Filomicrobium sp., assembly GCA_965226995.1. GTDB lineage: Bacteria > Pseudomonadota > Alphaproteobacteria > Rhizobiales > Hyphomicrobiaceae > Filomicrobium. Next base: position 54,809 of record CBDDFK010000011.1, read on the forward strand.
CGAGCCGGTGCTCAAGCAGCTCCTCGCGGCCGCGGAGCGGATCTGCGAATTAACCGGCGGACAAATGCCCGCGACCGCCGAACTCATGAACCAGCGCGGAGTCATCGAGGTGGTGGAAAGCCAGCCCGGCGAGCACGAGACCGAGGCGCTCATGGAGGCGATCCTTGCCAGTTTCGCCAACGCTCTCGAAGATCTCGTCTCGGCCCGCACCGCCGAGGGCCAGCGGCTTGAGAGCGTGATTACCGGCCAGATCGACGATGTCGAGGAGCTGACCGAGAAAGTCGAACGCGCCCCGGCCCGGTCGGTGGAGGCGATCCGAACGCGCCTCGCCGAACAGGTGGCGCGTCTTGTTGCGACAGAAACCGGGCTCGATCCCGCGCGGCTGCATCAGGAGGCCGTGGTCATGGCTGCGCGTGCCGACGTCGAGGAAGAAGTCAAGCGTTTGAAGTCCCATGTCGCGGCCGCGCGCGCTCTTATGGCCACGGGCGGCGCCATCGGCCGCAAGCTGGACTTTCTCGCTCAGGAGTTTCAGCGCGAAGCCAATACCGTATGCTCCAAGTCTCATGATACGACCATCACTGAAGCCGGCCTGGCGATGAAGCTGAAAATCGATCAGCTCCGCGAGCAGGTCCAGAACATCGAGTGACCCGCCTCCCGGACTGCAGGATACCGGACGCCATGACAGCGACACCTCCGAACGCACCGCACGCTGCCTCCAAGACCAACGACCGTCGCGGCCTGTTGTTCGTGATTTCCTCGCCCTCCGGCGCGGGCAAGACAACGCTCGCCAAACGGCTGATGGAGGCCGAGTCGCCCGGTATCGCCATGTCCGTATCGGTAACGACGCGGCCGGCACGACCGGGCGAGACCGACGGCGTCGACTATCAGTTCGTCGACGAAACGGGCTTCGCGCGGCTGCGTGAGGAGGGTGCGCTCCTCGAATGGGCCCAGGTCTTCGGCAACTACTACGGTACGCCGCGCGCCAACGTTGAGCGCGCGCTGGAGGCCGGCACCGACGTGCTGTTCGATGTCGACTGGCAAGGCGCCCGGCAACTTGCCGAAAGCCTCCCCGAGGATGTCGTTCGCGTTTTCATACTGCCGCCCAGCGCCGTTGCACTGGAAGAGCGGCTGCGCGCCCGCAACCAGGATAGCGCCGATGTGGTAAGCCGCCGCATGGCGCAAGCCTCGAACGAGATCAGCCACTGGAGCGAATACGACTACGTCATCGTCAATATGGATCTCGAGCACAGCTTCGCCGAGCTGCGCACGATCCTCGAGGCCGAAAGACTGCGGCGAACGCGGCGCACAGGCCTCGGCCCGTTGGTCGAAAGCCTTCAGCGCGATCTGGGCTGACCGTTCTTTCGGGAAGTCAGGCTAGCTTCAGGCTTCTCCGTCGAACGCCGCCGCAAGCTCCGCGAATTGCTCAACTGTCAGGTCTTCCGCCCTTAACTGCGGCTCCAGCCCACAACGTTCGATCAGCAACTCCGGCATCGCCGTCAGCCCCTTGAGGCTCTGCCGGATCATCTTGCGACGCTGTCCGAAGGCCGCCGCCGTCACGCGCGCCAGGGTCTTGACTGACGCCGCGGGCGTTGGAATGGGCTTCGGTACGAACAAGACGACCGCCGAAGCCACTTTCGGAGGTGGCGTAAAGGCTTCCGGCTTAAGCCGCAACGCGATCGAAGCTTGCGTGCGCCATTGCGCCAGAACCGCGAGGCGGCCGTAGGCCTTCGTGCCGGGTTCGGCGACGATCCGCTCGGCGACCTCCTTCTGGAACATCAACGCCATCCGCGCATACCAGGGTGGCCAGGGCTCGGTTTCCAGCCAGCCCACCAGAAGACTGGTGGCGATCGCGTAGGGAAGATTGGCAACCACGACCACGTCGCCCGAAGCCTCACGGGTCGCCGCGCGCCAATCGGTATCGAGGGCGTCGGCCAGGCGAACGTCGAGCCGGCCGGGATAGGCCCCGGCGATATCCTGCAGCGCCGCCGCGCAGCGCTCATCCCGCTCAACGGCGATAACGCGGGCCGCGCCTTCCATGAGAAGACCGCGTGTCAGACCGCCGGGTCCCGGACCGATCTCGACAACCAAAGCATCTTCGAGCGGCCCCGCGATGCGGGCAAGGCGCCGGGTAAGATTGAGGTCGAGGATGAAATTCTGGCTGAGTGCCTTGCGTGCGGTCAGACCGTGCTGCTTGATGACTTCGCGAAGCGGCGGAAGCGGATCTTTTCCGTGCCCTGGGCCGCTGGGATGCTCGCGAGCACCGGTCTGCGGCCCGTCTTCATTATGGGGAGGATCGCCGGCGCCCGGCGGATGGCGCGGTGTCATATCACGCCGCTGCCGGCGCGACGCGCATCCGCCATCTGCCCTGCGAGTTTACATGCCTCAATGAGGCTGTCCGCCGAGGCTTCGCCCGAGCCAGCGATGTCGAACGCCGTTCCGTGATCGGGCGATGTGCGCACGAAGGGAAGGCCAAGGGTGACGTTCACGCCGCGGTCGAATGCCAAGGTCTTTATCGGGATGAGTGCTTGATCGTGGTACATGGCGATGGCCGCATCGTACCGCGCCCGCGCTTTTTCATGGAACAAGGTGTCGGCGGGGTGCGGCCCGCTGAGGTCGAGCCCGTCCGCCTGCAACCGCTTGAGGACCGGAACGATGACGTCCCGTTCCTCGGTGCCCATCGTGCCGTCCTCCCCCGCATGCGGGTTGAGCCCGGTCACGGCGAGTCGGGGCGAAGCGATGCCGAAGTCCTCGCGCATGGCACGATCCGTGACGCGAATGCAGCGTTCCAATAGGTTTGGCGAGAGCTGCGCCGCGACGGCCGATAGCGGGATGTGAATCGTCACCGGCACCACGCGCAGTTCGCGCGCGGCTAGCATCATCACCGGCGTGGGACTCGAGGAAGGGTCATGCAACTCAGCCAGCGCCGCCAGGTATTCCGTGTGCCCAGGGTGACGGAAACCACTCTTGTAGAGCACCGACTTGGCAATTGGATTGGTGACGACCGCGGCTCCGCGGCCCTCCATCACGGCTTCCACGGCGGATTCGATGGAATGCAGAACGCTTCCCGCGTTCGCCGGGTCGGGATGACCGCAACGGACGCCCGTGCGGAGCGCAATATCGATCACGGGTAGGGCGGCAGAGAAGACATCGCACGCGGCTTCGGGATCGCCCACCGGTTCAATAGGTATTTCGAGTCCGAGCTGCGCTGCGCGGGTGGCCAATGCTTCCGCATTTGCATAGGCGACGAACGGTTTGAGCCCCGCCTCTTCACGCGCGGACCAGGCGCCGAGCGTTATGTCGGGGCCGATCCCGGCGGGATCGCCCATGGTCAGGCACAGCGGACGAGGCCCGCGGTTCGTCATTTGGCGAGGTTCCCGGGTGTGAAAGGATAAGCCCGGCCGGACGGGCGGCGCGGCGGGTTACCTGTATTCGATATGGGCGTCCTGTTTAAGGTCGCTGAGGTGCCGCTCCGCCAAAACCTGGAACTCGCGCTGGCGCAACTGTTCTTTCGCCGTGTCACGCTTCGTCTTGTCGGCGGCCACCGTCTTCTTACCGCAAAGGACCCACAGATCGACGCCCTTGTCGCCGATCGTCGGTGGAAGCATCTCGCCGTCCTGGGCGTTGATCAGCATCGTGCGCGCGGGCTCGGGAACCTGGCTGGCCTCCGTCGGGCCGAGGTTGTCGAACCGCGCCGCCCCTGCGGTCTTGGCCAGCGATCCCGTGGTCGAGCACCCGGCAAACTTCGCTCGCATCGCCTGCGCTTCCTGCAGACGGCGGGCGAGTTGCTTGTCGCCGAGGCTGGCCGCGTGCAGCAGCGTGATACGCTGAACGGTCAGTTCGGTCTTGTCGTCGGCTTCCGTGCTGGCCACTTCGCGGTCGAGGTCGCGGCTGGTAATCGCAATCTGGTGGCCGAACTGGCGGCGAATGACGTTGCGCCAGGAAATCATCGCGCGGAAGCGGCCCTTAAGTGTCCTCAGGTCCGTGCCCATCTTCTTCATGTGCTGCTCGAAAGCGGGCAGGTCCATTTTGTTGCGCTGGGCAAGCCCGGCGACGATTTTGTCGACCTCGTCGTCGGAGGCGATAACGCTCAGCTTCTTGGCTTCCTGGATCTTGATCCGTTCCTCGATGAGCTCATCGAGAGCCTGCTTACGCAATCCTGGCAGAACGCTGTTGCGCGCGGATTGAACGGCACTTTTTTGAAGGCTTACCGCATAGGCGCGCTTCTTCTTCTCGAAGATCGCCAGGATCTGTTCTTTGGTCTTCCCAGGGTTTGCCTGGATGATTTCCTTGAGCATGCCGCGCAGCTTTTCGGTGGTGCTCTTCGCCGAGATCAGCTTCTTGAACCGGGCCTGTGCTTGCTTGCTGATATCGCCGCTGCCGAGGCTTAGATAGCGCTGGCGCTGTAGAATCTCGAAATGCGTGATCGGCTCGTCGTTCACGAGGACGGCGATCCCGGTCGACTTGACGCGAACGATGGGAAGCCCGCTCTCCTTCGACCACTGTTCCGACGGCGCCGCCAGGAGCGCGCCCAGCGCCGGCGCAGGGCCGGCTGCTTGAGCAGCACCGCCAGTAATCAGCGTCGCAGACATCGCAGTGCCAGCCAGGACCAGCGTCATGGCGAACGAACGTCCGGATGCACGGACGCAATTCACGATGCCAGGGCCCCGCGTCTGATGCTGCTGCCGGAAAGACCTTGCGCAATGGTCGCCGTTTCCCATCATCGTCTCTTCTGCCTCTCGTCTCCGCGCCATTGAATAGTCACCCTCGCACAACCGATCCGGCCGCCACGGCGACACCGCCGCCGAAGCCTATGGGGAGGGCGAGGAATTCATTCAACCGGAACGCTCTCGGGAAATGGGCCGCGGCCGATATTTCAAGAGCTACCAGTACAGCACAGCCTCCCGGTCGAATCGGCCGGAACCACTGGATGAAGGCTGTCACCGGCGCTTTTGCGCGTCAACAGTGGCAGACACAAGGCGGCGGGAACAATCCGAATCCACGGCACGACTGTGGTCAGCCAGATGGACGATTTCGGCACTTGTGCATGGCTTGCGACGCGAACCCGTGTCTCCCGACCTCGGTCGCACCTAAGCTGCCGGGATTAATGCCCGCCGGCCCGAAAGGCGACGGCGCGCAATCTGGTATTGGCGACCGCCTACCCCGCGCGGCTCGACGCGTCCGCAAGAATAGAAGACCGCGGCCTTCAATGCCGAACCGCCCTGAGCACGGACGCGTCCATAGGTGTGGTCTTCCGCCCTTAGTTCCGGTCGCCGAAGCCGTTGGTGTCCTCAAGAACGTCGGTCCGGTAGTCGACCATCCCGAGATGCTTGAACTCGAAGGCTAGGTAGATCGTCCGGTCGGTGTCGATGTCCTTGTTCTCGTAGAAGCGCTCGCTGTAGGCCGCGGTGAGAATGAAGCACTCGTCGGCATAGCGAAGCTGCAGCGTATTCGAGAGCAGGAAGTCGTCATCGAGGTCGTAACGGATGCGGCCGTCGACGCTCCAGCGCTCGGTGAGCTGAAGGCCCAGCCGCCCGTTGATTTCCTCTTGCGATTCATCGAGGCCGAATTCCGGATCGAACGCGGCATAGGAATACATCGCCGTCGCCGAGAGCGGACCGAGAATCGTGGAAACCGCGGCATCCTCACGCCGCAGCGCGAAATTTTCTTCGTCGAAGCGGCTCTGCGACACGAGGTTGAGGTAGCGCGACGGCGCGAAATAGGCACCGAGGACGTAGTCGGAGCGGGTCGTTTCGAGACCGCTGAAGGGCGAATGCATGTAGCGCTGGAAACGGTTGATGTTTTCCGGCGTGATGTTCGGGTTGCGGCCCGGTTCAATCGCGGTGATGCGGCCGGGGTCCTCGAAGGGATTGTTGCCGCTCAGATGATAGCTTTGGCCGGCGAGAACGCGGCCGTAACCGCCATCGTTGAGCTGGAAGGTGTACTGCACGCCGACGTTCGCGCGGCTGCCCGTTTCGAAGCGGTCGAAGCCCGAGAATTTGTCGACATCGAACAGTGTGGTGTCATCGAACACGAGGCTCTGCGCGTCCTCGTTGGGTGCATCGCGCTTCTCGTTGGTCGCCGTGCGCCCAATGATCTGGCCAATCGGCTCGATCGTGTGAGTAACCCCGGCCGCCGAGGCAACCCAAGGATAAGCGATGGTCACGCCGCCGCCGGCGACACCCGAGGCGCTCACGTCGTCTTCGAGCGTGGGGTTCTGCAGTTCCGCGAAACGGTCCGGTGCATAGGGGTCGCGATAGTTTTCATACTGAGTGACGTCGCCGCGTGCGTAAGCGAACGGCGTATAGGTGATGCCGATCCGGTCAATCATCTGGCGCCGCCAGCTCAACTCGGTCGTCACGCGCGACGTGTTTTGCTCGTAATTCCTCGGCGAGCTGCCGAAGCGGACGGCTTCGTCGCGCGACAGGCTGGTGATATTGCTGTCCCAGCGCAGTTCACCGCCCAGCAACGGGTCGTCAAGGACGTAATTATAGTCGATGACCGGATGCACGCGGCTCTCGGAGCGCTGCGTGTCGTCGAGGAGCAGACCGCCGAATTGGTAGAGCGTCGCGCCGAAGTAGTTCCGGTCGGAGATGCCTTCAAGGAAGGTCTTGTTGATGCGGTCCGTCAGCAGCCGGCTGTCGAGTTTATAGAACCGGCGGAAGGTGTCATCGGATTCGAGCGTCACGTCCCAGCCGAACTGCCACCAGCTCGACAGCGAGAACAGGCCCTGCGTCTTGACCGATCCGCGCCAACCCTCGAGGTCTTCGCGCCGGCTCGTTGAAAGCGAATCCGGGAGCGTGCTCGAATACTGGTCGATGCCGGCCAGTTCGACTTTATAAGCTCCATTGGCCAGCCGGTGCCGCCATTCCCCCTGATAGAGAATGCCTTGCTTCGTCGAATAACCGGGCGCGAACGTGAAGTCATAGTGCGGCGACAGCGCGAAGTAATAGGGCGTCGTCGCCATGAACCCGAGATCGGACGATGTCGTGAACGACGGCGGCAGGAAGCCCGAACGGCGCTTCACCGACGGGTCGGGATGCTGGAAGTAGGGCAGATAGACGATCGGCTGCCCGAAGACCTCGAACTGGGCGTCCTGATAGGTCACCGTCTGCTGCTCGGTGTCGTGGATGATCCGGCGAGATGAGATGCACCACAGCGGTGGCTCGTCCCCGACGGTCTTACACGGCGTGAACTTCGCATCGGAGAACTCGGTCACGTTGCCGTCCGTGCGGGTGGCGCGGCGAGCGGCGATGCGCGTCTCGTCCTTGGCGACGATGCTTAACGACTCCACGAAGCCATCGCGGAAATCATCCGTCAGCGTGTAGCGGTCGGCGCGGATAACGTTGCCATTGGGCTCGCGCAGCGTGACGTTGCCCTGCGCAGTCAGCGTGTTGGCAGCCTGGTCGTAGACGACCTCGTCGGCCGTAAGGGCGTGATCGTTGTAATAGATCTCGACATTTCCGCGGGCGATGACCGTGTCGCCGGAGTTGTCGTAAATGAGCTGGTCGCCCTGCAGGTACAGCGGCTGCGCCCGGTCGATGTCGGTCGAGGGCAGCATACCGTCGGCGGTCTGCTTGAAGGTGGTCGGGTTCTTGACGCCGGTCGACTGCGGGAACAGCGGCGTCTGCGCACGCGCCTCCCCAGCCAGACCCGCGGTGGCGGCGGCGATAACAAGCGAAACGGCCAACGCATGGCCCAGAAGCCTCTCGCCCGGCCGCCTCGTCGGCGACTGGTGCGAAGTGCGCTCCAGGTCAAGCATTTCAGCGCGCCCCCTGCCGCATCGATTGTGCGGTTTTCGCGCCAAACGCGTCACTCAACCGTCCTCCTGGTGCAGCAACACCGTCAGTGAAACGAGGATGACAAGCAAAACAGGCAGCCAGACCGCAGCCCACGGCGGTACAAGTCCGGCCACCCCGATTTGCCGAGACACCTCGGCGAAAAGGAAGAACCCCAGTCCCCCCATCATTCCGGTGACGACCATAGTCTGGATGCCGCCGGACCGGAATGACCGCAACGACACAGTCGCGGCCAAAAGCACCATCGCAACGCACAATAGCGGGCGCGACAGCAGAAGCTCGTATTGGATCTTTAGGCGCGCAGCAGAAAGGTTAGCCTTTTCAGCTACTTCGATGAGGCCTGGAAGGTCCCAGAACGAAACCGAGATCACCGTGCCCAGCGCATCCTGGACCCGCTCGGGCGTCAAGTAGGTCGAAAGCAGGTAGACGTCGTATTTGACGGGTTTCTGGCCCGGCGCGGCCACCCAGGCGTCGCGCATGATCCAATAGCCTTCCTTGAGGCCGGCCTCCTTTGCGTCGATGCGTTCTTTGAACGCACCCTCGGCGTCGTAGACGATGGCGCTGACGGCGCGCAGTTCCAGTCCCTTGTTCGTGGCGCTGACCGCCGTCAGCACAGACTGCCCGTCCACTCCGTTCTGGCGGATCCAGGATTCGCCGGACTTTGCGCGCAGGAGATTGGCGTCGCGTCCGAAGGCTTCGGCGAAGAGCTTTTCGGATTCTTCGCGCGCCGCAGCCGCCAGGGGATTGTAGATGGTCGTCGTCAAGGCGCCGAGGATGAACGCGATAACGAACGCCGGCCTGAGGAATTGCCAGACGGACATGCCGCCGGCCCGCATCACCGCCAGTTCACTCTTCCGGCTGAGAAACAGCAGCGTTGAGATCGCACCGACCTGCACCGCGAAGGCCAGCAGGAATTCGGTGTAGGCCGGAAGGCGCAAAAGCGTCATCCAGACGAGCTGATAGGCCGGAACGACGCCCTCGTCGTCATACTTGCCTGCCTGACGCAGCAGTTCGACGAAGTCGATCATGAAGATCAGGATCGAACACAAGCCGAACGTCCCGAGAATCGCCGTCAGGAATTTCCAGCCGAGATAGCGGTTGAGCGTCGAGCCGATCATCACTGGCGCGGCACCCCGGCGTAATCGGGCGGTGCTGAACTTGCCGCCAGGCCGGCCGGAGCCGCCGCAGGTTCCGTGTTGGCGTCGGCGCGCCTTGTGCGCCGCGGCAAACGGGCCAGAACCGCCTCGATGACGTCGTGCAGCCGGTCGGAGATCGAAGGCCCGCGCCGAGGCTTGGCGTTGCGGATGATCAGAATAATCGCGATACCGCCGGCCGCGACCGGGATCAGATAGAGAAGCGGCACGAAAGCGGCGTTCATGACGACCAGGTTGTTGACCGCGAGCCCTCCCATGCGGGCCCCGACGGCGGCGACGAACCCTATCACCATGCGTTCCGATCGCGCCTGCCGGGTCGATTGCGCCTGCCCGGCCGCGGCGAGTGCAATGAGGACGAAGGCGATCGGGTAAAGCGGATTGGCGAAGCGCTCATGCAACTCAGCCCGGAAGATGCCCGGCTGCGCGTGGAACAAGGGGTCGTCCGGTCCCGGCTTGATCAGCTCGCTGAAGTAGCGCTCACGCGGTTTCAGGTCGAAGTCCTGACCCTTTTGGCGGTCGAGCTGGTCGAGATCGATGATGTACTGGTCGAAGACAATGATATCGGCCGGCGCCTTGGGGTCCTCGCGCCGAAGGATGTGACCGTTGGTCATCATCAGGTAGGCGGTGGGAGGCTGCTTGATGATGCGCGCCCGCTCCGCCAGATACGTCTGCATCTCCTTCGGATTCCGGTTGTCGTTGACGACGAGGCCGATGAGGTCGCCGTCGAATTCGCGCTCCTTGATATGGAACGTCAGGCCACGTTCGGGGGTCGAGAAGCGCCCGGGTTGCATCACCTGGGTGAGGAGGTCGGTGCGCATCTGAACGATATATTCGCGCAAGAGCCGCAGGCTCCAAGGCATCCCGATGTGGTTGACGAAAGTGACGGCCGCCATGACGAGAAGTGCAAGTGCAATCAGCGGCTTGGCAACCGTCCAAACGGTCCCGCCGGCGGCCGTCATGACGATCAGCTCGCTGTCGCTGTTGAGACGGTTCAGAATATGAAGCGCGGAGATCAGCAGCGCGAACGGCGCAATGATGGCGAGCAGGTTCGGCAACGCCAGCGTCGTCATCTTGATCAGCATCCAGGCGTCCTGGCCCTGCGAGGTGACGACGTTGAGCTGCTTCAGCGCGAGCGCAATCCATACGATCCCGCCCAGCGACGCCAGGATGAGGAGCAACGCCGAAGCGGCCTGCCGGAAAACGTATCGCGAGAAGATGCGCATGCTTAAGGTCTTCAGGGGCCTCGGAACGGTTCGCCGTCGAACGTCCAGCTAAGGATCATCCGAGCGGCAAGGAAAGTGGCCAGAATGCGGCCATTGAACGAACTCAGGCGGCCGAGCTGCCGACGCTGGAACCGTGCGGCCGAGCCGTTGCCAGCTCCCATAGCAGCATGGCGGCAATGCGGCCATTCGCGGTCCGGCGGGGGTTCCTCGGCGACGTGGTGCGCACCTGCATCGCCGCGCTTCGCCGCGAACTGACGTTCCGGCCGGTCCGGCCTCGCGGGAAAGCCGCTTCGGCAGTGTCGCGGATAGGCCCATTCACATGGGCCGAACGCAAACCATTTCCGCGATTGCCAGCTTGATCTGAACGCCGCTCTCCCCCATTGTCGGCGCAAGTTGCCGCCCGGTGCCGTTTGGCGCAGTCATGGAGCGGCATAGCACGACCAATCGGATTGCCGGTGGCGTCATGCCCGCCTGAAAACGCGATGTCCGTGCGCGTTCTTTCCGCGGCCGCCCGCCGGACCGCCAGCCATTACCCAGTTAAGGAGAACACGATGCCCGCAGCGTCGGCCGATCGTCTGGACGTCAAGTTCGTTTCGCTGAAGGAGAGCCGCCAGCCGGTCGCGGCATTCCTCGTCGGATCCGGTCCCAAGTTGCCGTCCGTCGTATCCGAACTCGACGAATCCAGCGCTGGTGCGATCGAGCGGGCCTGCGAAGCGGCTGATTTCAAGGGCAAGCTGAAAACGACGCTTGAACTGTTCGCGCTGCCGGGCGTGGAAGAAAAGCGCATCGTTCTTTTGGGCGGCGGGGAAAGCGGCAAGCAGAGCGAATACGACTGGGCGCTCGCCGGCGGTGCCGTCTTCGCCAAGCTTGCCGCCCGCGAAGCCGCTTCCGCAAGCCTCGTGGTCGACGCCGATGAGAACGACGAAGGTCTCTCGGTACAGGAGATCGCGGCAGCGCTCGCCTTCGGCGCCTGCCTACGCAGCTACAAGTTCGACAAGTATCAGACCAAGAAAGCGTCCGCGGACGACGATGAAAACGGCAAGGAAGACACCAAGCTGCGCAAGCTTGTAGTGCACGTCGCCGAGCCCAAAAAGGCAGAGAAGGCCTTCCAGCGCCACAAGGCACTCGCCGACGGCGTCATGCTGGCCCGCGATCTCGTCAACGAGCCGGCGAATTACCTCGGGCCTGTCGAGTTCGCCGAACGGGCCTCCGCCTTGAGCGAGGTCGGTGTTGAAGTCGAAGTGCTCGAACCCAAAGACCTGAAGAAGCACAAGATGGGCGCCCTACTGGCTGTGGCCCAGGGCAGCGTTCGTCCCGCGCGCGTGGTCGTGATGAAATGGATGGGCGGCAAGAAGGACGACGCCCCGCTGGCCTTCGTGGGCAAGGGCGTGGTTTTCGATACCGGCGGCATCTCGATCAAGCCGGCATCGGGCATGGAGGACATGAAGGGCGACATGGGCGGCGCAGCTTGCGTCGTCGGCCTGATGCACGCCCTGGCTGCGCGCAAGGCCAAGGTCAACGCCGTCGGGATCATCGGCTGCGTGGAAAACATGCCTTCGGGAGAAGCCACGCGCCCCGGCGATATCGTTACCTCGATGTCGGGACAGACGATCGAAGTCCTGAACACCGACGCCGAGGGCCGCCTCGTCCTCTCCGATATCATGTGGTACGTCCAGGAACGTTATCAGCCTAAGATGATGGTCGATCTGGCCACGCTGACCGGCGCCATCATGATCGCGCTGGGCAAGTCTTTCGCTGGCGTGTTCTGCAACAACGATGAACTCGCTGAGGGAATCGAGGCGGCCTCCGCGTCGACGGGCGAAAAGACCTGGCGCATGCCGCTCGACAAGTCCTACCAGAAGATGATCGACTCCAAGAACGCCGACGTGAAGAACCTCGGTGGCCGTTGGGGCGGGGCATGCACCGCGGCGGCATTCCTGGAGCGCTTCGTCAAGGAAAAGGACACTCCTTGGGCGCACATCGACCTTGCAGGGACGGCGATGGACGCGCCGCGCAACGAGATCAATCAGAGCTGGGGTTCGGGCTGGGGCGTTCGCCTTCTCGACCGGCTCGTTGCCGACAAGTACGAAGGCTGACGAAAGCTGTCGTCTGATACGCTAAACGCCCGGCCGCCGTTGCGGTCGGGCGTTGCTTTTTGCTCAAGGCAACGCGCCCGCATCCCTGGGCGTGATGGCCCAGCGCGCCGCCTTGGGGTTAGTCCGCTTCAGACCCAGAAGTTGCCACTACCTCGCTGTGTTCCAATTTGAAACAAACCGCATTTTCCATAATATGCGTTATGCGAAGCGAATGTGGGGTGCCAGTAGGAGCAAAAATCGCGTCAGCGATGTCCCGTGGTGCGAAATCCCGTGACGGCCGGCCATAGCAGCGATCGGTTGATCAGGGGCGAGGGCGAGGATGCGCTTCTGCCTGAAACGCCCCGAGGAGCATCCGCAGAAGCCTCACTCGAGAAGCGTCTTTTCCGTTGCCCTGACACTTGACGCGATAACGACGGCGTAGATCGCGACAACGAAACCCGTCAGCACATTCACGGAAATCGCCAGCCCAACGATCTGCGCCCACTCGACCGGCATGACCTGCGCCAAAAGCGTGGCGATGACCCCGTCGATGTACTGCTTGAGGCTGAATAGGAGATCGCTGACCTGCTCGATACTCGGCCGCGCGGGCATCTCGAACACAAGCTGCCGCCCGATGTCGGTTAGTGTCGCGACCTTCACGTACTGCAGTGAAGCAGCCAGCGCGACGCCGCAGGAAAACACCAAGCCCAGCGGCACGGCCAGCCGGAAGAAACCCCAGCGCGCCGGCCGTGCGTTAAGCGATATCGAAAGCCGCCGCAAAAGGCTGGTCCCGGCATAGAGCGCGACGGCGAAACAAACGGCCGTGACGAAGCGTCGGTCGTCGTCCGTACCGGAGAACGTAAGCAATGCGACAAGCCCGGCCACCAGACTCTTTATGACGCTGTCGCCGAGGGCGAACAGACGCAAGCCGAACAGAAAGCGCGGCGCCGCAACATCGAAGTAGAACGGGTACTCATGGCGCAGCCGGGCAAAGTCGAGTTGTATTCCCAAAACCAAAGCGAGTGCCGCGCTCAGGGCGGCGAACAGATACGGGTATTGCCAACCGAGCCACGCGGCCGCGATGACGGCGGCCAGCTCCGCTGCCATGATCAACGCATTGATGATTACCCGCAAAACGATCATACAAGCCACCACACCCTGGCTGGGCGAGGGAGAGTTCCCAAGCCGCGTCGCACCCCACGATCAAGTACGCTAACGGAATTGCAGTCTCGTGACCAACCCCGGCGCAAAGTCCAAGACGATTGAAGATCTCGTCGCTGTTATGGCCGCGCTTCGCACCCCCGGGACAGGTTGCCCGTGGGACCTGGAACAGACGTTCGCGACCATCGCCCCCTATACGTTGGAAGAGGCCTACGAAGTCGCCGATGCGATCGCGCGCGATGACCGGGTCGATCTGCGCGAGGAACTTGGCGATCTCCTCCTGCAGGTCGTCTATCACGCGCGTATTGCCGAAGAGGAAGGCGATTTCGCCTTCGACGACGTCGTGGACGGCATAACGCGCAAAATGGTGCGCCGGCATCCGCATGTCTTCGGCACACCGGAGGAACGCGCCGCCGGACCGCAGAAAGGGGCCTGGGAACGTATCAAGGCCGAGGAGAAGGCCGAGAAAGCCGCGGCGAAGGCTGTGGGCAGCCCAATCGAAGGGCGCGCCGGCGGAACGAGCCCTGGACGTGCGGCAGCCACGGGGGGCGGCCTGCTGGCCGACGTTCCCGCCAACCTTCCGGCGCTGATGCGCGCCGTCAAGCTTCAGGACAAAGCTGCAAGGGTTGGGTTCGACTGGCCCTCGCTGGCGCCGGTTTTCGACAAGATGAAGGAAGAACTGGCCGAGCTCGAGGAGGTCGCGCTCGCCGCCGATCCGCGCGGCCCGGCTACAGCTTTTCCGCATTACGCGGAATCGCATCGCCAGCCCGCTCCCCCGCGCGGCCACCCAAATACGATACTTCCGTGGGTGGCCGGGCGGGGGAGCGGGTGGTTCAGCCTAATCCTGAAAGGGAATAAAGCTCCGCAGGGCGCATCAGATAACGGCAGTGAGGATACCAACCCGGAACGTTCCGGCCCCTCCGACCGCGGGATGCCGGACGGGCCGCAGCCGCGCCGCGCCGCGATCGAGGAGGAGTTTGGCGACCTCCTGTTCGTCATGGCCAACGTGGCACGGCACTTGAAGATCGACCCCGAGGCCGCCTTGCGCGGGGCGAATGAGAAATTTCAGCGCCGTTTCCGGCATATCGAGAGCCGCCTCGCCGAGGATGGCCGAGCCCCCGCCGACAGCAACCTCACCGAGATGGATGCGCTGTGGGACGAGGCCAAGGCAAGGGAGCGGTCTGACAACGAGCGATGAGCCGGGTTCCTCGCAGCGAGGACGGCCCGAGCCGGAACGGCGCCGTCACTGACGCACGTCGAACAGCACTTCGTTTCGCCTCAGGAAGCCCGGCGTCCAAGGGTCGTTGTAGTAGGCGAATGTCGGCGCGCCTGTGAGGCGGACGCCATTTGCTTCGGCCCAGGCGAGGAGTTCGCCGGTCTTGCGATCGAGGAGGTCGTCGCTTGCCACGCCACTGAAGCGGATCGCCGCGCGCCGCGCAGCCGGTATACGGCTCAATTTCACCGTGTCGTCGCCTGTCGCTGGAAGATCGTCCAAACCGTATTTCGAGGGCATGATAAACCGCACGGTCCAGCGACGCTCTTTGGGGACCCCGTCAGGGATGGGGGCGGACCCAGTGCCGCCGCCCGCCGGTTCCTGCGTCACAGGCGCGGTCATGGCGATTTTCTCGCCCGGTCGTTCCGACGCGAATATGTAACGCGCCAGCGGCCGGAAGCCCGCTGACACCGCCGGTTGGCGTGCCCCGGCCGTTTGCACTTCGGCGGCAACCAGTTCGGGGTAGTCGCGCACCTCCACGGCACCGTCCTGGCGCACGACTTCATAGGCAGGCGTTTCGACGTTCTGCACCACATACACCCACACCAGGACCGCCGCGACGTAAAGCGCCGCCAAGATCCCGACCGAATAAAGAAGCATCCGTCCGATCCTCATTCGAAGCCCTTTTTTCTTTGGCCGAATTACGCGCACCGCGCGCCCGCCGGCCAGCGCTCGAACTTCTTGCCGGAACCAGCTTGTACGCCGCGCGGCGCCAGGCCGACCTGCCCCCTATTCAGCTCCATTTGCGTTTGGATGATCCGGCGGCCGCGAGGCGGCACGGAGTGCAGGGACATGCCTTGGAATGACAGATGTTCCTTATATGTTCTTGACTCCGGACCCGGAGTCGGGTTTCATCGTTCCGTGAACGGAAGCTAAGTTCGGAGTTTGGTCCGTGGCGCACGAAGACGATCAGGCAATCCTGGAGCACCTGCGGCATATCCGGGCCAAGGTCGATGACATCGCCGAGCGCGTCGCCAGCGTGGAACTGCGCGTTTGTACAGCCGTGGAATTGGGCGAAACAGGGAACGACATGCAGACCAAAACCCAGGTGAAACTCGATCGGATTGCCCGGCGGCTTGGGCGGATCGAGAACCGGCTGGCACTTTCCGGACCGCCCGAGGCGTAGAGCAAGCACGGCCCGGCTAGAGCGCTTCAGGGTTAGGTCGAGGCGCTCTAGCCGGGCCGATTATTCCCTGCGCTTATTCCACGCGCAGCCGTTTCGATTGGAGCTGCGCCAAGAGCCGGCCGCGTTTCTCTGCGGCGATGCGGACATGCAGTCGTGTATCGCCGCTGTCCTGGTTCGAACGCTCCAGCACTTCGGCGTTCTCATAGAGCCACGCAAGGAGACGGCCTTCTTCAGCCGGAAGAACCAGCGTCAGATAGGTGTCGTCGACTCCCAGCCGCTCGTCGATGGCCGCCAGAAGATCGTCCATCCCCTCGCCTGTCAGCGCCGAGACACAGACCGGCTCGCGCTCGTCGAACCGGGCTGCCGCTAACGCTTCGCCGCGTGTCACGGGCGAGAGGCGGTCGATCTTGTTCCAGACTTCAAGCAGGTTTTTGTTTCCCGACGACATGTCGACGTCCAGGCTGGTCAGCACCTGCTCCACGTCGCGGCGCTGGGCGTCGGTCTCGGCGTGCGAAATGTCACGTACATGCAGGATGAGATCGGCCTCGATCACTTCCTCTAATGTTGCCCGAAAAGCGGCGACCAGCATCGTTGGCAGATCGGAAATGAAACCGACCGTATCCGACAGGATGACCCGGCGTCCTGACTCGAGCTTGACCTCGCGCATGGTCGGATCGAGTGTCGCGAAGACCTGATCCTGCGCCAGCACGTCCGCGCCGGTCAGCCGGTTGAAGAGCGTCGATTTTCCCGCGTTGGTGTAACCGACGATGGCAACCACCGGATAAGGCACCTTGCGCCGCCCGGCGCGATGCAACTCGCGCGTCTTCACGACCTGGGCAAGTTCCTTGCGGATGGCATCGATGCGCGCCTGGATCATTCGCCGGTCGAGTTCGATCTGCGCCTCACCGGGACCGCCGACGAAGCTCGCGCCGCCGCCGCCGCCGCCGCGCTGGCGTTCGAGGTGCGACCAGGCGCGAACCAGGCGCCCCTTCTGGTAAGAGAGATGCGCAAGCTCGACCTGCAGCCGCCCCTCGCGGGTGCGGGCGCGTTCGCCGAAAATCTCAAGAATCAGACCGGTGCGGTCGAGGACTTTGCAGTTCCAAGCCTTTTCCAGGTTGCGCTGCTGCACCGGAGAAACCGCGTGATCGACGATGGCGAGTTCCGCATCCGCTGCTGCGATCGCGGCGGCGAGCTCCTCCACCTTGCCCGAACCGAAGAGCGTGCCCGGCTTCGGCGCGGCGACCGGCACCACCTCGGCCGACAGGACTTCGAGATCGATCGCGCGCGCCAAGCCCACGGCCTCTTCAAGCCGTTCTTCAGGCGAATGCTGCGGACCCTGGGCGCCGGCATCCGCGCTTCGACTGCCGCGCTGCTGTATGACCGGCACAAAAACCATTGCGCGCGACGGAACGGCGTCGCGCTTGAGGTTCAGGGACGCGCCGGGAGCGGCGGCTTGAGGCGTCTTGTCGTCCGGGACCGGTTTGTCGATGGCGGCCGCCTTCTCAGGAGTTGGACTCGTCTTCGCCCGGGTCGCTGTCCATCAGGTTGACGGGCTGCCCCGGCATGATGGTGGATATGGCATGCTTGTAGACGAGTTGCGAGTGGCCGTCGCGCCGAAGCAGGACGCAGAAATTGTCGAACCAGGTAACGATACCCTGGAGCTTGACGCCGTTGATCAGGAAGATCGTGAGCGGCGTCTTCTGCTTACGGACGTGATTGAGAAAAGCGTCTTGCAGGCTTTGTGTTTTTTCGGACGGCATCGTGTTCTTATCCGTTCTTGTCATTGTTGTGCCGGGTGGATCCCGGCTTGGGGCTCATGTCGATGCCATGATAACCGAGCTTCACTACAATTTCAGCATATCCATCGGCCAATAGGACCGTATGCAAACAATTTCTTTGCTTCACCCAGCCAAGGCACGCGAACGTACCTGTGTGCGGGACGACCGGCTGTGATGTCGATCAAAAATAATCCGGACTGACCCGGAACATTTGCTCGACTTCGCGGATGTAGTCGCCCATCGCGAAAAGGACAACCCTGTCCTTCACCTCCAGCTCGGTTGCGCCTGTCGGTTTAAGCACCCGGCCGTTGCGCAGGATCGCGCCGAACCGAACGCCTTCGGTGAGTTTGATCTCTCGCAGCGGCCGTTCGAGTATCTGCGCCGTTTCCAGGACTTCGGCCTCGATGATTTCGCCGGCGCCGTTCTGGATCGAATGAACGCCGCGGATCCGGCCCCGCCGCACATGCTGCAGAACGCGGCTGACGGTGACCGATCGCGGGTTGATCTGTGCGTCGATACCAAGCGAGCGGATCATTCCCGAATAGTTTGCCGAATTGATCAAGGCGAGGCTCGATTTGCAGCCGAGTTGTTTCGAAAGCGCGGAGGTCAGCAGGTTGGCCTGCTCATCGTTGGTCACGGCAACGATCGTATCGGCCGATCCGATATCGGCCTCCCGCAACATGTCTTCGTTGAGCGCCGAGCCGTGGAGGACGACAACGCGATCGAGCTGTTCGGCGATACGCACCGCGCGTTCCCTGTCCACTTCAATGACCTTCACGCGGGCCGTCGGCTGCAGCTTCTCCAGCGACCGGGCCAGATAGAGGCCGATATTGCCGCCACCGGCGATCACGATGCGACGCGCCTGCTGCTCTTCGTGCCCGAAGATTTGGAGCGTTCGGGCGACCTGTGACGTCGGCAGGACAAGATAGGCGTCGTCGCCCTCCTTCAGCATGTCGTCCTTGTGGGGGACGAACAGGCGCCCTTCCCGCGCCACCGCCACGACCACCGTCGGCAGGTCGGGGAAGAGCTCCGAAAGCTGGCCCAGCGGCGTGTCGATGACGGGGCAGTCCGCACCGCAGAACACGCCCAGCGCCATGATTTCGTGATCCGCGAAAGCGGCGGTATCGAAGGCCCCGGGAAGCTCCAGGCGGCGCAGAACCGTCGTGCCGACCTCGATCTCCGGCGAGATGATGTGGTCGATCGCCATGGCGTCGCGCTGAAACAGACCGGCGTACTTCTTGTCGAGGTAGCTCTGGGCGCGAACGCGCGCGATTCGCGTCGGGATGCTGAAAAGCTTATGCGCGACCTGGCACGACACCATGTTGACTTCGTCGTGCAATGTGACCGCGACGAGCATGTCGGCTTCCGATGCCCCGGCCGCCTCGAGCACGTCGGGATGCGCCGCGTTGCCCTGGATGGCGCGAACTTCCAGAACCTCGTTCGCCCGCTCGACCAGGGCCTCGCTGGCATCGATGATCGAGACATCGTTGCCTTCGGCCGAAAGCCGTTCGGCGATGCCTGTGCCGACTTGCCCGGCGCCGCAAATAATGATCCGCATTCAAGCCTCGGTCCTGGAGCCGTAACGGTCGCCGGCGCGGTGGTGGGCCGTGCCCGGCCTTGGGTCGGGGCCCGCGCAGCCCGCTTCTTCCCCTCCGCAGCTTAGCCGGCCTGACGCGCCTCGCCCTGGCGATGCTCGGAGGATACCCCGAGCGCGCGGAGCTTCCGGTGCAGCGCCGAGCGTTCCATGCCGACGAATTCAGCGGTGCGCGAAATGTTTCCGCCGAAGCGGTTAATCTGCGCCAGCAGATACTCGCGCTCGAAGATCTCTCGGGCCTCGCGCAGCGGCAGCGACATCAGGTGCTCGGCCCCGCCGTTGACCGGGAGCGGAACGTTGGACCCGATCTCATCGGGCAGCATGTCGGCGGTGATCATGGTGCCGGATTCGCCGCCGGTGAGGATCATCAGTCGCTCGATGTTGTTGCGTAGCTCGCGAACGTTGCCGGGCCAGTCGTGCGCCTGCAGGACCGCCACGGCGTCCTCGCCGATCTGACGCGGCGAAAGTCCCGAGGACTGCGCGAGGTGGGCGATGAAGAACTCGATCAGGGCCGGGATGTCGTCACGGCGCTCGGCCAGCGAGGGCACGCGCAAGGGAACGACGTTGAGCCGGTGGTAGAGATCCTCGCGGAAACGCCCTTCGCGCATTTCCGTTTCGAGATCCCGGCTCGTCGATGAGATGATGCGCACATCGACGGCGACCTTTTGCGCTCCACCGAGCCGCAGGAATTTCTGCTCCACCAGAACCCGCAGGACCTTGCCCTGAGTCTCCAGCGGCATGTCCGCGATCTCGTCGAGATAGAGCGTGCCGCCGTGCGACTCTTCCAAGGCACCGACCTTACGCGGACCGCCGGTCCTGTCTTCGGTGCCGAATAGCTCTTCTTCGACCCGGTCCGGCGCCATCGCCGCCGCATTGAGGACGACAAACGGTGCGTCGCTCCGGTGCGACTTCATGTGGATCGAACGCGCCGCCAGTTCCTTGCCCGTCCCGGAGGCGCCCCGGATCAGGATACGGCTGTTCGTCGGCGCGACCCTTTCGACCTGGGAGCGGAGCTGGTTCATCGCCACCGACTTGCCGATCATTTCGACCGTCACCGTCGACTTCTCGCGCAGTTCGCGCACTTCCCGCTTCAACTGCGAGGCTTCCAGCGCGCGCAGCGCCACCAGGATCAGGCGGTCGGCCTTGAACGGCTTCTCGATATAATCGTAGGCCCCGCGCTTGATGGCCGTGACCGCGGTTTCGATGTTGCCGTGACCGGAGATGATGACGACCGGCAGTTCCGGGTACGCCTTCTTGATGATCGTCAGGACTTCGAGGCCGTCCAGCCTGCTGCCCTGCAGCCAGATATCGAGGATGACGAGTTGCGGGCGCCGTTCCTCGATGGATCGCAGGGCTTCGTCGCTATCGCGTGCCACCCGCGTGGCATGTCCTTCGTCTTCCAGGATTCCGGCGATCTGTTCGCGGATGTCGGCTTCGTCGTCGACGATCAGGATGTCAGCGGCCATCGTGGGGCTCCTTGAGCACGTCTAGAAAGTTATGTCGGCGGTTCATTACGCAGGGCTTGGTATTGTTCGCGGTCATTCGGCGGCGGCCTGGTCGGGTGGGCGCGCACGCTGGGGCGTTTCCGATTTGAGCGGCAGCGTGATCCGCACCAGGGCGCCGGGCGGAAATCCCGATCCATCGGCAGGCGCGTCTTCGAGCGTGAGGTCCCCGCCGTGCTGCTCGGTGATCTTGAGGACCATGGCGAGGCCCAGTCCGGTGCCTTTGTGACCCTTGGTCGTGACGTAAGGTTCGAGCAGGCGCTGTCGCTGCTGTTTGGGAAGTCCGGTTCCGTTGTCGATGACTTCCACCAAGACCCGGTGGTCCTGCGGCACGATCCGCGTGATCACGCGGCCCTGCCAATCCTCGGGCCGCTCTCCGGTTTCCTTCAGGCTCTCCACCGACTCCGTCGCGTTCTTGACGAGGTTGGTGACGGCTTGCGTGATCAGCCGGCGGTCGATCGATGTCAGCACCTTCTCGCGCGGCATCTCCAGTTTGTATTCCAGACCGGGATGCGCCTCGCGGAACAGGACCACCGAATCCTGGACGGCCTCACGCAGGTCCGCGGAGGCCATCTCCGGTTTCGGGATGCGGGCGAAAGCGGCGAACTCGTCGACCATGTCCTTGATGTGCGACGCCTGCCGCTCGATCGTCGCGGTCAGCTTTTCGAAGGTCTCGCGGTCGTTCTCGATCACCTTGCCGTACTTGCGCCGGATGCGCTCGGCCGAGAGCTGGATCGGGGTCAGCGGGTTCTTGATCTCGTGGGCGATCCGGCGGGCGACATCGGCCCATGCCGACGTGCGCTGGGCGGTAACGAGCTCGGTGATGTCGTCGAAGGTAATGACCGAGCCGACGTCATCCTCGCCAGCCTGCTCGAAGGTGACGCGAACGGCGAAGGTGCGCTCTTCCTCGCCGACAAGCCGGGTGAGTTCGACCTGCGGGCGGCTCTTGATCGCCGGCTCGGCGCTCTT
The DNA here is from genome assembly GCA_965226995.1 of Filomicrobium sp. Lineage (GTDB taxonomy): Bacteria > Pseudomonadota > Alphaproteobacteria > Rhizobiales > Hyphomicrobiaceae > Filomicrobium. The sequence continues at coordinate 76,460 of CBDDFK010000011.1, forward strand.
GGCGTGGATTTCGTGAAGATCGGGCAAGGCATCGGCCAGCCGGCGGCCTACGAGGTCGGCCGCCTCCATGCCCAGGAGGCTCTCGGCGGCGCGCGAGACGAGCGTGATGCGTTCGTCGCTATCGAGGCCGATCACCCCGGCGGACACCCCCGACAGAACGGCGGACATGAACCGGCGGCGGGTCTCGATCTGTTCGTTGGCGCTAACGAGTGCGTCGCGCTGGTTCTTCAACTCACGCGACATGGTGTTGAAGGTGTTGGAGAGGCGCCTCAAATCGCCCTCCCCGCGTTTCTCCGGCAGCGTCACGGAGAGGTTGCCGTGAGAGATCTCCTGTGCCGCGCCGATCAAGCGCCGGATCGGCGCAACGAAACGCCCGCCGAACCACATCCCCGCCCAGATGGCGGCGAGCAGGCCGGTCATCGAGATCGTCATGTACATCAGGCCGTGCGCCCACTTCAGACCGCCGCGCGCACGCCGCAGGGCGGCATATTCGGCCACGTTCTGCTCGGTCTGCTGCATGTGGCGGATCACCGTCGGGCTGACGGGACGGCTGACGTAGAGCAAGCGGTTCGGAAAAGCCTCGAGCTGCGCGATTGCCGAAATGCGCCGGTCGCGGGTCGAGACCGACAGTGGAACTTGTCCGGCGCGGGCCTCTCTCAGCGCTGCGCCCGTCGGCTTCACGAATGGAAGGCGTTGCGTCTCGGCGGCACGGATCACGGCGCGTCCGCGCTTGTTGATGAGGTAGGCGGCCGGAAGATCGCGCAGTCCCGCCTGGGTGGCAATGAGCTGCTTGAGCGCCTGAGGGTCGTCTTTCACCAATTGCGCGGCGGCGTTGAGGTCGCGCGCCATGTTGACCACGTCGGTGCGGATGACCTGGCCGTGCTCTTCGAGATAAGTCCGCGCGACGACTGCCGAGTTGTCGATGATACCGCGCACCCTGTCGGAGAACCAGTTGTCGAGCGAGCGCGAAAAGCTCACCGTCGCGCCGATGGCGACCAGGAGAGCCGGCAGCGCGGCGATCACCGAGAACAGGGCGACGATACGGACGTGGAAGCGTGCGCCGGGAATCTTCTGCTTCCAGGCCGAAAGCAATCCCGAGACCTGCGTGGCGATGATGGCGACGACCGCGCCGATCAGCACGACGTTGATGAGAAGCGCCACCCAGACCACGGTGTTCGAGGGCACGATCGGCGTGAGCCCGGTCAGGATGAGAAATGTGAGGAGCGCTGAAAGAAGAGAAAGGCCGACGGTCCAAAGACCGATGAAGAACATTCGGTCGCTTGGTTCCAGTAGTGGCTGGTCGGAGTCCGGTACCTTGGTCCGGTCATCGACGGCGCTGGTCATCAAACGAAACTCCGGACGGCACCGGAAGAGGTGCCGATTGGTTCGCCACGGTGACCCGTCCGCCGCCCGTCATGTCTCGCCCGAGGACGGGGCGACTACGGGCCTTCGCCCAACATGACTGCAGCCTGTGGACCACAGTATCGAGCCCGTAGCGTGACAAAATCGCGACGTTTGACCGGGCTCGCCCGAGGTTTCACTCCCGAACTGTGGCAAGTTGGTGGCGAAGCGTGACCAAAATGACGCCGCATTCCGCGCGCGCATGGTCGGGATCAGTTGGCCGGCGAACGAAACACCTGAATGTCCAGAAGCTTGATCCGCGATCTTAGCGTGTTTCGGTTCAGTCCCAAGAGTTCCGCCGCGCGGATCTGGTTGCCGCGCGTCGCTGTCAGGGCGGCCGTCAACAGCGGTTTTTCCACCTCCCGGATGATGCGTTCATACAGCCCCGGAGGTGGCAGCTCGTTGCCGAACGAACCGAAATACTCGGCCAGATGGTGTTCAACGAGTTCGCTTAGCGTTGCCCGCTCGCCATTGTCGTCATGCTGCACCGGCGGCGCAATCTCCTGCAACTCCCGCTCGACCGCCTCGACCGTCAGCGTATCGTCGCTCGAAAGCGCCACCAGCCGCCGGATGACGTTCTCCAGTTCGCGAACGTTACCAGGCCAGCGGTATTGCCGGAGCCGTTCGATGGCGGCGGTCTCGATGGAGCGCTGCCCGAGGCCCTCACTGGCGCAGCGGCGCAGGAAGTGACGCACGAGGTCGCCGATATCCTCCAGCCTCTCGCGTAGCGGCGGCAGCCTCAGGGGCACGACATTGAGCCGGTAGTAGAGGTCCTCGCGGAACAGGCCCTGCTGGATCTGTGAGCGCAAGTCGCGGTGGGTGGCAGCGATGATCCGCACGTTGGTCTTGATCGGTGTACGGCCGCCAACCGTCGTGTATTCGCCCTGCTGCAGAACCCGCAAAAGGCGGGTCTGCGCTTCAAGAGGCATGTCCCCGATCTCGTCGAGGAACAGCGTGCCGCCTTCGGCCTGTTCGAAGCGTCCCTGCGTTCGCGTTTGCGCCCCGGTGAACGCGCCCTTCTCATGACCGAAAAGCTCGCTCTCGATCAGTTCGCGCGGGATCGCCGCCATATTGAGCGCAACGAAGGAACCGGTACGCCGCTTGCCGTGCTCATGCAGAACCTGCGCGACGAGTTCCTTGCCGGTGCCGCTCTCCCCCGTGATGAGCACGGTCAGATCGCTTTGCGTCAGCCGCGCCAGCGTCCGGTAGATTTCCTGCATCGCCGGCGAGCGGCCGATGAGCGGGAGTTCCTCGCCCTCGACATCGGCGGTCGGCCGCGACGGCTTGCGGACCGGCTCACGCAACGCCCGCCCGACGACCGCGACGACTTCCTTCAGGTCGAACGGCTTCGGCAGGTATTCGAACGCACCGCGCTCGGCCGCCGTCAGCGCTGTCATCAAGGTGTTCTGCGCGCTCATGACGATGATCGGCAGGTCGGGCCGCAGCTTCTTGATCCGCGGGATGAGATCGAAGGCATTCTCGTCGGGCATCACCACGTCGGTGATCACGACATCGCCCTCGCCTTGCGAAGCCCAGCGCCACAGCGTAGCCGCATTGCCAGTGGCGCGCGGCGCGTATCCCGCGCGCGCAAGGGCCTGATTGAGAACCGTGCGGATCGCGGTGTCATCGTCGGCGATCAGAACTGTACCACGGGCCATTTCGCGGCTCCTTTTTTCGGTCTTCTCGTGTCCGGCCGATCAGATCGCGTTCGTCAGGTCGCGATCTTTGGTGGCGGAAATTTCCTGCATCGGCAGAAGCACTCGGAACACCGTCTTCTGCGGTTCACTCTCACACTCGATGGTGCCGCCGTGGTCGGCGATGAGTTTCGCCACCAGCGCCAAGCCAAGACCGGTTCCATTGGACTTCGAAGTGACGAAGGGATCGAACATGTGCTCCTGAAGCGCCTCGGGAACGCCGGGGCCGTTGTCCTGCACCTCGATCATCAACGGCAGGGCGATGCGCGTGCCCGAGCCGGGTACGGCGAGACGAACCCCCGGCCTGAACGATGTGGAGATGACGATGCGGCCGTTCTCGGCGTCTTCGCCGATCGCCTCGCAAGCGTTTTTCACGAGGTTGAGAAACGCCTGCACCAGCTTGTCGCGATTGGCGGGGACCGCAGGCAGCGAAGGGTCGTAGTCGGCAACGAATTGTATGTGCCGCCCGAAACCTGCCTTCGCCACCTGATGCACATGGTCCAGAACGTGGTGGATATTGACCGGCTCCGTGGCGAGTGGCCGTTCGTCGCCGAAGACCTCCATGCGGTCGAGCAGCATTCGGATACGGTCGGTCTCGGTGCAGATAAGCTGCGAGAGGACGCGGTCCTCGTCGCTGATGCTCTGTTCGAGAAGCTGGGCGGCGCCCCGGATTCCGGACAACGGGTTCTTGATCTCGTGCGCCAGAATACTCGCCATGCCGGAAACGGACCGCGCCGCGGCGCGATGGGTCAGCTGCCGCTCGATCATCTGAGCCATGGAGCGCTGCTGCAGCATGATCACAACGGCGCCGGGCACTTCGGGAAGCAATCCGGCATAAACGTCGACGAGCTTCGGCGTGGAGAGCCGCGGCGTGACGATCTCGACGCTGTACTCATTGACGGTGGCGCGATCCCGCCGGACCTGTTCGACCAGCGACAGGAGCGGGCAGCCGAAGGCGACGATGTCCTCGAGCTTCAGCCGCCGCAGCATCGCCACCGAGGTCGACAAGAAGGCCTCGGCCGCCGCATTAGCATAGCGGAACCGATAGTCGGGATTGATGACCAGCACCGGATGCGGGATGGCGTTAAGCAGCAGCTCCGCTTCCGTTGGCGATGCCTCATCTAGAACGGATGCGCGCGTGGAGGCGACGCGGGCCTGCGGCATGTCGGGCGGAAGCGTTCCGGTCGCCGGAAGCGTGGCATAAGACGGACTCTCGAATGCGCCGGTCTGGCCATTGCCGGAGGCCCGGGACGCGCCAAAACCTTGTGTTTGCACAGTCGAAGCCGCCGCGCTTTTTGCGGCGGTACTCGCGCCTGCGCTCTTGCTGGAAGATTTCTTCGCCGGCGCTTTACGTTTCGCTTTGCTCGCTGCCGCTTTCTCGCTTGCGGCGGCCTTGCGGTTCCCGGTTGCGCCCGACTGCGATTTCCGCGAAGAACCGCCGCTTCCTTTCGCGCTCATGCCGCCACCTCGATCTTCGAATTCCGGGAATCTTCGGCAAGCGAACGGTAGAATTCGCGCAGGCCCGCCATGGCCTTCCGCGGCTCCTCTTCCGTGCACAGGCGCCGGCGCCACGATTTGGCGGTTGCCGCGTCAACCCCGGATGCCTCCAGGTACCAGCCGATGTGCTTGCGGGCGTTGCGCAGGCCAAGATAAGCGCCGTAATGGCTGAGCATCCTCCCGACGTGTTCGCAGGCGATTTCCGCCTGCATGGCCAGCGGAGGCGGACCGGGATCCTTGCCGGTTTCGAACGTTTCGGCGATACGCGCCAACTGCCACGGCGCACCGTAAGCCCCGCGCCCGACCATCACGCCGTCAGCCTTCGACTGGTCGAGTGCGGCGGCTGCATCGGCCGGCGTCAGGATGTCGCCATTGGCGATAACGGGAATGGAGACCGCTTTCTTGACGTCCGCGATGCGGCTCCAGTCGGCCTGACCTTTGTAGAACTGGCAGCGCGTGCGTCCGTGCACGCTCACCATCCGCACGCCGACGTCCTCGGCCCGGCGCGCGAGTTCGGGCGCGTTGATGGAGGCATGGTCCCATCCCAGCCGCATCTTCAGCGTTACCGGCACGTCGACGGCCGACACCGTCGCTTCGATCAACGTCAACGCATGATCGAGATCGCGCATCAGCGCGCTTCCGGAAAGCTTGCCCGTCACCTCGCGCGCCGGGCAACCCATGTTGATGTCGATGATATCAGCGCCAAGGTCGGCTGCGATCCGCGCACCCTCGGCCATCCAGCGGGCCTCGCGACCGGCGAGCTGGATCGCGAACGGTGCCAGTTGAGCGCCCATCGCCCGGCGGCGCACGTCGGTGCGGCCCGCCACCAGATCGCTGCTCGCCACCATTTCGGAAACGACGAGGCCGGCTCCGAGGCGATGCGCAAGTTCGCGAAAGGGTAGGTCCGTCACGCCGGACATCGGTGCCAGCAGAACGTTATTCGCAAGGTTGATATGGCCGATGCGTATCGGGTCTTCGCGTCTTCTCATACGTCCCAGGTGATGAAGAATTGGGCAGATGCTGGATTTGTTCAGCGATTAGGCACAATAGGATGCGCTTCGCGTTCGCGCAAGGTGCCATGTGGATCAACGCGATTGCTTGCCGCACGCGCGGACGCTACGCAGTGGACCGCTGAAACAAGAAGGAACCGAAGGTGCATAATCTTGCGCTGATCGTCGCGGCCGGGCGGGGCACTCGGCTGGCCGAAGCGGCAAATGGCCCGAAGCAGTACGCGGACCTTGGCGGACAGGCGATGCTGGCGCGAACGCTGGCCGCTTTCCTCACGCACCCGCGGATCGGGGCCGTCCTGACCGCAATCCACCCGGACGACCGGCCGGCCTACGATTCAGTGGTTCAGACGCTGACGGACACTCTTGACGCGCGCCTTGCCGGAAAGCTGCGATCCCCGGTTCCCGGCGGGGCGACACGCCAGGAAAGCGTCAGATGGGGGCTTGAGGCACTCGCCGGGGTAAAGGGCACCTTGGCCGAAACGATCATCCTCATTCATGACGCGGCGCGACCCTTCGTTTCCGCGCGTGTGATCGACCAGGTTCTCGAAGGTGTCGCGCGCTCTGGCGGCGCCATTGCCGCCCTGCCGGTCGTCGACACGCTGAAGAAGGAGTCGCCAGGTGCCGCCGGGTCGACGCCAAGTCTCGTCGGGGAGACATTGCCACGTGACGGGCTCTGGCGGGCACAGACGCCCCAGGGCTTCCGCCTGAACGATATTCTGGCGGCCCACGCCACGGCTGCGGCGGCCGCCCGCAACGATTTCACCGATGATGCCGCCATCGCCGAGTGGGCCGGCCTTCCGGTCGCCTTGGTGCCGGGCGAAGAGGCCAACGCGAAGATTACAACGGCGGCTGATCTCGCCGCCGCCCGCCAACGGGTTGAACAGGAGCGGCAACCGATGGAAACGCGGATTGGCAACGGTTTCGATGTCCACCGGTTCGCTGACGGCAATTCGGTGTGGCTATGCGGTGTCGAGATCCCGCACGAAAGACGGCTCGATGGTCATTCGGATGCGGACGTCGGCCTCCATGCGCTCACCGATGCCATTCTCGGCGCTCTGGGCGATGGCGACATCGGACAGCATTTCCCGCCGAGCGATCCGCAGTGGAAGGGCGCCGCGTCTCATATCTTCCTCGCCGATGCCGCCCGCCGTGTCGCAAACCGCGGCGGCCGGATCGTGAACGTCGACGTGACCTTGCTTTGCGAGCGCCCGAAGGTCGGGCCTCACCGTGAGGCGATGCGCGGTCGCCTCGCTGAAATCCTCGGCATCGACATCGAGCGCGTGGCGGTCAAGGCGACCACGACGGAACGGCTCGGTTTCACGGGGCGCGAAGAGGGGATAGCGGCCATTGCGAGCGCCGCGGTCGCTTTGCCAACAGCGCAGCTCTGACCGCCGTCAAATCAACCCATCGATCCGTGTCCCGTCGTTGACGCGTCGAGGGAATCGCGGCATCCACGATCCACGGGGTTGTATGGCCCCGGAAGGACGAAGATGCGGGGGACGCGACAATGCAGCTGGCGACCGAGACGCTGGAACGTAAGGACGACAGCCGCGAACAGATGCGGGCGATCGCCGAAGCGACGGCCACCAACTGTCTGGCAACGCGTATCCGGCAATTGAGCCGCATCGTGACGCGCCTCTACGACGACGCCCTGCGGCCGCTCGGTATCACGGCGAGCCAGTACACGCTCCTGGCCCAGCTTGCTTCCCGCGATGGCATCACGGCGGTTGAGATCGGCCACGAACTCGATATCGAAAAATCGACGTTATCGCGCAACCTCAAGCGTTTGCTCGCCCTCGGGCTGATCATCATGGATCCGCCCGCCGGTCGTCGCGGCCGCGGCCTGCATCTCACACCGCGCGGTCAGGTCGTGCTGGTCGAAGCCTTCCCCATCTGGCAGGAAGCGCAGTCGCGCGCGACAAGCACGCTGGGCGGCGACGCCCGCGAAATCCTCGACCGGCTCCTCGCGCGCGGCGAACAACTCGTCACACCCTGACCGTTTTTCTTCGCATTCACGGATCGTTTCGGACCTCGTTCCGGTTGGCTTAGATTGAGCCGTCCGGAACGTCCTCTGCGTACCGGGCTTCTGGCATCGCTGGATGGATAGGCCTGGGACCGAGATGATCGAGATTACCGAAGAGCTCCTCTATAAGGCGCGCCGCTTCATCGACGAAGCGACCGGGCGCGGTGTAATGGTCGTGACCGCCGAAAGCTGCACAGGCGGGCTTATTGCTGGGTTGCTGACCGAAATCGCTGGTTCTTCGGCCGTCGTGGACCGAGGCTTCGTTACCTATTCAAACGAGGCGAAGCACGAACTGCTCGCCGTGCCTGACGAGCTGCTGGCCAGTCATGGCGCCGTCAGCACCGAAGTCGCCAGTGCCATGGCCAGCGGAGCCTTGAGTGCCGCGCCGGCCTCAAAGCTCTCGGTCGCCGTAACGGGGATTGCGGGCCCGGGCGGCGGCTCGCCCGAGAAGCCCGTCGGGCTCGTCTATATCGCCACGGGTCAACGCCTCGGAACGGGTGTCGTCACGCAGGAGAAGCGCTTCGAATTCGGCGATATCGGTCGGCGCGAAGTCCGCCTCGCGACCGTCTCCGCGGCGATGGATCTGCTTCAGGAGGCCTTGTCCGACCTTTGAACCGGGGCTTCAAACACGGGCTAGAGTGGCCCGCGCTGCCGGGTCAGGTCGTACCCGCCACCGGCCGGCCGATCGCGACGTCGGCCCGGTAGATTTCCCGGGCGCGGTCCTCGAAAGCCGTGGCGAACTTGCGGAAGGCCTTGTCGAAGACGGCCCCCATCAGCATGGCCAGCATGCGCGAACGGAACTCATAATTGAGATAGAAGTCGATCCGGCAGCCGTCCTTGTCGGGAAGAAACCGCCAGCGATTTTCCAGATGCCGGAACGGCCCGTCCAGGTATTCGACCAGGATCTGCCGCGGCATTTCATCCGGTTTGAGGGTCACCCGCGTGGTGAAGCGCTCTCGGATGGCCTTGTAGCCGACTTCCATAGTCGCAACGAGCACTTCGACGTTGCCTTCGATCCGCCGTGACTTCAGCGACAAGCCCTCGCATAGCGGCAGGAACTCCGGATAGCGCTCGACGTCCGCCACGAGGTCGTACATCTGCTTCGGCGTGAAGGTCACCTGGCGCTGTGTCGAGAAAGTCGGCATCGAGGAGAGATCCTGGTCCTGCGGTTTCCGTCGAGTTTGCGATCCTTTGGCTGCCGAATGCAGCAGCCGCTTAGTGCATGAAACGCAGGGAGCGGCGCTCCGGTCCATCGAAGATGAAACTGTGCCGCACGCTCACCCAGGCGCCGGCCCCGACGGCTTACATCGCTGCCAGCGATCGCTCACGCGCGGCCCGGAGATTTTCGAAGTCCCGGTCCGCGTGGTAACTTGAGCGCGTCAGCGGCGTTGACGAGACGAGCAGGAACCCCTTGGCCTGAGCGGTTTTCTCATAGCCGGCGAACTCTTCCGGCGTGACGTAGCGTTTGACTTCCGCATGCTTGCGCGTGGGTTGCAGATACTGACCAATGGTCAGGAAGTCGACGTCGGCCGAGCGCAGGTCATCCATAAGCTGGAGAACTTCTTCGCGTTCCTCGCCCAGCCCGACCATGATGCCGGACTTCGTGAACATCGACGGATCGAGTTCCTTGACGCGCTGCAGAAGCCGCAGAGAGTGGAAATAGCGCGCCCCCGGCCGGATGCGCAGGTAGAGCCCCGGCACCGTTTCCAGGTTGTGATTGAAGACGTCCGGGCGTGCCGCGACGACCGTTTCCAGTGCGCCGTCCTTGCGCAGGAAATCCGGCGTCAGGATCTCGATAGTCGTACCGGGCGCGCTGGCGCGGATTGCCTCGATCACCTGCGCGAAGTGCTTCGCGCCGCCGTCCTGCAGGTCATCCCGGTCAACCGACGTAATGACGACGTGCCGAAGCCCGAGCTTGGCAACCGCATCCGCTACGCGGCTTGGTTCTTCGGCGTCGAGTGGGGCCGGGATACCAGTGCGCACGTTGCAGAAGGAGCAGGCGCGCGTGCAGGTGTCGCCCATGATCATCATGGTCGCGTGCCGCTTCTCCCAGCACTCGCCGATATTCGGACAACCGGCTTCTTCGCAGACGGTATGGAGCCCGTGGCCTTTCACGATATCGCGCGTGCGCGAATAGCCCTCGGAACCGGCGGCACGTACGCGGATCCACGATGGTTTGGCTAGTACCGGCGTATCGGGCCGATGTGCCTTTTCGGGGTGGCGTGCCGCCTTGGCGCTGGGCGCTCGCGTATCGTGGACAGTGACCATGTGCCTTCCAGTGGGTAACTCGCCCGGCCTGCTGCCGCTGCGAGGCGTGTGTCGATTGTTGCAGGCAGGCGTATGCTAAGCAATTCGCCTGCAAAGCCAAAATGGATTGACGAGACGAGGGATCAACCCTGTAGTTGGTCTAATGCCACGCCGGCCGCCGGCGCAAGGCAAACGGCGCTTTCACCGGATGAACACGCGGGCGATGATCACAATGAGAATCGCCCCGATCGTGGAAACGAAGATCTGCGTCCCGAACGGGACGATACTAGTGACATCGGTGATTGCGGGTGGAAGCGCCAACAGTCCGGCGCGGACCAGGACGCCACCGAGGAAGGCACCCAACACACCGACGACAAGATTGCGGATGAGCCCCCCGCCGCCCAACAGCAGGCCGGCCAGCCAGCCCGCGATCAGCCCGACCACGAGCATAATGGCCCACGGGTTCTGAAACAGCGCGACGACGTCTGTCATGAGAACGCTTCCCGGGGCCGCGGCCCTCATCCACGCTTCGAGATAAGGCGGTGGCGCAACTGATCAGGCGATCATGCGCGCCAGAAGGACCACGATGATCGCGCCGATGAAGGCGGTGACGATCTGCGAGGCAAGCGCGTTACGGATGCCAAGGTTGACGCCGAGCGCGCCGAGCACGAACCCGCCAACGAAGGCGCCGATGATCCCGGATAGCAGATACTGGATCAAGTTGCCGCCGCCCACTACAAAGCTCGCAAGCCAACCGGCGACCAGTCCGATCAGGAGGAAAACGACAATCTGTTGGGTGTTCGCATTCATTTCAGTGGCTCCAAGCATCGCTGCGCACCGATATCGGCAACTGTCGCCGACCAACCGGTCGCGTTACGGCCGCTCCCGCGTTTGGGAGAATGGACTACAACGCCACGCGTCTGCATCGGGGTCCGCGGCCGGAGCACCGGACGAACGCCACCCAACGCTCGCGCTACTCAGGTATGGCAGCGAGCGCCCAAATACTGATTGAGAAGCTGGTTGTAGCGATCTGCTAGGGCCTTGTCCTTGCTGGACACGCGGCGCCCGGCGTTGACGGCCTCGACCTTTGAGGGAACCCCGCGCGCATCAAGGCGGCGCAATTCGCTACGAATTTCTCCGCAGGATGTTCCATACGGGAGGGGCTTGCCGTTCGGTCCACCGCCGCCACCTTCGTTGGCGCACCCGGCCAAGCCGGCCGCAGCGATGACTGCGGCACCGATGGTGATACGGCACAGCGAAAGAGCCCGCGCGAGTGACACGATTTCCCTCCGAAAAGAATCACACTGGATACAACGCACTGAACATACCTATGTAGCCTTCGCAAGCACCCATGGCAGGGTTGTGACGGAGGTGCCGCACGGGCAACACACCTGTTTGGGGCTCCGTTGGGAAGTTGCCTGAATTCCCGGCAGCCGGAGGCAATGCGGGTTCGATTGCTAGGCAGCCGAACCGTAAATCGCAGTTGCCCCGAAGAGCCGCCCGATTCCGGATTACTGTGTGGCCGCCTGGACGGCGCGTGCAGCGGCGGCATCGGCCTGCTGCTTGGCCGCCGTCGTGGCGTTGTTCGCCGCGTTGGTCGCGGCCTGACCCGCTGCGGAGCTCGCGGTTGCAGCCGCCGTACGGGCGGCAGCGGTCGTAGCTGCTGCGGTCGTTGTGGCCGCAGCCGGTGCCGTCGTCACAGCGGCCGAAGGTTTCGCAGCCGGCTGCGAGGCGGCCAGCGTCGAACACTTGCGCTGGAATTCCGCATTGGCGCTGTCGAGCTCGGTCATGCGGGCAAGAGCCTCGCGCTTGACACTCGCGGTCTTTGTCTTGCCCGTCGCGACCTTGGCGATTCTTTCGGGCGTTCCCTCTTTGCGCAGTTCGTCGATCTTCGCCATCAGGGCAACGCAGGCCGGGTCGATCCGCTGCATTTCGGCTTTTTCGGTTTCGCCGAGCGAACCGGTGGTCAGCAGCAGGCCGCCGTCGTTGGCGCAGCCACCGAGAACGGAGGCGATGAGAAACGCCGAACCGGCGAACAGCTTGTTTTTATGCATGGTCGATCCCCGTATGTTGTGGGTTGCCGTATGCGAATCCCTCATTCGCTTGATTGAGAGTGTGAAGCATCGCAAGGCAAGGACAGCAAGCGACTAAAGAACGCCGCAAACAGGGAATCAGGGTTTTTCCAAAGACGATCGGAAGCGGCCGTAGCTTTGCAGCCACACTATTGTTCAGGAATCGAGAGATATGTTGCTGCAAATGTCAGAAAGGCGACCCAGGACGTTGCCACGACCGGGCCGAATCAGTGCTCCGTCCGGCCCTTGATGCGGCCTGCCATCGCCGCGTCGGGTGCCTGCATATTCAGATCGAAGGCGTCGTGAATCTGCCCCATCGCCTCGGACCGGCTCATCTGGCCGTCCATCTCGACCGCATTACAGACGTGCTGAGCGATATCGGCCAATAGCCTGCCCCATTCGCTGACATCGTGCCGGAAGGTTTCGGGATCGAACGTCACGTGGAGGGCGCCATCCGCGATCCATGCCCGCAGCACTTCCACGGCTTCTTCCGCCCCGAGCACGCCATCGGGCAGATCGAGTTCCTCGGGCAGATCTTCGAAATCGTCGTCATCGTTCATGGCGTCGTCCTCGCGTGAACGTACAATGTGCACGAGGGTTAGCAGAGTTGACGGCCAAGGGTGAAGCCACTCCGCGATTCTTTGCGGCAGTAGGTTCTTCGCCTGACACGTCTTGGACGGGAGTTTACGCGGCTAAAGAGGACCGCTGCCGGTGCGTCAGCGCGTGCGCACGATGCGATCGGAGGGATCGGCGTAGCCGAGATGATCGCGCGCCAGTTCACCGATGATATCGGCGTCCGGCGGGTCGCTGTTCAGAAGGCCGATGTCGCGTTGCAGGGCCTTACGGGCCGAATTGAGCGTCGCCGCTTCAAATTCGAGAACGGTTGAGCGCGATAAAAGTTCACGCCGCGTTTCCAGGCCATAACGGCCCCACAGCGTGTGATAGCCGAAATATCCGGCCAGCCCTACGGCGACGGTGAATGCAGCAAGTTGCCAGGCGAAGCGACGCCGGGGAATGCGGATCGTACGGGACACGAGAGATCCAAGCAGGTTACGCGGAATACAGACCAAGCGTTAGTGACGCAACACTAGTGATAATCGCTCGGCCTTAAAGAGCAATAAATTTTACCATTCTCTACAAAGGGTTGATGCGGGCCGTTGCCTTCGCGTGAGAGCCCGGCCGCCAGCCCACGTGGAACAAGCGGCGCCGAGCCCACACGGACCCGACGCCGTGTGCGATCGGGCTCAGGCGCCGGCGCGGCCGCCGCGAATGACGCTGCGCCCAGCGTAGCGCGCCACGTCTCCCAATTCCTCTTCGATGCGGATGAGCTGGTTGTATTTGGCAAGCCGGTCCGAACGGGAGAGCGATCCGGTCTTGATCTGCCCGGCGTTGGTCGCGACCGCGAGATCCGCGATCGTCGAGTCCTCTGTCTCCCCCGAGCGGTGCGAAATGACGGCCGTGAAGCCGGCGTGCTGCGCCATCGATACGGCTTCGAGCGTTTCCGACAGAGACCCGATCTGGTTGACCTTGACCAGGATCGAGTTCGCGATGCCTTCCTCGATGCCGCGCGACAGCCGCTCCGTATTGGTGACAAACAGGTCGTCGCCGACCAGTTGGCAGCGGTCGCCGATGCTTTCGGTCAGCGCCTTCCAGCCTTCCCAGTCGTCTTCGGCCATGCCGTCTTCGATGGAGATAATTGGGTAACGGCCCACCAGATCGGCGAGATACGCGGCCATGCCGGCGCTATCGAGCTTCTTGCCTTCGCCCGCCAGGTTGTAGGAGCCGTTTTCGAAGAACTCGGTGGCCGCGCAGTCGAGCGCCAACATCACGTCCTCGCCGGGCTTGTAACCGGCCGCCTCGATCGCCTTCATGATGAAGCCCAGCGCTTCGTCCGCTGATTTCAGGCCGGGTGCAAAGCCGCCTTCGTCGCCAACGTTGGTGTTGTGCCCGGCGTCCTTCAGGAACTTCTTGAGCGTGTGGAAGACTTCGGCTCCGGTGCGGATCGCGTCGGCGCAGCTTTCGGCTGCCACCGGCATGATCATGAACTCCTGGATATCGATAGGGTTGTCGGCATGCGCCCCGCCGTTGACGATGTTCATCATCGGAACGGGAAGAACGTGAGCGTTGGCGCCGCCGAGGTAGCGATAGAGCGGCAGCGCGCTGGCGTCTGCTGCCGCCTTCGCCGCCGCGAGCGACACGCCGAGAATGGCGTTGGCGCCAAGCCGCTTCTTGTTCTTGGTGCCGTCGATCGCGATCAGTGCCGCGTCGATGCCGCGTTGATCCTCCGCGTCCATGCCCACGATGGAATCGTAGATCTCGCCGTTCACCGCGTCGACCGCGAGTTGCACGCCCTTACCCAGATAACGCTCCGCATCGCCATCGCGAAGCTCGACAGCCTCATATGCACCGGTGGAAGCGCCCGATGGTACGGCGGCGCGGCCCAGCGAGCCATCTTCGAGAATGACGTCGACCTCGACGGTGGGATTGCCCCGGCTGTCCAGAATTTCGCGGGCGGTAATATCGATGATGGCTGTCATGGAGCTTGATCCTGATCGGCGCGATTCATGTGAGTTGGGGCCGTCTTAGCCCGCGGATCGCAAGCGCGCTAGTGTTCCGTCCCGAACATTGTCCACCTGAGCAACGTGGAGCCACCCCTCCCGGTTTTGCGATTTTTGTTGCAGGCCGTCGTAGAAATGTCATATCCGGTTTGTGCAGCGCGACAGCCGGCCGCAGCTCCTCAATGGAGCGCTCGCCGGCCGGAACGGTGCTCCTGTCTCGCACAATCGCACTGTAAGGAAGGGCTGTGCTCCCCCGCACGGCCCTTTTGCTTTTGTGCCGGTGCGGTTGGGTTGGCCGCGCGGAGCGCCTACACTGCGATGCATCGGCAATTCCCGGGACCATAGAAATGACTTCGACTGCACTCGTGTTGTTCTCCGGCGGGCAGGATTCGACCGTTTGCCTCGCCTGGGCGCTGACGCGCTACGACCGTGTCGAGACCATCGGTTTCGACTACGGCCAGCGCCATGACATCGAGTTGCAGTTGCGACCGGGCGTTCGTGAACGACTGGCGGATCTCAACCCGTCTTGGGGCGGGCGGCTCGGACCCGATCATCTCATCGCCCTGCCCGAACTGGGCCGCATCTCGGAGACGGCGCTGACGCGAGAAGCTGAAATCGTCATGACCGAAGCCGGGCTGCCGTCGACGTTCGTGCCTGGCCGCAATCTTCTCTTCCTGACCTACGCCGCCGCGGTCGCCTACCGCCGCGGCATCGACACCCTTGTCGGCGGCATGTGCGAGACCGATTTCTCAGGGTATCCGGATTGCCGGGAGGCGACCATCCAGTCCGTCGCGCACTCTCTGACCCTTGGCCTGGACCGGGCTATCGCGATCGAGACTCCGCTAATGCACATCGACAAAGCGGCGACGTGGGCGCTCGCCGACGATCTTGGCGGCCAAGCTCTCGCACACCTTGTCGAGGAACACACCCACACCTGCTATCTGGGCGAACGGAAAACGCGCCACCCTTGGGGGTATGGCTGCGGTGTCTGCCCGGCCTGCCAGTTGCGCAAGAAGGGATACGAGAAATGGCAAGCCGCCGCGAACTGATCCGCGCAATCGATCTGGCGCTTTCCGGCGAATGGGAAAAGGCGCACGCCATCGTTCAGAAGCATGCACAAGACCGCCGCGCCAACCACATTCACGCGATCCTGCATCGTCAGCAGGGCGACAAGGAAAACGCCATGTATTGGTACAGCCGCGCCGGCTTCGATGCGTGGCCTAATACCGATCCGGACGGACAGCTTCTTCGCCTGCGCGACGAACTCAATCACCAAGCCTAACCCGCACGGCGCGAGTCCATCTTGTTGAGCGCCAGCCGATCGTGTCGAGTGTCGGGCAGTCGCGCCAGCCCCTAAAAGGCAACGCCAGAAACCACGCATGTATCAGGTCAAGGAAATCTTCGCGACGCTACAGGGGGAAGGCTTCCACGCCGGCCGCGCCGCCGTTTTCTGCCGCTTCGCCGGCTGCAATCTGTGGACCGGCCGCGAAAGAGACCGGGAAACGGCGGTCTGCCGGTTCTGCGATACCGATTTCGTCGGCACCGATGGACCGGGCGGGGGAAAATTCGACGATGCCCAAGCCTTAGCCGCCGCTATCGCCGCGCAATGGCAGGCGCCCGAGGGACAGCGCTTCACGGTTCTCACCGGTGGCGAGCCGCTCCTGCAGGTCGACGCACCTTTGATCGCGGCGCTTCATCGCTATGGCTTCGAGATCGCCGTCGAGACGAACGGCACGATTGAAGCGCCCGCGGGCATCGACTGGCTCTGCGTCAGTCCCAAGGCGGGAGCCGGCGTGAAGCAGCGCGCCGGGGACGAGTTGAAACTGGTTTACCCTCAGGAAGACTGCCTTCCCACCACCCTTGGCGCTACGGACTTCAAGCACTATTACCTGCAGCCGATGGATGGCCCCGACTGGCGAAAGAACGTCTCCGCAGCGGTTGCTTATTGCGCCGCCCACCCGCGATGGCGCCTTTCGCTGCAGACTCACAAGCTGATCGGCATTCCCTGACGGCTGCGAAATAAGCCGCAATGCGCCACTTCGCGCCGCCGCGCGGCCCTTTTCGGCGCAAGCGAAACGCTCTAAGTACACGCCCATGAAAATCTACAAGGAATTCACGTTCGAAGCCGCGCATTACTTGCCCAGCGCGCCGCCGGGGCACCCGAACGCACGCGTTCACGGGCACTCGTTCCGTGCGCGCGTCTGGGTCTCGGGAGAGCCCGACGCCGATACGGGGCTGGTGTTCCACTTCGACGACCTCTCGGCGGCCATCGACGAGGCACGCGACGCTCTCGATCATCGGTTTCTCAACGAGATTGACGGCCTTGAAGCGCCGACGCTCGAGCGGATCACGGTCTGGCTGTGGCATCGCCTGGCAAACCGTGTACCCGGACTGTCGCGCATTGAGGTTGCGCGCGATAGCTGCCACGAGGGATGCGTCTATGACGGTCCGGCGGAAGTGCCCCACCCCCTGGCGGCGGAGTAAGCGATATGGCCGGTGACCATCCCGATGTCGATCAACTGGGCCGCCATGTGGCGATGCCGGACAATCCGGAAGACGCCAAGCTTGAGCGTGTGCCGAATCCGCACCCCGACTCGCCGTATGTGGCGCGCTTTACCGTTCCCGAGTTCACTTCGATCTGCCCGGTAACCGGTCAGCCGGACTTTGCTCATCTCGTGATCGACTACGTTCCGGATCGTTGGCTGGTGGAATCGAAGTCGCTGAAACTCTACCTGTCGGCGTTCCGCAACCACGGAGCTTTCCACGAAGACTGCACCGTGGCGATCGGTAAGCGGCTGAGCGATCTCCTCGAACCGCATTTTATGCGCATCGGCGGCTACTGGTACCCGCGCGGGGGAATCCCGATCGACGTTTTCTGGCAGACCGGCGAATGCCCCAAAAGCGTCTGGCTGCCCGATCAGGGCGTAGCGCCGTATCGCGGCCGCGGCTGAGCCGCCCGCGATACGTTTCCTCGAAAAGGTGCGTCCGAACGAAGCGCCCCGCTCAGAGCCCACCTTCGACCGTCGTCAGGCCGAGCGCGTCCCAGTCCAGCATGCCGCCGCGGTAATAGTAGATCTTCGTCGCTGGGAAGCCTTCTCGGATCATCGCCCGCATACCCGTCGGGCTTTGCGGACAGACCGGGCCGTTGCAGAAGCCGAGAACCTTCTTCGCGTTGGCGCAGTCCCACTTGCCATCGGCCTTCTTACAGCCAAAGTCTTCCATTCGCAGGGCCATCTCCGTGTAAGGGATGTTGACCGCGCCAGGGATCGTCGCCTTAACGAACCAGTCGACCTCGCGCATATCGACGACCATGAAGCTCTCGTCGTTCAGCGCCTTCAGAACCTCGATCTCCGCGACCGGGTTAATCCCTTCGGCCGGAATGAGCGGCTGCAGCCAGCCCTTGTTCTTGGCGCACGAGGTCATCTTGCGGGTAATCGTGACCTCGCCGTCGGGTGTGTTCACTTTGTACTCGGTGGCGTTGTCGATGATGCGCAGGTTGTCCTGCCCGGCTTCCGGCGCCGCCGCGGCCGGCGTAACAATCAGCGCGGCCAGGAGACTGGCGATCGCGAGCGTTCTCATTGAGCGTGTCCTCCATTGAAACCGGCCCATTGGGCCATGGGCACGGTAGGGCACACAGAGACATTCTTCAATTCGAACGTTTGAATATATTGCGGGGGCCGACGTGTACCGGTGGCCGTATCGTATCGAGCGCTTTTTCGTGCGCCCAATACGGCCAACGTGGCTTATTCCCTCTCACTCGCCGAGGAACCGCATCTTCACCCAGCCGACCTGACCGCGCCAGCTTACACGGCACCAGTCCCGGCGACAGGGCCCAAGACAATGCACGCCAGAGCCATGCGGGCTGATGGTCCCGACCACCCTGGAACGCGCGGTGGGGCGGCTACGCATGTTGAGGACATCCCAGTCGGCGACGCCGCGAACGCGATAGGTGTCCGGTCCGTGCGCGCAGTCGTAAGCGTGCGCCCGGTCGATTCCGGCGACGCCGGGAGTAATGAGCAGGCCGAGCGCGGCAGCGGCCAGACACGCAGCGCGGACGGCAGGATTATTCGGATGAGCATTCGACATGGTGGTCCCCTCGCTGTTTCGGACAGGCCGCGCCGGCGATTTGAGGCCGGACACACTCGATCGCGCCTATCGCATGCAAGACCATTATGCGTCTGTTGGCCAGCAGCCATTGTTCCGAAGGTGACAGGAACCCTGCGATGCGTGCCGCGAACGCAGATGCGCTGCCGGTCAGCCGGCCGAAGCGGGGAAAAGAACGTTGGTGATGACCGACTTCGCGAGAAGATAGACAAGAACGAGCTGCCCGGCGCCGATCAGCGTCCCCAAAAGCGGCGCGATGGGATCCTGCGGGCCGAACTTGCCCTGTTTGAGCGAGGGCAGCATTCGCTGGAGCGTCGCGACGATGAGGCCGAAAAGGATGCCGGCTCCGATCGTGCCGACCACGAAATACGCCAGCGCCTGCCAGGAAAGAAAGGCCGCACCGGGCGTGGTCCAGAATAGAAAGACGCCGATACCCACCCACAGGACGGTGGCGAAGAAGCCTGGAAAGTCTTCGGGGCGATTCGAGAGTTGCATCATCACCTTGGCAGGTTGAGGAGAGCAGGCATTAGCCGGCGGAAGCCGGTTCGAAAGAAGCCGCCTTCTGGAAAGAGGGGCGTTCGCGGCATCGGCCGGCATAGGCGCTGATGCCCGCGGCACCTTCGGGAAGCATCCCGAAAGCATCGAGAAAATGGGCGCTTGAGCCGACCAGCACGTCAGCGGCAGTGAACCGTTCGCCGAGAAGCCAAGGGCCCCGAGAAACCGCCGCGTCGAGCGTTGCGATCATGCTGCCGAACGAGCCCCAGCCGTTTCGCAACGGATCGGGATCGATATTCTTGAATTTGTCGACCATCGCGGGCTCGATCACCGAGTTCGTGAACATCAGCCATTGCACGAAGACACCGCGCTGCGGATCGTCAATGGGAACGCCGAGCCCTGCGGCCGGGTAACGATCCGCCAGGTAAAGGCAAATTGCACCGGAATCGTTGAGCCTGGTTTCGCCGTCGACGAGAGCCGGTACCTTGCCCAGAGGAGAGGCGGCGCGGAAAGCCGGGTCGTCCTTCATCTCGCCGCCACGGATATCGACCCGAACGCGCTCATAAGGCTCCCCGAGTTCCTCAAGCATCCAGACGATGCGCTGGGCGCGTGTTTGTTCGCACCAGTATAATCTTATCATCTACGCGTCTTCCGAATTGCCGCACGCGCATGGACGCGGCCATCAAGCCTCGATCCAGTCCGGCGCGCAGTTGGCCGCCCAGCCCTTCGCCAGTAACCAGCATAAAACAGCAGCCAATGCGAGGAGGACGATGAAGGCATTGCCGTACTGCTGCGCCGGTGCCGCGCCGAAGGAAGCAAAGATATCGGGGACGAGATAGAGCGTCAGTGCCGTGATCGGGGTGCCGACAATAACGCCGCTGGCGGCCAACGCGAGACCGTGGTTGCGCGCCTGCCCCATCGTTCCCTCTGACAGGCCGGGGGCCTCAGCCGATGCGGCGCGCACCAGCCCGACCCATTCGCGAAACAAAAGGGCCGCCGTTGCGAGAATCAACGCAAGGCCGAGAAATATCGTTGTCGAAGAGGCAAGCGGCGTCGGCCACAGGAACATGATTGCGGCAACGCACCAGCCGACGAAAAGCGTCCGGAATCCGAGAGAGACTTTCTTTGACATCCACCTGCCCTGGGCCGTTTCGAAGTTGGGAAGCTTACGCTTGGCCCGCCGGGGCGGTTTTCGCAAGCGCTACCGGCGCACTCCGCGCCGATGCCGGAATACGCTGCATGGAAACAGAGGGGCTGTGGGTAAGCGGGATAAGCCGAGCTTGACGCGCGCGGAACAAACGATTCCCGCACGACGCCCCGTCCCGACTCCGGCTAACGCCAGTGGCATGACACAGCAAGCCCTTCTCTCCACCGATCAGCTCAAATCGGCAGCCGAAGCCGATGAGCCCGTCACCTTCCGCCAGGTGCCCCACAACATCGAGGCCGAGCAGGCATTGCTCGGCGCGGTCCTCGTCAACAACGAAGTGCTCGACCGGATCACGGACTTCCTAAAGGCCGAACATTTCTACGATCCGCTCCACGCCTCGATCTTCGAGACGATGCAGCAGCTCGCCCATGCCTCGAAGACGGTGACGCCGATCACGCTGAGAACGTTCTTCGAGAACGCGGCGCCCATCGATACCGACCTGACGGTTCCGGAATATCTGTGGCGGCTCGCCGAAAACGCGACGACCGTGATCAACGCCCGCGACTACGCGCGCACGATCCACGATCTCGCGACGCGCCGGCGGCTGATCCTGATCGGTGAGGACATCGTTAATACCGCCTACGATAGTCCGGTCGACATGCCGCCCAAGACGCAGGTGGAAGAGGCCGAGAAGCAGCTCTACGCCATCGCCGAGCAGGACAAGTACGGGCAGGGCTTCCTGGACTTCCCGACGGCGATGAACCAGGCGATCGAGGTCGCCAATAACGCCCGCATGCGCGGTTCCGATCTTTCGGGCCTACCCTCCGGCCTCCTCGACCTCGACAACATGATGGGCGGCCTGCAGCCTTCCGACCTCATCATTCTGGCCGGCCGTCCCTCTATGGGGAAAACCGCGCTCGCCACCAACATCGCGGTCAACGTCGCGTCAGAGATGCGCCTCCAGAGGCTGCAGTTGAACCCCGACGGTCCGCCCGAACCCGCTGTCGTCGGCTTCTTCTCGCTGGAAATGTCCGCCGAGCAGCTGGCGTCGCGTATTCTTTCCGAGCAAGCCGAGATCCCATCGAACAAGATCCGGCGCGGCAAAATCGACGAGGAGGAAATGCGCCGTCTCGTGCTGGCTTCCCAGAGCCTGGCGCAGGCCCACCTCTACATCGACCAGACCGGCGGCATCTCGATTGCCCAGCTCGCCGCCCGTGCCCGCAAACTAAAGCGCCAGCGCGGCCTCGACCTGTTGATCGTCGACTATATCCAGCTTCTGTCCGGTTCGGCGGCGAAGGCCTCCGCCGGTCGCGTCCAGGAGATCACGGAGATCACCACCGGCCTCAAGGCTCTCGGCAAGGAACTGGAAGTCCCGATTATCGCGCTCTCGCAGCTCTCGCGTCAGGTGGAGCAGCGCGACGACAAGCGGCCCCAGCTTTCCGACCTGCGTGAATCGGGCTCGATCGAGCAGGATGCCGATGTGGTCTTGTTCGTGTTCCGCGAGGAGTATTACGTTCAGCGCCGCGAACCTTCCGTCAATGACGTGGAGGCACACCAGAAATGGCAGGCGGAACTCGAAGCGGTGCGCGGTATCGGCGAAGTCATCATCGGCAAGCAGCGTCACGGCCCCACGGGCACCGTGCGCCTGCAGTTCACCGGTGAATTCACCCGCTTCGACAACCTCGACCGCGACCATCCGCTGGCCGGAAAGACGGAGTGATGGAGCCGCGCCGAAGTCCGGGCGAGCCGCCCAGCGCCGAAAAACTCGACCGGCTGGCGAACCGCGATGGCACCAACGGTGTCATCGTCGTCGATACCGGCCGGATCGCCGGCAACTGGCGGAGCCTCGCTGCGCGCGTGGCCCCGGCCGAATGCGCAGCCGTCGTCAAGGCGGACTGTTACGGGCTCGGTGAGCCGGACGTCTTCGAGGCACTCGCGCAAGCAGGGGCCGCCACCTTCTTCGTGGCGCTCCCCGCCGAGGCGGAGGACGTTCGCGGCGCGGTGCCGGGCGCCGAGGTGTTCGTCCTCGACGGTGTGCTCCCCGGTCAGGAGGCCGACCTTCTCCAGGCCGGCGGTATCCCGGTCTTGTCGAGCCTACCGGAAATCCAGCATTGGGCGGCGTATGCCCGTGAACGCAACGAACGGCTGCCGGCAGCGTTGCATATCGATAGCGGGCTCAATCGCCTCGGTCTGGAAGCAGCCGAGATCGAGCGAATTGCGGGCGATCCCATGCTTCTGGAAGGCATCGACCTTCGCCTCGTCATGAGCCACCTCGCCTGTGCCGACGAACCTGAGCATCCCAAGAACCGGGCACAGCTCGATGTCTTCCGCGACAGATCTGCACGACTGCCCGCCAGCCGCCGCAGCCTCGCAGCCTCCGACGGCCTGATGCTCGGCCCGGACTATCACTTCGAGATGGTGCGGCCGGGGTATGCTCTCTATGGCGGGCAGGCCCTGCCGGGGCGCATTACTCCCGTTGAACCGGTCGTGGAAGTGTACGCGCGCGTTCTTCAGGTGCGCACGCTGATACCGGGCGACACGGTCGGCTATTCGGCAACGTTCGAGGCCGAACGACCCTCGCGGATTGCCGTCGTCGCTTCCGGATACGCGGACGGCGCGCCGCGGCATCTCTCCGCCGAGAGCGGCACCGTGCGAGGCCACGTCGCCTTCGACGGCCACCTCGCCCCGATCGTCGGTCGCGTGTCGATGGACCTGATCACCGTGGATGTCACGGACGTTCCCGAAGCCATTGAAATCCAACGCGGCACCTGGGCCGAGCTGATCGGGCCGAGTATTACGCTCGAGGACGTCGGCCATGCCGCCGGCACCATCGGCTATGAAGTCCTGACCCGCCTGTCGCCGCGCTTCTCGGTGCTCTACCGCGGCAAGGAGGGTGGCGATGGCTAAGGCGCCAAAGACGCAGTTCGTCTGCCAGGCCTGCGGCGCCACCGCCCCGCGCTGGGCCGGTAAATGCGGCAACTGTGGGGAGTGGAACAGCCTTGTCGAAGAGGCGACCGCCGCCGGCCTCGCCACGCCGGGTAGCGGCCTTTCCGGTGGCAACAAGGGCCGCGCCGTCAAGCTCGAAAGCCTGAAGGGCGAAACGCGCGATGTTCCCCGCCTTCTCGCGGGAATTGACGAACTCGACCGCGTCACCGGCGGCGGCCTCGTCCCGGGCTCCGCGCTTCTGATCGGCGGCGAGCCGGGTATCGGTAAATCCACACTCCTCTTGCAAGTCGCCGCAGCGGTGGCCTCCAGCGGCGGACGCACGGTCTACTTCTCCGGCGAGGAGGCCGTCGCGCAGGTCCGTTTGCGCGCCGAGCGCCTGGGACTCGCTGAAACGCCGGTTGAACTCGCCGCGGAAACAAACCTCGCCAACATTCTCGCCACGCTGTCGGAGGGACGGCCCGCCGACGTCGTCATCATCGATTCGATACAGACGCTATGGGCCGACGCCCTGGAAGCTGCGCCCGGCACGGTCAGCCAGGTCCGCGCCGCCACGCAAAGCCTGATCCGCTACGCCAAGCACGCCGGTTCCGCGCTCATCCTCGTCGGACACGTCACCAAGGAAGGCGCAATCGCCGGGCCGAAGGTCATCGAGCACATGGTCGATGCTGTGTTGTACTTCGAAGGGGAGCGCGGCCACGCCTTCCGCATCCTGCGCACGGTCAAGAACCGTTTCGGCCCGACGAACGAGATCGGCGTCTTCGAGATGGCGACCGAGGGCCTGCGCGAGGTTGCCAACCCCTCCGAGCTATTCCTGGGCGACCGCGACGGGACAGCCCCGGGCGCCGCGGTTTTCGCCGGAATGGAGGGCACGCGACCGCTGCTCGTCGAAATCCAGGCCCTCGTCGCTCCGTCCCCGCTGGGTACCCCGCGCCGCGCGGTTCTGGGCTGGGATTCCAACCGCCTCAACATGCTTTTGGCTGTACTCGATGCCCGTTGCGGCGTGTCGCTGGCGCAGTGCGATGTCTATCTCAATGTCGCCGGCGGCCTGCGCATCAACGAACCCGCCGCCGATCTTGCCGCCGCGGCAGCCCTTCTGTCGTCGTTTTCGGGTGTTCCCCTCGACAACGATCGCGTGTTTTTCGGCGAAATCTCGCTTTCGGGTGCGGTTCGGGCGGCAGGGCACACACCGGCCCGTTTAAAGGAGGCAGAAAAACTGGGTTTCGCCAGGGCCATCGTTCCGGCGCAGGGAGAGTATGATAAAAGCACCGGGAATCTCGATGTCACACGCCTTTCGCATCTCAAGGAACTTGTGGATCTGATCGGCCCGTGCCAGTGAAAAAACCGCGTTTGGGCGCCGCGAACGGCGCGTTCAGGAGCCTCGAAACGGTATGATCGGTCCGCTGACCTACCTCGACCTCGGCGTAATCGCCATCGCGCTGCTTTCCGGCTTGCTGGCCCTATACAGAGGGCTCACCCGCGAGCTTCTGGCTATCTTGTCGTGGATCATCGCGGGCCTCGCGGTCCTCTACTTCATCCTCAATCACCGCAAGTTCGCCGAGGAGATCGCCGTCCAGATGGGCCTGCAGCCCGAAGGCAGCGGCCTCATCGTCGCCCAAGGCGTTGTCGGCTCGCTGATCTTCCTGATCGTACTGATCTTCGTTCACCTCATTACCGCGCGCATCTCCGACACCATTCTCGACAGCCAGATCGGCATGATCGACCGCATGCTCGGCTTCCTCTTCGGCGTGGTCCGCGGGTTCATCATCGTGGTGATCCCCTACATGCTGGCGCTGCACTTCATGCCCGACGAAGAAAAACAGTACCCCTGGTTCCGCGAAGCGAAATCGCGCCCCTATATCGTGGCCACGGGTGAATCGCTACGCGGGTTCCTTATTGCCTACGTCGTGCCGTTGATCGACCGGGCGACGGAAAAGGAGACCACGGAAGGGCCGGAACAGCCGGGAAAGCCTTCTCAAGTTTAACGCGCGGCCCATTTGCACCGGTCCCTCCCGTCATATATCTGTCACGCCATCCAGCCTTGAACAGTGCGCGCCGAGCCTCGATTCTATAGGGTCGGCAGGGCGGCGGCGCCGGAGGACGACATGAACGTTGACGCAACGCATGCGCGGAAATCGATTGTGCACGATGCACTCGACCTCGATGGCGACGAACTCCACGAAGAGTGCGGCGTCTTCGGCATCTTTCACCATCGCGAAGCAGCGACACTGACCGCTCTGGGCCTGCACGCACTGCAGCACCGTGGCGAAGAGGCGTGCGGCATCGCCACCGTCGAGGGGCGAGAGTTTCACCTCGAGCGCCACCTCGGCCTCGTCGGCGATAACTTCAACACCAGCGACGTTCTCAGCCGCCTTAAAGGCATGGCGGCGATCGGCCACAACCGCTATTCCACCACGGGAGATACCGCGCTTCGTAACGTCCAGCCGCTGTTCGCCGAACTCTCCACCGGCGGTTTTGCCATCGCGCATAACGGCAACCTGACGAACTACGCCATCCTGCGGCAGAAACTGGTCGCGCAGGGAGCGATCTTCCAATCGACATCCGACACCGAAGTGGTCCTGCACCTCGTTTCGCGCTCCCGCGAGCAGGGCGTGGTGAACCGCTTCATCGACGCCCTTCAGCAGATCGAGGGGGCTTACGGGTTCGTCGCGCTGTCCGAGGATAAGTTGATCGGCGCCCGCGACCCCGTCGGCATTCGGCCCCTCGTTCTAGGCAAGCTGGAAGGCAGCTACGTCCTGGCTTCCGAGACCTGCGCCCTCGACATGATCGGCGCGCAGTTCGTTCGCGAAATCGAGAACGGCGAAGTCGTCGTGATCTCGGCGGAAGGCATTGAATCCCTGCATCCATTCGGCCGCCAGCCATCCAGGCCGTGCGTCTTCGAATACATCTACTTCGCCCGGCCCGACTCCATCGTCGGCGGCCGTTCGGTCTATGAGGTGCGCCAGGAGATGGGACGGCAACTGGCCAGTGAAAGCCCGGCCGATGCCGACGTCGTTGTGCCCATCCCCGACTCCGGCGTGCCGGCCGCGCTGGGCTATGCCGAAAAAGCCGGCCTTCCCTTCGGCTTCGGCATCATCCGCAACCACTACATCGGCCGCACGTTCATTCAGCCCGAGCAGCGCATCCGCGAGTTGGGCGTCAGGCGCAAGCACGCGGCGAATGCCGGCGTCTTGCGGGGCAAACGCATCGTGCTCATCGACGACAGCGTCGTTCGCGGCACCACCTCCCGCCAGATCGTTCAACTCGTGCGCGACGCCGGCGCCCGTGAGGTGCACATGCGCATCGCGTCGCCGCCGATCATGTACTCGGACTACTATGGCATCGACACGCCTGAGCAGGGCGACCTGCTGGCGGCCAGCAACACGCTGGCCCAGATGTGCGCGGCGATGGGGGCGGACAGCCTTTCATTCCTCTCGGTCGACGGCATCTATCGGGCAATCGGCATGGAAAACGGCCGCAACGACAGCGCTCCGCAACTCTCGGACCATTGCTTCACCGGCCAGTATCCGACACCCTTGTCGGATCTTGAGGAATTCGGTTCGATCGGCGCCTGTTGCTGATTGCGACCTGGCGATTCTGCGCGGTTGACAAGCCGGTCCGCCGACGCCCTAACTGCGCCGCCTTCGGTCGGCACGCTCATCCGCGACGATCTCCCCGCCACGATGGCCCGGTGGCCGTCCTCGTTGTTGAAGGCCGGCATGGCGCAAAGGTATCGCCGCCATGGCGAACAGGAAGGAAAACTGCCCGTGAACAAAACCCCGGCCATCGCTGCTGCCTTCTTCGCCCTCTCCTGCGGTTCCGCCGCGTCGGCGCTGGCCGAAGACCTCGTCATCAATACCGGCGGCGAGAACGGCGCGTATCACGGGGCGTTCTGTCCGATTCTCAAGGGGCAGCTCGACAAGGCCGGAATTCCATCGCGGTGCCAACCCAGCGCCGGCACACTTGAGAACATCGACCGGGTCGCGCGCGATCCATCGCAACTCGGCTACGGCCAACTCGATATCCTGGCGCTGGAGTCCGTTTCGGGCCGGGCGGGCGGCGATGTCCGCCGCCTGCGCACCGACGACGTTCGCGAATGCATCTTTGCTGTCACTGCCAACAAGGAAATCGACAGTTACGGCCAGTTCGCCGTCATGTCGGACAGACTTCGCGTCGTACTGCCGCCGGAACGCTCCGGCAGTGCCGCAACCTTCCGTTTCCTTCAGAAGATCGACCCGTACGGCGTCGGCCGCGCTGATAATGTTGTGAATGCCGCGAGTGTCGACGAAGCCATCGAGATGGCGTTGTCGGACAACGACTCGGTCGCCTTGTTCGTACAGTTTCCCGACCCGGATAACGCCCGGTTCAAACAGATCGGAAAGAACGGCGGGCATATCGTTCCGGTGCTTGACCGGACGATCCTTGATCAGCGTATTGACGGTCGGCCGGTCTACTTTGCGCAGGAGACGCAGGTCGAGAACGCGGGATGGCTGTCCAGCGGCACGAAGGTGGTTACCGCGTGCACGCCGCTTGTCGTGTTCACCGGCGCCACTTCCGATATCGACGGTGATGCCGCCCGCGACCGTCATCAGAAAGTCATGACCGTCGTTGACCGGCTGCGCGGCGGCGATCTGCTCCCCGCCGAGGGCATCTTCGCAAGGATGCTGAAGCGCACGCGCGAACTGACGGCGACGGGCGCGGAAAAATTCGTGGAGATCTCCGAACAGGCCCGCGAGAAGGCTGCGCCGCTATTCGAAAAGGCGCGCGAAGCGGCGCGGCAGGCCGTCGAAGGCGGACACTCGAAATCCCCGGCACCTGCCGAGCAAGGCCAGACGGAGTAACTAAGCGTTGCCAAACCATACCGCGCCCGGCCGCCCGCTTGAGGGCCGCATCGCCCTGGTGACCGGCGCCAGCCGCGGCATCGGTCGTGCCGTTGCCATCGAACTCGGCCGCCGCGGCGCGCACGTCATCATACAAGGCCGGGTCTCCGGAGCGCTGGAGGAAACCGATGACGCCATCCAGGCTGCCGGTGGTGCGAAGGCCACCATTCTGCCGCTGAACCTGACCCAGTCCGAGAAGGTGGACGGCGTCGGCCCGACTCTATTTCAGCGCTTCGGTCACCTGGACATCTTCATCGCCAACGCTGGCGTTCTTGGCCCCTTGAGCCCGCTCGGGCACGTAACCGACAAGGGCTGGGACGATACGATCGCCGTCAACCTGACGGCCAACTGGCGGCTTATCCGGACGCTCGATCCGCTGCTCAAACGCTCCAGTGCCGGGCGCGTCGTTTTCGTCAGTTCCGGCGCGGCCAGCGGCGAGAAAGCCTACTGGGGTCCATACGCCGTCTCCAAGGCGGGGATTGAGGCGCTGGCAAAGAGCTATGCCGCCGAGGTGGCCAACACCGACATCCGCGTCAACGTCGTCAACCCAGGGCCGATCGCCACCCAGATGCGCGCCAAGGCGATGCCGGGCGAAGACCCCGCCACGCTCCCCACGCCGCAAGATATCGCGCCGTTATTCGCCGAACTCGTCGATCCGGCGGAAACCCGTAACGGTGTCGTGGTGAATGGGCGCGAATGGCTCTCCGACCGCACGAGCTGAGTTCCCTCGAAGGGAAAGTCATACCAACCGAACGAACTCCTGACGCATCGCTCTCGGCAAGGCCGCGCCTTCCGGCCGGCGCTCGGAACGAGTGTCGGAAGGCGCAACGAAAGGAATACCGCCCGGCCAATGGGGTAGCGGGTGAGGCAGCCGTTTCTCCGGACGGTATCAGCCCTCATCCGTCGTCGCGGCGGGGAGCGTCTGGGTAACGCGGCCATCGAATGCGATCTGCATGCCATCGTAAGCCGGCTCGACGTGATCGGGGAGTTCCCGGTTCAGCGCGTCGTAGTCGAGATCGGTGGTCATATGGGTGAGAACCGCGCGCTTGGGCGCCAACTCCTCGATCCATTCCAGCGCTTTCTTGACGTGGAAATGGCTGGGATGCGGCGTCCGGCGAAGCGAATCCACGATCCATACGTCAAGCCCCCGCATCATATCGGCGGCGCCGTCGGGGAAGCCTGAGATGTCCGGGGAATAGCCAAGGCTTCCGAACCGGAAGCCCAGCGTTTCGATATCCCCATGGCGTTGGGGAACGACGCACAGATCGATCGGCCCGCCGGCGCCGTCGATACGCATCTGCTCGCCAGCCGAGATGAGATGCTCCCTTAAAATCGGGTTGTAGCCACTCCCCTCACGCGTCTTGAAACAATACGCGAAGCGGCTCATCAGGCTTTCGCGGGTATCGGCATTGAAGTAGACGTCCACGCGGCGCTTCATCGCGAAGCAGACCATGCGCAGGTCATCGATGCCGTGGGTATGGTCGGCGTGGTCGTGCGTGAACAGCACGGCGTCGAGATGCGTCACGCGAGCGTCGATCAATTGCTCGCGAATGTCGGGCGGGGTGTCGATCAGGATGCTCGTGCGCCCATTCTTGCCGAAGCGATCGACGAGGACCGCGCAGCGCCGCCGGCGGTTCTTCGGGTTCGAGGGCTCGCACTTGCCCCAGTCGGGCCCCAGACGCGGCACGCCGCCGGAAGGGCCGCAGCCCAGGATCGTCAGACGATAGCTCATCGAGTAGCCAGGGCCTCCACGGGGAGTGCTGGCGGGTCGGCTGGACGCCGGGCCTTGGTGTAGAGCCGGAAGAAATTGTCGGTGGTGGCTCCGGCCAGTTCTTCGAGCGTGAGCCCGCGCGCTTCGGCTATGGTCCGCGCGGTGTGGAAGACGTAAGCCGGTTCGTTGGTCTTGCCCCGATAGGGCACAGGAGCGAGATACGGCGCATCGGTTTCGACGAGGATGCGATCGAGCGGCAATGCGGCCGCGAGCGCGCGCAGTTCCTCTGCCTTCTTGAACGTCGCCACACCCGAGAAGGAGACATAGTGGCCAAGCGCGACCGCACGCATGGCAAGGTCGCGCCCCCCGGTGAAGCAATGCAGAACCGCCGGGAACGCACCCCTCGCGTGCTCTTCTTCCAGGATTGCGGCGGTATCGTCATCGGCCTCGCGCGCGTGGATCTCAAGCGGCAGGCCCGTCTCGCGCGCCGCCGCGATATGCAGACGGAAGCCCTGTTCCTGCGCCTCGCGGGGTGAGTTGTCGTAATGGTAGTCGAGACCCGCTTCCCCGACCGCGACGCACTTCTCATGCTGGCTGAGGCGAACGATTTCGGACAGCGGCACGTCCAGTTCCTCGTGGGCGTTGTGCGGATGCGTGCCGACCGAGAAGTAGATATCGTCATGCGCTTCGGCGATGGCCCGATAAGTGTCGAAGCGGCGAATATGCGTCGAAATCGTCACCATCGTGCCGACGCCGCTGGCACGCGCGCGCGAAACCACGCCGTCGAGGTCATCGGCGAACTGCGGAAAATCGAGGTGGCAGTGATGGTCGACGAGCATTGTGCTCCTGCTTCGGCTCGGGTTCGGGACGGACGGATCGGGCTTCGTTAAGGTGGCAGGCCGCTGCGGCAGCCGCGCCCCGGCCCTGACGCCGGGCAAGAACGTTACGCCGCTCCAGGTAGGTTCGGACTATACGCGAAGCAACCGGGCTTCCAACCGGTCAATCTGTTCCACCGGTCCCGGTACCAAACGGTGCCGCGAGCCAACGATGCGCGTTTCAGGCTTGACCTTTGTTCTTCGACTTGCCTTTGGCTTCCTGCTGGGCCCGCCGCTCTTGCTCTTCGGGTTCGATATAGCGCGGGAAAACGCCGGATGGCGGCGGCAGCGCGGTGCCAGGAGCCAGCCGCCCAGGCTCACCCAGCGCATCGAATTCCCTCGCCTCGGGCGCAACGGCTAGTAGGTCGAGCAACCTGCCGCAGGACTCCGGCATAGCCGGCTGCGCCAGGATTGCCACCTGACGCACGACCTCGGCCGTCACGTAGAGGATCGTTCCCATGCGCTCCGGGTCGGTCTTCTTCTTGGCCCATGGCTCTTCGCCAGCGAAATACCTGTTGGCTTCGGCCACCACCTGCCAGACGGCGTCGAGATATTTACCGATGGCCTGGGTGTCCATTTCCTTGCGTGATGCGGCATACATCCCGTCAGCCTGGGTCAGGATCGCCCGGTCGGCTTCGGTGAACGCGACCGGCTGCGGAACTTGGCCTTCGCAGTTTTTGGCGATCATCGACAGCGAGCGCTGGGCGAGGTTGCCTAGGTCATTCGCGAGGTCGGCGTTGGTGCGCGTGACGATGGCTTCGTGGGAATAGTTGCCGTCCTGGCCGAAAGCGACTTCGCGAAGGAAGAAGAACCGCGTCTGGTCGCGACCGTAGGCATTCACAAGGTTGAAGGGGTCGAGCACGTTGCCGACCGACTTCGACATCTTCTCACCCTTGTTGAGCACAAAGCCGTGGGCGAAGATCCGCTTGGGCAATTCCACGCCGGCGGACATGAGGAAGGCTGGCCAGTACACGGCATGGAAGCGGGTGATGTCCTTGCCGATGACGTGCACGTCGGCCGGCCAATAGCGCCATTTCGCGTCGCTCTCGTCGGGAAATCCGACCCCGGTGATGTAGTTTGTCAGTGCGTCCACCCAGACGTACATCACATGGTTTTCGGCGCCCGGTACCTGCACGCCCCAGTCGAAGGTCGTGCGTGAGATCGACAGGTCGCGCAGACCGCCTTTTACGAAGCTCTCCACCTCGTTACGGCGCTCACGCGGAAGGATGAACCCGGGGTTTGCCGCGTAGTGGGCCAGCAACTTGTCCTGATAGGCCGACAGCTTGAAGAAGTAGGTCTCCTCTTCCACCCATTCGACCGGCGTGTTCTGCGGCGACAGCTTGGTGCCATCCTCGCCGACCGTCAGCTCGCTCTCGTCGTAATAGGCTTCGTCGCGCACCGAGTACCAGCCCGAATACGTCGACTGGTAGATGTCGCCGTTCGCCTCCATACGCCGCCAGATTTCCTGGCTGGCGCGGTGGTGACGCTCTTCCCGCGTGGTGATGAATTCATCGTTGGCGCAGCCCAGCGCGGCAACCATTTCCTTGAAGCGCGGTGTGTTCCGGTCCGCCAGTTCCGCCGCCGTGATGCCATCCTTCTTCGCCGTCTGCACCATCTTGATGCCGTGTTCGTCGGTACCGGTCATGAAGAACACGTCCTTGCCGTCGAGCTTTTCGAAACGGGCAATGGCATCGGTGGCGATGGCCTCGTAGGCGTGACCGATGTGCGGCACGCCGTTGGGGTAGGAAATCGCCGTCGTGATGTAGAAGGTCTGCTTGTCGGACATCTTGTTGCGCTGGCCACGGGGTTGGTGACGCGGCGCCGTATTTTCAGCGGATAACCGCCTAGCGCCGCGCGGCGGCCTGCAGCCGCTCGAGGGTCGAAAGTATGAA
Organism: Filomicrobium sp.; assembly: GCA_965226995.1. Lineage (GTDB taxonomy): Bacteria > Pseudomonadota > Alphaproteobacteria > Rhizobiales > Hyphomicrobiaceae > Filomicrobium. The sequence continues at coordinate 109,009 of CBDDFK010000011.1, forward strand.
GGCTTTACGGTCGAGATTCAGGGCGCGCGTCTCCGCCTCCTCGCGCACGAGTGTTTCCCATAAGGCCGCCCACGACGCAAGCGCGCCCGGTTGGACAAGGCGTGCGCCAAGGTCCTTCCATCGCGCCTGCGGCGAATGGATAAGCTGGCCGCGGATGAGACCGCCCAGGCCCGCAAACAGGAGTTCCTGATAGAGCCGGTAGCGTTCGTCATTGGCCGCCCCGGACAGCTTGTCCGCCAAATCGTGCGCGCGCCGCCAGTCGACCGCCGGCAACTTACCCAGGATGGCCTCGATATCGCGGTCGAGTTCCAGCCCCCCCGCGCTTTGAAGCGCGATAAGCCGGCGGACGCTTCCCTCCGAGAGGCCCGCCAAACGCTCCCAATCGGCTCCCGTCGGCAACGATCCCCCGCCGTCGGCGTTGTCGAAGGCCTGTTGGGCGGCGTGGCGTAAGGACTCCCCGTCGAGCGGTTGCAGGTCGAGGCGGCGGCAGCGTGAACGGATGGTGTTGAGAAGCCGCCCGGGTTCCGACGAGATCAACAGGAACACCATGTTGGCGGGAGGCTCTTCCAGCGACTTCAACAGCGCGTTCGCCGCGTTGACGTTCAGTTCGTCGGCGCTGTCCACGATGACAACGCGCCAATGACCGGCGCCGGCGCGGTGAGACAGAAAGCTGCGCAGCCGGCGCACCTCATCCACGGGAATTGTTGTCGCGAAGCGCTTTGTCTTCGTGTCGTACGGCCGGCGCAACACCATAAGTCCGGGATGCGAAAGAACCCGAACCTGCCGCGCCGTAACCGAACCTTCGGCAATGTCGAGCCGGCCTCCGCCTACCCGCTCCTCGGCACCTGCGAGGAGATAGCCGGCAACGCGATAGGCCAGCGTCGCCTTGCCGATGCCCTGCGGCCCGGAGAAAATCCAGCCGTGATGCACGCGGCCCGAATGCGCGGCGGCCGCCAGCTCCGCCTCCGCGCGAGAATGACCGAAGAGCCGTGGCGTTTCCCGCGGATGCGGAAAGCCGTCCACGCGGTCCGCTTCCGGCAACGCCTCGATATCCTTGTCAGAAGCCGCGCGCGCCATTCTTCAACGTACCTTCTGCAGCCACTTCTACCCAGCCATTCCCGGCGGAAACCGCCGGTCGACGAGGGCCGCGATCTTTCCGGCGAGTTCGCCTTCCGGCGCATCGGCGTCGAGCACGACGCAGCGTTCCGGTTCGGCTGCCGCCACCGTCAGGAAACCCTCCCGGATCGCTTCGTGGTAGGCGGTGCCTTCGGCGTCATACCGGGTAAGATCACCACGAGTTCTGGCCCGCTCAAGACCGAGCCCCGGATGCACATCGAGGACGATGGTGAGATCAGGGATGAAGGGCGCGACGGTGTGTGTTTCGATCGCCTCCACCAACGCGTGCGGTATTCCGGCGACGCGCCCCTGATAGACGCGGGTGGAATCGATATAGCGGTCGCAGATGACCCAGGTTCCCGCTTCGAGCGCCGGCGCGATAACCTCCGCGATGTGCTCGGCGCGGGCCGCGGCGAACAGCAGGAACTCAGCAGCGGGCGCTCGCGGAGGCGCTTCCAGAATAACCGCCCTCAGCTTTTCGGCCAGCTTCGAGCCGCCCGGTTCGCGCGTCGCAACGACCGGCACACCGCGCGCCTTGAGATGGCCGACGAGATGGGTAGTCTGTGTCGACTTTCCAGAGCCCTCGCCTCCTTCGAACGTGATGAAGCGGCCATGGGGCATTATCTGAGGCTCCTTGCGATAGCCCGTTCGGGTGAAGGCCCGATACATCCGGAGGCCGCGTAGGGTTCCGTCAATGCCCGGGGCTCAGATCTTCTCTAGCAGGTCGGAAGCCTGATCGGCCATCCAGCGCCACGCCATGACAGCAAGGGAATCGAGCCCGCGCCGGACGAGCGAACCGCTTTCTACCGATTCGGCGGCATAGAGCGGAACGTTGTTGACGGCATTGGATTCACTCGTGACGCGCAGGACCGCAACCTGTTCTCCGGCCTTGATCGGCGGTTTCAAAGGGCCCTTGTAGACGATTTCGGCCGTCAGCCTCTGTTTCAGCGGCCGTTTCGGCAAAAGCACCTTGATCGGCCCCTTCCCGCGCAACGGAACGTAGAGCTTCTCGCCGCCCCAGACGCGCGCATTGGCGACCACCTCGCCATCCTCGAAGACATCGAAGGTGGTAAAGCTGCGGAACCCCCAGTTGAAGAGTTTCACTGCTTCGGTCTTGCGTTGACTGCGTGAATCGAGGCCGTGCACGACGCCGATGAGCCGCTGGCCGTCCTGCACGGCCGAACCCACGAGGCCGTAGCCCGACTCCTTGATGTAACCGGTCTTCAGGCCATCCGCGCCAATCCCGGCTGCCAGCAATGGGTTGCGGTTGAAGAAGGCATAAGGCCGGCGGCGCTCGGGCGGCTGGTAGGGAAAGCGCCGCTCGCCGAAGTACTTGTAGTAGTCCGGATACTCGGCGATGAGGTGCTTCGCCAATTGCGCGATCTCGCGCACCGTCATCAACTGATCGGGGTGCGGCAGGCCCGTCGGGTTACCGAACGTCGATTTCTCCAACCCGGCCGACCGCGCGTAATCCGTCATCAGCTTGGCAAAGGCCTGTTCGCTGCCCGCCATGCCCTCGGCGACCACGATGGCCGCGTCATTGCCGGACTGGATCGCGATACCTTTGACCAGGTCCTCGACGGTGATGTCCTTGTTGAGGCCCGCGAACATCGCCGACGTGCCTGAAGGCGCGCCGCCGGTGCGCCAGGCATGCTCGCTCACCCTGAAGGTGTCCTCCATGGACAGCGTGCCCTGCTTCAAACGGTCGAAGATCACGCCGAGCGTCACCAGCTTGCTCATACTGGCGGGGGGAACGAGTTCGTCCGCATTCTTTTGAAACAGGATCGCGCCGGTCTCGTAGTCGATCAGGATCGCCTGCTTGGCCTTCGTCTTGAAGGATTGCGCGCTCGCGGGCGGCGAAAACAGGCAGGTGGCCAGGACACACGTGAAGCCAACGACAAACGAATGGAAGAGTGCGCCGTGGCGCCCGGAGCCGATCAAGTGTTTTCCAGCCTTAGACATCGCGCGCCTATTCCTCTTGTTTGGCTCCGCGAGCCCCTCACCCCGACAAACCGGCGACTGCCCCGGGCCGCAAGTCTCAGCCAGTCGAACGAGCCCCCCGTCGGCCGAACAGCGCCCCGCCAAGGTCGATCGCATCCGATTCCGCCTGGCACGACAACCGCCCCCTCCCGCCGCGCGAACTATCCGGCTTCCCTGCGCGGCGGTCAACGGTCGCATCAGGCGTGGCCTTGCGAGACCCGATGGCTTCGGCGGGGCAGCCCTCCGCAGCATGCCAAGCCTCAGCGGCGCTTCGATTTCTCGAGAAACGCCTGCTCGGCATGGTCGGCCCCGTCGAGCGGTGCTTTGCCGGCATACTCTACCCGGACACGGGCAACGCCATCTTTGTGAAAACCCAGTTCCTGAGCCACCCGCGACGAGACATCGATGATGCGGCCCTTCTTGAAAGGCCCCCTGTCATTGACGCGCACCATGACCCTGCGCCCGTTTTCAAGGTTGGTGACATAAGCGAACGACGGCAGCGGCATGGTGCGGTGCGCGGCCGAGAGAGCGTGCATGTCGTAGGTCTCGCCGTTCGCGGTTCGCTTGCCGTGGAAGCCGGGGCCGTACCAGGAGGCAACCCCTTCCTCCTTGTAGTTGGGATCGTGCCGGGGTGTGTAGCGCACACCATTGATCAGGTAGGGCTGTCCGACCTTGTAGTATCCGCCGCCCTTGGGCAGCGTTTTGCGTGTTAGCTTCCGGCCGCCAACGGACAATTTATCGCCGTCGCCGGGCTTGAGCGACGCTAATTGCACCAGCCTCTCCTGATCGCTGAGCGGCGCCTTGACGGTTGAAGCTGTCCACGCGCGCTCATGGTTGGCCGGGCCGTTGACGAGAGAGGCAGGCGGCTCGGGCGCCGGGAACCCGGCGGCGCAACCACCACACGCCAATGCCGCAGCGGCCACCGCCACTGCGCAACTGCGCCCGCGCCGGAGCAATAGGCCATGCCCGCCACCTGCCCGCGCCCGAATAACAACGCGCTTTGTCTGCCATCTGAGAATGACTGTCATGGCGCTACAGAACAAAAGAGCTGCCCGGGCCGCAAGAACTTCGCGGACACAGGCTGTGGGTAAACGACTTCGCGTCCTCTTGAGAGGTCATCGACGCGGGGATCGCTGTTTCGAGCGGCCCGAAGGGATAATGGCCCTATTCCGGGGCATCGGCGCCGGTCGACAGCGCTGCCGGTCTGGATTATTCCGCACATTCGAAGTGAAAAAGCCGCGCTTCAGGGCCTTTGCCTCTTGCATTAGCCGCTGCTGGCGTCAACTTGAGGTACCGCAGCTCGTGTTCCTTCGCGGAATGCCCGCACTCGGTTCGATGCCGGGGACTTGTCAAAATCAGTGGAAAGAGCAACGCGAGGTTCAGGGCGTTGTTCGTGCTGCGGCAACGGCAATTACGTCTTGCCGCGACCGCCTTGCAGATGTCAGTGCTGTGCAGGGCATTATCGACTCGGTCGATGATCCCAGCGGTGCGTTTAGCTTGTGACGCCGGGCTGAGAGAGAAGAAGACGAACCGGACGGTTCGCCGATTGCGCGGGCCGGCATGCTTGTTTTTGCAGACCCGGGTCGTGTCATCGACCGGCATGAACGGCAAACGGATGGGTGGCCGAGTGGTTTAAGGCAGCGGTCTTGAAAACCGCCGTGGGTTCACGCTCACCGTGGGTTCGAATCCCACCCCATCCGCCATCTACATGAACTAACCCGTTGCATTTGTATGCGTAATTATATTCTGGTCTTCTTGGGCCCTAGTTGTGGCCCCAGCAGCGAGTGCCGCGTGTTGAGTTAAACGCCCCTAATTGGAAAAATTGAACCGCCGCGACACGCCCACCCTCACTGTATGCAACTCCCCGTCAAAGTCTCCCGAGGACACGAACCGCCTATTATCCACCGGCGACCTATTCGAATTGCCGTTCTGATCGACGAAGGTTTGTGTCGTTTGAGCTTCATAAGCGAACGTGCGAGCAGTGGCTAAATAATCCGTGAAGCGATATTCCCCTCGCAAGCTCCAGCCCGGCGCAAACGCATACTCCGTGCCAAGGCCGAACGTTGGGCCATGAAGTCCGATTGTCTTGTTCCTTACGAACCAGTCGAGATCAAACTGCCCATACGAATAGCCCGCCAATCCGTACACAAGCAGATCCGGATGGACCAAATAGCCGGCACGGGCTGTGGCAGACAGCGCCCAACCGAGACTTCCATGAAGCCTTTCCGGCCGAACAAACGGGCTGCTAAAACTCTTAGTTGTCTGACCCTGTTGAGTGAAGGATGAAGCCGAACTCTGTGCCGTCACGCCGTCGTCTTCGAATGGAATAGAAGATAGCATGCCGTCAAGCTGGGCGCCGACCACGAAGTGAGAGCCAAGCTTCTGAGACGCACCCAAATTCAATTCGATTAGCGCGCCAGTATCATGGCCGGGACCATTGCTATTAAAGTCACTGCTGGAATTGCTGACCGACGTCGATCCTTGCCCAGAGCTATCGTTAGAGCTGTCAATTTTTATCGATGCCAAAGAGCTACTGATGCCACCGCCAAGCGAAGCGCCGACATAAAAACCAGACCATGGCTCGTTCTTTCGAACTCGAGCTATTCGCTGACCTGAACTAGAACTGAGTTTATCTGGAAATTCATGGTCGGTGCCGCTGGAACTGTGACTAATTAGGTCTTGTCGCGTGCCGCTAATAGCTTGAGAACCGCCATGCTGGCCAGAATATCGACCATTCCCGCCCGTCTCGAACCTTGAAACCGCTGCTTCAAGCTGTGCAACACGAGCTTGCAAGCTCTTGACCATGCGATACAATTCGGCATTGTCAGGGGATGTTGCAGCCTGCAGAGGTGTCAACGCGCCTGTAGCGAACAAAGCGGCAGTTAATAGCGTTCCGGCCAAAACCACTGAGCAAATACCTAGCCGGCACAGCCACAACATAAACGCCTCCTACCTCGTACAAATCAGATCCGTGGTAAGCGTATGATACGGGAGCGTTGGGGCAACTTGGCGTTCGATTCGGGCAGTCATCTTTTGGCTTTTAGTAACTAAAGAGCCACAGCCGCTTAATGAGGCTCAGTTGCTTCTCAATTGATTGGCGCCAGTTTGCCCAGCAGAGCTACGCGCCTACGCAGCTCGACCATCTCCAGCGTACACGCTCCATGCCGCCAGTTGCCATTGGCCTTGCCCTTTGGCGCACCGCCTCCAGCTCCGTGGAAGCGGCAGACCTGCCAACCCTTAACGGCTGGCGCTCGGCATGGCTTTCCGGTCCGCTTCGAGGTTGCGTGACAGCGCTGGGCCGCTTGCATCAGCTCCACTTGCAGGCGCTGCCGCACTAAGTTCCGTGCGCTATGCCACTCTACGGCAGGAAGTTTGCACTTCATCGGTCCCAAAAATCCTCGGCAGGTATCGCAAAGTTCAAAGCCTGCGAGTCTTTCAGCATAAAGGTGGTAATTCCGACAAGATTGCCATCGCCATCAAAAAGACCGCCACCTGATGATCCGGGGGAAATAGGCGCACTCGTTTGCACCAGTCGCCTGCCCTTTGCGACTCTCAATCCAGAAATAAGTCCCTCGCCTAAGGTGTGCTCCAGTCCGCGCGGTGATCCTATAGTGTAGACGCGCTCACCTACCGCCATCGAAGCGAATTCCCTAATGCCTCCTACGAACATTTGAAGCGGAGAATCAACTTTGAGTATGCAGCGGTCCGTCTTAGGGTCTGCAGCCGTCAACTCTGCTTTTATCCGAATTCCTTTTCTGACTAAAAGAATTTGGGCCGCCTCGGCTGCAACGTGGCAATTTGTTAGAAGGTGCCGCTGAGCGACCGCAACTGCTGACCCCTGTACAGTAGGCTGGCCCTGTTTATTCTGTCCTATTACCCCCCAAACCACTTCTTGGGATATCGCGAAGACAAGTTGAGGACTCGTTATGAATTTTTTAGTTTGCAGCGGGCGCTTCGATTGAAGAGGGCGCCATGCCGGAAGAGGGCTATTAGATTTCAATTCTAACTGAGGTTTCGCGCGATGCTTTTGCCCGGCATCAAACTCTTTCTGTAACGCTTCAAGGCGCGCCAAGGTATCGAGCTCTTCAAGTGTGCTGCGAAAAACTTTATCGTAGACCCACCATATTTTCTGTTTCCCTGGGAACCGGAACGGAACGTCAAACAAATTTGGCCCGCTGATGACTCGTTGACCTTTGCGGAGAAAGATACATTCGCCATTGTCGATTGCTTCCCTCTCCAGTTGGCGCCGATTAGCTGCTGGCTGGTTTTCTAGCAATCTTAAATAGCGAGGAGAGCTGCAGGCAATTCGATCGCCTTGCTTGACAATTCTCTCTTCTGATGTCAGCGCGATGGCGCGGCGGTAGTCTTCGTTTGCGCGTTGTGCTTTGCCCTGTGCATCCCAAATAGTACCTCTTATCGCATAAAAATGAGCGGGATTATTTCCATCGCTTTCAGACTTGCTAATGAGTCGGGAACATGCATCAACAGATCTTCTGCTAGCGCACAATTCGATGTCGATTTCTTGGGCCATAGCGGGCGCGCCCAGATAGCTGACTATGCATAAGAGGCTAAAAAGTAACGGCATAAGGCCTTTGCGCCGGCCCGAGCCCCAACGGGTTTTCGGAGCGGCTAAGAATTCAACCCGCGTCAGGTTCATGGGGTTGTGTCGTGTTTTCATCTGCTCCCCGCCCCCCATTCTTCACATTCCCCACGATGGCCTGACCGCCGTCGTTCACTGTAACGCGCTGAACGCGGATTGTCTGCTCGCCGGTTGAGCGATGCTTTTTCAGGGCTTCGACCTGAGCTGTGAACGTGCGTGCGAGCTTGGCCAGCAGGCGCGTGAAGGTCTCGGTCTGCGGCACAGTCTCGGATGCCGATGCCAAGCTTCCCAACATCATCGTGGCGTTGTGAACCGCTGTCATCTGGGCCGCAAGAAGGGCCTCGACCGGATCGCGCGGCTCGATAGCCCTCAGCGTTGCGGCGGCAAAGTCGAGATCCTTATCGTGGACCATGCCGCCGGGGCCGGTAACTATTTTTGCAAGCTGAAGCCTCACGCCCCTGCTGAAGGCAATATCATCGGATTGCAGGACGTTGGCGAAGTAGATTTCGGCAAGCGCTTGGTTCTCGTGATCCCAGGCAATAACCGTGGTGTCGCCATCCGTCACCTTCGAGGGCTTCAAGCGTGTGCGCGTCTTTCTTCTGTCGTTGAATTCCGCGACTTGGCCGCGTTCATCGTCGCTGAGCTTGAGAGGCGCTGCCGGAGCGGGAGCGCTGCGCTTGCTTCGCGCGGAAGACGTGACTGTCTTTTTTTTCTTCGCGGCTTTCACTGTTGACGCCCTCCGTTAGAGCCATACCCCTATGGCATATTATATACGTACCTTCATTTAGGACCGTGAGCAGTGTTCACGGAGGGCTATCGGTCCTTAAATAAGGACGCTGCGAACACGTTCTGTGGCGAGAACTTGGCGGCGGTCCCAATTGAGGGTACCGACTGTCCTTATTCCGGTACCGGGATTTTTTCTTTCCAGCTCGTGAAATCTTTCGTTGCAGGCCCTCTGTCGCTATCTTCCCAGGTAAGTTCCCATTCCGAAGCGTGCCTCCGCTTGTAATTGAAGCTACCGTCGAACCGGCACTTGATGAATCCCTTTTGCTGCAACTCTCGGAAACATGATGTTGCAGTGTCCTTGCTCATGTGGAGTGCGGTGCTGGCCTCCCGGACAGAGAGCCGGATGTAGCCGTTATTCGAACCGTTATAGCGCTTTTGAAGCTCAAGGATGAGCGCCCGACAAGGCGGCTTCAGTGATAAAAAGGCGGGCGAGTTGAGGATATAATGGTGAAGCATGACGAAGCGCTTCAGCCTTGAGCCTCGCCCTGGTTTGCGCTTCCGTTTTCCCATGATTTGGCCATGCGCTGTCGGCCGGAAAGCAATTGCTTTGCGGCGGGTTGGGTAAGTCTTTCGGTAAGATTGCGGGGCGGGCAGGTACGCCCGCCCCAACGGCGCTATTGATCGGCAACCAAGCCAAGCGCTCGCGCTGTTGCCTCTGCCTCACGCAGAGCCTGTACCAGCCTGGGAAGATGCCGGATCGCCAACGTGATCCCGCAACGGCCTGGCAGAAAGCCGCCGTCTTCATCGGAGAACCAGCAACGGCAATCCAGCGTTGGATGGCCCCTATACTCATTCAGCGTGACGCGGACCATCTCGCGGCTGTTACGCGGCCATTCGGCCACGACAATCGGGAATTCAGGCTGCATTGAATTGCCCTCCCCGATAGACGACAGAGACCACCTTCACGGGCGTTCTCAAGACGTACCGACCGTGATGCCCGGCGAACGCGCCGCCGTGCTGGAGCCGAACGGTCTCGATTTCGAGGCCGCGCCGTCGTAGCTGCATGATGTAGTGGGACCAGCGCGGCGCTGGGCGCTCGATTGGCGTCACGCCGTTTTCGCCAGCCCGGATCAATTGGTGCATGGCCCAGGCTTCGCGGCCACGTAGTGTCAGCCGCTCCCCCTGCTCCGTTTCGAGTTCGAGACGCAGTGCTTCAGCCATGATGCGCCTCCACCGGTCCGATGCCGGCCAGCCCGGCAACCGTCGCTGCGAGGCTCAGGGATAGACCGTGACGGCCGGCAATGCGCTTGACGTGGTGAGGGGCGGCCGTCCAGTCGCTGTCGCGCTCGCGTGCCTCTGCCGCCCGGCTTAGCGGCGTTGTCGAGAAGTCCGCCAAGCAGGCTTGCGCGGAACTCCGGTTTCTGGGATTGTCAGAGAAGCAGCGCGGTCCATTGCTCTGCTTCGGATGGCCCTGCCGCGCGTTGCCGCGCGCGACAGGGCTTTTCTTTTTGGGGGGCGGGTGCATCATTCGCTGCCCTCCCGGTCGAGAAAGGCTTCAAGATCCCGTCTGAGGATCAGCCGACGGCCACCGATTCTGACGGAGCGCAGCTCGCCGCCCTTTATGGCTTCATAGATGGACGTGCGACCAAGCCCGCTAGCTGCGCAAGCCTGATGAATGGTGAAAGCTAATTTCAGAGGCTGTTCGCCAGCTGCCCCATTCAGTGGGGATCGCGACGCTTGATTATTGCAGGATCGGACTTCCGGCTGTCTGGATGACATCGTTCAAACTCGCTGTTGTTTGCGATGTTCGAAGGATGCCGTGCGGACGCGCCGATGTCTGCCGATATTGCCGCTAATTACCTTGACCTAATTACTGGCAATTCCGGCAGTTTTAGCGTTAAGTGCTTTAACTTCCCATCTTTTGAGGTGATGTTGAATAATGCTGCGACTTGGCTCTCTGCCATCAATTTCGATAAACTGTTCTTGAATCCAAACGATAACGGCCTCCCTGTTGTGCCAGCCGCCCTCGTGGTCATGTCCGGGAGCGCCGTATTCGTGGAAATGTGCCAGGAAGAGCGGCTCCACTTTACTCCAAGCGTAGACTTCTTTTCGTCCAAGCCTATTTGCCCCTAGGGAAGGCCTCTCGGCTGAAATCAAAGAATCGGTAGAACAACTGCTATCGGCCGGCCAAAGTTCAATGACATCTTCCCGTTTCACAACGACCTCTCTATACAGTGGCCTTTTCCAATCAGGATCCACCATCGAACAGAGTCGATCCTCTCCTAAGTGGCTCTGGAAAAGTAAGCCATTGAACTCGTACGCCGGGATGGGTACGTGCCGCCGCTTTTCGGGGGCCAGTCCGATTGCTGTAAGCTTCTCATCTAGAAGGGCGGCCCATAGCTCTCGCTCCGCTTCGCGCGCTGACATCAAGCCTTTGGCCTTCAGTTCCCCTTCAAACTGGCCGTCAGCTTGCTCGTGAAATTGCAGCGCAAGAATTGGGCCGTAGGTATCTGAACGGCTTAGTATAAATCGCTCCGCGATCCCCCCCCCCCCCGCTTCATCAGGCAGTCTGTGAAGAGCCCAATGATAGCTAGTAGCGGCGACGTATTCGTTTGTGAACATGGTAACGAACCGAATATCCCTCGTTGCGATCCAGGCGATTGTCATAGCCAGCGTCCAACTTGACTTGGACATCGGGTCACAAAGCTTCGGATCGGGCGGCTCGATCAAAGGCGCAAGCCCAGCGGCCTCTAACTCTTCATCTGCCGTAGCTGGATCTTTCTCTCCAGTTGAGATTTGCTCCCAGAGAGTGCGGCGAAGATGCTCGCCCTCCCGCTCGCTGAACTCGCGATTTAGGCGCTCGGCTTCGTCGCGCGAGAGTTTAACCTCGATATAGCTTGTTGGATCGTCATCAACATTATTGAAATTGGCGTCCGCCAGCCTGCTTTCATCAGGTTCCACGCGGGCAAGTTCGCCTGGCCCATAGTATCCATTGCCCGTCGCGTAGAGATTCCGGTCTGCAAAAAAGAGCTTAGGAATTGGGACTGGCTGTGAGGCCGATGGACGCCGCTTAGGACCAGCAGGCCGTCCATACAGTGTCATAGAGCCCTCGCCACAGAAACGGTATAGCAGCGCCTCCAATCTCTTGAACCGCGCTTCTTCAGATTCGCGGCGGTCTAACTCTCGCTCGGCACGCGCCAAGCCATCTTGTGGAGCGAGGTGGTTCTCCGCCAGCCAATGCCTCGCACGCTCCATTTCTCGCTCTTCGAACTGTCGAATGTCTTCTCCCAAGCTCGAATCGGGCTCATCGCCGTTGGCAACGAGGCGAAGGCCGTAGACCAGCCCTTCGGGCCCGTGAGGGGACGTCCAAGTGGACACGTCCGCTGTAATCGCCTTCTGTTGTCGGATTGTCACTTCCGAATCGTTGAGACATTCACCCGTGAGAATGGAGGTAAATGCCTCAGTAAGGGACACAAACGCTCTGTCGGGCAGCGAAAGCTGACCTCGTTCGGTGGTTCGAATGTCGCTCAAAATAGACCTCAGAATCAGCTTGACCATGGCGGAACGGTGCCAGCCTAACCAGATTCGTGCTTGTATAAACGCACCCGTACAACGCAAAGAATGCGCGATCAATCGAGAAATCTATTGACGGGTTCTGGGCTTCCCAGTGTGCGGCGCATCCCCGGCCTGTACTGTTCCAACGCCGGATCTCTATCGCCTCGGACGGTCGGGTAGACGTGCGATGTTAGCGGCAATCCTGCGGGCCTCATCTAGCGTGAGGCGCTGATAACCGGCTGCAGCGTGCGCTGGGCCAGGCTCTACGCCGTAGCAATAGGCCAGCGCTTTCCCCTCGGCATCGAGAACGACGAAGCCGCCGGGTATCTCTTGGCATGTCCAGGGCGTAGGAAAGCGGCGCGGCGACTGCATCATGGTGCTCCGGCAAATCTGGCGGGCACAGTACAGTCGCGGACAGCGGGGAACAAGAGGTGAACACGCCGCACAAGTTATGTCGTCTCAAACGGACATTGGACGATACGAAACCGGCGCTACGTCCTAGCTTGTCGCGTGCATGTGGTGCCGAATGGAAATTCCAGGTGACCGCGAGAGGCCATCTTTCTTTCAGTCATTGACGTCAGGAACTTCGACACCGAACTTTCGCACGCGTCTTCTATTCAAGGGATTCTCAGCGCCAATCCTTTGCAACGCTTCGGTAACCGCCGTGCGGATGGCGTCCTCCTGTGCGTTTCCACCGAACTCTAAGGCTCTTCGGATCATCGGCGAAAGCCTCTCACCTTTGACACTCTTGAACATGGCAAAGTAGTCGTCGGCTGTGAGTGAAGCCAGAAGGGCGACATCCTTACGGTTCCAACCGTTCTCGCTCGCTATTGCCTCAAGCACTGCTACAGGCTCTCTATCATCAACAATTGCTGCCGCGCGAGCTTCGAACGCAGCCAGAAACTCCGGTTCGTTGATGTCGTTCTCATCGAAATGATCGGCACGGTCCAGGATCGCGACGCCTCTTTGATCCAAGTAGAACTGTATGAGCTCGGTCGCTTGTTGCACGCGCCCAATATCTTTCATGAGCTTGATGGTGCTGTTGGCATTCATTGGCGACACATGCATCACGTTAGCCCGGAAAGCAGCGTACATCTCATCACCTAACGCTTCGGCGTCGTGGTCGAAGCTGCTATGATAACGTTGCCATGCGTTGTGGTACTGGTTTTCCATTTCACCTGCGGCGATGTCTGCAACGATACTTGCTACTTGGGGGGCAAGCTTCGCATCGTCGAAATACCCGCTTTCGACTCCTTCCGATAGCACATCGTCGAGGTTCGTCATTTGGCGGAAGCCATACCTGTTCAGAAGCGGTCCCCACTTTTGCTCGTCTGCGGATTTCTCTCCCAACTCGCGGCTGTAGTCACGCCCACGCAGCTTGAGAAAGGACAGCGGCGCCGCCTCTCCGCTATATTTTGTCCATCCCAGCAGCGCTACGGTCTTGAGGGCCCTACTTAGGACGATTGCATCTGCGATTTGACTCTGGAGGATGGCACCCAAGCGCTCAATCTTTTTCAAAACTCGGATGTTCGAGATTTCCAATGCGAGACAGTGAGGGCGCAACGCGTCGTTGAGTGTGTTTCCCGCAGGCATCGCGATGTCGATGCACTCTTGCGGCGTTGGCGAAAAGACCACGTGCGAGTCAATGGTCTTCTCAAAGAACCTCTTGAACTCCTGCTTCTCTGCGTCGGGAAAGGCGTCCTCGTTCAGGATCAACACGATTTTGCACTGACGCTGCTCGCTCATATAGGAAATGAGTCCAAGAACATCCTTGACTTGCAGTCCGCTTCCTTTGCGCTCTAGGTCATCTATGCAAACGAGATAGTCGCTGATTGCGAGAAAGGATGCGGCTTGGAGAACAGCGGCAAGATCCTTCAGTCGTTGAAACGGCACCAAGCCAGCATAGCTAAGAGCGCTGCGCCAAGCTCTATCAGCGGTGCCGCGCGGCTCAGAAGCTAGATTGTCAAAGTCTATTTCCGTACCTATTTGATCCGGTGTCTGTGCGGCTTCCACTATCGCCGACCGAACTTGATCCACCGTGTTCAGACCAAACAGAGACACATATGCGTAGCGCTTGAACGACACGGCGCTTTTGTCGAGTCCACTCAAGAACTCGATCCAGGCGTAGGTCTTTCCCACGCCCCACTTCCCTTTGATGCAAAGAACGCCTGGCTTGGTGCCAGTTGCAAAGCGCCGAAACTCAGCCTGCATGGACTCTCTGAACATTTCGCGACCCCCAATTATTGCATATTGCTGCCAGGACACACTCCCGTGGTCATCCCGAGCCTTTCCGACCCAGTTTACGGTACCGCGAGTGCGCTTTGTGCTGAAGGTTGGGCATCGGGCAAGGTGTCGGCACAAGGCATGCACTTAATTGGGCGTGCCGCTTGATTTTGCACCTGCTCAAGGCCGCTTCGGGTCAGGATACGACTAGGCGGCCTCACCATCCAACGTCCGGTTATGCTTCGCCTCCGGGAGATTGGCATCGAGTCGGCAGCAGTACCCTGCCCACTTCTCCATCAGCTCCCGCCGACGCTCCAGCGCATCGCCCCGACGATAAGCCCGCTCCGTTGCGTCCCCAGTGACATGGGAAAGCGCCGCTTCGGCAAGCGAGTCGGGGAAGCTCGTTGTCTCGCCAGTCCAATCCCGGAATGACGAGCGGAAGCCATGCACGGTGGCGTTCGCAACCTTCATTCGGCGAAGAACCATTGTCATGGCCATCTCTGAGAGGGGGCGGCCCGATTTCTGACCAGGGAAAACGAACTCGGAGACCTTCACGGACGCCAGCTCCTCAAGGATCTCCATAGCCCGCGACGACAGGGCGACGCGGTGTGTTCGCTTGTTTTTCATGCGGTTCGCCGGCACCGTCCAGATTGCCCGCTCCATGTCGATTTCTTCCCAGCGTGCGCCCAGCGCTTCGTCAGTGCGGGCAGCGGTCAAAATCGCGAACTCCAGCGCCTTTGCCGACATCGCTGGGCGCTGTCTCAGGCGAGCTATGAAGTCTGGCAGATCCTGATATGGCAACGCCTCGTGATGCCCGCGTTTGAGCTTTTGCGGCCTCGCAAGCAGGTGGTCCAGGTGGCCGCGCCAACGGGCCGGATTGGCCTGGTTCTCCGGGATAAGTCCCCGCGCCCTGGCGGCATCGAGCACAGCTTCGATCCGCCCCCTTAGTCGCGAGGCAGTCTCCGGCTTTTCCAGCCACATCGGCTCAAGGACGGCGAGAACGTCCGCTGTGCGGATTTCGGCGACCGGCATGGGGCGAAGGGGCGCTGCGTAGACTGCCAGCGTCATTTTCCACTGCGCTTTGTGCTTCTCGTTGGACCATTGAGGCAGCTTGGCAGCAAGCAGCTCATCCGCGACTTCCGCGAAGGTTCGCCGGCCGTCGCGCTCGCGCTGCTCAGCTTCTTCTCGTTCCCGGCGTTCATCGAGCGGGTTGCGTCCCTCTGCGAGTGACAGCCGGCATCCCGCCGCCAACTCACGCGCCTTAGCCAGCGGAACACTATTGACGGAGCCTAGCCCCATCTCGCGCTGCTTGCCTTGCCAACGAAACATGAAGACCCAGCGCCGCCGCATCTGGGCGCCGTTGCCGCTTATCGAGAGATAAAGCCCGCCGCCGTCAGAGTGACGGCCCGTCTCCGCCAGCGTTGCTACTTTACGCGCGCTGAGCTTGTTGATCGCCCTGGCCATAGCCGCCCTCCGTTGCTAGGGCCAGAAGCAAAGCGGCCCTAGCATTGGTCCTAGCAAAAAACCCGGATTCTGGCGAATGCTGTTGGACGGAATAGAACAGGAAGCCAGCTAAGTGCCAGTTTTATTACGTTTTTTGTGGATGACGACAAACATCGACGGCATACAATATGGCGGACACCCCATCCGCCATTTCCATCCGACGGGAGCTTGCGCTTTGGCGGAACTCTTCGCTGAATGCGGGGGCTCTTCGCTGAATGTGGGGGCAGGGTCTGTTTTCGGCGGTCCCGAGACTTGCGGGTTTCGGTATTTGTTTGGTCGCTCAATGTTCCCGCCAAGGATGAACCAAAATCGCGTATCGCCGGCAAATGGCAAGGAAACGCCTCGCCGAATACGACCGCCTGATCCCCCCTGGCACGTCGGCACCTTATCTCTCATAGCCATCATTGATTAGCTTAACACTCGCCAATGGGGCAGCATAATGCATACACCCGAATTCGCGAGGCTCGAGTATCATCCTATGGAAAACACGGAAGAAATCCGGCGGATGCTGAATGAAACGCCGCTCTTCAGCGGTTGCGCATCCGCGACGCTGGGCGCGATCGCCGAACTCGCCGAGAAACGGCAGGCGCACGAAGGCGAGGTGATCTATGAGGCCGGAAGCGAAGCCGGCGATGTCTTCGTGCTCGTGAAGGGCCTCGTCCGCTTCAAGACGGAGACGAGCGTCGGGCACCTCTATAATGAGACCCTGATGAAGCGCTACATGATCTTCGGCTGGGCGGCGCTCATCCCCGACCATCCCCGCCGTCTTGGGAGCGCCACGTGCCTTGAGGATTCCGAACTGCTCTCGATGAATGGCGATAAATTGCTGGAAGTCCTCGCGAACGATCCACAGTCCGGCTTTGCCGTCATGAAACGGTTGTGCTCGATGATCGCGGCTACGTTTATCGATAAACGCTGAGCGTCGTTTAGCCCGGAAAACTGAAAATGGGCGACGCGGAAAATCCGGGAAAAGAAGAGCAGACCTCGAAAAATCATTATTCCCAGAAAGAGTGTTCGCTGCCTGCAGCCTGAAAAGCCGGGCGTAACATGACCGGTCCACGGCGTGGAATTGCCGACGAAACGGCAGACGCCCACAAGCCATTTTTGTTCTCCAAGGGAGGAGCATAATGAACAAGAGCCAGGCGGCGAAAGAGATCCTCGCTCAAAACCTGCTGTTCAAGGAATGCAGCGATGCGACGCTCGCCGCCATTGCCGACAACGCCGTTGAACTCAATTTGGAAATGGGGCAGGTGCTCTACAGGCCGGGGGACGAGGCCGATAAGGTGTACGTCCTGGTGGAAGGCATCGTGACATTCATAAACCAGACGGGGCTGGAATTCCTCAACGTCCAGGGCGCCATCGACCGCTCGATGCTCTTTGGCTGGGCGGCGATGACACCGGGTCCGCTCAAACGCATCGGCACCGCGCAATGCCTGGAACGCTCGAAGCTTCTGGCCATTGACGGGCGTCAACTCCTGGCAATCCTCGATCGCGACGTGGAGTCCGGATACACCGTGATGAAGCGCTTGTGCGAACTGATCGCCAGCACGCTGGACGGAAAATCCTGACCCGCCGCTCCACCGTGTCGAAACCGCTGGCCCGAACGGGTCAAACGTGGGCAGGTGCACAATCGCGATCCTTCGGCTATCGTCGGCTCGATCCGTAGAGCCTCAGTTGACACGCGAAGGTCGAAGCGATGGTGAAGCCGCTGATCGCGCTAACCGGCGCAACCGGGTTTGTCGGCCGCGCCTTGCTCGATGATCTGAGGGCCCACGGCTACCGCGTCCGCGTTCTTCTGCGCCGGCCTGTCGCTGACATGCCCGAAACCGACAGCACGGTCATCGGTGACCTCCGCTGGCCGATCAATCTTTCCCAGGCGCTTGAGGATATCGACGTCGTGGTGCACTCCGCCGCCGTTGGCGACACGCTTTCCGGCCGGCCAGCCGACGACTTCCGCGCGATCAATACCGACGCCACCATCGCACTCGCAAGGGCGGCACGGCGCGCCGGCGCCCGCCGATTTGTTTTCCTCTCATCGGTACGTGCCCAATGCGGCCCCGCGAGCCCACACGTAATAAACGAAACCCTGCCGCCTGAGCCGGCCGACGACTATGGCCGTTCGAAGCTTGCGGCAGAAGAGGGCCTTGAAGGGACGGGCCTCGAATGGACGGCGCTGCGTTCGGCGCTCGTCTATGGCCCCGGGGTCAAAGGAAATATGGCCGAATTGATCCGGCTGGCGCGGACGCCGTTACCGGTTCCGCTCCCGCATCCTGGAGGCAGGCGATCGCTCCTGGCTGTCGAAAACCTTGCGGCGGCCGTGCGCGCCGTGATCGCGCCGGAGAAGATCGCGAACGGACCTTATCTGGTCGCAGATGACGATCCGATGTCGCTGCCGAAAATCATTTCGGTGCTGAGAGACGGGCGAGGTGGTATGGCGCGCGCAATCCCCACGCTGCCGTTGCCGAAGGCGGCCTTCTCGCGGCTGGCGGTGTCCATGGGCAAGGCCGATGCGATCGAACGGCTCGCTGGCGATCTCGTGGTCGATACCGCGCGCTTGAAGGCGATCGGCTGGCGACCCGCTGTCTCGACGAAAGAAGCCCTGCGCCGTCTAGGCAGCAGCGCCGGTTAAGCCGGCGTATCAGTGCTCCGGGCGGGGGAGCGGGCAGGCGATACGATTCCGCGCAATGCGGAAAAGTAATAAGGGCGTTGCAGCTTTCCCGCGAGACGCTCCATCGTTTCAAACGGACTACCGGCGGCCGTCGCGCTCGAACAGTTCGGTCGGCGACTTCGATTCCCACCCCTCGATGCCGAAGCCGAGCGGGATCGCGAACCAGCCCACGACGAGCAGGAAGGCGGCGGCCGGCGCAAGAAACAGCGAGATCTGCGATCCGACACGAAGAAACCCCGTCCAGAACACGGCAAGGAGAAATCCGCAGCCGATGATGATCCATCCGCCGAGGTCGGCGCCGAGGGCAACCGCGAAGCCGAGACCGCAGAGGAATGAAACGATGCCGATCACGACGGGTACAAACGGAAGATCCGCGTGCAGCGCGCCCATCGGCCACTCGTATTTCTGCGCGAAAAGCCGGTAGGTGGCGAGGCTCAGCCCCCACCCCAG
Organism: Filomicrobium sp.; assembly: GCA_965226995.1. Taxonomy (GTDB): domain Bacteria; phylum Pseudomonadota; class Alphaproteobacteria; order Rhizobiales; family Hyphomicrobiaceae; genus Filomicrobium. The sequence goes on from CBDDFK010000011.1 coordinate 127,830, forward strand.
AGCGGCGATGGCGAGAAGGAACAGATTGTTGATCATCATGGGCGGCGTCTCGTTGCGAAGCGGCCCGTCGCGCCGGGCCTGCGGTTAATTCGGCATTTTAACTGCCATTTCAAGCGGATCGAAGCCACAACAATAAGTCGACGCGGTTAAACGGTACGCGCGCGTGCGGCGGATTAAAGGGGAGACCGGGGCACTCTGCGCCAAGCTGCCAGTGCCAGAACGAGGCAGAAGATACCCGAGCCGACATGAAAGGCGACGGCCAGTCGAGGCCCGCCATGCGTTGCTACAATCGCGGCGTCGGCCCAGCAGACCGGCACTGCGAGAAAGAGCCAGAGCGCTAAAGCCCGCCACTCTCGCCATGCAGCGAAAATGACCGCCAATGCGCCAAGCCAAAGGTCTCGCAACCCGATGACGTAATGCAGTCCGAAGCTCTCGGCCGGGGCGTTCGCAAGTCCGAAGGTGTACACCGCCGATGGCGGCACCGCCATGAAACGCACGCCGATGATGAACAGCAGCACGCCCGCGAACACGCCCAGCAAAACGATATGCCGGTGCTTGCCATTACCGTCACCGCTCTCCGGAGGACGCGCGCCCGCCGACCGATCGCTGTTTCCCGCCATTACCCGATCCGCGCCCATGAAGATCGCCGGAAGAGGCTTGAACGGACGCGCCGCCACCCGCCCGTGACCGGCGTCATTCGAGCGCCCAGGTCACAGTGACGGAGGCCGACAACGTCTCCTCGCCCGCTTCGACAGGCACATCGGCGGACCGGGCCATGGACTTGACCATCCGCTCCGGGCCGGGCGACGAAACCGATCCCTCACGGATTTCGATCACCTCGCCCACCTTCGCCCCGGCGGCGGCGGCGTAGAGTTCCGCACGGCGTCGGGCGTTCGCGATGGCTTCCCGCCGGGCCTCGTCTCTCAGCTTCTCGGCGTCCAGCACCTGGAAGTCGAGACCGCGCATCTGGTTGGCGCCCAACTGGATCAACTTGTCGAGGACCACGCCGACCTTCTCCAGGTCCCGCAGGAGTACATTGACTTCGTTCGTCACCTGATAGCCGGTGACGTCGGCCGGGCGACCGTCCCGGTGATGCTGATAGCGGGGCTGAACGCTGAAGTTCGCTGTCTGGATATCCTTCGACTCGACACCCATCGCTTTGAGGCCATCGATCACGTTACTCATCAGCGACGTGTTCTCGGCAAGCGCAGCCTTCGCCGTATCCGCGTTGGTCTGGACACCGCTTCGCACCTGCACGGCATCCGGTGGTACGGCAACGCTGCCGGAGGCTTGAACGGTGATCGAACGGTTCATGTCATCGTCTCCGGCGGCGGCGAACGAAGGGGCACCGGCCACCATAGCCGTGGCCAGAAACACAAGGGCGAAAGCCTGCGCAAGCAGGCGGGTTTCTGCCAGCCGCGCGGCGGACGATCTTCGTTCAGGTTTGAATGGGTGCATCGCGGTTTAAATCCTTCATCACTGCCGGGTCGGTGGCGAGTATACGTACAAATTCGGCGAAATCCCCGCCGGGACTCAGAAGTCGCACTCCGACAGGTAGACTGGTCGGGGCCTTTCGTGCCGGCTAGTTAGTGGCAGACCGAGAATGAACCGCCGCCGAACAGCCTTCGTTCGCCCGCGGTCGCGCCAGCCGGCGCTTCAGCGCGGCTGAGACGATAGCATCCTGACGCTACTATTGCGCCCAGCCGGGACACGCGGCGGCGCAAACTGCCGATAGACGAAGGCGGCGATGAAGGCCACCGTTAGGAACAGGATGATCGTCGGTCCCGGTGCGCTGTCGAGCCAGAAGCTGGCATAGACGCCACCCACCATCGCGACGGTATTGATCGCCACCGCGGTCAGCATCATCGCTTCGAAGCGGCGCGACAAAAGGAATGCGATCGCACCCGGCGAAATGAGAAGCCCGATGGCAAGGATCAGACCGACCGCCTTGAGCGTCGCGACAACCGTGAGCGACAGAATGGCGAGCAGCCCGTAGTGAAGCGCAGCCGTCGGCAATCCGATGGCGCGCGCCTGCGCCGGGTCGAACGCGTGCAGCAGGATGTCCCGCCACTTCACAGCCAGCACCAGCGTAATCCCGATCCCGACAATGCTGGCCGTCCATAAATCGGCACTGCCCACCCCAAGCATGTTGCCGAACAGGATGTGATCGAGATGAACGTTGGTCTGGACCTTGGTGTAGAGCACGAGGCCGACGCCGAACATTCCCGAGAACACGACGCCCATGACCGTGTCTTGCTTGATCCGGCTGTTATCTTTCAGATAGCCGGTGGCGAGCGCGCAGGTCATGCCAGCGGCGAAGGCGCCGATAAGCAGCGGAAAGCCGAAGATGTAGGCCATCACAATGCCCGGCAGGACGGCGTGGCTGATCGCGTCACCCAGGAGCGACCAGCCTTTCAGCACGACGATGCAGGACAACAGCGCCGTCGGCGGCGCCAGCAGCAGCGCTATCAGAAAGGCGTTCTGCATGAAGCCGAACTGGAACGGCTGAAGCAGCGCTTCGATCATCGCCCCACCACCTCTCCGCCCGACCCCGCTCCCTGAGGGGACGCGACCGCTTCGGCTGCCCGGCGGCGCGCGGCGAGAAGGCCGTGCTTGGGCGCGAAAATGAAGACCCCCAGGAAGATCAGGGTCTGCAATGTGATGATGATGCCGCCCGTCGCGCCATCGAGAAAGAACGACAGGTAGGCGCCGACAAAACTCGTCCCCGCCCCGATCGCTACCGAGATGACGAGTAGCCGGGGGAAGCGGTCGGTCAGGAGGTAAGCTGTAGCGCCCGGCGTCACCACCATCGCGATGACGAGGAACGCCCCCACCGTCTGCAATGCCGCCACGCAGGACGCCGACAACAGGACGAAGAACATGAAGCGCAGCCTGTCGGGATTGAGACCGATCGAACGCGCGTGGTTCTCGTCGAAGAACGCGACCATCAGGTCCTTCCATTTGAGAAGGAGCACAGCGAGAGAAACGAAACCGATGATGGCCAGTTGCAGCGTGTCCCAGGGCGTGATGGCCAATATGTTCCCGAGAATAATCGTGTTGACGTCGATCGGCACCGGCGAAACCGACACCATGAACAACCCCAGCCCGAAGAAGCCGGTGAAGATGATGCCGATGATGGCATCTTCCTTGAGACCGGTCCGCTGGTTCAAGAACAGCATGGCTGCCGCCGCGAGACCGCCCGACAGGAAGGCGCCGACCGCGAACGGCAGGCCAAGCATGTACGCGCCAGCCACGCCGGGGACGATGGCGTGCGAAAGCGCATCGCCGATCAGCGACCAGCCCTTCAGCATCAAGTAGGCGGAAAGGAAAGCGCATACGCCGCCCACCAGCGCGCTCACCCACATTGCATTCGTCATGTAGCCGTAATTGAAAGGCTCCAGGAGGATGCTCACTGCGGTCCCTTCCGCGATTGGGTGCGCGTCTTTTCATCGTAGATGACGACGGGGCGCTCATCGTCTGTCAGGATTGTCACCTGCCGCTGGTCTTCGTCGTCATGCAGGTCGGCGCCACCCAAGACAAAGTGGCGCAGCACACCGCCGAATGCACGCGTGAGGTTCTGGTGTGTAAACGTCGTTTCCGTCGGCCCGTACGCCAGCACCGTCCCCTTGACCAGGATCGTCTGGTCGCAAAACTCGGGCACGGAACCCAGATTGTGGGTCGACACGAGCATGACGCGGCCTTCTTCGCGCAACTCCCTCAACAGTCGGATGATGGCCTCTTCCGTTTTGACGTCCACCCCGGTGAAAGGTTCATCGAGGAGGATCACCCGGCCGTCCTGCGCGAGCGCACGGGCAAGGAACACGCGTTTTCTCTGCCCGCCCGAGAGTTCGCCGATCTGCCGATTGCGGAAATCGAGCATGTCGACCCTGCCCAGCGCCTCGCGGACCGCCCGCCGGTCGTCGTCCCTGGGAATCCGCAGGAAGCCCATCTTCCCGTAGCGCCCCATCATGACGACATCCTCGACGAGCACCGGGAACGACCAATCGACCTCTTCAGCTTGCGGGACGTACGCGACGATGCCGCTTTTCAGCGCCGCGGAAACGTCCTGGCCGAGGATGCCGATCCGGCCCGCGCCCAACGGCAGGAGCCCCATGACGGCCTTGAACAGCGTCGATTTACCCGCACCGTTGACGCCGACCAGGGCGGCGATCGTGCCGCGCGGGACGGCGAAGGAGGCCTCGCGCAACGCAGTGACGCCGTTTCGATAGGTGACGGTCACGCCGTCGGCCCACAACCCGGCGTCGTCTTTGTCGGCGATGTCGATGCGTCGTGAAGACGGCAATCCGGTAATTCCTTTTAGTCGCTCAGTCCGTCGTCGAGTCCGCGCCGGGCGCGCCGGTGAGGCCCTCGACAATACGCGTGGTCGTAACCCGCAACAGGTTGAGATACGTCGGCACGGGCCCGCCTTCTTCCGAGAGGCTGTCGACATATAATACGCCGCCATACCGCGCGCCGGTTTCGCGGGCGACTTGTTCGGCCGGGTCTGTATTGACCGTGCTCTCGCAAAAAACCGCGGGGATTCCATTCTCCCGCACGACATCGATAACGCGGCGGACCTGTTGCGGCGTTCCGGTCTGGTCGGCATTCATCGGCCACAGATAGGCTTCGCGAAGTCCAAGGTCCCGCGCGAGGTAGCTGAACGCCCCCTCGCAAGTGACGAGCCACCGCTTTTCCTCCGGCACGGCTGCAATGCGTGCCTTCAACGGCTCCAGAGCCGCGCGGATCTTTGCCTTATAGGTCTCGGCGTTGGCCTCGTAGGTCTCGGCGTTATCGGGATCGTGTTTCGCGAAGGCAGCCGCGATGTTGTCGACGTAGATGAGCGCGTTCCGGGGCGCCATCCAGGCATGCGGATTGGGTTTGCCTTCGTAGCTTCCTTCCGCGATGGGGATGGCGTCGATCTCATTGCTCACAGTCGCTGACGGTACGTCTCTTAGGTTCCCCAGAAACTGTTCGAACCAGAGTTCCAGGTTCAGGCCATTCCAGAGAACAAGATCGGCATCCTGCGCGCGAATGAGGTCGCCGGGTGTGGGCTCGTAACCATGGATCTCCGCCCCGGGCTTGGTGACGGAGACGACCTCGGCGGCGTCGCCGGCCACTTCGCGCGCCATGTCCGCAATCACTGTGAACGTCGTCACCACCTTGAACCGCGCGTCGCTCTCAGGCGCCTTCGATGGCTCGCCGCACGCGACCGCCAACACGCCGACGACCACGATGACCAGACTATGCAGGACCGTGAAACGCTTGAGTTGCATCCGCTCTCTCATAGAAAAACCGACGACGCATGACCACCGGCCATCGCCGAAGCCATCAACCGCGAACACTGTTCGAAAGTTGCATCATTCTCGATGAGATACGACAGGCTGATTAAATTAGCAATGGCTAATCCTGAGCCTGGCATCCAACAAAGAGAGCGCCCCGCATACACCTTTGCTCAACTCGATCCATCCCGTTGAGCCCGGACAAACGCGTGTCCTTGGAAATCTTGCTTTTGAAGCGAGAAGAAAGTAAGCCGGGGCTAATCTTCCGTCGAAACGGTGAAACCGCGATGCCACGAAAGCAGAGCGCCGCCACGTCCAAGCCCGCCAAACGAGCACCATCCCAAGCGGACGAGACGCAGACGCTCGCGGCAGCGGAAACGCAGGCCAAGAGCTTCGCCCACGTGCGCGAGGCGCGCCGCAACGAACTCGTCGACGATTATGTGGAATTGATCGCTGACCTGATCGACCATCAGGGTGAAGCGCGCATCGTCGACATCGCCGCGCGTCTCGGCGTGGCGCAGCCCACCGTCGTGAAGATGCTGAAACGGCTCCTGCAGGACGGGCTCGTCACGCAGCGGCCCTATCGTGGTGTCTTCCTCACCGAAGCCGGGCGCCGGCTCGCGGAAGAAAGCCGCGAGCGCCATCGCGTCGTCGAGAGCTTTCTCCTCGCGCTGGGCGTCAGCGCCAAGACGGCCCGCCTCGATGCCGAGGGCATCGAGCATTACGTCAGCGAAGAGACGCTGGCGGCATTCAAGGCATTCACAAGCAGCGCCGTTGGGCGTTGACACCTTTCTGGCCGCTGCCCCTCACCCTCGCTTCGCTCGACCTCCTCCCGCGTGCGCGGAGAGGTGGCGCTCGGTGCGACTTGGCCGCGAGAATCCCCTCTCCCCATTTATGGGGAGAGGGTTAGGGTGAGGGGCAGACAAGTCCGGAAACCTGTCCGGGGGACGCGTCGATGAGGGGCGAGCAGCCATGGCGACCCAATCGGGCCGGGATTCTTATTCCGCCGCCTCTTTCGCCATCCCACCGCGGTCGCGGCGAACATCCGGGGGAACCGCATCGTCGATGAGCATTGCTAGCGCGTCATCGAGCGACATCACCTCTTGTTTCTGCGACCCCAGCCGGCGGATCGAGACCGTACCCTCCTCGGCCTCTCGCTTGCCCGCCACCAGCATCACCGGCACCTTCTGGAGTGAG
>CBDDFK010000012.1:0-621591 GCA_965226995.1 Filomicrobium sp.
CGAGGCGGTTCGTCCCGGATCCGGGCGTTGCACCGGGCGCGATTCTACCGCCACCGCGGACCCTACCACCACCTTCGATTTAACCACAGATACAGGAGAATCCATGAGCGATCGCATCGTTCTTCGCGTCGGCGAAAGCCTCGTCGCCGGCGGACCGCCAGGCACCGCAGCCGAACCCGAAGTCGCCATCGGCGAAATGGATGGGCCGTTCGGCACCGCCTTCGCAAATCTTCTCGGCGACCAGGTCAAGGGCCATTCCCGCGTCCTCGCGATCATGAATACCGACGTCATGGTGCGCCCGCCGACGATCTGTGTTTCCAAGGTCACCGTCGAAAACGAGCGTTATACCAACATCCTGATGGGCACGGTTCAGTACGCGACCTCGATGGGTGTACTCGACTCGGTCCGCTCCGGTGCGATTCCGAAGAGCAAGGTGAACGATCTCGGCATCATCGTGTCCGTTTGGCTGAATCCGATGGTCGCCGATGTCGAGAACCTCGATCACCAGATCCTTTTCGATATTCACCGCAAGGCGACGCATCAGGCGATCGAGAAGGCGATGAACTTCGAACCGTCGATCGACTGGTTGCTCGAGAACCAGGACAAGATCGTCCATAAGTATTTCGAGAAGGGCCTCAAAGGCGAAATCTGATTCCGCCATTCGCCCGGGACGGTCGGTCCCAAGGCGATAGGGTTGCCGCAGATGTCTGTGGAAGCGCCGGCGGTTCGTGCGCCGCCGGCGATACTCAAAGCGGGCTTCCTTTAGCCGGCATCAAGGAGCGCGCCCATGTTGAAATTCATACTCGGCGTTATTTTGGGGGCCGGTCTCGCGGTCGGCTATGTGCGCTACGAAATCGAGCTACCCGAATTCCTGCAACTGACCGACAAGCTGCGCGGCAACCTCGTCACCACCGCCATAGAGACCGAACTCTACGATCTCGACGCGGACATCGCCAAGCGGCAAAGAGCGCTTGAGATCTATTTCGCGAATCGTCCGCAAAAAGCCGTTGAGGTCGACGCGGCCTTCCGTCATCCGTTTCTTGAGGCGCTCTACCGCACGCGCGCGATCCGAGAAGCGCGCCTCCTGCGCAATCACTGGGACGCTTTCGATACCGCTTTGGAAAAACCGGAGTTGCGCGCCGTCCTTGAGCTAAAGCATGGCGCGTCGGGCGATCTTGTCCTGAAACAGCGGATGCTGTTGGACACACTGGAGCGCAGTTACCCGTTTCTGGCGCGTTGGCTCAAGGAGAAGGGTGAACCCTTGGGCGAAGCCGAACTCCTCGAAACCGCCAAGCGAATCGGGGTGCTACCGCAAGCCGCTCAGTAATCCGGTCCCGCTCGTCGCGTCCGGCCGGCCCGTTTCACTTCTTCAAGCCGCACACTGCCCAGTGCAAAACCAACTCGTCGCCATCTCGGCTGACGCGCCACGTCGCCGCCTCGTGAAATTCCAGCGACTGGCAGAACCTATCGGCCAGTTCGTAGACAGTATCGGGATTGCAGCTTTCTTTCTCAGTCTTGCAGGTCGCCAATTCCGATTTGAAATATTCGGAACTATCGGCGCGAACTTGCGCTGCGGTTTCCAGATTCCTGAAGGGGACATCAGGCGTACCGAACGACTGGAAGAAAACGAAGTCGCCCATTCGCCGGTCGCTTGCCGCATCGACGGGCACCTGGGCCGAAGCCACGCTGCACAGCGCCGCCGCTCCAACAACCGCCGCCATCCCGGCGCCGACGACTTTGTGCATCGCCTTTCGCTTTTGAGACTTCATGCGCGGAAATCCTTTTTTCTCGTGATCGCTATTGGCCGGTCTGTTGCTGCTTTTCAAGCATCGCCCGGCGTTCGTCATAGCGCGCAAGATGGAACCGCTGGAAGTTGCGATCGTCTTCATAGACCTTTTCCCCGATCCATACGAACAGGTCGTAGAACGTGCCCGCGCCGATACCGAGACTCATGCGCGCGACCTCCAGCGGGCGTCCCCAGGGCGCGTCCTGACCGTCGATATCGTCCTTGTAGAAGATGACGGTCGGCGTAAACATTACGCCCCAGCGCTCGGCGATTTCCTTTTCCGGAAAAGCGCGTCCGTCGAAGTCGGTGACTTCGCGCGAGCCCCACATGTTGAGCTGCACGATGTGGAAATTCTCGCGGACGTAATCGTTGATGTAGCGCTGCGCCAGAACCTCCTTGTGCATCTTCGTGCAATAGCTGCACCCGCGCTGCTCGAAGATCACCGCGAAGCGCTTGCCCTGGCTTTTCGCCTCTTCGAAATCTTCGCGCAGATCGAGAAACGTCTGGTTGAACCAGGACTGGTGATAGAGCCCGTCATCGCCGAGCGTCGGCGTGACCTTGGGTTCCGTTGGCCCCATCGCAGGCGGGAGGCTGCGCGCCGGTGCGGGCTCCGCGGCGAGTACGCTGGCGGATGTGGCGAAGGCGAACCAGAGCGCGGCGGCAAGCGCCGCAAGAATCCCGTGTGTCCTCGGCATGTCGTCGAAGCTCCCCTTTTGGCAAGCAGGCTCTGCCCGATATTTAAGCCATCGCGAAGCCGCGCGCGAGAGGCATTTCGCGCCTTGGCACGCCGTTCGTTCAGGCGGGGGTAACGTCGCGGCGGACTATGAAAGCAATCCCGTAAGGCTGCCGAGGAACCGCAGGACCACGAAGAAGATAAAGGCGGCGAAAGCTAGTTCAAGCTGGCGCTTCGGCAGACCGTGGGCCAGCCGCACGCCCAGCGGGGCCGCCGCCAGGCTGGAAGAAATGATGATCGCGGCGCCAAGGAGGTTGACGAAGCCCACCGAGAAGGGGGGTGTCAGCTCACCCATTCCGGCGCCCGCCAAGGCGAAACCGATCACGCCGGGGATCGCCACCATCGGCCCCAGCCCGGCACTCGTTCCGACGGCCTGCAGGACCGGGCGGCTGTAGAGTGTCAGGAACGCCACGACGAAGGCGGCGCCGGCAATGCTCATCAGGACGGAAACGAAACCGACGACAAGCGCGTAGATTTCCACGACGGGCGGTCGCGGCACGTCGGGGCCCAGACGCCAATCCTCGCGTCCGAACGCGAGCTTGGCCGCGAGCACCGATCCGAAAATCACCCATACCCATTTGAGTGCCGTGCTCGAAACCTGTCCGGCGAATAGCGTGCCGATCACCACGCCGGCCACCATGTAGGGCGCCAGCCGCCACAACAGCGGTTCGTCCACGGTCCCTTTGGCGCGATGGAGGAGAAACGAGCGGATCGACGTTGGCAGGATCACGGCCAGCGACGTTCCGAGCGCCATGTGCATGCGGATCGAAGGATCGACGCCGATCACCCCGAACGTCTCGTATAAAACCGGCACCAGGATGCCGCCGCCGCCGATGCCCAGGAGCCCGGCCAGAAAGCCGGTGACGACGCCGGCGACGAGGAGTGCCGCAACCAGGGCGAGAAGCCCTTCGGTGCTCATTTCGACAAGCATCGTTCCCTCCGGCGCGGGGTCGCGCTTCCGCTCGGCCCGCGCCCCCTTTTCAGGCAGAACGGGTGTGAAGGCCGATCCCTATAGAGGATTGCAGGCTGGAAGGATACGAATACTCAGGCGACAAGGGGCAGGGGCACCCGGGACGACCCTCGCCGTTCAGCTTCCTGCGCCGCCGGCCTCTGCCAGATCCTCCCGGGCTCCACCCCGTTCGACGATCTCCAGAGCCTGACGCAGCGCCTCCGCACCTGCCGTTGGGCCGGTGCCATGCTCGCTGAGATGTCGGCGGAACACGCGCGCCCTCGGTTGCCCATGATAGAGGCCGAGCATGTGTCGGACGATATTATTGAGCCGGCCCCCGCGTTCGATGTGCTGCTCGATGTAAGGCAGTAGCGCTTCGGCTACCACCCGGCGCGTCGGCGCGGTTCGGCTGTCGCCGAAGATACGCCGGTCCACGTCCGCAAGGAGGTACGGCGTCTGGTAGGCTGCGCGCCCCATCATAACGCCGTCAACGTGGACAAGATGGGTCTCGGCTTCCCCAAGCGTCCCGATGCCGCCATTGATGACGATTGTCAGCTCCGGCCGGGCCGACTTGAGCCGCCAGACACGCGCGTGGTCGAGCGGCGGCACCTCGCGGTTTTCCTTGGGAGACAGCCCCTGCAGCCAAGCCTTGCGCGCATGCACGACGAACGTTTGGCAACCGGCATCCGCGACCGTATCGATGAAGCGTTGGAAATCGCGCTCGCTATCCTGGTCGTCGATACCGATCCGGCATTTGACCGTTACGGGCAGGCGCGCGCCCACGGCGTCCTGCATAGCCCTGACGCATCGGCCGACAAGTTCCGGTTCGGCCATCAGGCAGGCGCCAAAGCGGCCGTCCTGAACGCGGTCCGACGGGCAGCCGACGTTGAGATTGATCTCGTCGTAACCGAAAGAGGCGCCGATGGCTGCGGCGTCCGAGAGTTTCGCCGGGTCCGAACCGCCGAGCTGAAGCGCCACGGGATGCTCGGCGTCGCTGTAACCGAGCAACCGTTCGCGCGGGCCGAATAGCACCGCGTCCGCGGTCACCATCTCCGTATAGAGCAGCGCGCGGCGGGTCAGCAGACGGTGAAAGAACCGGCAATGCCGGTCCGTCCAATCCATCATCGGCGCGACAGAGAATCTATGCGGTTGATATTGCAAGGATTATCCCGGGAAATCACAGCGAGCGTACAGTGAAGCGTACGTTTTCGTTCGCGTCTGTTCGCATGACTACGCACCCTTTCGCAACCTCGCTGTACGGAAATTGTACGGTCCATGGCCACTATCCAGAAGACAATCGCTGGCACTTGGCGCGCGATCATTCGCCGGAAGGGCGTGGCCACAAGCCGGACATTTCAACGGAAGGTGGATGCTGTTGCGTGGGCACAGGAGATCGAGCTTGGCATCCATCGTGGCCAAAGTCCTCGGCTCATCTCGAAGAGGCGCAGCGTCACAGTTGTGGAACTGATCGACCAACACTGTGAAGACCTGCGCGAAGTCGGGAGAGCCCCGCGACGCAGTAAGGACTACTGCCTAAAGAAGCTGAAAGAACGCCTCGGGCACGTCAAGGTTGAAAACCTGACACGTGAATTCTTGATCAACTTCGGAAAGCAGCGTGCAAAAAGCGGCGCTGGGCCGGTCACGGTTGGTATGGACTTCACGTATCTCAAGACCGTGTCGGAACATGCAGTAGCTATTCACGGTATAGCGATCAATACAGAGCCCATCAAGCATGCCCGCATCGCGCTGCGGCGCCTCGGCCTGATCGGAAAGAGCAAGGAGCGGGATCGGCGCCCGTCGAAAGACGAACTGGTCCGGCTCTATAATTACTTTTACACCAACGACCGGCAGAAGATCCCAGTAAGTCGCCTGATGAAATTCGCGATCGCGACCGGGATGCGTGAAGAGGAAATATGCCGCATAAGTTGGTCGGATTTCGATCGGTCCGGCGGGATTATCGTGGTCAGGCAGCGCAAGGACCCACGCAAGAAGAATGACAACGACCAACGCGTCCCGCTGGTCAAGCTGACGGGTTACGACCCGATAGCCCTGATATTTGAAGAGCTCGGAGCGCGCGATCCTGTCGGTCGCATCTTCCCATACAATTCGAAATCGCTTGGCACGGCTTTTACACGTGCATGCCAGAAGCTCGGTATCGAGGATCTGCACTTTCACGATATGCGTCATGAAGCGACCAGCCGCCTCTTTGAGGCCGGCTTGGATATCCCGGCAGTGGCAAGCATCACGGGTCATAAAGATTGGAAGATGCTGCAGCGCTATACGCACCTCAAGCCACAGGAGGTTGTCGAGCGTGCGCGTCAATTGTGCGGTTGATTTAGCAGGCTGTTGAATTTCTCGGAGGTCGCCGCCGGTCCGCGAATATGATTCCACCCTCGCATCGATCATGGGGGAAAGCGCAATGCGGGGATCGGACATGTCGAGCGGGTCGCGGTTCAGCTAATTGGACCTTGAGGATCGGATGCCTGCCAAGGTGACCAAGGCATTCGTCAACGAAGCGCCGGCGTCTCGTCTCTGGATGCCGATTTCGAGCGGCTCTATGAGGGCTCTGGCCGGTCTTCGATCGCGCCCGAGCGCATACGACGGGCTCGCTCTCGCTACCGCGGGCCTTCTACTCGGTGCGCTCCGAGCGTCAGTTCCCATGACGTCCGCACCTGGGCTAGCTTCCACCGTCGTGACCGCCTATCAGAAGCGGCAGCCGGAACCCGGATGATTGGCTCAAGCTGGATTGAAGGGCGCTGCGCCCAGAAAGCCGACAGTCAGTGGGCGTTGAAAATGACCCATAGGGTGCAATGACGAGCACTGAGCTTGCGGCGCGCACCCGCGTCCGGTTATGCTTCAGCCGTTTTGGTGGGCACGGAGACAACGGGCCACAAAGAGACGTTAGCAAGTGCAAGTGTACCCGATTTCGGAGGAAACTGGACCGTTGCTTGCGATTGCGCCGCATCTGAGCTGTTCACCGTATACTGATCGCCATTACATGAGTCGGAGACACACAGATGGCCATTTTGCTTTCTAATCTTGTCGGGACGCGACCGATCTATGTGACACGCTTTTGGGGCTTCGAACCGGAGAGTTGGGCGGCCGTCTTGTTTCCGCATGAAGAAACAGCCTTTCATTGGGTTGAAACTAATCCCGAAGGAGGCTTCGTTCTCGCGTTTGCGAGTCACAACCCGCAGCCAGAAGTTAGTCTGGAAGACCAAGGTCGTATTTTCGGAGTTTATGAATTCGTTTCCGAGAAAGTGTCCCATGACGATCCTGGGATACTCGCACGAAAACATTTCTCAGTTCGGCACAATTTTCGAGATGGAGAATTTCGGTGGCGTTTTGGTTTGCGCGGGGTGAGGGCTTGGAGATTTACAAAAGATAACTTAATGACGCGAGAAGCACTTCCGGATGCGCGGCGCGAAGGCTTTCGATTGACTACTAGCATGGCGCCGATCACGTCTCGTGACTTTGAGTTAATCAATCAATACACTCTCGAAGAGGTTCCAGTATATCAAGTCCCATTTGAGCCCTTGCGCCTAACACAACCTATTGCCCAGCCAGATGGGAACTACCTTCTCACATGTCGGGACCAAGACTTGCTCGCTCGGATTCCCGGATGGAGGCAGGGCGAAATTCTCTTTAAGCCTGGCATATCTTCTGATATTGATCGGCGCAGGGAAAACTTGAATGATCACCCCATTTCAAAAATATTTGGTCTGCAATTAGAGTTGGAATGGCACCAAAAGTGTAATTCAACTGAAGAAGCCCGCGATCGCGAGGCCGCCATGATCGCGGTTGGCGAGAAGCTATGTCGCCTCGCTGCGCAAGGCCAGAGAGAATTCTTTCTAGGGCGAGAGGATGTCCGGACTGAATTTCTAGTAGCGGCAGGAGCGGTGCGAAGGGTGGAGTAGCAGCCAACCGAGAAGTGGCTGCGGCCCGTAGCTCCTGATTACCGCTTCAAATTTCGCAGCATCCCAATTGCGCTCATCGGTGCACCTGTCGCTCTTTGTACGTCACCGCTGCGGTCGTGTGTCCGGATTCGGAGGGTAGCTACCGAGTGGCACTTCCCACGATCGGCGCGCGGCTATCTTCCATCATCCCCTTGTTGTTGTTCTTGGCGTTTCGATCCACGCGCCCGCGAGGGGCGCGACGCCGGGGGTGATCTTCATCGACCGCGTGAATCGGCAGTTTCGATCCACGCGCCCGCGAGGGGCGCGACCTACATCTGGGACAACATCGCGATCTACGAGATCGTTTCGATCCACGCGCCCGCGAGGGGCGCGACATGCCGGGAATGGCGCGCACGTAGATCTTGTGCGTTTCGATCCACGCGCCCGCGAGGGGCGCGACCGATCAACGCAACGCCGCTCTTCGTTTCTTTGCAGTTTCGATCCACGCGCCCGCGAGGGGCGCGACAGAAGCGGAAAAAGAGGCAGGCGCGGGCTATTGAGTTTCGATCCACGCGCCCGCGAGGGGCGCGACCATATGTACCGCGAGGGCGTGTGGCGTCCGCTTGAGTTTCGATCCACGCGCCCGCGAGGGGCGCGACATCAGCTCCTGCTCCACATCCTCAAGGAAACGGTCGTTTCGATCCACGCGCCCGCGAGGGGCGCGACCCACCGGCGCGGAGTTGCCGGCACCGGCGTTGATGTTTCGATCCACGCGCCCGCGAGGGGCGCGACTGTGACCGGGACGGCGAATTGGTCGCCGCCAAGCTTGTTTCGATCCACGCGCCCGCGAGGGGCGCGACGCGTCGTTCACGTCCACACCCTGAGCCTACTTTGCGTTTCGATCCACGCGCCCGCGAGGGGCGCGACGGCGTATCGAGGCGGCGGCTCGCGAAGTTGGAGGCGTTTCGATCCACGCGCCCGCGAGGGGCGCGACTCGCTTGCTGGACGCCTCGGATTGGACTTAATCGCCGTTTCGATCCACGCGCCCGCGAGGGGCGCGACTTGGCTCCAGCGCATCCTCGACCGCACGGGCTGGTTTCGATCCACGCGCCCGTGAAGGGCGCGACAGTTCTGGTAGGGGAGGAGTCGGCGGGCCGCCTTGTTTCGATCCACGCGCCCGTGAAGGGCGCGACATCACGCTTTGGGCGATCATCCTGAATTGAGGGAGTTTCGATCCACGCGCCCGTGAAGGGCGCGACATCATCTACTTCACAACAGCCGGCGTCATATTAGGTTTCGATCCACGCGCCCGCGAGGGGCGCGACGATTTCTTCACCCTTCGCATTGCGAACGTACAGTTGTTTCGATCCACGCGCCCGCGAGGGGCGCGACTGTTTTACTAGGCGTCTAATATCAACTTGGGTACTGTTTCGATCCACGCGCCCGCGAGGGGCGCGACCATCGACGATGGCGTTGCCCCAAAGTATGCCAAGGCGTTTCGATCCACGCGCCCGCGAGGGGCGCGACTGATCCAGTCCGCCTTCCAGGCGATGCGCGACAGGTTTCGATCCACGCGCCCGCGAGGGGCGCGACGGCCGGCATGGACCTGCGGGCGGCGGCTATCGAGGTTTCGATCCACGCGCCCGCGAGGGGCGCGACTGCGACGTCAGAATAACGCCGGGATGCGGATTTAGTTTCGATCCACGCGCCCGCGAGGGGCGCGACCCATCGGGTTCGCGCTCATAGCCATCTTGTCGGTGTTTCGATCCACGCGCCCGCGAGGGGCGCGACCCGGCCTCGAAAAGTGCTGAAAGGCGTCGAATTTGTTTCGATCCACGCGCCCGCGAGGGGCGCGACCAAAAGACGTGCATGCCGTCGATAAGGCTCGGGTGTTTCGATCCACGCGCCCGCGAGGGGCGCGACGCGAAGCGTTTTCTGTCCCGCAGCATTGCGCGTCGTTTCGATCCACGCGCCCGCGAGGGGCGCGACAGAGCTGGAGCGCCTGTTTCGCGGCTACACCGAGGTTTCGATCCACGCGCCCGCGAGGGGCGCGACACATCGGCGGCGGCCGATGCGCTGGCGGTTGGCCTGTTTCGATCCACGCGCCCGCGAGGGGCGCGACCTGTTGTTGACCCTGTTCCGCCACGCCAAGTGGCGTTTCGATCCACGCGCCCGCGAGGGGCGCGACGTCCCTTAGATAACTTGTTGCTGATAAATGTAAAACCGGCTTGCTTGCGCGAACGCGCCGATCCGCTCCGCGGCCTTCACCGGCAAAAGCATCGGCATTCTCGTTGTTTCCACGATTTCAAAGAACTGGCACGAGCGCGAACCCCTCGGCACATAGCGACACGCTTGAGGTTCGCGCTGAACGACGCAAACTGCCGCTAGGCCAATTGAGCCTAAACGATCAGGGGTCCCTTGAGATCTGCTGCCGGTTTGGCGCCGACATGCTCGACCTTCCGCTCCCAGTTTGCGCCTAGGTGATAGTAGCGCAGGCTGTCGACCGCCGGGTCGATGATCTTCTCCAGGCGTGCTTTGAGCCGAACCCATTGTGCGGGCTCCAACTCGATCTCGAAGACCGAGAACTGGACACGTTGGCCATAGTCGCGGCAGGCCTTCGCCACCTGGCGCAGGCGTCTCGCTCCGCCAGCACCCGACACCTGCACGTCATATGTGACCAGTACGAGCATTCAGAACCTACTTCCAGAACCAGGGCGGATAGGCGTCGAGGTCGCCCCGCAGATGGCGCGCCAGCATCTGCGCCTGAACATGGGGGACCAGGCCGAGCGGGATGCGTTCCTCCAGGAAGGGATGCATCCGCTCCTCCTTTTTTCGCTCCTGCCAGGCGGTCAGCACGGCCTTGCGCCCGTCGTCATTGAGCAGCACTGCGCCTCCGTCGCGGGTCTCGAAGTCTTTCGAGGACACCTGGCGGCGGTTGATGAGCGATATGGCCAGCCGATCGGCCAGCACGGGGCGCAGTTCCTCCATCAGGTCGAGGGCGAGGCTCGGCCGGCCAGGCCGGTCGCGGTGCAGGAAGCCGACGGCTGGATCAAGGCCGACGCTTTCGCAGGCGCTGCGACAATCGTGGGTCAGCAGCGTGTAGAGGAAGGACAACAGCGCGTTGGCGGCATCGAGTGGCGGGCGGCGCGAGCGCCCTTTCCACCGCATGTCGGCTTCTGGAACGCGGATCAGATGGTCGAAGACGGAGAAATAGACGTTGGCTGCCTCCCCTTCGGAGCCGCGCATCATTTCGCTCGTTGCATCGGCGAGTTCGACGCGCCGGAGGATGTGTGCGAGCCGTGAGACCGCAGCGGAGAGACCGGTGCGCTTGGTCTCGTCCATTCCTTCTCCGTAATCGCGCAAAGCACGCATCAGGACCGAGCGCTGGTTGGCGACCTTTCCCATGACGATCGAGCGGACTATTTCGTCGGGTTGGTCTGAGATTTTGTATTGCGCGCGGCGCAACAGCACGTTTCCAGTCACAGGCCCCTCGACACGTGCCGAGAAGCGGCCGTTGCGTTCGAGAATGACAATCGTGATGCCGGCGGCTGCACAGGCGCCGATCAGTCCTGGCGAGACGAAGATGCCGCCGAATACGACTACCGACGACAGCATGTGCAGCGGCACGCGGGCACGCTCCTCGCCCTCCACCTCGGCGACGAGGTTCTCTCCATCCTTGCGCAGGCCGGCGCCCTCGGTCGTCACGTAGATGGTGTTGAGTAATTTTTTCATGGCGTGTCCGAAAGCAGCGAGGCGACCATGCGTCGGCGCCAAGCAGCGGCCGGTTTTGTAACGACCTTCGGACGGCAGAGGTCGGCGAGGGAACATGCCCGGCAGCGCTGCTTGAGGTGCGTCGGCGGGGGCGTGGCGCGCGTGCGGAAGACCTCGCGCAGCGCCGTTGCCGTGGCCTCGGTCAGCCCGCGCAGTTCAGCATCGAAGGCGACGATCATCCGCCGCTTGGTCTCGGCATAGTAGAGCGCACCTTCAGGCACCGGGCGGCCCGTCATCTCTTCCAGGCACAGGCCCTGCGCGCACAGCTGCACCTCGTCGGCGCGATGCTTCTTCGGCTTGCCGCGCTTGTATTCGACGGGAAAGGGCGTCTCGCCGTCGTCGTGGGCGATGAACTCGACCATATCGGCGACGCCGGCGAGATCGAGGCGGGTGGAGGCGATCGGAAGGGCCATTACGCGGCGGATGCCGCGCACTCTTCGCGATCCGGCCTTGTCGGCGACGGCGTGCAGGACATGGCCTTCCGCCGTGAAGCGATTGTCCTCCCACAGCCGCTCCAAATGGATGAGGGCCGCCTGGCGCAGACAGTAAACGGCGTGTTGGAGGGCGGAAAGCGGGATGGGTTCGCCCCGCTCAGCCTTTCCGTCTTCAGAACAGTTCGCGGCCTCGCCGTCCGTCATCCTCAGATCTTCTCGATGATCTCAACGCCTTCGGGCAGGCCATCGCGGTCGATGGTGATGGTGTAGTCGGAGAATTTTCGTGCAGGCGGATAGTTGTCAAGCCGCTCGTCGATGCTGCGCGCTTCGCCGGCGATCACCCGTTCGATGCGGACACGGTCGAACAGCGAATGAGCGGGTGCGTTGCCGAGTGCGTTCTCGTGCCGGAAGACGATGAGTTTGCGGGCTGCCATCTCGCCCCGGGAAGCCGACCGGTCATGCTCAAACATGTTGGCGAGCGCCTCGAACAGGAAATCGAGATCGGCTTGCGCAAACCCAGTGCGTTCCGCAAATTTTGCCGAGATGAAACCACGCGCAACGTAAAGACCGTAAGGCACGATGTGCTTGCGGCCCATGGTGCGATTATCCGTGCGGCCGCTTTCGTCCTCGGCCCCCTCGGCCCGCTTCTTCTTTTCGGCTTCGTTGGTCGCAGCCATGCGCGTGATAGAGATTTCGAGCGGCATGATGGGCTCGACCGATGTGGCAAACGTCATCTGCACCGGACCCTTGACCTGGCCGCAGTTGATGCCGGTCGACATGACCGCCCCAAAAGTGCGCACGTCGAAGAAATTACGGCACATGAAATTGCGCAGCTTCGTTGCTTCATCGTCGTCCTTGGGGTTGAGCTTGGCGTCCTTGTCCACTTTCGGGTCGCTTGGCCGCGCATCCCTGTACGCCTGACGGTGCTTCTCGTTCAGGATCGCTCCTTCCTGAACGTAGATATGGAACCCGTCGGAACCGCCCTTGGCGAGTTCGGCATAGTTGCGGATCTTGCGCTTCAGGCAGACATCGGAAACGAGCCCCTTGTTGGTTTCGGGATCGAGACGCGGCAGATTGCCGGCGTCAGGATCGCCGTTAGGATTGCCGTTGACGACATCGAAAATGATCATGAAATCGTGGCGATTGGAAATGGCGTTCATTCGGCGCTCCCATTGGCCTCGGCGCTGTCCGCCGGCTTCTTGAAGAATTCATTGCGCTGGTGATAGTAGCCGAGCCCGAAAAGCGCCTGCTCCTGGGCGGAAAGCGATGCCGGGAAGGGATCGCCGCCCGGTTCCATCAGGCTCATGATCGAAGTCAGTGCCCGCTCCAGGACGACCCGATAGCCGGGGCTCTGCTTGCCGAGCTTGGAGAGGTGCTTGGCCGAACCGCTGTCCAGCATATGGAACACCTTGCGCGGCTGGGCGGAGGCCGAGCCGTAGAACTTGTCCTTTATCGAGGCATTTACATCGCCGAGTGCGGCGAGCTGAATGCGCTCGTAGACCGCGAAGAGGCGGCCCAAGAGATAGCCCTTGTTCATGTTGTCAGGGTCAAGCGCCACGGGCGCCTCCTTGGCGAGGTTGAAGTTGCGGACGAGTACCGCGCGCAGGATCGAAACGCGCAGCGCATTGATGTCGCCATCGGCCCGGATCCTGACCAGGACTGACGACAGAAGCGTCATGGGGTAGTGCGAGCCGGAAAGTATGGCGCGCATCCATTCTCCGGCGAGGTTCGGAGGAACGTTCTCCCGCTTGCCCAGCACGGCCAGTTCGATTAGGTAGCGCCACAGGGGCGGGTGAGGTTCGCGCGGCCCCGGCTGCAACGCCATATCCTGAACGTAGCGCTGGTAGTTGCGCGCCAGCGCGCCGAAATTGTCCTCAAAATAGAAGCGGATCGAGATGCGCGCGGCGTTGGGCGAGAGGCCAAGGACGTGGAAGCGGATGTCGCCGAGCTTCGGATCGATGTCATGCATGACGCGGCCATCGGGGATGGTCTTTAGTTTTTCGGCAATGCGCTTCGCCGCGTCGGTCTCGTCGTCCTTCGGGTCGAACATCTGCAGGAACAGGCTTTCGGCCTGTTCTGCCATCTCCGGATTACCGGCGTCGGCCCAGAACACCGTTGAGGCGTCGCCGATCTGAATGCGGTGGCCGCTGTCGGTGCGAAGGAACCGGTTGAGCGTCGTCGTGTACTTGAAGGCCGCGATTTCGGAAACTTGTGCGTTGTCGCCCTGCTCGTGGCCATAGGAAGTGAATGCATTGAGGTTGAAGGAGACGATTGCACCGCCAGCCGATTGCCCGCCCCATACCCCCTTGATGGATGGGTGGAGACGCGCCACGGGCGCGGCTTCGCCACTCACAAGGCACACTTGTTTTGCCTGATCATCAGAGTTCGAAAGCCTTGCCCACAGTTCCCTCGCGGCCGGCCTGTCGTGGAGCATAACCCCGTTGAGGCGTTCGTCCTCCAGGCAGAAGACAACGTTCTGATCCTTCATGTCATCGGGCCAGAGCGGCGGAACGAACTGATCGGGCGACCAGGACTTCAGGAAAAGCGCCAGCGCTTGCAATCCCTCGTCTGTTTGCCCTTCGAGTGCCTCCTGGTGAAGCGCCACAAAGGCCGCGTGTTCGTCTGCAACGCGCTTTCCTTCGCCGGCGGTGACACCAAGGACATACGAGGTTTTGTCCCACAGAAAGTTCGGCGCGATCGCCACCGTCCGTTTGACGGCTTGTGGCACGAGCATGGCCTTGGGCGACTTCTTTTTTCCTTCGCCCGTGCGCAGGTCGATGACGTGAGCAACGGTGCCGTCGCGGTTGAGCGAAATAAGGAAACCGATCTTTTCGGCCGAATAGCCGACGGCCGGGGCGTCCGGCAGCCGGTCATACGCCCGAACGAGCGAAGCCAGAATGCTCATCGGCGGATCTCCGGCGAGCCGGGCGGCGGAATTTTCACGACGCCATTCTCAAGCTGGGCGCGAAAGAACATTGACGGCCGCCCTTCTGCCTGGTGGTCGATGTCCCACAGCATGAAGCCGAGGTCGCGCGTGTCATCGATCGCCTGAGGAAGCTGCGCGTCGGACGGGATCAGCTCGAAGCCGGCTGCGAATTCGCGCGTGCCAAGGCAGGGTTGATGGAAGCATTGACCTCTTGCCGCCCGACGGTTGAAAATGTCGAGGTGCTTGCCTTCGCTGTCGTCCGGGCCGCGCTTTTCCGTCAACTCGAAGTGCGCGGCGATGACGTAGGAGGGCCTCACCAGCACGGTCGAGGCGCGCTGCTGGCGGTCCTCGTCGACGAGGAGTTGCAGGCCGCCGACGTCGCCCCGGTTCATGGCTTTCTTGATGTTGGCTGCCGACGCTCTGCTGCCGACCTCGTTGCGCCGGATAGACTGGAAGCGGATCGGGCTCAGCACATGGATCTCGTCGATCACCCAGCGGATCGCCGGCTTCCAGTGGATCGCCTCGAGGATGCCGCGCGCGGCCGAGGGCGTCATGACGTCGTAGCTGACGCGCTCGACCTTCATCTCGGGCCGCGTCCAGCAGGCATGATCGCCCCAGACTCTTAGTCGGATGCCGTAGGACATACTCTCTTCCTTCTGTCTAAGCGGAGCGATCTGCTAGTTATAGACTTCTTCTTTTTGTTACGTTAAGACTTCGTCGTCGTCAATAGATGGAGCGCATCGATTCGACGCCGAACCTACGCACTTCGAATCCGAATCGGGCCCTTGAAGATTGAATTTGAGCTCGACCTTGAACCGATATAACGCCAGCAATTGAAAAGGCCGTCGCATCACTCGTGGGTGCGTGGATCGAAACTGTCTGCGCGGAGCGATTCTGCTTAGGTAGAATGGCGGGTCGGGGAACCGGCCCGCCCGTTCGGATCAAATAATTGCGCTTTCGATATTCAAATAGTCCGCGTTTTCCCAAACCAGACCAACATCGTCCTTGTACAGCGCCGACGTCTGCAACACGGCGAACTGATCTGCGCGCAAGTCCGGGCGAATGAACGCGACATGGCCGTTTGTCAGCAGTAGATCGCGCGCTTTCGGCGGCACCTGCACGACATAACGTTGCAGCAGGCGTGCAAGGTAGCCAGACGGAATGTTAGACAACGCCAGTTGCTCCAAAGCTTTGTTGGCCGCGTCGTCGCGAGCCACGATGACGGGCTGCATGCCGCTCTCGATCATGCGGAACTTCTCGGCGGCTTTTCTGAACTCGAAGGCCGGCCCCTGTCGTCCCATGCCGAACATTGAGATGATCTTTTCGGCATCGAGACCTGCGTCGACACGCCAGTAAACTTCCGCAAAATAGCGCTCGATCGCTTCGAGTGACATAAGATCATCGACGGCGCTCTCGGTCCGCATCATGTCGCCGATCAGCCCCTTAATCTCCGTTGGCGTGCCGTAGTCGGGCGCCGAGAACACGGTGACAATGCTGGCGTCCCGCGCGCGTCGCCCTTCCCGGTTGCAGCGGCCGGCCGCCTGGATGATCTGGTCGAGACCGGCCTCTGCCCGCCAGACTCGCGGAAAGTCCACATCGACACCGGCCTCGATCAGGCTCGTCGCGACGACGCGGCAGGGCTGGCCCTCTACCTCAAGTCGCGCGCGCACGTCGTCGAGAATGACTTGGCGATGCGCCGCATATTGCCGTGTGGTCAGGTGGACGATGCCATCGAGGCCTGACGCTACCGCCTCGCGATAGAGTTCATGGGCGTGCCTGCGGCTGTTGACGATGACGAGGCCTTGTGCGTGGCCGCGTAGTTCGCTGATGAGATCAGCATTCGTCATGTCGCCGGCGCGGCTGATGTCGGCGCGTCGCAGCTTGTTCGACAGCCCGATTGGATCGGGGGCGAGTTCGCGACCTTCGAGCGGCAGGCCGACCTTCAGCTTGGGCCTGGCGAGGGCCGGCTGGGTTGCCGTGCACAGCACGATCGTGCAGCCGTAGTTGAGCGCCAGTTCTTCCAGGACGCGCATGCAGGGGACAAGCAGCTTGCGCGGGATGGTCTGCGCCTCGTCAAGGATGATGACGCTGCGCGCGATGTTGTGCAACTTGCGGGAACGCGAGGTGCGGGCGGCAAACAGGCTTTCGAATAACTGCACGTTGGTCGTCACCACGACGGGGGCCGCCCAATCCTCCATTGCGAGTTTCAGCTTGTCGCGGCTCGTTCTGTCGGCCCTATGGCGCTGCACCTCCTCGTCGATCGCCGAGTGGTGTTCGAGCACCATGTCGCCGTCGCCGAGCACCTTCCGGAAGATCTTCGCCGTCTGGTCGATGATCGAGGTGAAGGGAATGGCGTAGATGATGCGGCGGTGGCCGTGCGCAGCTGCGTGGTCAAGCGCAAAGCCGAGCGAGGCAAGCGTCTTGCCGCCGCCCGTGGGCACCGTTAGCGTGAAAAGCCCCGGGGTTTCGACCGCCCTGGACCGCACGTGAGCAAGGATCTCCGCCCGGAGACGATTGATGTCTTTCGTGCGGTCGCACAGGCCTTCGATATGCGCATTAAATTTGTCTTGGAGCGTCGGGAGGAGGTCGCCGAGATCAGGCCATTTACGGTCCTTCTGCAAACCTTCGAGCCGCGAATAGAATTCCTCCGTGTCCTTGAAATCGGCGTCGACGAGGCAGGAAAAAATCATCCGCGCCATGAAGGCTAGCTGGAATCTTTCGTGATCACCGGAAGCCTTGAAACCAGACTGAAGGAGGTTGGCTGCGTCCGGTTTAAGCTCATCGAACCAGACGGGATCGACGGCGCGTTGCGGGTCGTCCTGGAAACGTTCGATGCGCCATTCGAAGCCACTGTCGCCAAGGCGATCCGGCAGGCCTGCGTGGTGTCCGAGAATGCCGTAGGCGATCAACTGGGTCATCAGCCAGTCGGTGGACGACTTTTCTGCCAGATCGATGACGTGCGCGGCACCCGCCGTCGAGTGGTCCACGGGCTGCCTAGCGCCCGCGAGCCGTGCCTGAAACGCCGGCGTGTACTTGCCGAGATCGTGCAGCAACCCGGCGAGATAGGCAGCACGCTCAAGTCCCATCGGCGATGCCAAGTCGGCCGCCAGTCGGGCGACATTCAGCGCATGCTCGTCGAGCCGCTGCCAGTCGCTCCTGTCACGGTTGTTTCCTGAATGCGCGAAGAATTCCACGAGAACTCACCGTTAGAATGTCGCTTGCGGTGGTGAAGCGGTCACGGGTTCCCAGTTAATATGTTGTCGGACTTATCTGCAATCGCAAGTCGGCTCTCTCCGCAATCCAGACCCGGATGTGAAACGCATCGGGGGCGTGGATGTTTCGCGTTAGGTGGGCTGCCAGCTCCAACGGCTGTATGAGCGGGGGCATGTCCTGCGGTTGCCGTTGCGGCAAGGTCAAAATGCTTCATTCGAAATTCCTCCGATGTGTCGTTGACGAGCGCCAAATGCGGGGCCTGTATCAAATCTCGTAAGCCCTCACAGGCTGTACAAAAACTTTCCAGTCGCGCCCTTCGCAGGTGCTTGGATCGAAACGGCAAAATCATTGTTTTTTAGCTGCGCGTCGACTTAGCGTCGCACCCTTCGCGGGCAGTGGATCGAAACATCGTAGGTACGCGGGTGTGCGTAGCTCATCGCGTCGCGTCCTTCTTCCCCGGGCTCGTGGAACCGGCGTAGACGGTACCGATCGCAGGCCGGCTGGCATTCCTGAGCGTCGTCAGCATCGGGTCGCTTGATCTGGCCAAAATCTTCACGGATCCTTATAAGGACGTTCAGTGGTCATCAAGACTGCAGCTTGCTGTATAGGTTTGAGGTATAGTTCATGACCAATGAGATTGGGGCCGAGTTCGTCGTTAACAACCAGCGGGATGGAGACGCATTCTACCAGGATGTCGCGACCTTAAGCGACGGGCGCTTCGTCGTGGTATGGCGCTCTAGCGACGACGGCGACGGGTCGGGTTCGAACATCAGGGGGCGCCTCTTTTCAGGCGACGGCAGCCCGTTGGGCGACGACTTCATCATCAACAGTTCGACCCTCTACAGCCAAGAGTATCCTGCAGTTACTGCGCTGCGCGACGGCGGGTTTGCGGTGGCGTGGTCATCCAGTGACGGAGGCGACAACTCGGGCTTCGGAATAAGGGCTCGTTTTTTCGATAACGAGGGAGTGCCAATCTCGGACGACTTCATTGCAAATTCGGATTTTGCCGGAGATCAGAGCTTTCCTGATATTATTCAGCTCTCGACGGGAGATGTGCTGTTAGCATGGGCTAATAATAGCGGCGACGGTGCGTCCGCTGAAGGCCGCCTTTTCGATACGGCAGGCCAAGCGCTAGGGACCGAAGTTGAGCTTCTTTCCAGTAGCCGATACCTACCGCATCCTAAATTAGCGGCGCTTGACAATGGCGGGTTCGCCGTATCGGATTACTCGGGAAACGTCGCACTGTACGATGGTGCGGCATCACAGCTTCATACTCTAAGACTGTCCGGCCCCTCTCTGAGAGAAGTTACCTTAGGAACGCTTGCTGACGGCCGATTGATTGCAACATGGGGGATTAATGACGCTATCGACGGACAGGACTTCCGGGTAGTCGGGCGTCTCATTAACACTGATGGCACCTTTGCAGGTGACGAGTTCCAGCTAAATTCGACCGGCGTTGGATCCCAAATCAGACCGGAAATCGTCGCACTGGATAATGGTGGTTTTGTTGCGGTCTGGCTTTCTTCGGACGAGGACGATCAATCGGGCCATATCGTACGTGCCCGGGCGTTCGACGAAAACGCCGAGCCCCTCGGGCTTGATTACATCACAAATATTAATCGTAGCGTTGGACATTTGTCTGCGGAGCTTTTGAATGATGGGCGCTTGGCCATAACTTGGCTCACGCGTGAAGAGACGATCGATGGATTGGCCGACATTCGAGCAACTATTATTGATCCAATTCCAACGGGTGCGACTGTTGGGGGAACCGCTGTACACGAAAAGGCCTATGGAACCGCATTCGATGATCTAATCACCCCGGGTGGGGGCAACGACATCATTCATCCCGGCCGTGGAAACGATATCATCGATGGCGGTGAGGGCGATGATGCAATCAAGCTCGAAGGCAGAGCACTCGCTTGGGAAGCAGATCGAAATCCCGGCGAAAATGCCTGGACGCTCACCAGTCGTGAGGGCCATGGCACCAAAACGATTTCAGACGTGGAAACGATTGACGTAGGTGGATGGCAGGGCAGTCCAGCCGATTTTGCGGAATTGCCTCGGGCCGGAGGTGAGGATTTTATCGTCAATCACCAATCATATGGAAACCAAGAGCGGCCGGTAACAGCATCGTTGACGAATGGTCGCACGATTGTCGTATGGCAGACGCCAGAAACGAATACGCATGATAACCGATGGGACGTTCGCGCGAGACTTATTGAGCCTGATGGTTCGTTCTACGGAAACGATATCGAGATCAGCGCGAAAAACCAGGGCGACTACGATCGATTCCCGGCAGTTACGGCGCTGCAGGATGGGGGATTCGCTATCGTCTGGGCCACGTCGCACGAAATTTCATATCGGAAATTCGATGCAGACGGCCTGCCGCAAGGTGGTGAGTTTGTCATCGACAGTTTCACTTCCTCCGGAGGTTCGGCCACCGAACTCAGCATCGCTCAACTCGCTTCCGGGAACATTGTTATTGCGTGGCAATCACGCACCGCGAGCGGCGATGGGGATAACGGGATCGAAGCGAAGATCCTGGATGCCGACGGGACGACAGTTGCTGATTCCTTCTCGGTAAATGTTGTTACCAGAGGCACTCAAAACTCTCCATCCATCCAACCGACCACAAACGGCGGTTTCGTTCTCTTTTGGTCCTCTGACGATGACACAGATGGCTCCAGCTACGCCATCAAGGCACGCAGCTTCGACGGAAACGGCCAGCCTCTTACGGACGAATTCCTCATCAATACGACAGGCACAGGCCGCCAGTACGAACCGTCTTCAGTTTTGCTCGACGACGGACGCATCTTCGTGGTTTGGGAATCGTCCGACAATGCGGACGGAGTAAGCTACGCAATTAGGGGGCGCTTCCTCGCTTCCGACGGCTCGCCACTGGGCGGGGATTTTATCGTCAACTCGGCGACGAACGCGAGCGAATTTTCGCCAGACGTCGTGCGACTTCCCGATGGCCGTATTCTCGTTGTCTGGAGCAGCGGAATTTCCAATGCCTACGAAATCAAAGGCCGGCTGCTCGAGTCTGACGGCACCCCGGTTGGCAACGAATTCCTGATCAATACGACAACGAGCGGAAATCAAAGCGAGCCCACGATCACTGTCTTCAGCGACGGACGCGTCTTCGTTGGGTGGCAGACAACCGATACCGGCGATGGGTCAGGATATGGTATCCGCGGCACCTTTCTCGACACCAGCGCCTCTGCGGAAAGCGTGGTTCTTTCAAATGCCACCGTCGCCGAGGGGGCTGGATTCGGCACTGAGATCGGGCAACTTGCAGCTACTGGGTTCACGCCGACCGGTACTGTGACCTTCAGTCTGCTGGATGACGCGGGAGGCCGCTTCCGGATTGACGGCGACCGGCTGGTGGTCGCAAACGGCGATCTGATCGATTTTGAGGCCGCACCGTTCTATTCGGTTACCGTCCGAATGGCGGACCAAGCCGGCCGAGTCTTTGAAGACCGAGTCAGCATTGAAGTTCTGGACAGAAATGAAGCGCCGACAAACGTCGCGCTTAGTCCGTCGAGTATTGTCGAGAATGCTGCGGGCGGAACTCTTGTCGGGAGTTTGTCGGGATCCGACCCAGAAAATGCCGGCGCCGTGACCTTTCAACTTCTTTCTGATGCCGACGGTTTGTTCCGCCTAGCCGGAAACGAGATCTTGGTTGCCGATGGCGCAGCGCTTGATTTCGAAACGGACAGCAGTCATACGATCGGTGTTCGCGCGACCGACGCCACCGGTCAGTTCGCAGACCGGTTCATCACGATAAATGTGACCAATTCGGCAGAAGCACCAACGGACATTGCTCTTTCAAGCAATTCCGTGGCCGAGAATTCAGCGGGCGGAACGCTTGTAGGGATACTTTCTGCAACTGACCCTAATGATACAACAGGTTTCACGTTTACGGTTATCGGAGGTGCAGGGGCGAAATTCGAAGTGGTCAACGGCGACGAACTGCGCGTCGTGGATGGAGCGGCACTCGACCATGAAGCTGGCCCGGAAACCGTCACCCTGCAGGTCGCGGACGGCGAAGGCAACTCCTACAGCGAAAGCCTTTCGATTGCTGTGACCAACCTGAATGAAGCACCCACGGGTATCTCGTTGTCGTCGGCGACGGTCGCAGAGAATTCCGCTCCCGGAACGGTCGTAGGCACTCTTGCGACGGTTGACGTCGATCCTGGCGACAGCCATGTCTACTCAATTACGTCTGACCCTTCAGGCTTCTTCCAAAATATCGGGAACGAAATACGCGTCCGCGACGCGGCTAATCTTGATTATGAAACGGCTACATCCCATCAGATCACCGTTGAAACGCGGGATGCTGGTGGTTTGACCACGAGCCAAATCTTTACCATTACGGTGACCGACGTGCCGGAAGACGGAAGCGGCGCGGGATCGGGCCCGACAGGCATTCAACTGTCGCCCAACAACGTCCTCGAAAACGTGGCCCCTGGCACCTTGATTGGCGTGCTTTCCGCCACCGATCCCGACGACACGAGCGGTTTCACCTTCGAGATCGTGGGCGGTGCCTCGGATAAGTTTCTCATTACGAACGGCAACGAGTTGCGCGTGGCCGCAGGTGCAGTATTCGATCACGAGGCGACGCTCGCGGAAAGCCTTGTGGTTCGCGTGGCAGACAGCGGCGGTAATGTCCTGAACGAAGAACTGTCGATCTCGGTAGTCGACGTCAACGAAGCGCCAACAGCAATTACGTTGACCGGAACGACTGTGCCGGAGAACTCCGCTGGAGGTACTGCAATCGGTACCTTCTCGTCGGCAGATCCGGACGTCGCCGATAGCCACACTTATACGGTACTTAACGATCCGTCAGGCTTCTTCACTATCGTGGGCGATGTTTTACAGGTATTGCCCCAGGCGAACCTCGACTATGAGTCGGCGACGTCTCATTCAATTACCGTGGAAAGCCGAGATGCGGGTGGACTTAGCGCAACCAGAGATTTTACGATTTCGGTATCTGATATTGCTGAAGGCAATGATGGAAATTCTTCGGACCCGATTATAGGTACGGAGGGTGACGACGATATTCTGGGTGGTGCTGGAGAGGACATCATCGATGGCGGCTCTGGCGATGACGATCTTGATGGAGGAGGAGGTGCGGACTCCATCCAAGGCGGGCCCGGGAATGATACCATTAATGGAGGGGGCGGCGAGGACGAAGTCTTCGGAGGCCCGGGGACGGACGATATAAATGGGAACGATGGCGACGACATTCTTTCAGGAGGCGACGGCAACGATACAATAAGCGGTGGTCAAGGCGACGATCTGATTTGGGGGCAGGATGGATCGGATCAACTTGATGGTGGCGACGGAGACGATCTCGTCGATGGCGGCTCTGGTGATGATATCTTGATTGGCGGGCCTGGAGACGATCGCCTTTATGGCCGGTCCGGGAACGATCTAATCATCGGTAACGAGGGCAACGACCTGCTCGACGGCGGTGCCGGGAGCGATATTCTCCGCGGTGGGGCAGGTGATGACACCTATTATGTCGACGACGTCACCGACATTGTGGAGGAACTCCCCAATTCTGGCAACGACACCGTAATATCCACTATTTCGATTGCCTTGCCGGAAAACGTTGAGAACGGCGTTCTCTCGGGCGCCGACCCGCTATCTCTCACAGGGACAGAGTCTGCAAATTCACTTGAAGGAAACAATGCCGGAAATCTCATTCTAGGCGGGGACGGATTCGACTTTATTTCGGGGAAGGCCGGGGGCGACCAACTCTTCGGCGAAGAGGGCAATGATACGATCTTGGGTGGCCGCGGCAGAGATAAGGTATTTGGAGGCAGCGGAAACGATATCTTGAATGGCGGATCGGGCCGTGACGTATTGCGCGGAGAGGACGGCAACGACAAGATCTACGGAAGCAAGGGGAAGGACAGGCTCTTTGGCGATGAAGGCAACGATCGTCTCTATGGGAACGATGGAAGCGATTACATAAATGGGGGCGATGGCCGCGACATTGCCTATTTCGAAGGCCGCGCTGCTCGGTATGAAATAAAAAAGACTGGCAACGATCGCGCAATTGTCATTGACACATCGGACGGGGACAGGAATGTCGTGGTTGATGTAGAAGTGCTGCGTTTCAGTGACGACGATGTTGGTCTTTAGGTTGGTCGCGCCGTTTATGTAACCGGCTCAGGCCGTGTTGTCGGTGGAAGCGCCGCGGCGTGAGACGGGCTGCGAACTTTGCCTTGACGAACAAACCCGTGCCCGTCTCGCTTGCCTCTTGCAATGTCGAACGGCAGACAGAGAGAAGCACGAGGCTACTGTGATCAGAGGGCGACAATCAACATATGACCTACTCCCTGAAAGGAGAAAAGAACACACGCCCTTTTCCACACCAACCCAGGGCATCCACTCACAGCTCCGGCTCCGGCCCCACCTATCAGACATTTTTTTCGAAAAGTAGCGTCGAACGAAGCTCGCCTATCACATCAGGCCTTTTGCGACGCAGAATTCTAATTGCAGCTTCGATCGTGTCGTTCATTGCGTCCAACAATATATTTTCCTCCGATTTCTTGGAGATGAAGCTGTCGTGCACCGACAAGACCGGCGAAGCCGTCTCCCGCATAATTCGTTGCACCCGCATGGCAATGTCTGAGTCGATCCGCTGAAGCGAGAGGCCTATTCCAGTGTGCCAGGCGTCCGTAAATCCCTTGTGATGTTCCTTAAACGCGTTGATGACGTTACGCGCCTTTTGCCCTGGAGATTCGTCGAGCTGATCGCAAAAGTTCACGGAGATTTCGCGTTGCAGGGCTAGGATAGCGCTGTTTTCAGAAGCCGCATTAATAAGAATGTTGAAGGCCGGTTTTCCAAGCACTCTTTCCACTCCGGGTACGCAGTACGGATCTTCGTCTCCGAAATTCAGACCGAACATGGCAGCGAGTAGCCGAGGATGCAGTGTTGGATAATCGTGCTCGATAACGGTTTCGCCGTTGACTAAAATGCACGATCTATATGCGCTAGCGAGTTGCTGCCAGAAAGCACCATAAAACCGCCCACCCCGGTTCCAGTCGACATTGAATACTCGCCGAAGAGACCTAAGCATGGGAAAAACGAAGATATCATCACTTTTGATCGCCCCGCGTCGGACGAGCAGTCCTCGTTGAGTTTCCTCAAATTGGTCTGATCCGATCGTAAGTTGTAAAGCAGCCATTGCTTTGTTCTGGTCATCGACGTCAGCCCTTAAGGTTCTCGTCAACAAATTTTCGGTGTAGTTGATTTGCCGCCGCTCGGCGTTCTTGAGCACTATTGGTTCGCAGACATCGTATTGGAAGTCAGGAAGCGAAGGAATGTCGGCTTCGAGAAGTAGCTTGCCCGGTTGAATGGTCGACCGGAAGCGCTTCGCAACGCCCGGAAAGGTCCGTGTGTGACCGACAAGTTTTGTCCGCTCTAAAAAGTCAACTGCATTGACCACAGATTGACGTCCTACAGCACGAGGCAGATAGCGCCGTTCGCTGGCATAAAAATTCCGATCCCGAGAATAGAAAAGCCGTGCCACGCCTATGATTCGCCGGGCGATAATGAGTTCGCTCAACAATCGATTTCTGACATCTTTCTGCCTCCAGTCCGGTGCCGTTTCCCCTGTAAATTCGTGCCCGAGATCGCGATCACGTATTGGACGGAACCGAAATGTCGCGGATCCAACGCTATTACTCATTGCCATGCCCCGCCTCCAAGCAAAGGGCCCACACACCTCGGTGGTCTTCGGCTCCTGAATCGATCATTTTTTCAGCGTCCTCCAGGTCGGAACTAGGGAGCTGCTTCCTTCGATCTTCTGCATTGTTCGCTCAGGTTCTACCCTCCTTTCGGCCAGCCAAGATTCGATGTCAGCCAAGTCATATCGGATTGCTCCTCCAGCCACGAGTGAATGATATGGAGGCCCAAGTTGTTCACTTCGCCAGCGTTCAAGTGTTCGCTCAGGAATTCCCAGAATCTCAGATAGCTGCTTTTGGCATACCAGCGTGAGAGGCTTTTCAGACATTTCATTTCCCTTCGATTGCCGTGGACTTTCGAAGGTAATGAGCGACCCGTCGGCGATGCACTGGTGTAGAACGCAAGTTAACTAGTTAAGTCTCCAACTTGAGGGGTTTACTCGATGGTGCGTAGGTGAGAAGTCGAATGGGCACTATTTGTCGAGTTGGCTCGGTGACTCGACTGTGCTTGCGTGAGAGCTTTTTGTGCTTTACCAGCGGAGGGCACTTAACGAAATCATGGTGTACGCTCGCTCGGCCAAGCGGCGTCAGAAAGCCTGGATAAAGTGATTGCACCAGATGAGTTAGCCTCATTCTGTTGGTGCGGGCGCGGCCTGGCGGTGTCCAATTGACTTATTGGCCAGGGGCGAGTCGAATATTGTTGTGGTGAATCGGGCAAGTTTTTCGAACGCGTATGTCAGGGATTCTGCCGGTCCAAAGTGTCAGCAGTCCTCCCGGTCGTTCAGTACGCACCGGGAACAGCCGTAAGATCCACGGGGCGTGTTGGCGCTAAGAAGAGCGTGAATTTCCCGCAAGTAGATTAAAGAGCGGTCCACCCTACGCCATGACGCGTCACTATACTTTGGCGGAGGCGGGAGAGTTCTTCGCTGGATCCGTAAAGTGTCCTTCGAGAAACGACAAATCGTCCGCTGTCAATCTAAGCAAAAGTTTGGAAATATCGATCCTTCGAGACCGGAAGGGGCATTTATAAGCCTTCGACTTATCAAGTGCGTATTGGCCCTTGGGTGCATGCTTGGGTTCGAAGCCTAGCCCAAAATCCAAAAGTTCTTGAGCAACACTCATGATCGTTCGGAGGTTGCATTTGATATCTTCACAAAATTTATCGCCTGCTTCAATAGAGTCTTGCCACGGCTGCGGCGAGTTTCTTTGGACCGGAAGGCCGAAGATGGTTTGAGCGAAAACGTCGACGAGTTCAACTGCAGCCGCCAAATGAGCGATATGTTTGTGACTGGCCCAAGCCGCCATTATCGAGTTCGTGGTCTGCGCCTCACCGCGCAGGCCACGATGATGGGCCAATAGTGACGTCGCTTTTGATAAACTGGCTCCGCCGCGGAGCTGATGCTCGTGGTGTACTGACATGCTGGCGGTCATTGATAGCCTCTGGCCAGCGAGGCGGGCTTTGGCAAACTGAGCCAGGAAATCATCTGATAGCGCGGCGTCTTTGAGCGACGCTGCTGCTAATACGCCAAATTCTCTTGAATCGTGGAATCTTTCCGCGATCATCCTATTCCTGATTTTACGAAGCTCTTCTGCGACCGGCGGCTGAAGGTCTTCGCCTGCAGTCTTCGGGTTGCTCAGTAGCTTCGAGTGACAGTCCTCCATGGTGCTAAGGTCGCACGCAAGTGCTTTCGCCTTATGCGCTGTGAGATACGCCTCGCGAGAATCAGCGTCTTCGGGCCAAGCGACGAAAGCCATGAGGCACTCGCGAAACCGGAGCGGGTTTTCGATGGAGGGGCGTCCCGCCTGAAGCGACACACAATCGTCAAATTCAAGTTCGCGCATGGTGACTTACAGCCTGTCGACATCGAGACAGCGGCAAGGTACGAAAATTCGCGACTGTTCGCAAATCGTACGAGTGGCGACCTAAGTGACTGTTCAGAAATGCTAATGCGTCCAATCCATCATCGGCGCAACGGAGAATCTGTGCGGTTGATATTGCAAGGATTGTCCCGGGAAATCACAGCGAGCGTCCAGTGAAGCGTACGTTTTCGTTCGCGTCTGTTCGCATGACTACGCACCCTTTCGCAACCATCCTGTAGAGGCAGTCGCACGCTCCATCGCCAGGCGCCCGAAGAAGCTGAACACCGTGACAGCCGCGCGGGGCCGAACAGCTTCATGCAGTGCAGACCTGTCGCCAGCACACCTACAGTCTTGATCGGACGCTATCCGTTACGCGCCGCTTACCCTTTCCAATGGGCGCGCGAGATCGGGATCGCAACCCGCTGTGACAAGCCGGCCGCAGCTTTCAACGGGTTCGACCCAGTGCATCAGATGCGGTACGGGCGCGGCGGTCGCGACTTTATCGAGGACGTCTGCAAGACGCACGCGCGGCAGAACCATCATCAAGACACCGCGGCCCACCCGGCCTCGCACCCGCTCGTTTGCTGTTGCCGTCGCAAAGTCGAGACCGTGTCCGTCGGCGGTGAAGGTGGTGAAACCCGGCAATGGCGTTTCGACTGCCAGAACGGTTTCAACAATCTGATCTTCAGCGCTGATCGGATAGACCAGCGTCAGCTTGCAAAGGGACTGATCCATGCGGGTCTCTCCACGTTTGTGGCCGTCGTTGTTCGCGCAACGCCGAAGCGGCGGAACAGGATCGGCAGGAGGACGAGCGTCAGGGCGGTCGAAGTGATGAGGCCGCCGATAACGACGATCGCGAGGGGCTTTTGGATTTCAGAACCGGGCCCGCTCGCGAACAGGAGCGGTACGAGCCCGCAAGCCGCGATGGTCGCCGTCATGAGAACCGGCCGCAGCCGGCGCACCGCGCCTTCGAAAACGGCCTCGTCCAGCGGGCGGCCTGCGTCGATCAGTTGATTGAAGTGGCTGACCAGCACGAGACCGTTGAGCACGGCGATACCGAGCAGGGCGATGAAGCCCACCGACGCCGGAACCGAGAGGTACGATCCCGACGCCCACAACGCGAGGATGCCGCCGACGAGAGCGAACGGAACATTGAGCAGGATCAGGACCGACTGGCGAACGGAGCGCAGGGTTGCGAACAGCACCAGAAAAATGAGCAGGACGGCAATCGGCACCACAACGGCGAGCCGTTGCGCGGCGCGGCGCTGGTTCTCGAATTCGCCGCCCCAGACGAGACGATAGCCGGCCGGAAGTGGAACCGTCTCGGAAACGGCCTTCTGCGCATCTTCCACGAACCCGACGAGATCCCGGCCCGAAACGTAAGCCTGCACGATCGCAAACCGTGACGCGTTCTCCCGGTCGACCTTGACCGCGCCGGAGGTACGCTTCACTTCGGCGACATCGCCCAGCCTGATAGTGCCGCCTTCGCGGGTCGCCATCCGCAGATCGGCGAACCGCGCCGGGGCCTCGCGCAAGCCAGAAGCCCCCTTGACGACGATGGACGTGCGCCGGCCCGGCTCGTTGACGATACCGGCGTTCGTCCCTTCCAAAAGCGCGCGCAATTCGTCTTCGATTCCTGTCACGTCGAGCCCCATCCGGCCGGCTGCCAGACGGTCTATGCCGATGGTCATGTAGTCGACCCGATCATCGGAGGCCGTCACGACCTCGGCGGCGCCATCGACCTTCGCAATCGTTGCTCGGATCTCACCGGCGAGTCTTGAGAGCGTTGCAAGGTCCGATCCGAAGATCTTGACCGCGAGATCGCCCCGCGCCCCCGTCAGCATCTCCGAGGTGCGCATCTCGATCGGCTGCGTGAACGAGAATTCGATCCCCGGCAATTCCTTCGCGGCGTCGCGGAGTTGATCGACGAGCCACTCCTTGTCGGGCACGCGCCATTCCTCGCGCGGTTTCAGAACAAGGAACGCGTCGGTGTCGTTGGGGCTCATTGGATCGAGGCCCAGCTCGTCAGAACCGACGCGCGAGATAACGTCGACGACTTCCGGTACCTTTTCCTTCAACGTGCGCTGCACGAGGAGATCGAGTTCGACGCTGCTCTTGAGGCTGATCGACGGTAGCTTCGTCGACTGCATGATGACGGAGCCCTCGTCCATCGTCGGCATGAAGGTCTTACCGATCGCGCCGTAGGCGTACACCATCGCCGCCAGTCCGAAGACCGAGACAAGGTAGACGGGCCAGGGGAATGCGAGGCTCGCACGCAAAAGGGGGCGGTAGGCCGCCTCAAGGATTCGCATGAGGAGCGGCTGAACATGCGAGCCGCCCTTGATCAGAAACGACGCCAGCACGGGAATCACCGTCAGCGAGAGCAGCAGGGAACCGGAAAGCGCGAACACGATCGTCAGCGCTACGGGCGAGAAGAGCTTGCCCTCCAGTCCCTGTAGCGACAGCAAGGGAAGGAAAACGAGGCAGATGATCGCGATACCGGCCGTTACCGGCACTGCGACTTCGCTTGCTGCTTTGTAGATATGGTGCAGGACGGGCACCCGCGTCTCGTCTGCGTGGTGGTTGAGGCGCTCGACCGTGTTCTCGACGACAACGACTGCCGCATCGACGATCAGCCCGATCGCGATTGCGAGCCCGCCGAGGCTCATCAGGTTCGCCGACATCCCGGCACTGGCCATGATCAGAAAAGTGACGAGAGCGGCCATCGGAAGAGTGAGCGCGACAACAAGCGCTGCGCGCCAATTTCCAAGGAACGCGACAAGCAGAATGACGACGAGCAGCGTCGCCTCGATGAGCGCCTTCTCGACCGTTGCGACCGCCCGCTCGATCAGGTCCGAGCGGTCGTAGAATACCTCGATTGTGACGCCGGGCGGGAGGCTCGTCGTCAACGCGTCGAGGCGGGCGCGCACATCTTTCACGATGCTGCTCGCATCCGCGCCGCGCAGAGAAAGCACCAACCCCTCGACAACCTCCCCGACGCCGTTTTTGGTCACAGCGCCATACCGGGTTAGGCTGCCGAGCCGGACCGACGCCACGTCTCCCAGACGCAGGACGCGGTTATCGAAGCGCGACAGGACGATCTGCTCGAGATCGGCGGGAGCGCGTATCGCGCCTTCGGTGCGCACCACCAGCGCCTTTTCACCATCGGTCAGACGGCCCGCGCCGTCGTTGCGGTTGGCGGTCTCGATCGCAGTTTTGATATCGCCAATGGTGATACCGGCCGCCGCCATCGCCGCCGTATCGGGCACGACCTCGAACGTCCTCACGAAACCCCCGAGGGCGTTGACGTCCGCAACGCCGGGGATCGTTCTCAGGGCCGGCCGGATGGTCCAGTCGAGCAGGCTTCGCCGCTCTTCCAGGCTTAGGTCGCCGCCCTCGATGGTGAACATGAAGACGTCGGACAGCGGTGTCGAGATGGGGGCCAGTCCGCCGGAAACGTTGCCGGGGAGCTGATCAAGGGCGCCGGCGAGCCTCTCGCTCACCTGCTGTCGCGCCCAGTAGATGTCGGTTCCATCCTCGAAGTCGATGGTGATGTCGGCGATTGCGTACTTGGCCGAAGACCGAAGAATGGTCTGGCGCGGAATGCCGAGAAGCTCCATCTCAAGTGGCGTGATGACGCGCGTCTCGACTTCCTCCGGCGTCATGCCGGGTGCCTTCATGATGATCTTGGCCTGCACCGGTGCGATGGACGGGAAGGCATCGATCGGCAGCTTGAAAAACGCGTACCCGCCGGCAGCCATCAACAGGACCGTGACGAGACCGACAAAGGCGCGCTGCGTCAACGCGAATTCGATCAGCTTCTTGAGCATGTCTCAGCGTCCTCATCATTCCGCCGGAGCAATGTTTTCGAGGATGACGAGGCCGCTCGTCGCCACGTGCGCACCGGGCGCCAGATCGCCAGACACCGAGGCTGTCTCGACGGCTATGCCGCGGAGGGTAACAGCCTTGCGTTCGAAGCCTGCGCTGGTCTTGACGAAAACGCTTGGTTGCCCCTCCACGTGGGCGAGCGCGCGCGCGGGAACGTCGACGGCGCCCGTTACGGCCGGCCGCGTGATCTCGACCGTCACGAGCTGACCCGCGACGACGGCGGCGTGGGCCGAGAGTTCACCGATCAGCGTCACAGAACGCGTTTTCGGGTCGACCTGCCTGCCGATCGCGAGAACCTTGCCGCTCACCGGACCGACCGTGATCTCGTCGCCGGTCGCCACCTTTCCGATCTGCGAGAGAGGCAGTTGCGCTTCGACCCAAAGCTGGTCCGATGTGTCGATCTTGAGCACCGGCATCATGGCCTCGACCGATGCGCCGGGCTCGATACCGACATCGACCACGCGACCGGCTGACGGCGCCTTGATCGTGTAGTGGCCGTGCTCGGCGAGTTCGATCGAACCTACCGAAAGCAGATGCTTGTGTTCGTCCACGATGGCCCGCGCACGCCGCGCCTGTGCCTCCGCCTCGGCGGCACGGTTTTCGGCCGCGATGGCCTTGTCGGCAAGCTTGCGAAAGCGGTGCGCGACCGCCTCGGCGGCTTCGAACTCGGCCTCGGCCTGCCGCAGCTGCGAGGTCGTCTCGATGATGTCGCGGCTCAGGATCGTCGCGACCGGAGCGCCTTTTTCGAGTTTCTTGCCCGGCAGCGCCGAAATCGACACGACGGTGCCGGCGAAGGGGGCGGGAACCGCGACACGACTGTTACGCGGGGGCACGATGACGCCAGGCAGTACCGCGACAGTCTCCAAGCGCGCTGGGCGCACCTCTTCGGTCGCGATCCGGTAGCGATCGAGGCTTGAAGAACCGCCGGTCGGTTCAGCCGCGTGCGTCGTAGCGGTCGGCCCGCCGGCAGCAATCAGCAGGGCGGCGAGGGCAAGTCTTAGCGCTTGGGACATTACGAAGGCTCCGTTGTCTCGCGAACGAGCCCCGCTTTCGCAGCTCGAGCTGACAGGAACCTGAAGGGTGCCGGCGACGCATCTTTCGCCGCCATCAAGAATAGCCCCGAAATGACCGGGTCTTTCGTGCCGCCCGTCGCTTTCAACGATCCGTAGCGCGGCGATATGTCAGCGCGCGTTTTCTTGTGTCGACGAAAGTTTAAGGGGAAGCTTGAGGCTCGTGCCAGCACACCCGTTGGTCAGAGTTATGCGCTCGAAACGTCATCTCGTTCTTGAATAGGAGTTCGGTCAGTGCCCTTGACCAAGGTCGGCGCGCCAATCCCATCGATCCATCATGTCGGCGAATTCGCAGAGGCGGAGAGCAATGAAGGCGGTGAGGTTATCGTGTCTGCATCCTACGAAGCGATCGAAGAATATGGGTGGAGCACTATTTGGAACACCGCCAGCGATAAGCACGACAGGTACGGTGGTTTGAGCGTTCACGTGACGACCGACGACTGCCTCTCCTAACTCCACGTCATTGCTGGAAAACGCGCGTCTGCCATCCAGCCGGCTCGTGATGGGTGGCGATCACGAAGCTTCGCGAACTCCGGGTGTCCTGTGGTGCTGGCTTATCGGTGATGACCATCACCAGCCCAGGGTGCATCAGGGCCTGCAGCGCGTGGGCCGTTTCGGTATCGGTCGTCAGGCGGTCGATAACCGCGGCGTCCGGACCTTGACCGATCCGTGCACTGCCGGCGTCGGAGAAGCTGGTGGCTGTCCAATGCAACGAATTTCCAGAATCGTGGGCGCCTTTCAAAACGAACACATGGCTTCCGACGGCCAGTTCCGGATTCTTCACGTAAAGCGGCCCCTCCGCGACAACGTGGCCGTCTTCCATGATGATGAGTTTGCGGTCGCCGATGCTGGCGAGAACTTTGGCCGGACGATGTTTGGCTTCGTGACGCCGTTTCGGCGGTAGCGATTTTTTGCCGGTTTTTGCAACTACGGCCCGGGCCTCTTCTTCTGCGACCTCTGGTAAAAATAGAGCGGGATGCACCACTTCATTGGGCTCGCTATGCTCGTCTGCAACAATGACGACGACCCCGAGATGGGAGACCTCGAACAACAGGTGAGCGAATTCCAACGGCATCCGTATGCATCCATGCGAAGCCGGATATCCCGGAAGGTTCCCTGCATGAAGCGCAATTCCCGACCAGGTCAAACGCTCCATAAAGGGCATCTTGGCGCCTTTATAGGTGCTCGAAACATGATCCGCGTCTTTCTGAAGAACGGCGAACACGCCCGTCGGTGTGCTGTGGCCGGGACGTCCCGTTGAACAGGTCGATCGCGCTATCCGTACGCCGCCGCGATAAACATGCACGATCTGATCGGGTATCGAGACGATCATCATCATCTCGCCTTCAGGAGACCGCTCGGGCTCCCAAACGTAGTCGCCGGGCTTCAGTTCCGAAGACGGCGTATCCGGAGACACTCTGCGGGATTTGGTCCAGCCGCCGAGAAAAAGCGCCGCGCCTACCACCGCGCCGCTTACAAGAACCTTTCTGCGATCGAATTCCAGGCTCATCTTATCCCTCGCTCAGTTGCGTACTTTTAGGCATAGGCAACATTCGCCGAGCAGGCGGCTTGTCATCGTTCGTCTTTTTGTTTGAGACCTCAACGTCCGGTGATGACGGCATTGGGAAACCTTATACGCTGCGCGCGTCGCGGGCGGGCGCGGCGGCCCTGGCCAGGGAACTGCTAATTGAAGCGTATCCTTCGGATGTCGTCGCAATCGCCACCTGCGAACCGAGCGATCTCATGTCGTACCCGTCTTAATTCAACTTGCGCTGCCCGCCCAACGACGCTCGAACACGAGCGGATTTTTACATCGATGAAGAGCGGCGCACCATTCAATAACACCGATGCAGCGATGCTGAATTTCTAAAGAAGTCGAAGCGCAGTCCGCTCATCGATCAGGCACAACATGCTGATAATTCGTGCTTTTAATAATTGAATTGGCATGCGAGTTTTCTCGCGGGGGGAGCTGACTGTCTCAAGTTCTCATGCCCAAGGTCGATCCCCGCTTGACCAAGGTCGAGAGGACCCAGGGCAGTCTCAGCTTTACCGCCGGTTGGAGCCTTCCAGCCGGCGGTTCCCTTTTTATTTGGCGAGGTAGCCCGCCTTTCTCACAGGGGTGCGGCCGTCACGGAGGCCAAATGGCTGACAGGCTAGAAGAAAAGCGCGGCGCGATGTGGTTCATCGGGCAAATTTTTCGACACAGCCTGTCCGCCATTCGGCCCCGCCCGAAGGGTCGACCAGGGCGGGCCATCGGCGGTGTTGGGCCACTCAACCGCATGATCCCAAACGCTTTTCGCGGCCCTCCTTGCCGACTGGCTCCGCCCTGGTCGATGCCGGCGCGCTACCCTGTGAGAATGGCGGGTTAGAGATTGTCCGGCAGTCGGCCGATCAGAACGGCCAGCCCAGGTTCAGCGACCATCGTTGCGGCTTCATCCGGCTTGACCCAAATGCGGTGACGCTCGGAGATTTCAGGATAATCCAACTTCTCACGCGTCACCTCGAGGAGGAACACGTCAACTCGGATCAGTTCGAAAGTCCGTTCGAAGCGCTTGAAGTAGCGATAGGACCCGATCGGCTTCTTGCCGACCGAACCTTTGAGACCCGCTTCTTCATACGCCTCGCGTGCCGCCATTTTCGCAGGCGGCACATTGGCCTTCGTCCAGCCTTTCGGGATCACCCACCGGCCGGTCGCGCGGGTGGTGACAAGGCATACCTCGATTGAACCGTCCGCGCCTCGCCGGACGGGCAGGGCGGCAACCTGTCGGATCTTGGGCATCGGGCCGATTAACCATTACCCGCCGTCCGAAGCAATCCCCCTCTGGTATGCCACGGCCGCCTAAAATCTAAGCATTTTCCGTGGGATGTTGTTTCACAAAACTTTCTCGATTAAATGTGTGTCAGATATTGACTGATAGATGCGGTCTTCACGTGTAGTTAAAGGCGTGGGGAGCCCGGTTTTGCGGGATGGCGACGCTTGGTCCCCCAGGAGTCCATCTCGCGCCCCGAGGATTTCGGTCCTCGGGGTTTCTTATTTCTGGGTGGCCCACCGAGGCTTTCGGCCGGCTTCCGATCGTCTTCCTCATGCTCACCGATGGAGACCAGCGTTTCGTGTTCCGCGGGCGCTTGACCAACTTGAATTATGACAGTTGCGTGACAGCCGAGTAGGCTGTAATTCCAGGCGGATACATGAGTGTTGGGAGTACGGGGGCGAATGTTGAAGGCGGCGAATGACTTCAGGCGCTCGGCGCGAGCGGGTGCTTTGACCGGCGGTGTCGCGCTGTTTTCGTGCTTTATCGCGTGCGGCCATGTCTATGCCGCCGAAGCCTCGGCCTACGATATGGGCTATGCCGTCGAAGCAGCGAAGGTTTGTGAGAACCTTTCGCTCGTTGTCGCCCCCCCGGCAGTCTTGGAGACGAATAGCCAGTTCGCGCAAGGCGCAGCGACGGTGCAGGACAGCGTGAAGGCTGGTGGAGCCGAGCGCGCGTGCCGTTTCGCGAAGCGTCTTTATGATACCGAGACCGGAAAGGTGGCGCCGCTCCTGAAGAGCAACTGAGATCCGCGAAACGATCATCCGACCCATAACGGGAAAGGTCGTGGAGTCCACCTTGTTATCAAGCTGAACCACCCGCTCCCCCGCCCGGCCACCCATGGCAGTATCGTATTTGGGTGGCCGGGCGGGGGAGCGGAATGGCGATGTGATTCCGCGTAATGCGGAAAAGCAATAGGCAGACTTGGCGGAGGAACGGCGATCGAACCGGTACCCCTGCTCTTCGTCCTCGTATCAGCGGTCCTGCATCCTGTCCGAGATTTGCTGCTCAAGCGTGTCAGCGACGGCGTCTCGGCATACGTGGCCGTGTGCCTGGTGTGGGTCGCGTTGGCGGCGGCGGAAGCTTTCGCCGTTGCCGGAGACCTCTGGCTGCCCGCGGAAGCGGCGACACTTGTCCTCCTGTCCGCCGCCGGTCTCATCGCCTACTACGGCGGCACGCTTCTCGCGATGCGATGGGGCGAACTCTCCGTCCACTATCCCATTATTCGCTCGTCGCCGATTGCCATCGTGATCATCTCGGCCGGATTCCTCGGCCAGGCGTACGATTCAAGAACCCTCTCAGCGATCGCGCTTATCGTGATCGCAGGCTTCTTCCTGCAGAACCAGCCGGGCCGCCCGCACGCTCACAAGGCGGCAACGGCGGCGGCGCTGGTGGCGATGTTCGGTTCCGCTGTTTACGCGCTCGCCGATGCCGAGGCGATGCAGCAAGTCGAACCGGCGCCCTTTCTATTCTGGGTCTACATATTGGTTTCCATCGGGCTCGCTGCACTTGGCTGGGTCGCCAATGGACGAGGTGGCCATCCTCTGGTTGGCGGGGTGGCGGCGGTTGGTGGTGGTCCTGCGAGGATCGTCTCGGCGGCGGTGGTGTCCTATCTCTCCTACCGCTTCATCCTAGCCGCCTTCCAGCTTGGCGGCGATCCGGCGGCGGTGACCGCGATCCGGCAGATTTCGATACCCGTTTCGATTCTCCTGGCAGCGATCGTACTTGGCGAACCGCGTGGCTTGCGTAAGCTGGTGTGGGGCGGCTTGATGGCGGTGGGGATCGCAATTCTGGCCAGCTCCGCCTAAGTCGGTCCTTCGGTCGGCATGCCCCCTTCAAGCCGGTGCCTCGGGAAACTACCTGCAGAAGACCGGCGTTGCGGCTGGGACATTTCTTTCGACGACGTCATGGATCTTGCACACTACAGGAGAACGCGGAATGCTCATGGACCGGCGATCGGTTGTGACGGCCGGGGCTGCGATGGCGGCGGCGGAATGGCTAGGTCTCCGTCTTGTCACACCGGCTGCGGCGGCCGATAGCGCACCTCTGGCGCAACGCAAGATTCCCTCAAGCGGGGAGCTGGTGCCCGTCGTCGGCCTTGGCAGCTGGATCACGTTCAACGTTGGCGACGACCCGCTGCTGCTCGACGAGTGCGCCAAGGTCATGGCGGCCTTTTTCGCCGGCGGTGGCCGCATGATCGATTCTTCGCCCATGTACGGAT
This sequence comes from Filomicrobium sp., assembly GCA_965226995.1. Classification (GTDB taxonomy): domain Bacteria; phylum Pseudomonadota; class Alphaproteobacteria; order Rhizobiales; family Hyphomicrobiaceae; genus Filomicrobium. The sequence goes on from CBDDFK010000012.1 coordinate 37,258, forward strand.
CGTCTCAGGGCACGATCGGTTACGGCCTGAAGAAACTGGGCTACCCCGAAGGTCTCCTCTCCGCCGAGAAGGTCTGGACATCCTATCCCTCGGAGGCTCCGGGCCAGATTGCCGAAACGAAAAGCGAATGGGGCGTGCCCCGGTTCGATCTCCTTCAGGTCCACAATCTCCTTGCCTGGGAAGAGAACCTGACCCTCCTGAAGGAGAAGAAGGCCGCCGGTGAAATCCGCTATATCGGCGTGACCACCTCCCATGGCCGGCGGCACGATCTTCTCGAACGCATCATGCGCGAGGTCGATCTCGACTTCGTTCAGGTCACCTACAACGTCCTCGACCGTGAGGCCGAATCGCGTCTCCTGCCCCTCGCGCGCGACCGCGGCATCGCGGTTATCGTGAACCGTCCCTACCGCCGCGGAGAGCTGATCCGCCGGTTTGAAGGCCGGCCGCTACCCGACTTTGCCGCCGAGATCGGCGCGAGTAACTGGCCGCAGTTCCTTCTGAAATTCGTGATCTCTCATCCCGCGGTAACTTGCGCGATCCCCGCCACCAGTCAGGTCAGCCATGTGCGCGAGAACCTGAGCGTGGCGACCGGCCCGATGCCCGACGCCGCCATGCGCCGGCGGATGACCGATTATGTCGACGGGCTGTAGCTTCGTCAGGAAGGGATGTGCCGCCGATGGGCGATTGGTCCAGTTATAGCCTGTCGGATTTCCTCCTGTTCTCGCCGCGCGTCTACGAACGGCTGATCGCGACCTACAACACGGAGCTTTGGCCGCTTCAGGTTTTGAGCGTCGCAATTGCCGGCGCGATCTTTCTGGCGCTCACGCGAGCGCGCGGTCCCACCGCCCTGCGCGCAGCCTATTTGCTCATCGCAGTCGCGTGGGCCGTTGTCGGCTATGCCTATCTCTGGGAAACATACCGGACGATCAATTGGGCCGCGGCCTATGTCGCGCCCGTCTTTGTAGTTGAAACGGCGTTACTGATCGCGCTTGCCGCGCGGCCGGACATCCGATGGGCCTCAAGAAGAAGCCTGCCCGAGATATGCGCGCTTGCCCTCCTCGCCTTCGCCGTTTTCGGGTATCCGCAATCGCGATGCTGGCAGGACGCTCGGTCGACGCGGCAGAAGTGTTCGGCCTCATGCCCGATCCAACCGCCATCGCGACGCTCGCGCTGATCGCCCTCGACCGGGGCCTATTGCGCTGGGTCGCCGCGATCATCCCGCTGGGCTGGTGCGCCGTGAGCGCGTTGACCTTAGGCGCACTCGATTGGCCCGACTACTGGGTTCCCCCCACGGCGGCGATCGTCGCTCTAATTCTCGCGCTTGCTGCCGGCCGTTTCGGCGGCGCTTCGGAGGCGGAGCGCCCCGATCCCGGCCGCCGCTGAGGGGCGAGCGGAAGCCACTTCAACACTAGAAAAGCCGACCCCCGCGAGGGAGGCCGGCTTTCAGAGATTTAGTGCGCTGAGTTTCAGCGCGTTGCCGCGTCACGTCAGAGGCGGTCGTCGCCCGGTCGCGAGGTGGTAGACGAGGGTCACGACGAACAGGACGAGGAAGACCCAGAACAGAAGCTGCGCGGCCTCCACGGAGATGGCGGCGACACCGCCGAATCCGAGAGCGCCGGCGACGAGCGCGACGACGAGAAAGAAGATGGCCCAGCCAAGCATGAGATTACCTCCATTGATTGCCGAGTTGAGAAGAACGACGTCTTCGTAATTTCCACCCCCATAACCACTTCTGCAACGATCTGGTTCCCCGCTTTCCTATAATCCGCCAACGGACACGCAAGCGCTTAGAAATACCGGTGAAAGTGCAATTGATTAGCAGGGAACCGCGAAGACTTGATAGCCGTTTATCGGCTAGTGTAACCCTATCAAAATCGAAATGCGAAACCTCGTGCAATGCGAAACTGGAATCCGTTCGACGCGGACCTTGCGCGAGCTTCGCGAGAGGATACGCCGTGCTTGCTCGGCTTCTCCGCCGAACCGGGGATCGGCGCATGTAGTAGAGAGCCCTCAAACGGCATCCCCGCCGCGCATTGGGAACGATAAGGAAAACAATCCATGAATACCGCGATACGAAAAATCCCGGCAATCGGGCTGGCCGCGCTTGTGAGCGCCGTAATGACTTTTCCGCCGCCGACGAAAGCCGCCGAGGACCGTCCCCCCGCCGCTATCGCCAACGCCGGCACGCTGACCTGTACGCTGGCGCCGTCGAATGACGATCCGATTATCGCGACCGATGCGGAACTCTCGTGTCGCTTCGATTCGATCAGTGGGCAGGACGCGGAGTTCACCGGCGTCGTGAAACGCCTCGGAGCGGATGAAGAGCGCGACGCCAAAATTGTCATGGTCTGGTCGGTTCTCGCACCCAAGACCGGTATCGACTCGAAGCAACTCGAAGGCCGCTACCTTGGCTCGCTCGGTGGTCGCCAGGGACCGGAATTGCCCGACAACACCGGGTTGATCGGCGGTGCGGACAATTCGATCGAGTTGAAGCCGCTTACCGACGAACCGGACGTCACCGATAGCTGGGGGATCTCGGTACTGGAGCTGAAGATTGCAGCGGTTCGTGCCTGAACCCCCCATCAGCGGGATCACTTGAAAAGGCCCGGCTTTCTTCCATCGAAAGCCGGACCTTTTTTAATTTCGACATGCCATCTATTGGGAAATCAGGGGTCACGAAACGATGCCGCAGCACCGCAGCACAGCATCCAGATGGCGTTTAGATGTAGATAATCGACAGCACGATCGCTGCGATAACGGCGAGAACGAGTGAAACTGTCAGGACCGTAAACATCGAGCGTGGTCCCGTACCCTGCCGGGCTTCGACCGGGCGTTTGATTCTGTCCGGATCGGTATGATGGGTGTGCTCAAGATCCGCTGTCTCATGACGATTCATATTCGGTCCTCCAGTTGGTCTGGATTTCACAGGCGGAGGTGGCGCGATCGGTAAAGCTGATTGATCGAAAAACCCCCGGCAAATTCCTTTGCACGGGGGAAACGAATAGCGGCGGTAGATGTTCCGGAATCTTCTGTGGGCGTATTTGCGTTCCACCCCTATCGGTAATTATCTCAGGGCGTCACTCACACGAGAGGATCCGCGCGTCACCGCTGGCCGACGGCAGCGCCGGCCAGTGCCACGGCATCGCCCAAGCTGTCCGGGCCAAATTCATCCCCGTTTTCAACGTCCATAAGTTCCGAAAGGCGATGGCGCGCACGGTTTACGCGGCTCTTGATCGTCCCCACCGCGCAATCGCAGATCACGGCGGCTTCCTCGTAGCTGAAGCCCTCCGCGGCGACGAGGATCAAGGCTTCGCGCTGCTCCTGGCCGAGTTGGTGGAGTGCCGCGATCAGATCCTGGACGTCGACATGCGACTGCTGGCTGGGGTGAACCGCGACGCGCGCCGAGTATTCGCCATCGGTATCGGCGACTTCGCGCTTGGCTTTGCGGAATTCGGAAAAGTAAGTATTTCTCAGGATCGTGAACAACCACGCCTTGAGGTTGGTCCCTTCCTTGAAACTGTCGATCTTGTTCCAAGCCTTCACGAGCGTTTCCTGTACCAGGTCGTCAGCGCGGTCGTGACTGCCGCACAGCGATTTCGCGAACGCGCGCAGGTTTGGGATCGAATCGATCAGAGCCTGCTTCAGGTTGGCAGAAGCGGTCATTGGATTGCTTAACCTCTCGACTTGCTGTCGTGGTTTTCCGCGGACAGGGCTTCGCCTTCTTCAGTAAAGGCGCGCTGTCCGCTTTCTCCCGCTTCAATTTCAGGCGCGGACTCCTTCTTCATCGCGCCGTTCCCCGAGCTTGCCGCATCGAGTTCGTCGAGCAATTTCAGAAATTTGTCTGGGATCGGCTCCTCAAGCAGTGTCGCATAGCTTGCCCGCACGCGCCCGGCGACGGCATCACTGGCCTCGCGCGGAAGCTTGGGCGACTCCGCGTTGGTGCCGACGGGTCCGGTGCGTTTGACTCGATCCTCTTTGCTCATGCTGGGTATTCCTGGTTCCATTTGATCAGCAAACCTCGCCATAATAGCTGGGGTAATACGATCAGAAGCCCCCTCATCGGGCAACTTGTCTGACAAGTGTCATCCCCCGTAAGATGATTGGTGTCGCACCGCCTCGATTGGCAGCCCATAGGCATTGCCGGCCGGCGGCCCGGTTTCACGCACTCCAAAGACATCCAACGCCCGCCGGAAGCTTTGGTTCCAAACGTTCGGAACATTGTGCGCGCAGCCGCGTTGATTTGTGGGGCATCAAGCGCCCGAACCAAACGTTCGAGGACGAAAAATTATGGCATTGTCGTCGCTTATCACACCTCACCTCCCGTATTTGCGCCGCTACGCAAGGGCCCTTACAGGGTCCCAGGATAGTGGCGACAAGTACGTGCAGGCCACGATCGAGGCCCTGGTAGCAGATCCTTCCGGCTTCTCCCGCGAAGTCGATCCGCGTGTCGCGCTCTTCCAGGTTTTCCTGAAGCTGTGGAACTCGATTGACATCAACAGCCGCAGCGATACAGGCAACGGAACGGGCGCCTCCGAACTGGTAGACGACCGGCTCGCTCAGATAACGCCGCTGCCGCGCCAGGCGTTCCTTTTGGTCTTCGTCGAGGGTTTCGCTCATGACGAAGCCGCCTTCGCTCTCGGCACCAGCCGCGATGAACTGGGCGGGTTGCTCGACACCGCGAGTTCCGAGATGGCCGAGCAGGTATTGACCGACGTGCTCATCATCGAGGATGAGCCGCTGATCGCCATGGATATCAACGAAATTGTCCAGTCGCTCGGCCACAACGTCATCGGTATCGCCCGAACCAAAACCGAAGCGACGGACCTGGTGGCCCGCCGCAAGCCCGGCATCGTGCTGGCCGATATACAGCTTGCCGACGGCAGTTCGGGGATCGACGCAGCCAACGAGATCCTTGGCGAGGTTTCGGTGCCCGTCATCTTCATCACCGCTTATCCTGAGCGGCTGCTGACGGGGATGCGGCCCGAGCCGACGTTCCTCATGACCAAGCCGTTCGATCCAACCGCCCTGCGCGCGACCATCTCACAGGCGTTGTTCTTCAACCAGCGCGCCGAAATGAAAGCGAGTGCGTGACGGTCAAGGCCGTCATTCGCATTGGCGGCGGTCTCATCGTCGCGGCCGAATTTGAAGAAAAAAGCCTCCGGGACAATGGTGTCCGGAGGCTTTCTTATGGGCAAGGAACTGCGGGCCGGCAGGAAAGTCGGGCCGGCGGGAGCATTAGCTCTCCAAGGCCGGCCCGGGAGTCCTATCAGTGGCGGCTCATCCATTCATCCACCTGGCGTTTCGCTTCCTCGCGCGCAACGCCATAGCGTTCCTGGATCTTGCCTTCCAGTTCTTCTCGACGGCCGTCCATACGGTCGACTTCATCGTCGGTGAGCTTGCCCCATTGCTGTTGCACCTCACCTTTGAACTGTTTCCAGTTACCTTCGACTTGATCCCAATTCATGTGACGTCCTTTCCTTTAAAAACGAGAAACGTCTCGAACCGCGTTATTGTTGCTGATTGGCCGGTTCGGAGGAATTGCTATCCATCGCCTTCTTGGCGTCTTCATAGCTCTTCTTTGCGGCCTCCTTGGTCGCTTCGTATCCCTTCGCGACGCTGTCCTTGGCTTTTTCATAAGCCGACTTGGCGTCTTTCGAGAGCTTGTCCTTGCGCTGTTCCCAGGTCATGTCGCCGGTCGCCTTGAACGCCGGCGCCTCTTTGAGGTCGGCCTTGGTCACGTCGACCATGGCAACGCGTTCGCCGTCCTGATTGCTCTGCAGGTCGACCGCGGAGAGCGGCATCGCAACATCTTTTTCACCGATCCCGAGGAAGCCGCCAACGCCGGCGATAACGCCGGTAACCTCACCATCAGAGATCAGGAAGTCGTTGATATCGCCGACGGTCTCGCCGGAGACGGACTTAAGGGGCGCTCCGATCCACTGGCGTACGCGAATCTCGCCGCTCTTTTGGGTCGCGAGGAATTCGACAGCGCCGGGTGCGTCGGTCGGCTTCACGGTTTCCTGTGCCTGCGCCGGCATGACGACGGCGACGGCAATCAAACTGGCTGCAACGATATTTTTCATGGGTCCACTCCAAAGATAAGTGAGATGCCGTTTCCCAGCATCGACGGCGAGAAAACGATCCAGCGGGCCCCAAGTTCCGAATACCAATTGGTCGGTGAGATTTGTTACGCAGCCGGAACGCGACGGCGAATTGTGCGTTCCATAAAATCGGTGCACGAATTCAGGGGAGAGGCACGGGTGAACGTAACGAGTGTGGAAACAAATATGCAAAGCGGTTCTGCTTCGCGGAGCAACGCAAAGACTGATCGGGGCGGGTCCGGAAAGGATGAATCGCCGGGTTCGTTGAAAGAGCTGCTGGACGATCTCGTCGATAATACGGATGGGGATAAGGTTTCAGTAGGCGATCTGCTCGATGCCTTGAGGCAACGCACCTTCGGGCCGCTGCTGCTCATCCCAGCCATCATCGCGGTAGCTCCGACCGGCGCGATCCCCGGCATGTCGATCGTCACCGGAACGATCATCCTCCTCATCAGCATTCAGATGCTTGTCGGTCGCGATCACGCTTGGCTTCCAAGCCAGGCGACCTCGTTCGAGTTCTCGCGTGAGCGACTCGAGAACAGCGTCGAGAAAGTCAAGCCGTGGGCCGATTGGGTCGAGAGCTTCCTGATGGCCAGATGGACCCTACTCGCAGAGTCGCCGGCCACGATACCGCTGGCCTTGATCTGTTCGCTTCTGGCGGTCAGCATGTACCCGCTCGCGCTTGTGCCATTCGCAGTCGCGATTCCCGGCCTCGCCGTTATCTTTTTCGCGATCGGGTTGACCCTCAAGGACGGGGTAATGATCGTGATCGGTTACGCTCTTTCGGCGTTGACGGCCTTCGTGATCTGGTACGCGTTCAGCTAACGGCGGTGGATCGGGGATGGTGCGGTTCGGGCGTAGCACGCTCGCCGTCAGATGTGCCGTGCGGTGAGTGAGAGCGACGGTATGAGCCGACGGGAACAGCCCTATGCATCACGCCCACACGATCCACGCCCATCATCATCATTTCGCCTGGGATCGCACATTGGCGCCTGTCGCCACCGTTGAACCTGGCGACCGTTTCACGTTCGAAGTGCGAGATGCCTCGGGCGGTCAGGTTAGGCCGGAGAGCGATGCCGGTGTATTCGAACGCTATCGCAGCGACCGGGTGAATCCCGTTACGGGGCCGGTTTTCGTGAACGGCGCCGAGCCGGGCGACACACTCGTCGTGCGCCTGCTCGATTACGCGCCGTCCGGTTGGGGATGGACGGCGAACATTCCGGGCTTCGGGCTGCTCGCGGACGATTTTCCCCAGGCTCGTCTCGTGCATTGGCACTATGACAGCACCGGTAACGAACCCCTCCTTTTCGCCGGTATGGCGAAGATCCCGTTGGCGCCCTTTGCTGGGACGATCGGCGTAGCGCCCGCCGCTCCCGGACCGCATGATATCATTCCGCCGCGGAACGTCGGCGGTAACATGGATATCCGCGATTTGACAGCCGGCAGCGTGCTTTATCTTCCGGTCGAGGTGTCCGGCGCGCTGTTTTCCATCGGCGATACCCACGCCGCGCAAGGCGATGGCGAGGTTTGTGGAACGGCGATCGAAAGCCCAATGTCGGTGACGCTTGAATTCGATCTGGTGAAGGGCGAAGCGTGCCGAATGCCGCGGATCGAACGACCTGCGTGGACCGGCCACGGCGCCTTCCCCGCCTCCCAAACCGGCCGGATCGATATCACAACAGGTATCGGCCCCGACCTGATGGAGGCGTCGCGCGTGGCGGTTCGTGAGATGGTGGAGTTGCTGGCGAAACGCCACGGATTGGCGCCGGTCGATGCCTATCTTCTCTGCAGCGTCGCGGGAGATCTCAGGATCAGCCAAGTGGTCGATGCCCCAAACTGGACGGTCAGCTTCCACTTTCCCGATGGCGTCTTCGCCTGATCGCCTGCCTTTCCTGAAACCTGCAATTGCGCCGGCCAGGGCGGCTCGATCCATCCCGTAGAAACGCGCCCGCTGCCTGAATGCCGCGGGCGCACCATTCCCATTCAGGATTAAGCTGAACAACCCGATCCCCCGCCCGGCCACCCAAATACGATACTTCCATGGGCGGCCGGGCGGGGGAGCGGGCTGGCGATGTGATTCCGCGTAATGCGGAAATGATCTAAGCGATCAATAACGGTATATCGCCGCCATCGGCCCGAGCTCGCCGCGCAGATTGTCCGGCATAACGAAGACTTCGCCGCCTTGGTCCAGCACACGCAGAGTCAGGTAGTTGACCAGATCCTCGTTCTCCGCCGTAGATTCCCGCTCGATGCGCGGTACGCCGGAGGCTTCGTCAATGCGCCCCCAGACCGTCTCGTCCTGTGAGACGAACAGGGCCTCGATCCGGCCTTCGCCGGTCGCCTGGATCAAGTCTTCGAGCGCGCGCCCGCCGTTCAGGTCAGGGTCGCCGCCCGCCCAGGCTTCGAGGCGAGAAAGCGATTTGGCTCTTGGCGACGTCTCCTGCATATGGGCCTGGGCGATTTCGAGCGCCGCCGCATGCAGTTCTTCAGGCCGCATCGATTTCGGGTCCTTCTGCACGGCATCTTCGCAAACGTTGCCGTAGTCCAGGAAACCGCGCAGCCGGCCGAGTGTGCGAGGCTCCGCAGCGAGAACGAGTGCGCCACGGGCATGGTGATGCGCGAGGTGTTGGTCGACCGCCTTAGCTACATCCCTCAGGTAGTGCTCGAGCAGGACCTCCTCATAGTCTTCCGGGCTCTCGCCTTGCGCGTTATAGCTCGGCGCAGCCTGGCCGCCGCGCGGGCCGACGTTCGACCGTTGATGGTATCCGACATTGTCCTCGAAATCCGTCATCTCCCGGACCCGCTCGATCGACTCCGGCATGTCCTCGACTGACGCCTGGTCGATTGAGTGGCGCGAGGCATCGAAGAATTGTGTGCTCTCCTGGGTGACGGCCAGCACGTGGAAAACATCGCCTTCGCGCAGTATTCGAACGAGCGGCCGCACATGATAGCGCGCCGCCACGACGGTGAGTTCGGGCGGTGTCGCAGGCAGCTTGATGAAGCGCGTCTGGCCATTTTCGATCAGCACGGCGAGCCCGGGTTTCTGGTACCGCCAGTAGACGTGGTCGTCGATCTTGGACGCGGCCTCGGAAAGGAGATCAGCGATCTGGCCCTCTTCCATGCCATGATCCTCCAGCTGCTGGCGCGCATCCTGCAAAGCATTCTTGAGCCGGATCGGGTTTTCGGCAATTTCATTGCCTTTGACATGCGTCGGAAAGTAAATGCTGATCCTGGGAAAACCTTCCGAATGACCGATGTCTCGGATCAGATCGTCGCTGGCCATGGGAAACATCCTTGTTTGTGAGCAAAAATACATCGGCACCACGCGAACGGGATCGCTGCGTGGCTCTTCTGTCGGGCTGACATCTGCATTTAAAAGTGGGTTGGCGTCATACCGCGCGCAAGGCTGTCGTACCGCTTTCCGTAACGCTCACGCCCTTTCCAACCTCGAATTTGATCATCCCCTTGTTGCGCAGATCTTTGAGCGCCGTTCGGATCCGGGCGGCGTTTTCCTCCAGCGGCGGATCGTCGAGGAATGTCACGACGTCCTCCAGTCGGGCAAAAGCCGTCCCGGATTGTTCGCTGCGTTCGATGGCGCGGAGCAATTCGATTTCGGGTAGCGAAAGATCCATAACTCCTCCCTGAAAAGCCTAGTTTGCGTCATAGACATTTGCTCGCAAGCGAGCTGGCATGGGAGGCAAATGTCTGAGACGGAACACGAGCGAAATGCCGGCGAAGGGCGCCCCCGCCGCAACGAACATGCAAGCGGAGGCGAAGGGTTCTGGGATCGCGGTCCTTCGCCGGCTCCGGGGGTTAGCGCTTGTGGGCTTCTTCGATACGCCCCTTGACCACACCGCAGGCGATCCTCTTTCCGGCATCGCCCGAAGGCTGCGACTGGTAGTCGTCAACGCCGCTATGCACGATGACCGCCGAACCGTCGTCGTCGAACAGCGTACCTTCGGCCCCTTCGGCAAGCGTCAAGTCCTGAGCGAAATACTCGACGCGCAAGAGCCCGCTATCGGGCACCTTGATATTCGGGAAATCACCGGCGTGCGGCCCGCCTTCGCTCAGCACGCCGTGCTTGCGGCCATAGGGTGCGTAGCGGCCGCCGGCGGCCTTGAAACTGTCATCGCAGGAGCCGGTCTGGTGAATGTGAAAGCCGTGTACGCCGACAGGCATGGATTCCACGCTGATGTCCAGCCATAGACCGCCCGACTTCGCTTCGCGGAACACAACGGTCCCGACTTCCTTGCCGTCGAGGTTCTTGAGATTGGCATGGGCGGCGTAAGGCGGCGGCGAAGTCTTATCGCCAGAGTCCTGGGCGAGCACTCCGGAAGCGGAGCCCGCGCCCATTACGGCGACGAGGCAGGTCACGGAGGCGGCGACAATCTTCATCGGGAAGCGGTTCATTCTGTGAACTCCTTCGCTCTATTGACGACACTTCTTATTCGAGCGTCGCCCTTTGTTTGCGTTTCTTCGCCAACCGGTCCGCCCGCGCGTTGGTTCCATGGCAGCAAGCCGGGCCGCGCTCTGTTCCTTGAAGCAGCCGCCTCCTCATTACGGGACGACCGAGCGTGCTTGGAAGGAAAACGCCATCAGGCGATTGAATCGGCTGCAATTCTTATTGGCGGGCGAAGGCGCTCGGAATAGCGGGAACAGAACCGGGCGTATTGCATTGCAGCAGATAGAGACCGCAATCCAAATTTAAGGACTGGAAGAAATGAAACTCGATGGCAAGAATATCGCTATTCTCGCCACCAACGGCTTCGAACAATCGGAGCTGATGGTGCCCATGGAAACTCTACGGAAAGCTGGCGCCAAGGTACACGTCGTCTCGCCGGAAGAGGGAGAGATCAAGGGCTGGGAAAAGGACAATTGGGGAAAGACGGTTCCAGTCGACGTCGCTTTGAAGGATGCAAGTGTCGACGATTACGACGCGCTCGTGCTGCCCGGCGGCCAGATCAATCCGGACCTTCTGCGGGTCAACCCGCAAGCCGTGCAATTCGTCCGCGCCTTCTGGGATACGAATAAGTTGATCGCCGCGATCTGCCATGCGCCGTGGCTGCTCATCGAGGCGGACATCGTCACAGGGTTGCGGGCCACCTCCTACCCTTCGATCCGCAAGGACATGATCAACGCTTCGGCGAATTGGGTCGATGAGGAGGTCGTGCTCGACCAGGCCGTGATCACCAGCCGCAATCCGGGCGACCTTGAAGCTTTCTGTGACACGATCATCGAGGAAATGTCGAAGAAACCGGCCTTCGCCGATGCTGAATGAGTAAGCCGCGCGTCAGCCCGTGCATGTGAACCGACGTTTGTCGACGCGCGAGATAGACACGCGGTCCTCAAATGTCGATCAGCCTAGTCGAACGTGATGCGCTGGAGGAAGGCCGGGTAACTCTCATTAGCGAGTTGCGCGATACCGGCCGCTTGCGCCAATTCGCGCGCCCTTTCGATATCCGCCGACTCAACCGCCACCGAACTGATTGACGCATCGCCGATGACAACTTCGGTCGCCTCCGAGCGGGCGTCGCCATGGTTGAACAAGACGCGTTCCTTTTCGAGCGTGACAGGATGCACGGCGGGTATGCGCGATAGCATCGAAAGAAGCTCCGGCAGCGCGAGTTCGCGGCTGCGCTTCGGAACGTCGAGATCGATGCCGAGCCTTGGCGCGACATGCTCGATAAACAGTCCGCTATCGATCGGGAACGTCTGCTCGAACACCGGCCGCCACAGCTCGAAGAGCCCTTCGCGCGCTTCCAGCACTTTCAGTTCAAGCCGGTTCTCCCGCACCTTGACGTTGGTGTCGATGTTCAGTCGCGAAACGATGTAGGTGTCACGTTGTCTGTCCTGGCTCCGGTCCTGGGCCAACTTTGACAACGCATCGGAGGCAGAACCAAGGTCGTTCTCGAAAACGCGGAATTCATACCGAGGCGTCACATTTTCGGTCATTGGCCCTCCGGCGGCTACCAAGCTGGCGGAACGAAATGATGCTGTAGGAAGTTCCCCGAGATCGGATTTCCTCTTTGCTCGGAGATAGATTTCTCGCGCACCGCCGAGTCAGGGTTGAATTGAATGGATATGGGTGCTGTGGAGGACGTTGTCGAATGGCATGGGAAACTTTCGGGCTAGGCCAGACGACGATCCCAGAACCCGAGATTGCCTTCCGATTCATACTCGCCGTTATGTTCGGTGCGGCCATCGGCTTCGAACGCGAGATCCGTGAGGTCGCGGCCGGGCTGCGAACCCACATGCTGACCTCACTCGCCGCCGCCGTCTTTACTGTTCTCACATTCGAGATCTACCACCGCTTCACCGAGGCGGGACAGGCTTCGAACCTCGATCCCATCCGTCTGATCGAAGCGGTGACGGCAGGCGTCTCGTTCCTCGCCGCGGGCACGATCATTCACGGAAGCGGCCAGGTAAAGGGCTTGACGACCGGCGCGGGTATGTGGCTGGCCGGTGCGCTCGGCGTCGCGTGCGGCGCGGGCTTTTATGTGATCGCGATCATGGGGGTGGTTCTGGCCCTGATCATCGCGATCCTCCTTCGCCGCGTTGAGATGCACCTGTTGAATTCGAAGGAGTCGGATGAAGGCTCATAGGCGCCATGCGCTCGGCTCTGCATCGTGCCGTCCGTGGGGTCAGGCCGACTTGCCTTCCGCCTCCAGCGCTTCAAGCGACTGCAAGGCTTCGTCGATATCGTCGAGAAGCTGTTCGTGCTCACTGGGGCCGCCCCGATTCATCAGGTCGTTGCGCCAGAGCTCGAGAACTTCGCGTTTCTCGTTCAATCCGATTTCGCGCGCAGCCAACAGCTCCGCAGGCGAACCGAATTCGCCCGCCAGGTAGAGACCCGTATTGGGGACTTCGCTGTTATGCGGTTTCTGCGGATTTTGCGAAGACATTCGAGGCGCGACCTTTCGGATTTTGCGACGGAATGCGAGCCGCACTCGCCAGGGTGAAACAGACGCCGCCCTCCGATGGTTCCAGCTCTCCCGATGCCGTCCTGCCTGAGCCATCGGCATTTCCCGGAGCGGTCGGCCCGTCAGTTGTCGGCACGCTCCGGTGAGAAGACGATGTCAAGGTGGATCTCGAATCCTTCCGGCCCGAAGCTGCGTTCGACGTGTCGCGATGTCATGTCGATCAGCCGTGTTCCGAAACCCGTGCCGCCGGAGGGTTCGGTCACTTGCGGCCCGCCGAGCTCTTTCCAATGGACGTGAAGCTGACCGGGAGCATCCAGTTTCCAGGTCAATTCAACGAGGCCGTTTCGGGTCGACAAGGCGCCATGCTTGACCGCGTTGGTCGCCAACTCGTGCAGCACCAGACCAACCTGCGTTGCCGTCTCGGATGGCAGTCGCAGGCGCGGTCCCGAAGTCTTGACGCGGCGTTCGAAGTCGCCACCGACGACAGGCTTGAGCTGGTGGTCGATGATCCTGTTGAAGTTGGCGCCGCGCCAATCGGTGTCGGTTAGGAGTTCATGGGAGGCTGCGATGCTTGCAATCCGGCCCTCGAAGACCTTGACGAAGGTTGCCGGGTCCACGTTGTCGCGCAATGTCTGCCGTGCAATCGACTGGATGACGGCGAGCGTGTTCTTCACGCGGTGGGAAAGCTCACGCAGCAGGAGCGCTTGGTGGCGCTCGGCGTTCTTGCGCTCGCTGATGTCGCGCACGATGGTCGAGAAGTGATCCACAGCGCCGCTTTCGTTGCGATGCGCGAGGATCACCTGGGACGCCGGTATGATCCCTCCGTTCCTGTCGACGATTTCGGTTTCGCCTTTCCAGATGCCTTCGCGGTCTGCCGCCGGCATGGCCTCTTCGCGAATTCTCCTGGCGGAGTCTTCAGTGTGGCAAACGCCGATAGGCGCGTCGATGTACGTCGACCCGTCTTCGACGCCGAGCATCGCGAGCGCGCCTGGCGATAGGTATTGCACCCGGCCGTCGCGTCCTGCGATTCCGATAAAGTCGGGCGCGGCTTCGATGATCGACGTCAAGCGCCGGCTCTCGCTCTCGGCCTGCTTGCGCGCCGTGAGATCGATGCCGGAGGGGATGAGGTGGGTAATGTTGCCCTTGTCGTCGTAGATCGGTCCGATCTGGAAATCGATCCAGATGAGCCGTCCGCCCGCGACCTGGATCTGGGCATCGTAGCGTATCGGTTCGCCGCGCAGGGCGCTGGCGATGGCGGCCTTCAGCCGGTCGCGCTCCTCCTGGGAGTTCTGCCACCAGTAACAGTCCCAGAATTTCCTGCCGAGGACTTCGTCTTTCTCGATTCCGGCGACCGCCAGGGGCGCGTGATTGGCGTCGATCACGGTACCGTCGGGGGTGAGCACGCCGACGAAGGCGAATAGGTTGTCGAGAACCCGCCGCGTGAACCGCGCGCTTTCACTGATGCGCTCTTCCGCGGCCTTGTCGGACGTGATGTCGCGTATCGTGCCGCGAATGAGAACCGGCCGCATCCAGGGGCCGGTGCCGATGAATGAGGCCCGTCCGTGAACATACACCCATCGCTCGGCCCCTTCGGCGTCGACGATGCGGTGCTCGTTCGAATACAGTCCGTCGCCGTCGACGGCAATCGCCCGTTTAAACGCGGCCTGCTGCGCGGACTGGTCAACATCCACGATCCGCTCGTTGACCAGCCCCCGGTCGACGAATTCGTCGTCGCTCTCCACTCCGAGCAGCAGTTTCGCCTGGTCGTCGAGACGCACCTTTTCCGCGCCGATATCGTATTCGAACGTGCCCTGCCCTGTCGCTTCAAGGGCCAGTCGAAGGTTCTCCTCGGAGCGGCGGTGGCGCTCGTCGTTGGTGGCCGCGAGGAGTAGCATGGTGGATCCGACCACCGCGAGGAATTGCTGCAGGATCGCCATGCGCTCGCTGATCGGCATCCAGGATTCGCCGACCGATACGCCGCCGGACGCGGTGCCGAGCACCGCGAAAAAGGAGGCGACGAAAAGCGCCAGCGAAGCGCCTCGGATGTCGAACGCGAAGGCCGCCCAGATGAGCAGCGGGACAACATGCCAGGAGCGAAGCGACGGCCCGCTCGTGTCGGTAAAGATCAGCCAACTCGCCAGTCCTGTGGCGATCACGATGGTGGCGAGATAAAGCGGCTTGGGCGGTAGCGGTCTGGCGTACCAGCTCTGAATGAGCGGGCCGACGATGATGGCGCCGACGAAACTGCCGGTCGCCCAATACGTGAATACCGAGACGGTTTGCTCGGTGTTCAGCCCGGACGATGCCGACAGAGTAAGGCTGCCGATTGTCGCCGAGATCACAGCGGCCGATACACCGCCCATGAACAGATAGCGCAGGAGCGAGCGCAGATCCGCGAGTGCGATATCGATCGTGTAGTAGCGCAACAGGAGCGCGGGAATAACTGCCGACACGGCGTTGCCGCCCGCGATCAACAGCTCCGCCGTCAACGGCTGCTGCGAACCCGATAGCCATGCCGCCGCCAGGCGCCCGAGAAGGATCGCAGGCCAAAGTCGAATTCCCCCGATCATGAGGCCGGCAAGCCCCACGCCGGCGGCCGGCCAGACCGGCGAGCCCGCGCCCTCCACGCGGGCCCAGTTGAGCCCGACGTACGCCGCGGCGGTATAGGCGACAAAGAGCAGGAGAAGGCGCAGCACGAACGGTGGGAAATGGCGCGCCAGTTCGCCCGGTCCGGCAGCCGTCTTGCCTGCGGCCGGAGGATTTCTACCGTCGATGAGTGCCGTTTTCATTTGTCGCCAGATGGCCATCGATCGTTCCGGAAAACCTTTGGGTCTGAGAGGTGGAGCAATGCCCCTGCGACACAGCTCAAGCTGTTCCCCAACGCTCGGATCGGCATTGGGATGCACTCATTCGACGTCCGCATCTTGGGTGATCAGCGGCGTTTTGAAAACTAGCGTTCGATACGGGAACGGAATTTCGATGCCGTTGTCGTCCAGTGCCAGCTTGATGGCACCGACCACCTCGTCCCGCGACGCCCGGATATCGACCGGACGCGAACCTGTCCACCATGCGACTTCGAAGTCGATGCTGGAGGTTGAGAACTCTTTGGCGAACACCTGCACCGGCCGCTGCCGGTCGACGGTCTCCAGATCCGCCAGCGACGCCTTGATCACGTCCCGCGCGGCGTCGACATTTTCGCCATAGGCCACACCAACAGTGATCGATTGCCGCCGCATCGTCTGATCGGTGAGGACCCTGACCGGATGCTTGTAAATGTAGGCGTTCGGAACCATGACGAGGACGCCGTCGGTACGCCGAAGGTAAGTGTCGCGCAGCGAGATCCGTTCCACCGTTCCGTCGACTTCCTGGCATTCGACGAAATCGCCCATCCGCATCGGCTGCCGGACAAGGATCAACAGCCCGGCGAGGAAGTTCTCGAAGATGTCGCGAAACGCCAAGCCGACCGCAAGCGATCCGATGCCGAGTCCGGCCAGCGCCTCGGACGCAGACAAGCCCGGCAGTGCGATGGTCGCGGCGACGAGTAGCCCGGTGATCCAGACAACCGTTGAGACGATGACCAACAACGCGTCGCGCAGCGCCGGGCGCACGCGGGGCCGATCCAGTGCGCGGCGGAATCCCCAGCGCACTGCGGCGGCCACGATCCATACCGCGACGAGGAACAAAAAGGCTGCGAGAAGGTTCGGTGCTATGGCGACAGAATTCGTCGCGATGTCCTTGAGCCGCTCCTGCAGGATTGAGACGGGGGCGACTTCGATCTGTGCAATCATCAAGGTTTCGAGGATCCGGATTTTGAGAACGTATGAATATGAACGCGCAGCCCCGTGTTGCGTTCCCTTCACGTCCCTTTGCCTCTTGCCCGGAAGTCTCTCCTGATGTTGCGTTTGATTTCTCACATGAGCGAAGCAGGCTCTGCATACGGCGCCGATGGCCGGTGAAATCCTGAAGCCAACCGTTGGCAGCGGACCGGGGCAAGCCGTGCTGGCACGCGGCGTCCGTCTCCCGGTGATCGCAGCGATCCTCTGCCGGTACGGGGTGTCGGGGATGATCGTCGTCGCGGTTCCGCTGATCGTCGCCGTATTCGAACGACAGATTCTCTTCGCGGCCGCGCTGGGCGTCAGCTTCCTCATTTGTCTCGGTGCACTCGCCCTGCGAAAGCGGTTCCACCTGGGCAGCGACATTTCACGCCTCGAGGCGTTGGTTTCGGCGAGCCTCGTTTTCGCGATCTCGGCCTTGCTGTTCTCGATCCCGTTCATGCAACTCGGCATGAGCTTTACCGATGCGGTCTTCGAAGCGATGTCCGGGATTACGACCACCGGTTTGTCGATGGTCGAAGCGCCGGAAGAACTGCCTTTCTCCGCGATTCTGGCGCGCGCCTGGCTGCAATGGTGCGGTGGCGCGGTCATCGTCTTCTCCGCGCTCGCGCTCGTCATTACGCCCGGCGCCATCGCCCGGCGGCTGGGCGCCCCCAGCTTCGCCGACAGCGATATCCTGGCTTCGACGCGGACGCGGGCGCGTCAGGTTCTCGCGATCTACGTGGCCCTCACGCTTCTTTGCTTCGCGGCGTTGGCCGTTACGATGGGCAACATCCCATCCGCTCTTGTCCACAGTCTCGCAACGGTCTCCACCGGCGGGTTCTCGGCGCATTCCGATAGTCTTGCCGGCTATTCCGCTTTGCCTGTCGGGGTGGCGATGGGCTTCTCGTTTCTCGGCGCACTGTCCATCGCGAGTTTCGCCGGCCTTTGGCGGCGCGATCTGCGGCAGCCGTTCCTATCGTGGGAGCCATGGTTTCTGATTGCCCTGATCGCCATCGTGACATTCGCGATTGCGGCCGCCGAAACGAACCGAAGCGGCGAGGCGAGCTGGCCGCTTTTCTACGCGGCCGCTTCCACTGCGGCCAGCGCCCAGACGACGGTCGGCTTTTCGGTGTCGGACGTTTCGGAGTTGACGGATTTCAGCAAGGTTGTCCTTGTCATTTCGATGATGGTCGGCGGCGATGCGGGTTCGACGGCAGGCGGCATCAAGCTCTTGCGGCTGCTGTTGATCCTCAAGGCCGTGCATGTGGTTCTGTTGCGCGTGGCACTCCCACCCAATGCGGTAAGCCGGGTGCGGCTGCGTGGGCGCGGTGTCGCCGAGGATGAACTGCTTGCCGTTTTCGGCCTGATCGTTTTGTTCGTTGCCGTGCAGTTTGCCGGATGGCTGGCGTTCGTCGCCGCCGGCTATGCCCCGCTCGACAGCCTGTTCGACGTCACCTCCGCGCTCGGAACGGTCGGCCTGTCCACCGGCATCGTCAGTCCCGAACTGCCGGATTTCCATAAGTGGGTTCTCATCGTGTTGATGTGGCTGGGCCGCGTCGAATTGATCGGCGTGTTGATCCTGCTTCTCCCCAGAACCTGGCTCACGAGAGGATAAACGCCATGAAACGTTTCGTACTGGTCGGGGCGTCCGGTCTTGCCGTTGCGGTTGCCAAGCAGCTCATCAAGTCCGGCGAGGAGGTCGTTTTGATCGACCGGTCCCGCGAGCGCCTCGACGAGCTCTCCGACACACTGGACTGCGGCATGCTCCAGGGCGACGGCACCGACCCTGCCGTGCTTCGCCGCGCCGCCGGGCAGACGCCCGGCATCCTTCTGGCCTTTGTCGACGAGGACCAGGACAACATTCTCGCCTGCCTGCTCGGCAAACAAGTCGGTTTCGAGAGGGTCATACCGACCATCGAGAACGCAGATCTTTTGGCGCTTTGCGATGAGCTCGACCTTTACGAAGCGATCGCCCCGGAAAAAGAGCTGGCAGAGCGGGTTCTCAAGAAGATCGGCGATGAGGATCGCGATCAGACGCTGCAATGGCCGGCCCGCCTCTACAACCTGTCCATCCAGCAGAACGACGAAATCCAAAAGGTCTCCGACGTGAGTCTGCCGGCCAACGCGCGCACCGTGGGGATCTACCGAGGCGATACATTCATCGCCGCCTCGGACGAGGAAACGTTGAAGGCAGATGATCGTCTGGTGATCGTAACGGACGACGAGGGGTACGAAGAGCTTCGGGCCAAAGCCAACCATGGATGATGCTGGCGTTGCAGGCGCCGTACCGTCGCATCGAGATTAAATCAGGAACGTAAAGGCAAAGCGGGCGTTTATGCTATGGGGCGTATCAAGAGTCATGGCCGGATGAAATGGAATCGCACCGACTTTCGCAATACCGCACTCTGAGAAACTTCGACCGCACGCCGGAGCCGGAAGGGTGTGAACAGAAATGTCCGAGCGCTTCCCTTTTTGTCTTGCAAGAGCACGACGCCTCCACATTGCATTACGATCTGCGAATCGAGGTTGACGGCGTCCTCGTATCGTGGGCGATACCCAAAGGTCTATCATTGGACCCGCGACAGAAGCGATTGGCCATCCGCACCGAAGATTATCCAATCGAATATGCGGAGTTTGAAGGCGTCATTCCTGACGGCGAATTCGGCGCGGGAGCCGTAATCGTTTGGGATTCGGGTACCTATAGGCCGCTCTCGGAGTCGCCGGTATCCGAGTCGCTTGCCGCGGGCCGGGTCGATATCTGGCTTGAAGGAGAGAAGATCCGAGGCGGCTTCGCATTGATCCACGCTTGCCTCGGCGGCAGTGAAAACAACTGGCTCGTCAACAAGTTGCAGGACGAGTGCGCCGACAAGCGCCGAAATCCGGCCCACAACGAGCCGCGTTCCGTGATCAGCGGCCGTACCATCGAGGATATCGTTGCCCCACGGGCCTGACGGGCGGCCGAAAAAGCCTCAGCACGCTGCATTCGACGGCTCCCGCGTCTGTATCATGTCGAGTGTTCCCAAAGACATAACGAAGAATCAATTTCTCTTTTTCACGCGAAGTCTCACGCGACCGCGAAGGAACAGGGCCCCGTTTTGCTCGTTTTCTAGTGTGGCGTCACCGACGCTTGGTCGCCAGTTGCCACGAAGCGATCTGCCAAGCGTCGGTGACAAAAGCAACACTAGAACCACAGTGTATCTAGTGTTTCTCATGTCTCAGACATTTGCTCGTAACCGAGCCGAAATGAGAGGCAAATGTCTGAGACGGAACACTAGGCTGATCGACAGGCAACGTAGTCAAACGTAAATCGAGCGAGAGGGCGAAATGGAAAGAAATCGCAAGCGACACGAATATACGGCGGAGGAAGTTCGTCAGGGCCAAATTGTTCTGAAGTCTCCGACGTCGAAAATCGTATTCATCGGAGGCCTCGTACTCTTCATTGCGTTTGCATTCCTGCTACCGTTCCTCGTTTGAGGAAATGGTGTCGGGCGGCCATTCTGGGCGTCGCTGGCGGTGTGCTGAACATATTTAGACTGATTAGACGCAATGATCGAATTCTCAGGATTCTCCCTGCCGTCTAATCTGGCTTTATTCGGCATTGCGGCCTTGGTCATCGCGGTGGCCGCAACGTATCTCACCGTCGTTGCCGAGCGCCTCGCCGTGCTGACCGGCCTGGGAGAAGCGCTGATTGGCGGTCTTCTCCTGGGCGCGAGCACCTCGCTATCCGGCGTCATCACTTCGGTCACAGCCGCGCTGCATAATCAGCCGGATCTCGCTGCCGCCAACGCGGTCGGCGGGATCGCCGCACAGACCGCCTTCCTCGCCATTGCGGATATCACCTATCGCAAGGCGAACCTCGAGCACGCTGCCGCCTCGGTGACGAACCTCAATCAGGCGTGTCTGCTCATTATCCTATTGAGTTTCCCGCTGATCGCCGCGTTGTTGCCCGAAACGACCGTCTTTGGGATCCACCCCGTCAGTTTCTTGATAATCGCTGTATATTTTCTTGGATTGCGCCTTGTCGACGCCGCGCGGCGCCAGCCGCTGTGGGAGCCGGTGGGGACCTCGGCGACCCGGCTTGAGAAGTCGGCGAACGTCGGCGGACAACAACGCGACCTCAATCGGCTCTTGGTTCAGTTCCTCACGCTGGCGCTAGTGGTCGGGGGCGCCGGTTGGATCGTGGCCGGCAGCGGCATCGCGATCGCGGCGCAGAGCGGCCTCAGCCAGACGGCTGTCGGCGCCTTGATGACGGCCGTCGTGACTTCTTCACCGGAGCTGATCACGACAATTGCCGCCGTTCGGAGGGGAGCGCTGCAACTTGCCGTCGGCGGGATCGTTGGGGGAAACACCTTCGACATCCTGTTCCTGGTCGGCGCCGACATCGCCTACCGGCCTGGATCGCTCTACCACCACGCCGATCAGCAATTCCTGTTTTGGGTTGCACTGTCCATCCTGATGACAGGCATACTCCTCATGGGCCTTATCCGGCGGGAACGGCATGGGCCGGCGAATATCGGTTTCGAGAGTGCCAGCCTGTTGATCCTCTACATGGCAGCGATTGGCGTCAGTCTCGCCCTGCCGGGGTAGCGCGAAGTCAAAAGCCTGGGAACTTTTAAGGCGGCGGCACGTTCAAGCTTGGTTGGCGATCCTATGCCGGACGTAATTCGGATTTCGTCCAGTTCGAACAAACGCCGACAGGACAAATATTGCGGCGCAGATCGGCTCGGCTTGCGGCCGGCGCGCCGCCAAGGAGGAGAGAGATAATGAGCGCTCAGATCAACAAAATCGATCGGGAAAAGGCCAAAACGTCGCCGGAGACATGCTTCAAGGAACCGGCCGATGTCCTTAAGGAGCCCGGCCTGACGCGTGGCGAAAAGGTTTCCGCGCTTGAGAACTGGTCTCATTTGGTCAACCGCCGTCTGGAGTCCGGCAGCGAAGGCATGCCGACGTACGGGACCGAACCGCGCGACGCTGAGCTCATGCGCCAGATTGAGTTGGCCAAGCAGGAACTCGCCTCGTCCGCATCCGCTTGACGATCAAGGGGTCTTGGCTGCGGCGCCGTTATGCGGCGGTCGCGGGACTTTCGCGTCTGCTATTTTGACGTGACGATGCTGAAAAGTAGAACCGCCCGGAGATTGTTGCGCCGGGCGGTTTTATATGTGCAGAAAGGGACGCCTGTTTAATAGGGCCTCCCGCCAGAGCTGCGCTCAGCGGCGGACGCTTTACACAACATCAACAGCCTGCGGCAGCGAGCCGGTCTCAATCGAGATCGTGTTCTGATCCTGGTAGTAGATATAGCCCAGGGCGATGAGCGCAACGACAAGCGCGCCGATTAAAAACCACTGCGTGGACTTCATGACTGGTTCTCCGTTGATCCGCGTTTTGTAGCTGCCGAAAAAACGAATGGAGAGATAAACCGTTCCCGCAGTTCACGGATCATGGACAGTGTGCGCCGGTGTCGACCCATGCCCGCGTCAGTTCACCGAACTGCTTCTGCGAACCGGGCGCCGGCTCACGTCCTTCGCCGGGGTTCCAGCCCCAGCCGACAAGCCCGTCCTCGGCATTGTGCTTGACAAGCTCTTCAAGCGACTTGCCGCCATTGCGCTCCGGGTCCTTGATCTGGCGGCAGATCTCGCCAAGAGATTTCCCGACCCACGCCATGGATTTCGGCGCGAGATGCCACGGTTCGTGACCTGGAATCGATCCGTTGCCGGTCCCGAACGAAAAGTTTTCGTCACCGTGGCAGGTCGTGCATCGCATGCCGGAAGCCCCGAAGGTATCCACGCCGCGCACCACGGGTGGCTGGTGCTTTTTCATTTCCATGCCCTGCAACGGGCTGTCGCCGGCGGGATGGCAATTCGCGCAACGCGGATGCGTCAAGACCTTGCCCATTTCTTCGAACAGCGCACTCGAGCGTGCCGTCGTATCGGCAATGGCCTCGAATTCCGCCACCGGTTTTAAAGTCGTTTCCGCTGCCGTCATTTCTGTCGACGGAAGCACCGCCATCGCGGAAACAACGATACCGGCAGAGAGAAGCGAAGGGGCGGCAGATTTGAGCCAGGTCATAACGTTTGATACCTCGATCGAAAAAATTGGTGTCTTCCGGCACGCGAATCCGGCCTGAGCATCGGTTCGAGTAAATTGCAGATCAGTCGTACGTCGCTCGCGGCGCCGGAATGTTTCCAAGATCGTTTCAATGGCGCAGCGAACCGGTGGCGCATCTTCGAGCCGGCTAACGAGGGCTTGGCGAAAAAAAACCGGCCCCGAAGAAGCAACGTTCGGGGCCGGACGGTCGTTCCCTTGAGCGCGCGCATTACAGGAAAACGGCGCCGCGGAAAGAGCGATCAGTTGCTCTCGGTGTCAACCGACTTGCTGGTCCACGTACCGTCGACCTTCGTCAGCCCAGGCTTGTTCTTCAGTTCCTGGTTGGTCAGGTCGACGTAGTAGCGCTCGTCGTTGGCGTCATAGCGCAAGTCGCTGATGTTCAGCTTGATGCGCTTCTCGCCGAGGCCGAGAAAGCCGCCGTGCGCCAGAACAAAGGAGTGATCGCTGCCACCCAGCTTGACGATGACGTCTTCGATCTCACCGATCGAGTCGTTGCTCACCGACGAGTACACCGTTTCGCCGACCAGTTCATTGATCGACATCGAGTTCTTCGCATTGTCGATCGACTTGGCGTTCTTCGCAGCCTTCTTGTCGGCTTTGTTGGCGTCGTCCGAGATCATCTCGTTCTGCGCCATCTGACGTTCCGATTGCGAAGCGCGCTCGCGGTCGTCCGTGTTGCGGGCCTGATCGCGGTTGCGCTTCTGATCGCTGTCGCGCTGATCGCGGGCTGCCTGCTGTTCGGACTTATCGCGGTTGTTCGAGCGTTGCTGCTCCCGGTCGCGATCCTGGTCGTCGCCCGTCAGCCAGTTTTCGGCACTTTCCTTGGCTTTCGCCATCTGCTTGCCGACACTGCTTTCATCGGAATTGTCAGCTCCGGTCGAAGCCTCGACCCAGCGGCCGTTCTCTTTTTCAACGCCCGGCGCGCGCTTGAGCTGACGGTCGGTCATATCGATGTAATAGGAGTTGTCGTTCCGGTTGACGAGCAGATCGTCCATCGCGATCTTGATGCGCTTCTCGCCCATGCCGAGGAAACCGCCATGGCCGAGAACGATTTCACGTTCATCTCCGCCCATGATCAGGTCTTCGACTTCACCGACCGACTCGCCCGTCTTGGCCGAGTAGACCGTGGCACCCATGATTTCCCCGACGGAGAAATTGCCGTCCTGATCGAGGACCGGCTGGGCATTATCGGCTTTCTGCAGGCGTTCGGGGTTTTTCCGGTTCGACCGCTCGCCGGCGTCATTATTCCTGTCGTCGTTATAGGCCATGTCGCGGTCGCGATCCCGGTTGCGCTGCCTGTCGGAGGCATCGGCGCGATCCGAACGGTCGCGTTGCGAACGCTGCTGATCCCCGCGGTCCGAAGAGCCATCGCGGCGGGCCTCACGATCGCGATCGCGGCTGGAGCGGCCTTGGCTCGCCTGCTGGTCGGTCGAGATGTCTTCGAGAACCGCGACGATTTCCTGGCAGGCGTCTTCGTTGCCGCTGCGGGCCATAATCCGCGCGACTTCACGGATGCGGCGCACCTGCTTTGTGGAGAAGCCGGCTTCCTGGGCTGCACGATCGTTGATGTTGGAGACGTTGCGCAGATCCTGCCGGCAGTCGGCCGAGGCTGCGGTCGCAACAAAGAGGGCCGGTGCGAATGCACAAGCCGAAAGCATCAAAGCTGTTTTTTTCATGGGGCACTTCCTTTCTGTACGAGACGGACAGGACGCGTCGAATTTTTGGTGTTCACGTCACCCTGCGACCGGCGAAACGTGAATACCGGACGGTTGTTCCGTACCAAGGTGATCCAATTCCAGAAAATACCCTGACGAACGTTATGCCGGAACGAAACATTCAGCCCGGGGTTCTATCACTCGTGGACTCTGCCAGTGGAAAACGTCGGGGCCCAGTCCCACCTCTGGCTTCAGTAAACCGACGAGCCAGGGATATGCTTCCAAAGAAAGCGATGCCGGGGCTGGGGGCTGGAAAATATGAAAAACAGAGAAACGACAGCACCGAACGAACCGGTGGCAGACATTGAGGGCGCGACACCTGTAATTCGCGTGTCACCTTCAGATCAGCGATCAATTGCGATCAACGGACTTTTCGTTCTGGTCGCACTCCATGCAATCTATTTCGCATCGGCAGTTCTGGTGCCGCTCACTGTTGCCCTGTTGCTCAGCATGCTTTTGGCGCCGGCCGTTCGCGGACTCGACAGGATCGGAATTCCGCCACCTGTTGGGGCGGCGCTAACAGTCGGTATCGCTCTCGTTCTAATCATCTCTGCGATTTACGGACTTTCAGGCTCGGCGCGCGAATGGGTTGAGAAGGTGCCGCGAAATTTCTTTCGTATCGAAGCCGTCCTTGAGTCGTTTCGCGAGCCCATAGAGAAAATCAAGGATGCAACATCGAAAGTTGAGGAGGCGACAAAAATGACGTCGCCGGAGGGCCCGCTGGAAGTGCGGGTCGACCGGCCGGGGTTTGCCGAGCAATTCCTGACGGGCACGCCGCGTGTCGTAACATCGCTCGGCATCGTCATCATGCTGCTCTACCTCCTGCTGGCGTCTGGGGATGCCTTCTTACGCAAGACCGTGGCGGTCATTCCCGCCTTCCGGGACAAGATCCGGATGGTCGAGATCATACGCAGTATCCAGGCGGACATCTCGTATTATCTCGTTGTTTTAACACTGTTTAATGCGTCGATGGGGGCGACCGTCGGACTGGTGTGCTGGGCGCTCGGCATGGAGAACCCGGTCCTCTGGGCGGTGGTCGTCACACTCCTGAGTTACGCGCCGCTCGTCGGCTCCGCCGTCATCAGCCTGATCCTTGGGTTTGTTGGCTTGCTGAGCTTTAGTGAGCTGCCGTATGCACTGCTTCCGGTCGGGACTTACCTCATCCTGATGTTCGTCATCATGAACGTGCTTTTGCCCTACAGCCTTGGCAATCGACTGACGCTCAGCCCATTGGCGATTTTCGTATCGATTGTTTTCTGGGGCTGGATGTGGGGTGTCGTCGGTGCGCTGGTGGCGGTGCCGTTGCTTGCCGCGTTCAAGATCATTTGCGACCGAGTGGATAGCCTCCAGCCGGTTTCCGAATTCCTCTCGCCTTAGCAAGTGGGACAAAAAGTTCGGTTGCGTTCAAGGGCAAAGATGAGGCGAAATCAATGTCGGGTATAGAGCATTAGGAAGTGTTCCCTGTTTCAATATCGCGGTTGAGCGTAATGGGAATGGTCTTCTTGCCGCCCTCGACAACACCGCGTTCGCCGTCAACGTCATGGCCGGTGTCTTCGGCTAACGCGACGGCGTAGAGTTTCTCGTCCCGAAAGCAACTGGCAAAGCGTGTCCCCGTGCCGTCAGATGGTTTAGCGTCCGTCTGCGGAAAGTCCAATTCGGCTTCCGCTGCGGCGATGCGCGCATCGGCTGGGGAGTAAGCCCGCACCAGAACTTCGCCGGGCCGTTCCTGTTCGAGCCATCGAGGATCGTCCGCCGACGCGACTGGGAAAAGCCGGTAAATAGAGAGCTGGCGATTATCCATGGCTATGGGCTTCCGTTTCTCGATCCGCTTGTTCGTCGCCTTCAGGCGGTTTGCCGATCAGTTGCGCGTAAGTTTTTTCAACGAGCGAGAAACACTCGCAGCTCGCCGCGCGCAGAGCCGGACGATCCTTGATCAGAATGCGTCCACGCGAATAGGAAATAATCCCTTTCTCCTGGAGAATGGCCGCCGCTAAGGAGACCGACGGGCGATGCACACCGAGCATGCCTGCAAGGAAGTCCTGCGTCAGCCGCAATTCGTTGCCGTCGGTTCGTACGTCCATCATCAGGAGCCACCGGGCGAGTCGCTGATCGACCCTGTGGATGCCGTTGCAGGCACCGGACACAAGGAGCTGGAAAAGGTAAGCCTGGATATACCGGTTGATGAGGCTCTTAAAAGCCGGCGACTGCGCAAGAAGCCACTTAAAGTCGTTCGACTTGATGACGTACGCTTGGCCCTCGGCCTGGACGATATAGCTGTTGAGTTCCTTGTAGGCTTCCAGCGCCGCGATGACGCCAGCGAAGCCCTCCCGTCCGATCGTCGCCATCTCGATAGTGGAGCCGTCTTCGTAGCCCGCAATCACCGAGACCACACCGCTCACCGGAAAATAAACATCCTCGATCGGCATGCCCGCCTGGCAGAGCGTATCGCCTTTGACGAGATCGACGAGCGTCGAAACCTCATCGAGGCGGCGCCTCTCTTCTGGGGCAAGTGCAGCGATCAGGAAGTTGGTTGGCTCCGTCATCCATGGCGAACCATCAGCCCCGTTCGCGGTTCCCTCCGAGCCAGGATTAATCGAGCGGCGGCGAGCGTGTCCTTCTGTCAAGAAGATGACCGACGCCGGGCCGCTGAACTCATATTTTCGGGGCGCGCTCGAAAACGCTGGTCCGGAGCATTCAAAGGCTCGGAAAACGGCCGTCATCTGGGGGGATGTCGCCGTGACGGCGGACGGTCGTTTGAGCCTTGTGGGTACCGGGGATGTCAGTCGCATCGGCGAAGGCTCTCCGGTCCCACGCCCGGACTGTATAGATCCCACGAAAAATTGGGCGATTACCCTTGTTCAGCTCCAGCGCGTTGCGCCGAGCTCAACTGCGAGATGACGCAACGAATGTACTTCTTAAAGGACGAAAGGC
Source organism: Filomicrobium sp. (assembly GCA_965226995.1). Taxonomy (GTDB): domain Bacteria; phylum Pseudomonadota; class Alphaproteobacteria; order Rhizobiales; family Hyphomicrobiaceae; genus Filomicrobium. The sequence continues at coordinate 64,845 of CBDDFK010000012.1, forward strand.
TCGTGATCTTCATCGATGGGCCCAACCTCCACGCCACGATGATGCAGCTTGGTTTTGAAGTGGATTACAGGAAGCTGCTTGCCTTCTTCCGATCGCAGACTTCGCTGCTTCGCGCCTGCTACTATACCCCGCTGGCGAACGAGCAGGTCACCTCGCTGCAGCCGCTGCTGGACTGGCTCAGCTACAACGGCTTCTCGACCACCGCGCGGCCGGCGATCGAATACCAGGACGGGCTCGGACGCACGAAAGTCCGCTCGGGGATCTATGTTCAGATGGCGGTGGATGCCCTCGAACTCTCGAAGAGCATCGACCATTTTGTATTGTTCTCCGGGAACGGTGACTTCCGTAAGCTGCTTCAGACGCTTCAGGAGCAGGGCCGGCGTGTGAGCGTCATATCGACCCTGAAATCGAGTCCGCCGATGGTGGCCGATGAGCTTCGTCGGCAGGCCGATCAGTTCATCGACCTGGCCGACTTGAGAAGCCGCGTCGGCCGGTAACCGCGTTTACGGGTAGTCGGGCGGCCGGAGCGACTTAACGGACCGTCACGGCGCCGAAAGCGTTAGGCGTGTGGAGGCGTCGATTCCATCGAGCGTCGGCACTTCCAGTTCCAGCGCATAACGGTCGCCGGTTCCCCCGAACAATAGCGTCTTGCGGGTCTCGGCGATGTCAAAGTTGTGACGGGTCGCGACGTCGTAATCTCCATCCAAAGAAGTCTGGGCTTCACCCGCCGTGCGTGTAAGCGCCAGCACGGCGAAACTCATCCGCGTAGCGCCGGGCTCGACGAGGTAGATACCCGACCCCGTCATCCGTCCGGTGTAGTTGCGAGTATCCGTTTCCTTGTCCTCGTCGAAGCGAAGCTGGCACTCCAGGTTGACTTCGGCCGGCGGCGCTTCCTCTTCGGAGAGTTCGCCCAGGCAGTGCAGCGTACCGATGCGTTTCAGCGCATCGCCTTCTCCCGCTGACTTCGCCAGTACGCCACCAGCGCCTGCAAACGGCGCTGCCGCAAGGATCATGGCTACTGCGATTGTCCGGCATCTCCAATCTCGCATCCGCATATCTCCCTAAAAGAACTTGACTCCTCTCCGGAACGTCTTGGCGCCGCGGCACGTTCCCTGCGTGAATCCAAACATGCGACAACAAGCAGCGGAGACAGATCATGCAAAAACAGACCGGAGGGCGGATCGACTTGAATTCCGCTTCGGCAGAAAAGATCGCGGAAATCGATGGTGTTTCGCGTTCCGTCGCTGAAGCCATTGTCGCTTACCGCGACCACCATGGATCATTCCAAAAGTCCGGAGACCTCGAAGACGTCGAGGGTGTCGGCCCGGCAACGCGCAAGAAGCTGGCGCGCTATGGCGCCATGCATGCAGGAAACGCCCAGGCAACTTCAACGGGCATCGCGCCTGAAACTAATGGCGGCACCGCAGGCCTGGCTGAACAAGCCTTTGATGTAGGTATGAAATATCGCCAGCCGCCACTGGGCATGCCGGTGCTCGCTACGCCCTTTTCGGTGCCGAGAGTAACGCAGGCCACGACGACCATCTGGTCGCGCTTTTTCTCCGAATATAGCGACGAGATGGTTTCGCTTATCAGCGACCTGTCGCGTGCGAACGATGTATTCGGCGTCGCGAAAGCATATCGGAACCATTTCGAAGCGACAGGTGATCTGATCGGAAAAACACGGAACCGACTTGCACTGAGCGCCATTGACGCAATGGGTTGAGTTCAGCGGATTCAACCGCTTTCCCGGTATTCCCAGATGCCATCAGCGGCCCGATGGCCCGGAGAATTATCAGCCGAAAAAATAAAGGAGACACGACATGTCCGTCACGGGCACAAGACAACATTCCCCACCCCGCCACGCTATTGACGAAGCTCATCTGCATGTCGTCCAGCAAGCCGAATTGTCACGCACCTCATGGGGCGCGATTTTCGCCGGTGCCATTTCCGGCCTCGCGATCTACCTCATTTTGGGAATGGTCGGTCTCGCGGCCGGTATCGGCGTTGTCGATCCGGCTGAAGAAGCCAACCCACTGGCCGGTGTTCCCACTGGTGTCGGGCTGTGGTGGGTCATCAGCGCCCTCGCCGCATTCTTCGCAGCCGGGTTGATCGCTGGCCGTCTCGCCGGCTGGCCTAAGAATACGACCGGCGCCCTGCACGGTCTAACGGTCGGCGCCTTGACGCTGCTGTTTGTCTCCTACGTAGCAACATCGACTATCGGCTCAACGGTTTCCGGCGCGGCTGGCGCTGTGACGAGCCTGTTCGGAAGCTCCGAGCGTCAAAATGTGCTGATCCGCGTTAAGCAGCCCCAGGGTGCCGGCGGCTCGGGTGGCATTAACCGCTCGCAGGTTCGCAGCATGATCGATGCAAGCGTCGGCGCCGGTGCTGGCGCGGCCATGGGCGCTGCGTCCGGCGACAGCGGACAGTCCGCATCGGCGAACAACGGCGGCAACCGCAATCAGGCGTCCGCCTCCGGCAGCAGCTCGTCGGGCAACTATTTCGTTGCCGGCCTCCTTCTCCAGGAAGCGATGTCGTCGATCCGTCAGGAAGGCCGTGAAATCTTCGGCAAACTCGTAAGCGACGCCGAACAGCGCCGTGTCGGGAACCAGCTCGAAGCAACCTACGCCGATCTTCTCGAAACGCCGGGCGATGCCGGCCGCGACGTTGAAGAACTGTTCAACTTTCTCCTCTCCAACGACGGCGTTCTTGGGCCCCAGGACCGTCAGCGCGCCAAGCGGCTCTTGATGAACCGCCTGGGAGTCGAAAAAGGTCAGGCGGACAAGATCCTCAGCCGCTGGGAGGACCGCTACCAGGAAGCCGTCGACAACCTGCAGAACCTTGTCAATTCGGCCGGCCAGCAGCTTTCCCGCTACTCGGGCGAGACCGGTCAAAGGCTCCGGGGTGAGGCGAAGGAAGCCGCTTCCGAACTGCGCAACGAAGCCAACGACGCCGCATCGGCTGCCTCCGATGAAGTTCAGGAAGCCGCCTCCGCCGTCCGCGAGGGCATCAGCACCGCGGCCGATACCGTGCAGAACAAGGCTCAGGAAGCGTCGTCGGCATTCCGTAAGGTCGCCGATCGTGGCCAGCGTGAACGTACCGCAGAAATCGCACAGGCCGCCTATCGGGATATCGTCAATAGTCCGGGCGATGCGCTGAGCGACCTGCAACTTATGTTCGACCGCCTGTTCGGTAACAACGGCGTCTGGACGGAGAAGGATCTGCAGGAAGTCCGCACGCTTCTGGGCGAACAGACCGGCCTGCGCGAAGAAGACGTCAATCGTCTGATCGAGCGCTGGCAGGACCGCTATCAGGAAGCCGTTCAGCGGGTCGAGGCGAGCTATGAAACGGTCGAGCAGGAAACGGCCGAAGTGGCCGACCAGACGCTGGACACGCTCGCGGCGACCGCCGGTTGGACGTCGCTGGCATTGTTTCTCGCGCTCGCTGCGTCGACGGTCGGCGGCATGCTCGGTCGCCCCGACGAAGACGAGGTCGTAGCAGCCGCAACCGGCGCCGATCGCGACGACCTCATCGATGACGACGATGAAGTGTGATCCCAGGAACGCCAACAGCGCGCCGGCCCCAGGTCGGCGCGCTTTCGCTTTTTAAGATAGGAGACGAAAATGGAAACGACGATCGCCAATTGGGGCGAGGCGCTGGCAACCTCGCTGACCGGCGCGCTCAGTACGGTCATGGCCGCGATCCCCAGCATCCTGGCTTTCCTGTTGATCGTAATTGTCGGCTGGTTCGTGGCCAGCCTGCTCGCCGGCGGACTTCGCCGGCTGCTGCGCGCGATGCAGTTCAACAAGCTCTCGCGTCGCTCGGGCTTCAGCGATTTCGTCGAGAGCATGGGGGTTGGCATCGGCCCGTCGGCCTTCATCGCCGCCGTCGCCAAATGGTTCGTGCGGTTGATCGCGCTGGTCGTTGCTTTCGACGCTCTCGGATTGCCGGCCGTATCCGATGTACTGGAGCGCTTGCTTCTCTGGCTGCCGAACCTCGCCGTTGCGATCGTGGTTCTCGTCGTCGGCGGACTGGCCGCCAATGCTTTCGCGAACGTTGTGCGCGGTCTTGCCCGTGAGGGCGGGTTCGAAACGGCTCACGTGATGGCGGCATTCGCCAAGGCATCCGTCTGGGCATTTGCGATCATCATCGCCGTCAACGAATTGGGCGTCGCGACCACGCTGGTCAACGCACTGTTTATTGCCGTGATCGGCTCGATGGCGCTCGCCTTCGGGTTGTCCTTCGGCCTCGGTGGCCGCGAGGCCGCCGCCGAGATCATCGCTGCTGGCCGGCAGACTTTTCGCGAGGCGGAGCCGAAGATTCGCGAGGCTGCCGTCGCCGCCGACGAGCGGCTGCGCGAAGGAAATGGATTGCGATCGGGCAATGGCAGCCACCGCCGCCACCCGACCATTGCCGAGGAGATGGGCGAGCACGACGACGAGCGCACTCAAACCGCCGCGCCGGGCGCCACCAACGTGTCGGAGCCTCGCAACCACGGCAAACCGTGGACGGATCGCGATCTCGAAACATTGCAGCGGTTGGCCGATAGCGATGCCAGCGCGCAGGAAATCGCTAGCCGCTTGCACCGGACCGAAGACGCGGTCGTGAGCAAGGCGCACGACGAGAACATCAGCCTGCAATCGTAGCCGCCCCGAGACAGGCCAGCGATTCTGGACGAAGGAGAAGAGAGAATGAACGAACAGGATAAGAAGCCGTCGAATTCCGGAGGCCGCACCGATGGCGGCAGCCGGACTCGCGAGCGCCCGCTGACCGAAGCGGACCTCGCGGCCGACAAGATGGGCCGCAACTCGCTTCAAGGCGACGACCAGGCGCGCGTTCGCAATCAGCGCCACGCTGTGCCGGATGTGAAGAAGGAAACCGACAGCATCGAGGAAAGCGCGGAAAAGACCGACAAGGACGTGCGCGCCCAACGCGACCTCGGCAAGGGCCGGCGCCATTCGCCGGACCATCCCTATAACCGCGACGACAATTGAAGGCGCTTGATGCCGTGAACGAGATTGCACCGCCGGCCGGGTCCGGCATCAGCCAGGGGCAAGCCCCCCGATCGGCCGGCGCTGAGCGCCGGCCGCGTGTTTTGCACGCCGTCGTCAACGTCAAGGCGGGTTCCGTAATCGAACGCGATCGCGCCGAAATTCAGCGTACCCTATCGGAAATTCTGTCGAGGGACGGCGTGCAAGCGACTGTCGAATGCGTCGAGCCCGACGAATTGAATAATGCCATGAGCCGCGCATTGGATATGCCAGAGCTCGATGCCCTGATCGTCGGTGGCGGAGACGGGACCATCCGCGCTGCAGCCGAACAACTCGTGGATCGCGATGTCGCGCTGGGAATCTTGCCGCTCGGCACGCTGAACCGGCTGGCTCGGGATCTTGAGATCCCCTTCGCCCTTGAAGCCGCCGCGGCAGCACTCGCGGACGCGGAGATCGACGAAATAGACGTCGCCGAGGTGAACGGCCGCATTTTCCTCAGCAATTCGCTGATCGGCCTTCCGATCAAGGTGGCGCGCGAACGGGCACGGCTGAGGGGCAAGGCATTCGTCGACCGTTTCGGCGGCTACGTCGGTCTTCTGCGTCAAGTCTTGATGAGCACGCGCCGCACCGAAATCGATGTCGAGGGTGCGAACGACGATTTCGGATCCGGACGGCATGTGCGCGCCCTGACGATCGCCGTTTCGAATAACCCCGTGTCCGAAGAACCAAGCGTGATGATGACACGCCGTTCGCTCAGCGAAGGCAAGCTTGCCGTCTACATCGCCCGCCACCGCAACGGTACGGAGATGATGAAGTCCATTGTCTGGGCCATGTTGGGACTATGGCGCGATGACCCGCATATCGATGAAATCAAGGTCAGTGCGATATCGCTTCAAAGCCGCCGTGGGCGACGGAAAATCAAGGTTTCGAACGACGGCGAACTGGAGCTCATCGAGCAGCCTCTCAAGTACCTCAGCCGTCCCGGCGCGCTTCGCGTCTTAAGGCCCAAACCGCCGCCGCCGCTGTTCTTCTAGGCCCGGACGATCGCTCGCCGAGACTCGCGTGTTGGATTCCGACGCTTGGCTCCCAACTTCGGGATGTCGTCTGCTAAGCCCCGCCAAAAAAGAAGCAATAGAATCAGGTGCTTGCTCGGCCCCAGCATGTCTCAGGCATTTGTTCTTAACCTATCGGGGATGCGAGGCAAATGTCTGAGACGGAACACGGGTCGGCGGAACTTCACCTACGGCGCGACGTTACTTTATCAGCTCAACGCCAACCAAACGGAGTACACACATGTTAGGATGGGCCATCTTCTTCCTTATCGCCGCTGTCGTCGCCGCACTTCTCGGTTTCGGCGGCATTGCTACGGCATTTGCCGGCGTCGCCCAGATTCTTTTCTACATCTTCCTCATCGTCTTCGCCGTTATCCTGGTGATGCACCTGCTGGGCGGAGCGAGCCGGTCGATGTAGTGACGGCCTGAGCCGTTTTGAAGCTTGAATAAAACGCCATCGTTATTCCTGTAGGAATGCGGTGGCGTTTTTATGTGTCGGTTTGCAGGTTGTCGCTTTGCGGAGCCAGGCATAATATGTCTAACGGCTTCCCTAGAAGAAGATAAAACGAGGCGGAGCGCGTAACTTTCCGCGCCATCGGCCCGAGATGGTGCAGACAAAAACAGGCCGCATCCAGAAAATATGGAAGCGGCCTGCCGTTTGTATATCCGATAAGCAAACGGCTAGTGTTCCGTCTCAGACATTTGCCTCCCATTTCGGCTCGCTTACGAGCAAATGTCTGAGACATGAGGAACACTAGAAACTCTATGATTCTAGTGTTGCTTTTGTCACCGACGCTTGGCAGATCGCATCGCGGCAACTGGGGCCAAGCGTCTGTGACGCAACACTAGGTTCCGACAACGCTTAATCGGTATTGTTCTTTCGCTGCTTAACGTTCTCTTTCGTTTCCTGCGGCGGGCGCTTGTGAAAGCTTTTCTCGAACCGGTCCGATACATCTTTCCAGGCGCGTGAAAAGGAATTGTTCGCATCCTTGAGGGCATTCGCGGTTCGCCCCGTGCTTACGACATTCCTAAGGTCGCGATAAGCCGCGTCGACACGATCGCGCGCCGACTGCCAACGCTCTTCGGCGTTGCTGCGAATACGGCCCATCGTTTCACGGGCGTTTTCCCCGCGCGTCGGCCGCTCTTCATCGGTTGCCTCATGGCGCGCCTGCTCCGCTGCCTCCAGCGCTTCGAAGTCGCGCCGCAGATCGTGAAAGCGTTCTTCCAACTCGGCCACGATCGACTCGTACTCGTCATTCTCGGGCTCGTTGTTCTTGAGCTGCAGGATGGCGGCTCCGAGCGCCGTAACCGAATCCTGGATCTCCGACACCCGTTCCGCCACGTGTGCGTCGTGCGCCGAATGGTCATGAGTCTTTCGCTCGGTATCGATGGTATCGGCCATTTTGAGATTACTCCTATACGCGGCGCCGAGACGGTCTGTTCGTCCGGCGGCAGGCTTGATCGATCCTCAGGCAAATTCGACATGAGCGCGGACGCCAACATCGGGCTCGCCGTCGGTAAGGTTGGCTTTGGCGACTTCCCAACCGAAAACGATAGGATTGCCGGAAGAGGCCCATATGGCGGCGTCACGCGGTACGAATTCGAGCATCGTCAGGTTGGGGTCGTCCTTGCCATCGAACCACGCCGCAACGACACTGTTCCAATAAGCGTCGATTCGGTCTTGCTTCTTGTTCGTCCGCAAAGTGCCGGAAACGCAGGCGTGATAATCGTGGTCGTCGCCGACAACGACGAAATGCGCTGCTGCCTCGCCGTCGATGGATTTCACGAGGTCGGAGTCGTTTTTGGCGAAAAACCAAATGCGCTCGCCTTCGACATCGACCAGCGGCGCCATCGGCTGCATATGCTGGCGGCTCAGATCGAGTCCCAACATGCCGGCGCTGATTTCGTCGATTTGATCGAACAATTGTTTTTTTGGATCGGTCTTGGCAAGGTCGAGATCTGACATTGGCTGCTCCCGAGAAGCGATTGTTTCGAGCGGTCTGTCACGTTTATGACGCTTCGGTGCATACAATTTGCGTCCGAGCGGTTTTCGTGATTCAGTCCAATCTGAAGTAACGAAGCAGCCGCAAAACTTGTTCCTTGTCGCAGCGGCGGTGTTTGGAATTCGCCCTATGGGTTGCTTCGCGGGATCGGAAAAGGCATTGTGCTGCCGGTTGGCCCGAATGCGGCAGTGAAATACCCGGGCCGGGCGCGCATCCCGCATTTCCAAGGCGCGCACGCGCTGATACGAGCGAAAGAGTCGATGTCCGCTAAGAACAATGCTCCGTTTGTGGTCTGTGGCGTGGGCGTACCAACGGGCGATCCGACGCCGTTGAGGCCTGTGTTCGAGGGCATCGACGCCAGCGGAAGCATGTCGCTCATCGTGCAGCGGGCCGAGCCCGAACGGGATGGGCCTTCCGGCTTCATGGCGCTCATCGAGCAGATGTCGACCTTGCCCGTCTCCGAGTGCGATCACGGCCAGGAGATGATCGGCGGCCACGTCTACGTTGTTCCGCAAGGGGCGGCATTGGGGTTCAGGGCGAGCCAGTTTCATCTGGAACGCGCCGAGACCGGCGAGGGCGTGCAGACAACGGTCGATGCGCTCCTGCAGAACCTCGCCGAGCATTTCCAGGATCGCAGTGCCGGGATCGTTGTGCCAAGCCGTCAGGCCACGGGAATTTTCGGCCTGGAGGCCATCGCCGCCGCTGGGGGGCTGGCACTCGCGGCGCGGCTGGACGAGGCGGAACGAGAGATCGCCAACGTCGCGCTCTATGAGCGTTTGGTCGATGCCTACGCGGAACCCGGCGATCTCGTATCGGCGCTTAACGACTTCGCGGCGCACTTCAACGGGCTGGAGGGGACCGACACCATAACGAACGAGCAATTAAACGAGATTTGCTCGGTCGTTCGCGATGGTACCGGCCACGATTTTCGTCACTACAAGGATTCGACGCTCAGCCGGCGCGTCCATCGCCGGGCCAGCGTTCTGCGCGTGCCGGCGATCGGGGCTTACATCGCCCGCCTCAAGAATGAGCCCGAGGAAGTACGCTCGCTGATGCGGGATCTCCTCATCGGCGTCACGTCCTTCTTCCGCGATCCTGACGCCTTCGCGGCGCTCAAGGAGCGGGTAATCAGGCCGCTGTTCACAGCCGGCGGCGACGACGATCCGGTCCGTGTCTGGGTGCCCGGTTGCGGCACCGGTCGCGAAGCGTATTCGATCGGCATGCTCGCGCTCGAAGTCGCCGAGGAACTGCGATCTAGGCGCGAGATCCAGATTTTCGCGACCGATCTCAACGAGCGCGCTCTGACCGTCGGCCGGAAGGGCGTCTATCCCGGATCGATCGCCGAGGAACTCAGTGCGGAACGCCTCGAGCGGTTCTTCGTCAAGAACGGCGCCAAGTATCAGGTCAGCGATGGTCTAAGGCAGATCGTGGTGTTCTCGCCCCACAACCTGATCACCGATCCGCCTTTCTCGCGCATGGACCTGATCTCGTGCCGCAATGTGCTCATCTACATGGGGCCGCCGATCCAGAAGAAGCTTATCAGCGTCTTTCACTATGCGCTCGCGGAAGGCGGCTATCTCTTCCTTGGCTCTTCGGAAAGCGTCACCGGGCACTCGGATCTCTTCCGTCCCATCGACGCGCGCCACCGCATCGCGCAACGCAAGGATGCGGCCGCGCGGAACGCCGGTATGGCCCGCCCCGTCCTGAGTGGCGGCGGCGGCTGGCAAAGCTTGCTTGAGCACCAGTCGGCGGACCTGGGGGCCATCGCGCAACGCATTTTGCTCGATGAGTTCGCGCCCGCTTACGCCATCGCCAACGAGGACGGGCAGATCCTCTATCTTTCGGGCGGCTCGGAGAAGTTCCTGCAGCCGATCGAAGGACCCTTCGTGAACCATATCATGCGCATGACGCGTAGCGGGCTCCGGGTCGGATTGCGCAGCGCCTGGAGCCGCGCCCTGCAGACGCGCCGGATTTCCGTCTTCGAGGGGCTGACCGTGTCTCCCGAAGGCGCTCGACATCAGACGCGCATCACCGTGCAGCCGATGCCGGAACTGGGAGAGGCGTCCGGGAATTTCATGGTCGTCTTTGACGATCAGGGTCCCGCGCAAATCGGCGAGCAAGGTGTGGCTGCGAATTCCGAAAGCGAGCGCTTGGTCGAGCACCTCGAAAGCGAGTTGCTCCGCACGCGCGAAGAACTGGAGAAAACCGTACAGGATCTCGAAGCGGCCAACGAAGAACTGAAGTCCTCGAATGAAGAGCTGCTCTCCATGAACGAGGAACTCCAGTCGGCTAACGAGGAACTGGAATCTTCCAAGGAGGAAATCGAACGCGCCAACCATGCGTTGGGCGCGGCCAATACCGACTTGCTGAACCTCCTTACCTCGACCGAAATCGCGACCATTTTCCTTGACGACGAAGGCCGCGTCAGGAGCTTTACGCCCGCAGCCTCCCTTCTCTACAATATAACGCCGCCTGACATCGGCCGTCCGCTGTCGCACTTCACCCATACCTTCGAGGATCTTCCCGCACTTCCAAGCGCGGATGCAGTGGCGCGGGCGGCGGAGCCGATCGAGCACGAGGCACGACAGAACGACGAGGCGATCTACCTACGCCGTGTAACGCCGTACCGAACGAGTGACGGTACGCCCGCCGGAACGGTGGTGACTTTCATCAACGTCACGGATCAAAAGCGATCCGAGGAAGCCAATCTTCGCAATCTGAGCCGGCTGGAGCTGGCGCTCGACGTCGGCAAGATGGGGATCTGGGAGTGGGACCCGTCGACCGGCGAAATGGAGTGGTCGGATTCGCTGTTCGAATTGGTCGGCTATCAGCCCGGCGAAATCAAACCAACCATCGAGGCCTGGTATGCGCACGTTCACCCGGATGATCTCGAGGGGCTGAAAGCGGTCCTCAGCGCCGCCGATCCCACAAGCGAGGTCTTCGAGGCGCAATTCCGGTTCCTGCATGAAGACGGCGAGATTACCCACGTCTCCGCAATCGGGCGCTATTTGAGCCTCGGCAATCCAAGCGATCCGCAATACCGATTGATCGGCGCCCTTAGCGACGTTTCCGACCTTCGCAAGGCGCGGATCTCGGCCGATGAGAAAAGTCAGCGCCTCGAGTCAATCTATAGGCATGCGCCCGTTGGCCTTGCCTATCACGACCGGACGCTGCGCTGGTTGGCCGTCAATCAGGAACTCGCGGAGATCAACGGATATCCGATAGAAGAGCATATCGGCCGCAAACCTTCCGAACTCGATCAGGCGCTGAAGGATCTGGTGGAGCCCTTGCTTCAGCGCGTGCTGGAGACGGGCCATCCGATCATCGATCATGAGCTGGAAGTTCCGGCCTCCAAAGGGAGCGATGAATCGCGCTGGTTCCTGATCAATTTCGATCCGGTCCTGAATGAAGGCAGTGGCGTCGTCGGCATCAACGTCGCGGTGCAGGAGATCACCGCCTTGAAGCAGGCGGAAGCCTACCGCGAACTCCTGATGGGCGAGCTGAACCATCGGGTGAAGAACTCGCTTGCGACGATCCAGGCGATCGCCACGCAGACCTGGCGGACCAGCGAATGTCCGGATGCTTTTATCGAGACCTTTCTCGCGCGTTTGCAGGCGATCTCCCTTGCTCACGAAATCCTTGTCGGTGATTGCCAGCAGACCGGCGCGGATCTGGAAACCCTCGTTCGCGGACAGGTCAAGCTCTATGCCGGAGATAGCGCAGCTCGGCTTGAAATCGAAGGCCCGCGCGTTCGCCTCGGCCCCGAGCGCGCCCATGCGCTTGGCCTCATACTGCATGAGTTGGCGACAAACGCCTCTAAATACGGGGCTTTGAGCAATCACGACGGTGTCGTTCGAATTTCATGGGCCTTGACAGAAGATGCTGACGGACCCAACCTGAGAGTGCATTGGTCTGAGCGCAATGGACCACCTGTAGCGAAGCCTCGAAAACTGGGCTTTGGCAGCCAGTTGATCGAGAAAAGCTTGTCCCATTCGCTAGGTGGAAGCGCTAAGCTTTCCTATGAGCCAGCCGGCCTTTCGGCAGAACTAATGCTACCTGTGTGAGAGTATTTGAATGAACCGTCAAACGCGTGTTCTCGTGGTCGAAGACGAACTCGTTATCGCCATAGACCTTGAATCCGAGCTGCGCGACCGGGGGTTCGATGTCCTTGGACCAGCCGGCAGTGTCGAAGACGCCATGAGACTGATCGATGCCGAACAGCCAACGCTCGCGCTACTCGACGTGAACCTGGGCGGCTCGGACTCGATGGAGATTGCCAAGCGCCTCGAGGAAATGGCCGTCCCGACGATTTTCGTGTCCGGCTACAACGGTGCCATGGCGCCCGAAAGCCTCGCCGGCCAGCGCGTCCTCGGCAAGCCGATCGATTATCCGGCTTTGTGCAAGGCGATGGAAGAAGAGCTCGCCAAGGCATCCGGCGCAGCCAAGTAAGCGACACGCCTTCACGCCTCGTGCCGAAAACAGCGTCGAGGGCGCGGTGGCGCCCCCGACGTGCGGCGTGTCATTCGCCGCGGAGCTTTTGCTTCTTGAAGTAGCTCATGTTCTGGATGGACTTGTAGTCCTCCGGATTGTTCTGGCACACCTCGAGATACTCGCTGCGCGAGACCATGCCATCGTTATTGGCGTCCCAGCCCGTGAGGTTGTCTTTCACCTCTTCCGAGAGCGTCAGGTCGATCTGGCTGTTGCCCGCACGGACCTGGTCGAAGTCCTTTTCACAGCTGACGGCAGCGTGAGCGCTCGAGGCGGCGGTGGCGAACAGCGCAATCGCTGCGGTGCGTGCGAGAAGTTTCATATTCATGCTCCTTGGTCCTTTTTGATTTTGCCCGAACGATTTCCGGGCGCACGGCAGCTTCAACTGATGCTTTGACTGTTGGTTCCGCCCACAAAGCAGCCGGTCGCGGCAGCTTGATCGAAATGTGAAAAGCCGAAAAAACGCTTCCAATTCAGTCCTCTGAGGGCGCTCCGTGATTTGACATACGCCGGAACAAGTCCGCCGTTCAGGCACTTTCCCAATAGCTGCCGCACAATTCGAATTAACTAATAAGAGGCGGTATGTAAGGAAACGAACGGAGAAAATAGAAATGAGAATTATGCCGAATACACGAATACAGTCTGCGCTCGTCTCAATGGCCGTCGTCGTCATGTCGACCACGGGCGCGGCCAGTGCGCCGGTCGTTCCGGCAACGCCGTCCGCCGTAAAGGCCGCATATATACCGGTGCCTGCTGTCGGCATGCAGGCGGCGGGCGATAACATTCATCTCGTGCAACGCGGACGTAAGGGCTTGCGCGGCAAAGGTCGCAGGGGCGCACGCGGCAAGGGCCGGCGCGGTGCGCGTGGCAAGGCCCGCCGCGGAGCGCGCGGCAACAGGGCCCGGGGCTTTGGCGGTGCAAAGCGCCGCGCGTTCCGAGGCAACCGTGCCCGCGGGTTCGGACGCGTTGCGCCGCGCCGCTACTATGGCCGCCGGCGTGGACGCAGCGGCGCCGCCGTTGCCGCTGGAATTGCGGGCCTGATCATTGGCGGCGCCATCGCGGCCTCGCGCCGGGAATATCGCAACCGATGGGAAGAGTGCGACGCGCGCTACCGCACCTTCCGCTGGAGCGACGGGACCTACATTCCGTATGTCGGTGCACCGCGTGAGCTGTGCCCCTATCTGCGCCGCTAACCGGCGATCGGTTCGACATTGCACGACAGGCGCCGGCGGCCGGGAAACGGGCCGCCGGCTTTTTATTTTTCCGCCCTGCCGGCCGATAAGGCGTCGGCCTCGGCAACTCAAACGCGGACGACCCACCCGGGAACTCGACAAGACTTCAACCGTTCTTCTCCTCGACGAAACGAAAGGCAGATCAACCGGGGTGCCGGGTTCTCCAACGCTCGGCGATCCGAGGGTTCGATGACGCTTCAGCCCTTCGTTTCAGCCCGCCGCGAGCAGCGGCGGATTCAAGATTTATCGCAACGTCGGGGATTCAACTCGCGCGAGCTGAAAGTGCCAATCGATGCCTGGCATCGCGGCCGAATTACAGATGCGCTTTCCCGCCCGACCGGAAGGACCGACCCATGGCTGTCGATGCTCGACTGGATAACGATGAACCGCGGCACATGCCGCAACTAGATGAACAGGCCGAAGACGCCCAGGATCTCCCCTCGCCCGATGAGGCGCTCCCTGACATAGTCATCTATAGCCACTCCTCCCTGATTTATTGGTGGCCTGTATGGCTCGTTGGCTTTGCCTGCGCCGCGGTCACCTATCTTTCCGGTAGCCCGTTCATCGCGGATGACGGCGAAAGCCTGAAAATCTATAGCGGGACGAGTCTCGGGCTGACCTGGCTGACCGTCACGCTTCTCACCCTCATAATCACCAATGCCCGGCTCTACGGAATCTATTCCGTTGTTGCGCTGCTCAGCGTCGCGCTGATCTTCGTTTCTGTCGCTTGGTTCGGTTGGCTCGACGATATTGCCAAGGCCATTCCCGAACTTTCGGTTCATATGAACGCCGGTTTCTTTCTGGTCACTTCGACGGCGCTTTTCCTCATTTGGGCCGCCGCCTTCTTTGTCTTCGACCGGTTGACGTGGTGGCGCGTTCGCCCGGGCCAGTTGACGCAGGAAAGCTGGATCGGCGACAGCGAGGAAAGTTTCGATACGCGCGGCATGCTGTTTGAGAAGCATGGCGAGGACTTCATGCGCCACCGTCTTCTCGGACTGGGCTCCGGCGATTTGCGGCTGACAACGGCCGGCGCGAAACAGAAGACCATAAGCATCTCGGACGTGCTCATGGTCGACCGCACGGTCGAGGACGTCCAGCGCTTGATTGCTGTCGAGCCCGACAGCCTCATGAATCGCTGAGCGACTGCAGCTGAAAAGATGACGGTTCAACAATTATACGCCGGCGGTCTTATCCAGGCTGCCGGCGTTTTCGTTTTGTGAATGCTCCAAGTCGGAGGACGAGATGACTTTTGCCACCGCAGAAAAAGTCGCGATTGCCATCTTCTCGCAAGCTGGGCTCGCGGAACACAGCGGCCTTGTTGGAGTTTAAATCCCAGCATCCAATTGCAAAGGAGCATTTAAAAATGAACCAGTCGACTCAGTGGTTCCTGATTGGCGCCCTCGTTGTTGCTGTCGCAGCACTCGGCTACATCTACTATCAGGACGAGAATACGATCTCCGTCGAAACCGGCGCGATTGAAATGCCGCATAGCATCGGCTGATCGGATTGGCCTTTAAGGTTTCAAGAAAGGGCGGGCTCTTAGGAGCCCGCCTTTTTCGTTTCTTCGCCGTCGTTGCCGCCCTGTAGGGCTGCGCCCGCGGGATCGGCTTTCCTGAGCGTTGCGCTGTTCCCTAGTGTTCCGTCTCAGACATTTGCCTCCCTTTTCGGCTTGCATACGAGCAAATGTCTGAGACATGAGGAACAATAGAAACTCTATGATTCTAGTGTTGCTTTTTGTCACCGACGCTTGGCAGATCGCATCGTGGCAACTGGGGGCCAAGCGTCCGTGACGTAACACTAGAGGCTGTGCCGACCGGTGCGTCTTTTGGGTTAGTTCACTGGCAAATTCAGCCTCCCCGGCTTAAGGAAAGTCGCGAGCGCCGCGTTGCCACGGGGGCAGTCTTCCGCGAAGGGCCGCGGCGCAGCAGGGGAAACGGTGAGGAGATGGGGCAATGCCGGCCTTCAAGACCATCGATGACGTCGATCTTTCGGGGAAGCGCGTTCTCGTCCGGGTGGACATCAACGTGCCGCTACAGGATGGCCGCGTCAGTGACGACACCCGCATTCGCGCTATCGTGCCGACGGTGCGCGAGATCCTGACGAAAGGCGGCCGGCCGATCCTGCTCGCGCACCTCGGACGCCCCAAGGGCCAAGTCGTGCCCGAGCTTTCCAACGCACCGCTGCGCGAGGCGCTGGAAGCGCTGTTGGAAGCCCCGGTCGTGTTCAGCCCGGCCGTGACCGGCGAAACCGCCGCCGCGGCCATCGCGGCGTTGCCGGCCGGTGGTGTCATGCTGCTAGAGAACGTCCGCTTCGCCCCGGGCGAGGAAAAGAACGACGCCGCCTTCGCTGAACAGCTCGCCGCGCTGGGCGACGTCTACGTCAACGATGCCTTTTCGGTCTCCCACCGTGCCCACGCCACAACGGTTGCGCTAGCCGAGCGGCTGCCGTCGGTCGCCGGGCGGCAGATGGAGGCGGAACTCTCGGCCCTGCAAAAGGCGCTTGCCGTACCGGAGCGTCCGGTGATCGCGGTCGTCGGAGGTGCCAAGGTCTCGACCAAGATCGAGCTGCTTTCGAACCTGATCGACAAGGTCGACCAGATCGTCATTGGCGGCGGCATGGCGAATACCTTCCTGGCTGCTCAGGGTAAGCCGGTCGGCAAGTCGTTATGTGAGCATGATCTTGTCGACACGGCGCGCGAGATCTCCGCCAAAGCCTCGGCCGGCGGTTGCCAGATCGTACTGCCGGTCGACGTTGTCGTGGCCCGCGAATTCGCCGCCAATGCCACCAATGAGACGGTGGCCGCCGACGCCTGCCCACCCGACGCCATGATCCTCGATGCCGGCGCGCAATCGGTTGAGGATTTCGCGCGCCGGTTTGAAACCGCTAAGACCATTGTCTGGAATGGGCCGCTGGGCGCCTTCGAGATCGAGCCCTTCGGCGCGGCGACTTTCGCGGCGGCCCGCAAGGTGGCCGAACTGGCGAAATCCGGAAAGGTGCTCGCGGTCGCCGGTGGCGGCGATACGGTTGCCGCCCTTAACGCCTGCGACGCAACCAGCGATTTCAGCTACGTCTCGACAGCCGGCGGTGCGTTCCTGGAATGGCTGGAAGGAAAGACGCTTCCCGGCGTTGCCGCTCTGGAAAGTTAGACCCAGGCTGACGTAGGCGCCGGGCCGGATAAACCGACCGGCGACTCGAGGTCGGTAGTATCGACCGGCGCCGCTTCAGCGCTTGCTGAGCGTCATGCTCCCGGAGCCGGCCGCGCCGCGGAACGAGACAGACTGCCTCGAGCCGTTCACCGTGACGGAGACGCGACCCGAAATATCGTAGGCGCTGTTGTAGAAATCGCCAACATAGCGGTCGGGCCTGACCATCAGCACTTCGCCGCTCTGGCGGATGTTGGCCGACGGCGTCGCGCAGACCGCCGAGACGCCGTAAACCTTGGCGCTCTGTCGCGAATAGCGGATTCGGCAGCGCACGCGCTCGCGCTTTCCATTGGTCGATTTCACATAGCCGGAGCCGGACCAGGAACCGTCGAGGGGGCCGGCCTTGGCAGGCGCGGTCACTCCCATGAGGCCGGCGGCGCACGCGGCAATAAAAGAAAGGAATAGGTACTTCATGCTGATACTCATAACTCACGACCTTGCTTCGATTTGATGCTTCGGTCCCGTGCTTACCGGTTGCGGCCCCAGTTCCTCCCCGGCATCACCTTAGGCATTCGAGGGCGGCAATGCCAAAGCCAATTGGTGCAGAAGACGATGAATTTTCCGCCAACGGCCGCGATAGCACGCACGACCGAAGCTTTGCCCGTCGGCATGACATCCGAGACACGAAGATGTACGTGCGGAGAGCCTATCTGGTCTTTCTGGCCTTAAAAAGAAAACGGTCCGAAGACCGCCAGTCATTCGCCTGCTAACCGATCGTCTGGTCACGGGAAGACCGGACCGCCCCGCGCGGTCCGGTCTTCCTGCCGCATCAGGCCCGCCTGCTTGCAGGCGAAAGCCGGATGACGGAAGCGTGCCGGTCGCCGAGGGACCGCCATCTGTCCCGCAGCAACGCTTCGAGTTCCTCGATTGTTTCCTCGCCCGTCGCGAATGTTTCAAACGGATCGAGCCCCATGGAGGCATGAGCATTGGCGAATGCGTTCTGGAGTTCGACAAACGCAAGATCCAGTTTGATGCGGGCGACGAGCGTGTTCATCTCCTCCCGGATCGCGGTCTGCTCGCTGATGCGTCCAGCCTCGAGTGACGCCCGCATCTGGCGCACGATGCGATCCTGCACGTCGTGGAATTCGAGCGCGACGCGGTATTTCCGGCGGGCGTGGATGAGCCGGGCGCGGCTGACGTGCACCTGGGTCATGATCGCCATGGCCACCGCCAGGCCACGGGCGTCGAGTAGCGCGTCCTTGGCTTCGACTTCCGCGCGCCGCGCCGGGTAAGAGAAGACCTTGATCAAATTCCAGCTCGCCTTGGCGCCCCACGCCACCCAATGGCGGTTGAACAGGAAATCGTTGCTGTCGAAGTTCGGCCCGACGCTGGCGGAGATTCCAGGCAGCATTTCCAGAATGGCAGCGTGCGCTTCATCGCGATTTATTCGCTCGCGATAGGCGACTTCCCTCAGTTCGGAACGCGACTGCAGCGCGAGGTCGACCATTTCCGCGGCGTTGAGGCCGATCAGCTTGGGCGTCTTGTACCAGTTGGGAACGTGTACCTTGAAGTCGCTTCCCGGCGGCACGTTGATGAGGGCCGCAAGCTGAGCCTTGGCGGTTTTGAGTTCGCTGACCAGCGCGTGGATTTCACGCTGGATCTCGCGCAGCTCGCGTTCGTAGGTGAGTGCCGTCAGGGGCGAGGATTCCGCGCGTTCGGAGAGTTCCTGACTGCTATCGAGGGCGGCGGCGATGCGGTGGTTGAGCCGGCCGAGCTGCCACATCGAGCGTTCCGCAGCGACCGCTTTCCAGTAGGCCGAGCGCACGTCCTCAACGATCCGGTTGATGACCTTGCGGCGACGCTCGTTGGCGATCAGCACTTCGTCGGCGGCCTGGCGGGCGCGGATGTAGGAGAGCCCGAAGTCGAGGATGTGCCAGCTGAACTCGAGATCGGCGGTCTTGACGTCCTTTTCCGACGATGTCGACGAGCGCAGCGACTGCGCTCCGGTAACGTTGTCCGACAACAACTCGACGCTTCGGCCGCCTGAATAGTTGTTGCGGCTGGCGTAGCCGGAGTTGGAGACCGCTTGCGGAAGAAGCGAGAAATGCGCAACCCTTAGCTGTTTTTCCCGGAGCGCGAGATCCATCAGTTCAACGCGGTGATCGAGATTGTATTTCAGCGCTCGCGCCATCGCTTCGTAAAGGTTGACCGTGCCGGAAACCGGAGTCTGATCGCCCGTCGAGCGCCAGCGTTTGTCTTCGGCGTAGTCGGCAACTTCATCCAATGAAAGGGAATTCGGTGAAATCGCACATCCGCTGAGGATGAGCGACAGAAGCGCAAAGAGAAAAAGTCTGCGCACTGGAACCTCCGAGGGGTATAGCCAGATACGCGAAACGTCGGTTCGGCCGGGTTGCGTTCACGGACATATTGGTCCGAACCCGGACATACAATTAAAGGTTGAGATTCGCATCAGCCAAGTATCGATTGGTTGCGTAATAGGCAGATTGAAATCTAAGGGTGTGTCCAATGAGGCACGCAATCGGGGGGTAAAGCAGCGGCGGACCATGGGCCCGCCGCCCGTTTTCTTACCGGTGCCTGGCATAAAGCGCGTTTCCGCTTGATGGACGCGCTCCAAGGGACAAGGTTCCGGGAGTTCACAGCTGCCGCGCGGGCTCGATCCGGAGGCCGGCCCTATCCGGCGAGTCGAGCGCGCCATACGGATCGGCCTGCCGTTCCACTTCTTCGAGGAACGTTCCCGGCCCGCTCGATGCAGCGGCGAGTGGAGAGACTTCGCCCGTAATCAGGTCGAGGCTGACCGGGTGAACAACCCGCGCGCCGTCGGCGAAACGCGCCACGATCTCCAGTTCGAGCGATGTCTCGCCCGCCGGTGGATTGGCGAGCACACTGCCGTTTGCGGGGAAGTCCAGCCATTCCGGCAGTGGACCGCCGTCGACCGATTGCACCTCATAGGCGATCGCCGGCCCATGCAGCGAGGCCGCCGCCAGCGTGTCGCTGATCGACACAAAGACCGTCCGGTCCCTCACCAGCGTATCGACCACGATCTGCCCGCCGGAGAAGCCGCCGTCAGGCTCGACCAGATCGGCGCGGAGCGAAAACCCAGTGAGACCTTGCAAGTCCCAGAATCCGGCGCCGCGTCCAGAGAAGCTCTCGGCTTGGCGGGCCAATTCCTCGAGCCGTTCGACGTCATCGATGATCCGCCCGAGGAAGCCGTCCGAGAAAAGCCGGCCCCCGATTGAGCCAAGGTCATCCACCCCGTTCACAGCCCTCAAGACGATGCCGTCACTCGACAGATCGATCTCGGTAGAGCCGAGCGGATCGATTTCGTCGACGGCCTCGAGGATGACCAGCGGTGTGTCCAGGTCTCCGTTGCCACTCGCTGGGAGCACAGCAGTCGCCACGGGTGCCGAGTCGTTCGCGCCGTCTGGCAAGAGCGGCTCGAACAGCGTGCCGTTGCCGGTGACCGCGAGGCGTACGACAGCTTTCGATACCGCGCCGTCAGCATCGGCGATTTCGTAGGTGAAGACACTCGTGCCCGAGAAACCGTAGTCCGGAACGAATGTGAGCCGGCCGTTTCGGTCGATTTCGACCGTGCCGCCTGGAACGTCGATGGGACCGGCCCCGGCGGGTTGCCCGGCGACATGCGTCACCACCAACTTGTCGCCGTCGGGGTCCTTGTCGTTCCCGAGAAGATCGAGGTGCAACGTCTCGCCATTGACGGCGGTCGCGGCATCGTCCTGTGCGGCGGGCGGCGGGTTGGCGATGGTGTAGGTGACGTTGGTGGTGAAGGTGGCGCCGTGGGGATCGGTGGCGGTGACGGGGATGGTGTAGACGCCGGGGGCGTTGACGGGATCGTCGCCGCCCTGGCTGGCGTCGGCCGAGGGCGTGCCTGAGATGGCGGTGCCGTCGAAGACGAGGCCGTCGGGGAGGTCGGCGGGATCGATTGCGAGCGTGACGGCGTCCGGCGCGTCGGGGTCGCCGAAGTAGGCGGTGAGGTCGAGCGGCGCGACGGCGCTGCCGTCGAGGCCGGCCTGGTGGGGAATGTAGTCGGCGGGATCGGCGGGCGGCAGGTGCGGGTCCTGCGGATCGAACGGGGTGCCGGCGGGCGGGTTGGCCGGATCGATAACGGGCTGCGCCGGGTCGACCGGGATGGGGGCGTCGTTGAGGCCGGTGACGGTGTAGGTGACGACGGCGGTGTCGGTGCCGCCCTGGCCGTCGTCGATCTGGTAGACGACCTGGGTGGTTGCGGTCTGGCCGAGGCCGAGGCCGTTGAAGTCGTCGCCGGGGTCGAAGCTGACGGACCCGTCGGGCTGCACGGTGAAGGTGCCGCCGCCGGAACCGGCGACGGGGACGCCGATGCCGGTACCGTCGCCGAGCGGGGCGAGGGCGGCGACGTCGCCGCCGGGGGCCACGCGGGTGACGGCGATGGTGTCGCCGTCGGGGTCGGCATCGAGGCCGCCGCCGTTGTCGGCGAAGAGGTCGGCCGCGACGACGCTGTCCTCGTCGCCGGTGAGGCCGTCGTCCACCGCGGCGGGCGGCGGGTTGGCGATGGTGTAGGTGACGTTGGTGGTGAAGGTGGCGCCGTGGGGATCGGTGGCGGTGACGGGGATGGTGTAGACGCCGGGGGCGTTGATGGGATCGTCGCCGCCCTGGCTGGCGTCGGCCGCCGGCGTGCCTGAGATGGCGGTGCCGTCGAAGACGAGGCCGTCGGGGAGGTCGGCGGGATCGATTGCGAGCGTGACGGCGTCCGGCGCGTCGGGGTCGCCGAAGTAGGCGGTGAGGTCGAGCGGCGGGACGGCGCTGCCGTCGAGGCCGGCCTGGTGCGGGATGTAGTCGGCGGGATCGGCGGGCGGCAGGTGCGGGTCCTGCGGATCGAACGGCGTGCCGGCGGGCGGGTTGGCCGGATCGATAACGGGCTGCGCCGGGTCGACCGGGATGGGGCCGTCGTTGAGGCCGGTGACGGTGTAGGTGACGACGGCGGTGTCGGTGCCGCCCTGGCCGTCGTCGATCTGGTAGACGACCTGTGTGGTGGCGGTCTGGCCGAGGCCGAGGCCGTTGAAGTCGTCGCCGGGATCGAAGCTGACGGACCCGTCGGGCTGTACGGTGAAGGTGCCGCCGCCGGAGCCGGCGACGGGGACGCCGATGCCGGTGCCGTCGCCGAGCGGGGCGAGGGCGGCGACGTCGCCGCCGGGGGCGACGCGGGTGACGGCGATGGTGTCGCCGTCGGGGTCGGCATCGAGGCCGCCGCCGTTGTCGGCGAAGAGGCCGGCCGCGACGACGCTGTCCTCGTCGCCGGTGAGGCCGTCGTCCTGTGCGGCGGGCGGCGGGTTGGCGATGGTGTAGGTGACGTTGGTGGTGAAGGTGGCGCCGTGGGGATCGGTGGCGGTGACGGGGATGGTGTAGACGCCGGGGGCGTTGATGGGATCGTCGCCGCCCTGGCTGGCGTCTGCCGAAGGCGTGCCTGAGATGGCGGTGCCGTCGAAGACGAGGCCGTCGGGGAGGTCGGCGGGATCGATTGCGAGCGTGACGGCGTCCGGCGCGTCGGGGTCGCCGAAGTAGGCGGTGAGGTCGAGCGGCGCGACGGCGCTGCCGTCGAGGCCGGCCTGGTGCGGGATGTAGTCGGCGGGATCGGCGGGCGGCAGGTGCGGGTCCTGCGGATCGAACGGGGTGCCGGCGGGCGGGTTGGCCGGATCGATAACGGGCTGCGCCGGGTCGACCGGGATGGGGGCGTCGTTGAGGCCGGTGACGGTGTAGGTGACGACGGCGGTGTCGGTGCCGCCCTGTCCGTCGTCGATCTGGTAGACGACCTGGGTGGTGGCGGTCTGGCCGAGGCCGAGGCCGTTGAAGTCGTCGCCGTGATCGAAGCTGACGGACCCGTCGGGCTGCACGGTGAAGGTGCCGCCGCCGGAACCGGTGACGGGGACGCCGATGCCGGTGCCGTCGCCGAGCGGGGCGAGCTGGGTGACGTCGCCGCCGGGGGCCACGCGGGTGACGGCGATGGTGTCGCCGTCGGGGTCGGCATCGAGGCCGCCGCCGTTGTCGGCGAAGAGGCCGGCCGCGACGACGCTGTCCTCGTCGCCGGTGAGGCCGTCGTCCACCGCGGCGGGCGGCGGGTTGGCGATGGTGTAGGTGACGTTGGTGGTGAAGGTGGCGCCGTGGGGATCGGTGGCGGTGACGGGGATGGTGTAGACGCCGGGGGCGTTGATGGGATCGTCGCCGCCCTGGCTGGCGTCGGCCGCCGGCGTGCCTGAGATGGCGGTGCCGTCGAAGACGAGGCCGTCGGGGAGGTCGGCGGGATCGATTGCGAGCGTGACGGCGTCCGGCGCGTCGGGGTCGCCGAAGTAGGCGGTGAGGTCGAGCGGCGGGACGGCGCTGCCGTCGAGGCCGGCCTGGTGCGGGATGTAGTCGGCGGGATCGGCGGGCGGCAGGTGCGGGTCCTGCGGATCGAACGGCGTGCCGGCGGGCGGGTTGGCCGGATCGATAACGGGCTGCGCCGGGTCGACCGGGATGGGGCCGTCGTTGAGGCCGGTGACGGTGTAGGTGACGACGGCGGTGTCGGTGCCGCCCTGGCCGTCGTCGATCTGGTAGACGACCTGTGTGGTGGCGGTCTGGCCGAGGCCGAGGCCGTTGAAGTCGTCGCCGGGATCGAAGCTGACGGACCCGTCGGGCTGTACGGTGAAGGTGCCGCCGCCGGAGCCGGCGACGGGGACGCCGATGCCGGTGCCGTCGCCGAGCGGGGCGAGGGCGGCGACGTCGCCGCCGGGGGCGACGCGGGTGACGGCGATGGTGTCGCCGTCGGGGTCGGCATCGAGGCCGCCGCCGTTGTCGGCGAAGAGGCCGGCCGCGACGACGCTGTCCTCGTCGCCGGTGAGGCCGTCGTCCTGTGCGGCGGGCGGCGGGTTGGCGATGGTGTAGGTGACGTTGGTGGTGAAGGTGGCGCCGTGGGGATCGGTGGCGGTGACGGGGATGGTGTAGACGCCGGGGGCGTTGATGGGATCGTCGCCGCCCTGGCTGGCGTCTGCCGAAGGCGTGCCTGAGATGGCGGTGCCGTCGAAGACGAGGCCGTCGGGGAGGTCGGCGGGATCGATTGCGAGCGTGACGGCGTCCGGCGCGTCGGGGTCGCCGAAGTAGGCGGTGAGGTCGAGCGGCGCGACGGCGCTGCCGTCGAGGCCGGCCTGGTGCGGGATGTAGTCGGCGGGATCGGCGGGCGGCAGGTGCGGGTCCTGCGGATCGAACGGGGTGCCGGCGGGCGGGTTGGCCGGATCGATAACGGGCTGCGCCGGGTCGACCGGGATGGGGGCGTCGTTGAGGCCGGTGACGGTGTAGGTGACGACGGCGGTGTCGGTGCCGCCCTGTCCGTCGTCGATCTGGTAGACGACCTGGGTGGTGGCGGTCTGGCCGAGGCCGAGGCCGTTGAAGTCGTCGCCGGGATCGAAGCTGACGGACCCGTCGGGCTGCACGGTGAAGGTGCCGCCGCCGGAACCGGTGACGGGGACGCCGATGCCGGTGCCGTCGCCGAGCGGGGCGAGCTGGGTGACGTCGCCGCCGGGGGCCACGCGGGTGACGGCGATGGTGTCGCCGTCGGGGTCGGCATCGAGGCCGCCGCCGTTGTCGGCGAAGAGGCCGGCCGCGACGACGCTGTCCTCGTCGCCGGTGAGGCCGTCGTCCTGTGCGGCGGGCGGACTGTTGTCGTGGCTCGCGTCGCGATAGTCGAGGTCTGCGGAAAGCGGCACAATCGACCCGGCAACGGCGTCGCCGTCGGCATCCGGCAGGTAGCCGCCGTTGTCGGCTTCGGCAGCCAGCGCGCTGGTGACGCCTTCGTTGACGACGAAGCCGTCGTCCACTGCACCATCGAGAACGCTTTCGTAGGCGTCTTTTAGGCCGTCGCGGTCGGTGTCGGCATCGCCGGGCGCCACCATGGCGACGCCGAGCCCGTTCTCCGCATTGTCGCTCGTTCCGTCGTTGTCGCTATCGAGATCGATATAGTCGGGGCGGCCATCCGCTGTTGCGGAACCGGCATCGGAATCCTGCGGCGTCAAGCCGTTGGTGGCGACATAGGCGAGATCGAGACCGACCGCGTTATAGATGCCGGTAGGCGCGATATAGCCGTCGCTGGATTGGGCCTCGATATTGTCGAGGATGCCGTCGTCATCGGAGTCGATATCGAACGCATCGACAAGCCCGTCGACGTCGGTGTCGGGGATGACGGCGACCGAGGTGGTCGGCGTATAGGACCAGAACATGCCCGAAACGGCGGTGTTTGCGACGTAGACCGTGAACTCGTCGGTCGGGTCGTCGAGCTGCAGTTCGGCAACGTGGTCGTTGGCGGCCCCTTCGAAGTTGACGTAGACATCCGAGAGCTGTCCGTTGCCGCCATCGGCGGCGTCGCGATCGAGGAAGCGCTGGAAGTTGGCGATGTGGGTGGGCACGGTCGTAGGGGAGGTCGCGTCACCGTCGGGCCGGACGAGGTTGCCGACCGCCAGGCCGTCTCCGTCGCCGGTCGTGGTGTCGCTCGGGTCGATGGAAATGACGCCGGCCGTGGGCGTGCCGATCGGCACCCATGTGCCCGGAACGTTGACCGCGTAGGCATCGCGGACGGACGATGTCGTCGACATGCTGTCGATGTCGTTGAACCGGACCTTTTCCAGATCGAACGGGATCGGCGAGTTCTTCGTGCTGTAGATGAGCGAGACGATCTGATCCGCCCCGGTGCCGCCGGAAATCACGCCCGTCGTTGGATTGATGGTGAAGAAGGCGTCGCCGTGTCCCTTGGTGATTTCGAGCCGGTACTGGCCGGTCACGTCCGTGATCACCAGCATGTTGGCCGTCGAGTCTGGGCTCACGAGGTTGAGGTCCACGAATGTCGGCGCGGCCTCGACAACGTCGAGGATACCATCGTTGTCGTCGTCGATATCGATCGCGTCCTCGACTCCGTCTCCGTCGTTGTCGGGGAGAACGTCGATGAGCGCGTTGGAAACCTTGGTGGTGTTGCCGTCATTGTCGGTGACCGTCACCTCGACGTTTCGGATCGTGTCGACATCCGGAACAGTGGCGGTGGCCTGGAACTGGATGGAGCGGATCGCGGCTTCGTAGTCGTCGACGCTCGCGGCGCCTGTGAGGATGATATGGCTGGCCGTTGAGGCGGGATCGACCGAGATGCCGGCGGGAAGGGATGCCGGATCGACGATCAATTCGTCGCCGGTAGAGGCAACGAAGAACTGCGCCTCGGCCCGCGTGATCTGACCGTCATCGGTAATCTCGATGTCGGATGAGGCAATCGGCACCGGCGAACCGTTCTGGAGGAAGGTGTCGGCATGACCGGTTTCGCGCAAGACGGCGTTGAAGGTCAGCGACTCATTGAGGAGGTCGTTGGAGCTGCCGGCGATGTCGGGCCGGTCGACCGCCGTGGCCTCGACGCGAAGGCTTTCGGTGGGGGCGAAAATCGACCAGCTCGATGTGGCGCTGCCGGTCGCCGGGCCGAGGGTCCTGATGACGGTGCCGGAGGAAATCGTCTGCCCATCGGCCGGCTGCGGCGTGCCCCCGACCATGATCGCCAGTTGTCCGTCGGGGTCGTAGACGGTGGCGTCGCCGCCGGACCAGGTGAGCGTCATGTCCTTGGTGTTTTCGGTCGCTGAGCCGTTTGACAGGACAAGCCCCTCAAGGACCGAGTTGTTGTCGGCTTCGGCGTCGATCTGGACCGAGAAAGTGTCGGCCGCGCCCGCCGCGCCGTCGCTGTTGCCGTCGCCGTCCAGAAGCGTGACGGTCACGCCGTCGGCGCCGGTGTCGATGGTCAGCCCCTCGTCGAAACCGGAGCCGCTTGCAGTCGAGACGTTGAATGTGCCGGTGGCGGCGCTGTCGGTGGCGTTGAAGCTGCCGATCGGGTTGTTCGGGCCGATCTGGCTGGCCACCGCATTGCCGGTCGCGCGCGGCAGCGCCGGATTGTCGGAGGTATCGAGGTCGAGCGTCGGCGCGACGTCTACGATCGGAGCCTGATTGGCGAACGAGACGACGATCGGTCCGGCGAAGACCTGGTCGTTGTTGCCGGTTGCAACCTGGACGTCGATCTGAGTATCGCCGGGGCCGATCAACGCGGAGATATCGAAGGTATCGATATCGACGCCGTAGCTCTGTGCGCCATTGTTCACTCCCACCGTATTCGAGGCGCTGTCCCAAATGTCGTCCGCGGCGACGGTGGCACCGTTGATGCGGATCGCTTCCGACGGCGCCGAGCCGTTCGGGTCGCCTTCGTAGACGGTCGTCGTTAGACGGCCGCTGGCGGCTGTCACGTTAAGGCCGCCGATGTTGATGGTGGTCGCCGGCGTCTGTCCGCTGCCATCGTAAAGCAGCTCGAAGCCATCCATGAGGACGACGGTCTGATCCTGCGGGAGCGACGAGTCCTCATAGACGACCGCCAGGCTCCATCCTGACATGACCGTTGCGAACCCATCGAAGGGCGCGCCGTTGTCCACGGTTAGATCGCCGAAGGTATACGTCCCGGCCCCGGCGGAGCGAACCAGCGCCGTGACATCGGCGCGGGCCGAGAAATACTGCTCGCTGGGGTCGAACTGGGCCAGGTGCGTTTGATCGGCCGTCACACTCTGCCCGTTGAGGCTGACCGCGGTATCGGGCGCCGCGCCTGACCCTGCCCAGTAGAGGAACGCGGCCTGCACATCGGCGCCTGCCACGCCACCGGGCAGTATGAGCTGGCCTTGCGAGGTGGCGTTAAGGGCGGTGGGGTCGCTCGCGTCGGGCTGGGCGCGTAGCGATCCGCCCGTCACCGCGTACTCGACGCGGCCGTCGAACCGCGTCTGCTCTGCGACCGGGTCGAGCCGTCCAAGCCAACCGGCGGCGTTGATCGCTTCGGCTTCGATTTCGCCAGCAGCAGCTTCGAGGTCCCAGTCGCCGCCGAGGTCCGTGTGGCCGGTATCGTCTGTTGACGCGGCTATGTCGGCGCCGGTTGCCTCCGCCAGGAGCGATAGCGTCTGGCTGTCCGCGCCGAAATCGCAGCCATAGATGAGGATGTCGCCGTCCTGGCTCAGCGCCTCGCCGATGCGGGCAAGCGCTGCCTCGTGTTCGCCGCCGATGCTATCTGAATCGAGTACCGCGTTCCCGAGTGTGAGTTCGCCGGCGGTACCATGAGAAAGGATATGGATGGCGCCGATATCGTCACGCCCTTCGAGTGCGTCCGCGATCTGCTGCACGCCGTCCCGGTCTGCGGAGAGGAACACCACCTCGACCGATGACGGCAGTTTCTCGACGAGCCGGTCGATGTCGGCGACGCCCGCGTCGACGAAAGCGATTTCGTGACGGTCCGCTGACGGCGCGACCGCCGCGGTGTAAACGGCGTCCGGCGACGGCGCTGATGCTGCGGCCCCATCCTCCGGCGCGCCGCCCGCATTTGCCGCGAAGGCTTCGGCGGCCTGCTGCTCCGCCGCCTGGTCGTTGGCTTGATCGAACGTCGCCGCTGCGGCGGCATCGAATACAATCCTCGGCTCGAGAACGAGAGCGTCGATCGGTTGTTCGCGACGGCGCGCGGCGAGCCGGCGGCGTTCGGCCTGCTCGCGCTTGCGGAGCGCACGGGCTGTCAGCTTGGCGCGGGCGCGCCGGGCCTTACGGCTCACAACGACACGAATACGGCGGAGGAGCCTCCCGAGACCGAGCAGCTCCGCCATTCGTTCCAGATAGTTCGGATTGTGACGTACGGTCCGAATGGTCCGGCCGGCGGAAACGCGATGTGCCAGAACCGACGTCGTGGAGTGCAGTCTTGCGTGAAGATCGCCGTTTGCAAATTGGGAATTGTTGTTCGGGAACCAGCGCGGATCGTTGAGCATCGTCGATAAAACCTTTTCACTAACGCAACCAGAGATTGCAACCAGAAGTAGTCGGAATTGGTGAAAAGAGAGTTGTCAGTCGATGCGCCGTAAAAAATAATTGTAGGTTGAGTGAGGCAGCCAAGATTGAAAAAATATCGATACGAGGAATTTGGGTCAGTTGTGTTCAACTTCAAAAGTTGACCGAAGGAATATTCACAAGGGAAATGGCGAGGCCGCCGAATGCTGACAATCCCCGCGCCGGTTTCGAGATATCAAGACACGATCGCAAGAACGCCGGATACCAAAAGCGTCGGAAGAAAAATCGGAGTCCTCCTACCTCCTTCACTCAAGACCCAGGCTATAGACCGGCTTCGCGAACCAGCACCCGCATGACCTGCCGCCAAATTCCGGCTGCGAGACTTTCGGGTTCTGCTTCCAGGTGAATTAGGCCCCGCAGCGTCGTCGTCATGTCGGAAGGTGTCCCGTCTGCGGTAAAGCGCGCGACATGCTGCCCGCCGCGCGGCCGTAGTTCGCCTTTCGCTGTTTCTTCGACCGCCACCGGCCCACCGTAGCGTGAGGCGAGATAGGGACTGTCGATCCGGTCGGCGCCGCTGGTCGCGATATCGACCAGTTCGACATCCAGTGCGGCGCGGCTCGGATCGTCGGGAATAAAGCGGCCGCGGGCGCCTGGAGCGGTGCGCCACAAGAGGGCCTCGTCGATCAGGCCGGACCCACGCACGCCGTTGAGGTCGACAATGCGGCCAAGGCCGGTTGGCCGTGCTACCCAACGCCCTGGCGAAAGGCCCCGCGGAAGATCGCGGACGATGCCATCGGAAGGTGCCTTTATTTCCAGGCGGCCGAGTTCCTCGGCGATCGCGGTGGCCTCTGCGCTCTCGGCGGCGAATTGCTGCTTCAGGACCAGGAGTTCGCCCAATGCCCGGCTTCCTCCAGCCTGCCGGTTGATCCGCGCCTGAATGAGCGAAAGCCGTCGCCTCGATAGCAGAAGGCGCTGTGACAGCTCAGGGGATCTCAGGCGAAAGAGGGTCTGTCCCTTCGTCACCGGCTGCCCATTGCTCACCAGCACCTCGTCCACCTGTCCCGGTTGCGGTGCGAAGATCTCGCTGGCGGTCCGGGCTTCGAGTGTCGCGGGAACCGTGATGGAGGCACCCCAGGGAACGAACAGGAGTGCCAGACCGGCCGCCGCCGCTAGTGCCGTGATAAGGGTCCGTTTCGTTTTCATGATGCGGTCTCTCTTGGTCCACCAGACGCCAATTTCTCGGCCCACGGGAAGCCCAATGAACCAAATGATTTCGACAAAAAATAATAGAATGCCGGCGGCCTTGAAAAAGAAGTTGTAGACGATGAGCGCAATTCCGATAAAAAGAACAAGGCGATACAGCCAAGTCCCGAAGGCGTAAAGCGCCAGAAGCCGTTCGGTGTGTCTCTCAAAGCGCTCGGGGCAGGTTTCGCCGAGGCCGAACAGGAATTCGCGAAGCGCCCAGCGGCCGATGGCGAAAGAACGAGGCTGCAGATTAGCGATGCCCCAGCCGTCGGAAAGCAGGTAGTATCCATCGAAGCGCATGAAGGGATTGAGGTTCACCGCCAGACTTAAAACCCAACTGCTGGTTGCGAGGAGGAAAGCCGCGCTCCTTACCGGCCCGTCCGGCAGCACCGACCAGGCGAGCGTCGCGTAGCAGGCCACCATCAGCTCGACGGCAACGCCGGCGGCGGTGATCTCAAGGCGGGCACGGCGCGAACGCAGCCGCCACGCGTCGGTAACGTCGGTGTAGAGTACGGGGAACAGCACCATCAGCGCCACGCCCATGGTGGGGACGCGGACGCCGTGGCGATGCGCGGTATAGGCGTGCCCGAGCTCGTGGAGCACCTTGATGACGGCGAGGCTCACCGCGTAGAGCAACATCCCTTCGAGCGTGAAGAAGTAAAGAAACGTGCTGGCGAACGCTTCCCACTGCCGCGATGCGAGGTAGAGACCCGCGAGGCCCGCGATGAGCGTCAGAATGAACGCCACGCGCGAGTAGAAGATCGCTGCGACGGGCGCCGTGGCCGTGAGAAAGCGCTGCGGCCTCACCAGAGGCATGCGCATGAACAGGTAGCTATGGACGGCGGAAAGCAGCGCGCCGCGACGGCGGGCGGCGGCCTGCTGCGCGTACTGCCGGCTATCGCCGTCCGGCGGCGCTTCGGTCAGGCTGTTGGCGCTCAGGAAATACTCCGCTTCGTCAATTTCCCCGTCCAACACAACGCGGTTGAACCGCTTTACGGCGGCGCTCGCCAGCCGAAGCCGGGTGCCTTCGCGCCATAGCGAGAGAAGCTCGAAGAGCTGTGCGCCGATCTCGAAATACCGGTGCCGCGCGCCGTCGTAAATCAGCCATCGCGGCGTCCCGTTGATATCGTTGGCCCCGCGCATGACGCGCAGATCCTGCCTCAAAGCCAAAAGCGGCCGGTCGTCCCGCGTGGGAAGGGGGAGCATGTCAGATGCCGACACTCTGGCGGACCGCCGCGATGGGCCGCCTCAGGATAAAGAACGCAAGGGGCACCGTTTCGCCGAAGACCTGCGCCGTACCGCGCGCGCCGATGCGATGTCGCGCGGCTTCCGGCTCCTGCAGGAATTCCGCTTTCAGCCGATAGGCGAGCGATCCCGCCGGCGTCGGCTCGGCATGATAGCTGCCCTTGGTGATGCGCGCTGCTACGGCGTTGAGAGGGTCGGTGTCGAGGAAGAGCCGGACGTTCGCGCCCTCGCGCAGGACGATTGCGTCTTCCACCGGCAATTCGATCCGTATTTCGGTGAGCGCGGGGTCGGCCAACTCGAGGATCGTCTCGCCGGTCGCGACCGGCTTGCCTTCGAGTGCATCCTTGTCGGAATACGAGAGGATACCGTCGCGGGGCGCCATGACGGCGGTCTTCGCGAGAAGATCGCGGGCGAAATCAAGCTCGGCCTGGCGAAGTGCCAATTCGGCCGCTGCAATCGGCAACTGGAAGCGGGCCTCCTTGTCGGAGAACGCCCCTTGCTGGGCTTTGCGGTAGACTGCGTCGGCGACCTTCACTTCGCGCGCCTTGATCGCGGCCTTGTTGCGCAGGGTCGTATCGTCGAACCGCACGATGATATCGCCGCGTTCGACGCGAGTGTTGGGGGCATACGGGAGTTCGGCGATGACGCCGTCGATTGGCGCGGCGACCACGAATGGATCGCGCGCGACGACTTCCATCGGCGCCAATGTGGTGAGCGGCACGGGAAGGGCCCCGAGCCCTGCCAGGGCGGCGGCTGCCATAAGGGCAAAAAGTTTTCGGTTGAAGCCCGGCCGATGACGCAGGCGCGGACCGGCCAGCGCGGCCCAGGCGTGAGCCAGCGTTCCACCGAGCCTTGAGGCGAGCTTCCGGTCGGACGGCAGGAACGGGGTTTCGCGCGTGAGTACGATACCGGCAAAGGCTCGTTCGGAGGGGGCTGCGCCACCGCCACCCCCGGATTGCTTGCGGCCGCTCGATGGCGTGACAAGCGGCTGCCAGAGCGCATGGGCGAAGGGATAGCGCCCGGCCTCCTCACGGTCGTTTTCCGAGCGGGTGGACCGCTGTAGATTGAAAGCCACGGCTTCTGTCTCGGATCCCGAATGCGACTTGCCGTCCCCGACGTGCACCGAGCCGACCGTTCGTTCCATCCAGCGGACGAGAGGGGCGTCGCGGTCGAAAGCCGACAGGCTGGACACGGCGGCCATGCGGAAACCGCCGGAGGCCCCGCGGGTGACAAGAAACGCCTGGCGGGCCCCGGTGAGCTTACGGATCTCGTTGACACCAAGGTATCTAAGTTCGTCGATGGAAGCGGCGTCGCGAAATGCGGCTTCGACAGCGAGGACGGCTTGCAAGGCGACTCGGTCGTCCGATGCCGGTCGAGGGGTCGACCCAATCCGTGGCTCCGCGCCATTCGTCGCCTCGCCGACACGATCTTCTGTCGTCGAGTTCCTGGCGGTGACTGAAATGTTTGACGCGTCAGTGTCACGGCGCCTGAGAGCGGCGCTGGCCTTGGTCATCGCTGTGCCCCCGCGGCCAGTTTGTGGGGTTCCTGTCCCGCCAGCTCCGGCGACAAGGCCGCGCTACCGCTCATCCCGGCGAGGATGCCGTCTGTCGCCGAAAGAAATGTGCCTTTCACCTTGACGGTTTGCGACACCGGATCGACGGCCGCACCGAGGTTGTCGACACGCGCGCGATAGTTGCGCCCTGTCTCATCCAATTGGAAATCGAAGGCCAGGCCTGGTGCGAGCCAGACAAGCCACTCGGAGGGAACGACGAGTTCGATTTCCAGATCGCGATCCGAGATAATCCTCATAAGCGGCGCGTTGGCCTGCGGCGTCTCGTAGGTGTTGGCCATGCGCTCCACAACGCGACCGGAGAACGGCGCGGTGAACCGGCATTGCGCTTGCCGGATCTCGATGGCGCGGGCCTTTGCCTGTGCCGCCTCGAAGGCAGCCGCCGCCAGCGCGAGTTCGGTCGCGCCCGCGGCCCGGAACCGGCGCAACTCGCGATTCTCCTGCAATTTGAGTTGCGCTGATTTCGCCTCGGCCCGGGCGGCTTCCAGCTCCGCGGCCTCGACTCGGCAGTCGTGTTCGAACAGGAGGTCTCCTTTTGCGAACCGGTCGCCCTCGCGTACCGAAATTTTCAAAAGCCGTGCCACGATCTCCGAGGACAACGTCGCTTCGTGCCGCGAAACGACAACGCCGCGCGGCGCGAAACGCGGAATCGCGTCCGCGGTGGGCGGCGGCTCCTGGCCGGCTCGCACAGCGGAACACAGGAACGATAGAGGCAATGAAATGAGAATCGCCAGCGCCGTTGCACGCATTTTCAATCTCGATCTCCAAACAGCCTGTGCGAGCACGAGCCCCCAAAAGCAACTTAAGATTGAAGATGCGCGGGTTTGGTTGAGAATCCGTTGATGCGTTCGCAACACGGAGCAACTAAGCCGATGACTTAAGGCCTGTTTATTCGGCCGGGGCGCGCCCGCTGGAGGAGCGTCGGGACCACAGGGAGCCGAGGAACCCGAAGGGACTGCCGTCCATCAGCGTGTTGAGGCCGAGCCAGGCGCCGATCCAGATCGAACCGAGCGCCAGCGGAGCCGAAAGTGCCAGGACGGAAACCGCGCTTAGACCCTGCCCGAACGTGCACCCGAGGGCGTACATACCGCCCGTCCCCATCAGGAAAGCTCCGAAAATCTGCCGCCGCGCCTCATAAGCATCGTCGTGGGTCTGCCAGCGCATTTCATTCTTGTAGGTTGCGCCGACGGCCGCGCCCGCGATCACGCCGAGCGTGCTGCCGATACCGAAGCTCAACTGCGAGCCGGTGGAGGCCATCAGGTACATCAGCGTCGAACCGAGCGGGTAGATGAAGGAAAACGAGACCAGCGGCTGCGGCTCGAATTCATCGTGGGCGAGCCAGCCCGTGCCGAGCCATCCCGCGGCGATGACGCCCCCGACGACGATCCCCCAGCCCAGGTTGCGGGCGGAGGCCCGAAATCGGGGATCGATGAGCGTCCACACAAGCAAGGCGAAGCCGATGGCCAGCGCAATCGATACCCTGGGTAAACCGCTCGCTTCAGCCAGCATCGCGTCGATGCGCGGATCGGCGAAGGCGCTCCCCGTCCAGGCAAAAGGTGCGATAAGATTGGCATGTAGCAGCGCGGTTGGACCTGTCGCGGCCATCAGCGCGGAGACCCCGAGCACCAGGAAAACCAGGAAGGATTTGAGGTCGCCGCCCCCCAGCCGCACCAGCGTGCCGAACCCGCAGGTGCCTACAAAGGCCATGCCGATGCCGAAAATGAGCCCGCCGATAATGATCGAAAGCGGATTGAAGTCGGCGACGATAGCGCTGGCTTGAGAGGGATCGATAAGGCCGGCGAGTTCAGCGGCCACGACACCGAAGATGCCGACGGCCATCGCCATGACCCACATGCGCAGACGCAGCCGGTTTCCGGCGAATAGGGCATCCTCGATCGCCGCCAGCGTGCAGAAACGGCCAAGCCGGGCGGCAAGTCCGAGAACCGCGCCACCTGCGAGTCCGACGGCGAAGGCCGTCAACGTCGCTGTTGTTTCCTCCATCGCACGCTACTTTGTTGAGCGCCTATTATTGTTGACGCGAACCAGCCCATTGCGATCCCGTCCTTCTGCGGAACGATCCTATTGCATGGGCGGCGAAAGACAAAGTGAAACCGATGGCAATCCGAAGGCACCGCCAGTGGAATATCTGCGGTTCGAAAGTGGGCCGGGAGAGCGTGAATTCCGGAGCGTCCGACGGGAGAGCCGAGGCTCAGCAGGGGCCCCGAGTGCCGTCGGAGGGCTGGCAGAACATCTCGTAGATTTGTTCGACCATCGCTTTCGCCTTCGGGTCGGTCAGCCGGTAGTAGATCATCTTGCCGTCGCGGCGTGCGTCGATGAAGCCCTCAATGCGAAGCCGTGCGAGCTGCTGCGAAACCGTCGGTTGCCGCAGGGATAAGAGGTCCTCCAGCTCCTTCACCGACTTCTCGCCGCTGGCCAGATAGCACAGGATCATAAGCCGGGCTTCGTGCGCCAGCGCCTTGAGGAAATCCGTGGCCCGCTTGGCATTTTCCGACATCTCATCGAGCTGCGCTTCGTCTTCGAAACGTACCGGATCAAGCATGGCGCTTTCTTTTTCTGTCATTTGCTTACCTCGGCCTTCATCTCTTCGACTTCGGGCGGCAACTTTTTGAGGAGTTCCTGAAGCCGGAACCAGAAGAACTCGTCCCCTGGATAGCCCCTAATACGCCCGACCTCGCGCCCCCCATCGACGAGAATGAAGGTCGGGGAAAAGTTGGCGCGCTTTAGAAAGCTCAAATCGTCAGGTATGGCGCCGTGGATATCGACCCGGCGTAACGGCGCGCGGCGACCTTCAGGCGTCTTGTGGTAGATGACGCCGATCTCCTCGTTCCACCTGATGCACCACGGGCAACCGTGCTCTTCCATCATGACAAGCTCGGTCCGAAGGCTTACGCCTTCCGCCGCGGTGGCGGCGAAGCTCAGGGCCGACATGAGAATGCCGGCGATGAGCGCGATGGCTCTGGCAAGGTTTGGCTGCATGATTCGTGCGCGGCTGATCATCCAATCTATCTATCATCATATTTGCACGATTGCATGTGTTATCGCGGCCTGGGCCCTGCGGCACCTGGTTCGCCGTCCGCGTTTGCAGCGCAAAACCTAGATCATTCTTTTGTTGAATGTTGACAAGTGAGCACAAGCCGCGCGCGCCTTGGCGCAATGAAAAAAACTCATTGCTTCTCGCGCTTAGAGGTCACCGCCGCTCCGGCCCCATTGATGTTGCACTGCAATCTGCCGGACCTCACGCATTCAAGAATACGAATTAGATGTTGTGTCGCACCCTGGGCTTGGTTTAGTGTCCGCCGAAGAAGACAACAAACGAAATTGGGAGGGCGCAGGATGAAGCGCATTACAGGCGCAGCGGCAATGGCCGTGTTGGCGATGGGCGTGTCCGGAACGATTGTCTCTGCCGAGCCGGTACCCCCGTCGGCAGTCAAGTTCAACGACGGCATGGTCGAGCAATCGCTGACTGGCAAACCCGGTAGCGCCGTCAAGGGCCGCGAGTGGTTCGCCAACCGCAAGCTGGGCAACTGCTTGGCGTGTCACGCGAATTCGGAACTCTCCGAAGAGCAGTTCCACGGCGAGGTCGGG
This sequence comes from Filomicrobium sp., assembly GCA_965226995.1. Lineage (GTDB taxonomy): Bacteria > Pseudomonadota > Alphaproteobacteria > Rhizobiales > Hyphomicrobiaceae > Filomicrobium. The sequence goes on from CBDDFK010000012.1 coordinate 101,285, forward strand.
CCGTCTCTCGATGGCGTGGCAGACCGCTGGTCCGAGGCTCAGCTTCGCGCGATCGTCGCCAATTCCAAGAAGGTCTTCGGCGACGGCACGCTGATGCCGGCGTTCTACCGCACCGATGGATACACCCGTCCCGCAGGTGACTTCAAAGGCAAGTCGATCCTGAGCGCCGAGCAGGTGGAAGATATCGTCGCCTACCTGATGACCCTTAAAGAAGCCGACTCAAAATAACCGTTAATCTCTAAAGCTACGAAGAAAGGAGCAGCCATGAACGTGAATCGACGTCAGGCTCTCGGTCTCGCCGCTGGCGCAGCCACCGTTATGCTCGCCGTTCCCGCAACCCTGCGGACCGCGAGCGCCAAAGCCGAAGAAAACGCCGACGCCGCCATCAAGAAGTTCACCGGCGGTGCCGAGCCCCAGACCGGCAAGATCAGCCTCACGACCCCCGAGATCGCCGAAAACGGCAACACCGTTCCGGTCGCTTTCGATGTCGAAAGCGCCATGTCCGGGGACGACCTTGTCGAAACCGTTCTCGTCCTCGCCGACGGCAACCCGCGCCCGGGCGTGGCGACGTTCCACTTCTCGGAACTCAGCGGCGCGGCTTCGGCCTCGACCCGCATCCGTCTTGCCAAAACGCAGAACGTGATCGCGGTCGCCAAGATGAAGGACGGCTCCTTCTTCATGGATAAGAAGCTGGTCAAGGTCACGATCGGCGGCTGCGGCGGCTAGTCCGCAAGCTGCGCCCCGATCGTTCCGCAACGGATTACTCGAAGGATAGAACCAGATGGCAAAAGTCAGACCCCGCGTCAAAGTGCCGAGCAAGGCCAAGGCCGGCGAAGTGATCACCATCAAGACGCTGATCAACCACAAGATGGAATCGGGCTTCCGCAAGGACAAGAAGACCGGCGAACTCATTCCTCAGCAGATTATCAATACGTTCAAGGTGGAGTTCAACGGCAAGCCCGTTTTCACCGCCGACGTGCGTCCGGCCGTTTCGGCCAACCCCTACTTCCAGTTCTCGGTGAAAGTACCCGAAAGCGGCACGTTCAAGTTCACCTGGTTGGATGACGACGGCAGCGAATACACCGAAGAGAAGAAAATCACCGTCGGCTGAGCACGTCGCCGGAACAAACCAAAATCGGATAAGGGGAGACGTTCAATGGCGACACGCGTTGCTCAATTAACGGCACTGGCTGCTGGTCTGGCAGCCTGTGCATCCTTTGCCGGACTCGCATTCGCTGGCCCGAACGACAACAAGCTCGTCGTCGACGGCAAGGAATTCGTGACGGAGGTCAAGGGCGAGGAAGGCGGTCCGCTGGAGACGGTCTACTCCGGCTGGCGCTTCCGTAACGAAGCCACCCAGGCCATGCAGCTCGACGACTTCGACAACCCGGCATTCGCCGCTGTCGAAACCGGCGAGTCGCTCTGGTCGACGGTCGACGGTGAAGCCGGCAAGTCCTGCGCCTCGTGCCACAACGATGCGTCCGAAAGCATGAAGGGCGTCCGCGCCCAGATGCCGAAGTGGAACGAAAAGCTCAACAAGCCCGTGACCTTGCAGCAGACGGTCAACGCCTGCCGCGAGAACAACATGAAGGCCAAACCCTGGGACTGGGAATCCAATGAGATGCTGTCGATGGCGGCATTCATTGGCCTGCAGTCCCGCGGCATGCCGGTTAACGTCAAGACCGACGGCCCCATGCGGTCGTGGTGGGAGAAGGGCAAGGAAATCTATTATCAGCCCGTTGGTCAGCTCGACATGTCCTGCGCGGGTTGTCACGAGAACAATTACGGCAAGATGATCCGTGCCGACCATCTGAGCCAGGGTCAGATCAACGGCTTCCCGACCTATCGTTCCAAATGGCAGAAACTGGGTTCAATTCATCGCCGCTTCAAAGGCTGCATGAAGAACATCCGGGCGAAGCCGTACGGTGTCGGCAGCGACGAGTTCGTCGCCCTTGAACTCTACGCCGCCTCGCGCGGCCAGGGGCTGTCGGTCGAATCGCCGTCTGTCCGGAACTAACGCGAATTGACGTCGCGGGCGGTGCTTCCCTCGGGTCGCGCCGCCCCAGCGTCCGCCGGCACAACCGGCCGCCTGAATTTTCGAGCGCCGGCCTCACGGGCTTGAGAATCCTTCGACCGGCCGGATTGTATGCCGCGCACGAAAGGCCCGAACGCACCATTTGACGATAGCCTTCGTCAGCGCCGGGGCCGGCCGCCAATGGACTGCACCTTGAAGAGACGCGATACGCGGTGACCTGGGACGGTCGACCGCCACGGGAGACCTTTGCCATGCTGTCACGCCGCGATTTCCTGCAGGCCGCCGTCGCCGCCGGCGCAATCCTCGGCACGGCGGGAGGCGGCTCCTGGCAGGCGCTCGCCGCGCGCCAGAAGCTCATGAGCCAGGACGACCTTCTGAAGTTCCCGACCAAGGGCAACGTCACGCTCGTCCACATCACCGACCTGCACGCCCAGCTCAAACCGATCTACTTCCGCGAGCCGTCGATCAACGTCGGCGTCGGAGAAGTGCAGGGGAAACCGCCACACGTAACCGGCGCCGATTTCCTGAAGATGTATGGGATCGAGCCTGAAACGCCGCACGCCTACGCGCTGACGCCGGTCGATTTCGTTTCCCTCGCCCGCGATTACGGCCGGATGGGCGGCATGGACCGCATCGCCACGGTGCTGAAGTCGATCCGGGCCGAGCGCGGCGACAACATGTTGTTCCTCGACGGCGGTGACACCTGGCAGGGGAGCTACACCTCCTACAAGACCGAAGCCGCCGACATGGTCGAGGTCATGAACGCCATGATGCCGGACGCTATGACCTCGCATTGGGAGTTCACCTACGGTATCGACCGGGTTCGCGAGATTGTCGAATCCCTGCCCTTCGCATTCCTCGGCGGCAATATCTTCGATGCCGAATGGGAAGAACCCGCGTTCGAAGCGACGAAGATGTTCGAGAAGGGCGGCGTCAAGATCGCCGTCATCGGACAGGCGTTCCCGTATCTGCCGGTCGCCAATCCGCGCTGGATGTTCCCGAACCTGTCTTTCGGCATCCGTGAGGAAACGATCCAGAAGAACGTCGATGAAGCGCGCGACAACGGCGCCGAAGTCGTCGTCCTTCTTTCGCACAACGGCTTCGATGTCGACCGCAAGGTCGCCAGCCGCGTCAACGGCATCGACGTAATCCTGACCGGCCATACACACGATGCGCTGCCTGAGCCGGTCGTCGTCGGCAAGACCCTCCTCATCGCCACCGGATCGCACGGCAAGTTCCTTTCCCGCCTGGATCTCGACGTCCAGGGCGGAGAGGTGAAAGGCTACGAGTTCAAACTGATCCCGATCTTCTCGGACGTCATCGCGCCCGACAAGGAGATCGGCGCGCTGGTCGACAAGGTGCGGGCGCCGTTCGAGAGCGAACTGAATACGGTCCTCGGCAAGACCGACTCGCTGCTCTACCGCCGCGGCAACTTCAACGGCACGTTCGACGATCTCATCTGCGATGCCCTCATCGAAGAGCGCGATGCTCAGATCGCGATGTCGCCAGGCTTCCGCTGGGGCACCAGCATCCTCCCGGATCAGGACATAACTGTCGAGCTCCTGCACAACGCCACGAGCATGACCTACCCCAACGCCTATCGCAGCGAGATGTCGGGCAAGCTCATTCACGACATCCTGGAAGATGTCGCCGACAACCTGTTCAACACGGATCCCTACTACCAGCAGGGCGGCGACATGGTCCGCATCGGCGGCATGGGATACCGCATCGACGTGCGCAAACCTATCGGCTCACGCATCTCGGAAATGACGCTCCTTGAAAACGGCGAGGCTATCGATCCCGATAAGAACTACGTCGTCGCCGGTTGGGCGTCGGTCAACGAAGGCACCGAGGGGCCGCCGATCTGGGACGTCGTCGCGGATTACGTGAAGAAGAAGGGGACCGTCAGCGTCGCTGAGAACACGCAGGTCAAGGTCGACGGCGTGTGAGTTCGAAGTGCGAAGCCCTCTGTTTTCACAGGGGGCTTCCAACGATAGACATTCAAAAATTCGCATGTTTAAATCGATCGAAGTTTTACGGCAACAGGACTGGAAAATGGGAGGCTTGTCATGAGCCGCAAGGAGAAGAAGACGCTTAAATCGGAAGGGCAGCTCGCAGCTTCGCGCCGCGATTTCCTCCGTCAGAGTGTCGCCGCCGGTGGCGCCTTGGTCGCCGGGTCGAGTGTCGCCGCGGCCGCTGAGCCCGATCCGGCGATTGTCGAGCTGCAGGATTGGTCGCGCTACCTCGGCGATGGCGTCGATGCCAATGCCTACGGGGTCCCCTCCGAGTACGAAAAGCACGTCGTCCGCCGCCACGTCGGCTGGCTGACCGCCTCGACCGAGTCTTCGGTGAACTTCACGCCGCTGCACGAACTCGACGGCATCATCACCCCCAACGGTCTGTGCTTCGAACGTCACCATGGCGGCATTGCCGAAGTCGAGCCGGACAAATACCGGCTCATGATCAATGGCCTTGTCGAGCGTGAACTCGTCTTCACCCTCGACGATCTCATGCGCTTCCCGCGCAAGAACCAGATCAACTTCCTCGAATGCGCGGCGAACTCCGGCATGGAGTGGCGCGGCGCCCAGTTGAACGGCTGCCAGTTCACCCACGGCATGGTGCACAACGTGATGTACACCGGCGTGCCGCTGAAGACGCTTCTGGAAGAGGCCGGCCTGAAGACCAACGCCAAGTGGATCATGCCGGAAGGCGGGGACTCGGCCGGCATGAACCGCTCGATCCCCATGTTCAAGGCGCTCGACGACTGCCTTATCGCCTTCAAGATGAACGGCGAGGCGCTGCGTCCCGAGCAAGGTTACCCCGTCCGCCTGGTGGTTCCGGGTTGGGAAGGAAACATGTGGGTCAAGTGGATCCGCCGCATCGAAGTCGGTGACGAACCGTGGCACGCCCGCGAGGAAACGTCCAAGTACACCGACCTCCTGGCGAACGGCAAGGCGCGCCGCTTCACCTGGGAGATGGACTGCAAATCGGTGATCACGAACCCGTCGCCGCAAGCGCCGCTCAAACATACGAAAGGCCCGACCGTTCTGACCGGTCTCGCCTGGTCGGGACGCGGCACCATTCCGCGGGTCGACGTTTCGATCGATGGCGGCAAGAACTGGCACAAGGCCCGCATCGACGGTCCGAGCCTCGATAAGTCGCTGCATCGCTTCTACTACGAGTTCGACTGGAACGGCGCCCCGCTGCTCCTGCAGTCGCGCGCGATCGACTCCACCGGCTATATCCAGCCGACCAAGGATGAACTGCGTGCCGCCCGCGGCGAGAACTCGATCTACCACAATAATGGAATCCAGACGTGGCACGTCAAGAATACGGGAGAGGTGGAAAATGTTGAGATTTCCTAAGAGCGTAACGGCACGCGCCGGCGTTTTCTCCCTGGCGGTTCTGGTCGCCGGAACGGCCTTCGCGGCAAGCGCGATGGCCGGCGGACAATACGGACTTGGCCGCCCGGCCACGCCGGAAGAAGTCGCCGCGTGGGACATCGACGTGCGTCCCGACGGTAAGGGCCTGCCCAAGGGCAAGGGTAATGCCGCCAAGGGCGAGGCTGTCTTCGCGGCCAAATGCGCCATCTGCCATGGCGACTTCGCCGAGGGCATCGACCGTTGGCCGGTGCTCGCCGGTGGCCGCGATACGCTGAAGTCCGCCGATCCGGTCAAGACCGTGGGCTCCTACTGGCCGTATCTCTCGACCGCTTACGACTATATCTACCGCGCCATGCCCTTCGGCAACGCGCAGACGTTGAAGCCGGATGAAGTCTATTCGATCGTCGCCTATATTCTGCTGATGAACGGCATCATCGAGGACGAGGAGTTCGAGCTGAACCACGAGAACTTCACGTCGATCAAGATGCCGAACGCTGGCAACTTCATCGAGGACGATCGCCCCGACACGGCAATGCTGAAGGATGGCGAGCCGTGCATGAAGGACTGCAAGGATAGCGTTGAAGTCACCATGCGCGCGCGCGTCCTCGATGTGACGCCGAAGTCGGGCGACGACGAAAATGCCGGAGCCGGTGCCATCGACTGATCGGGCGCCGGACCGATCAACGAGCTTCGAGGAGCTTTGATATGAAACTGCTGCGGGCCTTCGTATTTGCCTTCGTCTTCATGGGATGGGGGCCCGCGGCAATCGCGAGCCAGGACATCGCGGACCAGTACCCCGGCTCCCCCCTCTATTCGAAGCCGGTCGAGGTGATCCCTCATGTCTGGTCGGCGATTGGGGCGACGGCGCCGCCGACCTACGAGAACGGCGGGCACAACAACAACCTTTCCTTTGTTGTCACCGGTGAAGGTGTCGTCGTCGTCAACGGCGGGGCCTCGACCGCGCTCGCCAAGGCGCTGCACGAGGAGATCAAGAAAATAACCGACGAGCCCGTGAAGCTCGTCATCAACGAGAACGGCCAGGGCCATGCCATGCTGGGCAACGGCTACTGGAAGAAGCAGGGCGTGCGTATCCTGGCGCATGAGGACGCGAAACGCGCCTTTGAGCACGATGCCGGTCAGAGCTTGACCCGGCACCAGAACGTCATCAAGGAGCAGGCCGAAGGTACCGAGCTTGTCGGACCTACAGAGACCTTCGAGGACAAGGTCGAATTCGAGATGGGCCGCTTCAAGTTCGAGGTAGTGAATCTCGGACCGGCGCACTCACCCGGAGACATCAGCGTCTGGCTGCCCGAACAGAAACTGGTGATCGCGGGCGATATGGCGTTCCACGAACGGATGCCGCCGATTTTCGCCGAGACCAACACCGCCGCCTGGCTGGAAAGCTGGGAGAACTTCGAGGCTCTTGGTGCCCTCTACGTGATCCCCGGCCACGGCCACCCCACCAACATGGATCAGGTGCGCCGCTACACGAAGGATTACCTCGTCTATCTGCGTGGAAAGATCCGCGATCATATCGACGGCGGCGGGACGCTTGCCGACGCCTACTACGTGGACCAGTCGCCCTATAAGCACCTCGACACCTTCGAGGAGCTGGCCACGAGAAACGCCGGCCGCGTCTACGAGCAGATGGAGTTCGAATAGGCCGGGCGCCGCGCCCTTGCGCACCCGCTGAAATATCCCATCCCGCGCCCGTGCCCCCGCGCCGCGGCGCACTAACGCCGAGAGAGAGCCGATGACATTCAAGCCCTTCACGCTCGACCGCCGCCAGTTCGTGACCGGCGCCGCCGCCCTGACAGCCGCCGCCGCGCTCCCGCCAATTCCCGCCTTCGCGTCCAATACCGTGAAGGTCGGCGACCTCGAGGTCACGACGTTTTCCGACGGCCACATCAACCTTCCGACCTCGATGCGCGTGAAGAACCCCGACCCTGCCCGGGCAGAAGTCTACGAGCGGGCGGGCCTGACCGGCGAAACCTTCAAGTCGCCGATCAACGTCACGCTTATCCGCACACTGGACGAACTCATTCTCATCGATTTCGGATCGGGGCCGCGCTTTGTCCCCACCACCGGCAAGCTGGAAAACGCGCTTTTGGATGCGGGCATCGACGTCGCCGATATTTCCAAAGTGATCCTGACCCATGGCCATCCCGATCACCTGTGGGGCTCGGTGAACGACTTCGATGAATTGACCTTCCCGGAAGCGACGTACTACGTCGCCGAAAAGGAATTCGCTTTCTGGGGCGATCCCGATGCCGCCATCGCGACCCTGCCGGAGGACCGGCACGCTTTCGCCGTCGGCGCCAAGTCGCGTTTCGACGCAATCGAAGAGCGCATGAAGTTCGTCAAGGAGGGCGACGAGATCGTCTCCGGTATCGGAATTATCGGCACCAACGGCCACACCCAGGGGCACGTATCTGTCGAGGTGAATTCCGGCTCCGACAAGCTGGTCGTCCTGGGCGACGCACTCACCGATTCTGTGATCTCGTTCGAATATCCCGAGTGGAAATCGGGAACGGATCATCTCCCCGACGTCGCGGCGGCAACCCGCAAGCGCCTGCTCGACAAGCTCCATAACGAGAAAGCGCTGGTTGTCGGCTATCACCTGCCGCCGCCGGCCATCGGCCGCGTGGTCAAGAAGGGCAGCGGCTTCGCCTACGAAGCGGTGGCCTGAGGGCGTCCGGCCGACGAGCAGGAATAGTCCGGGATAGGAGGTGGGACCGAACTGGTTCCGCCTCTTATTTCCTTTCAGGATCAGGCTGAACCACCCGCACCCCAGCCCGGCCCCCCATGGAAGTATCGTATTCTGTTGGCCGGTCGGGGGAGCGGGCTGGCGATGTGATTCCCGCGCGTAACGCGGAACAGCTATAGCCAGCGGGTTGCGGGTGCTCTATGGCGCGCTGGCGCCTACGCGTGGATGTTCCTTCCGTACGGCCGGCGCGGGACGTACCCCAGTCGGCGGCTGCCGTTGTCTCACGGCATTGGGATCTCATCGGCCTTCGGGACGCCGTACCCCTTTTGGACAGCGGGTCGTTCGGCGATGTCGAGATACCAGCGCTTCACATTCGGATAATCGTCGAAGTTGATGCCCTGCCAGCCGAAACGCGCGGCCCACGGGAAAATCGCCATGTCGGCGATGGAATAGTCGCCGGCCACATAGTCGACTTCCGCTAGCCGTCGGTCCAACACGCCGTACAGGCGTTTCGCTTCCGTCCCATAGCGTTCCTCCGCGTAGGGTGCCTTGCCGACGTTGTATTTCAGGAAGTGATGGGCCTGCCCCAGCATCGGGCCGAAGCCGCCCATTTGCCACATCAGCCATTCCATCGTGCGCCAGTGCGCTTCGCCCTCGGCGGCCATGAAGCGCCCGGTCTTCTCGGCCAGATAGACAAGAATCGCGCCGGACTCGAAGATCGTAAGGCCCGTTTCGGTGTCGCGGATCGCCGGGATCTTGTTGTTGGGGCTTATTCTCAGGAAATCCGGCTCGAACTGATCGCCCTTGCCGATGTCGATGGAATGGACCTCGTAAGCGAGGGCGAGTTCTTCCAGCATGATGGAGACCTTGCGGCCGTTCGGCGTGCTCCAGGTATAAAGTTCGATCATCTCGTTGCGTCCTTTTCGAGCGGCTTGTTTCACGCCGCTCTACCATAGTTCGCAGGCCGCGCGCGAGCTTGTGGCGCCGGTCGCGCAACACCACTGCGCGAGCCGGCGCTTCGTACCGGCCACTTGCGGAAACGGCCTACGAGCCGGCATTGCCCGGTTCGCGATTGCTTTCGGTCCCGCGGGGACCGGCGCCGGTGTCGAGTTCGCGGAAGAAGCGGGCGATGGCGCGCAGGATTTGCACGCTGACGTAAACCGCGACGACGCACATCGCTACGCCCAGCCAGAACAGCGGATAGTAGAACAGCGTCCAAACCAGCGCCTGCGCCGCGATCTCCAGGAAGCCGCGGGCGGCGACCTGCACGGCCGTCGTCTCGGCCAGGAGCATCTTCACCGTGACGAACTCATTCTCCGTGTCGAACTCGCCGAGGCTTACGCCGAGACCCTGGATCTCCTGCTCGAGCGACAGGATCTGCTTTTCAAGCTCGATCATGGCGGGCATTTCACCGTCGCGGGTCTTCAGCGCCGTCAAGGCTTCCCGGGTTTTCTCAAGCGCCCGGCGGCGGGCCTGAAGGTCGCGGTATTCGTTGGTCTTGTCCGACTTGTCGATGGTGAGATGCGTGAGCCTGCCGAAACCCTGCACCTTCGCTACGAAGGCATCGAAATCGGCTGGATCGACACCCACCGCCAGCCGCAAGGTCCGCTTGCCTTCGAGGCCCTTTCGCTGCTCGAACTGAATGAGCGCGTTGCGTTCGGCGATCAGCTCGCGAATGCGTTTCTCGTCGTCGGAGAAGTCCTTCGAGCTGAGGCCAATGTTGGCCACCTTCTCGTATTTCTGGTCGACCGACACGGCCGATACGCCGCCCCCGCTCGGCGCCCCGCTCGATGCGCCGCTGCCCGACATGCTCATCACACCGCCCAGCCCACCCTTTCGTTTGAAAGAGGCGTAATTCTTGATGTCGGAGGCGAAGTTCCAGCTCATCGAATAGCTGGAGTTCTGCACGGATAGTCCGCGTGAAATGTCCGGCTCGAAATAAAGGATTCCGGCGCGGAGGATGAAGAATGCGAGGAAACCGGCGGCAAACAGGATCGAGGCGAAACGCAGGCGGGAGGTCATGGATAGGGCTCCGGAGGAAAACGAAAAGCCCGCGCAATGAGCCGTCGAAAAGCGAAGGATTTGCGGCTTCGGGAGCGCACCCTTCGGCAAACTTCCGCCAAGTTCCGCCACCGCTTACGCACTGTTCCAGATCAATGACCGGTCCGCCCCGTTTGGCGCATGAAGTACGAAAGCGCGGGGCCGAGCCGTAGTGCGTTGCCGCGTCGTCCGATCCCCGCCTGCGTTCCGCCCGTCGCTCACGACACCAATCCCGAGGTCGAAACATGCCAGCGGCCGCGACCCATAATCCGATTTCGGGCTATCTCAAGCCTGGCGAGCGCGTGATGTGGTGGCAGGACCGGGCAGCCCATCGGACGTCCTTGAATGCGCTCATTCCGATCATGTTCTCGGCCTGTTGGACCCTTGTGACCCTCGGCTCGTTCACGCTGACGCTGTGGGCCGCGCTCGCGGACATTCCCGGCTCGAACTGGATGAAGCCGGCCGCCAGTCTGTTCCTCACTGTCGTTGGGATCGGCATGATCGCCTATAGCTGGCGCGAGGTGCGGGCGGTCGCGCCGGTTTCCTATATCGTCACCGACAGGGCGGCGCTGATCATCGAACATGCGACCCCAGCCCGCGTTCACCGTTTCGGTCCCGACGCCATTTCCCGGCGTCTCGTCTTCGCGGACCGGATCGCTTTTGTGGACGACGTGTTCGATCCGCGCGCCCACGATATGCGATCGAGTTTTGTCGGCGTCGAGAATATCGAAGCAGCCGAACGCGCCCTCGACCGCATCGCAAGGAAAATCGAGAAGCCGGGCGAATAAGCCCCCTCTCCGCATCGATTCTGACACACCTGTCTCAGCCGCGAGAGCGCCGCCGGCGTGGCCCGGCCCCAAGGCGCCGTGGGCACCCCGAAGATCCGCCCGATCGCGCCCGGCGACTCTTGCAATTCCCTCGGCCTCATACCAAAGTGAGGCATTCCGAGGGGCGCCCGCGCAGGTGGCTGAGATCTGTCTAACGCCGACAGAGCACCCTTTGAACCTGATCCGGATCGAACCGGCGGAGGGACGGAGTTGGACATGGACCAGGCAAACTCACTGACATCCTCGCTCGCCATCGCGTTCGGCATCTACATGCTGGCAGCGGGGGCGGCTGGCGTCCTGGACCGGCAGCGCTGGCATGCCGTGCTGGCCGACCTCAAGGCTCAGCCGGGCCTCGTCTACATTTCCGGCGTTTTCGTCTTTGCCCTCGGCGTGGCGCTCGTCCTCGTTCACAACGACTGGTCAAACTGGCTTGCCGGTCTCGTCAGCCTTATCGGCTGGGGAGCGGCCATCGAGGGCATCGTCCTCATCCTGGCCCCGGCGCCACTTCTGGGGTTCGCCGAAAAGCTGATGCTGCCGCACATCCTGAGTGCGTTCATCGCCCTGGCCCTGACGTTGGGTGCCTTGCTTCTCCTCGGCGGACTGTCCGGTGCCGGGATCGGAGGCGCCGCCGCATGACCATGACGACCTCGCAGTACATCGCCGGTCTGATCGGCCCCGTTTTCTGCGCCATCGCCGCCTTCATGGTGATCCGCCGCGATGCCTTCGCCGACTTCGCCCGCGCCGCCGTTTCTGACCGGCCGCTGATCTTCCTCGCCGGAATTCTCCTGCTGGTCGCCGGCTTGGCGATCGTCCACGCCCATAACCTCTGGGTCGGCGATTGGCGGGTGATCGTTACGCTGTTGGGCTGGCTGGCGATCCTCGGTGGTCTCGTGCGCATGTTCGCGCCCGAATACGCCGAAGAGGTCACCGACTATGTCCAAGTCGGTTCGCCCGCTGTCAAAGTGACCGCCGCGTTCTACTTCGCGCTCGGTGCCTTCCTGACCGCGAAAGCCTACGCCCTGTTATGACGAAAAGCTGAAGAACGAAGAGTGGCGCGTTTCGTTATTGCGGGAGCGCCAAACGAGAAATCGAAACGGGAGCCAAAGAGCCCATGAACATCCACGATAAGAACGTCCCGCTTCCTGAAGTCACCACCGGCCCGCTGTCGGCCTCGCGCAAGGTCTATTCCTCGCCCGACGGCCACGCGGACGTTCAGGTGCCGCTGCGCGAGATCAAGCTCAACGACCCCGAGCAGCCAACCTTCCGCGTCTACGATACCTCCGGGCCCTATACCGATCCCGAGGCGCAGATCGATGTCGAGAAGGGCTTGCCGCGCCTGCGCGAAGCCTGGATCGAGGAACGCGGCGGCGTCGAAGCCTACGACGGTCGCGAGATCAAGCCGGAAGACAACGGCAACGTCTCCGGCAAGGCCCTGGCGCGCGCCTTCCCGACGCAGAACCAGCCGCTCAGGGGTATCGGCGATCATCCGGTAACGCAATACGAGTTCGCGAAGGCCGGCATCGTGACGAAAGAAATGGTCTACGTCGCGCATCGCGAGAACCTGGGCCGCCAGCAAATGCTGGAGCGCGCCGAGGAGGCGTTGGCGGACGGCGAGAGCTTCGGCGCGGCGATCCCGCCGTTCATCACGCCCGAGTTCGTGCGCGATGAAGTGGCCCGGGGCCGCGCCATCATTCCGGCGAACATCAACCACCCCGAGTTGGAGCCGATGGCCATCGGCCGCAACTTCCTCGTCAAGATCAACGCCAACATCGGCAACTCCGCCGTCACCTCGTCGGTGGAGGAGGAAGTCGAGAAGATGGTGTGGGCGACCCGCTGGGGCGCGGACACCGTGATGGACCTCTCCACCGGCCGCAACATCCACAACACGCGCGAGTGGATCCTGCGCAACTCTCCCGTCCCCATCGGCACGGTGCCGATCTATCAGGCGCTGGAGAAATGCGACGGCGACCCCGTGAAGCTTACCTGGGAGCTCTACCGCGATACGCTGATCGAGCAGTGCGAGCAGGGCGTCGACTACTTCACCATCCATGCCGGCGTCCGCCTGCCGTACGTGCCGCTGACGGCCAACCGCATGACCGGCATCGTCTCGCGCGGCGGCTCCATCATGGCCAAGTGGTGCCTCGCCCACCACAAGGAGAGCTTCCTCTACGAGAACTTCGAGGAAATCTGCGAGATCATGCGCCGTTACGACGTGTCGTTCTCTCTGGGTGACGGCCTGCGCCCCGGCTCCATCGCCGACGCCAACGACCGTGCTCAGTTCGCCGAGCTGGAGACGCTGGGCGAGTTGACGAAGATCGCCTGGGATAAGGGATGCCAGGTGATGATCGAGGGCCCCGGCCACGTCCCGATGCACAAGATCAAGATCAACATGGACAAGCAGCTCCGTGAGTGCGGCGAGGCGCCGTTCTACACGCTCGGGCCGCTGACGACGGACATCGCACCGGGCTACGACCACATCACCTCGGGCATCGGCGCGGCGATGATCGGCTGGTTCGGTTGCGCCATGCTCTGCTACGTGACGCCAAAGGAGCACCTGGGTCTCCCCAACCGCGACGACGTCAAAGTCGGCGTTGTCACCTACAAGATCGCCGCCCACGCCGCCGACCTCGCCAAAGGCCATCCGGCCGCCCAGCTTCGCGACGACGCGCTTTCCAAGGCGCGCTTCGAATTCCGCTGGGAGGACCAGTTCAACCTCGGCCTCGATGCCGATACGGCGATGGCCTACCACGACGAGACGCTGCCGAAGGAAGCGCACAAGGTGGCGCACTTCTGCTCGATGTGCGGGCCTAAGTTCTGCTCCATGAAGATCACGCAGGACGTGCGCGACTATGCCAACCGCCTCAACGAGTTCGCGGTGGAGGAAGCCATCGAGACCACCTCGGTCGATCCGGAAGCGGGACCCGCGTCAGGGCTTGCCCTGGAGCGGGAGGCGGGCATGGCTGAGATGGCGCAGAAGTTCCGCGACATGGGCAGCAAGGTCTACATCGATGCGGACAAGGCGGCGGCAGTCAAAAAGTCAAACGAGAGTTTGGGTTGAGAAGCGCCAGGTGGCATCGCGTTTTGACGCGATGCCACCTGATCCCGGCGAATTAGCAAATGCAATGCCCTTCCGACGCACGGAGATGAGCCGATTGGGCCTGGGATCCAATTCACAACACACGCAGCAACCGGCCGGACCATGGATCGCGGCAACAAGTGCCGCGATGACAGCCGCAAATGAAAAGCGAGAGAGAAGACATGTCGGACAAGTTGACGGGAAGCTGCCAGTGCGGCGCGGTGACTTATGAAGTTCCGGTTGAGCCGAAGAATGCCGGCAAATGCCATTGCACGATGTGCCAGAAATCCACCGGTTCGGGATCGGCGACGGTTGTCTTCTACGATCTCGCCGACTTGAAGCTTGGCGGCGAATTGAAGACCTACACCTATGTTTCCGACCGCGGGAACCCGGTGCATTCTCATTTCTGCCCGAACTGCGGAACGAAGATCTACCTATCGAGCGACGATGCATTTCCAGGGATGGCGCTCATTCACGCCGGCACCTTGGACGACACCAGCCACGTGAAGCCGCAATTCGTCGTCTTCGACAAACGGCGCCCGTCTTGGGATGGCGACGACCCGGCGATCCCGCACTTCGCCGAAATGCCGCCGGGATAAGGGGCGAAACTAATCCGCCCACGGCCTAGCCGTGAGAAGCCATCGCTTGCCTGCAATTCAATCGCTTCCTCAGTTAATTTTCGACGGGAAAACCTGATCTAAATCAGCGCCTTGTGGCGTCCTCGACACAGTCAGGCGAGCGTGTATAGAGCGCGCCCGCTTGAGTACGCATTTCCTCTTGCCGAGAATAATCCGTTTGAGCCTACTTCCGATGTACGAGCTGTTCAGTCCGTAGATCGAGTAGTCCAAATGCGTCTTTCCACCTTTGCACGGACAGTGGCCTTTGCCGTTTGCGGCGTCGCGGCGTTTTCTTTCGCCCGGGCCCCGGCCTCGGCCGAAGATGTGCTGAAATCGCTTTCCAACAGTGCGGTATCCGACTGGCTCGCCCGTTCGTCGGTCGAGGGAAGTTTCGACGACGAAACGAGAAAGTTCCGTTTTTCGTTCGAAAACGTTATGCCGATCCACCAAAGCGCGGATAAAACGTATACAGCATTTTTCCAGGGCCGCCTTGCCTATCAGGACGAGGACGTCACGTCCAATTCCGGGCTGGGGTTTCGCTATCTCACACCCGACCGGAATTGGCTGTTCGGCATAAACGCCTGGTATGATCGCACCTTCGATCTCGACCATCAGAGATGGGGGCTTGGCCTGGAAGCGATTGGCCCGCTGATCACGGGACGGGCGAACTATTACGACGCGGTGAGCGGCTGGAAGACGGCGGAGCTGAGCGCTACCCGGTTGATCGAGGAGCGTGCCGTCGACGGCTTCGATTTCGAACTGGAGGCGCCGCTTCCTTACATGCCCTGGGCCAGAGCCGCCGTCGGCTACGCGATGTGGGACTTCACCGAATCCGATGACGTCAAGGGCATCACCGCGGCACTGCGGATGGATCTGACCCGGTGGAGCCGTCTCGAGGCCAATTATCGCCGAGAGGACGACGACGACGTCGTACGCGGTGCCTTGCGCATCCGTCTCGGCGAGCCCGAAGGCATCGAGCACGCCGCCTCGGAGCGGTTCTTCACCGATACGGCGTTCGTCGCCCGGGACGTTTCGAAACACACGCTCGACCGGGTCGAACGGCACCATGACATCAAGGTCGAGCGGCGCATCACGACGAGCGGAGCCACCGGCATCATCAGCGTCGTACGTGGCCGCTGATATGGCCAGGAATGCCGCGGCGATTGAATGCGCGCGGTGCCGATCGGGACATTAGCTCCGCGACAATACCGCGTCGGTCGGGGCATCAGGTTAGTTGGTTGGAACTCCGGATGAGCATGATGAAGCGCTTGCCAGAAATGCTGTTCGCCTCGCTCCGCGCGGCTTGTGTTGCACTCGGGCTCAGCGCCACGTTGGCCACCACGGCCGTCGCCCAGGACCCGGCGCTTTTCGCCGATCCCGAACGGTTCGAGCTGCAGATCTACGAAGTCGCGTTATGCAAGTCGGTGACGGACTACCGGATCTCCTGTCCCACAACGCCCGGGTTCACAGCATCTCCGAACACCATGCGTTGCGCCGATCCGGTGACGATCGCGCGGGGCAGCGCCCAATTCGATCTCGCTTCCGTTCCGCCGGGCGGCGAGGCCGGCAAGGTTTCTGGCCTGCAAAACGAGATCCCGGCGGGCTCCTATCGCTACATCCAGTTCGTGGTCAGCCGCAATCTCCTCATGCAGGGCCGCGTGCCGCAGCCGGGCGCCGGGCAGGACTGCATCACCAAGCGCAACGGCGTTGTTGGCACGGATGAAAACGGGCTCGCGTTGTACGACACCGAAGGAAGCCTGGTCGCGACCGGTGCGGGCACGCCGGGCCTTTCGACCGATTACTTTGAAATACAGGGCATCTGTTCACGCGAAAGCCAGCGGCTGTACACAGGGCTCTATCCGCTCAACAGCGAGCGGTTCGTTCTCATCGTTGAAGCGCCGAAAGAAATCGTTCTACAGCCGGGCGGCTCGCTTCCGCGCATTCGGGTCGTGGTCAACGCAGCCGGAACGCTCTACGGCAGCAAGGACCAGACTCCTCAGGGACTGCCAATTGGAGCCGCGAGTCCGGTCCCGACCTGGGGCTGCTCCATGGCGCTGTTCGACCCCATCGAGCAGCAGTTCAGCGTCGAGATCGACTGAAGCTGCGAACGACCGCACCGTTTGGCATTCTCGGCAGTGCACCTCAACGAGCCAGGGCGAGCGGGGAAACCCCCGCTCGCCCGCTGAGAGATGCCGCCCTGATGGCCGCGTGCCGTCGGGCGTTCGCTTAGTTCGCTTCCGCTTTAGGCGGAAGCGCTCTCATTGTGCCGGCTCAAGCGCTTGGCCCGGCCGCGGCTGACGGCGTGCCCGGCGTCAAGCTGCCATTCTTCAGCGCTTCCAGCTCTTCCTTGATGTAGAGCTTTTCGAGCTTCAGCGCGCTAAGCCGCGCAGTGTCGGGAAGCGGGCGCTGCCGCTCGACGAGAATCTCGTATTCGAGCTTGGAATGGCGCGCCGCGAGCGAATTCTTCCGCACTGTCTCGCGCAACTCTCGCCGTGCGCGGTCCGCAGCGCGCTTGGCCGCCGCTGTTGCGGCGACTCGTGCGGCATCGGAAGATTGCAGAAGTTGTTCGGGCAGCATGGAAAGTTTCCTCCTTGGACTTGGGGCTGGCGCCTTTGCCGGCGCGTCACGGTCGTTCCGCCCGGCCACGGGAAAAGCCACCTTCAGTAGCGGCTCCCGCCGCGGAAGAAACGGTTCCGCCAGCCCGTCTTGAGGGCCGCGGCCGCTTTCCGCTAAGGCCGGTCGATCGCGGCGTTGACCGCGATGACTTTGAGATGGTCAGCGCTTGGCTCTCCGGCCAATCGGAACGGAAAGAGTCACAGATCGGGTTTGCCGATCACGTTCCGACGGGCTTTAGGCCCCTGAGGCCGTGCAGAATGCGGTGGCGGGTCATGGCTCACAGCAACAACGCAAGAACCGCTCCACCGATCAGCCACATCCAGGCAATCGCTGCCATGTAGAACAGCACTTTCTCGCTCGTACTCGATCCATAATCGAGACCAATGCCGTTCCTTGCGATGCGCCATCCGAAGAAAGCGAGCGTCAGGAGGCCAAAGGCCAGGTTCAAAAACAGCGTATAGTCGACAGCGAAGAACTCGCGCTCGGTGACGCTTCTCGCGATCGAAGGATCTGGCAGCATGTCGACCGCGGCGAACGCGTAGTGCATGAGTATGGCGGTCGCCACCAGCACCACCAGGAAAACCCCCAGAATATAAAGGGCCATTCGCCATCCGTAATACGAGGCGTGGATGCGCAGAACCGGCAGAACCACGAGATCGCTGAAAATAAATGCCATGACTCCTGCGAAACTAACGCCATTCGAGAAAAGAACCGCGGCGAGTGGAATATTCCCCATCGAACCGATGAACGTGAAGAACGCCGCCACCGGACCGACGACGGCTTGTGCAAGGATCGAAAGGAACCCCGGATCCATCTGGCCGGAGCCGATGAACAGCGTCTCGAAAAATGCGCGGGGCACGAAGGCCGCGATAATGCCGGCCACGGTGAAGCCGACCGTCACGTCCTTCCATACCATTTGCCATTCCATGAAATAGCGCATCGCAACTCTCTGCCAGCCGTCGATCGACCGGATCAATTGGCGCCAGTTCATCGTCCGTTCGTTGTCTTCGCTTTCGCCCAATGCATCCATCGCGCGTTGGCGGGCGTTCTCGATAAGCTGCTTCGGCCGCGTAAGGCGTACCGCCAGCCACATCAATAGGATCAGAATGATGCCGCCGATATATTCGCCCACGACGAACTGCCAACTCAGGAAGACGGCAATCACAATGCCCAGTTCGATGACGAGATTTGTCGACGCCAGAAGGAACGCCATCGCCGGGATGAAGGCAGCCCCCTTTGCAAACAGGGCCCGCGATGTTGCCAAGGCCGCGAATGAACAAGACGACGAGATGAAGCCGAAGAACGTCCCAAGCGCCACGCCCTTCGCCTCGCTCTCTCCCATGGCGCCTTGCATCCGCTCGCGGGTCACGAAGACCTGGATCATGCTGGAAATCAGGTACCCGAGCCCAAACGCCCAAAAAGCCATCCAGAAGAGCCCGAAAGACGTTGTCGCTGCTCCGGCCCAACCATCGAGAAACCGCTCCATAAGGTCCGAACCTGTTCCTTCTGGCATCTCGTATCTCCCTTGGCCGATCGGGCCCCACACCAGGACCACTTTGATGGCCAACGGGTCCGTCGAAGAGATCGTTCCTGGAGTTGTGATAGGGATTTGTGCCGCGGAGCGAGCTGGCGTGCGCATTTCCGGACAGGTCCAGGAGGAAAAACGCTATCAAGGCGGCAGTGCCTTTCCGAGCGCGCCGGCGGTGCCGAATCGCACTGTTGTGACCGTCGCGGAGATGCCATGCAACGCCTGATCAAATTCCTGCACACCATGGGCGCGATCGGGATGGCGGGCTCGATGGCCTCACTCATCGTCCTCGCTGCCTACCTCCCGCCTCCCCAACAGCTCGCGCAATATGCCGCCCTGCGTTCAGCGATGGGCGGCATCGCCGACTGGATCTTCCTGCCGTCGCTGGCGATCACTGTTCTGTCCGGCCTCCTCGCATTCGCCTTCACCAAGGCCTTCCAGCGCGCGCGCTGGGCGCTCGTGAAGCTCCTCGGCGGCGCGATCTTGTTCGAAGGCAGCCTGATTGCCGTGCACGGGCCGATGCGCCGCGAAGCCGATTTGAGCAAGGCGGTGCTGGACGGCACCGCGCAGGCTTCCGAACTTGGCACGACGCTTTCGGGCGAGTGGATCGCGCTATGGGTGATGCTGGCGGTCGCGACGGCGAATGTGGTGCTCGGCGTCTGGCGCCCGCGCCTGGGGCGGGGTGCCCTATCCCGGCGTGAGGACGCCGACGACGGCACCGGTCATCAGCGTCGCCAAGGTTCCTGACAGGATCGTGCGCAGCCCGAGCGACTGCAGTTCCTCGCGACGCTCCGGCACCATCGTCGTGAGGCCGGCCAGCATGATCGCCAGCGAACCGAAATTCGCGAAGCCGCAGAGCGCATAGGTCATGATGAGACGCGAGCGTTCGCTAAGCGCCTCCGCGGGCGTGCCAGCCAATTGCAGGAACGCCAGGAATTCGTTGAGCACCGTCTTGATGCCCATGAGGCTGCCGGCCGTCGCCGCTTCGTCCCACGGCACCCCGATTGTCCAAACCACGGGCGCGAACAGCCAGCCCAATAGCCGCTGCAGCGACAATGCTTCGCCGCCGAGTGGCGGCAACAGTGCCAGCAACTGGTTGGTAAGTGCGACGAGCGCGACGAAGACAACGAGCAGCGCGATGATATTGAGGTAAAGCTGCAGGCCCGCGGCCGTGCCCCGGGTCAGGGCGTCCATCGAAGATTGAGCGTCCTCCACCGGTCGGGCTTCCTGGCCTGGCCCTTCCAAGTCAGCCTTGCCTTCATCGGCAGCATTTTGCGAAGCTCGCTCATAAGCCTGTGCCGGTGAGGTGCCACTGGGCGGAACCATGATCAGCGCGATCAGGATCGCCGCCGGCGCGGAGATGACGGAAGCAGCGATGAGATGGCCCGCCGCGTTGGTGATCGCCGAGCCGATGAGGCTGGCGTAGAGCACCAGAACGGTACCGGCGATGGTCGCCATGCCGGTCGTCATCACCATGAACAGTTCCGAGCGCGAAAGAGATTTAAGGTAGGGTCGCACAAGGAGCGGCGCTTCCACCATGCCCACGAAGATGTTCGCCGCCGCCGCGACGCCGACCGGGCCGCTTAGCCCGAAGGCGCGGCGCAGCAGAAAGGAAAAGCCCGAAACGACGGCCTGCAGAACCCGCCAATGAAACAAGACCGCCGACAGGGCGCTCATTACGAGAATGATGGGGAGCGCCTGGAACGCCAGAATAAAACTGGCCCCCGGCGCCTTGACCTCGAAGGGCACGTCGGCCCCGCCAAGATAGCCGAAAACGACCTTGGTGCCTTCGCGTGTCGCCGCGCCTAGCGAAAGGAACAGGTCGTTGAGAAACAGGAAGACGCGCTCGGAGCCGGGCACTTTCAAAAAGAGCGCCGCGAAAGCGAATTGCAGGAGGATGCCGGCAATAACGGCCCGCCACGACAAGGCCGCGCGGTTCTCGCTGAAAACCCACGCAATGAAAGGCAGCGCGACAAGCCCGATCGCGCTTTGAAGCTGTAGCGTCAAGATAGAAGCGCCCCCGTTGGTATCCCCCGGCGAAACGTAGCCGCCGCGCCGGGGGTTGTCCAACTCAGGAGCGGAGCGGAACGCCGGTCGGTTCGCGCACCAGCGGCTGCCAGGCGCCGTAGATCATCGATCGCCACAGCCATTCCAGCGGTCCCATCCGGAAATGGCTGAGCCACCACACGCTGAAGGCAAGTTGCACGGCGATGACCCCGAGAAAAACCCAGGTCAGCTCATAGCGCTCGAAGTATGCGAAATAGCCCAGCCCGAACCCGTAGAAGATAAAGGCCGAGAGTATGCTCTGCCCGACGTAGTTCGTAAGCGCCAGCCGGCCCATGGCCGACAGCGCGCCGGAGCACCAGTTCAAAAGCCCCAGTTTCATCACCACGCCGAACAGCCCCACGTGACCGAGCGTCATGATGATCCGGTCGAAGTTATAGGGCATCAGGAAGTTCGGATCTCGAGCGTCCGAGTTGAAATCGACGAGCCAGAGTTCGTGCGCTTCGATACCGCGAAAAACGCCGCCGAACAGCCAGCCGCTCGCGAACAGCACGAGATAGAAGGTAAGCGAGCGCTTGAGCGTCAGGACGCCGAACTTATACAGCGCCATGCCGAACAGCATCATGCCGCCCATGTCGAAGAAATGATCGGAGTAGAGTTTCGAGGATTGCTGTTCGGCGACAACAGCGATCTGCTCATTGAAGATCGCCCAATACCCAGACCGGTAGGTATCGATATCGACCTGCATTTCGTCGGTATTCGTTTCGCGCATTTGCGTGAAGTAGGGCGCCGTTTCCGAAGGCGGCAGCGATCGGATCTGTTCGTTGCCCTGAAGGGCGACGTAGTTTTCGCGCCAGACGTTGAAATCGGAGATGATGAATAGCGTCAGCCCGATAACGATAAGCGTCCGCCCTCCGAGCTTCCGCAGCGGGAAAAGGAACATCCCGAGCAGCCCGTACATGAACAGGAGGTCCCACTGCGCCAGCAGGATATAAGCGTGGAAGAGCCCGAACATCATCAGCGTGATGCAGCGCCGGTAGTAGTTGTCGACGACGCGCAGCCCGTTTGAAGACTCCAGCTTGGCTTCGCTGAGGAAGATCAACGTGCTGGCGCCAAACAGCATCGAGAACAGCCCGCGCATCGTACCTTCCACGAAGACTTCGCTGAAGGCCCAGGTCGCAATGTTCAGGTTCTCATGGTCGCCAAGCAGGTGCGGCAGCGAATAGGCACCGTGCGGCAGCGCGAAAATGACGATGTTGATCCAGTAGATACCGATCAACGCGATACCGCGAAGGATGTCGATTTCACTGATACGCAGATCGGGGGCGGCGCCGGGGCGCTGCGACCGCGGACTTATCATCGAGCGACAAGCCTCAGGCTCAGTCAGGCATTCAAATCCGCGTCATCGATTTTCAAAGAGGGCCGCAGACATGCCGGATCTGCGCGGGTCGAGCCGGAACCCGGGCAGACGTGACGGCGGCGCAAGCCGGACGTCCGGCGGGTTCAATATGCCAATCCCAGACTTTGTCAATTCAGATATTGAGCTTGTCGACACTTCAATGCGTGCGGCGCGGCGGTGTGCCGTATGCTGAAAACAACGAGCGGGCAGCAGGCGCCGCTTCAATGGCAGTAGGCGCAGCTTGCCTGAGCGTTCTGGGCAAGTGTGCCGGAGCCCGTCGCGAGGTGCTCAAGAGCCATATGCCCGCCGACGGCAATAAGGGCGAGAATACCGAGTGCGAGCGCGATCCGTGCAAACCGTTTCATGCTTCGCTCTCCTTGAATGAGCCGTGAATTCGACGGTTCCTACGGACTGTAATGAAAAAAAACGCCTGCTTTGGGACGCGGTTCCGGAACAAAGCCTACTGTTCGCGGGACAGCCGTTTCGGCGTCCCTTCGAAGCGTGCATGACGGCCCCCGCCAAATCGAAATCGCTGAGCTTCCCTCGCCAGATGTCAGGCGGCGGCAAGCGCGCCGGCTACCGCGCGGCCGCTGTCGTAGGCCGCCTCCGCGCGCGGGCCGAGACACCAGTCGCCGATCGCCGCCAGTGTCATATTCGCACCGAGGACGAAAGGTGCGCCGAGCGGCTTTTCCGCGAAGGCGTACCGCCAGCGGTGCCCAGCCGCATAAATCGTCGGCGGTAGGTCGCGGGCGATAAGGTGCGCGAAATCCTCTTGCAGGCGGCGCACGATTGTCGGTTTTTCCCAGTCCATCGCCGCCGCGCTGATTGCCGGTCGCGCCTGCACGATCCAGGTTTCGGCGCCTGCGTTCTGGCGGCCGGGCTTTGAACCGTCGCGGGCGGCCCAGCCAATCGGGCCGTCGGCGGGGCGCAGAACGTCGCGAACGCCGACGAGCGGGGCGTTGAAGGCAAAGAGCGCCGCCGCGCAGGGGAGCATCTCGACACCGGCGATCGCGTCGAACGCGTCATCGTGCGCGGCGAGCAGGCCATGCGCCTGGGCGGCCGGAATGGCGACGATGACAATTTCGAACGGTCCCTCGGTCCTCCCGCTTTCACCGCGGAGCCGCCAATCGCCGGGCTCGCCCGAAATTTCAACGATCCGGGTCGCGTAGCTGATCTCAAGACCGCTGGCGAGCGGTTGGACGATATCCCGCATGCCAGGCCGGCCAACCCACCATTCGGCACCCTCGCGTTTGGCATCCTCGCTGGCCGATGGAGTCCATAGGCCGGCGGCCCCGGCGTCGTGCGCCTGCTGGATGAAGTCGCGAAACGCCGGGCCGCGAACGGTCAGGTATTGCGCGCCGTGGTCGATCTGCACGTCATCCGCGTGGCGCGTTGCCAGCCTTCCCCCGAGGCCGCGGCTTTTCTCAAAGACCTGCACACAAGCGCCACGCCCCTGCAATTCATGGGCGGCAGTCAGTCCCGCGAGACCGGCCCCAATGACGGCGACGTTCTGCATCGTCAGTTTTCCCTAAAACAGATCAGTGGAGGACTACGTGCCGGCGGGCATGGGAGTTCAACGGCGTCGTCACTTGCGCAGCCACGCCTGGCCTTCGGCGTCGAGGATCGCAACCGTCTCGTCGTAGTAGGCGCGCGCGCGATCGTAAGAGTCGCCGATGCAGACGACGCCGAGTTTGCCGAATTCCGACAGCGCGCCCATCAGGTGGAAGGCGACGCCCTCCTGGTTGGTGCCGTGGAAGTGCAGCCGGTTCATCGCGGCGATGTCGATCAAATCGAATGGCAGTAGCCCGCGATAGAGGTCCGATTCCAGGTTGTCGGATGCGTAGTAGAAACGCGGTTCGCCGCCGGGCGTACGGAAGTGGCCGGTTTGCGTGCAATAGCTGCCGTCTGTGAGCGATTGCAGCATCAGGAACGGATGGGTCGTGCCGCCCTTACGAAGGTTGATTTCGATGGCGTAGTGCCGCCAGCCACCAGGACCGGCAGGATCGCGGACCGACAGGAAATCCACGCTGAAACGGCCGAGTGCGCCTTTATCGGCGAGCGACTTTGCCACTTTCAGGCCGCGGTCCTGGATCTCCAGCCGATAGGCTTCGTCCGCCGGAAAACGGCAACCGAGAAAAATCTGCGCATTGCTGCCGCCGAGAAGCTGGTCGTGGGTGGAAACCGCTTCGATCGCGCCGGTCGGGTCGATCCGCAACTGGGCGGACGGTGAACGTTTGTCCTCGCCGTCGATGAAGCACTCGACGATGCCGCCCATCGCCTTGAGCTTTTCAGAATAGAGTTCCCAGGTCATGCCGGTCGCCTCGAAGTCGAGGCCGGGCAACCGGCTCTCGACCCACCCCGGAAGGTCGCCCGGCGTGTCCGGCGCAGCGCGGAAGTCGAACACGGCGTTACCTTCGCCGGAAAAGCCGTCGTTGAGCTTGACCACGGCGCGGTTGAGCTCCGGATGGCTGCGCTTGAGTTCGACCAGCGCGCGGGCGACGTCGCCGGCATCCGAAAGGTCTTCGAAGCCGTCGGGAAGATCGAGGCCGGCCTCTTTGAAAAGCCGCCGCGAACCGCTCTTTGTCCCGAGGTGGTAGAGCGACGGATCACAGCCGTAGACCGGTAGATCGAGCGCCAGACCCAAAGCCCGTTCCAGTTCCGTGACCGTGAAGCAGGTCATGTGCGCGTGCTCGGGTTCGGGAATGGCTTCCCGGATGCGTTGCAGGACGCGCGGACGGGCCAGGAGTTTCTCTGTAAGCGGCGTCGGCGAGGCGTCGTCGCAGGATATGAGCGTGAGACGCCGGCGCGCGTGCTGCGCGGGAATGCCCGGCAGGAGATGCAGGTAATAATCGATGATCGGTTCGGCGATCGGCGTGGATGTGAGGTAGATCACCCGCGTTCGCGGAAAGCGCAGAAGCAGCAGCATGCACAGGCTGCGTTCTTCGTAGTGGTGCACGCCGGAAATTCGCGCAAGCACTTCCTGATCGAGCGTCAGGCTCGGCACGATCACCACGGTGCGCGGCGCGTTGCGCTCGTCCCTCGTTTGCGGGAACGAGCGCGCGAACCGCTCCTGCAGCTCGGCGCAGCGCCGGCGTTCGGTCTCGGTCAGTGGCGGCAGTTTCATCATGCGGGTGTCGATCCCTCCGCCTTCAGGTCTGTCGTGCGGGCCGTTCAATCGATGCGACGGCCCGTCCGGTCGATACGGTGCATCAGATAGCCTAGGCAGTCGAGTTTCACCGCACGCGGGTCGAGTGTCAGCATGGCGGGAATGGCGCTGCGGGCAAGACGGATCTGCCCGCCACCGTAGTCGATATGGCCCATGGCATCGGTTTCGAACTCGCCGCCGGGCACCACTTGCAGACGGCGGTCCTTCCGGCCGCCAAGTTCGCCGATGACGGTCCCCACCGGCAGTTCCGAGAAGTTGAGCCGGTCGAGGTCCGCGATGAAGCGGAAGTCGGCATCGCTACCGTTGTACGTGAAGGTCGCGTCCGCCGGGACGCGCAGGATCACCGCCGTCTGCATGAGGTCGAGATCGTGATCGGGCACGGGGTGGTCGGGGAACTGCGCCAGCGACAACGCCGCTTCGACGAATTGAGCCGCGTGATCGGCAGCCGAAGGCGAACCCGGCAGGCCGCATTCGACCGTGACCGCCGGACAGATCTTCGCCAGGGCCGCCGACTGCACGCCGACCGGCCGCGTGAAGAAAACAACCTGCCGCGAGAACAGACGCGCAAGGTGCAGATAGTCTTCCTCCAGCGAATTGATGCACGCATAGTGCGGGTTGTTGCCGGTGTTGTTGTGGATGTCGATCGAGGCGAACGGCTCCTCCGCCGCTACCGCGTCCACCACCTCGCGCATCATTGCGGCCTCGGGCGCTTCGGGAAAACGCGTGCCGGGCCAGGTGCGGTTGTAGTCGGTCTGCGTATCGAGGGTGCGGACGTTGGCTTTCGCGGCCTCGATGTTGCCGACGAACAGCAGCATCCGGCGGGCGAGGGCGCGGCCCTCTTCGCGATGCCGCCGCAGCACATCCTGCACGGCGGTCCAACCGGTGTCTTCGTTGCCGTGCAGGAGGACGGAAACGAATAGCGGCCGTGCATCTCGGCCGGGAACGTCGAAAAGCGTCGGCCCTTCCAGGTGGCGCCACAGCGCGCCGGCCGGTATGTCCAGCAGGCTGTCGGGAAAGCCTTCCTGTCGATGAAGGCGCGGCGCGGCGGGCGCGCTCAGCGCGGCGGTTTCGCCCATATTGTTCGCTAACCTCTTATTGGCGGGAGCGCGGTTATCGCCGAGACTATGGCGGGGCGAGTTGATCGGGGTCAACGTGAGCGAACGCAGCAGGTTTGGCGCCAAGCGGGACTCGATCATGATCCGAGGCGGGGGAGGCTCATGTCCCTCGCCTGGATGTCTGGCCGAACAGCAATTTCTTGCCCTCTTCCGTCACCGCCGGCCGGTTCGACCACGGCTCGCCCTTTTCGTAGGCGGCAACAACGGCGGGACGGTTGCGGATGGAGGTGTGCCACCGCCGCACGTTAGGGAAGTCGTCGAGGTTCTGCCGCTGCCCCTTCCACAGGCAGACCCACGGATAGGCCGCCATATCGGCGATGGAGTAGTCGCCGGCGAGGTAGTCCCGTCCCTCGAGGCGGCGGTCGAGAACGCCGTAGAGCCGGTTCGTTTCGTTGACGTAGCGGTCGATGGCGTAAGGGATTTTCTCTGGCGCGTACTGCACGAAGTGATGGTTCTGGCCGAGCATCGGCCCCAGGCCGCCCATCTGCCACATCAGCCATTCCAGAACGGCTTTCTTCGCCCGCGTTTCCCGCGGCAGGAACTGTCCGGTCTTTTCCGCCAGGTAGACGAGAATGGCCCCGGATTCGAACACCGTGATAGGCTCGCCGCCGTCAGCGGGCGCCCGGTCGATGATCGCCGGCATGCGGTTATTGGGCGAAAACGCCAGGAACTCCGGCTTGAACTGGTCGCCCGCCGAAATGTCCACCGGTACGATCTCATACGGCAGACCGGCTTCTTCGAGAAAGATCGTGATCTTATGTCCGTTGGGTGTCGGCCAGTAATGAAGCTCGATCATCTCAATCCGTCCTGTTGTCGCTGTTGGAGAGCGCGAACGTCCACCCGGCGTTGGCCGTTTTAGCTACCGCCGGGTCGGCCCCACATGCCGTTCGCCGCGCGCTTCTGCGAGTTCGATCTGTTTTTGGCGCTCATGAGCCGCCTGCTTCTTTTCCTCGCCAGCGGAAGCTTCGCACGCCGGACAGGGCCGGCTGGCATAACCGCCTGCGGCATCGCCCGAGACAAACGGCATCCGGCAAATCGAACAAAGCTGGTAGGGTCCCGGTTTCAGTTCGTGACCGACGGAAACCCGCTCGTCGAACACGAAGCATTCGCCCTGCCACTTGCTCGTTTCAGCCGGAACTTCTTCAAGGTATTTCAGGATACCGCCCTTGAGGTGGTAGACCTCGTCGAAGCCCATCTGTTTGAGGAGCGCCGTAGATTTTTCGCAGCGGATGCCGCCAGTGCAGAACATCGCGATCCGGGGCCGGTTATCGCGCTTCAACTGGCGCTCCACCCAAGCCGGAAACTCGCGAAACGACTGCGTTTGCGGGTTGACTGCGCCTTCGAACGTGCCGATCGCCACCTCGTAGTCGTTACGGGTATCGACGACGACGACATCGGGTGCGGAAATGAGGGCGTTCCAGTCTTCCGGGGCGACGTAAGTTCCCACGCTTCTGTTCGGATCGATGCCTTCGACGCCCATGGAAACGATTTCGCGTTTCAGCCGCACCTTCATGCGCTTGAACGGCATCGCCGAGGAATAAGATTCCTTCCAATCGAGATCCGCGCAGCCTGGCAGCGACCGGATATGCGCCAGCGCCGCGTCGATGCCCGCCCTCGGTCCGGCAATCGTACCGTTGATGCCTTCGGGTGCGAGCAGCAGCGTGCCGAAAACGCCGGCTTGCTCGCAGGCGGCCGCAAGGGGCTCCCGATAGGCGGCGAAGTCGGTCAGCGCCACGAATTTGTAAAGGGCCGCGACCACTATCGGCCCGGGTTGGTGGGCAGTCTCGTGTTCCATGCGTTCCAAATAGCCAGGAGGCCCAAGCGGGGCAAGTCGCCGCTTGGCCGCTTGCGCAGCACTTGCTATTCAAGCGCCTTGTTTCGCATGGGCGTGCCGCGTTCCGCGACCGGACGAACGCTACCGTAAGCCCGCCGCCGACGACGGACCGCTTCGAGGAGGAGACCCTAGAATGACCGAGACTTCCGGCGAATCCGCCGCCCGCCAGCAGACTGCGGCGCTCATCCGCCGCTACTACGAAGCCTTCAACGCCGGTGACGCCCAGGGCATGCTGGCCTGCGTGACGGACGACGTCGTCCACGACGTCAACCAGGGCGAGCGCCGCCAGGGCAAGGATAAGTTCGAGGCGTTCATCGCCCGCATGGACCACCACTACAAGGAAACGCTTGAAGACATCACCGTGATGGTCTCGCGCAATGGCACCCGCGCCGCCGCCGAGTTCAACGTCAACGGCAAGTATCTCGAAAGCGAGCAGGGCCTGCCGGAAGCCAAGGGCCAGACCTACCGCCTTCCCGCCGGAACGTTCTTCGCCATCCGTGACGGCAAGCTCGCCCGCGTCACCACCTATTACAATCTGACCGAGTGGATCACCCAGGTCGCTGGCTGAGAAGTCGCCTCCTGAAAAACGGCCGCGCCGGAATTCGCCGGCAACCCATCCGCCGACCGATATCAACCTCGAAGGAGTCGACGACCGCCCATGCAGGTCACACTTCTAAAATGCAAGCTGCATCGCGCGGCCGTCACCGAGTGCGACCTCAACTATGAGGGCTCGATTTCCATCGACCGCGATCTCATCGAGGCGGCGGGCCTGCTCGTCAACGAACGGGTGGAGATCTACAACATCGATAACGGCAACCGCTTCGCGACCTACGTGATCGAGGGCGGCTCCGGTACCGGCGAGATCGGCCTCAACGGCGCGGCCGCCCGGCTCGCCTGCGTGGGCGACAAGCTCATCATCTGCGCCTACGCCCAGATGACGGTGGACGAGGCCCGCTCTCATCAGCCGACCGTTATCGTGCTTGGCGAGCAGAATCGCCAGGAGAAGCCGCGTACATGACTCTCAAGTTCGAAGCCGTCACCGGGCCCGGTCTGAAGGATGTCCTGCCCGATTTGGCAAGGCTGCGCATCCGCGTCTTCCGGGACTGGCCTTACCTTTACGACGGTTCCGAGGACTACGAGCGCGAATACCTGCAGAAAATCATCGAGGCCGACGGCGCGGTCTGTGTCGTCGCGCGCGATGGCGCTGAGATCGTCGGCGCGTCCACCGCGTCCCCCATGGCCGAGACCGACGAGGAATTCATCGAGCCGTTCCGCAAGGCGGGATACGACATCGCGAAGGTCTTCTACTGCGGTGAGTCCGTACTGATCGGCGACTATCGGGGCCAGGGAGCCGGCCACCGCTTTTTCGACGAGCGAGAGGCCCACGCCCGCCGCCTCGGAGACTTTCAAATCTCGACCTTCTGCCGCGTGGTGCGCCCCGACGATCATCCTCTCAAACCCGCGGACTATCGGCCGCTGGACGGGTTTTGGAAAAAGCGCGGCTATGCCCCCGTCGAGGGGCTTGTGGCCCACTATGCCTGGAAGGATATCGGCGAAACGGAAGAAACCGAGAAGCCGCTGCAGTTCTGGACGCGGAAACTCTAATGGACGCAATCGAGCCTTTGAAAGTGGCCTCCGCGCAGTATCCGCTGGATGCCGTGACCTCAATCGCTGACTGGCGCGACAAGGTCGCCCGATGGGTCGGCGAAGGGTGCGAGACCGGCGCCCAGCTTCTGGTCTTTCCCGAGTACGCCGCTCTGGAGCAGGCCGCCGCCATGGGCACGGCCATCGCCGCCGATCTGCAGGCAACCCTCGAAGCCGTCTCCGCCGAGGCCGGCGAAAGGATCGCCTTCCATCTTGAGCTCGCCCGCGAGCATGGGGTCCACATCGTCGCCGGCAGCGGCCCGGTCATGCGCAACGACGGCCATTACGCCAACGCCGCCCAACTGGTGACACCCGACGGACTGATCGGCGAACAGCAAAAGGTCATCATGACGCCGTTCGAGCGCGACTGGGGCGTCCAGGGCGGCGGCGAACTGCGCGTTTTCGAGACCGCGCTGGGCCGTATCGGTATCGCGATTTGTTACGACAGCGAGTTCCCGGTACAGGTGCGAACGCTCGCCGCCGCCGGTTGCGAGCTACTGGTCGTTCCCTCCTGTACCGAGCATCTATCGGGCTATCACCGTATCCGGACCAGCGCCCGGGCCCGCGCGCTGGAAAACCAGATCGCCTGCCTCACCTCGCCGACCGTCGGCGACGCGCCGTGGTCGCCGGCGGTCGACCGCAATACCGGTGCGGCCGGCATATTCGTACCCTCCGAGCACAGCGTCTCCGATGACGGGGTGATTGCCGAAGGGGGGATCAACAGGCCCGGCTGGGTGACGGCGGCAATTGACTTCCAGGCGCTCAGGACGCTGCGCTTCGGCGGCGAAATGCGCAACTTCCTCGATTGGTCGATGCAACCTGGAGCCGAGGATCGAAACCCCGCCGCCGAAGTCGTGAACTTGAAGGCGGACTGAAAGCGTCTACCCGCCCGCAACCCTGTTAAGCCCCGCAAGCCGCGATGATCAGTGCCTGCATGTTGGACATGCGCAAGGCAAAGCCTTCCTGCCACTCCGGATCGGCCTTGCGTCGTGTCTCGAACTCCTGCTTGAAGCGGTCCTTGTCGGTGAAATAGTAGTAGGCCATTTCCCGG
This sequence comes from Filomicrobium sp., assembly GCA_965226995.1. Taxonomy (GTDB): domain Bacteria; phylum Pseudomonadota; class Alphaproteobacteria; order Rhizobiales; family Hyphomicrobiaceae; genus Filomicrobium. The sequence continues at coordinate 132,327 of CBDDFK010000012.1, forward strand.
GCTTCCGCGTCGAAACGGTCCGGCTGTTTGAGAAGCTTCTGCTCGCATTCGCACGATTTCGCGTGCCGGTTCTGAACCGTCGCGCAGAAATTGTAGGCCGCATCGAGTAATCCTTGTTCGGTATATGCAGCCTTCTCTTCACTCTCAGCGTTCGCTTTCGTGCCGTCTCCCGATTTCACGGGCGCCGCGGCTCCGGCGGCTGCCTGTGCCGGCGCCGGTTCAGCGGCGATAGCGACTGCGACCGGAACGAACAGCAGCTTGGCGATAACAAGCGCGCCGAGCGCCAGGACGTTGAATTTCATACGCGGCGAGAGTTCCGTGAACGAAGAGACGATGGACATTGAGCGACTGCTCCCTGTGATTGCCGGCTGCGGTTCTCAGCCGGTCGATTGGTATTGTTGCGGGGTTTCCCGGCAGATGGAACGATCAGAAGCCGAGATCGGACCGCCGCGTCAAGGCGCGAGCGCCTGATGCCGGCGGTAAGGAACGGTTATGGCACGTGCCGGCGGCGCTATTCGGCCGGCCGGGTCGCCGGCATCGGCTGGTCGGCGTCGCGCGGAAAGAACCGGCGGTAAAGCGCGATTGTGGCCGGCAGGATGATGAGCTGCGCGATTAGCGAGGCGAACAGGCAGACGGCGGTGAGCTGGCCGAAGAGCCGCAGCGAGGGCAGATCCGACAGCATCGTCACGCCGAGACCGAGCGCCAGAATGATCGTCGTGAGGACCACGGCTGGCCCAATGTGGTGCGCGGTGCGCTTGAGGGCCTCCCGCTCGCTGCCCGGTCCGCCGCCCAGGCGCTCCTCCTCGAGATGGTATCGATTGAGGAAGTGGATCGTGGAGTCGATGGCCAGCGAGAACGCCACGGTGATCGCCACGATGGAGGCGAATTGCAGACCCTCGCCGGCAGCCCAAAGAAGCGCGCCGGTGGCGAAGATCGGGAACAGTGATGGCAGGACGCTGGCGACGCCGGCCAGTGTCGAGCGCAGCGCCAGTCCCAGGAAGATGAAGATCACGAACATGTCGCCGACGAGCCCCCAGTTGAGCTCGCTGATAAGGGTGGCTGAGTTTCGTGCCGCGATCGCCGGCAACCCCGTCACCGAGATGCGGTAGTCCGGATTCGCCTGTCGCATCGGCTCCAGCGCGTGGTCGATCTTCTCCACCACGGGAAGGATTTCGCTGGCATCGACATCCGGCAGTCGTGCGGTCACGAGGACTTCGCGCTCGCTGGCCGAAATGAAGCGCCGCACCAGGTGCTCCGGCAGGATCGAAACGTATTCCTTGATGGTCTCGACATTATCCTCGCCGGCCTCCGCCAGCCAACGCCGCAGGCTGTCCAGCGACCAGACGTTCCCGAGGCCGGCCTGCTCCTCAAGCACGCGATGCGCCTCGGCGATGACGCCAAGCGACTCCGCGTCATAAAGCGTCGCGGCTTCGCCGCTGGCCGAATGCGTTTCCGGCAGTTCGATCATGACGTGCACCGGATTGGCGCCGGTCAGCTTTTTGTCGAGCCGCTCCGATCCGGCCAGCGCCTGTTCCTGGTCCGGGACCTGGTCGGCGAGACGGTAGCGCGGTTCGAGCTGAGCGTAGGCATAGCCGGTGGCCGCCACGGCCAGTATGCCGACGAGCGATAGGATCGCTGGCCGGTAGGCGCTGAAGCTAACGATCCCGTCGGTGACGCGCTGCAGGAAGCCGACTCCGCCGCGTTCGTCTTCCGGGCGTCCCTCGGCCGCTGTTCCGCCGCCGCGGACGAGGAGAACGGCCAGCGTCGGCACAACGACGGCCACGGCGATATAGGAGATGCCGACGGCCAGCAGCGCCGCCTTGCCGAAGGTCCGGATCAACGCCGAGTCGGCAAGTGAAAGCGAAAGGATCGCTATGGCGGCGTTCATGGCGGTGAGCAGGCAGGCCGGCGCCACGTCGAGCACGGCAGCGCGAGCTGCGGCGAAACGGTCCTCGCCAGCCAGGACAGCCCGCCGCACGGCGAGCACCAGATGCATGGAATCCGAAAAGCCCTGTACCAGGATGAGCGGCGTTATGACGTTGATGAACAGGTTCAGCCGGAAGTCCATCGCCCCGATGACGCCAAGCGTCCAGAGGATCGCGATGGCCGGCCCCGCCACGGCGATCAGCGTCAGGGATAGCCGCCGGAAGAACAAGTAGGCGACGACCAGCCCGACCAGAAATCCAAGGCCGTTGTAGACCATGCGGTCGCGCTCGACCGCGTTGCGGATCTCAAGCTGCATGACCGGCGCGCCGGTGAACTCGACGCGAAGCCCGGAACCGTCGAGATGGCGGCCAACCGAGTCCTTCAACGCGCCGACCACCTGCCGCAGACCCTGGTCGGCGACCACCGCCCTGTCGAGCGAGATGACAATCAGCGCCAGGGTGCCATCGTCGGATAGAAACTTGCCCTGGACGATGTCGTTGGTTCGCAGGTTGTCGATCACCTTCGCGAACGTTGCGTCGTCCTCGGGCAGGATGTCGGGCACGATGGGCGCCGCGTAACCGTTTTCATCGGGCTTATCGCGCGCCGACAGCATCGAGACGATGCCCGAAACGCCATCGGTCAGGTTGAGTTCGATGGTGGTTTCGGTGAACCGGGAGATCTGCTCCCGCGTCAGCAGGTCCGGCCCCTCGACGACGACAAGCACGTCGAATTCGCTCGACGGGAACAGTGTGTCGATGCGCTCGTATTGCCGGAACTCTTCGGTGTCGGTGCGGAACAGCTCCGAGAGCGAGTCGTCGACCTTGAGAAGGGTCACGCCGTAGGCGGCGAGAAGCGACAACAGAACGATGGCCACCGCCGACAGGTATGGCGCCGCCAGGGCCACCAGGCCGAGCTTTTCCAAGCCGAAGGTGAAGCGAAAGCTCCGCTCCGGCCCGTCGCCGCCTGTTGACCCGCCCTGCGCTGCCATGCGTTCGAAGTCCTAAGTAGGTGATCGCGATCCGTACGCCTTTGCTTGCAGGCGCTGGGACCTCGCTGCCGGACGATCTCGCGAATGCCGGATTTCCGGCGGGGGAGACACTGCCGTTCGTTGCCTGATGGTGTAAACAGTTTTCCCTCAGACCGGCTTTTTCGCAGCCGATTGCGGTGCTTGTCCAGTTTTTGAGCAACACAATGACGTCGCCGCCAACTTGAGGCGCCCGAGGCGATCGATTACACCATTCGGGCGGCGCCACGCAGACGGGTGGCGCGGGGGCTGCGCTGCCGGCCCCGTCCGCTGAACAAACGGGCCCACGCACTTTCAGGATGAGAGACGAGAGACCATGGCCGCTGCCGACAAGACCCTTGACGTTACCGGGCTGACCTGTCCGATCCCGGTCCTCAAGGCGAAAAAGGCCATGAGGGACGTTCCCCAGGGCGGTACGCTGGAGGTTTTGGCGACCGATCCAGGGGCGGTGGAAGACTTCAAGGTCTTCTGCGAGACAACGGGAGCGACGCTGTTGGAGCAGTCGCAGGACGGTGAAACGCTACGCTTTCTCCTGCGCAACACCGGCTGAAGCAAGCCTCCCAGTCGGTCGCGGCGCTTGACATATCGGGCGGTTCGCGCGAATTACCGCGGCTCTGCGGCGACGTCTTGCTTTGAGCTTGCCGGGCCGCGCTCCACACGACTTTAGGAAGTGTGGACGGTCAGAACACGCTCCACACGACTTTAGGAAGTGTGGACCGAATAAAGACTTTTCGGGCGGTTAGCTCAGCGGTAGAGCACACGCTTCACACGCGTGGGGTCACTGGTTCAATCCCAGTACCGCCCACCATTACCGAAAGCGCCGAGCGCTTCCCTCATAGCCGGTCAGTCTGGAACGCGCTCGCTGCCGGGCGATGTCTTCGTTTGAAAAACCGCAACCTTCCCCGTGGACAAGGCAAATCCGATAACGACGAGCATAGTGATCGTTTGCAGGATGAAGAAGGCCCGCCACCCCTGGCCAGCCCTGCCTTGCGGCGGGCTGACATCGCGAAGCGGCATAACCGTGCCGCCGGCATGTTGACGGATCCACTCGGCTTCCTCGGTCGGCAGCACCATCTTCACGGCTGGTGCCTGACGGAAGTGAAGCTCGCTCGAGCGGGCATTAAGGTACCAAGTCGTGCCCCAACCGCTGATATCCCGGTAGGGAATGAAAAGCGGCTGGCAGAACATCGAGAGGATAGGGAACCCGATGCGGAACGAGACTCCGGTGGCATGGGCCCCGACCGTGACGCAGCCCTTGTGCGACTGAACCGCTCCTTGGCCGATCAGGACCACCGTTCGCATGCTGCGTTCGTCGCGAGCCGGCCCGGCTTCCTTGGCATACCTTTGCGCGAGTTCCCGCCAGTAATAGGCTCTGGTGCGCATCATGGCGGCGAAGGTCAGCGCAAAGAATACGATGCCAATTAGTGTCAGCACGACGCCAGACCTTTCGGATTGATACGGATCGACTGACCGCAAAATTAGTCCGTCCGCGTAAAGACATCGTGAGCCCCGGCCCTCGGCCGTTCCGCCGTCTCCATCCCCGTTCGTGACACTTCCGCCACGTCGGCCGCCAGCGATACGGCGCCTGCGGAAAACTTGTGGATAAGGTGTGCGGGTGTGGCACGGTTGCTCTGGTCCCAGGCCGCCGCGATGCCTACCAAAAGAGGTTCGGATCCAGGCATGCCGTGGCGCGGTACTGCTGCTTCGCGTCGGCTTCGGGTCTGTTGAAGTGTGGGGGACGCACGGTCGCGGCTGCCCGGTGCCAGCGGCTGCAAAGCTGTAGGCGGCACAGGTGGTCGCGTGAAGAGCGTGCGGAGACTTGCCGAGGAGCCGGATATCGAAGCCCTCGATGTCCCGGCTGGCAAGCAGTTTGAGTTGTGGCGTTGCGTCGAGTGCGTGTTGTTGGGCGGACATTGTGGAGGAGCGGCTTACTGGCGCTGGCAGCGCTGGCCGCTGGCTTTGTGCCGTTCGCACCGTCGCCGGCGATGGCGCAGGCTCCCGTACCGCAAACCGGTGTGCCGGCTTTGCCGCCAGGAGCAGCGCCGCCGATCGGCGAGCGGCCCGAGGACCGCATCAAGAACCTTCAGCGCCAACAGCGCCGGCTCGACGCACTGGGACAGGCTGCCAAGCCCGTCGAGATCCCGAAGCGCGCCGCCGCCGACAGTTCGGCCTCCACGCTGAAATTCAAGATCGCCCGGATCGCGATTTCGAAGACCGCCGTGCTCCCGCAGGACCGCTTGCGCGCGCTGATCGCCCGGGTCGAGGGCCGCGAGGTTGTGCTCGACGAACTCAACCGGCTCGTCGCGGATATTACCGCGCTCTATGTCGAGGTGGGCTTCCCGGTTGGCTTCGCGATCCTGCCGCCGCAGAAAGTCGAGAACGGTGTCGTCCAGATCGTTCTCATCGAACCGCGCGTCGATGGCGTCGACGTCAACAGCGCGTACACGCGGCCCGAATACCTGCGCCGCCGAATTCCACTTCAGGACGGTGACCTCGTTGACGTGGTCGCGCTTGAGCGGGCGCTGATGTTCCTCCAGCGAACGTCCGTATCGGGCATCCAGGTCGCGGCCCGCCTTGTCCCCGGCAATGAGTTCGCCACCAGCCGGATCGTGTTGGAGGTGATCGAGCCGCCGCGCCACTCGCTTATTTCCGTCACTGACAACCACGGCGTCGAGGAAAACGGCGAGTACCGCAACCAGACCTTCTACCGCAACGCCTCGCTGCTTGGCCGGGACGACCCGCTGTCGATCGGCGGCTCTTACGCCAAGGGAGCGAAGTCTTCGTTCGGCATCTACGATACCCCGATCGGCACCGCGGGGACGCGCCTCGAATTCCAGTATTCGCTTTCCAAAAGTAAAATCATCAAGGGCGATTTCGCCGATCTGGATTTGCGTTCCGATGGCCAGTTCGCCGCTTTCGAATTACGCCATCCCTTCCACGTCAGCGCGAACTGGATGTTCTACGGCCTGATGGAAACCGCGTACTCCAACGGCCGAACCGTTACCGGACCGCTCGAAGTCGGAACGACGACCGGACGGTTCGCCGTCGGCTCGCGGTTGTTCCATTTCGCAAGCGACGGGGTAATCGAGGCCACGGCCAAGGCGGTCTTCGTTCGCGCCCGCGCCTATGACAATTTTGGCGCGGAGTGGAACAGCTATGTGAAGTACGCGGGCGATTTCCACGCCGTGCGCAGTCTGGGCGCCATCCCCCTCACCCTGATCGCCGATGCGGCCTGGCAGTTCTCGCCTTCCGAACTGCTGCCCTCGTCGGAGCAGTTCGCCATTGGCGGCCCCTCCACGCTTAGGGCGTTCGAAATCAACCAGTTCAACGGCGATCATGGCTATTGGGGACGCCTCGAGGCGCACGCTCCGGGCCTCGCGGTCGCGGATCTAACCGGGCACGATCCGTTGGACGTGCGCTTCAATCTCTTCGCCTTCGCGGAAACGGGCGCCGCGATACCGTTTCGCAATTCCGGGTCGAAGATCCGACGCGAGGACTTCGCGTCCGATTATGGCGCGGGAATCAACATCGGTTTACTTTCTGGAAAGATTAACAGTCGCGTAAGTGTTGCGAAATCTATTGATAAGATTCATGATCCATTTGTAAAGGCGGATCCCAAATTACTGTTTGATTTGACTGTGCGCCTGGATTTTTAGAAGTTTTTTCACCGCCGTCGTTGATTGCTGTTCGGAATGCGCGGGTGCGCACCAATTCCGAAGGGTGATTTTTGAAGATGACGGTTGGTCCGAAGTCGTTTGCCGGCACGTCGATAAAAGGCTTCTCGGGTTTTCTGTCTCGACACCGATTGTTGAAGCAGTTCGCTGTCTGGTTCAGCACGCTCCACATGATGGCATGGAGCCTGGCGCCGGCCTACGCCAACGATATCGCCACCGACGGCCGCACGAGAACGTCGGTGCAGGTTAACGGACGCCAGACCGACATCACCACTCAGACGGTGCACGGAAATAACGCCTACAACTCGTTCAAGCGCTTCAGCGTCGGCCAGGGCAAAACGGTCAATCTGCACGTCCCCAATCAAGCCGATAACCTGATCAACCTCGTCCGCGACAAGCGGACCGATATCCACGGCACTTTGAACGGCGTGAAAGGCGGCCGCATCGGCGGCAACATCTACCTTCTCAACCCCAACGGCATCGTTGTGGGCACGTCCGGCGTGGTCAACGCGGGCTCGCTTTCCCTGCAGACACCCACCAGCGACTTCGTGGATAGTGTGCTCGATCGCTCGGGCAACCCCAACGCCGGGGCGGTCGGCCAGATCCTGAACGGCACGGCACCCGCCGCGCCCGGCGCCATGATCGACATTCGCGGGCAGATCAACACGCTCGACGGCATTCACATGCTCGGCGGCGGCGTCAACGTTTCCGGCGCGCTGCGGGCGGGAGCCCAGGGCGTCGCGGCCATGCGCGCCCAGGTCAATCTCGGCGGTCTGAGGCCGGCGGCCAACACCGTACACCGCGATCGCTCCGGCTCCATTGTTATTGGCTCGCCGGGCAACGTCCGCGTTTCCGGACGGATCGATGCGCGCGGCAGCGCCGGCGTTAAGGGCGGTAAGATCGAGATCCGGCCCGGCGGCGACGTCGACGTCGTCAGCGGCGCCATTCTTACGGCCGCCGGAGACGGCGCCGGTTCGGATGGCGGCGACGTGATTGTCTTCGCCGGCGGTTCGGCACGGCTCGAAAAGGGTGCGCTGATCGACGCCAGCGCGGGCGAAAGCGGTGACGGCGGCTTCGTCGAGTTCTCCGCGCGCGATGCCATCGATTTGGCCGGCGGCCGGATTATCGCGGACGCCACCAACGGTGTCGGCGGCAGCATTTACATCGATCCGAAGACGGTGACCTATTCGGCCGACACGGAATTGAAGGCCAACGAACTCACCGTCGAAGCCACCGAAAGAATCGAGATACTGGCCGGCAAGACGGTCTCCACAAAGCAGGCCGGCGACAACGTCGTCTTCCGTGCGCCCTCGATCATCTTGAATACCGGTGCGACTCTCACGACCGGCTCGGGCGGCACCTTCGGCGACATCACCCTGGAGACGAAGGTTCGCGAAGAGCCGGGCGGCGACCTGACGATCCCGCAAACCGCCGAGATCAAGCTCGACGGTGCGACGATCGAGGGCAAGTCGATCACACTTGCGGCCATCGCCAATCACACCCTGACAAGCGGAGACGTCCAGGCGACGAGCCTTGTCGATCTCAACAACGCAACCATCACCGGCGACTCCGTCACCATCACGGCAACCGCAACGGCCGTCACGGATCTTGCTTCCAAGCTCGCCGTCGATGGCGGGGCCGGCGTCCTCACCAGTGCCGCTGATGTCAAATCGCTCGGCGACAGCGACGCCGACAACGCAGGCGCCCGTATCGCCAACCAGCTCATCAAGGCGCTGCCCGTTAAATTCCTCGTCGGCCAGGCCGATGCGCGCGCCGAGATCAAGGTGCGCGGAACCACCGCGATCACCTCGCGAACCGGCGACACGAAGCTGCGCGCCGCGGCGCGGACGCAGGTCGGTCCCGACAACGCCCCGGCCATCACCCCCGGCGGTTCACCGTTGCTCGCCGGCGTTCTGCCGGGTGTGAACTTCTTCGGCATGCGCGGCGCGCCGCTCGCGACGATCGATATCGGAAGCAACGCTTCGATCACCAGCGGCAAGGCCATCAAGCTCGAAACGCACACGCAGAACTCCCTGCAGACGCGCCAGATCGCGACGACGGGCAGCGCGCTCAATATCGGCGCGCTCGTCGGCTTCGGCGAAACCACGAACCGCGTCAACGTTGCAAGCGGCGCGGGCATCGCGTTCTCCGGCACCGCGACGGACGACCAGGATCTTTCACTCCAGGCGACAAACGTTTCGGCCTACGAAATCAACCTCGCCGTCAACGAAGCGAGCGGCGGCGGCTCGGCGGCGCTCGCAGCCACTGTCCTCGACGTCAGGGAAGACGTTACGGCTGTCCTCGGCACCACGGTGACCGGTGGCGACGATATCTCGGTTGTCGCTAACTCCGACGTTCAGGAATTCGTCGCCAACGCGGCAACCGCCACGGGGTTCGATGTCGCGGAGTTTCGCGCGCAGGCGGTCGCCAACGCGGCCGATGACGCAGAACTCCAGGAGGCACTCTTCGGCGGCGCTCAAAACGTCATGGCAAAGGTCGTCGGCAGCAAGCTTGGCGGTGTGATCCAGCTTCCCTTCCAGCTTGCAGGCGCGACAAGCATCCTGACAGGTGACTTCGATACCCACGCCAGCATCACCGCCAACCAGGGAACGGCCGCGGCCAAGCGCGGCGACTTGACAGTCGACACCGACTCGCGCGTTGCCGGCCTGCAGAACCTCGCCATCGCCGGCGCCGGCGGCAACGCGAGCGCCGCCGTTGCACTCGCCGTTCCTTACACCCAGGTGGACATCGATACGACAGCTCTGGTGGCGCCTGGCGTTTCGCTTGTTTCGGCGAGCAACGTGATTGTCGACGCGAACACGAACGTCGAGCACGTCATCGATCTCGGCGACCTCAACCTGACGTTCGGCGACTTCGGTCTGCGTAACGTCCTGCTTTCGACCGGCGGCTTCGCGACGGCTTCTTCCGATGCGAAAGGCGCGTCCCTGGCACTCGCGGCGAACGTCAACATTTTCGATCTCGACACCGAGACGACCGCGCGCATCGGCGGTACGGCCACGGACGCGGCGGCAACCAGCGTAACCGCGAAAGATGTGAAGGTCGCTTCGACCTCTAACGTTGAAAGCATCAACGCCAGCGGCAACATCGGCGACTTCTTCAGCTTCGGCCGCGCCATCGGTGCGAAGAACGATCCATCCAACATCATCCAAAGTCCCAACGGTCTCGGCGGCTCGACCGGTGTCGGCGCGACCTATGCCGGTATCGTTTACGATCTCGATACCGTCGCGGAGATCGGCAACAACGTGACCGTCACGGCGGTCGATGGCGTTTCGGTCACCGCCGATGCCGAGGCACTGCTGGTCAACGTCGGCGCGTCAGGCGCATTCAGCGCCGACGGCGGCGGCGACGTGACCGTGATCGGTGTCGTCACCTTGAGCGACTTCGATTCGCGCACCCTGGCCCGCATCGGCGCGGCCTCAAGCGTCATCGCATCCGGCACGGACGCCGATATTGTCGTCGACGCGAACGACAAGATCAAAAACTGGAACTTCTCCGGCTCGCTGGTTAGCGCGCAGAACGTCGGCGTCGGCGCCGCCGTCGGCGTCAACCTTGTCAAGCTCGATACACAGGCGGTCATCAGTTCCGCCAGCGCCATCTCCGCGGGCCGCACCGTCAAAGTCGAAGCTGTCTCAGAGGGCGACACCGTCGCCATGGCGTTGTCCGGGGGCCTCGGCGCCGACAAGCCGGCAGCCGAAGGTGACGGCGACGGCGACAGCGGTTCGGGCGATACGCCGAAACCGCGCTCGCCGGCTGCCGCGGCAACGGCAACGGCGGCTGTCGCCGGTTCGCGTCTGGATGACGAGATCTCCAAGCAGCAGAACCCCACCGCCGACGGCGCCGTGGCGAGTGTCGAACAGAATACCGGTGACGGCGATGCCAACGCGGAAGCTTCCGCCGGCAGTGCGCCCAACCCGGCCGCCACGGGCTTCGGCGCCGCCGCCGCAGGGGCCGCGGTTGCCAACACGCCGGGCAGCACGCCTAAGGAATCGCCGCCGAACCCGATCGCCGCGTCAATCAAGGGCGCGACCGAGAGCCTGGGCATCACCGTCGCCGGAGACGCCAGCGTCAACATGATCGACACGGTGACGAAGGCCGAAGTCGACAGCGTCGCGACGCTAACGGCGAAGAACCTCGATATCGACGCCAAGAGCAAACTCGGTGCGGTCGCGGCGTCCGGTTCGTTCGTCTTCCAGAACTTCGGCGGAACGCCCAAGGCGGCGACGATCGGCATCGCCGGGTCGTATTCGCACAACTCGTTCGAGCAGAACAAAATCATCGCGCGCGCCAATTCACTGACGAGCGCGACGCTAAGCGGCAACCTCTCGATCGACGCGGCGAACGAGCAATCGATCATTGCAGGCGCGGCCAGCGGCCAGGCTCAGAACAAGCCGCAGGGCGCAAGCGCCAGTATCGCCGGGGCGGTCGTCTACAACACGTTCAACAAGTCGGAGACAACGGCCGAACTCGCCGGCAGCTCCGTCACCGCCACCGGCGAGATCGCGCTCAAGGCGCAAGACAAGTCGACCATTCATTCGGGCGCCGGCGCGGCCAGCATCGCGCTCGGCTCGAAGGGCCTCGGCGTCGGCGTTGCCGGTGCAGCGAACATCTCGGCCGCCGACGTGAAAGCGCGGATCGTCTCCACGACCGTTGTCGCTGCGTCGAGCGTAAAGGCTGAAGCCCTCGCTGAACGCAGCATCGTTTCGGTCGCGATTTCGGCGGCGATCCAGTCCGGCAGCGGTGGCGCCACCGCATCGGGCTCGCTGGTCTACAACGCACTCGGCGGTTCAGTGCTCGCCGAAATCTCCGGCGGCAGCATCACCAGTTCGGGCGGTGTGACCGTGAAGGCGTCGGAAAAATCGAACATCGTCACCGTTTCGGGCGACGTCTCGGTCGGTGGCGCCGGCGGCATCGGTATTGCCGTGGCGGCCGCCTCGATGGTCGGTAACGCCACTGCGCGGATCACGAACGCGGCGACGATCAACGCGCAGTCCCTCGACGTCGTCGCGGTAACCGACCGTACCTCGATTGCCGTCGCAGCCGGTGCATCGGTGTCGAAGAACGGCGTCGCGCTCAAGGGCTCGGTGGCCATCAACCTCTCCGGCAACGATGACGATACAGATGGCCGCGAAGGCACGATCGCGGAAGTGACGGGCGGAACGAAGGTCACGCTTACCGGTGGCACGGCAGGCAGCAACGACCTCAACGTTTCGGCTGCCGAGCGCACCAACCTGCAAAGTTATGCCGGCGGCTTCGCCGGTGGCGAAATCGGCGTCGGCGCGTCAGTGGCCGTCAACAAGGCCAACGGCGAAGTGACCGCCAGCCTGGCCAATGCGCAAGTACTGGCCGCCGACGACGTTTCCGTCCGCGCCGTCTCGGGCGCGAACGATGTGACCGATACTGCGAGCCGCACGCAGCTCATTGGCGTCGCCGCTCAGGTATCGGGCTCCAAGAACGCCGCGCTTTCGGGCGCGGCGGTGGTCAACAAGCTTGACACCCGGACAACGGCGCGCGTCGACAGCGATTCGCGTATCGGCACATCGGCCAAGCGCGTTGACAGCGTGACGGTGAAGGCCGCAGACCGCTCGGTCGCGGGCTCCGGCGTCGCCGGTATCGCCGTCGCCGTGGGTGGCGTTTCGGCCGCACTCGCCATCGACCTGCTCGATAAGAGAACGACCGCAAGCCTCGCCGGCAAGACCTACGTAACGAACGACGTCATCGTCGATGCGCGCAGTTCGCAGGCAGCCTATGGCGGCCTCGTCGCGTTTGCGACCAGCCTGTCGGTGGCCGCAGCTATCGCCAACCAGACCAACATCACATTGGCCGAGATCGCCGATAGCGCCGTTGTCGACGCCAACAACAACGTGCACGTCAACGCCGAGGACAAGAGCGACGTCATTCGCTTCACGACCGCGACGGGCCTCGCCAGCGTTCAGACGCAGACATCGACGACGACCGCGCGGATCGGCACGGGAGCGGATGTCACGGGCCGCGCCGGCGGCTCGGCCGACATGAGCGTCCGCACCGGTCGATTGTCGGGTGGCGTTTCGCCAAGCGACACGGATTCGACCAGCGGGTCCGCCTCGACGGCGGGCGGCTCGGCCGGCACGCTTAACGACAATGTCGGCGGCACTATCGCCACGAATGCGCAAACCGCCGAAAGCGAAAACAGCGGCGCTGAGAACGTCGACGCCACCGCCGTGCTTGGCGCGCAGACCGCCGCGACCGAATCGGCCAAGGGCGTCGCCGTCACGGCTCACTCAGATCAGCGCCTCATCAACCTCGGTCTCGGCGTCGGCGTCGGCCAATCGTTCGGCGGGGCAGCGACCGTGTCCGACGTCAGCGGCACAACCACCGCTGAAATCGCCCGCAACGCAAAGGTCAACCAGGCCGCTGGAACCGCGGGCGCGAGCCAGGACGTAACGGTCCGCGCCAAGACCAACGGACTGACGGTGGACACCGCTGTCGGTTTGGCAGGCGGCCAATCGATCGGCGTCGGTGCGGGCGTCGATGTTGTTCTCCTCGATAAGTCGACGACGGCCAAGGTCGGCCGCGGCGCCAAGGTCTCCGCTGCGCGTGACATCAGGATCGAAGCCGACAACAAGGACATGGTTGTCTCCGTGACGACGAGCGTCGCGGCATCGAGCGGCGCGGGTCTGTCAGGAGCGGTCGGCGTGGCGACCCTGTCGAACAAGGCGGAGGCCATCGTCGAGGCGGGGACGCAGGCTAGCGATGCGGCGGCCCTTCGAGCCGGACGGGATCTGGACCTTAGCGCCAGAAACCGCGTGGACACCTTCCACATCGTCGGTTCCGTCGGGCTCGGCGGCGGCACCGCAGGCGCCGGTATCGGCGTTTCGGTCGTCAATTCCGAAGCCGAGACCATCGCCAAGGTCGGCGACTACGCCAAGGTCGACGCGGGCCGTAAGGTATCCCTCGGCGCGGACGCGGATACGCGGATGCTCAGCGTCACCATTGCCGCAGGCATTGGCGGGAAGGCCAGCATCGCCGGCGGCATCAGCGTCAAGTCGCTTAAGTCGACGACGCTGGCCGAGATCGGCCAGCACGCCCAGGTCAACCAGAAGGTCAAGCAAGCGAAGGAGGCCGTCGTCGCCGCCGAGAAGGCCGCCGCCGATGCACAGGCCGCTTATGATAGCGCGGTTGCTGCAAAAACGATCCTGCAGTCCCAGCTCGATAACGGCGATCCGAACGTCTCGCAGGGTGACGTCGACAACGCTCAGGCAGCGATCGACACCGCGCTTGCCGCAAAGAACGCCGCCGACGCCGAGGTGACGACGGCCAAGGCATCAGCCGGCAGCTATACGGGGCCTGAAATCAAGGTCATCGCCAATGACGACACGCAGATGCTGTCCGTCGTCGGCGCAGCGTCCGGGGCGGGTCTCGCGTCCGGCGCGGCGGGGATCGACATCATCACCATGCGCGGCTCGTCGACGGCACGCATCGCCAACAACGCAACAGTCTTTGCCGGAAGCGATGTCACCGTCGATGCGCAACTGAAGAAGTCGCTGGACGGTTATCAGGTTGCCGCATCGATCGGCGGGGGCGTCGGCGTGGCGGGATCGGTCGCGGTCATCAAGGCCGGTGGCGCATTGACGATGGCACAGCGTGGCGCGATGACCGAGAAGGACGGCTCGGAGTCCGCCGCCAGCCAGGTCTCGGCGCTGACCGACGGTTCGACCAGCGCCGTCAACGGGGCTGGCTTCGGAGAGGCGAGCGGCGCTTCGACAGCAACATCGCGGGCTGGCTCGGCACAGACCCGCGGCGACGCTTCGGGTGATGTGACTGCTGCGGATTCCGTGCTGTCGGCCAGCAACGACGCCGTCGCCGAGATCGGCGACAATGCTGTCGTCGAGGCCGGTAGCGATGTCGCCGTCACCGCCCGCAATGTCACTGAAGTCGATCTCCTGACCGGCGGTATCGGCGTCTCTGCCGGCGTCGGCGTCGGCGCAAGTCTCGCGCTCGTCGATATCAACACGCTCGCTACGGCGCGTATCGGCGCGGGCGCGCAGGTGACGGCCGGCGGCAACGTCGATGTCACGGCCACCGACGGCGACGCCGCCGTCCGCTCGGATGTCACCGTCTTCGGCGGCGCGCTCGCCAAGGACTTCGCGATTACCGGCGCCATCGCCGACGTCGACTTCAACACCACCACAACGGCGAGGATCGCCAACGGCGCGGTCATCACGCTCACGCCAGACTCCGATACGACCGATGACACCGAAACCGGCAAGCTGACGGTCGCGGCCAGCGAGCAGAACAGCGTCGATGCCAGGGCCTACGGAGCAACCGCCGGTGGGTTGGGCTCGGTCGGTGCGCAGATCGCCAGCGTCGAGAAATCCGGATCGGTCACCGCCGAAGTTATCGCGGCGACCTCGAAGGCGGGCGGCGCACGTCTCGCAGCCGGCGCGATCGATATCTCCGCACGCCACGGCGGCGCGGTGACCGGCACCGTCGTCGGTGCAACGGTCGGCGGCGCCGGCGCAGTGGGTTACATCGATTTCTCGGTCGCAGACAAGGTCAACGCGAAGACCAGAATTGGCGATTACGCGCAGCTTTCCGCCCGCGACCGAATCCTCATCGAGACTGTTTCGGCACCGCGCGTCGCGGCGAAAGGCTATGCCGGCGCCGTCGCCGGCGGCGTCGCCGTCGGCATCACACAGGTCAAGGCAATTGCCGACACGGACGCCATCGTCGAGACCGGCAACAACGTCAGCTTTGCATCCGACGGCAGCGTTGCGCTCCTTGCGAAGACGTCGAAGCCAAGCGAAGGCGAACAGGTCGAAGCCCGTACGGAAGCAGGCTCCGGCGCTCTGGGCGTCGGCGTGACGGCGCTATCGAGCGAGACCGACTTCACCGCCCGGACCGAGGCCAATATCGGCGCCGACAACGATTTCCAGGTCGGCAAGGCGGGCGACGCCAAACAGGGAAGCCTTGAGATCGCGGCGAATTCCGATGTCGCCAGCGATGCCGACGCGTTCGGCGTTTCCGTCGGTGGCATCGCCGCTGTGGGGATCGTCGGCTCGAAGAGCAAGGTGACGAACACCACGAAGACAACGATCGGAAGCGGTACGGGTGGCCGCATTGAGGGCGATCTCAAGATCACCTCCACGGCACGCGAAGATCTCGACGCCAAGACCCAGGGCGGTGCCGGCGGCCTCATCGTCGGCGCGAGTGCCAAGGCAGAAAACGTCCTCAACTCCACGACCGAAACGACGTTCTCCGACAATAGCGCGAAAGACGGGTTCACGTCCGGCGACATGACGGTTGCCGCGCGCCACGCCGATGGCCGTGTCCGTGCAACGACGGACGCCCGCGCGGGCTATCTGGTCGGCAAGACCGGCGCCTATGCCAACAATACCGCCAACGCCACGGTCGCCACGGATATTGGCGACAAGGTCGCGCTGAATTCGAGCGGCGACATTGTCATCGAGGCAGCGAACCTGATGACGAAGTCGGAGGACGGAGACACGCCCTCCGCCTATGCGGCCTCTGGCGGTGTCGCTGGCGGCGCAGCGGCGAAGAGCGACACGCAGCTTTCCAGCAAGGTGGATGTCGCCATCGGTGCGGCTGAAATCCGCGTTCTTGATAACGACGACATTACCAACACCAAAGACATCAAGATCCGCGCCTATTCGAATACCGTTGCCGCCGACAAGGCGCGCCTCGATACCGGCGGCGCGATTGCCGTTGCAAAGGCGGAATCGCGGATCAAGTCCGGCAGCGCGACAAACCGGGACCGCACGCGGGTTTCCATCGGCGACAACGCGGTCGTCTGGAGCGGCGACGGCGATGTCGAGGTCGGGGCCCGCACCGATGCGAACATCAATACCAGTGCGAACGCGAAAACCTACGGTCTGGCCGGTGCCGCCGAAGGCACCTCAGAATCCCGGATCTTCGTCGACAATAGCGTCACGATCGGCAGCGGCGCACGCCTTTACGCCGAGGAATCGCTAGCAGTGCGGTCCGGTGCCGATGATCGTGCCGCCGGTTCGATCTCGACCATCGCGCGCACGCGCCTGTGGAACCGAACGGCAATCCCCATCGAGACGGACCCGAACGCGGACGCGCAATCCGACGTCTCCGCAAGAATCACAACCGCCAGCGGCAGCCGGCTGAACGCGGTACGCAACATCGAGCTGACGACCGATACGAATGGTGTATCCGCCGACGGCTACGGCCGCGGGCAGGACCTTTATCAGGAGGTACTCGAAGAACTCGGCAAGTTCTTGAGCCTATTCGGAGCGGCGGTCACACTGGAGACCACGGGCGGAACCTCAACTACCGACACGGTCAGCGAGATCGTTCTCAACAACACCGAGGTCAAGGCCGGCTTCAAGCATGAGCAGATCCTGGTCATCGCCAAGAACCCGGTGACGATCACGTCGCCCGATCCGAACCTCAAGGACGCTGACGGCAACGTCCTGACCGGTCGCAACTACGTTCCGGACACCGATACGAACGGCGTTCTGCTGCAGAGCGAGGGCATCACCTACACGATCCGCAACGACGTCTCACTTGGAGACGAAATTCGCCTCGCCATCGCGGAGATCGATGCGGAGCTGGCCGCCTTCTCCGGCGATACCAAGACGAAAACCGCGCTGCAGCTCCAAAGGCAGATCCTCGTCGACCGCTTCAACGAACTCGGCGGCAAGGACAGGCTAGTCGACAAGATCATCGTGGCGGACGTGACGGCGCGTACCGGCGACGTGTCGATCAGGACCGACGCGATGAACACGACCGGCGGCACGCTGATCGAGGCGCCGGGCGACTCCAACATCAAGATCGAGAACAAGAGCGCAGCGTTCCTCGAAGTGAACGACCTCATCGTGCCGGAGGAAAAAGGCGGACGCGTCTTCTTCAACGGCGCGCTTGTCGACAGCGTCGATAAGCTCGGCGATGTGAACGCCCGGGGCTCCACCGCTGGCATCACAGTGCTGTCCAGCGCGAACACCACGCCGGAAATAATCGTCAAGAATACCTATGGCGCCAAGGCCGGCGAAACCACGCCTGCCGATCTCTTCGTGCGCGGATTCGCATATAACCCGCGCGGCACCATTACCATGTCGACGGAAGGCAACCTGGATGTCGCCGGCGAAGTGCGCGGTGCCACGATCAACCTCAGCGCCGGCAAGGACTTCACCAACAACTTCACGTACGGCTTTTTCCACGTTGGCGGCACGCCGCGCGCCCAGTTCTCGAGCTTTGCCGATCCCCTGGAAGCGATCGACTATGGCGGGTTGGCGTCGTTCGAGATAACGAAGGGCATTTCCGACTCGTTCGTCGAAGAGCTTACGAGAACTTCTGGCTCCATTGTCGCCGAAGGCAACGTCTACATCTCGGCTGAGACCGTCAACGTCAACGGCCTGATCCAGAGCGGAATCGCCAAGTATTCGGCATCCGTCGACTCCGGCACGCAGTCGCAGCTCGATCAGTACGACGAGGCTTACGCCTACTACAAGGCGAACGCCTCGAACCTTAAAGAACGCAAGTGCGTCGGCTTTGTCTGCGCCGACAGCTACGTCTTCAAGATGACCGAATATCAGTTGGCCGGTAAGGCTGCCGCTGCGCAGTATTTGAAGCGGCTGATCGATACGGGCGGCACCGAAACGACCGTCGAGATCGTCGAAGGCAAGAACATCCTGCCGGGAACGAAGTCGACCGGGGAAATCAACGAGCAGATCGCCCATGCCGAGCGCCAGATCGGGATCGACTACAACGTCGAGACCCGCCAGCTCGAAGTGGACAACGTCCGGGCCGGCGGCGGTCGCGTGCAGATCTTCGGCGACGTGGTCTCCACTGGCGGCGGACAGATCAACGCGCTGCACGGATACGCCAAGGTCGACATCTCGAATGACACCGACCGCCAGTTGACGACCAACGCCGTCGATACCGGCGGCACGATCCGGACAACGGAGACGGGCGACACGGCCAGCGGCCGCGACGGCCGCATCCGCTTCATCAACGTCGTCGAGATCGGCGTGGTGGACGAATCCGGCAACGCCGTCAACGTCAACGGCGAGGCGAAGACGTTCGAGGCCACGCGCATCCAGGACTACGTCTTCGACGGCACCAATATCGTCCATCGGACCAACCTCACTGCCGGCACCAAGGCTGTCCAAAAGGCTGACGGCAGCATCTCGGTGGCCTATTCGGTCGACGCTTCGGGCAACCCGACGGCGGTGGCGAACGCGCAATTCGCCAACTCGCGCAAAGGAACTCTGGAGCTGACCGAGCAGGACGGAAAGAGCTACACCTGGGTCACGGGACAGGGGCAGACCTCCAACAAGGTTTCGATCTACCGCAAGGTCCAGGGCCAGGCTTTCGGCTTGAGCCTCGGTGCCTTGGGAGACGCGCTCGCCAAGGACGAGAACCTCGTCAGCGGCCCGAACTACACGCGCGCCGGAGATCCCGTGCCGATCGTTGTCGAGGTCGATAGCGATGGCGATGGCATCAAGGATCGCGTCGCGGAGGTGGAATACGGCTCCGGCGATACGGACGGAAAGTATTCGTTCGAATACGAACGCAACGTCACCAGTTCCGAGACGACATATGCCAGCAGCAGCTGGTGCTCAAAGTCCGGCTGGATCTTCGGCTGCTTCGAACGCACCGCCGAGACCAGACAGACGGTGAAGGAAGGCGCGTCGCTTTATTATCGCCATAGCGTCCCGGTCGATCAGCCCATCGGCATCGGCTTCATCGGCTATGACAGCGGTGCGGTGAACATCGACAGCAAGGGCACGGTCGCGCTCAACGACAGCGTCTCCAACGTCAGCGGCACCACGCGGATCGTCTCACGCCAGGGCGATATCGTCCAAGCCAATGCACAGGCTTTCACCACGGCGAAGGTTCTGCAACTCACCGCAGATACCGGTCGCATCCGCGGGGCGACGGCGGATGCCAGTGTCAATATCGATCTCGTGAATGTGGCGGGAGCATCCGTCAGTGCGATTGCGGCCAGCGGCATCGCGTTGGCTGAGCAGCGTGGCCAACTCGTCATCGGCAACATCGATGCCGGCGGCGGCAACGTCGCGCTCACGGCGTCGACCGGAATTGAGCAGCTTTCCGGAACGCTGGTTGTCGGCCGCAACGTGACGATGACGGCCGAGGCCGGCGGCATCGGGAGCGCCGCCACGGCGGTTCGCATCGACACCAACGCCAACGAAGGCCGGCTGAATGCCAAAGCCGCGGGCGGCATCAACATCACCGAAACCAGTGGCGACCTGCGCGTCGAGCGCGTCGAAGCCGCTGGCGATGTCAAGTTGACGGTCGCCGGCGGCAGCCTCCGCGATGCCAACGCCAACGACACGCTGGATACCGCGACCGCGGCGGAACTCCTCGCTATCTGGAACGATAACGCGCTTCTTGCCGGGGCTGGCGCCGATGCGAGCATCGCCGCTACGACGGCCGCGATGACGAACAAGGCCAAGTCGGATTACGAATTCTATTGGCAGGAGCGGGCGAAGGCCGACGGCGATATCTCCGGCCACATTGCTTCGCTCAAGAGCGAGGATGCGGCCAAGGGTGAACTGTTCGAAGCCCTCCACGGCGAGTTCGGATCGCAGACCGAACAGAACAGCGCCTACGCACCAACCCACGTTGTCGTCGAGCGCTACCGAGATAGCGACGGCGGCGTCGTCGCGGCCGGTACGCCCGGCGCCACGCGCAGCTACGAAGTCGTCGCCATCAGTAAATCCACCGAAGGCAGCACCTGGACCCAGGAGGAACTCTCGACTTCCGTTTCTCGCAACCTCATCTCCGCGCGCGGCAATACCTCGCCTATTAACGAGGAAGCGAACGTCGTCGGTAACAGCATCACGCTCGACGTTGCTTCAGGTGAAGTCGGCGCCACCAAGGGAACCATTGTCCTCTCCAAGAACGCCGACAACGAACTCGAAGCAACGCTCAACGGCACCAAGCTCGACGACGATGAGATCAAGCTGGCGCTCGCCACAGCAGAGCGTGACGATCTCGTGTTCGACGCCGACGGCAATCTGTCGGGCATCGAGCAGCGCGAAGACATCGACATCGAATTGAACGGCGGCAACCTCACGGTCGCGGCCCAGAAGCACATCTTCATCGGCTCGGAAGATAGCGACATCAACATCGCGCGAGCGACTTCGGAGCAGCTGGATATCCGCATCAAGGCGGGTGCTGGCATCGCCGATGCATCCGCCGATGGCCAAGCCGCGCTCTCGGCCCGGAACGCCATCCTCGAGGCGGCGAACGGCAGCATCGGTACGAAGGCAAAACCGCTTTCTGCCGAACTCAACGGCAGGCTGACGGCCCGCGCGAACAAGGGCGACGTCTACCTCCGCGACATTCAGGGAAGCCTCGACATCGATTTCGTCCTGGCCAACGGCACCGCGTGGCTCAAAGCGCAAAACGGTATCGGTGACGTTCGAAACGATGGCGACCGCAACATTCTTGCCGGAGCGGTTACCCTGCTTGCGGGCACGTCGATTGGCGCCGCTGATAACGCGCTCGATATCCAGCTATCGTCTGACGACGGCGTCGTCGACGCGACAGCATCCAACGGCTCGATCTGGCTCAGCGCGACCGACCTCGACCTTCGCGTAGGGAAGGCGGAGGCCAGCGCCTCGGTAAACCTCACCGCCATGAAGGGAGAGATCGTCAACGGCACTTCCACGGCGACGGCGGGTGCCGTGTCGCTGACTGCCCGCGACGGCATTTCGCTCGGCACGATCTCGGCGGGCACGACGATTTCGGCTCAGGCCACGAACGGCGGTATCAGTCAGACCGATGGCGCCACAGCCAACGCTTCGGGCAAGGTCGCGCTTACGGCGACGAACGATATCGTCATCGCGTCGATCGCTTCGCAAAGCACCGCTGACGACGCCGTCGCCATCACCTCGACCTCCGGCGGCATCAAGGATGGAGGCGACACCAACGTCGATATTACGGCGGCGAACGGCGGCGCGAGACTCAGCGCTGTCACCGGCATCGGCGACGGCAACGCCCTCGAAACGGAACTCGCCAAGCTCGATGCCGCAAACAGCGCTTCCGGCGGTATCGAGGTCTCCGAGACGGACGCACTCGCCGTGACAGCTTTGGCGCTGGGCGGCAGCGACGTCGACATTGCTGCTGGCGGCGACTTGAGCGTGAATCCCGCGCTCGACGTTCCCGGCGCGCTTCGCTTGTCGTCTTCGGGCGGGACGGTGTCCGCGAAAAAGGATTTGACCGCTGACACCATCACGGCAACCGCGGCGGGCGATGCAACCTTCAAGGGTATGGTCGACGCCCGAGGTGGCGATGTGACCGTCACAAGTGGCGCAAATCTTGATCTGCAAGCCAACGTCGAGGCGTTCGGCAACATCACGCTGCAAAGCGCAGTCGGTACGAAGGCAAAATCGATCGGTGCCGATGGCGGCAAAGTCCAGGTAACCGCGGGCAGCAGCCTCGACGTTGATGGCGCCGTCTCCGGCCAGACCGGTGTCACCACGACAAGCGGCGACAAGACGACGCTCGCCGGTTCGGTGACCTCGACGGCGGGCGGCGTGACGATCGCGGCGGGTCCGTCGGACGGCACGGCGAAGACCGGCGCGACGGTGGATATCGACGGGACGGTTCGCGGCCTCGGCGGCGCGGTCACCGTCACGGCGGGCGAGGACATCGACCTCGACGGCGCGCTCCAGGCCCGCGATGAGGTGACGCTGACGGCGGCCCGCGACGTTGAGCTGACGCAGACGGGCGCCGACCCGGTCGTCCAGTCGACGTCGGATCGGGTGAGCGTCACGGCGTCCTCCGGCAGCCTGACCCAGACCGGCGACGTCGAGGCGGCGGACGGCATCGCGGTCACGACGGGTGCCGGCGCGACCATCGTCGGCCGCATCAAGAGCACGCTCGGCGCCGTCGCGCTGCAGATCGGCCAGGCACTCGGCCTCGACGGCAGCGTCTGGGGCGAGAAGACGGTGGAGATCGCCAGCGGCGGTCCGGCAACCGTCGCAGGCAGCGTGACGAGCAACAGCGGCGGCGTCGACATCGACACGGGCGGCGCACTGACCGTGAAGGCGTCGGTTCTGACGACGGACGGCACGGGCGCTGCCATTCCCGGCGCGATCACCGGCAAGACCGGCGTAACGACGACGAGCGGCACATCGACCGACGTCGATGGGACGGTCGCCAGCGGCAGCGGCGCGGTCGCCATGACAGCGGGCTCTAGCCTTGACGTCGATGGTTCGATCAGCGGCCAGACCGGCGTGACCACGACGAGCGGTACATCGACCGATGTCGACGGCACGGTCACGAGCGGCAGCGGCGCGGTCGCGATGACGGCAGGCTCTAGCCTTGACGTCGATGGTTCGGTCAGCGGCCAAACTGGCGTGACGACGACAAGCGGTACATCGACCGATGTCGACGGCACGGTCACGAGCGCGGCGGGCGCGGTCGCGATGACGGCGGGTACAAGCCTCGACGTCAATGGCGCTGTCTCCGGCCAGACCGGCGTAACGACAAACAGCGGCGACAGCACCACGGTCATCGGCAACGTCGATAGCGCCGCGGGCGCCGTTGCGATGACGGCGGGTACGAGCCTTGACGTTGACGGCGCGGTCAGCGGTCAGACGGGTGTTGTCACGACAAGCGGTACATCGACTGACGTCGACGGCACGGTCACGAGCAGCGGCGCCAAGGTCGCCATGACGGCGGGCCACGGGCTGACCGTTGATGGATCGGTCTCCGGCCGCAGCGGCGTCGCGATTGCCAGC
This sequence comes from Filomicrobium sp., assembly GCA_965226995.1. Lineage (GTDB taxonomy): Bacteria > Pseudomonadota > Alphaproteobacteria > Rhizobiales > Hyphomicrobiaceae > Filomicrobium. The sequence goes on from CBDDFK010000012.1 coordinate 155,711, forward strand.
GGCACCGAGGTTCCGGCCGGCCACAACGGCACCGTGAACCTGTCGGCGACGCTCAACGGTCCGGTGACTTCGACCGATGGCGGCGTGCGCATCACCGCCGGTGTTCCGGCGGCGGATCTCACCGGCACCACCCTGCCCGGCACGTTCCCCACGGCCACCGAGAACGCCTCGGTGCGATTGAACGGCGCCGTCCAGGGGCTCGGCGGAAAGGTCGCCGTGATGGCGGCCGAGGACGTGGACATCAACGCCGACGTGACCGGCCGCGACCGGGTCGCGCTGACGGCGACGCGCGACGTGCTGGTCGGCAACGCCGCCCAGGGCGCCGACCCGGCGGCCCCGGTGTCGGTGGCGTCGACGACGGCCGACGTGATCGTGAAGGCCGGCCGCGACTATAAACAGGTCGGCGCGGTGACGGGCGTGACCGGCCCTGTTGGCGGCTCCGGCACGGCTCCGGCGGTCAGCATCGAGACCGGCGCCGACGCCGGCGTCGACGGCACCGTCACGGGCGGCTCGGGCGTGAAGATCGCGAGCGGCGCCGCAACGACGGTGGCGGGCCGCGTCGAAAGCGCGAACGCGACGGTGACGGTCGAGGCGGGTACGTCGCTCGCCGTCGGCGGATCGGTCGAAACGAAGGATGCGGGCGGCAACGCCATCGCTGGGAACCTCTCCGGCGAGACCGGCGTGACGACGACGAGCGGTTCGTCCACCGATGTGGACGGCACGGTGACCAGCGGCAGCGGTGCGGTGGCCATGACGGCGGGCAGCAGCCTCGACGTTGATGGCGCCGTCTCCGGCGAGGCGGGTGTCACCACGACGAGCGGTACATCGACCGACGTCGATGGGACGGTCACCAGCGGCAGCGGTGCGGTGGCCATGACGGCGGGCAGCAGCCTCGACGTTGATGGCGCTGTCACCGGCCAGACTGGGGTTACCACGACAAGCGGCGACAAGACGACGCTTGCCGGTTCGGTGACCTCGACGGCGGGCGGCGTGACGATCGCGGCGGGTCCGCCGGACGGCACGGCGAAGACCGGCGCGACGGTGGATATCGACGGGACGGTTCGCGGCCTCGGCGGCGCGGTCACCGTCACGGCGGGCGAGGACATCGACCTCGACGGCGCGCTCCAGGCCCGCGATGCGGCGACGCTGACGGCGGCCCGCGACGTTGAGCTGACGCAGACGGGCGCCGACCCGGTCGTGCAGTCGACGTCCGATCGGGTGAGCGTCACGGCGTCCTCCGGCGGCCTGACCCAGACCGGCGACGTCGAGGCGGCGGACGACATCACGGTCACGACGGGTGCCGGCGCGACCATCGTCGGCCGCATCAAGAGCACGCTCGGCGCCGTCGCGCTGCAGATCGGCCAGGCACTCGGCCTCGACGGCAGCGTCTGGGGCGAGAAGACGGTGGAGATCGCCAGCGGCGGTCCGGCAACCGTCGCAGGCAGCGTGACGAGCAACAGCGGCGGCGTCGACATCGACACGGGCGCGCTGACCGTGAAGGCGTCGGTTCTGACGACGGACGGCACGGGCGCCGCCATTCCCGGCGCGATCACCGGCGAGACCGGCGTAACGACGGCGAGCGGCACATCCACCGACGTCGATGGGACGGTCACGAGCGCGGCGGGCGCGGTCGCCATGATGGCGGGCTCTAGCCTTGACGTCGATGGTTCGATCAGCGGCCAGACCGGCGTGACCACGACGAGCGGTACATCGACCGATGTCGACGGCACGGTCACGAGCGGCAGCGGCGCGGTCGCGATGACGGCAGGCTCTAGCCTTGACGTCGATGGTTCGGTCAGCGGCCAAACTGGCGTGACGACGACAAGCGGTACATCGACCGATGTCGACGGCACGGTCACGAGCGCGGCGGGCGCGGTCGCGATGACGGCGGGTACAAGCCTCGACGTCAATGGCGCTGTCTCCGGCCAGACCGGCGTAACGACAAACAGCGGCGACAGCACCACGGTCATCGGCAACGTCGATAGCGCCGCGGGCGCCGTTGCGATGACGGCGGGTACGAGCCTTGACGTTGACGGCGCGGTCAGCGGTCAGACGGGTGTTGTCACGACAAGCGGTACATCGACTGACGTCGACGGCACGGTCACGAGCAGCGGCGCCAAGGTCGCCATGACGGCGGGCCACGGGCTGACCGTTGATGGATCGGTCTCCGGCCGCAGCGGCGTCGCGATTGCCAGCGGCACCGAGGTTCCGGCCGGCCACAACGGCACCGTGAACCTGTCGGCGACGCTCAACGGTCCGGTGACTTCGACCGATGGCGGCGTGCGCATCACCGCCGGTGTTCCGGCGGCGGATCTCACCGGCACCACCCTGCCCGGCACGTTCCCCACGGCCACCGAGAACGCCTCGGTGCGATTGAACGGCGCCGTCCAGGGGCTCGGCGGAAAGGTCGCCGTGATGGCGGCCGAGGACGTGGACATCAACGCCGACGTGACCGGCCGCGACCGGGTCGCGCTGACGGCGACGCGCGACGTGCTGGTCGGCAACGCCGCCCAGGGCGCCGACCCGGCGGCCCCGGTGTCGGTGGCGTCGACGACGGCCGACGTGATCGTGAAGGCCGGCCGCGACTATAAACAGGTCGGCGCGGTGACGGGCGTGACCGGCCCTGTTGGCGGCTCCGGCACGGCTCCGGCGGTCAGCATCGAGACCGGCGCCGACGCCGGCGTCGACGGCACCGTCACGGGCGGCTCGGGCGTGAAGATCGCGAGCGGCGCCGCAACGACGGTGGCGGGCCGCGTCGAAAGCGCGAACGCGACGGTGACGGTCGAGGCGGGTACGTCGCTCGCCGTCGGCGGATCGGTCGAAACGAAGGATGCGGGCGGCAACGCCATCGCTGGGAACCTCTCCGGCGAGACCGGCGTGACGACGACGAGCGGTTCGTCCACCGATGTGGACGGCACGGTGACCAGCGGCAGCGGTGCGGTGGCCATGACGGCGGGCAGCAGCCTCGACGTTGATGGCGCCGTCTCCGGCGAGGCGGGTGTCACCACGACGAGCGGTACATCGACCGACGTCGATGGGACGGTCACCAGCGGCAGCGGCGCAGTTGCCATGACGGCGGGCAGCAGCCTCGACGTTGATGGCGCCGTCTCCGGCGAGGCGGGTGTCACCACGACGAGCGGTACATCGACCGACGTCGATGGGACGGTCACCAGCGGCAGCGGCGCAGTTGCCATGACGGCAGGCAGCAGCCTCGACGTTGATGGCGCCGTCTCCGGCCAGACCGGTGTCACCACGACAAGCGGCGACAAGACGACGCTCGCCGGTTCGGTGACCTCGACGGCGGGCGGCGTGACGATCGCGGCGGGTCCGTCGGACGGCACGGCGAAGTCCGGCGCGACGGTGGATATCGACGGGACGGTTCGCGGCCTCGGCGGCGCGGTCACCGTCACGGCGGGCGAGGACATCGACCTCGACGGCGCGCTCCAGGCCCGCGATGCGGTAACGCTGACGGCGGCCCGCGACGTTGAGCTGACGCAGACGGGCGCCGACCCGGTCGTCCAGTCGACGTCGGATCGGGTGAGCGTCACGGCGTCCTCCGGCGGCCTGACCCAGACCGGCGACGTCGAGGCGGCGGACGGCATCACGGTCACGACGGGTGCCGGCGCGACCATCGTCGGCCGCATCAAGAGCACGCTCGGCGCCGTTGCGCTGCAGATCGGCCAGGCACTCGGCCTCGACGGCAGCGTCTGGGGCGAGAAGCAGGTGGAGATCGCCAGCGGCGGTCCGGCAACCGTCGCAGGCAGCGTGACGAGCAACAGCGGCGGCGTCGACATCGACACGGGCGGCGCACTTACCGTGAAGGCGTCGGTTCTGACGACAGACGGCACGGGCGCTGCCATTCCCGGCGCGATCACCGGCCAGACCGGCGTAACGACAAACAGCGGCGAAAGCACCACGGTCATCGGTAACGTCGATAGCGCCGCGGGTGCGGTCGCCATGACGGCGGGCACAGACATTGGCCTCACCGGCGACCTGACGGCACAAAAGGCTATCGGACTCAACGCAGGCAGCGATATCGGCGTGGTCGGAAACGCCCGCTCGAACGCAGCGGGCATCAGGGTCAACGCGGGTGGCTCATACGCGCATACCGGAGACCTCACAGCATTCGCCGGCATCCGTATCGATACCGGTGGCGACGCCGCGATCACCGGCGACGCGACGGCGTTCGAAAACTTCACCGCGGATACCGGCAATGACTTCGCTTTGACCGGAACGCTGCGTGCCTTCGCCGCGAAGATCGTTGCCGGAAACGATGCCCGATTGAAGGTGACGCCGGCGGTAACGCAGAGCGATTTCGAACTGCGGGCGGAACGGTCCATCGGCGTCGATGGAACCGTCCGTAGCGTCGGCGGTGCCATCCATATGGTCGCTGGCGACGACGTCGCCGTTGCGGGCCGACTCGTCGGCGGCGATCCCACGGCGAAGGGTGTTGGCGGCGGCGCGGGCCGTGGTCAGATCCTGGTCCGCGCAGGCGACACGCTGAGCTTCAGCGGACAGGCCAATACGTCGAGCAGGCCGATTGTCATGACCTCGGGCGGCGATGCCGATATCGACGGCAAGCTTGCGAGCCGCGGCGGCGAAATCAGACTGACCGGCGGTGACGACCTCACGCTCAGCCCGCGCACGGTTCTGTCAAGCCTCGACGGAACGATAACGCTCCGCGCCAACGGTGGTGCCGGCAACGCCAGCGGTCGGCTCGTTCAGCGCAAGGGCTCCGGTCGGATCGATGCGCGCGATGGCGCCCTCGTACTTCGCGCCGGCGACATCCTGCTTGAGAACCCGCTGATCTTCGGTTCGATCAACTTGCGGAGCGAGGGACGTGTCGAGTTCGCGGAACTCCGTGTGGCCAACAACCTGGACTTGAAAGCTCGGGAACTCGTGATCGGCAATGTGATCCATACCGGAACGACGCCGCTGGAGGTCCAGGCAACGGGGCCGGGCGGCAGCATGGCCGACCTCGTCTCTATGAATATCGTGTCCGGTCCTGGCGTGATCTTCGGCGTGCTCTCGACTGAGGTCGCCATGATCAACGCCGATACCGACCGTCTCGAGTTCCAGTCGGCGATGATCGGCCGTCGCGGCGAGTTCTGGAACAACCGGTTCAAGACCCTCGTCGATAACACGACCACCGCCATCCAGCCCAGCGGTGTTCAGCTCCACCAGGTTAAAGCGGGCGAGCCTTTCTATCTCGTGCTCGACAAGAAGACCTTCTCGACCGATGTCGATACGCTGTTCATCGATCGCGAGGCCGCGCTGCGGGTCAATCTGCCCGGGCAGACACTGGTCATCATGTCCGATGATGTGACGACCCATAACGGCGTGTCGTTCGACGAAAACCTCCAGCCCATCGAAAACCTGTCTGTTGGGTTCCCGGAGGGAGCCGACATCCCGCTGCCGGGAACCTTCGTGACCTACGGCAATGGCTCTCTGGCCGGCTCGAACGGAAACGCAGCGGCAGGAATTGGTGCTGGCGTTAACCCATGCGCAAGATCTTCATTCGTAAATACGGGAGGATTGGAGTCCTGCGGCTGACGAGTCGCGAATTGCGAAAATGGGAGAAAATCGGCGATGAATTTCGGAACGATCAAGACCCTTGTGGTGGCATTCGCTGTCGGCCTCCTGGCCACGGCACCGCTGGCCGCAAAGTCTTCAAAGACGGAAAAAGGCCAGGAAGGCCCCAAGATCGAGCGCACCACCTACGGGGAATGGGAACTCGAATGCTTCGATCCGGAAATCAACGGCCTCAAGTGCCAGATCGTCCAGAAACTCGTTTCGAAGGACACCCAGGAACTCGTTCTGGTCGTTTCGGTCGCCTATGCTCCGAAGACCCAGAAAAGCCTTCTGCAGATGGCGCTTCCGCTCAACTTCATGCTGAAGCCCGGCGTTGAACTGGCCATTGGCGAGAAGAAAACTGTCGTCCAGGTCGACCGCTGTTCGAAACAGGGGTGTTTCGTGGAAGGCGTGGCCGGCGAAGATCTGGTCGACGCCATGATCAAGGGTGTCGACGCCGACGTGAAATTCCTCGCCAGCGCGGACAAGCGCCTCGTCATCCCGTTTTCGCTGAAAGGCTTCACCAAAGCCTACACGACCATGAAGCAGCGTAACGGCTGAGACGGCCATCGCTTCGCTTCGGGCGGCTCGGCTTCATCCGAAATCGCCTGTGACCCCATGCGTCAGGAAGAAAAAGGAAAGGCCCCGTTCCGGTTTAGAGGAGCGGGGCCTTTTCATTTGTTTCGCCGTCGCGATCGCCGAACCGGGCAGCGGTCCCGTGGTTATTGCCGAAGTAGATGCACGTTGTCGGCGCGGGCGCTTTCGGCGGTCGGCTCGTACATCGTCAGTTGCGGCTCGTCGAGCAGGATGACCTCCTCGTAGGTGCCATAACCATTGAAATGGCCTGCCAGGGCCCGCCCATAGGCGCCGACGTTACCGATCTCGATGTAGTCGCCTTCCTGCACGCTGTCCGGCAGCAGGAATGGGCCCGGCATGTGATCGATGGAATCGCAGGTCGGTCCCCAGAGCTCGAATGCTCCCAGTGCCGCATCCGACTCCGTTTCACGCGACACGAGACGCGCGGGATAGACGAAGTTGAGATGCGCCGCGTCGAACAACGTCCCGTAGGCGCCATCGTTGATGTAGAGATGCCGCCCCCGTCGAGCGTCCACGCGAACGATCAGACTCTCCGCCTCGGCTACGAGGGCCCGTCCTGGCTCACACATGAGCCGCACGTTGTCGCGCACCGGCAGAAGCTCAATTCCTTCCTCGATGGCGGAGAAGAAATCCGCGATCCGGCGCGGCTCGCTGTTGGCATAGCGCGAGGGGAAGCCGCCGCCGACGTCAAGCCGGTCGACGACAACGCCGGCGTGGACGATGAGATCCCGCACTGATCGAAGCGCTGTCACGTAGGCGTCGGGAGTCGTCGTTTGCGAGCCGACGTGGAACGTGATCCCGAGTTCGGCGGCAACCTGACGGGTCTTGACCAGAAGCTGCGTCGCCGCGTCGCCCGAGATGCCGAACTTATGCTCCAGCGGAATGAGCGAGTTGATCGACGGCACCGACACACGCACGAACAGCTTGAGATCCTTCGCCGCTCCCTTCGCGCCACGGGTTTCCTCAAGTATCTTCTGCAACTCGTCTTCGCTGTCGAGCGAGAAACTGCGCACGCCCAATTCGTAGGCGCGCCGGATGGCGCCGCGCGCTTTGACCGGATGCATGAAGTGCAAAACGGCGTCGGGGATGGTCGCGGCATCCTCGATCTCGGGAAGCGAGGCCACGTCGAAATGGCGGATACCAGCGCCGTAGAGCGCGCCGATCAGCACGACCGAACTATTCGCCTTATATGCGTAGGCGATGTCACCGTCGAAGTGTTCACTGAACCAGCGCGCCGCTCGGCCGGCGGCGTGCGGCCGAATGCCGAGGACCGGCTTTTCCGGTCGGCGCTTGCGGATCAGCGCTGCGGCGCTCTCGAATCTTTCCATCGCATGGGACCTCCACCTGCTTCGATGGGAACCGGCAGCCTTCTGGGGCATGCCGGCGGGGCGGTGCTCAATGTTGAGCGAGTTCGTCTCAGATCCCGGAATCGGAGACGGACTGGCTCTATCGCCACCGCATTTGCGGGGACCATTACGAAAGAGCGCGGTAGATAATGGCTTACATGCCGGACGTAAACCCCTTGCTTGCGAATAACTGCGCGCCTCTCGGCGGTAAAGGCCACGTGAGGGGCTCGAGGTTTGGCGGCCGGTTCCCTTTCGGCCAATTTAATCGGATGGATCGCCGTTAATGACCGTCCGGCAGCTCTGGAATGATCCGCGCGGTCCAGGCTTGCGGCAAGGGCTGCCTGTCGGCTCTTTCGGGAAGACTGCGCCGCTCGCGCCGTCTCAGTTTACGACGCGCCTTACCTGCGTAGCGCCGTTCCTTTGCATCCGCCTCAAGCGCCTTTTCGAGGTGTTCCTCCCACGCACCCAGGAGCGTGAAGCGCTGCAACTCGAACTCAGGACGTATTCCCGGCGGATTTCGGCGGCCGCCGCCCATGCAGATCGCGACGATGCGCTCCTCGCCGGGATGCTCGACGCGAAGCAGAAAGCCGCTCTCATCCTTGGGGATGCGGACCGGCACGCCGGGCTTCAAGTGATTGTCGGTTTCGAAATCGTTCGGGAACAGCACGACCGCTTCGCCGTCTTTCCCAATCGAGATCACCGAGAGGTTGCACGGCGCGCTCGTGTGCGCCTCGATGATCAGCGGATCGCCAGAGGCGTAGCCTTTCTTGTCGAAGGCGAGCGCGACTTCGAACGGAACATCGTCGGCTGTTCGGTAGGGCGGACCTTTGCGAACGGTCGAGAGGCCCGCCCGTCGCTGCCTGAGCGCCTGCAAGACGTTATCCGTCTCTACGCGCGGCAGGCTGGCGCTGAGCAGCCTGAGCGCCCGGAGATCTCCGGCATCGGCCATGTCCTGCAACCCACGGGTCAGGATTTCGCCGGAAAGACCTGCGCGGCGTGCGACCGTCGGAAGGGTCTGCCGCCGCCTGAAGCGGTGGGCCAGCGCCAGCACGGGATCGCGTTCGGCGGCAATTTTTTCGGAACTCCCAGCATAGCGGAGTCGGTCCTGGCTGGCTGCGTCCGATATGCTGTTGGCAGGACCCGCACCGTGGCAGGCGAGACAACCTAGCCCGGTCTCCTGCGCGTCGGCACGATCGGCAAGGCCATCAGGGAGCACGCTCGCATGAACCGTGCTGCGTGCCTCCCCCTGGCGCGAAAACAACGCAAAGGCAGGCAGTCCGTTCGGCAGCGGAAAGATGCCGCGATATTGGACAGGGTCGGAGGAATCCGAGGTTCGGGCAGCATCGTCGAAATCAGCCGCGATCCATGTGCCGGCACCGTCTTTGGTGAGTTCGATACGGCGAACAAGCCGCCGTCCGCCGGTGACCGCGGATCGGTCCACCGGCCATTCGGGGGCAGGCTCAGTTCCAGCAGTCTCGGCCGTCAGTTCTTGCAACGTTCGTGGCACGGAGACGAGAGCGCCGTACACATTCGCAAGGAGCGTCTCGTTTGCCAGCCAGTCGGCATCGAGGACCGGCCGCTGCGAACCGGTCTTGCGAACGGCGTCAGGCGTGAGCGTCATGAAGTTCGGCCGTAAGTCGCGGTTCGCCAGACGCTCCCAGGCATCGTTGCTCCAGCCGGCATCGGCGAGTTCGAACGACAGGATGTCCGGCGCACCCTCGACCGCGGTCAGTTTCACCGGCGCTGGCTGCGTCGACAGCAGGTTGATAAGGCGTTCGGCGGCAGCGCGCAGTCGTGCGCGTTCGCTATCGGCGGCCTTATCACCGAGGCACGGCGTCAGGAGGTGCGCGAGATCGAGATAGCGCCGCCCGCGGGCCGTCGCTTCGGGGAGCCGAGAGATCTCGGCCGAAAGGGTTTTCCAGCGCTGTGGGTCGGTCGACGCCTGGGAGGGCGTAGCAGGTGCCGCCGCCGGGCCATCTTCGGCATCGCCTGACACCGCGCCCCGCTCAGCCCCATCGCCCTCACCGTTTCCGTCGCAAACGGCACCCCGGCCAAGCCCTTCGATCCACCGGAATACTGCGTTGATCTCGTCAGCCGTGGGTTCGGGCTTGTCCGCTTCCTCGAAAAACACGTCGCGCGGCATGTGGCGGCTGATCATCGAGGTATACAGCGGCGAATTCTCCGGAACGCCGGGATCGATGAGATCGCCGCGCCGCGCGAGCCCGTCGAGATCGAGAATATCAAAGATGCCTGCAGCGGGAACGAGAGCGTCGAGGCGTCGGGACTCGTGGCACCGGGCACAGTGCCGGTTCATGACGTCGAAAACGCGCCGCTCGAGGAGACTCGATTGCTTGGGAAGCAGCGGGTCCGAAAGGGGCTTTGCCGCGGGCGCCGGCGGCGTCTCCACCTCTTCGGCGGACAGGGTTCGCGAAGCCGGCGCGGACAATGCCAGGACCGCCGGCAAAAGGACCGCGTACGCCAGAGAAAGAGCCCGAGGCGCCCGACCCCCATGCGCTTGTGATTGGCTTCCGTCTCGCATTGAGGCCCGGGCTCATTGTTTCGGACAGATGGCTCGTCGAGCGGGCGGCACACGGCTTGGCGAGACCGCAATGGCAATCCGATCGAGCGGTGTTGGTGTAACGCATACTTGCGAAAAGCTGACAACGACTTTGACTCACGGATGGCAATAGCCGTCCCGGCGGCGTTGGCGACAACGGCGGCCCGCGAACAAAACTAAGAAAGCGAATTAATAATCTCTAACAAAATGTAAATATTAACAGATCGGCGTTTGCCATATATTCTGAGCGTTCTAGACTAACAAGAAGTTAGCGGTTAGAACTCTATTAAATCAGATCAACGAACGCTTGGCGGTAAACTTCAATGGACTTGCAAACAGCACAAAGCGCTAACAGCTCACTGCTCCTGGCAGCCCGGCTCTCAGCCTTTGCCTGTTTCGCCCTCGCCGCCGCACTGTTGATTGCCTCGGTGCTCGCACCGGTTTCCACCGGAGGTGAATCGCCGGGCAAGAGCGTTGCCTACAGCCCCGCGCTAACGGGTAGCCTGCTCTGACTCCAAGTTTTCTCTGCCGACACTCCCCCACCCTGACTGGACCCCTCACGTTCTCGTGAGGGGTTTCTTTTTTCGTTGTCGCCAGGGATGCGCTGGGACCGCCGTTTGTAACGAGCGCGGTCAGATCCCGATCTGCCGCTGTGCCCAGTCGAGCCAGTCGTTCAGCCTGTCCCAGGCCGGCATGTTCGAGATGCCGGTGAAGAAAAATCGGTTGAGCCCGACGGTGAACACCAGCCAGCCCCACAGCGTGTGCTCGATTACCACCGCCCAGAAGGACCGCGTCGTCGCGTAACGGTAAGCTAACAGCGTGCCGATGACCGCGGTCCCGACGATGGCGACGGTGTTGTCGAAGACGATGTGCGCGAAGCCGAACAAGAGGCCGTTCGCCAGGATCATCGGCCACCGCAAATGGCCGAACAGGGGGCCGTAGCGGTGGAAGAAGAAGGTCCGGTAAACCAGTTCCTGAGTGATGACGGAGACGAGGGGGTAAAGGATCATCACCCGCTCGTAGGTCTCGTAGCGATATTTGGGGAATGCCAGGAAGCGATCGGGCATCTCCTGCGCCATATACGCGGCGACCATCCCGCCGCCGATAACGAAGATGGCGAGGATCGACAGGAGATCGCGCCAGCCGAACCCTTTCACGAGTTCCCGGCGCAGGAGGAACCACCGGTCCCATAAAAGGAAGACGACGAACGCCAGGAGGACCGGCTGCAGCACCATGAAGAGCGGCATGCGTTCGATGTGAACGACATAGTGCAGTGCCAGCGGCAGGCCGATGAACAGGAGGCTCAATTCGACGAACAGCCATCCCCGCCAGATAAGGCCCGCGCGTGAGGTCTCATCGTAGAGGCTGCCGCCAGCGGAAAGCCACGGCGGCGTTTTCAGGTCGCCGGCCATTGCGCTTTCCGCCTCCCCCGATTTGAACGCTCGCCAACAGCCGGCCGCCAATTAGGGCGCGCAGGGATGGCAAGGCTTCGCCCCTGAGCCCGATCAGCCTGCCGACGTCAGTTTCTTCACCGCCGCGGAAAGCTTGTGGCGCACACGGTGCCAGCCCTTGGAACCTTCGCTGGTCATCCAGTTCATCTGCAGCGAGCGGCGCTGTCCCTCGAAGGGGTGGTGGCCGTGCCAGGAGTTGTCGGAGCGTTTGAAGACGAGCAGCGTTCCGTTGTCGGGGGCGACCTCCGTCACGTAGTCGTCGACGTCATGGCCGTTGTTGAGGATGCGAAGCCGCCCACCTTGCTGGTTCCAGTTCTCGTTCAGATACAACAGAACGGTGATGATCTTGTCCTTGGAGTCGGTGTGGATCCGGCCATCCTTGGCGCGCGTGTAACCGCGCAGCGAATACATCTTCGGCCGGCCCTCCAGCTCCACGTGGAACTTATCCTCGATGGCTTTCTGGAACTCCGGTCCGTCCAGTTCGCCGATGACCTCCTTAATGGTCATGTTCTCGTTGAGGCTTTCGAGCGGATACGAGCCGCCCTTTTCGATATTGGGGTAGGTCTCGTTGATCTGCCGCAGGCTCTCCGGCGAAAGGAAGCCCGACACCACCGTGAACATGTAGGGCTCGGTCGCCACTTCGGCGGCCTTCAGCCGGTCGAGTTGAAGATGTGCCATATCGCTTGCCCCTACCCTTGGAGAAGGTGTTTCGACGTACTGCCCGTCAACTTCGGATGCCGCTGAGCATCCGCTTACGCCGGGCGTACCGTTGCTCGATTTCTTTGGCAATGCCGGCGGCCGCGTCAAGCGGCGCGTAGTCCCACTTGCCCAGCGAATCGAACCGCTCGGGCAGTTCACGGGTTGCGCCGTGCTTGCGTAACACTTCGTGAAATCTGCGGAATTTGTCCGAACCGCCCGACGGTGTGAACGTGTAGACGGGCTTTCCCGTCGCCGCTGCCTCTCCACACATGTTGACGCTGTCGGCGGTCACGACAAAGGCGTCGGCGGCGGCCAGGAAATGCGCATACGGATTGTCTCCGTTGCCGTCCCAGACGATTCGCGGCGCCCGGCGCGTCCCGGCTTCCGCCGATTCGATCAGCCGCTTATGCGACCGACGCGAAGGCGTGACGAGAAAGCTGACCCCCAGGTCCGAAAGCGAGCGCAGGCTTTCTTCCAGGCGCTGGTGGTCCTGCTCCGTGAACCGGTAGACGGAATTCTTTCCGCCAAGGACAACGGCGACGCGCGGCCGGGGCAGGCTGACGATCGCGGCGGGTATTTCGGCGCGCAGCGCATCGAGGCGGTCGGGCGTGAAGCTATGCGGCGCCGTTGGCGTCGTTATCACATTCGTCCCGCGCCGCTTGTCGTGTTCCGGCACCCAGATGAGGTCGGCGGTGTTTTCCCCGGACTTCGGATCCTGGAGCACGATAGTGTAGGTGCCCGGTCCCGCCTTGCGCCGAATTGCCCGTAGGTAGGGGATACTCGCGCGGCCCGTCGCGATCACCACTTCCGGCCATGGCGGCGAGAAGAGCGAGCCTTCCTCGCCGAGCCTCGTCGACGGCGCGACCGGTCCCCAAGGCGCCAGCGCCTTATAGAGCCCGGTCGGCTGGACCTCCTTGAAGGTGTAGTCGAGGCCAAGCGCGTCGGCCACGCCGCGCAATTGGACGATCATGCCTGCCTTGCCATCCGAAATCAGCCACGCGCGCGCGCCGTTCAGGATGCCGCTTTCTTCGATCTCATGCCGTTCCATGAGGCTCCTTCTGACCCTTCGATCTGTCTTTGTCGAGACCGTCGAGTGTCTCATCTCCAGGTTTCTGCCCGGCGTGGCCGTGCCTCCCCCTGGGACCGGCGGCATCCACCCGCTGACACCCGCACACCGGCTTGGATTCGGGCGTTGGCATACCATTTATTGCGCGAAGACCCGTTGCTGCGTTGCATTCGTTTCGCCATGCTCCAACGTGCTTCGACTCGTTCGGCCTAATTGGGGAGGTTTCCGCCGCCGTGCCGCAAACGTTGGACGTCACCGATTGGCGCATTCTCAAGGAGCTCCAGGCAGACTCGAGCGTCACCAACGTGCTGCTTGCGCAACGCGTCGGTCTGTCGCCGCCCGCCTGTCTGCGCCGGGTCAGGTCTTTAGAAGAATCCGGCCTCATCGAAGGCTACGCTGCACTTCTCGATGAAAACGCGCTGGGTTTCACGCTCGCGGCGTTCGTTATGGTCCGCCTGCATCACCAGTCCGAGACCGACCTCAGGGCCTTCGAGGACCTTATCCTGTCCTGGCCGATGGTCAGGGAGGCCTTCATGCTCTCCGGCGAGAGCGACTTCATGCTGAAATGCGTCGCGCCCGACATGGCCCAGTTCCAGGCATTCATCCTCGATACCGTCACGGCCGCGCCGAACGTCGCGAGCGTCAAGACCTTCCTGACAATCCGGCGGGCCAAGCGGGAACCGGGCGTGCCGATTGGCTTGGAACCCGCGCGGGGGCAATAATCGCGAGCTGCGCCGGGCCCGCATGACCGGCCCTCATCCGGCCGTTTCGCCAAGTCCGCCGGAGTGGGCCGCGTCTTGCGCGGCGACACGGACGGGCCGGGGCGCGGTGGTATTGGCCCAACCGTAGGCGAGCATGGTCATCAGCGCCGAGGCGGCGAAGAAATAGACCCCCGGTTGCACCACCGCCTCGGTGTAGCCCGATGAATTAACGTAGAAAATCATGAGCGCCAGAACCATGACGTCGGTCATCGAATAGCGCCCCAGCCACTCCATCGTCGAGATCGATTTCTCCCGGAACTCCGGACTCAAATCCGGCGAGGTCACGAGCGTCAGGAGATAGAAGAGCTTGAGAAAGGGAAACAGGATTGAGAACACGAACAGGACCGCGCAAAGGAAGTGCTCGCCGTTCTGATAGAGCGCATAGATGATCGTCGCGATGGAGTGCTCCGCCGTCCACACATACACCGTCGTGAAGCGGATGACCGGGAGAATGACCCCCAGGGCAAAGAACACCGTGGCCAGAATGATCAAGAAGCTGAGGACGAAGTTGCGGAACGGCCGCTTCTTCGCGACCAGCACGGAATCCGGCCCCACCCGCATCGGCGCATCGCCGCCCGCGGCCGCCGTTTCCCCGGACTCGCGCAGACGCCTGCGTTCGCTTTCGTACGCGACGGCCGGCAGCCAAGCATAGGCGAGGATCATCAGGACGATCGCCGCGGTGAAGAAGTAGACGCCGTTCAGACTCGTCGCGTCGTAGACTCCCTGGCTCTTGATGAAGAAGATCATCAAGGCCAGCACGAGAACGTCATGCATCGACCATTTGCCCAGCCATTCCAACGCCCTCAGTCGGCGATGCTGGCGCATGATTTCTTCATGCGAGAGGGTGGAGATCAGTAGCAGGTAGAGTAGCTTGAGGACCGGAAAAACAATGGAGAATAGAAGGACCGTAATCCCGAGAAACCACTGACCGTCCTCCAGAAGCACCTTCACCGTATCGATAAGCGAGTGCTGCGACGACCAGAAGTAGAGGCTCGTCAGTTTAATGATGGGCAGGAAGATTCCGAGCGCGAGGCACACGCTGGCCCCGATGATCGCCAGGCTCAGTAGGAATCGCCGCCCGCCAATGCGCATCTTTTTCGACTGTCTCCGTCGCCCTTGAGGTTCACGGCCGCCCACCACGCGCCGTGCCGCCCTACACAGCCGGTATTAAGCGCAAGAAAAGATGAAAAAAGGACCGGCGAACGATTATACGCCCGCCGGCCCTTTGACTTTGGGTGGATCGGTCGAAGCGGTTCGCGATCCCGTCAGGCCGTCATCACCTTGGACTTGTCGTAAGGGACGCCCTTTTCCTCGAGGACCTGCATCAGCGAGCCGTCCTGGAACATTTCCTTTACGATGTCGCAGCCGCCCTGGAACTCGCCTTTGATGTAGAGTTGCGGGATAGTCGGCCAGTTCGAGAATTCCTTGATGCCTTCGCGTACCGACATGTCGTCGAGAACGTTGACGTCCTGATAGTCGACGCCGATGTAGTTGAGGATCTGCGCCACCTGGCCGGAGAAACCGCACTGCGGAAACTGCTTCGTCCCCTTCATGAAGACGACGACGTCATTGCTGGCGATCTGTTTGCGGATCCAGTCGTTGACTTCCTGGGAAAGGCTCATGGAGCACTCCTTGTATTCGGCCTTGAGGTTGGGCTGGGTCCGGCGCTTTCGGTTTCGGGCGCGCGTTCCAAGGTTTGAAAAGGCTTCCGCGGTACGTTTAACCACGCGTTGTGATGGTGACTAGCATGTGGGGAACCCCGGCGGGGTGTCAATCGCGATGCCGCAAGGCCCCTGACCCGGCGACCGAGGCAGGGGGCTCCGGGAGCACGGACGCAAGCGCACGAGCCCCCGGGTCCAAGCCCTAATCCCGAGCAACGGAGCCGTGGGCACCTGCCGGGAGTTCCGGCAATCAATCCTGCGGCGCAGCCGTGGTCAGCGCCAGCGCATGCAGTACGTCGCCCATCTGCCCCTTAAGCGCGCCATACACCATTTGGTGCTGCTGCACACGGCTCTTGCCCTTGAACGCGGCCGAAACGACGTGCGCGGCGTAGTGATCGCCGTCCCCGGCAAGATCGCGGATTTCGATCTGGGCATCCGGCAGCGCCTCACGGATCAGGCGCTCCAGTTCGCTTTGCTGCATCGGCATGGCGTTAAGCGGTCTCCTCGTGGTCTTCGCTCAGTTTTGGGTCCCTGCCCGCTCACCGTCAAGCGGCACCCTTTTTAAGCCGGCACGCAACGGCCGTCCGGCCTTCTTAGCCGGGCGCGGATTACCGGAGCGCGTGACGGACAGTCTATTCCGCCGCCGCGCGTTTGCCGGGCACCAGTTCGCCTTGCGTGACGTAGCGCAGCGTCGCGACGATCTCGTCCACCGTCTCCGCAACGGCGAGTGCGGCGGCATCGACTTCCTTCAGGGCGTGCGCGTGTTCGGGCCCGTGCATGATGATGAGCGGCGTGTTGAGCGCGGCGGCATAACCGGCGTCGAAGGCCGCGTTCCACTGTTTGTATTTTTCGCCGAAGCGCACGATCACGATGTCCGCCTGCTTGATCAAGGTGCGGGTGCGGATCGCATTCATTTTCGCGCCCTTGTGGTCGTGCCAGAACTTGTTGGGCTCCTCACCGAGGATGACCACGCCGCAGTCGTCGGAATACTCGTGATTGGTCACCGGGGCGGTGAAGCTGACCGGCAGATCGGCGGCGGCGCATTTGTCCTCGATCTGCTGACGCCAGTCGGTGTGGATCTCGCCAGAAAGATAGATGTCCCAGTGGTCCATGGTGATGTGTTTCCTTCTTTCGAATTGCGTTTCCGGTTGCCCGTGGAAGGACGCCGGCGGGCTTCCTCGCCTTCCGGCAAGCCAGCTTTAAAACGATCCGGTCTGTCGGATTTTGCCGGCACCATAAGCGAAACCCGCGCCCATTGCGAGCGTACCCGAACGGCCCGGCGTTAACGCTTCAGTAACCCTGTTCCTGCGACTGTTAACTGAAGGTCCGTGGAAGGGGCGTTGTGCCGCCACGGGTGTTCCTTGGCGTCATTTTTTTGAAGTTCGTACCCAAATGCGTTCGCACCTCTTCGTTTCCCTTTTTCTTATCGTTTGTTTCATCGCCGGCTGCGCGGGAAGCGATGGCCCGCCAAGAGGCGGCGCCGCGATCGAGAACGCGGCGCATCTAACCAAAGCTCGCAAGCTCCAATACGACCGCCGGCTGCCCAAGGGCGGCGGACGTTACGCCGTCGGTAAGCCGCACTTCACGCGCGGCAAGTGGTACTATCCCAAGGCCGATCCGACCTACGACAAGGTTGGCATCGCGTCCTGGTACGGCCGCAAATTCCATGGCCGCAAGACGGCCAACGGCGAGATCTACGACATGTTCGCGCTGACGACCGCGCACCCGACGCTTCCGATGCCCTCGCATGTCGAGGTGACGAACCTGGAGAACGGCCGGCGGCTCGTGCTTCGTCTCAACGACCGCGGTCCTTTCATCGACAACCGGCTGGTCGATGTGTCCTGGCAGGCGGCCAAACTTCTGGGCTTCGACGTGAAGGGCACAGCCCGGGTGCGCGTCCGGTATCTGGGCCGCGCGCCGCTCAACGGCGACGATACCCGCGAACGCCAATCGGCACGGCGGCTCTACGCCGAACGCGGCTGGCGCTAGTGTGGTGATCGAGAAATTCGCCAACATTCAAAGTCCGCCCGGAAGGAGCCACACTAGCAAGTTATTGTTTCTATTGTCCCTTTTGATTCCGACGTTCGCTCCTGCCGCCAGCCGCCAATGACGGCGAACTTCGAAATCGGGACACTAGGTGTGAACTAGCCGGCGGGGTTATAGAAGGCGGCCGCGCCCACTGTGTCCCGCATACCGTCATGAGATGGACGGCTTAAGCCCCGCCAGCCTTCGCCGGTCGTTCGGCGAGCAGCCGCATGACGTCGTCGCGGTCGGCGTCGAGATCGGGCGCCGCGGGGCGCTCCTTGGGGTCTTCAAAGTTCGAACTCTTGATCGGGTTGCCGGCCATCCGCACCACGCCGGCCGTTGGGTCCTGCGATGCGATTATCATGTTGCGCGCCCCGACCTGATCGTCGTGGACGACCTGCTCGACGTTGTTGATCGGACCGCACGGAACCCCCGCGGCATCGATCACCGTCAACCAGTGGTCTGTGGTATCCGTCCGCGTGACGTTCTCGATCTCGGCGCGCAGCCGCTCGCTGTTTTCGGTGCGCAGCGCGTTCGAGGCGAACGCCTCGTCTGAAGCCATGTCTCCCCGCCCCAGCGCCTTGCACAATCTGCCGAAGAGATTGTCGTTCCCGGCTGCGATAATGATGTAGCCGTCCTTCGTCGCGAACGCTTCGAAAGGCGTGATGGAGGGGTGACGCGCGCCGAGGGGACCGGGGACCTTGCCGTCGGCCATATATCGGCTGATGGCATTCTCCAGGATCGCCACCTGGCAATCCAGCATGGCAACGTCGACGAAAGCGCCATTGCCGGTGCGTTGGCGGTCGTGGACCGCCGAGAGAATTCCGGCAACGCCGAACATGCCGGCGGTGATGTCGCCGATCGACGTTCCCACCCGCGTAGGGCCGCTGTCGGGATAGCCCGTCACGCTCATGATGCCGCCCATGCCCTGAACGACCATGTCGTAGGCGGCGCGCTTGGAGTATGGGCCGCTATGTCCGAAGCCGGAAACGGCGGCATAGATGAGCTGCGGATTGATGGCTTTCAGTGTCTCCCAGCCGTAGCCCAGCTTCTCCATCGTTCCCGGACGATAATTCTCAACGAGTATGTCGGCGCGGGCGACCAGGGCCTCGAACGTGGTGCAATCGCTCTCGTCCTTGAGGTTCAGCGCAATCGATTTCTTGCCGCGGTTGAGCGACATGAAGTACGCCGACTTTCCTTCCATGAAGGGCGGGAAGTGCCGGGCGTCGTCGCCCGAGCCTGGCGTTTCGATCTTGATCACTTCGGCACCGAGGTCGGCGAGCACCATTGTCGCGTAGGGCCCGGCGAGGACCCGGCTGAGATCGAGAACCAGGAGGTCGTCGAGCGGTCCTTTGCGCGTCATGACGTCGTTTTCCTTGTTCGGCTAGCGGGAGCCGGGCGCTCCCGGATAGGAGGCCGGGGCCGTCTGTCGAGGGGCGCCAGGCCGGCTACCGTTTCGATGTCCTGCTCCCGTTGCCTCAGAGCGCCGGTCCCATCAGCAGGTCGGGCAGGAAGGTCACGATCTCCGGGAAGATCGACAGGATGATAATCGCCAGCACCATGCACATCACGTAGGGGAACGAACCCTTGAGGATCGTGCCGAGCGGAATGTCGGGGGCAATCCCGTTGATGACATAGAGGTTGAGGCCGACCGGCGGTGTGATCAAGCCGATCTCCATGTTGATCGTCAGGATGACAGCAAACCAGTAGGGGTCGAATCCGGCTTGTATGATAATCGGCAGAAGGATCGGCGCCGTCATCAGGATCACGGCAACCGGCGGCAGGAAGAAGCCCGCCACCAGCAGGAACACGTTGATGATCCCCATCAACACCCAGCGGTTGACGTCGAGGCTCGCGATCCAGCCCGCGATGGATTGTGTGACGAAAGTCGACGAGAGCGTGAAGGCGAACAGCTCGGCGGCGCCGATGATCATCATGATCATGATCGACTCGCGGATCGAGCCGCGGAAGATCTGCACCAGGGGTCCGGCTCGCCAGATGCGATAGATCACGACGACAAGGAGGATGCAGAACAGCGCCCCCGCGCCAGCGGCTTCCGAGGGTGTCGCCACGCCCCCGTAGAGCACGAAAAGGATGCCGACGATAATGGCGAGGAACGGCAGCACGCGTGGCAGCGCTTCGAGCTTCTCCTTGAGCGAATAGCGGCGCGTTACGTCGGAAAGCCCGATGCCTTGCATGCGGCAGGATATGACCGTCCAGACCATGAACAAGACGGTCAGCAGCAGTCCCGGCAGAATGCCGGCGATGAACAGCCGGCCGATCGATGTCTCCGTGGCGATGCCGTAGACGATCATCGTCACCGACGGCGGGATGAGGATCCCGAGCGTGCCTCCCGCAGCGATGGAGCCGGCTGCAACGCCGTCGGGATACCCGCGCTGGCGCATTTCCGGGATGCCCATCTTGCCGATGGCCGCGCACGTTGCCGGAGACGAGCCCGAAAGCGCCGAGAAGATCGAGCAGGCACCGAGGTTCGATAGGACGAGCCCGCCGGGCACCCGATTGAGCCATCGGTCGAGCGCCTCATAGAGATCCTTGCCGGCGGGGCTCGAAGCGACCGCCGCGCCCATCAGGATGAACATCGGGATAGACACGAGGCCGAACGAATTCAGTCCGCCGAAGAACGTCTCGCCGACGATGCCGATCGAGCCCGGGCCCTCGATGATATAGAGCGTGCCGATCGAGACGGCGCCGAGGGCGAACGCGATGGGCATGCCGGTCGATAGGAGGACGAGCAGGGCGAGCAGGATCAAGACACCGATTTCAAGCGGTCCCATCAGTGCTCCTCCTTGATGGTCGCGAGTTCGGAAGCCGACAGTGAGCCGCCCCGCGTCAGTTTTATGAGTTCGGCCACGTACTGCAGGCACAGTGCGCCGATCCCGAGCGGCAACGGCAGAAGCGGGATCCACAGCGGTAGCGACCACACGGTGTCGGTGCGCCAGCCGCCCTCCCACGCTTCATGAAAATAGATCCAGCCCGAGTAGGCGAGCGCCGCGCAGAAGGCGAGGCTGACGAGGCCCCCGATCATCTCGAGGACGAAGCGCCCCGTCCCGCCGAGCATCGTGGGGAGGAGGTCGACGCCCACGTGACCGCGATGCAGGAGCACGTAGGACGAGCCGAGAAAGGTCGAGGCCATAATGGAGTAGATGACGAATTCGGTCTGCCAGATGGTCGAACCGTTTAGGACGTAGCGGACGAAAATCATCTGGCAGACCACCAGCACGGCGGCGGCCAGGAGCACCATCGCGATCACTCCCAGGAGTTGGGAGAACCGGTCGATGCCGCGCAAAACAAAGTCCATCGGGGCCTCATCGTATTTTTGAGGGCGTATGCCGCGGAAAAGATGCGGCCAGTCACGGTATCGGCGTGAAACGCAGAGAGGACCGGATTATCCGGCAGGATGGGTTCCGCAAGTCGGGGCGACGTCCCGGCGCATCTGTGGGTCGCGGGTTTCGGGGGCAGGCTTGCGCTTCAGCGCTTAGAGATTGCCGCCGGCCGCGCCCCTTTGAGCCCGTCAATGCCCCGCCGGCGTCGGTTGGAGAGCATCGCGCAACGCCGCCGCCGTAGGGCGAAAACCGTTTCATCGGCCTTCGCCCCGGCAGCGATTGCCGCTATTCGACCGCCAGCGCCTTGTCGATCAGCTCCTGGCCGCCTTCGACCTTTTCGGCGAAGTTCTTGTAGGAGCTTTCCTTCGCCGTCGCCAGCCAGGCGTCGTAGTCGTCCTTGCTCATTTCAACGACTTCTACGCCGGCTTTCTTATACGCTTCGACGAGCTTGTCATCGAGGCCCTTGGCCTCACCGACGAAGTACTCTTCGGCGACCTTGCCGGCATCCATCAGTGCCTTCTGCTGGGCTTCGTTGAGCTTGTCCCAAGTCCTCTTCGACATCAGGATCGGTTCGTACATGAACCACAGCGCGTTCGCTCCGGGCGCCGTCAGGCAGGTGACTTGCTCATAGAGCCGATATGAAACGAACGAACCCGATGAGGTGTTTGCCGCATCGAGAACGCCGGTTTGCATGCCGGTGTAGATTTCCGAAGACGGCATCGACGCGATCGAAGCGCCGGCTGCAACGAGCATCTGCTCGAACGCCGGGCCGGCCGCGCGGGTTACCTGCCCCTTGATCGTTTCGGGGCCGCGGATGCAGGCTTTCTTCGAGGCGAAGGCGCCCGCCAGCCAGGCGTCCGACAAGACGACCACGCCGGCGTCGTTGATGACCTTCTTGATATCGTCCATGAAAGGCGACGTGTTGAGGCGCTGGGCGCGCTCGTGGTTCCGCACGAGGCCCGGCATCAGCGTCGCGGAGAACTGTGGGTGACGGCCGGAGGCGTAGTCGAGCGGAAACGCGGAAATGTCGAGTTGGCCTTTGACCATCGCGCCCCACTGCTCTTTCGGCTTGAACAGCGATGCACCCGGATAGACCTGCACCTTGAGGCCGACGTCGGCCTTTTCGACTTCGCGCGCGATGATCTGCACCATCTCGTCGCGCGGATCGCCCTTGCCGCCCGGCCACTGGTGCGACGCTTTCAGCGTGATGTCGGCGGAGGCGGTAAGTGTCGAGGCGAGGAACGCCGCGCCGGCGAGGGCGGCGGCGGAAAGACGGGTCTTCATGGTTTCCTCCCGGAATGGGTTCTTGTCAGCGTGTCTTTCTTGTCGCACGCTACCTCAAGGATTAGACCTCGCGTGTATACATGCCAAGCAAAAAATCCTGCATTTTAGCTCATCGGGGCCAGTAGCTGTGTTCGCATGTGCAGCAAACATCCGTTAGTTCAGTGGCTTACGGGGTTGTTGCGGGCGGCATTATTTTGCCATAGCTTGTATACATGGCCATGCAGGATCAACCGTCGACCGTCCGCAAACCGCCCGGCGTCAGCGCCGCGGATCACGTCCGCCGCGCTTTGGAGGACGCCATCGCCGAAGGCGATCTCATGCCGGGCAAGCGCTTGGAGGAAGAGGAACTCGCCGCCCGTTTCGGCGTCTCGCGCACGCCGGTCCGGGAGGCGTTGCGAATGCTTTCGATTTCAGGGCTGGTCGCCATCGAACCGCGCAAGGGCGCCGTCGTCGCCGCGCTGGGCATGGACCGCCTGATCGAACTGTTCGAGGCAATGTCGGAGCTTGAGGGCGTTTGCGGCCGGCTCGCCGCGCGACGCATTACGGAACGCGAGATGGCTACGCTCGTCGACCAGCACGAACGCTGTGCTACGGCCGCGCGCGAAGCCGTGCGCTCCGCCGATGGCGAGAGTTTCGACCGCTACTACGCCGAAAACGCGGTCTTTCACGAGATGATCTACCGCGCAAGCCACAACGCTTATCTGTCCGACGAGGTCCAAAGCCTTCGGCGGCGTCTGCAGCCTTATCGCCGCCTCCAGTTGCGGATGGCGGGCCGCGTGCAGGAAAGCCTGGGCGAGCATCAAAGGATCGTCGACGCCATTACCGCCCGGAACGAGGCGGCCGCCGAAACGTTGCTCCGCGCTCACGTGTCGATCCAGGGGCACCTTTTCGCGGACTGGATGGCGAGCGTCCGTACGCTGCTGGCCCGCCCGGCGGAGTAGGACGCACCGCGCGGCGCAAGGGACCGGATTTCGGCGAGCGCGAACGGCCCGATTGATCGAGATCCAATACAATAGCGCAGGAATGTCTTATGCGGTTTGGTCGGAGCGGCGGCGCGGTGCCGAGGTGCGCAACGATTTTCGCGCTCGGCGGTTTAATGTTGACGGTTGCGGCCGGATTTACGGCGAGAGCAGCTCAAATGGAACAAGCGCGCGAAGAACTCATCGAAACCATCCAGGAACTCGCCGCGGAAACGGCGGACGAGACAGGGATCGCCTCGTTTTCGCCCCGCGTTGTCGAGGCGCTGCGGAACGTCCCGCGCGAAGCCTTCGTGCCCGAAAACCAGAAGCGGCACGCCTACCGCAACCGCGCCCTGCCCATCGGCGAGGGCCAGACCATCTCGCAGCCCTATATCGTGGCGCTGATGACGGAGCTTCTGCAACTCAGGCCCGGCGACAAGGTCCTCGAGATCGGCACCGGGTCGGGCTATCAGGCGGCCATCCTCGGCGAACTGGCGAGCCATGTCTATTCCATCGAGATCGTCGAACCGCTGGGCACGGCGGCCCGTCAGACCCTCGAACGCCTCGGCTACGGCAACATCACCGTGCGCATCGGCGATGGCTATGCCGGCTGGCCCGAGGAGGCGCCGTTCGACGCCGTCATCGTCACCGCCGCGCCGCCGTACATCCCGGACGCGCTGATCGAACAGCTTAAGCCCGGCGGCCGCATGGTCATCCCGGTCGGCGGCTATGCGCAGGATCTGATGTTGCTGGTGAAGCAGGAGAACGGCACGGCGATCAACAAGACGGTGATCCCGGTCGCCTTCGTGCCGATGGTCGAGGGCGGCGGCGCCGGAAAGTAGAGCGTTGCAGGTTGAGATCGAAGCGCGCCAGGCCGCGACGGCTCCGGCGCTGCGAAGCACGAGCTTGCGACGTGTTCGCCTCACAAAGCGCTGCGAAGCACGAGCTTGCGACGTGTTCGCCTCACAAAGCGCGCCGTCTCAGTCCGAACGCCCACGCCCACGCGGCCGATATCCCGCAAAGAAGCGGGTTGGTCCCTTCTCCCCGGAGCCTCGCGAACGGGGAGAAGGACACGATGAGGGGAAGCCCGCCGCCGTGGCGCTCTCAACCGTCCGTAAGGCCGCTCATCGGCCCAGGTAATGCACCACGCAGTCCATCAGCTCCAGCATGTCGTTGGTGGAAAGCTGCGCGCCGCGCTCCTTCGCTTCCTTGCGATACTCCGGCTTGTCGTCGCCGGCGAAAATGAAGAACGGCACGTCGCTCCCGCGCATCCGGATGATCTCCAAAAGCTCGTAGCCCGCGCGCATGTCGGCGCCGCGGCCCATGTCGGAAATGACGAGTTCGTAGTGCCCCTGCTCCATGGCGGCGATGGCGGCTTCCGTCGAGGTGACCTGCTCGATGTCGAGCTGCAACCGGCGCAGGGCGCGGACGGCCAGCATGTTGTTGTCGGGGTTGTCGTCCACCCACAGGATCGACTTGCCGATCAGGTTGGCGACGACCTCGGGGGTGAACGCCTTATGCACCGTGCGGCGCAGGCGCTCCATGTTGGGGTCGCGTCCCTGCCACTCGCGCGCGGCCTTCTTCGCCGCCTCGACGGCCGCCTCCTCCATGCGGAAGCTGATCGGGCCGACCGAGACATCGGTGATGGCGTTGCGCCGCCATGCGTAGAACAGGACGATGAAGCCGATGCTCCAGCCGACGATGTTGATCACCGAGCTGACGGCGTTCGCCGCCTCGATCAGCGGCTGATTGTCTTGGATGAAATCGAACATGAGGGAAGCCTGAAGACGATCCGGGAACGGCAGCGGATGACCTCATAGCAGACAATTGGGCGGAACGGGGGCTGGCGTGGTGGTGGGGAGGGGGGCGGCTCGATCCCTTAAGGCGACTTGCGACGTTCTCGCGTTGACAGGCTCGCGGCGCTCGCCGACGATGTCTGGAGCTGAGGCAACTTCCGCCGATACCGTGCGCGCGAGAACCGTCGAGGATGTACAACCAGTCTTTTAGTAGAGAGCACTCCTGCTTGCACCTAGATGTCGATCTTGAGTACGAACGTTATGACCCATTAAACCGGGTCGCTGCATCTCTTCCGCAAATAAATTCTACCATTAGGCCGTGCTTGCCAAGGGCCACCTCGTGGTCTCGCCAATCGCTATCCACAGCATTAAGAACATTGCACCCGGCAACTATGGCTGCAGCGACGAACTTTCGGTCGCTGTGATCAAAGTTCTGAAGGTAAGGATCATCAGGAAAGGCCAAGAAGTTGTCGGCATCATCACAAGCAAGTGTCACCAACCTTGTTCTCACTTCGTTTCCGACGTGTCTGAGGACATGGTTGTAAAAGGCGTCGCCAATACCTGGCTGACCGGCTGACTTCAGGTTTTTCTCATACTCACCGAGAATTTTCCAATCTAGATCGACGACGACGCGATCTTGATCCATTATTTCCCGCAGACGATCAATGCAGGCTGTCGGGCAACCTTCTGGGTATTTTCCATTACGATCATTCGCCACCATCGGAACATTGGTATCCACAACAACATCTGTCATTCAGCTGCTTGCGCCTTTATGCGAGCTATCCGAGCTTTCGCCGCTGCCTCCAATTCGCCCGTGGCATCACCCATGAAATGCGGAGGCCAATTCCGAATAGTGCCAAACATATCGATGCATAAATCCGTTATTGACGACTTTCCGCCCACAGCGTCCGCAAAATACAACTTAACTATATCACCGCGGATGGTCTCATCTGCAATTCTGCGCTGTAGCCGCATCAGCAAATGCTCAGAATGACTTTCGACGATTATCTGGACCCGTCTATGGCTCGCGACATTAGCGATGACATCTGCTAAGCCTGCCTGAGCCAGTGGATGTAGATGAATTTCCGGTTGTTCAAGAATGACGGTTGACCCTTCGTCAACGTAATAAAGAAGTGTCAAAACAGGAAGCACTTGTGAAACGCCAAACCCGACGTCTGTTAGCAAAACTTCAGGAGCACCCCTTTGTGCAACCACCCTAGCTTGCCAGATGTTGGAGCCTTCTTTGATCTCCTCAACATTGAATTCGTGTATCAGACCCATCGACCGCAGCCAATATGCGATCATTTCCTGAAACGACTTATTTCTTGCTTTGGGTTTTAAATTTCTCTGCTCATTGCGTTCCGTGGCAGCCAAGATTGCCTCAATAGCACGTTCTCCTTTGGGTCCCACATCGCTTGGCCGTGCCCTTGTCCAAACATACTCGCGTTTAGGATACTCTCTTAAGGGCCCCAAGTAGTATGTGCGATCCATTTGCGCCTCGAACGAGGCCACAAGTTTCGCCAGAAACTCGGAGTTTTGATAGTAGGTGCGCGCCTGATCGGGAAACCCGTATGACTTCACTGGCCCTGGCAACTGCCACGCCCTGCCTTGAGTTCGTCGAAAATCAAACGTGCCGTCGCTCGACAAATCGAACTCTGTGCTGCCAACGGTCTTGGGCGCTAGGGAAAAAGAAAATTCGCCAAATGTGTACTTCAAGAAACGTGCGCTCGGGGCTCCTTTGGCGCTGACTATTTCGCTTTCAACTGTGAGCTTCTTGCCTCTCGCGAACGCGTCAGTACGTTTTCCAATCGGATCGACCAAACTCAGTTCGTCATCCTGCTCCCAGCCTAAGCCCCATTCAAACTTTCGGTCCTCTTCATGCCTGCTAATAAAATCTCTGTATGTGCCTAGCATTGCATATGGGCCGCCCAAATCGATCGCCAGGCCGCGGTCGGTCGCATCTCGTGTCTGCTTCAGCAGCAACAAGAACTGCAAAAGGCTGGTCTTCCCTGACGAGTTGGTGCCAAAGATCCCAGTTATGCGGCCCAATTCAATATCGGCCTCTTCCCACGACTTGAAGTTCCGCAGGCTGATCCAACTTAGCATGCTTCCAATTCTCGTTGGTTTCGATCAATTTTTGATCAGTGCATCACCGCAGATCGGCGCATAAAGTGGCGCAGGACTGGCAACCGGTTCAACCGTGAACCACCTCATGATGCCAAAGGCTTTTTTCAGATCAGCAACGCTGGTCCTTTAGCATCGACTGGAGCGGAAGAACCATTAATTGCGGACATGCTCAGCCAGTAGCCCCGCCATGTCAACGAGCAAGTAATCAGTATCTCCCTCGCATAGCGTCGAGCGACATTGTGCAAGGTAAAGTCGGCTCTCACCCAATGTTCCGGAAGTGTGACCCCAAGCAGCCAAAACCATGTTCGTCCGCTCCCTGGGCCGCTGCGGCCCTCACTCCACACCCCTCCCCAGCCTTAACCCCTCTCCAGGCCCTGCGCCTCCAGTTCGCCGAGGTACTTGGCCCACAGCGCGTCCTTCTCGGCGCCGAGCTTGTGCAGGTAGTTCCAGGCGAAAAGGCCGGTGTTGTGGCCGTCGTCGAAGTGGATCTTCACGGCGTAATTGCCGACCGGCTGCAACTCGGAAATCTTGACGTTGCGCTTCTTGGCGACCGTCACGCGCTGGCTTTCCGAATGCCCCTGCACCTCCGCCGACGGGCTCATCACCCGCAGCATCTCAGCCGAGAGGTCATAGGTCTCGCCGCCCTCGAACGCGACGTTCAGGGACGCGCCGTCGCCGGCCAGCGTAAGCTCCGGCGCGGGCACGGCCTGCCCGCTGGCCTTCTCCACCTCCGACCAGACCTTCGCGGCGATGTCGCGGTAGGCTTCGGCGTGCGGGCTGTCCGGCATGGTCGCCGTCACCGGCTGGCCGTTGTCGGATTTCTCGCGGATGTCCATGTGCAGCGGAATGCCGCCGAGGAACGGCACCGACAGCTTCTGCGCCTCGATGCGCGCGCCGCCGTGGCCGAAGATGTGGCTTTCCTCCCCGCACTTCGGGCACACGAACGTCGACATGTTCTCGATGATGCCGAGCACGGGAATGTTGACCTGCTCGAACATGCCGATCCCCTTGCGCGCGTCGATCAGCGCGAGATCCTGCGGCGTCGAGACGATCACGGCGCCCGACAGCGGCACCTGCTGGGCCATCGTGAGCTGCACGTCGCCGGTGCCCGGCGGCATGTCGATGAGGACGACGTCGAGTTCGCCCCAGTTCACCTGGAACAGCATCTGGTGCAGCGCCTGCACCACCATCGGCCCGCGCCAGACGATCGGCTGGCCTTCCTCGACCAGGAAGCCCATCGACATGACCTTGAGGCCGTAGCCTGAGAGCGGGTTGACGATCTTGCCGTCGGCGGCGGTCGGCCGCCCGGTGATGCCCATCAGCCGCGGCTGCGACGGTCCGAAGATGTCGGCGTCGAGAATGCCGACCTTGAGCCCCATGGCCTGCAGCCCCAGTGCCAGGTTGACCGTCGTCGTCGACTTGCCGACGCCGCCCTTGCCCGACGCCACCGCGATCAGATGCTTGACGTTGGGGATGCCGTTTTTCTGGCCCGCGCCGCCGCCCTGCGGTTTCGCCGCGCCAGGTTTGCCGGCTCCGCCAGCGCCAGCGCCGCCGCCCTGCTGGGCGGCCATGCGTTCGCGCGCTTCGGCGACGCGCGGGTGCTCCGTCACGTTGCCGGTCGCCGCCGGCGCGGTTGTGGCGGCCGGTGCTCCGCCAGGTCCGCCGCCCGCTCCCGGCGATGCTTCGGCCGTCAGCACGGCGGTCACACCCGCCACGCCCTCGATGTCGGCGACGACTTTCTGCGCGGCCTGCCGTAGCGGTTCGAGTTCCTCGGCCTTCGCCGCCGGAACCGTGATCGAGAAATAGACGCGCCCGTCCTTCTGCAGGATTTCGGAGACGAGCCCCAGGTCGACGATGTTGCCCTCGAGATCGGGGCCTTTGACGCGGCGCAGTTCGTTGAGGATCTGGTCCTTCGTGACCGACATACTCGTTTCTTCTCCCGCAAATCTTGGCTTGGGCCGGCGGCGCGCAGGCTTCCGGGGCGGCTCATGCCGACTCCCTGTAAGCCACAGCGCGATCCATGGAAATCGCCCCGTTTGTGGCAGAGATCGGACCGGCTGTCACGGCGGTGCGCGTTGGCTTCTTTTTCCGAGTCCCCTGATAAGGTATTGTTACAGGTATGCCAAGTCCCCCCGGGCGGCGCACGCCAGTGTGACGGAACCGATTGCCGGCGTACGCGCGGTGCGGGATAGTGGCCGCCATCGCCGACATCGCCGAGATAAGATGCGAACAACGAACCCGGGAAACGCCGCTTGCCAAACACCCTCGCCGAATTCGCCGTCCGCCCGACGCCCGAGGACCCGCGCCTGTCGAGTACCGTCACCGGCATCGACCATGAAGGCAACGAGGTCGACACCGTCGTCGTCACGGAGCGCGCGCTGACGCTGTTCCTTAACGGCCGCGAGATCGTGACGATGATGACCATCGGCGACCACCCGGACCTGCTGGCCGTCGGCTTCCTGTTGAACCAGGGCATGTTGCGCGCCGACGACGAGATCACCGTCATCGATTACGACGAGGACATCGCGACGGTGGTGGTGCGCACCGCGCGCGAGACCGACTACGAGGAAAAGCTGAAAAAGAAGGTGCAGACCTCGGGCTGCGCGCAAGGCACCGTGTTCGGCGATCTTCTGGAGGAGCTGGAGGGCATCGAGCTTAACGAGGCAGCGCGGCTTAAAACGTCCTGGCTCTACGGCCTGACGAAGAAGATCAACACCGAGCCGAGCCTGTACCTGAAAGCGGGCGCGATCCACGGCTGCGTCTTATGCCAGGAGGACCGGCCGCTCGTTTACATGGAGGACGTCGGCCGCCACAACGCCATCGACAAGATCGCCGGCTACATGTTCGTGAACGGCGTGTCGCCCGGCGACAAGATTTTCTACACCACCGGCCGGCTGACCTCCGAGATGGTCATCAAGTGCGTGAAGATGCGCATTCCCATTCTCGTCTCGCGCTCCGGCTTCACCGCCTGGGGCGTGGAGCTGGCCCGCGAGTCGGGGCTGACGTTGATCGGCCGGGCGCGCGGCAAGCGGTTCGTCTGCCTGTCGGGCCGTGAGCGCCTGGAGTTCGACGCCGACGTGTCCGCCATCGACGAGGAAGACCGCAAGCACGGGCGGAAGGGCGGGGATGGGCCGTAGGTGCGGCGGACTGTTGAAGGGTCGGTGGGTGACCCGGAGGGGAAGAGGCCGTGCACGAACGTTGCTAGCCGGCCAGTCGTTGTTATAGTCGGAGAAACAGTTGAGATTGGGAGCGGTGCGAGTTGAGTGCAGAATTTCCAAGAACCCGAGTGCTGCGAGCATCCAAATCCGAAGTCCTTGGAATCGAGATCACTGCTACTGATGGCGGTTCTCCGGTTTTTTCAATTCCATTTCGAAAAACTATTTCGGTTCAAGTCGCCGCGGCCAATCCAGATATCATCTTTGCCATAAACTACTCTCGGGGCAGCCAAGATTGTGAGGGTGCTTGGATTTGCGCAAGAACTGGCCAAGTCGTCGATCGCATTTCGTTGGGCCGCAACCATATACTCTGCGCAGATCGCAAAAAATCACAGTATCACATCTTGGGCTCAACCCCGTATCTTCAAACGCTTGACGCTCGACGGGCTGAGTATTTGCATAGGTACGATTTGATCTCCAAAGTCGCTGATCAATTTCGCCTCCGGAGCAATGACGGTCACGACGATGGATTGGATAATGGCATTTCAGGCCTAGTAATATTTCGCTTTGAGAAGCCCGCTCAAATTACGCCGATGGGGTCAATTCTAACGATCTTGCACGAGAGAAGGATTGGGCAAGCTTACGAGGCTAAGCATGTTGTTGATTTATGTCCAGCGACTGGTACTGCTCAGATTCTTTATTCAAGACTCAAAGACCGCAAGAAGCACACGAGTGCAGGTCTTCCTGGAATAGTTATTCGACCGGATGGCTCAATTTGGTTAGAGTTTCATGGCGACAGAGTTGAAGAGATTCTCGGGGCTCGATTCGATCACGCGTCGAACCATCGGCACGTTCTTATAACGGGGCGTGCTTCGCCCGACTGCTCGGCTGACTTTGATGCTTTCGCGGATGCTGCACGAATAACGCCAGTTGCGGTAAAGGATTGGTCAGTAGCCGCCTGCCGCGCCGCGCTTGAAGAGATCCAGAAACTGATCTTGACCGACCTTGACGACCTGACCTGGCAAGAGGCGGTGGAATTTAGATTTCAGGTCGAGGGTGAACCCTATGATGAAGGGGAATTTTTTGACCAGTTACTTTCTCGGCGCTTGCCAATAGAAGACAGTCTGAGGGAGCTCATTAAAGCGTTCATAACTGCATGCAATAACAGACCATTTTCCGGGCACTTGCTGACGCACGCTCCTTCGGTTTCTTCAGGCGAGTACCCAGTAATCCCCACGCTCGGCCCCGCCTTCCGAGCATTGCTATTGTTAGATCCATCCTCAATTGGTCTTTTCGACTGCTTCCGAAAAACCACCGATCAGGAGCATGAAACCTATCTGGGACCAGTAGCGCTAGCGGATTTCGCCCGTCAGCATGGTTGGACTACGGAAAAGAGCATTAGGATATGCCTAGGCTACATGCGAAACTGCGAGAACCGAGGGCCAAATGGGTTTAGGGGCTTCGGACTCTTCTCCGACGCATCAAGATTCCTCGAGGCTCGCGAATTTGCGCTTATCGTTTGCTCAGAGATTTGTTCCAGTGCTGACTATTCAGATTGTGAAGATCACGAGATAAGTGACTTTATCCGCGAATACGAACAAGATGACTATTGGCACTCTGTGCTCGCGGCAATTAATGATCTTATTGGAAGAAAAGTAAAATTGGATTACTGGCGTTCGTGAGACGTCATTGCAGCGGAATTCTATGGAGCTTCGAACAACCACTTGCCCACTTGTTCGCCTCGCCGTAACCCGCTCCTTGAGGTGAGGAGTGGTCGCCAGAAGCTATTAGATGCTTCGACACTCCTATGTCTCCCCTTGCCCCATCGCCACCGTCATCCCGCTGACCGCTGCTGGATCATAACCGGCCCCCGCAGGCCATCCCGCCTCTCGCTGCCCCGCCACGGCTTTGGCGGCCTCCGCTAACCCGCTGTTTTAGAGACCGATTCACGTCTTCGATGGCCGCGAAGACGCTTCCATCTCACGCGGTCAGGCACTAAGCTCCCGCCCATGAGCATTTCAAGAAACAGCATTACCGGCGTGCTGCTCGCCGGCGGTCAGTCGCGGCGTATGGGCGGCGGCGACAAGGGCCTGCGCGATCTGGCAGGGCGGCCCATGCTGGCGCGCGTCATCGACCGCTTCGCGCCGCAGGTCGGCGCGCTCGTTCTCAACGCCAACGGCGACCCGGCTCGCTTCGCCGCGTATGCCCTGCCGGTCGCGCCGGACTCGATTGAGGGGAACGTCGGGCCGCTGGCCGGTGTGCTGGCCGGCATGCGCTGGTCGGCGGAGCATGCCCCCGGCGCGACCCACATCGCGACGGCTTCGACGGACGCGCCGTTCCTGCCGGAGGATCTCGTCGCCCGGCTGGCCGGCGAACTCGACGGGCGCGACGGCGGGATCGCCTTGGCGAAGTCCGAGGGGTATCTGCATCCGGTGATCGGCCTTTGGCCGGTTTCGCTGGCCGACGATCTGGAAACCGCCCTTCGCGAAGGCGTGCGGAAAGTGCTGCACTGGACCGACCGGCATGGTACTTACGGCGTAGATTTCCCGCCGATTGCGATGGGCGGGGAGGAAGTCGATCCCTTCTTCAACGCGAACACCCCGGACGAATTGGCGGAGGCGGAGCGGCTCTTGAGGTCTGACTAGCTCCAACACCGGCCTGCCGAGTGTTGGGCCAATAAAGATAGCTCCAACACCGGCCTGCCGAGTGTTGGGCCAATAAGGATAGCTCCAACACCGGCCTGCCGAGTGTTGGGCCAACGAGGGTAGCTCCAACACCGGCCTGCCGAGTGTTGGGCCAGCAAGGATAGCTCCAACACCGGCTTGCCGAGTGTTGGGCTGAATTTCGAGCCAAACCAGAATGATGCATACGCCCTTCGGAGCTCCGATCATCGGCATTGCCGGCTGGAAGAAGTCCGGCAAGACGACGCTGACCGTCCGCCTGATCGAGGAATTCGCAAGGCGCGGGCTGAAGGTGGCCTCGTTGAAGCACGCCCATCACGCCTTCCAGATCGACACCGAGGAAACCGACTCTTCGCGTCACCGCCGCGCCGGCGCCAGTCAGGTCGCCGTCGTCTCGGGAAAGCGCTGGGCTCTGATCACCGAATTGGAGGGCGCGCCCGAGCCGAACTTTGAGGAAGTCGTCGCGATGCTGGAACCCTGCGATCTCGTCATCGTCGAGGGCTACAAGTCGGCCGCCATACCCAAGATCGAGGCCCGCCGTGAAGCCTCCATCACCCGCAAGCCGCTGTCGGACGACGACCCGCTCGTGATCGCCATCGCCGCCGATCATGCAGTCGCCGGGACGCATCTGCCGGTGTTTGCCCTGGACGATGTCAAGCCGATGGCGGATTTCATCGAGACGCGCTTGGGTCCGCTCGGCGGCATTGCCGAACCCTCGCGCCTCGTGGAGGAAGGCATGCTTGGCCGGGACCGGCGATGATGGCGGGCCGCCTCTTACATGACGCCGCGCGCCGGAGCCTGGAGTGCGCGCCGGGCGTAATCGCGATCGCATTTCGCGTCGTGCTTCTCTTCGGCCTGTTTGCGGGGCCGGCGCTGGTCGAAGCCGCCGAAGGCGATCCGCGCCCGCCGCCCGGCCTCGACCCCGGCGGCCCGGCCATCGCACTGATCTCCGACGGCGTCGATTATATGCCGCCGGACATCGCCACCCGCCTCGCCCGCGACGGCGAGGGCGAACCCATTGCGCTCGATCTGGTCGATGGCGACGTTCGCCCCTACGCCCCCGCCACGAGTACCGAAGGTACCCGGCAGTCGAGAGAGCTTCTCGCCGCCCATCCGAAGGCCCGCCTCGTGATGGCGCGCGTTTCGCTTGCGGAACCGATGCAGATCGCCAGGGCGGCTGCGTTCGTCACCCGCACGCCCGCCGGTGTCATTGCCGTGGCCGTTGAGAACCCCTCCGCGGAAACGCTGGCGTTCCTCGAACAGGTCGCGGCGGCGGCGCCATCGAAGGCGTTCGTGCTTCCACCGGGGGCCGTCCCGCCGGGGTCGGCCAAGAACGTCATCGTGGCGACCGATGTCGATAACGGGCGCGGCGCGGACGCTTCCGCAGCCGGTCCGAGCCACCTCGCGTTCCCCGCGCTCGCCGCGGAGATTGCCTGCCGGATGGAGCACAACGGCACCCCGGCGTCCGAAGTCGGCGCCGCGGTCCAGCCGAACGCGGTCTGCGATCCGCTTTCTGGCATGATAACAACAATCGACAAGACGCAATTCTAGGGAGCCGCCGATGGCCGAACCGAAAAACATGAATCGCAAGGCCCGCCGCGCCGCCGCCAAGGAAGCCCGCGCCGAGGGCGAACTCGACACGATGGGCTTCCTCAAGCTCGCGGACAAATTCATCGACGTCGCCAACCGCGAGAACCGCGAGGTCAAGGCCACGCAGGTGCACATGGCCTTTCTGTACGCCGCCGCCCGCTACAACGCGCACGTCGCCAAGAATATCCTGGACGTGGATAACCACGAGGAATTCGTGAAGGAGATGGCGGACCAGTACAAGGAAATGCTGCGCCAGCATCTCGGCGACGACAGCCTGGAGCACAAGGACGAGAATAAGCCAGAAGGGCAGGACCGAACGGCGCAGGACCCACAGTCTTCGGAAGCCAAGCCGCGGTCGCTGGAAGATTTCCTCGGCGACGGGTCGTAACGCCGCCGCGCTTGGCCTTCGTGCGCCCACGCCAATATCAGGCTGGTGCTTGCTCCCTGTAGGCCCTCGAGACTGCGCATAAAAAAAGCGGGGCCGTGTGGACCCCGCCGCGCTTGCGTGTGTCTGATGACCGGTGGCGAGAAGCTCGCCGCCGGCCGTTGGAGAGGATCAGTCGCGCGTCATGGAGCGCAGCTTGTAGTCGCTGTCCAGCTTGATGTCGTACTGCTGACCGCCCTTGCAGGTCGCATCGTCGACTTCAAAGACGCCCGTGCCCTCGGTTTCCTTTTCCATTTCACCGCCCTCGCAGCCCCAGGCGGCGATCGCCTCCTTGATCTTGGCGGCTTCCTCGTCCGACGGTTTGGTGTCGGCCATGGCGGCGGTGGAGGCGAGAAGGGCGGTGGCGGTCAGAGCGAGAAAACGCTTCATGAGTGATCTCCAATCGTTTGTATTGCCGTTTAGCGCGCACGACGACTCGTCGCTGCAGCGCAGCATCAACGTGTACGGGAAGTTCCACCACTTGGAACCGGGACGAGTTCCCGAAATCGATGCGCGTCACAGCAAGCGAGTCACCGCTATGCTGACAGCAACGCATGGGCAGGAGATTTGTTCGCTGGCTTGACCGCAAACCTACCGCTCGAAGCGCTTGTATTTGATGCGGTGCGGCTCGACGGCCTGGTCGCCGAGGCGGCGCTTCTTGTCTTCCTCGTAGGCTTCGAAGTTGCCCTCGAACCATTCCACGTGGCTGTCGCCTTCGAAGGCGAGAATGTGCGTGGCGAGGCGGTCCAGGAAGAAGCGGTCGTGGCTGATGACCACGGCGCAGCCCGGGAAGTCCTCGAGCGCGGCTTCCAGCGCCGACAACGTCTCGGTGTCGAGGTCGTTGGTCGGTTCGTCGAGGAGCAACAGGTTGCCGCCCTCTTTCAGGAGCTTGGCGAGATGCACGCGGTTGCGCTCGCCGCCTGAGAGCATGTTGACCTTCTTTTGCTGGTCGGTACCCTTGAAGTTGAACCAGCCGCAATAGGCGCGCGACGGCACCTCTCGCTTGCCGCCAAGGTTGATGACGTCGAGTCCGTCCGAGATGACCTCCCAAACGGTTTTCTTCGGGTCGAGATCGTCGCGGCCCTGGTCGACGTAGGAAATCTTCACCGTCTCGCCGACCCGGATGGAACCTTCATCCGGCTCCTCCTGCCCCACCAGCATCTTGAAAAGCGTCGTTTTACCCGCGCCGTTCGGGCCGATCACGCCGACAATACCGCCAGGCGGAAGTTTGAACGACAGGTCGTCGATCAGCAGCCGGTCGCCGAAGCCTTTTTTGAGGTCTTCCGCCTCGATAACGACATCGCCGAGCCGTGGGCCGGTGGCGATGCTGATGGAGGCCCGCCCGACTTCCTCGCGGCCGGCCTCTTCGGCCATCTTTTCGTAGGCGGCGATACGCGCCTTGGACTTTGCCTGACGCGCTTTCGGCGACGAGCGAATCCATTCGAGTTCGCGTTCCAGGGCTTTCTGCTTGGCTTCTTCCTGGCCTTTTTCGACATTGAGCCGCTTGGCTTTCTGTTCGAGCCAGCTCGAATAATTGCCGTGATAGGGGACGCCCTGGCCTCGGTCGAGTTCCAGGGTCCACTCGGTGATGTTGTCGAGGAAGTAGCGGTCGTGGGTCACGAGGATGACGCAGCCGGCATACTCCTTGAGGAAGCGCTCCAGCCAGGCGACGGACTCCGCGTCGAGGTGGTTGGTCGGCTCGTCGAGCAGCAGGATATCGGGCTTGGAGAGCAACAGCCGCGTCAGCGCCACGCGGCGCTTCTCACCGCCTGAAAGGTGGGCCACGTCGGCGTCGCCGGGCGGGCAGCGCAACGCATCGAGTGCCTGTTCGACCTGGGTATCGAGATCCCATAGGTTTTGCGCGTCGATCTGATCCTGGAGTCGCGCCATCTCGTCGGCGGTCTCTTCGGAATAGTTCATGGCCAGTTCGTTGTAGCGGTCCATGAGCGCCTTCTTCTCTGCCACGCCCTCCATGGCGTTGTCCAGGACCGACTTTTCCGGATCGAGTTCCGGCTCCTGTGGCAGGTAACCGACCTTGATCCCGTCGGCCGCCCAGGCTTCCCCGACGAAGTCCGTCATCTCGCCGGCCATGACTTTCAGAAGCGTCGACTTACCCGCGCCGTTCAGGCCGACCACGCCGATCTTCGCGCCGGGCAGGAACGACAGCGAGATGTCCTTCAGCACCTGCTTGCCGCCGGGGTAGGTCTTCGACAGCTTGTGCATGTGATAGACGTATTGCGGGTTCGCCATTTAAGGGCGCTCCTGTCGCTTAAGGGCCGTGAGGCGGCCATTTCTGCCGGCCGGCCGGAATGCAAGGGGTTCGGGGCTCGCCTTGTAGCGGATTGGCGCGGCGAGAACAATGGTGGGCGCTCACCCGGCCGCCCCGACCGGGGAGGGCAGCCCTCGTGCGGCAGCCCTCACGGCCCCAGGAGATCTTTGCGGATCAGGATGTGGCGCACCGCCAGGACGGTGAGCGCACAAAGAACGTAGAGCTGGATGGCGTGGGCGGCGGGAAGAAGCCACGTCACGCCGCGATGGTTATAGAGCTGCGGAGATAGGGCGATAAGCACCGCCGCTGGAATTGCCGCGTAGATCAGCGCGCACCACGATGGCAGCCGGCCCGTAGCCGCGATTTGGATCGCGGCCGGAATGGAAATCAGGAGCGAAGTGAAAACGGTCATTGGCAGAATCATGAACCCGAAAATGGGCACATAAAGGATCGAACCGAGCACCTGGATCGCTCCCTCGAGCCCGTTGCCTACATCGTGATCGGCAGGGAACAGGTCCGGATCAAAAACATGAAAAATGCCGCCGGCCACCATCGCATACAGGCTGGATAATACCCCGCCCCCGTATGCGCCAATCGTCGCCAGCGCGAGGATGAAAACAAAAGCCCGGCCAACATTCATCCGTCAGTCGTCGCATATTTCTCTTAAGGCTTCTTCCTCAACGTCGGCTTTGTGTGGCCAAGCCGTCGATCCAGTTCTCGACCGCCTGATCGCTGCGCGGACCGTAGGCGCCATCGGGGTCCTTGCGGAACTGGCCGAGCCCTTCGACGCGCCGTTGGAACAGGTCGATGTCGCCCGGTGGCATGCGGCTGAGCGCTGTCTGCAGGATGACGGCCATCGGTTCCCGTTCGGCCGGACCGTTGGCCGCCAGGATGCGCTCGAAGACTTTGACCAGCACGTCCTCCAGGCGCTTCTCCTGCTCTTCGGCGGTCTGCCGCGCCTGGATGGCCCGGACCTGCGCTTCCACGGCGATCTCGCGGGCCTCCTGCGCCGCGGCAAAGCGGCTCGTGGAAACGTAGATATATCCGCCCGCGGCAAGGAGGCCGATGGTCAGGATGCCGATCAGCGTGTTGAGTGTGCCGATGCGCGCCTGCAGGCGATCCGCGCGCTCTTTCTGGGGACCGTCGAGCGCAATGCGGGCCTGGTCGCTTTCCCGGATAAAGTCACGGGTCACGCGCGGTGGCAGGGGCGCCAGCGAAGGCTGAGAAGCGAGCCACGCGTGCGCGGTGGCGACATCGCTGGAATGCAAGAGCCCCGTCGAGGGGCGGCCGTCTTCGTCCCATTGCTGCGCCAGCGCCGTGAGCCGCCGATGCTCGCCGAGCCATTCCCGGTCGCCGTTCAGCGCCTCGCGCAACGCGCCAAGGCCGGCCATGAAGGCGTGCCTGTCGTCAAAGCGAATGAGCGGCAGCTTCGCGGTTTCAGGTGGTGGCGGCGTGCCGGCCAGTGGCTGCGCGAGCACCGGCACGATCCGCTTGTGCCATTTGGCGGCCTCCTTGACCTCGAACCGGCAGATCGGCGACACAGCCGCCCGCGGCGAGAGGACGACGACGACCGTTTCGCACTCGCGGACGCGTGCCGCCAGCCGCGCCTGCCAGTCGTCTCCTTCATGAATATCCGAACGGTCGATGGAGACCTGGAACTCCGAAAGCATGCCGAGCCCGGAAGCCAGTTCATCGGCGAATTTGGCATCCGCCGCCCGCGAATAGGAAATATAGACGCGCAACGGCGCCCCGGGAGCAACAGGCGGGGGCGCCGCGCTCCTCTGGCCCATCGTCATACTCATGACCTTTCAGCACACACCGTTCAATACGGTCGCCACACGTATTTCCGTTTGATGACGGACGCAATAAAAACAAAGCCTCAGGCTGACCGGGCGCTGTGCCCTGCCAAAGGTCGACAGGCGCAGTCGGCGGCTCGCGATCCCCACAAAACCGCGCGCTTTCAGTTGCCCAATGCGCCCGCCTGTGTTTCCGTCCGCCGGGCCGCGCGTTCGGGCATGGTCGACGCCGCTTCTGCCGGCGACCTGATTTGGGCGTGCGCAACCGGGGCCTGGGGGCAAACTGACATGGCATCTATACGATGACGGATCGCGATCGCCGGCTTATCGAAGCCGCAAGCAAGCTCGCCGCCGAGGTGGCGCATGGGCTGGACCTCGATGCCAAGCTGCGGCTGTGGGATGGTACGCGCATTCCGCTCGGCCAGTCCTCCGAAAGCGGCCTGGAAATCACCATCGCCTCGCCCGGTGTGATTTCATCGCTGCTGCGCCGTCCCTCGCTCGATCGCCTGATCCGCCACTACGCCCACGGTCAGATCGGCCTGGAAGGCGGCACCTTGATCGAACTCGGGCGGCAACTGTCCGGCGGCGGCAGCCGTAAGCGCCTGCGCAGCCTAAGCAAGCGGCGGATCCTCTCGTCGCTCTGGCCGTTCCTCCTGGCGCCGGCAGATCCGCCCGGGCGGTCCCGCGACTTCGAGGGGGACGAAGAAGGCGAAGGCCGTCACAAGGACGACAACAAGGATTACATCCGCTTCCACTACGACGTCGGCAACGACTTCTACCGCCTCTTCCTCGATCCGCACATGCAGTACACCTGCGCCCACTTCACCGACTGGAACAACACCGTCGATCAGGCGCAGCTCGACAAGATGGAAACCATCTGCCGCAAGCTCCGCCTTAAGCCCGGCGACCGCATGCTCGATATCGGCAGCGGCTGGGGCGGACTTCTGCTTTACGCCGCCGAGAACTACGGCGTGAAGGGCTATGGGATCACGCTGTCCCAGGCGCAGATCGAGTTCGCGCGGAACTGGGCGAAAGAGCGCGGACTGGCCGATCGGGTGACCTTTGAAATACGCGACTATGCCGACCTGGAAGGCGAGTTCGACAAGATCTCATCGATCGGGATGTACGAGGCCATCGGGCTTTCCAACATCGACCTCTATTTCAAGTCGATCCGCCGCGTACTGCATCCGCAGGGACTATTCCTCAATCACGCGATTTCACGGCGGGCCAAGAAGAAGCGGACTCGTTTTTCTGCGCGCGCCGAACAGCGGGCTTTGCAGAAGTACATCTTCCCCGGCGGTGAATTGGATGACATCGGCCACACGATCATGGCGATGGAGCAAGTGGGATTCGAGATCCACGATGTCGAGGGTTGGAGAAACCACTACGAGCGCACCACCGAGATTTGGTGCCGCCGGCTGACGGCGCGCCGCGAGGAAGCGGAGGCGCTGGTCGGCAAGGAGACGTACCGGATCTGGGTGGCGTATCTGGCCGGCTGCTCGCTGGCGTTCGAACGCGGCTCGGCACGCCTGTTCCAGACGCTCGCCTCGCACAACGCCAAGGGGCAGGCCCCGGTGCCGCCGTCCCGCGCCGATCTTTACCGCTGACCGGCGCATGCCGGTCCTCCCTCAGCCGCCGAAGATATCGCGGATCGACCAACCGGCACGCCCACTGGAAGTCCGGTCCACCGCCATGACGAGCGACGCTTCGAGATCGGAGCCGGGGCCGCCGTCGGTCGCCATCACAATGCTTCCGCCTTCGCGTTGAGCGGCGTTGAAAATGAAATCTGCGCCGTTCTTGGTATCGGCCTTGTCTCGCGCAACGTAGGGCTTAACACTCGTATAGATCCGCTCCGAAAGCGCGTCTGGAAAATACGCCTGCGAGGTCAGCACCGTGGCCTTATCGAGGAACACCTTGATATGAATGTGCGGCGTGCGCCCGGGATACCACCCCGGATAGATCGTCTGGAAGGTCGCCGCGCCGGTGGCGTCGGTGAACTGCGTGCCGCGCAGGTAGGTCTCGCCCCGGGCTGAAACCGAGCGGTCGTCGCCCTGGCTGCCGTATCCGGAGTAGACGCCGCGCGCATCGCAATGCCAGACATCGACCCTGGCTTTCTCGATCGGCGTACAGGAGGGATGCTCGATCACCTTGAGGACGAGTTTCATACGTTTGCCCTCGCGGCCCCCGGTGATGTCCTGGCGCACCATGTCCGGGTCGAAATAGTAGGGCCCTTCGACCTGCTGCGGCATCAGCCGGCAGGAACCCGCGGTCTGGGTCGAAGCGGCGGGCTGGCGCCCAGGTTCCTCCGCCCGGGCTCCGCCGGCGATGAGGCCGCCGCCGGCCGTACCCAACAGGACATTGCGGATCATCTGTCTGCGTGAGAGTCTGGCCATCTTCCTCGTTCCTTCTCTCGCGAAGTCTCAGCACTCAATTTGGTAGGCCCCGTGATGAACGCCAGCCTGGTCGCAAGCCTTGCCATCTGCGGCGTGGCCTATTTCGCCGTCCTCTACATCATTCTGAAGCGCGCCGGCGGCGCATCTTCCGAAGGCGGTCTGGCAGAATTCCTTGTTTCGGGTCGCAATGTCGGATTGGCGACGGCGGTCGCCACACTCGGCGCTACGGAAATCGGGCTCATCACTATTGCCTATAACGCGCAAAAGGGGCTGAGCCTGGGCTATGCGGCATTCGCTATCGGTGTCGCGGCATTTATCGGCTGCGTCTTTGTCGGCCTCACGGGCTTCATCGTCGCGCCACTGCGCCGTACCGGCGTGTTGACCATCCCCGAATTCTACGGCCAGCGCTACGGGCAGGACGTTCGTGTCATGGGGGCCGTCGTCATGGCGTTGGGCGGTATCCTGAACATGGGGCTTTTTCTCAAGGTAGCCGCGCTTTTCATCGTCGCCTTGCTCGGCCTTGAAGGTGGCAGCACGGCGGTCAACGCGCTGATGGGTTTGCTGCTCGTCGTCGCCGTCGCCTACACCTCCTACGGTGGCATCCGCTCCGTGATCGCGACCGATGTCCTGCAGTTCGTCTTGATCGTCGCCGGACTTCTCGTGGCGATCCTCTTTCTTCTGCCCGTCGTCGGTATTGGCGACAGCGTCGCCGCCGTTGCCGAGGCGAAGGGCCGCGAGGGCTTCGATCCATTCGCCGCCGACGGGGGGCTGGCGTATTTCGCCTGGATGATCCTCGTCGCCGGTATCGTATCTTCGGCCGTCTGGCCGACCGCGCTGTCGCGCGCTTTGTGCATCCGCGACGAGAAAACAGTCCGGCAAGCCTATCTTGTCTCCGCGTTGGTCTTCATGGGCCGCATGATCTTTCCGGCCTTCCTGGGCGTCCTCGCGCTGGCTTACTTCGCCGCGCCCGACAGCAACAC
Source organism: Filomicrobium sp. (assembly GCA_965226995.1). Taxonomy (GTDB): domain Bacteria; phylum Pseudomonadota; class Alphaproteobacteria; order Rhizobiales; family Hyphomicrobiaceae; genus Filomicrobium. The sequence continues at coordinate 198,243 of CBDDFK010000012.1, forward strand.
CGGTGCGCAGGCGGCAGCGCTTCGCCTGGAAGCGTTCGGCGGCGATGACCGTGACCTTGTCGCCCTCCCGGTCATGCTTGCCCATGCGCTTCCCGGCTGGCTGGTGGGCCTGCTGGCGATCGTCTTTTTCGCATCCTTCATGTCGACGCAGGACGGCTACCTTTTCTGCTGGTCTTCCATCATCGCCCGCGACGTCCTCGGTCCCCTGACCGGCCGTACCGACGATGCCGGTTTTCAGATTTTGGCGACCCGTATCGGCATCGTGCTCATCGCGCTCTACGAACTCTATTGGGGGCTCATCTACGAAGGCCGCGAAGACATCTGGGATTACCTCGCCGTTTCCGGCTCGATCTATTTTTGCTCGGGCATCGTCCTTCTGGCGGGCGGCCTCTACTGGAAGCGCGCAAGCCGCCTCGGCGCCTGGGCCGCGCTCTGCACGGGGTTCCTCGCGCTTGCGGGCTTGGCTCCGGTCAAGGCCGCGCTCGGCCTGGAAGCCTTTTCCGCCCCGGCTATCGGCTTCGGCACGATCCTGATCTCCGCAACCGCCTTTGTCGTCGGATCGCTCCTCGATCCATCCAGCCGTTCGCGATAGTACGACCGCCCGCTAAGGCCCCGCTGAGATGCGGGCGCGCCAAGTGGAAGCTCATCGTCTCGGCCTGGCGCGCGGTTCACATCTCAACCGAAGCGGGCGGTCGCGCCGGGACCAGCAGGGAGGCGGCCCGGTCCCGGCGAACGCTGTGCCGTGATTTACGACTTCGGCAGAAGCACCGTATCGATCACGTGGATCACGCCGTTGGACTGCTTGACGTCGGCCGTCGTGACAGTGGCGACGTTGCCGCTGGCGTCCTTGATCTTGAGCTTGCCGCCTTCGATCATCGTGGTGAACTTCTCACCGGCGACCGTCGGCACGGGGTGGGCGTTGTCGTCATCGCGGGTCATCTGCATGATGGCCGAGCTGGACGGCGCCTTGCCCTGCAGCACGTGGTAGGTGAGGATCTTCTTGAGCTGATCCTTGTTCTCCGGCTTCAACAGGCTTTCCAGCGTGCCCTTCGGCAGCTTCTCGAAGGCCGCGTCGGTCGGTGCGAACACGGTGAACGGGCCTTCGCCCGAAAGCGTCTCGACGAGGCCGGCGGCCTTCACGGCCTTCACCAGAGTCTCGTGATCCTTCGACTTCGACGCATTCTCGATGATGTTCTTCGACGGATACATCGGCGCGCCGCCAACCGTCACCGACTTCTCGGCGGAAACAGGCTGCGGCCCGGTGAACGCCGCGATGGAAAGTCCGGTCAGGCCCGCTGCGACGAGGCAGAGTGCGTATTTCGTCTTGGACATTGGGTCTGCTCCTTTGTGTTACTGATGCTCGGTGTCGAGCGGTGGGAGATACGCAGGCCGGCACGGGTGGTTTCGCGCGTTGCGAATTCTTAATGCGCGCGATGTGAAGCGGAGCTTTCGGAAAGCGCGGAAGGCGCCGCGCAACCGCGCTGGACACTCGCCTTGTGCGCGAGATAAACAAACTGGGGTTCTTTTCGAACCGAGCGGGCGCAGGGTCCGCGCTGCGAACCGCGAGCGTCCATGGTTTCCGATGCCTCCGAACTGACGATCCTGTTGAACCGTGCCTCCGGCGGGGACCGCGCCGCCTTCGACCGCCTCTATGAAGCCAGCAGCGCGAAACTTTTCGGCGTCGTCCTGCGAATAACCCGTGACAGGGGACGCGCGGAGGAGGTCATCCAGGAAGCCTATGTAAAGATCTGGCGGAGCGCCGGCCGGTTCGACCCGGACCGGGCGTCGCCCATCACCTGGATGGCGACGATCGCGCGGAACACGGCGATCGACAGCGTCCGCCGTCTTTCCCGTGAGGCCGCCGGTAGCGACGCCGACATGACCGCCATCCCGGACAAGGCGCCCCTGCAGGACGCGGCGTTGGAGGCGGGCGAACTGCAAAGCCAGCTCCACGCCTGCCTTGAAACGCTGGAGCCGGCCCACCGCGATGCCGTGAAGCTGGCGTATCTTGAAGGGTTGTCGCGTCAGGAACTGGCCGACCGGCTCGCCATGCCGGTGGGCACGATCAAGACCTGGCTGCATCGCAGCCTCAAACGACTGAAGGATTGTCTGCTCGGATGAACGGCGACGACGACATCGACATGCTGGCTGCCGAATACGTTATCGGCACCCTCGACGGCGCCGAGCGCGCCGGCGTCGACGCGCGCCGCCGCACAGACAAGGAGCTGGACGCGGCCATCGAGGATTGGGAGCGGCGCCTGTCGCCGTTGCTCGACGGTTATGCGCCGGTGCCGCCGCCCGCCCTCCTGAAGCAACGGGTGGCGGAGAAAATCGCCGCCGCCGCGGCGGATCAGGCAGGCGCGAGCGAGAGCGCGGGCGCGGGGCGCGGGCCTTCCGCCGGTGTTGCCGATATCGGGCGCCTGCGCCGGCAAATGCGCGGCTGGCGCGCCGCCGCCGTCGCCGGATACGCCATCGCCGCGGGTCTCGCCGCCGTCGTCATCATGCGCGAGGTCGCCCCCGCGCCCGACACCAACTTCGTCGCGGTCTTCCAGGACAACGACCGACAGCCGGCGTTCATCATGTCGGTGGACCTTGCCACGCGCGAAGTCCTCATCCGCCCCGTCACCGCGAAGCCCGCCGACACCGGCACGTATCAGCTCTGGATCGCTTCGGAAGAACTGGGCGGCGTGCCGCGCTCGCTCGGCCTCCTCGACGACGCTTCGAAGCCCGTCCGCAAGAAGCTGCCCTACGACCCGGCTCTTCTGGAAAAGGCGACCTTCGGCATCAGCCTCGAACCTACCGGCGGCTCGCCCACCGGCCGCCCGACCGGCAAGGCCATCCACGGCCAGCTCATCCCCTCGGGACGGTAGGGGGCGGGATGGTGGCGGCGTGGCGGTTGGCGACCAGTCCTTCGATGCGCGCACTGCTTCGGAAGAACGATTGGGCTTTTCCGCACGGAGAGGCTCAACTGGGCGAAACCGGCCTCGAAGGCGTAATGTTGATGCGAAATTCTGAGTTGGAGGCAGAAAAATTGAACAGAAACCTCATCATGCATCGGATCACAGACGTTTCGTGCTGGAGCTCCCTGCTGTTGTTTTTAATTTTCGGCACACTGTCCGCTCTTGCTCATTCGAAGATGAATTCCAGCATTCCAGCCGACGGAGCCAGTGTAGCCGCTGGCCTTGAACAGATCGAATTCAGTTTCTCAGATCCCTTGCGATTAACGCTGGTGAAGGTAAAGTCCGATGACAGCCAGACGATCGCCGCCTTTACCCCAGCCAATCTGCCGAAGACCGCCGAGCGGAAAGCGGTCTTGGACGTTTCGTCGCTGGGCCCGGGTCGCTATACTGTCGTTTGGACAGGGATCGGTGAGGATGGTCATGTGATGAACGGCTCGTTTGCCTTCACGGTAAACCCTAAATAAGCCATTCGTGACATGAATGGGGATCTTGAACTCGCGCCACTTGGCCTTCGGGCACTGGTCTACGCAGGCACGATTGCGACGGCGGGCGGCGCGCTGTTCGCCGCAACGTTCCCAGCCGCGTCGTATCCCGTATCGAGACTGCTGAGGTGGCAGCTCTGGCTCGGAGCCGGGCTGCTGATGGTGGTCGAGCCCCTGCGTTACATACTCTTCCAATTGTCAATCGCAGGCGGCGACGCGTCCTTGGCGTTTTCGCCAGAGATGCGCTGGATTGGCCTAGAGATGCCGCACGGGCAGGCTGCAACGATTCGGACTTGCGCCGCCCTGTTTATTCTGTTCGTCAGGCCATTTAATCGTCTCATTTCGATCTGCGTCGCCGCCGTGTCGGTCGGCTCTTATCTGTTAGAGGGACATACAGCAGCGGCAGGTTCCGCGGCCTGGCTGCCATTGCTTCTGTTTGCGCATATCGCCGTTGTGCATTGGTGGATAGGGTCCCTGGTTCCACTTGCCGCCGTTGCATTAAATCCCGACGAAGCGGCGAAAGTTGTTAAACGCTTCGGGCAATTGGCATTTCCATTGGTCGCCATTCTGGTTGTCACTGGCATATTTCTTCTAGCGGGGCTGACGCATTGGACCGTTGATCTGGGTAGCCCCTATCAACTTTACTTCGCTTTAAAGGGCTGCGTCGTCGCTGCTCTTCTAGGGGTCGCCAGTTGGAACAAGTTTCAGCTCACGCCGTTGTTCGCATGCAATCCGGAAAAGGCGGGGCAAATGCTTCGAGCATCAATTTCAGTTGAAACGGCTTTGGCGCTGCTGGTCCTGGCACTGACAGCGCTTCTGATTTCCTCTTCGCCGGCAAACCAATAAGCGCGATTCACCCATATAGAGAGAATAGGTTGTTCCTGCCTGTGCAGAGATTGAACTTTGATCCAAAGACTGCAAACCCGACGCACGGCGACATAGCGGAGAATGTTGCGAAGCGTCTTCATTCCGCAGCGTCAGACGCTTCACTTGCGCCTGTAAGAAGGCTAGGTGGCTTAAGCTAGCGTGGGCTGCTCCGTAGCACCACCGCCCAATGCACACCAAAACTGCCTTTCCGCTATCGCCTTGAAGGTACGTTGCACTCGCCCGCCACCCCAACAAAAAAAGCCCCCGCGCCGCGCGCGGGAGCCTCATTGTCCTTATAGCCACGTCGCCCACGCCGCCCCGCCGCCTGGGCGGGGGCCGCCACCCTCAATTGTCGAGGAAGCTGCGCAGTTTCCGCGAGCGGCTCGGGTGCTTCAGCTTGCGCAGCGCCTTCGCCTCGATCTGACGGATGCGTTCGCGCGTCACCGAGAACTGCTGGCCGACTTCCTCCAGCGTGTGGTCGGTGTTCATGCCGATGCCGAAGCGCATGCGCAACACGCGCTCCTCGCGCGGCGTCAGCGAAGCCAGAACCCGCGTCGTTGTCTCGCGCAGGTTCGACTGGATCGCCGCGTCGATCGGCAGAAGCGCGTTCTTGTCCTCGATGAAGTCGCCGAGGTGCGAATCCTCTTCGTCGCCGATGGGCGTCTCAAGAGAGATCGGCTCCTTGGCGATCTTCAGGACCTTGCGGACCTTCTCCAGCGGCATGGCCAGCTTTTCGGCCAGTTCCTCCGGCGTCGGCTCGCGGCCGATCTCGTGCAGCATCTGCCGTGAGGTGCGCACGATCTTGTTGATCGTCTCGATCATGTGCACCGGGATACGGATGGTGCGCGCCTGGTCCGCGATGGACCGCGTGATGGCCTGACGGATCCACCACGTCGCGTAGGTCGAGAACTTGTAGCCGCGGCGGTACTCGAACTTGTCGACCGCCTTCATCAGGCCGATGTTGCCTTCCTGGATGAGGTCGAGGAACTGCAGGCCGCGGTTGGTGTACTTCTTGGCGATCGAGATGACGAGCCGGAGGTTGGCTTCCACCATCTCCTTCTTGGCCTGCCGGGCTTCGCGCTCGCCCTTCTGCACCGCGCGCACGATGCGGCGGAATTCGGGGATCTCGAGGCCCGTCTCGCTGGCCAGTTCATGGATCTCGCTACGCGTCTTCTCGATTTCCTCGCGCTCGGTATCGATGAACTTCGCCCACTTCTTGCCCTTGCCGGACATGCGGTCGAGCCACGTCTGGTCGAGTTCGTTGCCGAAGTATTCGTCGAGGTAGGACTGGCGCGGGATGCCGTGCTGGTCGGCCAGGCGCATCAGCCGGCCTTCCTGGCTCACGAGCCGCTTGTTGATCGCGTAAAGCTGCTCGACGAGGCTTTCGATACGGTTGTTGTTGAGCGACAGGCTCTTGACGTCGTTGATGATTTCCTCGCGCAGCTTGTCGTAGGCGCGCTGCTGCTGGGCCGATGCCTGATCGCCGGCCACCTGCTGATCGATGATCTTGTCCTGCTGCTTGCGCAGCTTCTTGTAGTTGGACGCGATGCCGTCGAAGGTTTCGAGAACCTTCGGCTTCAGTTCGGCCTCCATCGCCGCCAGCGACAGGGCGTTTTCGTAATCGTCCTCATCGTCATCGCTATCGCCGTCGGCGTTCTCGTCGCCCTCGGCCTCGCCACCGTCGGAAGACTCGGCCTCCGGCTTTTCGGCGTCGGGAGCTGCCGGAGGCGCCTTTGCCTCGGGTCCCTCGTAGGTGGCTTCGAGGTCGATGATGTCGCGCAAGAGAATGCGCCCGTCGTTGAGTTCGTCGCGCCAGATGATGATCGCCTGGAAGGTCAGCGGGCTTTCGCACAGCCCCGCGATCATTGCCTCGCGGCCGGCCTCGATGCGCTTGGCGATGGCGATTTCGCCCTCGCGCGAGAGAAGCTCGACGGAGCCCATTTCGCGCAGGTACATGCGCACCGGGTCGTCGGTTCGCTCGGTCGGCTCCGAACGGGTCTCGCTCTTGGTGGGAACGGCGGCCTGCGTTGTCAGCTCGCGGCTTTCCTCATCGGCGCCGCCATCGGCCTCGGTCTCCTCGGACTCTTCGTCCTCCGATTCGACGACGTTGATGCCCATTTCCGAAAGCGTGGCGTAAAGATCCTCGATCTGGTCGGAGGTTACTTCCTCCGACGGCAGCACCTTGTTGAGGTCTTCGTAGGTGACATAGCCGCGCGCCTTGGCCGCCTTGATGAATTTCTTGACGGCCGAGTCCGACATGTCGAGGAGCGGACTGTCGCGTTCAGCCTCATTCTGGGCCGCGCCGGTCTGTTCCTCTTCCTTGACGTTGACGTTCACCATGTAGGGGACACCTTGGTTAGCGGTTGTCTGAGGGGCGCCGTCCGACCGGCGCTGCGTGACTGAGCGTTGCGGACGCGGTATTACCTGCTACCGAAGCCGAAGTGCCGTTGCGGGCATGAATCGCCGTGACCGGTTGAAGCGGCGGTCGGATGTCTCAACGGGCAAACCTCCGGGTCGAACGCGCGTCGCGCGGTGGTCGAACGGCAGCGCCGTTCGAAGATGCGTTCAAACCAGCTTTCCGGCACACATGCCGGCTGGCCTTGACGGATACGCGCCGCGGCGGGATGCCGCCGGGCGAAGGGGTCGGAAACGGTCCTTTCAGCGGCTTGCAAAGCCTTTGCCAAGCGGTCTGGCCAGTCCGGTGCGTCCCTGCTGCAGCGCAATAATGTGTTCGAAGCCTTCCCGCACGGCATCGGCTTCTGCGTCTGGTTCAGCGAAACGATCGGGTCTGTTTACCATGAGTTGGCTGATTCGGCGGAGCGTGTCCCCAGATCCCAAACGCTCCAGATGAGAACGCAACCCCGAGCTGTCAAGTACTTTTTCCTCGGCGTGGGCGGAAAGTATGGCATCGCGCGCGTCGCGTGCCGCCGCCGAAACAAACGGGAGGCCCGCGATTTCCTCGGCGTATTCGTCGATAAGGAAAAGATGGTTCAACAGGCAGGTGACGATAAGAGCCTCGCGCGCCGGGATCGCAGCGCCATGGCCGCCAGCCCGGGCGCTGCGCCGAAGGCTCTCGCTGGCATGCGCCATCGCGCCGGGCGCGAACCGGTCCTGCGCAGGGAAACCGCGTCCGGAACGCTGTCCCGGCGGCCTTTTCAGCGCGGGTTGCGAGATACTGACGAGCGAATTGCCGCCGCCAGCCGGTGGCCCGCTCCGTCCTCCGCCGCTCTGCCGTCCTCCAACGCTCCGCCAGGCCTGAAACAGGCGGTTGCGAACGTCGCGCTCGTAGTGCCCGCGCACGCCTTCATGTCCGATTGTCGCGACAATCGCCTTGAGCCGCTCTTCCAGGCCCGCCCGCCGTTCCGGCGTGGACCAGTCGCCGTCGCCCCATTCGCGCTCGAATAGCACGTCGGCCAGCGGCCGCGCCTTCTCCAGGACCGCCTCGAATGCGCCGCGCCCGTTTTCCCGGATGAGATCGTCCGGATCGACACCGTCGGGCAGAAAAGCGAAACGCAGGCTCTGCCCCGGCTTCAGGTTCGGGAGGGCCGTGTCGATCGACCGGAAGGCCGCCTTCCGTCCGGCGGTGTCGCCGTCGAAGCACAGAACCGGCTCGTCGGCCATTCGCCACATCAACGAGAGTTGTTCGGCCGTCAGCGCGGTGCCCAAAGGCGCGACGGTCGCCTCGAAGCCCCCCTGCGCGAGCGCGATCACATCCATGTAGCCCTCAACGGCCACGACCGGCTGGCCCTCATGCGCGGGCTGCCGCGCGCCATGGGCGTTGTAGAGGGTTTGGCCCTTGTGAAAGAGCGGTGTGTCGTTGGAGTTGAGGTATTTCGCAGGCTGATCGGGATCGAGCGCGCGCCCGCCAAAGGCAATGGGACGCCCCTTCAGATCGCAGATCGGGAACATCACGCGATTGCGGAAGCGATCGTAGGGTTCGCGGATGTCCTCGCCCCCGATGATCATGCCGGAAGCGATCATTTCGCGGGGCGAGAAGCCTTTTCCGGCGAGGTAACGCTTGAGCGCGGTTCGGTCCGCCGGGGCGTAGCCAAGCCTGAAGCGGCCCTGCGTGGCGTCCGACAGGCCACGTTTTCGCAGGTATGTCCGCGCGAATTCGCCTTCTCGCCCGGTGAGCTGACCCTCGAAAAACGCGGTCGCCACTTCGAGTAATTCGTAGAGCCGGGTTCTGAGATCGATTTGCGCCTTCGCTTGCGGCGTCGGCGGCTCCGGCTTCGGCAGTGGTACGCCGGCTTCCTCCGCCAGCCGCTCGATGGCTTCAGGGAAGGACAGTCCTTCGGTCTGCATCAGAAAGGTGAAGATGTCGCCGTGCTCGCCGGTCGCGAAGCAGTGGTAGAAGCCCTTCTGGTCGTTCACGGTGAAGGACGGCGTTTTCTCGGACTTGAAGGGCGACAATCCCTTGAATTCCCGCCCGGCGCGCTTGAGTTTCACCTTCCGCGCGACGACCTGGCTGACCGGCAGCCGTGCCCGGATCTCGTCGAGAATATGAGGATCGTAGCGCATCGAGACTGGAAACCGGTTGACGGAACGGAACGAGCCCAATCGCTTAGCAGGATTCGCGCAGCCGGGTCGCCGGGACGCCGTTACCTGGACAGGCGTCCCCGCTTTCCCCAGCCGCTAGGCCATTTCCGCATTACGCGGAGTCGCATCGCCAGCCCGCTCGGCCCCGCCCGGCCACCCATGGAATTATCGTATTTGGGTGGCCGGGCGGGGAGCGGGCGGTTCAGCCTAATCCTGAAAGGGAATAAGAGGCGCCTGTTCGAGACAGTCCCTACTTATCCTTGAGCTGCTCTTTCACCATCACGCTGACCTTGCCGAAGTCCATCCGGCCGGTATAGCGCTCTTTGAGCAGTCCCATGATCTTGCCCATGTCCTTCAGGCCGCAACAGCCGGTTTCGTCGATGACCTTGGCAACCGCTTCGCGCAACTCCTCTTCGGTCATCTGCTGCGGCAGGAACTCCTCGATAATGACGATTTCCGCCTCTTCGCCCTCGGCAAGTTCCTCACGGCCGCCTTGCCGGTAGGTATCGGCCGAATCGCGGCGTTGTTTGATCATCTTCTGAAGAAGCGCGAGGATTTCCGGATCGCCGATTTTCTCGGTCCCCGTCGGCTGGCCCTTTTCATCGGCCCGGGCGGCGATGTCCCGGTCCTTGATGGCGGCGTTGACCAGCCGCAGCGTCGAAAGGCGTTTCTTGTCGCCCGACTTCATAGCTTCTTTCATCGCCTGATTGATGCGATCGCGCATGAGACCTCCGGTTTGCAGCGGTGCGGGCTGGGCGCATCGCGCTTGTCGATTTGAGTATCCGCCGATCCCGCTTACCGGCCGTTCGGACCGAAGGCGAGCCTCCTGGTGCGACGGGCTGATCGTGCCGGGTGGCGTCCAGTGTGAATGTTGGCCCTTAATATAAGGCGCCGGGCGCGCTCCTATAGGGGCACCGTGATCCGGTTCGCAAGTTCGCGAACCGGGCAGATTGACCTCGCGCAGTCGAATTCCTACGTTGCCGATTTGAGACCGGCGGGCGCGTTGCCGCACGTTGGGCGGGTTTCCCGAACCGCTACACTCGATTATACCGACGCGGCTGGGGACGCCAGCGGCACCCCGCATCCACACACAAGAGAACTGGGATCGCCCTTGAGCATGACGACGTCAGATGGCTGGACGGACGCCCCGTCGACCGCGCGCCTAGTCTTGTCCGATGGCACGGTGATTACCGGCCGTGGTCTCGGCGCTGCAGGCCGGGCGGTAGGGGAGGTGTGCTTCAACACCGCCATCACCGGCTATCAGGAAATCCTCACGGATCCGTCCTACACCGGCCAGATCATCACCTTCACTTTCCCTCATATAGGGAATGTCGGCGTCAACGACGAGGATATCGAGACGTCGAACCTGGCGGCGACGTCGGGTGTCCGGGGTTGCGTTCTCCGCGCCGACATCACCGAACCTTCAAATTACCGCGCGGCCCGGCATTTCGATGCTTGGCTTAAGGAGCGCGGAATCGTCGGCATCGCCGGTGTCGACACCCGTGCCCTCACCGCAAGGATCCGCGCCGAGGGCATGCCCAACGCCGTGATCGCGCATTCGCCCGATGGTACCTTCGATATCGACCGGTTGAAGGCGGAAGCCGCTGAATGGCCGGGCCTCGAGGGCATGGACCTGGTGCCGGAAGTGACGACCGGTCAGAGCTACACCTGGGATGAGACCCGTTGGGCCTGGCCGGACGGCTTTTCGCGCAACGAAAACGCCGATATCCACGTCGTGGCGATCGATTACGGCCTGAAACGCAATATCCTCCGCTGCCTCGCCTCTGCCGGCTGCAAGGTCACCGTTCTTCCGGCAACCGCGACGGCCGAGGAAGTCATGGCGCGTTCGCCCGACGGCATTTTCCTGTCGAACGGCCCGGGAGACCCGGCCGCGACGGGCCGATACGCCGTGCCGGAGATCAAGAAGCTGATCGATACCGGCAGGCCGATGTTCGGCATCTGCCTCGGCCACCAGATGCTGGCTCTGGCGCTGGGCGCGAAAACCGCAAAGATGCACCAGGGGCACCATGGGGCCAACCATCCGGTCAAGGACTACACCACCGATAAGGTGGAGATTACGTCCATGAACCACGGCTTCACGGTCGATCGCGAAACGCTGCCCGAGGACGTGACGGAAACCCACGTATCCTTGTTCGACGGCTCCAACTGCGGCATCGCCTCGAAACGCGCGCCGGTGTTTTCCGTCCAGTATCACCCGGAAGCGTCGCCAGGTCCGCAGGACAGTCACTACCTGTTCGACCGGTTCGTGAGCGCAATTCGCGAGCATCGCGGGAACGCTTGACGCATAAGGTTGGGGCGAGCGGCCCGCCGGGGCATCTGCGAAACGCCCACTGCCCGGCCTGCAGACCGCGCGTACCCCTTGGAACGGGTCTCGATCGGGCCGGGATTTAGCGCCGCTGGATAGCAACGTGACGGAGCGACGAGGAGCAATCTTGGGCGAGTTGATGGACACACGCGCGGAGTTTGAAATCCAGACAGGCGGTGCGCTTCGGCATAACCGGTCGGGCATCGATAGCGTGTTTGCCGCCGTCCTCGTTCTCGTATCGGTGGTCCTCATGGGAGCCGGGTTCGGCGCCTCCGCCGTTGCCGACAACCGCGATCCTCCCCCACCGCCGGTCGACTGGGTCTCCGAGGAACTGCGCGACCATCCCCTGGCCGGCAAAGTCTGGTCGGCACGCGAAGGCGGGCTCGTGGAGCTACGCGATTTCGCACGGGAATTGGCGCTCGCCCGTTACGTCCTGTTGGGCGAGATCCATGACAACCCCGACCATCACCTCTGGCAGGCCTGGGCGATCCGCACCGTTTCGAAACTGCGCGGATCGCGCATTGTCGAGGGCGCGCCGCAGCTGGATGTGATCGCCATGGAAATGGTACGCACCGACCAGAACGCCGCGCTCGACAAGTTCTACGGCCGCGATGTGCTCGTGCCGCGCCCGCGCAAGCCGCGCGATTTCGCCCGCATGCTGAAGTGGTCGGAGAGCGGCTGGCCCGACTTTAAGATCTACGAGCCGATCATCGAACAGGCGCTTTACGAGCGCCTTGTCATCGTGCCGGCCAGCGTTTCGCGCGAGTTCACCCGGAAGCTTTCGAAGGAAGGCGAGGCGGCGCTCGGCGCTGAAGATATGAAACGGCTCACGCTCGACGAGCCGTTGCCTCAGCCGCTCGCCGATGCGCTCACCGAGGAAATCGAGAAGTCGCATTGCGGGCTCATGCCGAAGAGCGCCTTCCCGCGCATGAGCTTTATCCAGCGCTTCCGCGACGCCGTGATGGCCGACGCGCTTCTCGCGGTCGCCGCCGGCAAGGGCGGCGTCTTGATTGCCGGTAACGGCCATGTCCGCAGCGATCGCGGCGTGCCTGTATATCTGGTGCGCCGCGGTGTAGCGCGCGAAAATATTGTTGCCGTCGAAATGGCGGAAGTCGCCGAAGGCGTGACCGACCCGGCAAAGTACGTCGAACGGGGCCCCGACGGTGAACCCGCCGCGGACTTCGTCATCTTCACGCCGCGCACCACCCGCGAAGACCCCTGCGAGCGTATGCGGGAACGGATGGGCGCGCCACACGCGCGCGGCAACAAAGAAGCAAAACCGGCCGACGGGAACGCCGGTGCCGCCCCGAAAGCCAGAACGGAGTGATCGCTTGAGGTAAGCATCTTACCGCGCGCCGTCCCATGCCGGTCCGCCGTCCGAAACGAAGATCGTCACCGAACCCGGTCCCGGCGGATGTCATCGACCGGGTTATTGCTAGCCAAGCACCAGTCTTTACAATAGAAAACGCCCGCCATGCCGAAACGTACAGACATCGAATCCATCCTCATCATCGGCGCGGGCCCTATCGTGATCGGGCAAGCGTGCGAATTCGATTACTCAGGCACGCAAGCCTGCAAGGCCCTGAAGGCCGAGGGCTACCGGATCGTGCTCGTCAACTCCAACCCGGCGACGATCATGACCGATCCGGAGTTGGCCGACGCCACCTATGTCGAGCCCATCACGCCGGAAGTTCTCGCCAAGATCATCGCCGTCGAGAAGCCTGATGCGATTCTCCCGACAATGGGCGGGCAGACGGCCCTCAACGCCGCGTTGGCCCTGCACAAACAGGGTCTGCTTTCGGCGCTCGGCGTCGAACTCATCGGTGCGAATGCGGAAGCCATCGACAAGGCGGAAGATCGTCAGCTTTTCCGCGAGGCGATGAACAAGATCGGCCTGGAAACGCCGCGCTCCATGCTCGCCCACAACCGCGAGGAAGCCGGCGCTGGGCTCGAGTTTGTCGGCCTTCCCGCCATCATTCGACCCTCGTTCACCCTCGGCGGGACGGGCGGCGGCATCGCGTACAATCGCGAAGAGTATTTCGACATCATCGAACGCGGGCTGGACGCCTCGCCGACCAACCAGGTGTTGGTCGAGGAGAGTGTGCTCGGCTGGAAAGAGTACGAGATGGAGGTCGTTCGCGATAAGGCGGACAACTGCATCATCGTCTGCTCGATCGAGAACATCGATCCGATGGGCGTGCACACCGGCGACTCGATCACGGTCGCGCCGGCGCTGACGCTGACGGACCGGGAATACCAGATCATGCGCAACGCCTCGCTCGCGGTGTTGCGCGAGATCGGTGTCGAGACCGGCGGATCGAACGTCCAGTTCGCCGTCGATCCCGAGACCGGCCGCCTTGTCGTGATCGAGATGAACCCTCGCGTTTCGCGGTCGTCAGCGCTCGCCTCCAAGGCAACGGGCTTCCCCATCGCCAAGGTCGCCGCCAAGCTGGCCGTCGGCTACACGCTCGACGAGTTGGAGAACGACATCACCGGCGGCGCCACCCCGGCCTCCTTCGAGCCGACGATCGACTACGTTGTCACCAAGATCCCGCGTTTTGCATTCGAGAAATTCGACGGCGCCGATTCCACGCTGACGACCTCGATGAAGTCCGTCGGCGAGGCAATGGCCATCGGGCGCACGTTCGCCGAAAGCCTGCAAAAAGCGCTTCGCTCCATGGAGACCGGCCTTAACGGCCTCGACGACGTCGAGTTTGAAGGCCTCGGCCAGGGCGATGACAAGAACGTCGTGCGGGCTGCGCTGTCGCGGCCGACGCCGGATCGCCTTCTCAAGGTGGCTCAGGCGATGCGTCTCGGCTTCGATATCGACCAGGTACATGCGTATTCGAAAATCGATCCGTGGTTCCTGGAGCGCATTCGCGAGCTCATCGACCTGGAAGAAAAGGTCAAGCGTCTCGGGCTTCCCGATACGGCGGCAGCGCTGCGCCGACTGAAATCCAACGGTTTCTCCGATGCGCGATTGGCCAAGCTGGCGGGGCTGGAGCCGGCCGAAGTCACGCGCCGCCGGACCGAGCTGGGCGTCTTCCCGGTTTACAAACGCATCGACACCTGCGCGGCCGAGTTCGCCTCGCCGACCGCCTACATGTATTCCACGTACGAAGCGCCGCTCTTCGACGAGCCGGTTTGCGAAGCCGAACCGTCCGACAAGGAAAAGATCGTCATTCTCGGCGGCGGACCCAACCGTATCGGCCAGGGGATCGAGTTCGATTACTGCTGTTGCCACGCCTGCTTTGCGCTGACGGCTGCGGGCTACGAGACGGTCATGATCAACTGCAATCCCGAAACCGTTTCGACCGACTATGACACCTCCGACCGGCTATACTTCGAGCCGCTCACCGCCGAAGACGTGTTGTCGGTGATCGAGCGCGAGAAGAGCCGCGGGAAGCTCAAGGGCGTCATCGTCCAGTTCGGCGGTCAGACGCCGCTGAAACTCGCCTCGGCCATCGAAGCAGCCGGAGTGCCGATTCTCGGCACCTCGCCGGATGCCATCGACCTTGCCGAACAGCGCGACCGCTTCCAGGCTCTCATCAACGAACTCGGGCTTCTCCAGCCGCCGGCGGGTATCGCCAACTCGCCGCAAGAGGCGAAGGCCGTGGCCGAGGAAACCGGCTACCCGGTGGTCATCCGGCCGTCGCACGTGCTGGGCGGCCGCGCGATGGAAATTGTCCACGACGGCCCGGAGATCGACCGCTACATCAAGCGGCTGTCCGAGACTTTGCTCGGGCCCAACGAACTCGTCGTCTCCAAGGAGCGTCCGCTCCTGATCGACAGCTATCTCACCGACGCGGTCGAGGTCGATGTTGACTGCCTCTCCGATGGCAAGGACACGTTCATCGCCGGTGTGATGGAGCACATCGAGGAAGCCGGCATCCACTCCGGCGACTCGGCTTGCGCCCTGCCGCCCCATTCGCTCGGGCCCGAGATTATCGCCGAGATGGAGCGCCAGGCGGGCGATCTGGCCCGCGCGCTGAAAGTCGTCGGTCTGATGAACGTGCAGTTCGCGATCAAGGACGGGCGCGTATATATCCTGGAGGTCAACCCGCGCGCCTCGCGGACCGTGCCGTTCGTTGCCAAGGTCATTGGATATCCGATCGCGGCGATCGCCTCGCAGATCATGGCCGGCCGTCCGCTGGCTGACTTCGGTCTGAAACAGCGCAAGCTCGAGCATGTCGCCGTCAAGGAAGCGGTGTTTCCCTTCGCCCGGTTCTCCGGTGTCGACCCTGTGCTCGGTCCGGAAATGCGTTCGACCGGCGAGGTCATGGGGATCGACCGCGATTTCGCCATGGCGTTCGGCAAAAGCCAGCTCGGCGCCGGCCAGACTCTCCCGAAAACAGGAACGGTCTTCGTTTCCGTGCGGGACGAGGATAAGGCCCGCATCGTCGAGCCGTTGAAGGATCTGGCGTTGATGGGCTTCAAGGTGATGGCGACCCGCGGCACCAAGCGCTTCCTCGAAGAGCATGGCTTGAAGTGCGAGGCCGTCAACAAGGTGCTGGAGGGGCGTCCCCACATCGTCGACGCGATGAAGAACGGCGAAGTGCAGTTGGTCTTCAACACGACCGAAGGCGCGAAGGCGCTTGCCGATTCCAAGGATATACGGCGAACGGCCTTGCTTCATCACATCCCGTACTATACAACCCTCGCCGGTGCGCGTGCAGTTATTCGCGCAATTCGTGCGCTCAAGAGCGACAGCCTCGAAGTTGCACCATTGCAGAGCTACACCAGCCGCATATCATGATCCTCTGGACAGCCTGAGCGAGAAGCTGGGTTGCCAATCCCGACTCTCTGAAGAACGATGATGAATTCGGCCCCGCCGAGAAGCGGCCGGGCCTCGTGGGAGGTATTAGGAATGTCCACGGAACGGGTACCAATGACGACGGAAGGGTTTGCCCAGCTTGAAACCGAGCTGCAACGCCTCAAGTCCGTTGAACGCCCGCGCATCATCCAGGCGATTGCCGAGGCTCGCGCTCACGGCGACCTTTCGGAGAACGCCGAGTATCATTCCGCGAAAGAGGCTCAGGGCCTCAACGAGGCGACCATCGCCGAGTTGGAGGATAAGCTCTCGCGCGCCGACGTCATCGATGTGTCCAAGATGTCGGGCGAGACGGTCAAGTTCGGGGCGACCGTAAGGGTGGTCGACGAGGATACCGACGAGGAGACGACCTATAAAATCGTCGGGGATCTCGAAGCCAATCTGCGCGACGGCAAGATTTCGATCTCTTCGCCGATTGCCCGCGGGCTGATCGGCAAGGCGGTCGGCGACAGCGTCGAGGTGTCGACTCCGAAGGGCCCCCGCTCCTTCGAGATCCTCGAAGTCCTCTGGAAATAATCGGTATCCGGCACACGGCGAACCGCTAGTGTTGCGTCACAGACGCTTGGCCCCCAGTTGCCGCGATGCGATCTGCCAAGCGTCAGTGACAGAAGCAACACGAGAATCATGTCTCTGACATTTGCTCGTAAGCGAGCCGAAATGGGAGGCAAATGTCTGAGACGGAACACTAGATGGGGCTTGCGGCCTTTCGGCTATGCTGGCATCGGTACGGTCTCCGTCCATCACGCCGTCCCCGGTTCGACGGGCGTCGCGAGAGCCGGAACCATTTCCTGTGTCTCCAGGTATGGGGCGCCTGGCCATGCCGCGCATTCCGAAGAACCGCACCCGCAGGTCGCGCACCGCTTCGTCCGGACGGCTAGCCTCCGGCGCGCCGGCCGACATCGACGAAGTCGATTACAAGGCGGCGCTCCCCTCGTTGCAGGATTATTGCGACCGCATGCGCACCGCGGTCGGCATGCTTCTTCGCGCCGAGGACATCCGGCTCGGGGCGCCGCTCGAGTCGCGCGTGAAGTCCTGGCCGTCGCTGTGCGATAAGCTCGCCCGGTCGGACCGGCCGGTGGAATGTCTGGAAGACGTCAAGGACCTCGTCGGCATCCGTGTGATCCTTCTTTACCGCCCCGATATCGATCGGGCGCTCGACGTCCTGCGCGGTGAGTTCTTCATCGAAGCCGAGGAAAAGAAGGGGATGGACGAGGACGCGGAGGCATTCGGTTATCAGTCCGTGCATGTGGTTCTGCGCGACCCGGCGCCAAACGGCGGCGAAGGGCCAACGGCGGCCGCTTCCGAAGCCTCACCGCCGCTACGCGCCGAGGTGCAGATCCGTTCGCTGGCCCAGCACATCTGGGCCGCCGCCTCCCACGACCTGCAGTACAAGAAAGAGC
The DNA here is from genome assembly GCA_965226995.1 of Filomicrobium sp. Taxonomy (GTDB): domain Bacteria; phylum Pseudomonadota; class Alphaproteobacteria; order Rhizobiales; family Hyphomicrobiaceae; genus Filomicrobium. The sequence continues at coordinate 215,648 of CBDDFK010000012.1, forward strand.
GCGCCGTCCCGAAGCCGCTTCGGCGAACCATCCAGCGCGTGTCCGCCCTTCTCGAAACCATCGACCTCGAACTTGAGCGCGTCCTGGCCGAGCGCGAAGACTACCTCGCCGAAGTCGAGACCGACGCGGGCCAATTGCTGCTCGATATCGACATCCTGCGCAAACTGCTGGACCAGCGCTTGCCGTCCGCCAACCGCGACCCCGATGAGCGTTACGCCAAGATCATGGAGGCGCTGAAGGGCGCCGGTATCGAAACGGTCGGGGCGCTGTCGGATCTGATCGACGGCCGCCTCGAAGAAGTCTTGGCGTTCGACCGCCAGATCGTTTCGGCGCTCGCGGCATCGGGGGTAGGGCAGGCAGCCCGCCTCGTCGACTTCAACGAGGAGCGGCTGAGCCGAGGCGTCTACTTTTCGTTCGAGGGACTGGTTCGCAAGATGCTGGAATACGAGAAGGCGGCTTATCGCCGATCGCGCTCGAAGACCCGCTGATCCGGCGGCGCGCGAGCGGATCGGAATAGACCGTTCGGATCAGCCCTTCTGGCTCGACGGCTCAGCGGCGCCAGCCGTCGTCGCCTCGACTTCGGCTGAAAGCGTATCGCCTTCCTCACCGGTCAAGTCCGTGCTCGGCCCGTCCGCCGTTTCTGCGCCGGCCTCGCTGCCGGAGACAGCTCCCTCCCCGGCTCCCGTTTCCGTTGCGACCGCAGCGATGGCCTCGCCGGAATTATCCGGGGCCGATCCATCCGTCGCGACACGCCCGCTCGCCTCGCCCTCTTCGGCTGCGGGACGACCAAGCGCCTCCCATTCGGCGACTTCTTCGTCGGAGAGGAAACCGCGACCGTATTGATAGGCCGTCTTCATGACGCCTTTGGGCAGGCACACGGCGGCGTCGGTGTAGTCCTCGCAGTAATCGTCGAGCCCGTCCATGTTGGCGAGCACGGGATTGGAAACCCACAGCTTGCGCAATGCCTTGTGGCGCGCATCGCTCGTAACGTCCTTCCCCATGAACTGGGTATAGTCGGACTCATAGTCGAGCGACTCGAAGTCGAAGTCGCTGAAATCGCGGACTTGCGGCTCGCCGCCTTCCGTCGCTTCGGCCGAGCCTTGGGGAGCGCCGTCTTCACCGGGACTTGCATCGGCCGCAGTCGGTGCAGCCGCAGAACTGTCGGCCTGCTCGGCTTCGTCCAGCCCTCGCTTCCGCCGCGACCAGCGCGCCAGAAACGTCCCCGGCGTCCCGTCCTCGTCGCGATCGATCATTCGCTGTCTCTCGTGTCGTTCGATGTATCGGCGGAAGGCGGCGTCTGCGCTGTGGCCGATCCGAACCGCGCCGGAGAAAGCGGCGCGGCCATGCGCTGGCGCAGCTCAACGATCGGTTCCTGTCCGAACTGGTGGTCGTCGATTTTCTTATGCTGCTCGCGTTTGCGCTTGTAGAAGGTCTCTTCCTGATGATGCGTCTCGATGAACTGGCGGACCTGTTCGACCAGTCGCGGCGGCATCGCGACGGGCTCGACGCTGTCGAGGCCCACATCTCCGTGCGATTGTGCTTCGAAAGGCGAAGCGGTTACGAGATGAACTTCTACCGGCCAGTCGTGGTCGGCGTCCGGGTCTTCGCGAAGCACCACGTAGACTGAGGGCTCGCCGTTCGCGAGGTTCACGCGGTAGGCGGTGGTTTCTTTGCGATGGAGTTCAAGATTAAGAGTCGCGGCGTGATACAGGGTTGCGGACTTGTCGCGCCGAAGTTCGCGCCAGGTCTCGACGCGCGGCGCATCCAGAAAGACGCTTACGGGCCGCCAACGATGCGATTGCCAGGGATGAGATATCCTCTCGCGCGCGATGACAACGCCAAGCGGTATGAACAGTGCGGAGGACATACTTGAGTTCACTCCTGCTACGAAATGTCGTAGACAATAGTTTAATCCTGCTCGCGACACTACGGGAATTCTCGCCCGCGTGAAAGGTGTTCCAAGGAACACGATAGAATTTTCTTGTCGTCTGACGTATGGCAGCCAGGGAAACGCTCAGGAGGCTGAAGCCTTTGAAAAAAACACAACCGCCAACGAGCGGATACTCGTCTGCAATTGTCAGCGCACGATGCAGATCGATGGGGACGAACTCGCCAGGAACCTCGGCCGCGACGGCCTTCCGATCCACCGGGAGTTGTGTCGCTCGGGATTGGACAGCTTCCGGGAAGCGCTGGCAGCCGGCGCCCCCGTTCACGTCGCCTGTACGCAGGAAGCGCCGCTGTTCGAGGAGGTCGCCGCTACGGAAGGTGCCGACGGCCCGCTTCGCTTCACCAACATTCGCGAGACCGCCGGCTGGACGGGAGACAGCGGCTCGGCCATGCCGAAAATGGTCGCGCTGCTGGCCGAGTCAGAGCATCAGCCGCAGATGACGTCGTCCGTAAGTCTCACATCGGAGGGCGTCTGCCTTGTTGTCGGGCGGGGCCAGGCCGCGCTCGACGCCGCGAAGTCGCTCGCCGGTCGGCTCTCGCCAATCCTGCTACTGACTGATCCCGGCGACGCTCTGCCGCCGACGCGCGACGAATTCCCGGTGTTCACAGGCACGATACGCTCGGCCGCCGGGGCGATGGGCGAGTTTCGCATTGCGATCGCCAATTGCGCGCGCGCCGAACCGTCATCCCGCGATGCCTTCGCTTTCGGAGAGGCGCGCCGCGAAGAAGCTCTCGATGTCGATCTCGTTCTCGATCTGTCGGGCAATCCGCCACTGTTTACAGGCCACGACCGCCGCGACGGCTATCTGCGCGTCGATGCCGGAGATCCGGCGGCCGTCGCCCGTTCGCTGTTCGAGATTTCCGATCTTGTCGGCGAATTCGAGAAGCCGCGCTACGTCGCCTACGACGCCAGCATCTGCGCGCACGCGCGTTCCGGCAAAGTGGGCTGCACCAACTGCCTCGATGTCTGCCCGCTTGGGGCTATTTCGCCTTCGGGCGACCACGTGGCCATCGATGCAAGTATCTGCGGAGGTTGCGGAAATTGCGCCTCTGTCTGCCCGACGGGCGCCGCCAGCTACACCGTGCCCTATCGCTCGGATCTGATCGCGCGCATGTCGATCCTGGTTTCCCGCTTTTTGCAAGCCGGCGGAAAACGCCCCGTCCTCCTGGCTCACGACGAGAAGCACGGTGCCGACTTGATCGACGCGATGGCTCGGTTCGGACGCGGGCTGCCGTCGAATGTCATTCCACTGGTCACCAATTCCGTTTTCTCTATCGGCCACGAAGCGCTCGCGGCGGGTATCGCCCTGGGAGCGGAGCGGGTCCTCGTGCTGGTCCCGCCGAAGCATCCCGAGGAGGCCGTGTCGCTGGAGCGCCAGACCGCGCTGGCGGACGCTTTCCTTTCTGGGCTTGGTTACGGCGAAGGGCGGCTGGCTCTCCTGATGGAGGCCGATCCGGACGCAGTCGAAACAGCGCTTTACGAGCCCTCGGACCTGTCGGCCGTTACACCGGGGAGCCTGACGGCGGTCGGCGCCAAACGGGAAGTCGCGCGAACGGTTTTGAGTGCGCTCCACGCGAAGTCGGAGGCGAAACCCGAGATTATCGCGCTGCCGGATGCGGCGCCTTACGGGCGGGTGCAGGTCGACACGGACGGCTGCACGCTGTGCCTGGCGTGCGTGTCCGCCTGCCCGACCAACGCGCTACGCGACAATCCCGAAAAGCCGCAGCTTTCGTTTGTGGAATCCGCCTGCGTTCAGTGCGGGATCTGCGTCGCCACATGCCCTGAAAAGGTCATAGGTCTGGAGCCGCGCTACAACTTCACAACCGCCGCCCTGAGCCCGCTGGAGATCAAGTCGGAAGAGCCCTTCCACTGCGTCAGTTGCGGCAAGGCCTTCGGCGCGCGTTCCTCGATCGAACGGATCGTCGACCGCTTGCGCGGCCATTCGATGTTCCAGAACGAGGACCAGCTCAGGCTGATCCAGATGTGCGATAATTGCCGGGTGGTGGCGCTGGCCAAATCCGGAAACGATCCGATGGCCGCGGGCAATAAGCCGCCAGTTCGGACAACCGACGACTATCTGGCCGAGGGTAGGAACAACACGACGCGCAAACCGGACGACTTCCTGAGCTGAAGACGCCGGGAGACACGCTATAGCTTTTCCGCATGACGCGGAATCACATCGCCAGCCCGCTCCGCCGCCCGGCCACCCAAATACGATACTTCCATGGGTGGCCGGGCGGGGAGCGGGTGGTTCAGCCTAAACCTGAAAGGGAATAGCCGGACCGGCGTTCGATGGCCGGTCCGGCTGCGCGGTTCTCAAAGCTCAAGTGACCCTACCGGTTCGCGCTTTAATTGCGCACGTTCCCGGTCTGCGAAGTAAAGGTGCTCTCCGCAGACATCTCGATCGACTCCAACGTGAATGCGGCGACCGCCGTAATGGCGACGAGCGCCACCATACTCATCACGAACGCTTTCATTCGGTTTCCTCCTTGTTGTCGGGCGGCGGCGAGGTTGGCACCTCTTTGCCGGCCGCTGGGGTTGTCTTGAGATAGGCGATCAGTGCATCGCGCTCGTTCGCGTCAGTCATCTTCTGCAGCGGCATCTTCGATCCGGGCGTGAAGTGTTCCGGCCCCTGTTCGAAAAGCTTCCCGACGGTCTCGGCGGTCCACACGATGTCCATGCCTTTCAGAGCGTTGGAATAAGGATAGTCCGGCAGGCTACCGATGCGCCGTCCGAACAGCCGGTAGAGCGTCGGTCCGGCCCGGTTGCGCCCATCCGGTTTGAGGGTATGGCAGACGCTGCATTTGCGCATGAAGTGCACGCGGCCGCGCGCGACCGGGTCGTCGCTCTCGTCGCTGACCTGAAAGCGCCGGGGGTAGGGGCTGTCGATCTCCTCGAAAGGCTGCCGCGGCGTGATCGTCCAGCGATAGACGAAGTCGTCTAGTCCGGCGATGTAAAGCGCCTGACCGCCGGGCGCGAACGCCAACCCCCAGGCCGGTCCATAGGGGTTTTCGTATTCCTCGATGGTTTGGTAGTCGCCGAGCCGGAAGACGCGCACCTTGCCGTCGCCGCCGCCCACGGCGATGAGGCCGGGCTGAGCCGTGGTCGCCAGCGCCAGGATGGGCCGCTCGGCGTCCCCGAGTTCCGCGACGACCTTGCCGCTGGCGGGATCGATGACGCCGGCTGCCCCGTTCAACGCGCCGAAAGCGAGTAGCGAACTCCCTGGCAGGCGTTCCAGGACATTGATGCCCCATCCGTGGCGGTAAATCGGACGAACCGGTTCGCCCGTTTTCGCATCGAACAGGCGTATTTCGCCGTCATAGCCGGCAGTGAAAACCTGCGCGCCGTCTTCCGAGAAAGTCGCTGCGTTCACCGGGCCCTTGTGCCCTTCGAGAACCGGTCCCGGTTGTTTCTTGGCAAGGTCCCACAGGCGTGCAGTGCGGTCCCAGCTTGATGTGATGGCCGCGGTTCCGTCCGGCGAGACCGCGATGCCGACCACTTTCGCGGTGTGCCCTTCCAGACGCGCGATACGTTCGCCGCTCTTCAGATCCCACATCGAAAGAGCGCCGCCGTCGCCCGCGGACAGCACGTGGCCGGTGCCGGGCACGAACGCGACCGCGTTGACGGCGCCGTCGTGCTGATCGAAGCGGTGCAGGACCTTCACGCCGCCATCATCGGGGACGGACCAGACCATCATCGCGTAATCGAAGCTGCCGCTAAGGACCAGTTGCCGCTGCGGATCGACCGCAAGCGCCTTCACCGGTCCGCCGTGTCCGGCGAGATTGCCGCGCCCCGGCTGAACGGCCTCCGCATCTGCTGTCTCTGCTTTCGGCGCCTCGGCCGGTTTTGCGCCTTTACTGCCGTGCCGCGTTTCCTCATCCCCTATGCTTTCCACGCGCGCACCGGAACTGCCCTCACCCCCGGCGAAGGCCGCCGGAAAAGCGGCCGCCAGAGAGAGGGCGAACAGAGCGAGGGCGAATGCCGGAAGCAGGAGGAACTTCGCGTAAGCGGGGCGCGCAGGTGGCGACGCATTCGCCGCCATCCCACACAGTATTCTGCCCTTGTCGAACGCCGGCAGCATGGACGCCAACCGGGCTATTCCGCGGGCGCCGGCCGCTGCTGGCCGGTAGCGGTTTCTGTACCGCCGCGGGCCAACTCTTCCTCGACCCACAGGCTGTGGTGCTCCTTGGCCCAGTTGACGTCGACCTGCCCGCTTCCCATCGCGTCGAAGGCGCCTTCCATGCCAATCGAGCCGATGTAGATGTGCGCGATCACAACGACCGAGAGGAACAGCGCCACGATCCCGTGCCAGGTGGTCGCGTACTGCTGCTCCTGATTTGCGGTCAGCTCGGTCGGCAGGTTGAAGCCGAAGTTGTTGAGGAAGGCGAACGTCTTGGCGAACATCGGCAGTTCATAGGGGAACAGGAGCTGCAGCCCCGATAGGACCAGGGACGCGCCGCCCAGCATGATCAGCCAGAACAGCACCTTCTGCCCGGCGTTGAATTTCTTCGCTTCGGGGTGCGCATTGCTGAAGATGCCGCCGCCTTTCGCGAACCAGATGAGGTCGCGGGGATGCGGGAAGTTGTACCAGACCCAGGTCACGAAGGTCAGGACGAGGCCGACGATGAAAGCGAACGCGACGTAGTTGTGCAGCCACTTGGCGGCAATCGACAGCGAGGCGAAGGCTTCCTTGCCAATAACCGGCAGAACGACATAGCGCCCGTAAAGCACGTTGAGCCCGGTCAGCGCCAGGACGATGAACGATACGGCCAAGAGCCAGTGGCCCATGCGCTCCAGATCGGTAAATCTTTCGATCGTCCGTCCGGACAGTCCATGGCTGACACGGATACGGCCGCGAAGGAGATAGAACAGCACGAGCACCGCGAGGATGCCGGCCATGGCGTAGGCGCCGTAGGTCGGCAGCGGGCCGTTGCGCATCGCGCGCCACGTTTCGCCGGATGCGTCCACCAGGACCCCGGCCTTCTCGTCGGGGATCGAAACGGTGCCCTGCGCGTTGCGGCGGATCTTGCCCCACATCTCGATGTCGTAGTTGCCCTGTTCCTCAGGGACGACTTGCGGCGGGCCGCCGGAGGTCACGGCGTTATCGGGCGGCCTCACGTTCTGGGCGCCCGCGGCTGCCGTGAAAAGAATGAGAAGCGCCATGGTGGCGATCGCCGTCACCAGCAGGGCCGCTGGGCTCGCGCCGGTGAAACGTCTTGCGCTGGCCGAGCTTCTTGCGCCGGCACGTGCGGCCTGAGATCCTTTTGTCATTCTCGTCTCCCTGTACGCCCGCGGCAGGTTTCGCCTGCGCTGTTGTCGAGTTGGAAGCGTTGTCGTCTCGCGACGAAGCTGCGGACGACCGGTTCCGGCGTCAGTAGCCTCGCCGTCCCTGCAACTGGGTGCGCTCGCGCAGTTGCTCGCGGGTTTCTTCGCTGAGCTTCTCGTCCTGCTTGCCTTTATAAACGCCGGGCTCCAATGCCAGCGGCCTGTTCTGCTCCGCTTCGCGGCACGCCGAAAGGCTTGTCGCCACGAGCGCCGCGAGTGCCAGAGTGCCAAGGCCGGATATGCTAACGCCTCGCTTCATAAGTTGTCTTCCCCAACCTGCTTGACCTCGGGGCCTGCGAACATCGCCGGCGTTCAGCCGGGAAACCGGGCCCCTGACGCAGCAGGGCGGCCGATGCCGCCCTGCTTGTCTTCTCGATCGTAACCCGGGCAGGCCCGGTGCTTAGCCGGCCTGACCCGGATAGGCCTTGCCCCAGCCCCAGGCGCCGGAACCGAAGCCACGGGCGACGACGCGCTCGCGGTAGATGTCCGAGACGGCGTCGCCGTCGCCGGCGAGCAGCGCCTTCGTCGAACACATCTCCGCGCACAGCGGGAGCTTGCCTTCGGCGAGACGGTTGCGGCCGTACTTGGCGAACTCGGCGTCCGAGTTGTTCGCCTCCGGGCCGCCGGCGCAGAACGTGCACTTGTCCATCTTGCCGCGCGAACCGAAGTTCGAGGCCTGCGGGTACTGCGGCGCGCCGAATGGGCAGGCGTAGAAGCAGTAGCCGCAGCCGATGCACAGGTCCTTGTTGTGCAGCACGACACCGTCGTCGGTCTGGTAGAAGCAGTCGACCGGGCAGACGGCCATGCACGGCGCATCAGAGCAGTGCATGCAGGCGACCGAGATCGAGCGCTCACCCGGCTCGCCGTCGTTGATGGTGACGACCCGTCGCCGGTTTACGCCCCACGGAACCTCGTGCTCGTTCTTGCAGGCGGTGACGCAGGCATTGCACTCGATGCAGCGCTCGGCGTCGCAAAGAAACTTCATGCGTGCCATGTGTCAGGCCCTCCAGATCTTGCAGAGCGTGGTTTTCGATTCCTGCATTTGGGTCACGGCGTCGTAGCCGTAGGTCTGGGCGGTGTTTGTCGCTTCGCCCAAGACGTAGGGGTCGGCTCCTTCGGGATACTTCGATCGAAGATCCTTGCCCTGGAACATGCCGCCGAAGTGGAACGGCATGAACGCGACGCCGTTGCCGACGCGCTCCGTCACCATGGCCATGACCCGGACCTTGCCTTTCTCCGGCCCTTCGACCCAGACCATCTCGCCGTCCTTGATGCCCAGATTGTTGGCATCGCGCGGGTTGATCTCGACGAACATGTTCTGCTGCAGCTCGGCGAGCCACGGGTTGGAACGCGTCTCGTCGCCGCCGCCCTCGTATTCCACGAGACGACCGGAGGTGAGGATGATCGGATACTCCTTGGAGACCCCTTCCTCGATGCCCTTCTTCTGGATCGTTTCGTAAAGCACCGGAACGCGGTGCAGTTTGCGGTCGGTGAAGGTGGGGTATTTACCGGCCAGTTCCGGCTCAGGCGTGTAAAGCGGCTCGCGATGGAGCGGCACCGGATCCGGGAAGGTCCACACCACGGCGCGCGCCTTGGCATTCCCGAAGGGCGCCAGGCCGTGCTTGATGGCGACCCTTTGCAGACCGCCGGAGAGGTCGATCTTCCAGTTGACCTTACCCATGGCTTCAGGGTCCGAGCTGCCGGCCACCTTTTCGATGGACGCGCGCTCTTCAGCGGTCAGGTCACCGGCCCAGCCGAGCTTGTCGAGCATGGCGTAGGTGATTTCCGGATAACCGTCCTTGATCTCCGAACCTTCCGGATAGCTCTCGACCGCCAACAGGTTGTCGGCGTCGGGATCGCCTTTCGCGTACTTTTCCGGAGCCTGCACACCGAACCGGGCGCGGAAGCACAGGCCGCCGTCGGCCACCGGCTTGGAGGTGTCGTAGAGGTTCGGCGTACCGGGGTGCTTCATCTCGGCGGTACCCCAGGCCGGCCACGGCAGACCGTAATAGTCGCCGTCGCAAGGACCGCCGTTGGCTTTCAGCGTCACCTTGTCGAAGGTGTGCTGGTTGGCCATGTGCGCCTTGAGCCGCTCCGGAGACTGGCCGGTATAGCCGATCGTCCACATGCCGCGGTTGAGCTCGCGCAGGATGTCCTCGATCACCGGCTCGTTGCCGTTGACCGCGATGTTCTTGAACATCTCCTTCTCGAAACCGAATTTCTTGGCCAGGAGATACATGATCTCGTGGTCGACCTTCGATTCGAACAGCGGATCGAACACCTTCTCGCGCCACTGCAGCGAACGGTTCGAAGCCGTGACGGACCCGTACGTTTCGAACTGTGTCGTCGTGGGCAGGAGATAGACCCCGTCGGTCCGGTCGTGCATGACGGCCGAGACGGTCGGGAACGGGTCGATGACGACGAGGAGATCGAGTTTCTCCATCGCCTTTTTCTGATCGGGTCCGCGCGTTTGCGAGTTCGGCGCGTGCCCCCAGAACACCATTGCCTTGGTGTTGTCGGGCTGACCCAGGTTCGCCTTGTCTTCTAGAACGCCGTCGAACCAGCGGGACACCGGGATGCCCTTCTCGTTCATCATCGGCAGGTCGGCGCCGTCCTTGCCCTTGCCGGGCATTTTGGCGAAGCGTTCCGATAGCCAGCCGTGGTCGACATCCCAGACGCGTGCCCAGTGCTTCCAGGCACCCGCCGACAGGCCGTAGTAACCCGGCAGCGTATCCATGAGGACGCCGAGGTCGGTCGCGCCCTGCACGTTGTCGTGGCCGCGGAAGATGTTGGTGCCGCCGCCGGCGACGCCCATGTTGCCAAGTGCGAGCTGCAGCACGCAGTAGGAACGGGTATTGTCGTTACCGTTGGTGTGCTGGGTGCCGCCCATGCACCAGATGACCGTGCCGGGCTTGTTCGTCGCCAGCGTATAGGCGACGCGCTTGAGCTGCGAGCCGGGCACGCCGGTGACGCGCTCGGTCTCTTCGGGCGTCCACTTCTTCACTTCCTCGCGGATGAGGTCCATGCCCCAAACGCGCTTGCGGATGAACTCCTTGTCCTCCCAGCCGTTTTCGAAGATGTGGTAGAGAATGCCCCAGATCAGCGCGACGTCGGTGCCGGGACGGAACCGGACGTACTCCGTGGCATGGGCCGCCGTCCGGGTGAACCGCGGGTCGCAGACGATAAGCGGCGCATCGTTCTGCTCTTTGCACTTGAGGATGTGCTGCAGCGATACCGGGTGCGCCTCGGCGGGGTTGCCGCCGATCAGGAAGATCGCCTTCGACTTCAGGATGTCGTTGTAGGAGTTCGTCATCGCGCCGTAGCCCCAGGTGTTGGCAACACCTGCGACGGTCGTCGAGTGACAGATACGGGCCTGGTGGTCGATGTTGTTCGTGCCCCAGAAGGCAGCGAACTTACGGCCCAGGTAGGCCTGCTCGTTGTTCCATTTGGCCGAACCCAGCCAGTAGACCGAGTCGGGACCCGATTCCTCGCGGATCTTGAGCATCTTGTCGCCGACCTCGTCGATCGCCTGATCCCACGAGATCTTCTTCCACTTGCCGCCTTCCAGCTTCATCGGATGCTTGAGGCGGCGTGCGCCGTGGGCGTGTTCACGCACGGCGGCGCCCTTGGCACAGTGCGCGCCGAGGTTGAACGGGCTGTCCCAGCCGGGCTCCTGGCCGACCCAGACGCCGTTGGAAACTTCGGCCATCACGGTGCAGCCGACCGAACAGTGCGTACAGACCGATTTCTTGATGTCGACCTTCCCGCCAGCCTTTGCGGCGGCGGCTTCGGCCTTCTTGATGCGTCCGGGGGCGAGCGCCGTCGCGGCGGCGATACCGCCAGCGGCAAGCCCGGAATTGCGCAGGAACTGCCGGCGATCAACGACGCCGGATGTGGCGCGGGCCGCGAGCGTGGCGGCTAAATGCCCGCCCGGCGCCGAACGGCCGATCGATTTCTTCTTGAGCATTTTTTTCCTCCTGGCATCGCCGAAAACACCGGTCTTGATTGCTTATCGGCTAGGTCGACGATGCTTCGCAGCCTCACATGAACTTCGCGAGCTCGTAGTAGCGGCGCACGTGCTCGGTTTCCCGGTAGCCGTCCTTGGCGGCCGGCTCTGGCGCTTCCGCCGCCACGGCGGGAACAGGCGCCGCCGCTGCTGCGCCCGTGCCCACGACACCGGCGCCGGCGAGTTTCAAGAAACTGCGCCGATCCGTTTCAGCGTGTGCATGATCTTTCTTGAGGTCTTTCGTCATGCGTTTCTCCTCCTCGTTGGCGGTTGCCGGGGACGGTTCAAGGGCCGATCCAGTAACCGAAGTTTTCTTCTGTTGTCCGTCAGGCGTACTCGAACGACTGCGCCTCGACGGATAGGAATGCGGCCCCGAGTTGTCCGATGGCCGCGTAGAAGTCCGATTGGCTGTTGCCGGAAAGGTCCTGGAAGAATTGCGGGGCCCAGTTGCCGACGTGCGCGTCGTAGAATTTCTGCTGCGCGCCCAGTGTCGCGGGCCGGTCGCCGAAACGTCCTTCGATCAGCCCGGCCATCAGCTCCATCAGCGAGGCGATATGATCCTCGGGCTCCTTGACGTCGGGGTCCTGTTCGACGCCGAGCGCGGCCATGTCCTGGCGCAGCCGGGCGAGCGGCTTCTCATGCAGGAAACCGGTGAGGTAGTAGGAGCCGAACGGAACGAACTCCCCGGCACCGATCCCGATAAAAAGCGTGTGGTAGGCGTCGTCCTCGGCCGCGGCGTCGGTCGCGCGGGCAGTCTCGGCGCAGCGCACGAAAGCCCGGCCTAGCGGGCTGCCGTCACCGTCGAGCGCGCCAAGGCTGTTGAGGAGTTCGTCGCTGGGGGGCGCGGCCAGTGCGGCGGCGAGAAGCTGATAGATCTGAGCGCGCAGCGAATCCTCGGTCGCGATGGCCGCGTCTTCGTACTGATCTCCGGCAGCATGAGCGTTTTGCGAAGTCACCGCTGGATCCTTCATCGGAACCTGTTCCCGGCGCGCAGACTTTGATGCTCCATTATTAGGCAAATTGCTTCGGTCGGCACCCCAAACCATGTTCCGAGGTCAGGCCCACCGCGCGCCGTCACTTTCGGAGCTATCGTGCACACCTGGACGTTAGACGCATATTTTGTCGCAGGACAAGCGCTTCGCGGTTACTTCGTGCGCAATTTTGGGCGCATAAGCAAATTTGATCTCGCCATGCAGCAAACTAATCGTGCCGCACCGAACCGCCGAAGCGGAAGGCGCCGAAGAAAAGCGACATAAAAACTAGAAAATGCATGATTTTGCACGCCGCGTCCTCCGCGAATGCGAAGGCTGCGCCTCTTGCCTTGTCAGCGAGGTTATCCCTCAATACTTCGTGACGTAACGGGCGTCGTGAACGAGCTAAAAGCGCGCCAAGATCCGCTGCTCGAAGGGTCCACTTCGCACGCAATTGAGGACATGTCAGACGCCGAACTGGCGCCGGAACGTGATCGGACCGCCGCCGGCCAAGCAGGTCTGGAGTGAATTGCCCCGAATGGGCAACCCCGAATGGATGACCCCGAATGGACGACAAGGAGCCAATCGAGACGATGCAGTCAGTTTCCGAGATAACGACGGGCGATAAGTCACTGGTCGACCCCTTCGGCCGCCACGTCAGCTATTTACGGGTCTCGGTAACGGACCGCTGCGATTTTCGCTGCGTGTATTGCATGTCCGAACACATGACCTTCCTGCCCAAGAAGGACCTCCTGACGCTTGAGGAACTGGATCGGGTCTGTTCGGCATTCGTGCGCAAGGGCGTGCGTAAATTGCGCATCACCGGCGGCGAACCCCTGGTGCGTAAGAACGTGCTCTGGCTGTTCAAGCAGCTTGGCCGCCACTTGGACACCGGCGATCTCGACGAAATCACTCTGACCACCAATGGTAGCCTCCTGCACAGGATGTCGGCGGATCTATTCGCCTGTGGGGTGCGCCGTATTAACGTTTCGATCGACACACTGAGCCCGACGAAATTCAAGGAGATTACCCGGTGGGGCGATCTCGAAACGGTGCTGAACGGCTTGGCCGCCGCTGAAAAAGCCGGCCTCAAGATCAAGATCAACGCCGTTGCGCTTAAGGGTGTGAACGACCACGAGATCGATGAGCTGATCCGTTTCGCGCACGGCCGCGGCGCGGACCTCACGCTGATCGAAACCATGCCGATGGGCGATATCGAAGGCGACCGCACGGATCAGTACCTGCCGCTTTCACGCGTCAAGGCGGACCTGATGGACCGCTGGACGCTGAAGGACATCCCGTACAACTCAGGCGGTCCTGCACGCTATGTGGAGATCGCGGAGACCGGCGGACGCCTCGGCTTCATAACGCCGATGACCCACAATTTCTGCGAGAGCTGCAATCGTGTCCGCCTCACTTGCACCGGAACGCTTTACATGTGTCTCGGTCAGGACGACGCGGCAGACTTGCGCGGCATCATGCGGGCACATCCCGAAAATGACGGCCCGCTCGAGCAGGCGATCGATGAAGCGATCGGCCGGAAGCCGAAGGGTCATGACTTCGTTATCGATCGCCGCTCGCAGGCGCCTGCAGTTGCCCGCCACATGAGCGTGACCGGCGGCTGACGCAGTCTTCCCTGTCGCTTGACCCGTTTGCATCGCCCGGTGGAGCGCCCAAACAGACGGGTTGCCGTTTCGGCCGGGGCGCCCATGCTGCCCTTGCGGGGGAACGATCAGACCTGAGAAACGGCGGCGCGCAGGGCTTCCAGTGAGAACGGCTTACCCAGCGTCTGCACCTTGCCGCCGGGAATCTCCCCGGCGCGCGAGAACTGCGTCTCGTGCGCGGTGATCAGGATAACCGCGAGATTGGCATCTCCGGCACGGCCGGCCTGCGCGACTTCAACGCCGGTATGCCCGGGCATGTCGATGTCCGCGATGAGGAGCTGGAAGCCGCCTTCCGCAAGCTCCTCCACGGCCGCCGCGCCGTCCTCGACCGCGACGACGTCATGGCCATCGGAGGTGAGTGCCCGGGTCACGAGGTTCCGGGTGCCTTCGTCGTCGTCCGCAATCAGTATCCGCATCGAGATTCCCGTAGCTGTGATGCCTCAAGAGGTTGTTCTCGGTTAGGCCTCACATTCGCAGATCAATGTTACGCGGCGCTGACGACCTTGCCCACGAACGGCAATTCCCTGAACCGGTGCCCCATGTCCATGCCGTATCCGACCACGAAGGTGTCAGGGCAAACGAACGCCTTGAGGTCGGCGTGGATATCGACCGCGCGATCGACGGACTTCTCGATGAGGACGCAGGTCTTGATCTCTTTGGCGCCGCGGGCCGAAAGCAGGTCCTTGGCATAAGCCAGCGTCCGTCCCGAATCGAGAACGTCGTCAACGAGCAATATCTCGCGTCCGCTGACATCGATTGCGACATCCCGCAGAATGTCCACAGTTCCCGACGAAACGGTGCTTTTCCCGTAGCTTGAAAGGGTCATGAAATCGACCTCGGGCTCCAGTCCGGCCCGGTGAAGAGCCCGGATCAGGTCGGCGGCAAAGATGAAGCTGCCTTTGAGCACGGCAATCACCGCCAGATTTTCGAGGTTCAGCTCGCGGATTTCCCCGGCGAGTTCCTCCAGCCGCGTGGCGATTTCGCCAGCGCTGAAAACAATGTCGATATCGGAAGGGTTATTCATGGAGCTATGATCGGCTTCTTCTTGCTTGATCTTGTTGTTCCTTCGGAGGGAACGGGGTGTGCCGCTATTGGGTGAAGTTTTCCAGGCGGCTCGCTTTAGACGTAAACAACCGAACCGGCATGCGCCGGCACTGAGCCTTCGGCATTCCGGTTTGCAGCGCCTGCGGCTGGACCGGTAACACCGCTTTGCAACGATTTTACGCCTTCACCCAGATCCCGATTGTGCGTTCGGCGCGATCGGCTCCACGTTGTGGACGCGTTGCCGACAGGCCGAAACCGGCCCGCGAGCTCACACCGCGAAGCGGCAAATCTTCCAGTGCGTCGCGGCTGTCGTCAATCCCAAACCGGACAAGGCTGCCTCAGCACGGCGTTTGCCGCGAATTTAATGCGTCCTCCTGGCAATCGCCCCGCGTCGCCCATGGCCCTGCCACATTACTCGCCGATTGATCACAATGAAGGCTTCCAGCATAACGGCGAACTGCGACTCGCGTTGTGCGCGGGCCGCACAGGCCTGCTAGAACCGCGAACGGGATAGAACGTGATCACCCTGACGAATCTCGCCCTGCGCTACGAGCGGGGCCCCGAAATACTTAGCGACGTCAATTTCCAGTTGCGCCCCGGTTCGTTTCACTTCCTGACCGGACCTTCGGGCGCCGGGAAGACCTCGCTGCTGCGCCTGATGTTCATGACCATACACCCCTCGCGCGGGCGCATCGACCTCTTCGGTCATGACGTGAGCAACATCACGACGGCCAAGCGCGCCCAGCTTCGCCGTCGCATCGGCATCGTCTTCCAGGACTTCCGTCTGCTCGATCACCTCACGACCTGGGAGAACGTCGCCCTGCCTCTGCGTGTCAGCGGCAAGCAGATGAGCGAATACCGCGAAGATGTGACGGACCTCCTGCAATGGGTCGGGCTGGGCGACCGCATGCATGCCTACCCCTCGGTCCTGTCGGGCGGCGAAAAACAGCGCGCCGCGATCGCCCGCGCGGTGATCGGCAAGCCGGAACTCCTCCTCGCCGACGAGCCGACCGGCAACGTCGACCCGCAGATGGCGCGCCGCCTGTTGCGCCTGTTCGTCGAACTCAACAGGTTGGGAACGTCGGTGGTGATCGCCACCCACGACCACCAGCTCATGCGCCAATACAAGGCGCCGCGGTTGGAATTGCATGAAGGAGATGTGCGCATTGTTTAGTGTTGCGTCACAGACGCTTGGCCCCAGTTGCGGCGATGCGATCCGCCGTCGCTCTGGTTTCCTGCATGCCTGGGGCCGCCGGCCGGTTGGAAATGAACACTCGGGAGTTGTCCTTTGACGCCGCCACCCTATTCCGGCCAGCCGGCCTACGATGAGTTCGATGACCCGCGCACCGGGCCGCCGGGTGGCTACCCGCGTGAGCTTTACGCCGGTCGCCGGGACGATACCCCGGACGCGGCCGGCGGTTCGCAGGGACCCGTTGTTCCCGCCGGCTCCGTGACCGGGACGCTCGCTGACCCTCGTGATCTCGATCATGTGCTTCCTGGCCTGCCTGACCGCCGGCGCCGTCTACATGATCAACCAGTCCGCCGATGCCTGGCTGCGCGATGTCGCGAGCGAGGTGACTGTCCAGGTGCTGCCGCGCGACGGTGCCGACACCGAGAAGACCCTCGAAGAAGTCGCGATCTACCTTCTCAGGCAGCCGGGGATCGACACGACGCGCACGTTGAGCGTGCAGAGTTCCAAGGACCTGCTCGGGCCATGGCTCGGCCAGTCCGACGCCCTTGATACGCTACCCTTGCCTCGGCTGATCGCCGTCCAGTTGAACCGTGACGCCCCGCCGGACTTCGATGCGCTCACCACCGACCTGTCTAAGCGCTTCGAAGGTGTGAGCCTCGACGATCACCGGCAGTGGCAGCAGCAGATCAAGACGGTCACGCGCTCGCTGGCGTTGGGCGGGATCGCCATCCTTCTTCTCGTGGCGGCGGCGACGACAGCCATCATCGTTTCGGCGACCCGCAGCGCCATGTCCTCCAACCGCGAAATTGTGGAGGTGCTGCATTTTGTCGGCGCCACCGACGGCTTCATCGCGCGCGAGTTCGAGAAGCACTTCCTGACGCTCGGCATCCGTGCCGGCGTGCTCGGCGCGGTTTGCGCGATGGTCGTGTTCTTCACCATGCCTTACGTGACCATCCTGCTCGGCGGCGGATCGATGACCGAGATCGAACTTCACCGCCTGATCGGCACGGGCTTTCTCGATCTCGCCGGCTACGTGCTCCTCGGCATCGTCGTCATCGTCATCGCCGGGCTCTGTATGCTGACGTCCAGGTTCGGCGTTTACCGAATTCTCAATACGTCGGCGGACTGAAACCTTGCCGCAATAAAGCGGCGCATAGTTTGATGGAACGCTGGGCGCTGAAAGGTTGCCTAGTGTTGCGCACCTGACGTTTGGTTCCCGCTTACGGCTGTGTTTGCCGCCAAACGTCATGTGCGAAAGCTACGCGTGGATCAAAGAATTGTTCGTGTTCCTCTTGGTTCTAACTTTCGCTCGCAACCAAGCCGAGCCGGGTAGCGAATGTTAGGACCGGAACGCTAGGGCCACGAACACCCCGGCGGTAGAGAAAACGACTTCGGCAAGGGCGAGCGCGGTTGTCCGGCTCGAGTTCACCTGCCGCCGGATTGAAACTGGAAGCCCGTTCCTCCTTTCTTTTGGGCGAGCGCGCGATCTAGCATGGTCTTCATGCGGCTGAGTCGCCGCCTGATGCTGGAAACCGAAGGAGTCCTGGCGGATACGTCGTTGCAACGGACCGCAGACAATCGGATGAACCGAACTGCAAGATGGATAATCGGCACCGTCGCACTGGTGCTCTCGTTCCTGGCCCTCGGCTTCATTTTGTTTGCCGCCGACGTCATGCGGCCGCTATCCGGGAATGCACCGAGCGCGGACGCCATTGTCGTGCTGACCGGCGGCCAGTTGCGCATTCGCGCAGGGCTCGATCTCCTGGATCGGGGCAAGGCGCAGCGGCTTCTCATCACCGGCGTCAATCTTAAAACGGGAAAAAAGGCCATTGCGCGCGTGGCCGGCGTCGAATCGAGCCGCCTCGAATGCTGCGTCGACCTGGGCTACGAGGCGCTCAATACAGTTGGAAACGCCAGCGAGACCAGTGCCTGGGTTGAGCGCCACGGCTTTCGTTCCGTGATCGTTGTCACCGCCAGCTACCACATGCCCCGCAGCCTGCTCGAACTCGAAGGCCGTATGCCCGAAGTTAAGCTCATCCCTTATCCGGTGGTTCCAAAAAGCTTCCGAAACGCCGAATGGTGGCTTGACCCCGATACGACGCGCGTTCTCTTCTTCGAGTACCTCAAACTCTTCCCGGCGGCCGTCCGTCGGGTCGCCTTTGCCACGTTCAACTGGTCCGAAAACCACGCGGTCGGAAACCCCGAACGTTCTGCTGCCGATGCTGCTGGCGCCTCGTGAGGCCGGGCCACTGCACTGTCCTTGGGTGCGATATTGCACTAGCTATACCGCCTTAAAGGTCGCCAAGTGCACGGTCGCCGCGTTAAAGGGGCGATCGCCGCAAGATCGCCAAGAGATTTCGGGAACCGGAATGATCCGCTCGACCGTCTTCGTCGCTGTCTTCTATATCAATACCGCTGTTTTCCTCCTGTTCGGTTCGCCACTGCTCCTGGCGCCTCGCAGTTGGGCAATGGCGGGACTGAGGGCGCACGCCCGCGCGTCGCTATGGTGGATGAAGACCATTGTCGGCACGCGCTTTGAAGTTCGCGGCCTTGAAAATCTTCCGCCGGGTCCTGCGCTCATCGCCGCGAAACACCAATCGGCCTGGGAGACGTTCGCCCTTATTCCCCTTCTGCGTGATCCCGCCATGATCATGAAGGCCGAACTTGGCGGCATCCCCTTTTACGGCTGGTTCTCGCGCAAATTCGAACACATCCTTATCAAGCGCGACCGCGCGGCCGCCGCTCTGCGCCAGATGATCCGCGAGGCCCGCGATCGGGCAGACCAGCACCGGGACATCGTCATTTTCCCGGAGGGCACCCGCCGGGCCCCCGGCGCGGCGCCTGACTATAAACCAGGTGTCATGGCGCTCTACGACGGTCTGGAGCGGCCATGCGTTCCGGTCGCCCTGAACTCCGGTTGCTTCTGGCCGCGTGGAACGCTTCTGAAAAAGCCAGGAAGGATCATTGTCGAATTCCTGGACCCAATCCCGCCCGGCCTGTCGCGGGCGGAATTTAAAAAGTATTTGATTGAACGCATCGAAACAGCCTCCGAAAGATTGAAGGAGGAAGCCGAAGGTGAATTGAACTCGGCCGCCCCGCTACGAGTGGACCTTGGCACAGACGAGAACAAGAGGCAAACAATAAAAGAACATTAGTTGACTTTTCCGGCTCCGAAGCGCATATTGTCGTTGTCTTCGGCCTGATTGCTGCGACAGCAACCGCCAAACCACAGGCCGATTTCAGCCGGGCTTCGGCCGCGCCGTTGGCGTCATGAATTCGAACTGAGTCGTAGTCGGCCCACTGGCGGGCCATGAAGCCTGTAGATTGATCGATGCAACCCATTGCGTACGAAATCTGGGACATGAAGTACCGGCTCCGCGGCCCGGATGGCGAACCGGTCGACTACTCGCTGGCGGATACCCATCGCCGGGTCGCGGTCGCGGCGGCTCAGGCGGAAGCCGACGAGGAGGCGCGGGCGCTCTGGGCCGATCGCTATTGTAACGCCCTTGCAGATTTCGGCTTCATCCCCGGCGGTCGCATACTTGCCGGTGCCGGTAGCGACCGCCAGGTGACCCTTTTCAACTGTTTCGTGATGGAGCGGCTGCGCGACGACCTGGGGAGCATTTTCGACCTAGTTCGCGACAGCGCCCTGACGATGCAAATGGGGGGCGGCATCGGCGTAGACTTCACGCCGTTACGTCCGAGGGGGGCGCCTGTCGCGGGAGTTGGGGCCGACGCTTCGGGGCCGGTCAGTTTCATGGACGTCTGGGACGCCATGTGCCGGACGATAAAGTCGGCGGGTGCACGGCGGGGCGCGATGATGGCGACGCTGCGTGCCGATCATCCCGATATTTTCGAATTCATCGCCGCGAAGACCGAACCGGGGCGGCTCACGAACTTCAATCTCTCGGTGCTGGTCCCGGATGCCTTGATGCACGCCGTCGCGGCGGATGCGTCTTGGGACCTCGTGTTTAGCGGAACCGTCTACCGCACTGTTCGCGCCCGCGATCTTTGGCAACGCATCATGCGAGCGACCTATGACGCGGCGGAACCCGGCGTGATCTTCATCGATCGGGTCAACAGGCTCAATAACCTGGGCTATTGCGAAACCATCGAGGCGACGAACCCCTGCGGCGAACAGCCATTGCCACCGTCGGGCGCTTGCTTGCTTGGGGCTTTGAACCTGACACGCTTCGTAACGAAGCCCTTCAGTGACGCCGCGCAACTCGATGAAAAGGCCCTGGCCGAGCGCACACGCATCGCCGTCCGCTTGCTCGACAATGTCATCGACGTTTCGCTATACCCGCTCGCCGAGCAGCGTCGCGAAGCCCACGCGAAACGGCGCATCGGTCTGGGATTGACGGGCCTCGCCGACGCCTTGGTCATGTGCGGTTTGCGCTATGGCAGCGAGGAGGCCGCCGAGCGCGCCGCCGCCTGGATGCGCGTCGTGCAGCGAACGGCATACTTGGCGAGCGCCGATTTGGCCGCCGAACGCGGCGCATTTCCTCTGTACGAGGCCGAAGCGTTTGCGGCGAACGGGATGCTGGAGCGTCTCGGGCCCGAGGTTCGGCAGGCCGTTGCTCGCCATGGACTGCGCAATGGGTGCCTCACGACCATCGCTCCGACCGGAACGATTTCGCTTCTCGCCGGAAACGTTTCCAGCGGTGTGGAGCCGATTTTCGACCTTTCCTACACGCGCCGCATCACGGATACCGACGGCGGTTTTCGCGAGCAGAATGTCGAGGATTACGCGTATCGCCTGTTCCGCGAACACAACGGCGCAGGGTCTGAATTGCCGCCAGCATTCGTTTGCTCTTCCGAACTGGCGCCCGCCGATCACATTCGAATGCAGGCCGCGCTCCAGCCTTATGTCGACAGCGCCATCTCGAAGACCATCAACTGCCCCGAGCACATCTCGTTCGACGCTTTCGAAAACCTGTACAGGGAGGCGTACGAGGCGGGGCTGAAGGGCTTGACGACCTATCGCCCAAGCTCGCTTCGAGGGTCCATTCTAGCGGCTGCTGATGCTCCGCGCCCGAAGACTGTGGCTCAAGGCGTCCCGTCAGGACAACCCGGGGAGACCGCGCCGGAAAGAGCAGTAGGGCGCGGGCCGGCCGAAGCCGGGCAAGCCGATCGTAAGGAGCCGAGCCATTCGCCCTCCTCATCGACGCGCGCAGTTGACGCGAGTTCGCAAGCGCGCGGTGGTCCGGGCGATGTGGTCTATCTGGCGCAGCCTTTGGAACGCGCGCCGGTTCTCCAGGGCGCGACCTATAAGCTCAAGTGGCCCGGAAGCGATCACGCACTTTACGTGACCGTCAACGATGTCATCCGCGATGGCCGGCGCCGACCTTTCGAGGTCTTCATCAATACAAAGAGCCTCGAGCATTACGCCTGGACGGTTGCCCTGACCCGTATGATCTCGGCCGTGTTCCGGCGCGGCGGAGACGTGACATTCGTGGCTGAGGAGCTGCAGGCGATTTTCGATCCGCAGGGCGGGCGATGGATCGGTGGCCGCTACGTTCCAAGCCTCCAGGCCGCGATCGGCGAGATCATCGAAGGCCATATGCAGTCGATCGGCTTTGCACCGCCCGGCGCGGAAGCAGCTCTTGAGAACCGCAGCGAGGCTGACGCCGCAGCCGCATCCGCGGGCGAGCCGAATTCCAACGATGCTCGCGCCGAGAGCTTCGACCGTCTCCAAAATGTCGATGCAGCGGGCGTTGCCACCGGATCAACGATTAAACCCGATCGCGTCCAGAGACGAAGCCGCGCAGGAAACGATCAGCCCGTTCGAGCATCATCTCAGCGCCAGTGCCCGCGTTGCGGCACAGCCGCCCTCGTCCGCCGCGAAGGCTGCTGGACATGTGCGCGGTGCGGTTATTCGCAATGCGACTGACCGGATAATCGCGAGAGTTCCCCGGGTAACCCGCCGCTAGCTCAATCCAGGTTATCAATTTGCAGACTATCGACAGAGAGCGGAACCTATATCCCAAGCGTGCGTTTAACGCTCTGAGTGCGTAGTATCGACCGGCCGATTACGGTCGACTGTGTACTTTGGTCGCAATCTTGCTCCAATTCGCTGCCACGATCCGTCCATCCGGCTTTGTGTTCGCGAGTTTGATCGGCACGCCAAATGCGTTCGTACCGTTACAGCTCGGTGGTGGCGAAGATTGATAAAGCAAGGATTGCATTCGGTTTCGGCGCAAGCTGGTGAAGGTAACATGAGCGCTCGAGTTTTGAATTTCCGCGATTACGAGCCCGACCGTCCAGAAGACTCGGGTGTAGCGCCGGCGCCCGCCCGCGATGAATTAGACAGCACGCGTCTGCAGCATTGGGTCGGCTCGTCCGGCAAGCGATACATTCACACGGTTCACACCCTGCTGGGCTGCCCCGAGTTGCCGGCCGTCAACTATCTCCTGGTGCGCCGCTCGAACGATGGCGGCCAAACCGTGCTGGCCGCGGGCCATGCCAAGAGCGCTGCGGAATCGCTGAATCTTGCCGAAATTCGACGTCTTGGTGCCACGCTGGGCGCTAATGAAGTCCACGTCCACATGCTGGCCCAATCGACCGACGAGGCGAAGGTGATCGAGCAAGATCTGCGCGCCGGGCAGATCCAGCTGGATGCCGAGACCGTGTCGACGGCGCGGCATTAAAGCCGGAAGCCTTGCTAGCCGTCTCGTCCGTTGGCCAACTCAGAATCAGCTGTCGTCCATCTTGAGGGCGGCGATGAACGCCTCCTGAGGTATTTCCACCTTCCCGAACTGGCGCATCTTCTTCTTTCCCGCTTTTTGCTTCTCGAGCAGTTTGCGCTTACGCGTGATGTCGCCACCGTAGCATTTCGCAAGGACGTCCTTGCGCAGCGCGCGAATGGTCTCGCGGGCGATAATGCGCGCACCGATCGCCGCCTGCACGGGGATTTGGAACATGTGCGGCGGAATGAGTTCTTTCAACTTTTCGCACATCACGCGGCCACGGTTTTCCGCGCGCGTACGGTGCACGATCATCGACAATGCATCGACGGGTTCGCCGTTCACCAAGATCGACATCTTGACAAGATCGCCCGGCTCGTAACCGATCAACTGATAGTCGAAAGATGCATAGCCCTTCGAAATGGATTTCAGCCGGTCGTAGAAATCGAACACGACTTCGTTGAGCGGCAGTTCGTAGACGGCCATCGCCCGGCTGCCGGCGTAGGTGAGGTCCTTCTGCCGCCCGCGACGGTCCTGGCAGAGTTTCAGAACGGGCCCCAGGTATTCATCCGGAACCATGATCGTGGCCTGGATCCACGGCTCCTCGATCCGGTCGATCTTCACCGGGTCGGGCATGTCCGCCGGGTTATGCATTTCGACCAGCGAACCGTCGGTCAAATGGAGATTGTAGACGACCGACGGGGCCGTCGTGATGAGGTCGAGATTGAACTCCCGCTCCAGCCGCTCGGTGATGATTTCCAGGTGCAGGAGCCCGAGGAAGCCGCAGCGGAAACCGAAGCCGAGCGCCGCGGAATTTTCCGTTTCGAACGAGAAGCTCGCGTCGTTGAGACGGAGCCGCCCCATGGCTTCGCGCAGGTCTTCGAAGTCGGCCGCGTCGATCGGAAACAGGCCGCAGAACACAACAGGTTGCGCTGGACGGAAACCCGGCAATGCTTCCGCGCAGGGCTTTTTTTCCTCGGTGATCGTATCGCCAACCCGCGTGTCGGCGACTTCCTTGATGGCCGCCGTAAAGAAGCCGATCTCGCCAGGCCCCAGCTCGGCAACGACTTCCTGCTTCGGCCTGAAAATACCGACGCGCTCGATAGGGTGTACAGCACCGGTCGACATCATCTTGATTTTCTGGCCTTTTTTGAGAACGCCATCGATCACCCGCACAAGCACGATGACCCCCAGGTAGGTGTCGTACCAGCTATCGACCAGCATCGCCTTCAAAGGCTTTGTCTCGTCCCCGATGGTCGGCGGCGGTAGGCGTTCGACGATCGCCTCCAGGACGGCGGACACGTTGAGCCCCGACTTGGCTGAAATCGCCACGGCTTCGGACGCGTCGAGTCCGATCACGTCCTCGATCTGTTCGGATACCCGTTCGACGTCGGCCGCCGGCAGATCGACCTTGTTGAGGACGGGCAGGATTTCCAGGTCGTTTTCCAGCGCCGTGTAGACGTTGGCCAGCGTCTGCGCCTCGACCCCCTGAGAGGCGTCGACGACAAGGATCGCGCCTTCGCAGGCCGCGAGCGAGCGCGATACCTCATAGGCGAAGTCCACGTGCCCGGGCGTATCCATCAGGTTGAGCTGATAGGTCTGCCCATCGGTGTGCGTGTAGTCCAGCCGAACGGTCTGGGCTTTGATCGTGATTCCGCGCTCGCGCTCGATGTCCATCGAGTCGAGGATCTGTTCTTTCATTTCGCGCTCCGTCAGCCCTCCGGTGAGCTGGATGAGGCGATCCGACAAGGTCGACTTGCCGTGATCGATATGCGCGATAATGGAGAAGTTCCGGATATGGGATTTGTCGGTCATGACCGGCTCATTTACACCAGCCGTCAGGCGCCGCATAGCGCCAAACGTCAAGAACGGACGGGGGAATGCGCGAGGCGCGAAAGGGTCGCAGCAACACCCTGCACAGCGCCGAACGTGATACCGCAAATCCAACGAGGACGGCGCTCGATCGGATCGCTCGTTCCGGTCCTGAAGAAGGGCACGCCTCACATACAACCTCCGGCAAGGCGCTGCCGATTGTAGGTCTTCGACCTGCGACCAAAAATCCAGCAACTGTTTATTGTGCTGCGCACATGAAGCATTGTGCATTGCAGCGATTCTCGCTAGATGAATTGCGGCGCCGCGGCGTTTTTGCGACACTCTCCGCGCGCGACCGGCGACATCGACAAACGACGGCGGCCTGATGGCTCCCCCCGCACGCAGCGGTTGCGCATCGCGCGGACCGGGTCATCGAGGAAGGTCACAAGCACAGCCTCAACAACACGCGCGAGGAGTAGAAAATGGCAAATAGCGACTTTTCCGGACAGGGACTGACTGACGACGCCCGCAAGGCGGCATCGAATGCCTTCGACGCCCTGGCCCAGTGGCGCGACGAAATGGCGAAAGCCAACGAGAACTATTCCCAGAAGGTCTTCGACCAGATGGCTGAAGCCGGCCGCGCGATGGGCTGGCCGGAGAACATGATCGACGGCGCCCGCACTCAGATGCAGGAAGCCTCGCGCATGCAGCTTCAGATGATGGATCAGCTCATGGACGCCTGGTCCAAGCAGATCAAGTCGCCGGATATGACGATGCCGTCGCCTAACGACTTCATGGAACAGATGAAGAAGTTCCAGCAGATGGGCCCGGGCGGAATGGCCGGGATGCCGGGAATGCCCGGCATGGGCGCAATGCCGGGCATGGCCATGGCGCCGTTCCAGATGTGGATGCAGGCCGCCGAGATGTGGCAGCGCAACATGGCCTCCGCCATGTCCATGTGGACCAACATGGGCGACCGCAAGTAAGCGGACCTCGCGCGTCGCGGCCGCGAAGCGGCCTCCGAAATGAAGAACCGCCGGCGGGCCGACCGCCGGCGGTTTTTCATTTGTTATACCAACCGAACGAACTTCTGACGCATTACTCTTACCAAGCCGCGCCTTCCGGCCGGCGCTCGGAACGAGTGTCGGAAGGCGCAAACAAAGAAAACCCGTCCGGCCGATCGGGTCACGGGTGAGTCAACCGATTCTCCGGACGGTATTATTCCCTTTCAGGATTAGGCTGAACCACCCGCTCCCCGCCCGGCCACCCATGGAAGTATCGTATTTGGGCGGCCGGGCGGGGGAGCGGGCAGGCGATGCGATTCCGCGTAATGCGGAAAAGCTATAAGTCGAACTCGCCGAGTTCCGGCGGAAACGTCACGCCGCCGACTGCGGGCCGCTTTGCCCCGCGCCGCCATGGCTCCCCGCCGTCCAGCCTGCAATCCGCTTTTTTGCAAGCTCATAGGACTTCGTGAACGGTCCGACGAAGATCACCGACAGCTTGCGGAACTCGCGTGTTTCCTCGCCAATGCCGAACGATTCCACTTCCCGGCCCTTCGGGCTGTAGTGCGTACCGAACATGCGGTCCCAGATGGCAAGCGCGCCGCCCATGTTCTTGTCGAAGTGCTCGACCTTCTCGGAATGGTGGATGTGGTGCATCGCGGGTGAGATGAAGTAGCGCTCCCAGAACGGCCCCCACGACATCCACACCGGCGAGTGGCGCAGCGCGCCGCCGCAGATATTGAAGGCCACCAGGAAGATGTTTGCGCCGAACACGGTGGCGACCGTCAGGTTATCGCCGAAGAAGCCGATGAACAGGCCGTTGACGATCCCGAACGAGATGGCGCTGATGAAGGTGGTGAAGATCGTCTCGAAGGGGTGGATGCGCTCGGCGGTTGCGAAGTTCAGATGCTCGGCGGAGTGATGCACCTTGTGGAACTCCCACAGCTCTGGAATCCGGTGCATCAGCCAGTGGCCGAAGAACTTGTTGAAGTCGTCGACCACGAACAGCGAGACCGTCAGGCAGAGGCCGAGGAATACGGCTGTCGAATCGGTGACCTCGCCCTGCACGCCGAGGCTGACGAGCACGCCCGCCACCCAAGCGGCGATGATCTTGTAGTTTAGGAACGCCCAGGACAGCAGCGACAGGCGCAAGACCGCTGAGGCCAGGACGACAAAGTAATCGTTCTGCGCCGAAACGCTCGTCCAGGTATCCTTGTGGAACAGCATGCGCGCGGTCGGCGCCGCCTCGCGGTCGCGCCAGTAGATCAGCGCCGTAAGGAGGACGCCGGTTACCAGATAAACCCAGAAAAAACGGGCATTGCCGTCGTTGATGACCTTCCAGACGGGATAGAGCGGTGAGAGTAGGAAAACGGTCACCTGCTGCTGCAACCATTCGAGCATACGCTTTACTCCGGTACGAATTTACTGTTTCGGAGCCTAGCTTCTGCCCGATGCCAAACCGTTAAATTATCAGTTGATCTGCATCAAAAGCTCTTTCGGCGAAGCGCAGCTCAAGTAATGATGCTGGGATTTATTATGGTTTTGTTTCAGTTCTGCAATGTCCGATAATGAAGCGCCGCCCAAGCGGACTTGCGCAGTAGGCGGATCGTCATTAGGTCGCCTAGAAACAATAACTTGCTAGTGTTCCTCATGTCTCAGACATTTGCTCGTAAGCGAACCGAAATGGGAGGCAAATGTCTGAGACGGAACACGTGTGGTTCAGATCGATAGATTCGCTCCCGGGCGGGCTTTGAATGTTGGCGAATTTCTCGATCACCATACTAGACCCCACGCGAGACTTGACGCCAGGGCCGCATCCGGCTTGAGGTGCCTCAAGGTGTTAGCTGGGGCCTTAGGGGATGCCCTTGCGGGACATGACACGAGGGTTGGCGTGCTTCCGCACGACAGATTGAACGATCGAATTCGCGAGACGAGGGGAGCCAAGCTCATGCGGCGTTCCCCGGTGAAGCGCTGAGGAGAAGTCATGAGCCGTATGATCTTTGGCACCGGCCGGTGGGCGGCACTTTTTCTGGCCGCTGTCGCCGCGGTCGGATTGCCGTCGAATGCCGCCAACGCTGCCTGTCAGAATACTGAGAGCTTTTCGTCGTGGATGCGCGGCTTTAAGCAAATGGCCCGCGCCGAAGGTATTTCCGAGCGCACGATTTCCCGGGCGCTGGACGGCGTGAGCCTCGACAGCAAGATCATTCGCCGGGATCGGGGACAGACGTTCTTTGCGCAGAGCTTCAACACGATCTCGAAGAAACTGGCGACCGCGCACCGCATGAAGGCCGGCAAGCGCAAGATCAACAAGCGCAAGAAATGGTTCGCGAAAGCCGAGCAGGAATACGGCGTCCCGCCGGAAGTCATCACCGCTTTCTGGGCGCTGGAAAGTGATTTCGGCGCCGGCATGGGCAACTATTCCATTCTGCGCGCACTGGCGACGCTGGCCTACGACTGCCGCCGCAAGGAACTCTTCACCGGCGAATTGCTCGACGCGCTAAAGATCCTCGACAAGGGATGGGTGCGGCCCTCCGACATGATCGGCTCCTGGGCCGGCGAGATGGGGCAGACGCAATTCCTGCCCAAGCACTACCTCGATCACGCGGTCGACTACGACGGCGACGGCAGCCGCAACCTGTTCGCCAGCGATCCCGACATCATCGGTTCGACGGCCGCCTTCATCATGCATCTGGGCTGGCGCCGGGGAGAGCCCTGGATCGAGGAGGTTCGGGTACCCGATCAACTTCCCTGGGAGAAGTCCGACCTCGACGATCAGATCGCCGTAAGCCAGTGGGCGGAGTGGGGCGTGCGTAAGGCCGACGGCCGCCCGCTTGAGGACAACGGTCTGAAAGCCTCCCTGTTGTTGCCCATGGGGCGCCTCGGGCCTGCATTCCTCGCCTACCCGAACTTCGCGATCTATCCGCTGTGGAACAACTCGCTGACCTATTGCATCACGGCCGCCTATCTGGCGACGCGGATCGGAGAGCGGGCCGGCCCGATGCGCGGGCGCGATCGAAACATCCCAGAGCTGTCGATCGAGGAAACCAAGGAGCTGCAGCGAATTTTGGTCCGCCGCGGTTATGACGTGGGCAAGGTCGACGGAATCATCGGCGCCAAGACCCGCGCGGCCGTCAAGGCGATGCAGTTGAAATACGGTTTCCCCGCGGACAGCTTCCCGACGACGGGGCTACTCAACAAGCTGCGCCGCGGTTGACGTCGACCGTTGCATGGCAGGTCCACTGCGGCCTGCAATTATCCAGTGTCTTCAACGGGGGTGTCCGGCGGCGGGTGAGCAACCGCACACGACTTTAGGAAGTGTGCGCGATGAAGTTGGAAGCCGAAGCGTGGGCATCGGAAGCCGCAAAGAAAAATGACCTTCGCATCCGCTTTCGCCCTCTTCCTTACGCTGGCCATGATCGTGGTCGCCGTGCTGACGTGGTTCTACCATGACACCAAGCACCGCGATCTCGAGAGCTGGATTCAGTACGGCTTTTCGGTCGACACCCTCCGCCACGCCATCCTCTATTACCGGTCGATGGGCATCTCGATGCTCATCTTCTACGTGCTTTTCACGATGAGCCTTTTGTTCCTGCAGTCCGAGGGGCACCAGCTCTTCGAATACCGCGATGGCGAACCGGTCTCCGCCGGGCCGCTCGGCGCGGCCATGTTCTCGCTCGATCTGGTCCTGCGCGGCGGTTTCTTCGACGTCATGGAACACTTCGACCTTTCCTCGTCGCCGATTGTGATGGACCGCGACAAGGGTTGGTTCGTGGTCTATTGCTTCGTTTTCCGCATCTACTATGCCTTGACCTTGATGCGCATTCTGGTGTCGTTCGTGTGGATCTGGGCGCGCATCCGTACGGCCCGCCGCGATTATGGCCTTGCACAGCCGCGGCGGACGACTCGATGGAAGGGGCGTGGCTTTCGTCTGCGCTCCCGTCAGCGCAGCACTGACAAGGCGTAAACCTTGAAGGTGTTCTCGCGCCCCCCCGCCTCTCAGGGATCGGCTCCGCGACGGAGCGGCCCACTCTGCGACTTGCGAAGGTTAGACGAATGAAATTCACGCTGTCCTGGTTGAAGGACCACCTCGACACGACCGCAACACTGGACGAAATCACCACCACGCTTTCGGCGATCGGCCTGGAGGTGGACGGTATCGAGAACCCCGCGGAGAAGCTCGGCGCGTTCCGTGTCGCCCGCGTCCTCGAAGCGCGCAAGCATCCTGACGCCGACAAGCTGCAGGTCCTCCAGGTCGAGACCGAGCCGGGCGGCAAGCCGGTCGAAGTCGTTTGCGGCGCCCCGAACGCGCGCGCCGGCATGCTGGCGGTGTTCGCCCCCATCGGCACCTACGTGCCTGGGCTCGACCTGACACTGGTCGAACGCCCGGTCCGTGGCGTCGTCTCCAACGGGATGATGTGCTCGGCCTCCGAACTTCAACTCTCCGACGAGAGCGAAGGCATCATCGATGTCGATCCCGCGTTGGCTGACCGCGTTGGCGAGCCTTATGTGGCCGCCGCCGGGCTCGACGATCCGGTCATCGAAGTCGGCCTGACGCCGAACCGTCCGGATTGCACCGGCGTTCGCGGCATTGCCCGCGATCTGGCCGCGGCGGGGCTCGGCACGTTGAAGCCCGAACCCGAATATCCCGGCGTTGAAGGCAAGAAGGCCTGTCCGGTCAAAATCGAACTGGACTTCCCGGACGAAGCCGCCGATGCCTGCCCGGTGTTTGCCGGCCGCTATGTTACCGGCGTCGATAACGGCCCCTCGCCGCAATGGCTGCAGGCCCGGCTTGAGGCCATCGGTCTTCGGCCGATCAACGCCCTCGTCGACGTGACGAACTACATCTCCTACGACCGCGGCCGGCCATTGCACGTCTACGATGCCGACAAGCTGAAGGGCGCCATCCGGGCGCGGCTGGGAAACGCCGGCGAGAGCTTCCTCGGCCTCGACGGAAAGACCTATCAGGTCGACGAGACGATGTGTGTCATCGCCGACGATAACGGCGTGCTCGGTCTTGGCGGCGTGATGGGCGGCGAAGACACCGGCTGCACCGAAGCGACGAAGAACGTCTTCATCGAGAGTGCCTGGTTCGATCCGGTGCGGACCGCCGCGACAGGCCGCAAGACAGGCCTCGTTACCGATGCGCGCTACCGCTTCGAACGGGGCGTCGACCCGATGTCCGTCGGTCCCGGTCTCGACCAGGCGACGGCGATGATCCTGGATTTGGCCGGCGGGAAGCCTTCGAAGAGCGCGATGGCTGGCGCGCCGCCGGAGCGCGACCTCGAAATCGACTTCGACGCCGGCCTCGTCGGTCGGCTGACGGGACTCGAAGTGAAACCGGCGGACGTGAAGAAGGTCCTGGAGGCGCTGGGGTGCGAGGTTTCGGGCAAGGGCGCCAAGCTTAAAGTCCGGGTGCCGAGCTGGCGGCCCGACATCCACGGCCCCGCCGATCTCGTCGAGGAAGTCACGCGAATCGTCGGCATCGACAACGTACCGTCCACGCCGCTGCCGCGCCTCCACGGCGTTGCCCGGCCGGTGCTGACCAGCGCGCAGCGGCGTGCCGGGCGGGCCCGGCGAACGCTCGCCGCACGCGGCCTCGTCGAAGCGGTGACGTGGTCGTTTATTCCCCACAGCGAGGCCGTTGCCTTCGGCAGTGGCGAGGCGGCGCTGGAATTGGCGAACCCCATTTCCACGGAGATGTCGCACATGCGCCCCAGCCTGTTGCCGGGTTTGCTGACGGCGGTGCAGCGCAATCGCAATCGCGGCTTTGCGGATGTCGGC
Organism: Filomicrobium sp.; assembly: GCA_965226995.1. Classification (GTDB taxonomy): domain Bacteria; phylum Pseudomonadota; class Alphaproteobacteria; order Rhizobiales; family Hyphomicrobiaceae; genus Filomicrobium. The sequence goes on from CBDDFK010000012.1 coordinate 247,078, forward strand.
CTGTTCGAACTGGGGCAGGCTTATCGCGGCGCCCGCCCGGAAGACCAGCTCCAGTGCGCTTCCGGCGTTCGCGCGGGAACGGCGCGGATCGAAGGGAGCGGCCGCGACTGGCAGGGCGCTGCGGCCGCCGCCGGCTTGTTCGATGCCAAGGCCGATGTCGCCGCCGTGCTTGCTGCGCTCGGCCTCGATGCCGGCCGGCTGATGGTCACGCGTGACGCGCCCGGGTGGTTCCATCCCGGCCGCTCCGGCGTACTCAAGCTCGGTCCGAAGGTGGTGCTCGCCCACTTCGGCGAACTCCATCCGCGTACGCTCGCCGCGCTCGATGTCGACGGTCCCGTAACGGCCTTCGAAATCTTCCTCAACGCCCTGCCGCCGGAGAAGAAGAAGTCGCGGACGCGCCCGGGCCTGGCCGGTACGGACCTGATGCCGGTACGCCGCGACTTCGCCTTCGTGCTCGACGCTTCGGTGCCCGCCGGCGACGTTATCAAAGCCGCTCAGAATGCCGACAAGAAGCTGATCGTCGACGTCGGCGTCTTCGACCTCTTCGAAGGCGGCCGGCTGGCCGGGGAGGGCAAGAAGTCGCTCGCAATCGAGGTAACGCTGCAACCCGATAAGGCGACGTTGACGGACAAGGAAATCGACGCCGTGTCCCAAAAGGTCATCGCGGCGGTGGCGAAGGCAACGGGCGGCGAGATCCGGGGCTGACGAGCTGTCGCGGCCGGGTGCTAGCGGCAGGACTACAACTGAGTTGGAAAATCTGCTGTTCCGTCTGAACCGCTAAAGCGACGTGCCACTTTCTTAGGCGCCTGCTAAAGAAGCTACGCCGAATACGGACATTCGGCCAGGCGACGCCGAGGATTGCCGCGGGCGGCCTGCCGGAACGGCAGGCGGTTCCGCTGCGGTGCGACGCGCAGCCTGGGCTTGAGTGAGAGAGAGTCGGCCCGTCGCCTTCCGGCGCGTGGCCCTGCCCGCCGCTCTCCGGGCTTGGACAACAGGGAAGAGACAACAATGCTCGAACAACTGATTCCGCTCGCCGCCGGTGCCGGTGGCGGTCTGGTCGGCGGCAACCTGCTCGGCGGCCTTTTTCGCGGCACGGGCCGCGGTTCTAACTCCATCGTCGGCATGATCGCCGGCGCGGTCGCGACCTATTTCTTCGGCGACACCATGGGACCCATCATCGGCGGTCTCGTCGGTTCCGGCGCGCTCGACGGCATGCTGCAGCAGATCCTCGGCGGCTTGGTGACAGGTCTGGGCGGCGGCGCCGGCGGCAGCATCCTGTGGGGCATCATCCGCTCCATGCTCGGCAGCCGTTGATTGCCTGAAACTGTCGGTATGGCTTGAAAACAAAAGCCGGCGGGGCTTAACGCTCCGCCGGCTTTTTTCAGTCGGGTTTACCCGGTCGTCTCGCCAGAGGCTTCAGCCCTTCGCCTTGAGCTTCCGCTCCAGCGCCGCGATGCGCTTTTCCTGGCGAATGGCGTGCAGCGTCAATTCCTCGACCTTTTCCAGAAGCTGCATCGAAAGCTCGCTCATGCCGACGCCCTCGGAGCGCATGTCATCCGCGGAGGCGATCCCCGGCAGGTGGCGGTTGGCGGCAATGAACTTTTCGACTTGGGAAAGCGAGGCCAGCTTGTAATCGGCGGCGAAGACGTGGTCGGCGCCTTTCAGGTTCTTGCCCTTCACCTTGATCTCGCCGGAGCCGCCGACGATCTCGACGGTGGTGTTGCCGCTGGCGTCATTGGCGCGGATGTTGCCGTCGTGGGCTTCCAGCTCGATGCGCACCGCGCCCGACGAGGTCGTCATCATGATGTCGCCGTCGTGGCCGTTGCCGCCCAGCGTGATGTTGCCCTCGCCGCCGTCGAGATGGATTGTGGCCTGCCCGCGATCGTCCAGAAGGACGATGTCGCCGTCGGTGCCGTTACCGCCGAAGGTGCCGTTGCCTTCGCCGCCGTCCAGGTGAACCGTCTGCTGGCCCCGTTCGTCGACCAGCGCGATATCGCCTTCGGCGCCGTTACCGCCGCAGATGATGTTGCCGTCACCGCCGTCCAGATGGATCGTCTGCTGGCCCTTGCGATGCAGAAGCGTGATATCGCCGACGGAGCCGTTCCCGCCCAGCCACATGTTCCCTTCGCCGCCATCGATATGGATAGTCTGACGCCCGCGCCCGTTGACGAGCGTGATGTCGCCTTCCGCGCCGCTGCCGCCGAGCAGGATGTTGCCCTCGCCACCGTCGAGCGCGATGGTCTGCTTGCCGCGATGGTCGAGCAGCGTGATATCGCCCTGGCTGCCGTTCCCGCCCAGTGTGATGTTGCCTTCACCGCCGTCGATGTGGACCGTCTGCTTGCCCCGGTCGTTGAGGAGCGCAATGTCGCCTTCCGCGCCGCTGCCGCCCATCGTCAGGTTGCCGTCGCCGCCGTCGATATGGACCGTCTGACGTTCCATGCCGTTGAGGAGCGCGATGTCGCCTTGCGCGCCGTCGCCGCCCAGAACGAGATTGGCTTCGCCGCCGTCGATCAGAAAGGTCTGCTCGCCCGCCGAGTTGAGGAGCGCGAAATCGCCCTGCGAGCCGTAGCCGCCGGCGATGAAATTGGAGTTGCCGCCGTCGATCTGGACACAAAGCTGACCGTCGGCATTGAACATGCGGATGTCGCCGTTGGCGCCGCCGCCGCCGAGGTTGAGGTTGCCGCCCAGTCCGTCGAGTTCGACGGTGACATTGCCGTCCTTGCCGCCCAGCGACAGTGATTGGTCGATCTTGGCCATTTGCTTCCTGCTCCGATGCCGTGATGTGCCTGCGCGAACCGTTACGCCAACGGCTTTGGCGCTGGAGAAAACGGATCATGTCGTCGCCGACGTTGCGACGTGTCCTTCCGGCGGCCGCGATCCTCGCGAGAAACTGCGGCCCGATCCAGGATTGGACGCCGGCAGACTAACCGAACGTCCGCGGCGTTGCGGCAGCGAAGTTGCGAAGGGTTAATGCGCGTCCCTTTGTGGGCCGGTCGGCCAGACAGGCGGTTAGCCGGCAGGGCGAAGATCCGCCGCCTGATGGACGATCCGTGCGCGGCGGCCCATATAAGTGACAAACGACAGGTAGAGCCTAGCGGCGCGATAGCGGCAGACGCCGAAGCAGCGTAATTTCCACCGCGATGCTCATGGTCGACGGCTGTAAAACGGCCAGCCATGGGCCGGAAAGAAAACAGCGAAGCAAACCGACGAATGCGTGTCCTGATACTCTTGATGATCGGCTGGCTATCCATTGGGCTCGGCGCGGTGTTCCTGCCCTTGCCGACCCCGTTTGGAATACCTCTTTTCCTCATCGGCGCAGGGTGCATTCTCGTTGTCAGCCCCGCTGCGCGGCGCCGATTCAAGAAATGGCGCGCCTCGCATCGCCGCGAGAGCGACACGTTGACTGGCTTCGAGGGCTACCTGCCCGATCCCATCCGCAAGGCCCTCGACGATACGCATCCGGATGTGACGCAAGACGATACGCCTTCGAAGGAGCACGGAACGGCCAAATGACCGACAAACAATTAGAGTCTCCCGAAAGGTTCTATGTCTCGATCACCGGCCTGCAGCCCAGCGGTGTACTCGGGCATTTGCGTTTTTGGTGGCACGCGATAGCGAGCTTGAGGCAGGCCCGTAAGGCGAAGGGATGCCGGCTCACTCAGGTGGGCAAAATCAACGGCGTGATGCACACGCTCTCGGTTTGGGAAAGCGACACGGATATGCGCCGCTTCCTCTATTCAGGTGCCCATAGACAGGCCATCCGTGCTTTCCCGAAAATCGGCACAGGCCTGACCTGCGGATTCTGGACCGACGCCATCCCCAGCTGGGGCGACGTTCACCGCCTTTGGAAGGAACGCGGGCGCGCCTATGGCGAACTCCCTAACGGCCCCGCCCAACCGAAAGGTGCCGCGGGGCGGGCGGAACAAGCCACCTGAGAGGCAAAGAGAACAAAGCCCCACTACCCCGACAGGCCGCCCGACAGCGTCGGCTGATCGAGGACCGAGAAGCCGTAATGCTGTAGCCACCTGAGGTCGGCGTTGAAGAACGCCCGCAGATCGGGGATGCCGTATTTCAGCATCGCCATCCGGTCGATACCCATGCCGAACGCGAAGCCCTGATACTTCTCGGGATCGAGCCCGCAGTTGCGCAACACGTTCGGATGGACCATTCCGCAACCGCCGATTTCCAGCCATTCGCCCGGCTTGCCGAGCGCCGCCTTGTCGATGTCGATCTCCGCCGAGGGCTCGGTGAAGGGGAAGTGCGAGGCGCGGAAACGCATCGTCACCTCGTCCACCTCGAAGAACGCCTTGCACATCTCTTCAAGCACCCACTTGAGATGCCCCATGTGGGTCTCTTCGTCGATCACGAGCGCCTCGATCTGGTGGAACATCGGCGTGTGCGTCTGGTCGGAGTCGCAACGGTACACGCGGCCCGGCGCGATGATCCGGATCGGCGGCTTTTCCTTGAGCATCGTGCGGATCTGCACCGGCGAGGTGTGTGTGCGCAGAACCAGCCGCGAACCGTCCTCCTGCGGATTGAAGTAGAAGGTGTCGTGCTCCTGCCGCGCCGGATGCTCTTCGGGGATGTTGAGTTTCGTGAAGTTGTAGTCGTCGGTCTCGATGTCCGGGCCTTCAGCGACGGCGAAACCGAGGTCGGCGAAGATCTCGACCAGTTCGTCCATCACCTGCGCGACCGGATGAATGCGCCCCGAGGCGAGCGGGCCGAGCCTCACCGGCAGCGTAATGTCGGCGGTCTCTGTGGCGAGCCGCTGTTCGAGAGCCGCTTCCTCCAGCGCCGCCTTGCGCGCTTCGAGCGCCTCGCTGACGCGGTTCTTCACCTGGTTGACCGCCTGCCCGAACGCCTTGCGGTCTTCCGGCGCCATCTTGCCCAGTTGCGCCATCCTTTGCGAGATGACGCCCTTCTTGCCAAGCGCCTCGATCCGCACCGTTTCCAGCGCGTCGAGATCGTCGGCGCGATCGATGGCGGCAACGAGTCCGTTTTCCAGCTCGGCGAGGTCGGTGCTGTCGGTCATTGGGGTCCGGGTCTTCGGGTGGTTCGGGCGCTGGGTTGTAGCGCGCCTTGGAGCGAGGTGCTCTCCGCCCCTCGCCGCAAACGCAACGGGGTAGCGCGAGCCATGCTCGGCTACCCCGCCGGGTCGGATCGGTCAAGCTGCCGGGGTGAGCCTCAGCCCTGCTGAGCGTTGGCGACCGCGGACTGCGCCTGGGTGACGAGCGCCTTGAAGGCGACGGCGTCGTGCACGGCGATGTCGGCCAGTACCTTGCGGTCCACCTCGATGCCGGCCTTGTTGAGACCGTCGACGAAGCGGGCGTAGGTCAGCGTGTTGTCGCTGGCCTCGCGCACGGCGGCGTTGATGCGCTGGATCCAGAGCGCGCGGAACTGGCGCTTCTTACGCTTGCGGTCGCGGTATTGATACTGCAGCGCCCGCTCAACCGCCTGCTTGGCGATGCGGATGGTGTTCTTGCGGCGGCCCCGGTAGCCTTTCGCGGCGTCCAGGACCTTCTTGTGCTTGGCGTGGGCGGTTACGCCCCGTTTCACGCGTGCCATGAGTTGCTCTCACTTTCGTTCGCGCCGGCGGTTCGGGGTGTCCGGGCCGGCGATTCTCCGGATCGTACGCGGGTTTCGGCATGGCGAAACCGCAACGGCGCCTGGAGGGACAGGGGAAAAGGTTCGGGATTCGTCCGCAACCGCCTCAGCGGTGATAGGGCATGTACTTCTTGACGAGTTTCTCGTCACAGTCGTTCAGCACCATCGTTCCGCGTGCGTTGCGAATGAATTTCGAGTGACGCTTGATCATGCCGTGACGTTTGCCGGCCTGCGCCACCTTCACTTTGCCCGTTGCCGTGAACTTGAAGCGTTTCTTGGCACTGGATTTGGTCTTCATCTTGGGCATTTCGCTTGTTCTCCTGAGAGGATCCGTGCGGGCGGAAAGCTCGCGGCCGGATACGCCCTGAAAGAGCGCGCTCCGGCGAGCGTTCGACGACGGATCGGATCGTTGAAAGCATTGAAAGCCGCCACGGCATGCCCCGCCGGGCGGCTTCGGAAGCGAGGTTTATAAGGCGAACGGCCCCACGATGCAACTGTTTGCACGGCGAAAATACCGTTTCGGGGCGGACGGACCACCCCGCCTTCCAGGGGCCTTGCGCCTGTGTTAGGTCCACGCAGTACACAGAACAGAACCAATCCCGTACCTGGTGTTCCGTCTCCGACATTTGGTTCCCATTGCAGCCCCCGAGCGACCAAGTGCCGGAGACATAAGGAACGCTAGCAACTCTATGATTTCAGTGTTGCTTTTGTCACTGACGCTTGGCAGACCACCCAGCAGCAACCGGGGATCAAGCTTGAGTGACGCAACACTGGCAGGAGACCCCAATGGACTTCTCAACCTTCATCGAATTGAACGCCGCGATCCTGTTCGTCGCGTTCATCGCCGCGTTCGTCATCGACTACATTGCCAACCTGCTGTCGTTTTCGAGCCGCTGGATAAGCGCGCTCGTGACGGCCGTTCTCCTGGTCGCCGCGCTGGTCGTGACGCTTCTGATGAACCGGGAAGACCTCGCACTTGCGCCGCTGGCGCTGGCGGGCGGCTTGATGTTCGTGGTCGCGCTTGCCGGCAATATGCTGACATTCGGCAACCGCTTCCTCAACGCCTTGGTCACTGCCGTGATCTTTATGATCCCGTTCGCGATCGGTCTGTACATCCTGGCCGGCTTCGCCGAGGGCTCGGGCATCACGCTTTGACATGAGTCGCTGCCGGTCGGTCTCAGAACGTTCAAGATGACCGGACAGGACCAGATACGACAAAGGCGGATCATCCATCCGGTTGATCCGCCAATCCGTAGAATTGTGCCGCCGGCTCACGTGATGACGTCCCGGCTGGCGATAGAGTTAGCGCGGCGCGAGCACCATAACCATCTGGCGCCCTTCCAGCCGGGGCTCGCTCTCGACCTTCGCGATACCCTCGACCTCGGCCTTGACGCGCTCGAGAACCTGGCGCCCGAGATCCTGGTGGGCCATCTCACGGCCGCGGAAACGCAGTGTCACCTTCACCTTGTCGCCGCTTTCGAAGAAACGCTTGATGGCGCGAACCTTGACGTCATAGTCGTGGTCGTCGATCGCGGGACGCATCTTGATCTCTTTGATCTCGACGGTCTTTTGCTTCTTGCGCGCTTCGGCGGCCTTCTTCTGCTGCTCGAACTTGAACTTGCCGTAGTCCATGATCTTCGCGACCGGCGGATCGGCGTCCGGCGAGATCTCGACGAGATCCAGATCGGCGGCGACGGCGCGTTCGAGCGCATCGTTGGTTTCCACGACTCCGACATTGGTGCCAGTCTCATCGATGAGGCGGACTTCGCGCACGCGGATGGCATCGTTCATTCGGGGGCCGGCTGGCTCACGGGGAGCCGCGGAACGGTGTGGGCGGCGGATGGCAGTTCTCCTTTGATAGCCTCGGATAACTTGGGTTGACGTGCCGCAGATCTGTACGCGAGTTGGAAAAAGTCCTGCGACAAATCGATCAGCACAGATGGAGAATCGGTAAGAAGCCTCTGCAAGTCAATACCAGACGGCTTCCTCCGCGTAATTATGAACGGTTGTTGGCGTTAAAGGTTTCAACCAAACGCGTTTGCAGCAGCTCATCGTACACCGCCAGCGTGAGTTTCTTCATCGACCGCAGCGAGAACAGCTCTTCGACGCGTTGCCGTGCCCGCGCCGCCATGGCGGCTTTGTCTTCCGCGCCGAGGGCGTGCAACGCCCCGAGCGCCTCCGCCAGTGCAGCCGCGTCGCCCGGCGGGACGAGCCACCCGGTCATCGCCTCGCGCCCTGCGCTTTCCGGAACCACCGTTTCCGGCGGCGCGCCGATATTTGTGGCGATGACGGGGCAGCCCATTGCCTGAGCCTCCGTTGCCGTGCGTCCGAAAGCTTCGGGGTCCGTGGAAGCCACCAGCGCACCATCCGCGGCGAGGAATGCCGCCGGCATGTCGGAGACGTGGCCGACGAGGCGCACCCGGTCGCCGAGGCCGGCGTTCGCGATTCTCGCCTGCAGCGTGCTTCGGTAGGCTTCGCGCCCCTGCGCATCGCCGGCGAGAATGATGACAAGGTCTCCGAGTCGCCCGGCCGACATGAGCTTTGCGGCGGCGGCGATGACGGTCGTCTGCCCCTTCCAACTCGTCAATCGCGCCGGATGCAGGATCGCCCGGTCCCCGTCCTTAAGCCCCCAGGCGTCACGCAGGGATGAAACCCGCGCGGGCTCCACCGCACCGGGATCGAACCGCGCCATGTCGACGCCGCGATGGACCACCCGAAGCCGTTCGTTCGGCGTGCCATACCGCGTCCGGACGAGGTCGGCGGTGTAGCGGGAATTGGCGATTACGAGATCGGCGCGCGCCATCACCGAGTTATAGAGCCGTTTCACCGGTCCAGCCTCGTTGTACGCCCCATGGTAGGTGGTCACGAACGGCAATCCGGCGCGCCGCGCAGCAATCAGCGCGCTCCAGGCCGGTGCCCGGCTGCGGGCATGGATGAGGGCGGCGCCATGTTCGCGTGCGATTGCCGCGATGCGGAAAGCGTTGGCGATAACCCGGGCCGGGTTCTTGGTCGCCGCCGGGAAGCGCATCAGCGTTCCGCCCGCCCGCGCCAGGTCGGCTTCCATCCGCCCGCCGCGTGTCAGCACAAGGGAGTGTCCGCCCGCTTCGGTCATCGCGCCGGCGATCTCCACAGCTGAAAGCTCCGCGCCGCCGGTGTCGAGATCCGGAATGATCTGGAGTATGGTCGGCCGAGTTGGAACCAAAGGTCGATTTCCTGAATGCGCTCGTGTTCGTGGCTGCGCGCTTGTCGCGCGCGGGCCAGCCAGCCGCATCGGGCCAGGCGACCGGACACGAAGGAGCCTTTCTGTAAGATGAGCGACGACGAACCGCAATTCCTCGAAGTGGGAACGCCGCCGCGGCGCATCGCCTACCGCCACCAGCCCGCCCCCACCGAAGATGCGCCCGGCCTTCTCTGGCTTATCGGGCTGCGCTCGGACATGCTGTCCACCAAGGCAACGGCACTCGGCGACTGGGCGCCGCAAAACGGCTTCGGCCTGACCCGCTTCGATTATTCCGGCCATGGCGAATCTGGCGGCGATTTTCTCGATGGCACGATCGGGAATTGGCTGGAAGAGACGAAGGCCGTGTTTAAAGAGGTCACCTCCGGCCCTCAGATCGTCCTGGGCTCATCGACGGGCGGCCATCTGGCGTTGCTCCTGCTGCGCGATCTGGTGCGCAACGATCCCGAAACCGCGCAGCGCATTCGAGGCCTGGTTCTCATTGCTCCGGCCTGGGACCTCACAGAGGAGCTGATGTGGAAGGAGATGACGGAAGAAGACCGGACGGCCCTGATGCGCGACGGCGTCCTTTACCGGCCATCGGAATACGGTGAGCCGCTAGCCATCACGCGCCTGTTCATTGAAGAGGGTCGGAACCATCTCTTCGCAGGCGATACGTTCGATCCCGGACGCCCGCTCGTCGTGCTCCAGGGACTGCAGGATAAGGATGTCCCGCCTGAGCATACGCGGCGCATGACGGAGGTCGTTCGGCCCGACTGGATCGAACTGACGGAAGTCGCCGATGGCGAGCACCGGATGTCCCGGCCCGAGGACCTTGAATTGATGTTCGCCGCCATCAAGCGTGTTGCCGGTTGATGGCCAGGGATCCGCAGATGGCCCCGCCGAAGAACGCGGTTTACGGCGTCTTGCCGCCGGAGCTTGCCGGCACGTTTGATGTTCCGGCCGATGCCATACAGTGCGATCCGCACCAGCCCGGAGCGGAAATGCTGGAGGAAATGGCACCGGAAAGCCTCGACGCGCTGCTCATGCACGCGCCGCCCGGCACGCTGGAACGACGATACACGCTTGCAGCGGGCCTTGCCGCGTTGAAAAACGGCGCGCCTTTCACCGTATTAGCATCGAACACGAAGGGCGGCGCGCGCCTCCTGGAAGAGCTGCGCGCCTTCGGGTGCGCGCCAGCCGCCCGCCCCAAACGCCGCCATCAAGTCCTGGAGATGGAGCGTCCGCTGCAACTGACCGGCATTGAAGCAGCGCTCGAAGCCGGCGCGCCGCACTTCCTCGACAGCCTTGGGCTTTACTCGCAACCCGGCGTCTTTAGCTGGGATCGCCTGGACCCGGGCAGCGAATTGCTGATCGAGCATCTTCCGGCGCTTGCCGGCCGCGGCGCGGACCTTGGCTGCGGGATCGGCATCCTGGCTCGCGCCGTTATCGAACGGGCCCTCGCGGAAGGCCGCGACGTGTCGCTCAGCCTGATCGATAACGATCTGCGCGCACTGCGGCTCGCCGAGCGCAACCTGAAAGGCGCGCCGGTCGTGACGCTCTGGCGGGACGTACGCCGGGCCGCGGACCTGCCATCGGGCCTCGACTTCGTGGTCATGAACCCGCCCTTTCACGATGCCGGCACCGAGAACCGCGATCTCGGGCGTACCTTCATCCAGAAGGCGGCAGCCATGTTGTCGGCGCGCGGCACGCTGTGGATGACCGCCAACCGCCAGCTGGCCTACGAAAAGACGCTGCAATCGGTCTTCGGCAGCGTCGAGCAGATCATACAGAAGAACGGTTACAAGATCTTCCGCGCCGCCGAGCCTTCCAAGCCTGCGCGCCGCCCCACGCGCGAGCCACGCGGCGGAACCGACCGTCAGAGGCGCGCGCGATGAAGAAGACAAAGGTCGCCAGCGCCCGGCTCGACAAACTTCTCGCGAACATGGGCTACGGTTCGCGCAAGGAAATCGCGAGTCTGGCCCGCTCAGGTCGTATTGAATGCGACGGCGAGGCGCTGACGGACGCCGGTGCAAAGGTCGCGCTGACACCCGACCTCCCGGAACGCCTTCGCATCAACGGAGAGCCGCTCGACCCGCTACCCGGCCTGGTTCTCTTGATGCACAAGCCGGCGGGCGTGACATGCAGCCATCGCGATGAGGGCCCGCTCGTCTATGAGGCACTGCCCCGGCGCTGGCGTTTTCGCAAGCCGCCGATCTCGACCGTGGGGCGGCTCGATAAGGAAACCACCGGCCTCCTGCTTCTAACGGACGACGGCAATTTCCTGCACCGCGCAATCGCGCCGAAATCGAATATCGAGAAGCGGTATCGCGCGAAGTTGGCGCGGCCGCTGCGTGGCGATGAGGCTGAGATCCTCGCCTCCGGCACGCTGCTCCTGGAAAGCGAGACGACGCCTCTGCTTCCCGTTTCGATGCGCGTACGCGATGAGAGCGAGGCCGACAGCCCGGTCGTTGAAGTGCGCTTGACGGAAGGCCGCTACCATCAGGTCCGGCGGATGTTCGCCGCCCTCGGCAACCATGTCCTCGAACTGCATCGCGATGCCTTCGGCGGGCTCACGCTTCCCGACGATCTCGAACCGGGTGAATTCCGCCTGCTCGATCCCCAGGCTATCGACGCGATCTTCATATCGGCGGATTGACCGCTCATTCCCTGCACTTCGAGAGGTTCGAGTCTAACGCTCGCGAGCGCTACTTCAGTCCGCCGTCCAGCGCCGCCTGCAGGCCAAGCGCGCCGGCTTCGCGCGCGACGCTTTCCGGCACCACCCATGCTCGCCAGCTGTCGCCGACGATCGGGCTGCGGCAGGACAAGGCTCCGCTCAGAACCGCGCAGGTGGTGTCCGCGCGGATGGCAGCAGCATCGCGCCGGTCGTGCTTGAGGAACTTGAGGTCCACCGGCTGGAGCTTCGCTTCCACCGTCTCCAGATCGACATCGCGGAAGATGCACGCCGGGCTTGAGCGGCACGCCCCGCCGCGTTTCGCGAGCGCGACTGTTGGGCCGAAGGCGGCTTCCCGTGTCAGCTTCTCGGCGCTCTGGTCGGCGCCCCGCGAAATAAAGCAGTTCTCGTGGACGCAGATCATCGGATCGGCCGTCTTGCTCCACCGGCGCACACCCTTGTCGCCAACGTCCATGATGAGAAGGACCGTCACGTGCTTCTCGACCAGCGGCGAGATATAGCCGGCGGCCTTCGTGGCAATCCGCGACATGACCGAGTTGATCACGCTGTCCTCGGCCTTCTCGTCCGGTGCTGGCGATGCAGCGTCCGGCTTTTCGGCCTGGTGGGCGTTTTCGGCGGCGCGGTCCCGGCGGATCCTGCGAAGCCGTTCGGCCAGATCCTCCTTCGGCCCGGATGTTTCTTCGTTTGCCTTTGAGGCCGTCGGTTGAGGTTGAGGGGTATCCGTGGCGGTGGGTGCGCTGGCCCCGGGCGTATCGCCAGATGGCGCGGCATCCGACGTCTCCTTGGCGCGTTCCAGGGCGCGCTCAACCGCCTCGCGAGCCTCGTCGATCAGCGTGCGCCCGTCTTCGCTCCCGCCGTTACCTTCTCTGGTGCCCGTTGCGGCATCCTGGGATGTGTCGGGATCGCCATCGGCGGCGAACCGCGCTGCAATGTCGTCGGCGGCCTCCTGCGCGACGGCGGCCGTCATCGCAACGGCAGAGGCGAGCAGCCCGGCCATAGTGGCCGCAAAAAGGTTTCGGCGAGGATTTCTCGTAACGCACATCATGGATCGACAGCTCCCGCAGCAATTCTCCGGCGCAAGAGAACATCACGATTCGGGCACAATGCGGCCGTGGCTTGAACGCACGATGAATCTCGCAGGCTGGGTCAGGTGACCTCGTAACCGTACCTGCGCGCGATGGCCGCAAGTCCCTCCCGGTAGGTCGGTTGCTTCAGCCGGACCCCGAGATCCTGCTTGATGCGGTCGTTCCGGACGCGCTTTGTTTCCGCGTAGAAGGTGCGCGCCATCGGCGACAGATCCGCCGTTTCGAAGTCGACCTCCGGCGGCGCCGGCCGGCCTACGAGCCGCGCGGCGTACGCGTTGACGTCTTGCGGCGGCGCGGGCTCGTCGTCGGTCACGTTATAGATACTGTGCGTGCCCGCCCCATCGATGGCCGCGAGCACGGTGCCGGCGATGTCATCGATGTGGATGCGGTTGAAGACCTGCCCCGGCTTAATGACGCTGCGCGCCCGTCCCGCCAGCACCTGATCGACCTGGCTGCGCCCCGGTCCGTAAATCCCGGCAAGCCGGAAGACCTGCGCGCGTGTTCCCCGTGCTTCGCCGAGCGCGATCCAGGCCCTGTCGGCATCGAGCCGGCGCTGCGACCGCCGCGACCCCGGCGTCTCCGCCGTCGTTTCGTCGACCCAGCCGCCATCGTGATCGCCATAGACCCCGATTGTGGAGAGGTAGCCGATCCACTGCAGGTTCGGCGCGGCCTCGATGTCGGCGCGGTGATGGAGCAGGAGCGGATCTCCGTCTTCGCCCGGCGGCGCCGACAGCAAGAGATGCGTCGTCTCCGCAAGGGCCCCGGCCACGCGCGGCGATGGCGCGCTGCCGTCGTAGACCATGGCCTCCGCACCATTCTCAGCGATGCGCGCGGCCCCGGCTTCGGAGCGTGACGTAGCCAAAATCCGCCAGCCCTTGGCTGCAAGTTCGTTCGCGATGCCCCGCGCGCTGAAACCGTAGCCGAGACAGAAGAGCGTGCTCATGACGTTTCGTCCTTGTGCGTCGTGCGTTGCCACTCCGCAAGGACGTGGCAGTCTTTTTCGTTAGCTTCGCGTCGTTGCCTGGACGATGCAAACTGCGCCGGGCCAACGAGTTCGCCGAGCGCCCACACCGCCATGGCGCGGACGAGCGGCGAGGGGTCTTCGATCAGCTCTTCGACGGGCCTGATCAAAGAACGGTCGCCGGAGTTGCCCGCCGCGATCAGGCAGTTCCGGAGAAATCTGTCTCGCCCTGTCCGTTTGATCGGCGTTCCGGCGAAGCGGACCCGGAAGCCGGCGTCGTCGAGCTGCAGGAGTTCGATAAGCGGCGGCGTGTCAGCTTCGTCCCTGACCGCGAGTTTCGCCGCCCGCGCGGCGCCGGCAAACTTGTTCCAGGGGCAGACCGCGAGGCAGTCGTCGCAGCCGAATACCCTGTTGCCCATCGGCCGGCGGAATTCGACCGGGATGTGCCCGGAAAATTCGATCGTGAGGTAGGCGATACAGCGGCGGGCATCGAGTTGGTAGGGCGATGGAAATGCATCGGTCGGGCAGACGTCCAGGCAGCGTTGGCAGGTCCCGCAATGATCGCTTTCGGCGGCATCGGTCGGGAGTGCGGCATCGGTGAGGATCGCGGCGAGAAACAGCCAGGAGCCGTGTTCGCGCGAGACAAGGTTGGTATGCTTGCCCTGCCAGCCGAGACCCGCAGCCGCCGCGAGGGGCTTTTCCATTAATGGCGCGGTGTCGACGAAGACTTTGACGTCGGCCCCCGAGCGCCGCGCCAATAGCCCGGCGAGATCCTTGAGCCGGCCCTTGAGAACATCGTGATAGTCGCGGCGCTGGGCGTAGGCGGAAATCGCGGCGCGGTCACGTCGACTGAGAGCGTCCATCGGATCGCGTTCCGGCCCGTAGCTCATGGCCAGCATCAGCACGCTTCGAGCCGCCGGCATGAGCTTGCGGGGATCGGCGCGGCGGTCGGCAGTTTCGGCCATCCAGGTCATGTCCCCGTGGCGGCCCAGTTCCAGGAAGGTCTGAAGCCGTTCAGCAAGTCCGCCGATCTGACCGGGCGAAGTGACGCCGAAGGCATCGAATTCCAGCGCGCGCGCCCGATTCTCGAGTTCGCCACGCAATGTCCGCGGATCGAAGCCTTGGCCCGTTGCTTTCTTGGCTCCCCGGTTCACCGGGCGCTCCTGCGCTTAGCCCCGAAAAGCGCCTGACGTTTCGGACGATCAGAAATCCAGGAGTGGGTACTGGACCGGAGGCGGCGTGCCGGGGATCCGGTCAGCCAGAAGCGGCCTGAACGCTGGTCGGGACTTGATGCGCGCATACCACTCCTTCGTCTGCGGGTAGTCGTTCCAGGGAACTTCGTCGAAATAGTCGATGCTCGACAGATGGGCCGCCGCGGCGAGATCGGCAAACGACAGATCCTCCCCAGCGAGCCACTGCCGCCCGTGCGCCAGATAGGAAATGTAGCTCATATGGTAGCGCAGGTTGGCGCGCACCGCCCTCAGGATCTCCGGATCCGGTGTGTGGGCGCTCATCCCTGGCTTGAGGCGCGCGTAGATCTTCTCGAACAAGAGCTCGCGCGTCACCTCCCTGTCGAGCTTCCTGTGGAACCAGTCCACCAGGCGGCGCACCTCCGCGCGTTCCTCGCGGTTGCCGGGAAACAGCGGCACGCTGAGGCCATCGACGGGGTGCCGTTTCAATTCTTCCGCGACATATTCCGAAATGGCGTAGGCGCCGCACAGGATCGGCCCGGCGTCGATCTCCAGGACCGGCAGCTCACCGGCCGGATTGAGCTGCAGGAACGTCAGGCTGAAGTCCCAGGGCTGTTCCTCGAACGCTTCGACCGGCAGGCCGAGTTCGCCCAGCACCAGCCGCACGGACCGGGAGAAGGGGCAGAGCCTGAAATGTGTGAACCGGTGCATTCGTCGAAGTTTCCAGTGACCGTCCAATCCGTTGCGGCGACGCCGTTGGCGGAACCTACATGGATTCGAAGCCGCGTGTTTGTAAGGTTGCAAGGTCGGCGAATCGGCCGGCGCCACCGGAAATTCGTGTTGCGGTGGAGCGGCAGCCAACCGGCGATCGTATGCAGATGAATTGTGTCAGCTTGCGCGTCGGCAATCGGCATGTTTGTTGCGTTCTTTTTATCGGCCGGTTGTCTCAGCGGCCAATTCGGGAACAATTCGGGGGAATGCGACGGCGATGCCGACTTGGCAAGTGATCCTGCTCGGGCTGCTCGAAGGGCTCACCGAGTTCATACCGGTTTCCTCGACGGGGCACGTTCTGCTCGCGGGCCATTTCCTGGGGTTCTGCTCGCCGGGCAAGACCTTCGAGGTGTTGATCCAACTCGGCGCGATCCTGGCGATCCTCTCGGTTTACGCGGCAAAGCTCCTGCGGATGCTTGTCGACCTGCCATCCGATGCACGGACCCAGAAGTTCGTTCTCGGCATCCTGATCGCTTTCCTGCCCGCAGCGGTGATCGGCGCCCTCGGGCATTCGTTCATCAAGGCGGTGCTGTTCGAGAGCCCGATGCTGATCTGCACAACGCTGATCCTGGGCGGGATCGTGTTGCTCGTCGTCGATCGTATGGCGCTTCAGCCGCGCTACGTCGACGTCATGGATTATCCGCCAAGTCTCGCCTTCAAGATCGGGCTGTGTCAGTGCCTCGCCATGGTGCCGGGCGTGTCCCGTTCCGGCGCCACCATCGTCGGCGCACTGCTACTAGGCACGGATAAGCGCTCGGCGGCGGAGTTCTCGTTCTTCCTGGCGATGCCGACAATGGCCGGCGCGTTCGCCTACGACCTTTACAAGAACTGGTCGAACATCGACACCAACGACGCTGCAAGCATCGCACTCGGCTTCGTTGTCGCGTTCTTCGCGGCGGTCGTCGTCGTGCGTTGGCTGTTGGACTACGTCAGCCGCCACGGCTTCCAGCTCTTTGGCTGGTGGCGCATCATCGTCGGCGGCGTTGGACTGGGCGCGCTTCTGGTGCTTGGCGATGCCAGCGGTTGCGCGGCCTGAGGCGCATCGCCCGCATCCCCCGTAATCGCCGTGAAGCAGAGGCGGCCCGAGATAGGCCCCTGAACGGTAGCGGATGGGGCCGCCGCCGCTTTAAGCGGCGTTGGACGTCAGCGGCCGGGAAAGAAGCTGATAGAGCGCATCGGCGTCCTGCGCCGAACGGAGCTGGTCGAGCGTCGCGGGCTCGCGTACCAGCCGGGAGATCCGCGCCAGCGCTTTAAGATGGTCGCCGCTTGCGTGCTCGGGCGCGAGCAGCATGAAAATCAGATCGACCGGAGCATTGTCGTGGCTCTCGAACTCGATCGGTTCGGGAAGCCGCGCGAACAGGCAGAAGATCCGGTCGAGATCCTTGAACTTCACATGCGGGATGGCGATGCCGCGGCCGAGCCCTGTGGAGCCCAGCCGCTCACGCTGAAGGAGCGTATCGAATACGTCGCGCGCATCCAGACCGGCCATCTCGCTCGCCTTCATGGCGAGTTCCTGTAGCGCCTGTTTTTTGCTCTTCGCCTTCAGGGAGGGAAGAATGCCCTCCTGCTCCAGAAGGTCGCTCAGATCCATGGTTCTTTTCCCACCGTTTGCTATTTCGCCCGACGCAGTTCAAATGGCGTCCCGAACCCTGCAAACCTTGTCTAATGAGCCGCTTTGTACGCGATACCGGATCAGTGAGCGTTAAGGCGCTGCCCGCCGGCGGCCTTTATCAGGCCGCGCTCGATCCGCCATGGCCGGCTTTTTCAGGATCGACCCAACCGACATTTCCGTCGGGCCGGCGGTAGACGACGTTGATGCCACCGTTTCCAGCGTTCCTGAAAATCAGGAACGGGCTTTCACCAAGGTCGAGATGCATCACAGCCTCGCCAACTGTCAACTCACGAATGCCTCTTTCCGTTTCGGCAATGATAACGGGGTTTACATCGGCCGCTGTTTCCTCGGATTCATCCTCTTCGGTCACTTGGAGAACATAATCACGTGCTGGCAGCTCGGCTGGCAGTGGAGCGCCATTCGGGCGGCTATGATGGTGGTCCTTCAGGCGCCGTTTATAGCGGCGAATCCGCTTCTCTAGGTGTGTGACAGCCGAATCGGCGCTGCCGTAGGCGTCCTGGCCCGTGCCATGGGCCTCGACCAGGAGACCGGTGCGCAATCTGATCGAGCAGTTCGTCCGAAATACCGATCGTTCTTTCTCCAATCTCACGTGGCCTGAGATTTCCGGGCCAATATACTTCTCTAGAACCGCCGCGATCTTCTCCGAGATATAGCTCTGGTAAGCATCTCCGGCGTCGACGTTCTTGCCCGTGATTTGGAGTGTCATCGTATGGACGTGCCTTTTCTTCTGCTTGTTCGATGGAGACTCAATGTGTCGGGTGGGTGGATATATTCTCTTCTTGAAAACTCCTCTTGAAATCTATCGGCGCGCTTCTGGCGGTTGAGCGGATGATATCGCCGAGCGTGCGCCAGTCTATGCCGTCGCGCCGGCCGCTAAAGGATGCTGGATCGGTTGCCGAGGGGTGTCAAGATGCCGCTCGCGGGCAGGACGGCGATGGCGGGACGTCGACGGTATCCGTGCGGTTGAAAGCTTCGTGAAAAATTGATCGCAGAACGGATAATTGACGTTGGACGCGGGCTTTCGGGGCTGGAGGGCGCACCTTCAGCGAACGCTGGGTGTGTCCGGCGCGGAGTTCGCTTTATGGGTCGGGAGCATATCGGACGTCCGGCCCCGGCGCTCCGCTCAGGCGCCGGCGATCTGCTGCAAGGCCTTTTTCTGTCGCCTCCGCTGAACGGACGATGGAATGTGCATCGCCTCGCGGTACTTGGCGATGGTCCGCCGCGCGATGTCGATTCCATCCTTGCGCAACAGCTCGACGATCTGGTCGTCCGAAAGGATCGCGTTCGGCCGCTCGCCGTCGATGAGCTGGCGTATCCGATGGCGCACCGATTCGGAGGAGTACGCTTCGCCGTTTTGCGAGGACGCGATCGCCGACGTGAAGAAATACTTGAGTTCGAAGATGCCCCGGCTCGTCGCCATGTACTTGTTCGAGGTCACCCGCGAAACGGTCGACTCGTGCATGGAAATGGCGTCGGCGACGGTCTTCAGGTTGAGCGGCCTCAAATGCGAGATGCCGTACATGAAGAAACCGTCCTGCTGACGGACGATCTCCTTGGCCACCTTCAGGATCGTGCGGGCGCGCTGGTCCAGGCTTTTCACCAGCCAGTTCGCCGTCTGCAAGCACTCCGACAGGTACTCCTTGTCGGCCTCGGACCCGGCCGACCGGCTGACGCGCGCGAAATAGCTCCGGTCCACCAGGACGCGCGGCAGCGTTTCGCTATTGAGTTCGACGTGGAAACTGCCGTCTGCCGCCGCCTTCACGATCACGTCCGGCACCACGGGCTGGACCTGGACGGAACCGAACCGCAGCCCCGGTTTCGGGTTCAAGCCCTTGATTTCGGTGATCATGTCCGTCAGTTCGTCCATGTCGACGCCGACGACCTTCTTGAGGGCGCCGATATCGTGCTGGGCGAGGAGATGCAGGTTGTCGAGGAACAGCGCGATCTGCGGATCGTAGCGGTTGAGATCCTTGAGCTGCAAAGCCAGGCATTCGCCGAGATCCCGCGCGAAAACCCCCGGTGGATCGAACGACTGCACCGCCTTGAGGACCCGCGTCAGCTTCGCTTTCGGCACGCCGAGCTTTTCCGCCATGTCGTCCAGATCGGCCCGAAGGTATCCGGCGTCATCGACGAGGTCGATGAAATGCTGACCGATGAAGCGGTCGATCGGATCGCTGAGAGCGAGCGGCAGTTGCTCGCTCAGGTAGTCCTTGAGTGACAGGCTTTCGCTGAGGAAGCTTTCGAGGTCGGAGTTTTCGGAATCGAAGCTTCCGCCGCCGCCGCGCAAGGACGCCCAATCCGAACCGGCGAGTTGCGCGCTATCGAGCCCGCCGCCATCGGCAACGTCGCTTTTGGAGGAATCGGGGTAGAGGCTGTCGTAGTCGGTATCCAGAGCTTCGGTCGCCTGCGACGCGCCGTTACCCTGGTCCACCCATTCATCCGAAGCGCTGGGATCGCCGCCGTCGGACTGCCGCGGGTTGTCGGCGAGGTCGGGTTCGCCGCTGTCTCCGCGCCCGTCGTCATTGTCGTCGCGCTCAAGCAGCGGGTTGCGCTCGAGCTCGGTGGCGACGAACTCGCAGAGTTCCAGGTTGGAGAGCTGCAGCAGCTTGATCGCCTGCTGCAACTGCGGCGTCATAACAAGCTGTTGGCTCTGGCGCAGTTCGAGCTTGGCGTTGATCGCCATTACTCCACCCCAGTGGTTTTTGTTGATCGTGTGGGGGCGAACATAGTCTATGCTTTGTTATCGAACATATTCCCCAGGTAGACCCGGCGAACGTCTTCGTTGGCTATGATTTCCTGAGGGTTACCCTTTGTCAGAACCTGACCCTCGTAGATCACGTACGCGCGCTCGACGATACTCAGCGTTTCGCGAACGTTGTGATCCGTGATGAGCACGCCGATACCGCGCTGCGTCAGGTGTCGCACCAGTTCCTGAATGTCGTTGACCGCCCTGGGGTCCACGCCGGCGAAAGGTTCGTCGAGCAGCATGAAGGCCGGTCGCGTGGCCAACGCGCGGGCGATCTCGCAACGCCGTCGCTCGCCTCCTGAAAGCGCGATCGACGGTGATTTGCGCCGCCCGGTGATGGTGAATTCTTCCAGGAGCTGGTCGAGCTGCTCCTTGCGCTTCTTGCGGTTGGGCTCGACAAGTTCCAGCACAGCCATGATGTTTTCTTCGACCGTCAAGCCCCGAAAAATCGAGGCCTCCTGCGGCAGGTAACCGATGCCGAGCCGCGCGCGCTGATACATCGGCAGCGCTGTCACATCGTGTCCGTCGATGGTGATCTGACCTTCGTCAGCCGGCACCAGCCCGGTGATCATGTAGAAGACGGTTGTCTTGCCGGCGCCGTTCGGGCCAAGAAGCCCAACGGATTCGCCCCGCCGGACATCGAGGCTGACCCCGCGGACGACCATCCGCTTCTTGTACGTCTTCTTGACTTGCGTAACCGTCAGCCAGCCTTCCGAGGGCGCATGCGGAAGAAAAAGGTCGTCATTGCGAGAGGTCTCGTCACCGGCGTAGCCGGCGCCGACGAAAGCCGGATCCGCAACCGGTGGCGGACCGGACTTCGCCTTTTGCTTTCCGAACGGCAGGATCCTCAAGGACGACTCTCCTCAACAGAAGCTTGACGTGCCAGTCATGCCGCAAAAGCAGCTTCGCGGCAATGGCCCATTGTTTGCATGGGAAACGATGCGACGATCCGTCAACGGCGTTTGCAGCATCCCGCCGGTCGCTATCGGGGCCGGGTTTCTGCACCTCCGCGCATAATCCGGGCGGCGAATTCAGAGGCCAAGGAAAAGGCGATTTTTAGGCTAAAGAACAAGCATTTACGTTGTTCGAAGGCTCATTCGTCCACGGTCGTCGACCAACTCGAGGCGGCAGGTCCGATGCTCGTGGCCGCGCGCGTTCCTCCGGTCTGTGGCGCCGCTGCGGCGGCCGGGCCGTCGGCGGTCTTCCCCCTCGTTTTGCCCTTCTTTTTCTTCTTTGCGCCAGCCGCCTGCTTGTCCTTCGCCTTGCCGATCTGCGAGGGGTAGAACACCATGCTCGGCCGGCGGCCGCGACCGCGGTCGCCCAGCGGAGTCGTTTTCTGTTGCGGGCCCTGGCCGGCGGTAAGCGTCGAAGACCAGCCGGTCTCAGGCGCGTCGTCGGTACGCTGGATGATGGCGTTGCCAGTCTTCATGTCGATCATGAGGGAGTTGGCGCTGATGATGGTCTGGCCCTGGTGCAATGCGACATCGCCACCGAGCTCGACCTTGTTGCTCACGAGATCGATATCCGCCCAGTCGCCCGAGGCCGTCTGTCCATCGACCTTGCTGTTGATGAAGACCTTTCCCTCGGCGCGAATGCGCTCCAGTTCCGCGCCGCCGCCCTCCGGCGCGGCAGGATCGCCTGCCGGCGCGGCCGTCGCGTCGACCAGGCTCGCCTCGCCCGAGTAGGTGGCGACCAGGCGCTTTGCACTCATCTCGATGACGCCCTGACGAACCTCGACATCGCCGCTGAAAATTGCCTGTTTGCTATTGTCGTTCACGTCGAGCGATACGGCGGTGATCTCGGTCGGTGCGTTGGGATCGCGCTTGAACGTCGTCGCCGATAACGAGCCCTTCGATTGCGCGGCCTGCTGTGCGGTCGCCGCCCAGCCCTCGGATGCTTCGGCCGGCTTGTCGCCGGCGTCGCCATCGCCTTCACTCCGCTTGAGGCGGGCAAAAATGCGCCCGGCCTTTCCGTTCGCTGCTGGCGAAGTCATCCGGCTGAGGCCGCGTTCACGGTCGATGAACAGCCGCCCGCCCTTCAATTCGTTCGGCCCTTGTTTGACGTTCACATTGCCGGTCAGCAGGATGGCCGAGCCTCCGCCGCTGATTTCGGCCCGCTCGGCCACCGCGCTGCGCTCGGGCCCGGCGGCCATCACGACATCGCCGTCGATCAGCGCCTTGTCGTTGGCGATATCGAACACCGCCTGGAGGCCGGTCACGCGTTCCAAGGTGCCGCGCGTCAGAACGACGGGGCCCGGCGACGTAATCGTCTTGATCTTGGAGGCCCCACCGGTGAGCGCTGCGCCGCCAGCCTGCCCATCCTCCGAGGCCTGTTCCTCGAACACGATGTCCAGGAGGTCGCTTTCCAGCGTCTGGTCGCCTTGCGCGGCTTTGACCTTACCCTTGAACTGCGCGTTCTGCTTGCCCCGGTCGATCGACAGCGACGACGAATCGATCACGATCGGCTCGCCCGAGGAGGCGGACAGAAAACCGTTGTCGGCCGACTTGGCCGGAGCGGCGGCCGCGCCCTCCTTGGCGTCTTCGGGATCGGGTGTCAGCGTCGTGCGCACCTGCTTGCTGAAGTCGAAGATCTTCTCATTGAGACGGGCCTTCAGCATATTGGAGCGCACTTCGGCGTTCGGCATGGAGATCACCGAAGCCTTTTTCGAGACGATGATCTTGCGGTTCACGTTGATGACGGCCTGCTCCAGCCTGGCTTTCATGCCGTCATCGGACGTGACGTCGATGCCGTCGTAGAGATTCAACCGCTTGCGCGTGGTGTGAAACGTCCCGCGGGTCGCCTTGAGATGCGTAACCACGTCCTTGGCGTCGGTCATCTTGCCGGTGATGCCGTTGAGCTTGATCACCTTGGGCTTGTCGAGGTCCTGATTGGCCGTCGCTGCGCGCACCTCGAACGTGCCGCCATCGCCGGTGAACCCGTCGTAATGCGGATTATGCATTGTCAGGTTTTCCGGCAGGATGCGCGTCACCGCCTGGATCGCCGCGGCCGTGCTGAAGTTGGCGGAACTAAGCGCCGAAGCCACGAACAGCCCAACTGCCGAGAGGGTCATGGTCGGCAAGAGTAGCCGCATCGATTTGACGAGTAGCGTATGACGACGGGCCTTGCGGAACATGCGTGAGCGGTCGGCGCCGACTATAACGAGCCGCTCCGTGCGGCCACGAGGGCCGTCCGTTTGCGAGGCGTCGAAACCGTCTGCCGTGGCCATTCCCGTCGTACCTCGACTAATCTGTGGGTTCCTTGCTCGATAACGAAGGCCCCGCCGCTACTGCTCTCGTGCAGCCGGCTGCGGGGTTACGCAACGATTTGGAACGACGGCATCGAGCCTAGCACCTATTAGCTGCCGTCACGCGGGCGATAATGCCGGCCGGTGAGTGCTTCCACCTAAAACGACCAAAGGGACCGAAACCGCTGCCTTAAGTCCGGCCAACACGCCCCGCGCCCCCAGGCGCCAGATTCCCGGCAAAGTTCCCGCCAATTGGGGTGAATTTGGGACCGCCGGCGGCCTGAACTCCACAGGAACGGGGAGCGCGACTTCTTCGAATCCATTTTAGCGGTTGGCGGACCGCGCGCTAATGCGAAAATATGTCCAGGTCGCCGAATCCTTCGAGGTCGAGCCGCGCCCGCGTCGGCAGGTAGTCGAAGGTCGCTTGCACCAAATCGCTGCGGCCTTCCCTGGCCAGCATTTCTTCCAGCCGCGCCTTAACCTTATGCAGGTGCAACACGTCGTTCGCCGCGTAGGCGAGCTGTTGATCGGAAAGCTTTTCGGCACCCCAGTCGGAGCTTTGCTGCTGCTTGGAAAGTTCGACCCCCGCCAGCTCCGATACGACATCCTTCAGGCCATGCCGGTCGGTATAGGTCCGGGCCATCTTGGAAGCGATTTTGGTACAGAACAGCGGTTTCGCGACGACGCCGAGATACTTTTCCAGCACTGCCACGTCGAACCGCGCGAAGTGGAAAATTTTGGTGACGCCGGGATCCGCGATCAACGCCTTGAGGCGGGGCGCGCTGTAGTCGCGTCCGTTGAACTGAACGACATGGGCGCTACCGTCTCCGGCTGAGAGCTGCACGACGCAGAGCCGGTCGCGGTGAGGCTTGAGACCCAGTGTCTCGGTATCGATGGCGACGCTGTCACCGAACGTTAGTCCCTCCGGCAGGTCGCCCCTGTGCAGCGTGATGTCGTTGGCAGCCATTCCGCTTTCCCCAAATTGCGTGTCGCCGCCGTCGCGATGCGGCTCGATTGTCCGCTGCATCAATGCGAAGGAACGGCGCCGATGCAAGTCGACGTCGCGCGTATGTTGAAGTTTTCCAGTAGACACCCGGCCAACTTTGATACCGCACACCGGCTTGCCGAGTGTGCGCAAAGGACGCCCGGCCGCACACCGGCTTGGCGATTGTGCGCAAAGGAAGCCCGGCCGCACACCGGCTTGCCGAGTGTGCGCAAAGGACGCCCGGCCGCACACCGGCTTGGCGATTGTGCGCAAAGGAAGCCCGGCCGCACACCGGCTTGGCGAGTGTGCGCAAAGGAAGCCCGGCCGCACACCGGCTTGGCGAGTGCGCCCGAAAAAAAGCGGCGAAGGTCATCCGAAGGCGACGTGCGGAGGAACGTCAGGCGCCGAATGCGCGAGGCGGATCCGAAGCGTGGGCATCCGAAGGCGCGAAAATATGGTGCGCACCCAAGGAGAAGAGTTGAACCGTATATTCGAAGCGCTGGACGATTGGAAGCGGCTGCTTGAGTGCACGGAGCCGGGGTAACGTCAACTATCTGTGCGCTGCCGGGCAGCCGTAGCGTGAGGCATCAAGCAGTCCCGAAGGTCTTTAATGACATCACCCAGCTCTACCGGCTCGTTGAGGACACCGGACAAAAACGCCGTCCACTGCTGGCGCTTCTGATCGTCCTGAGCGAACCCATCGCTCAGTCCATCCGGTACGTCCGAGGGCACGGCCGTTTGCCTCCGCTTGAAGGTCGCCGCTATTGCGCTGGCGAGGCGCTCGTCCTCGAAGGTGAAAGTTTTGGACAGAAACCAGATGTCGTAGAAGTCCTTCATGCGGCTGTTCGCGCGCCCCAAGGCCACGATCGCCTGGAATTTCTCCGCTATGACGGTCTCCACGGCATATGCTCTGAGATTTGGTGCCGGCAGGTCAAGGAGCACCGGCAAGTTAATTTCTTGCAGGCCGGGCTCCACCGCATCCCCAAAACCGATATCAATCACAACGCGAACCTGGGCGCCGCCGATCTGCGCGCCGGTGGCCACGCGCAGCCCGCCATAGGCAAGATCTTCCCGGTTACGATCAATCGACAGAGCGTCGGCATCAAAGGTTACACCGTCATCGGCGACAACCGCGCATATCTCCCTGAAGATCTCAATAATGGCCTCCGGCTGGCTTGAGCCAAATCCAAGAAAGTCGATGTCCCGTGTTGGCCGATGGGGGTTCTGCAGCCACGTCGTTACCAGCATCGCACCCTTGAGAACAAAATTGTCCCGATGCTGCGTCAGGCTCAGCCGATAAAGAAAACGCTCCAGCACGTATCGGGTCAGAAGAAGGTCGAACGGCTGACCGAGTTCCTTTGATCTTGCAAGCAGCCGGGCACGAACCGAAGCCCCTACATTCTTGATCGGTTCACGCATCAGGGATCACCGCTTCCAGATAGGGGCTCATGGCCTTCCAGACCCCTGCCTCTTGGGCGTATCTGGCAATCTCGGCTGGGCTCGCTTTGCGCTTCCTGAGTGCTTCGCGCAGACCTTCGACAGCGAGGTTTTGTCCCGGACTGTTCTGATATCGCCGCCCCTCGCTTTGGCGATACCGGAACAGATCGACCACTGTCTTGGCCGGGCAGTAGATGCGCACGCGCACGCCTTCCACCAGATGCTGTTCAATACCGGAATGCAGAACCTTTGCACCGAAGCGAACGAATCTCAGGGGAAGTGATCCGGCCGCGGGTTTGCGATCTTTTGCCCCGATGGCCATCCATACCCGCGCCGGGATCGTGTCGGTCAGGCCATGAAAAGAAAGCGCCGAAGCCAGGCAGATCACCCCCTTCGGAACGAGCTTCGCCGCCTCTGCGAGGCTGTGATGCACATCGAAATCCGCATCAGCCAGCTGGTAGAGCCCGCGTCCCAGACGCAGAACAAGCTCCTTCTCAACCATGCGCGACAGCGTGGCGGCAGTGATGCCGTGAGCCCGGAACTCACTAAGCCGCATGATCCCCCTCTCACGGAGAAGGGCGGATGCGCGTTCTTGCTGCGTCGACTCGGTCATACATCAATGATGATACAAAGTGTCGAATACATCAAGCCCATATCCGACGATTTGTATCATTGCGCGCAGGGCCAGGATAGTGTTGAGGAGTCGAACCAGCAATATCCAACAAAAGCAGTCACTTAGGCGAATACGGCCATATCGAAAAAGATCCAGACTTCCGCCCAAATCAGAAATTATTCTGCAAAATCAATGGCTTTACGTATTAACGGCGGGATGGTGCCCAGGAGAGGACTCGAACCTCCACGCCTCTCGGCGCTAGTACCTGAAACTAGTGCGTCTACCAATTCCGCCACCTGGGCAAAGGCGCGTCATCGCGAAGGCAGGTTGCTAGTTGTTCGCCGGAGATTTGTCAACATACTCCGCACGGCGTCGCTTTGCCGGCATGGACAAGGCGCTGGCGACGGCGCCTCGATCGGTGGCAGCGGCGTGGGGGACGCTACAAAGAGCCCGCTTTTCACCGGGACGACGGAACTCTATACCTGCCGTCGAAGGCATGGATACGGCTCTCGCCGCTCCAGGCCATGGCCTTGCATTTTCATGCGCAACAGGACGGAAGAGATGGTCGCACAGCACTCTGAGAAAGGACTCGTCACCATTTTCGGAGGGCCCGGCTTTGTCGGCCGTTACGCGACGCGTGCCCTGGCTTCGCGCGGCTGGCGGGTCCGCGCCGCATCGCGCCGCCCCGACCTTGCGGGGCACCTCCAGCCCATGGGTGCCGTCGGGCAGGTCCATCCGGTCCAGGCGAACCTGCGTTATCCCGACTCCGTCTCGCGCGTGGTCGAAGGCGCCGATGCGGTTGTCAACGCCGTGGGTGTCCTGGCGCCATCCGGCCGCCAGACCTTCGAGGCGCTGCACGTCGATGGTCCCCGCGCGATTGCCCGCGCCGCGCGCGAGGCTGGCGTAAAGCGCCTGGTGCACGTCTCGGCGATTGGCGCTGACGCCAAGAGCGCGGCGAATTACGCCAAGACGAAAGCCGCCGGAGAGCGCGCCGTGCTTGAGGAATTTCCCGGTGCGATCATACTCCGCCCGTCGATCGTGTTCGGCCCCGAAGACGAGTTCTTCAACCGCTTCGCCGGCATGGCGCAGGTTTCGCCGGTCCTGCCGCTGGTCGGCGGCGGCCGCACGCAGTTTCAGCCGGTGTATGTCGGCGATTTGGGAACGGCCATCGCTAATGTCGTGGAGGGCGCAGGGACGCCCGGCCTCGTCTACGAATTGGGCGGCCCCGAAGTCTTGTCGTTCAAGCAACTCCTGGATCGCACGAAGGAATGGTCGGGCCGCCACCCCGGATACATCTCCCTGCCGTTCTGGCTTGCCAAGCTCCAGGCACTGCTGACTTGGCCGCTCCCGCAGGGCCTGCGTCCGCTAACCGTCGATCAGGTGCGTATGCTCCAGCACGACAACGTGGTGAGCGACGAGGCAAGCAAGGAAGATCGCACTCTCGCGGCGCTAGGTGTCACCGATCCGCATACGGTCGCGAGTGTGGTGCCGCAGTATCTCAGCCGCTTCAACCCGCGCGGCCAGTTCGCCAGCTATCGCGGGTGATGCCCGCGCAGTCCTGCTAATCCTGAAAGATGAGAAAAGGCTTTGACGCAATGTTCGCGGCCGTTATCTCTTCTATTAATGATTTTGCAGATGCCTTATCTTCACGGCGAAAATTCTTTGCTACTATGGCGCGCTTGTACGTACCTTCGCCAGGCTTAAAATAATCGCTTAGGATTGCATCTTTCGGTAAAGCCGGGTTGTTCTTGGCGACTGCCTTATACCGCCTCCAGACTTGTCGGACCGTCTCTTCAGACTGTTCAGAGGCCAAGACAACGATATAGTGATTACTGGCGGGCCTGAATGATATTGATCGATCAGACGTTCCGTGCTTCTTGCTTGCATTAGCTACTGCTGCAATTCTGGGTTCTCGGACCAACGTCGGTTCGGTTGGCGAAAGTATTTTCCTCGTCGCGTCTAATACGTCTTCGGTAACTACGGTTTTCGTTCGTATCGTTTCTGGTTCATCTTCAACTATACGAGGTTCATCGACATGACGCTCGTTTCTTTGCGTAGCTAGATTGTGCTGCTCGGATTCTTTTTGAGACGCGAATTGCCCGTTGAGATCTTCCGCTCCTTGATTTCTAGGCCGAGATTTCTGCGGCTTCGGTGTCTCTTGGGCTGGAGTGGTGCGTTCTGAGCTTTGTCCTGGCTTCTCAGCTTCGCTTGTCGTTGGCTTGGCTCTTATTCCGAACCCTTCTAATGAGTAGCTGAAATTCCTCAAAGAATGCTCAGGGTGCAAACTGATTCCGGAAACCTGGAACCCGCTATCTGTTGAGGCTTTGGCTTGTGGCTCTCCGGGGGCGGTAACGCTAGTAAAGTAGATGTATAGTCCTACAAAAGAAACCGCACAAAAAATGCTGGCTGCCAGCGCTTTCCAGGTCGCACCTGTATTTTCGGAGGGGAGCCAGCCGCTAGTCTTGCTCGACCCGCTGTTTCGGCGAGGTTGATCTTCCTTATGGCGATTTGGACTGCTGTTGCGCTCGTTAGACGCGATTACGCGACCGACTGCCCGAGCCACTTTGATCAATGCAGGTGAAGAAGCTGTCCCATCCCAACTGCTTAAGTCTTCGGTTTGAATAGAATTAAAGACAGCATCGGGCAACGTGCCGTCGATGGTTACCGGGACAAGTATTCCCCGCTGCTTTCCGCA
The DNA here is from genome assembly GCA_965226995.1 of Filomicrobium sp. Lineage (GTDB taxonomy): Bacteria > Pseudomonadota > Alphaproteobacteria > Rhizobiales > Hyphomicrobiaceae > Filomicrobium. The sequence continues at coordinate 275,954 of CBDDFK010000012.1, forward strand.
GCTAGCTTCAAAGTTCACCCATTTGGATTTTATGGCCTCTCTGCTCCATGCAGTAACCACGCAGTCCACTTCTTCAAGCTTCGCTTCGATTTCCTGTTCCCATTTTTTTCCCGCGGGGATCTCATGGTCCCAAAACACAGTCCATCCGCGTGCCGAAAATGCATCCGCAAGCCCCCTCACTCTCTCTCGATCAGCGCGCGCATAGCTTAGAAAGACTGAAGGGCCAGATCCTGGGTCGGAGGTCGTGTCATGTAGTGACACGGCCCGGCCGCCGAGCAACCCGTAACAATGCGGTTCTTGTTTATTTCCAGTCTTTTCGAGAACGGTATCTCTGACATGTCCAAAAACAAGCCGAATGTCCAAGTCCTTCGTGGCGAGATGAGATAAGAGCGCAGAAGTAAATGGACTATGTTCGCCGTTCGCCCCATCAAATGAGACCTGGCCATGCTTTGCAGAATAGAATACAAGTTTGTTGCCGGAGGGTTCGATGGGTGCAAGTCCGGGCGTGGAAGATCGGACCGTCGAAATATCGTCTGTTTGATAACGAAAGGGAATGTTTCGGCAGGCATCTACAATAGTTAGGCTGAGATCTCTCGCTGAGGTTTCTTCGACAAGACGATTTAGCGATTGTGCCTCGAACGTAATCATATTTGAGTGTTGAAGTTGGGCATCCACCGGAACTATAAAGTTTTCATTCTTATAAACTAAGCCATGACCAGCAAAATAGAATATAGCTACGTCTGACGTTGCTGCTTTAACACTGAAAGATGCTAACTGTCTGTGGAGCTCTTGCTTAGAGGCGTCGAATACTAAGTCAACCGCAAACCCTATTTGCGAGAGCTTGTCTTTAACCGCTTTGGCATCTCTTCTTGCGTTCGGCAGCCAGAACTCACGGCTGTAGTTCTCGTTTCCGATCACGAGAGCAATTTTTCGCCGTCCACTTATATCCATAACACACAACCCAAATGCCACAATGCCACCATTATTGACGTTCGTGAGCTAACTATCAAGCGCTAGGTGTCACCGATCCGCATACGGTCGCGAGTGTGGTGCCGCAGTATCTCAGCCGCTTCAACCCGCGCGGCCAGTTCGCCAGCTATCGCGGGTGATGCCCCTGGGGCAGCCGGCTGCGGGCCGCTATAACGCGCAATTTCTCGACGGGAAATGGTCATCGACCGAAATGGAACGAGCGCGGCGCACCACGCTCGTTCGGGTTATTTCAACCGATCGGTTAGGCGTCGGGCGCCTCAAAGGCCCCGGAAGACCGTGCCGGCCCAGAGCAGAACGAAGCTGACGAGCATCACTTCGAACAGGTGGCCGCCGACGATCGGCGAAAGGACCGGGACGGAGACGGAGAAATACTTGAGCGCGATGACCAGGCCGACGAGGACCGTGGAGAGCAGCCAGATCGCGAAGGTCGGGCGGGAAAGAGTCATTTGTCATTCTCCTGAACGTTGGAGGGATAACGCGGCACCTGATCGTTAGCGTTCAACCTGCCTACGCGATTCTTGAACCCGCGCGGATGAAGTTCAGTTTTTACGCCCAGGCCCTTGCGTCACTGCCGTCGAATCGCTCCGAACGGTCGAGCGCGATGGCACGTTGTCCAAGAAAGCGTGGGTGAAGCGCCGCAATGAACGAGCCGCTTGCAGGATTAGGGCTGAAACACCCGCTCCCCCACCCGGTCGCCAACCAAATACGATACTGCCATGGGTGGCCGGGCGGCGGAGCGGGCTGGCGATGTGATTCCGCATGACGCGGAACGAATAAGCCCCGCGCGGCAGGAGCCGGCGGGGCAGAATTCCGTTACCGGGGAGATAAGCACTGGCCGAGTGCCGAGCGTACGCTCAACGTGCCGGACAGGAGGGCCGTCCGGCCGTCGAGCGTATTCGAGCCTGGCCCGCATCAGTGGACGCTGGCGACTTCCAGTTCGTCGTCCATGGCCTGACCGAGCGCTGCCTGCATGGAATCCGTCAGCGCGATCGGCGTTCCGTCGGCCGCATGCAGAGCGTAGATCGAGATACCTTCGGGAAGGGTGTCGTCGAGCGGATAGATCTCGTTGGCCTCTTCCGACGTCAGCGTCTTGATATACGCGACCTCGCCACCACCGAGCTGTTCGAGTTCGTCGGTGCTGATGTCCCGCATGACTTCCATTTTCTCGTTCATAACGCTCACTCCTCCTTCCACCGTGCAGTCCCGAGAGCCCGGGACAGCAACGCCCCATCCTATTGTGCACCAGAATCTGGTCAAAACGGCACGCATATTCGGCTAAAAGACAACATCGGACTTGAGGGCCATGTTCCGACGATTCGGATGACGCCGCTACGACGGTCGATTGGTTCTCCCGGATAGTGTGGCAGCGACACACGCATTGCCGGTGTCGATACAAATTGAACCACAAAGATTCTCAACGAGAGATGAACCGTAAGTCGTAGCCAGACTGGGCTGTTGCGAATGTTTAATCCAACTCGGCGCGCCGGTGGCGTGCCTATCAAGCTGGCAGCCGCGCCGAAGCGGCCCGCCTCTACTTGTTGCCGATTTGAATGCGCCGAACCGTCCTTTCCGGCTCAAGCTTCACCAGATCGATCTCGAGAAGTCCGTTGGTGAGTTCGGCGTTGCGGACCTCGATGCCGTCCGCCAGAACGAACGTGCGCTGAAACTGCCGCGCGGCGATCCCGCGATGTAGGAACTCGCGCTCCTTATCGTCTTCCTGGCGGCCCCGGATCGTCAACTGATTGTCTTCCAGGGTCACGTCAAGTTGGTCGCGCGTGAAGCCGGCGACGGCCAGCGTAATGCGCAATAGCTCCGGTCGCTCGTCCGTGGAGGGCGCGATGCGCTCGATGTTGTAAGGGGGATAGCCGCCGTCCGAGCCTTTGCCGGCACGGTCGATGAGACGCTCGATTTCCTCGAAACCGAGTAGCAGCGGATGTGACAGTGATCCCATGCGGGTCATGGCCGAGCCCTTTTCAAAAGCGACTGCTCCGCCTGCAAAGCTAAGCTCCGCGCGACGGCCGGAAATCGGGGACCGTAAGGCTCCCCTGCCCGGCGGACGGTCCCTAGCTGGCGACCCGCCGCCGTTGTGGCATGTGTTGCACGAACAGCATATGGGCCGTTGCCGTCGCGTTTCAAGCACTGCGCCGCAGCATGGCCGTTCGGCGGTGCGACGACATCACACTCATAACCCTCTTGAAATATCGATCAATGTTCACCAACTGTTCAGCCATGGAACGGTCGGCTGAAAAATTCGACGAAAAACTGCCCCAGGACGAGGAACACGAAACGTTTCCCCGCCAGGAGGATCCGCGCACGCGCCGGTGCCTGATGTGCGCCACGGATTTCCTGAGCGAATGGTCGGGAAACCGCATCTGCAAGCGGTGCCGCTCGTCGGCTGCCTACCGTTCGGGCGAATAGCTTCCGCGGGCCCTTACTGCCGGCTCACGCGCCTTCGATCTCTTCCCGCTTCATTTCAAGCTCGAGCCATTGATCCTCGAGTTCGGCGAGTTCGATCTGCGCTTCCTGTAAACCGGCGGTGGCCTTCTCGAATGCCGGCGGGTCTTTCATGAAAAGATCGGCGTCCGCGAGCCGGCTCTCGTAATCGCGAATTTGCGACTGTAGCGTCTCCATGCGCTTCGGCAGCGTTTCGAGCGCAAACTTCTCCTTATAAGACAGCTTCTTGGGGGCCGCGCCTTCACCGTTACCAGCGGGCGCTTGCGCCGCTGACTTCGCTTCGCCAGAGGCATTGACCGGGTCCGCGCCGCTGGCCTTGCCGGCCGCTTTGGATTTTGTGCGCACCAGTTCCGACCGGCGCGGGCCTTCGCTCTTGCGCTGAGCGATCATGTCCGAATAGCCGCCCGCGTACTCGGTCCAGACGCCGTCGCCCTCGGGCGCGAGGACGCTTGTCACAACCCGGTCAAGGAAGTCGCGGTCATGGCTGACGAGGATCACGGTTCCGGCGTAGTCGGCGATCAGCTCCTGCAGAAGGTCGAGCGTTTCGAGGTCGAGATCGTTCGTCGGCTCGTCGAGGATCAAGACGTTGGACTCCCGTGCGAGCGCCCGCGCCAGCATCAGCCGTCCACGCTCCCCGCCGGAAAGCACCGATACCGGGGAGCGCACCTGCTCGGGCAGGAACAAAAAGTCCTTCATGTAGCCGAACACGTGCCGAGGCCGCCCGTTCACGATCACCTGATCGCCGCGACCGCCGGTCATGATTTCAGCCAGGGTCTTGTTAGGCTTCAGGTCTTCCCGCTTCTGGTCGAGCGTGACGATTTCGAGATTGGACCCCAGCCGCACGCTACCGCGATCCGGCGTCAGGTCGCCCGTCAGGAGATTGAGTAGCGTTGTCTTTCCCGCCCCGTTCGGCCCGACGATGCCGAGGCGGTCGCCGCGAAGCACGCGCAGCGACAAGTCCTTGACGATGTGCCGCTCGCCGAACGATTTCCAAAGCCCTTTAGCATCCACCACCAGCCGGCCCGAGAGATCGCCCTCGGAAGCTTCAAGCTGGACGTTGCCCTGGACGCGCCGGTGGTCGCGCCGCTGTTGGCGCATGGTGCGCAATTCCGCCACCCGCCGCACGTTGCGTTTGCGCCGGCCGGTGACGCCGCCGTGCATCCACTCCTGCTCGCGCGCGATTTTGCGGTCGAGCTTATGCATTTCCGCTTCTTCTGCCTCGATGAGCTTGTCGCGCCACTCCTCGAACGCCGCGAACCCCTTGTCGAGCCGGCGGGTCTTGCCCCGGTCGAGCCAGACCGTCGTGCGCGACAGGTTCTTCAGGAAGCGCCGGTCGTGCGAGATCAAGACGAGCGCCGCCTTGACGCTTGAAAGCTCCCGCTCGATCCATTCGATGGTCGCCAGATCGAGATGGTTGGTCGGTTCGTCGAGCAGCATGACGTCGGGCTTCGCGGCGATGGCCTGGGCGATGGCCGCCCGCCTCGCTTCGCCGCCGGAGAGATGATCCGTTTTTTCCTCGCCAGTGAGACCCAGTTGATAGAGCGCCAGAAGCGCATCGTGCGGATCGTCGGTCGGCTTGAGCCCTGCCTCGACGTAGGCCCGCGTGGTCGCGAAGCCGCTGAAATCCGCCTCCTGCGGGAGATATCGGATAACAGCACCGGGATGCACGAAGCGCTCGCCGTCGTCCGGCTCGACGATCCCCGCCGCGATCTTTAGAAGCGTCGACTTTCCCGAACCGTTACGGCCGATGAGGCACAGCCGCTCGCCCGGCGTAACGATGAGGTCGGCGCCCGTGAGAAGCGGCGTGCCGCCGAATGTGAGGCGGATGTCTTTCAGCGTGAGAAGCGGTGCGGCCATGAGGATGCGTCAGGTCCGGTTGGGTCCGTCGGGGAGTTCGGGAAAGGCGTCAGCGGGTCGATTCCAATAGCCCTGCGTAGGCTCTGCGGATGCCCTCTCTTACATGATCGGTCGTGAAGCCGTCGAGGATGCGGGCGCGGGCGGCGCGGCCCATCGACCGGCGAAGCCCGGCATCGGCGGCCAAACGCTGGAAGGCATCGGCCAGGGCAGCGGGGTCTGCGGGTGGCACGACGAACCCTTCGACGCCGTCGGTAACGAAATGACGGCTACCTGGAACGTCGGTGACGACGAGGGGCCTCGACGACGATGCTGCTTCGAGGACAGTGCGGGGCATGCCTTCGCGCGACAGCGACGGCAGGGCGCAGACATCGCAATTGCGCCAGATCCCGGCGACATCGGAGACGTGTCCGTGCCAAGTGACGAGCCCGTCGTCTTCCCACGCGCGGATCGCCTCTTCTGGGATCGCCTCGGGGTTGTCGTTGTCGATGCGGCCGAACATGGAGACGCGCGCTTCGATGCCCCGCTCCCGCAGGAGCCGGGCCGCCGCCGCCAGTTCGGCGACGCCTTTCGAGCGGATCATCCTGCCGGCAAACGCGATCTCAAGACGCGCCCCGTCGCGCGGTTCCTGTGGCGGGAAGGCGGCGGGGTCGATGCCCGCTCCGGGCAGGAGCGTCACGCGAGCGCCCGCCCGGACGCCGTGCACCTCGAGAAAGGCGTGGTCTTCCGGGTTTTCCGCCAACAGCCAGCTATCGGGCCGTTTAAGGATGCCGGCCAGCGCGGCCATGGCCCCGGGACGCAGAACACGTGCGGCGCGCCCCGCCGAAATCCCGATGAACCCGAGCCCCGTGAGATGCATGACGACGCGCGTTCTGGGCGCCATCCGAGCGGCAAGCGCGGTCAGAACCATCGGCTGCATGGCAATGACGTGGACAGCATCGGGGGCTTCGGCGGCGATGAGGCGTGACAGCCGCCGCACGGTTCCGGTCTGTTGCAGCGGGTTGAGCGACGACCGTTTGAAATCGAATTCGACGGTGCGCGCGCCGAGGGCTTCGATTTCCTGCATCCGGCCCGAAGACCGCGTGGCGACAACGACGTCCTCGGCCAGTTCGCAAAGCGTTTCGATCAGCGGCTTGAAATGCGACAGCGCGAACCAGTCCTCGGTAACGAGAAGCAGGATCTTGCGTAGCGGAAGCCGGGGGCCGGTGGGCACGGTGGTGAAGGCGGACATGGCCCGCTTTCTAACGCCGCTTGCCCCGCGCCGCACGCCGCAATTCGCCGCGTTCAGCTAAATTGGCAAACGTGTGCGAAACTGTGGCGCCGTAGCCGGCCTCGGCCCCGATTCAAAAAAAGAGGCGTGCCTGGCCCTTCTCGCGAGCCTCAACTCGGCTTGCGGTGCTTCTCCCGCCTCGAATCCGTTTCGGCGAGCCCGCCGGATTCGCGCGCTTCTTTCGAACGCTGGCGTTCTTCCATGGCGATGTCTTCTGGGGCGGTGTCGCGTTTGGCGCCATCCTCGCCGGAACGGATGCTGCGTTTCGGGTGCCCTTGCGGCCCGCCGGTTTGCTCTGGTTTATCGGCTGTCGTCATTTCGGTTCCTTTCGCGTCGCTCCTCAAGGATCAACGCCCGAACTGCCGGAGCGTTCTCCTGGAAATCCCACCCGGGCGATCAATCTTGCCTCCCAGAAACCGGCGCGGTAGGCAAAATCAGCCGCCTTTCCCGCGTCCCTTCCTGTTCTGACGGCGCTGGAGCTGGAGAAATTGGTCGTTGAATGAGGCCCGGTTGCCGCGGAATGGGGTGCTTCGCGGACGAAGGAAACCGCTATGTCTGGGAACCGAATTCTGACACTCAACGCCGGATCGTCTTCGGTGAAGTTCGCGCTTTTCGACGACGCGCCAGTGCCGGAAGAAATCGCCCGGGGGCAGATTGAAAGGATCGGAGGCGACGCGCACTTCGAAGCGCGGCGCAAGGCCGACGGAAGGCGGTTCAGCCACGGTGTAACGGCTAAAGACCACGCCGGCGCGCTCCACGACATTATCGCCGCGCTCGGCGAGCTGCAGCCGGGTGGAGCGATCATGGGGATCGGCCACCGTATCACGCATGGCGGCCCTGATTTCGACGCGCCGCACGTACTCGACAAGGCGACCTTGGAGCGCCTTGAGAACTTCGTCTCCTGGGCGCCCCTGCACCAGCCGTTCAATCTGGAAGCGGTAGAGATCGCTACGGCCGCCTTTCCGGAGGCCACGCAGGTCGGCTGCTTCGACACGGCATTTCATCGCGGCCATGACTTCGTGGCCGATGCGTATGCGCTGCCCCGGCGCTATTTCGACAACGGCATCCGCCGCTACGGCTTTCACGGTCTGTCATACGAATATGTCGCTGGGGAACTGGAGTGCATTGCCCCCGAGGTCGCGAAAGGACGGGTCGTCATCGCGCACCTGGGCAACGGCGCTTCCATGTGCGCCCTTCGGGAGGGTCGCAGCCGCGACTCGACCATGGGCTTCACCGCGCTGGACGGCCTACCGATGGGGACGCGTTGCGGACAGATCGATCCGGGCGTTCTGCTGCATCTGATGGATGCCGAGGGGATGTCCGGCGCTAGCCTGACGCAACTTCTTTACAAGGAATCCGGGCTCAAGGGCCTGTCCGGTATCGGTAGCGATATGCGTACACTCGAAGCATCCGATGCGCCGGAAGCGCGTGAAGCCATCGAGTATTTCGCCTACCGCATTCGCCTCGAGATCGGTGCGCTGGCGGCCGCGTTGGGCGGGCTCGACGCGCTCGTCTTCTGCGGCGGCATTGGCGAAAATTCGGCCCTCGTGCGCGAAATGGCCTGCCGGGACATGGCCTGGCTGGGGATTGAACTCGATCCGGATCGCAACCGTGCAGGCGCGTTGTCGATCGGGCGTGGCCCTTCCGACGTTCTTGTCATCGCGACCGACGAGGAGCGCGTGATCGCGAATGCGACGCATCGCGTGCTGTCGATGGGTAAAGTCTGAGCTGCACGCTGGCGGTCGTGCACCCCGAACTGGCTGATGGGGCCGGCTTCGTGTTACGCCAGCGGCCTTGGAACAGACGAAGGCAAGAAAACTGGAACCGCGCCAGATAACCTCTCTCGCCGAACACGGACGCTCGCCGCGCGATCACGGTGGCGACCTCGACACGGCGATCGCCCGTTTCGGTGGCACGCCGAAAGACTGGATCGATCTTTCGACCGGCATCAATCGGCGGCCTTTTCCGTTTCCGCCACTCACCGAGATGGATTGGCGGAGCTTGCCGACCCGTGGCGACCGCGATGCGCTTTGTGACGCCGCACGCCGCGCCTATCGCACCGACGCGGCAATCGTGCCGACGGCCGGCGCGCAAGCGGCAATACAGCTTGTCCCGCGCCTCGCTACTGCGCCAGGTCGTGCCGCTGTGCTTTCGCCGACATATAACGAGCATGCTGCGGCCCTGCGGACGAACGGCTGGGAGGTCGAGGAAGTCGGCAGCCTCGACGAATTGCACGGCGCGGATGCGGAAATCGCCGTGGTGGTCAATCCGAACAACCCGGACGGTCGCCGCCATGAACCGGACGCGCTTCTTCAATTGCTCCGTAACGTGGGCCGCCTGATCGTGGACGAGAGCTTCGTCGACTGCACCCCGGAATGGTCACTTGCCCCGCACGCAGGACGGCCCGGCCTGATTGTCCTGCGCTCGTTCGGCAAGTTTTACGGCCTTGCAGGGCTGCGGCTCGGTTTTGCGCTGGGCAACGAGACGGACATTGCCCGTCTCACGGAATGGGCGGGGCCATGGGCCGTCTCAGGACCTGCCATTGCCATCGGCCGCGCGGCGCTGAGCGATGCGGCCTGGGCTGAAGCGACCGCCGCCCGGCTGCTGGCCGATGCTGCGCGCCTGGATGCGCTTGCCGACGCCGCCGGCTGGACGAAGATCGGCGGTACGGCGCTTTTCGGCCTCTACGACGTGGGCGATGCGTCCTCCGTGCGAGAAGGTCTGGCGCGTCACCACATCTGGTCGCGCATTTTCCCGTGGTCCCGGCGCTTCCTGCGGTTGGGGCTTCCCGGCACCGAAACGGAATGGCAGCGATTGACCGGCGCGATCGAAGCCGCCCGCGAACTACCGCGCAGCCGCGAGTAGCCGGTCGATGTCCAGATGCGCTTCGAGATGGGCCGCCAAGTCATCGAGTGTGGCGTCAACGCGTGGTCCGTAGGCGTGCCCGGCTGCCTTTGCGCCGAGTGCGGCAAGAAATGCACGGCGGAAGTCGTCTCCTGAAAACATGCCGTGGAGATAGGTCCCGGCGACGCGGCCGTCGGGCGAGACCGCTCCGTCGGGTATCCGGTCGATCATTGCGAAAGGCCGGGTGCAGTCGGCCCCCTTCGTCTCGCCGATGTGGATCTCGTAACCGGCAATCGGCAGTTTGCTTTCGACATGGCGCGCCTCGACACGCGTCAGCCGTTTGTCGCCGGTCATCACCGTTTCGACGTCGAGAAGCCCCAGCCCATCGGAAATCCCCGGCTTGCCTTCGATTCCGTCGGGATCGGCGATGCGCCGCCCGAGCATCTGATAGCCGCCGCAGATACCCAGGACCCTGCCGCCGCGGCGCACATGCGCGGCCAAGTCAACATCCCATCCCTGCTCTTTGAGAAACGCCAGATCGCCGCGCGTCGACTTCGAGCCCGGAACGATGACGAGCGACGCGTCGCCGGGAATTGGCTGCCCCGCGCGCACCATTTCCACGCTGAGGCCCGGCTCCTGTTTCAGGGGATCGAGATCGTCGAAGTTTGCGATGCGCGACAGCGCGAGCCAGGCGACCTTGACCGGCCCCGTCCCGGTGCCCGCCGCCAGATCGAGCGCGTCTTCCGCGGGAAGCTGGGCAGCGCCAGAGAAGAACGGAACCACGCCGTAACCGGGCCATCCCGTCCGCTCCTCGATGAAGGCATAGCCGTCGTCGAACAGGCTGACGTCGCCGCGAAACTTGTTGACGATGAACCCGGCTATGCGTGCCGCGTCGTCTGGCGCGAGCACCGCCTGTGTGCCGACGATCTGCGCGATGACGCCGCCCCGGTCGATATCGCCGACGAGCACCACCGGTATTCCCGCGCGCTCGGCAAAGCCCATGTTCGCGATGTCGCCGGCGCGCAGGTTGATTTCCGCCGGGCTGCCCGCCCCCTCGACCACCACAAGATCGGCGTCCGACTTCAATCTCGTGAAGCTCTCCAGGACGGCGCCCATGAGTTGCGGCTTCAGGCTGGCGTAGGCGCGCGCTTTCAAGGTCGCGATGCGCTTTCCCTGCACGACGACCTGCGCGCCGACATCCGTTTCCGGCTTGAGCAGCACCGGGTTCATGTCCACCACCGGGTCGCGGCCCGCGGCGAGCGCCTGCAGGGCCTGCGCCCGGCCGATCTCTCCGCCGTCCACGGTCACGGCGGCGTTGTTCGACATGTTCTGCGGCTTGAACGGCGCGACCGACAACCCGCGCTGCCGCGCGGCCCTGCAAAGTCCGGCGACGAGCAGCGACTTGCCGACGTTCGATCCGGCGCCCTGGATCATCAGTGCGCGCGACACGTGTCACCTCGCTTGAGGGAAAGAGGCAGGCTCCGGGGACGCGCGGTCATCAGAAGTCGACGCCAGCCTGCGCCTTGATGCCTGAGCGGAAGGGATGCTTCACCAAGGTCATCTCGGTGACGAGGTCCGCCGCCTCGATCAGTTCGTCCTTGGCGTTGCGGCCGGTCAGAACGACATGCGTGAGCGGCGGCTTCTCGTCCCGGAGGAATCGCAGAACCTCATCCAGTTCGAGGTAGTCGTAGCGCAGCGCGATGTTGATCTCGTCGAGCATGACGAGTTGGATCTCCGGATTGCGGATCAGCTCCTTGGACTTTTCCCAGCCCGCGCGCGCCGCCGCGATGTCGCGCTGCTTGTCCTGCGTCTCCCAGGTGAAGCCTTCGCCCATCGCATGGAATTGGCACAAATCGCCGAAATGCGTGGTCAGAAGCCGCCGCTCGCCGGTGTCCCAGGCGCCTTTGATGAACTGCACGACGGCGCACGGCATGCCGTGGGCGATGCAACGCAGGATCATCCCGAACCCGGCCGACGACTTGCCCTTCCCCTTACCGGTATGAACGATGATCAGGCCCTTCTCGTCGGACTTCTCGGCCATCAGCTTATCGCGGGCGGCTTTGATCTTGGCCATCTTCTCCGCGTGCTTGATGTCTTCTGCATTGGGCTCGGTCATCGGGTTTCCTCGTTCGGCGGTTCTGACAGCGACGATAGCAGCACGACCGAGGAGACGCATCCATCCTCAAAGGTTGCAGCGGCCGGATTGTTCGTCTAGCGTCGGCGTTGATGGTGCCTCGCAGACCTCGATGAGGGCTTGCGCGGCTTAAAAAGGGAACGTGGTGCGGTGAACGTTTCACCAACTCCACGGCTGCCCCCGCAACTGTAAGCGGCGAGCAAGCTCGAAAATGTCCACTGGCCTTGGACCGGCCGGGAAGGATCGAGTAAGCACCGACCCGCGAGCCAGGAGACCTGCCATCCGACCTTGAACCTGGGCGGGGTGTCCCGGAGCGTCGTTGTCGGCACAAGAGGAACTTTCCTCGAATCCGAGACGTCACTTCCGCCCGCCGGATATACGCGGAGGGCGTGATCTATGACGAAACTCTCGACTTTAAAACCCGCCGGCGAACGGGCCAGAAGCACGGTGTGCGCCGTCACCGGTCGTACTTGTGCCGAGGCTGAACGTTTCGCCGGCCAGCTGGCCAATTCGATCAGCGTCGTTTTGCCTTTTGTCCGTCCGACATTTGAATTCGCGGGCTATGGCCGGCTGGAGGGATGCGCGGCGGGCTGCGGCTCACGTTTCGTTGCCGACCGGAAGCGCGTGCGGCTGTTTTGCGGCGTCGAGGCCGACAGCGACGCTTGCACGCTCGCCGATCTCGCCGATGCAACGTTTGCTGAAGATGTTGCCGCCGCTGCTCGGCTGGCCCGCAAGAGCGCTGGCGACCGCGTTGCCCCCTGCACGATTGTGGAATGTAGTGTAAGTCAGACCGACGAAGTTCGTGGCCTGGAGCGCTATTCGTAGAAACAACCCTAGGAACCGCCGCGCTCGACCTGTACGGCCGTCGGATTGGCCGATCGGGATTCGGCGTTTAGAACATCCGCTTAGCAAAGCCCAACAAAGACCAAAGACTGGAAAAGCCAAATGCACATTGAACCAGGTATCGTCGACGCCACGAAGATTGGCTTGAGCTACGTTACCGCGGCTGCCGCCGGTGGCTATACCCTGAAGCTCGCCTGGGACACGGTCAAAGAAACGGGCGTTCCGTCGCTGATCGGCCGGGCTCTGGTCGCCACCGCCCTGGTGTTCTGCTTCTTCGAGGTTCTGCCGCATTATCCCGTCGGCGTCTCTGAGGTCCACTTCATCTTCGGCTCGACGCTGTTCCTGCTGTTCGGCGCCGCTCCCGCCGCCATTGCTTTGGCACTCGGCTTGCTGCTTCAGGGCTTTGCATTTGCGCCCTTCGACCTGCCGCAATACGGCATGAACGTCACGACGCTGCTTGTCCCGCTGTTCGCGCTTTCCGCGCTCGCCGAGCGGATCATTAAGCCCCGCACTGCCTACGTCAACGTCAGCTATGGCCAGGCACTGGCGCTCTCGACCGCTTTCCAGGCGGGCGTCGTCGCCTGGGTCGCTTTCTGGGCGTTCTACGGCCAGGGCTTCGGTGCGGCCAACATCACCGCCGTCTCGTCATTCGGCGCGGCCTACCTCGCCGTCATTCTGATCGAGCCGGTTGCCGATCTCGCCGTGCTCTTCGTCGCGAAGAACCTGCGCGGCTTCACGGACAACGGCCTGTTCACGCCGCGGCTGCACGCCGCCTGAGGCACGCTTTAGCTAAAATGAATATGGGGTCGGCGAACTCATCTCTTCGATGCTTGGCTGGAACCACACCGCTCCCGCTCCCCCTCCCGAACACCCTATAGGCTGCTGCTTAGGGTCGTGGGGCGGGGAGCGGGCCGGTGGTGCCAATTCTCGCCTTTGGCGAACAAGCCATGCGCCGGCCTCTTGCGTATTCCGAGTCGTCGAGGAGTCTGAATGAGCGTAACGCTCCACGTTTGCGTGACCTGCCGCGCCGGGCAGGTGATCCCGGAAGGCGAGCGCTGCCCCGGACAGAAGCTGCATGACGCGCTGAGCCGCATCGGCGCGCCCGATGGCATCGAAATCGAGCCTGTCGAGTGCTTGTCCGCCTGTACTCGCGGGGCCACCGTCGCTCTGTCGTCGAAGGGCCGCTGGACATACGTCTACGGCGAACTGTCGGAAGACAACGCGCACGATATCATCGCCGGTGCCGCCGCCTATGCCGAAAGCGAGGATGGCATTGTGCCCTGGCGTCAGCGCGTCGAAATCTTCAGGAAACAGTCCATCGCCCGCATCCCGCCGCTCGCAGCCTCGGTCGCGGCGACGGCGCTAAAAGCCAAGGAACAGGTTCAGTCATGAGCGATCTCACCAAGATCCCCGTCACCGTGATTACCGGCTTCCTGGGTTCGGGCAAGACGACGCTGATCCGCCACCTGATGCAGAATGCCGGCGGCCGGCGATTGGCCGTTCTCGTCAATGAGTTCGGCACGGTCGGCGTCGATGGAGAGATCCTGAAGGGGTGCGCCGACGACAACTGCCCGGCCGAGAACATCGTCGAGCTGGCGAACGGCTGCATCTGTTGCACGGTCGCGGACGATTTCATCCCGACCATCGAAACGCTGATGGAGATGGAGCAGAAGCCGGAACATATCCTCATCGAAACCTCGGGCCTGGCGCTCCCCAAGCCGCTCCTCAAGGCGTTCGACTGGCCCGCCATCCGCTCGCGCATCACCGTCGACGGTGTGGTCGCGCTGGCCGATGCCGAGGCGGTCGCCGCGGGTCGTTTCGCGCCCGACGAGGCCGCCGTGCAGAAACAGCGCGAGGCTGACGAAAACCTCGATCACGAAACGCCGTTGTCGGAAGTCTTCGAGGATCAGATTGCCTGTGCCGATATCGTGCTCCTCACCAAGGCGGATCTCGCTGGCGAGGAAGGCGTCGCCGCCGCCCGCGCGGTGATCGACAAGGAAGCCCCGCGCAAGCTGCCGGTGCTCGCGATGACGGACGGCGTTATCGATGCCCGCGTCGTGCTCGGCCTCAACGCCGCTGCGGAAGACGACCTCGACGCTCGTCCTTCGCATCACGACTCGCACGACCATGAGCACGACCACGAGGACTTCGACAGCGTCGTTATCGACCTGCCGGAAGTCGCAGATCCCGAGCCATTGGCCGAAGCCATCCGCCGCCTCGCGCGCGAGCAGCGCATCCTGCGTGTGAAAGGCTACGTCGCCGTAGCCGGTAAGCCCATGCGCCTCCTGATACAGGCGGTCGGTGAGCGCGTGCGCATGCAGTACGACCGCCCCTGGGCCGCCGGCGAACGCGCCTCCCGCCTCGTCTGCATCGGCGAGCATGACGACGTCAGTGAAGGCGCGATCCTGAGCGTGCTCGAGGGCGCGCTTCCAACGGAGGCTTGATCCGCCCTTGCATGTCATCTTCCGCGAAAGCCATGGACTTGAGGAAACGGAGACACCGTTCGATGTCGGCCAGAACCCCGCCGACCTCGTTGTGCTGTCCTATTCCGACAGCGACCTCGGCGCGTTCGCGGCGGGCTGGCACCGGGCAGGGGGCACGCTTCCCACACTGCGGCTCGCGAACATCGTCGCGCTTCGCCATCCGGTCTCGGTCGATACCTACATCGAAAACACGCTGAGCGACGCCAAGGCCATCCTTGTCCGCGTGATTGGCGGCGAGCCGTACTGGCCCTACGGCCTGTCCTCCATCCACCAACTGGCCAAGGCGAAAGGAATTGCACTCGCCGTCCTACCGGCGGACGGACGCCCCGATGACCGCCTCGATCAACTGTCCACACTGCCGGTTTCGACGCTGCGTCAGCTCGTGCGGCTTTGCGATGCCGGCGGCGCGGTGGCGGCTCAGGCCGCGCTTTCGCAACTGGCGCTGGCGGCGGGCCTCTATGCTGGCCCGGTGATCGGCGACAAGTCCGTGCCGGATTTCGGCTTTTACGATCCGCAGCGCGGCGTGGTGCCCGAAGCGGAGGTTTCCACCAACAGCGACCGCCCGCGCGTCCTCGTCACGTTTTACCGGTCGTATCTGACAGCTGCCGATACATCGCCGGTGGACGCGCTCATCGACACGCTGAGGGAAGCGGGCTTTGCCGCACACGGCGCGTTCGCACCGTCACTGAAGGCACCGGGCGTCGGCGATTGGCTGCGCGGTTTTCTGTCCGCGCATCCCCCCGCAGCCGTCGTAAACGCCACCGCGTTTTCGGTTCAGGACGACACCGGCCGCACACCCTTCGACGGCCTCGACTGCCCGGTCTTCCAGGTTAGCCTGTCGACCGCCCGCCGCCGCGAATGGGCCGAGGCCGAGCGCGGATTGTCTCCCGCCGATCTGGCGATGCACGTGGTTCTGCCCGAGGTCGATGGCCGATTGTTCACCGGAGTCGTCAGCTTCAAGTCGCCCGGCAAGCGCGATCCCGACCTGCAGTTCTCGCGCTTCGCCCACCGCTCCGATGCCGCTCGCGTAAAGAACGCCGTTGCCAAGGTCGCCGCCTGGCACCGGCTGGCAAGCACGCCGGCCGCTGAGCGCCGGCTGGCCGTCGTCCTCTCCACCTACCCGGGCCGCGGTTATCAGATGGCGCACGCCGTCGGGCTCGACACGATTGCGTCGACGGAAGCGCTTCTCGATGACCTCGCCGCCGACGGCTACGCGGTCCGCCGCCCGGCCTCGCCAATGCCGGCACTCAACGAGGCAACCGTCTCTTGGCCGCTCGCCGAATACCGCGCGGCGCTGTGTTCGCTGCCCGCGCCTTTGCGCGGCGCGCTGGCCGAGTGCTGGGGCGAGCCGGAAAACGACCCCGCGGCCAACGAAGGCGCGTTCCACTTTCACGTTCTCGAAGCCGGCAACGCGCTTGTGGCGCTTCAGCCAGAGCGCGGCGACGTGAGAACACGCGACGACGATTATCACGACGTCGCCCGCGTTCCTCGCCATGGCTACGTTGCGTTCTATCTCTGGCTGCGCGCCAAGGGGCTCGATGCGCTCGTCCACATGGGTGCTCACGGCACGCTGGAGTGGCTGCCCGGCAAGGCGGTCGCTCTGTCGGAAAGCTGCTGGCCCGAGGCGCTGATCGGCACCACGCCCGTCGTCTATCCCTTCATCGTCAACGATCCCGGCGAGGCCGCGCAGGCCAAGCGCCGCATTGGCGCGGTCACCCTCGGCCACCTGCCGCCGCCGATGATCGGCGCGAAAACGCCGGACGCGCTTCTCCATCTCGAACGCCTGCTGGACGAATACTCGAACGCCGACGGCCTCGATCCCGCGCGCCGCAATCGCCTTATCCAGAACGTGCGCGACGAGGCGCGCGCCGCCGGCGTGGAATCCGATCTCGGACTGGCGCCCGATGCCTGCCCCGCCGAAGCGATCACCCGCATTGACCGCTTCGTTTGCGACATCAAGGACAGCCAGTTGGGCGATGGACTGCACACCCTCGGCCGCGGCGACGGCGGCGAGCACGAACGCGCCGGGCTTCTCGCCGCGCTGTCCGGCAGAGCGGTACCGCCAGGACCCGCGGGCTCTCCCTACCGCGGCCGGTCCGACGTCCTCCCCACCGGCCGCAACCTCTATTCCGTCGATCCGCGTGCCGTCCCCACACCGACCGCGCATGCCCAGGGCGTGAAAATGGCCGAGGAACTCGTGCGCCGCCACCTTCAGGATCACGGCGATTGGCCGAAGGGGCTCGTCGTCGATCTATGGGGTTCGGCGACGATGCGCACCGCCGGCGAGGACTTCGCCATGGCGATGCATCTGGCGGGACTGAAACCGACCTGGGATCATGCCTCCGGTCGCGTCAGCGGGTTCGAGGTTCTGGCCCCCGCGCTCATCGGCCGCCCGCGCATCGACGTGACGTTGCGCATCTCCGGCCTGTTTCGCGACATCTTCCCCGGCCTCGCGCAGCTCTTCCAGGCCGGCGCGGACGCCCTCGCGAAGCGCGATGAACCGTCAGAGGAAAACCCCTACAGAGAGGGCGAAGCGCGCGTGTTCTGCCCCAAGCCGGGCCAGTACGGCATCGGCATGGACGGCCTCGTCGACGATTTTACCGAGGAAGCGCGCGCCGCCGCCGGCGAGGCCTGGCTTGCCGCCTCGAGCTACGCGCTCGGTACCGACGGCATCGCGCGGCACGATCGCACCGGGCTCGAAAGGCGCGTCGGCGGGGCGGATGCGTTCGTGCATGCGCAGGACCTGCCGGAAACAGACCTGCTGCTCGCCACCGATTATGCTGTCCACGAAGCCGGGTTCGCGGCGGCGGTCGCGAGGCTGGCAGGTGACGGCACAGGTCAGGATTCGGGCAAGGGCAAGTCTCCGGCGCTCTATCACCTCGATGCCACGCGCCCCGACACGCCGCGCGCCCGCACGTTAACCGAGGAAATCGCCCGAGTCGTCCGCGCCCGCGCCGCCAACCCAGACTGGGCCGACGGCATGATGCGCCATGGATTCAGGGGCGCTGCCGAGATCGCCGCGACGCTCGACCACATGGCCGCTTTCGCGCATCTCGCAGGCGTGGTGCCCGCCCACCTGTTCGACGCCTACCACGATGCGACGCTCGGCCGGCCCGAAGTGGTCGAGTTCATGGACCGCGAAAACCGGCAGGCTTTGGAAGCCCTGAAGGCAACTTTCCTGAAGCTCAATGAAGCGGGACTTTGGATCACGCGCCGCAACGCCATTGTCGCCCAGTTGGAGGACTGCCGGCCATGAGCGTTGCCGAGGAACGCAATCGCTTCGAGGTCAGGGGCTGGTGCCCGGGCGCGTTGCGACCGATGGCGTCAGGTGACGGGCTCGTCGTCCGCGTGCGGCCGCGCGCTGGACGCTTGTCGCCCGCACAGGCGTGCGCCATCGCGGAAGGGGCGGGTAGCCACGGTAATGGCCTCATCGATTTGACGTCCCGCGCCAACGTGCAGATCCGCGGCGTGAGCGAAGCGAGCCATGGGCCGCTGCTTGCCGCGCTTTCGGACGTCGGGCTTATCGATACCGACGTCGCGGCCGAGACCCGCCGCAACATCATGGTGACACCGTTCGGTTCTGCCGACGAGCGTGCCGAGATCATCGGCATTGCCGCGAGGCTGGAAGCGCTGCTCGCCGAATGCGGCCTCCCGTTGCCCGGCAAGTTCGGCTTCGCCGTCGACTGCGGCACTGGGAGAGTTCTCGCCGAGGCACCGGCGGATATCCGCATCGAGCGCGATTGCGAGGGCGGGCTTCTGGTTCGCGCCGACGGTGCGCCCTTAGGATATCCGGTGCGTTCCAAGACCGCCCCCGAGAAGGCGCTCGAACTCGCGGCTTGGTTTCTTGCTTCCGGCGGCGCCCCGGAAGGCCGGGGGCGTATGGCACGCCACCTTGCCGCCGGAGCCATTCTCCCCGAAGCATTTGAAGCCGTAGCGCCAGCCGCCATCGCCACGCCGCCATCGCCGGGACGCGTGGCCGAAGGCGTCCTTGTCGGTGTGTCCTTCGGCCAACTCGGAGCCGGGACGCTGGGAGACTTGGCCGCGCGGGGTTGCGAGATCCGCGTTACGCCGTGGCGCATGCTGCTGCTCGTCGGCGTCGCGGAACTCCCGTCGCATCCGGACCTCATCGTCGAGGCTGGCGACCCGGGCCTGCGCGTCACCGCCTGCACCGGGGCCCCGGGTTGCCCTCAGGCTAACGCAGAGACACGCGGCCTCGCCGCCTCACTGGCCGCTCATCTTCCGCCGGGCAAGGGGCTACACGTCTCGGGTTGCGAAAAGTCCTGCGCCTCCACCGCCGCCTTCGACTTCACACTGACGGCGGCGCCAGAAGGCTTCCAGCTCGTTCGCGACGGCCAGCCCTCCGATCCGCCCCTCCGCGCGGGGCTTAAGGCGACCGATATTTGTGCCGATCCCGCTCTGGTTTTTGAGACCTGACAGATGCCCCATAGCTACGAAACAGACGGCGCGAAGATTTACGCCGAGTCCTTCGCGACCATACGCGCCGAAGCCGACCTTGCGCGCTTTACGGCAGATGAAGAGCCGGTTGTTGTGCGCATGATCCATGCGGCCGGTCTCGTCGGTTTGGAAAAGCACGTCCGCTTCACACCCGGCATGGCCGAAGCCGCCCGCGCGGCGCTTCAGGCGGGCGCGCCGATCCTGTGCGACGCCCGCATGGTCTCCGAGGGCATCACCCGGGCGCGCCTTCCCGCCGGCAACGACGTGATTTGCACGCTCCACGATCCGTCCGTGCCGGCGCTGGCAAACGAGATGTCGAACACCCGCTCGGCCGCCGCCCTCGAACTCTGGCGGCCGCATTTGGCAGGCAGCATCGTCGCCATCGGCAATGCGCCCACGGCGCTGTTCCATCTCCTCAACATGCTCGAAGATCCCGCCTGCCCGCGCCCCGCCGCCATCATCGGCTGCCCGGTCGGTTTTGTGGGTGCCGCGGAGTCGAAAGCCGCATTAATGTGCGATCCTCCGGCTCCCTCCCTGGTGGTGGAAGGCCGACTCGGTGGCTCGGCCATCACGGTCGCCGCCGTCAACGCGCTGGCAAGCCGCAAGGAATGATGAATGTCGAAGACACGCGATTGAAGATGCGAAATGGGTAAGATCATCTGCGCCGGGCTGGGTCCGGGCGATCCGGAGTTGATGAGCGTGCGCGCCTATCGGGCGGTCGCCGAAGCGCGCCGAATTGCCTTCTTCCGCAAGAAGGGCCGCTCCGGACAAGCCCGCCGCATCGTCGAGGGAATCGTCGACCCCACCTGCGCCGAAGTCCCGATGGAATACCCGGTCACGACCGAACTCCCGTTCGACAGCCCGGAATACATCGCCACTCTCGCCGGCTTCTACGACGATTGGGCCGCGCGCCTTCGCGACCTCGCCGCCGAGGGAGATCTCGTCGTTTTGTGCGAAGGCGATCCGTTCTTCTACGGCTCGTTCATGCACCTGTTCATACGGCTTCAAGGGCATGTCGAGATGGAGGTGATCCCCGGCATTCTCGGTATGGCCGGATGCTGGAACGCCTGCGATAAGCCTTTCACTTGGGGCGACGACGTTTGCACAGTGCTGATGGGCACACTGGGCGAAGACGACCTCACGCGTCACATGAAGGCCGCCGATGCCATCGTCGTCATGAAGACCGGCCGCAATCTGCCGAAGGTTCGCCGCGCGCTCGAAAGAGCCGGTCGCCTGGATGAAGCATGGCTCGTCGAACGCGGCACCATGCCAGGGCAGCGCATCGCGAAGCTGACCGAGGTAGAGGCGGGCGATTGCCCCTACTTCGCGACCGTCGTTGTTGCCGGTAACGGCCGGCGGCCGGAGGCGGGCTGAGCCGTGAGCGGAAGCCTTCATATCGTCGGCCTCGGTCCGGGCGACCCGGATCTCGTCACGCCGCAAGCCGAGTTGTCGCTCGATCGAGCCACCGATGTCTTCGGCTACGTGCCCTACGTCGCGCGCGTTCCTGACCGTCCTGGGCTGATAAAACACGCCTCCGACAACCGCGAGGAAATCGCGCGCGCCCGCCATGCACTGGAGGTCGCCGCCTCTGGCGGACGCGCCGTCATCGTGTCGTCGGGCGATCCGGGCGTCTTCGCCATGGCCGCCGCGGTGTTCGAGGCGCTTGAAGGCGAACCGCAATGGCACGGGCTCGATATCCAGGTCTTGCCCGGCATTACCGCGATGCTTGCAGCAGCGGCGGCGGCGGGCGCGCCGCTCGGCCACGATTTCTGCGCCATCAACCTGTCGGACAACTTGAAGCCCTGGGATCTCATCGAGCGCCGGTTGCGGCTCGCCGCCGAGGCGGACTTCGCGACGGCGCTTTATAACCCGCGCTCGAAGTCGCGCCCCGAAGGGTTCGCCCGTGCGCTCGACGTGTTGCGGGAGGCCGCAGGTGGCGCACCGCGGCTCATCACCTTCGCACGCAACGTGACGCGCCCGGACCAGACGATAAACACGGTGGACTTGAACGAGGCGACGCCGGAGATGGCCGATATGCGAACCGTCGTCCTGGTGGGAAGTTCCGCCACCCGCCGCGTCGGCCCATGGGTTTACACGCCGAGGCGCGTGCCATGAGGAAACCCGCCCTGAGCCTCCCCCGAATCCGGAAGCGCGCCGGTCGCCTGCAGCCACCCCAGAGCGTCTTCGACCGTCGCGACAGTCGTCCGCTCCGGCTGCTCGGGCCGCGCGATCATGATCACCGGCAAACCGAGTTCGCGGGCCGCGTCGATCTTGGCGCGCGCGATGTTCCCACCGGCGTTCTTGGAGACGACCAGTTCGATACCGCGCTCCCGCATCATCGCCGCGTCTCCGTCGCGGGTGAAGGGCCCGCGCGACACGATCGCCGCGCAGTCGGGCAGCGGCAGCGGGCCGTCCGGTTCATCGACGATCCGCAAAACGTAGTGGTGCTGCGGGGCGGTGGCGAAGGCGCCGATGTTCTGCCGGCCGATCGCGAGGAAGATCCGCGTTCGCGCCGCCGGCAAGGCGCGCACCGCGGCATCGACATCCCCGACCTCGGTCCAGTCGTCGCCTGCCTGCGGGGCCCAAGGCGGACGCTGCAGCGACAGACTCTCGACGCCCGTGGCTTCGGCAGCGGCCGCCGCGTTCCAGCACATGCCCGCCGCGAACGGATGGGTCGCATCGACAATGTGCGTAATCCCCTCGTCCGCGATGAAGCGCTTCAGACCCTCGACGCCACCGAATCCGCCAATGCGCGTCGGAAGCGGCTGCGGGATCGGTTTTGTCGTCCGCCCCGCATACGAGAAGACTGCGTCCGCGCCGCGTTCGGCCAGCGCCCCGGCAAGGCGGCTTGCTTCGTTGGTACCGCCGAGAAGAAGGATGCGGGGCATGGCTGAGGGTCCGGCAAAAGGTGAGGCGTCCGGCGTGCCGCGACAAGCGCAATGGCTGTCTGTCATCGGCATCGGCGAGGATGGGCTTTCGGGTCTCAGTGCCGCAAGCCTGGCGGCGCTGCAAGAGGCCGAGGCTGTTTTCGGCGGCGCGCGGCATCTGGAACTCGCTCAAGCTGGCGCGCGCGGGCGGCCGTGGTCGGTGCCGTTCGACATCGCTCCGGTCATGGAGATGCGTGGCCAGCGCGTTGCGGTGCTCGCTTCCGGCGATCCGTTCTGGCATGGCGTTGGCGGTACCCTGGCGCGGCAACTTGAGCCGACGGAATGGCGGGTTTACCCCGGCCCTTCCAGCTTCTCCCTCATTGCCGCCCGGATGGGTTGGCGGCTTGAGGAAACCGTCTGCCTCGGTCTGCACGCCGCGCCGGTCGAACGCCTGCTTCCGAATCTGGCGGACGACGTGCAGGCGATTTGCCTCTTGCGGGATGGCGTAGCGGTGCAGCCGTTCCTCGCGTGGCTTGCCGATCGCGGCTTCGGCGCGTCGCCAGCTTCTGTTTTCGTAGCCGTGGGCGGTCCGCGCGAACAGCGCTGTGACGGTTCCGCCGAAGCATTGCTGAGCCGTGATTTCGACGCACCCGTCGCCGTTGCCGTCGCACTCAAGGGGCGGACATCGGCGGACGGCTTCCAACGTTCCAGCGGGCTCCCCGACGATGCCTTCCACCACGACGGCCAGATCACAAAGCGGCCCGTTCGCGCTTTGACTCTCTCGGCATTGGCGCCCCGGCGTGGCGAAATGCTTTGGGACATCGGCGCAGGATCGGGATCGATCTCGGTCGAGTGGCTGTTGTCCGCCGGGCGCAATGCGCGCGCCATCGCTATCGAGCCGCGCCGCGACCGGATCGAAACGATCCGCGCCAACGCCGCCGCGTTCGGGTTCTCGGATCGCCTGATGATCGTCGAGGGGACGGCGCCGGATGCGCTGACCGACTTGCCAGAGCCTCAAGCGGTTTTCGTCGGCGGCGGCGCCAGCGAGGAACTACTTTCGGCGTTATGGTCGCGCTTGCCTGCTGGCAGCCGGCTGGTCGCCAACGCCGTCACGCTGGAATCGGAGGCGCTATTGGGGCGCTGGGCCGCGGAAAAAGGCGGCAGTCTGATGCACATCGCGATCGCCGAAGCCTCAGCGCTGGGAACCAGGCGCGGCTGGTCACCGGCCCGTCCCATCGTGCAATGGAGCGTCGTCGTTTGATGGTTCGAGTAGTAAATGACCTTCGCCACAGGAGGACGGCATGACGGTGCATTTCATCGGTGCCGGTCCCGGTGCGGCCGATCTCCTGACGCTGCGCGGTCGCGACCTCATCGCCGCTTCGCCGGTCTGCCTTTATGCCGGGTCGCTGGTGCCCGAAGGCGTGCTCTCGCATTGCCCGCCGGGCGCCCGCATCGTCAACACCGCGCCGTTGTCGCTGGACGAAATCATTGCCGAGATCGCGCAAGCACATGAGGCTGGCCAGGACGTCGCCCGGCTCCACTCCGGCGATCTCTCGGTCTGGTCGGCGATGGGCGAGCAGCTCCGCCGCCTCGACGCCCTCGGCATCCCCTACGATGTGACTCCGGGCGTGCCGTCCTTTGCCGCCGCTGCTGCCACCTTGGGCCGGGAGCTGACACTGCCCGGTCTCAACCAGTCCGTCGTGCTGACTCGGACGTCCGGCCGCGCCAGCGCCATGCCGGAGAACGAAAGCCTCGCGAATTTTGCCGCGACCGGCGCCGTGCTTGCCATCCATCTGTCGATCCACACGCTGGAGAACGTGGTGGCCGAACTCGTGCCGCATTACGGTCCGGACTGCCCGGTCGCCGTCGTCTGGCGCGCAACCTGGCCGGACGAACGCGTCGAGCAGGCGACGCTCGCGACCATCGTTCAAGCTGTCGGCGACACCAAGAAACAGCGCACGGCGCTCATCCTGGTCGGTCGCACGCTGGCCGCGCGCGACTTCGCCGAAAGCCGCCTCTACGCCGACGATTACGACCGCCGTTTCCGCCCGCGCGGCACCGACCCGCGCTTCCCGGAGGACACGTGACCCTGGCCGCTATTGCCGCAGCCCCACCGCCGATCCCGCCCGGACTGCTTGTCTCGGCGGCGAGTTCGCGCGCCGGCAAGACGACGGTCACGCTCGGCCTTGCCCGCGCGTTAAAGGATCGCGGGCTTGCCGTTCAGGCATTCAAGAGCGGCCCCGATTACATCGATCCGGCTTTTCACCACGCCGCGACCGGGCGGTTCTCATTCAATCTCGACGGCTGGTCGATGGGGCGGACCCAGCTCGAAAGCATCATGGCGCGCGCCAGCGGAGCGGATATCGTTATCGCCGAAGGCGCGATGGGACTGTTCGACGGCGTTGCGCATCGCGGCGCTTACGGGAATGGCGCCGCCGCCGATATCGCGGCGCTGGCCGGATGGCCGGTGGTCCTCGTGATCGATTGCGCGTCCCAGGCGCAGACGGCGGCGGCGGTCGCCCACGGCCTGGCAACGTTCCGGCCGGACGTGACCGTGGCGGGCGTGATCCTCAACCGCATTTCGGGTGCACGGCATGAAGCGCTGGTCCGCGCCGGCTTCGATGGCACCGGCCTCGAAATCCTCGGCGTGCTGCCGCGCGCCGCCGCGATAGAATTACCCGAACGGCACTTGGGTCTCGTGCAGGCCGGCGAGCACGGCGCGAAGCTGGAAATCGCGCTATCGGCGGCGGCGCGGCTGATTGCAGACAACATCGACCTCGATGCGGTCGTCGGCAACGCAGCTGCCGCAACTCCGGCGAGCCGGGAAAGCGCACCGGCGTTGCCGCCCCCGGGCCAGCGGATCGCGCTTGCTCGCGACGACGCCTTTTCGTTCGCTTATCCGCACCTCATCGAGGGTTGGCGCGAAGCCGGCGCCGAGATCGCTTTCTTTTCGCCGCTGGCGAACGAGCCGCCGGACCCGCATGCGGATGTCTGCTGGCTGCCAGGCGGCTATCCAGAACTCCATGCCGGCCGTTTGGCCACCGCCCGAGGCTTTCTCGCGGGCCTCCGCGCCTTCGCTGAAACGAAACCGGTGCATGGCGAGTGCGGCGGCTACATGGTTTTGGGCCAAGCGTTGATCGACGCGGACGGCATCTCGCATCCCATGGCGGGCCTGCTCGGCCTTGTCACCAGTTACGAGCGTCGCACATTGCACCTGGGCTATCGCCTCGCCGAACTTGCCGCGCCGGTTCCAGGCTTCCCGGCCGGGACGCGCCTGCGCGGCCACGAATTCCATTACTCCTCGATCCTGGACCAGCCTGACGAACCTTTGGCGAAAGTCTTCGATGCCGCAGGCCGGGAAGTTGCCGAAACCGGGTCCTGTCGGGGTAATGTCACGGGTAGCTTCTTCCATCTCGTGGCGGCAGACACCTAAATAGATGACCGGCTTCGTTTCCTTCGTCTCATCGGGCCCCGGCGATCCCGAACTTCTCACGCTGAAAGCCGTCGACCGGCTGCAGCGCGCCGACGCCGTGCTGTTCGACGACCTCTCGGCGGGGCCGATTCTCACCCACGCCCGCGATGGCGCGGATCTCGTCGGCGTCGGTAAGCGTGCGGGCCGGGTATCGCCGAAACAGTCGCACGTCAGCCGGTTGCTGGTGGACTACGCCCGGGCGGGCGGCCGCGTCGTAAGGCTCAAATCGGGCGACGCCAGCATTTTCGGCCGGCTCGAGGAAGAGATCGTCGCGCTGCGTGACGCCGGCATCGCCTATGAGATTATCCCAGGCGTAACCACGCCTTGCGCCGCCGCCGCCGCTGCCGGAATTCCGCTCACGCGGCGTCTCACCGCGCGCCGCGTTCAGTTCATCACCGGCGCGGACGTCACCGGCGGTTTGCCGGCCGATCTCAACTGGGCGGCCCTGGCGGACCCTTTCGCTACAACGGTTGTCTTCATGGGACGGCGCACTTTCGCGGAACTGGCGCGCCAGTTGATCGCCCGCGGCCTTCCCGAAGAGACGCCCGCGTTGGTCGTCGAGGCGGTGACCCATCCAGAACAGCGCATCCTGCGCGGCACGGTCTCAAGTCTCGCCGCCCGTTTCGAGGCAGGTAAGAAGAGCACCCAGCCGACCCTCATATTCTACGGTCCGCTGGCGGATATCGACGCGGGCGAAGAATGCTGAAACTCCTCCTCATCGGCATCGGCACCGGTAATCCTGACCATCTGACGCTACAGGCCGTCAAGGCGCTGAAAACCGCCGATCTCGTCCTCGTTCCGATAAAGGGCGAGGCGAAGGCGGACCTGGCGGACGTCCGCCGCGAAATCCTGCGCGAACACATGGATGTATCCAGGACAACGGTCGTCGAGTTCGAGATGCCCCGCCGCGACGCGGCCGACCCGGATTACCGCCACGGCGTCGATAGATGGCATGATGCCATCGCCGAGGCGTGGCAGCGCGCGTTCGACGGCCACTTGAGTTTGGAGGAGGATGTGGAGGCGCGCGCCGCCCTGCTCGTCTGGGGCGACCCATCGCTCTACGACAGCACGTTGCGCATCGCCGCCCGCCTTGCACGCGAGCGGGAGGTTGAGGTCGAGGTGATCCCCGGCCTGACCTCGGTGCAGCTTCTCACCGCCGCGCACACCATTCCGCTGAACGAGGTCGGCGCGCCGGTTCTCATCACCACGGGCCGGCAGCTCCGCGATCACGGTTGGCCGGCGGGCGCGGAGACGCTCGTCGTCATGCTGGATGGCGCAACGTCATTCGAGACTTTGCAGCCCGATGGTATCGAAATTTGGTGGGGCGCCTATCTCGGATTGCCGCCGGAAACCATCATCGGCGGCCCATTAGCGGATGTCGGCGCAAAGATCGTGGCGACCCGCACCGCGCTCCGGGCCGAGCACGGCTGGATCATGGACGTCTATCTCCTGCGCCGGACCGGAGCCGGCTGAAGCTATCCAACGTGGCGCGCACTCGGGCGATCAGAAGAAACCGCTAACGGCGGCGAGGCTCAAGGCCGCCAGCGCAATGCAGCGAACATAGACCCGCAGACCTGCGTTGAGGTCGCTCGCATCGGCATCGCGGCCGGTTGCATTCAGCCACGGTTGTTCGGTCGTCTTGCCCTCATAGACCCGCGGGCCGGAAAGCCGCACACCGAGCCCGCCCGCCAGCGCGGCCTCCGGGTATCCCGCATTGGGCGAACGGTGTCTGTGCGCGTCCTTCCAGGCCGCCCGCAGAGCCGATCCAGTGCGAAGACTCGCCAAGGCGAACAGCAGTCCGGTCAACCGCGCCGGAACGAGATTGACAAGGTCGTCGAGCCGCGCCGCCGCCCAGCCGAACGCTTCGTGTCGCGGCGTCCTGTATCCGATCATTGAATCCATGGTGTTGATCGCCTTGTAGGCAGCGATGCCCGGCAATCCGAAAATGGCGCCCCAGAAGAGCGGCGCGATGATTCCGTCCGACGTGTTCTCCGCAAGGCTTTCCAGCGCCGCCCGCGAAACGCCGGCTTCGTCGAGGCAGGCTGTCTCGCGCCCGACAATCATCGCCACTTCCCCGCGCGCGGCCCCGAGGTCGCCTTGCGCCAGCGGCCTCGCGACAGCGGCGACGTGATCGTAAAGCGAGCGCGCCGCGACGAGCGGCCAGGCCAGCACGCCGATGAGCACGACGCCTGTCCAGCCGTCCGGCAGCAGCCCCTGCAGGATCGCCGCCGGAACCGCCGCCACGCTGACGACGATGGCGACCGTTGCGATCCCCGCGAGCCGCCGCGCCAGCTCGGAACCGTTGTCGCGATTAAGCGTGCGGTCGAGCCAGCCGATCAACGCGCCGATCCACGTCGCCGGATGCCCGATGGCGCGGTAGAGCCAGCTCGGCCAGCCGGCCAGGGCGTCGATCGCGAGCGCAACGAGCATCGCCAGTGAGAAGGTCATCGATTAGCAGGTTCAACGTTCGTGTGATTGGATCGCGGACGGAACGTTGTGAATGGCGCGTTGCCATGGCCTCTGGCAAGCCCGCAATAGCTTCTATTTCCTTTCAGGATTAGGCTGTGAACGACCGGGAACACGGCTGACGGTTTGGACCGGCAGCATCCCTGACAGTTTTATGCGTCCTCTTTAGCCGGTTTCATCGCTGAGCGCAGCCGCGCACGCGGGGGAGCGGGCTGGCGATGTGATTCCGCGTAATGCGGAAAAGCTATAAGCCGCCCATGCGGAGCGCACGCGGGCGCATGAGCCGAATCCCGGGCGAAGAGCCCACAGAGGACTTTGGAGCAAGGCGACCCGGCGTGAGCGCCGTCTGCGGCCAATCTCCTCCTGCCAGGTTTGCAGCACCCGGGCGAGTTTCCGATCCGGCAACTTGCAGCCAGCCCCTTTTGACGACTGCTGTGGCGCTTCTCGCGCTCCAACGGCATCACCGAGGGCTTTCACCGCAAGATGAAACTCATCCAGCGCCGCGCCTTCGGCTTTCGCAACTTCGAGAACTACCGCCGCCGCGTCAGAGCGCTGTGTGCTTGATCAAAAAGCAGCATTGAGCGACCAAACAAATTCCGAAACCCGCAAGTCTCGGGACCGCCGAAAACAGACCCTGCCCCCACATTCAGCGAAGAGCCCCCCACATTCAGCGAAGAGCCAAGAGCCATTTGAAATCAATGAGTTATGGTTGGTGGAGCTGAGGGGAATCGAACCCCTGACCTCTACAATGCCATTGTAGCGCTCTCCCAACTGAGCTACAGCCCCGGCCATTTGGCGCCCTGCGGCGAAGCTGGGAAAGCCGCCGGGCGAGAGCGCGTTGTCTAATGGTTTGTCGCACAAACCGCAAGCCAAAATTTCGTCGCAACGGTCGCAGTCGGCACAGTGTCGCGAAAGGCTCGTTTGCACCGGCCGCTGGAAGCATGCCGAAAGCAAGTTGCGGTCTGCGGGACGGAAACGAAGAACGATCGCATGCGTAGCGGCGGCGTTATGAGGTGCCGCCGCCGCAACGCTGGCGATCAGGTTTCTTCGTTGTCGTCGGAAATACCGGGAAGAATGTCCGTGACGTTGCCTTCGTCCTCCTCCTCGTCTTCGAGGAAGGTATCGGAATCATCGTCGTCATCCGGAATGGCGTCATCGGATTCGATATCGGCCAGTTCCCCGTCGTCCGCGGCGCTGTCTTCCTTGTCGACGGCGTCCTCGGCGACCCGCTTGGTTTCTTTCGGCTTCGTTTCCTCCGGCGTCACGGTGCCTGGCGGAGCGTGCGCCAGCACATATTCGGAAGAGCAGATCGGGCAGATGATCGGGTCGCGGTTCAGGTCATAGAAGCGCGCGCCGCAATCGTTGCTCTGGCAGGTGCGCTTGGTGCCGCGCGCATCGACGGTTTGCATCTCGGTAATTGTCCTTCTTGCCCTAAGGGTGCGGGCTGGTGTTCAAGCCCCAGTACGGCCGTGACGCACCGGTAAGAGTTTGCGCAGGATCGCGCTGACATGCCGGCCGCCAGGCAGAATTACGGAATGTCGCCGTCTGCCACAGTGCTCCTTCTCTGTCAAAACGTTGTTGACATGCTCAAGCCGCCGCGATGTCGGCGCCGCAGTCCATTGACAGGATGGCAGGGCGGTTGCTGTAAACGCGCGTCGTCCGCTCCTGTGTCCGAAGCGGGCGATGCACGTCGCGCCCGAAGACCGGCTTTGTGCGCGCCCTGTGAACGCTGTAGCGGGCTATGTATCGCCTTATTGCGCCGCCCGCTCATAACTGCCGCATACAACCTGGAGCCAGGATATCCGTGTCGCACGCCCCGCCCCGCCCCACGTCTTCGCGCGCCTGCGGCGCATTGTCGGGGCGCGTGACCGTCCCGGGCGACAAATCGATTTCACATCGCGCACTCCTCTTCGGGGCCCTGAGCTTTGGCACAACGCGGATCTCCGGCCTTCTCGAAGCCGAGGACGTACTCAACACGGCGAAAGCCGTCACCGCGCTGGGCGCGCCCGCGGTGAAGGAAGGTGCCGAGTGGGTGGTCAAAGGCCGTGGCGTCGGCGGCTTCGTTGCGCCGGAAGGACCGCTCGACTTCGGCAACAGCGGCACGGGCGTACGTTTGATGATGGGCGTTCTGGCCGGCCATGACTTCCCGGTCCGCCTTGTCGGCGATGCCTCGCTTTCCCGCCGCCCGATGGCCCGTGTGCTGAACCCGCTTAAGGAAACCGGCCTGGAGATCGTCGAGGCATCCGATGCCGGCGCCGACCGCTTGCCGCTGACGATCCGCGGCTCGGCCGATCCCGTCCCGATCGTCTATCCGCTGCCCGTACCATCGGCGCAGGTTAAGTCGGCCGTGCTCCTGGCAGGCCTGCACGCGCCCGGCGAGACGACCGTGATCGAAACGGAGCCGACCCGCGATCATACGGAGCGCATGCTGCGGTACTTCGGAGCCGATATCCGGGTCGAGCCCAAAGGCGACGGTCGGACCGGCATCACCATCAAGGGCAACCCGGCCCTCCAGGGGCGGGAGGTCAAGGTGCCCGCCGATCCCTCTTCGGCGGCGTTCCTCATCGCGGCCGCGGTCATCGTTCCGGGTTCGGATGTAACGGTCGAGGGCGTCCTCGTGAACGATACGCGCACCGGCTTCTATAAGACGTTGCAGGAAATGGGCGCCGACGTCGTTTTCGAAAACGAGCGCGAGGAGGGCGGCGAACCGGTGGCGGAGATCCGCGCCAGGCATTCCGCGCTGAAGGGCGTCGTGGTGCCCGCCGCACGGGCCCCCTCCATGATCGACGAGTATCCGGTGCTGGCCTGCGTAGCGGCCTTCGCCGAGGGCGATACGGTCATGCACGGTCTCGGCGAATTGCGCGTCAAGGAGAGTGACCGGCTCGCCGCCACCGTCGAGGGCCTTTCCGCCAACGGCGTCGTCACCGCTGTCGATGGCGATACCTTGACGGTAAAGGGGACCGGCGGCGCCGTTCCCGGCGGCGGAACGGTTGCGACGCATCTCGATCACCGCATCGCCATGGCTTTCCTGACGCTTGGCTTGGCGGCCGAAAAGCCGGTGACGGTCGACGATACCGCGATGATCGCCACCAGCTTCCCGGCCTTTATCGGTCTGATGGAGGACTTGGGCGCCGCATTCGCCGAAGCTTGACCCTGGTTTGGTGATCGCGAAATTCGCTCCCGGGCGGGCGTTGAAAGACGGCGGACTACGGAATCGAGCCACGAGGCGGCAACACGAAGCTACCGATCCGGGCAAAACGGAGATTGGCGACCATGTACGATCCACCCGTGTTTCGCGAAGATCGCATCGAGGTTATGCGCGATCTGATGCGCGCCCATCCCCTCGCCACTGTCGTAAGCCTCCAGGCTGGCAGGTTGAGCGCCGATCATCTGCCGCTCGGCTTCGTGGAAACCGCCGATGGAGGTCTGGGGAGCCTGCGCGGCCATGTGGCCAAAGCCAATCCGATCTGGCGCAATGGTGCCACCGCATCGGAGGTTCTGGCCGTTTTTCAGGGTCCTCAGACCTATGTGACGCCGTCGTGGTATCAGTCGAAAAAGGAGCACGGTAAGGTCGTGCCGACCTGGAACTATGCCATCGTTCAAGCGCGCGGAACGCTCAAATTCAGTACAGACGCGGAATGGCTCCAGCAACACGTGGCGGAACTGACGACACGCCATGAGGCCGCGCGCGAGGCGCCATGGCAGGTGTCCGACGCGCCGGCCGAATTCATCGACCGCCAGATCAAGGGGATCGTCGGCATCGAAATAGAGATCGCAGAGCTGAAGGGTAAGTGGAAGGTGAGCCAGAACCGGGAAGCGGCCGATCGCCTAGGCGTCGCCGAAGGACTTCGCCAGGAAGCGGGCGCCGACGCCCATGCGATGGCAGATCTGGTGAGTAGGGCCGGATGATCATTGCCATCGACGGTCCGGCGGCGTCGGGCAAGGGCACTCTGGCACGCAGGGTCGCCCAACATTTCGGCCTCAACTATCTCGATACGGGGAGGCTCTATCGAGCGGTCGCGCGCGACGTACTCGATCACGGGTTCCGGATCGACGATACCTGGGCGGTCGTATCGCTGGCCCGCGCGCTCGATCCGACGAGCCTCGACGACGACGGTTTGCGCCTGCCCGGCATCGGCGAAGCCGCCTCACGGGTCGCCGGCATCCCCGAGGTCCGCGCGGCGCTACTGGATTATCAGCGGTGGTTCGCCCGTCGCCCGCCGGGCGCGGTCCTCGATGGGCGCGACATCGGGACGGTGGTCTGCCCGGATGCCGACGCCAAGATCTTCGTCACCGCCAGCGTCGAAGAGCGCGCCCGGCGCCGCTATCTGGAGCGCCGGGCTGAGGGCGAGGACATGAGCCTTAACGAAACGCTGGAATTGATCCGCGCGCGGGACGCCCGCGATGCCGGTCGCGAGAGCGCGCCTATGCGGGTTGCCGCCGATGCCGACTTGCTCGACACCACGGAAATGGATATACAGGCGTCATTCGACGCTGCGGTCGGATTGATCAAGAGGAAGATCAGCCAATAGGGTGCGCAGGTTCTGCGGGCCCATAATTTGTTGGCGGCCCGGCCATCGCCGCAGTTACCGATCTGAAAACCTCATCCCTGGTCCTTTCGAGGGCGCTACCGGGCACGTCCGCATTCTGAAGGCAGAATGCAGGGGCCCGCGCGCCCGTTTGGCGTAGGCGCGTCGATCCCGCAGGGTTGATGCGAGCGTCTTGGGACCGAGAGGGTGGAACCGGCGTCTCACCGAGCGGATTACGCTGTCTTCCCCCGAATTCATCAACACGAACGCCGCTCGAGGAGCAAAAGTTAACGCATGTCGCAGTCTGAACCGTCAAAAGAACTCAACCCGACTCAGGATGAGTTCGCGGCCCTGCTCGCCGAAAGCCTGGCCAAGGAGGATGTCTACGAGGGCAGTGTCGTCACCGGCAAGATCGTTGGTATCGAAAAGGATCTGGCGATCATCGACGTCGGTCTGAAGATGGAAGGCCGCGTGCCCCTGCGCGAATTCTCCACGCCGGAAAAAGAAGCCGACCTTACCGTCGGCGACGAGGTCGAAGTTTATCTCGAGCGCATCGAGAACGCCCGCGGCGAAGCGGTCCTCAGCCGCGAAAAGGCCCGCCGCGAAGAGAGCTGGAACCGCCTCGAGAAGCAGTATGAGGCAGGCGAGAAGGTCACCGGCGTTATCTTCAACCGCGTTAAGGGCGGCTTCACGGTCGATCTCGACGGCGCCGTCGCATTCCTTCCCGGCTCGCAGGTCGATATTCGCCCTGTCCGTGACATCGGCCCGCTGATGCACCAGCCGCAGCCCTTCCAGATCCTGAAGATGGATCGCCGCCGCGGCAACATCGTCGTTTCGCGCCGCTCCGTCCTCGAAGAGACCCGTGCCGAACAGCGCGCCGATATCGTCGCGCGCCTGGGCGAAGGTCAGGTAATCGACGGCGTCGTCAAGAACATCACCGACTACGGTGCGTTCATCGATCTCGGCGGCATCGACGGCCTTCTGCACGTCACCGACATGGCCTGGCGCCGCGTCAACCACCCCTCCGAGATCCTCAACGTCGGCGACACGGTGAAGGTGCAGATCATCCGCATCAACCCGGAAACGCAGCGTATCTCGCTGGGCATGAAGCAGCTTCAGTCCGACCCGTGGGAAGGCATCGAAGCCAAGTATCCGGTCGGCGGCCGTTTCACCGGCACGGTCACGAACATCGCCGACTACGGCGCGTTCGTCGAGCTGGAGCCGGGCGTCGAAGGCCTGATCCACGTCTCCGAAATGAGCTGGACGAAAAAGAACGTGCATCCTGGCAAGATCGTCTCGACGAGCCAGGAAGTCGAAGTCCAGATCCTCGAGGTCGACCCCAACAAGCGGCGCATCTCGCTGGGCCTCAAGCAGACCCAGGACAACCCGTGGGAAGCCTTCCTCGCCGAGCATCCGCGTGGCTCCGTCGTCGAAGGTCCGATCCGCAACATCACCGAGTTCGGCCTTTTCGTCGGCCTCGACGGTGGCGTCGACGGCATGGTCCACCTGTCGGATCTCGACTGGAACCGTCCCGGCGACGAAGCCATCAAGGACTACAAGAAGGGCGACAACGTCGAAGCCGTCGTGCTCGACGTCGACTCCAACAAGGAACGCATCTCGCTTGGCATCAAGCAGGTCGCGGGCGATCCGGCCGAAACCATCGGCGGCTTCCGCAAAGGTGAGCAGGTCACGTGTGAAGTCGTGGCCGTGCAGGACAACGGCATCGAAGTTAAGATCGCCGACACCGACATCACCACCTTCGTGAAGCGTTCCGACCTCTCGCGGGATCGGTCCGAGCAGCGTCCCGAGCGCTACAACGTCGGCGACAAGATCGATGCCGCCGTCGTCAGCATGGACAAGGCGGCCCGCCGCATCAACGTTTCCATCAAGGCGCTCGAAATCGCCGAGGAGAAACAGGCTGTGGCCCAATATGGATCGTCGGATTCCGGCGCATCGCTGGGTGACATTCTCGGTGCCGCGATGAAGCAGCGCGAGGGTGGCGAAGACGAGGGCGACGCGGAGGCCCAGGCTTCCGATAGCGACGAAACCGAAAAGAGCGAAAGCTAACCGGTCCGAACCGGCAGGTTCGTTCTGACGACCTGACAAGATTGCGCGCCGGGAGTTCATTCCGGCGCGCTTTTTTCATTCATTCCAGCGTGCTGCCAGGTGGCAGATATCGGCATTTTCGGGGAACGGTCGCGGCTTTCGCCGCGTATGCTCGCAAGGATAGGCGTTGCCCCATTCGGTTTCAGTATCGAGACGGGGCGCCCTGGAGACGAAAAAAATCCGTCGCTGGCCGTTTCCGGCCCGATACTTGCCTAGCTGATGGCGGAGATTAACATTCTGCTAACGACGTGGTGCCCTGGCCACATAGCGGTTTTCGCGGCACCATCCTTTGCGGACCGACGAAGATAAGTCGAACGGCCAAGTTTCTGGAGATCTGTATGACCCTTGATGTCGATACCCTACTGGACCGCCGCAGGCTGCGCCGGAAGGTGACCCTCTGGCGGGCGCTCGCCGTCGTCGCCGCGGTCCTTGCCGTGGGCTTCCTTGTGACGCGGCAAGAGGCGGGTACCGGTTGGCTGGCGCCCGATCAGATCGCCCGCATTTCGATCACGGGTACGATCACCGAGGATCGCGACCAGCTCAAAATGTTGGACAGGATCGCCGAGGCGGACAACGTTCAGGCCCTCATCGTCTACGTCAACAGCCCCGGCGGCACGACCACTGGCGGTGAAGCGCTCTACGAAGGAATCCGCCGGATCGGTCAGAAGAAACCGGTCGTGGCCCAGTTCGGAACGGTCGCGGCATCCGCCGGCTATATCGTCGGTCTCGCAACCGACCACATTGTCTCGCGCGGAAACACCATCACAGGTTCGGTCGGCGTCATTGTCCAGTGGCCGGAGGTGACCGAGCTCCTCGACCATATCGGCGTCAAGATGAACACCGTGAAGAGCGGGACGCTGAAAGCCGAACCCAATCCGCTGACGAAGGCCGATCCGGAGGCGCTGGCCGTCACCGCGGAGATGGTGGAAGACGGGTTCGGCTGGTTTTCCAGCCTGGTCTCGGAACGCCGCGGGATCGACGTCACGGCAATCCCGGGGCTCAAGGAGGGCCGCGTCTTTTCAGGCCGGCAGGCGCAAAATCTCAAGCTGGTCGACAAGATCGGCGGCGAGCGCGAGGTCGTCGAATGGCTGACGCAAGAGCGGGGCGTTAACCGTGATCTCAAGATTGTCGACTGGAAGCCTGGACAGGACAGCCCCTGGGGCGTCTCTGCCATGACCGCGGAACTGGCACGTTCCATCGCGGTCGGCGGCGCCACAGGGCTCGGACAGGCCCTGCAATCGAAAAACGGTTTGTCACTGCTTTCGCTTGACGGTTTGGTCTCGGTTTGGCACCCTCGTGAAAATTGAGGAATAACAAAGACTTTGCCTACCGGAGGCGGCGGTGATCAAGTCGGAACTAATACAGCGGATTGCGGCGGCGAATCCGCATCTCTACCATCGCGATGTCGAGCGGATCGTGAACGTCATTTTCGACGAGATCGTCGAGGCCTTGGCGCGCGGAGACCGGGTCGAATTGCGCGGCTTCGGGGCCTTCACGGTCAAGCACAGGCCGGCACGCGAAGGGCGCAATCCGCGTACCGGCGCGCCCGTACCGGTTGACGAAAAGTTCGTACCGTTCTTCAAGACGGGTAAGGAACTTCGCGAGCGGCTCAACGTGCCGACGAAGTAGGCGCGGTGCCCTCGGGGCTCGAATACCAGGGTGCCGGCCCGAGGCCAGCATCGCCACGACCGAATTCGCGCGCGGCTGTCTTCAGATTAATCAAATCCGAACCGCCAGCGGGCGAAGTTCGTGGTAGAGCAGTGTTTGCTCAATGGATCGCATGGCGTTCCATCGCCCGGATAATGCTCTCGTTTCCGCGGTCCAGGATCTCGGAGGCGACGGCTGTGCCGGCTGGCGGGACGGTCGAATAGTTCGCAAGCAGGTGACGCATCGTGTTGAAACGTATCTTCTCCGTCCTGATCGCTTTTCCGCTGGCCATCATCCTCGTGGCAGTCGCCGTGATCAACCGGCACGAGGTGCGCATGGTACTCGATCCGTTCAAGCCGCAAGCCCCTTCGATCGCGATCGAACTGCCAATGTATTTCTATCTGTTTGGCGCCCTGACGCTGGGTGTGATCGTCGGCGGTGTCGCCGTCTGGATGAGCCAGGGGCGGTGGCGCCGTACCGCGCGACAGCGCGCTCAGGAGGTTCGCCGCTGGCAGGCGGAGGCCAATCGTCTGGCACAGGAACGCGATAGTGAACTCGCGGTCCAATCGGCCACGCCGTCACGCAGCCTGCTTTTGGCCGGCCGCTGAAACGCGTCCGAAAATGTACGAAACCGGCGTCAAGATTTGCGGCCTGAAGGATGAGGCCTCACTCGAGGCCGCCATTGCGGCCGGCGCCGACTATGTCGGTTTCGTCCACTTCCCGAAAAGCCCGCGCCATGTCGATCTCGCCACCGCCGCGCGGCTGGCTACTGTCGCGCGCGCTTCGGAGGCTGCCCGATCCGTGGTCCTCCTGGTCGACCCCGACGACGACCTTCTCGCCCGTGTCGATGCCGAGGTCGCTCCCGATATCGTCCAGCTCCACGGCCGCGAAAGCCTGGAGCGGGTGGCCGAAGTCGAAAACCTCGTGCGGGCGGAAATCCTCAAAGCCGCGGCGGTGGCCACCCGCGGGGATGTCGAGGCCGCCGCCCCCTATCTTGCCCCCGGCTTTGCCGATATGTTGCTGTTCGACGCGAAACCGCCGCCGTCGGCCGAACTTCCCGGCGGCAACGGGCTCAGTTTCGATTGGTCGATTCTCGACGGTCTGGCCGATGCGTTTCCCTTCTGGCTGGCCGGCGGTTTAACGCCCGAGAATGTCGCCGAAGCGGTGCGCCTTACGCGGGCGGCGGTGGTCGACGTTTCGTCCGGTGTAGAAACCGCGCCGGGCGTCAAGGACGCCGCGAAAATGCAGCGGTTCGTTTCTGCGGCGAAAGACGCAGGTCAAAATCCGCGCTGAGCGCGTATCAAGGATCGCGCGGTGGCTCGCGCGCTACTCTTGCGCCCGTACGATGAGCATGCTCCATGGGCGGGCCGCGAAACGAAGATCGTAGGAAAAAGAGCGAAAGATGACCCTCGAAGACGCGACCTCCGCCAGCCCGGCAACAGGCGAACCGAAGCCGAACAGCTACCGCACCGGGCCGGATGACCGCGGTCACTTCGGCTTGTTCGGCGGCCGTTTCGTCGCCGAGACCTTGATGCCGCTCATCCTCGATCTCGAGCAGGCCTATAACGATGCCAAGAAGGACCCCGAGTTCAAGCGCGAGTTCGAGGATCTATTGGCCCATTACGGCGGCCGGCCGAGCCCGCTGTATTACGCCGAGCGGCTGACCGACTACGTGCGCGGGCTTTCGTGCGAACAAGGTGGGCCCCGGTGGCGCGAAGATCTACTTCAAGCGTGACGAGCTCAACCACACCGGCTCGCATAAGATCAACAACTGCCTCGGCCAGATCCTGCTTGCCCGCCGCATGGGCAAGACCCGCATCATCGCCGAGACCGGCGCCGGCCAGCACGGCGTCGCGGTCGCCACCGTCTGTGCCCGCTTCGGTCTCCCATGCGAAGTCTACATGGGCGCGACCGACGTCGAGCGCCAGAAGCCGAACGTCGTGCGCATGCACATGCTCGGCGCCAAGATCAATCCTGTGACGTCAGGTGCCGGCACGCTGAAAGACGCCATGAACGAGGCACTGCGCGACTGGGTCACCAACGTCCGCGATACCTATTACATCATCGGCACGGCGGCCGGCCCGCACCCCTACCCGGAACTGGTCCGCGACTTCCAGTCGGTCATCGGCAAGGAAACCCGCGAGCAGATGATGGAGCGCGAGGGCCGCCTGCCGGATACGCTGGTGGCGTGCATCGGCGGCGGCTCCAACGCCATCGGCCTGTTCCACCCGTTCCTCGACGATAAGGACGTGGCGATCTATGGCGTCGAGGCTGGCGGCCACGGCGTCGACATCGAGAACGGTCACGCCGCATCCATGTCTGGCGGCAAACCGGGCGTGCTGCACGGCAACCGCACGTACCTCCTTCAGAACGACGACGGCCAGATCCTCGAAGGCCACTC
The DNA here is from genome assembly GCA_965226995.1 of Filomicrobium sp. Classification (GTDB taxonomy): domain Bacteria; phylum Pseudomonadota; class Alphaproteobacteria; order Rhizobiales; family Hyphomicrobiaceae; genus Filomicrobium. Next base: position 314,769 of record CBDDFK010000012.1, read on the forward strand.
AATCTCGGCGGGGCTCGACTATCCCGGCGTCGGCCCTGAGCACTCCTGGCTGAAGGATACCGGCCGCGTGAACTACGTGCCGATCACCGACAAGGAAGCGCTCGACGCGTTCCAGCTCTGCGCCAAGCTCGAAGGCATCATCCCGGCGCTGGAGCCCGCACATGCGCTGGCCCACGTCCTGAAGCTCGCCCCGACGCTGCCGGAAGACAACCTCCTGGTGATGAACATGTGCGGTCGCGGCGACAAGGACGTCTTCGCCGTCGCCGGCCATCTGGGCATGGATATCTAGCAACCCAACACCGGCTTGCCGAGTGTTGGGGTAAAAGTGCTCACCGGCTTGCCGAGTGTTGGGGTAAAAGTGCTCACCGGCTTGCCGAGTGTTGGGGTCTATTGAGTTCACCGGCCTGTCGTTTGTTGGCAAATGGAATCCGACACCGGCCTGCCCCGGCCTCGATGCCGATTGTCCGGCATCACCCGCCGCGGCGCTGAAACCGCTTCCGCTCCCGTAACGTAGCTTTGCTGCGGCACCGATTTTGCACGCTCAGCGCACGTCCGGTTCCACCGAATGTTGGGCGCGGGCGTCAAGAAGCTTTGATGAGCCGCCCCGTTGTTGCCGTAAGTTCAGGGTCTTAGGTTTGAACCATGTCCAGAGCGTTCAACCAGTACACGACCGGTGTCTACGTCGCCGATTTCAGCCGCGGTTCCGGCCGCGATCTGCTGGTCGCGACCATCATCAAGGCCGACGACGGCTACCGCCTGTACTTCAACGGCGAGTTCGTGGAGGGGCCGTTCGAGCGCCTTTTGCACGCCGAATACGCGGCTGAGGAAAGGGCGGAGGACTACTGGGAAGCCAACACGTTGGACCTCGCCAGCCGGCTATCCCCCAAGGGCGAGAGGAGAGAATGCGGCGGCGGTGCAGGACGACGAGAACGACCTGTTCGACGGGGAAGCCCAGCCGCCCGGCAGTCGTATGCGCTGGCGGCCCAAGGGCGGGGCCGGCGCGACGTCTCTGGTGGCGGGCCTGTCGGCCGTCGCCGTGGTCGGCGTTCTCATCGCCATCGGCCCGGTTTGCTAATGTCTTCGACCTTTTCCGGCGCCTTCGACTTGGGGGCACCGCCGAAAGCGGTAGAGAGCGGCGATGAGCGGGCGGCTCGTCCTTCGCCCGCCGGCAAAGCCACGAACCCGGTCCGCACCCTCGAAGGCCCGCGCGCGCGCTCGCCCGTGACGACGGTCAGCGGTGAGGAAGCGCCGTCTGCCGCGACAGAGCAAAGCTTTACGGCTGAACCACCCGCGGATCTTCCGCCGCTTGGCAAGGCGCGGCCGCCTTCTACAGCCGTCGTCCGCACCATCGATGTCGCCCCCGAGCCGCCTTCGGCCGCCTCGGACAGCACAGCGGCGGAACTGGCGGCTACCCACGCGGGTCGAACCATTCCCGCGCCCGCGAAGCCGGGTCTCCGGCTGCCCTCCGTTGGCGACGCCATCGCCGCCCCGGCCAATGCGCGTCCGGTCACGCCGGTCCCCGTCGCTCCGGCTGACGTGCCAACGACCGAACTCGCTACCGACGGCGCGGCGGGAGACGGTTCAGTAGAACGTGATTCCGGTTCGGCCGAGGAGGCGGTGGCCGAGCGGAGCAGCGGGGCAAACCAGGCAACCGGCGACCGCGCCCGGACCCTGCGGGAACTCATCTTCCAGTAGAGATGGCCTTTCGAGGCCCCGCCCCGCATGCACGGCATGGCACTGAGGCCGACATGATTAAAATGGCCCCCGCGACGTGCGCAGGGGCCTTTTTCAATCTTCAATCTCAGCACGTCAGCGGTCCGGCCAGCCGGCCTTACTCTGCGGCGGCGCGGGACTGCGGCACCGGACCGGACGCCAGCACGTCGGCGTCGACGTGCTCGGCGAACTTCTCGAAGTTCGAGGCGAACATCTCGGCGAGCTTGGCCGCGGTCGCGTCATACTCGGCAGGGTCCGACCAGGTCTGGCGCGGCGTAAGGATCTTGTCGTCAACTCCGTCGAGATGCGCGGGCACCTGGAAGCCGAAGACTGGATCGACGCGCATTTCCACGCTTGCCAGTTCACCCGACAGCGCGGCGTTGAGGAGCGCCCGGGTTGCTTTGATGGGCATGCGGCTGCCGACGCCAAACTTGCCGCCGGTCCAGCCGGTGTTCACGAGCCAGCAGTCGACGTTGTGCTTGGCGATGAGGTCGCGCAGGAGGTTGCCGTAGACGGAAGGATGGCGCGGCATGAAAGGAGCGCCGAAGCAGGTCGAGAAGGTCGCCTGCGGTTCGTTGCCCATGCCTTTCTCCGTTCCGGCGACCTTCGCCGTGTATCCGGAAAGGAAGTGGTACATCGCCTGCGACGGCGTCAGCTTGGCGATCGGCGGCATGACGCCGAACGCATCGGCCGTCAGCATCACGATATTCTTCGGATTCCCGGCCGTGCCTGTGGCGCTGGCATTCGGAATGGCTTCTAGCGGATAGGCCGAACGCGCGTTCTCCGTGAGGGAGCCGTCGTCGAAGTCCGGCGAACGGTCGTCCTTGAGAACGACGTTCTCCAGCACGGTCGCGAACTGGTTGGAGGCCGCGTAGATTTCCGGCTCGGCTTCTTTCGAAAGCCGGATCGTCTTGGCGTAGCAGCCACCCTCGAAGTTGAAGATCCCGTTCGGCGACCAGCCATGGCTCGTCGTCGCCCAGAAGGGTGCGCTTCGGATCGGCCGAGAGCGTCGTCTTGCCGGTGCCTGAAAGCCCGAAGAAAACAGCGCTGTCGCCGGTGTTGCCGACATTGGCCGAGCAGTGCATCGGCATCACGCCGCGCTCGGGAAGCACGTAGTTGAGGAACGAGAAGACGCTCTTCTTGGTCTCGCCGGCATAGGAGGTGCCGCCGATGAGCACGATGCGCCGCGTGAAATCGCAGGCGATCACCGTTTCCGACCGCGTGCCGTGATATTCAGGCGCGGCGCGGAAGCTCGGCAGGTTGATGACAGTGAATTCCGGCTGGAACCCCTGCAACTCGTCCTTGTCGGGACGGCGCAACATGTGGCGGATGAACAGCGCGTGCCAGGCATATTCGGTGACGATCCGGGTCGGCAGCCGGTAGTCGCTGTCGGCCCCGGCGAACAGATCCTGGACGAACAGTTCTTTCTCCGACGCGAATGTCAGGAAGTCCTGATAGAGCTGGTCGAACTGCTCGCGGGTGAAGCGCTGGGCGTTGTCCCACCAGATCGACCCTTCCGTCTCGCTGTCCGCGACGATAAATTTGTCGTTCGGGAGAGCGCCCGGTGTGTTGACCGGTGACGGCGGCAAACAGCACCGAAAGAAGACAGCCGACCTTCGTCGCGGGCGCACGGCGATTTCGACGAGCTCTGCCGCGGTTTTGTTGGCGATGATCGATCGGGCCGCATTCAGCGGGAAGGTCAAGCGGGTCATCAGTGGTTTTACGTCCCGTTGTTTCGAGGTGGTCGGAATTGACGGTCACGACGCCCTGTTGCACAGGCCAGACACCCTGGGGTCCGAAAGTCAGTTACAACGCGGGCGGCTGAGGATGGGGTTCCTGCAAGAGGCTCGCCATGATTTGGGTCATAACCCGGCAACGGTCCGGTCCAGGGAAGCGGATACTAATACCGCACTTGCGAAAAGACCATTCAATGTTGCTGGGCAACGAACCCAGCGGCTCCACGGGCTCGGCGCTCGGTTGAAAGGTCTGGCCAGCCGCATCGCGAATCGCGCGAAAGCGGGATCTGGACGTCCTCTCGTTGCACACGCGGGCGAGGTCACCACCGGTAATCGAGCCTTTTAACAGCGCTTATGAGTGTCACAAGATATACGTAGGTCGGAAGATCACGGCCGCAAACTGTGCCCAGTACACAGGAAAACGCACGAACGGTGGAAAAACTTGCCCGTTCGGCCGCGAGAGCTTATTCAGCTTGTGTTCAATACCGGGCGCGCACTTTTTCGACCCGCCACAATTCATACATCAATCGGCCATACAGCGGCGCAGAGAAGCCGCACTCAGGCTCAACGAGGGGGCGAAGTCCGATGAAAGAGAAAAGCACGATCGCGCTGGTTGACGACGAACGCAACATCCTCAACTCGCTTCGCATGGCGCTGGAAGCGGAGGGGCTTCAAGGTCCGCACCTACAGCGACGGCGCGCAGGCGCTCGAAGCGCTATCCGAGGAACCGGTCGATCTGGGGATCTTCGATATCAAGATGCCGCGCATGGACGGCATGGAACTGCTTCGCCGTGTGCGCCAGCAGTCGGACATGCCGGTCATCTTCCTGACCTCCAAGGACGAGGAAATCGACGAGTTGTTCGGTCTCAAGATGGGCGCGGACGACTATATCGCGAAGCCGTTCTCGCAGCGCCTCGTGGTCGAGCGGGTGAAGTCGGTGCTTCGCCGCGCCGGCGCCCGCGACGGAACGGCGCCGCCAACGGAGGCCGCGAAGGTTCTTGAACGTGGCGCGCTTCGTCTCGATCCGGAACGCCATACCTGCCACTGGGAAGACAAGCCGGTCACCCTGACCGTAACGGAGTTCCTCATCCTTCAGGCGCTGGCGGCCCGGCCCGGCGTGGTCAAGACGCGCGACGCCTTGATGGATGCGGCTTACGACGATCAGGTCTACGTCGACGACCGCACCATCGACAGCCACATCAAGCGGCTGCGCAAGAAGTTCAAGCAGGTCGACGACAAGTTCGACGTAATCGAAACGCTCTACGGAGTCGGCTACCGCTTCAAGGAAGCCTGACATCGACGCGGCCTCCAGGCCGTCGCATTTTGCCGCCTGAGTTTTGCGGCGCTCGATCGCTTCGAGCGCCGCGAAGGCATTTGGAGGGCCCATGGCACTTGAGAGTGAGCGACAAGGAGGGGCTGCCGGGTCTCTGCTCGGTGCCCTGCGCGATCGCGTTGGCTCCGCCAGGGACAGTATTCTCCGCGGCGGAGAGGAAGTGCTTCAGCGCAGCCGGTCGGCTGTGCGCGGCATCGCGGAAAAAACGGGCCTGAACGAATTCACGCTCCCCGAGCCATTCGCGCGCTGGTCGCGCAAGCTTTCAAAGGGCGGCGTCTGGAACGAGGCGCTGGTTGCCTGGTTCAATCGCCAGCCGCTGGTGAAGTTCATCTCCGCCAGCCTCGTCCGGCGCATCCTGGCCTCGAACCTGATCGGCTTCGTCATCATGTTCGGCGGCATCCTGTATCTCAGCCTCGATTCGAGCTGGATCATCAACGCCAAGCGCGAAGCGCTGCGCACCCAGGGCAAGATCATCGCGGCCGCCATCGCGGGTAAGGCGATGGTGCGCAACGGCGAAATCCGCGTCGATCCCGACCGCCTTCCCGCAGCCAAGGAGTCGCTGATTCCGTTTCGGGACGATGGCTTCGCGTCGTTGCAGCTTTCCATCCAGCCCGAACGTGTCGCGCCTATCTTCCGGCGTCTCACCGAGCCGACGGGCACCCGCGCACGCATTTACGATCGCAATGGCGATCTCGTCGTCGATTCCAGCGACCTTCTGGCAAGCGGCGACATCATCGCCCGCGGCAAGGCCGAACGCACCGCACCGACGCATACCAAGAACTTCTGGACCCGCCTCCAGCATTTGCTGATTGGCAAGGAGGTGCAGGTCTACCGCGAGATCGGCAACGCCAACGGCCAATACTATCCGGAGGTGCGGCGCGCGCTGAAAGGCGAGGACGCCGCGATGCTTCTGCTCAATGAGAAGAGCGAGCAGATCGTGTCCGTCGCCATCCCCATCACGCGGCTGAAAAAGGTTATCGGCGTCCTCCTGCTATCCACGCGCCCCGGCGACATCGACAACGTCCTGGCCGAATCGCGCAGCTTCCTATGGCCCCTCGCGCTCATCGCCCTCATTGCTTCGATCGCGACCGCACTCTTCCTGAATCGCACGGTTGTCGGCCCGATGAAAAGGCTGTCGGAGACCGCCGAGCACGTCAGTCACGACATCACCGCCCGCACCAATCTGCCGGATTATTCGGACCGGAAGGACGAAGTCGGACAGATGGCGCAGGCCTTCGCGCAGATGACCCGCTCGCTCTACCAGCGTATCGAAGCCAGCGAAAAGTTCGCCGCGGACGTCGCGCACGAACTGAAAAACCCGTTGACCGCGGCGAGCTCCATGGCCCAGGCGCTGGAATACGCGCGAACGGAGGAAGACCGCGAACAGGTCGTCAGCCAGATCCAGCATGAGTTGAAGCGGCTCAACCGCTTGATCAGCGACGTTGCCAGCGCTTCCATGCTGAACGCTCAGCTCCAGCTGGAAGTCCCCGAGCCGGTTGCCGTCAATGCCGTACTGGCCGACGTCGTCGGGATCTTCGAGGACAAGTCAGCCGGTGACGGCGCCACAACACGCATCGACTTCAAAGTGGAAGGCCCGCCGGAGGTCTACTGTGTGTCCGGTAATGCCGGTCGACTGGGCCAGGTGTTTACCAATCTGATCGACAACGCCCTGTCGTTTTCGCCCGACGACGGCACCGTGAACGTCCGGGCGCGCGTCGACGGCGACCGCGTCGTCATTGCCATCGAGGACGAGGGGCCCGGGATCGACGACGAAAACCTGGAGACCATTTTCACGCGTTTCTACACCTACCGGCCCGACGAATACTCCAGCCGGGGAACAAATTCCGGCCTCGGGCTTTCGATTTCGAAGGAGATCATCGAGTCGCACAAGGGCCGCATCTGGGCCGAGCGACGTTTCGCGCCCGGCACCGCCGTCGATGGCAAGGAGCGAACGGGATCGCGGTTCGTGGTGGAACTGCCTCGCCGCCTGCAGACCGCGCCGCCACGCAGCCGGACGGCCTGAACGCGGCGTCGCGGCGCGTTCGATGACGCCGTCGGCACCGTCCGTTCCGTGGCCGGGAGACAGCCGCCCGAGCCAACCCCTTGGGGCCGCGCCGCAGGCGCGATGTTGCTGGAGATTGCCACATGCCCGCCGCCCTGCCCTTGCGGCTCCACGCAACTGCCATCGCGATGGGCGGGATGGCCGCATTGATCCGCGGCCCGTCAGGCTCGGGGAAATCGGACCTCGCGCTGAGGTGCCTCGCGCTCCCGCCCGGACCGTTTACGCCACGGCGGATGCAACTCGTTTCCGACGACTACTGCGAGCTGTACGCCGAGACCGCTCAGCCCGCCGGTACAGCCGACACCGTTCAAACCTCTGAGAGGGCCGCGCTCTACGTGCGCGCACCGGCGAACATCGCCGGACTCATTGAGGTGCGTGGCGTCGGCATCATCGAAATCGAACCGGTCGCTTCGGCACGCGCCTGCCTGATCGCGGACCTCGTCGATAAGGCGGTGGTCGAGCGGCTTCCCGACAGCTCGTCTGCCCAAATCGAAGGCTATGAACTGCCGCTCCTACGTCTCGATCCCTTCGAGGGCTCGGCCCCCCTGAAACTGAGCCTGGCGCTGCATAAGGCGGCGACCGATCTGCAATCGACGGGTTGACCCGGCGCGTCAGGAGCATTGCCGCTCACGCGAACCGTTTTTTCCCGATTTAGCCGGTCTGGCCCACTTGCCAAATCATCGCCGCCCTGTTCACCTGACGGTCCCGCCGTGGACGCACGGCGGCGTCCGAATCACCGGACTTGAATTGAAGAAGCAAGAGCTCTTCCGCATCGGGATAAAACGCCAATGATCGGACTGGTCATCGTTTCGCACGGGGGACTCGCCGACGAATTCCGCGCCGCTTTGGAGCACATCGTCGGCGACCAACGGCAGTTGGCGACCGTCTCGATTTCGCCTGAAGACGACATGGTCGATAAGCGCCACGAGATCCTCCAGGCCATCGCCAAGACCGACCTTGGAAAAGGCACCATCGTACTGACCGATATGTTCGGCGGCACGCCCTCCAACCTTGCGCTTTCCCTTATCGATGAAGCGGATGTCGAGGTGCTGGCGGGCATCAACCTTCCCATTCTGGTGAAACTGGCCAGCATCCGCTCGGAGATGCCGCTCAAGGAGGCGGTGGCCGCCGCCGCCGATGCCGGCCGCAAGTACATAAAGGTCGCCAGCGACGAGCTTTCAGGCTGAAACGGGGGGGGGCCGGTCAAGGCGCGCGGCGGTTTGCCAGGCGAGGCCGCGAAGCGACCGGCGAAACGATGACAGCGAACGAAACGAACGCGTAGAACAACGAGAAGAACCAAGACAAATCCCGATGCCGCAACTTGAAAGCCAGCACCCCGAAGCCATCGTCACAATTCGCAACCGCAAAGGGCTGCACGCGCGCGCCTCGGCGCAGTTCGTCAAGTGCGCAGAGCGCTTCAAGGCGGACATATCCGTCACTCGCGAGGGTCAGACAGTCACCGGCACGTCGATTCTCGGGCTGATGATGCTGGCCGCCGGCCCCGGCGTCACGCTCCACATTCTCTGCAAAGGCCCCGAAGGCCCCGAAGCTCTTGAAGCCCTCGTGCAGCTCGTCGAGACCGGCTTTGGCGAGGACTTCTGCGAAGAGATTTGAGGCCGACGGCGATGCGCGGGGATGAGCCCGCGCTCCTAATCTAGGCGCCCTCAGAGATTGCCGCGGCTCAGTTCACCGGCCAGATGATCTGCCTGACGCATCGCGAGCGCGACGATAGTGAGTGTCGGGTTTTCCGCCGCGCCTGTCGTGAACACGCTGCCATCGGAGACGAAGAGGTTCGCGATGTCGTGTGTCTGCCCCCACCGGTTGACCACGCCGTCTCGTGGTTTTTCCGACATCCGGTTTGTGCCGAGATTGTGCGTCGAAGGGTAGGGCGGTGTGGGGAACGTACGCGTCGCGCCGACGGCATCGTAGATTGCCGCGCCCTGTTTGTAGGCGTGGTTTCGCATGGCGACGTCGTTCGGATGATCGTCGAAATGCACGTTCGGTGTCGGCATTCCGTGCTGATCGACGATATCGGAGTTGACGGTAACGCGGTTGGTTTCCTGCGGCATGTCCTCGCCGACAATCCACATCCCAGCCATGTTTTCGTAGGCGTCCAGCGCAGACGTGAACTCGCGTCCCCATCCGCCAGGGTCGAGGAAAGCCGCCATGAAGGGGATACCGAGGGCCAGCGTCTCCAGTTCGTAACCGCCGACGAACCCGCGCGATGGGTCGTGACGGGCTTCATCCTGGATGATGCCGGCCATCGTCGTGCCGCGCCACATCCGTACGGGCTTGTCGAACACGCCGTAGACCGATCCGGTCATATGGCGCATGTAATTGCGACCGACCTGTCCTGACGAGTTGGCAAGACCATCGGGAAACAGGTTCGAAGCCGAATTCAGCAGAAGCCGCGGGCTCTCGTACGAGTTGCCTGCAACGCAGACAACGCGGGCTTTCTGCATCTTCCGGTTGCCGTCCTTGTCCACATAGACAACGCCGGTCACCTTGCCTGCATCGTTATGCTCGATACGGATAACGTGGGAGTGCTCCCGGACCTCCAGGTTGCCCGTCGCCTCGCCCATGGGAATGTCTACGTAAGCAGCGGACCATTTGGCGCCCCACTTGCAGCCCTGAAAACAAAAGCCCGTTTGCTGGCAAGCCAGCCGCCCCGAGGACTCCTTACTATTGATCGCCATGCGGCCCGTGTGGACTTCCTTATAGCCGAGCTTCCTTGCTCCCGCCTCGAACACCTTGAAATTGTTGCTGCCGGGCAGACCTTGCCGATCGCCTGTGCGGGTTACGCCCAGCCGGTTTTCCGCCTTCGTGTACCAGGGGTCCATCTCGTTTGCGTCGATGGGCCAATCCAGAAGGTTTGCACCGGTAACATTGCCGTAGGTGGTGCGAGCCTTCCATTCGTGCGGCTGAAACCGTAGGGACGCGCCGGCCCAATGGGTCGTCGTTCCACCCACAGCTTTCACAATCCAGGCGGGGAGACCGGAAAAGTCCTTGGCCACGCGCCAGTCGCCGGAGGTCGTACGCGTGTCCAACCACGCCAGTTGGCCGAAGCTCTCCCATTCGTCATTGACGTAATCCTCGGGGAGATAGCGACCCCCGGCTTCCAGCGCGACGACGGAAACGCCTCGCTGCGCCAGTTCGTTCGCGAGTACACCTCCACCAGCGCCGGTGCCGATAACAACCACGACGCCATCGTCGGAGAGTTCAAACGGTGCTGCCATTTTCTGTCTCTCCCCTCAGATCCAGTTGATGTCGTCAAAGCCGCGGTTGATATAGCCTCCTTTAGAGTAGCTTTCGCCCTCGTACCCGAAGACCGGCCAAACGGCCTTCTGGTTATACAGGCCCGTGACAAGCCCGCTGCGGACAGTCTGAAAAAACGAACTGCGTTCCACTGAACGCAAAATGTCGACCCGGTCCTTCTCCCAACCGATACTGATGTAATCGGTATGACCGCGACCGGCGGCGGCGGCATTCACAAGCGCCACTCCCGCTTCGACCATCGCGACCTTGTCGGGGGCGTCGTACCCTTTCACGGCGATAGCGTAGAACTCGTCCCCAATTCGATCGTGCGGATAAATGTCCCGCGCCATCTGGATCAATGTCGCCATCGTTTCGGGCTTGAGGTTTTCGACTTCCAGCGCCCAGGCTGCATCGGTAGCGGAGACGAAAGACGGGCCGACTAGGAATGCGGCGACACCAAAGGCCGTGCCCGACCTCAACAATTCGCGCCGGGTAAGACCGCGTGTCCTCAAACTTGGCATGCCACTCCTCCCTTCCCGTTTTTTGTTGCCCCGGTTTTGCGCGGGTTATCAGCGGTAGCGGCCGTGTTTCTCCAGCACCTCGATCTTGTACCCATCGGGGTCCTGCACAAAGAAGAACCGTGCCATCAGCCCACCGTCCCGATGGAATTCCTTGACGTCGTTGGGATTGAGACCGGCTGCCTTGAAGCGCTCATGCTCGGCGCGGACATCGTTCACGCAGACGGCAATATGGCCGTACCCGTCACCGTGCTGGTACGGTTCGGTTCGGCCCTTATTGAGGGTCAGTTCGACCTCGAAATCGGCCTCTGCGTTGCGGAGATAGACAAGTGTGAAATCGTCGAAATCGAAGGTGTCGGCCACATCGAGGTTAAAGGCCGTGCGGTAGAATTCGATAGAACGATCGAGATCGAGCACGCGAAACATCGCGTGGATCGTCTTTGCCATGTCGTGCCTCCCAAGGTTTTCTTGGAAGACTAGAATCGGTCAAGTTGCCGTTGGTGGTAGCCAATTACTACCTGTGTGCAGCCTCTCTCACTCGGCAGCGACCGCGCCGAGAATTTTGTCGCCATCCTCGGTCGAAGGCTCCGCGCCGCGCAGATGCAAGAGACAGGTTGTGCGCAACATTGAGGTAAAATTGCTCACGCCGCCGCGAAGCTCCAGAACTTCTTCATGCAGCTTCGAAACGAACTGCGGCGTGGAAAGCGCCTGTTTGGCGGCAATCTCGTCGAGAATCTCCCAGAACGCAGTTTCCAGCCGGATGCTGGTCGCGTAGCCGGAAAGACGTATGGAACGGGTCACCGGCTCGAACCGGTCAGGGTTCTGACCTGCATAGATACGACACATACTCAGGCTCCCGTAGCAACCGAAGGCACCAGTGTTTGGCATTACCTTCCGACGGTCAACTGCCCCGTGACGGACCCCACCATCCCCACGCTGCGACCGGCATCCCATCCGTCCCCGCTGGCATCAGCGACATAAAGACTTGTTTATATGTTATTGCGGTTTTCCGGCGGAGCCCTTATACCCTCGTAGCACAGGGCCGGCTGCAGCCGATGAGCCAACGAACTCCGTCGCGCATCATGCGCGGGCGGCGCATCGGCCCTTTTGCGCCGCCGCTTGGTGCGGCGCTCAGCGGGTTTGACGGTTTCCTGCGGCCCCAGATCGGCCCGGGCGACCGAAGTCAGACCGCGAACCGACGAACCTGAGCGGATTTCGGACAGCGGGCGTAGCGCCTGCGGCCACGCCTGCTCTCGATCGGCGCCTTCCGGCCTGGGGCTTCGGCTCCGCCGCCGTCGCCGATACCGAAAACAAGAGCCGCCGAGATCATTGGTTATCGAGATCAATAACGTAAGGAACCACCTCCCTATGGCAGAGAACGATTACGTAATCGCCGATATTTCGCTGGCCGACTTCGGCCGCAAGGAAATCAGCATCGCCGAAGGCGAGATGCCGGGCCTGATCGCCACGCGCGAAGAGTACGGCCCCTCGAAGCCGCTCGCGGGCGCCCGCATCGCCGGCTCGCTACACATGACGATCCAGACGGCCGTCCTCATCGAGACGCTGAAGGAACTCGGCGCCGATATCCGCTGGGCCTCGTGCAACATCTACTCGACGCAGGACCACGCCGCCGCCGCCATCGCCGCCGCTGGCATCCCGGTCTTTGCTGTTAAGGGCGAGTCCCTGAAAGACTACTGGGAATACACCCGCAAGATCCTGGAATGGTCGGACGGCGGCACGCCGAACATGATCCTCGACGACGGCGGCGACGCCACCATGCTCGTCCACCTCGGCCTGCGCGCCGAGCAGGGCGACACGGCGTTCCTGGAAAAGCCAGGCTCCGAGGAAGAGGAGATCCTGTTCGCGCTCATCAAGCGCACGGTTGGCGAAAAGCCGGGCTGGTTCGCCGAACTCGCCAAGAACATCCGCGGCGTTTCGGAAGAAACCACGACGGGCGTTAACCGCCTCTACCAGCTCGCCAAGCAGGGCAAGCTGCTGTTCCCGGCGATTAACGTCAACGACTCGGTCACCAAGTCGAAGTTCGACAACCTCTACGGTTGCCGCGAATCGCTCGTCGACGGCATCCGCCGCGGTACCGACGTCATGATGTCGGGCAAGGTCGCCATGGTCGCCGGCTTCGGCGATGTCGGCAAGGGCTCGGCAGCGTCGCTGCGCCAGGCCGGCTGCCGCGTGCTTGTCTCTGAAATCGACCCGATCTGCGCGCTGCAGGCGGCGATGGAGGGCTACGAAGTCGTCACCATGGATGATGCCGCGCCGCGCGCCGACATCTTCTGCACGGCGACCGGCAACAAGGACGTCGTTACCAGCGATCACATGCGCCAGATGAAAGACGGCGCCATCGTCTGCAACATCGGCCACTTCGACAACGAGATCGATGTCGCCGGCCTCAAGAACTACAAGTGGACGAACATCAAGCCGCAGGTCGACCAGATCGAGATGCCTTCGGGCAACAAGATCATCCTCCTGTCGGAAGGCCGCCTCGTGAACCTGGGTAACGCCATGGGCCACCCGTCGTTCGTCATGTCGGCGTCGTTCACCAACCAGACGCTGGCTCAGATCGAGCTGTGGACCAAGCGCGACGCCGGCGTCTACGAAAAGCAGGTCTATACGCTGCCCAAGCACCTTGACGAGAAGGTCGCTCGTCTGCACCTGCAGAAAATCGGCGTCAACCTCACCGAGATGTCCGAAGAGCAGGCCTCCTATATCGGCGTGCCGCAGCAGGGCCCCTACAAGCCGGACCACTACCGCTACTAAGCGGCTGGCGAAATGCGGCGGCGGGCAAGTTGAGCCGTGCTGCCGCCTCTCGCCCGGTTAGAAACGAAAAAGCGCGTCGGGGATCTGGCGCGCTTTTTCGTTTTCCACTCGCCTCCCCGACCGGGTCGCCGGCGATGAGCAGGGCAACGCCGCGTCGGACCGAGACGAGTGGCATAAGGAGACCCGATAGCGGGTTCCCTCATATGCCGAACGGTTACTTGCAGAAGTGGACCGGGCCAACCCCGACACAACCCCGGTTGCGCCAATCGTCCGGGCGGCGGTCGTAGGAGCGATAGCCGCGCTCGCGATAGTAGTCGGGCCCATGCGTGCGGTCGTAGTAGTCATCTTCGTAACGCCCGTCAGAGCCGAGTTCGACATCGACATCCACGCCGCCGCGGCTATCGACGGTGACGATATGTCCGGCCGCGATCTTCGGTTCGGCGGCAACGCCCGGCGCGGCCTGCGCTGCGACGGTCGAAAACGCGAAAACGGCCGCGGCCGCGGCCCCACCGAGTCCTGCCAAGAGTTTGTTATCCATAGCGGATTCCTTTCTGTTGCGACGCGCGGGCTCGCCATCGCGCCGGTGATCCTGCCCAACCCGCCGTATGAAATCCCTGTTCCCAAGTTTTTCGCTTCGACCGCGGAGCTTATGCGGGAGTGCGCGTTTCCCCCGGCGATCGCCTCCATATGGTCCGCTAGCGGCGCGACGTGGGCCATTTCCATCCCCTACTTGTGCTCCCACGGCCCTGGTCAGGCCAATCTCGGGGACACATACTTCCCAGCGATTCGTTGAATTCGACCCACAAGCGCCGCCCCGACCGGCGGCTTTCCCGTCCAGGGAATTCCAGCGGTATTGCGTTCGGTCACGATATTGTTTGCGTCGGCGCGCCGGGTTCTCTCACCGTCAGGAATGCCAATGCCTGCCCAGACCGGTCCGTCGTCCTTCGCAACGACCACGCGCGAACTCCTGATGCTGCTCCTCGCCAGCCTCGCCTGTGTGCTGGTGCTGACTGCAGGTGTTGTGAGCGGTTCCGCGACAACGGCGACGGGCCTCAGCCTCTCGCAACTGGTCCTGGCAGGCGCCACCGCCGGCGGCGGCCTCCTGGCCGCCTTCGTCGTCTACCGGCTGGTCGCCCGCATGCGCCGGACCGCGCTGGAGGCGCGTCAGGAAGCCGCCGATCTCAAGCGCAAGCTCGCCGTGGCAGAGGCCGTTATCGGCAGCGAGCCGCAGATCCTCATTCTCTGGGATACCGGGCTGCAGCCGGTCGTGGTCACCGCGACGCTGAAACGCGTTCCCGGGCTGCCCGAAGAACAGCCGGCGATCCTGGCGTTCTCCAGTTGGCTCGACAAACCCAGCCTGACGCGGTTCAGCGAGTCTCTCGACCAGCTTTTGAAGAACGGCCGGCCGTTCAACATGATCCTCAAATCGGTAGCCGGCGCGCATCTGGAGGCCGATGGGCGCGCCTCGCCCGGCCGTGCGGTCGTCCGCCTGCGCGATGTCGCCGGCTATAAGCGCGACATTTCCCGCATCATCGACGGTCACGAAGGGCTTGCCCGCGATATCCGTTCGAGCCGCGCTATTCTCAACGCGCTTCCCATGCCGGTGTGGTTCCGCGACCAGGCCGGGGCGTTGAGCTGGGTCAACGAAGCATATGTGCGCGCCGTCGAAGTCGGCGGCGTTGACGAAGTTCTGGACAATCAGATCGAACTTCTCGAACAGCGTCAGCGCGAAAGCCTGATGAAGGCGCTGCATTCGACGCCACGCTTGTCGAAACGCATCAGCATTCTGTTCGGCAATGAACGCCGCCTTTACGATCTTCTCTCCGTCCGCCTGCAGGACATGGTGGCGAGCGCGGCCATCGACGTCACCGAGCTGGAATTTGCGCAGCGCGAACTCGACCGCCAGTCGGCGGCCTTCGACCGCACGCTCGACCACGTCGCGACGGCCATTGCGGTGTTCAACGCCGAGCAGCGGCTGGTGTTTTCCAACGACGCCTTCGTCAAGCTCTGGGGCCTCGATCCGTCGTGGTTGCGCGGACAGCCGCGCGATACCGAGCTCTACGACCGCTTGCGCGAACTCTCGCGCCTGCCCGAGGTCGTCAATTACCGCGAGTGGCGCAACCGGATCCTCGACCCCACCGCCACCATCGAGGAGGCGGAGCGCTGGTGGCACCTGCCCGATGGCCGCATTGTCCAGTTGATCGCCGAGCAGCGTCCCGACGGCGGGATCACCCACCTTTACATCGACGAAACGGAGCGGCTTGCGCTTGAGAGCGAGTTCAACGCGATGCTGCGCGTGCAAAGCGAAACCATCGACAGCCTCAAGGAAGGCGTCGCAGTGTTCGCCACGGATGGACGTCTGAAGCTGTGGAACACCGCGTTCGCCACCGTCTGGCACATGGATGCCGCCCTGCTCGATACCGGCCCTCATATCGACCGCATCGTCGACAGCGGCTCGGCGTTGTATGAAGACGCCGAGGTTTGGGACCGGCTGAAACAGGCCGCCACCGCGCTGTCCGACGAGCGCGTGCCGTTCGAAGGACAGATGCTGCGTAACGATGCCAGCGTCATCGACTTCGCGGTGATGCCGCTGCCCGATGGCGCGACACTCATGACCTTTGCGGACGTGACGGATTCCAAGCGCTACGAACGGGCCCTCGTTGAGCGCAACGAAGCCCTCGAGACCGCCGACCGGTTGAAGAACCAATTCATCGGTCACGTCTCTTACGAATTGCGCACGCCGCTTACGAACATCATCGGCTTCACAGAGCTATTGGGCAGCGCGTTCCTCGGCGAACTCAACGACAAGCAACGCGAATACGTCGACCACATTTCAGTCTCGTCGAATACCCTCCTGTCGATCATCGACGGCATCCTCGATCTCGCAACGATCGATGCCGGTGCCCTGGAGCTGGACGTCGAACCGGTCGCCGTCCGCGAGGTCGTCGACTCCGCCATCCGCGGCGTCGCCGAGCGCGCCGCGCGCTCCCGCCTCACCATCGATGTCGCCGTCGCCGACAACGTCGGCAGTTTTCCCGCCGACCGCGCGCGCGTCCGCCAGATCCTCTACAATCTGCTGTCCAACGCCGTCGGCTTCTCCAACGAGGGCGAGACCGTGCTCGTCACGTGCTGGCGCGATGAAGGGCAGATCGCGTTTCAGGTCGAGGACAAGGGCATCGGTATTCCCGATGAGGCGCAGACCAAGATTTTCGAGCGCTTCGAAAGCAACAGCCGCGGCCAGAAGCATCGCGGGGCGGGGCTCGGCCTGTCGATCGTCAAGAGCCTCGTCGAACTGCACGGCGGCACGATGCGGCTGGAATCGGCGGTCGGCGTGGGCACACGGATCACGGTGCTCCTGCCCGAAAGCGGTCCGCCGCAGCTCCATGCAAGCGAGCCCTTGGAGATAGCGGATCAGGTGGCGCCGCCGGTGCTGCCGCGTCCGGCGGGATAGCAGTGGGGGCGGCGGAAAGCTGGACACCAACGAGCCGCATTCCGCTTGCCCTGCAATCACCCCATTCATCGCGGAAGCCGTTTGAGCAAGAAGCCGTAGAACCCTGGAAAGCGTCCCCGAGCCGGCCATGACCTCTCCCCGCAGCGTATCCTTTGTCGCCGCCGAAACCCGCGAGCCTCAGTTGGAATGGTTCGCCCAGATTCTGGCCTTTCTCCTCGAAAAAGGAGATGTCGTGGCGCTGCGCGGCGATCTCGGCGCCGGAAAGACGACCTTCGCGCGCGCAGCCATTCGCGCGCTCGCCAACGATCCGGCGCACGAAGTCCCCTCTCCGACATTCACGCTCGTCCAGACATACGAGACAGTTCCGGTCCCCATCGCGCATCTCGATCTCTATCGACTGTCGGCGCCGGAAGAACTGGACGAACTGGCGTTCGACCACCTTCTCGCCAATGGCGCGGCGCTCGTCGAATGGCCGGAGCGTGCGGAGGATCGGCTGCCCGCCGACCGTCTGGAAATCGCTTTTGCCGAACCCGCCGGTGAAGGCGCCGATCGAGAGGCTTCGCGCGACGTGACATTGACGGGGTTGGGCGAATGGGCGCCGCGCCTCGATCGGCTTCTCGCCATGGGCGACGTGATCAACGCCGCCGGCATGGATAAGCCGGCCACCCGCATCGCGCGTCTCGAAGGCGATGCCTCGACCCGCCGCTACGCCCGTATTGTTGCGCCCACCGGCGAACGCGCCCTGTTGATGAACTGGCCGCCGTCGCCCGACGGTCCGCCCTTGAAAGACGGCCGCCCCTATAGTCAGGTGGCCAAGCTCGCCGAGGATACGCGGTCGTTCATCGCCATCGCCCAGGCGCTGAAAGGTGCCGGTCTTTCCGGGCCCGTCATCCATTCCGCCGACATCGGCCAGGGCTTCGTCGTCCTTGAGGACCTTGGCAGCCTGGATTTCGCAGCCGCGCTCGAAAAGGGGTTCGCCCAGGCCGACCTATGGCGCGCGGCTGTCGACGTCCTTGGCGCGCTACGCAGTCTGCCCGCCGATACCGAGCTACCGGTCGGCAACGGCGAGACGCATCGCTTGCCGGAGCTCGACGCCGATATTCTGCGCAACGAATGCAATCTGCTGCTCGATTGGCTGTGGCCGGCCCTGCACGGGCAGCCCGCGCCCGAGAGCGTCCGCGCCGCATTCTCACGCGTCTGGACACCGCTTCTCGAAACCATGCTCGCGGCGCCAAAAGGTTGGCTCCTGCGCGATTTCCATTCGCCGAACCTCCTCTACCTGCCGGACCGGACCGGTCAGGCGCAGGTCGGCGTCATCGACTTCCAGGATGCGCTGCGCGGACCGGCGGCCTACGACCTGGTATCGCTGCTGCAGGATGCACGTCTCGACGTTACCGCACGCCTGGAAGCCCAGCTTCTCGATTACTATTGCGAGCGCGTCGCGGCCGGCGAGCCAAGCTTCGACCCTGCCGCGTTCCGCAGTATCTACGCCCTGTTCGGTGCCCAGCGGGCGACCAAGATCCTCGGCATCTTCGCGCGGCTGGCCAAACGCGACGGCAAGCCGCGATACTTGCAGCACATGCCTCGGATCTGGGGATATCTCGACCGAAACCTACAGCATCCCGCCCTGATGGACCTTGCGCGGTGGTATGAGGACTCGTTCCCGCGCAGGACGCGCGCACGCCCGTTGGCTGCCTGAATCTCAGCAAGCCTCAGCGTGGGGGTAGGCGCCGGCCGCGACAGCAGGAGTCCGATGAGCGCTCAACATACTTCGGCCCAAAACGAAGCGGCCCCGATCTCGACGGCGATGGTCCTGGCGGCCGGCCTCGGCAAGCGCATGCGGCCGCTGACCGACGACCGGCCCAAGCCGATGGTGCCGCTGGCCGGCCGGCCGCTCATCGACCATACGCTCGACCGTCTGGCTGAAGCAGGCGTCGCCCGCGCCGTCGTCAACGTCCACTACAAGCCGGACATCCTCGAAGCTCACCTGAATGCGCGCACGCACGCGGGGGTGCCGCCCCGGATCGTCATCTCGGATGAGCGCGGTGTGCTCCTTGAAACCGGCGGCGGAATCGTCCGGGCGATGCCCCAATTGGGCGCGCAACCGTTTCTCGTTTGCAACTCCGACACCACCTGGCTGGAAACCGAAACGCGCAATCTCGAACGGCTTATGACCGCGTGGGATGGCGAACGCATGGATGCCCTATTGCTCCTCGCCGAGCGCGGCCGCAGCCTAGGCTATGCAGGCCACGGCGATTTCCATATGCACGCCGAAGGGAGGCTTTCGCGCCTTCGGCAGGGCGAAACCTCGCCGTTCGTTTTCAGCGGCACGTCGATTGCTCATCCACGCATGTTCGAGGGCTGCCGCGAAGAGAAGTTCTCGCTCAACGTGCCCTGGGATCGCGCCATCGCGGAAGGCCGCCTGTATGGCCTGATCCTCGATGGCTGGTGGGTGCACGTCGGCACGCCCGAAGCCCTCGCCGAGGCCGAACGCTTCATCGCGGATGGCGGCCCCCGCCCAAACCAATAACGGAGGCGGCCCCTTGCGCGGCAAGCTTTACTCCATACCGCTTGGTCTTCCGTTTCTGCCGACACTGATGCGGGCGGTCTTGTCGGGCGAATTGCCGGGCGACGGCAGCCCGCCGCCCGATCCGCTCGATCTCAGCGCCATCACCATCCTGCTCCCGACCCGCCGCGCGGAGCGCGAACTCGCCGAAGCCTGCCTCACGCTCACCGGGCGCCAGGCGATGCTGCTGCCGCGTCTGCGCGCTATCGGCTCGCCGGATGAGGACCGCTTGGCGATCGCCGGAGGAGCAGGCGCCTTGGGGCTCGGTTCCGGAACTTCTGATGCGCTTGACTTGCCGCCGGCCATCGAGCCGACCCGCCGGCTCCTTCTCCTCACGCGGCTCGTCATGCAATGGTCGGACGCCATGCGCGCGGGCGATGAGCGAACGTCGCGGGCGGGCATCGGCGAAGCGGCCTCAGCCGGGGCATCGACGCCGGGACAGGCGGCGGCGATGGCGGGCGAACTCGCCAGCCTGATGGACACCGTCGAGCGCGAAGGTTGCTCGCTCGACGGCCTCGAAAAAATCGTGCCGGACGACTTTTCGGACCATTGGCAAAAGAGCCTGAGCTTCCTGCGGATCCTCACCGAGCACTGGCCGGCGGTTCTCGTGGAAAAGGGTGAGCTTTCGCCCTACGAACGGCAGAACCGTCTGATGCGTGCGGAAGCCGACCGCCTGCGCCGCGTACCGCCGGAAGGGCCGGTCATCGTCGCCGGCGTGACGGGTTCGATCCCGGCCAGCGTCGAATTGATGCGTGCCGTCGCCGACCTCCCGTGGGGTGCCATCGTGCTGCCGGGCCTCGACATGGAACTGGAGGACGGCGGCTTCGCGGCCATTCTGCCCGACGCCGTCGATCATCCCGATTTCGGGCTCGCTCGTCTGGTCGGCGCGCTCGGGGCGGAGCGCTCGGATATTCGCGCGCTCACCGCCGGTGAGGACCGCGCCGCCGCTGCGAGCCGCCGTCGTTTTCTTTCCGAAGCCATGCGGCCGACATCGACCACCGATCGCTGGCACCGATGGGTGGCCGAGGCCGACCGCGAAGCCGTCGCCGATGGCCTGCGCGATGTCAGCCTCATCGAGGCCGCGACGCCGCAGGAGGAAGCCGAAGTCGTGGCGCTCATCCTGCGCGAGGCGGCCGAGACCCCGGATCGGACGGCGGCGCTCGTCACGCCGGACCGTCTTTTGGCGCGCCGCGTCGCCATACGGCTCGAAGGCTTCGGGATCATCGTCGACGACAGCGCCGGCCGACCCTTCGCCAAGACCGTGCCGGGCGCTTATCTCGAACTCGTCATCGATGCCATCGCGCGCGATTTCGCACCCGTGGCGACAATGGCGCTCCTCAAGCATCCGCTGACCCGCTTCGGCCTGTCGCAGCGCGAGGTGCGCTTCGCTGCCCGCGCGCTGGAAATGCGCGCCTTCCGCCGGCCGTACATCGGCAAGGGCCTCGATGGGATCGACGCGGCGCTCCAGCGCGCCGAAGCGGCGTTCGAGGAAGAGCGGGCGTCGGCGGCAAGGGCAGCGCGGACGCCATCGGCGCCCGACGAATCCGCGGAACCGCGTGCCGACGAGCTGTGGCGCGAAGACCATGCCCGAGCCGTCGATCTCGTCGGGCGCATGCGCGCCGCCTTCGCGCCGATGGCCGACGCCGTGGCCGCATCCGGGCGGGATCGCGAACGCGAGCCGCTGCCCGAACTCGCCGCCCGCCATTTCGCCGCCGCGCAAGAGGCCAGCCGCTTGACGGCAGAGGAAATCGAAGCGGATCACGAGCCCGAGCTGACGAAAGGCGAGGCCGGTAGCGTCGCAGCCCGCTTCTTCGGCGATCTCATTGCCGCAGGAGAAGACGCCCCCGTCGTCGAACCCCGCGACTACCCCGATCTCTATCGCAGTCTTATCGCCACGCTGCCCCCTGTGATCGCGAGCGTGCCCAAGCATCCGCGGATTTCCATCTGGGGCCCGATGGAGGCCCAGCTTCTGACCGCCGATACGGTCATCCTCGGGTCGCTGAACGAAACGACGTGGCCGAGCACGACCGATCCGGGTCCATGGCTCAACCGGCCGATGCGAAAGGACCTGGGTCTGCCGTCTCCGGAAGAGGACATCGGACGCGAGGCGCGAGGGTTCGCGTCGTTGATGGGGGGCCGAGAAGTCATCCTCACCCGGCCCAAGAAATCCGATGGCGTGCCAACGGTGCCGTCGCGCTGGCTGATGCGGATGCGCGCGCTTTTGAACGGGTTGAAACTCGACGACGTGCTTGAGCCGCGAAAGCCCTGGCTCGTGTGGGCGCGCGAGCGTGACCGCCCGACCTGCGATCGCGCCCCGCGCACTGCTCCCGCGCCGTGCCCGCCGGTCGCTGCGCGACCCCGGCGCCTCAGCGTCTCGCGGGTCGAGCGCTGGATCGCGAACCCCTACGCCATCTTCGCCGGCGAGATCCTGCGACTGACACCGCTGGAACGCCTCGGTGCCGAGCCCGGCGCGGCCTTGCACGGCCAGATCCTGCACGAGGCGATGTCTCGCTTCGCCGAGCGGCATCCCATTGAGTTGCCGGAAGACGTGGCCCGTCAGCTCGCGGCCATCGCCGGCGCGGCGTTCGACGAGTACGCAGCGGACCCGCGGATCGGCGCTTTCTGGAAACCGCGCTTCGAGCGTTTCGCGACCTGGTTTGCCGAGACCGAGCCGGCCCGCCGCGCGAACCTGGAGGAAACCGTCTCCGAGGTGCCGGGCGTCCTGGAATTCGAGGCCAAGGCCGGTCCGTTCAAACTCACCGCCCGAGCCGACCGTCTCGATGTCACCGCAGCCGGTCTCGTCATTACCGATTACAAGACGGGGCAGCCGCCGTCGGATACCGAAGTGCGCGCCAACCGCTCGCCGCAGCTTCCGCTAGAAGCCGCCATCGCCCTGGCCGGCGGCTTTCGGGATCTCGACCGGATGGAGGTCAAGGGCCTCCGCTACATCCGGGCGTCGGGCGGCGAACCGCCGGGCGAGGAGAGGCTCGTCGACTTGAAAGGCGACATCGCCGACCATGCCGATGGCGCACTGGAAGCGCTCAAGCAATTGGTCGAAGAGTTCGACGACCCCACAACGCCGTACCGTGCGGTCCGCCGGCCCGGATACGGCTACGACTATGACGACTATGCCCATCTGGCCCGCGTCGCCGAATGGGCGCTGGCCGAGGGGGAGGGCGCCGAGACCGGCGGCAATGGCAACGGTAGCGACAACGGAAACGGCGGGGCAGGCTGATGGCGCTGGACTCGAAAATAGGCGCGACGGAGAGCGTCGCCGACGCGCTTGCCCGCACGACCGGCTTGCAGCGCACCGCATCCGATCCGAAGGGCTCGGCGTGGGTGAGCGCCAACGCAGGAACGGGCAAGACGCACGTCCTCACGATGCGCGTGTTGCGGCTGCTGCTGGCAGGAACGAAGCCCGAGCGGCTCCTGTGCCTGACCTACACCAAGGCCGCCGCCGCCGAGATGTCGACGCGCGTTTTCCGCCGCCTGTCGCAGTGGGTGACCGCGACGGACGAAGCGCTGACCGCCGAACTGACCGCGCTCCTCGAACACCCGCCGACCGAAGATGAAAAGCTGTTGGCCCGCACGCTTTTCACGCGGGCGATCGAAACGCCCGGGGGCCTCAAGGTACAAACCATCCACGCCTTCGCCGAACGGCTGCTTCAGCGCTTTCCCATCGAGGCGGGTATCCCGCCGGGCTTCTCCACCCTCGATGAAGACCTTGGCCGGACCCTGAAACGCGAAGCCATCGCCACAACCTTGCGTTCGGCGTTGCGCGATGCCGACGCGCCGATTGGCCGGGCCCTTCGCACCGCGGTCATTCACGCCAGCGAGTACAGCTTCGAAGACGTGCTCAACGCGATGCTGGCCGAACGCCGATGGCTGGCTGAAGTCGACCGCAACGCCTTGGAGGCCGCCGCCAGCGGCGCGAACGATCCCTATGCGGGACTGGAAAAAGCGTTGCGCCAGTCGCTCGGCGTCCGCGACGGCGTCACCGAAGACGCCATAGTGACCGAGATGGCGGACATCTTCTCGGATGCGGAAATCACGTCGATCGAGCAGGTCCTGCGCGACGGCAAACCGACAGACAACAAGCTGGCGGACAAACTCGCCGGGTTGCGGGGCGTTGCCGCGCCGGCGGCCCGCGCCGACGGCCTTTGCAACGCGCTCCTGACCAAGTCGGGCACGCCATTGAAGTCGGTGATGACGACCGACCTCGCCGCCGCGAACACGGGTCTGCACGACAAGCTCACCGATGCCCGCGACCGTGTCCACGCCTTGACGACCGAGCGCGTCTCTCTCGCCTGCGTTAATGCCACCTGTGCCCTTGCCGCGCTCGCCGCCGATGTCGCCGCAAACTACACCGAAGCGAAGGCCCGCCGCGCGGCGCTCGACTTCGACGATCTGATCGACCGTGCGGTGTCGCTGCTGTCTGAACGCGACTGGACGCTTTGGGTCCTCTACAAGCTCGATGGCGGCATCGACCATATCCTGGTCGACGAATCCCAGGACACCAGTCCCGACCAGTGGCGGATCGTGGATGCCCTGTCGAAGGAGTTCCACGTCGGCGAGGGGATGAGCGAGATTGTGCGCACGCTATTCGCCGTCGGAGATGAGAAGCAATCGATCTACAGCTTTCAGGGTGCCGCGCCGGAGATGTTCGCACGCATGGGCCGCGTCTTTGGAGAGCGCGCGCGCGATGGCGGCCAGTCCTTCGAGGACGTGCCCCTCGACTTGTCATTCCGGACGGTGGCCCCGGTGCTTCAGGCGGTCGATGCCGTTTTCGCCGATCCGTCGCGGACACCGGGCCTGACGAGCAGCCAGCGCAAGGTCCGCCATGCTGTAAAACGCGTCGGCGAAGGCGGCCTTGTCGAGGTCTGGGAGACCGAGAAGCCGGAAGTGTCCATCTCGTCTGGAGCGTTCGCGCCGCTGGCCGATACCGAAGGCGTCACCAGCCCGGTCGACCGCCTTGCCGCCCGGATCGCCGATACCATCGGCCGGTGGTGCGAAACCGGCGAACGGCTGACCGCCCGCGGCCGGCCCATCCGGCCGGGGGACGTCCTCATCCTTTGCCGCAAGCGAAGGCCTTTCGCCGGCCCAATGGTGGCCGCGTTGAAAGCCCGGGGCATCCCCGTGGCCGGCGCCGACCGGCTGCATCTCATCGAGCAACTCGCCGTCAAGGATCTCGTCGCGCTGGGCGAATTCACGACCTTGCCCGACGACGATCTGACACTGGCGGCGCTTCTTAAAAGCCCGCTCATCGGATTCGATGACGGTGATCTCTTCGCCGTCGCCCACGAGCGGCGCGGCTCTCTGTGGAAGGCGATGATCGATGGCCAGGAAAGCTCATCGAAAGTCAGGCAGGCCGTCGCACGGCTCGCCGCCTGGCGCCAGCGGGCCGACTTCCTGCCGCCTTTCGAATTCTTCGCGCGTCTGCTCGACGAAGACGGAATGCGCGGCCGCCTGCTCGGGCGTCTGGGCACCGAAGCGGCCGATCCGATCGACGAATTTCTGAACTTGGCAATCTCCTATGACGAGGAGGAGGCGCCGTCGCTCACCGGCTTCCTGAACTGGCTTGTCGATGGCGACCGGCAGATCAAGCGGGACATGGAGCAGAGCGCGAACGAGGTGCGCGTGATGACCGTGCATGCCTCCAAGGGCCTGGAAGCGCCCATCGTGTTCCTCCCCGATACCTGTTCGACCGGCGCTTCCGGCGGCGCCCGCGATCCGGTGACCCGGCTCGGCGCCGCACCGGCCGCCGGCGACGAGGAAGCGCCGCGCGTCTGGACCATCAAAGGCAGCGGTAAGAAGGTCGAGGCCATCGAGACGGCGCGCGCCGCCAAGCGAGCGAAAGAAGCCGAGGAGATGAACCGCCTGCTCTATGTGGCGATGACCCGCGCCGAAGATCGTCTTTATGTCTGCGGTTTCCAGACCGGCCTGAAGAACAACGGTGAGGTGAAGAAGCTTCCGGACGATTGCTGGTATCGGTTGGTGCGCGAGGGACTGACCGACGTCTTGCGCGAGGCGCAGGACGACAACGGCCGGGTGGTCTGGCGTCACGAGACCGAGCAGACGGCGCAGCTGGACGCGCCCATCGCAACCGAAGCGCAGGAAGCCCAAAGACCGCCGCCGCTGCCGGATTGGGCGAGCCGAAAGGCCCCGCGTGTCGGCCGCGTTGCTCTGCCGCTCACACCATCGCAGCTTGTGCCTTACGAGGCGGACCCGGTCGGTGACCCCTTGCCAGGCCCGGCCCGCCGGCCGGCGACGGCGATCCCCACCGAGCCTGCCGCAACGTTTGAGGCCGATCCAGCCCGCACCGGCGACCCCGATTTCAGGTTCCTGCGCGGCAACCTCACGCACGCGCTGTTCGAGCACCTGCCCGGTTTGCCGGAGGCCGACAGGGAGCAGGCGGCGCGCGGCTTCATCGACGCGCGTGGCACCGCCTTCACCCAGGCCGAGCGCGCGGGGATCGTTCGTGAAGTCATGGCGGTGTTGACCGATCCGGCGTTCGCGCCACTGTTCGGCCCGCGCAGCCGCGCCGAGGTCTCCATCGCGGCAACGCTGCCGCCGCAATCGGGCAAGGGGCCCGAACTCAATCTGGCTGGCAGCATCGACCGCCTCGCGGAGATCGACGGGGATCTCTTCATTGTCGACTATAAGACCAACCGTCACGCGGCCGCCGGGCCGGCGCCCGGCGAGGCGGGGTCTTCTGAGGCAGAGGAAATCCCGGAGGCTTATCTGTTGCAGCTTGCCGCCTATCGGCTGGCGCTGAAAAGGATCTACCCGGATCGGCGCATCCGGGCCGGCCTTTTGTGGACCCGTCAGGCGCGCCTCGTGGAAGTTGCGCCGGATCGGCTCGAGGCGGCTGAGGCACGGCTGTGGACTTTGTCTCAAGCGAATTGACGAAGGCGGCGCCCCCTTCCAGATAGGGTGGTACGGGGCCGATCAATCACCCGCCCGCCCGGTCTATCCGCCGCCGGCGCTATTCGGGCGCAAAGGGTTTTCACGGGCCGGCGTGCCTTGACGCTCCCGGGCGGCGACCTTAACTACGGTCGACGCTTGCGGGGGACCGCCGCGGCCCGCGGAACTGGCGACAGGCGCGCGGATCGACGGCAACACCGCCGCACGACGCGTGACCCGACAAAAAAGGAGATACGGTCATGGCAGACACGGTTACGGATGCCGACTTCGAGGCAGTCGTTCTCAACTCGGACAAGCCGGTGCTTGTCGACTTCTTCGCCGAGTGGTGCGGCCCGTGCAAAGCCATGGCACCGGCGCTCGATCAGGTCGCCGAAGCGCTCAAGGACAAGGTCAAGGTCGTGAAGGTCGATGTCGATCAGTCTCCGGGCATCGCCCAGCAGTACAACGTCCGCGCCATGCCGACGCTTCTCGTGTTCGATGGCGGCAAGGTCGCCGCTCAGCACGTTGGCGCCATGACGCAGCGCGCGTCGCTCGAGAAGTGGCTGAACTCCACGATCGCTTGAGCCGGCCTTCCGCCGCTCGAGGCTTGAAAACGAAAGGCCGGAGGTTCTGACGACCTTCGGCCTTTGTGCTTTCGCTACGGTTCTCTATAGCTGTTCCGCATTACGCGGAATCACATCTCCTGACCGCTCCCCCGCCCGGCCACCGGTGCCGGCTGGCGTCGCGTCTCAGTTGGGCTGCACTTCGACCCCCGCCTGTTGGGCAAGAACGTGCCCTGCCAGATAGAGCGAACCGCAAACCATCACCCGCTTCGCCCCCCGGTGCTGCCGCTCGATGGCCTTGAGCGCGGAAGCGACGTCCGGCGCCTCGACGGCATGGAATCCGAGTTCGCGGGCCGCGATGACGATGTCGGCTGGGAGCAATGGCTGTTCGTGAGCTCCCGGGATAGGGACGGCAGTGACGGATCGTGCGAGCCCCTGGAAGCTGGCAAGGAAGCCGGTCACGTCCTTGAGGCCCATCATCCCCACCACCAGGAACAGCGGGCGCGGGCATTTCTCTTCGAGATCGGCCGCGGTCTGGGCGAGCACCTTGCCAGCCGCCGGGTTATGGCCGCCATCGAGCCAAAGTTCGCTGCCGGGTGCCAGGAGTTCGAGCAGCGGCCCCTCGGATAGACGCTCCATGCGGGCCTGCCACGTCACCTTGGTCAGGCCTTCTTCGATGGCCCGATCGGAGACCTTCACCGATTTGAGCGACTTTGCGGCCATCACTGCGGTCGTGGCGTTGACGATCTGATGCGGTCCGATCAGGGCGGGTAGCGGAAGGTCGAGAAGTTCGCTCTCCGACTGCACGATCAACCGGCCGTTCTGCTCATACCCGTCGAACTCGCGTCCCCACAGTTTGAGGGGCGCGCCGATCTTCTCGCCGGTCTCTTCGATGACCCCGGCAGCCTCGTCGCATTGTTGCGAAACGATGGCGGGCACGCCGCGCTTGAGTATCCCGGCCTTTTCCCCGGCGATGGCCTCGATGGTGGCGCCGAGCTTGTCGGCATGGTCCATGGAAATCGGCGTGATGACCGAAAGCTCTGGGCGCTCGACAACATTCGTTGCATCGAGCCGCCCGCCGAGGCCCACTTCCAATAAAAGGACGTCGGCGGGAACTTCGGCGAATGCGAGGAACGCCGCCGCCGTCGTGATTTCGAACTGGGTGATGTCGTCGCCGTTGTTCATCGCCTGCGTGCGGCTGAGAACCTCCACGAGCTGCGCTTCATCGATTTGCCGCGTTCTCCCCCCGGCATCGGCAAGAAGAATGCGCTCGTGGAAGCTTACGAGATGCGGCGACGTATAAACATGCACCCGCAACCCGGCGGCCTCGAGCATCGCCCGCAGGAAGGCCGTCGTCGAACCTTTGCCGTTGGTGCCGGCGATGTGGATGACGTGGGGCAGGCGCTTATGGGGATCGCCGAGCTTCGCCAGCAACCGTTCGATACGGCCGAGCGACAGGTCGATCAGCTTGGGGTGCAGGTTCTTAAGGTCCGCAAGGAGCTCGCTGCTCGTCGCCATCAGTGGACCGTCCAGTTCGCAATTTCGCAGCTACGGGTTTCCGGCGTCCTCGCGTCTCCCCCGATCCGGGCGTTACCGGACGGCCAATGTCGTGGAACCATCGTCGGCGGGAGTCGCGATTGAAGCTGGCATACTGCTGGATCGCGCCTGTCCTGTCACGAAAATTGAGGCACGGTTTTCTTAAACGAGATCGATCAGCATTCAGACGCCGCCGACTGGCAAACAGCCCTGCCAAGCCCGATACTCAAGCCTTGGGGTGCTGCGACCCGGATCCCGGTTTTTTCGTTGTCTCGCTGTCCGTCGAAGGATTTGGCGCGCTTGCTTTCGCATTCACGGTGTCCCCATGATCGGCGTTCGCGCCTTTCGCAGGGGAAGGGGACGATTTCTCAGCCTGCTGCGACTTCGTGGCAGAGGCTTCCTTGTCTTTGGCCGGCACCGCTTTCGGTGTGGAACTGCCGGCCGCCTGACCTGCCGCGATACCGGGTTCGGGGTTCGCCGCGGCTACCTTACCGGGGAGCGGATGCTCGCTTCCGTTCATTGGCGTCGCAGGCGTCTCGGCCGTCCGCATCGGCAGCGTCACCGCGGCGCTTGTGTTCACAGCTTCGCGTTTGCCCGCGCTCGCTTCCGCGCCGGCGCGCGCGCCTCCCATCAAGAGGCGGCAAAGCCTGGCGAGCGTGTCGCGCATCTGATGGCGATGGACCACCATATCGACCATGCCGTGCTCGACCAGGTATTCCGAGCGTTGGAAGCCTTCCGGCAACTGCTCGCGGATCGTCTGCTGGATGACCCGCGGCCCAGCGAAGCAGATCAGGGCCCCCGGCTCGGCGATATGAACGTCGCCAAGCATGGCGTAAGACGCCGTCACGCCGCCGCTCGTCGGGTTGGTCAGAACGACGATGTAAGGCAGCCGCGCCTCGCGGAGCCGTTGGACCGCGATGGTCGTGCGCGGCATCTGCATCAACGAAAGGATGCCTTCCTGCATGCGCGCCCCACCGGAGGCCGCGAACAGGACGAAGGGGGCCTTGCGCTCGACGGCGCGCAGCATGCCGGCGATGACCGCCTCGCCCGCGGCCATGCCCAGCGACCCGGCCATGAACCGGAAGTCCTGGACAGCCGCGACGCATTTCTGGCCTTCCAGCCGGCCTTCGCCGACGAGAATGGCGTCTTCCAGTTCGGTGCCGGCCTTGGCCTCCTTCAGCCGCTCCGTATAGCGGCGGCCATCGCGGAATTTCAGCGGGTCGAGCGCAACAGCAGGTGCGGGAACGACTTCGTAGGCCCGGTCGTCGAACAACGACTTCAAGCGGTCCTGCGCGCCCATTCGGTCGTGGAAGTCGGAATTGGGAAAGACGAACTGGTTCGCTTCGAGATCCTTGTGGAAAACCATTTGACCCGTGACGGGGCAGGTGCGCCAAAGGTTATCGGGCACCTCCCGCTTGGTGGTCAGGAAGCCACGGATCTTCGGCCTAACGAAGTTGTTGATCCAGTTCACTTTTCAATAGCCCGCGCGTCGGGGCCCCTAATGGCGGATAGATTTCAGCCGGTTTAGCACAGCTCCGGCACTTTGTGCAGTGCAACCCCCAGCGAGACCAAATGGCCGCAGAACTGGGTTCAGACGGTATTCGTTGGATCGCGGCGCAGACGCCGTGGCGTCAGGCCCGCAAACCCTCTGCAAGTTTACCGACGAGTTCTAGGACAGCCGGGACGGTGCGGCCAGTCGCCCTGCCGTCCTCGTCGAGACTTTCGGCAATCTGGGTTACCAGCGCCGAGCCGACCACAACGCCGTCGGCGCCCTGCGAAATCGCCTTGGCCTGCTCGCCGGTGCGCACCCCGAAACCGACGGCGACGGGAAGCTCGGTCTTGCCCTTGATGCGGGCGACCTGGGCGTGGACGTCGGCAACGTCCGGCGCCGCGGCGCCTGTGATCCCCGTAATCGAGACGTAATAGACGAACCCGGAGGTGTTGCGCAAAACCGCAGGCAGGCGCCGGTCGTCGGTCGTCGGCGTTGCCAGCCGGATGAAATTGAGGCCGCGTTCCATCGCTGGCAGGCAAAGCTCGTCGTCGGCCTCGGGCGGAATATCGACAACGATCAGCCCGTCGACGCCAGCCTCGACCGCAGCGTCGAGAAACTTCTCCGGTCCGTAGACATAAATGGGATTGTAATAGCCCATCAAGACGATCGGCGTATCCGGGTCGTCCTTGCGGAAATCGGCCACCAGCTCCAGCGTTTTCGCCATGTTTTGACCGGCCTTCAGCGCACGTTGGGAGGCCGCCTGGATCGCCGGGCCATCCGCCATCGGGTCGGAAAACGGCATGCCCAGCTCGATGATGTCGGCGCCAGCATCCGGAAGCGCTTTCAGCAGCGTGCGTGAGGTGTCGAAATCCGGGTCGCCCGCTGTGATGAAGGTCACGAGGGCGGCACGTTCTTGTTCTTTGAGGACCGCGAAGCGGCGGTCGATGCGCGAAATGTGGGTCATGGGGATCGTTCTTGCTGCGACCTGCGCCCGTGGTCAAGTGCGACGGTTGATCAGACCTGGACTGTTGCGGGCACCGGGGCGATGTGCGAAAGCCCTGGCCGCCGAGGGAGGGTCGTCGCAAGACAAGTGAGGAACCCGCCGCCCTGGGCTGCAGAATTCCCTTTCGGTCGATGGCGCCACGCCCATGCCTCAGCTCAGTTTCCGCCCGGACATCGAAGGGCTCCGCGCCGTCTGCGTCATCGCCGTTGTCGCCTATCACGCCGCGATTCCAGGCTTTTCCGGCGGATTCGTCGGCGTCGACGCCTTTTTCGTCATCTCCGGTTTCCTGATCACCGGACTGTTGATGAAGGAAGCCGCCGCCACCGGCCGGATCGACCTGGCCGCGTTTTGGGCGCGCCGCGCCCGCCGCCTGCTTCCCAACGCGCTCCTCACTATCGCCGCGACCCTGGCATTGGTCGCCGCCTTGAACACGCCGAGCCTGCTGCAGTCGGTATGGAAGGACGCGCTGGCCGCGCTCGTCTACCTGTCGAACTATTATTTCGCCCACCGCACGGTCGATTATTTCGATGCCGAAGCCGGGGCGAGCCCCCTCCTGCACTTCTGGTCGCTGGGGGTCGAGGAGCAATTCTACATCATCGCCCCCGTCCTGATCGCCGGGCTTCTCTACCTGCGCCGTGACAAAGCGGCTCCGCAACGCACCATTGCAATCGTTATCGCCGCGCTGACGGCTGCGTCTTTCGCCGCATCGCTGTTCTGGATGACGAAGAACCAGCCGGCGGCGTTCTTCCATGGCGAGGCGCGTTTCTGGCAACTGGGAACCGGCGCGCTTCTGGCGCTCAGTATCGCGGCGATACGTGGCCTGATGCCGCGACTGCTGCTTGGCGCTTTGGCGTGGTTCGGTCTGGCGGGGCTCGCCGCGAGCATCGTTCTTTATTCGATTGAGCTGCCGTATCCAGGGCTGCTGGCGTTATTGCCGACGCTTTCGACGGCGGCGCTCATCGCCGGCGGGGACGCCGGACGTCTGGCACCAAAGGCGATCCTGTCGCTTCCACCGTTCACGCTGATCGGCCGCTTGTCCTACAGCATTTATCTGTGGCACTGGCCGCTTCTTGTCCTGATCCCTGAATTCGGTCCCATCGCGGGCATCGACGGGAAACTGGTCGCACTCGCGCTTGTCCTTCCCTGCGCGGCCGCCGCTTACGTTTTCGTCGAGAAGCCCTTACGCCACCGTGTCGCGCCCCCGCTTGCGACGCTTGGAACGGCTGCCGCGGCCTCGGCGGCTGTGGCCTTGGGTGCCGTCGCGCTGCCCTTCGTGCTGATCGGTCTCGACGCGAAAGACCCGATCCGTATGAAGGCGGTCGCTGCCAAGGACGACGTCCCGCTCATCCAGGCGCGCCCCTGCGCTAAGCAACTGACGTCGCGAAAGGCCGAGCAGCGCTGCGTCTTCGGCGAGCCGGAGGGGAGCGAAATCGCAATTCTCTTCGGCGACAGCCACGCCGGCCACTTTGCCGATGCGATGGATGAAGCCGCGCGTCGCCGCGGATGGCGCCTGCGTGTCATTACCCGGGGCGGCTGCCCCGTCTCCCGCGTCCCGCTGTGGAACTTCGCCAAGCGCGCGGTCGATGCGGAATGTGCGCAATGGCGTGAGCAGGCCATCGCCAAGATCCTGGCCTACCGGCCGGCCGTCGTGGTCGTCTCGACCTGGACCGGCTACCCGAAGAAGAATGTTGTTTCAGAATCGGGTGAGCCAATTGATCGAGCGGCCGCCGAACAGAAGTTCTTCGACGGCTACGTGGAAACACTTAACCTTCTCAAGGAAGCCGGCATTCGCGTCGTGGTGGTGGCCGCCACACCGAAGAACCGTCGCGGCAAGGTCCTCGACTGCATCTATTCCCAGGGCGCGGACGCCTGCGGAACCGCGCGCGGCGAGGCGGTGGAGGACAACGGACCCGAGCGTGCCGCCGCCCGCGAGGCCGGCATCGAACTGCTCGATCTCAACGATCGCTTCTGCGGCCGCAACGTATGCCCCGCCGTGATCGATGGCGAAATCGTCTATCGGGACGCCACCCATTTGACCGGCTCGTTTTCCCGCTCCCTGGCCCCTGCCTTCTGCACCTATCTGGAAAAGCTCAACCCCGCCGAGACCGGCTCGCTCGAGAATCGGCATCCCGGCGGTAACTTCGATCCGTGCGGTGATTTGCCTTCGCGCGAAGCGTCATCATATTGAACGTCGGCGAGATTTTATTCCGCCATCAAATGGCGGCAGGCGTGCGAACAAGGGATGTTCCGAAGATGGCCAAGGGTACGGCACTCAAGCAGCTCGACAAGGCATTGAAGCAGGTCCGGGAACTGGGGCTGGATACGTCCAGCGCCGAGGAGACGCCGATCGGCGGACTCCTGGAAAAGATTTACGACCTCGACCGCGAGAATATCGCCGTCATCGCCAAGACGCTGCAGCAGACGTCGCTGTTCAACGAGATCGTGCGCAATGAGATCTCGGCCATGAATATCGGCCAACGCTACGAGGACATCGTTTACGCCTTCAACTCCATCCGTGACGATTCCAAGCGCCTCGTCGACCAGATGGAGGATGGCAAGATCAACACCTTCGAGCGCGTTGCCAACGTCTGGATGAAGGTCCGCCGCGGCGACATCGCCGAGCGATTCGACGAGATCAAGCACACGTATCTGGAGGTCGCGCGGGACGCCAAGGACCAGATCATCCGCGAAGGCCGCATCCTCGACGCCTATAACGATTTCCGCGGCGCCTACAAGCAGGCCCAGGTTCTGTCGCTCAAGGTTCTGCAGAAAGCGGAAAAGCAGCTTGCCGCCACGAAGAAGGAGTTGGAGAAGGCGTCCAAGCAAGTCGACGCCTACAAGGGCGACGACGTCTCAGCGCTTGCCGAACTGGAGATGGAGCGCGACGCTAAAATCCGCGCGCTACAGGACGAGGAGAAGCGCTACCAGATCGCCAAGGACCTCGCCGATAACCTGACCATCGGATACAACACCTCCGAAGTCGTGATGTCGCGCCTCACCCAGACGACCAGCGCCAAGGAGCGTGTCTACCAGCAGGCGGTCTCGTTCTTCTCCACCAACGAAGCGGTGCTGACGGCGCTTAAAGCTTCGTTCACGGGGCTGTTCGGCCTCCACGAATCCACCCGAACGCTGGAGAGCATGAAGGCAGGCATCGACAAGAGCCTCGAAACGCTTTCTGAGATCGGCGACAAGGTGCAGGAAGCGGCAATCAAGGCGGGCTACGGCCCGACGGTGAAGGCGGAGTCGGTCAAGAAGCTGGTCGACTCGGTCGTCAACTTCCAGGTCCGCACCCGCGAGATCATCAACGAAATGCGCCAGCTCGCCACCCGCAATTCCGAGGAAATCCGCGAGGCTGTCGAAGACGGCAAGCGCCGGCTCGCCCGCATCGCCGCCGAGGGCGAAGCGTACATCGAATAGCATCGGCCACGAAGGCGAGGACCCCGAAAGTGGCGCAAGGCATGCAAGCGGTGGGAAAGAGTCCGCTCGACGACGTCATGATTGCAATGGACGTCGTCGACACGCTGCGCCACGACCGCAAGCTGGTCGAGCGCGAGCTCAATGACGAGGCCCGCCGCGCCGATCTGATCGACCGCCTGCGCGAGATTTATCGCTCGCAGGGCATCGAGGTGAGCGACGAACTTCTGGCCGAAGGCGTTCGCGCCCTGGAGGAAGACCGTTTCACCTATAAGCCGCCCAATCCGGAAGCTCTCACCACGCGGTTGGCACGCCTCTACGTCACCCGTTGGGATTGGGGTAAGTGGGTCGTCGGGATTGTCGCCGGCATCCTTCTGATCTGGGCGGTAAACTACATCGCCTACGAGCGCCCGAAGGCGCTGCAAGAGGCGGCTCAGGCAAGCGAATTGGCCAAGCTGCCGGAGACATTGAAGGGGCTCGCGGCGGATATCCGGGCCGAAGCCAATGACCCGCTCGTCGCCGACCGCGCGGACGCCACCGCCCTCGCCGGTGCCAATGCCGCCAGGGCCGGGGACTTCGCCGATGCAAGCGCGGCCCGCGAAAACCTGAGCCGAACGCTCGCGACGCTGCGCGAAACCTATTCGATCCGCATCGTGAATCGGCCCGGCGAAGTCTCCGGCCTGTGGCGTATCCCCGATGCGAACCCCGACAGCTACAACTTCTACGTCGTCGTCGAAGCGGTGGGCGCGAACGGGCAGGTTCTGTCCCAGGATATCCTGAACGAGGAGACCGGCAAGCGCGACCGCGTCAAGGCCTGGGCACAGCGCGTCGACCGGCAGGTGTTGGTGGACGTCAAGGCCGACAAGGACGACGACGGCATCATTCAGAATAACATCGCGGGCCGCAAACAGCGCGGTCGGCTGGAACCCGATTGGTCGATCCCCGTGCGCGGCGGCGCCATTACCCGATGGTGAGCCGATGATCTCCGGACGCGAAACCTATTCCCGTATCGAGAAGTCGCTGGAGGACTTGGAACGTCAGGAGCGCCAGGTGCGAAGCGATGTCGAGGGGCTGACCAAGCATCACGCCAGCCTGCTTCAGCAGCGAACCGCGGCGTTTCGCGAATTGGCCGAGGTGCGCATGCGCTCGGCGATTTCCGACGGCGTGATCGATGAGGCCGATGCGCTGGAGCACCGTGTCGAAAGCCTCTTGAAGGCGCGCCAGGCAACCGTCGACGCGCTGGAGGCACGCGAAGGGAAGGCAACGGCCGAGCGCCGCCGTCTGGCTCACGAAGCTTCCGGCCTGCGCGATCGCATCGCGGAACTGGAAAAAAGGCTGGATGACGTTGCCGAGGAAGTCCGCGCCGAGCTGGCCGGCGATGCCCAATACAAGACGCTGGCCGCGGCCCGCGAGAAGGCCGAGGCACTGCATGCTGGCGCCGCCGAAAAGGCACGCACGGCCGAAAAGGATCGTCAGCAGAAAGGCAAGGCCTACGAGGACGATCCGCTGTTCATGTACCTCTGGCGGCGAGACTACGGCGGCAAGGAATACCGGCCGAACGCTCTGATCCGCATGGCCGACGACTGGGTCGCGAAGCTTGTCCGCTACAACGAAGCGCGCGCAAACTACGCCATCCTTACCGAGATCCCGGTCCGCCTCAAAGAGCACGTCTCCCGGCTGAACGATGATGTCACAGAAGCCGTGAAGGCTGTCGAGGAACTTGAAGCCAGACGGATCGAGGCGCGCGTCGGAGAGGATCTGATCGGCGATCTGGGCTCCGCCCGCATCGAACAGGCCGGCTTGAACAAGGCACTGGAAACGATCGAAGCCGAGATCGCTGAAATCACGCGCCGGCTCACGCCGTATGCCGAGGGTCGCGATGAGTCGTTCGCCGAAGCCGTTCAGGTGTCCGCCGGATTCCTCGAGCGTCAGCGCAGTATCCGGCTGCTCACGGAGGCGCGCAGCACGCCCGATCCGTCCGACGACGTAATCGCCGAGCGCATCGCGGACCTTGAGCGCAAGGCTGCCGAGACCGAACGAAAGCTCGCGGACAGGCGCGAGGATCTCGACGACCTCAGCGACAAGCGCCGCGAGGTGCTCGAAGTTTCCGCCCGCTATCGACGCAATTATTTCGAGGATATCGCGTCGGAATTCGAGTTGGAGGACATCGCGGAGGAAGTCCTGGAAGCGCTGGTGAAAGGCGCGATTTCCGGAGCCGAATACTGGGCCCGGTCGCGCCGCCGGCATTCATGGAAGGGCCGCCCGGCCGACCCCTTCCGCAAGCAGTCGGGCCTGCCGCCTTTCGGTGGCGGCTGGGGCAGCGGCAGCCGGCGGGGCGGTCGCGGCGGCGGCTTCAGGACCGGTGGAGGGTTCTAGAGCGCGCTCATGTGTGATGGACGCGCTCCAAGACCGCGACCGCGGTCCGCCGCTTTGCGGCGCGCCCGCGCAGGGCCCGGCCGAAGGCCGATGCGGCCCGTGAGCGAAAGAAGCAAGATCGTTATTCAGTCTGAACTGAACACGATCTAGTTTGCTTCGGCCACTTCAGCGCCCTCCGCTCATCGATCAAACGTGATGTCAAAGGAGCGCGATCCGCGGCGCGGAATGAAGATCTCCTTGCAGTTGCCCGGGCCGTCCGTGAACATCCAGGGGTGCCCGGCAAACGTCTGCTGAACGTAGGATTCGCCCGGGTTCAGATCCTTGTAGTGGACGGGGCTGCCCTTGTCGTCGAGCCACATCACGGACCGGTAACTGCTGGTGCGGTTCGTGAAGCGGATCGACACCGCGGCGTTCGAATTCTTCGATTTGACGCGTCCGAATTTACGGCAACTGCGCGCCTCGGCGACGTTGAGTTCTTCGTTCTGACGGCTGCCGGCGATGCGGGCGGGCGGGCGTTGCTGCTGTTGCGCCTGCTCTTGCTGTATTTGCCGGTTGCCGTTGTCCTGGGCGTTCTGTCTCAGCCCGAAAATCCCGCGGCATTCGCTCAGGAAGCGCTCGATCGCCGCCCTGGAACCCGACAGGTTCATGCCGGCCTTCCCCATGCCGTTGGCCTCGTAGCGAACATACGTATTGGCCGCCAGGAGTTCCCACAACGGGTCATCGACTTCCGCCCGTACGAAGATCCCGGCTATGCCTTCCTCGCTGTCGGGATGGTAGACCAGCCCCGGCATCTCATGCACTTTTCGGCCGTCGACGAAGAAGGACACGGAGAGCCGGTCGTTCCGCGCCATCTGTCCGGTATTGTAGACGAAGATCGTCGGCGCGAACTTGCCGGAAGAGCCAGGTTCGCAGGTCGCTCGGAATGCGGTGTTGTCGGTTTCGGGAACGCCCTGCGTGAGGAATGCCGTGTACTTCCCACGGTTGCCAGGGTCGTTGTAGGCATCCGCCTGCCACTGAAAGTTCTGCGCCAAGGCGGAACCATGCAAGCCCGCCAGGAGCCCCAGCGCCGCGCAAGCCGTCGTCGCCAATCGTTTCATTGTTCCGCTCCGATCATCACCGATCGGGCCATCATGAGGGCGCGGCCTGGAAATTTCTACCTGCGGCGTCAGATTTTCCGCGAAGCATCGCGCAAAAGACCCGTTACCGCCGCTTGCTGCTCGATGCGTGAGCCCCGCCGGAGGTCGACCGGATGCTTGCGCGGCCGAACCGCGGCCGTTGAGCCGTTAAGCCCCGCCGGTAATATCCGCCTTGGTCATTAGCGACTGGAACGGAAGCCCGGCCATCCGGAAGGCCTCGGTCGCGCCTTCCTGCCGGTCGAGTACGGTGATCACCGCGACGACCTCGCCGCCTTCCGCCCGCACCTGTTCCGCCGCCTTGATGGCGGAGCCGCCGGTCGTGGTGACGTCC
Organism: Filomicrobium sp.; assembly: GCA_965226995.1. Lineage (GTDB taxonomy): Bacteria > Pseudomonadota > Alphaproteobacteria > Rhizobiales > Hyphomicrobiaceae > Filomicrobium. The sequence continues at coordinate 352,932 of CBDDFK010000012.1, forward strand.
TCAAGAATGACGACGCGACGGCCTTCCAGCGTTTCGTCCTTGGCAAGCCCCTCGATCAGGCTCTGGGTGCCGTGGTCCTTGGCCTGCTTGCGCACGAAGAACGCGGATACCGGCGCTCCTTTCGCCGCCGAAACGGCCGCCACTGCGCTTGCCAGCGGCACAGCACCCATTTCAAGCCCACCGACCAGGCTGACCTGAAGCGGCTCGATCCGGTCGAGGATGAGCAGCCCGATCAGGTAAGCGCCGCGCGCGTCCAGCATCGTCGGCTTCATGTTGAAGTAATAGGATGAGGTCTTGCCCGAGGCGAGCCGCAGGTTCGTGCCCGTGACGTACGATAGCGAGGTGACGATGCGGATCAGTTCGTCGCGTGCTTCTTGCGGATTGGGAAACGGCGGCAGGGCGGTCATGGGCGGACTCTTGCGGTTTGATGAGACGGCTGACCAGCATTTATTGCCGCCATACGGCGGGAGACAACCCCCGGGCCGGCTTTCCCACCGAACCGAGCGTTGAGGCGAATAGGCGGAACAAGCCCGTAAAATGGGCGCAAACCTTCCCGTCGCCTTAATCCGCCCCGCCGAATCAGGCACCAAACAGCCCATACAAGTCGTCTTTACGGGAGATCGAGCGATATGGCCGAGCGGGCGGAGAAGATCGGTGGTGGTGCGGCCGGTACGGCCCCAGCATCGCGCAAGTCCGGCAAGGCCGCCGGCGAACGCAAACCGAAGGCCGCGTCTCCGAAACGCTTCGCCAAGAAAACGATTGCGCTCGTCTACGACTTCGACGGCACGCTTTCGCCGCGGCCCATGCAGGAATATGCCTTCCTGCCCAAGATCGGCATCGACCCGGCGGACTTCTGGGCGGAATCGAACCGCGTTGCCCGTGAGCACAAGGCCGACCCGCTCATCACTTACATGCACCTTCTCTATAAGAAGGCGAAGGAGGCGGGCGTCCGTATCGACCGTGAGGATCTGGTCGCCCAGGGGCGTGACGTGGAGCTGTTTCCCGGCGTGCTTGAATGGTTCGATGCCGTGGAGGATTACGTGAAGATCCGAGCGGAAAGCCACGGTATTTCACTGCGTCATTACCTCATTTCCTCCGGCCTTACCGAAATTGTCGAAGGCACGCCGATCCGCGATCGTTTCCATAATGTGTTCGCGTCCGAATATTGGTTCGATGCGTACGATCTGCCCTATCCGAAACGGGTCATCACCGACACGGGCAAAACGCAGTATCTGTTCCGGATCAATAAGGGCGTCGAGGATCTTGGCGAAACGATCAATGAGCATATGCCGGAAACGGCGCGCCCCATTCCCTTTTCCAACATGATCTATTTCGGCGACGGCGACACCGACGTGCCCTCCATGGCGGTAACCCGAAAGAACGGCGGTCACGCCATCGCCGTCTATCCGCCGGGTAAATCGCGTAAGAAGTGCGTCGATCTCTTCAACGCCGGCCGGATCGATTTCTTCGCGCCCGCCGACTACCGGCGCGGTTCCGATCTGTTCCATCGCACGTGCCTGCTGATCGATCGCATCCTCGCGTCGATACGCATCGAGGAAGAGAGCTGGAAGGTTGCACGTTCGGCGCGTTGACGGTTTTCCGTCCTTTGAGGAGCGGCTTGAATTCGGCACGTCCATTATCACGGTTTAGAAAAAAGTTTTGTCCCAATCTCGGCGTAATTATCCACAACCTCGAAGCTGTTGTCGGCGTTTGTGATTCGTGGAAACCGAAGCCGCGCAATGGGGGACCTTTATGAAATCGTCGAAAGCCCAATTCGAAGGAATGCACGCCAGGTTGGAGGATGTCACGAGCAGCGAGCAATTGCTGATCGCGGCATTGGGCGAAGCGTTGAGCCGCGCCGACAAGAAACTGCTCGATGACGTGCGCAGCCTCACTCTCGAACACGAGAACCGGCGCGCGCTCATCCTTTCGGAATTGCAGAACCTGGCCGCGCGAATTGGCGCATTTCCGGCCTCCGCGGAGCCGAGACAGATCGAGCAGGAACACCTGGATCTGCCGTTCCACGAACTCGGCGAGGTTCCACCCACCGTGGAGATGGCGCCGGAAAGCGAGGATGCATTGCCCGGCGACGACCAGCCACGCGGTGCCGACTGGCGGCAGGCCGCGCGAAACATCCGCGATGAATTGGGGTTCCACCTCAACGGGAAAAAGGCGACCGTTTAGTATTGCCGGCGGCCCGCACCTGTTCTTTGCTTCGGGCTTCGCCGCCAAATCTCGTTGACCGGACGCGAAGCACATGAATACCAAAATGGACACGCAGGGAGCCGCCATGCGGCCGGCCACGCCCGCCGACCTGAGCGCCCTCGGCGAAATCTACGCCGCAACGGGCCTCGACGGCGGCGAGCGATTATCGCCGGATGACGCCCGGAAAGCGTTCGCGCGGCTCGCGGCCTATCCGGAGTACACCGTCTATGTGTCTGAGGATCCGGCATCCCGTGCGGTCATCGCCACCTATTCGTTGACGATCGTCGATACACTGATACGCGGCGGCAGGCCCTTCGCCCTGGTCGAGCAGGTTGCCGTGCGGCCGGACTGTCAGGGGCGCGGGCTCGGCCGGGAGATGATGGACCATGCCATGGAGATCGCCCGCGTCCGTGGCTGCTACAAGCTTATGCTGTCCTCCCACGTCGACCTGACCCTGGCCCACGCCTTCTACGAACGGCTCGGCTTCACGCGCCACGGCTACAGCTTCGTCGTCGATCTTTGAAACGCCATGGCGGGACCGCGCTTCAGGAACATCGCCGCATCCGGAACGTTCGCATAGCGAACGCGACTGGAGACTGGCGATGAATGTGGAGACTTTGAAACGGCTGCGGCCGCTGGAGCGGGCCGAAACGGTAATCTACCTCGCTACCGCGGCGGTCCTGACGGCCGCTGCGGCAGGGCTTCTGCTCTTCGCACTCGTTGAGGTGGGCTTCCGCTTGGCGGCCGGAGAATTCATGCCGGCTCTGCTCCATCTTCTCGACCGCGCGCTCCTCGTCCTCATGCTGGCCGAGATCATTTACACCGTGCGCCGTATCGCCGTGAAAAAGCGGCTCGAAATAGAGCCGTTCATACTTGTCGGCATCATCGCTGCGATCCGGCGCGTCCTCGTCATCACCGCAGAAAGCGCCCAGCACGTCGATATGAACGACCCGACGTTCCAGGCCGCCATGGTCGAGTTGGGTGTGCTGGCGCTCATCATTCTCGGCCTTGCCGCTGCCATGCGTCTCATTCCGCGGGATCGGGAGGGCAAATGAGCAGTCGCGGCTAAAAAAACGATAAGCTTCGTATTTGATCCGTTTGTTTTTCGATCTGGAAATGCCGTGTCGGTTAGTCTGTGATCTGTGGAAGAGAACAGGTTAATCGGGTATTGAGCCATGGCGCATTCAGACCGCCGCTCCTTTGGACGCCGTAAAAGCTGCCTTCACGCCGTCGCGCGTATTCCGGGCCGCCCGCCTGAGCATTGCATCGTGCGTAATATTTCAGAGGGCGGCGCCCTTCTGGAGTTCCTCGGCGCGTTGCATCCGCCGGTTTACTTCTCCGTCGAGATCGGGCCGACCGCCGCGTTCTTCGAATGCGAAGTGCGCCACCGCGGTCAACACGGTATCGGCGTTCAGTTCATGTCCGGCGATGCGAGCGGCATCCTTCGCGACCTCAATCGCCCGGTCCGCGAAGAGATCAAGCCGGAGGCGGCTGTCGCGACTTCCTCCGCCACAGCGGAGCGGCCCCAGGCCGGATTCGACGCGCTCGCCTTTCGCCGCAAACGCACCCGCGCCGCCTGAAGCGTCGGGGCGCTGGCGCAGGGCCGGGACGTATCGCGGCCATTCCGCTCACCTGACACGACGCCTCCGGCGTATTATAGCTCTGTGCGAAGGATCGCTGCCGAGAAGGTGGCGGGCTGCCTGAAACGGCTGCGCCGAACCATTGAAGGGTTCCGGCGTTTGACCCAGCAATGCGGGTAGCCCCGTGGTTGGAGAACCGAAAGGTTGAGCATGTCGGATTGGATGACTTTCCTGCCGTTTCTCGTCGCGGTGTTCGTCGTCGCTGTCTCGGGCGCCGTCTTCATGCCGGGCCCGTGGTACGAGACGCTGGAAAAACCTTCATGGACGCCGCCGAACTGGTTGTTCGCGCCCGCCTGGACGGTGCTTTACGTCATGATCGCAGGGGCCGGCTGGCTCGTCTGGAAAGCGGAAGGGTTCGGCATCGCCCTCGGCGTCTGGGCGCTCAATCTCGTTTTCAACGCTGCGTGGTCGTGGCTGATGTTCGGCCGTCACCGCATTGGCGCGGCACTCGTCGATGCACTCGCCATGCTCGCCACGATTGTCGCGTTCATCGCCTTGGCTTGGCCGCTGAGCCAGACGGCGGCGCTGCTTTTCGTCCCCTATTTCTTCTGGGTGGCGTTCGCCAGCGCGCTGAATTGGGCGATCCTGGCGCGAAATCCCGACGCCGCCGGCGCCGAGATTTAGAAACGTCGACGCGCCGTACGCAGTTACGCGGCCGGTGCCATCGCCTGCGGATTGGTATAACGGCGCGACTTCCCCTCGAAGTAGGCCTCCCGGTCGAGGATGAACTCCTCGTGGTAGGCCGCCCCCTCGACGAATGCGCCGGCGTGCAGCTCGATCACCGGCGCATAGATTTCCGCATCGACGCGGCCCCATATCGCCGCCCGGTCTGCGACGAGTAGACCGTCCAACTCTCCATCGCGATCCAGGAAGAAGCGTCGGCAGCGTAGAGCGCCGCTGATACGCCCGATGAGCATGACGTCGCCGTCGATGTAGACGTCACCTTCGATATCGACGTTGGGCCCGAACACGGTCGTTGTCGGCCCCGGCATCGGCAACGCGTTATCGAGGGTGCGGGGAGATTCGGCTTGGTCCGCGACGGCGGGAAGTTCGTCGATCACTTGTTGAAACATGTCCTTACTCGTTACGCATCACGGGTTAAGGCGGCCCGGCCGAGGCCGGCGGCGCGCGCGGGTGGCGCGCGCTGGCCGACCGGATTGGGCCGATCGTTGCGGCGTGGTCGGGCTCAGTCGCGGAACGGCGACATGGCTGCCGATGACACGAGGGTCGCTTCCGTCGCCGAACGGAGTCCGCCGCCATGAGGCGGTTCGACCGATGCGTGCGGAACGTGCGGCGGAACTGCGCCCGGTTCGTGCGAGGCCGTGGCTGCCGGTTGCGGCGATCCGGCTTCTCTCAGGTCGGGAACGAGGTCCGCGCGGTCGAAATATCGGCGCGAACGGCCCTCGAAACTGGCGCCGAGTTCCAGGCTGAGGGTGTTGTGATGAACTTCCGCCTCGACCTGGGCGCCATTCTTTAAAGAGACGTCGACGGCGCGCACCGTTCCCGCGACCTTGCCCGCAATCGATACCGTTTCGCCATGGATGAGGCCGTTGACGTGCCCGTGCGGGCCGATGACGACGTTGGCGCCGAGCACATCCCCCTCGACGGTCCCGTCGACCGTGAGGTTACCCTCCGACACGAGCCGCAAACCGCCGCCAAGAATTTTGAGGTCGGGGCCGATTACGGAATGGTTATGCTGGCTGGGCGCTGGTCCGGTCGGCTGCTGCGGCGCAGCAGTCTGCGGCTCCACGACGACGGCATCGTCCGCGGCGCGGCTCGGCGCCACGGGTGGCGGTTGGAAGGACGGCTCTTGCGAACGCTCGGGCGGAATGACCTTCTGGCTGGACTGCCGTGTAAACATTGGGTGCCTCCTGGACGGTGCACCTCGCTCCCCATCAATTCCGGTAATCACCGATTAGGGCAATATCGCGCCTTTTGGCGTCCAATTTTACTATCGGGAATTCAATGCCTTAAGCGCCTCTTTTTTGTCCTGGTAAAGCCTCTCGTTCGCCCAGATTCGTAGGCTTCCGTACGACAGCGAGTGTGACCCAACGGCACCAAGGCCCTGCCGTTAACTGCCGGTATTTCCGGGAACAATTCCCGATCCGGCTCGCCCGTGGTTTGTTTGGCGAAGGGTGGGGTGAGCCAGAGGTCGCACCGGGGGAGGAAAACGCGAAGGCAAGTCCGTCGCACAGCATCTGCCCACAACAAGAAACTCAAACAGCAGCAGAAAGCAGAGATGACGTCTGACGCCATACGAGTCGAAACGGTCCGCGCCCTGGCGCGGGGCCGGCGAACGTCATCCGCGTGTCCTGGCTTTCACCGGCTATCGGTAATCGCGGGCGCCATGTTTATGGCCAGCGCGTGGCCGGCGCTCGCTGGCCCGGCTATCGGTCAGTTCGAACTCAAGGATCTCGAAGCGGAGCCGGGCAAGGCCGAGTTCCAGAGCCAGAATGCGCACACCTTCGGCAACCCCCGCCGCAAGGCCGTTACGCAGCCGGGTGACGATCCCGGTGAGGAGGCCGAAACCGTCTACGACGACAACTCCGTCGCCCGCCAGCGTCACGCCCTTGAGCTGGAAGGCAGTCTAACGCACTTCCTTCGCCTGCGTGTCGGCATCGAGTACGAGAAGGAGAGGGTCGAGGAGCCCGACGACATTGCGCTGGCGAACGGCTTTGAGAACCTCAAGCTCGACGAGGTCGCTTTGGAAGTCGTCACGATCTTCAAGCGAGTCCCGGAAGACGGCGGTATCGGCTTTGGAGCACTCGCCGAATTCGAAAGCCCGGTGGGCGGCGACGATCTCAGCTCCGTCAACTTCGGTCCGATTGTTGAGATGAAGTCGGGGCGCTGGGGGGCCGTCGGCAACCTTCTCTTCATTTATCATTTCGGCAACGGCGACCCCGCCGAGGAGCCGGTTCGCGACAAGAAATGGGACCTTGGCTACGCAGCGCAGGTGTCCTACGCGGCATCGGAAAACTGGACCTTCACCGTCGAGGGCTACGGCACGTTCGACCGCCTCGGCAATACGGGAGCACCGGGCGAGGAGCGCGCCTTTTTCGGCGACCACGACCAGCATCGGGTCGGTCCCATCGTCTATTACGGTTTCGATGCGTCGGGGCTGGGCGGTTCTTCCGGCGACGATGAAATGGAAATGTCGGACGAAGCGGAGGAAGACGGCGTCGAGGTTTCGATAGGAGTCGGCGTTCTCTTCGGGCTCACTGAGCACACGCCGGGACCACACGCTCAAATGGAGCGTCGAAGTCGAATTCTGAGGTGCGACGGGCGACCTGGGGCGGCAGCTATCCGCGCCGCAAGGGGTGATCATTTCCCGGCCGGCCTTGCACTTGCCCGTTAAATGCTGAAGGCTGCGCCCCCTGCGTGCGGGGCCGTTTGAACCTTGCCCCGCTAGCAGGGGTTAGACCGTGCACCTGATGATGGAGGAAAAAGCCGGCATGAGCCAGGAGACACGTTCTGAAGACGACCTGAACCAGACGACGGAGACGGACTACGAGGTCGGGCAGGATAACGTGAACTTCTGGGGGTTCGACGTCCACAATCCGGTCTTCTTCATTTCCGGCGCGATCATCATCGCGTTCGTCGCCGTCACCTTGATGTTCCCGGGGGCGACGAAGATCTATTTCGAAGGCCTCCGCGAGGGACTGACGTCTTCGCTCGACTGGCTGTTTATCCTCGCCGGCAATGTCTTTGTCATTTTCGCGCTTTACCTCGTCGTTTCTCCGTTCGGAAAAATAAGGCTTGGCGGCCCCGACGCGCGGCCGGAATTCTCCTTCACGGGCTGGCTCGCCATGCTGTTCGCCGCGGGGATGGGCATTGGCCTGATGTTCTTCGGCGTGTTGGAGCCCGTCGCCCACTTCCAGAAGCCGCCGCTGTTTGTTTCGCCCGAAAACGTCGAGCGCGCGCGAGATGCGGCCATGGCCGCGACCATCTACCATTGGGGTCTGCATCCCTGGGCGATCTACGCCGTCGTCGGCCTGGCGCTGGCGTTCTTCTCATTCAACCGCGGCTTGCCGCTCACCGTCCGTTCCGTTTTCCATCCGCTGTTCGGCGATGCTGTATGGGGCTGGCCGGGTCATATCATTGATACGCTTGCGGTCTTCGCGACGTTGTTCGGTCTCGCCACCTCGTTGGGCTTCGGTGCCGAGCAGGCCATCGCGGGTATGAATTACCTCTTCGGTATCGAGGCGAGCGACACCAACAAGGTCATCCTGATTGCGGCGATCACCGGCATGGCGACAATCTCGGTCGTCGCCGGGCTCGATTCAGGCGTCAAGCGTCTCTCCGAAATCAACATGACGCTCGCCTTCCTGCTCCTCTTGTTCGTAATCATCGCGGGGCCGACGCTGGCGATCGTCACCGGCTTTTTCGACAACCTCGTAAGCTACATCTGGCGTATCGTGCCGCTGTCCAGTCCGGTCGGCCGTGACGAAGCCTTCCTCCACGGATGGACCACGTTCTACTGGGCGTGGTGGATCTCCTGGTCGCCCTTCGTCGGTATGTTCATCGCGCGGGTTTCCAAGGGCCGCACCATCCGGGAATTCCTGATCTGTGTCCTCATCATTCCGACGCTCGTATCCGTTCTCTGGATGACGACCTTCGGCGGCACCGCGCTCGTTCAGCTCATCGAAGGCGGTTACACCGGAGTCGCCGAAACGGTCACGGCATGGCAGCCGGAGCTGTCGCTTTTCCGCATGCTGGAGGAGCTGCCGCTTTCCGGCCTGCTCTCGTTTGTGGGCATCGTCCTGGTCGTGGTCTTCTTCGTAACGTCTTCGGACTCGGGCTCGCTTGTCATCGATACGATCACGGCGGGCGGAATCATGAACCCGCCCGTCGCGCAGCGTGTGTTCTGGGCGGTCTTCGAAGGGCTGGTCGCCATCACGCTGATGTTGGGGGGAGGGCTGGCGTCACTGCAGGCGGCTGCAATCGCCACAGGCTTGCCGTTCACCTTCGTGCTGCTCGTGATGTGCGTCTCAACCTATCAGGGCTTGCGGGAGGAACTGACGGGTATGCGGCGCATGCAAGATGCCGCCTGACCGCGTTTTCGGTCACTCGGTGCGCCAACCGTCCAGCCGTTGGCCAAGCCAGAACATTAGCGGCAGTGCGATGGCCCATCCCAGTCCGATAGCCGCCAGTGAACGAACGATCGGCTCGGGCATCGTCATTGCGCCCAGCTTGACGCCAGCGAGGTAGGCGATCGGCACGAAAGCGAAGCCGAACGCCGCGGCTGCGACGGTCCAGTTCCGGAATGAACGGAACGTGACGTTGACCGACGTGGCAAACACCGGCCACATCATCACCAGCCAGAGAGGCGCGATGCCGTCGTGGCTGCCCGCCGCCGTGTAGCCGACAAATCCGCCGCGCAGAACCGCGCTCTCCACGACGAGCCCGAGGCCGGCGGCAGCCAGCAACAGCTTTGCTTCGGAAAGGCCATCGGGAGACCGCCAGAGGTGGAGTGCGATCACGGCCGCCGCCGCCGCGAATCCGGCGTAGGCGACCCCATTGGCCGGCGCCAGAACCAGCGCCAGCCAGCCCGCCTGAAAGGCGACGACGTTGAGGATCACGTCGCGTGTGTCGGGCCGCTCTTCGAACACGGGATCCCCCCTCAATCGGCCACTCGGGTTCCAGCCTCGCAGTGACTCAAGCGGACCCGGATGTCTGGCTCGCGGGCATCAGGCGATTGAAGCCGCCCTCCGGCAGGTCACGCAAGTGGACGTCCTGTTGCGGGAACGGGATTGTCAGGCCGCTGGCTTCCAGCACCATCTTTCCGCGCTCCACGGTGTCCCAGTGGACCGCCCAGTAGTTGGGCGTATCGGTCCACGCTCGCAGTTCCAGCGCAACGGCGCTATCGCCAAGTTGCGCGACGTTCACCACGGGCGCCGGATCGCTATGGATACGGCTGTCGTTCGCCACCAGTTCAAGCAGCGCCGCGCGTCCCGTCTCGATGTCGTCGTCATACGCGATCGTGAAGGCTTCACGAACCATGCGCCGCTTGCCGCGCGTGTAATTGACGACCTTGCGGTTCCACAATTCGGAATTGGGGACGAAGACGAAGATGCCTTCGAACGTCGTGAGCCGCGTGGCGAAGAGGCCGATGTCCTCCACCGTGCCCGAGGAGTCGCCAGCTTCGATATAGTCGCCGAGCGAAAACGGTCTCAGCCACAGAAGCATCACGCCCGCGGCGATATTCGAGAGCGTGTTCTGCAACGCCAGGCCGACCGCGAGACCGATGGCGCCAAGTGCCGCGATGATGCTGGTGGTCTCGATCCCCAGTTGGCTCAGCGCCGCGATCAGAACGACGATCAGGACGACATAGCGCGCGATCTTCTTGAGCACGCCCTTGAGCGTGGTATCGAAGCGCCCCTGCCGGTCGAGCAATGCGCCGACGGCGCGCTCAAGCCGCCCGGCAAGCCACCATCCGACAAGAAGAATGAGGATCGCGGCAACGAGGTTGGGGAGGGCAACCATCACCCAGGCGGTGAGTTGTTGCCCCAGCGCGCCGGCATCGTCGATCATTTGTGCCACCTTCGTTGTTAGGTTCATGCTAATCCCCGTCTGCCCGAGTTCTCCCAATTCGCGAAAGGCTCCCTACACACTACACGTCCGAAACGGTGTATCCGTTCCATGCGCCAGAGATTCCTGCTTTTGCACAATCCCGTTGCGGGGTTACGTCGCGCCCGCCTGGTCAATCAGGTCGTCCGCGAAATGGAACGCCGAGGCGCCGAGACCGTGCGGCTGCGGTTGTGGGGGCTGGGGCGCAACCTTTCCTCCGAAGCGCTGGGCTCGATCCTGCGCTTCGATGGCTTCGATGCGGTTATCGCCGCCGGAGGCGACGGCACGGTGCGCGCCATCGCAAGAGCCATGGGCGGCGACCCGGTCGTGCCCATCGGCGTGATCCCGGCCGGCACCGGGAACGTGCTTGCACGCGAACTGCCTCTGCCGACGCGTCCCGCTGAAATCGCCGAAACCCTGCTCAACGGCCCCATCATCGATATTCCCGCAGCGCGCGCGGGCGACGATCCGTTCTTCCTGATGGCCGGCGTCGGTTTCGACGGCGACATTATCGCGGGTCTGAACATGGAGTTGAAGCGGCGTATCGGGAAGCCGGCCTACGTCTGGCCGACGCTGAAATCGGTGTCGCGCCCTCCGCCGCTTTTTTCGGTGACGATCGACGGAGCAGCGCATCACGCGACCTGGCTCGTCGTGGCCAAGGCAAGCCGGTATGCCGGCGGCTTCGTTATCGCGCGCGATGTTTCGGTCCTTCGGGAGAAGCTGGTCGCCGTGTTGTTCCAGGCGCGCACCCGGCGCGGACGCATCGGCGAGATGCTGGCGCTAGCGGCGGGACGGCTCGATACGCATCCCGGCGTGATCATTCGGCCATGCAGCGAGGTGGTTGTCGATGCGCCGGGCCTCGCCGTCCAGATCGACGGTGACGAAGCGGGGCAGTCGCCGGTTCGCATCGGTCAGAGCGAGAGCCGCCTGCGCTTGATCGTGCCTGGATCGCTCAAGCGCTGATTATCCGAAAAAGGGAGATCCGCCTGCGGGAGCCACGGCTCGCGCATCTCCGGCCTGGTGGGGTTCAGGCCTGATGCGGGCGCCGACGGGCGAACCGGCGAAGGCGCCGCGTCGGCGCCTTGCGGCCCTGCTGGGCGAAGAGCGCGTTCTCGATATTCGAAACGAACAGTTTCGCGGCTGCTTCCCAACTGTATTCGAGAGCTTTCGATCGCACGGCCGATCGATCCAGCGCGAGGGCTGCCCGCGCCGCGGCCGTAATGTCTTCGGACATCACGCCCGTGACGCCGTTGGCGATCAGATCGATCGGGCCGGTGCACGGGAACGCCGCGACAGGCAGACCGGAGGCCATTGCTTCCAGAATGACGATCCCGAACGTTTCCGTTCGGCTCGGCATGACGAACACATCGGCGGACGCATAGCACTCGGCGAGATCTTCGCCGACCCGTTTCCCCATGAATTCAACGTCCGGGAAGCGGGCCCGCAGTTCGTCGAGTTGCGGTCCGTCGCCGACGACAACCTTCCGGCCGGGCAGATCGGCCTCAAGAAAAGCTTCGATGTTTTTCTCGATGGCGACGCGGCCGACGTACAGGAACACCGGCCCATCCCCAAAGCGGCGCACGTCGCGCGGACGGAATAGCTCGGTGTCGACGCCGCGGGTCCAAGGCAAAATCCGCTTGAAGCCGCGTTCTTCCTCGAGTTCCCGCGCGAGCGACGGAGTCGCGACCATGGTGCCCGCTCCCGCGTTGTGGAACTGGCGCAGGACACGCCAGCTCCATTTCTCGGGCAGATAGAAGCGCCGCGAGATGTAATCGGGGAACCGCGTGTGAAAGCTGGTCGTGAACGGAATCTTGCGGCGCAGACAGTGCGACCGCGTCATCCACCCAAGCGGACCTTCCGTGGCGATATGCACGGCGTCCGGCTGGAGTTCCTTCATACGCCGGCCGATGTAGGCGTAGCCGGGGAGCGACAGCCGGATTTCCGGATAGGTGGGGCAGGGAACGGTGGTGAATTCATTGGGCGTGAGAAAGACGATCTCGGCGTCGAGAGGCGCGGCCTCCTCGCGCAGACGCTCATACGTCCGCACGACACCGTTGACCTGCGGTCGCCAGGCATCGGTGGCGACAAGTATCTTCATTCACGCAGCCTCGAGTTTCGTCGCCCCGTCCTGCCGCTGACTGGCTTCGCGTTCGCGAATAACGTCGAGCCAGCGGATGAGTTCGAATCGTCCATCTTCAGTTTCGCCGATGGCCGTGCAGCTTTCCACCCAGTCGCCGCAGTTGACGTAGTGGATTTCCCCCATTTCGCGGTTGGCCGCGTGGTGGATGTGCCCGCAGATGATGCCGTCGGCATCCCGCCGCTTGGCCTCGTCAGTCAACTTCTGCTCGAATTCGCCGATGAAGTTGACGGCCCCTTTGACGCGAAGTTTCAGGTAGCTCGATACCGACCAGTAGCCGAGACCCAGCCGGCGGCGAACCCAGTTGATCGGCGCGTTGAAGCCCAGCGCGATCTGGTAGCCGCGGTCGCCGATGAAGGCGAGCCACTTTGCGTAGCGCACCACCAAATCGAATTCGTCGCCGTGCATCACGATGAAGCGGCGCCCGTCCGGCGTTTCATGGATCGTCTGCAGCATGATCTCGATGCCGCCGAAGTGCTGACCCGCATACTGCCGGAGCCCATCATCGTGGTTTCCAGGAATAAAAATCACCCGCGCGCCCTTGCGAACCTTGCGCAGGATCTTCTGCAGCACATCGTTATGGGACTGCGGCCAGACCGCGCCGCGGCGGATACGCCAGAAGTCGACGATATCGCCAACCAGATAGATGGTTTCGGCGTCGTGCTCGCGCAGGAAATCCAGAAGCAGCTCGGCCTGGCACGCGTTGGTGCCAAGGTGTACGTCCGATATGAAAAGCGAGCGGTATTTCGTCATGGCCCTTTTTCCCTGCGGACCGAACGTCATGGCCCTGAACCCGATGAATGACGTCTTGATGTCACGGATTCAGGTTGCAGGAGTATGACAGCGTATATGGCGCGGCCATCTTCGCCAAACCGTTGTGCACCAAAAACTTAAAGAGTGGCACTGAGACCCTGTCAAGAAGCCGTTACATCAGCCGTTTCATACAGTCTGCGACCGGCGTTGCCCCTGTGTTTGCGGTTCCTTGCGCGGTAACCGTGGCTCAATAGAGGCGGTAAGGGAAATACCGCGTTACGAGTTCCGAGAAACGGCCGCTCTGGCGCACGCTGGCCAATGCGGCGTCCAGCTCCGCCTTGAGCTGCCGGTCGTCCTTCGCAACGGCAATTGCGATACCGTCCCCGAAGAATCGAGGCTCCAGGAACGCACCACCCTTGAAATCGCAGCATTGCTCGGATGCCGTTCCGTTGATCCAGAACGATAGGCTGACCGCATCGCCGAAAACCGCGTCGACTTCGCCTGCCTTCAGGGCCTCGCGCGCGATTTCGGGGTTGTCGTAGGCGAGGATGCGGCTGCCGCGGAAATAGGTGCGTAGGAACGCTTCGTGTGCCGTACCGGAGGCGACGGCGATGCGCTTCCCCTCAAGCCCTTCCGGCGTCGCTTCGAGGTCGCGGGCCTGGCGTCGGCTCGCGAACCGCCCGGGGGTGTGGAAGTAGCGGTCGGTGAAACCGACCTTCTCCAGGCTCTGCGCCGAGACCACGTGCCCGGCAATCACTGCATCGGCTTCCTTACGCTGCAATGCTGGAAACAACTGCTCCCAGGATTTCTCGAAGACCTCGCAGGTGACGTCGAGCTCCAGGCAGATGGCGCGTGCAAGATCGACGTTGAAGCCGGTCAGAATGCCGTCCTCGTCGTAGAAATTGAAAGGCGGGAATTCGCTGGTCGTCAGGAAACGCAGGGCGACGCGCCGCGTCAGGCGTTCGCCATCGGCGGCTTCGCTCGCGGCAGATTCCTGAGCGGCCGCCGGCGCGAAGACGCCCAGCGCCAATGCCGACAAGAGAAAAGCTAGCGCAAGCACGGCCACCGTCTGCTTACCGGCGGGCCGTGGAAGCAGTGCAAACCGGCGTCGCAACAAGAGAGGATCGGTCAATTTCACCTCGTTGATCAGGAGGCCGCGGCGAGCCCGCGGGTGCGGCGTCCCGCGCGAGCAGTTCTACCCCAGTTCCATACACCGCTACTGCGCCCTTATTAACCCTCAATAGGCTCTTGAAAAAGTCATGCGGCACGCGGCGCCTCCCCCCGTGTTTTGCCGCCGGCGACGAGCGCCGCGAATGGGCCGGCGCTGCCGTTCGACCGGTCGCTTTACGAGATTGGAGCGCGCCAAACGCATTGCTGAGCAGCGATCATACGGGTAGAAACAGGCTATACTGTACTCAGATTGATCGTGGACGTCGCATGAGTTCGCAGCCCGCCACCAAGCCGTTTAACCAGCAAACGCCGGTTCGCGACGCGAAACGAGCGGCACGGGCGGAGACGTCGGCGCGTATCGGTTCCGACGCCCGCGCTCCCCGCCGCAACGTCGCGGACGTCCGCAAAGCGGCGGCCTTTCACCTCGACGACCTGCACAAACGTCACCCGGAGATGTCCGCCGCGACGCTGAACGCAGCGCCCGTTATGCGTACGGCGGGTTTGATCGCCGCAATGTTGCTCTTGTCCGCCGCGCTAGGACCGGCGCTGATGCTGCCATGGATTGCCGCCCTCCTCGCCTTACCGTTTCTGTGCATCGCGGCGGTACGTATCGCGGCAATCGCGGATCTCACCCGTCTCATGCCGGCGCCGAAGCGCGTCGCCGTTATGCGGCCGGACGCCGACGCCCCTCTGCCGCATTATGCCGTTCTGGTGCCGCTCTACGATGAGGCCGCGGTGTTGCCGCAACTGATTGGCGGACTGGAAGCCATCGACTACCCCGCCGACAAACTCGACATATGTCTGATCGTCGAGGAAGGCGACCCACGAACGCGAAATGCTCTGGCGGCCATGGAATTGCCGGCGCATATGCGCGTGACCGTCGTGCCACCGGGGCTTCCTCGCACCAAACCGCGCGCGCTGAACCACGCGCTGCGAAGCACCGACAGCGAGTTTGTCGTTGTCTACGACGCCGAGGACCTTCCCGACCCGGATCAGTTGCACCGGGCGCTCGGCGTTTTCGCCGAAGGCGGTGCGTCGACCGCCTGCGTGCAAGCGCGCCTCGGCCTCTACAATCCTCAGGCCACATGGCTGTCGCGACAGTTCACGCTGGAGTATGCCGCGCTGTTCGTCGGCATTCTCCCGGCCCTCGAACGCCTGGGCCTGCCTTTGCCGCTCGGCGGCACCTCGAACCATTTCCGGCGCCGGGTACTGGAAGAGGCCGGAAGCTGGGATTCCTATAACGTCACGGAGGATGCCGACCTGGGCATCCGGCTGTCGCGGCTGGGCTTTGAGGTGCGCACCCTGTCCTCGACGACATGGGAGGAGGCACCGGAGACATTCGGCGTATGGCTGGCCCAGCGCACGCGATGGCTCAAGGGCTGGATGCAGACTTACCTCGTCCACATGCGACGGCCGAAGGCGCTCCTGCGGGAGCTGGGGCCGTGGCGGTTCGCTGGGTTCCAGGTTCTGATGGGTGGGATGATCCTTTCGGCGCTGGTCCACCCGTGGGTCTATGTCGGCCTCGCCTGGGGGCTGGTCACCGCGGGTGAGGCCGAGCCGCTAGGGTTCGTCGGGCTCATGTCCGATCCGCTATGGTCCCTGGCAATCGCCAACCTCATCGCCGGTTTTGCGAGCGCCATACTGCTGGGCGCACTCACAGCCCGCGAGACGTGTCCGCGTCTCGTCGCCCATACGCTTTTGATGCCGTTCTACTGGCTGGCGATTTCGCTCGCCGCCTATCGCGCCGCCGGCCAGCTTATCGCCCGGCCCTTTCTTTGGGAGAAGACGCCGCACCGCGGTCGCGCACGGACGCCTGCAAGCCCAGAGAGTTAGCGACGGCGGTTGCCGCCACCACCGGGGCCGCCCGGCGGCGGTCCGGAACGTTGGTCCTTGTGACGGAAGTTGATACGCCCCTTCGTCAGGTCGTAAGGCGTCATCTCGATCGTGACGCGGTCGCCTGCGAGGATGCGAATACGGTTTTTCTTCATCCGGCCGGAGGTGTAGGCGACAACTTCGTGCCCGTTGTCCAACTTAACGCGGCAGCGTGCATCGGGCAGGACTTCCTCAACGACGCCTTCGAATTCCAAGACTTCTTCTTTGGCCATTCAAACTCCAAGTGTGTGATGCGCATGACCTGAGTTCCACCAGGAACGAGCAGGACAAACGAAGATCGGGGGAGCACAGACCGACCCTGCACTCCCCGGAACCGATTTAACTGCGGCTGGCGCTACGGATTGGCTATTCAGCCTGGAGGTTCACGGCAGCGAACTTGCCGTTCCGGCTCTTCTCCAATTCGTAGCTGATCTTCTGGCCTTCGTTGAGCGACGTCCAGCCCGCGCGCTCGACGGCCGAAATATGAACGAAAACGTCTTTACCGCCTTCATCCGGCTCGATGAATCCATACCCTTTCTGGGTATTGAACCACTTGACGGTACCGGTAGCCATCTCGGTCGTCTCCAAGGTCTCGACGAGTATGCGGCCGCTCCAGCGCGGAGTTGCCCCTCTGGTTCGAACCGTGCGTTGGTGTGCCTGGACGAACGGGCATCCGGAGGCAGTATCTTACCAATGCGGTTTCGATGCGCAGGTATATGGCCCGCGCGCCGTCCGAAAGCAAGCTTCGCGGGCCGTAGCGGGGCGATTTGGCCTTACGTGTTGTCGTGTCAAAGGCGCCGCGGAATCGCTTTGCGTCATGGGGCCGCAGCGTTATCGAGTGGCTAAATATTGCGCAGGCATATCGAGCCTGCTGACTTTTTCGACACGATATCGCAGGGAACCGTCGCCGTTTCCAGCCTTTTCAAGGTGTTGACGCGCTGGCATGGGCTTTGCCCCGCAAAGAGCAAAACGAGGTGATGCACGATGGCGAGGAAAGACATGTTCAGCTGGCTCCTGGGAAAGAGAAAGCAGGCCGAATCAACGGATACGAAGCAACCGCCCGCCACGGCAGAGCAATCCACCTCGCAGCCTGCGGCACCCGCGCAGCCGCCCGAACCGGCGCCGGTTATGGGCGAGCCGGTGAAAGGCGATGCCCCGGTCGCGTCGCCTGAGCCTGCTACGGCTCCCGCTTCGGCTCCCGTCGCAGAAGCGCCTAAAGCGGCTGAACCGGCCCCAACGTCCGCACTGCCAGCAGCGCAAACAACCTCTCCGCACTCTGAAGTGGCCGTTGAACCACCGACCGCCCCCGCTCCAGCCGCCGCAGATCCTGCGCCAGTTTCGGTATCGGTCGCTTCAGCGCCGCCCGAGATCTCACAGGCTCCGTCCGCGTCACCAGCCGCGACATCGACCGGGGACGCTGCTCCCGCTCCGGCGGCTGAGAAAAGCCCGCAACCGACCGTTGAGCCGCCGCTCAAAACGGGAATGCACGTCGCGATCCGTCGTCTCCGCGACAGCCGCGAGGCGACCATCGTAGAGGTTCAGGCGAATGGGCGGAGGCTCATTGTCAGGGAAAAGGGCCGGCTGTATCCGCAGGTCTACACGCTGCGCCCCGATGGAACCTACCGTCTGGAGGGAACGCGCGGATTGGCGAGCCCCGCGCTGGCCTTCGCGGGCAATGATGGCGACGGGCGACCGAGCCTTCCCGGGCTCCTGGCTGAACGCTCGCGTCAGCGTGCCAAGCCCTTGCGGTACGCGAAGCGTCGCCGGTCACCCAGCTTCAGTGTCGGCGACGACGGCCTCGAAACCGAGACGAGTGAACGCGAAAGCGCCATAGCCCTCGGGCAGGGCTCCACCACTGGCCGGCGGCGGGTTATGAGCCCGCCGATCAGCGAGCCCAGCCGCTCGAAGGTCCTCTCGCGAATACCAAGCTCCTCGAGATGAGCCCATGTATTGATTAAATAAGCCACATTCTGACCCGACAGCCCCTGTGACGAGGCGATGAGCCGGGCCTGATCGCTAATAGGAAGACGTGGCACGTAACTGGGATGGTTGCGCTCGGCAACATAGGTCAGGCCGAACACCTCGCCTTTGTCGCCATCGAGGAGCGAAACCGTAAGGCGCGTTTCCCGGTACACCCCGCTCACCTGTTCGCGTTCGCGCAAGTAGGCGAGCGTTTCGGCGGTGTCCTCGCGGGCCACGCGGTAGGCGATCCCCTCGCAGCCGCCGCCCCGGTCGAGCCCCAGAACGAGACCGGGCCGCCCTTCGACGCCACGGTGATGGACCGAGTAGACGCAGAACGTGCGCGAATACCCGGCCACGCGGGCGCGCCGGCGCTCGGCGAAACGAAAACCCGGCCGCCACATCAGCGAGCCGTAGCCGAACACCCAGAGGTCGTGAGGGAGATCCGTCTCGTCCCCTTTCGCCTGTGTCTGTTCGGCGTCGCTCATTTCTTTGAACCGCTCCTTCGCCGCGCCGCGCCTTTCGGCGCCGAAGATGCCGGCTTTTGCATGGCGGGCGCTGTTTCGCTCGTGGTGGCGCCGCGCCGGCCGAAGTCCGGGGCGTCCGTATCCTGACCGGCCTCGACGATGCCGCGGCGCAGCGCTCGGGCGTCGGTGAACACGTCGAACAGCGTGTCGCCCTCGCCGTAGCGAATGGCCCGCTGTAGCGCGATCAGATCTTCGGTGAAGCGGCCCAGCATTTCGATGACCGCCTCCCGGTTGTTGAGAAAGACGTCCCGCCACATCGTCGGATCCGAAGCGGCGATACGCGTGAAGTCGCGGAAGCCGCCGGCCGAGAACTTGATCACTTCCTTGTCGGCGACGCGCTCGAGATGGGCGGCGGTGTTGACGATGTTGAACGCGATGAGGTGCGGCACGTGACTGGTAATCGCCAGAACGCGGTCATGGTGCTCCGGTGTCATGATCTCGACGGCGCTGCCGAGCCCTTCCCAGAATGCGCGCAGGCGCGACACCGCCGCCTCGGCGCAATCCGGCGTCGGCGTCAGGATGCACCAGCGGTTGTCGAACAGTTCGGCAAAACCGGCCTCGGGGCCGGACTGCTCGGTCCCGGCAATCGGGTGTCCGGGAACGAAATGAACGCCGGCTGGCACGTGAGGCGCCACGTCGGCGACAATCGCCGCCTTCACCGAGCCGACATCGGTGAGGATCGCTCCCGGCGAGAACGCACCCGCCTCGGCGATCTCGGCCGCAACGCGCCCGCAAAGCCCGACTGGCGTACATAGGATGACGAGGTCCGCTCCCGCGGCCGCTTCGCCGGCGGTCCGGTAGCCTTCGTCGATGACACCCAGCTCCAGCGCCTTTTCGATCGTGGCCGCTGTGCGCGCGGAGCCGACGATTTTCTTTGCCAGCCCGCCGCGCCGGGCGGCATGCGCGATCGAGGAGCCGATGAGGCCGACGCCGATCAGCGCGATTTTTTCGAAAGTCTTGAAGCTCATTCCGCCGCCGCCCCTGCCCCGGGGCTGCCGGAGCTTTCCGCTGCCGCGAGGATCTCGCGAAGTGCGGCGACAAATGCGCGGTTTTCCTCTTCGGTCCCGACGGTAACGCGTAGGGCGTTCGGCAAACCGTAGGCGGCGACGCCGCGCACGAAGATGCCCCGGTTCTTAAGGGCATCGTCGGTGGCGGATGCCGATAGCGGCGACCGGTCGAAGTGAACGAGAAGGAAGTTTGCCACGCTCGGCGTCACCTCGAGGCCCAGACCTGCGATCTCCGTGGAAAGCCAGGGAAGCCACCTATCGTTGTGGGCGATTGCCTTCTTGGCATGGGCGCGGTCTCGGATGGCGGCGGCCCCCGCCGCAATGGCGGGCGAGGAGAGATTGAACGGCCCCCGGATGCGGTTGAGCACATCGGCGATCCCCGGCGGGCAGTAGGCCCAGCCGATGCGCAGCGCCGCCAATCCGTGGATCTTGGAGAACGTGCGCGTCATCACCGTGTTTTCCGTCTCGGAAACGAGCTTCGCGCCGTCATCGTAATCGGCCTCATGCACATACTCGGCATAGGCGCCGTCGAGCACGAGAAGAATGTCGTCCCGCAGGCCCGAACGCAGCCGGCGGACCTCGCGATCCGGTATGTACGTGCCCGTCGGGTTGTTCGGGTTCGCCAGGAAAACGATACGCGTGCGTGCGCTGACGCGCTCCAGGATGGCGTCGACGTCGGTCGCGAAATCGCGTTCGGGTGCCACCACAGCGGTCCCGCCGTTGGCGCGGATGGCGATCGGATAGACGAGGAACCCGTGCTCGGTGTGTAGCCCCTCGTCGCCGGCGCCGATGTAAGCCTGCGTCAGGAGGGTCAGGAGTTCGTCCGAGCCGGCGCCGCAGACGATACGCTCCGGCTCCAGTTCGTGTACTTCCCCTAGGGCTTCGCGTAGCGCCGTCGCCCCGCCGTCCGGGTAGCGGGCGAGGTTCGAACCGGCCGACTGGAAGGCGGCGACCGCCGCCGGGCTTGGGCCGAGCGGCGTCTCGTTGGACGATAGCTTGATCAGCGGCCCCGCGTGGCCCTTGCCGCTGTCGCCGGGCACGTAGGGCGCGATGTCGAGGATGCCGGGATTGGGGCGTGGTGCGGTCATGATGGCCATGTTGTCGGAGAAAAAGCGATGCCGTTCAAGGGGCGGGTTCGCCCATCGCGGCGGTTGCGCTCCACAGATACGGTTGGCCGGCACCTGAGGCAAAACAAAACTTGCACGGCGGCTCGGCGGCGCGGGCGGCAGTTCGCGGTTCGCCCGGCGCCTTCTGGGCTTTGCCCCCGCGCCGGTCGGCCGCCTGCGGGATATCGCCTGACGCCAGCTTGACGCTGCCTGTCCCGGCTCTTATCACACACCCTGTCGTGGTGATTTGGCCGGCCGGCTTGCAGCCACGTAAAACAAATCGCTAAAGAGGCCGAGGCGGCTTCGGTAAGCCCGCGTCGGCCACTGCCCGCGAAGGCCCGTGACCGCACCGATGACATCTCAGCCATCTTCAAGTGACACCGCTCGTGAGCCCGTCGAAGGAGATCCGCGTCTGCGCGATCCGGCTGCTGCTGCCAAAGTGATCGAGCCGGATGCCGATCTTCCCGAGTTGCCCGAGGCGCCCGTCAAGGAATCCTTCGTCGAGTTTCCCGCCGACGCGCCTCTGCAACTCGACAGCGGCAAGTCGCTCGGCCCCTTCACGATCGCCTACAACACCTACGGCACGCTCGACGCCAACAAGTCGAACGCCATCCTCATCTGCCACGCGCTCACCGGCGACCAGCACGTCGCCAACCGTCATCCGCTGACGGGGAAACCCGGCTGGTGGTCGCGCCTCGTCGGTCCCGGTCGACCCATCGATACGGACCGCTTCTTCGTCATCTGCGCCAACATACTCGGCGGCTGTCTGGGCTCCACCGGGCCGGCGTCGATCAACCCGCGCACCGGCAAAGCCTACGGTCTCGATTTTCCCGTCATAACCATCGGCGACATGGTGGGCGCGCAATACCGGCTGATCCAGCATTTAGGTATCGACCAGCTCTTCGCCGTCGTCGGCGGCTCCATGGGCGGCATGCAGGTCCTGGAATGGGCCTCGCGGTACAAGGACCGCGTGTTCGCCGCCGTACCGATCGCCACCGCCGCCTGGCACTCCGCGCAGAACATCGCCTTCCACGAGGTCGGTCGCCAGGCCGTCATGGCGGACCCGAACTGGATGCGCGGCGACTACATCGCCCACGACACCAAGCCGCGAAACGGCCTCGCCGTGGCGCGCATGGCCGCGCACATCACGTATCTTTCGGAGGATGCGCTGCACGAGAAATTCGGCCGCAACCTGCAAAACCGGTCCGACCGGACGTTCTCCTTCGACGCGGATTTCCAGGTGGAAAGCTATCTGCGCCACCAGGGCTCCACGTTCGTCGACCGCTTCGACGCCAACAGCTATCTCTACATCACCCGGGCCATGGACTACTTCGACCTCGCCGTCGCCCACGGCAACGTGCTGGCCAACGCGTTCACCGGAACGCGCACGCGCTTCTGCGTCGTTTCCTTCACCTCCGACTGGCTCTACCCGACGCGCGAAAGCCGTGAAATCGTGCAGGCCCTCAACGCCGTCGCCGCCAACGTTTCGTTCGTCGAGTTGGAAAGCAACGCCGGCCACGACGCCTTCCTGCTCGATGAGCCGGAGTTCTTCCGCACCATTCGCGGCTTCATCGACTCCTGCGCCGAGAAGCGCGGGTTGCGGCGTCCGGGAGGCCAGGCGTGATGCTGCGGCGCCATGAAACGGAGCCCGCCGGCGCGACACGGGTCGACCATCTCCTGATCGCGGAAATGGTTGCGCCGGGAAGCCGCGTCCTCGATGTGGGATGCGGCGACGGCTCGCTTCTCAATCTCCTCTCGAAAACGAAGGGCGTCGATGGCCGCGGCGTCGAACTCTCGCGCGAGAAGGTGAACGCCTGCGTGGCTAGCGGCCTCTCGGTCATCCAGGGCGACGCCGACGAGGATCTCGACGACTACCCCGACCAGGCTTTCGACTACGCCATTCTCTCGCTCACCATCCAGGCGACTCTGGCGCCGCGCCAGGTGCTGGAGAACCTATTGCGTATCGGCCGCCGCGCCATCGTTTCATTTCCGAATTTCGGGCATTGGAAGATCCGCACCGATCTTCTTTTCAACGGGCGCATGCCGCGCACGCCGAACCTTCCCGAACCCTGGTACGCAAGCCCGGACTCGCACCTGTGCACCATCCGCGATTTCGTTGAATTGTGCGAAGTACTCGACACCGTCGTGGAAGAGGCTGTTGCCTTCAATTCCGCCGGCCGCCGCCTCCCCATCAAGAAATCGCTGACGCTTCAGAACCTGCTCGGCGAAAAGGCGGTTTTCAAGTTGCGGCAGCGGTAATCCGTCCGGCGCCACCGTCCCGTCCCGGCACACGCCCGCGGCAGCGCCTCTCCAGCTTGATCCTCTCATCAACGACTTGTTCACCCTTGTAGGGCAATCTCTGTCCCGAGTTGGGCTGCCGCGCAACACCTGTACGGTGATCGGCGCAATCGTAACGCTTCGTTAGTTTTGCGGCGTTTGATCTGGCGGTCCTTAGTAGTTCCGAGTTGAGTACGAGTGCCCAAATGGCCCAACGCGTTCTGATTGTCGACGACGACCCCACACAGCGCCGCATTCTCGAAGAAGTGATCAAGCGCTTCGGGTACGAGACCAAATCCGCCAGCTCTGGCGAACAGGCGCTTTCGATCCTGCAGGGCGACGGCCCCGCGATCTCGCTCGTGCTTCTCGACCTCGTCATGCCCGACGTCGACGGCATGGACGTTCTGAAAAGCCTCAACGGTAAGTCCGGCATTCCCCCCATCATCGTGCAGACCGCGCACGGTTCGATCGACACCGCCATCAACGCCATGCGCGAAGGCGCGGTCGACTTCGTCGTCAAACCGGTCAGCCCCGAGCGGCTCGAAGTCACGATGAAGAGCGCGCTGCGCCTGGAAGAACTCTCCGGCGAGATCAAGCGCATCAAGAAGAAGGTCGAAGGCAAGCTCACCTTCGACGATCTCATTCTGCGCGGCGACGCCATGAAGCGCGTGGTCGAACTGGGCCGCCGCGGCGCCAACTCCAACATCCCCGTTCTGATCGAAGGCGAGTCGGGCGTCGGCAAGGAGCTGATCGCCCGCGCCATCCAGGGCGAATCCGAGCGCGCCGGCCGGCCCTTCGTCACCGTGAACTGCGGCGCGATCCCCGAGAACCTGGTTGAATCGATCCTGTTCGGACACGAGAAGGGCTCGTTCACCGGCGCCACGGACAAGCGTATAGGTAAGTTCCAGGAAGCCGACGGCGGCACGCTGTTCCTCGACGAAATCGGCGAACTCCCGCTCGACATCCAGGTGAAGCTGCTGCGTGCGCTTCAGGAAGGCGAAGTGGATCCGGTCGGTGGCAAGAAGCCGGTGAAGGTGGACTTCCGCCTCGTTTCGGCGACCAATCGCGACATGATCCAGTTGGTCAAGGAAGGCAAATTCCGCGAAGACCTGTACTACCGCCTCAACGTGTTCCCGATCTGGGTGCCGCCGCTGCGCGACCGCATCGAAGACGTGCCGGATCTGGCCAACCACTTCGTTGCTCGCTTCTCCGCCGAGGAAGGCAAGCGCGTCACCGGCCTTTCCGCCGACGCTTCCCGCCTTTTGGTGTCCTACTCGTGGCCCGGCAATGTCCGCCAGCTTGAGAATGCTGTGTTCCGCGCCGTGGTGCTGGCCGATGGGCCGGAACTGACCCCGGCGGAGTTCCCGCAGATTGCCGCCCACGTCGAAGGCTTTAAGACCGCTCCGCCGGAAGCCCCGGCGCCGACGGCAGGGCGTCCCGCCTACACGGGACCGGCTCTTCTGGGCGCCGAAGCGACGGTGCCGCGCACGATGGAAGTGAAGAGCGGCTCGCTCGGTATCCCCGCGGTCGATGGCGAGGGCGACATCCGTCCGCTCGACGAGATCGAGGCCGATATGATCCGCCTGGCGCTTGGCCGTTATCGCGGTCACATGACGGAGGTCGCACGACGCCTGAAAATCGGTCGCTCGACACTCTACCGCAAGATGCAGGAATACGGCCTGGAGCCGCGCCCCAACTAAGCCGCGCGTTCTCAAGGTTCGACCGTTTCGGAAGGCCCTCCCGCCTTTCGGTTTGCCAGAAGGGTTCGGTGCTCACCCGCGCATCGGACCCTTTTGGCGTTTTCCGACGCAAACGAGGCTTGCCCGTTTGGATGGCAGGTTATGGCTCCATCCCCGGCTTATCGAGAACAGGTCAAACACCTCCCACCGGCCCGCTGATTGAAAGCCCCCCAACGCGGGCCTTCCGAGTATCGGGTATCCCATGCGACGGCCGTCTGGGTGTCGGGATAAAGCTCCAGCACCCGCCTACCGAGTGTTAGACATAGACCCCAGCGCGGTCCTGCCGAGCGTTGGGCACAAACTCCAACGCCGGCCTGCCGAGCGTTGGGCACAAACTCCAACACCGGCCTGCCGAGTGGTGGGCATATCCTCCAACACCGGCCTGCCGAGTGTTGGGCACAAAATCGTCATGCATTTTTGCCACACCCGCAATTCAGAATTGGGAAGTCCGCTGGGGAGCGCGCCCGCACGGGTGGCAAAGCCGTGACTCGCCCACTAAATTGCGCGCGAGTCTCATAGGAGAAGACGATGCGCCTTTCGCCGTTTGCCCTCACCTTGATGTTGGTCCTGCCGGTTGCGCCGGCCGTCGCGATTGAGCCCGACGCGCCCGCCGAACTGATCTCCGCCGAGGAGGCGATTGGGATAAAGGTGCGTCAACGCATCGAGAACGCGCAAGGCGCCGCGGCGAAGGCCCCGAAAGAGGATCGTGAGGCGCTCGTCAGCTTCTACCGCGCACGCGACGGCCGACCGCTCTGGATCGACAGTGATCGGCTCTCTTTGACCGCGAAGGCCGTCGCCTCCGAAATCCGCGCAGCGGACGATTGGGGTCTGCAGTCGGACGCCTTCGACCTGGCTGCCGTGGACGCCGCGACGTCGGGCGATACGGCATCGCTGGTCGCCGCCGAGACCGCTCTTTCGGTTGCCGCCCTTAAGTACGCCAATCACGCGCGCGGCGGCCGTATTCCCGAGCCCAATAAGCAGCTCAGCTCCTACCTCGACCGCAAACCGCAGCTCATCGAGCCAAAGGTTGTGCTGGACGAACTCGTCGCCGCGGACGACCCGGCCGTATACCTGCGCGAACTGAACCCGCAACATCCGCAGTTCCTGGCGCTGCGCAAGGCACTCCTCAAGTTGCGCCGTCCCGAACTCGATGAGTCGGGCGAACGGATCGTCGAAATCCCGATGGCCGGTCCGACACTGTCGCGCGGCGAACGCCACCCCGACGTCGTGCTGCTGCGCCGGCGTCTGAACGTCGCCGCGGCCCCGGTTGAAGAGGGCGACGCCGGCGATCCCGATCCGCAGCTCTTTGACGCCGCCGTCGAAGAAGCCGTTCGCGATTTTCAGAAGGAGAACGGGCTTTACGTCGACGGCGTGGTGGGTAGCAACACCCGCGCGTCCTTCAACGGCGGCAAGGCGGAGCTGACCGAAGAAAAGCTGATCGCCAACATGGAACAGTGGCGCTGGATGCCGACCGACCTCGGCGATTTCTACGTCACGTCCAACGTTCCCGAATACAAAGTGCGCGTGGTCCACGAAGGCGAGACGGTTCATGAGGAACGCATCATCGTCGGCAAGCTGGACAAGCAGACACCTGTCTTCTCCGACACCATGGAGACAGTCGTCTTCCATCCCTTCTGGGGCGTGCCGAACTCAATCAAGGTCAACGAGATCCTGCCGAGCCTGGCGCGCGGCGGCAGCGTCCTGCAGCGCCAGAACCTGCGCCTGCAGTACCGTGGCCGCCCTGTCGATCCGCAGAGCGTCGATTGGCGCACGGCGGATATCCGCAACTTCCACGTCTATCAGCCTCCGGGCGGTGGCAACGTGCTGGGGCAGGTGAAGTTCATGTTCCCGAACCACCATCAGGTCTACATGCACGACACGCCGACCAAGAACCTGTTCAACGAACGTCAGCGCACCTTCTCTCACGGCTGCATGCGCGTGCGGAATCCGCTGAAACTGGCTGAAGCGGTGTTGAAGTACGATAGGGGCTGGGACCACGATCAGGTGCAGTCTGTCGTCGACAACGGACCGGAGAACAACAACGTCAAGCTCGACCGCAAGGTCCACGTACACGTGACCTATTTTACGGCCGTCGCCGATGAAAACGGCGAAGTTCGTGCGCTGCGCGACATATATGGCCATGAGAAACGCATCAAGCTGGCGCTCGCGGGCCGTTGGAACGCGATCGACAAGGGCCGCGACCACCTCGCGCCGGTCGCGCTGCGGCGCCCGCGTATCGAGCCGCAGTATTCCGATCCGATCTCCGACATCTTCAAGCAGGCTTTCGGGTTCGGTTTCTGATTGCCGGCTTCAGCGGCAGCGGCGTGCGCGCGCGCTTGTGAGCGCCCCTAACGCAAGAAGTGAGAGACAAGGGCGCGCGCTGGAAGGCGGCGCCCTTTTCGTTTGCGCCGCCGACGGAACCCTCCGGACCAGCAAGTGTTGCCTCCGCTCGAACAACCGACGAGACAGGAGCCAGCATGACCAAGCCCCGCCCGACCGACCGAGCTCGCCCGAACGCAATGCATGTTCACGATACCGCGGGCGGCCTGTCGCGCCGCGCCGTGTGCTCAGGCGCCTGCGCGCTGTTTGGCCTCGCGTTTCTTCTCCCCCGCGATGCAAACGCGCAGAACCTAGACCTGCCGGTTCCTGGCGGCTCCCGCGATCCGGATGGCAAGGTCACGCAGGCAGCCGCCGAATACGTTGCCGTGTCAGCGAAGGAAAAGGTCTGCGCCGGCTGCATTAATTACCAGAAGCCGACCGGCACCTGCGAACGGGTGGCCGGCGAGATCGAGCCCGCCGGCTGGTGCAAGCTCTGGCAGGACGCTTGAGACACGGCCAGCGCTCTCATTCAGAACATTGTTTGCTACGGAGTCATTATTCGTTGAAAGTTGACTGATATGTTCACTTCACTATTGACAGTCTTTTCAGCGAGTTTGCCATGATTCTCCCGATTGCCGGATTCCTTGCGATCCTCAGCCTGACATTACTGGCAGCTTTGATGATCTTCCGGCCAAATGCGACAAGTGCTGCACTGGTCCAGGTGGGTCTTTTCATGGCCGCGGTTGGTTTTGTTTGGGTCGGGCTTGCGTTGCACTGCCAGATTGCCTCCTGCGGTATGAACGGTGAGGGCGGCGCTTTTATCGTGATCGTCTTTGCCGTTACCTCGCTCGGGATTCTGTGTGGCTCGCTCATGCACCTGCTCATTGTCGGCAAGCGGTAGGCCGCGCCTCTCGAGGCCTGCTATAAGGCGGCGATGACCCGCTACGCTCTCACCATCGAATACGACGGCACGCCCTTTGTCGGCTGGCAATCGCAAGCCTGCGGCAACGGCGTTCAGGACCACCTGAACCGCGCGATCTTCAAGACAACGGGCGAGACGGTGGCGGTGCGCGGCGCCGGCCGAACCGATTCCGGCGTGCATGCTCTCGGCCAGGCCGCACATTTCGATCTCGCGCGCGGGTGGGAGCCGTTCCGCCTGCGCGAAGCCCTCAACTATCACTTGAAGCCGGCGCCCATTGCCATACTCGAAGTGCGCAGCGTGCCCGCCGATTTCGACGCCCGCTTTACCGCAACCGCGCGGCACTATCTTTACCGACTGCTTCCGCGCCGCGCGCCGCCAGCGTTGGAGAAGAACCGAGTCTGGTGGGTGCCGCGCGATCTCGATGCAGGTGCGATGCACGCCGCCGCGCAAGCGCTTGTCGGCCACCACGACTTCACGACATTCCGTGCGGCGAGCTGCCAGGCCACTTCGCCGGTCAAGACGCTGGAGAGCCTCAATGTCGCCCGTATCGGTACGGAGATCCACGTCACGGCAAAGGCGCGATCTTTCCTGCACAATCAGGTGCGTTCGATGGTGGGGTCGTTGAAGCTCGTCGGCGACGGCAAATGGAGCGGCAGAGATCTGGCCGAAGCGCTGGCGGCATGCGATCGGCGCGCTTGCGGTCCGGTCGCTCCGCCGGACGGCCTCTACCTGACGCGCGTCGATTATCCCGATCTGGCCCAGCGTGGCGAAGACGCCGCCGCCGATCTGCACCGGAACCAAGCCGAATAGGAAAAGGGCACCTAGTGGCGCAGGTGCCCTTTCATAACAAACGCGGACGCGATTCCTGACGCGCGGCTGCTCAGGCGCGGCGGTTGCGAAGGACGCGCGGGAAGTCGTCCTCGGCTTCCGTGTAGCGGCCGAAGTCCGGCGGCTGGTCCCCTGCAGGCTGACCCGCAGCCATGGCCGGTGCGCGCGCCGGCTGTGCCGCCTGGTCGCTGAACCAGTCGCCGGCGCCCGCTTGCGGCTGCGCCTGGCCAACAGGATGCGAGCCATAAGCCGTTGCCGGATCGTGGCCGGTATTCGCCGGGGCCTGCGAAGCTGCTGGAGCCTCTTCCGTCTTGCGGGCGGCGACCCGCGGCGTGGAGCCGGTGAACCAAGCCTCAATGAGATCCAGTTCCGTCGCCGAAAGTTGCAGCCCCTGGCTCTTGCAGCGCGCAATCACGAAGTTGCGGAAGCGGCCGGCGAACAGCGGAGCCGAAGCGCCCTGTTCGAACCAAGGATCGGCTTCGCTGACGACCTCGAGGATGAAGCGGGCGTCATCCTTGCGGATTTCGACGCCGAGAGCCTTGGCGCGCTCGCAGATATTGACCAGCGTTTGCGTGCCCGTGAGGCCGTTGGTGTTGATTTCTTCCGCCATCACCTCGAACAGGGCGCGGTATTCCGGCGGCGAAATCGGCGGCGCCTGACAGGCTTCGTGGATACGCGCGATCGATTTCTGGATTGCGCTCGCCTGGTCGGAAGACTGTACAGCAGCGCTCGCCTGCGTTGCCTGTGGAGCGGTGGTTTCGCGCGGTGCGGGCCGGGCCACCGGCGCTTCGCTTTCGCCGCGCGGCGGCGCGGGCTCGAAACCGTGGGCCGGTGCCGAAGGACCGCGGGACTGCGGCGCAGCGGACTGAGGTGCGTAACCGGCGGGCGCCTCCTGCCGCATCGGCGCAGGCGCCGCCGAACGTTCGGGAGCCACGCCGAAATCGTGGTCCGCCGGGCGCCGGGCGAGCGGCGCCTGTGGCGCTTCGAAAGACTGCGGAGCGGCGGGCTGGGCCGCAGGCGCGGTCTGAACCGGTGCTGCCTGGACTGGAGCAGCCTGAACCGGTGCAGCGGGGGCCGGCGCGGCCTGCAGAGCGCGCGGTGCTGGCTGTGCGGGCTCAGCAGCGGCAGGTTCGTTGCGCGCGGCCGGGATCAGCGGCTCCGGTCGAATATCGCCGAAGTCGCCCGCGACACGATCAAGGCGGGCCTTCGCCGGCTCGTTTTCCGGAGCGGCCTGAGCCGGCTCCTGCGGGCGCGATTGGCGCTTCACATCGTAAACGTAGTGCGGTGCCTGTTCGGTAACCTCGACGCCGTCCGGCAGATCGCTGGTTAGAAGATCGCGGAAACTCCCCGCGCCGCCCCACGCGGTGCCGACTGTGTGCTCGTGCCCGAGCTTGCGGACGGCACGGTCGGCCAGCACTTCCAAGAGGAGCGGCTGCGGTTCATTGCGGACGTGGCCGAGAACATCGCCAATTATCGCCTTGCGGGCGTCCGCCAGAACGGCCGGAGGCGGAAGACCCTTGCGGCCGCTCGTTTCCTCGCCGACGGCCTCGGGAACGCGGCCTTCCAGGAGCGCGGCGATGAGGTCGGCCTCACGAACTTCGCCATCGCTGATCGCGGTGTACGGCGCCGCCGTGTAGTCGTTGGAGTAGATGACAGTCCGGCGGGCATGCTGGCGCAGACGGTGCAACACGGGTGTGAAGTCCGCATCGCCGGACAGGATGATGAACTCATCGAAATAGGTGTCGTGCAGAAGATAATCGCGCACATCCATCACCATGCGGATGTCAGCGGAGTTCTTGAGCTGCGCGGTGAGCGGCGGGCAGTCGATCACCTCGAAGCCGGCGCGCAGATAGTGATGGCGCACGAACGGGAAAGAGTTCATATCCGTGGAATTGTCGTGAGCGTTCCGGCGCGGCACCGGGTTGCCGTAGCAGCGGTTCATGACGATGCGGCGCGGCATGTCGAGCGCCGGACCGTTCGTCGGCGTAATGAGCCGGCCCGAAGCGATCTCGGCGATCCACAGTCCCGCGTCTTTGGCAAAGCGCTTGGCGGCCTCCTCGCTCTTTCTTTTGAGCGAGAGGTAGATGTTGTCGTAATCGACGAACACCGTGCTCAACAATGACCCTTCGGACGCCCGCTTCATTTTGATATGCCCCCCGCTCGCGCTGACTAGACCGTTCAAACTGCGCAGTTGATACCCGTTACCGCCCCGCTGCCGCCCGAAGGCGAATTTCTGGGTCGTCGCTGATCCAGTCGTGGCGCTCGATATGCGAGCGGTATCGACCGAATCGGTGCGGGCGCGGCTTAAATCCGGGGCGATGTTGGGCGAGTCGGTGGGCGTCTACAAGGGAAGCGGAACAACGCTCCCCGATGCATTGTGGGTGACGCGGTTTGATAATTCAGATCAGATGCTTAAGGCCTGATCCGTGAGTGAGGAAACGGTGGAAAACATCCTCGTCCAGTCCGCCGGGGCCGAATCGCATGCGCCGTTGTGCGGGGACGCCTGAAATTCTGGCCCGAGCATGGCGCGGTTCGGTCGCGGCCCATGGCGGTTCAAGTGGACGCACCCGGCTCGAACCCCTCGTCGGCCAGGACGAACTTCTCGAATAGGAAGCCTGGCGCCACGGTGCAGCCCACTAATGTAAAGGCGCCGAGCGAGCATGCCTGCTGCCACCACCCTGGTGGAACAATGCCCTGTGGGCGCTCGCCGGCCGCCAGGTCCGGCCCCAGCCTCAGCCGCTCGGGCGGCCCGTTCGGCGGGGCGATCCCGAGCTCCAACGGCGCGCCGGCATACCAGTGCCAGATCTCCACCGCGTCGACGGTGTGCCACCGCGAACGCTGGCCCTCTTTCAGTAGAAAATAGATCGCCGTGGACGCCGCGCGGCCGTCCGCACCGACATTCACGTCGTCCCGGAACGTTTCCTTGAAAAATCCGCCCTCGGGATGCGGCTGGAGACCCAGGAGCGCGATGACATCGTCGGCGCCGAGGCCGCGAAGACCGCTGCCGCCGACGGCGTCGCCTGCTTCCGGAGCCGGGCTCATGCGTTATCCTTGCGCGTACGGATCTCGCCGAAGACTTCCCAGTCGGCCGCGTTTTCCATCCCGAGTGCGGCCTTCACATCCGGCTCGCAGGCCCGCAGGAACGGGTTCGTCGCCAGTTCCTCGCCGATGGTGGTGGGAAGCGTCGGCTCGCCGTTGGCGCGCTTTTTGTCGACCGCCTCGGCACGGTCTTTCAGGAACACGTTGCCGGGTTCGATGATAAGCGCGAACTTGGCATTGGACTGCGTGTATTCGTGCCCCGCATAGACCGTCGTATCCGCCGGCAGGTTGCGCAGTTTCGATAGCGAATTCCACATCATCCGGTGGTCGCCCTCGAATACCCGGCCGCAGCCCATTGCGAACATCGTGTCGCCGACAAATGCCACCCTGGCCGCTGGAATGTAATAGCTGATGTGCCCGAGCGTGTGGCCGGGCGTTTCCAGCACCTGGACCTCATAGTCGCCGAACTTGAAGGTGTCGCCTTCCTTCACCTGCCGGTCGATGCCGGGGATCTTCCCGGCCTCGCCTGCCGGACCGATGATCTCGCACCCCGTTTCGCCTTTGAGGGTCACGTTTGCCTCGGTGTGGTCGTTGTGGTGGTGGGTCGTGAAGATGTGCGTGAGCTTCCATCCCTTTTCGGCCAGCGCTGCCTTCACCGGCGCATTGTCCGGCGCGTCGATCGACGCCGTGAGCCCGGATGCCGGGTCGTGAACGAGCACGCCGTAGTTGTCGCTGCGGGCGGGAAACTGATGGATCTCGAGCGTCATGGCTGCGCCTCCGAGCCTTGAGAGGGTGGGGTCCGATATCGAGGTCAGGGCTAGCCTCCGGGCGCTATAAGCGTCAAGCCGCCGGGGGCGAAAGGCCCTCGCCTCCTGCGGACGACGTGCGCCCTGGCCGGTCGGTTCCCCGCTTCTTGAAGCCGTGTGCTAATCTCCCGCGCGCGAACGAACCGATCCTGCGGCCGTTTCCAAGCCGCTGAAGTTCCGGCAAGATCGCCGCTCGAACGGCGCAACAGCGGCAAGGACCGACCACTGCAATGCATATCGATGTGGCCGATCTCAGGGATTTTTATGCCAGCCCATTGGGCGCCGTGACGCGCCGCCTCATCATGGGCCGGCTGCAGGCGCGCTGGCGCAAGCGCCCCGGCGTACTGATCGGTTTGGGATACGCGACGCCGTATCTGGGCGCTTTCCGGGCCGAGGGCGTTTGCTGCGGCGCGCTGATGCCGTCGCGGCAGGGCGCGTTGGTCTGGCCGCGCGAAGGCGACAAGCAGACGGTTCTGGTCGAAGAGGAGTGCCTGCCCCTCCCGGACAACTCGGTCGACCGTATGCTCGTCGTCCATGGGCTGGAGACGGCCGAGCGCGTGAAGCCGGTGCTGCGCGAGATCTGGCGGGTACTCGCGCCCGATGGCCGCGTCATGCTGGTCGTCCCCAACCGCCGGGGCATTTGGGCGCGCACCGACCGTACGCCGTTCGGTTACGGTCATCCCTACAGCCGCTCGCAGTTGGACGAAATCTTGAAGCAGGCCATGTTCGCCGCCATCGATTGGGCGGAAGCGCTTTATGCGCCGCCGTTTTCACGCGACATGCTGCTGCGCTCCGCCGTCGGCTGGGAACGCATCGGCGCCAGGCTGATGCCGGGCTTCGGCGGCGTCATCATCATCGAGGCCGCCAAGGAAATGGTCGCGCCGATCGGCAAACCGAAAAAAGCGCTCGCCTTCCCGAATATCATCCCCGCGACGCCATCGCCGATCCCAAGGCCCGCCGGCCGCAACCGGCCCGCGCCGTCAACACTTGAACCGGCCGGTTCGCATCGGCACATTGAAGCGGACCCCTAGCTTGCGGTAATCGGGCGGCCATGCCGGCCTGCCCGGACCAATCGCCGGCTTCCCCCCCTACAACTGGAGCACTTCATGACCGTTTCTCCGCGCGCCGTCGATGCCTTCCGGGTCGATCCGATCCGCGCAACCGCCGAAGCTTCGCCCGGCGAAGGCGCCCCGGACCTTGGCGCGCTGCCCGAATGGGATTTGACCGACCTTTACGCTTCACCCGACTCGGAAGCCGTGAAGACCGATCTTTCCGAGGGCGCGGCAGAAGCCAAGCGGCTGAAAGAGACCTACCAGGGGCGGCTGGCCGACACGGCAAAGAACCCCGCCGAACTCGCCAAGGTGATTCACGCCTACGAAGCGCTGGCTGACCGGCTGGGCCGGCTCGGTTCCTACGCCGGCTTGATGTTCGCCGCCGACCAGACCGATCCGGCGCGCGCGAAGTTCTACGGCGACGTGTCGGAGAAAATGACCGGCATCTGGACCGATCTTCTGTTCCTGGAACTCGAACTCAACCAGATCGACGAGGCGGTTCTCGATGCGGCCATCGCGCATCCCGAACTTGCCCGCTACAAGCCGTGGTTCGAGGACCTGCGCAAGGAGAAGCCCTATCAGCTTTCCGAGGAGGTCGAGCGGCTGTTCACCGAGAAGGGCCAGACCGGACGCGGCGCCTTCAACCGATTGTTCGATGAAACGATGTCCGCGTTGAAGTTCGACGTCGCGGGCGAGGCCGAACCGCTCGGGCTTGAAGCCACGCTGAACCTGATGTCGAACCCGTCGCCGGACAAGCGCAAGGCGGGCGCGGAAGCGCTGGCGAAAACATTCACACAGAACCTTCGCCTGTTCACGTTGATCACCAACACGCTCGCCAAGGACAAGGAAATCTCCGACCGCTGGCGCGGCTTCAAGGACGTCGCCGATAGCCGCCACTTGGCGAACAAGGTCGAGGCCCCGGTCGTCGATGCGCTCGTGAAGTCGGTCACCGACGCTTATCCGCGCCTGTCGCACCGTTACTACGCGTTGAAAGCCAAATGGCTCGGCATGGACAAGCTCAACCACTGGGACCGCAACGCGCCGCTCCCCGAGAAGCCCGACCGCACGATCACCTGGCCTGAAGCACGCGAGATGGTGCTCTCCGCCTATGGTGGTTTCGCCCCGGAAATGGCCGACATTGCGGGCAAGTTTTTCGACAACGGCTGGATCGATGCGCCGGTTCGACCGGGCAAGGCGCCGGGCGCGTTTTCGGCTGCCACCGTTCCCTCGGCGCACCCCTACGTCTTGATGAATTACTTAGGCAAGCCGCGCGACGTGATGACCCTGGCGCATGAATTGGGCCACGGCGTCCACCAGTGGTTGGCGCGCGAACAAGGCCCGCTTCTCGCCCCGACCCCGCTGACGCTCGCCGAAACCGCCAGTGTCTTCGGCGAGATGCTGACCTTCCGCAAACTCCTGGCCGATACCAAAGACGCCAAGGAAAAGAAGGCGCTGCTCGCCGGCAAGACCGAGGACATGCTCAACACGGTGGTGCGCCAGATCGCGTTCTACACTTTCGAGCGCCGGGTTCACGAAGCGCGCCGCGAGGGCGAACTCACGTCTGATGAGATCAACAAGATCTGGCTCGATGTTCAGGCCGAGAGCCTGGGCCCGGCGATCCAGTTCCACGATGGCTATGAGGTTTTCTGGACCTACGTCCCGCACTTCATTCATTCGCCGTTCTACGTCTACGCCTACGCGTTCGGCGATTGTCTCGTGAATTCGCTCTACGGCCTCTACCAGGAAGCCCACCCCGGCTTCGTCGAGAAATACTTCGACATGCTGAAGGCCGGCGGCTCCAAGCACCATTCCGAAATGCTGGCGCCCTTCGGTCTCGATGCCCGCGATCCGGAATTCTGGAACAAGGGCCTCAAGGTCATCGAGAGCCAGATTGACGAACTGGAACGCATGGAAGGCGTGGCCTAGAGCGCGTTCATGTTTGATGCACGCGCTCCAAGACCGCGACTGCGGTTCGCCGCTTTGCGGCGCGCCCGCGCAGGGCCCGGCCGAAGGCCGATGCGGCCCGTGAGCGAAAGAAGCAAGATCGTGATTCAGTCTGAACTGAACACGATCTAGGGCCGACCGATGGAGCGGAGCGCGCCTGTTTCGAAGTGTGCTCCGCGCCTGTCTCTAACGCCGCTTGCAGGGGCGCGCCTCGACGTCTGCCAACCATCCAGTCGATGTTCTGCTGTAGGCGATGCCCCGGCTTGCTGCCCGGCTGAAATAGGCCCAATCGAGACCGTATTCGAAAGCGGTGAACTCCTGCCAGCTCGTTATGGCCGCCTTGCGCGCGGCAGCCTTCGAGGGACCGGTTCCGGAACCGGAGTGATAGTGGTCGACCATGCAGATCTTGCCGCTTTCCGGGCGCCAGGCGTGCATGGCGGCGAGCCCGGTCTCGTCGGCCTTGAGCGGCAGCGTCGCGGAGATCGCGACCACGATTGCGATGGCGAAAGGCAGAAACGATGTCGGCATTGCAGGTCCCTCTGTCGGCGGATGTCGACAAGGAAATGCACGAGTGGGCAGATAGTTTGCCGCCGAGTTCAACTTTTCGTGCGCGGGGTTCCGGCCCGTGCCAATGGGCTTAAAGCGCGCGGCCTGCCGGCTCGGGGATGGAGACGGAAACCGTCATCCAGGCGCCATCGAACCCGGGGCCGAATGCCCGCTGCAAAACCCAGCGGTACCGGAAGACCCGGCCCGATGTGCTGATCACTTCGACGTTGTAGGCCGCCGCGCGATCGTTTTTTTCCACCAGCTTGACGGTGTGCGAGGCATGCCCGACGAGGGCGTTGAAATAGGGCCCCTTGATCATGCTCGCGAACCGCTCGAAAGGCCCGGTCATCCGCCGGTTATCCGGATGAGCGAATTCCCACACCTGCCGGATGCCGCTGTCACGGCTAGGTGCACTGTTTTCACGCAGCGCATCGAGTTGGGTCTCGATGACGGTCTCCGGGGCCAGATCCGGCGAAGGCTGGACCAGTTCGGCGGCGAAGACGAGCGGTGCCAGCATGCACGCGAACAACCCGGCAAGAACAATGCGCATATCCAGCTCCTCGGTTTGGACTCCGGAACTATAACGCGCATTCTCCCGATCTGGATCGGAAACGCAGCGGCGCCGGCGGCTCAAAAGGCCACGCGGCGCCGAATACGTCCTGCCGCTATGTCGCTTTAAAAGTCCGGCTGATAGCCGACCTGGGGTTTCAACAGGTCGCCGATGGACCGCACGAGCACGCGGCGGTTCCGCCGGTCCGGACCCGGCGTGTCGACCCGGAGATACTGCTCGCCGTAACCGACGGCTTCCAGGCTCTCCTCCGGCACGCCGAATTCGCTCACCAGGACTTCCACCACGGCGGCCGCGCGATCCTCCGATAGCGCGAGGTTCGTCTCGAACGAGCCGACGGCATCGGTATGGCCTTCGATCAGGAAGACCGCGCCGGGGTTGTCGTCAAGTACGAGGAGCATTGCGTCGGCAAGTTCCTCGAGCTGGTCGATTGCCCTTTCGGTGAGCCGTGTCGAACCGAAGCTGAACTCGATGGTGTTGAGATCGATGGCGCGTGTGCGCGAACGGATACCCGGATCCTCGATAATCTCGTCGAGATCGTATCGGCGGGGCGGCCCCTCGAAAATGGGATCGGCGCGTAGCGCAGTCACGTAATCCTCGCGCGAGGCTCGTGAAGCTTCGAGGAGATAGAGACCGATTGCGAGGCCCGCGATGGGCGGAACGGCGTAGATGCTCCGGCCATTCACGAAGCGGTTGCGGTACCGCGCAGGGCGCACGTAAATACGGCGGCTACGGATGGTTCGCACCTGACCTGTCCTGTCGCGCAGCCGGCGAATCCTCGCTCGAAAACGACGGGCCCGACCCGCGTTGGGAACGCCGGGCCGAAGGACGATCACCCGGTTGCGGCGAGTTCGCCTGAGGCTACGGCGGAGCCGTTTGGTATTGCTCAGCGAGCGGTTCGCATTGGCGCCACGATTACCTGCGTTCTGGCCACGGTTGCCGCCGCCGGCGCGTGTACCCGCACCGGTCCCGCGGTTCCCGCCGCCGGCGCGCTGGCCGCCGCCGGTGCCACGTTTCCCGGCTCCGGTGCCACGGTTTCCACCGCCGGCGCGTTGACCCGCACCAGTGCCGCGCTTTCCGCCACCGGCTCGCTTTCCGGAGCCCGTGGCGCGCTGGCCACCTGCACCGCGCTTACCCGCTCCCGTACCGCGTTGGCCACCGCCGGCTCGCTTCCCGGCACCGGTCCCACGTTTTCCGGAGCCCGCGCGCTGACCTGCGCCTTTGCCCTGCTTTCGCGTCGCTTTTCGCTTGTTGGCCGCCTTACGCTTGTTGATGGCCTTCCGTTTATTCGCGCCTTTTCGTTTCTTCGCTGCTGCAGCCTTTCGCTGGGCCGCTTTGCGCTGGGCGGCCTTCGCGTTCCGCTTTGCGGCCGCGTTGTTTCGTTTCGCGTTGTTGTTGGGTCGCGCCTTGGGTTTTCCGCCGGCCCTGCGCTTGGCATTGCCGCCCTGGTTGCGGCGGGCAGCACCTTTACGGTTGCCGGCGCCTTGGCCTTTACCGGCGTTCTTCCCTTTGCCTTTGCGCGCCTTCTTGCCCTTTTTGTTGGCCCGTTGCTGCGCGAGCTTGATCGTCGCGGGCGCTGTCGTGTCGGCAACCGGAAGAAGTCCCGCCGGCCGCGCGTTGAGAACGCCGGGTTCGGTCGCGTTCAACGGTGTCTTGGCGACCGCCGTGTGTGCCACTGCGAACGGAAGCAGCAGCAAGAAGACGAAGCGGAGAACCGATTGCGATTGGCCTATGGCGGAGGCGATGCGGGCGGCAATCCATTGCCACGCCCTGTCATCACGGTTTGAGACACTTTCATTCGTCAGCATCTGCGGTCCTTTATTCGTTTTTGTAGGACGACGGGCGGCCTCAGTCTGGATTTGGCGGGAAGTTGCTTGCGAATACAAGCACGTCCATCAAACGCCCTTAGCGGCCGAAAGTTCGCTGTCGAGGCGAGCCAAGCGGCACTTCCTTTGATGGCCGGGCGGCTCCCGTATGCGTCTGCGTTCAGATCCATCAAGCCGTGAAGGACCTGAACGCCCGCTGAATTCCTACGATGATGCGAAGATCCCGTGGCAATGTGAGGGCAGGACACCATGGCGGGTGGCGGCACAACCGAACGCCGCGCGCCATTGCAGGCCGCGGCTACCGGCAACTGCCAGCGACTGTCTGTCCCGTGATTCTAGCCGATCGCGTAGAAATAGCCCGTCGCCGTGCCGATGTAGATGATGCCGTCAACGATGCACGGGCTTGAGATGATCCGCCCGTCGACCTTGACGCGCCAGACCTCGGCCCCACTCGTGGCGTCGAGGCAGTAGAGATGGCCGTCGCGTGAGCCGAAGACGACCTTGCCATCCACCACGCAAGGCGAACTCCACACTCCGGCGCCGGTCTTGAATTTCCACACCCCTTCGCCCGAGCGGGCATCGACGCAATGCAGGTTGCCGTCTTCCGCGCCCACCCAGATGCGGTCCCCAACGATTGCGGGTGTCGAATAATGGCCGCCGGTATTGCCGCCGTAGCGCCAGACTTCGCGACCGTCCGCGCGGTCGAAACAATAGAGATAGGGCGCTTTCTCTTCCGCGCAGGCGTACACGAATTCGCCTGCGACGACCGGCGAAGCGTCCGTGTCGTCCCCGGTGGAGGCCTTCCATTGGACTTTCCCGGACTTGGCATCGACACAGAAGAGGATGCCGTCATAGGTCGCCGTGAACACCTGCCCGCCATCGACGGCCGGGGAGGTTTCCGAACCGTTCGAGCCCAAAACCGTGCCCGGGCCGATACCATCCACGAACCGCTTCCAGATCTGCTTGCCCGTCTGCGGCACCAGGCAGCGCAGGTAGCCGTTTTCCCCGGCGATATAGAGCTTGTCGTCAACGACGCAGGGCGACGAGTCGAGGTCTTTGCCGGTATCCACGGTCCATTGCGTGCGGCCGCTTTCGGCGTCGATGCAGCGAAGAAGGTTATCGGTATTGCCGATATAAAGACGGTTTTCGTAGGCGCAGAGCGAACCCTTGAACATGCCGCCGCCTTTAAGGCTCCACATCAGCCGGCCGCTGGCGGCCTCCAGGGCATAGACGTAGCCGCCGACCGAGCCAACGAAGACGTAGTCGCCGAGTTTGACTGCCGTGCCGGTCCACCCGGTGCCGGCCCAGGTCATCGCCGTTCCGCGCACCTTGTTGCGGATTACAGCCGTACGGTGGCGCCAGCGGATCTCAGGTGTCTTCTCCGGGATCGGCCCGGTGCCGTAGAACGTGTGCGCCGGGTTCCCGCGAAACATCAAAACGGTGTCCTCCGCCGAAGAAGACGTGCCGTAACGCCATTTCGGGAGTTCCAGCTTCTTCGCGGGCCGGGCATGCGCGGGAGCAGCGGCCAGAGGCGCGGTTGCGGCAAGGAACTTCAGCGTCGTGCGGCGGTCGATCATCGGCGGGCTCCCTCGGTGGACGTAAAGGCGGCCCTAACAACACGGCGATAGAGGGGCGCAAACCGGGATTTACCCGTGTTCGCGCCAAGGTTCCAGAAGGGATCGCCAGGGAGCATCTGCGGCGCGGCGAAATCGTGGGCTCGCCGTTATCACATTGTCCCAAGCACAAAGACTCAAGTCAGCTTGGCCGGCTCAGATCAAGAACAGCTACCGCCGCCAAGCACGCAGAATTTGGAGCAATGCGGGTGGCACAGCTTCACCGCGCCGCGTTCGAACATGCCGCCGTCGGCGCGCGCGGCTTCGGCCAGCGTCGCCCCCATCTCGAACGCCGTATCGTAGGGGAGCAGGGTGCAGGGCACCACGACGGGCGCGTCGTCTCCCTTGCGTTTGACGACCATGCGTGAACTTGCGCACATCATTTCCGAAGGCGCGACGCCGACGATGTTCCAGCAAGCTGTGGAGATCTCGGGCGTATCGCCGATCTCCTGCTCCATCTCCGGGAAAAGCACCAGAGCCTTGCGGTCCTGCGGGGCGATATCGAGACCTTTTTCCGCGATCATCGCCGCGTAGGCCGCGCGGCCTTCGGCTTCGCTTTCGTAGAGCGAGGTGCGCCCCGCAATCGCCAACCGGAACCCGTGCTTGTTAAGCCAGCCGAGGCCTTCCATGGCCTTGTCGAAGGCGCCGGCCCCGCGTTCCTCGTCGTGCAGTTCGCGCGAATGGTGGTCGAGGCTGACCCGCACGGTAAGCTTAGCGCCGAGACGCGCCTGGATATCAAGGAGGCGCTTCTTGATCCCAGGCCGCAGCATGGGCTGCATGGCGTTGGTTAAAACCAGCACCTCGAACCCGCGCCGCAGCGCATCCTCCAGCATGTCGCAGAAGTCCGGGTTGAGGAACGGTTCGCCGCCGGTAAAGCCGATCTCGCGCGTTCCAAGCCCTTCGGCCTCGTCCAGGAACCGGGCGGCTTCGCTGGCGGACAGGTAGACAAGTGCGTCGTTCTTCGGGCTGGAGAGGATGTAGCAGTTGCGGCACTCGATGTTGCACAGCGTGCCGGTATTAAGCCACAGCGTTTCGAGCTTGCGCAGGCCGACGCGCGCGCGCCGCTCGCCCTTGGCGGTGACGTCGGGATCGGCAAACTTGCCGAGCGCTTGTGCCGGCTCGGCGGGAACGGCGGTGTCGAGGATCTTCAAGGCGCGCGGTGTCCTTCTGGCAGCAGCGATCGGGGTGGGCCGGCATTTGGATACGCCGACGCCACCACCACGGTTTCTCATCCGACGGACTACCACGACGCGCCCGCCCCGTCGGCTCAAATCCCTTTGACGCTTTGGTGAACTGTTTTGGCGAACCGGGGCGGGCGAAGCATGTCGTCGTTCGCCGCTTCCCGCGCCCGCGGCCGCATGGTATATCTGCAGTTCCGCACACGCCGTGACGCGGTGCGCGAACGAAGCCTGGTCGCACGCCGGCTTGCCGAGTGTGCGCCAACTGAGCCGCACACGACTTCAGGAAGTGTGCGCGAACGAAGCCCTGCCGCACACGACTTCAGGAAGTGTGCGCAAACCAAGGGCGCCGGGTGCTGTGTCGGCACCCGAAGGCCGGTGCGGAGGATTGTCATGCGCCGGGTGCTGTGTCGGCGCCCGAAGGCCGGTGCGGAGGATTGTCATGCGCCGGGTGCTGTGTCGGCGCCCGAAGGCCGGTGCGGAGGATTGTCATGCGCCGGGTGCTGTGTCGGCGCCCGAAGGCCGGTGCGGAGGATTGTCATGCGCCGGGTGCTGTGTCGGCGCCCGAAGGCCGGTGCGGAGGATTGTCATGCGCCGGGTGCTGTGTCGGCACCCGAAGGCCGGTGCGGAGGATTGTCATGCGCCGGGTGCTGTGTCGGCACCCGAAGGCGCAACAAGAATGTCAGGGCGCGGATGCCGGCCGCAGGCCGGTGGGCATCCGAAGCGCCCAACAAAAAAGCGGGTGTAGCTCAGTGGTAGAGCGTCAGCTTCCCAAGCTGAATGTCGTGGGTTCGATCCCCATCACCCGCTCCATGTTTTCCGGTTCCCTACGTGAGCGTGGGGCAGCCGATTCTTGCTTTTTAGCGTTGCACTGAAGATCAGCATACACCAACTCCATGAATTGGCGGGATAATATAAGTTCAGCCTTTGTATTTGCTGCGAAATTCTCTGTGGCGAGCTAACCGAGCCATGTTCCCATGATTGGAGATGCAGCATTCTAAGAGGGGTGGCTCAGACGAAATTTAGGCGCTGCGAGCTCCGCGTTTTAGGCAATCGAAAAATATTCTGACGGCTAAGATTTTGGTAAAAATATTGCGTGGCGGTGAACTATACGTTTAACAGCTTAAATTATCTTCGTCGGCGTCATGGGGCACTTTCTGAGCTTCTTGGCGCAGCTAATACCGTTATAAGTTCGAATTGTCAGTGTGCGTTTAAATTGATGAGGCATGACCGTTATTGGGTATATGTCTGGTTCGGCAGCTCAGCTGCCTACGAAGGCTATAAGTACGCCTCTAGAATTGCCATCATT
This sequence comes from Filomicrobium sp., assembly GCA_965226995.1. Lineage (GTDB taxonomy): Bacteria > Pseudomonadota > Alphaproteobacteria > Rhizobiales > Hyphomicrobiaceae > Filomicrobium. Next base: position 395,841 of record CBDDFK010000012.1, read on the forward strand.
TCACTATTTCTCGCCAGTGCAGCGTTTGCGGCGCTTGCCGTCTTGGCGTTCGGCCTGCATATCCTTGATGCGCTGCAGTTGTCCGGCATTGTATTAATTGTCCTGCTTCTCGCCATTTTGGCCGCTTCCGGGCTTTGGGAGACTGTTTCCATAATTTCGGGAGGGCAAGCGGTAACGTTTGCGCTTCTCGATTTCAGGTTGCGTGTGTTGACCTTCGACCGTTGGCGTAATTTACACTTAGAGAGAGTTTCGATCTCCCTCGACAAGGTCCGCAATCTCTACGCGGAGCGGAGCCATGAGCAGTCTTTCGACGGTGAGGTTGAGGTCCATCTCGACGTGGGTGAAGATCTAACGTTGCCGGAGCTTATGACTCAGGAGGAGTTTGAAATATTGAAAAAGAAAACGCCTCTGGAGGTTGGGGTGAGCCCGCGCCAAATCATTGTTGGAATGGGGGATGAAGAATGAAGTATGAGCCGATCTGGAAAAAAGCTCGCTTGGTAAACCGGGTTCCGACCAGCGTAGCCCCACGAGCCCGTCACCGCAAGATGCTCCGATTTCTTCGCCCGACGCTGCGTCGAGAACAAGCTCGTTCCCAAAGCGAATATGTAATGGTCGATGAATCTGGTTCCAATGAGAAAGAATCCGGAGCCTGCGGTTCGGTTGGATTCGAACCCGCTCCATCGGCAATGCGCTCCTGGCTGTCAGTTCGGGATCGCAGTGATCACAACAACCAATCCGAGGAATGCTGGCACCGCCGGGGCGAATGGGGGCGAGAATATCTGCTTTTTGTTATTTATTTTTTGGGAATTGTCGGTGTTGCGGTTGGAGCATATGTAGCAAAGTCCGCACTCGGCATAAATCTTTTTGACGGTCACTCCATCCTACACTCCTTCTTTTTCTGAGGTGCGAATGTCGTGCTGGTTTCCAAGCGGCAAGGTCAAGGCGATAGATCAATGATGCCGTTGGTAAGGGTCCGAACGGTTATTTCTCCGCTCACCAAACCGCCGGGACGGCATACCGCCCAAGCGGCTACGCCGGAACGCCTGTCGAGCATCGACCGGCATAGCCGCGAACAGCTTTTCGGCGATTGATAAAAGGCGCTAAGAACAGGAGGCTGAACGACAGCGGGATGCTTCCTGAGCGGGCGATGATTCGTTATTCGGACTGTATCGTGATCGGGCACGCTGCGCTCGACCACGTCTATCGGGTCGAACGCCTTCCGGTGTCCGCGACGAAGGTCCGCTCGCTCGAACACATCGACGCCGGCGGTGGAATGGCTGCGAATAGCGCGGCGGCCATCGCGCGGCTTGGTGGCCGGGTCGAGTTATGGAGCCGCGTTGGCGGCGATCCGGCCGGGCATGCAATTCGGCAGGCGCTCGACGAGGTCGGCGTCGATACCCAATACGTCCGTACCTTCGAGAATGCGCGTTCTTCCACGGCTGCCGTCATTGTCGACGCGCACGGCGAGAGGCTGGTCGTCAGCGAACGCGATCATGCCATGCCGATGGATCCAGCCTGGCTGCCCCTCGATCGTATCCGCCACGCGACAGTCGTATTCAGCGACCTGAGTTGGAAAGAGGCGACAATTGCGGCATTCAAGGTGGCCAGATCCCACGCTGTCGCGACGCTTCTCGACGTCGATATAGGCGCCGGCGTTCTGCCCACCGACATCCTCGAATGCACCGATTACTCGGTATTCTCGTTCGATGGCCTGACGGCTTTTAGCACGGGGGAAACAGTCGAAGACCGACTGGCCTGGGCGCAATCATTTGGATTGCGGCATGTCGGCGTCACGCACGGAGGCGAAGGATACCGATGGCGCGAGGCGGACGGTCGGGTTTATCATCAGCCGGCGTTCGAGACCCGGGCTATAGACACGACGGGCGCGGGCGATGCGTTTCACGGCGCGTTCGCCTGGGCTCTGTCGCAAGGGCTTGAAATAGCTCAGTGCACTCGGCTGGCAACTGCCGCAGCCGCGCTCAAATGCCGTCGTCTCGGAGCACGCGCGGGGCTCGCGAGACTTGAGGAGGTGAGGAGCTTCCTTGCCGAACGCGGGGACGTTGAACTGGCCGAGGTACTCGAGCGCTTGATCGCGAAATGATGCGCGGATGGACGAACGATGCGGATAGCCACGTTCAATGTCGAAAGCCTCGACATGCCGCCCAAGGCGATGCAGTCGCTCGAAGAGCGCGCCAGGGTCCTGCGCCCCGAGCTGCTGCGTGCCCGGGCCGATATCTTGTGCCTACAGGAGGTCAACGGGCAGCGTCTGGAAGGATCGCGCGACCGTGGTCTCCTTGCGCTAGAACGCGTCATTGAAGGCACCGACTACGCGTCTTACCACCGCGCGGTTTCGACGCCGATGAACAGCGACACGATCGCCGATGTCCACAATCTCGTGACGCTGTCGCGGTTTCCGATGGTCCGTACACAAAGTATACAGCATGAAAAGGTGCCGCCGATTCACTACACGCCGGTTACGGCGGTCCCACCGGTTGAGTCCGGCCAGGATCTTATTTTCGACCGCCCCGTGCTGGCTTGCGATATCGAGCTTTCGCCGGGCCGCGTTGTCCGCGTCATCAATTGCCACCTGAGAGCGCCGCTGGCATCGCCGGTTGCGGGACAGAAAGCGGCGGCGTTCGTCTGGAAGTCGGTATCCGGCTGGGCGGAAGGGTATTGCATCTCTTCCATCAAGCGGAACGCACAGGCTCTCGAAGTGCGTCTGGCGGTCGACGAAATGCTCGCCGATGATCCCGCTGGCGAGGTCGTCGTTTGCGGCGATTTCAATGCGGCGGAAAACGAGCCGCCAATTCGGATACTGATTGGCGCCGAGCACGATACCGGCAACGGTGCGCTGGCCGAAAAGGCCCTCGTTTTGCTCGACCGCAATATCCCTTCCGATCGACGCTATAGCGTCATCGACAACGGCCGCCCCCAAATGCTCGATCACATGCTGTGTTCCAGGCCGCTCTATAGCCGCTTTGTCAAAGCCGAAATCTTCAATGAAGGATTGAGCGACGAAGCTGTAAGTGGCGCGCGCGTGCAACGACCGGCCGGATCGTTTCATGCGTGCATGGTGGCCGAGTTCGTCGATTGACGGGTTACTCGATTGACCGGCCACCGGCCGGGTCAACGCCCCAAACGAACTTTCTGCGCACTCAAGCGGGCGTAGATACGCGCTATGCAACTAACGCTATGCCTTCCGCCCCCACACCTGCGCGACGGTGTACATCGTGAAGGCGGTGTCGGGCTGGGCCAGATGCGCCCGGCAGGCGCTCAGCACGTGGTCGAATTCGTCCTCGCCGATCAGCCCCAGCTTGACCACCGTCGCGCGAAGCGACTCCACCGTCGAAGGCAGGTAGTCGACAACCGGATCCTGCGCCCGCACGCCGACGATGAACGGGCGGTACTGCACGTCTTCAAGTCCCGCCTGCCGCATCACGAAGTACAGCCGCCGCGCCAGTTCCAGATCCGCGCCGACGCCGCTGAACGCCCCGAGAAGCGCCCGCTTAAGCTTGTCCCATGCCGGGTGCGGCGGATAGCAGTTGAGCGTCGAACCGTCCGGCTCCTGCAGCGCGACGATCCCGCCGGGGCGAACCAGCCGCTTGGCCTCCGCCAAAAGCCGTTCCGGTGCGCCCGCGGTGCTGGCGACGAAACGCATGTGAACGAGATCGAAGCTGTCGGCGGGAAGGTCCGAGGCGTAGGCGTCGCCCTGGATGAAATCAACGTTGGCCGGGGCCGACTGGCGCGCGTGATCGAGAAAGCCGGCATTGCCGTCGAGCCCGACGACCCGCCCGCTGGAGCCGACGCGCTCGCTCAAGAGACCGGTAATGCCGCCTGGGCCGCAGCCGATATCAAGGCACGCCCAGCCCTCGCCGACACCGATCCTGTCCAGCATCCGCTCGGTATCGGGCGCCATCGCCGCGCCCTGGACGTGAAGGCGTTCGATTTCCCCTTGCCGCGACTCGATCGGATAGCTGCCTGAAAGACCTTGTGACAAGTTCTGCTCCCTGGGTTCGAACGCCTTTGTTGAGGCGGTTTTGGACGGATTATGATGCGGCAGTGGCGTCGATGGAACCGCTTTTGACACAAGCTCCACACGACCTTTCTGGCGGCCAACACTGCGCGAGCTTGTGTTGGCCGGGAAGTGTGGACGGAACCAAGCTCCACACGACCTTGCTTGCGGCCAACACTGCGCAAGCTTGTGTTGGGCCGGGAAGTGTGTACGGAACCAAGCTCCACACGACCTTTCTGGCGGCCAACACTGCGCGAGCTTGTGTTGGTCGGGAAGTGTGGACGGAACCAAGCTCCACACGACCTTGCTTGCGACCAACACTGCGCAAGCTTGTGTTGGGCCGGGAAGTGTGTACGGAACCAAGCTCCACGTGACCTTTCTGGCGGCCAACACTGCGCGAGCTTGTGTTGGCCGGGAAGTGTGGACGGAACCAAGCTCCACGTGACCTTTCTGGCGGCCAACACTGCGCAAGCTTGTGTTGGCCGGGAAGTGTGGACCCTGAGAGCACCTCCTTTTCAGAATCGGCAGCGTCCGCCATAATTCCCGCCCAACGCGGTGTCAGCATCGCGCTTCAACATGAGTTCGCCGCCCGCAGCGCGCCACGAGACAGGCATCCCGCCCTTCTATGTCTGCTGTCGATCCTGCGGCAGAAAAACCAATGTCCTCCTTAGCAGAGGCCTTCGGGAAGGCCTCTGCGTGATAAGGTACGAGGGACGGGATGCCTGAACCCACCGATCCGCCGAACGACGGCACGGCCGGCGCCGACGCGCCAGCCGCAATGGGTCTTTCGGAAAGTGCGGTCGCTGGCGAAGGTGCGGACATTGCGCCGGAAACCGCCGCGCCCATCACTGCCTTGCGGCTCGACAGCCGTCCGCTGCAGACGGCGGAGGACGTCGCGAACTATCTCGATGTTTCTTACGGCCAGTTGATCTACACCGTCTACAAGGCGACCGAAGACGAACGTTACCGGTTCTTCGAGATCCCGAAGCGCACCGGCGGCATGCGGCCCATTCATGCGCCGACCGGTCTCATCCGCACGCTTCAGGACAGACTGCTCGCCGACTTCAAGGCGCTTTACCGGCCGCATCCGGCGGCGCATGGCTTCATCGACAAGCGAAGCGTCGCCACCAACGCCGCCGATCATGTCGGCAAGCGATGGGTCCTGAATGTCGATCTGGAGGGCTTCTTCCCGGCCATCAACTTCGGGCGCGTGCGCGGCCTTTTCATGAAGGCGCCGTTCGAAATGGGCGCGCCGGCCGCCACCGTTTGCGCCCAGATCGTGACCTTCCGCAACGGCCTGCCCCAGGGTGCGCCGACCTCGCCGATCCTGTCGAACTTCATCGCCGCCCAACTCGACCGTCGGCTCGCGCGGCTCGCCCGCCAGAACCGGCTCACCTATTCGCGCTACGCCGACGACATCACCTTCTCGACGAACCAGCCTCAGATGCCGGCAAGCGTCGTGTTTTGCGAACCCATTGAGGGCGGGGGCGAGAAGATTTCGGTCGGCGATGCGCTGGAGCACGCCATCAATGCCTGCGGGTTCGAGGTCAATCCGAAGAAGGTGCGGCTGCAAAGCCATCACTTCCACCAGGGCGTTACGGGCCTCACCGTCAACGATCGCGTCAACGTCGGACGAGAGCGCATCCGCAAGCTCCGCGCCATGCTGCACGCCTGGCGCAAATTCGGCATCGAGGCCGCCGCCGGCGAGCACTTCGCCAAGTACCACCCCTCGCACGGTCGCCGCACGCCTTCGAACCCCGTCGCGGCCTTTCGCAACGTGCTTTACGGCCATATGTCCTTCGTGAAGATGGTGCGCGGGATGGACGATCCGGTCTTCGCGAAACTGTGCAGCCAGGTGCTGCAACTCGACCCCAATCCGGCGAAGTTCATCCGTCAGATGGTGTTCGGCGCCGATGACTACGAAGTCTTCATCTCGCACGCCAGCGAGGACAAGGAGCAAGTGGCGCGCCCGGTGTTCGAGGCCTGTCGGCGCGCGGGCATAAAGGCATTCCTGGACGAAAAGCACATCGGCCTGGGCGAAAGCTTCACCTCCAAGATCAACACGGCTTTGGGAGCGTCACGCACCGTGCTGGCCGTGGTGTCGTCGAACTCGGCTACCAAGGACTGGCCGATGGAGGAGATCAACACCGCGCTCGCCCTGGAAATCACAGGCGAAAAGAAAGTGGTCGCGCTGATGGTCGGCAACCCGGACCTGACGAAGCTGCCACTCTTGCGGACGAAACGTTGGATCTCGTGGAACGGAGATGCCGATGCCGTCGCCGCTGCGTTGAAGGAGGCACTGGCGCCGCCCCCCGAGGCAACGGCGGCCGGTGGCGGGCTGAAACCAAGCCATCCGGCTTCCAGCGTGCCGCTAACGGGGCATCGCCCGGCTCACCGCGAGGCCGCAGTCGTCGCGGCGGCTTCCGCTTCCGGTGCCTGGGGGCCATCGCCACCGTCTCGGCCAGCGAAACCGAAGGGCTGGTTCGCCCGGCTGTTCGGCCGCCGCTGAGGAGGCCGGTTGCGGCGGAGCCTGCGCCCGCCGCTTACCCGATACGCACGTCAAACGCCGCCGAAGTGCGGCTGGCCATTCGAGGCTGAGACGCCGCCATCCACCGGAAGTATGACACCGGTCACGAACCGGGCGTCCTGTCCGGCGAGAAAGGCGATCACGTCCGCGACCTCTTCCGGCTCGGCCGCGCGCCCCATGGGAATGCGCTGGCGGAATTTGTCCATCGCCTCCTCGTTTTCCATAATGCCCGTCGTCAGTTCGCTCCTGGTCAGGCTGGGTGCCACGGCGTTGATGCGCACGCCCTTCGGCGCGAAATCGAGCGCCAGCGCACGCGTCAGGTTCGAGACGGCACCCTTCGAAGCGTTATACGGGCTCATGCCCCAGTCACCGCCGAGGCCCGAAACCGACGAGACGTTGATGATCGAGCCGCCGGATTTTTCCAGGTAAGGCAGCGACGCTCGGATGGTGTGAAACAGGCCGTCGACGTTGATGCTCAGGAGCTTGCGCCATGCATCGTACTCCACGGTTTCGATTGGTCCCCCCACGGCGATCCCGGCGTTGTTGACGAGCGTATCGAGGCCGCCGAACTTCTCGACGTGACGGCGCACAAAGTTCTCCACGTCGCCCGCGACGCTGACGTCCCCGGCGACAACGAGCGTTCGATCCGGCGCGCCGATGGCTTCGGCGACCTTGTTGAGCTTCTCCTCGGTGCGGCCAACCAGCGTGACACCGAACCCGTCGCGGGCAAACCGCTTCGCCGTCGCCTCGCCGATGCCGGAGCCGGCGCCCGTTACGATGACAGATTGCATGCTTCGTTCCTTTCTAGTGTTCCTCATGTCTCAGACATTTGCTCGCAAGCGAGACGAAATGGGAGGCAAATGTCTGAGACGGAACACGAGGTGTCCTTGAAAATCTAGCGTTCCGGCCGGCAGTGCAGCGGCGCAGAGAGCCAATGCCCGCCGCCGCGGCGCTGTTCCTCCAGTGGTGAACTCGCGCCTACCCCAAACGTGATCATGTCTGAACTGGACACGAAGCTCGATCAGAACTATTTTGCCTGAACGCAATGAGCAATCAGGTGGTCTGATGATCAATATAACGCTCAAACAGCTACGCTACTTCGATGCCCTCTCCCGCGAATTGCATTTCGGCCGCGCCGCGGAAGCCTGTGCCGTCACGCAGCCCGCGCTCTCGATGCAGATCCAGGAATTCGAGCAGAACCTGCAGCTCAAGCTTATCGAACGCACCCGTTCGGGCATTCAGCTGACCCCGCAGGGCGAGGAAGTGGCCCGCCGCGCCGCCAAGATCCTCAGCGAAACGCGCGACCTCATCGATCTCGCCCGCGCTGGCGATTCACTCCTGACCGGAGCGCTGCGCCTGGGTGTCATCCCGTCCGTCGCGCCCTATATCCTGCCCCCCTTGTTGCCGCTTTTGCGGGCCGAGCATCCCGAACTGGAGCTCTCGCTGCGGGAGACCCAGACACATGGGCTCATTCAGGAACTCTCCGACGGCAAGCTCGACGTTCTGCTTCTGGCCCTGCCGGTCAAGCAGTCGGACGTGGAGGTAGCTCCTCTCGTAGAGGATCGCTTCGTCCTGGCGCTTTCGGGAGATCGCGAGGTGTCGGAAGACGTCCGCGCGACACCGGAGTTCGTGGAGCATGAGCGCCTGTTGCTGCTTGAGGAAGGCCACTGCCTGCGCGATCAGGCGCTGTCCTATTGCGAATTGCAGCAGGTGAAAAACCTCAACACATTCGGCGCTTCGAGCCTCGCCACCATCGTCGAACTCGTTGCCGCCGGTCACGGCATCACGCTTCTGCCGGAGATCTCGCTGGGGGTCGAGACCAGGGGCCGCGACCTCAGATTGATGCGCTTCGCCGAACCTGAGCCGTTGCGGACCCTCGGGCTCGTATGGCGCGCCACGTCGCCGCGCAAATCGGACTTCGAGGAATTGGGCCGCTTGATACGGGAGGCGGCATCCCCGCTGATCGATGCCGCGCGAGAAAATGTGCCGGCCCCTTCGGCGGAAGTGAAGCCGCGACAGCGGAAGTCCCGCAAGGCCTGATGGCTTTCGGCTCGAATGCCGGACAAATGCGCGGATCGGGCCGCGCGGCAAAGCCGCCGCGCGCTGATGGCCGATCCCCTGCTTAGCGCAGCGAGGTGCGCACGGTGCGCCGCGCCAGACGGTCGGCAGGTGCGGCACCTTCATCGTCTGTTTCAGCCACGGTCCGGTCCGAAGCCGCTAGCGGGGTAATCGCCCTCCCGGTAAACTCCTGGGTCAGCATGGCCTGGGCCACTTTTTCCGGAGCCGTCAGACGCATCGGCAAAAGCACCGGCTCCTCGTCGAGCATTTCCAGCGTGGCGTTGGCGTCGAGCGCGGAGAACGCGACGAGCATCGGCGCTTCGCTTTTTGCGGTCTCGCTCATCAAGGGCCCGATGGGGAACGGCCGATAGAGCAGTTCCTCGGGGTGCTCCGGATCGAAGGCCGGAGCTGCGGCGAAACCGTTCGACCAGCCGTCCAAGTCGGCGGCCGCCACGGCGCCTTCCGGCAGGCGCCTGTCGAGCCCCGAAACTCCAAGCCGCGCCGCCCGGGCGCTGTCTTCCAGTGAGCCGTTTGCGAGTTCCGTTTCGCCAGCCGCCGGCATTCCGGTGTCGGCGGCGATTGCAGACGGCTCACGGCTTTCGGATTCAACTGCTGCAGGGGCGGGTGTCCGCGAGAATGTCGGCAGTAACGCGGTCAGGTCGATAAGATCGGAGAGCCGCATTCGATCGAGCGAACTCAACATGCTGCCGGAAGGCTGGGGCTCCGCTTTCGGCGGTTCCGGCCTCGCAGCGTCTGAAGTGGCTGTTGGCGCAGGCGAACTTGCGGCCGGGGGATTGTTCTCGCTGTCGGCGCGGTGGAGCCCGGGGCGTAGCACCGGTTGCGGTGCCGGCGGTACGAGACCGCCGAGCGACGCGACCCGGAACTCGCCCATCCGCGAACTCGAGCCGATCTTCGCTTCGTCGGCCTGGGCAACCTTCCGGAACGATTGGGAAACCGGCGTGTCGCGGGTCACGCTCGCGCCCCATCCGCTAGCGACCAGCGTCGGCTGCGGCGCTTTCGGCTGACTGCGGAAGTCGTGGAATGCCGCGATCTGCTGCGCCAGTTTCTTATGCTTGCTGCGTGCGATATTCACGTCGCGCTTGGTGATGCGGCCCCCGCTCGAGGGGACGTGCTTCGTCTTGCCGTTGGGAAAGAGAAGAGCCAGTTCGTAACGTGGCATTCGCGGCCAATGGCGCGTGCGCCCGGTGTCGATGTGCACAAAGGGCAGCGCCGACGTTGGATAGTAGCCGACCCCGCCGCGCTCGCGAACGAGCGCCGAATATCGCACCTTCTTCATCGACACGTCGGGGAAATGGATGTCCATCGCGCTGCCGAGCATGTGCCGGCTCTTTTTTGCCTGACCGCCGCGTGTCCGTCGCAGCATGGCGTTCGTCTTCGACGATCGGTATCCCGAAATCAGATGGGTCGGTTCGCGCGTCCCCAGTTCCGTCCGGATCTCCCACAGGATATCGATCAACTCGGGATCCATCTTCGTGGGCTCGTCCTCGCGCCAGTCGCGCAGGAACCAGTTGAGCTTTTCCATCGCCGACGGAATTCTCTTGCCGTCGCGCCAGTATACGATGTCGATCGTCTCTTCGTTGTGGATATTGTAGAGCGCAACGCGCCGCTCGTCGCCGAAGCCGGCGGTGGTTGCCGTCGAGCCGATGACGCCCAGGGACGCCAGTGCGATCGCCAAGCCGCTCGCCAGCCCGGCAGCCGCTTTTCCAAATTCGATCGTCAAGATTTTCGCCTTATCCGCTCGCGTTTCAGCGTTCGGGTAGCTTCGCGTCCAAACAGTGCGCCGGCTCGCCGGATGCTCCCGAATCGCCCCCGTTCACCGTTCGTTAAGATTACTAAAATGCCGTTAACGCGCGATGATTCAGCGCAAATTGACTGCCCGATGCGGCATCAGCGTGGCATTTTCTGGTAAATCCACGGGGATTGACCGAGGCGGGCTGAAAGCGCCCGCCGGACACAGGCGGTTCGTCCGCGGAATGGTTGGATCGTACGGGCGCGCGCAAGCCTCAGCCGCGCCGATGTCGGGCCAGAGCGGACCGCTCGAGGGCCGCTACCGTCAGCCGGTCGAGCCCAAGGCGTCCGGCCAGAAGTTGCAGGAAGCGCCGTTCTTCCACCCGCATCGCCTCGTCGGAGGCGGCGACCTCGCAGGCAAGGGCATAGGCGGTCTCGCGCAACGGCTCGGGAAGCGAAGCGGCGATCGTGTCGAGCACGTTGTCGAGCCCGTTCGTGCCCGACATCAGGAGCCCGCAGGCCTGCGCATGCTCGACCAGCGTGTCGGGATCGAAGTCCGTGAAGGCCGGAAGCTCCTTGACCACCGAGCCGATACGCCTGAGCTCCCGGTCCGACATCTGGTTGTCGGCCGCCGATGTGGTGATCATCGCGTAGATCAGTGCTTCCTGCGGCGAGAGCGTGCGCGTCATGTCGGACTCCGTGATTATGGTCGCTCCACTATCTAGCTCGACCGGCCGAGCGATCAATGGCAAACAGCCGGCTTAGAGGGCTGCAGCGCTCCGGAACCCGCAAAAAGTCGTCGGCTGCCCCTTTGGATTAGGAGGCTAGAGCGAAGTCGGGAAAGAGCCGCATGCGCTCACATTGACGCCTACCCCCTAGGCTGACTAGTTTCCGCCACGCGGGGCCGGAGCCCCCCGGAGCCTCCCTTTCAAAAAGCCGGACCCCCACAGCCCATGTCGCGCGACCTGAACCTCGATCCCGCCCTCATTTCCGCCGCCGGCGATGCCAAGGCCTGGCCGTTCGAGGAGGCACGGCGGCTCATAAAGCGGCTCGACCGGCTGAAGGACGGCGGCGACAAGACGGTGATCTTCGAAACCGGATACGGCCCGTCCGGTCTGCCGCACATCGGCACATTCGGCGAGGTGGCACGGACCTCGATGGTCCGGCACGCCTTCGAGATCCTCACCGAAGGCAAGCGTAAGACCCGGCTCATCTGTTTTTCCGACGACATGGACGGCCTTCGCAAAGTGCCGACCAACCTGCCCAATCAGGAACTGCTCGCCGCCCACCTGGAAAAGCCGCTGACGCGCGTCCCCGATCCATTCGGGACGCACGAAAGCTTCGCCCACCATAACAACGCGCGGCTGCGCGAATTCCTCGACCGCTTCGGCTTCGACTACGAGTTCTTCTCCGCGACCGAGTGCTACGCCTCTGGGCGGATGGATGCGACGCTCCTCAGGATGCTCGAAGTGTACGACGCGGTTATGGACGTCATCCTGCCGACGCTAGGGCCCGAGCGCCGGGCGACCTACTCGCCGTTCCTCCCGGTTTGTCCGCGTACCGGCAAGGTCCTTCAGGTTCCGATGGTCGAGCGCCATCCCGATCGCGGCACTGTGGTCTACGTCGATCCCGAGACCGGCGAGAACGTCGAGACCAAGGTCACGGGCGGTGCCGTCAAGTGCCAGTGGAAGGCCGACTGGGCGATGCGCTGGACGGCGCTCGGCGTCGATTATGAAATGGCCGGCAAGGACCTCATCGACTCCGTCAATCTTTCCTCGAAGATCTGTCGGGCGCTGGGCGGCACGCCGCCGGAAGGGTTCAACTACGAACTGTTTCTCGATGAAAACGGCGAGAAGATCTCCAAGTCGAAAGGCAATGGGCTCACCATCGACGAGTGGCTGACCTATGCCAGCCCGGAAAGCCTCGGCCTCTATATGTTCCAGAAGCCGAAGACGGCGAAACGCCTCTACTTCGACGTGATCCCGCGTGCCGTGGACGAGTATTTCCAGCATCTCAACGCCTACCCGAAGGGCGAAGCGAAGCAGAAGCTCGACAACCCGGTGTGGCACATCCACGACGGTGCACCGCCCGAAGCCGACCTGCCGATCACTTTCGCCCTGCTTCTCAATCTGGTGTCGGCGTCGAACGCGCACGACCGCGAAATTCTCTGGGGCTTCATTCGCCGGCTCGCGCCCGATGCGACCGCCGAGAACCATCCCAAGCTCGACGAACTGGTCGGTTACGCCATTCGCTATTACGAAGACTTCGTTGCCCCCACCAAGTCCTTCCGGGTAGCCACGGATCAGGAGCGCCAGGCTCTGGCGGCGCTCGATGCGGCGCTCGCCGAAGCGCCCGCGGACGCGACCGGTGCGGACTTGCAGAACCTGGTTTTCGAGGCGGGCAAGTCGAACGGCTACGCGAAGGAAAATCTGCGCGAGTGGTTCAAGGCGATCTACGAAGTCCTGCTGGGCTCCAGTCAGGGGCCGCGCTTTGGCTCCTTCATCGAGCTGTACGGCATCGACAATACGCGCGCGTTGATCTCCAAGGGCCTCAGCGGAGAACTCGTGTCACAGGCTGCCTGACTCGGGCGCAATCAATCCGGAGGGATCAATGCGCGGTGGCCGGTTCGTCAGCGTCATCATCCCGGCTCTGAATGAACGCGAGGCCATTCCCCGCGTCATCGCGGAAGTGCCCGGCTGGGTCGATGACATCATCGTTGCCGATAACGGATCGGACGATGGAACGGGCAAGGCCGCCGAGGCCGCCGGTGCGCGCGTCGTGCGCGAGGAGGAGCGCGGTTACGGCGCGGCCTGCCTTGCCGGCCTCGCCGCCCTCGACCCGCGTACCGGCATCGTGGTCTTTCTCGATGGCGACTATTCCGATTATCCAGCGGACATGGCGGAACTGGTAGATCCTATTGCCGGCGGCGAGGCCCAACTCGTAATCGGCTCGCGCGTTCTTGGCGGTGCGGAAAAGGGTGCGCTGACACCGCAGCAGGTGTTCGGCAATTGGCTGGCGACGCGCCTTATCCGCATGATCTGGAAAACCCGCTTCACCGATCTCGGGCCGTTCCGGGCGATCGCGCGTCCCGCCCTCGACGCTATCGACATGCGTGACCGGGATTTCGGCTGGACCGTCGAAATGCAGGTCAAGGCCGCGCGCCAGGGCCTCGACTGCCGCGAGGTTCCCGTTCGCTACCGGCGCCGGACCGGCGTGTCGAAGGTGTCGGGCACATTGAGCGGATCGGTCAAGGCCGGCGTCAAGATCATCTGGGTTATCGTCCGCGAGGCGATGGCCTCCGCGAAGCCCCGTCCGCGCGCTGTTCCGCGCGATTGACCCGTACCCGGCGACGGCTTATTTCCAATCCATGAGCAAGCTTGAAATCGTCACCGTTCCCGATCCCGTCCTGCGCGAGGTTTCGACGCCCATCGAGCGCGTCGACGACGATGTGCGGCGGCTGATGGACGATATGCTGGAGACCATGTACGACGCGCCCGGCATCGGTCTGGCGGCGGTTCAGGTCGGCGTGCCGAAGCGCCTGCTCGTTGTCGATATCGGCGACGAGGAGGAAGGACGCCAGCCGTTTTGCATGGTCAATCCGGAAATCGTCCGCCTCGGCGATACCGCTCGCTCGTACGAAGAGGGCTGCCTGTCGATCCCCGGCGTGCTGGTCGATATCGAGCGGCCGGCGGATGTCGTCGTGCGCTACGTCGACCGCGAAGGCAGCCAGCAGGAACTGGCGGCTGACGGGCTTCTCGCCACCGCCATCCAGCACGAGATGGACCACCTGGACGGCAAGCTGATCATCGATTTCCTGTCCCGCCTGAAGCGCGACATGGTCATTCGAAAGTTCCGCAAACAGTCGCGGGATGCGTGACGGCGCGCGCCGTCGAAAACCGATTGCTCGAACGCACCAAGGAAAGGAGCCGCCCCTTGCGACTGGTCTTCATGGGGACGCCCGAATTTTCCGTTCCGGCGCTTTCCGAGCTGATCGCTGCAGGGCACGAGATCGTCGCCGTCTATACGCAGCCGCCCCGCCCGGCCGGGCGGGGCATGGCCGAGCGGCCGTCTCCCGTCCACGCCTTCGCCGAGAGCCACGGCCTGGAAGTGCGTCACCCCAAGAGCCTTCGCCCGGACGAGGAACACGGCCGCTTCCGTGACCTCGATGCCGATGCCGCCGTCGTCGTTGCCTACGGGCTCATTCTACCGAGCCCGATTTTGCAGGCCCCGCGTTACGGCTGCTTCAACATCCACGCTTCCGCCCTGCCGCGCTGGCGCGGGGCGGCGCCGATCCAGCGCGCGATCATGTCCGGCGACGACTCCACGGCGGTGATGATCATGCGCATGGAGGAAGGCCTCGACACAGGCCCGGTATGCCTCGCGGAACGCGTGGAGATCGGCGCCGAGGAAACCGCGCAGGAACTGCATGATCGTCTGTCGCTGATCGGCGGCGGTCTCATCGTCCGCGCCATGGCCGCATTGGAGCGTGGCGGCTTGAGCGAAACGCCGCAGCCCGCCGAAGGCGTGACTTACGCCGCCAAGATCGACAAGGCCGAAGCCCGTCTCGACTTTACGGCGACCGCGCGTGAGGTTCACGACAAGATCCGGGGGCTTTCGCCGTTCCCGGGGGCTTGGTTCGAGCTGGCGACGGGAGCGAAAGCCGAGCGCGTGAAGGTCCTACGGTCTCGGCTCGTCCAAACCGGCAGCGAAACGGCAGCGACGGTTCCCGGTACCGTGCTCGAAGCCTCCGACCGTTTGGTCGTCGCTTGCGGCGATGGCGCGGTGGAACTCGTTACCGTGCAGCGGGCCGGTAAGAAACCCTGTCCAGCCGCCGATTTTCTTCGCGGCGCGCGCCTGAGCCCCGGCGAATGCCTCGCCGCGCCGGGTTGATCGAAGGCCCGAGCCACGCGAGCCGCGCATTGCAGCGGCGCTCGGCACGCCGCCGTTAATCATGGTTGAAAAGGCGTTAACGCCTGCTGCAATCCTGCGTTATTCTCCCGCGCAGTCAATGCGTTGTTTGGGAGAGTTCTCACCATGTCGAAATTCGCGCCGGCCTTCGCGGCAGCCCTGATCGCACTGGCGACCGCGTTCCCCGCGGCCAGCCAGGAAGCCCGCACGACCCGTATCGAGCCGCGGCCATTTTACGGGGCAATCGTGACCATCGAGGAGGGCGTGCGCGTCTTCCGTCCGCTCCCGCCCACCAAGCACGTGATCGTCAATCCGCACGGCGCCACGCCGCTCAGCCTCAGTTTCAATGAGACGACCGTCCGCAAGCGCGCCTACAACTACCACCGCCACGACCATCGCCATGAAGGCGGCAGCGGCGGTTACGGCGTCGGCGGAGGGTTCCCGGCCTACGGATATCGCGGCGGTCATCGCGGCTTCGGGCACTGAGCCTGGCGAAGGCGCGAACCTCGCGACGCGCGATGGCGCCGGGCGGCAAGTGCGCCCGGTCAGCGGTCGTCACGACGGCGAGTGTGTTCTCAAGGAGCGCTTATTCGGCGGCTTCCATGAACGCGTTGACGGCATCGTCCGCCGGCGAGGCATCGAGCATGCCGAGGGCGTGCATGTAGACCTCCAGCACGCCTTCTTCTTCCTGCCGTTCGACAGCCGACTTCTTGCGGAGCTGGAGGATCTTGCGCATCGCCTTGACGTCGAAGCCCTGAGCCTTCGCTTCGGCGAACTTGTCCTTCATGTCCGAGGCGATCGCCTTCTTTTCCTCTTCCAGCCGCTCGATCTGTTCGATGTACTGGCGTAGTTGCGCCTGCGCGGATGCCTGGAGCGTGCTCATGGCTGCCTCTCGTAAGATTACTTTTCAAGGATACGCGGGACGCCCGAATACGCAGGACGAAAAGGGGACACGGAACGGCCGTTGCGAGGTGCGCGGTTGCGTACCGCCAGCCGCCCCGGAAGTCCGGGGTGTCGACCGAACCGCGCGTGGTTGCGGTTCGGCCGACGCGCCGATCGATAGCCCTCTCTCAGCGCGTTGGTGGCCGAAGCTAGCTCCCGGCGGCGAGGCCTTCAAGACATCTTAAAATCCTATCCCGTCTTTTCTCAGCCACGCTTCGGCCAGCCGGCTCGGCGCTGGCGATAAGGCGTGCGACGGGCGCTTTCGCGTGTCGAATGAAGGCGCTGGGCCGCGACGCGGGCGGCCCACGTGGCGCGGTCGTGCCTGTCGCCTCAGTGGTCCTTTGGGCGGTTCACCTCGAAGCTTGCGAGTTTTTCCGCGCTTGCCTCGGTCTGGTGCTTCGCCTGCCACTGCTCATAGGGCTCGCCATAGATGATCTCACGCGACTGCGGCTTGTCGAGATCGATGCCGCGTTCATTCGCCGCCTCCTGGTACCAGCGCGACAGGCAGTTGCGGCAGAACCCGGATAGGTTCATCAGATCGATGTTCTGCACATCCGTTCGCTCGCGAAGGTGTTGCACGAGCCGGCGGAAGGCCGCCGCTTCCAGTTCGGTCTGCGTCTTCTCGTCGATCTGCGGGAGCGTCGAGCGGTTCTCGTCCATCTTTTCCTCTGTGCTGGTCTTGAGCGGTGTGTCTGGCCGTTGCCGCTCCGGCTTCGTGCGGCGGCGGTCGAGCGGCGCGAATACCTTGAAAATAGGTCATCGGCGGAAGGTCGGCCACCCCGCGAGCTGTTGCGGCGCAAGAGAACTTCGCGGGCGTCAAACGCTTGACGTCACCGCCGACTTCGACGCAGATCAGCGACAAACCCTGATTTCCGACAAAAGTACGAGGCTTGAATGACGGTTGGCTTTGAGGCTGCGCGCTCGACGCTGGTCAGGCTGTTTGAAGCGGCGGTCGCCGTCGCCCACCCTTCGGCGTGCGTTCCCCCGCATTTGCCGAAGGTGCCTGAAGGCGGACGAATTCTGGTTGTCGGTGCCGGCAAGGCAGCGGCCGCGATGGCTCAGGCCACCGAGCGCCATTACATGGCGCGGGGCGAGGCCGACCGCATCGAAGGGTTCGTGACGACGCGGCACGGCTTTGCGCTTCCCACGGAAATCATCGAGATCATCGAGGCCGGCCATCCGGTTCCAGATGGAAATTCCATCGACGGGGCTCGCCGCGCCCTCGAATTCGCCGCCTCCGCAGGCCCTGAAGATATTGTCCTCTGTCTGCTGTCCGGCGGCGCTTCGGCGCTTTGGTCGGCTCCTGTCGACGGTATCACCTTCGACATGAAGCAGGCGCTGACAAAAGATCTTCTGCGGTCGGGCGCGCGCATTTCAGAAATCAACTGCGTGCGCAAGCACCTCTCGCGCATCAAGGGCGGGCGGCTGGCGGCGGCGGCCTCGGGACGTGAATTGATCACGCTGGCGATTTCCGATGTCCCGCACGATTCGCCCGATGCGATCGGTTCCGGCCCCACGGTGGCGGATACGACGTCGCTGGCGCAGGCGCGCGCCATCCTCGATCTCTACGGAATCTCCCCGGCGCCGGAAATCGCCGCCGCGCTCTCGAACGCCGCCAACGAGACATTGAAACCCGGCAGTAGCGCGCTGGAAAAATCCCGCTTCATTCTGGCGGCCCGCCCTCTGGCCTCGCTGGAAGCGGCTGCCGCGATTGCGCGCGAAGCCGGCTACCGCGTCGATATCCTCGGCGATTCGCTGGAAGGCGAGGCGCGCGACGTAGCCGCTTTTCACGCCGCCATGGCCCACGATGCCAAGCGGCGCGGCGACCGCGTGGCGCTGATGTCGGGCGGAGAGTTGACCGTCACGGTGCGCGGCAACGGTTCCGGCGGCCCCAACCAGGAATACGCGCTCGGCCTGGCGATTGCGCTCGATGGAGCCGAAGGCATCTGCGGCATCGCCTGCGATACCGACGGCACCGATGGCGGCAGCGGCAAGGCGGACGACCCCGCCGGTGCGGTCGTCCTGCCGGACACGCTGCAACGTGCCGCGGCGCAGAATGTGGATGCCGTCACGTTCTTGCAGAATAACGATTCTACGGCTTTCTTCCGGAATATCGGGGACCTCGTCATGCCGGGGCCCACGCAGACCAACGTCAACGATCTTCGGGTCATTCTCGTCGATCCGTGAGCCACGAAGATGCAATTCGAAAACAGTGAAATCGCTTCGCGAGCGTCGCGCCCGGCGCCGTACAGCCGGCGTCCCCGCCGAGGCCGTCCGCCGGCCGGCGCCGCTTTCGCGCTTGCAGCCGCGGCGCTCCTTGTGAGCGCGCGTCCGGCTGCGGCGGATCTCAAGGTCTGCAACGACACGGCAAGCCGGATTGGCGTCGCCATCGGCTACACGCATCAAAGCGGTGACCCGGCCGCGGAGGGCTGGTGGACCATCGCTTCGCAGACATGCGAGACGCTGTTGCGCGGCAAGCTGCCGAGCCGTCGCATCTTCGTGCACGCCGTCGACTACGACCAGGGGGGGAGCTGGGTCGGGGACACGCGGCTTTGCACGCAGAAGGAGACTTTCGCCATCGTCGGCGTCCGCGATTGCCGGCAGCACGGGTACCAGGAAGAAGGGTTCATGGAGATCGACACCGGTGGGTCGAACCAGTGGACCGTGCGGCTGTCGCCGTCGAATAAACAGGGGGAAGGCGGATCATGAGACGTAATCGCAAGGTCAAGCTGGTCGCGACCATCGGGCCGGCGTCGGAATCCGAGGAGATGCTGGAAAAGCTCTTCAAGACCGGCGTCGATGTTTTCCGCGTCAACATGAGCCACGCCTCTCACGAACTGGCTGGAACGCTGATCGAACGCGTCCGCCGGATCTCGAAGCGTTGCGGTTTTCCGATCGGCGTATTAGGCGACCTCCAGGGTCCAAAGTTCAGGCTCGGGAACTTCACGGGTGAGCGCGTTACGCTCACTGCCGGAGAAGAATTCCTCTTCGACCGGGAGGAGAAAGCCGGCGACGAGAAGCGCGTCTTCCTTCCGCATCCGCAGATTTTCGAAGCCGTCGCCAAGGGCGACACGCTGCTGCTCGACGACGGCAAACTGCGCATGCGCGTGAAAGACGCCGACGCCAGCCGCATAGTTGCGAACGTCGAGGTCTCAGGGCCGCTGGCGAGCCGCAAGGGGATCAGCCTTCCCGATACGCTGCTGCCGATCTCGCCGTTGACCGAGAAGGACCACGCCGACCTGGGCTTCCTGCTTCAAGCCGGCGTCGATTGGATCGCGCTGTCGTTCGTGCAGCGCAGCCAGGACGTGGAGGAAGCGCGACAGATCGTGGGCGACAAGTCAGCCATCATGGTCAAGGTGGAGAAGCCTCAGGCCATTGACGACTTGAACGGCATCATCGCCGCCGCCGACGGTTTCATGGTCGCCCGCGGCGATCTCGGCGTCGAGATGCCGGTCGAGAAGGTGCCGGGCCTGCAGAAGAAGATCACGCGGAAGGCCCGCGCCGCCGGTAAACCGGTGATCGTCGCCACGCAGATGCTGGAAAGCATGATCTCAAGCCCCGTTCCCACACGCGCGGAAGTCTCCGACGTCGCGACCGCGGTCTTCGAGGGCGCCGATGCCGTCATGCTGTCGGCGGAGTCGGCGGTCGGAAAGTATCCGGTCGAGGCCATCGACATGATGGATCGCATCGCCATCGAGGTTGAGAACGACAAGGGTTACGAGGCGATCCTCTACGCCTGGCAGAACGAACCGCAGCCGACGCCCGCAGACGCAATCGCCGCCGCCGCCCATGCCATCGCCGATACCGTGCAGCTCGCGGCGATCGTCTGCTACACGGCGACGGGCTCGACGGCATTGCGCGTCGCGCGTGAAAGGCCGGGGCTGCCCGTCATGGCGCTGACGCCGATTGCCGACACCGCGCACCGGCTGGCCGTCGTCTGGGGGCTACATTCGGTCGTGCTCGACGGCGATCCCGACTCGGTGACGGACATGGTGCACCGCGCCTGTCGCATTGCCTTCGACCAGAATTTCGTCAAGGCGGGCGAGGGTATTCTCATTACCGGTGGCGTTCCGCTCGGCCAGTCCGGCACCACGAACATGATCCGGCTCGCCTTCGTCGACGAGAACGGCGATCCGGTCGCGTCGGGCTGAGGCTGCTCGATAACGCGGCGCTGTGAATCGCGCCCCGGAACCTCGCGGCGGCGGCTGGCCATGCAACTCGTGTCCGGCCGCCGCCGTTTCATGAGGTTGTGTTCTGTCAATCGATCCGATAGGACCAACCGCTCCGTAACCACGCAAGCAAACACAAGCTGTGGACCGGGAAGGAACGCTACGTCGGATGAGCAATACGATCATGAGCAGCAAGAAGGCCAAAAAGGAATCCGGGACGCTCGCGGCGCGGCCCTCCCGGGAAGAGGCTGAAAAGGCCGTCGAAACCCTGCTGCGCTGGGCCGGCGACGATCCGAGCCGCGACGGGCTCCACGAGACGCCCGCGCGCGTCACCCGCGCCTTCGAGGATTGGTTCCGCGGTTATAACGAGGATCCGGCCGCCGTCCTCCGCAAGACCTTCGACGAGACCGAAGGCTACGACGAGATGATCTCGTTGCAGGGCATCCGCTTCGAAAGCCATTGCGAACATCACATGGCGCCCATCGTCGGACGCGCCTGGGTCGGTTACATCCCGAACGGACGCGTCGTCGGCATCTCCAAGCTGGCCCGCGTCGTCAACGTCTTCGCCAAGCGTCTTCAGATCCAGGAAAAGATGACGGCGCAGATCGCCAACATCATCGACGAAGTGCTGGAGCCGCAGGGTGTCGCCGTGGTGCTGAAGGCCGAGCATCACTGCATGACGACACGCGGCGTGATGAAGCCCGGCACGGAACTCATGACCAGCCGCATGCTTGGCGTTTTCCGCGACAACGAGATCACCCGTCAGGAGTTCCTGTCGATGATCGACTGATCCCCGTTCGTCTGGCTTAAAGGCGCGCGGCGAACGATGCGATGGCGCGCGCCGTCGCCTCGATGTTGCCGCGGCGCGTGAAGCCGCTTTTTCCGCGCGGGCCGAAATCGTGGTCCCCGTCCGGCACCCAGTGCATCTCGATTTGCGGGGAAAGCGAATATCCGGCGACATCGTCGCGCGTGCCGAAGGGGTCGCGGTCGCCTTGGGCAAAGAGGGCGGGCGTACGAAGACCCGCCAAATGGGCTGTCCGCAGGCTTTCCGGCTTCTTGGGCGGGTGGAACGGATACCCGAGGCATACGAGGCCGCCGATCCGACCACTGGCAAACAACTCGTCGGACAGCATGCTGGCAATGCGCCCGCCCATGGACTTTCCGCCGATGACGAGCTTCCGCTCCGTCGGCCGCCGGTTATTCACCTCGTCGACGGCCTCCAGGAACGCAGGGAACAGCGTTTCGATCCGGGGCGGCGGCCGGCGCTTGCCGGTCTCCTTGATCGTTCGCATATAATCGAATTCAAACCGCCAGACGGAAAGTCCGTTCGCCAGCATCGCGGGTACCAGTACCGAGAAGAAGCGGCTGGTCACGGGTTGGCTGGCGCCGTGCGTCAATAGGACGTCGGCAACGACGTGTCCCGTCTCGGGCGCATCGTGCGTAATCTCTGGCATGTTCGAGGTCTCCTCCCGCCGGCGTCCCGAACCGGTACGATGCGTTGCGTCCCGGAGAGGTCGCTCACCTATTACCCAAGAGGGCACGCAATGGAAGTGCTACCCGGATTGAGCGAACCGGTCCTGCGGTTCTCTGTATTCGCCGGTATTCTCGTCGCCATGGCGCTGATCGAAATCCTGGCGCCACGGCGCAACCGCGAGGAGTCGAAAGCGAGAAAGGCGCGCCGCTGGGCGACGAATTTCTCGATCGTCGCCCTCGATACGCTGATCGTCCGGCTGATGGCGATGCTCGCGGTACCTTTGGTGGCCGTCGCAGCCGCCATCTATGCCGGCGAGAACGGCATAGGGCTCTTCAACCTGGTGGCGTGGCCGGTCTGGCTTGAATTCGTTGCCGCGCTCCTGCTCCTGGACCTCGCCATCTGGTTTCAGCACTACGTTTCCCATCGCGTGCCCGTGCTTTGGCGCCTGCACCGGGTCCACCACGCCGACCGCGACATCGATGTCTCGACCGCCATTCGCTTCCACCCCATCGAAATCGCCCTGTCGATGCTTTGGAAGGTTCTCCTGGTTCTGCTTTTCGGCTTCTCGGCCGTCGCGGTCGTCGTCTTCGAAGTGATCCTCAACGGCTGCGCGATGTTCAACCATGCCAACATCGCTCTGCCGCGGTGGGTGGACCGCATTCTGCGCATCTTTATCGTCACCCCCGACATGCACCGCATCCACCATTCGGTGCTGCGCCGCGAGCACGACACCAACTTCGGTTTCAACCTGTCGCTCTGGGATCGACTTTTTCGCACCTATACGCACGAACCCCAGCACGGGCACCAAGGCATGACAATCGGGCTCGGTCCCTACCAGTCCGAAGGGCCGACGCGTTTTCTCTGGAGTCTGGCCCTGCCTTTCGCGGACCGGCCCGGCGCGAAGACGGAGGAGCAGGAGCGCGAGGCCCGTTCGCCGAACATCGAGGGCGGGCCTTGAAAACCGGCTTGAGCCGGCCGCAGGATCGCCCGGGCGCGGCCCCCGCCATATTTTGGCCCCAAGCAATCGCCAGCGGTGATAAGAAGGAGCGCTGCGCGACGGAGGTGGCAATGGGTTTCAACGGCGTGAAATGCGTCTTTGCGATGGCGGCGGGATTGTTGCTGCTCGCGCAGGGTCCAGTTTCGGCGCAAGAGACGGTGCCGCCGCCTGAACTCGGACCGCCGGCCAACGAGCGTCCCAAGATCGAGCCGCCGGTGCCCGCCAAGTCCCTTTTCGGCGCCAAGTCGCGGGCCGCCCGGCTCGCGCCGCGCGCGATCGGCTACTATTCGCGCGGCTGTCTATCTGGCGGCGAATGGCTCCCCGTCGACGGCCCCGCTTGGCAGGCCATGCGATTGTCGCGCAACCGGAACTGGGCGCACCCCGACCTGATTGATCTCGTGAAGCGCCTTGCAACGGAGGCGAAGGCTGCCGGCGAATGGCGCGGCCTGCTCGTCGGCGACCTGACGCAGCCGCGCGGTGGCCCGATGACGTCGGGGCACGCCAGCCATCAGGTCGGCCTGGACGCCGACATCTGGCTGACCGAAATGCCGGACCGGAGGTTTAGCTGGGAAGAGCGCGAGACCATCTCCGCCACGTCGATGCTGAAGAACACGCTCGAGGTCAACAAGACGGTCTTCACCGATAAGACGGTTGCCCTGATCCGCCGCGCCGCGTCTTACGAAGAAGTCGAGCGTATCGGCGTCAACCCCGCGATCAAGCTCGCGCTTTGCCGTGCCGCTGGCGGCGACACGCCGTGGCTCGGCAAGATCCAGGGCTGGCGCGGTCACCACTACCACATGCACATCCGTCTCAAGTGCCCGGAAGGCAGCGAAGGCTGCCGGAGCCAGGGAACGCCGCGCGGTACGAGTTGCGAAGCGGCGGAGAAATGGTATCGCGACACTAAGGCCTGGATGGAGCGGCCGAAGAAGCCCTCTAAAAAGACGAAGAAAAAGAAACCCGTGAAGAAGCGGCCCAAGCCGCAGATCACGTTGGACCAACTCCCGGAAGCCTGCCGCGCCGTTCTTGCCGCCGAGCCCGCGGGCGGACCGCCTGTGCCGGAAGTCCCGCCGCCGGACGCCAAACCGCAGAGGGTGACGGCCGAAGTCGTCCCGCGACCGCAGCCTGCGCGACGCTGAACGGTTTCCGCGCTCTCATGCGGAAACCGTCCACACCTAAGCGGACGTCACGCCCGTCCCGATCGGACAGCTCACACCCGTGCCGCCCAGCCCGCAATAGCCATGCGGAACCTTGGACAGGTACTGCTGGTGGTAGTCCTCCGCGAAGTAGAACGTGCCAAGCGGCTCGATCTCCGTCGTTATGCCGCCGAAACCCCGTTTTTCGAGAGCGGCCTGATAGGCGTCGCGCGTGGCCGTTGCCGCTTCCGCCTGCTCGGCCGTCGTCGTGTAGATGCCGGAGCGGTACTGCGTGCCGACGTCATTGCCCTGACGGTAGCCCTGGGTCGGGTCGTGGCTTTCCCAGAACGTCTTCAGGAGGGTTTCCAGAGAGATTTTCTCTGGCTGGTAGACGACCAGCACCACCTCGTTGTGATTGGTCAGTCCCGTGCAGACCTCTTCGTAAGTCGGATTGGGCGTTTCTCCGGCGGCATAGCCGACCGCCGTGGTGAAAACACCGTCTCCCAACTGCCAGAACTTGCGCTCCGCGCCCCAGAAGCACCCGAGACCGAAGACGATCTGCTCGGCTCCCTCGGGATAGGGGCCTTTCAGCGGCGTGCCCAGGACGTGGTGGGTTTGAGCGGTGCGGATCGCTTTATCGCGCCCCGGCAGCGTATCCTGGGGCGAGATTTTCGCGGCGCTTTTCTTGAAGAGAAACATGCAGCAATCCTTGTTCGAACTCGTCGCTCGGTCTGATATAGTCTCGTGCGAAAGCGAGACGAAGATCGGCGCGCCGCACATGCGATCACGTTTGGGCGATCCGTGCCGGCCCGCCTGCGGACTCATGGCTCTGGCGAGGGCAAAGCCGAACGCCCGCAGGACCGCCAGATTGCGGCACCGGTAGAGTTGAAGGAAGTGCCATGACGGACATTGCAGGAACCGCCGCCTCCGGAGGCTTGGCACCCGGCGCCGCTTCCCCTGGCCGGGCCGCATCCGCCCCCGCATCGCGCGAGACCGGCGGCGAGAAACCCCGGCTTGGCCCCCGCGTCTACGCGTCCGGCGGCATACGCAAGGTGACGTTCTCGCTCGTCTTCATGCTGCTCTTGCCATTCTTCGTCAGCCTCGGACCGATGCTGTTCTGGCGCATTTCGCAGGGCCAATGGGTCGGGACGCCGGGACTGATCATTCTTGCCATCGCCTTCGCTGTCATCATGGCACTCCTGCTCGTGGAACTGGTGACCTCCATCCGCTCGCGCGTGGTGATCGGCGATCACGCGGTGCGTGTCCGCCTGCCGCAGTCGCGCGGAGTTGCAGGCCTTTTCAGCTACGGCACCTTCGATATTCCCTACGAGGATATCGAGGCGGTCGAGGTCCGGCGCGAGGTTTACGGTGGATCGCTGGCTCCGGTGATCATGAAGGGCGCTCGGATCTGCCGGAAGGATGGCACCAACGTCAAGTTGGGCTACGTCAACGAACGTAACGTCGATCCGGCCTTCCCCTTCGTTGAAATCGGCGAACGCATCGCGGCACACGCAAGCGTACCCCTGATTGACGTTGGCGACGTACGCCGCTCCGCTTTTCGCAAGACGTTCGGCGTAAAGGCAGCGCCTGACGAGCAGGACGTATTGAAGGAAGCCGATATTGCCGCGATCAACCAACGCCACGGACAGGTGATCCTGGTCCTCGTCGGCGTTCTGGTTCTGCTCCTGGGACTCGGCATCCTATCGGATCGCGCCAGCGATATCGGGCACGCCAGCTTGTTCTCCAGCGCGGGCGAATAGCCGCCGGTTCGGGAGCGGCCGATTGTGAAGCCGGCCGTCGAGCCTATAGCTTTTCCGCATTACCCGGAATTTCATCGCCAGCCCGCTCCTCCGCCCGGCCACCTGCAGGCGGGACTGCCGACCTAGTGTTCCGTCTCAGACATTTGCCTCCCATATCGGCGCGCTTGCGAGCAAATGTCTGAGACATGTGGAACACTAGAAACTCTCATGATTCTGGTGTTGCTTTTGTCACCGACGCTCGGCAGATCGCATCGCGGCAACTGGGGGCCAAGCGTCTGTGACGCAACACTGGCGCCTTCCGGCCGGGGGAGGTGTCTGCGGACGGTGATATCAGTTCACGAAGACGTTGAGCTTTTCCCGCCGCCGACCTGCCATCGCCGCCAGGATACCCAGCGCTCCGAAAAGCGCGAACGTTGGCAGATTGATGATGCTTGCGATCAGCACGTCCCAGACCAGCGGGTGCGTTGCCTCGCTCACCGCTTGCTGCGCCCCGGTCACGCTCTTGGGCGCGATGCCGCGCCAGTGCTCCACGAACAGCGTCGGTTCGAAGGTTCCGAAACCGTCGAGCGGCGGCGTCGCGTCGGCCACGAGGGCGATGATCGCCACCAGAATGAAGACGAATGACAAGAAGCGCAGCGCCGGAAGGCCGATGCCGATAAAAAGGTTGATCGTGCCCTTGAGCACGTAGAACACAGCCCGGACGGCCAGGATGACGGTCCAGTAGGCGAGCTTGAAGGGCCAGAGAATGACCGTGAAGAGATCGTGCAGGAGGGCCATCATGGCGTTCGACCGAGTAGCTGATCCCGGCACGTTCAACCGCGCCGCGGCTCGCTGGTAACGCGAAAGACGGGCCGCTTCAAGGCCGCCGGCATGCGTCGCGCTTGGAGCGAAGCGCAGGGCGCGCCGCGGGTCCACGAGCGGTGGATTATACAAGCTGAGATCCCCTTGCCCTTCGGGCCGTGACGAGTATATTGCGCGCTTCGTTCGCGATCCGCGACGGTTGGAGAGGTGGCCGAGTGGTTGAAGGCGCACGCCTGGAACGCGTGTAGGCGGGCAACCGTCTCGAGGGTTCGAATCCCTCTCTCTCCGCCACAGTCTAACTCTATGATATAGAAGAATTAATTTCCATTTGGCGGTCGCCTGGAGACCGCGAAATGGCGAGGTTTTCCAGGGCGGTTTTCTCCGCTAGCCGTGATGGCCAAACTGGCTTGGGATCGTTCCCATGAAAGCCCGTTTTTCTCTACGGTCGAATTTGGTGGTCCGCTTTGAGTTTGGGCGGTTACTGGTCGAAGCCGAGGCGGCGGACCTGGGCGTGCCAGTCGAGCGGCAGGTCGATGCGGTTGAGCAGATCCCATGTGGTCAGCTCAGGCGGCTGCTTCCCGGCAAGGATCGCTTCGACGACGCGTGGGGAAAGGCAAGCCAATGGCAAATGGCGAGCGACATAGCGCGCGTCTGTTTCGTACGCCGCAGCGAGTTTCGTTACAGTCGGAAACCGGCCTTCGAGTAGCTCTGACAGCCAGCGGCGGGCCCTAGCCACGGCGCGGATCAACGTTTGATCTGGTTCGGCAGAACAGTGGCCTTGGGCATTGACGATCAGTTTTGTCTCGACGCCCCTGCGGCGCAGGGCGATTGGGACACTGAAGTGGATTGGCTGACCTTGCAGCGAGCCACTCTCAAGCCCAAACGCCCTTGCTAGGTTTGGTCGATGGAACACAATTGCGAGGCGATCATTGCAAATCTCAATCCGTTCGATCTGTTCGATGAATGTTTCCCGTTGGTCGATCATTTCGCTGCTTGAGAGCTGGATACAAAGCTGTGCAGCTGCGCTCGTGATGCGCTCGGTTTGAACACCTAACAGCTGTTCCGTCCCGAGCAGAAGCTTGGCGGTATCGAGGAGCCAGATTTGATCGGAAAGCCGTTCGCGCAGCGATTCGACAATTATTGGCTCGATCTGGTTGGCTGGTAGCCTCCATCCGTTCGCATGCCTTCCCAGATGGAGCGACCGCGAGACATAGTAGCGGTAGCGCTTGCCGCCCTTGGTCGCGTGGCTGGCGACCAGTTTCTCGCCGTCCGCATCGACCAGCAGACCGGCAAGCAAGCTTGGTTTTTTCGAGGTACGACCATTCCGATGGCCTCGAGTATTCTCGGAGAGCTGTGTCTGGACACGTTGGAAAACATCAGCGGAAACGATCGCGTCGTGCTGGCCTGGATACCGCACGCCTTTGTGGCGGACCTCGCCGCAATAGATCGGGTTGCCAAGCAGCTTGTAAAGCTGTCCGCGTGTGTAAGGGCGTCCACCGATAGTGCGGCCGGAGCTGGTTGTCCGCGCTGGAGCCAGCACTTCGCTGGCAATCAGTTCAGTCTCCAGCCCACGCACGGTGCGGAGTTCAAGATAGCGATTGAATATCAGCCGGATCGTCTCGGCCTCGTCCGGCTCGATCACGAGCGAGCGACCGCTGGCGCGATAGCCTGCCGGCACAAAACCGCCCATCCATAACCCCTTCTTCTTAGACGCCGCGATCTTGTCTCGAATCCGCTCACCGGTAACTTCGCGCTCATACTGCGCGAACGAGAGCAGCACGTTGAGCGTCAGCCGCCCCATGGACGTCGTCGTGTTGAAGGCCTGTGTGACCGAGACGAATGAAACTTTGTGCGTGTCGAAAATCTCCACCATCTTGGCGAAGTCGGACAGTGAACGGGTCAGGCGATCGACCTTGTAGACGACCACCACGTCGATCCTATGCGCACGAATATCAGCGAGCATCCGATCAAGCGCCGGCCGGTCCATCGAACCGCCTGAGAAGCCTCCATCGTCGTAGGCTTCGCGCAGCAAGTGCCAGCCTTCGTGGCGCTGACTTGCGACGTAAGCCTCGCAGGCCTCTCGCTGGGCATCGAGCGAATTGAAGTTCTGCTCCAGGCCCTCTTCCGAGGATTTGCGCGTGTAAATCGCACAGCGAAGCCGCTTCATTCGAGCAGCTCCTGCAGTCGGTTCAATCGCCGTTCGATCCGTTGCATGACTCTCTTGATCTTCTTGGCAGCTTGATTCGCTTCCGCAGGGTTCCGGACACATTGCGCACCCGCCGCCAGCACCGATGAATCTTCGAATTCCCCGGTCAGCACCGCAAAAATCTCTCTCACCTCATCGGGGATCGCAGGGTCTGGCATGTCACGAACCGCCCGAGGTTCTGAGCCCAAAGAAGGCGGGCCCATTCCAGCGCGTTCCGGTGATGGCACGCGCGACGGCCGAAAGTGACCGGTATGCATTTCCTTGCCAGACAAATCCAGCCTCGGTGACGCAGACCTCATGCACGATCCCGCGCCACTCGCGCAGCAACCGAGTACCTGTCGAGAGGCGATTTCTCGCAGTGGACGACGACCTCTTTGTAGTTTCACAAAACTCCTCAGCTGCGACCTCATCAAGTCTCCGTTCGGCGGCTTTCGACAAGCCTCCGAATGCGCCAACTTGAGCATGATGCGCAAGAACACGAGCGAGCAAGTCGCATCGCATTCGCGCTGGGGCCTGGTAGCCGAAGCGTTCCGGCCAAATCGTCCGGAGTTCGGTCGCACCGAGAGACGTTAGCCGATCGAGTTCACTGGCAACGGCATCAGGTAACAGCCTTGTCGAACCGGCCCTGCGCTTAACCTTCGACATGATAACGCCGCGCCTCGCCGTCTTGCTTTTCCGAGCGCATCTCAAGGCCGAGCTTTCTGCGCACCGTTCCCGATAGGAAACCGCGGACGCTATGGGCTTGCCAGCCTGTCGCCGCAGTCAGGTCATCGAGCGTGGCGCCCCCTGCGCGTTTCAAGAGTTCGAGACACAAGTGCTGCTTCGACGAGCGCACCTTGGAAGTCGGCTCCGACGCAATCGCTGGTTTCTGCTGTCGGCGTGCTTTCGCAGAGCTCGCATTCGCGGCAGGTCGTTTGGTCTTCTTCGCGGCGGCTTTTTTGGGTTTGGTGGCGGTCGTTGCAGTCATGAGGTGGTCTCCTTTGCCGACGCGCCGAAATTGACGCGCCTGTACCGCCTCAAGCCCCGCATTCCGGCGGGGCTTTCGCGAGACCATTGAGTCCGGTCTCGTTCACGTCGACAGCAATGCTCGCCGTGCTGGCGAAGTCCACTCAAAAGTGTCGCCCATGGGTCTTGAAACCCCGGGCGCTAACACTACGTACATGCTGTTCCCCGAGTGCTGCGTTGTCGAACCGCGATCGTTCAACTGAGCGTGCGAGCACGCGCGTACATTCGAAAGGCCAATATATTGACTGAAATTCGCTTTTTCCCCGTCGGCAACGGCGACATGACTCTGATCGAGCTTGAATCCGGCACGACCATACTCGTCGATATCAATATTCGAGCGACCGCAGACGATCCTGACGACGAAACACCCAATGTTGCCCGAATGCTCCGCGACCGCCTGCAGCGTGACGTTAGTGGTCGGCGATTTGTCGATGTTTTTCTTCTGAGTCATCCTGACGAGGATCACTGTAAGGGCCTTGAGCGACACTTCCATCTTGGACCGCCGGACGAATGGGTCGAAAAGGACGACAAGATTTTAATCCGCGAGATCTGGTCGTCCCCGATGGTTTTCCGGCGCGCTTCGAAGAACCACACGCTTTGTGTGGATGCGAAAGCATTCAATCGAGAAGCCAAGCGGCGCGTGAGACGATTTGAAGAGGTGGGTCATCAGGTTGGTAACGGGGACCGCATTCTTATTCTTGGAGAAGACGAGAACGGCAAGACCGATAGCCTCAGTGACATACTGATACGGGTCGGCGAGACGATCACGCGTATCAATGGCCAGTACGAAGCATCAATGTCTGGGCTCTTGCTCGCGCCATTGCCGAAGGACGATGACTCCGCGAATGAAGACAAGCGCGCGAAAAATAAGTCGAGCACGATCATTCGCTTTTCTCTGAGCGGTAACGGCTACGCCGACAAGTGTCGCTTTCTGACTGGCGGGGACGCCGAGGTTGAAATCTGGGAGGAGCAGTGGGCGCAGCATGGGAAGGAGCCGGACAAGCTCTCCTATGATTTAATGCAGGCACCTCATCATTGTTCGTGGCGAAGCTTGTCGCATGATAGTTGGAGCGACAAGCGAGAGGGTGCCAAAGTCTCCGAGGACGCCAGGCTGGCACTTTCTCAGGTCCGGGAGGGAGCTTTGATTGTCGCGAGTAGCAAATCAATCCAAGACGACGATAACGACCCACCCTGCATTCGAGCAAAGCGTGAATATGTTGAAATCGTCGATGACGTCGGTGGTAGCTTCGAGTGTGTCGGCGATCGAAGCGAGCCGCTGGTTATCGAGGTCGGCGCAAACGGGCCAAAGCTTAAAGCTAAACTCCTGACTACTGCCGCCGTGATCGGAAGCGGAGCCGTGGGAGGGCAGCCCCTAGCCCATGGCTGACGAAACAGCGCCACGTGTCCCTGACGCAATCAGACGTGCGCTTGGCATTGCAAAGCAACATCCTGGTGTGACTTCCGTCGGGGAACCGTCCTTTGACAGGACGTCTGGGCGGACATCTGTGATATTGGGTCTTGAGGTCAACCTCGCCAACGCTTGGCGAGCCCGTGGAGTAAGCTCTACGGGCGTTCGCGCCGTTGAAGAAATTCGAGTGGATTTTCCGCCAAACTACCCCATACGGCCTCCAGAGTTTTCACTGAGGCCGGATTTCTCCAGGGAAAACGCTCATGTGCAGCCTTGGTTGTCGAATGACGGGCGGCCGGTTCCCTGCCTTGTTGACGGTGACCAAAGCGAAGCGACACTGCAGTTTGGTTTCGGTGGCCTGCTCAATCAGGTGGTCATTTGGCTCGACCGAGCGTCCCAGGGCACTCTGATCGATCACACGCAGGGCTGGGAACCCACCCGGCGCGATCAGTTGGATGACATTGTAATTTGTGACATGTCGGCGATGCGCGCTCGGATCCGCGACGAGGGTGGGCATCAAATCTTCTTCTTCAATTTCAATCAATCCGGATCAAGGGAAGAGCCAGGATGGTGTATTGGCGAGCTCCAGGCGCAGGACCTTGAGATTGAGAAGGTGGCGCCCAAAAACTTCGGAATGGAGATGATCGAGGACTCGCCCCCACTCTATGCAGGTCGAGGGCCAGCAGTTCTAATTTGGCCAGACGTCGAAAAAATCGCCGATGTATACTACTCGGAAACTGTGACGGATCTTTCCTCGCTTCGGGAGCGCGCCGGTTACTTTCATTGTGATGCGATTCTCGACGTATCGCTCACCAGGTTGAAGGTTTGGGCGGAAACAAACAACGTTGATCATCGTACCGGCCTGCTTGTACTTTTTTGCGCCCGGCGTCCATGCAACCTTATCGGCGAAAACAGCTCTTTCGAGATCTCACCTTACCTCGTGTGGGACTACAAGATGGACGAACCGGAGGCCGGCTCGGTCCCAGTGCGACCCGCAGGTCATCGGGCGCGGATTGGCCAGGAACTCTTGGCTCGTGTTAGCGGATTGCCGGGATTTGACGTGCAACCAACGTGGACCCTTTTAGGTGCGGGCAGTCTTGGTTCCAAAGTTGGGCTTCACCTAGCGAGAGCTGGGCTGGCGCCGTCCGTCGTGGTCGATAAGCGAGTGATGAGCCCTCACAACGCGGCACGACATGCTTTGCTACCCATGGCAACGCAAAGTCAATTGCCGTGGATGCAGCCCAAGGCAGCACTTCTATGTGGGGCCATCCGCAATCTTGGGCAAACATCATCGACCCTCGAAAAGGACATCCGCGACGTGACAGCCGACAACGGGCTGTCGGCTGAGGCATGGCCAGAATCTACGAAGGTTGTGGTGAACACCACCGCATCGTTGGCCGTTCGCGAAGCCCTCAACGCTGCAAGTTCTACGCTGCTAGCGACTAGGGTCATCGAGACGTCACTTTACGCAGAAGGCCAAGTTGGTCTGATTGGCGTCGAAGGGCCAGACCGCAATCCCAGACTTGGAGACTTGCTCGCCGAGTTTTATGCACTCGCCGCAGAGCTGCCGGGTATCGCGACTCGATTGGCTCAACCGGATGCCAGAGAGCTTTCGCGCGTGAGAATTGGCGAGGGGTGTGGTTCCGAAACAATGCCAATGACAGACGGCCGGATTTCGATCTTTGCAGCTGGTATGTCGGAATATCTCCTTGGTGGCCTGACACATGGCCTTCATGAATCAAGTGGTGAACTCCTGATTGGTCAGCTTTCAGGTGACGGTTTGGGGGTGGAGTGGTCTCGGTTCGAGCTGCCCCCGGTGACTGCTATCGGATGCGATGGGACCGATGATTGGTCGGTTCGTTTACACCATCGTGCAGCGTCGAAGATCTCCGCAGAGGTAGCCAATTGGCCCGGTGTCGAGACGGGTGGTGCGTTGATAGGCCGGATATCGGAGGCAAGCCGTACGATCAGTGTTGTGGATGTGGTCCCCGCTCCGGAAGATAGCGTCCGATCCAAGCATGAGTTCGTGCTCGGTACTGCAGGGCTGAGCGCATCGCTTGAAAGAATTGTCTCCCTCACTGGCGGGTCGCTGTACTGTGTTGGAACATGGCACAACCACCTGGACGCCAGCGCTCCTTCAGGACAAGACCAAGAGACAGCGCTTGCCATTGCATTGGCGCGCTGCGCGCCCTCTGCGCTTCTAATTCACACGCCGAACGGTTATCAAGCCGTCATGGCAGACCGAACAAGAGTGGATGGTCCTGCGGGTACTGTTGAGGCGTCGCAATGGACGTGAAAAGCCTCTTTTTCGACCCGGGCAAGTCATTGAAGGATCAGAACCGTTGGTTGATACGCGGTTATATAGCTCTCCATGCTGCCGTTCTCATGTTCCTGCTTGCGGGCCCGGACCCCTTTATACCGCTGGTGATGTTGACCTCCGAGGCCAACGTAAAGTCTGCGGTGCCGGTCGTTGTTGGCTTTATCCTGTCAAGCTTGGCCGTGCTCATCTTACTCGGATTGATGCCCAGGGGATGGCGCGACCACGTTGTGCATATGCGACTGAGCCATCCATTGCCTGGCTCCAGGGCATTCACCAACATCAGCCAGCTGGATTCCAGAATTGACCTCACAGTTCTCGAGGCCAGGTACGGCTTGATCCCGAGCGATCCAACTGTCCAAAACCAGCTTTGGTACGTGATTTACAATGAGTTCCAGGATGCGATTGGCGTGCTCGATTCTCACCGCTCTTATCTCGCTGCTCGTGACTTGGCTTGGGTAACTTGGATCATGAGCGTTTTATTTGCCATAACCATTGCGTGGCGCTTCGGTGTTTCACTGGAATTCGCGGGATATCTTATCTCAATGGTCCTTGTGGCCATCATTCTTAGTCTTGTTGCACAGAATTATGCCTCAAGATTTGTCGAAAACGTACTCGCAGTTGCATCCGCCAGCAATCGTGAGAAATTGGCACCCCACTGATAGACCGGCATTTTCAAAATATGAACCGCGTGCGGGTAGTCGATTTATCCTGAGCCATGGCAATGCTCAGGTGGGCCCGCCGCAGCAGAATCTGCTCTAGTGCATTTGGGGGCAGGCGAGCCATGAGGTAGTCACACGTCAGCGGCACGGCGTCCTGACGTTTTGAAATGTCGCCGTCATTTCATTGGCAATCCTTGTGGTTACACGCTGACACCGAAGAGCTTCCCTACACCAGCAGTGACAATCATCGCGAAGACACCCCAGCCGACGACACGAATGAGAGATGGGGCAATTGGTGCGCCTCCAGTTTTCGCTCCCAAGAAGCCGAGCGCCGCCAGGGCAAGAACTGTTACGAACAGGACGGCGTGAATGGTGTAGTCGGCCGGCGAGAGAATAGCAGCGATGAGTGGTACGCCTCCTGCAATGGAAAACGTCGCGCCTGATGCTAATGCGGCCTGAAGCGGGTTCGCCGCATGTATCTCAGACAAACCAAGCTCGTCTCGGACATGGGCTCCCAATGCATCGTGCTTTGTGAGTTCCTTGGCAACGAGCTTGGCCGTTTCAGGCGACAGACCGCGATGCTCGTAGATAGCTATCAATTCAGCATGCTCGGTGTCCGGGGACTCCGCCAGCGCCCGCTTCTCTCTTGCTATATCTGCACGTTCAATGTCCGACTGAGAGGACACAGAAACATATTCGCCCGCTGCCATTGACATAGCACCCGCAGAAAGTCCTGCCACGCCAGCGATCACCACTGCACGTGCAGACGGATCAGCGGCCGCTACGCCAACAAGAAGTGACGATATGGATACGATCCCATCATTTGCACCCAACACAGCTGCACGTATCCAGCCGCTACGCGTAATGTAATGTCGTTCGTTGTCGTGAGCTGATGGCAATGTCATTGGAGTTCCTTCTTAATATCGCTGCAGCAGATTGCTGAGCGGCAATCGGCCGACGTCTTTCAGACGATGGCTGCGTGCAGGGTATATGTCTGCCCGTGATCTGCGCTTTCCGAAGGATGGTGCTTTGGCGCAAAGGGCCGGCTTTTTCGTTGATCGTCTTTAGCGTGATTTCAAAATCTGATCGTCCGTCAGTTGGCGTTTGAGCACTTGGATCATGGTGGTCACCTCGTCTTCTTCCTGGCGCCCATGATTGGATAGGAAGTGCTCGACATCTCGGCCCGAGTATCGGCCCCGAAGTCTACCTTTCCTTATCACCAACTGCGACCGCGCAAGCGCAACGGCTCGATCATGGCAAATCAAACACTTGTTGTGGAACAGCCGGCCGGACTTCTGAATGCTTGCCAGATGTTCGACAATTGCATCGATCTCCACTGGTTCAAGTTTGCCATGTCCGTCGCTGAGAAACGAGCGAAGGTCCTTTGACGTCTTTCGGCCAATGACCTTGCCACCGGAGTTGACAAGGCTGTCGTGTACGAATTCGCCGGCATGCGGGGCATGACATCTGGCGCATCGCTCTTCGTAGAGCCGATGTGGATCGAGGCTCTGGGCATAGGCAATACAGGGGCCAGCCAAGATGGTGACGAGCGCAACCAAGCTTCCAAGTGATGCTCTTGTTCGAATTTCCATCTCCAGACCTCCTTTCAGTCTCGGCGCTTGTGACCGGTGAACAAAGCCGCGACAAGATTTTCTCCTTGCCGCAAACTGGCAACCAGAACGGCCAGGACATGTAAGGCGACCAAGGCCAGCAGACCGTTCGCCAGTCCCTCATGGAGTTCCTCAACCCACTCGACACCCCAGTACATATTCGTCGTCATCATCCAGCCGGTGAGTCCCAGGCTG
The DNA here is from genome assembly GCA_965226995.1 of Filomicrobium sp. Lineage (GTDB taxonomy): Bacteria > Pseudomonadota > Alphaproteobacteria > Rhizobiales > Hyphomicrobiaceae > Filomicrobium. The sequence continues at coordinate 431,774 of CBDDFK010000012.1, forward strand.
AGGATGCCCAGAAGAAGCGCGACGATCATCGCTCCGCCCGCCGGATTATGGCCAAGGTAGCTGCGCTCTCTGCCCCGAAGCATGTCGTTGAGATAGCCTAGGACGACAATGGGAGAGCGAACGAAATCTCTGAAACGGGCGTGCTTGTCTCCGACAAAGCCCCAGACGATCCGAACACACACAAGGGCAACGGCCGCATAGCCGGCCCATTCGTGGAGGCGGTCCCATTCATCCGCTGTGATCCAGGCGATGGCGAAACTCAAAACGAGACTCCAATCGAAGGCGCGGACGAATGCGTCCCATACCCTGTCGGTTTCCGGCGGCGTAGTGCCGCCGGCAACCTGTATCTGTTCGGACGGCACAGACATCATGACTTGTCCTTGACCCGGAGAATTTTGAGGGAGACCGGATCCATGTAGATCTCGACACGGCGTCCGTCCTTGTCGAAGGCATAGGCCTCAAAGCAACCGTCTTCGGCTTCGATCTTTCTGACGTCCTTGTAGCCAAGCGCTTCAGCCGCCGTGCGCACGTCGTCAATGCTGCGCCATTCGGACCGAGGTGCTGATGCACAACGGGCATCGTCGCTGGCGATTGCCATTGTTGAACCGAGTGCGAGCGACGCTGCGATCGCCGTGGTGGCTTTGATCAAATTTTTCATCTTTCATCTCCTTTGATGTTTGTCTTTGATGGATCGGATTCGACAGGCGGCCGAACCGGCCCTGGTCGACGGTCAGTTTGTTTGCGGTTCGTCGTCTTGCGTCTGTCTGATCCTGGCTCTGTCAATCGACGAACAACCTCGGACTGCGCCGTAGGCTGCCGAAGCGCCCAGGCTAAGACGCCAAGAACGCAGGCGAGACTGCAAACGGTCCAGAAGACCGTTAGGGCAAGGTTCAAACTGGCTGCAGAGAGTATCTGTTACGCTTTGTTTTGCTAATAGTGCAGTGACGGGCAACGTGCGCTAAGCGTGCCCTGCGTTGCGTGATATTGGACTAGCCGTGAGAGCGCCTTTGCTTGCCCGACCGCCCATCGCGATCATCATCGTGACGACCTTCGTAGCGTACGCTGTAACGTTCGCGCCGTTCAGCCCGATATCGTCGGTGATCGCGATCGGAACGCTCGCAACCTTCATGGCTTTCGCTCACATAGCGTCCATGGTGCTCACGCTCACCGGGGCTGGCGTATGCCGTTGTTACCGTTGCGGCGATGAGGCCGGCAGCGATCAGGGGAAGGATCTGTTTCATTGGAGTCTCCTCGGCGTTGGCGGCTGACCATTCATCAGCCTGCCGAGGAGGCTAGCAGGGGCGCGATTACAGACCGCTAATGCACTGCGTAAGCAACCCGAAGGCTTCTTGTAAGCGACCTGCAAGCTTGGAAGCGGTACGATGCCCGTTGGACGATTCCAACATCGGCGCCGTTCTTTGATCCAAAGCGAATTATATGAAGATCAATCGCAGACGATTTGTCGTATCACTCGCCGCCCTCGCTACTTTGTCCGCACACGAAGCCCTTGCCGACCGCCGGCGGCGCAGACGCGGGAAAGATCGAGAGCACGATGATGATCACGATCACGATGAGTACGACTATGAACGTGCCGACCGGGCGCGCCGGTCGGGCGATATCGTTCCGTTGCGCGATGTGCTGGAAAGCGTTCGAAAGACTTTCGAGGGCGAGATTGTCGGTATCGAGCTCGAAAAAGAAAGAGGCTTGTGGATCTACGAGATCAAGATGATCTCCCCAGATGGCCGTTATATTGAGATCTATGTTGATGCCAAATCGAACACGGTTTTGAAGGTCGAGGGCAAGTAATGCGCATTCTCCTGATAGAAGACGAGGATGACATTGCGCGGCGCATCGAACGGGCTTTGCAGAGCTCTGGCTATATTGTCGAACGAGCAAGTGACGGTGAGGATGCATGGTTCCGGGGAGACAGTGAGAATTTCGATGCCGTCGTCCTGGATCTGGGGCTTCCTCAAATGGACGGCCTTCAGATCCTGAAGCGTTGGCGCGAGGCGGATCGGAACATGCCGGTCCTCATCTTGACCGCCCGTGGCAGCTGGATGGAACGGGTCGAAGGTATCGATGCCGGCGCCGACGATTATCTTCCCAAGCCATTCCAGATGGAGGAACTTAAAGCGAGATTGCGTGCGCTGCTTCGCCGTTCAACCGGCGGCGGCCAGCCGACCATTGTCGTTGGTCCTGTCACGATGGATACGCGGCAGATGGTGGTGTCTGTCGACGGCGCGACGCTGGACCTTTCGCCTCTTGAGTATCGGCTACTGAGTTATTTGTTGCACCATCGCGGTCGTGTTGTCTCGCAGCTCGAATTGACGGAACACGTTTACGGAGAGGACGTTGAGCGCGACAGCAACGCCATCGAAGTGTTGATCGCACGGGTTCGCAAGAAACTCGGTGTCGAGTTGATCACGACGAGGCGCGGCTACGGCTACATTGTCGTTGAAGAACAATCTGCAGCGACGGACCAGAATGGATAGGTCGTCAATCAAGCTTCGTCTGCTTTTGGCAGGTGGCTTTGCCATTGGTCTGGCTCTTGCGGTCTCCGGCTGGGGGCTTGAGAGACTGTTTGAACGACATGTTGAACGCCGCGCCGTTGAGGAGCTTAGAACCGATCTCCATGCTCTGCTGGCAGGCCTGCAGATTGATGGTGACGGCGAACTAACACTCGCAAAGTCACCGTCCGACCAACGGTATGCTCAGCCGTTTAGCGGGTTATATTGGCAGATCATGCACAACAATCAGATCGTCGAGAAATCGCGATCCCTATGGGACGAACACCTGTCGCTTCCCAATGATATTCTTCCGGCAGGCGGTTATCACGTACACAGCATCGATGGTCCGAAAAGCCGGGAATTATTGGCCGTCGAAAGAGCAATTGCCGTGAAGCGCGGTCAGCAGACATTTACATACCGTTCGACCGTCGCGTTGGACTCAAACCAACTGTCTGCCGCCGTGAGAGCGTTTCGCTTTGATATGGTCTTGGGGTTAGGCGTGCTCGGTATGGCGCTGTTGGCAGCGTTCTGGGCCGCACTTGGCGTTGGTCTCGCACCACTGGACCGGCTACGCCAAGCCCTCGGACTTTTGCGATCCGGTAAAACCCACCGCCTGGCAGGCGCCTACCCGAGCGAAGTTCGACCGCTGGTCAATGATTTGAACGAACTTCTGGAACAACAGGAGGCCATGATTGATCGTGCGAAGGCCCGCGCTGGCAATCTTGCACATGGACTGAAGACTTCACTGACGGCCATCTCTGCGATGGCCGACGAACTTGATTGGACTGATCGCCAGGTCGTTGCGCAGGAATTGCGGGCACATGTTTCAACTATGCAGCGGCATCTCGAGCACGAACTTGCGCTGGCACGAAGTGCGCATCGTAGAGTTTCTGCGCCGCCGATCTTGCTGCGCGAATTCGTGGACCGTCTTGTACGAACCATGCAACGGCTGCCACGCGGCAACGAACTGAACTGGGTCACTGAGATTGACGACTCATTGTCATTGAGAATCGACGAGACGACGCTCGGGGAAATTCTTGGAAACGTCTTGGATAACGCGCGCAAATGGGCAAGAGCCAATGTCCAGGTCTCTGCGGCGTTGCGAGATGATTGGATTGAACTTGTGGTTTCGGACGATGGGCCCGGCGTTCCTCAATCCCAAAAGGAGAGCATCATCGACCGTGGCGAACGTCTGGATCAAAACCAACCGGGCAGCGGCTTGGGTTTGTCGATTGTCGCCGACATTGTCGGCCAACTGGGGGGCAGTATCGTATTGAACGAAGCCCCACTTGGCGGATTGAGTGTTCGCGTTCGCCTACCCACCAAGCTCTGACGCGCGACTGACGAATTCCGTCGGGACGATCTCGGAATCACCAGCGGCAAAGTTTTGGCAACATGGTAATGACCTTAAGGCCGCCAGCGGCAAGGTATGTTTCTTGCTAATCCTTCATGTCAGGCGCTGGCCGGACGGTCTCAAACCATCGCGTTACCCGAGGATTATTCGTTCTAACGCTGCCCCTACGGTGTCCCTAGTCATAATCAGAGTCTGTTCGGTTTTTGGTCCTTTTGGGACCGGGTCAAAAACTCGTTCGGTGATAGCGTGCTTACACCGATGATCGTGCCAATTAATACAACGGTCAGCGTCCAAACAACGAAAGGCGTTTCCAGGGAGCAAACCAGCACTTAGCATCATCTCTACGTCAGACCGCGTCCTTGCGCCGATCGTGCCCAAACAGGGGCGGGTCATTACAGCAACCATGGTTATTTTCCAACTCAAGAGTGGAATGCGCGATCCCAAACTCCTGCTGCAACTTTGATTTGATTTGATGCTTGATTTCTTCCAATTCGTTCCATTTGCTACCATCAACGATTACGTGCGCATCTAGGGCTGCCGCATCCTCCTGCATCTGCCAAAGATGAACGTGATGGACATCTTTGACACCCTCAACCCCGCGCATGGAAGCTACGACATTTCCACCGTCAATGTCGGGCGGGCTACCAAGCATCAGCGTGCGTATTGGCCCACCGATTTCCGCGAACGCAAGATAAAGTATGTAGACTGCGATGCCGATCGTAATGGCCGGATCGACCCACGTCATGTCGTAGAGGATGATCAGTGATCCGCTTACGATCACAGCTACTGATGCAAGTGCATCCGACAAGTTGTGCAGGAACAGCGCGCGAATGTTCACGCTCCCTTTCTGCATCGAATAGGTCAACCATGCTGTGAGAGTATCGACGACGAGAGCAACCCCTCCCAGAATCACCACGGGCCAACCCTGAACCTCAGGCGGCTCAACCAGTCGCATGCCGCCTTCATAGATCAAGTATAAGCCGATCAAGATCAGCATAGTATAGTTGATTAGCGCGGCTACAATCTCGACGCGGCCGTAACCAAAGGTCATGCGCTCATCGGCCGGCCGCCTGGCAATCTTACGCGCGACGAAGGCGATCACAAGAGAAGCCATATCCGAAAAGTTGTGTAACGCGTCGGCTATAAGTGCGAGGCTGCCGGCAAGAATGCCGCCTGCAATCTGCGCGACCGTCAAGAGTCCGTTGGCCCAGATCGCTATAGAAACGCGCCTATCTCCGGATTGAGGATCGATGTGTGAATGACCATGGTTATGTGACACGGAACACTCCTTGGTGATTGTGGACTAGTGCGCCGCTACAGGAACACTTGAGATAGTTCCGGACTGGATAATTTCTTGCCAAGCTCAACGGTCCTTGCGCGGGCAAAGTCTGACAAAGTCGAGCATTACAACAAGGTTCCGGACACCGACACAGTTGCTGCTTCAAGAGGTGCTCAACCTCGAAAGACAATGCGGTGTATTATTTCGGTGGCGAGTAAAAATGCTAGCTTGTTCAGTTATCTGGTCGAAGGCGCGCATTGGTTGGGTCAAGAGATAGCGCCTTTGAGAAATCCCTAAACGCTTCATTAAACATTCCAAGCGATCGATAAGCAGCAGCACGCAATACAAGCGCATCGACGTCATCGGGGTTTATTTTCAACACGTTAGTGAAGTCCGCTTGCGCGGCTGCATAGTCTCGCCTTCGTCCGTGGACGAACCCCCTATTGAATAGCACATACCGATTGTGTGGTTCCAATGCGGCAGCGGCGTCCAGCGATTCTAATGCCTCATCCAACCTGCCCAAGGCTGAAAGGGAATTTCCTCTATTGGCCCATGCCATGACAAAGCTAGGCATCAGGCGTACTGCCTCTGAATAATCTTCGAGGGCCTCTTTGTAGAACCGCAAACGGAAGTTAGCGTTGCCGCGATTATAGTACACGCCGGCAGGTCCCGGATTGAGACGAATGGCATATGTAAATTCACGTCGAGCTCCAAGAAAGTCTCCTTTTGAATATAACTTATTGCCTGCATTGCTATGTAAAGCGGCATGTTCCTCAGAGGAATTCACCATACCATCATGCTCGTCTTGTTCGATCACGTCGCGAGACAAAACACTAGTTGTGGATGTCGAGAATGCTGCAAGCACCACCGCTAGAATTGTCAGCCACTTGGTCGCCATAGTGAATTTCTCCTCATCGCAGACACGGTGTATTCCTCAACTAATCGAGTTTGCCGGATCAATTCACTGATCCAGTGCAATCTCATGCGTTCAAGTGCGGACATTATTAAGTCTATCCGGATTTCAGTCGTCGTTCACCGCGACTATTCTGCCGGTGCCTCTGTCACTTCTCGAGCTTCGACCGGAATAAACTGGGCAACTTGTTTAGGAACAAACCACTTGAAGACTGCCGGTATTACCAGCAGTGTCAAAAGCGTTGAGCTGACCAGCCCGCCAATCACAACCGTTGCCAAGGGCGCTTGAACCTCGCTGCCAGCACCAGTCGCGTAAATCAAAGGGATAAGGCCCAACGCGGTCGTCATGGCTGTCATCAACACCGGCCGCAGGCGCATGCACGCGCCCTTTATGCTTGCCTCATCGATCGATTCACCTTCCTCGACTAGCCCATTCAAATAGGTCACGAGCACCATGCCATTTCCTAGTGCAATTCCAAAAAGAGCTATGAAACCGACAGAAGCCGGAACCGACAGGTTGAGATCGGAAAGCCATAAGGCAACAACTCCACCAACGAGTGCCAGTGGGATATTCAGCATTATGAGCAGCGAACTCCGCAAGGATCCGAAGTTCATGAACAAGAGCAGGAATACCAGCCCAAGAGTAATTGGCACGACGAAAGCCAGCCTTTTGTTTGCTTCCTGTTGAAGCTCGAACTGACCGCCCCACTCGACAAAATATCCAGATGGCAACGTGACCGTTTCTGCAATAAGCTTTTGGCCATCAGAAACGAACGAGCCGATATCGCGACCTCTAACATTCGTTTGCACCGTAATGAACCTTTGATTGTTCTCTCGCGTGATTTGGCGCGGGCCAATAATCTCCTCAACCTTGGCGATGTGGCCAAGCTGCAGGAGCGCTCCGGATGGAGTACGAATTACGAGTTCCTTAATTGCCTCGGGAGTAGCTCGAGAGTCCTTAGAATAGCGCACAAGGATATCAAAGCGCCGTATACCCTCAAAAATTTGGCCGGCCTTTTCGCCGCCTATTGCGGTTCGCACAGCAGCTTGAACTTGGTCAATATTTAAGCCGTGCCGGGAGATCTGTTCACGATCGACGATAATTCGCAGCTGCGGAGTTCCTGTGACCTGATCTTTCTGGACGTCAGCTGAACCAGGAATATTGCGGATCGCTCGCTCGATTTCACCTGCTTTAGCGAGCAAGACCTCTTGATCTGGGCCAAACAATTTGATCGCCAGCTCAGCCTTAGTGCCAGTTAAGAGTTCGTCGACAGCTGCAGCAATCGGCTGCGTGAAATTGAACTGAGCTCCCGGGAAATCCTCGAAGGCCTCACTCATCGCTGCGAACAGTTCTTCCGGCGTTCGCTCGGAGGGCCATTGGTCTGCGGGCTTCAGTCCGACAAAGGCCTCGGCGCTGTTTACCGGGTCAGCATGGGCGCCAACCTCACCGCGTCCAATGCGGCTTACCACGCGTTCGACCTCGGGGAAACGAGACAAAAGCCGTTTCTCGAAGCGAAGAACGACTTCCCGCGACTCTTCCAATGCGATCGAAGGGGCCATCGTAACCCGGACTAGCAAATCGCCTTCGTTCAGTCGCGGCACGAATTCCGAACCCAGACGAGGAAAGATTATTAGACCTAGGACAAGCAGCCCGACAGCTAGGCCAATGGCAAGAAACCGAAAACGCACAAATAGCCTTATGATTGGTCGATAGACAAAAATAAGCGAGTTGACGACACGATCTGAAAAGTGCGGTTTGACCTCATTGCCTGGAGCTGGTTGTTTCGAGCGGATCATTAAAAATTCCGCGAGCACAGGTGCAATCAGCACTGCAAATATTAGGGAGCCGAGCATCGCGAGCGACACTGTAAAAGCGAGAGGTTTGAAGGTTTTCCCTTCCACTCCCTGCAATGTAAAAAGGGGCAAAAACACTACGATAATAATGGCGATTGCAAAGGCGATCGGTTGAATCACTTCGGCGCATGCACGCGCGACAAGCTGATGCTTTGAGAGTGATGGGTGCTCCTCACGCAGATAGCGATCTACATTCTCGACCACGACAATTGCCCCGTCGACCATCATGCCGATCGCAATGGCAATTCCGCCAAGTGACATGAGGTTGGCCGATAGGCCTACGGCTTGCATTATGATAAACGCGACAGCGATTGAGAAAGGTATCGCACAGGCAACAACAATACTGGGACGAAAGCCGCCCATGAATGCGAGTAGAACAACAATCACAAGCCCAATGCCTTGGAGCAACGCTTCGTTGACTGTCGCCACGCTGCGTAGAACGAGTTTTGACTGGTCATAATACGGAACGATCCGGATTCCGGGTGGAAGAGATTCATTAATTTGCGTCAGTCGCTCTTTGACGTCAGCAATGACACGGGAAGTGTTGGTGCCAATAAGTTTTAGAACCAGGCCAGCTACAGCTTCGCCCTTGCCGTTTATCGTCGCAAGTCCCTGGCGCACCTCCCCTCCGATAGTTACCTGTCCAACGTCGCCGACCCTAATTGGCACCCCGTCAACGACTTTTAAGACTACGCTCTCAATGTCAGGAATGCTTCGAGCCAAACCGACCGAGCGAACTAGAAACTGCTCCGAGTTTTTGACAATGTACTGCGCACCAACATTGCCATTGTTTTCTTGGACTGCGGCAACAATGTCTGACATGCTAAGCTTGTAGCGTAGGAGCGAGTCTGGACGCACATTGACATGAAACTGCTTGACCTCGCCACCAAGCGAAAGCACTTCGGTCACACCGGGTACGGTCTGCAAGTTAAACTTAATAAGCCAGTCCTGGACCTCGCGGACTTCTTCGCCGCTTTTATTCCCAGTCGTATCTTCAACAAAGTAAAAGAGAATCTGGCCTAATCCCGTGGTAATAGGACCCATTTCTGGTTCGCCGAAGCCCTCAGGAATCTCATCTCGAGCGAGCTGTAACCGCTCACCTACCAATTGACGCGCGAAATAAATATCCGTCGAGTCATCGAAATATACATTGACAACGGATAAGCCAAAATTCGAGATCGACCGAATCTCTTTAAGGCCTGGCAATCCATTCATCGAGACTTCGACAGGATATGTGACGTACCGCTCGACTTCCTCTGGCGCCAGTCCATCGGTTTCAGTGAAGATCTGAACGAGTGTCGGCGATACGTCAGGAAAAGCATCTACCGGCAGATCTCGGTAGCTCTGAAAACCAGCCGCCAGGACGCCCAATGCCAAAACCAAGATTAGCAGTCGTTGGCGCAAAAGTCCTTCGAGAAAAGTCCGCATCGATAACTATCCGCTTTAGTGGTTATGACCATCACCGAAGTTCTCTTTCGAGAGCTGTGACTTAATGACAAACGCCCCGTTGGCAGCGATCGTTTCACCCTTCGCCAGACCAGAGACGATTTCTATGAACAGCCCATTTCGTCGCCCCAATTTAACAGGTCTAGGCTCGAACTTGCCGCCCTCGGAGACAAACACGACCTCTTTGCCCTCGTGGTTCTGAAGTGCAGATTTGGGGACGCGAACGGCAACATCTGTCGTCGAAACATCGATTTGAGCATTGACGAACATCCCCGGCCGCAACCGCATCTGCCGGTTGGCGAGAACCACGCGAGCCTTTGCAGTTCGTGTTTCTTCGGATACGTTCGGGGTGACATGGGCAATCTTTCCTCTTATCTCCATGCCGTTTCCGTTTTCCGTCTGGATACGAACAGAAAGCCCAGCGGATACTCTTTGGAGATCCTGAGGATAGATGCTGATGTCGACCCAGACTTGTGAGACGTCAGCGATTACGAACGCCTCCCGGTCAATTGCCACGGATTCACCCAAGACAAGATGCCGATTGACGATCGTGCCGCCGAGCGGTGCTCGCATAGTATAAGTCGTGAGCTCTGTTTGGGGCTCTGTTTCAGCCTGCTCTAATTGCTTCTTGTCTATGCCTAGTGCACGCAGTTTCTGCCCCGCCAATCGCAGAGCAATTCGGGCTTCCGCAAATTCGGAACGCGCGGTAAAAAAAGCCTTCTCAGACGTGATATTCTTTTTTTGTAATTTTTGTTCGCGATCGTAGTTGTCTTTAGACAGTGCAAATCGTTGTTTCGCAGCCAAATAGCCAGCTTTTGCATCGGCTAATTCCCGGCTCTCAAGTACTGCGAGTACGTCGTCCTTCTCGACTTCATCGCCTTGTTTGGCACTTACCGAGCGCACTATGCCGGCGACGCGAGGAACGACGTGAGCGAAACGATCCAGGTCGTATTGCACCTCGGCAGGCCGAATTATGGTGACTGCCAGAGTACCTCCCTGGACCCGTTGAGTATCGACACCAAACTCTTTCATTTGATCTGGCGTTAGCTTGACGGCATCGGAGTGGCCTTCCTCGCCGCCGTGGGCATGTCCGTCGCCCTCGTGAGCGTGGCCACCAGCCGAGTCCTGACCGGGGTGATCGTGGCCGTCATGCTTCGCAGCATTATCACCGGCCTTTTCCTTGCCATGGTCATGCCCGTCATGCTTGGCGTCACCGTCGCCAGCTTTTTCATTGCTGGGATGGTCATGTCCATCATGCTTCCCGACGCTGTCACCGGCCTTTTCCTTGGCATGGTCGTGACCATCGTGACCGCCGTCAGCTTTTTCATTGCTGGGGTGATCATGTCCATCATGCTTCCCGACGCTGTCACCGGCCTTTTCCTTGGCGTGGTCGTGACCATCATGACCGCCGCCAGCTTTTTCATTGCTGGGGTGATCATGTCCAACGTGCTTCCCGGCACCGTCACCGGCATTTTCTTCGCCATGGTCGTGACCATCACTCTCGGCGTGGCCCTCACCCGCTTTTTCGTCGCGATGGTTGTGGCCGTCATGCTCACCTTTCTTGGCAGCTGTCTTTCTGTTCGAACCGGCCGTCAGCTCTGACATGGTGAGCACAGTGGGGTGGCGGACGGCGCGCGGGGGTAACGCGCCGTCGCCTGAGATTCCCAAATAGGCTTCATCAGCCAGTTCAGGAACCAGCCCCGTTGGAGCCGACCTATTGATCGCCTGCAATTCAGAAGGCGCAGTGGTTTGCGTTGCCTGAACTGGTACGGAGGCAAACACTGCCATTCCCAGTATGACTTGCCCGACGATCATTTCGCGCAGTGCCATTGCTCCAACTCCATAGTTCGTTTCCTTAATTTGCCGGCGGCTGCAGCAGTAAGGTTCGGAAAACTCGCTACCAGCCGATACCTCGCTAGTGGAGCGCTATGCACTCCATTTTCGACGTCCTTTTCAAGAAGGTCCTATTTGGGGCCATCGCCCTTATGTCCGTGATCGTGATCCCCGTGATCTTCATGCTTCGAAGCTTCATCTCCTGCCTTGTGCTCGTGCCCTTCCTCTCCGTGATGTGCAGCTTCGCCTTTCTTATGATCGGCCTCGCCATGCTTATGTTCTTTGTCGTGATGGCCACTCTCGTGACCATGAGCATCTTTTGCTCCTTCGGCGGCATTGACAAAGCTGGTCGGAGTGAAAATCAGGATTGATGCTGCAGCAATCAACGAGAGTGATGACGAGTTTTTCATGGATAGTCTCCTTTTTGGGATGGGTTGAGATTAAATCTTTCGGCCAATCAGCCCCTCAATCCGAGCCTTGGCTTTTTCGAAATTGGCCTGGGCACGTATGAGATTGAGTTCCGCTTCAAACAGCACACGTCGTGCATCAAGAACGTCTAGCAACTGTGACGCCCCTTCTTTGAAGCTGGCTTGAACCCCGCGATAGGCGGACCGTGCTGGCGGCACCACGCCATTAGCCAAGGCGCGAACCTCTGCCGCTGCGCTTGCCAGGTCTTCGTAGGCAGAGAGGACCATGCTGCGGAGCGTTGCGAGCGAGGACGTGCGCTCGTATTCAGCTTTCGACAGGCGCGCTTCGGCAGCCGCGATGTTCCCGGAATTGCGGTCAAAGATGGGAAGCGGCATGGACGCACTCGCGACCAGAGCGGTATCGTCAGTGTCGTTGAGCCGACGAATACCGGCTGCAAAGGTTACGTCTGGCACGGATTTGGCAATTTCGAGCTCAACAACAGCATCGCGCCGGGCGATCTCATCGCTCCATCTGGCGACATCTGGATTGCTTTCGAGTTCTTTCAGGATGGCATCAATAGAGCGCACCTGCGTGCTGCGGGAAAACCTCCCTGAAACTCTTGCAAAATCAGGTCGAGACTGCCCCCACATACTGGCCAGCCGCCGCTTCGTTGGTTCGAGCCGGGCTCGTTCCGCCTCAAGCCTAACGAGAGTGTTGGCGACCATCGGTCTTGTGCGCTGAATTTCAATTGGATTCGCCTGACCAACATCGACGCGCGCCTGAACATCTCGCTCCAATTCACGCGCAATTCTGTTGGCTTCGGCCGAGCGCGCGATTGCTTCCTGGATGGCGAGCACATCAATGAATGCCTCAGCGGTTTCGCGGATGACGCGAACGCGGGCTGCTTCGAAGTCCCAGACCGAGGCGGCGCGATCAAGATCCGCCACGGCCAACCGTTTGTAGCGTTTACCGCCGAGTTCAACCAGTTGGGATAGGGCCAGTGTGCCTTCTGCTGACTTCAACCCGCCAAGGTCGCCGGTGCCGCCAAAATTCTCAGCGTCGAGCGCGATTTCAGGATTTGGCCGGACAGCCGCCTGCGCTGCCTCTCCAAGCTTGGCTTCAACTTCGAAAGATGCGGCCTGTAGCGCTGGACTGTAGTGCAACGCACGCTTAACGGCTTCACCAAGGGTCAATTCCGCTTCATATCGGAGTTTTGGAGTGAGTACCGGCTCCGGCGATTCCGGGTACAGCCTCGACCGATGCATCGGTTCAGTGGAGTTCCGATAGATCGCCCCAGCGACCCTTGCGCTAGAAACATCTGTCAGCGTGTTGGCGCAGCCACCAAGGCTCAGAAGCCCAGACAGCAAAAGAAGCGAATAGAGTCGAATATCTAAGGGCAAGGCGACCCCTCCCAGTCATGCATCAAGGAGGTCGGCAGACAAAACACCTAGCTGGCGCTAGATGCTGCCCACACGACAAACCACGTCATGGCTGGCGGGTGTCAGATCCGAAGAACAGCGATGCGTCGGAGGAGGACCGTAGGGTCGGTTAGTCCAGCAGCCGCCGACGATATCGGGCTACGCTTGCAGCCCGATTGGGTAAAGAGCCAGGACTTAGAGGCACGACCAACTAAGTCAGGCAACCCTAAGCTGCCGGAGCCACCTAGGGTAATTTGCTCGACGTCGGTCGACCGAACCGTCGACAAAGCCGCGGCTGGCAATAGCTCGACATCGGTGCAATCCGCATGATGCTGATCGGCAACGAAGCCCAGTTCTAGTGCGTCGCCTGTAGAGGGCTCCGCGTTGCGTGGCGCACTACTATGGCATTGATGGCCATAACACCTTTCTATTGCGGAATGTCCATCGCCTGAAAAGCACCAAACAAACGAGCTGGCATCAGCAATCGAGCCGGGCAGCATTAAGCAAACCAGCAGGCAAGCCAATAGGCGCCGCATCAATGATTGGTCTGGCCTGCTTATCGCTCTACGTGTCATTCTCAGAGCTCACCGCGTTCGTCGATGTCTGTCAAGCATCTAGACTATGGAGTTCGTCATGGACTATGCCGGTGTTGCTGCAGTGCAGTTCTAAGTCAATTGGTACTGTTAAGTTGAAACTATCGTCTTGCTCGGCGTGAGCAATAGGCATGGCTGCGGAGACCTCATGGCTCGCAGCCGACCCAGCCTGTTGCCGTCCGTGTTGGCGCTGAGAGTGCTTTTGGCTCGGGAGGTTTGAAATTTGCCTTCAATCAGATCTTGGATCATGTGCCAGGGCTTCGATGATCTGGCACTCCTGAACTTTGCCGCCGGCGCAGGTTTCGATCATGCCTTGGAGTTCGAATTTCAAGGCTTCAAGTCGAGCTAGGCGCCGGTTTATATCCGAAAGATGGGTGCGCGCAATCGCCGATACAGCAGCACAGGACGTGTTGGGCGAATCTATCAACGCGAGGAGTTCACGAATTGTATCCTGAGCAAAGCCCAACTCTCTGCAATGCTGAATGAAGCGAAGCCGTGCGACGTGATGGGCCTCGTACAGTCGGGTGTTGCCCATTGAACGACGGGGCTCAGGAAGCAACCCAGTTTGCTCAAAATATCGGATGGTCGGGACCTTGCAGCCGGTCTTCCGCGCCAGTTGTCCGATGGTAATTTCGTGCATTCCGAACTCGCCCTTGCATCTCTAGTGACTATAGATGCTACGCCTCCGCTTAGCGTGACGCAATGGTCTCGTGGAAATCGTGTGGACACGGACATAATGGATCCTCAAAGCTCAAGAATGACCGACGAAGAGAAGCAAGCGAATGACGACTCGGTGGCAGCGGCCCTGACCCTGCCTGTCCGCTACCGTGTGACCGGTATGGATTGCCCGTCTTGCGCCGCCAAAATCGAGACGGTGGTTCGTTCAGCTGGGCTCGACGACGTCAAGGTCTCGATTGCCAGTCAAATCATGACGATGCGCTCAGATGTTCCGGCTGCTGTTCTAACCGAGGTCGAGCATGCGGTTTCAGCCATCGGCTATCATATCGACCGGTTGGACTTTCCTGGCGCCGCAGCCGCAACCGAGATCGATAATCGCGCAGCGGCCAAGAGCCACATCACACCAGAGTACAGGCGCGCACTCTGGATCGTGATCGCCCTGAACGTGGGCTATGGCATCATTGAGATGTACGGCGGTCTCATCGCCGGTTCTCAGGCACTCAAGGCCGATGCATTGGATTTTCTCGGTGATGGATTGATCACGTTTCTGGGCGTTCTCGCCATCGGCTGGAGCCTCGCTTGGCGTGCGCGATCAGCGCTGATCCAGGGTCTTTTTCTCGGTATTCTAGGATTGGCGGTTCTCATTGGCACTGCTTACCGGGTGTTGATTTTAAACCAACCGGAAGCTGAGTTGATGGGCGCGTTCGGATTCGTCGCTCTCGTAGTAAACATTCTGGCTGCTATGGCCCTCGTTCCCCACCGGAATGGCGATGCTAATGTCCGCGCCGTTTGGCTGTTCTCACGCAATGATGCCCTCGGCAATGTTGCTATCGTTTTGGCTGCCGGTCTGGTTGCCTGGACCGGGACGGCTTGGCCCGATTTGGTCGTTGCCGCCGTTATCGCCGGGCTCTTTCTGCATTCCTCTTGGATCATTGTTCAAGATGCAAGGGCTGATCTCGAGGAGGCCGCATGACTCATCGCGCGCTCGGATTTGTCGTTGCAGCTTGCGCCTTTAGCGCGGATCAGATCACCAAGGCGATCGCACTTGCAACCACGTCTTTACAGGCCGGCATTGAAGTTTTCCCGTTCTTCAACTTCGTACTCGTACGCAATTATGGCGTGAGTTTCGGTTTATTTGCGGGGGCTTCCCATTGGTGGGTACTCGCTTCGATCGGGATCGCCATGTCTATTGGTTTGTCGATCTGGATGTGGCGCTCACAGAGCAAGCTTCAAGTTATTGGCATCGGACTATTAATCGGTGGTGCGCTCGGCAACGTTTTGGATCGTTTTCGACATGGCGCCGTAATCGATTTTCTCGATTTTCATGCAGCCGGCCAACATTGGCCTGCGTTCAACCTCGCCGATGTTGCGATTTTTTGCGGTGCCGGGCTGCTGGTCTATGAGGCTCTTCGATCTGAACGTCGCTCGCAATCTGCTGCAGGTCGACAATAACGTTTGGAGATTCAGTATGAAAAACCGTCGACAGGACCTAGCGTTCTACACAATGTCGCTCGTCGCACTCCTTATCGCCTCTTGCGCCGGATTCTTACTTACCTATCAGCCGGCCATGGGGCAGGTGGAGCAAGAGGAAGAAGGCGTGTCGCATGCTAATCGACTAATTCTTGCGCAAGGTGGCGGACGATGGATGGACGATGGCCGGTGGATGGACCATGGACCAATGATGGGTCGCGGCCGCCCCAGCATGATCCGGCATCACTACTATATGCGGAATGGCCTGCCGCCGAATTATCGCGGCAAGATCAGCCCACAGAGCCCATCTCCAAAAATGGTTGCGGAGGGTGCGCTCCTCTACACTGATAATTGCGCGTCATGCCATGGTGTACGTGGCCTGGGCGATGGCGAAGCCGGGCCTAATCTCAATCCGCCGCCGGCCAACATTGCACACATGATTAGGATGCCGATGTTCAATGATGCCTATCTCTTTTGGACGATTTCGGAAGGCGGCACTCCCGTCGGAAGCGAGATGCCTGAGTTCAAAGAGCTTTTGTCTGAAGACGAGATTTGGAAAATCATCGCAGCCATGCGTGCCGGTTTTCCCACCCCGGCGAATACAGAATGACCGAAGTCATGAAAACGAGGTGGTGAAATGAAACAGCAGTTTTCTTCGCTCGCATTGTGGACGTTGGCGTTAGCGGCCATTTCTGTAGTACCGGTTGATGCCTTGGCTCAGCAAACGCCTCAGTATCCGGGCCCCCACATGGGTAATGGCTGGCATGGCTGGTTCTTCGGGCCAATTATGATGATCGTATTTATTGCCGTGACCGTCGTTGTGGTCGTTTCTTTGGTGCGTTGGTTGGGCGGGCAAGGGCACAGCTTGCCGCCGCACGGCCCACTGACGAAGACGCCGGTTGATATTCTCAAGGAGCGCTTCGCACGCGGCGAGATTGACAAAGAGGAATTCGAGGAGCGCCGGCGCACTCTTGGCGACTAGCATTGCTGAAAACGGGCTGTTGTGTATTTCGTCGTTGCCATTTCACCGCTTGTTTCGGTGCGCCGCATAGCCAGGGGACCGCAACCCGGTCTCACGCATAGGCCGAGGAAATTTGAGGCGCTTTATGGCAACGCCGAATAAGACACATACGTTTTCCATGTTCCGTCTGCCTGAAGCAGAAGAACATCATAAGCCTGTCGGCGAGAACCGGACTCCATACCGGGCGAACCAATCGGCATCCCTTTAACAATGAGACCCTTTGCTTCCGATTTTTCCGAGAGGAGACGGAGAATATCGTCCGGCGGCACATGTCCCTCTATCACATATCCGCCAACCTTTGCCGTGTGACAGGCGGAAAGCTGGATTGGGACACCGGCTTTCAATTTGGCTTGAACGAGCTGGCTCATCCCTAAATGCTTGATCTCGACCATAAAGCCTGCCTTGCGCATCCTATCGGCCCAAAGTTCGCAGCATGCGCATCCCGACGTTGTCAGCAATTCGACGACTGGTAATGCTACACTGCTGGCAGGTTTTGCTAAAATGCCAACTAGTGCGATTAAGGCTGCTGCTATCGTTCTGGTGGCAAGAATGCTGGATTCTCCCGATTGCGTTGGATGGACAGTTGCACTCAATCAGGTGAGGAAAGCCTATGAATGTCAAGGTGTGGATCCACCATGCATTGATAACGATGCCGTGTTTAAACGTTGGGCGACATCTAGGTTCAATTCAGGTGGTTGATCTAAGATGAGCGACGCAATTGTTTTACCACAACGGCAGAACATAGGATCTTCTCAAGAAAACGAGCGCCAAAATTGAGTAACAATGCTGAATTATTTGCCTTCCCTTTTAATTAGCCAGATGTGTAACGTGGGTTTCATCCCTAGGGAGAATCTGGAAAAATCCACATTTGAATAATGGTTTAGTCAACCTGAATTGAACCCGTCATGCCGGCCTCCTTATGACCGGGAATAAGGCATGACATGTCGAACACGCCCGATTTTGTGAAATGCCAAACGAAACTGCCATGCTTGCCGGGCGACAATCGCAGAGCGTTGGGGTCGTCGTGTTCATCTCTGGGTTCTCAGCCATCATCGCAGCGTGCATATCGTTTTCTTCGGCAGTGCCAATGACGATCTCGTGTTCGAGCTCACCTGCGTTCACAACCTGGAACTTGATTTGCTCGCCTTTCGACACAGTGATCTTGTTTGTCTCAAATGCCATGCCACCGTCCGTTTCAACCATCGCGATTTTGACCTCGCGGGCCGGTTGAGATGGATCGCCTGGTTTGCCGTAATCCGTTTCCATGGCGCCATGGTCATGACCCGCATGGCGACCACCTTCGCCACTCGCGTGATGTCCATCTGAAGCATCATGCGTGGCCGTGGTCCCGTGTGTATGGTCCTCGTGACTTGGCACCGCTAGAGCTACGGAAACGAGAAGGTAACTGGTACCCAGAGCACCGACTGCAATTTTGAAAAAGTTCATCATTTCTTTTAGAGCCTCGTTTAAAGGTTGATTGGTTTGATGCATTGGAAATGCGCAATCCTCATTCGATGCCGTTGGCAACTTGAAGCTCGCGCACGTAGCGAATGATTTTCGAAACGTCTTCTGTTTTGACGCCTTGAAGCGAGGGCATGCTGCCGTAGTGCCAGTGATGCCGCGTGACACCGTTTGCGACGGCGCGGTAAAAGCTGTCGTCGTTGTGGTGATTTGGTTCGTAAATCAGGTGGACAAGTGGAGGTCTGCGGTCGGTTCCAGATCCATTGACACCATGACATTTCTGGCAATGAGCTTTGAAGAGCTCACCACCTTGCACAGCCTCCGCACTGAATGTTCTGGGGGAGCTCGACGTCCAAAGGCTTGAACCCAGCGTTTGCGGGCCAAAGAAGCCATGCCGTAGTGCAAACGATGATCACCACCGTCAGCATGATCCAGGTTGTCTTATCTATCATGGTCGTTTTCCAGTACGTGTTTACGGGGTCTTTGGAAGGGTAACGAGGACGCCAAACCGATCATCCGAGCTGATGGTTTTGGAGAGCGCGCCACCCAAGTTTTCGATGATGCGACGCGCAATGGTAAGGCCGAGGCCGGTTCCATTTGTCACAATCGCTTCCTGCAAGCGTTGGAAGGGTTTTGACGCCTCAACCCACTCGGCATCGCTGAGGCCAGGGCCTTCGTCAAAAACTGCGATCTCCACATGTCCTCCCGCATCTCTCAGGTTGATATCGGCTGCCTGCCCGTAAGCAACGGCATTCTTGATGAGGTTTGTGAGCGCCCGGCGCAGGAGAACGGGTTTGGTGACCAGGGTGACGGGTGGGCTCGTTTGTATGGCAACCGACTCGCCCAAATCAATCAGGTCCTCTGAGATGCTCTCGACGATCGACAGCAAGTCGACCTTCTGAGTCTTCTCGTGTTGGAAATCGAGCCGTGTGAAATCCAGCGCGCCGGAGATCATCCGCTGCATCTGGTCGAGGTCGGAGAAAAGCTTTTCGCGCACTTCGTTGTTCGTGATGTCGAAGGCTCTGAGACGCATCCGGGTGACCGGAGTGCCCAGATCATGAGCGATTGCCGCGGCCGTAGCTGTTTGATCAGCAATCAACTCCTTGATCCGCGCCTGAAGGGAGTTAAAGGCACCTGTAGCCGAGCGTACTTCGAACGGCCCGGATTCAGCGAGTGGGGGGGCATTGATATTCGTCGAAAGCCGATGGGCTGCGTTTTGGAGAAGCTGAAGCGGCGCAGTCAGGCGGCCGAGCAAAATAAATGCGATCGCGAGAGCGGACAGTGTGAGCGCGATGAGTGAAGGCAATAACTGGGCCCAGGAGAAATGAGGTACCGACAAGAGCCGGCTCACCACGGTCAGCTTGGTCCCATCGGTCAAGGCAGCTGAGGCCTCAACTCGTCCTTGCAAGCGAACATTCGCGAGGGCGGCTTGGGATAGGCTGGCCTTCGACAGCGCATCTTCGGGAGACCGTGTCGGCCGTTTCATGGAAGCATGAACATCAAGATCCGTGGTCAACGCCACACGAATACGGTCATGCTGCGTGCGCCCAAGGAGCGCATTAATGATCTCGCCAATGCGATCAGACCGCGTCGCGGTCAGCCGCACCGCAGACCGTCCAGGTGTGTCCCCGATCAGGACTTGCAGCAGAGTACCGGACAGCGCACCGGCCACAGCTTGCCGCTGCTCTTGCGGTAAGCGGTCTATGAGTTGGAAAACGACTGCGGCCTGTTCGGCAACCATAACGTCGTGAAGGGCATCCATCGCATCGTCATGCCGGCCGCCGTAAAGCCAAAGCGCTGCTGCATTTGACACGACCAGCAAACCCAGGATGAGAACGAAGGCGCGGCCGCGCAGCGTGTCGAGATAGCGTCTCAATGTTCCGCCTCCTCGACATCGGCGGTGAACATATACCCCTGCTGACGTATTGTCTTAATGATATCCGAAGCGTCCGCATGGGCAGAAAGTTTGCGGCGCAAGCGCATGATCTGCATGTCGACGCTGCGGTCAAACAGGCCTGGCTCACGCCCACTCGTGAGGTCCAAGAGATCGTCGCGACTTAAGATCACGCCAGGCCGCTCGGCGAGCGCACGCAGCAACTCGAATTCACCATCAGTGAGTGTCACGACAACCCCATCAGGTGATGTCAATCGTCGTGCTCGACAATCGAGCGTCCAACCTGCGAAGGAGAGGACGCGCTCGATATTCGCGCTTTTGTTTGTGGGCAGGGCTTGCGCCCGTCGCAACACTGCACGAATGCGCGCGACAAGTTCTTCTGGATTGAACGGCTTGGGCAGATAGTCGTCAGCGCCAACTTCCAACCCGACGATCCGGTCCGTGTCAGAACCAAGCAAGGTCAAAAGGATCACGGGGATATTCGATGAGGCCCGCAGATAGCGGCATAGCGCCAACCCATCTTCGCCCGGCATCACACGGTCGAGGATAATCAGGTCGAGGCGTGACCTAAAGACGGCTTCTTTCATCTCAGCGCCATCCGAAGCGACGTCGACCCTAAAGCCGTGTTTTTTTAAGTGCCGCGCGACAAGATCACGGATTTCGCGATCATCATCGACGACAAGGATGTGCGGCGACGTCGTGCTCACCCGATAGGTCCTTTCAAACATTCCAGTCACCGGTATATCGGCTCATGTGCCCGTAGCGAACGCGCTTTTGGTAACGCCCTGTAACAAATGAGCTGGCTGTTGTTTGCCGTTACCCACCAAAGCTCGCTCTCCTTTTGAATTCAACTATCTTTATTTCGTCAGCAGACGCAAAGCACCATCATGCTGAAAACAGTCAGAATTCAAATAAGGAAACCAGATCATGAAACAGTTCGCCATCTTTACAGCGTTGATTGCATCGCTTGCCACCGTTTCAGTTGTGCAGGCGCATCCCATTCAGCCGCAGAACCATGTTGATTCAGATACAATTCTGGAAAGTCCTGTTTTTGAGGGCGACTAAAACGGTCGTCTTTTTGAGCAACCCCCACTCGTGACGCAACAGACTAGGTAGATATAAACAGGAGCTTCATCATGAAACAGTTTGTTCTTATCAGTGCAGTTATTGCATTGCTTGGCGCGGCAACGATCGCCCAAGCACATCCTGAGTTGCCGCCGCAGCCCGCTCCAATCGACACAACGATCTTTGATGACATGAGCGATTAAACAACATCGAGAAAAAATTGCGTCATGAGAGGAGCCTGAATCATGAAAACAGTGATGGTGTTGATGGCAATGGCGATTGCCTTGTCTGGCGTAAGCGCAGCTTACGCTCACAAGCCAATTCGCAAGCCAGTCCCAAAAGAGACGACCGCACCAATTGATATGGATTTCTTTGACGAGATCTCTGGAGATTGATAACGTCGAGATTACTGCAAGGATAAGAGAAAAAGGCCTGAGGGGATCTCGGGCCTTTTTCTTTTTGGTCGGAAGATTCAAACGCAGCAATTCACTTTCCATCGTGTCACCTAATGAGAGTGTTTTTGTTGCGGAGGTTTTGATTTTCGCAAGTAGACCCATTCCAGTAGAAAGACAGCAGCGATGGAGCCACCCGCTATGAGTACAATTGCGGGGTCAGAATTCAGTTTGATCCAGACGAATACGCTCAGCGCGACAAGGTCGAGAAGCATGGCTGTGATCAAGACAAGGCTGTTTGCGCCAACGTCTTCTCGCAAGTAGCGGTAGACACCCCAGTGAATGGCCATGTCCATGACGAGATAGTAGATCGCACCGAGTGACGCGATCCTGCCCAGGTCGAAAAATGCCGCAAGGAGGCCCGCGAGGACGACGGTATAGACCAGGAGGTGGCCCTGGAGCCGACCTGTCATCCCGAAGTGGCGATGCGGGATGAGGTTCATTTCTGTCAGCATGGTCAGCATCCGAGAGACAGCGAACATGCTTGCGATCAGGCCTGAGGCGGTCGCGATGATCGCAATCGCGATTGTGAAACCAACCCCATACGCACCAAGTGATGGTCGAGAGGCTTCCGCCAGAGAATAGTTCTTTGCTGCGATTATTTCGGCGGTCGTCAGATTGTTTTGAACAGCGAGAGCCACCAGCATGTAAACGGCGAGGCAGATGATGAGCGAGATCATGATCGCCCGCCCGACATTCTTCGACGGGTTGACCAATTCAGACCCGCTATTCGTGATCGTCGTGAAACCCTTGTAGGCCAGGATCGCGATCGCCACGCCGGCAATAAAGCCTTCGATCGAGCCGGTCGCTTGGCGTTCGGCGGGCAGGATTGACGTCCACGAAACGCCCGATACCCAAAGAGCTGCAAGAGCAAAGACGATAATCCCGCCGATCTTAAGGGCGGCCGAAACACTAGACACCCACTCGACCGTGCGGTTGCCAGCCAAGTTGACGAGATAGCCAAATCCGATGAGGGCAACGGCCAAGCCCGAGAGCATTACAGGAGAGGGTTCGGTATCAAACGCGCGCATGGTGTAGCTGGCGAATGTGCGCGCAACCAGGCTTTCATTGATGATCATCGAGCCTGCCATCAGAAGCGCGCAGGCGCCGGTGACAACGCCTGGGCCGTAGGCTTTTTGCAGGAACATCGCGATCCCGCCGGCAGATGGAAACGCCGCAGCAAGCTTGATATAGGAGTAGGCACTGAAACCGCTGACCACGGCCGCCACGAGAAACGCAACCGGCATCCACCCGCCGGCAAGCTCGGAGACCTGACCGGTCAGCGCGAAGATCCCCGCACCGATCATCACGCCGGTGCCCATGGCGACGGCGCCAGGGAGTGTCAAGCTGCCTTTTTTATATTGATCTTCCAAGTCTTACCCTCGTGTGTTGGACGGGAACAATGGCTAGGGGTTTTGCGCGACTACAGCCGTACTGTCTTTAGTCGAAGCGCATTCCCGATCACGGAAACCGAACTCAGGCTCATGGCAGCGGCCGCGATGATTGGAGACAGCAAGAGCCCCAACAGCGGATAAAGAACGCCGGCTGCAACGGGCACGCCGAGCGCGTTATAGGCAAAAGCGAAAAATAGGTTTTGTTTGATGTTTGCCATCGTGGCTTGAGACAGGCGTCGCGCACGGACGATCCCCCTGAGATCGCCCTTCAAAAGCGTGATGCCAGCACTTTCGATGGCCACATCAGCACCCGTTCCCATGGCAATCCCGACATCGGCCTGAGCCAGCGCCGGCGCATCATTGACGCCATCGCCCGCCATGGCGACCTTCGATCCTGAGGCCTGCAGCTCACGAACGATTTCAGCCTTTTGGTCGGGGAGCACGTCGGCGCGGACTTCGTCGATGCCAAGTCGGCCCGCGACGGCCTGAGCCGTGCGTGCATTGTCTCCCGTGACCATCACCACTTTGAAGCCCTCGGCATGAAGCGCGGTGATGGCCTCCGCGGTGGTTTCCTTGACCGGGTCGGCAACCGCGACAAGGCCCGCAAGCTTGCCGTCGACGGCTACGAACATGGCGGTCCTACCTTCATCGCGTAGCGCATAGGCTTTAGCGATGAGAGGTGTGCGATCGACGCGCAGCTCATCCATCATGGCCGCATTGCCGAGCGCAACGTTTCGCCCATCAATCTCGCCGCGAACGCCCTTGCCAGTTACAGCTTCAAAGCTGGTTGCATCAGACAACTTCACATTCTGAGCACGCGCGGCAGAGACAATGGCCTCGGCAAGGGGATGCTCGCTTCCACGTTCTAGACTTGCTGCGAGTTTCAACAGTTCTGTCTCGTCCATGCCCTCAACAGCGAGCGTGTCGGTCAGCTGGGGCTTGCCAACAGTGAGCGTCCCGGTCTTGTCGACGATGAGCGTGTCGACATCGGCAAAACGTTCGAGCATCTCCGCATTCTTGATCAAGACGCCAGCCTGCGCCCCACGTCCGGTTGCAACCATGATGGACATGGGCGTGGCAAGACCAAGTGCGCACGGGCAAGCAATGATGAGAACCGAAACGGAGACGATAAAGGCGTACGCCAGAGCGGGAGCTGGCCCCCAGATCGACCACGCCACAAAGGCGACGACAGCAACGACCAGAACTGCGGGCACGAAGTAACTGGCCACTACATCGACCATCTTCTGGATAGGAGCCCGGCTTCGCTGCGCTTCCGCGACCATGGTCACGATCTGAGACAACATGGTTTCACTGCCCACGCGCTCAGCTTTCATGATGAAAGAGCCGGTCTTGTTCAGCGTCCCGCCGGTCACGCCATCTCCAGACGTCTTTTCGACGGGGACGGGCTCACCGGTCAGAAGGGACTCATCGACCGAGGAGCGCCCTTCCACCACCACGCCATCGACGGGGATCGAATCGCCGGGCCGCACGCGAAGTCGATCGCCAGCCAGAACTTCGTCAAGGGAGACGATTTCATCCAAGCCGTCATCCCTCACGCGCACCGCAGTCTTTGGCGCGAGATCAAGCAAGGCTCGAATGGCGCCGCCGGTTTGTTCGCGTGCACGCAGTTCGAGCACCTGACCCAGGAGCACGAGAACAACAATCACGGCGGCCGCTTCGAAGTAAATTCCCACCGAACCTTCGGCGCCGCGGAACGCGGCAGGGAACACGCCCGGCGCAATTGTTGCCACAGCGCTATAGAGATAGGCAGCACCAACGCCGATCCCAATCAGTGTCCACATGTTCGGCGAGCGGTTGAGAATTGAGTCCTTGCAGCGAACGAAAAACGGCCAGCCGGCCCACAGGACCACCGGAGTGGCCAGCGCAAACTCGATCCAGTCGGCGTTGCGTTCACCGATCCATTCGCGCACGGGAAGGCCAAGGTGGGGGCCCATGGCGAGGACCAGGATGGGGACGGTGAGAACGGCACCTACGATCATTCGGCGGGTGAAATCGACAAGCTCCGGATTGGGGCCCTCGTCACCCGTGGGGATCCCCATTGGCTCAAGGGCCATGCCGCAGATCGGACACGTACCGGGTCCTTCTTGGACGATCTCTGGATGCATGGGGCAGGTGTACTGCGTGCCCGCCGGCATCGGTTCCTGCGTCGGCGGACCATCGGCGTAGGTCTCCGGGTCGACCTCGAATTTCTCCTTGCATCGTGCGGAGCAAAAGTAGACGTCGTGGCCGTTATGGTGCGCAAAATGTTCGGCTGTCGCCACATTGACGCTCATTCCGCAGACAGGATCGGTTGCCTTGGCATCGTGTGCTGGCTGCACGTCAGCGTGATCGTGCGTTGGCGCTTGGTTTTTACCATGCGCATGGTGCAGGCATTCCGTTTTCGACATTTTCTCACCTCGGACTGTAACAGCTGAGCGTCTACGGCTTCCGGTAGGTGGAATGTCAAGCTCACATCCAAATTGAGTCAACTTAACACACGCAAATATTGAGACCGTTTCAATAATCGCCAACGACGCTTAACCTTCCAGCAAGTGGAAGCGGTAATCAAAAGTCATCGCGCGGACATACCTGAATTTCAATTGCTAGAAGCTTCTGGTTTGAATTGGTTTTTTGACGATCGTGGGTTGGAGACGAATGTTCCGCATTTTGATGAGGTCAAGCGAACACGATGATTGTGATCAATGACATCGCTTGAGACGGAGAGCAAAGTTGGTGACTATGGATGGATCGGCAACCGGTCTGGATCGCATGGGTGGCCTGTTTTGATGAGATGGATGTCCCTGGTATTGGCCGTGACGTTTCTTGCCGTCCTGGGAGCCCATCCAACACGCGCCCACACTGGCCATGTCCACAGCACGCAGACCAATGGCGTGATGAACGGCTCTACAGCGTCCAGCACTCCATTGGGACATGTAAGGCACGTACTCTGTCGGGCCGAGTTTGAATGCTTGTGCCGTACTTGCGGCACCTTCTGCATTGGCTGCGGTGCATGTTGCTGCGTCGGCGTTGCAGCCATGCTCTCCGCGACTGGAGCGTTGTGGCCCGAACCGATAGGAAATCGGTTCTCTAAGATCACGGGACCAGCCATGTCCGATAATCAAACAGGTCCAGAACCGCCACCGCCGAAACGACAGATACGACGTTCGAGACGTCTCGGAACGCATGTTTGCAAAGACCACGGAACAACCATTCGCGCTGCGCCATGAAGCTCGCACTACAGTGAGCCGCGAGCGTTGCCGCGCACGTAGCTTAAAAGGATATATGACATGAAGAAAGCAACCCTCGTCGTGGCCGGCATGGCAGCTGCCAGCTTGGTCATGTCCGGCTGGGCCTATGCCCAAAGCTCTCATCAAGAGCATCACCCCAATAAGGATGCGAGCGAACAGTCAATGCCCATGAAGAAGGGAATGAAGCCGCCGCAGATGCGAGGCGGAGGCATGAAGGGCCGAGGCGGAATGATGGGGAAAGGCATGATGGCCGGCCGCTGCCCCATGATGGGCATGATGATGAACTCTGAAACCGGGGAAACGCATGCTGCGGGACGCGTCGCCTTCATCAAGGCCGAACTTGGAATTACTGAGGCGCAGCAAGAAGCGTTCGACGGCTATGCCAGAGCACTGAAAAATAACTTGGAGCACATGCAATCCATGCGCTCCGAGATGATGTCGGCGATGCAATCTGAAACGCCTGTCGAAAGACTATCAGGCCACATCGACATGATGGAGGGCCGCCTAGCAACGCTTAAGCAAGTCAAGCCGGCGCTCGAAAAGCTCTACGGCGTGTTGAGCGATGCACAAAAAGAAAAGGCCAACAAGGTGCTAAAGGGAATGGGCTGCATGAAATAGCTCAAGACAAACGCGTGAGGGGAGGCGGCTTGCCTCCCCTTACAGTTTGCCTTCCATCCGTTGAAGCCGCCTGAGGTACCAAAGCGAGAGCCACGGTACGAGCAGCCATTGCAAAAGCGGCGCAAGGCCTGTGCCCAGGAGAGGCAAGACAGGCATTCGGTCGCCATATGTCCACCGGTCCGTGATTTCCGTGTGGACATATTCAAGCCCGACGGTGATCCCAATGCCGATTGCCAGGAACGCTGCGATATCTCGTGGGCGACGCATCAGAAACCAACGTCTGGAGCGTGCAAGCGCAGCGGCGCCCCAGAAAGCTACAAGTGCAATGAACACATCGCCTAGCGTGGCCTGAAGGCACGTCACGATACCGGCCATGTGCGAAACGTCGCGCATGTTGGAGAACAACGGCGCCTGCAGAAACTCCCAGGCGAAATGGAAGAAGAACGAGAGAATCGCGAGATCGACCTCTGGTGGGAGTCGGGATGGACTTTCCGAAATCAAGCCACTTGACCTTCCAGTTTCTGGAAACCCTATGTCCCTAAAGTGACAAATGCGACTGCATCGTGCGTCGCATAACAGACTAGGGGAAACACGAAAATGACCCAAACACAACGCGTCTCAAGAGTTGATATTACGCAGCTTGGATTAGCGCTCACAGCCTTTTTCGTTTCAACCTTTATCATGTGTATTGCACTTGGATTGGTCGTACCGGACTGGGAGCTTCACAAACCCTGGCTGCAGTTTTTCCCATGGTTCGAGTGGCTCACGGTGAAGGGTTTGCTCATCGGCCTGACCGAAGCTGTGATCTACGCCTGGTATGTCGCCATCGTCTTCGGCCTCTTCTTCAACAGCTTCGGTGCAAAACATACAACCTAACACCTCCCTTGCGCAGTCGGGTCCGGATCCTAATCGGAACTCATGAGCGCTCTCAGCGTTCTTTCGATGATAATTGTCTCACGCGTTACAAGAATGGAGAACGGCCATGATGCACGACAGTACGTTTTGGGGGATGGGGTTTATGGGTTTGACAGGGACACTGATCGTGGCACTCGTCGCGGTAGCCCTAATCAAGTACATTTTTTTCAAGTAAAAGCAGTCAGATATGCCCCACGATGCTGAAGCAATGGCACTTTTGTCTTCGGCAGGTCACTGGCTCGTCGGTGCATTTGTCCTGCCTGTTGCGATACTCGTCGCACTCGAAGCGGACGGACAACTGACAGGCCGGGCATGGCGCTTTGGGGTGCCTGCTTTGATTATCCTGTCCGGAGCAGCGCTCGCCGCATTCATAGTTTTTCACGCTGGCGTTGATCGGGCACCTGAAATGCTTCGCTTCGCACTTGGGAGTGAGAAGCAAATCCAGCATTTTATTCTCGCGGGCCTTGTAGTGTTAATCGGACTTAGCGAGTGGCGCGCGCGCGATCTATTGCCAATGCAAACGGCTTGGCGCTTCATTTGGCCCGCTGCTTATCTGGTGACAGGCTTCGGTTTGATCATTCACGAGCAAACTGGACCTGATTCAGCAACCGTTTGGGCCTATCACGTTCTGCTTGGAGGCGTTGTGGCTTCGGCAGCGGTTGCCCGTCTGGCGCAGGTTTCCGGCTGGGTTTCCTGGCGGTTGAGCGGCTTTTTCTTTGCTGGTTTGTTGTTTGTTGAAGCTGCCATGCTGTTTTTCTATCAGGCTCCCAGTTGATCGCTTTTCCGATCAGGCTCCGTCCACCATCAATTGTCACGCCGTCTTGTATTTCATTTCGGAACCTTCTCACTTTTGAGGCGTTTTATCTTAGGGACATTTAAACAACACGATAATGATCTGAGAGGTGAAGACATGCAATCAAGTTACCTGAGATTTGGGGCCATGATTGTTACGGCGACCGCGATCATGTTCGGGCTGATGTATCTCAATACGTATGCTTTTGATCATATCTTTTGGAGTGAAACGCGTTTCTACATGGCCATTCTAATGGGCGCAGTCATGGCCGTTGTGATGCTGGGATTCATGCTTGATATGTATAAGAATCGAACTGTCAACTACGCCATCCTGGTCAGCGCGCTCGTGATTCTTGGCGCTTCACTTTTTCTGGTCCGAAGCTAAACGACAGTACAAGATGTATCCTGGATGAAGGCGATGATCCCGCACCACTCCATTGCCATCCTAACGAGTGAACGCGCAGACATCTCCGATCCGCGAGTGCGCAAACTGGCTGACGAAATCATCAAGGCGCAGAAGTTGGAGATCGCTGAGATGAAAGCGCTGATAGCCGATATGAATGGCGGGCCGAAAGCAACCCCTGAGATCGATGGAAACTGATGTGCAGCGGCTTGTTTTGTCCGCCCCCGATCTACGATCGTACTCATGAGGTGCCACTGTGACGAAAGTTGCCGAGCTATACCGGATGTCTACTGACGAACATATCTGCCCGTATGGTCTGAAATCGAAAGACCTGCTGGAGCGCGAAGGGTTTAAGGTCGAAGATCATACTTTAACTTCGCGCGAGGAGACTGATGCGTTCAAAACCAAACATGACGTCGACACGACGCCGCAGACGTTTATCAATGGAAAGCGCATTGGTGGCTATGAGGACATACGCCTTCACTTCGGCAAGGGTTTCACTGCGGTAGATGAAACCACCTACACGCCGGTCCTGATGATATTTGCCGTAACCTTCTTGATGGCGCTTGCTGTCAGTTGGGCAGCATATGGGTCGGTACTGACCTTGCGGGCAGCCGAATGGTTTATCGCAATCTCTATGTGCGTATTGGCAATCCAAAAGCTACGCGACGTTGAAAGCTTTTCAACGATGTTTCTGAACTATGATTTGCTCGCACAGCGATGGGTGCCCTACGGCTACGTCTATCCGTTCGGCGAGGCGATTGCCGGCATTTTGATGGTGGCTGGCGCGCTGACATGGTTGTCTGCGCCCATTGCACTTGTCATTGGTACAATTGGTGCGGTGTCCGTGATTAAAGCCGTCTACATCGACAAGCGGGAACTCAAATGCGCCTGCGTCGGCGGTGATACCGACGTACCTCTAGGCGCGATCTCTCTCACCGAAAACGTCATGATGGTGTTTATGGGGCTATGGATGCCCCTCAAAGTCTACGTACTCACCTGATTGGTCGTTTGTCCCGGATACGAGCTTTGACGTTCCCACTGCCCCGTTCAAGTGGCTGAACTAAAGATGGAAACTGCAGCCGCACAAGGGGGGCGAATGGACGGTCCAAGCGACGGGAAGAGATGCGGAACTGAGCCTCGGGGGCAGCAAGCGAGACTGGAGCGGTTGGTAAGCGTGGCACTTATTGTAGGGTTCGTTCTTGTCAGCCTGCTGGGAGTGGCGCATCATTTCTCGCTGGCTACTTTGGCTCGTATGGAGCAGAGCCTTCATAATTCGACATTTGCGATTCCCGTGGTGTTTCTGGCGCTGCTGTTGATCCATACGCTTCAAATTATTGCGTTTGCTGTGTGTTATGGAGTGCTTTTAGAGTGGAATCTGATTGGTCCGCAGAAGGGTCAATTCGCGGGAACCTGGGATGACCTCATCTACTTTTCGGGGATCAACTTCTCGACACTTGGCTTGACGCAGATCGAAGTCGACGGCCCAATCCGTTTGATCAGCATGATGCAGTCGCTTGGAGGGTTCATGCTTCTGACATGGTCGGCGTCATTCCTGTATACGGTCTGTCGGCGGAGTTGGCGCAAGTAGGTCGTGAATGCGTCCTGCGAAGACGGTCGCCTAGCTTAACAAATACCAGTCAGGTTCGCCGCCATCGATCGAATATTGGTCCGATCAACCGTTTCGTGCTATTTTCTGCTTGACCTTCCACTAGGTGTAACCTGCACAACGTTTATCAAATTCATCCCACTCGCTAGCCCGAAGGCGCAATGAGATATGCCCACGTTGGCGCGCAAATTTCTGTCACTCGCACTTGCTCTCGTTATCATCACGACGAGCGGGTTGCAGTCTGCACGCGCCGTTTTCCAGGGTTCTGCTCCTCTTGATCATGTTGGCCACAGCACGGCCGCCGTTGGCCTGCATGCAGATCATGGCGCCTCCCCGGCCTCTCTTGCCCACCATGACCACGCAGGGGTCCTCCCGGAGTCACCGCGCGAGTGCCTCATCTTCTGTCTGGAGGCGTTGCCAGATCAGTATCTGGTGGGTCAGGAAGTGCGGGTGGCCTCGTATGATGATGCTGCCAACTGTCCGTATTCTGCGAAACTTGCTCCACTATGGCTGTCGTCCAACCAACTGCAATCTCTGCACTTGGCTGCGCGTGGCCCGCCTTTCGAGGCTTCGGCTGCGAACCTAAGCGGCGCGCAGTCGGTTTTACTGCGCACACATCGCCTCCGCATTTGATCCGTCCTCCAGCTGACGACTGAGTTCTCTCGCGTCAGCTCCACGTGCCGTGCGCGCAAGTCTGCGTGCGGGCCGTACCGCGCTGCATTTCTCACGTAGGCTGGAGGATGAAACCATGAATATCGGCGACGCATCGGCAAAGACCGGACTGCCCGCGAAGACAATCCGCTATTACGAAGACATCGGCCTTGTGAAAGCGGATCGTCAGCCGAACGGTTATCGCGACTATTCCTCGGAGCATATCGAGCGCTTGTCGTTTTTAAAGCGCGCCCGCGACTTCGGCTTCCCGATCGAAGACTGCCGCAAGCTGCTTGGGCTGTACGACGACGAGCATCGGCACATCGCCGAAGTGAAAGCTCTCGCCGCCCATCATCTCGAAGAGTTGCAACTTAAGGCACGAGAGATCCAAGGCCTCGCAGAGACATTGCAGGGTCTGGTGGAAGCATGTTCCGGGGAAGATGACGACGACTGCCCGATCATCGCGGAGCTCACGTCGAAAGCGACAGGCGCGAACTCATAGCGCGGATCACGACGCGGCGCGTTCGAACGCCGTTCCATCAGACAACTGCGCGGCCTTGCTGGCAGGCGCTATGACGATCATGAGGTCAAATCTAATGTGCAAGAAGAGCTGCAAGCACGTAGCACCGAGACTGAACCGCCCGAGCGGCCGACTGCTGTCAACATTGATGCTGTCTTCTGCGCTGGTGATGGGGCCGGTCTCGCCGGTCAAGATCTTTGCAGGTGTCGCGTCCGAGGGGGGCGTATCAGCAAAAAGCGGCCTGACCGGCTTGCTTGTTCCATCCGCGCTTGCAGCCGAAACCAAGGACGATGGCGCCGTCAAATGGACCTGCCCGATGCATCCCCACTATATCGCGAGCGAATTCGGAACGTGCCCGATTTGCGGGATGGACTTGGTCAAACTGCAAACCGGTGGAGACAACGCTTCGACGACCGGGGCAGAACAACGCACAGCCATCACGGTTGCCCCAGAAACGCTTCAAACAATGGGTGTTCGCATTGCCAAAGCCGAGGAATCCCGCTTCGGCCGGATCATTCGAAGCTTCGGGCTCGTTGCTGAAAACGAACGCATGCAAACTGAGATGACGGCCCGAACAGAAGCCTGGATCGAAGAGTTGAAGATCCGAGCCGTTGGCGACGAAGTCCAAAAGGGCGACCTTCTGTTCACGATGTACGCGCCTGAATTCATCGTGTCGCAGCGGGATTATCTCGACACCTTCAAGACGCGGAATCGTTCCCGCATCCGGTCGATCAAGACCCGCCTTCGTGCGTTCGGTATGCAGGAAGAGGTCATCGAGCAGCTGGAGCGAACGCAGGACGTTATGGAATTTGTTCCGTTCTATGCGCAGATCAACGGCACAGTCGCCATGATCGAGTTGCGTCCAGGCAGCTATGTCAAGCGCGGAACGATGCTGACGCGTATTCAAAACTATGACCAAGTTTGGTTGATGGTTGGTGTCGCCGAAAAAGACCTCAGCTTCATCAAACCCGGTACGCCCGCGCGCGTAACCTTTCCCAACATCCCCGGTCGTGAAGTGTTCGCCAAGGTCGAATACGTCTATCCAACCGTCGATCCACAGACCCGAACCGGGCAGGTACGCCTCGTTCTCGAAAACCCGAACGGGCAACTGCGTCCTGGAGCCTACACCGATGTCGACTTCGAGGTCGGCACGGAAAAACGGCTTGCAGTTCCCTCGGAAGCTATCCTGAAAAGCGGCGGTGCCCGCTACGTCATTGCCTCACTCGGAAAAGGGCGGTTTGAGCCGAGAGCCGTCAAAACTGGGTTGAGTTCTGGTCGCTGGACGGAGGTGACCGGCGAGATCACTGATGGCGAAGACATTGTCGTCTCCGGGCAGTTTCTTCTCGATTCGGAAAGTGCCTTGCGCGAAAGCTTCAGGAAACTTGAACGGCTGCAATTGCCGCTTTCGTTGTTGAAGCTAGACGAACGGCAATTCGCCATGATCGACCACATGGTCGATGCCGCGCTTTACTTACATGAGGCGCTCGTCGACGGATACGACGTCGAACCCAAGTTCCTGGACCCGGCCATTGAAATCAAGACGTTGCTTTGGCCGCAGTTCCAGCACTCAAAACTTGCGTTCGTGATGGAGGACGCAGTCAAGGCACTGGAAAAAGCCAAGACGGCTCAGACCGAAAGTGAGATCCAGACGGCGCTGGCAGACCTCGTCGTGGCTCTCGAGCCATGGATGCGTGACGGTGCACCTCAGCACTACACCGACAAAAAAGTTGTGATGTTTGCCGAGCAGGAAAGCGGTCGCAAATGGGTGCAATTGGCCGACCGCCCAATCAATCCTTATGGGCGCGGAGAGGCCAAGATCATTCCGTGGCCACAGCCTGATCCGAATGAAAAACCCGTTTCCGGGAACGAAGAGCCGACCGCAGCTGCGGCCGCGCGACAGGCCATGCCTGGGCATGGCAACCATTAACGGCGCCAAGCAGGCTCAGGAGGCCTTCAAACATGTCTGCTCATGATCTCGGCGCCGACCCAACCCAATCCGGCGTCGCCAAAGTCATCGACTGGTCTGTGAAGAACCAGCTGCTGGTTCTGATCGGCGCGCTGGCGCTCATTGTGATGGGATGGCTTGCTGTTCAGAAAACACCGCTCGATGCCATCCCCGACTTGACCGACACCCAGGTTATTATCCGAACCGAGTTTCCCGGCCAATCGCCGCAAATCGTTGAGGATCTTGTCACTTACCCGCTTTCGACGCGCCTCCTCGGCTTGCCAAAAACGAAGGACGTCCGGGGCTTTTCTCTGTTCGGAACGAGCTTTGTCTACGTGATCTTTGAAGATGATGTGGACCAGTACTGGGCCCGCTCGCGGGTTATCGAGGCACTGTCCGCCGCAACAGGTTCGCTACCGGAAAATGCGATACCGGAGATTGGCCCCGATGCGACGGGTGTGGGTTGGGTGTACCAATATGCACTGGTTGATCGAACCGGAACGCGTGACCTCGCCCAGTTGCGGACGCTTCAGGATTGGTTTTTGAAGTTCGAGCTTGCGACGGTTCCCGGCGTCTCTGAAGTCGCCTCGGTTGGCGGCTTCGTGAAGGAATACCAGGTGCTGGTCGATCCCAATCGACTGCGTGCCTACAACATTCCGCTGTCGCGCATCAATCAGGCCGTGCGTGCAGCCTCCAGTGAAGTCGGTGGCCGCGTCATCGAGCAGGCCGAGACCGAACTGATCATCAGGTCCGTTGGCTACGTTCAAAAGCTTCAGGACCTGAAGGATGTCGTTGTCTATTCAGACGGCGGCACACCCGTTCAGTTGTCGGATATTGCCAATGTCATCGAGGGCCCGAAACTCCGTCGCGGCGTAACCGAGCTGAACGGCGAGGGCGAAGTCGTCAGCGGCATCATCGTGATGCGGTCAGGCGAGAACGCGCTTACAGTGATTGAGGCAGTGAAAGCGAAGATCGCGACGCTCCAGGCGGGACTGCCTGAAGGCGTCGAGATTGTGACGGTCTACGATCGGGCGCCGTTGATCGAAGGTGCTGTCGATTACCTTGCTGAAAAGCTGATCGAAGAAGGCATCGTTGTTGCCATCGTTTGCTTCATCTTCCTGCTTCACGTGAGGTCTGCGTTCGTCGCCATCATTACTCTGCCGCTCGGCGTGCTGGCAGCCTTTATCGTGATGAGCCAGCAGGGGATCACCGCCAATATCATGTCGCTTGGCGGGATCGCCATTGCCATTGGTGCGATGGTGGATGCTTCAATTGTCATGGTCGAGAACGCACACCGGAAACTTTCGATGATGCCTGAGGAGGCAACGCAAACCGAGCGCCGAGAAGCTGTTCTCATGGCCGCCAAAGAAGTTGGACCTGGCCTCTTCTTCTCGCTCCTGATCATCACGGTCTCCTTCCTGCCGGTTTTCGCACTAACCGGGCAGAGCTACCGCCTGTTTGCGCCGCTCGCCTTTACAAAAACCTATGCCATGGCGTTCGCCGCGATTTTGTCGGTGACGCTGGTTCCTGTCCTGATGATTTGGCTGGTTAGAGGCAAAGTGCGCAAGGAAATGGAAAACCCCGTCAACTGGGTGTTCGTCGCCGCTTACCGACCGCTTCTCTGGCTTGCGTTGAAAGCGCGGTGGACGGTTCTGCTCCTGACTCTTGGCGCCATCGCGTCCGTCGCAATCCCCGTGATGCGAACCGGCACCGAGTTCATGCCGGCGCTCTACGAAGGCGAACTGCTCTATATGCCGACCACTCTGCCAGGCGTGTCGATCACGAAAGCCAAAGAAGTCCTCGCCCAGACCAACCGGCTCATCAAGACCGTGCCGGAGGTCGAGCGTGTGTTCGGCAAGTTAGGGCGCGCTGACTCGGCAACCGATCCGGCACCGATTTCCATGATCGAAACCTGGATCAAACTCAAGCCGAAGGAAGAGTGGCGTGACGGGCTGACGGCCAAGGATCTCATCGCGGAACTCGACCAACGCACCAAGATGCCAGGGCTCGTCAACTCATGGGGCTACCCGATCAAGATCCGCATGGACATGATCTCGACGGGTATCCGCACACCAATCGGAATCAAGATTTCTGGCGACGATCTGAATACAATTGAGCGCGTCGCGCTGGCAGTTGAAGGTGCCGTCAAAAACGTGCCGGGTACGAGGTCTGCCTTTGCCGACCGCGTTCAAGGCGGCAAGTATATTGAGATCCGTCCGAACCGGCGCGAGCTTGCGCGTCGCAACATCGATATGGCGGTGTTCCAGACCATCATTCAAACAGCACTTGGCGGGATGAAGCTTGCTGAGAGCGTACAGGGCCGCGAACGTTATGACATCATTCTGCGCTACGATCGGCCATTCCGTGAAAACACAGATCAACTAGCCGAAATTCTTGTGCCGACGCCGCGCGGCCAGCATATCCCGCTAGCGGAGCTGGCCGACATCGTCTACGTCGATGGCCCACCGCTCATCAGATCGGAGAACGCCCGTCTCACCGGCTGGGTGTTCGTCGACATCGCGGATCGCGACATCGGCAGTTTCGTCGCAGAAGCTCAGGAGACGATCGCGCAAACCGTCGATCTCCCGCCTGGCTATTCGATTGCCTGGTCAGGGCAGTTCGAACAGATGCAGGAGGCCAGCGAGCGCCTTGCAATTGCGATCCCCACTGCGGTCCTGATCATCTTCGTTCTCTTGATGCTGCATTTCGGCAAGTTGGATCGCACGATTATCATCATGATGTCGCTTCCCTTTGGCGTGATCGGAGGACTCTGGGCTGTCTATCTGGCGGATTACAACATGTCAGTAGCGGTCGCAGTCGGGTTCATTGCGCTAGGCGGCATCGCCATCGAAACGGCCGTCGTGATGCTGCTCTATATCGACCAGCAGGTCCGCGACCACCCGCCCAAGACCTTCCAGGAACTGCAGGACGCGGTCATGGCGGGGGCCGCGATGCGCGTCCGGCCAAAGTTGATGACTGTGCTCACGATTGTCGCGGGCCTTGCGCCGATCTTTTTCACCGAAGGACTAGGCTCAGACGTCATGCGCCGGATTGCTTTGCCGATGCTGGGCGGCATGGCCTCAACGACCGTCCTCACCTTGATCGTCATCCCGGTCATCTACCTCATCTGGGAGGGCCGTCACTATCGGGGACAAAAGCCGGAAAACTCCGCTGCTGATCGAGCAGCGATCCCAGCACCAGCAGAATGAGACGGAACCTGAATAGATTTTTTGGAAACAAGCAGAGGGAAACAAGACAAGTGATCGAGGGAAACAATAGCCGATGGCTGAAACCATTGAGAACCACTCTGCTCGCCTTTGCGATCGCAATGTCAGGCAGCCATGCTTTTGCTCACTCGGAAATGAACAAGAGCGTTCCAAAAGATGGAGAAATCGTCGCGGCGGGACTCAGTCAAATTGAACTGAAATTCACTAACGATCTCCGGCTCACCCTCGCCAAGATTTCACGAGAGCCCGGAGAAGGCGCCGAGGAAATTGCGATTACCCGCATCCCGAAAGCATTCACATCAAACGTCACCCTATCTGTATCTCCTCTTGAGGCCGGCGATTACAAGGTGACGTGGACCGGTGTCGGCAAGGATGGACATGTGATGAACGGCAACTTCACGTTCACGGTCTCTGCTGAGTAGGTGGGGCGTCCATGAGCATTGATCCCGACGTTCTGACCGCAGCACTTCGCGTCTTCGTTTATCTCGGAACAATACTGACTGCGGGGAGTGTGCTGTTTGCCTTCACCTTCCCGCGTGCCGCCCGTCACACGGAAGGCGTTCTGGCGCGCCAGGTGCAGCTTGGAACCGCATTCATCGTGTTTGTCGAGCCGGTG
Source organism: Filomicrobium sp. (assembly GCA_965226995.1). Lineage (GTDB taxonomy): Bacteria > Pseudomonadota > Alphaproteobacteria > Rhizobiales > Hyphomicrobiaceae > Filomicrobium. The sequence continues at coordinate 469,357 of CBDDFK010000012.1, forward strand.
AGGTATCTCCTGTTCCAGCACGCAATCTCCGGCGGCGACTGGAGCCTCGCTTTTAGCCGGGAAATGCGCTGGATGGCGTTGGAAATGCCTAATGGTCAGGCGGCACTTCTCCGGGTTGTCGGCGTGCTGCTGGTTCTTCTCGCGGCAACCAAAGCGAGCGTGATTGCCGGGCTCGGGGCGTTCATAGCCCTGGCCTCCTATGCCTTGGAGGGTCACAGCGCTGGTACGGATCAGCCACTGTGGGTGGCCGCTGCATTGTTCGCCCATGTCGCATCAGTGCACTGGTGGATCGGCGGGCTTTGGCCGCTTGCAGCGTTCACAGTGACTTCAAGTCCGCGCGACACGGCCGCGACCGTTGATCTGTTCGGCCGCTTTGCCATGCCTGTCGTGGCCCTCGTGATTGTCGCGGGCGGGTTTGTCTTGGGAGTGCTCGTTGGTTGGCGGGTTGAGATAACGGATGGCTATCAGCAGCTCTTTTTTGCCAAGTTGGCCGGTGTTACGATCATTCTGTGTTTGGCCGCCCATAACAAATTCAGCCTGACGCCGCTTATTAATGAAAACCCCAACACCATCGCAGCAAAACTTCGTCAATCGATACGATTGGAATGGGTGTTTGCTTTCCTCGTTTTGGTTCTAACGGGATTTGTCACCACAACAACGCCCGGAATGAGCCAATAACCTCCCATCTTTTGGTGGGATAATTCTCTGACCCCTGTCACAACACATGGAGATAAGAAATGAAAACGAAACTTGCTACGGCCCTGCTAATCGCTGCGGCTTTCGCCACACCTGCAATGTCAGACGACAAAGCCATGGATCATGAAAAGATGATGGATCACGGCAAGATGGGCGACGGAAAGATGATGGACCATTCCAAAATGGACCATGGTGCCATGGCAAAAGCCGACGAAGCGAGCGGTGTCGGCGTGATCAATTCGGTCGATGCCGAAAAGGGCATGATCAACATCACCCACGAGCCTATGCCGAAATTGGGTTGGCCAACCATGACCATGGATATGCCAGTCACGAAGCGTGTCGATCTGGGCTCAGTTAAGGCGGGTGACAAGGTCGACTTCAAGGTTAAACTTGGCCGTGACAAGCAGTATCGTGTCACCGAAATGGAAACATCCAATTAAAGTTTGAAGACGCTAAAAGGACTGGCAGCTGGAATGCACGAACTGCCGGTCCACCCCTGTTAGGAACACGGGCAAGGTCAATGCAAGGATATCTTGGCTCTTGGAGAGCGACGACATGACCGGGGCGGGCCAGATGATTGAGGTCGTGTCCGAGATCACCTGTCCTCACTGCGGGCATACGGCAACAGAGACTATGCCGCTCGATGCCTGTGTGGGTTTTTATCCCTGCCGGCATTGCGGAACGGTCCTGCGTCCGAAGCGAGGTGATTGCTGTGTGTTCTGCAGTTACGGCACGGTACCGTGCCCCCCGATCCAAATTGATCGTGGTTGCTGCGCCAAATAGCTAAAGTCCGTGTCCCTAACGCTGGGGGTCTTCACTTGCCAGCCTTCTCAAGCAACCGCCAAGCCTCAATCTCCAGCGCATCAGCGATTTTTTGCAGAACCAGAACAGTGGGATTACGGACGCCGCGCTCGACGCCGCTGATGTAGGTCCGATGCAGGCCGCAATTGAACGCGAGCTCCTCCTGTGAGAGACCCGCTGCTTCCCGATAGTGTTTCAAGTTCAGGCCGACTCGGCGCCGCACATCCATGCGGTAACGAACCGGTAATGATGATTATTTATCTACAGACTATGAGTCTCTTTTTCGCTCGACTTCCTTGCCGAAGGAAGCGTTGCTGGCGCCATCGCGGATCGACGAGAGGGCAACAACATGTTCGAATTCAATGACGCGCTGAAGCGGCATGGGATCGCCCCCGCCGACGTCTTAATCATGCGGCACCGACCGCCAGAAACCCAGCTCAGGCGCCAGCTCTCGTGGCTCGTGATGGAGCGCCATGCCGTGTTCAACGCTTATCAACGCTTCCAGCCGAAGGCCGAGAAAGCCATGCAGCGCGCGGAGTTCCTTGCTTCATTCATTGGTCAGAACGCCGGTATGGCAACCTTTGTCGGTCTTTACAGAATTGCCGGCCAGCGCCAGCTCGCGCCCGGGGAACTCGCCGATATCCCCGAATACCAAGTGCTCGCCAGCCTAGGTGTCAAACCGTCGACCGAAGAAGTACAGGCCGGACATCTCTACTTTGATCTTGCACGTAGCGAGTATCTCGCCGGCTGGTCCGGCCGACTAATCTGTAAGTGGCCGCCACCGGACCGCTCCTGGTATCGCTGGGCGAACCGCAACGTTCTGGAAATTGAAGCGCTGAGCGAGTCGACCTGCTTCGAAGAGCGCATGCCAAGCTGGGATGAACTGGTCATGACGCGTGCCGACCTCGAAGCCATGCCGAAAGACTGGCAGGCAGCCCTAGCGCAATGGCGCGGGATCTATTTCATCGTGGATGAGACCGATGGCAAAGGTTACGTTGGCTCCGCCTACGGTAGCGAGAACATTCTGGGCCGTTGGCGGGACTACGCGCGAACCGGCCATGGTGGCAATGTCGGCCTTCGCGAACGCGCCGATCATCCATTGCGGTTCTCGATCCTGCAGCGTGTCTCACCCGACATGGATCCAGCCGACGTCATTGAACTCGAGGCGTCGTGGAAGCGCCGTCTGCACACCCGCGATTTGGGTTTGAACCGGAACTAAGCATCTTTTGGTTCGGTTTTGTCATCCGTATCCGGGACGACCGGCTGGTCTCGGGGCGGCCACTCTTCAGAGGCTGGTGGCCCAAACTCCGCATTGGGATCGTCCTGAAGCCGGCGCAGATAATCGTTCGTCCAGCGGGTGTAGCGCTCGAATTCTTCCTCAGTCATTTCGCGTGCTGGTGCACCAGGATTGTGATCGCTAAGGCCGAAGACCTCATGCGCCATGATGGCCGTTTCTGGGACGGTGCCGAACCACATATCCGGGAAGCCCCATTTATCATCGGGTCCGCCGAAGCAACCGCCACGGACCTCTTTTTCATTCATGTGTTCGAATGGTTTTTGCTGGTACTGCGCGCCAAAGTTATAGGCACCGATATCCATCATCCGGTCATAGAGCGCGCGAAGGCCCTCGATGTCCGACGCCATGACCTGACGCTTCTTGCGCACGAACGCCCTGCCGTCAGACAAGTCCCACCGTTCGTCTTCAACTGCTACGGCGGGCATGTTGAGGTGCACCCATTTGGGGTGGTTTTGGAGCTGATCGCCGCCGAGCAGGTAACCGCTTAGATCATCGATGTGCAGCCGTTGCATCACGACAATGACGGCGCCTGTCTTCTTGTCGTTGAGGCGTTGGATGACTTCCGAGTCGAACCACTTCTTCACCGCATTGCGCCGCGCCGGATCATGCACGTGGGCTGGCGCGATCGGGTCGTCGATGACGATGACATCCGCGCCTCGGCCAATCAGTGAGTTGCCAACGGTTCCAGTGATCCGGCGGCCACCCTGCGGGAGGAGGATGTCGCCACGCCTGCCGCCCGGTTTCAAATGCGGAAACAATGCCTGGCAGCGCGGCGTCGTCATAAGCGAGCGCGTCGTCGTTTCAAAGTCCGCGGCCAACTCGCGCGTGCCAGCGACAGACATGATCTGTTTTGTCGGATCCCTCCCCAGCAACCAGGTCGGCAGCGCGACAGACGCAGAAAACGATTTCAGGCTGCGCGGCGGCATGTTGATGATTAGGCGCGTAATGTCGCCGTTCGCGACCTGCACAAGATGGTCGGCCAGCACGTCCAGATGCGGACCGTCGATCAAGTCTTGCCCAGGATGCAACTCGCGAAACGCAAACCTGATAAAGGCGGGAAAGTGCGCGCGATAGAGCGCTTGCACCTGCTCAGCAGTCGCCATTGTCGGTCTCCTTGACATAAGCTTTGTCGGGTCCGGCTACACCGAACGCGCGCAGAATTTCTGCGTCGTCTTCGGCAGAGGGGACGAACGGCTCGGCTTCTTGGGTTTTTTCGAGGTGGGCGAGCATCATCTGCAGCGGCTTCGTGTTGCCCTTGATGGCCGAGTTGACCACCTGCTTGATGATGGCCTCCCGCTTTGTCATGCGTTTCGTCTGGCCGCCTTCCTGAAGGGTCACGAATTCATCGAGCTCTTTCTCGAGCAACGCATCGACGTTCTTGGACTTCTTGGGTCGACCGCGCGGGTTCCCGGACTGGCCGGGCTTGTACTGCGTGTGCTTTGGCGGCTTGCCGTAGCCAACCTCGTAGTCATCATCGGGCGATTTTTTGTCAGCCATCAACGGTCTCCGCTTGCTCGTGTGCGCCCGTGCGTTCGGTTGCAACCTCGTCGAAGGCCGCGCCGGTCGCGACAAGCGTCGCTGTCAGGTCGGCGACTTTCGCCAGGCGGCGGATGATGACATCGCAATAGTGTGGATCGATCTCGATGGCGGCGCCTCGCCGCCCGGTGCGCTCCGCTGCTACCAGAGTGGTGCCCGATCCGCCGAAGGCATCGAGGATCAGCCCCTTCCTGTTCGAGCAGTCAAGAATGGCGTCGGCGACGAGTGCGACAGGCTTGACCGTCGGATGCATGGCAAGGTCGCCATCACGCGTTGCGCCAAACGCGTTGGCGCCGGCATAGCTCCAGACATTTGTTCGATAGCGGCCATGCTTGCCGAGTTCGACGTTGTTGATGTGCGACGCCGCACCAGACTTGAAGACAAAGACCAACTCGTGCTGCGAACGGTAGAGGGATCCCATGCCGCCGTTCGTCTTCGCCCAAACGCAGAGGTTTTTGAGCTCGCTGAATGAGACCCGCGCGGCGTCGAGCACCTCGCGTTGATGGCGCCAATCCATGCAGACGAAGTGGATGGCGCCGTCGATCGCGTGCTCGACGACGTTCGTGAAGACCTGCGCAAGGAAATCGGTGAAGGCGTCGGTCGTCATCTCGCCTGAGGCCATCGCGAACTCGCGATGCTTGGCGGCGCCGAAACCTGAGACGTGGCCGTCGATCTTCACATTATAGGGCGGGTCAGTGAAGACCATCTGCGCGCGTTCGCCGCCCAGGACCCGAGCGTACGTCGCAGGGTCGAGGGCATCGCCACAAATCAGGCGATGTCGGCCGATCTGCCAGATGTCGCCTGGGCGCGTGACGGCGGGGCCGTGCGCCATTTCAGGCGTCGCGTCCGCAGGATCTGTGTCGTCGGCTCGATCGTCAGCCGGGCTCAGAAGCAGATCGACCTCGCCCATCTCGAAGCCGGTCAGCGTGACGTCGAAGGCGGTGCCGACTTCGGTCAGGTGCTGCAGTTCGATCGCCAGGATATCGCGATCCCAGCCCGCTTTTTCAGCAAGCCGATTGTCTGCGAGAATGTAGGCGCGCTTTTGCGCGTTCGTTAGGTGCTCGAGCCGCACGCAGGGCACGGTCTCAAGCCCGAGCGTTTTAGCAGCAGCAACCCGACCGTGTCCGGCAATGATCTCACCGTCACGATCAATGAGGACGGGGTTGTTGAAGCCGAATTCGCGGATGCTGGCTGCAATCTGCGCGATCTGCTTGGGGCTGTGAGTTCGGGCGTTGCGAGCATAGGGCCGCAAATCGCCCGGTGGGACATTAATAATATTGAGGTTGGTCGGCACGCGCACTCTCTTTCGTCAAACCACGGTTTGGGTCTGACTTAGGCGAGCGCGCCGCCAATTACGTCCGGGAAGTTTTCGGGGAAATAGCCCGGACAGATTTGCCGCCGGGCAGGGGGCGGCCTTAGCCGAGCTCACGCTCGACACGTTGTGCGATTTCCTGGACCTGTTTCCAGGTCAGCATCGGTGCGAGCTTATGCCTGACCATCCTGGCCGCGCGCTCGGCGGGCGGCCCTTTCCACCAATCGGCCTCTCTGATCCCGGGCCAGCCAACGAGACCGACCGTTTGGCGCCGCCGCTTGAGCCGTCGATGGATGCCGTAATATCTTGCCCAGATCACCATCTCACGTTTGATGACTTGCTTTGATTTCGGGCCACGCTTTTTTCGAGCGGTTCCCTCCAGCCGACCCAGCAGGTGCTGACGAAAGTTTGCTGGCAACGGCTCGGTCAGTTCGGCCTCCAGCGCTCGCAACATCTCGTTGGCATCCAACCAATCAGCGCCGCCCAAAAGCTTGTCATCAAGACGGCGCAGTGGTGTTCTGACCGGCACTACGATCTGTGGGCGTATCGCTGCCGCCCGCTCGCCACGATCATCGCTTGGCATTTTTTTCCTTACCACCCATTAACCATCCGCGCTGCTCGTTAATGTCAGCAAGATGTAGGCCAAGGCGCGTGATACTCAAAACAACCGCGAATTTCGCGCACCCTGTTCTTCGCTGTCGTTTCCCTACTCAAGCGGCAAGTTTGCCTGGACCGTGAATATATTTCTCTGATCGGGCTTTAGGGAATTCACCTCGAAAGCCCCCAGTTTGCGGGGCTTCGCACGGCTCTAGCGCCGCCAAAATCGCGGTTCTTCCCTGATAACAGGCAATTTGCCGCCAGAGACGGGTTCGCTGGTGACTGCCTCCACCGCCATCTACATGACTTAGTCCGTTGAATTTGTAGGTATAATTGTCTTCTCGCCTTCTTGGGTCCTAGTTGTGGCCCCAGCAGCGAGTGCCGCGTGTTGAGCTAAACGGGCTGGCTCTTCGCTGAATGTGGGGGCAGGGTCTGTTTTCGGCGGTCCCGAGACTTGCGGGTTTCGGTATTTGTTTGGTCGCTCAATGCTGCTTTTTGATCAAGCACAGAGCGCTCTGACGCGGCGGCGATCGTTTTCGAAGTTTCAGAAGCCGAAGGCGCGTTGGAGAAACTGGCCCGTCGCATCACGGCGCGAAAAGCAGCTTCAGATACGACCGCAGGAGTATGACCTGCTGCGCGGTGATCTGAGGTTCCCCCACGGCGCGTGAGACAACCAGGCCTCCCTCGATGACGGCGCTCACCATGTCCGCCAAATGATCGAGATCCACGTCGTCATTGGGAGGATAGGCCCGGACGATGTCATCGAACATGGCACGGAAGCGGTGGCGCCAGCCCAAAACGGCGCGGCGGTTTGCTTCCCTCACGTCGCTGTTGAACAGGCGATCCTGATAGACGGCCGTTGCCACAACACAGCCCGGATGCCCGCCGGGCATATCCTCGATCAACTCGGCCAAGAGCTTCAATCCGATGAGCGCGACCTGCAGTGGGTCATCAGAGAGTTCGCTGGCGCGGCGGAACAGGTCGTCGAAAAGCTGATCCTCGATTTCGATGTGCCGCTCGATCAGCGCCCGCGCCAGGGCATTCTTGTCGCGGAAGTGATAGAAGAAACCGCTCTTGGTAATCTCGGCGCTGGCGACGATTTCTTCGATCGAAGTGGCGTCGAAGCCCTTCGACAGGACCGAGTCCTGCGTGACATCGAGTATGCGCTTTCGCGTTTCTTCTCCGCGCGCCACGAAAACACCCTCCAGAAACCGTACCGAAGGTACTGCACCCATAGTACGGTAATTCGCGGATTGAGCGTTGGTCTTTGCCCTGCCAACCGCTTAGCTGGTTGATTTAAAAGAGAAATAATATTCCCGCTTACTGTACCGCAAGACGGCTTCCCCCGCCACCGCGTTCGGCCTCACAAACTCCGGCAGGAAATGACGAGCAGATCGGAGAATTGATATGCCGGATTTAGAGAAGCTTCTACAGGCGAAGCCCCCGTTTCTGACCGATGGGGGCTTCGAAACCTGGCTGTTCTACCAGCAAGGTTTCGAAGCGCCTGAGTTCGCCGCGCTGGTATTGATGGACGACGAAAGCGCCCGGCAGGCCATGCGGCGATATTTCAAAGCGTTTCTGGCCATGGCAGAAACGGCAGACACCGGCTTTGTCCTGGACACGAACACGTGGCGCGGGTGCACGACGTGGGCGCCAAGGTTGAACCGCTCGGTTCCGGACCTGCTGCGGCTGAGCCGGGAGGCGGTAAGTTTCGCGAATGAACTCCGCGACGCTTGGCGCTCGCGCGTCTCGACGATCATTCTCAACGGCGTCGTCGGCCCGGCCGGAGACGGTTATGCGCCGCACAGCCTGCCCCAACCCATCGAAGCGCGAAATATGCATCGCCCTCAGATCGAGGTTTTGGCCGACGCAGGCGTCGACATGGTCTCCGCACTGACGATGACGAATACCGGCGAAGCTATCGGCATCGTCCAGGCCGCTTCCGAGGTTGGACTGCCCGCCGTGGTATCGTTCACGGTGGAGACCGATGGACGTCTGCCCTCCGGTCCGTCCCTCGCGGAGGCTATTTATCGGGTCGATGCAGAAACAGGCGCGGCCCCGATCTACTACATGATCAACTGTGCGCATCCCGATCATTTCAGCGGTGCGATTGAAGCCGGTTCGACGTGGACGGCGCGCATCGGCGGAGTGCGCGCGAATGCCTCGCGTCTCAGCCATGCCGAACTCGACGCGGCCGCAGAACTGGACGACGGCGACCCGGCGGAGTTCGGGCGGCTCTATGCTGGATTGATGCGGCGACTGCCGGGGCTGCGCGTCGTCGGCGGATGCTGCGGGACAGACCACCGCCACGTAACCTGCGTTTCCCGGCACGTCCACGCGAAATCCACCGCCTGAAACGCGGCAGGGCAGGTGAAAGTTACGCTCTCAAAGGGAGACGCAATTGGCGTTGCTTTACTGTCGGAGGCCGCCTTGGAGACCCTGCTGCCGATGGTCAAGCCTGGCCCGGCAGTGGGCCGGCTTCGGTGCATCCAACTAGCGAGGCGGCTCTCTCGTCGACTGGATAACGCTATCGATCCGCGTCGACAGGGCGGAAAGGCTCGCTTCGAGCTGCTCGCCCAAGGCGCCGTCGTGCTGACCGACAAGGAGCGTCGCGTCAACAGCAATCAGCGTCTCCGCGAGCATTGCCCGCAGTTCCGCCAATTCCTCGAAATCAAGATCTTCGCGTCGGTCCAAGAGCCCCTACCCGTCTCCAGCGTGTGCAGTGCGTTCTAGTTGATTAAAGAGGTTTCGCGAGTCTAGTTGATTTGTGAAGAAACCTTATCAACGGCTTGCATTGTGCGCAATGAGATTGCTCGGGAAGGGGCTGCGGGCAGCCGCTACAACGAAAGTCAGCAAGGAACCTAATCGACTTTTGGAGCTCTCAGGCGAGCCATTCAGTCAACTTTGGCAGGGCATTGGTGGGCTGTTCGTGCAAGGGGAAGTGTCCGGCATTCGCAATAACCGCCGTTTCGCCCGCGCGGTTCAGTAGCTCCTCAAGGTAAGCGCTCGGCGTAATGTCGCCATCCCCCACCATGATGGCTAAGCGATCGAAGACGCCGGCTTCCAGACGGTAGGAAAAGTCGGGCAGTGAAGAGATCACCGCCTGATAGGCACCGAATGAAAGAGGAAGCCGCAGGGAATCCAAGATGCCCTTGTTGGATACGTAGTAGGGAAGCAAACAGGCCATCGCCGCTTCGCCGCCATCCGGCCGGGCCGCATGTCCGGCGGCCTGTTCAATCGCGGAGGTCGGAACCTTTTGCCGGAAATCGTTGACGGACTTCTCGAATTTTTCCTTCGAGACGGGAACCGGATTGATGAAGACAAGCCGGGATATCCGATCTTTCAGGTCGAGCCGGGCCTCGAGTTCCTGCAAAGCGGCAAGCGCGACGAGACACCCCCATGAGTGGGCGACGATTCGCAGACCGCCTTCTTGCGCGTAGCTTTCGATCAGTCGTTGCAGCTCTTTCGCGCATCCCGCCAGCGACGGGTCGCTATACGCTTGATCGTAGAAAATCAGACGGTTCTGCTGTGACAGCTGCCGTAGCGGATCGATCAGATAGCCGCTGGTGAAGCCGGGCCCGCCGTGTACGACGAGAACGTTCGGACCGTTACCTAACTCCGTTACAGAGGTCATGCTTCCTCGCTGCGGCCGGCATGGCGCGGGACACCGCCCCGGGGGGATGCTGGCAAGCGACCCGTTGAGAAAGGCGGACTTATTGTTATGGCGGGCTGATTCCGTTCTCGCAATATCTGAATTGTCTCGTATCGCACTCGGCGATCTGCAATTCGATTGGCCGACCGGCGGAATTGATCGTTTTACTCTCCAGAACCAGGATGTGATCTCCCTTGGCGAGATGGAGATGTTCCGCGGCATTGTCGCTGGCGAAGCCTGAGCGGAATGCTCTCTGGAAATTCCCGACTTTATGCCCAAACTGCTTCGCAAGAATTTCGACCGACAGAGGCAGTTCGACGATTTCGGCAAGACCCTCGAACAGGTCGAAAGGGTAAACGCTGGTATCGTGGATCACCGGCGTATCCGCCACATATCTCAGCCTTCTAATCCGGACCACGCGCGCGCCAGCCTCAAGCTCCAGCCGGCCGGCCTCCTCGGCGTCTGCCGTTTTGCATGTCCTTTCCAGAATTGTAGCGCGGGTGATGACCGCAGGCTGACCGTCCAGCGTATGCAGGTGAGTGAAATCCTGAGGTTCACGACCTTTTTCGCAAACGATCCGCCCAGGCCCGGTGCCGCCGGCGAGATGCCCCTGGCTTTCCAGTATGTCGAGTGCACGACGGACAGTCCCGACACTCAGGCCGAGTTCCGCCGAAAGGGTCCTCTCGCATGGAATTTCAGTTCCAGGCGGCCAGGACCCGTCGACAATGCGCCGGGCCAATACGTCACGCGCCTGCCTATGCATGCGGCCGTCTGAAAGCTTCTTTTTGGCGAGCATTCACAACGCCCCCTTATGCGGAACTTCCTGGCGTCCGTGCGATGTTGCCCTGGCCAAGAACGTCGTCCCAGACGTCACCGCTGCTTGAGATCTCGGCGTACCGGGAAATAATGCTGCAGACCGCGTTGTGCGAAGCGGCTTCATCCAGCTCGCCGAGTGCCGACGTGGCAGAGCAGTCCTCGACGAAGATCGTCCGGCAACCCAGGTGATACCCTTCGATGACCGTCGAAAGGCAGGTCTCCTCGCCCGAGAACCCCGCGACCACGAGGACGGGATCGTCGACCTGGTCGATCATCTTGCGAAACGCGGAACTGCTGAAACACGATGGTTTGGAATGGGAGAAGACGAATTCGTTGGCCCGTGGCGAGAAGCCGTCGATCCAGTCGGAAAACGGGGTCCCTTCATTGAACAGGTAGCCGTTTTCGACGCGCCGGAAATGCGCGATCGGCAGTCGCAGGGAGCGAGCCTTGCTGAGAAGGCTATCGATTGGCGCGAGCCGGGCTTGCGCCGACTCAATGTATTTCGCCCGGCCGTCGGCCAGGTGCTCCTTTTGAAGGTTCATGAAGGCGACGAGCGGCAGGGCTCTGGACCGTCTCAGGCCAGGAAGCTGAATGACCGACATGCGCGATTAGGCTCCGTTTTATCGTTCAGGATCGGACATTCACGCCGCGTGCCGGTTGGATCATGCCCGTCGATCCACAACACAAACAAACAGGTGGCGACCGGGCTGCGGAGCGGCCCAATCGCCAAAAAGCAGTACCTTACGCAGCCAACCTTTTCCGCAGCGGACTGGTCGCCGCGCGGCTGGCGGATTCTTCAAGGATGCCGGGCCGGTCCCAGTCGCCCTCGGTCCGGATCAGCATGTAGGGGTCCGAGGCGAGCGTAATGCGATCGGGATGGGGCGGCGTTTCCAGAAGCATTTCGGTGTAGGCGAAATCGGAAAAAACGAGTTTTCTCCGGCCTTCGACCGGATGCGCGCCGAAATGCGACCAGAATTTCACCAGCCGGTCCTGGGCGTGGCCGTAGATTTTCGTGTAGCCTTTGCGCCGCGCGAAATTGATCGCCGCCCAGACCAGTTTGAAAGGCGCCCGGCTGTGGCGATATTCGTGGCGCACGGCAAGCCTTTCGAGCTTCGCGAAGGACGCGAAATAGCGCACCCGGATACAGGCGATGGGCTCGCCGTTCTTGTAGCTGATGAGGTGCGTCGCAGAGAAGTCGTTGCCGTCGAACTCCTCGGCGAACGGGCAGGATTGCTCGCTCATGAAGACCGCCGATCGCACCGCGATGACGTGCATGATGTGTTCGATCGAGTTCGCTACCGTGATGCCGGTGCCGCCCTTGAGGCTGATGAGGTTGCAGGTTTCTTCGGAACGGTCGACATCGGGAAGTACATATGCTTCGGCCATCTGCTCATTCTCCTTACGAAGACAGCGATTAGAATTTCCGATTGGCAAGCCGCACATAGCGGTAGAAGCCCGGGGCCTTGTCTCCGATCGGCTTGAAGCCGAGCCGCAGGTTCAACTGCACACCCACGGGCGTATTCGGCCTCGAGTAGAGGTTTGCCTTTCGGTAGATCGGCGAGCGCAGGAACTTGCTGACATGGCGGATACCTTCAGCCGCCAGTTTCGGCGCCACGACGGCCCAGACATAGATCGCGTTGGGGACTTCGGTCGGCCCCACCAGATACTGATCGTCCGGGTTCGCGAGGTCGATTTCTCCCAGGAACAGCGCTTCCATGCCCGGTCCGTTGAGCATCAGCATCGACCACCCGCCCATGACGCCGCGGCCCTGTTTGAATAGGAGTAGATTGTTCGGATTGTGCGCCGTGACTTGGCGAACGACGTCGCTGCTGGCAAGTTCGCCGGGGATCTGCGCCGCGGCGAGTTCGCTGATCACCTCGAGATCGCTGTCGGTTGCACGGGCGAGGTCGATGCGGCAGCGCCGCGGCGGTTCGAGCATATCGAACTCGTGTCGGCTATATCCCAGTTGTTCGAGCAAGTCCGCCTCCGTATGCTGTTTGTCGTTTGTTGGTTCTTAAGCAAAACGGTAGTCGATCATCGGGAGCCGCCCATGACGGAAAGATCTCAACGTCGTGCTGCACGAATGCAGCAGGCCGACCTGTCCGAGTTATCGGGCATCAACTGGGATGATCTCAGGATCGTTTTGGCCTGCGCCGAAGCCGGCGGTTTCCGTGCGGCAGGACGAGCGACCAGGATCGACGCCGCAACCGTCAAGCGGCGCATCGAACGATTGGAACGGGCGCTGGGTCTCAAGCTCTTCGTGCGCACCCAGGAAGGCGTGGTCCCCACGGATCACGGGCAGGCGATTGTCGATGGCGCAAGAGGCATGGAGCGGGCGCTCTGCGACATCGGCAGGAAGAAGTCCTTCGCGGATCTTGTCCGCCGGACCACGGTGGCGCTGGCGATTACGGAGGGCTTGGGCTCATATTGGTTGATGCCGCAGCTCGTCGGCTTTCAACGCGAGCATCCGACGACGCTCGTCGATTTGAAGTGCGCGATGGCCAGCGTGGATGTTCTGCGGCTTGAGGCCGATATTTCGGTTCAGTTTGAACGCCCGACCTCACAAGACCTGATCGTGGCCCGCATCGCGCAGCTTCATCTGTCGAGCTTTGCATCGCCCGAATACGTGAAGACCTACGGCATGCCGGAATCGCCAGACGACTTCGCCGGCCATCGTTTCGTTCTGCAGCGGGCGCCCAATCTCGACGATGCCGCGTTCGCCGGCTTTTTCGGCCTGGATGAATCGGACCTGACCGTCGCTCTCAGAACCAACGCCAGCACCGCGCATTTATATGCCATCGAGAAGGGCGCCGGGATCGGGGTGCTCCCCAATTATGCAATGGCCCTTGGGGCGGAGGTGATACCCGTTCCCGCGCCCGGACGGTATGCCCTCGATGTCTGGATGACCTACCACCCGGAACTGCAGGCCGACGAGGGGAAGATGGACTTCGTGGGCTGGCTTCGAACGGCATTCGCACCGTCGCGGTTCCCATGGTTCGGTAAGGATTACCTCACGCCGGAAGAATGTATTGAAGAGATGGACGAAGATTTGCGAAACGGCGGGCGGGGTTATCTCGCGACGGGTACGCCAAATCAGCCCGATCCTTGACGCAACGACGCCAGGCGAATTGAGTTCATAAAAAAAGGTTTGTTCTAGATGACGTCTTCGGATGGAAGCCTCTTATCGACCGGCAACGCGCTTTCTTTCATGCAGTGGCAACTTCTGCTGGAACATCAGGTTGCCGAGTATTGGCCCTACGAACTCGAGTTTCTGCTGGCTTCGGAAACGTGGAGAAATGCGTCGCGCGTGCTGGATGTCGGTTGTGGCAACGGCCATTACCTCACCCGCCTGATCTCGCACTTTCCGGAAAAAAACTATGCCGGTATCGACATATCAAGCGAACATATTTCGGCGGCACAGTCGAACCCCAGGCTTTCCGGTGTCGCGTTCACGCAAGCCGACCTGTCTGCCTTTCAGCCTGCCGAAAAGCATGACGTTGTACTTCTGAGGCTTGTCGTGCAACATCTCGACGGCCTCCAGGCGGCACTTCAGTCGGTGCGCAATCTCGTTCATCAAGATAGCGCGGTATTCATCATCGAGCCCGATCCGGCTTCCTTTTTCAATCACCCGCCCACGCCGAAATTCGCCCAGTTGCTTATCGATTATGCGATGTCTGAAACGGTGCAGGCAAAGACCCGGGCAAATCTCAGCGGCATCGAGAAAGAATTGAGCGACCTGCCCGGCTGGCGAATTGAAAAGGCGGCGCATAGGATTGCACCGCGTGTCGGTCCGTTTTCCAACGCCTCCCTGCTGCAGATCTTTTCTCTATGGATCGATATTTTCGAGGGCTCGAAGGCCGTCGAGTCGGATTTCGATGGCGTGCGCCAGGAGATCGAGGAATGGGCGTCCAGTCCAACCGCGTTCAACCGCCTAGGCCTACAGCTCTACGAACTCAAGCCTGCATAGCCGGAACGGCCGCCGCGGCGATCTCCTGCTGAAGGTTCCGGGCCGTTAGCAGAGGAACAACCTCCTGAGGCACCACAGCTAGGGCACTATCTTCAGCGCCCGAAGGCTTGGCCTTTGGTGCCAATCCGAACAAGCTTCTTGCCGTCTAAGCGGCCGTCGTCCCCGTCTTGCACTATTGCCTTGAAGATGACGAATACAAACGGTTTTGCGCAACGTTTCCCAAGGCTGAATGCGGCTCGGCAGATATCGGAAGAAAAAGACGTCCGCATACAAACGTTGCGTGTAGTTCGGGTTGCATTCAGGTCTGCGCGAGCGCCACCGGTGAGAGTAGCCGCCGCTGAACCGCCTTCATTCTGCCTCTTTCATCGTCGGGATTAGCCTCAACAAGAAAACGGAGGCGGGCCTTGAGGCGAATTGGATACGCGCCAAAGTCTCGGCCTCGCTTGCGGCAGGCCCGGAAATGATCAGTCACCGACACATTTCGCTTTTTGCATTCGTTGTCTTGAGTTTTGCATCGGTCTTTTCACAAGCGGCCTCCTCCCAGACCATCGATAACGATGTCGCTTTGGCGCTCCCGGCGGACCGGTCGCAAATGAATACGAATACCGTCCGAATTATCACCGGCGCTTCTCATACGGTGCATCTGAAACTCATCGAAGATATCGCCAATGTCCTAGACGACGGTTCCCAACTGCGCGTCATTCCTATGATCGGGAAGGGAGCGGTGCAGAATATCTTTGACCTGCTCTACCTCGACAATACCGAAATGGGAGTCACGCAGGCGGACATACTCAATTACCTGAAGCAGAAACCGCAGTTGGGTAAGGGGATTGATCGCAAATTGCGATACGTGACGAAGCTTTTCAATGAGGAGATTCATCTCGTCGCCGCGTCAGACATCGAGGACATCAGGGCGCTCAGCGGCAGGAAGGTCAATTTCGGCGAGGCTGGCAGCGGGACGCAACTGACTGCCAGTCTCATCTTCTCAGCCCTCGATATCGATGTCGTTCCCGTCAATCTGGAGCCGACAGCGGCATTGGCGGCGATCAAGCGCGGCGAACTCGCCGCCTCGCTCGTCATCGCCGGCAAGCCGGCGCCGATTTTCGATATCCTGCGCGTGGGCCAGGGGCTAAAACTCATCGAGATCCCCTACGAGGCCGGTCTGGAAGACGATTACCTGCCGACGGTCCTCACCCATGAGGATTATCCCAATCTGATTGGGGAGGGCCAAAGCGTCGATACGATCGCAGTACCGGCGGTCTTGACCGTCTTCAATTGGCAGAGCGGTTCGGACCAGTATCGCCGCGTGACGAAACTTGTCACCGCGTTCTTCGAGAAGTTCGCCGAGTTCCGAAAAGTACCGCGGCATCCGAAATGGAAAGAGGTGAACCTGATCGCACCTCTCAAGGGTTGGACAAGATTTGCACCGGCCCAAAAGTGGCTCGAAGTCAAACTCGGCCCAGCCGCCGCGAGGGCCAGGAAGGCCGCTCCAGCGCAGGCGGCGGCGACCCGTGAGAAACTCGCCGACTACGTTCGCGCGCAGACGAATGGAAATACCGCCGTCGGAGAGGCCGCGCAGAACGAGTTGTTCGAGGAATTCCTCAAGTGGCGCCGCCAGCAACAGGACGCATCGCCCGCGCAACAGGTCACGCAGCCGGCTGCCCCCACTCCGCAAGAACGTCCGCCAAGCCCGCCAAGCGCCGGCAAGGAAACGCCGCGGCTCTGGTAGCTGGCGCTCGAGCACGCAAATCCGGCGGTACAGTTTTCGCAAAAGGCAGGTCGTAGAATGAAGCTCGGTCGGTGGTGAGATGAGGTCAGGTCGAAACAACTTTGCAGCGGCGCTTGCACTACTCCTCGCCGTGATCATCGGCACGCTTCTTTGCAGCGGCGCGCAGACCGCCGCGGCCGTTGAACCCGATGTGCTAACCGTTGAGCAGGGGAGCAGCATTCCGTTCCCTCAGATCCCGGTATCGGGCCGCGTCGGCAACAACGCGCAGGTCATGCTGCTCAATGTGCCCGAACATCTTCAAATTGAGAACAGCCGTCGGATCGGCTCTGGTATGTGGTCGTTTCCGCTCTCTGCGCTCGATGTGGTGCGCATCAATGTCGGCGATGGATTCGAAGACGGCAGCAAATTGACGGCGATCGTTTATCTCGACGGCAGCGACAGGCTGCTTGAGCGCTCCTATGTTTTGAAAGTTGCGAAAGAACGCGAAGTGGTGACGCCACCGAAACAGCCGGCTCCGGTGCGCGTCGCGGCGAACGGCGATGACCGGTTTTTCAAGCTTGCATTGCCGCTGACGTCGAAATCTGAAGAGGTGCTGAGCAGCGAGAACGTCATGCTGCTCGATGTGCCATCCTCCGTTGAAGTCGAAGGCGCCGAACGGATCGGCGAAGGCTTGTGGCTCATTTCTCCCGAGCGGATCGACGGTGCGGCGCTGCGCGTGAAATCGCAGGCCGAACGGCCGAGTGCGTTCAAACTTTTCACGATCGGCGCAGGGGGAGACGTCACGACCAAACGCCGGCTCTCCATCGATCCGGAAGCGCGACGGCTTGAGACCACCGAATTGCTCGGCGCTCAGGACAGCGAGCCTGAGGAGCCCGTCCCCTTCGGCTTGCCGAGTGCAGAGCAGGATGAAGAAGCGCAAACGGCTGCTGCTTCGGGCGGGGAAAGCGACGCCTCCGCCGAAGCCCCCACCGAAGCCGAAGACAACGCGGTTGTCGATTGGCGGCAAATCCTCGAACGCCAGAAACGCGAACAGGAACGGGACGAGCAGCAAGGCAAGTCGGCGCCGGCAGCGATTGAGCCTGACAAATCCGAACCGGCCGCCGCGGAAAACACGAAGCTCGATGACGATGAGCTGCTCGTGATGGGCCAGTTCCTCGTGAAGGAATGCACCACCTGCCACAACGTCTACGCCAAGGATGTCGGCATTCCGGTGATGACGGGCCTGACGGTCGAGCGCTTCATGGACACCATCGACCTGTATCGTCGCGGGCGCCGGTCCAACAAGGTCATGCAGTCCATCGCAAACTCGCTGAGCGAAACCGAAACGAGAGCGCTCGCCATTTACCTGAGCCGCATCAAACCGGACGCGGCGAATGCCGGAGAGGGGGCGGCGATTGCACCGGCGGCTCCGGCGCCTGAGGATTCCGAGGAAGCGCTGCTGGGCCTGGCCAAGGTACTCGTGCGCGAATGCACGACATGTCACAACCTTTACGGAACCGACATCGGCATTCCAGTCATGATTGGCATCCCGGTCGAGCGCTTCGAGAGCACAATGGACCTCTACCGCCGCAAGAAGCGCGGTAACAAGGTGATGCAGTCGGTCGCTGCCTCCCTGTCCGATCGCGATACCCACGCGCTGGCGCTTTACCTGAGCCGCATCAAGCCGGCGGGCCCCGGCGCGGCGGCAAGCGCTGAACTGACCGCCGCAAGCCCGGCGCAAACCGCCGTCCTCCCCTCCAAGCCCGTTGCGAAGCGTCGTGCGGATGCCGCCGCGTCCAAACGCATCGCAGGTTGGATCGCCAAGGGCCAGGATCTGCTTGCAGAAGGAAGCGTAGCCTCTGGCCGCCTCCTGTTGAAGCGAGCCGCCGAATACGGCGACGCCCGCGCGGCGCTTGCTCTGGCCGCGTCCTATGACCCGAATACGATGAGATGGGACCCCGGTTCCGGCATCGTCGCCGAGCCGATCGAAGCACGGCGATGGTATCTGCAGGCCAAGGCGCTGGGCGCCGGGCCGGAAGTGGACCGCCGCCTCTCGGACCTTCCCGCGCCGGAAAGGTGATCGATCGCCCCGGGCAACGAGCAGACAGATCCGCACCGAAACCAAGCCCCCAACCCCTCGAACTGCACTTCCCGCTTCAACCGAAATTATGCCAAGGCTGACATGAGCAAAATCACACGCAGGCAGTTCGGAGCGCTCATCGGCTGCGCAGGTTTCGCGAGCGCGGCCGGCAACCGGCCGGCCCAGGGCCAGAGCCCCGCACCCAACATCAACCGCGGCGCGAAGGCTCGGGTGGTCATCGTCGGCGGAGGACCGGGCGGAGGAACGCTGGCCCATATCCTGAGGCGGGGGTCGCCGGAAATCGATGTCAAGCTGATCGAGCCGTCGACGCTCTATATGACGTGCTTCTTCTCCAACCTGTATCTGGGAGGGCTGCGGACGATCGACTCGATTACGCATTCCTACGAGGGGCTGACGAGCATCGGCGTCGAACACCTGCGCCAGAGAGCGGCGGCCGTGGATGCGTCAAGCCGCACCGTCTACCTCGAGAACGGCGTGCAGGTCGGATACGATAAACTCGTGTTGTCGCCTGGGATCGAATTCAAACTCGACGGGATCGAGGGTTTGACTCCTGCCCAGTTCGAGGTTTTCCCGCATGCCTACCGCGGAGCGAGCCAGGCTCGCGTACTCTTCGACCAGATCAGAGGCATGGAGGATGGCGGCACCGTCGTCGTCGCGCCGCCGGCCAATCCATACCGCTGCCCGCCTGGTCCGTATGAGCGCGTTTGCATGATCGCCCACTATTTGAAGCAGTATAAGCCGCGCTCGAAGATCGTGCTTGTCGATGCAAAGAAAAGCTTCGCCAAGCAGCAGCTTTTCATGCAGGCATTCGAGTCCCACTATCCCGGCATGATCGATGTGTATCTTTCCAACGAAATCGACGATCAGTCGGTCGTTCGCGTCGATGCGGCGACACGGACGGTCGAGACTGCGGCCGGAATGAAAATCAAGGCGGACGTGGCGAACATCATTCCGCCGCAGCGCGCCGCCGAGATTGCCGAGAAAACCGGATGCACGGACGGCGACTGGTGTCCCGTCGATGCCGAGAACTTCGCATCCAAACTTGTTCCCGATGTCTACGTGATCGGCGATTCATCGGCCGCCGGCGACATGCCGAAGTCGGCCTTTTCCGCAAATAGCCAATCCAAGTCGGTATCCAACGATCTGGAAGGTTTGTTTGCTGGCAAACCGAAGTACCCGGCTCGCTACCGGAACACCTGCTGGTCGCTCCTGGCCCCCGACGATAGCGTGAAGGTCGGGGCGAGTTACACCGCCGAGGAAGGCAGCGTGAAAAAGCGCTTCACGTTCGTTTCCGATCTCGACGAGGATCGAAAGACCCGCGCCGACTCGTTCAAGGAAAGCCTCGGATGGTATGCGGGGATCGTGGCGGAGACTTTCAACAAGCGCGTTTCGAAAATCTGAGCCGGGCGGTCGTTTGTGCCGCTGTTGCCGGTTTTCTCGGATGACTGTGTTCCAACCGATTAGCCTCGATAGACCGAACCATGGCTGCAGCGCTCCCCATTCTTCGCCTGTTGGCGCTTGTTGTCATGCTCTTCGCAGTCGGACGTTCCGGGGCGTTGGGGCAGGACGCACAAAGAGGCGCCCACGTCTTTCGTAAGTGCGCGGTCTGCCACACGACGGACCTCGCGGAACCCAAGAAACTCGGGCCGCCACTGGCCGGAATCCTCGGGCGGAAGGCCGCCTCCATCGACGGTTACGAATACTCCGACAGCATGAAGCAGGCCGGTCAAAGCGGCCTGATCTGGACACCGGAAGCGCTCTACTATTTTCTCGACCGCCCGGACACCTTCATGCCGGGAACCTACATGACGTTCGCTGGACTTGAGGAACAGGAGCGGCGCGACGTGATCGCCTATCTGAAATACCTGCGGACGTCACAGTCCCCCGCGCGATAGACGCCCGACGATCGCGTGGCGCTACTTCCCGCATCCGCAGGAAGGTTCGCCCACGCTGCTTAGCTCAGCGTTCTTCCCGCAGTATGGGGAGGGCCAGCGGGTTGAAGCGTACGCGCGCGTAAACCTCGAACGCCTTCTGCGCCGGGACGATGTCGTTGAGCGGGCGTGCGATGCTGAGATCGAGCCCCAGGAGTTCCGTGAAATCGATTGCAAGCCCGGCACCGAATGACGTGGCCGGGATGCGCGTTGGGAAGGTCGAGAAGATGGCGCCGTGGTCGAGGAAGGCGTAGAGATCCACGCCGTTCGCGAAGTCGGGGACGGTGTAGTGGGCTTCGAGGTTCATCACATAGCCGCTGTCGCCACTGAGCGCGTTGGTGGGATAGCCGCGAACCGTCGTGTGGCCGCCCATCGAATAGATTTGACTGCCGGGTAGCAGTTCTTCGGCCGTCGCCTGCCAACTCCCTTCGGCCGTGAATTGAAAGCGGTCGGTGACGGGCACCAATGCAGATGCGGTGCCGGTGAAGACCACAAACTTGCGATCCCTGCCGAAGACATAGTTTTCGTGCGAGACGCGGTCGACGTTCGCGGAGACCGCGAAATAACGGCCGGCGTCCGTGTAGGCGACGCTGAATCCGCCGCCAAACTTCCGGTATTCTTCTTCGGTGAGCGCCAGGTCGGAGTATTCGGTGAGCGAGTTTCCGTAGGTCCCCGAAACGATCCCGGTGATGCGCCAGAACGGATCGACATGGAAAAGGTGGGCGTAATCGATCGACCCGGAATTCGACTTGCCGTTGACGTCGAGATCCTGAAAAGGACCATCGACGATGAAAAAGGCGCCGCGTGAATACGTGAGACCGACCCGCCCCCCCTCGATACCGATGGGGAAATTGTACGAGACGTTTCCGCTGAAGGTATCCTGCCGGGCGTTGGTGGCGTAGACGGTCAGCCGGTCGTCGATGCCCAGCGGGCCATAGCGGCGGTAGAAGAAACCGCGCTGGTTCTCCCCGGTCGTTTCTGTCCCGTGGTTATCGACGAAGACCTGTAGCGTGTTGATCGGCGGCTCGATCACGGCGAGTTGCAGATCGGTGCGCCCGAAACTCGCCCCCGGGCGCAATAGCGCGCGGATCTGATGCTGATGGCGCAGGTTGTAATCGCCGACCTGGTCGCGAAGGGCGTTGGGATCGACAACCGTCCCCGGCACGACCGGAAAGCGATCCTTGACGAATTCAGGCGACAGCGCTTTCGCGCCGACCACCTCGAAGTCGCCGTATCGGCCTTCCGTCAACCGGATCTTGACGACGCCGCCTTTCACCTTCTGCGGCGGTAGCGTGGCGAATGCGGTGATGATGCCTTTTTCGGAATAGAGGGCGTTGACCTCCGCGACGATCTTCAAGAGGTCCGCAAACGTGATCGTGCGCCCGACGTAGCGCCCGCGAATGCTCTGAAGTTCCGCTGCGCCGATGAACTCCGATTGGGAAAAAACAAGGCCCTTGAGATCGAACTTGATCTTGGCTTCCGGCGCTTCTTCCGGCTTTGGCCGCTCGGGCCCGGTCACTGACGGCGAGCCAGGCAGCAGGAATTCACGGTCGAGGCGGCGCTCGATCTCGCGCTGCTGGCGGATACTTTCCCGCTGCAGTTCGGTGGCCGACGGTATGCCCTGTGCGGAAAGCGGCCCGGCCTGGACGAGGACGGCCGCGAGTATCGCCAGCGATGCCAATAGCCGTCGCAATGCTTGATCGGCCACTAAGCCTGCCTCGTGCTCATTACTACCCATACGGCTGCAGCCAGAGACCGGAATACAAGCCGCCGCTAACTTGCCAGCTATTATCACCTCACGGAGCGAGAGCCATTCGCCCCATGGCTTTATCCACATGCATGGCTTCGTGTCCGTCGGCCCCGTGGCCGGCTTGCAACATGCGACAGCTTGGGAAATGCTGGCATGTCCCGGGAGGGGCAGGGGCAAAGGTGAGGTGAAACAAGAAGATAGGGTCAGTGAACGGCGCGATTTAATCCTATGTAAAGCGATTCGAGGCATCTTCCGCTTACCGCTCGATTAAGCACGGCGTCATTGCGAAACGCCCGCGATCACGGAGATACCTATGACGAATTCAAGCAGACTGGCGCTTGTCGCGGCTTCGGTGATGCTCGCCGGCGCGTTGAATTTCCCGACGGCGAGCGAGGCCGGGCCGCGCGGAAAGAAGGTCGCGGCGGTCGCGGCAACGACGGGCAAGGACGCTGCTGCGGCGCCGGCCGCGACGCAGACCCAAAACAACGCGGCTCAGACGGCCATCAAGGTTGAAGGCTTCCGTTCGGCCAGGTTCGGTATGACCAAGGACGAACTGCTGGTCGCGATCCGCGCTGACTTCGGCGTTCCCGCCGACAAGGTCGAGATTGCCCAAAACGCCGTTGACCGGACCACCGTCCTGACGGCAAAGGGCATCGAAGCCCTTCCGGACGGAGGCAAGTCCGACGTTTCCTATGTCCTCGGCCACTCGAGCAAAAAGCTCATCCAGATTGGCATTGCCTGGTCTCCGGCCACCGATGAAAAACTGAATGCCGACCAGATCTTCGCCAACGGCAACATTCTGCGGACGTACTTTCTCTCGCAAGGTTATAAGCCCGAAACGGTGTCGCTGGATGTCCCCTCTGCCTCCGGTCTCGTCATGTTCAAGGGCGACGATCGAGATGGACGCACGACCCTGCTCGTCCTGCAGGGGGGCTACGCCGAGGGACCGGACAAGCGCCGCGTGCTGAAGCCAGCCGCACTCGTTCTCTATTACATCGCCGACGCCCGAAACCCAGACGTCTATCGGGTCGCCGAAGGCCTGTTCTAAGGAAATCCGGTACACATACGAACGGACCGTTTCTGCCTAAAGCGGAAAAGATCTAAGGGGCGGGCCGCTTGGCGCCGCCCCCTTTTTGTCTCCGCCACGGTGAGCCTCTTAAAGTTTGTATAGAATTATAAACAAAAAGTCGGAAAATTGAACGGAGTGTAAAAGTAAAAAACCAAATGAGTTGTGCTGGATGACTGAAAATAGCACATGCCAGAAACTTTTTATTGTGGGTTTCGGTAGGATTATCCGGATGCTTCAGAATCCGCCTGCGCCAGGCGTTGATCTCCTTTAAAAAAGTGACCGGCATGAACCGAGCCAGATGTTTCCCGCGCCCTTCGGCACGTCGTTTGAGCAAATCCGGGCGTTTCATCGGCCATGTTATGGCAGCACTTATTGGATTTGCTCAGGTCTCGACGCCGTTCCAGGGCGCTCTGGCGCAGAATGTCATCCGGCCCGACGGCCGGACGGCGACGACCGTGTCGAAGAGCGGCAAGATTACCGATGTCCGGACCAACACGATCCACAACGGGAACGCATTCAACTCGTTCAGCCGCTTTGAGGTCGGCGGCGGCAATACCGTGAATCTGCATGTGCCCAATTCGGCGGGCACCCTGATTAACGTTGTTCGTGACGCGCCCGTGCGCGTTGACGGTACGCTCAACGCCTACAAGAACGGCCAGATCGGCGGCAATGTCTACTTTGCGGACCCGTACGGCTTCATCGTCGGCAAGGGCGGCAGCGTCAACGTCGGCTCGCTGACCGTGACAACGCCCACCAACGCCTTCGTTGAAGAATTGATCGGCCCCGGCGGCGCGATCAGCGACTCGCATGTCGCGCGCCTGATGAGCGGAACATTCCCTATATCGCCGAACGGAGAGATCCGGATCGACGGCCGCATCAACGCCGCGAACGGCGTTCGTCTCATTGGCCACACCATCGCGGTGAATGGCGGCTCGGAAGATTTTACGGCCACCCAGCGTCAGGCAAGAACGTTCGCCGCGACGGTGAACGCAAGCGGGCTCGAGACGGCCGGCGGGATCGTGGTCGAGAATGGCGAGATCGAGATCGTCGCCGCTGGCAGCGCACGGCTTTCCGGCCGGTTGACGGCACGTAAGGCCGGTCCCAAGGCTGCCCGCATCACGGTAACGTCCGGCGCGGATATCGTCATTGCGGGAACCGCCGTCGTGAACGCGCGCGGCGGCGGGACCGAGTTCGATGGCGGCGACATCGTCTTCAAGGCGGGAACTGACCTCAACGCTGGCGGCGGCGCGTTCTTTTCCGCGGCAGCCGGAGCTGAGGGAGGCAACGGCGGCTTCATCGAACTGAGCGGCAAGACGACGGTTTCTCTCGGCAAGCTGGGCATCGACCTTTCGGCCCCCAAGGGTGTCCCCGGCACATTTCTCGTCGACCCCGAATTCATCGAACTGACCGACACCCTGTCGACGTCGCCGGGCGCCGACGTACGTCTCGAAGCCGATAAATACATTACCGTGACGAGTACCGGCCTCATCGATACCAGAGACCTGGACGCACACGGTCAATCGCAAGGCGACTCGGGCGACGTGACCCTGGTTGCGCCAAACATCACGGTTGAAGACGGCGGGCAGATCCTGGCCGAGGCCAACAATGGCTTTGCCGGCGGCGATGTGTCGTTCATCGCGTCGAAGACCGACACCACCGGTTTTACCGGCGCGTTCGCCTTCCCCGCATCGTCGACGGACGCATCGATCACCGTCGATGGCATCGTGACCGGCCATAACGTCACTCTCGCGGCGACCTCGCGCTCGATTGCGTCCTACGCCGATGAAGGCGCCGGTATCGCCACGGTCGTCTTCGGCACGGGCTGGGGTTTCTTCACAGGGCTCAACGGCGGCTACGTCGCCGCCGACGCCACCGCCTCGACGCTGATCGGATCCCACGCCAACATCACTGCGACCGGCAACGTCGATCTCTACGCCCGCGCGTTCCAGAAGGCGGATACGCCGGTGATCACCATCTCCAACCAGCGCGCCTACGGTGTCGCCGTCGTCGCCGGCCGCGTCGAGGGCGGAGCGCAATCGCGCATTGCCTCGGGCGCTCAGGTATCGGCTGGCGGAAACCTCGGCGTCATCGCGACGAACGAGGCGGAACTGAATATTACGGCGCTTGCTATTGCCGAGTCGAATTCCACGATCGAAGCGGCCGCGGCCCATGGCTCGGCGGACATCCAGACCAGCGCCCGCATCGATTCCGGAGCCAACATCACCGTCGACAACGGCAGCAACGTTGCCGTGCTCGCGCGCAATGACAACGACTTCTCCGTTGCAGCGACGGTCATGTCGCTGGCTGACGGCAAAGCGGGCGCCGCGCTCGCTATTTCCGATACCAGCACCAGCGCCAATGCACACCTCGGTGCGGATATCGGCACCGATGCCGCGAAAGCCGGGAACGTTATCGTTGAAGGCAACTCGATCACAGCGCGCAACAGAACTTCGAGTAGCACGACCGTGGGCGATGGCCTGGTCGTGTCCTTTGCACGCAAGCAGTTGGCCAAGGCTGCCGATAAGATCGGGCTCGCCGCACAGAGCGCGGCGGGAAGCTCGAAGGCTGGCGACAAGGCCTCATCGAGCACGCCGCGCTTTGCCTCCGCTGTAACGGTTGCAGATAGCGACCTCTCCGCCAGCGCGGACATTTCGGCCGATAACGGCGCCAGCGCACCCAGAATCAAGGCCGCGGGCGCCGTCGCGGTCTATGCCCGGAGCGAGCAGACGGGCCTGCGCAACAACGCCGCCAGCACGATAAACTCCGAAGCCAAGGATCCGACACCCGATAAACCCGAGGCGACGAAGAGCTTCTCCGTTGCGGTGGCCGTTGGCGACTTCACGCAGACAACGTCTGCCTTCGTCGGCGAAGGCGTGGCGATCGACGGAAGCGCGGTCGGCGTTGCCGCCGATTCCGTCCTGCCCCTGACGATCTTCGATTTTCGCTGGGAGACCTGGCACGACTACCTTGCCAATATCGCCTCGGTTGCCAACGGCAATGGCGGCGTCGTCTCCAATCTGCTGACCAGCTACGCCGATGCCACTTCGAAAGGGACCGAGCTTTCCATTGCAGGCGCGGCCAACGTTCTCGATTTCCATCAGACAACGGCCGCATGGATCGCGTCGAACGCATCAATCACGCAAACGGCGCCGGCCGGCACGCCGTCGTCCTGGGCTATCGATGGCGTTTCGTTCGTGCGGGAGAACGGCGCGGCCGTTTCCGCACTCGACAACGAGACCTGGAACAAGCGCGTTTCCGTACGCGCTTTCACCTTCACCGAAAGCGTGAACATCGGCGGCAACTTCTCGTGGCTGACGTTCTTCGGAAGCGGCGGCCAGAGCACGGATGCGAAAGCGGTTGGCGGCGCCCTTAACTTGGTGACGACGAACGTCAAGACGTATGCCGGCATCTCCGACGGCGTTATCATCGAAGCCGATGACGACCTTGAAGTCGACGCCAAATCCATCGACCGGATCGTCGCCGTCTCGCCGACGGCGGGCGAAGGCGACGGACTGGGCGGCAACGGTATCATCTCGATCACCGAACTCGATACCGCCACCCATGCTTCAATCAGCGACAAGGCGAAGATCACCGCCGGCAACGTCTCGGTCACCGCGCGTCAGGCGTTGGCGATCAGCAATCTCGCGGGCGCGGTGAGTGGACAGGGCAGCGGCTCGGTCGGCATCGCGGTCGCCTATTCGGGCCTCACCACGGGCACCCGCGCCTTTATCGGCGACAACAGCGGCGAACTTGCCACGATCGGGTTCGACAATTCCATCAATCCGAATGCCGGCAATGTAACCGAAGACGGCAGCATCAAGGCCGAGAACGTCGTCGTCGCCGCCGATACGGCCGCCGACATCGACACGTTGGCGGTCGCCGCGGCAAAGGCCAGCGACAAGGAGAACGGCTGGATCGGTTCGGTTTCGAGCGGGCTGAGCAATGCGATCCTGTCGTCGAAGCAAAAGCAGCGCGGGCCGCCGTCGAGCTGGAGCCTGGCGGCCGCGGGGAGCTCCGCCGTCACGGAAACGGACCTCGATACCGAAGCGCGCATCAGCGGCGCGCATATCGAGGGTAAGACACCGACCGACAGCGTCGACGTGGAAGCCGCGGCGACGACCAACGCGCAGAACCTGACGTTCTCCGGCGCTGCGGCCATCGATCAGGCGCAGGGTAACAAGAACTGGAGCGCGGCGATCGCGGGCGCCATCGCCATCTCGCTCACCGATAACGATACCCGTGCGGCCATCGACACGGGGACTGTGATCACGCGTGCAGGCAGCATCGACGTCTACGCGCTGGCTGGCGGCGAACTCGCCGCTGTTGGCATCGGTCTGGGCCTCAACATCTCCGCCGACCGCACAAAAGCCTTCGGCGTCGCCGGTTCGGTTTCCGTCGTCGACAATACCGACTCGGCCGAGGCGGCCATCGAGGACGCCGATATCACCGGCCACGCGACATCCGGCGGCAACCTTGACGTTGTCGCCTACCAGTCAACCGACATCGGTACCGGCGCAGGCTCGATCTACAAAGGCGGAAAAGGCGGTTTCGGATCTGCCTTCACCCACGTCAACATCGCGGAGCCCGACGGCGGCGAATACGTGCGCGCAGCGATCGTCGACACGGCGGTCGCCAGCATGCAGGCGGTGAATATCGAGGCGATCAACGCCGTTAGCATCGCATCCGGGGGCGCCAGCATCGGCGCCGCCGATAACGCCTTCTCCGGTGCGGCAGTCGTCGTCGATGTCGATAGCTCGACCGTCGCCGCGCTCACCGCCGATCATGCCTCATCGAAGTCCATCGATGTCTCTGGCGATGTCAACGTCTCGGCTGATGGACGCTTCGACTCCGAGCTCAACACGATCCTGTCGAATGCTTACGCACGCGTCGCCCCGGAGGTCGCGTTCGTAAGCGAAGAAAGCGGCATCGATTATTCCGGCGCGGATATCGATCCCTCCATTGCCGCCCTCGGCGCTTCCGTTGTCGCGGTGGCCGGAACCGTCCAGATCGGCAAGCAGAACCTAGGGTTAGGCGTCGCGGCAACCGACATCGCGCGCACGCACGCGGCCAATCTCGACGGCGTCCACGTGACGACCGATGGCGACGTCAACATCAAGGCCAAGGACTCCGCCCGCATCATCGGCGCGGCTGTGGGTGTCGCCGTTTCAACGGGCCAATTCGCCGGCGAGGCGTCGGTCGTCGACGCCAACATCGCTTCCAACGTCCAGGCCCGTGCGGGCGGCCCGGACTCGGCCCCCGCCACCACGAGCATCGAGGCGCGCAACGTCGCCATCGCTGTCGAGAACTCATCGGATATCCGCGTCGGCGCGGGCCTTATCAGCGCCAGTACGCAAGGCGGGGCATTGGGCATCGCCTTGCTCGATAGCGACATCACCTCGAACCTCACGGCCCTCGCCAGTGGATCGAGGCTGCAGGCATCTGGCAACATCCTGGTGGATGCCGCTTCGGCAGCGAAATCCTATGGCACTTCAATCGGCGTCGCCGTTGGATCGAAAGCCGGCGTGGCAGGTTCCGCCGTCTCCAGCCAGTTCCACAACAACGTCCTTGCCAGCATAGAAAACGGTGCCGACGTTATCGCCGACGGCTCGGTCGGTGTCCTGGCCGACAACAAGAACGAAATCGCCTCCATTGCCGGGGCGCTGGGCGCCAGCAAGGATGCGCTCGGTCTCGGCGTGTCGGTCATCGACTCCGAGGTCGACGGCGATACGATCGCAAACATCTCCGGTGCATCGACCAAGGTCGACGCCAAGGCCCTCGCGGGCAAGGAGGCGTTGGAAATCTCCACCGGCGAACTGCGCAGCGCGATCAATCTCGATCGTTTCGACGCACCAACAGACGATCCGCGCGACCTCTCGACCACGACGCGGCAGGTCGAAGGCATCGCGGTCGTGTCGACGGCTTCGCAATCGGTAACGGGGATCGCCGTCACCGCCGGTTTCGCCAAGAACGTTGCCATTGCGGTTTCCCCGGTCGTTAACCTGATCGGCGGTTCTACCAAGGCGACTGTCGACGCCGCCAAGCTGGCGACCCGCATCGGCAAGCCGGCTCACGCGAGCAGGCCCGACGTCGCCGTGACGGCGAGCAACCACGCCTACGCGAACTCGCTCACCATCGGCCTTGCCGGAACGCTTGGTGTCCCCGTTCCCGATCCCGACGGCGGCTCGCCGGGCTCAAGCGGTTTCGCAGGCGGCGGGGCCGCCGTGGTCAATAAGATGGAGCGCACGACCCAGGCGAGCGTCACGGATGCCACCATCGGTGCCGCCGGCGACGTCGACATTCGAGCGCGTTCGACGAACGCCGCGAAGTCCGTATCGGTGGGCTTCGCCGGAAGCGGGGCGTCCGGTCTCGCGGGCTCGGGCATCGTCAACGTGTTCGATGCAACCACGACCGCCGAACTGTCCGGCGGCATGGCCGACGTGGGCTCCCTCTCGATCACCTCCATCGCGAAGACGGGATTGGCTTCCGCCGCAGGGGCAGGGGCGCTGGCTGGCAATTCGGGCGGCGCCGCCGCTTTCGTCGTGAGCGTCAACGACAATGATACCAACGCGCGCCTCGGCCGCAGCGGCGCCACGACGACCGTCAAGGTACCGGGCGCCGTCAACTTGAATGCCGACTTCGAGAGCCGCGAGCAGTCTTACGCCGCCGGTGGCGCGGGCGCGGGCGGGTACGCCTTCTCCGGCATGGTGAACGTCGCCAGCTACCAGAACCAGACCAACGCCCGCGTTGAGGGCGTGCAGTTGAACGCAGCCTCCGGAGATGCCGGCGCCAGCGCCTTCAATGTGATCGCGACCGAGACAATCGGTCTCGACGCCGACGTCGGCGGAATTTCGCTGGCCGGCTCGGGCGGGTTCGGCGCGGCACTCAACCTGATCATGTTCAAGGGCGGGGTCTCCGCGGGCGTGGTCGACAGTAACGTCAACGTCGCGGGAGACGCCACCGTCGCCGCGACGAGCGACAAGACGATCGATGCCCTGACCTTCACTGGGGCAGCCGGCGTCAAGGTCGGCATCGGCGCGGCCGTCGGCGTCATTCTCGTCGGCGGCGATCTTGCCGACGGTAATTCGCTCGATAAGCTCAATGAGGACGAGAACGACCACCTCGATTCCGACAACTCCTTCCAGAACACCATCAACCGCGATGGCAACGGCTCGGTCGCGAACGCCGGCGAATTCGCGGCCAGCCACGATAGTTCAATCGACCTGGCGGACCGGCTGGGCAGTACCGCCAAGGACGCCGTCACGGCGGAAATTACCGGCGGACAGTTGACGGCCGGCAACGTCGGCGTGAGTGCCCGTGCGAAGGTGAGCACGTCGAATACCTCGGTCGGCGCGGGGCTGAGCGGCTACGCCGGTGTCGGCGCCGGCATCGGCTATACCGGCGTGAAGAACTCGCTTGCCGCCAGCGTATCGCAAGGAACCGTCAACGCGGAGACACTGTCCGTCGAGGCCGGCCTCGCCAACGCTTCTGGCGGCGAGGCTATTGAACTCGACGTCGGCGCCGGCGGAGGCGCGGCCGGTGGGGCGCTCTCGGCGGGCGTGGCGCTCGGCAAGGTCGAAAGCTCCGTTACGGCGGTTGCAGGCGGTGATCTCAACGGAACCGGTGCCGGCGTGGCCTCGATCAGCGCCAGCGACGATACGAGCGTGCTCAGCGAAGGCATCGGCATCGCCGTCGCCGGCGGCGGTGCCGCAAGCGGCACGGTGGTTCGCGCTCAGAAGTCGAGCGCGGTCAAGGCAGCAATCGCCGACTCCACGACATTGGACGGCTACACCGGTGTCAGCGTCGAAGCCACGAGTACCGGCCGGGTTCGCGCCGTCGCCAAGGCCGGCGCCGGAGCGCTCGCGGGCGCGGGCGCAGGCGCCGACGCCGAGGCGAAAGACAGCTCCAGCATCACTGCCAGGATCGGCAAGAATGCCATCGTCAACACAACGGTAAACGGCACTCTGACACTCGCGGCGCGCGCGACGCCGGATGTCAGTTCCAATACCATCGGCGCCAGCGTGGGCGGCGCCGTCGCTATCGGCGCATCTCTTGCCGATGCCACCACCGTCCAGACCGTCCTCGTCGAAATCGACAATGGTGCTCAGCTAACGACGTCGCGCCTCGCAGCCACCGCGGAGACCATCCTGCCGAGCGGGCAACAAGGCGCCCACGCCAAGGCACACGCTGGCGCCGGTTCTCTGGTCGGCGCAGGCAGCGGCGCCGAGGCCAACGCCACGGCCGGCGGCTCGGTCGAGGTCCGCATCGGTAACGACGTCGTGCTCCCCGAGGGTGCCGTCGTTCTGCGCGCGCTTTCGAACACCGGCCAGAATGCCGAAGGGCTGGCGGTCACCGTCGGTGGCATTCTCGCCATCGGCGTCGCGCTGGCGCACTCGAAGTCCGACGTCACCACGAGCGTCACGCTCGGCACGAACGTTACCACCGGACCGACGCGCAACGAGACGCTGAGCATCGAGGCGCACGGCATCGACACCAATCTTTCGAACGCGATTGCCGGTTCCGGCGGACTCGTTTCCGGCAACGGCGCCGAGGCGACGACGCGTAGCGATTCCGACGCCTCCATTTCCATCGGCGACGATAGCCTGCTGGCCGCTTCTTCCATCACGTTCAAGGCGACGCAGGAAGATCACTTCAAGGCAACTTCGGCAAGCGGCAACGCAGCGGTCATTGGCGCCAGCGGCTCGAAGTCCAAGCACGACGCCAATCGTAACATCTCGATCGATATCGGCGACCGCGTGCATCTGACGTCGCTCGGCAGTTCGCCCATGATGATCGTGGCGAAGTCGCTGGTTCAGCAGGATGGCGACGAACCGAGCACCACGGCGGGCGCTGGCGGCGGCCTCAATGGAGTCGGTGCTGTCAGCTTCGTGAACATCGATTCCGACACGAGCGTCACCCTCGGCAACGATGTCGCTATCAGCTCCGGAACGTCGCCTTCGGACAATCCCGGCGGCATTCTCATCGATGCGGTCACCAATGTCTCGCTCAACGATTCCGTTGTGCTGACGACCGGCGGTGTCATCCAGGGCGCCGGCGTCGAGTCCAATCTCGATACGAGGTTTGACGGCTCCGTCGTGCTCGGCCAGCGTAACCGCCTCATATCTACAGGCAATATCGGCCTTGGCGTAACGCTCATGGGCGCGGCCTTCGCGACATCGGGCGTCAGCACCTGGGGCCTCGCCGCGGTGGGTGCGGCAAATTCCTTCTCTCGGATCGACGGCGCCCAGACCGTTTCGCTTGGCGAGGGCACTGTGCTCAGCGGCTTCGGCAACGTCTATGTGACGGCCGGTCGCTCGGCCGACGGGCGCAACGTCAACGACGTCTATGCGTCGGCGACCGCCGATGGCACCATCCGGGGCATTATCGCCGTTCCGTGGGCGCGCGCGCGCTCCTGGGTCGATCTCACCGGCGATGTCACCGTTGCATCGAGTGCCGTTGTCGAGAGCGCGCAGAATGTCGTCGTCGGCACCTTCGCCGGGCGCATCGATGCCGCCGCTAGCGGCGTTGCGCGCGGCTATCAGCTCGGCTTTATCCCCGTCACCGACAACGACGGCAAGCCGTCCACCTCCTACACGGGTACGACCCGCATCGACGGTCGCGTCAGCGCCGGCATCTATCACGACCTCAAGATCCTGATCGACTGCGGTGGCTCGATCTGCGGCGCTAACACTGTTCCGACGGTGGACCAGTTGAGCGGCTACGCAAACGATTATCGCCTGCTCCAGAACTTCGACGCGCAGGGCTTCGTGGTCGACACCTTCGATGCAACGACGGAAGCCACGCTCGCCGCCGGGGTCTCCTCGACGCCGGTCAACGCGGTCTACCTCGCGCCGCTGTTCGCCGCTGGCGGAACCGTGACGCTTCATACGGACGTCATTCAGGGTACCGGCGAAGTACAGTCCTACGGCGGTCCGACCATCGAGGTCGTGAACAACTCCTCGGCCTATCTCATCGTCGACGGCGCCTACATTCCCGATACGCCGGGCGGTCAGGTGATCTTCACCGGCAGTGCCGGCAGGAGCAACGTTGGCGCCTTGACGCTCGTCGAACAGTCGGGCAACGGCCCCCGCATCTACATCGACAACGCCTATTCGGGCGCGGGCGCAGGCACCGGCGGGTTCGGTCCGGCGCTGTTCTTCACCGACAACGTGACCAACGTCGCCGGCGCCGTCGAAGTCAACAACGCGACCGGTTCGATCGGCCTGGCCGCGAACATGAACGCGCAGCAGGTGACGATGACCGCACCCGAGGGCGCCTTTGCGGTTTCGGCGAACGGACCGGGCGGGCTCTTCAACGTCGGCGGTTCGCCCTTCTCGGAATGGGCGAACGCGATTTACTACCCAGGCGGCAATCCGGCGTCGGGTAATCCCGACCCCCTTACGGCCATCGCGTGGGTCGCGAACCTGACGACGCCGGGCAGCAACCGCAGCGAACTGAACCGGAACCTCTGGGGTAAGACAGGGGACCTCGATCCCTACCGCCTCGATTCGCGCGGCAACCGCACAGGCTTCAACTACGTCCTGATCGGCGACTGTTCGCTGAAGATCACAGGCAACTGCGGCAAGGGCTATCAGGACGACTTCTTCGGCTCCGCCTACTACTTCGGCGGCGAGTACTACTACTATCCCAACGTTCCCTACTACGCGCAGCGCCGCATCACGGCCGCTTATTCCGATCCCGTCTACAACGGCAACGCCAACAGCAGCCAGATCTACGGCAGCCAGGTGGCCGTGAAGGCGTCGGTGATCAACGTCAATGGCCGAATCTCGGCGGGGCGTTCGACCGACTGGTCGGTGCGGCTGAACGACTCCCTTCTCGACCCCGTCGTGACGCACAAGGTGCCGGTCGGCTTCAAGTTGACTTCGAGCGGCCTGAAGACCGTCTACGCAACGCAAATAACCGGCGGCGGCGAAATTGCCATCGCGCGCTACAAGTATGCGCAGGGCGATATCGGCAGCACGGTGAGACTGGAGTCCATCGGCACCGTTTCCAATGGCGACTCGCAGATCGGCGCGACCTACGACATCGCCAACGACCGCATTATCCTCGATGACGTGAATGCCTCATCCGGCGGCGGCTTCCTGCTGCTGGACGGCAAGATCATCTCGACCAATCTCTATGGCAAGATCCACGTCAATGGCGGTCTCGGTCAGGTCGATGTTCAAAACAATACCGACATCGACATCAGCCTCGGCCGTATCAATACAGGCAACACCGAAGCAGGCTTCGCCCCGACGAGCCGCGTCAAGATCGTCGACCGGCTGCAATCCGCGAGCGCCAACACGACGACCTTCATCTACACGCCCGGCGACTCTGCTGGCAGCGGCGTCAAGGTTTATCGCACCGGCTACGGACAGGACCCGATCCTCAACGGCGCCGGAGCCACCGCACCCGTCCAGTCAATCGCCGGAGACACGGCTCATTACGATCCACGAGCCGGGGCGCGCTTCGAATGGAGCCTTTACGCAACCTTGTCGCGCGAGAAGACCGGCGTCGTCGGTGAAGGCGCCCGCTACCTGACCGACTGGTCTTGGGACTATCCGTCGTCTCAGCCGAACAACCCCTGGCGTTATCAGGTCGGCGGCTGGCAGCTTTACGATCAGAGCAATCCTCGCGGTTCGGTTGCGATTCGAACGCCGGGCCAGGAGGACTTCATCCAGACGATGGATGCCGGCCATGGCTACTACGCCGGGGTCAACGGCCACTATCACGGCTGCGGAAACCCCTGCCACTACGGCTTCACCCGCACGAGCGAGGACGACTGGTTCAGCGGACATGAAGGCGAACCGTTCGCCGGCTGGCTCTATTACATGCCGCGCAGCGCCTGGCTGAGGCTCGACAATTCCATCAAGGCCGACAACCGCATCGCGGTCGATTTCGCGGGCAACGCGACCGCAAGAGTGAACGTGCAGTCGCTCGGTGGCATCATTGTCTCGAATGCCTTGGTCAACCCCTCGGGCACCATGACGCTTGCCGCGAACGGCGGCGCGCTCGTCCAGGGGACGGCCGGCTCGGTGCTGACCAAGGACGCGACTCTCAACGCGCATGACGGGATCTCTGGCACGGGCAGCGCGGCCTTCGGAATCACGATGACGAACGGCGGTTCCCTGCGCGCGACGGCGAACAATGACATCGACCTTTCGATCGACTCCGATGCCCATGTGGCGCGCGTCGAAAGCCGCACGGGCGACGTGACGCTTAAGGCGGCGGGCGACCTCGTGAACTGGAGCGGCAATGCGCCGACCGCTGTCAACGTCGTCGGACGCGATGTCGTTTTGTCCTCGCGCAACGGCGCCATCGGTGAGGCTTCGCGGCCGATCAACGTCGACTTTACCGGCAACCTTTCCGGCGACGCCCTGCGCGATATCCACGTCGCAGACCGCGGTTCCGGAGACGCGAGCATCGACCATCTTCACTCGCAGTCGGGCGACGTTTCGTTCAGCACGCCGGGCCGGATCCTCGACGCCAACGAGCAGACAGCAAACGCCAACGTTTCCGACGCCGCGATCCAGTCGGTCGCCGAGCGCCTGAAGCTGACCTCGACCTATGGCGCAGAGGCCAACGCCACGAAGACGTCGGTGACGTCGTTTGAGAGGCTCGTCGAGAGCGCCTACCGGCGATACTTCGACTTCCTCGACAAAGGCACCGTCACCGGTGGGGTCTATCAGATCGATGCCCAGTATCTGCCGCTCTACAGCCTGATGGCGAAGCAGCAACTCGGTCTTTCGGGCGATCCGACAAACGCACAGATCTCGGCATTTGTCGCCGGTCAGTACACCGCCGTCACCGACGTACTTGAGCGCGCCTACGGTTCGTCTTGGCAGACGGCCGCGCCGCTTCAGACGTTCGACGCCGGCTTCACCTATCAGGCCTCAACGACGCAGACGGCGGAACTGACGCGCGATGCCGTCTGGAGCATCGGGCAGCTTTCGAGCGCCATCGACGCTTCCGCCCTCAAGCCTGCATCGGGTGTGGTGAGTTCCGGGAATCCGCTGTTCGTCGGCCGCGATGTCTCGCTGGTGTCCGGTGCCAACATCGGCTCTACGGCGCCATCGGTGTTCATCTCCAACTCGGATCTCAAGTCCGGCAGCCTAACGGCCGAGCAGAAGGCCGCCCTGGCGGTCGCCACTACGCCCGGCTCCGTGCTGGCTCGCGGCACAAACGACGCCACCGGCGCCCAGGTCGTCGGACTCGATCTCGCCAACGTTCCGGCCGGTATCACGGTTACCGGTGTCGATGTCGCCCGCACTGCGCCGATCTACCTCAGCGCCAGCGGCACGCTGAACGCCTCCGCCAGCGGAGATGTCTTCCTCCAGGCGACGCCGTCGAGCGGAAGCGCGGGCTCAACCCTCACTGTCGGTCAGATTACGTCTGGTGGAAACGTACGCCTGGCCGCCATCGAGAACATCCTGGGGGCTGGCATTTCGCAAACCGCGCCGATTTCTCCCATCCAGATCGACGCGACCGGCAATCTCACACTGACGGCCGGCGCCGGTAGCATCGGCACCGCGCTTGTACCGTTTACCTACCGCATTGGCGGTGACCTGCTGTCCGCGTCGGCCGGGCAGAATGCATTCCTCAAGGCCGTCCAGGGCGACATGCGCATCGGTCGGGTCTTCGCTCAGGGGAACGCCAACCTGCAAGCCCCGGACGGTCTCATTGTCGATACCCTGACGGGTGTTGCCATCGCGGCCGACAGCATCGATCTTCAGGCGCGCGACGGCTTTGGGACCTCGGCGAACGCACTTGCGCTTCAGGTCGGCGCCGGAGGAGCGTTGAGCGGTTCGACGGCCGGCGACGTCAACATCTACTCGCCGACACTTTCGAGCCAGAGCCCGGTCAAGCTCAACGTATCGGGTCTGAGCGGGCGCAACGTCGCACTCGGTGCCGACGGTGCGCTCGACGCACAGGACGTCATTGCGTCGGGCGGCAGTCTCGAGATTTCATCGGGCGCAGACTTGACCGCGGCGGGACTTGCTTCCAGCGGAACGATAAAACTCGCTTCGGTCGCTGACATGAACCTTGGGGGGCAGCACAGCGCTTCCGGAACGATCGACCTCACCGCTGCAGGGGCCATCGATTTTCAAGCCGCCGCTGAGATCGGCGCAGGCGGTAATGTCACCGCGGGTGCGGCAAGCATTGCGATGGCAGCCGACGCCGAGGTCGTCTCCGCCGCCGTCATCACGTTCACCGCCAACGGCGATGCGGCGCTCGGTCGGCTCCGCAGTACGCAAGTACCCACCTCGCCGCGCGAGCTGATTGTTGTCGATGCCGGACGCATTCTGACGGCCGATCCGACGACCGCCAACATCGTCGCAACCGCGCCGAACGCCACCGCGCGCCTTGCCGCCCGTAACGGCATCGGTCAGGCCGGAAACGCTGTTGTCGCTGAAGTCCCGTCCATTGTCGCCACCGCCGACAACGGAGACATCTTCCTCAGCGGCAAGGGAGTGGCGATCACGTTCGCCAACGTCACGGCGACATCCGGGAATGCCGTGATCGACGGTGCCGGTGATGTGACCGTGACGAAGCTGACGGCTGGGAACGACGCGACGCTTTCGTCGGGTGGCGACATGACGGTCGCCACTCTGACCGCCACGCGCGATGCGACGTTGACCAGCGGCGCGGGCCTGAATGTCACCAAGCTCACCGCTGGCCGCAACGCCCGCCTCAATGCCCGAGGCGGCGCGCTCACGGCGCAGGACATCGAAGCCACGGCAGGCCTCCTCGACGTGCGCGCCACCGGCGCCGTGTCGCTGAGCCAACGCGCGGTCGCCGGGACGACGGCAACAGTTGCGTCCACCGGGGGCTCGCTCGACATCGTTTCGCTTACCTCCGGCGGCGACCAGTCGCTGACGGCGGCGCAAAACGTCGTCATCGCCTCCGCCGCCTCGACAGGCGGTAGCATCGCCGCGACCGCCACGGCGGGCCGCATCGCGGTGACCAGCCTCGACGCCAACGGCGACATCGGCCTGACGGCGGGCACCACGCTTGACGCGACGACGCTGACCGCCGGGAACGACGCGACGCTGACCTCGGGCGGCGAAATGACGGTCGCCACTCTGACCGCCACGCGCGATGCGACGTTGACCAGCGGCGCGGGCCTGAATGTCACCAAGCTCACCGCTGGCCGCAACGCCCGCCTCAATGCCCGAGGCGGCGCGCTCACGGCGCAGGACATCGAAGCCACGGCAGGCCTCCTCGACGTGCGCGCCACCGGCGCCGTGTCGCTGAGCCAACGCGCGGTCGCCGGGACGACGGCAACAGTTGCGTCCACCGGGGGCTCGCTCGACATCGTTTCGCTTACCTCCGGCGGCGACCAGTCGCTGACGGCGGCGCAAAACGTCGTCATCGCCTCGGCCGCCTCGACAGGCGGGAGCATCGCCGCGACCGCCACGGTGGGCCGCATGGCGGTGACCACGTTGGACGCCAACGGCGACATCGGCCTGACGGCGGGCACCACGCTTGACGCGACGACGCTGACGGCCGGGAACGACGCGACGCTTTCGTCGGGTGGCGACATGACGGTCGCCACTCTGACCGCCACGCGCGATGCGACGTTGACCAGCGGCGCGGGCCTGAATGTCACCAAGCTCACCGCTGGCCGCAACGCCCGCCTCAATGCCCGAGGCGGCGCGCTCACGGCGCAGGACATCGAAGCCACGGCAGGCCTCCTCGACGTGCGCGCCACCGGCGCCGTGTCGCTGAGCCAACGCGCGGTCGCCGGGACGACGGCAACAGTTGCGTCCACCGGGGGCTCGCTCGACATCGTTTCGCTTACCTCCGGCGGCGACCAGTCGCTGACGGCGGCGCAAAACGTCGTCATCGCCTCGGCCGCCTCGACAGGCGGGAGCATCGCCGCGACCGCCACGGTGGGCCGCATGGCGGTGACCACGTTGGACGCCAACGGCGACATCGGCCTGACGGCGGGCACCACGCTTGACGCGACGACGCTGACGGCCGGGAACGACGCGACGCTTTCGTCGGGTGGCGACATGACGGTCGCGAGCCTCAACGCCACGCGCGATGCGACGTTGACCAGCGGCGCGGGCCTGACGGTCACCAAGCTCACCGCTGGCCGCAACGGTTCGCTCGTGGCAGCCACCGATGTTTCATTCAGCGACCTTTCAATCGGCGAAGCGCTCAGCGTCAACGCGCGCGCCGGCGCCCTCACCGGCGGCAATGTCGATGCGGGCGGTTCGGCGACGCTTCATGGCGAGACGTCGAACACCGGTAATCAGGCAGTCAGCCGGACAGGAAGGTTGCTGCTCACCTCCACCGGTCTGATCGATTGGAACCGGTTGTCTGCTGGAACCGATCTCATCGTGTCCTCGACGGCCGGTAGCGTGAAAATCGAACGCGCCAGCGCCAGCGGCAAGGCTTCTGTCAAAGCGCTTCGGGCGATCGATATCGAGAAACTCGTGGCCGGTGGCAAGATCGATCTCAACGCGCGCAAGGGCGGCCTCACGGCGGGATCGCTCATCGCTGGCGCATCGATTGTCGCCTCGGGCAATGGTATCGTTATCGATTTCGCCGAAGCCGGCAGCAACGCCCGGATCGTTTCGAGGGCCGACCTGGTCATCGACACGCTCATCGCCGGCGGCACGGCAAATCTCCAGGCCGGATCGGGTCATATCCTGTCGGTGAAGACGCTTCAGGCAGCCTCCACCAACATGTCGGTGGACGGAACGCTGATCATCGACGACCTGCGGGTTGAGGACAGACTGGGTCTCGCCGCCACCGAACTCGTCGTCAATGTCTCGCAGGTCGGCAATGGGTCCGGTCAGCCGATTGAGATCGACGTCACTGGTTTCAAGGGTGGCGTGGCGGATCGTGCGGATCTCTTCATCGATGCCCCCAACGGAATCGTCTTCGGGACGTACCGTGTCGTCGACTCGCGCGTGGAGACCGGCGCCGACCGCGTCAGCTTCCTCGACGCGACCGTCCCCGGACGCCTCGATCTGTTCACACTGAGGCAGCACGTCATCGTCGATAACCGCATCGCCACCCCCGACGGTAACGGCACGCTCCGGCTCTATCAGCCCGGTGGCGACTTTGCGCTGGCCGTGAATGGCTGGTCGGTCTTGACGGATGCCTTCGTCGTCGACTTCGGCAACGCGACCCGCGTGACGATGACGAACTTCAACGACGCACGCACGATCGGCGCGTTCTTCCCCGGCGGCAGCCTGGTTCAGGATGTGCCGCTACAGAACCGCAACGGTGTGATCATCGATTACAATGAAAACACCGGTGGCGAACTCCCCGATGAGATCAAGCTCGGCCTCTACAAGCTTTCGTTCTTCATCCCAGGCGGCGCCCCGCCGGTTGTCGAAGGTCCGGACCAGGGGCCGGCCGTTAACGTTGGCCAAGGCTCCGGTGGTCGCGACGGCGACGAGCAATAGGCCGGTGCGCTCTATCGGCCATCCGGCGGTAGCCGGTCGAGCGCGCGGTTCGCAATGAACGGTTTGAAACCCCATTCCGTAAGCCGCTGTCGCGCATCCGCGATCGCATCGTCCTGGTCGAGATATTCAATCGCGAATACGGGAAGCGGCCGCTTCGCGCGGGCGCGCCGAAGCCGCTTGAGGCTCCAGGCAATGTCGTCGGGTTTGTTCGCCACGCCATCGCGGGAGAGCCCATAAAGAAGGCACTCCTTGCTTACCGCGTCGATGGCCGAAAGATAATCCGGGAGCGCCAGTAAAGGCTCGGCGTTCTGACCGATCACAATGAATTCTGGACGGCGCCGCCGCGCATAACGCGCGAGGTCCTTGACCAGTCGGCTCATTTGCCGTGGCGCGTCTGGAAAATCGCCCTCCCATTCCATCGCTACATCCACGCGGTCGAGGAAGACGCCGTCGAAACCCGCCGCGATGATGCCGTCGAACATCGCGCCGTCGCTACCGTAAAGGATATCCTGCCAGGCGCGATCCCAGAACTGGACCACGTAGTTGCCCTCCCATCGCGGGTTCTCCTTCGCCAGCCAGGCCGGCGGATTCCGGAGCCATTCGGGCTGCCAGTAGCTGCGATAGGTCTCTGCCTCTCCGACGCTGAGATAGGCGATGACGATGCGTTCCTTTCCCGCCGGGTGCCGCTTCATCGCGGCGATGTCCTTGGCAGTAGCGAGCCGGTCGCCAAGCGACGTGTCGATGACGATAAGATCGAGGTCTGATTGGATGATCCGCGTCGGCTCGATGTTCTGGAACTGGCATCCCCAGGGGCCGACGCCGGCAAGACGCGCATGACGCATGGCGATGTCCTTGTCTTCGGCCGGTTTGCCAGCGGCCGGAGAGATCAGTGGAGCTGCCGCACAAACGGAGGCAAGAGCCAGCGTATCGCGACGGGACCAGAGGCGTGTCATGGCAAACTCCTTCGCTTCGCGCTTCTCATGGCTTGCGGAGGTCTTGGCTGAGAACCGCACTCTTGTCGGTGCCGCCGAAATCGACATTCAGCACATCGCCGGGAACGAGCGCCGTGGTCTGGCTCGCCGATATCCGGCTGATGCCGTCGGCGGTCTTGCGCAGGATCGTGTAGTTGACGCGGCTGTCCTTGCCATCGGCGGGCTGATAGAGGCGCGAGGCCATTGCCACGATTGCCGATGAAGCATCCATGCTGGTTTCGGCTTCGGCGATCTGGGCATCGAGTTCGGCGATCTCACGGGAGTTCTGCTCGGCGACCTTTGCGTCCAGCACCGCGAGTTCGGTCTGCAACCGCGCCAATTCAATTTCCGCGGCAACCAGCGCCTGCTTCACCTCGTCCCGCCGGTCGCGTGCCATCACATAGCTTTCATGCGCGGCGTCCGACGTTGTCGATGTGGTCACCCCGCGCTTCGCCAGGAGTAGAAGGCGTTCCGATTTCGCCCGCCGGATATCCAACTCCTTCGAAATGTCGGCGAT
Organism: Filomicrobium sp.; assembly: GCA_965226995.1. Lineage (GTDB taxonomy): Bacteria > Pseudomonadota > Alphaproteobacteria > Rhizobiales > Hyphomicrobiaceae > Filomicrobium. The sequence continues at coordinate 511,498 of CBDDFK010000012.1, forward strand.
GCGTGACTTGATGCCCTCCAGGAGGCGCTCCTGTTGCGCGATCCTGTCCTTCAGTCCGCGGCGCTCGCTCAGGTTGAGTTCCTGCTCGGAGGCGAGGCGGAGCTTCGCGGCATCGAGGGCCTTCGAGGCGTGTTCCCGCTTCGCGAACCGCAGCATTGCTTCGGGCACCTCAAGCGTCTCCTTTTCATCGCGCCGTGCGACAAGGGCGCTCTGCCGCGCATACAGGCGGACGAGTTTATCGGCGCTGCGGGATTTGTCAGCCACCGCGCGGATGAAGTCTGCGAAGCGTGAGGCTTCGAGTTCCGGAGTAGAGACGCCTCCGGCGATCGCGACCGCGTGCAGGACCATCATGTCGGGCACGAATTCGATGGTGCCCTCGCTCTTCACCTTGCCGAGGATGTAGATGGGTTGGCGCTTCAGGAGCACGACGCTGACATCGCCGGGTCGCGACATCTGGCGTTCGAACCGGGCGATGACGGCGGCCCGGAGCGTTTCGGTCGAGTGGCCGCGGGCGGTTATCCGGCCCAGCAGCGGGATGGCGATCTGCCCGCCTTCATCAATGGCATACTCGCCGGTCAGGTCGATGCGCTGAAAGAAGGTTCGCACAACCTCGGGCTTGACCTTGCCGTCGGCCGAAGCGTCGTCACGCGGCACATCGATGGTCTCGAAAAACGAAACCTTGAGCATGTCGCCGGATCTAAGTTGCTGGCTCTCCGGGACATCGCCGGGCGGCTCCATGACTTCGGCATCCTCCGGCTCGATGGCGGGGAGTTGCGGTTTTTGAGCCGCCGGCATCTTCTCTTCCGGCGCGGCATGCGCGGAGCGCGGCAGATCCGGCGGTCCCTGCTCGCCGAGCGACGGTCGCGTCGTGGCAAGGGCGAGAAGAAGCGCTGCGAATATGATGAGGGCGGTCGTTTGATGTTGGGGGGCGATTGGTTTCATGGGGGACGCTCGCTTTACTCTCTTGGGGGCGGGGGCGAAGGGCGTGTCGGACGTGCATCGGGAACCTCACGATTTCGCGGCGGCGGCGGAGAAGGTGAGGAAGTCGACGTCGTTGAGAATGCTTTCCAGCGTTGTGACGCTCGCCAGCGCGGCGACCAGGCTTGCCAGGAGATATCCGAGCCCGAGGAAGCTCTGGCCGAAATACAGGAACGCGAGGGTGAAGCCGGCCTGCATGGCGAGAAACGCCACCTGCAGAAGCGCGTATTCGACATGCCGGTCGAAGAACAGGACGAGCGAGGTGCAGATCACGAACAGCACGTGGAACATCGCGCCGAGAATGCCGAAGCGTAGAATGGGAACCTGCGCGTAGTTGAGCCCGACCGCCTGGACGAGGACCGGCGCGAGCGACACGCAAATGATGCAGAGCGCCGCCTGCAGAACCATCAGGCGCAAGAGCATACGCAGCACGTCCCGCTTGAGTTCGAGCCGTCGCGTACGGATTTGCGCGAGCGTGGCATGCTGGTCGATCGCCTGGAAATACGCGCAGAACCGCTCGAAGAATGTCGTCTCCAGAACGGTGATGAAAAGCGCCAGCGATGGAATGATCGTCAGATAAGCCACGAACATCGGACTGTCGTAGACGGGGGAATGCACGAGCCCGAGATCCACGGCTTCGGCGAACGGGCTGAACCAGATGATCCACTTGTCGACCCAGATGGCGAGGGCCGCCGCCAGCGCGCCGAAGGCGAGTGTCGGCAACCGGCCAATGGCGCGCAGATGAGCGACAAGGTCCGTGAAGCCTGCGGTCGAGGGCGCAGGGAAGGAAAGGGCTAGCCGCCGCAGCAACGCGAAGAAAATGATCGCAAGGCCGGCGTTGAAGCCGCCAACGAGCAGCAGCGGATCGGAAGCCTGAAAGGCGGCGGCACCGGCGGCGATGACGCTGACGACGAGACCGGCAGCAAACCCGAGCGTAATCGAGGAAAAGTCCCGGATCGCGCCGCAGAACAACATCGCCGACCAGATCCCCGCGGCAATCGCCGAGATTGAAACCCCGCTGGCGATGAGTTCCGGCGTGGTGTTCGAGGCAAGACCGAAGACGAGTGCCGCGGCAAGTCCGGTGGCGGTCATGGAAAGCGCGCAGGTCGACCAGAGAAGTGCCGGCACGCGTTCGGGTTGACGAAGATACAGGAGATCGCCCAGCCGCCGTGTCGCGACGATGATCACGGGCGCGGTCGCCACAAGTGAAATCGAAAAGGCGTACACCACGACGACGCGAAACGTTGCGACCGCGTCGATCCCCAGTTTCGGTTCGGCAACGCCGCCGATCAGGACGAGCGCGAGAATCGTGAACATCCACGGGCCGGCCGCGACGACGCTGGCGTGACCGATTGCGGCAACAGGCCCAAGAAGATTTTCCTGACGCGAAAGCCGGCGCAGTTCGAAACCGATACCCGCCATCTCACGCCTCCTCCAGAACAGCGCAGCAGTTCGACTCGCGCGCGAAGAGCCGGTCGTAGAGTTCCGCATAGCTCCGGCTTGAAATCTCGGAGGTGTAGTAGCGCCGCACCCGCTGGCCCAGGATCTGTCCTTGTTGACGGCGCAGCTCAGGGTTCTCCAGAAGGTCGGCCACCGCCGCCGCGATTTCGTCCGGCGCGACAAGGCCGGTGACGGCGCCTCCGATGCCGAGTTCGCGGTCTTCGGGCGTTCGTCCGAAAATGATCTCGCGGCATGAGCCGACATCGGTCGCGACGCACGGCACACCCGCGGCGCCAGCTTCCAGAAGGACGAGAGGCTGTGCTTCGCTGAGGCTGGAAAGCACGATGCAGTGCAGCTTCGGCAGGTACTCGCGAATGTCGACGCTGCCTGTAAAGATCACGCAGTCTTCGAGATGCAGTTCGGCGACGAGGTCGCAGCATTCCTTGAAGTAGGCGGGATCTTCATCGGTCGGCCCCATGACGAGCGCGCGTAATCCCGAAATGCGTTTGCGGGCGATACCGGCGGCGGCGATGAACGTCTTGACGTCCTTGATCGGCACGACCCGGGCGATGAGGCCCATGGTGGGCGGATCGTCGTCGCGCGCTACCGGAAGCCCGTCGAACCGTTCCAGCTTGATTCCGTTGGCGATCACGCTCATGCGGTCCGCCGCCGCGCCGAGGTTGCGCTGCAGGCGCTGGTTGTCGCCATAGAGAGTCGTGATGGCGTCGCAGGCCTCGTAACAGATGCGCGCGTAGGAATTGAACGCGGCCGCCCACACGTCCCTCAGATCGACCCGTGGATCGTCGAGACGAATGCCCTTATCGACGGTGTCCGCGATCCAGTCGGCCATCAGGATTTCGATGCGCCGCTCGTTGGTATAGATACCGTGTTCTGTAATGGCGGCGGGCCGCCCCGTCGCCAAGGCTGCGCGGGCGGCGAAAAGCCCGGCGTAGCCCGTCGAGATGGTGTGGTAGACGCGCGCCTCGGGTAGCGGCGCCTTCAATACGGCAAACAAGCCGCCGAAGAGCGCCCGCCACGCCCAGTAGAAATGCAGGAACGATGCATGCGGCATCACCTGTTCATAGCAATGGCACGCCAGTTCCCAGCTCAGCCGGGAAAACATCAACGCCTGCAGCGACAGCGGCGCGCGCGGATCGTTGACGACCGAATGGATGCGTTTCAGATCGTCGAGCGTCCCTTCCTGGAGCAGCCGGACGAGCGCGCCGGCCAATTCTTCCAGCCGTTCCGGGGCGAGGTCGAAGGATGGCTGCCGGCGCGCCGCCGTCGTGCGCAGCGAGATCACCTGAAAGTCGATCAGGTTGGGCGGAAACTTGTACTTCGGCGTCAGGTTGGGTTCGTGACCCGAAACGATCGCGACGACCGAGAAAGTCAAATCGGGTTGCGCCCGCATGAGCCAGTCGAGCCATGACGAGACCCCGCCGGAAATGAAGGGATAGCAGCCCTCCACGATCAGGCAGACGTCGGCCGCCTGCCGGCTGGTCTCGGGCGCGCTCTTCGCGCTGTTCAGGGCCCGCCACATCATTCAGGAAAGGCCTCCGGGCAGCGCCGGCGCTGCTGGGCCGGCAAATTCAGGGCGCTTCGGAGTGGACGACACGTTACTCCGGCTCCCGGCCGCCCGCACGGCGAGCAGCCCGGCGATCTCGCGTTCGCGGCGCATCCGCATGAGGCTTGTGAGAAGCAAGTCCGCGAAGGCCTGCGGCAGGGCCGCGCCACGCGGCAGCAAGCGATCCGCAATTGCGTCGTCCAGTCGTGCGACGGACATCGCCCGCATCACCGCCAGGCTCTCTTCGCTGAAGTCGTCGCCCGAGGGATCGAGCACGTCGCACAGCCGGCCAACCATCTCCCGCCCGTCGCGGATTTCGGAAGGGTCGAGAAATCCCGATTCGAGGCAGCCGGTCAGTTGACGCAGGGTGGCAAGAAGCTGGTCGGTGCGCTGGCCGGTCGGATCGTTCTCGTTGGAGACGGGCAGACTGCACGCGCAGGCGGACTTCAGCCGGTTCTTGAATGTTTCGCGCAGCTTGGCGAAAACGGCGGCCGCTTGAACGCGAACGAAGGGGTTGGGGCTTGCAAGCGCCCGCTTGAGAACGGGCAGGTAGTCGGGATGATAATCGAGCCCGATCATGCCGAGCAGCGCCTGCTGTTCGGCTTCGCCGCCCGCCTCCATGATCTTCGAGAAATCCGGCACGGTTATCGTGAGCGGCTTGAGTGCCCGCTGATCGGTGAGATCCTTGAAGATCAACGTCGCCTTATCGACGGCGCGTCGGCCCGACAGCCGTTCGTACCATTCCTTCAGTTTTTGCGGCGACTCGACACGCCGCGACAGCATCAGCGACAACAGGCAGCCGAGGCCACCGAAGGCCGCAATCGGGCCGGCGAACAACGTCGCGACCAACGAGATATTCACGAGTGTCCGGTCGTTGAGAGGCAACAGCCACGATGCGCTGAACGCGAGTGCGATCGCCGCGCCGTGTCCGGCCAGAAGGTAGACCGCGGGAACGGTGCTGGCGACCAACAGGTGGATGAGCCACGCTTCCAGGCCGGCGACCGCGACGAACAAGAAGAACGCCGGCAGCAGGTTCGCCCGCCGCTCGCCCGGCTCCATCCAAACCCGGGCCGTCCGGGGAATGCTCTCAGTTCCGTTCCTGTGCATGACCGTGCGCACCGTTAGAAGGCTTGAGGGCAGGTCGTCCGGGACCGCCCGATACCGCTTCGGCGGGGCAGCCGCCCGTTTGCAGAGCCTTTCCGAGTTCGCGCGCGACCGCCGCGAGCGCGATCTCAGTGCTCTCGTCGAGCTGTTCCGGAGGCAGGAAATCGAGCACCAGCACCCCGCGTACCGAGGTGTCCGGGCCAATAATCGGAGCCGCGAAGACGCCGACTCCCTCGAGCAGTTTGGAGCCCTCGGGGCTAAGCGCCGACACGACGCTGCGATCCTTGTTCATCGCGGCCTGTAGCCGGACGCTTTCCAGCATGCCGGGAGGAGGCGGTCCCGTGTCGGCCGGGTCGCCGTGATCGCTGAGGACGCTGGAGCGCTCGAACAGCCCGCTATTCTCCAGATAAACCTGATACGTAGCGCCGCCGCAGACGGCCCCGATAGATGCCGCGAGTCGGGCGCGGAGTTCTTCGCGGTTGGCCTCGCCGAGTTCCGACAGGGCCTGGATAACCCGGGCAAGCGGATGGTGACCCTGCAAGGCGAGCTGCCGCTCAAGGTCGGAGACATGCTGCTGCAATTCGATGCAGTAGTCGGCAATGTTGATGCGCTGGCGATCGGACTCTTGCACCACCATGCGCAGGCCTTCGAGACGGCGCAGGTGTTCACTGCGCAGTTCGCCCAAAACCAGTGCAGCGACCGACCACAGGATCGGTTCATAAAGAATGTCCATGAGATAGGTATAGAAGTCACCTGAGGCGCTGGGCTCTGGCAATCCGGTAATGACCGAAACACCGAACGCCGCCACCGCTGCCACGATGCCGGCACCCATCCCGTATTGAACCGATAATAGCAGGACCGGAATCCAGAAGGGCTGTGGGTTCATAGAGGAAAGGCTGGCGTGGCCGGGGACGAGCCATTCGCAGACGATCAGGAATACCGCGATCAATGAGAATTCAGCCGCGCCCTGAAGACGGTTGCGCGCTGATTTCCAATCCGGGACAGAAAGCGTTTCCTCGGGAATTGCGGGATTAAGATTCGCCGTACGCATCCGACTTTCCAACTTTAAATCGTTCTAGAACACCAACCGGCCTTTAGGCCGCAATTCGCCGTTATCGCGCCTTTTGGGTTTCCCCAAATTGCGAAACGCGATTCAAAACGCTATCGAATGGCGAAAGGACGGACTCGGTTGGTCAGCGCACGGCAAACCACGATCAAGCCTGTCTAGACTTAAGTTTATAGCAATCGGTTCAATTTAGAAATTGATTCTTGTCAAAACGAGACAGGAGAGTTTCCTTGAGCGCAATAATGCGGTGTGCGTACCATTTTCTGAGGGCTTGCCCGAATTGAGGTTCCTGCGCCTTTTCACGGCTTTCTAAGGGGAGCTAATGAAGCGTCTCAGTCCGCACCGAAGCATTCGCCATTCTTTTAAGCCTGTCGTTCCGCTCCCAGGCCTGATCGGAAAGCCTCCGATTGACTTCATTCGTCGCCAGCACACCGCGCGCCAACGTTGCCCAGGCCCTGCTTCGCGCCGGATCGGAATCGTTCAGCGATACCGCCCGCAGGCTTCGTGCCGCACCGATCCGATCTCCGAGGGCGGACGCCAGTTCGGCGAAGAACATTGGCTGGGCGGCGGCGTCGCCTTGAAGCGAAGGATAGAACGGCGCGAGCGCCGCGAACCCGAAGCGTTCGGCGATGGCCTTGGCCAGTGCGATTCGTGCCGAACTGGGCAGCTCTGAGCGTGGCGTCGCCAGGAGATCGGCGAAGGCGCGTATGACATGCGCTCCGCCGCCGATGCTCTCGGCCGCCAAGACGTACCCTCTCAAGTCGGCGGGGCTGGGGTGCTGCGCCGACCTCACCCAGGTGTCGAGGATCAGAACTGCGGTATCGAGATCGCCGGATTCGGCGGCCCTTGAACTCGCATCGAAGACGAGCCGTGGGCGCCCTTGGCCTGCCGCTACCACGAATTCGGCGACGGTTCTCGCGGGAGCGACTTTGGCCAGCTTCTCAGCGAATCCATGTACCAGGCCGTCCGTTCGCCAATGCCTGAGCCAACGAAGGCTGCGCCGCGATGCCTCTTCGTGGTAGCCGTTCATCAGGAGGACGTCGAAGAGCAGTCCGCGCCCTTCGTCGTTCTCGATGGGCTCCCTGTCATCGATCCGCCGCAGAACGGAAAGGGCCTCGGCCACCTTCCCCATCTGAGCGAGTTGCGCGCCCAGTTGCGCCCGCTCTCCGAAATCGAGTTGATGGTTCGCCTCCAGGAGCGCAGCGACTTTCACCGTTCCGATGAGATCGCCCTGAAGCCGGAAATGCCCCAGTGCGAATTTCAGGTTCTCTTCCGTCGGTACGGCTTCTATGAATTCGGACAGTCGCCGATAGAACTGTTCTTTCCGGCCAAGGAATTGGAGTGCGGCGAACGAGCGTTGCCAGGCATCGGAATTCGTTGTGTCGGATGCTACGATTAGATCGATGATTTCGACCGCTTCTTGGATGCGGCCCTGCTCTTCCAGCATGTCGGCAAGTTGATGCAGGATCATCGGACGGCGATCGCCCGCGGCGACGAGCCCAGAAAGAACGTCGGTCGCCGCCTCAATTTTTCTGTCGCGGATCAGAATTGTTACGCGCTCTTCAGCGCTGGGCATCAACAGAACGGTACTGCCGACGGCCACCAGCGCGAGAACGATCAGCAGTACACGATGCGCCTTCACGTCGTTCGCTTTCCCAATCAACGCGGAGAACACGAAACTGTTAAAGTAGTTGCATGTCTTCCGAGCATAGGCAATTCAAATTCCAGGGTCTCTTCCGCGTTCGATTCCACTGTTGTGACCAAAATTTGCGCACCGTTTTGGCTGGCCGCGATCTGGCAGGGGCCCGCCGGAAGACCCTGCCAGACGAATGCGCCTTTTCCGTACCCGCCGGTTGTGAAGGAAAACGTCGATGGGGAAATTCGCTTCAGCCCACTGACCAGCCAGCGGCTTTCTTTCAGTGAAACGCGATTGGGGGGCTGCGTTTCTCCCGCGGCCGGAGCGAACAGGGCGACGGTTGCCTTCTCGACATCCTGATCGAGCGAAACGTAAAGCGCACGGCCGTGCCGGTTGGAGCCGATGACGCCCCTGCTTGCCGCGAGGTCGACGCTCAGCCCGTCAGAGTGGTCGAACCTGACGGTCTGCAGGTCGCCACGGTTAGAGATGTCCCAGGAAAGGGAGCCTGTTGCGGCGATACGAACCTCGAAGAACGAGTCCGCGATCCGCGCATAGCGCGACGCCTCAATGGGGATGACAGGGCTGCTGCGCGCAAGGTCCAGGATCGACTTCACGGCGTTTAGGGACGCTTTCTTCTCCGCCGAGTAAGTGTGGTAGTAGAGATTGAAACCTTTGAGGCGTCGCGGCAGCTCGGTGTTTTCGAGCGTCTGGACAAGTGCTCGCTGGCCGTAGAACGGCCCTTCCCAATTGTTGGAATAGGTATTCTCGTTCGAGTTCACGGCGTAGATCTGCCGCTGCCCGCCAGCCACCCTCGAAATTGGGGGGACGTACGCGATCGAGTCGAAGTAAAGGTCGAACCGGGTGTCTCCGCCGTTGATGTTCGGCAGGCCGAGTTGCCGGGTCCGTTCAATCGCGGCCTCGAACGCCATGGTGTTGCCGCTCCACTGATAAAGCGCGAGCTTCTTGCCCGGCGGCGCCAGTGCTTCGGTGGCTTCGCGCGCCTTGTCGACCTCTTGCATAAGATCGAAGGGCTCTTTCATATACGCCCGCGGCAAGCCCAGGATGTGGGCGGTGTACTTCTCGATCGGCTCGACCTCTTCGCCGGTCAGGCGCTCGATCCGCTCAGCGACGCTCAAATCGGGCTTCCTATCCGCCCAGGCCTGTTCCAACTGAGCGATCTCCGCCTCCCGGTCGTAGTTCTCGAAGAACTGCCATTTGAACGGATGCGTGTAGGTGTGGCTGCCGACTTCAACCTGCGGCTGGGCAAAGATCGCGCGGACGACCTCCGCGGTTTTAGCGCTGCCGCCGATCGCCGGGTCGATATCGCCGGCGACCAGGCCGAATGTGACCGGAAGATCCGGATAGGGCTCGATCAGTTCCTTCAGCATCACCTGCGCCGCCGTCGTCGGCGGATCGTTGTAGGGCGGGAACTGCGCGATGTTGTTCAGCGCGTCCCCGTCCACATGGCTGAAGTAAACGCGTCGCCCCGAGATTGTCGTTGTATCCGGGATAGGGAAGCGCTCATCGCCCAGCGCCGCGCTGAAAAACGCGAACGGATTGAGGACCCATTTGATCCTCTCGCTCTCTTCATCGAAATAAATGAGGTAGCCGTTGGCGCAAAATCCGCCGCCGGGGCTAACCGCAGCCACCACAGAGCGCTTCCGGCCATCGAGCGGAGGGGCAACCAGCTCCAGCAAGGCTTTTGTCCCGGGATCGGCAGACTGCAGGACCGGAAACGGCGGTGGGGCGGGATCCAGCGCGCGCTCGAAGCCGATGAAGGACCTGTCGATATGCGCAACGCTTGAGCCAACGGTGACCTCCACACCTTCGCCCATGTGCCGCAGGCCGATGTAATGCATGAGCCGGTTGACGCGGCGGTTTCCCGCTTCGGTCCAGGGTTCGCCGCCGGTTTCGCCCAGTATGATGAAGCGCAGCCCGTTGGCGGCGGCGTTTTGCGCCCACTTAAAATACCGCGCCGGATCGTCGAGCGGTTGATCGAACCACGTTAGGACGGCACGAAACCGCTCCAGCTCTTCGCTCGCGGGGAGCGGCTGCCGGATATCCCGATAAACGACGATGTAGCCAAGATGATTGAGCGGCATCTCCGCGAGTTTGTGGACCCGCGTCGCCGTCGGTGTGGCTTCGCGCGCGGAATCGTAGAGCGCAAGCACATGGCGCTTGACGTCCCGCACTGCTTCGGCGCGCGCATCGCTTGGGTTCAGCGGCAAGGCGGCGGTCAGGACGACGAGAACGAGACACGACCGACTGAGGACGCTTGATAGGAAGGCGAAAACGAACCGCCACACGACTTCGACCTCCGCGCACGGACAAGAAAAGCCAGGGGAGATGCAGGCTCATAGGGTTTCGCGCTGGCATCTGCCGTCGCATCCATTTCAGAGGCCCGGCGACGTTCTTGTCTTTGCGTATTATCAATTAGTCGAAGTCAGTGTGCAGCCGGATTCAACGGCCCCAGCAGTCAATTCTGTGCGAGGGCGGCGATGGCAAAGACGAAAAAGCCTGCACGCCCACCGGAAGTCGGGGCGCAGGCATGTCGTCGTCGAGGCAGGGGTCGCTGCGACGAGGCCGCATCACTCTTGAACGGGCTCAAAGGCGCCCGTTTCTTGATTGAGCCAATGCAATTGGGCCTCGCCAATCGAGAACCATGCACCTTCGAGTTTCAGCGTACCGGCCTGCACCGCATTGGCCACGAACGGGAATGTCAGGAGATTCCTGAGCGACTGCTTGACGGCGACATGCTCCATCGCGCGCTGGCGATCCTCGCTGCCAAGATCCGGCTGTGTCGACACCAGTTCGTCGCGGCAGTCGTCCAGCAGGCTGACCCACGGCGCGATGAAGCGTCCGACGGGCCGGGCATCGGCGGCGGAGAGGGCCGCCGCGATGCCGCCGCACTGGCCATGGCCCATGACCAGAACGGTTTCGACCTTGAGCGCCGTTATGGCGAATTCGATGGCAGCCGACGTGCCGTGATAGCCGCCATTTTCTTCATGTGGCGGCACGATTGCCGCCACGTTTCGCACGACGAAAAGTTCGCCGGGTCCGGCTGCGAAGATAGTCGCCGGATCGACCCGGCTGTCTGCGCAGGCAATCACCATAACCCGGGGCGCCTGGCCTTCTGCCAGGAGGCGGTAGCGATCCGCCTCCTCGGTCAGGCGTCCCGAACGAAAGGCCCGATAGCCTTCATGGAGATGGTGAGATTGGACCATATACTAGCTCCTGCCCGTGGCGACGTAAGTCGACCCGATGTTCACGGCGTTGCTTGCCGGTTTAAGTGACTGGCGCAGGATAATATACCCGGCAACGCCTGAAAACATCGAACCGGCCAGCACGCCGATGCGGACGCTTGCTGCCGCCTCGGTGTCGCTGAACGCCAGTGTGCCGATGAACAGGCTCATGGTGAAGCCGATGCCGGCCAACAGGGCAACGCCGAGCATCTGCTGCCACGATACGCCCGCCGGGAGCCGTGCAAGTCCGGCCTGGACCGCCAGCCAGACAAAAGCGATGATGCCCAACGGTTTGCCGATAAACAGGCCGGCCGCGATGCCCAGCGAGATTGTCCCGAACATCGCTTCTGCCGACAGCGTGCGCAAATCGACGCCGGCATTCGCGAAGGCGAACAATGGCATGATGCCAAGGAGAACCCACGGCTTCAACTCGTGCTCGGTATGGACGAGCACCGTGTCCTTATCCTCTGCGCGATGCCTTGCGTGCGGCACGAACAGGGCGGTCACGACGCCAGCCAGTGTCGCGTGAACACCGGATTTCAGGAGAAACACCCAGACAATGGCCCCGACCAAAATGTAGGGGGCAAGCCGCGTCACCCCGGCGCGATTGAGCGCGGCGAGGGCGGCGACACCGGCGCCGGCGACCATCAGCGATGTCACCGACAGTTCGGCGGTATAGAACAACGCAATGATGATGATCGCGGCGAGGTCGTCGATGATAGCGACGGCAAGTAGGAACACCTTCAGGGCCACCGGGACCCGGCTGCCGAGAAGTGCGAGGATACCCAGGGCGAACGCGATATCCGTCGCCGCCGGAATGGCCCAGCCACGAATGGCTTCGGCGTCATGCCCGTTGAACCACCAGTAGACGAGGGCTGGGACCAGGATACCCCCGATGGCTGCGATGACGGGCAGCGCGGCGCGCTTGCGGTCGGAAAGCTCGCCTTCCAAGACTTCCCGCTTCAGTTCGAGGCCGACAAGCAGGAAGAAGACCGCCATAAGGCCGTCGTTGATCCACAACAGCAACGGCTTGCTGATCGCAAACGTCCCGACGGTGATCGATATTCCCGTGTTCAGTAGTCCGCCATAGAGCGTGTTCAGGGCCGTGTTGGACAGGAGCAACGCGAATAACGTCGCGAAAATAAGGATCGCACCGCCGGCGGCATCGCTGGCGAGGAACTGGGATAGGCGACCTGAGTAGGTGGACGCGGCTGGGCTGGCATTGGCCACGGGGCTATCTCCGTACGGTTTGGGAGTTGACGGGAAGGCGGCGAAAGACGGCCGCATGCGCGGGTACGTGGGCACGAAAAAGCCCGGCGGAGTGGGCACACCGCCGGGCTGCAGGGAGCGCCGGGCATGGGGGGCAAGACCCGGCGCCGGGAGAAATCAGAGCGGGCCGGATGCGTCGGTGAACGGCAACTCGATCCCGGCCTGTTCGACCAGATCCGCCAGCATCTGCGCGTCGAGTTGGCCGAGTTCCAGCCCCTGTTCGGCGAGCACCGACATCAGTTCTTCGCTGGCCAGACTATCGAACTGGCTGGCGTCGAGCCCCAACGAGTCGAGATGCTGGGTCAGTTCCGCCAATCCGCCATCCGCCGACGCTCCACCGAGGAGATCTTTGGCAAGGTCAGTGACTTGAGAAAGGTCGAACATTCTACGCCTCCGGAGTTACAGGGACGGTCGGCAGCGGCGCCGCCTGGGCTTGCGGCGGGGTTCCGGCGATGACGATTTGCGACATCGCATGGCCATGGGCCGACGCGGTGAAAGGGGTGCTGATGGGCTGGCCCACGGGGCCAGAGGCAGCGCTCATGGCCGCTTGTGCTGGGTCGGGGTCTTCACAGCCTGGCATGTTCGATCGTTCCTCCGATTGGCTCGCGGCCGATGATCTGGCCGCACACTGGAGTTGGGGCGGGTGCTGTAGGCCCGCAAATCGGATCGGCGTTGCCCGCTTATCGGAATTATCGATCAGTCCTACTTTAATCCTCGTCCCGGCGTCCTTACCTGATTGCCGGGCCGTCGCTTCGGCTTGTGGCCGGGGTGGCCCGCGCCGGGCGCGCCGCCAGCTCGCGCAGGACATGACAGATGCCCAATCTCCGACAACTCGAATACCTCGTGGCCGTCGCCGAGACGCTGAACTTCCGCCGCGCGGCTGAGAGATGCGGCACGACGCAACCGACTTTAAGCGAGCAGTTGAAGGCCTTGGAGATCCGCCTAGGCGTAACGCTGATCGAGCGGACCCGAGCGCGCGTCGTTCCCACCCCGCTGGGCGCGCAGATCGTTGAGATCGCCCGCCGGATGCTGGCCGACAGTAAGGAGATCGAGGCGCTTGCGGCCAGTGGCGGTTCGGAATTGACAGGCGTGCTGCGCCTGGGGCTTCCGCCGACCATCGGACCTTATCTTCTGCCCGCCGTCATTCCCGACCTGCAGAAGCGATTTCCCGCCTTGAAGCTTTATGTTCGCGAGGAACTGCCGAGCGAGCTTCCGGCGTCGCTGGCCGAGGGGCGCCACGACCTGGTCCTGACGCTCTTGCCGGTCAAGGGAAACCAGTTCGTCGCCCAGCAGCTTTTCCGCGAACCTCTCCACCTCGCGGTCGCCAGCGATCATCCGCTGGCGGAGCGTGAAGCCGTCGCCCGCACCGACCTGGCCGGTCAGGACATCCTCACACTCGGCAAGGGGCACCAGCTCCACGATGCGGTCAACGCCTTTTGTGAGGGCCTGGAGGCGCGGCTCCGCCTGGACTATGAGGGCACCAGTCTCGACACCTTGCGCGAGATGGTCGCGATGGGGCTGGGGGTGACCTTCCTGCCGGAACTCTATGTCCACGCTGTCATCGGCCGGGATGCCAGCCTGCGCATCGTGCCCCTCACCGACCGTTCGCTATACCGCACAGTGGGGATCGTCTGGCGGCAATCCTCGCCGCGCCAGGACCGGTATCGCGAGCTGGCGGAACTGCTTCGCAGCCAGGTCTGCAATTACTTCCCCGGCCTGCATCCGCTCGCTGCCGGTTGATGCCAGTGTGGAGCTCTTATCGCCAAACCCGATCAGAAACAAAGCTTCCGCCGATTGGCGTCTGCGCAATTCCCCCACCAGATGCTACAAGCCGTGTCCGGGGGGACCGTTCAGCCCGGCGACCGTTGCCGGCTGTGGCCCGGTTCACCGGGCATATAATGACATGCCCGGCATCGAGTTGGGCGAGTTATGGGGGACGACGACTTGGCATTAGATCAGGTCTGGCAGGATCTACTCCAATTCGTGCGCGAGCACGAAACGCTGATTGAAGTGTCGCTGTTCGTATTCGCATTTGCTGAATCGATCATATTCGCGTCGATGTTCGTGCCCTCGACGCTGATCTTCATTGCCATCGGCGCGTTGGAGGGGGCCGCCCAGGGGCCTCTATTGCCGCTGGTTATTGCCGGGGCCCTCGGGGCGCTGGCCGGCGACCTCGCTTCATTCGCCATCGGCTACCGGCTGCGCGGAAACATCGGCAAGGTCTGGGGGCTGCGCGATCATCCAGGACTGCTCGAGAAGTCCCGCGCTTTTGTTGCGCGCTGGGGAATCGTAGCCGTTGTTGTCTCAAAGCTTTCCGGACCGATGAGGCCGATCGTGCCGATGCTGGCCGGGGCGTCCGAAATGTCGTGGCCCTGGTTTGTCGGCGCGAGCGCCATCTCCTCGGTGATCTGGTCCGTGATCGTGCTTGTTCCCGCCTACTACGGGCTGAATGTCATGGTTCAGTGAGCCGCGTCGCGGGCCGCGCAACTCAGGTGAGCGAATCGGTGGTGGCGGCTGCGCAATAAATGGCCGCCTGTTCTGCGCGCAATCAGGCGGAGAGATTGAGGGCTACAGCCCAAGTTCCGTGAGGCCGGGGTGATCGTCGGGCCGGCGACCCTGCGGCCAATGGAATTTGCGTTCCGCTTCCTGGATAGGCACGTCATTGATGCTGGCGATACGCAACCGCATCAGGCCCTCTTCGCTGAATTCCCAGTTCTCGTTGCCGTACGCCCGGAACCAGCTCCCGGCATCGTCCCGCCACTCGTAGCAGAAGCGGACCGCGATCCGGTTTTCGCGGTACGTCCAGATCTCCTTGATGAGCCGGTAATCGAGCTCGCGTGCCCATTTCCTCTTAAGAAACGCGCGGACTTCATCGCGCCCATGCAAAAACTCCGCCCGGTTCCGCCATACGGTGTCCTCCGTATAGGCGAGCGCGACTTTATCGGGGTCCCGGGTGTTCCACGCATCCTCTGCCATGCGGACTTTCTCGATCGCCGTCTCCAGCGAAAATGGCGGCAGGGGCGGTCGCATGAGGCTGTTCTCCATTTGGGTGCCGACGGGTCCGGCGCGGTCCTTTCGGCGCCGAACCCGCTGGCTTTTTCGCTGTCCTTACCAGGACTTGTAGGGAAGGAACTTGCCGGACATCTTGACTTCGATGCGGTCGCCTTTCGGATCGGGGATCTTTTCGACGTACATCTCGAAGTCGATGGCGCTCATGATGCCGTCGCCGCCCTTTTCCTGGATGAGCTCCTTGAGCGTTTCGCCGTAGACGCCGACGATCTCATACAGCCGGTAGATGCAAGGATCGGTCGGCACCGTCTGGCTGAACACCTTTGTCGGGAATTCGGCGAGCACCGGCCCGGCCTCCTGCGGCAGTCCGAGGTAGCTCACCAGCATGTCCGCCTTTTCCCGCGGCATGGAATTCATTCCCAGGCAGGCGGAAGTAACGAAGACCTCCGACATGCCGACCGCCTCGGCGATCGAAGCCCAGGTGATGCCGGTCTGTTTCTTCTTGGAGAGGATCATCTCCGTAACGTCGGCCTTGTCCATGATCGAGGCTCCTTCGCTGCTTCTCATATCCATGTTGCACCTCAGCTTGCGATTGAAACGAGTTTCGGTTTCGCCACTTGTCGCCGCTCCGTTTCGTCGGGTTCCTCGGCGCCCGGCCGCACCGTGACAGGCGGCTCGCCGCTGTTGGCCGGACGGACTCCCGCAAGCTCCTTGGAGCGGCGGGCGAGGAATTCGACGAGATGGTTGCGGATCTTGTAGTAGGCGGGCTGGTGGATGATCTCCGCCCGGTCCCGTGGGCGCGGGATGTCGACAACAACGCTTTCGGCGACACGCGCATAAGGACCGTTGGTCATCAGCAGGATGCGGTCCGCCAGCAGGATCGCCTCGTCCACGTCGTGGGTGATCATGAACACCGTCTGCTCGGACCCCGACCAGATACGCGTCAACTCGTCCTGAATGGTGCCGCGCGTCAGTGCGTCGAGCGCGCCGAACGGTTCATCGAGCAGTAGCAGTTCCGGCTGGTTGGCAAATGCGCGGGCGATCGACACCCTTTGCCGCATGCCTCCGGAAAGCTGCGAAGGCTTGCGGTGCTCCGCCCCGCCGGACAGGCCGACCATGTCGAGGAACTTCAAGGAATGATCCTTGACCTTGGCGCTGGACCAATCCTTGTGGCGCGCGCGAACGCCGAACATGACGTTCTTGAGCGCCGACAGCCAAGGAAGTAGCGAATAGTTCTGGAACACCACGCCCCGGTCGAGGCTCGGCCCCGAGATCTCCTTGCCGCCCATGATGATGCCGCCTTCGGTCGGCTTGTCGAGGCCGGCGAGGATATTCATGATCGTCGACTTGCCGCAGCCGGAATGGCCGATAATGCAGACGAATTCTCCTTTCTCGATGCCGAAGTTGGCGTTTTCGAAGACTGTCAGTGGTTCGCCGCCCTTGGGAGACGGAAAACGTTTTGTCAGGCCGGTGACTTCGATGAATGGCTTTGACACGATTTTCCCCTTCGGAGGCTTGGTTTATTCCTGGAACTGAACCGATTTCTGGATGAACGCGAAAATCGTATCCAGAAGCATTCCGACAACGCCGATCATCAGGATCGAGAAAATCACGCTTGTCAGATCGAGGTTGTTCCATTCATTCCACACGTAGTAGCCAATGCCGGTGCCACCCACGAGCATTTCCGCAGCGACGATGACGAGCCAGGCAATGCCTATGGAAATCCGCATTCCGGTCAGGATTGTCGGCGCAGCCGCTGGCAGGATGACCTGGAAGGCCGTTTGGAAGTGATTGAGTTCATGCGTCTTGGCGACGTTGACCCAGTCCTTGCGCACGTTCGCGACACCGAACGCCGTGTTGATCAGCATCGGCCAGATCGAGCAGATGAAGATCACGAAGATTGCCGAAGCCTGGCTGTCCTTGATGACGAACAGGGCAAGCGGCATCCAGGCCAGCGGCGAGATCGGTTTCAGGATCTGGATGAACGGGTCGAGCGCCTTGTAGGCAATCGGCGACATGCCGATCAGGAACCCGATGGGGATCGCCACGAGCGCCGCCAGGAAGTAGCCGGACAGCACCCGGTAAAGCGAATAGGCAAGCTGGATGCCGATCCCCTTGTCGTTGGGTCCGTTATCGTAGAACGGCTGCGACAGCTCCTTGATCGCCTTGTTCGCCACCTCCGATGGCGGAGGAACGCTGGCCGTCGGGCTGCCTCCGCCGGTCAGAAGCTCGTATTCGGTGAGTTCCCCGGCGGATTTCTCCGCCGGGATCGAAAGTTCCCAAACCCCAAGCGCCACAATCAGAATGCCGACGGAAAGGAGAATGGATTTGACGTTGTCAGAAATCGCGATTGTATTCATCAGGCACGTCCAATCGCGAAGCTCTTGACGTACTCTTCCGGTTTTTCGGGATCGAAAGTCTTACCCATGATGGTGTAGCTTTCGTAGGTCTTATCCGGGACTGGCATGCCGAGATCTTTCATGATCTTCCCGCAATCGCCCGTGAGATAGACCTGCTCGGCAATCGATTTGTAATCGACGTCGCCTTCGATGTATCCCCAGCGTTTCATCTGCGTGAGAATCCAGACGCCCATCGAGTGCCACGGGAATGGGTCGAAATCGATCCGGTCGGGGACGTCCTTCACGTTGCCGAGGCCGTCCGCATAGCGTCCCGTCAGAACCTGCTGGATGACCGGCACCGGCTGGTTGAGGTAATTCGCCGGCGCGATGGCCTTCGAGATCTCCTTGCGGTTTTCCTGCTTGCTCGCGTACTGCGTGCCGTCGACGAGCGCCTTGAGAAGCGCACCGTAGGTGTTGGGAAGCGTTTCGGAGAACTCCTTCGAGCACGCGAAGGCGCAGCACGGGTGACCGTCCCAGATTTCCTTTGTCAGGATGTGGATGAAGCCGACTTTCTCCCACACCGCGCGCTGGTTGAACGGGTCGGGCGAGAGGTAGCCATCGAGGTTGCCGGCGCGAAGGTTCGCGACCATTTCCGGCGGCGGCACGACGCGGATCTGGATGTCCTTGTCCGGGTCGAGGCCCGCTTCGGCGACGTAGTAGCGAAGCAGGAAGTTGTGCATCGAGTATTCGAACGGCACGCCGAACTTGAAGCCCTTCCACATCTTCGGGTCGTTCTTGTCCTTGTGGTCGTTGTGCAGGACGATCGCCTGGCCGTTGATGTTTTCGACCGCCGGCATCAGGAACGGCACGGCTGTCGAGCCCGCGCCCATGGTGATGGCCAGCGGCATCGGCGTCAGCATGTGCGAGGCGTCGTATTCCTTGTTGAGCGACTTATCGCGCGCCACGGCCCAGCCGGCCGTCTTGATGACGTCGACGTCGAGCCCATACTTTTCGTAGAAGCCCAGCGGCTTCGCCATGATGATGGGCGTCGCGCAG
Source organism: Filomicrobium sp. (assembly GCA_965226995.1). Taxonomy (GTDB): domain Bacteria; phylum Pseudomonadota; class Alphaproteobacteria; order Rhizobiales; family Hyphomicrobiaceae; genus Filomicrobium. The sequence continues at coordinate 530,201 of CBDDFK010000012.1, forward strand.
GTGATGGGGACGAAGCCGACTTTCAGCTTCTTCTTTTCCGGCGGCCCGAGCTTGTCGAGAATGGCGGCCTTGGCGGCTTCCATGGGGAACACGCTGGAGACGATCGCCGCGAGCGAGGACGCGCCAAGCATGGACGCGAAGCTCCGGCGGGAGAGCTCGTTGTGTCCAAAGATCGAGCGGACCACCGCGCTTTCGACGGCACGCTCCAGGATGGCTTCACTCGAAGGTGCAACCGGTTCGGCGGCGGCCGCCTCCGGGGTATCGTGGCGATGGGACTTACAGCCGCTGCAGCCGCAGTCCGCACCGTGTCGCAAATCGCTGTTCCCGTCATAGGGATTGCCAAGGCTCTTGCTCACCATCTCGTTGGACCTCCTGTTGACCGCGCCGGCCCTCTCCGGGCAGGCAGTGGTTAACAGTTGGCAAGGCCCGTGCCAGATTCAGGTGGAAGAATATTTCTTTTTTTATCAATGACTTAGGGTGGCGGAGCGGCTAGGGTGACGATTATGAAAAATTAAAATCTATGAATTTTCGTAACGGCGGTTATGATCCCTCATAATCAATGGCGACATCAATCGAAGGCCGGCACCGGATGGATACCAGCGATTGGGATAGGCGCGATCTGAAGACATATGCGATCGACCGCGATGGCGCCGCCGCGCATCTGTTATCGTGCGCGGAAGCGCACACGCTGCCGGTCCTGTTATTCTCTCCGCTCGACAATGACGTGCTGTTCGCCAACGCCAAGGCGCGGGCCTACTTTGCATTCCCCGACGATGCGGAACCGGCTTCGAAGCGGATCAGCGTGACCGGACTTTTCACGGCCGAGTCGCAAAGCTTCCTGCATGTCGCGACCCAGGAGGCGATGCACAATGGCGCGGCCTGGTCCCGCCATCTGCGTCCGCATCGGTCCGTCCCTGAGAACGCGGCCGAAAGCGAGCACTGCTTGGTTGCGCGATCCACGTCCGCGGGCGCCGTCATTCTGCTTATCGTGTACGATCTGGAGGCCATGTCGCGCCGCAGCGTCGATGACGAATTCAACACGATGCACCGCGCGGGCATCGCCGAGTGGCGACGCGCCGAAAGGTTTTTGCGCGAGATCGAGCGGCGCCATCACCTCATTTTGTCGGCGGCGGGCGAAGGCATCTACGGCGTCGACGCAAGCGGCGTCACGACATTCGTCAACCCGGCGGCCGAAGAGATGCTGGGTTACTCGGCCGACGAACTGATCGGCCTGGAGATGCACGGCAAGGTCCACCACAAGCACGCCGACGGCACACACTATCCCGTGCACGAATGTCCGATCTACAACGCGTTTCGCTCCCATAAGGTCACGACGGTCGACGACGAGGTCTTCTGGCGCAAGGACGGCCGGCCGATCCGGGTGGAATACACGTCGACGCCGCTTATGGAAGACGGCGAGGCAGTTGGCGCCGTCATCGTCTTCCGCGACATCACCGACCGCAAGGTCAACGAGGAACGGCTGCGCACCGCGCTGCGCGAGAACGCGGGTTTGCGAGAACGCCTCGAAAAGGAAAACGCCTATCTGCAGGAGCAGATCCTCTCCCAGTCGAACCACCACCAGATACTCGGACGCTCGGAAGCCACGCAAAGGATCGTCCGCCAGATCGACGTCGTCGCGCCAACGACGGCGAACGTCCTGATCACCGGGGAAAGCGGGACCGGGAAGGAGCTTGTCGCCGGAGCGATCCATCAGGAGTCGCCGCGCCGCGATCGTCCCCTTATCCGCGTCAATTGCGCGGCCGTGCCCCGGGAACTCTTCGAAAGCGAATTCTTCGGTCACGCCAAGGGATCGTTTTCCGGCGCCATTCGCGATCGCGTCGGCCGCTTCGAGCTGGCTGACGGCGGCACCCTCTTCCTCGACGAAGTCGGCGAGATACCCTTGGAACTGCAGTCGAAACTTCTGCGCGTTCTTCAGGAGGGCAGCTTCGAGCGCGTCGGCGAGGAACGCACCCGCCGCGTCGATGTCCGCATCATCGCCGCCACCAACCGCGATCTGGAAAAGGAAGTGGAGAAGGGCACGTTCCGCGAAGACCTGTTCTTCCGGCTCAACGTGTTCCCCATCGAGTGTTCGCCGCTGCGCGAACGCCCGGAGGATATCGCGATGCTGGCCCAGCACTTTCTCAAGCTGAGCTGCCGTCGCCTCAACGTCGCGGAGCCGCGCATGACACAGGCGGATGTCGAGGCATTGGAACGTTATGCCTGGCCCGGTAATGCGCGGGAATTGCAGAACGTGATCGAACGTGCGGCGATTCTGTCGCGAAGCGGCCGGCTGGTCCTCAACCTGCCGGAGGCCGCGACCGCCCAGGAAGTGAAAAGCGTCTCGGTGAATGCCGCCGCGACAGGGGATGAGGCGTCCACCATCACGCAGTCCCCGCAGGGCCTACCTGCGCGCATCCTGACGGCCGGCGAAATGGCCGACCTTGAGCGGCGGAACATTCTCGCAGCGTACGAGGCGGCAGGACGCCGGGTCGCCGGCCCGGGGGGCGCCGCCGAACTCCTCGGCATGAACGAGCAGACGGTCTATTCGCGCCTCCGGAAGATCGAACGCGCCAACGCCTGAAAATGCGCCGCGTTCGGGAAAGACCTAACCGGAAACGACCGTTTCGAAGGCCCGGATTCACGATCTGCTGACCAATCGCATGTTAGCCCTGGGGGCTAGTTTACACGCGATCGCGGCAGGGTTGCCGCCGCTAGTCCGAAAAGGTCAGGCAATGAAGGTACTTGTCACGGGTGGCGCCGGCTTCATCGGCTCCGCGGTCTGTCGCCATCTGATCGCCGACCTCGGCCATCGGGTGGTCAATGTCGACAAACTGACCTACGCCGCCAATCTGGCTTCCCTGTCGTCGGTGGCCGAGAGTCCGGACTACGCCTTCTATCGTCAGGACATTCGCGACGGACGCGCCGTTCGCGAAATCATGGGCCGGGAGCGCGTCGATGCCGTCATGCACCTGGCCGCCGAAAGCCATGTCGACCGCTCGATCGACGGCCCGTCGGTCTTCATGGAAACAAACGTCATGGGAACCTTCCAACTTCTGGAAGCCGCCCGCGATTATTGGAGCGACCTGCCGCCGCCCCGCCGATACGACTTCCGCTTCCACCATATCTCGACCGACGAGGTGTTCGGCGATCTGCCCTTCGACGACAGCTTGTTCACCGAGACGACGCCCTACAGCCCCTGTTCGCCCTATTCCGCTTCGAAGGCGGCGTCCGATCATCTGGTGCGGGCCTGGCACCACACCTACGGTCTGCCCGTTATCGTCTCCAACTGTTCGAACAACTACGGCCCCTTCCACTTCCCGGAAAAGCTTATCCCGCTGGTGACGCTGAATGCTCTGGAAGGCAAAACGCTGCCGGTCTACGGCAAGGGCGACAACGTCCGCGACTGGCTCCACGTCGAGGATCACGCCCGCGCGCTCGCAACGATCCTGACGCGCGGCGAAGTCGGCCAGTCCTACAACGTTGGCGGCCGCTGCGAACGCACCAACCTGCAAGTCGTCGAAGCCATTTGCGACATTCTCGACGAACTCAGACCGCGCGCGGCTGCAGGATCGCGGCGCGACCTCATCGCCTTCGTCACCGACCGTCCCGGCCATGACAGGCGCTACGCTATCGATTGCACCAAGATCGAGCGCGAACTCGGTTGGACGCCCTCGCGCACGTTCGAGGAGGGCCTCGCCGATACAGTTCGCTGGTATCTGGAAAACGAGGACTGGTGGCGCCCGATCCGCGAAAAGCGCTACTCCGGCGAACGGCTCGGTGTCAGGAAGCCGCGCGAACTCGCTCCGGCATAACGGCAAGCACCGCCGCGAACGGTGGACCCGCCGCAGGGCTACTTACTCCACCTTCAAAACCAGCGTGCGGCCGGGCGAGAGCTCGACCGGCACCCGCCGGCCGAGAATATCGACCGAATAAGAGCCCGGCGGCAGCGGAATGCGCGGATGCGAGAGCGAGAGCTTGCCCACTTCTTCGTCGCGGTCGCTATAGACTGGATACATCCGCATGTTCTGCCCATCCAAGACTGCGTTCTCGATCGCGAGAGTACCGGGATTGAGCATCGTCTTGCGGCCGGCTTCGATCTTCACGTCCTTCCAAATGGCATCGCCAAATCGAACGACGACGGTATCGGGAACCAGCGTCACGGTCGGCTGCGTCGGCGTCACTTCGGCCACGATCTCGTTGGTATCGGGATCGAGGATCGAGTGCCCCATGACTGACGGCGACTTGATCTCCAGAAGCCCTGGCTCGACGAGTGTCTCCTCGCCGCCTTCCACCTCGATGCTTTTCCATTCGCCGTTGCCGAAACTCAGCGAATAGATGCCCGCCGGTACCGGCGCACTTGGCCTCGCGCTGTTGAGCGCCGTGACGATCTCGCCGCTGCCGCTGTCTCTCAGAACGTGTTTGTCGCCCGCCGGCTCCACAGTGATGCGGCCCGGCTCCGGGCTCTCGACCACCACGACGCGGCGCGGGCCGCGCGGCAGTTCGGCGTAGGCTTCCCCCATCCGATCCGCCAATTCGTCGGCATCCACGGCATCGTAATAGCGGCCATTCGCGGCACGGGCGACGCATTGGAGTTGCTGACGCGCCGTCGAGCCGACGCTGAATCCGATCGTGTGGATGACGAGATCCGGGTAGCGCCGCGAGAGTGTCCGCGCCGTCGCGCAGGGGTCGCCGCTGCAGGTCTCCTTTCCGTCACTGACGAGGATGAGCATCTTTCGCGATGTGTCATCGAGACTGATTTCCTTGGCGGCACGGTCGAGGGCCAGGGAGATTGGCGAATAGCCCCGCGGTTCGACTTGCCGAAGGGCCGAGCGGATTTGGGGCGCCGTCACGACGGAGGGGCCAAGCTCGATCACCTGCTCGGTGTCGCGGCAGTTCTTGTTGGCCTCCCAGGACTGGTGGCCGTAAACGCGAAGGCCAAGGCGTGTATCCCGGTCGACATCGCCAAGAAACGAGCGCACCGCGCTCTTCGCCGCTTCCGCCTTGCTCGTCCCGAACGGTAGATCTTTGAGCATGCTGCTCGACATGTCGAGGATCAGTTCCGCCGACCGGCCCGATTGGGCGACGGCGGTACTGGCGGCAGCAAAGCTGAAGGCGAGAAAGCAGCCCACCTTGAAAAACGTCTTCATTACCTACTCCGATGAGAATTTCACGACGATGCTTCGGGATCAGCGGACGCGGTTCCCCGCCCTGCGATCCGGTCGGTCGTCGAGGCGCCCCCAGATCTCGACCCGGCCGAGGCGGTTTTCCCCGCCCATGCTCTCGTGCGTGATGAGCAACCGTTCGAGTTTGCGGCCATGCCGCCCACGCAGGTCGAGCGCTTCACTCGGTTCACCCGGACGAAGGCGTTGAGGAGCCTCGACCGACTCGGCGCCGCCGTTGCGATACCTGACGTTCAGCCGGTGGATGGCGATTGGGGCATCGCGGGCGATGAGCCCGATCGCGGAGTAGCTGCGTGCTATGGGGTCGAACGAAATGACGTCGTTGTCCCAGCCGCGTTCGGCGAGCCGGGTGCCGAGAAGTTGCCAGTCGCCTTCGAGGCGCGAGAACCCGCGATCCGGGTCGGGATCAGGCCCGCGGCGCGGTGGCCCCGCAGCCGTTTCGCCCCAAAGTTCGACTTCGGCTCTCGGTCCGTTTCTCCCGATGCTCTCATGAACGAGAACGGCCCGGTCGATGAAACGGCCGCGCGCGCCGTTGAGGGTGACGAGGCGACTTTCCTCGTTCGGATCGAGGCGCCGCGGGACGTCAATTCGATCGCGCTCGCTGTTCTCGTAAACGACGCTGAGGTTGTGCATCCGGACAGGCGCGCGGCGGACCCGCACACGAAGATTGGTGAAGCGGCCGTCACCGCGGTCGAATTCGATAACGTCGCGGTCCCGGTCCCGTTCGGCGGACTTCACACCCACGAGTTGCCAGCGCGGTCCAAGTTCGGCGAAGTTCGGCCGGCCGCGGCTGTCCCGATCCTGACGATCGCCGCGAGCGCCACGGTTCCAATCGCGCCGTTCGCGCTCATCCCAGCCGCTGTCGCGATTGCCGCGCCCGCGATCATCTCGCGCAACTCGGTCGCCATCCGCCGTCTGGCGGCCCCAGACGTCGATCTCCGCGTTCGGGCCGCGCCGTCCCCTGGCTTTTGAAGTAATGAGGACGAGCCGGTCGATAAAACGTCCGTAACGCCCCGCGAGCGGAATAACGCCGCTTTCATTGTTTTCGTAAAGCGTGCGCGACCAGTCGAGCCGCTGGCGGCGACCGTTGCCGTAAACAATGTCGATGCGTTCGAAATCGATGTCCGCGCCGCGCGCCCGCATGCGCAGTGCGTCGAAGCGCCCATCTCGCCGGTCAAGCTGAATGACGTGTTCTTCCCGGCGGCTATCGACCTCGAGTGTACCGATACGCTGCCAGTCCGGGTCGCTTGCCAGCTCCGCGAAGATGTCGCCGGCAACGTCCAGCCAGCGTTCGACCAGTGTTTCCTCATCGCGTTCGTCGCCGCGCCCCGGGCGAGATGCGTCGCTGTCCCGGTTGAGGTAGAAGGCGCTGGCCCATCCACGGACGCCGTCATAGCGAACGCGGCACCAGCCGTCCTCGCAACGCCTGACGACAACGCCGCACGTGTCCGCCGGAATCGTGCCCAATGTCGGATCCGACGTGGCAGGTCCAGAGCGGATATTGAGATAGCCATCCGCAGCAAGGTTCTCGGTGCACGCGGCATCGGCAGGCGTCAACTGCAATAAGGTCAGGAATACCGCGCCGGCTCCGGCGGCGAAGAATTGGCTGGGCGCTTTCATAATTGCCTCCGCATCATTTGCGAGGCGCAACCCGTGGGCCGGTCCACACGGGGGTTCCGCGGCCGGTGGTCGCGCCGTTGAAATCACACGGTCAACAGAGGCTGGCACCGGAAGTTCCGCAATCGCCGCCAATACGAGGTCACACGGCGGCAAATGCTGGCGGACACGACGGGCCAGATTCTAATTTGGTAAGTCGCTTTCGCATTCGTGAGAACGGTCAAGTTGCAACTTGCGAAATCCCAATGCGAAGCGCGTAATCGCATTCATGATGTTGTCACGGCTGGAAGATAACGCGGTATGCTGTGCCGTCGACGCAAACCGGCAACAACCGCGCGACCGCGCTCGGCTTGAAAGGGACATTTGCGAGCGATGACCACGCATCACGCAAACAGGACTTGGGACGAAATCGAGATCGGTGCCGAGGCGGCGCTGACCCGGTTGTGCGTTCCCGACGATTTCTATGTGTTCGCGCGGGCCTCGGGCAATCTCAACCCAATGCATCTGCCTCAATACGACGGCGATGGCGACGGCGTGAACGAGGCGGTGGCGCCTTCGATGTGGGTGGCAGCGCTCGTCTCCGCAGTCCTCGGTAATATCCTGCCCGGCCCCGGCATGCTCTACCGCTCGCAGTCTATGCGCTTTCTCGGCAGGGCCCACGCCGGAGACGAATTGACGGCGAAGGTACGGGTCACAGGGAAAGAAAACGGTCAGATCCTTCAGCTCGAAACCTGGGTCGAGAACGCACGTGGCGAACGTCTCGCCGAGGGTGAAGCGGAAGTCATCGCGCCGGCGCGTAAACTCTCCTTTGATCTGGACGACGTTCCCGGCCTCACCGTGCGCCGGCACGTTCACTTCGATCGATTGCTGGAACGGGCGGAGCATCTGCCGCCGTTGGCGATGGCCGTTGTCGCGCCGGAGGAACGCAACGCCTTGAGCGGTGCCTTGCTTGCACGCCGGCACACGTTGATCGAGCCGGTCCTGATTGGCTGCCGCAAAACGATCGTCGAGACGGCCGCGGATCTCGGAGCCGATCTTGCCGGGATCGAGATCATCGATGTCGCCTCGCATGACGATGCGGCCGCGCGCGCTGTGGAGCTTGTCCGCGAGCGCCGGGTCGGTGGCATCATGAAAGGCCACCTCCATACCGATACGCTGCTCCGCCACGTCCTGAAGCGCGAAGGCGGCTTGCGGGCGGGACGCCGCATTTCTCATGTTTTCGTCATGGACGTTCCGGGCCTCGATCACTTGCTGCTGGTTACCGATGCCGCGATCAACATCGCGCCCGACCTCCAGGACAAGGTCGACATCACGCAGAACGCCATCCACCTCGCCCGCGCGATCGGCATCGAGACGCCCAAGGTCGGCATTCTGTCCGCGGTCGAAACGGTCAATACGAAGATCCCTTCGACGCTCGACGCGGCGATCCTTTCGAAAATGGCCGAACGCGGTCAGATCGTCGGCGGCGAAGTCGACGGTCCGCTGGCGATGGACAACGCCATCGACGTCGACGCGGCGAAGACAAAGGGGATCAAGTCGAGGGTCGCGGGCCAGGCCGACGTCCTCGTGGTGCCGAACCTGGAAGCGGGCAACATGCTGGCGAAAGAACTAACCTTTGTCGCGCATGCCGAGGCCGGCGGGGTCGTTGTCGGCGCGCAATGCCCCATCGTCCTGACGAGCCGCGCGGACGACGACAAGTCACGGCTCGCGTCCTGCGCCGTTGCCGCGCTTTACGACGCCTACATGCAGCCGAACCGGCGGTAGTCGCTGCCTCGCGTTATTGCGCGCGCATCTCAACGCTCTCCGCGTCAATCGTGTAGCCCGTTTCCGCAAGCCCGGTGGACGTCGCCTTGGCCGACATCGTACCGGTGACGTAGACCGGATCGAATTCGCCCTTCACCTCGAAGCCGTTCTCGGCCTTGACGTAGACGATCTGATTGGCCGGCGGCGGCGGCACGTGGATACAGGCTCCGACGAACGGCACGAGCAGGAATTCCGTGACCCGCGTCGCGTTGAAGTCGAGCGGCACCACGTAGCCGCCGAGACGGACGCGCTCGCCGTTGAGCTCTTGCTTGACCTCGGGCGGCGCCGTCATTTGCTGGCCGGTCGGCCGCGACATCCATTTACCTTCCGGCTGGCGCGGCGGCGGCGCGCCGTCCAGGTCTTCCGGCCGCGTTGTCACATCGTAGCTGTCGAGCCAAGGGGACGGCTTTTCCGCCCCGGCGCCGCTTCCACCGCGCGGCGGTCCGAAGAACGTCTTCAGCTTCCGCTTGGCTTCGGTCGCCGTCTTCGGCACGAGATCCGCCCAGGTCAGTTCCTTCGGCGCACTGCGCGCCGGGGCCGGACCTGCGGTCGCGCAGCCAATCGCGACGACAGCCAGGGCGGCGAGCGATCGCTGGGTAACGGCTGAAATGAGCATCGTCGTTCTCCCTCGGCCGGAGATCCTTCCCGGCTCCTTGCATTTGCGGCCGGAGACTATTCCCTTTCAGGTTTAGGCTGAACCGCCCGCTCTCCCGCCCGGCCACCCATGGAAGTATCGTATTTGGGTGGCCGGGCGGGGGAGCGGGCAGGCGATGCGGTTCCGCGCAATGCGAAAAAGCTATAAGGGGCGCGGGCGGCATCACCAAGACCATGCCGATCAAATCTGTGTTGTCCGTCCGTAGCGTCCGGTCCCGGCGCCTCAGACCCGCACCGTCATGCCGTCCGCGAGCGATCGCCGGTAGGCCAAGAGCGCCGGCAGCAGACCCGCGAGGATTCCCGCCGCGAGGATCGTGCCCATGGCGCCCCACTCCCAGGCCGTCGGCGGTGCGAGCGACAGGTTGAGGCCATAAAGCTGATCGACAACCGGGCGCAACAGGGTCAGGCCCCCATACATCAGCGCCGTTCCCAGCGCCACGCCTGCCAGCGTGAGAACCCCGGCTTCGGTGGTCAGTAAGCCCAGAACGGTCGTCGGGCGGGCGCCGACGGAACGCAGGATCGCCATTTCCCGGCGCCGCTCGTTGAGCGTCGTCAGGATCATGGTGACCATGCCCAGGAGTGCGGTCGCGACCACCATCGCCGACACCGCTCCCAGCGCCGTTTCCGCGAGACCGACGAGCCCCCAGAGTTCCTGCAGCGCGGCGCCGGGCAGGATCGCGGAAAGTGGCTCCTGGCGATAATTGTTGATGTCCCTCTGGACCCGGAAGACGGCAAGCCGGGACTTCAAGCCGACCAGCGCCGCCGTGATTTCCTTCGGCTGAAGATCCATGCGCCGCACGTCTTCGGCCGAAACGCTCTGTCCGGGAATAGGCGCGCCCTGCTGCCAGTCCACGTGGATGGCTTCGATGGCCTCCAGGCTGACATGCAGCGTCCGGTCCACCGGTGTCCCGGTCTTGCGCAGGATGCCGGAGACGCGGAATGGCTTGTCGTCGTGCTTGAGGAACGACACCGAACCGAGCCCGTGACCGATGACGATCTCATCGCCGATTGAATAGCCCAGTTGTTCCGCCACGTCGGCGCCGATCACCGCGTCATAGAGATCGTCGAACCGGGCCCCTTCGCTGAGCGCCAGCGGTTTGCCGCCGCGATATCGGTAATGCTCGAAGTAGTCGGTTGTTGTGCCGAGGACACGAAACCCCTTGTGGCTGTCGCCCAGCGAAAGCGGCACGGCCCAGGCAACATCGGGGTGAGACGCGATGTCCTGATAGCTGGCCCACGTGACGTTGTTCGTGGCGTTGCCGATGCGGAACACCGAATACAACAGAAGCTGCAACCCGCCGGAGCGCGCGCCGACGATGAGGTCGGTGCCGGAAATGGTGTCGGCGAAGCTTTGCCGCGCGCCTGTGCGGACCTTCTCGACGCCAAGCAGCAGCATGACCGAGAACGCGATGGCGAGCACCGATAGGGTGGCCGTCAGCCAGCGCGCCCGCAGTGATTGCAAGGCGAGGCGGAACACGATCATCGCCGGCCTCTCTCGATCTTGGCGAAGTCCTGCAGCCGGACCACCCGGTCGAACCGCCCGGCGAGGCGTTCGTCGTGGCTTACCATAAGGAGCCCCGAGCCTGCTTCGGCGATCTCCTCGAACAAGAGCGACAGGAACTCGTCCTGGCTTGCCGTGTCGAGGGCGGAGGTCGGTTCATCGGCGATGATGAGTTCGGGTGCCCCGATCAACGCGCGTGCGGCCGCCACCCGTTGCTGTTGGCCGACACTTAAGCTGGCGGCGCGATGCGAAGCGAAGTCTTCGACCGCAAGTCCCAGCCGCGACAACAGCCGCGCCGCTTCGTCTCCGACAGCCCCGCGCGCCTCCACCCTCTTCTTTCGCGAGGGCGCGAAGCTCAAAGGCAGCACGACATTGTCGATCACCGAGCCGTAAGGGAGCAGATTGAACATCTGAAAAACGATACCGATATGAGCGGCGCGAAAACGGTCGCGCGCGGCACCGCCCAGGGCGGCAAGGTCCGTGCCCAGGATCTCGATGCAGCCGCGCTGCGGCGTGACGATCCCCGCCAGCAGACTGAGGAGCGTTGACTTGCCGCCGCCGGAGGGGCCGAGGAGAAGGACACGTTCGCCGTTCTCGATGGCGAAGCGCTCGACGGCAATTGCAAAGCGCGGTCGCCCCGGCCAGGCGAACTGCAGATCGGTCACGCGCACCAGCGCACTGCCGTCCGCGCCGTCATCCGGATCGGATAGCGCGGCCGTTGCGGCCTCGCGCTCCCCTGCCCATGTGGTTGCGTCTGCCAACGTGCGCGCCTGTCAGTTCATCGTGCCAAGATCGATTTCCATGCTCTGCCGGTTGGCCTCGAAGCTCTTCTGCGTCGAGGCTGTTACAACGTTGACCTCCAACGACTGGGCTCGCTCGAATGCCTTGAAGTAGGGGAAGCCGACAGTCGTCAGCTTTTCCGGCGCCGAACAAGTGAAGCTGTAGCCCGAGTGGAATTCGGCATGTCCTGGCTGGTGGCCGGGATGGTCCTCATGGTGGCCGTCGTGATGACCCTTTTTGCCGCCGTGGTGTCCCGCGTGATGGTCGCCGTGGTGCTCGCCGTGATGATGACCGTCGTGGCCCTTGTCATCGCCGTGATGCTCGGCGTGATGTTCGGCGTGCTCCGGATCCTTGGTGTAGTGCACGAAACTCGACTCGAGTTGGCAGCCGGCACCTTCGGGTAGTCTGAACAGGCCCGCCGGATTGCGCAGCTTATCCTTGGCGTCGGCCAGCGCCTTTTTCTGCGCGTCCGTCTCAGCTTCGGTCTCGAAGCCCACGATGTCGGCGCCCGGGGCTCTGAAATCCATCCCCAAAATGTTGCCGTCGAGCGCGATCCCCAATACACCGCGGCCATGCTCGTGGGCGCCGAGCTGGCGGCGCTCCTCCGCGTTGGCGAAGCCGGTGCTCAACAGCATCAGGCCGGCGGCACTTGCTGCAAGTCCGAATGGGCGACGGAAAGCGAGCGGCGAGGTTGGCATGGAGCAATAATCCTCATTGACGATGCGCGATGGACGCCGGAGCGCCGGTCCCGCTGCACGATTAATGGCGCGATATGGCAGCTTTCAAGGCGGCACGGCAAATTTCCGGCCACGGCTTGTGTGTAAGCCCCAACGGCGACACACTCGATTTCGAGCGAAAACCGAAGACGGAGGTTGCTACCCGCGATGGCGCTGACGGCTGAAGAAATCGAACGTTACAAGCGTCATCTCGTCTTGCGGGAGGTCGGCGGCGCCGGCCAGCAGAAGCTGAAGGCGGCTCGCGTCCTACTGGTCGGAGCCGGCGGCCTTGGCTCCCCAATCGCGGTTTATCTCGCCGCTGCCGGCGTCGGCACGCTCGGTCTCGTCGATGACGACATCGTTTCGTTGTCGAACCTCCAGCGCCAGATCCTTCACGATACCGCCCGCGTCGGCGATCCCAAGGTCGACAGCGGACGCGACGCCATCAAGCGGCTCAACGCATGTCGAGGTCGAGACACATTCCGTCCGTCTCGATGCCCGCAACGCCCTCGAGATTATCTCCGGTTACGACATCGTCTGCGACGGCTCGGATAATTTTGCCACCCGATACCTCGTGTCCGATGCCTGCTACCTGGCGAAGAAGACGCTTGTGTTCGGGGCCGTTGGTCCTTTCGACGGGTACGTGACGACCTTCAAGCCGCATGAGGCCGACAAGTCCGGCAAGCCATATCCGACCTACCGCTGCCTGTTTCCCGAAGCCCCGCCGCCTGGAACGGTGGCGAACTGCTCCGAGGTTGGCGTGCTCGGCGCCATCGTCGGCGTGATTGGCACGCTGCAGGCGGTTGAGGTTTTGAAGGAGATCACCGGAGCGGGAGAAACGCTGGCCGGTCGCTTGCTGATCTACGATGCACTCGGGAGCCGCTTCGAAAGTGTCAAGATCGCTTGGGATCCGGACAACGCGCTTTCGGGTGCGTCGCCCACCATCACCGACCTCTCGGTCCATGCCGATGCGGCCGTTGGCGAAGGCGAGCCGCCGGCTGTCTGTCGAAGCTGACCCTCGCTCGCGCGTCGGCACCGGCAAGGCCGTCGCGGCCTCTCGGAATTTGCTTTCGCCCGGCCGGTGACTTATGCGGATGCGGCCATCCTATAGTTTTTCCGCATTACGCGGAATCGCATCGCCAGCCCGCTCCCCCGCCCGGCCACACATGGAAGTATCGTATTTGTGTGGCCGGGCGGGGGAGCGGGTGGTTCAGCCTAAACCTGAAAGGGAATAGTCCCTCAGCCGCGAGCACCCGACCGGGGCTGTCGCGGCCTCGAACGGTCCCGCCGATGACGCTACCCGCCGATCTGTTGACCACCGACACCGCACTCTTCCTGGACTTCGACGGGACGCTCGTCGACATCGTCGACCATCCCGACGATGTCGCGCTCGGCAGCGCGACGCGCGAGGCGCTTACCGCGCTCTCCCGCAAGCTCGATAACGCCGTAGCGATCCTCACCGGTCGCGATATCGAGGTGGTGGACCGCTTTCTGGCGCCGCTGGTCCTGCCGGTGGCCGGCGTCCACGGGCTGTTGCGCCGCGACGCTACGGGGAAGCTCTCCGAGCCGCCGGAAGCCGGCGCCTTTGTCGCCGAGGCCAAGACCCGGCTCGCCGCGTTCGTCGCTGCCGAACCGGGTCTGATGATCGAAACGAAGCCGGTCAGCCTTGCACTGCATTATCGCGCCCGCCCCGAATTGGCGGATCGTTGCTTGACGGCTTTCACCGAGATCGTGGACCATTTTCCAGGGATTGAACTGAAGCGGGGCAAGATGGTGCTGGAGGCCAAGCCGACAGGCGCCGACAAGGGGACCGCTTTGGCCGACTTCATGACCGAGCCGCCATTTGCCGGACGCGTGCCGCTCTTCGCAGGAGACGATGTGACCGACGAAGATGCCTTCCGCGTTGTTAACGCCCGAGGCGGCATGTCGATCAAGGTCGGCGACGGCGAGACGTCCGCGATCTACCGGGCGCGGGGACACCGGCGAGTTCCTGGCCTGGCTCGGCGCCTGCGCCGCTGCATTGCCGGAGCGAGACGACAAACGGGACAACGTTCGGGGGACACTATGAGCGGACTGGATCTCGGTCTGATCGGGAACTGTTGCATCGGCGCGCTGGTCGATAACCGGGGCCGCATCGTTTGGTGCTGCCTTCCCCGTTTCGACGGCGATCCGGTGTTCCACGCGCTGCTGGGCGCACCGGCGGAAGCTCCCGACGATGGCGTCTTCGCCATCGAACTCGACGACTTGGTCGCCTCGCACCAGGAATACATCCCCAACACGGCGGTCCTGCGCACGGTGCTCAAGGGGGGCAGCGGCGAATTGGAAATTATCGATTTCGTGCCGAGGTTCAAATGGCGCGACCGGTCGTTCCGGCCGCAGATGCTGGTGCGCCGCGTACGGCCCCTGTCCGGTAGCCCGCGCATTCGCATCAAGGTGCGGCCGCGCTTCGAGAACGGCGCAGTCGCCCCCTCTCAGACGTATGGCTCGAACCACATTCGCTATTGCGGCGATGGTCAGACCTTGAGGCTCACCACCGATGCGCCAATCGATTACGTGCGCAGCGAGACGGCGTTTATCCTCGGCGAAGAGATCAACCTCGTCTTCGGTCCGGACGAGACCTTGAGCGAGGGCGCGGCGCAGACCGCGAAAAGCTTCGAGGAGCGCACGACGGCTTACTGGAAGGGATGGACGCACCGTCTGGCCCTTCCCTTCGAATGGCAGGACGCTGTCAGCCGAGCTGCCATCACGCTCAAGCTCTGCAGCTATGAGCCGACGGGTGCGGTAATCGCGGCGATGACCACCAGCATTCCCGAAGCGCCCAATTCAGAGCGCAACTGGGACTACCGCTTCTGCTGGGTTCGCGACGCCTACTTCGTTGTGCGCGCGCTCAATTCGCTGGCCGCCGTACGCACCATGGAGAACTATGTCCGCTGGATCATGAATGTGGTCGCGATGACCGAAGGCGGACACATACAACCCGTCTACGGCATCGGTCTCGAAAGCCGGCTGGAAGAGGGTCTCGCCGAGGCGCTGCCAGGTTATCAGGGCATGGGGCCGGTCCGCATCGGTAATCAGGCCCACGAGCATGACCAGCACGACACCTACGGCAACATCGTTTTGGGCGCGTCGCAGGCGTTTTTCGACCGGCGGCTCTTCATGGAATTAGGGCACGCTGAATTTCAGCGTCTCGAAGGCGTGGGCGAAATGGCCTTCAAGCTCCATGACAAGCCGGACGCCGGGCTGTGGGAACTGCGCTCGCGCGCCCGTGTTCACACGTCGTCGAGCCTGATGTGCTGGGCGGGCTGCGATCGTTTGGCAAAGATCGCCCTGCACTTGGGCCTCGCCGACCGTGCGGCGTTCTGGGCCGGCCGCGCCGCCGAAATCAAGGAAAAGATCCTGACCCACGCCTGGTCTGAAAAGCGCGGTGCCTTCGTCGAAAGCTTCGGCGGGGAGACACTCGACGCCAGTATCCTCTTGATGAGCGAAGTCGGCTTCCTGCCGCCTGGCGATCCGCGCTATGTCTCGACGGTCGAAGCCCTGGAGAAGACGCTGGGGCGCGGTCCCTTTATGATGCGGTACGAGGAAGCCGACGACTTCGGCGTGCCGGAGACGACATTCAACATCTGCGCGTTCTGGCGCCTCGATGCATTGGCGAAGACCGGTCAGCGCGAGCGGGCCCGGGAGATCTTCGAAGACCTGTTGTCCGTCCGCAATCCGCTGGGTCTGATGTCGGAGGATACGGCCTTCGAGGATCGCGCGGCCTGGGGTAACTTTCCGCAGACCTACTCGATGGTCGGCATCATCAACGGCGCCGTGCGCCTGTCGAAAAGCTGGGAGAGCGCTACATGAGCCGTCTCATCGTCGCCTCGAACCGCGTCGCCGACTTGGAAAAGGCCACGCAGTCCGGCGGACTTGCCGTCGCCCTCGCCGACGCGTTGCGCGAACGCCGTGGCGTGTGGTTCGGCTGGGACGGCAAAGTGATCGAGGATTCGAGCCAGGCCGGCCTCAACATCGCTCAATTCGAGAACGTCCGGACCGCCACGGTGCCGCTGACGCAGAAGGACTACAACGAATACTACGTCGGCTTCTCGAATAACGTCCTTTGGCCATCGTTCCATTACCGCCTCGATCTCGGCCGTATCGACGCCAAGTTCATCGACGGCTACCGCCGTGTGAATCAGCGCTTTGCACAGTCGCTGGCCGCCTTGTTGGAGCCCGATGACATCATCTGGGTGCACGACTACCATCTCATTCCGCTGGCCGCGGAACTGAGGGCGCTGGGCGTGCGCCAGCGCATCGGTTTCTTCCTGCACATCCCGTTTCCGCCGCCGGACATCTTCCTCGCGGTGCCAGAGCAGGCATGGCTCGCCCGCGCCTTGTTCTCGTACGACGTCGTGGGCTTCCAGACGACCGCCGACACCTCCAACTTCCGCCGCTTCGTCATCGAGCAGGCCGGCGGCGAGGCGCTCGACAACGACCGGCTGCGCGCGTTCGGGCGGACGACAACCGTCCGAGCCTTTCCGATCGGCATCGACGCCGAAGCCTTCTACGAGATGGCACATAGCGCCCGCGCCGATGAGCACATTCTTCGTCTCCACCGCCGCAGCATGGCCAGTTCGCACATCATCGGCGTCGACCGGCTCGACTACACCAAGGGCCTGCCCGACCGCTTGCGCGCCTTCCGTCGCCTCCTGGAACTCTATCCAGAGAACCGCAAGGCCGTGACGATGATGCAGATCGCGCCGCCGACGCGGGAGGACGTCGCCGCGTATTCGGAAATCCGGGAAGAACTGGAAGGGTTGTCCGGCGCGATCAACGGCGAGTACGGCGATTTCGACTGGACGCCGGTTCGCTACATCCACCGCTCCGTCCCGCGCGAAACGCTGGCGGCTCTCTTCCGGGGCAGCCAGGTCGGGCTGGTGACGCCGCTGCGCGACGGCATGAACCTCGTCGCGAAGGAGTATGTCGCCGCGCAGGACGACGACGACCCCGGTGTGCTGGTCCTCTCCCGCTTCGCCGGCGCAGCCGAGGATCTCGTCGAGGCGGTACTGGTCAATCCCTACGATACCGAGGAAGTGGCGCTCGCGCTTCAAAAGGCGCTGACGATGCGCAAGGAGGAACGGGTCGAGCGTCACGCCGCCTTGAAGAAGCGCGTCAAACGCAACGACATCCGAAATTGGCGCGAAACGTTTCTCCAGGCTCTTCGCGAGGTCGAGGACGAGCCCGAGGGGCAGTGATGCGATGACGGCGGCGACTCTTCAGCCGGTACGTCTGGTCGCCGACATTGGCGGCACGAACGCCCGTTTCGCTTTGAGCGATGCGCCAGGCCGGCTACGAGACGTGCGAACCTATCGCACCGCCGATTACGAAAGCTTTCCCACTGCCCTCAAAGCCTATCTTCGCGACTGCGGCAGGGGCGGGAATAGTGCCGCTCAAGGCATCGCCGCGGCTTTCCTCGCAGGCGCGGGCCCCGTGGACGGCGATGAAATCTGCCTGACCAATTCGCCTTGGCGAATCTGCGGCACCGAGATCGCCGGACTGATTGGCGGTCCCGTCCGCTTGTTCAACGATCTCGAAGCCGTTGCGCTCGCGCTGCCGCATCTCAGTGAAGGCGATGCCCGGCCGTTGTGGCACACGGAAAGCACTGCGCGAGGCTCTGCTTCCGGCCCCCGGCTCGCCGTCAATGTCGGGACGGGCTTCGGCGCCGCTATTGCCCGGCGGGATCGCGAAGACCGTTGGTCCGCCACGGCCACGGAAGCGGGCCACATGACCTTCGCCGCACGCGGCCTTCAGGAGCATTATCTGCTGGACCGCTTCGAGGTCGTTGAAGATGTCCTCTCCGGCCGGGGCCTCGTCGATCTGTTCCGGGAATTGGAAACCTGGGATTCGGCAACAGAACGTGTCGAGGCGGAGATCGGCGCGCAATTCATCCTCGCCGAGCGCGCAAAACGAAGTCCGGGGGCAAGCCCGCCAAGCCCGCAAGCGATGCGGGCCTTGAGAATGTTCGCCGCGATTCTGGGACGTGTCTCTGGCGATCTGGTTCTGGCCCATGCGGCCTGGGGCGGCGTTTATCTCTGCGGGAGCGTTGCCGCCGAATGGGCGAGGGGCGCAACGAATAGCGACATCCTTCATTTCAAACAGGGGTTCATCGCCAAGGGAAAAATGACCGGCCGTATGCAGGCAGTGGGGGTACATGCGCTCACCGTCGATGAGCCGGCCCTTGTCGGCCTGACCTTCGCTCCGGCTTAAACCTTAACGGGAAAATCCTTGAACGCTACAGAGATGGATGACACCCCTGTTCGAGCCTTCTGGCACCGGCTTTATACTTTCGGGTGGGCTGCAGGGCCGGCTGGCGACAACGCCGTCTCGAAAATATACCGCCGATAACCAATTTGAAGTCTCACCGCCGTCCTCTAGTCCAGGTGTGATATAGGAAAAACTGTGTCGTCCGTACCCGGACCCGCAGACGGCGTGGCATCTTCGACCTAAGGACGGTCGTCCGACCGGCAACGCGAAGGTAAACGTTTGTCAAGGTGGGGTTTATCGGGTTAAGGACTTTGTTATTGGTCAGGGGGAGGGACAGTCGGACTGGGCGCTCTGAATTTCGTGTGCCTCGGGGTCCGGTTGATTGCCTCACAAGCGAGTCACGGCAAGAGAAGCGCTCTCGGCGATTCAATCGACGGTAGTCTTCGCTATCCCGCTCGTACAGTGTGTGTGCGTACCATGAGTTCGAGTTGGAATACCTCCGGGGGGAGGCGCGAACACACAGGCGCCGGCGAGGCGAGCGCCCGCGGTGCCGTCGGCGCCGCGCCGGCCGCGCCGCTATTCCGACTGCGACCCAACCACGGTGTCGTCTTTCTCGAATTCGAAATCTCCACGAACCTTCTCGGCCAGACGGCGGTTTGGCTGCTGGAGGAAACGGTCGACGATGAGGACGGCGAGCGCCGCGTGCTCGTTCCGCTCGAACGCGAGTCCATCAGCGATGGCACGGCATGGCATCCGATCACCCATATGCCGCTCAGGCCGGAGCAGACTCTCTGGCTCAACGGCTACGACGGCATCGCGCCCTACATGGGCAAGTGGATCCCCGTCCCATATTTGCGGCTTCTTCCGGATCGGCAGGGAGCGGCCCGTCTCGATAACGGTCCTCTCAACTGGGTTCGCATGTACCTCGTGCCGCCGGAGGGCGACCTGCGCGACGCCGATCGGCTGAATGTGGTGCTGGCGGTCGATACCCGCCTCAGCGATGCGAGCCGGTCCGAAGACGGCCCATATCTCGCCCCCACGAACGAGGACGCGACGTTCGCATCGACCTTCGCCCTGGCCTCCAATCCAGATGACTTGGCATATTTCCTGGGCGCCGATTGGGTCGATGGATGGCTGTCGGAAAGCTGCCGCCGTCAGGCCGCCGAGGGGCTGAGCGACGGACAGGAACTGGCGCACATCGCCTGTTACATGGCGCTCATAGCAACGCTTGCGCGACTGGGCACCGCACCTCAATTCCGCTTCTACAATAGCCTCAACCGCGATCTGACCAAGGATCGCGACGGCCTCGAACTTGTCGTCGATATCGGCAGCGGCGACGTGACCGCATTTCTCGTCGGCCGGCAGGCGCTCGATCCTGGTGATGCGCCCAGCGTTGCCCGTCCGTTGGGCGTCCGTGAACTGTCGCGGCCGGATCGTGTCAATAAAGGTGGTATCGGCGGCTTCATCGAGTTCGACGAGCCGCCGCTCGGCAATCCGCGCTTCTCCCGGCTGTCAGGCCGCTCCGACGCCTGCCGCTGGCCGAGCAGCGTGCGTATCGGGAACGAGGCGCGGCGTCTGGCCCTTCGCACCAATGCGACGGACGGCATCACGGGTTCCGGCGACTTCCTGCGCTTTGCGGCGGACGCCGCCCCCGCGCAGCGGATCTGGCGCTTCTCGACCGATGAGGAGCATCGCACAGGTGCCATGGCGGTCAGCTCCGCGCTCGATTATCTCACCGAAGACGGTCGCTTCGCCAACCTCGACGCTTCGAGCGCGCCGGCGGTGCGCCCGCGGTTCTCCAAGTCCGCTCTGGTCGGCTTGTTCTTCGGTGAGATCGTGCTGCACGCCGTCGCCCAGATGGCCCGCCCTCAACAACATGGCCTGCCGAGCGAAGCCGCACCGCTCCCCGACCTCCAATCGATCAAGCTCGCTTTGCCGGTTTCGATCAGCGAGGAAGAACAGCGCACCATTCTGGCCCGGGCCCGTGACGGGGTCGATCTCGTCTGGCGCCTTCAGGGCTGGGACAAGGATACGACGGGCACGGCACCGGCCAAGCCCAAGCTACACGCTACCGTGGGCGCGGACCTCTCCGGCCAGCTTCTCTACATCGAGAACGAGGTGGAATCGCGTTTCAACGGCGATTTCCTGGCATTCGCAAGAACGTCGGGCCGTCGCAATTCGGTGCGAAACACCCAGCCGGCCACGCTGAAGGTCGCCTCGATCGATGTCGACAAGGACACGACCACCTTGCTCGTTGCCGAATATGAGGTGAGCGAACTCGGCAACATCCATCCGGTGCTGAGCCGCGCGCAACGCACGCCGCCGGGCGCCAGCTCACTGCAACGCGTTCTACTGGAGCGGTTCCTGCTCCCGGCATTGGAGCGTCGTCTGTCGGCGAGCGGTCTCCCGTCTGCAGGATCGTTCCTGCGCGAAATAACGGGGCGCGCACCGGTCGTCTGGCAGATGGACGACAGCGACTTCGCCTTGCGCTTCGAGCAAAAGGTCCTCGAACCTGCCGCTCTCGGTCTCCTGCATCTTTATGCGGAGGCGATCCCCGGCGCCGCGCGCGGCATTGAGACGGTGAACTTCGCCACGCTTGTCGAACTCGGCGGCGGACGCATGGCCCCACTGAGCGCGCTATTCGACGATGCCGCCACGCGCGCTGGCGCCAGCGGCTTCTCCTTGGCGAGTTGCTTCCTGCCGGTCACGTTCCGGGAACTGAAAGCGCTGATCGCCAGCGAACTGCGAACGATCTTCGAGCCCGTGGCCGTCGAGATCGACGGCGATGACTGCGATGTGGTGATCGTCGCGGGGAGGTTGGCCTCCGCCGCCGATGTCAGCGACGCGCTGCTTGCCGCATTGCCGATCGGTCCGCACCGCCTGGTGGTCCAATTGACGCCGCTCGACCTGGGCAGCCCGCGAGCGCTGAGCCTGCGCGAGCAGAACCGGCTCCTGGGTGTGCTCGGCCTGCTCGCCGAACAAGGCCAGCTCATCCCGGCGGACTTCACCTATCGCGGAGAGCGTCTGCTCGATACGTCGCGCGGTTCGGGGGAATGGCGCCCGCGAGCGATACCGGATTACGGCGCCTCCAGCCGTGCCGCTTCCGCCGAGACCGACGCGGCCGGCGAAACCGCCGAAGCGAATCGCGCCTCCAAGATCCTGGAGGAGCGCTGATGCCAGCCGACGCCTCGCTCAAGGCCACCTGTCACCGCACGGTCGAAAAGGCACAGAATTTCGCGAGCTTTGTCCGCCGCCGCGAAAAACTTGCCGGGGTGGCCAATCGCGCAATCGCGAATTCGATCGACGCGATTGCCTCCGAGATCCTGCCGCTGTCCGACACGGTCGACCGTCCGCCGACGCTCGGTCTCGTCGGCGGGACCGATGCCGAGAAGGCCGAATTCGTCACGGCGTTACTGCGGCCGGAAAGCCAGGGCGGCCGCATCGTTCTGGGCCAGCGCCGCGCGGGGCTCGGCACCATCGCATCGATCCTCCCCGCGGAGCCCGACGGCGGCGTTTCCCTAACCATTCGGTTCCGGCACGACGACGGCAGCGATCGGGACAACCTCGCAGATAATTATCCGGTCGAGGTGCGCCTCCTCGAACAGCTCGATATCGCCGCGATCATCGCCCTGATCTGCCACACCTACCTGCCGGCCGCGATGGGCGGCACGGTCAACGCCCGCATACTCGCTACGGCACTGGAGTCGGCCAAGTCCGAGCTCAAGGTCAACGTCGTGCCGGGCATGACCGCCCAGGACGTGCGCTGGCTGAAATCGTACCTCACGAACCACCTGCCGAAATCGCAGAACCTCGCCATCCTCTCGGCGCTCGGGTACTGGGACTGGCTCGCCGACAACGTGGCGCATCTTTCCGAATCCGGTCGCCGCAATCTGCTGGCGCTATTATGGGGCCACGAACCGCGGCTCAACCGTTTGTTCGCTCACCTCAGCGATGCGCTCGACCGCCTCGGCAGTCCGCCGCGCGTCTACTGCCAGCACGATGCTTTGATCTCCAGCGATCCCTCGACCGGCTGGGTCGCGCGTCATCGCGCCAGCATCGCCTCGGCTGCAACGCTTCGCCAGCTTGCCGATGACACGATGACCGCCGGCAACCTGCGCCTTTCCACCCGCTCGAACGCGATCTTCGAAATGGACCGCGCGACCTTCGCCGCCATCGCTGCCGATATCACGCTCGGTGTGGAAGGCACGCGGCTCTCGTCCATCGCGCCAACCGAAATCGTGGCTTTTCCGGCCACCAACCGGCTGTCCGACACGACGGCCCGTTTGGCGCTTTACGCACGCGCACCGGATGTTGCGGGTATCCCCGCCGACATCGCCGTCCAACTATTCCTCCGGGCCAAGTCCAGCTATCTTTTCGACAGAGCGTGCGCGCGCATGGAGCTGACCGCTCTGATTGCCCGGGTCGATCCGGCAGCCGATGACGACGATCTGCAGGCGGCAACCATTGCCGACTGGATTGCCACGACGCAGGGCGAAGACGCTCACGAACGTGAGAAATGCGCGCCGGCGTTCGCAGTCGTCGTCAGCCAGGATGAAAACGCCCCCGCCGGTTCGCTGGAAAAATCGGCCCACCCCCCGTCTCTCAAGCCGGTCCTGGGGAGCGAACTCGCCGGATTGCGTTCCGGCGGTAAGTGGCTGGAAGAGTGGTTGCCCGGCCGTGCGTTCGACCAGGTCTACTGGCTGGAAAACGTTATCGCCGGCGGCGCGGCTGACGATCCGGCTCGCTTCGCCCAACGACTGCAAAGTGGCGCGCAGCCGACCGGCGAACACGCACGCTTGGCGGACCGCGTTTCGAATGCCCGGCGCGCACAGCTTGAACGTATCGCCGATGCGGTCTTCGAAAAACTGGCACCGGCGCTGACCAAGGAGGCGCGCGCGGCACAGATCCGGCGCCGCCTGGCCCAGGTTTACCGGCGGCTGCGCGCGCGCACCGTGCGCTTCCATCGCAGCACCGAACCGATCAGGCTCGCCGATTGGCAGCGTCAAACGGGCCATCTTGCCGCCGTCCGTCTTTCGCGTGCCGCCGAGGCGCGGACCCTGGCGAATCTCTGGCGGGCCCTTCTCCCGCCTGAAGCGGATCTATGCCGGGTGCTCGAAGAAACCGATGGCCGGGTGCCATCGGAAGATCCGGCAATCGCGGCGGAGGAGATGGCAAAGACCCTTCTGGTCTACTGGCTCAATCACATGTTCGCAGTCGCTCAGATCCGTCGCCTGAGCCGCGAATTCAATTTGTCCAGCCGCGTGCTGCAGCACGTTGTCGACGAACTGGCTTACGGCGCCGTCCGACTGAACCTCACCGGCATCCTCGCGGGGCAGATCGCGCACAGCGCAGATACACGACCGGCCGCTCGCCGCGCGGAGCACGTCGCCGCCGTCGCGATCCGACTTTTCGGCAGCTACCTCGAAATGCCCGCGCCATTCGATTGGAGCGGGATCGCCGATAATCGCGCAACCGAGGCCGCGATGCCGAGCCTGTCGGCGCAGCCCTCAGACCTGCCGGCCGAGGCACGTCCGGAAGCCATCGGGCGCGAAATCGCGCTTGGATCGCCAGGCACTCTGGAAGCCGTCCCGCGGATGTCTGAACAGCCTCACCATTGGCCGCGGGCATTCACTCTTCTCGTCGAGCGCAACATCGCCGCGTCCGCCATTCTTGCGGCGTCGTCGGAAATTGATCGAGAACTCGGCGAGTATCTCGCGGTCTTCGTACCAAGCCCCTTCGAGGTCGATTAATAATGACCAAATCGCTGCATATCGTGGCCGACACCGCACACCCCACCGGCGGCCACGCCGTCATCCGTCTGGATGGGATCTGGCTCCTGCCGCAGGCCGCTACGTTCCGCATCGAACCGCTCGATGAGGCGATTGAGGTCGACCGGCTGAGCGGCTGGCCAAAGGGCGATCAAGAACCCGAAGACGTTCGAACGACATCGCGCGGCATCGAACTCTTGATCGGTCCGAAGATCGTCGATGCGCCCGATCTTCTCCCCGGGACCCCGGTCACGGTTTCTGTCCCCGCCGCCGAGATCGAAGCGGAATTGCGCTGGCCGGACCTTCCATTGAGCCAGCCGGTCAAGGCGGTCGCCGGCGGCGGTGCCCGTTCGCATTCGCCGATCGTCGCGCCGGCCAACCTGTTCTCTCGCGCCCGTCCGGTGAACGCCCGGCTGGCCGATAACGAGGATGGGATGACGCAAGGCGATGCGGAAACCACCGAAGCGCCCGCCGCCCTGGCACAACTGAAGACTCGGGATGGTGCGACCTACCGCAGTGCCCGCGCTGGTGGCGAGCCGGAGCCGACCGGCCGCGATGCGCCAGCGTCCCCGAATCCGGTCGCCGATCAGGCGCGTCCGGTGACCGCGAAGCCGAAAAGCCGCCAGGAGGTAAACCTGTTGACTTCTCCGCTCGACAGCGCCGCGAACGATACCCGGCCATTGCCGTCGCGTGCCGGGCGCCGCGCCGCCGCCAGGCCCGAGAAGTCGCCGCTCGTTCCGCTGTTGGGCGGCCTTGCCGTGACAGCGGGTCTGCTTGGCGCCGTCTGGTTCAATCTGCACGACGATCTCATGGGCCGCCCGCAGCCCTTCGATATCTCGGAAGTGTTCGCGGTTGGCGATACGTCGCCCCAGGGCACCGACGCGACGGCGGCCGGACTCGAAGACGCACTGCTTTACGCAAACCAGTTCGTGCATGGCCGCGGTAAGCCGCGCGATAAGAGCGAGGCCGCGTTCTGGCTGAAGAAATCGCTGACGCTTCAGCCCTCAAACGAGCAGATGCGCTGGGCGCTGACGCAACTCGGCACCGTCTATGTCGCGCCGCCGGCGGGCCAGCAGCCGAACTACGAGGCCGCTCGCGTTGTCTGGGAACTGGCGGCGGCCAATGGCGACCCCATCGCGCTTTGCTTCGCCGGGCGCCTGCACGAGAGGGGGCTTGGCGTGCCGGCCAACCGGGAAAGGGCGCTCGCCAGTTACAAGCGCGCCAAGGGGCTAGGCGGCTGTGCCGGTCTCGATGCCGCGATTGCAAGGGTAACGGAGTAAGTTATGAAGCGTTGCGCAGGACCCGCGTTCCTGAGCGGTCTGGTACTGCTTTGGATGCCAGCAGCCGCGTTCGCCCAGTCGGGCGACCAGCCCGGCTTCGTGGATGAACGCCAGGCGCCCGGTCTCAATGATCGTGCCCTAGAAGAAGCCCGCAAACGGGCCGAAGAGGCTGAGCGCGCGCGCCTCGCCGAGGAAGCGCGCCGCCTGCGCGAGGAGATCGAAGCCGCGAAACGCAAGGCCGAGGAGGAGGCAAAGCGCCGCGCCGAGGCCGAGGCCGAACGCCAGCGACTCGCCAAGGAAGCCGAGGAACGCCGGCAGGCGGCCGAGGAGGCGCGCGCCCAGGCGGAAGCGGAAGCCAGGCGCCGCGCCGAAGCAGAAGCCGAGCGTCAGCGTCTTGCCGAGGAGGCAGAGGCCCGCAAACGCGCGGCCGAAGAGGCGCGTGCACAGGCGGAGGCGGAAGCAAGGCGCCGTGCCGAGGCCGAGGCTGAACGTCAGCGCCTTGCCGAGGAGGCGGAGGCCCGTCGCCGCGCCGAAGCGGAGGCCGAGCGCCAGCGCCTTGCCGAGGAGGCGGAGGCCCGTCGCCGCGCCGAAGCCGAGGCCGAGCGAAAGCGCCTCGCTGCCGAGGCGGAAGCCAGGCGCCAGGCAGCGGAAGAAAAGCGCCGGCAAGCCGAAGCTGCAGAAAAGCGGCGCGCGGAGGAAGAAGCGCGCCGTCGTGCGGCAGCCGAAGCGGAAGCCGAAGCCAAACGCCGCGCCGAAGCCGAAGCTGCGGCCGAACGCAAAAGGCTGGCCGAGGAAGCCGCCGCGCGGCGCCTTGCCGAAGCCGAAGCCCGCCGGAAGGCGGAAGCCGAGGCGGAGGCGGAGCGAAAGCGTCTAGCCGAAGAGGCGGAATCCCGCCGCCGCCGCGCCGAGGCTGAAGCCCGCCGCCGCCGCGCCGAAGCGGCGCGAGCGAAAGCGGAAGCCGAAGCCCGGCAGCGGGCCGAGAAAAAAGCCGAGGAAGAGCGGCTCGCCAAGGTGGCCGAAGCTCAGCGCCGTGCCGAAGCCGAGGCGGCGCGCGTGAGGCTTGCACAGGATACGGCGACGAAACAGCGGGAATGCAGCGCGGAAGAGGAAGCCAGAATCACCGTAACCCCCGATCAGGCGGGGCGTGTCGAACTGGCGATCGCTTCTCCATGTCGCGCCGGCGGAAAGGTCAAGCTTGCCTACGATCGCATCGAGTTCGACACCGCTCTGGACGACGAGGGTAACGGCTCGATCACCATCGACTTGTTCGCCGGCACCGAGCCGGGCGTCAGTCTCATCTTCGCCGATGGGCAACGCCAAGGTGTTGCGCTTCCCAACGTAGACTTCAGGGTCCTCTCGAAGGTGGCCATCGTCTGGCAGCAGCCGGTCAACCTCGACCTTCATGCCATAGAGTATCGCGCGCGCATGGACGAGCCCGGCCACGTCTGGGAGAAGGCGCCGTCTTCGTTCATCGATGCCTTCAAGGCCGTCGCAGCGGGCGATAAGGGGCGCGGCTTCCTGAGTACCGCGATGGACGGCGCGAACGCGGGCTCCAATGTTGAGGTGTACACGTTCATTCATCCGCCCGGACAGCGCTCGGGAGTCGTTCGCACCTTTGTCGATTACGAAACGCGCGGCGACACCCCCGCCGGCGACAAGTGCGGTGCCGGCGGCCTAGCTTCAGTCGCGTTCGAGGCTGTCGAATTTTCGCGTGGACGCCGTTTGAGCCGCGAAAATCGGGTTCTGAGAAGCGCGGCGTGCGGGGCGACCCTGCCGCAGGGTGTTCGCTACAACCCGGATACAATCAATGATTTCGTTATTCGCAGATAGGCGAACCCAGGGTTCGCTCGATGACATGAGGGAGAGTGGTATGAGTTGGTTCGGAGCTATAGGAAAGCTGGCCTTCGCGGTAGCCGTGCTGGTGCTCGGCGTGACTGCGGCGGCTGCCGAGGAAGTGCGCCTCGTCATGAAGGGCGGCGGATTTGAGATCACCGGAGATCTCAAGGCCTACGACGGCGAAAAGTATGTCATTGAATCGCCGGTCTACGGCATGATGTCCATCGACGGAAACCGCTTCGACTGCACCAGCGCGAACTGTCCGAGCCGGCCGACGATCCAGCCCGGCTTTACTGGCGTTCGCGCCGGAGCTCCGATCGCCGATCTGGGCACTACGAATTGGATGGGCGGCAGCGGGATCGGCACGAACTTCATGCCGGAGCTCGTGAAGTCCTACGCTGAGTCGAAGGGGCTTAGCGTCCGCCAGACGATCGGCTCGGATGAACGGGATCTGATCTTCACCCTCGAAGATTCCACCGGTCGTGAGGTCGGCACTTTCAACGTCCTCCGGCGGGGCGTCGCCAAGGGGTACAGGGATCTCATCGACGGTTCGGTCGATCTGGTTTGGACCAGCGCGCGCATGACCGATGCCCAGGAGGCCCAGTTCACCCGCGCGAATGTCGGCACGATGCGTGTTCCCGGCAACGAGCACGTTTTCGCGCTCGACTCGATGGTGGTCGTTGTATCGCAGGACAACCCGGCCGTATCGATCACCCTAGATACGCTCGCCGCGATCTATTCGGGCCAGATCACCGACTGGTCGCAGCTTGGGCTTCCGGCCGGCAAGATCAACGTCTACGCGCCGGTCGAAGGCATGGGGCTCTTGATGCACTTCAAGAACACCATTCTCACTCCGCGCGGTCTGACGTTGCGTGACGATGCGATCCGTCTCGGCACGGTGATCGAGTGGTCGGACAAGGTGGCTTCCGATCCGCAGGGCATCAGCTTCAACTTCATCGGATACATCCGGAACGCGAAAGCGCTTAACGTTGCCACGAACTGCGGTCTTGTCACGCGTCCGACCTACTTCTCGGCGAAGACCGAGGAGTTCCCGCTGGCCCGCCGGCTCTACCTCTACACTCGCGGTCAGCCAAAAACCGCGCTAGGCCGCGAACTTCTCGCTCACGCCTTGTCGCCGCAGATCCAGGAAGTCCTGCGCGCGGCCAACTTCGTGGACCAGGAGCCGGAAGTACTGGACTTCAAGGAGCAGGGCGCGCGCATCGCACATGCGCTCAACGCCAATGAAGAAGACTTCGACATTACCGCCATGCGCAGCTTCATTGGGGATGTGTCGAGCGGCGCCCGCATCACTACGACGCTACGTTTCGAGGTCGGGTCGTTTACGCTCGATCCGAAGGCCGTGGCCGACATTCAACGCCTCGCGCAGCTCCTGAAGGCACCGGAATATGCAAACAAGGAAGTGATGTTGATGGGCTTCGCCGATTCTATCGGCAACTACCGCGCGAACCTTGTGCTGTCGGAACGCCGCGCCAATGCGGTAAGCCAGGCACTGAGGGCAGCCGGCTTCGAAGGCGCCATCACCAAGGGGTACAGCGAGCTCGCGCCGGTGGCCTGCAACGACACGCCGGAGAACCGTCAGTTCAACCGCCGCGTCGAGGTGTGGGTGCGGTAACGACATTCGCGGGCCGGACCGCTCGGACGGTCAGCGCGAGAACAGGCGCGGCGGACCAAATCCGCCCCGCCATTTTTTTTGACTCGCCAAGGCCCAGGCGGAACCTTCTCGCTCCATGGTCCGGTTGGCGGCTGGCCATTCGAGAGAGCCGGCGCGAACCAGCGGGCAGCCGATGCCTTCCGCTGCTCGCGCCAAGCCCCTCCCTCGAACCGCTCCACACCGGCTTGCCGCCTCCAACACGGGCTTGCCCAGTGTTGGGCTCTCAAGTGTGGACCAATAGGAATCCTCCACACCGGCTTGCCACCTCCAACACGGGCTTGCCCAGTGTTGGGCCCTCAAGTGTGGACCAACAGGACTTGCTAATTATGCAGATGCTCCAGCGAGACGCGGATGAGATCGGCGGTGCGCTGCAGACCCAGCTTGTTCTTTATGAGGCTGCAAGTGTTGGCCACGGTTTTGTAGGAGACGCCGAGCGTATCCGCGATCGCTGTGAGGCTCTTCCCGTCGCCCAACAGGCGCAGGATCTCGACCTCCCGCGTTGAAAGCTGGTGCAGCGGGTCTTCGCCGTCGAACTGACCGATCGCCAGTTTCGAGGCCAGCTCCGCCTCGATGTAGTGCCCGCCGGAGGTGACCTGTTTGACGGCATTCACCAGTTCGTCGGCGCTGGCGCTCTTCGTGACGTAGCCCTTGGCGCCGAGCTTCAACGCCCGCGCCGCGTAAATCGGTTCGGAGTGCATCGTGAAGACGATAACCTTCGCCTTCTTGTCCTCGAGCAGCAGCCGCCGCAGCAGCTCCAGCCCGCCGACGCCTTCCATGTTGAGGTCGAGGACAACAAGGTCGGGCTTCTCGCTGCGGAAGATCGACAGCGTCTGATGACCGGTTTCGGCCTCGAAGATTTCGCTTCCGTGCACGCCTTCCAGGAGTCGCCGCACCCCGGCGCGAACGACCTGATGGTCGTCAACGAGAAGGATCTTAAGCTTGCTCATAGGCCTTTGACCTCACGACGGGTTCATCCCTTTCATTCATTTGTTCAATTTGCCTGCCGCGCCCATCGAACGGGAGATAGGCCCGGATTCGGGTGCCGGAATGATCCGCCCGGTTCCTGACCTCGAACGTCCCGCCAAGGCTTGCCACCCGTTCGCGCATACCGGCGATGCCGAAGCCTGCGCCGCTCCCCATGCTGTCGTCTTCGAGGCCCCGTCCGTCGTCGAGCACCGTGATCGTCACGCCGTTTCCGGTATCGCGGACGGCGATCGATACGTTTTCCGGGTTCGCGTGCCGCATCGCATTGCTCACGGACTCCTGCACGATACGAAAGACCGTCTGGTCGAACTCGGGCCCGAAGCTCGTGTCAGGGGCCTCGATATGGAAACTTACGCCCGGGCAGCGCTGGCGCCAGAAACTGACGATGTTGTCGATCGCATCGAGCAGACCGACATCGACCAGCGCCGCCGCGCGAAGCCGGCCCAGCAGCTCTTTCACGTGCCGCTGCATGTGGCCGATGGAGTCGCGGATCGTGGCGACGCGGGCCGGTATCTCGTCGGCGCGGCCTTCTTCCTGAAGCCGGAGGATCGAGGCCGCATCGACGTCAACCGAGAACAGGAAAGGCCCGATTTCATCGTGAAGGTCGCGCGCCAGGTCCGCCCGCTCTTCTTCCTGAACGACGGCGATCTGGTCGGTCAGCCGCCGGTTCTTTGCCTCGGTGGTCTGCAGGCGTTCCGCCATCGCATTGAAACCGCGGTAGACCTCGCGGAACTCGGAAGGACCGTGTTCCTGCAGCATCTTCGGCGGCGTGCCTGACACGCAAACCCGCGTGAAAGCGGCGGCGAGATCGTCGAGCGGCCTAAGCGCCCGGCCCAGGATGGCATAGACGGCGCTGACGAACAGGCCGCACAGCAGCCCCAGGATCGCTAGCGTCTTCCACAGGTCGTCCCAGACCTCGCCGATCTCGTTGCGCGAGTCGGTTGTGAGAACGAGGCTTCCCAGCCCGTTGAACGCCGGCGGCAGCGAGACCCGCGCCGTCATCTCCGGCTTTTCGATCAGTGCCTCGAACCACTCCGGGACGGACGCGCCCTCACGCGAAGGCTGCGACCGGGCAATCACCCGCCCGCCGGAATCGCGCCACACCGCCTGAATGTGCCGGTCCCCGTTGAAATCGGCGACAAGGTGATGGAGCCGCCGGCTGGGATCGGCCGCTTCCTCGCTGTCGTCAATGGCGTTGGCGGCAATCCGCGCGCCGACGGCAATCGCCGCCTGCATTTCTTCCTCGACCTTGTTGAGCGCATGCCAATAGCTCAACCCCGCGCCGAAAACCAACGCCACGAGGGCGACCAGCGCGATGGAGGCTATCAATTGTGCGCGTAGGGACATGCTTTCGAAAGTCCGCATCGGTTCATAGAAGACGAGATCATAGCGGATGGCTACGCCTAATGGCCAACCCGAGCAGAAACAGGGCAAATCGGGAGCGCTCAGCCGCGCCGAACGGGACTTATTCCCGGGGTCGGCCCGGCTGTACACAGCTCGCCCGCGCGGCCTGCCCCGGCAGCGTTATACGGCGGGGAACGGCTGCCGCGAACGGACCAGCGTTCGCCCCTGACCGGCTTTTGGCACTGGCCCATAAGGCAGGCGCGGCACAACCGTTGCGATTCCCCCCACACGGGCCCGATATGCGCCTAAGGTGGAAGCCAGCGGCAGTCCGTGGCGTGATAGCTTCGCCCCCTACCCATGCGCCTGCTTCGCTGTTATCACGGGCGCTCTCACCGCAAGGGTCGCCGTTTACTCTCCCGCCTCGGATACAGGACTCCATGTCGCAACCTGGCCGCTTCACGGAAGCGCGTTTCACCCCGCAAGAAGCCCTGCAGTTTCACTCTCAGGGCAAACCCGGCAAGCTTGAGATCACGCCGACAAAGCCGCTGACGACCCAGCGCGATCTGTCTCTGGCGTACTCGCCGGGCGTCGCCGTGCCGGTGAAAGCCATCGCCGACGATCCGTCCGCCGCCTATGACCTCACGAACAAAGGCAACCTCGTCGCCGTTGTCTCCAACGGGACCGCCATCCTGGGGCTCGGCAATCTCGGAGCGCTCGCCGCCAAGCCGGTGATGGAGGGCAAGGGTGCGCTCTTCAAGCGGTTCGCCGATATCGACGGGATCGATCTGCTCGTTACCACCGAGGATGCCGACGAGTTCATCCACTCGGTGAAATACCTGGGCGCCAGCTTCGGCGGAATCAACCTTGAGGATATCCGCGCGCCGGAGTGCTTCATCATCGAGGAGCGCTTGAAAGAGCTGCTCGATATTCCCGTCTTCCACGACGACCAGCATGGCACGGCCATCGTCGTCGCCGCCGGGATCATCAATGCCCTGCGGGTCGTCGGCAAGGACATCGGCGACGTCAAGATGGTGTGCTCGGGCGCTGGCGCCGCCGCGCTCGCCTGCCTCAACCTGCTCACGACGATGGGTCTCAAATTGGAGAACCTGATCGTCTCGGACATCGCCGGCGTGGTCTACAAGGGCCGCAAGGAGCTAATGGACGAATATAAGGAACCCTTCGCCCGCAAGACCAAGATGCGCACCTTGGCCGAGGCCATCGAGGGCGCCGATATCTTCCTCGGCTTGTCGGCCGGCAATATCGTCAGCCGCGAGATGGTGGAGAGCATGGCCGACCGGCCGATCATCTTCGCCATGGCGAACCCTGAACCGGAAATCTCTCCCGAAGAGGTGCTCGCCGTCCGCCAGGACGCCGTCATGGCGACCGGCCGGTCCGACTATCCCAACCAGGTCAACAACGTCCTCTGCTTCCCCTTCATCTTCCGCGGTGCCCTCGACGTTCAGGCCTCCACGATCAACGACGCCATGAAGGTGGCGGCCGCCGAGGCGCTGGCCGAACTCGCCCGCGAAGATGTTCCCGATCAGGTTGCCCGTGCCTATCAGGGCCGACGCCCGATCTTCGGCCCGGAGTACATTATCCCGGCGCCCTTCGATCCTCGGTTGATTACCTCCGTGCCGCCCGCCGTCGCCAAGGCGGCGATGGATACCGGTGTCGCGAAAGCGCCGATTGCTGATCTGGAAGCCTACGTCGCGCGCCTGCGCGGCCGGCTGGATCCAATGGCCGACTGGCTGCAGTCGATCTTCGAGAAGGTGCGCAGCGACCCCAAGCGGATCGTATTCGCAGAGGCCGAGGAGCCGGCCGTCATTCGCGCCGCCAATACTTTCCACGCACAAGGCTACGGCACCGCGCTCCTTGTCGGCACGCGGGAGCGGGTGAAGGAGAATTTCGAACAGCTCGGCATCGCGTTGCGGCCGGAGTTCGAGTTGTACGACACCCGGCACTCCGAATACGTCGAGGAGTTCACCGACTACCTTTATCAACGCATGCAGCGCCGAGGGTATCTACGCCGCGACTGCCAGCGCCTCGTGCAGAACGAGCGAAACGTATTCGCCGCCCTCATGGTCGCGCACGGATATGCCGACGCGATGGTAACGGGCGCCACGCGCAACTGGGCCGGGATCTACCGCGACGTGCAGAAGGTGCTGTCGCCGGCCGCCGACCGAACGGTGATCGGCGTCAGTCTGGCGCTGTGCCGGGGGCGCGCGGTGTTGATTGCCGACACCAGCATCCATGAGATTCCGAACGCGCAGGAACTGACCCGTATCGCTATCGAAGCCGCGGGCGCTGCACGTAATTTCGGACTTGAGCCGCGCGTCGCGCTGTTGGCTTACTCGACGTTCGGGCAACCGCGCGGCCAGCGCTCCGACGATGTCCGCGAGGCCGTCAAGCTGCTCGATGAGATGGGCGTCGATTTCGAGTACGACGGCGACATGGCCGCCGACGTGGCGCTGAACGGCGACCTTTTGCGTCACTATCCGTTCTGCCGTCTCTCGGACACCGCGAACGTGCTCGTCATGCCCGCATTCCAC
This sequence comes from Filomicrobium sp., assembly GCA_965226995.1. GTDB lineage: Bacteria > Pseudomonadota > Alphaproteobacteria > Rhizobiales > Hyphomicrobiaceae > Filomicrobium. The sequence continues at coordinate 564,131 of CBDDFK010000012.1, forward strand.
GCGGCATCGATCTCCACCAAGATGCTACGCGAATTGGGCGGCGCGACCATTATCGGACCTGTCCTCGTTGGCATGGAGAAGCCGGTACAGATCTGCTCGCTCGGCGCGAGCGATGCCGACATCGTCAACATGGCGGTGATCGGAGCCTATTCGGCGTCCCGCGTCTAACCGGCTGGTTCCCAGGCGGCGCATCGCGGTGCCTGGGAACCGTACCCAACCTCCACTGTTCCCCTAATCGAATGATGAAGGCTGCCGCCGCTGCTGCGGTGGTGCCTGTTCGCGTCTGTTCAGCCGAAAGGGGACATCGATGGCCGAGAGCTTCCGCGAGGGTGCGCGCGTCTCCTGGAACTGGGGTAACGGCCAGGGCACCGGCGAAGTACAGGAAGTGTTTCGCGAAAAGGTGACGCGGACGATTGCAGGCACCGATATCACGCGCAACGCGTCGCCCGGCGAACCCGCCTATTTGATCCGGCAGGACGATGGCGACCGAGTTCTCAAATCGCACAGCGAAGTCGAAAAGGCCGACTGAGCGGCCAGGCCGATTGGCAGCGAGCCCGCCAACGACCGAAGGAGAAGCATTATTCTCAAATCCGCGCACCGCCGGCTGATGAACATCACGTCCTATTTCGATTTGTCACAGCAGAAGCCCTGGGACGCGGCGCATCTGGCCGTGCAGTCGGCAGTCGCGGCTTCGGCGGCGTTCGTTCTCATGCGCGCGCTCGGCCTTGAAGAAGCCTTCGTCGCCGTGCTGTCCGCCGTCCTCGTCATCCAGCCCAGCGTCGGCAATACGCTTGCGGAGGCGGGCGACCGCGTCGCCGCCACCATCGTTGGCAGCATCGCCGGCATCACCTGCCTTTTCCTTTTGCCGTCGGGCTACGGCACGGCGATCTCACTTGCCATCACCATGCTCGTCATCAACGCCCTGGCAGGCTTCCGCCCGGATTGGCGCTACGGCGTCGTTGCCGGTGTCGCGCTGGCGCTGGGCTCCGAGCACAACGTCATGGAAACGGCCCAGGCGCGCGCCCTAGCGATCGCGTTGGGTGCCTTTACCGGCGTCGCTGTATCCCTGGTCGTCTGGCCCGATACCGCAAGCAAGCGCGCATCGCGTCATATCAACACCGCACTCCTCGCGGCGGCGGATCTGCTCGATCAACTGATCGCCCCGGATAACGAAGAGACCGGTCGGAAGATTGAAGCGGCTCATGCTCAGTTTAACGCCGGGATCGCGTCGGCGCGCGAGGCGGCGGCCGGCATCCAATGGGCAGACGGAACGGCAATCGATCAACGCATCTCGCAAACCGACCGGCTTTATAAATCGCTGATCTTCATTCAGCGTGCGAACGCGGCTCGGCAGGAAGCCGGTGTCGAGGAGAACCGCGAACTGAGCAAGGCGATTGATGTCATCCGCAAGGAAGCGAAGGAGGCGGTCTGTTTCCTGGCCGAGGATGGCCACCTTCGCGATGGCGAACTCAGCGACGTCAAGGAGGCGCTTGAGGAAGCCAAGAAACTGCCACGCACGGAAGAGCGGCTCGACACGCTGACGGACAACGCTCTTGTCTTCGCGCTCAGCGAGGTCACCTTGTCGTTGCGCAACCTGAAGCGGGCTTTCGACGAGGAGTACCAGGGTTCGATGCTCGACTGGGGCGCGAAAGCCCATTCCACCGTACGCAGTTCGGTCGGCCGCATGGCGCCGTGGTCCTAAGTTCGCCATCTAACATGCGTCGATGACCCGCTCCTGAGCCGGAGCCTTATCAGGCTTGGGAACGGCTCGAGTCGTCGCGCACTTCGAAAATTCCGATGTCGCGCCGGGATACGGCGACCGATTTCAGGATTGCATAGCCGGCGGCCCCCTCGCGCAACCCGAGCCTGTTAAGTGAGCGCTTCGTGATCCTGGCAAGAAGATCGGCATCGCCGCAACGCACCGCGACATCGACGATAGGGCCGTCGCGCGCGCCGACCGCGCGAACGGTTATCGGCAGAATATTGAGCGCGCTTGTGTCTTCCGGCGGTCGCAGGGCGAGAATGATGTCGCGGGCGCGCACGCGGATACGCAGCGTCGTTCCTGGCGGCGCATCGACGAGTGGCGCGAAAAGGCGTGTGCCGCCGAAAGCCAGTTCCGTCAGGCCGTCGTCGGGATCGTGAGCGACGACCCTTGCCGTCAGGATCGAACCGGCCTCCTGCCGGCCCAGGATCGGGAAGCTTGCGGGGTCCGCGAGCAGCGCGCCGGCCGGCCCGCAGCGGTGCACGCGCCCTTCCGACAGAGCGACGATCGTCGTGGCGATGCGCGCCACTTCGCCCACCGAATGGCTGACGTAGAGGATCGGGATGGCAAGCTCGTCCCGCAGCCGTTCGATGTAGGGCAGGATTTCCGCCTTGCGCGCTTCGTCCAGCGCCGCCAGGGGTTCGTCCATCAACAGAAGCTTGGGCTGGCTGAGGAGTGCCCGGCCGATGGCAACGCGCTGTTTTTCGCCGCCCGACAGATGTCCCGGCCGCCGGTCCATCAGTCCCGAGATGCCGAGAAGATCGACCACGTCGCCGAAAGCGCCCGGCGATACGCGGGACGATGAGAACCATCCCCCGAACCTTAGATTCTGCTGCACGGTGAGATGCGGAAAGAGGCGGGCGTCCTGGAAAACGTAGCCGATGCGCCGCTTGTGGACCGGCACATCCACTCCCCGCGAGGTGTCGACCAGGGTTTCGCCGTTGATCCGGATATGCCCCGCCCGAGGTTGCAACAGGCCGGCAACGGCGTTGACGATGGTCGTTTTGCCCGCGCCGGAGCGGCCGAACAGAGCCGTCACGCCGTTGGGCGCTTCGAACCGGGCGTCCAGCTCGAATTGACCGAAGGCATGCTGCAGCGAAATGTCGAGGGTCATCGGCCGCTGATCCTCCGTGCCACGCGTACGGATACGAACTCGGAAACGAGTAGCGCCGCGATCGCCACGAAAACCGAAATCACCACGAGGCGAAGAGCCGGGCCATCCCCGCCGGGCACTTGCAGGAAGGCGTAGATCGCCGACGGCAGGGTCTGCGTCTGTCCTGGAATGTTGGAGACGAACGTGATCGTCGCACCGAATTCGCCCATGGCCTTGGCGAACGCCAGTACGCTCCCGGCGATGATCCCCGGCAGAATGAGCGGCAACGTCACGACGGCGAACGTCCACGCCCGGTTGGCGCCAAGTGTGGCCGCGGCCTGCTCCAGCTTCGGGTCCACAGCTTCGATGGCGAGCCGGATGGCGCGCACCATCAGTGGAAAGGCCATGACCGCGGCGGCGAGAACGGCGCCGGTCCACTTGAACGCCAGAACCACGCCGAACCAGTCTTCCAAAAATTCGCCAACGGGTCCCCGGCGGCCGAACGCGATGAGCAGAAGATAGCCGGTGACTACGGGCGGCAAAATGAGCGGCAGATGGACGAGCCCGTTCAAGAGCTGTTTGCCGGGAAAGTCGCCACGCGCCAGCGCCAGCGCCACGGCAATGCCGAAAGGTAGCGAGGCCAGGGTCGCGACCAGCGAAACCCGTAGCGACAGCTCCAGTGCCGTCCATTCCTCGGGAGAAAGCCAGCTATCCATCGCCACGGCGCGGCAGGACGATAAACCCGTGCCGTTCGAAAATAGCGGCCATTCGCGGGGCGGCCAGATAATCGAGGAAGCGCTGCGCCGCGGCCGCCTCGGCACTCTCGGTCACAACCGCTCCCGGATAGATGATCGGCTCATGCGTTTCTTGCGGAAAGGCCGCGACGACGGTCACGTTGTCGGATGCCGCCGCGTCGGTGGCGTAGACGATGCCGAACGGCGCTTCACCGCGCGCGACGAGCGCCAAGGCCGAGCGCACGTTATCGGTCTGGGCAACGTGCGGCGCGACCGCCTTCCACCAGCCGAGCGATTCGAGCGCCGCCTTCCCGTAGATGCCGGCCGGGACGGAATCGACCATCGCCATTGCCAGCCGGCCGCCGGCGAGAAGCGCCGCCAGGTTGTCGCCCCCGCTCAAATCGACGGGCTTGGCGCCTTTTCCATGGGCAATCAGGACAAGGCGATTGCCGAGCAGGTCGGTGCGGCTCCTGGCGAGGATGGAGCCGTCGCGTTCGAGGACGTCCATCCACTTCGTATTGGCCGAAATGAAGATGTCAACGGGAGCGCCCTGCTGGATTTGCCAGGCGAGCCTGGAACTGCCGGCGAACGAGAGCCGCAAGGTTCCCCCCGATGCCTCACGCCACGCCAAGGCGACGTCATCGAGCGCTGTCTTCAGACTTGAAGCGGCGAAGACGACAAGATCCGGGCCCGGACGTTGACCGGAGTGTGCGGCGGATGCCCCCCCGATTGCAATCACGGCCGTCAGGACCAGCGCCGCCAGTCCTCGATGCCTCATCATGATGATCGGCCTCCCGGTCGATATGTATCGCGGGAAATAACGGCATAGCTTGATCCACGAAGCAAACGCTTTTTACGCTTCGGCATCGGGTTCCGAATGCTGATTATCGTCTGGCGGCGGGGCGAGCAGGCTCTCGAGACGGTCGATTTCCGCCACCGAAGCCGCGCGCGTGTTCGCTTCGAGCCGCCTGTAGAGTTCCAGGACCCGCTCGCCGGTCTCCGTGACCCGCGCTCCCCCGTGCGAGACGCCGCCGCGAGAGCTTTCGACCACGGGTTCGCCGAACATGGCATTCATCGTCTCGACAAGCCCCCATGCGCGTTTGTAGCTCATGCCGAGCTTGCGCCCTGCCGCCGCGATCGATCCGGTCTCGCAAATGTAGGCGAGCAGGTCCGCCTTCCCCGGCCCGAACATCGTTCCGTTGGCGAAATAGAGCCTGATGCGCAGTCGCGTGGAAGTGGGCTCAGCGGTCATCTTGCCAGTGTCGGTGCCTTCGCGGCGCGAGGCAAGCCGCTGAGGGACGAGAGCACACGCGTGCTCCGCCGAGGATCATCAAGAGGAAGCTGAAAAACCAACAACCGAACGTCTTTGGGACGGCCGGAAAACAGACCCTGCCCCCGCATTCAGCGAAGAGCCGAAGAGCCCCCGAAGAGCCCCCGCGCAGGGTTGGTGTGGCGGCTGCGCGCAAATACTGGAACCAACGCGCGCAGGGTTGGTGTGGCGGCTGCGCGCAAATAAAAGTGGTGCCCAGGGGCGGAATCGAACCACCGACACCGTGATTTTCAGTCACGTGCTCTACCAACTGAGCTACCTGGGCGGAAGACGCCGGACCCATCCGGGCGGCGCGAAGACCCGGTTTATAGTGAAGCGCGCCCGCACATGCAAGTGGCTTGTCGAAGCGAGGTGAAAGGCCCGTTTCGCGCGCGCAGCGTGAATGGCATGGGCCGATGCGCCACGCCGCAGTACGAATGCGGCCGCGCGCCACACGATCGAAACTTTCCCTTCCCCGCCGGTTGACCGGCGCCTCCATAGTCGTGCGCGGCCCGAAAACGATCCGGTCGCCGATCAGGCCTCGCTGCCCTGCGGCCCGCCACGAATGCGCGCAATGGTTTCTTCCGCGCGCGATTGGTCGCCGTCTTCGTCCTCGTCGGCATCCCCACCAGCGATGGCATAGCGCCCGGACAGCCAGCGCGACAAGTCGACATCCGCGCATCTTCGCGAGCAGAACGGTCGATAGTCGTGGCTCGCCGGAGCTTTGCAGATCGGACAGGCGCGTCGCGATGTCGGCTTGGCGGTCTGGCGATCGCCTGACCTGCCCCCGCCTTTCATCCCGCTCGCACCGTCCGTGAAGGTGTCGTTGTCGTCGTTCATCATTCCCCTTCGGTGGGTCGGCCCTTGGGCCCTCCGCGAGACCGGTTCCGATGGGCCGCCGCCAGAAACAGCCGGCCCTGACGGGCAGTCGTTCGAAACGGCGAACGCTGGCAACGCCGCACCGCAATTCCGGTTCGGCGCCGCGCCGCTTATTCTTCCTCGGCCTCACCCATTTTCAGCCAGGCGTAGTGGATGGGAAAGCCCTCGCCGACCAGCATTCCCGTTGTTTCATTCAGCGGCAGGCCGACAACATTGGTGTAGGACCCGATGATCTTTTGCACGAAACAGCCGGCCAGGCCTTGGATGGCATATCCGCCCGCCTTGCCGCGCCACTCACGCGAAGCGATATAGGCTTCGATCTCCGCCCGCGAAAGGTGCTTGAAGCGGACCCGCGTCTCAACGATGCGCGTACGCAGCCGGTCGTCCGGTGTGATCAGGCAGACCCCCGACATGACGCGGTGGGTGCGTCCGGAGAGAAGCTGCAGCGACGAAACCGCTTCCTCCATGAACTCCGGTTTCATCAGGATGCGGCGGCCCAGCGAGACAATCGTGTCCGCGGCGAGGATGAAGCTGTCGGCGATATCCCGGTCGTTGGCGATCTGGTCGCGCGCCGTTTCCGCCTTCTGGCGCGCCAGACGTAAAACGAGGCCGCGCGGCATCTCTCCCTTTTTCGGCGTTTCGTCGATCTCCGCCGGCCTCAGCGCGTCCGGATCGACGCCGACCTGCGCCAGGAGCGACAGGCGCCGCGGGCTGGCGCTGGCGAGCACCAGCTTTGGCCGGCTGCGCCCCGTCTGCGCCGAGGGTTTCTGACGCGCCAGTTCGCGCCGCAATGTATCGCGACGAGGGCCGTCCGTGCGGCTCAGTGCCGTGAAAAGCGTGCCTTTTGCCGTGCTCATTTGATTCCCTTGCCGTCGGCCGGCTGAAGTGACCGGACCGGCCGGATCCTGACGGTGCGTTCGTCTGCGGCCGGAGCGCCTTGTCGGCCGGGAGAATGCGGATGCATCCGGCGAAAAGCAAGACCGGACAAAGTCGTTGCGAATTGGTCCCGGCCCTCTGATAAGATTTGCTACAACACGTTCCAGCCGGAGGACGAGACATGGCCGATAGAAATCAGCTGATCGCACTGACGAGCAGAACGAGCCTTTTCGAGGGCCTGGACGACGCCGCATACGATGCGATCGTCAAGGAGATGCGGGAAGTCCGCTTCGATTCCGGACAGGTGATCTTTTCCCGAGGGGACGAGGGCAAGGAAGCCTACCTCGTCGCTGAGGGCCGCGTCCGCCTCTCGGTCCTGACGGCCGAAGGCCGCGAGTTGTCCTTCGCTCACGCCGAGGCCGGCAGCCTTTTCGGCGAGATCGCCATGCTCGACGCCGGCTTGCGCACGGCCGATGCGACGGCCGCCACCAAGGTTGTGGCGTATTCACTGTCGAGGGCCGGGTTTCAGCGGGTCATGGAGGCCTTCCCCGCCGTTGCGAAGGCGATGATGCACTTCCTCTGCCGCCGCCTGCGCGAAGCCGATCAGCAACTCGAGGCCATTGCGTTGTGTCCCATCGAGCAGCGGCTGGCGCGCTTTTTCCTCGCAGCCGTGCGCGCCAGCGCGGGCGATGAGCCGGAGGAAGAAGTCATCGAGATCCCCTTCACCATGTCGCAGAGCGAACTGGCCCTTCTGATCGGCGCCAGCCGGCCGAAGGTGAACACGGCTCTGTCGATCCTCGAAGGCAACGGCGCCATCAAGCGGTCGGGCCGCAAGATCCGTTGCAGCCTCTATGAGCTGGAGGATATCGCCGGCCTTTAGGGCTACCTCCGCAAGCCGCGGCGACAACGAGGCGAAGATGAACGCCGAAGCGAAAAGCAATCCTCTGAAACGCCGGATGGTCGGTCTTACCGGATTGCGGCTCTGGCTCAGGGCGAAAACCCCGGCGCGGGCTTTGCGCCGCGGTCTGAGGTCGTTGGCGCGGCTCGGCACCGAGGGCTATTCCCCGGATGTGCGCCGTCGCCTGGTGGTGATGAACCTGATCGCCTATCTCGTGGCGCTCACCACGTTCGGGTATTCGATCCAGAATACGTTCATGGACTTCGAGAAGTTCGCGCCGGTGATCTACGTCAACCTGGCGCTGTTCTTCGTCGCGCTGGCCGTGCCTTTGTGCCACCGCATATCGGACCTCGCCGGCGGGCTGCTCCTGCTGACCGCCGAATACATCGCGTTGTTCTTCTTCGTCTCGTTGTTGGGCAACCAGTCCGGTCTTCACCTTCAGTATTTCGTTATTTCGGCAGCAACGTTCGTCGTGTTCGGCCTTGAGCGCTGGAAACTGATCGTTCCGATGGTCGCCATCGCCATCGCGCTCCACCTGGCGGCCTGGTTCATGTTCCCGCCTGAGGCCGCTCGGATCGACGCGTCCGCGCGCGTCCTGAACGACCTGTACGTGCAGGCCGCCGTCACCACCGGCGTGCTGATCGCGGCGACCGTCTCCTACGCCTTCGCCCTCGCCGAGCGCGCGAAGGCGGAAACCGATGCGTTGCTGCGCAACATCCTGCCCGACAGCGTCGTGGAGCGCCTGCGCGACACCCCCGGTCAGCTCGTGGCCGACGCGCACGACAACGCGGCGATCCTGTTCACCGATATCTCCGGGTTCGTAGCGCTTGCGCGCCGGCTCGGCGCGGAACGTACGGTCCGACTGCTCAATGAACTGGTGACCGAATTCGATATTCTGGCCGAGCGCCACGGCGTCGAGAAGATCAAGACCATCGGCGATGCCTATATGGCCGCCGCGGGTATCCCCGATCCGGTGCCCGATCCCGCCTTGCGTCTCGCCCGGCTCGCCCTGGATATGCAGGGCGTTGTGAGCCGCCTTCGCGACTCCACGGGCGAGGAGATCCATATGCGCGTCGGGCTGGCGGCCGGGCCTGTGATGGCAGGCGTCATCGGCCGGCGTAAGTTCACTTACGATGTCTGGGGCGATACGGTTAATCTCGCCGCCCGGCTGGAAAACAAGTCGGAACCCGGCCGCATTCTCGTCTGCCCGAGCTGTAACCGGTATCTCGCGCCGCATTTCCGGCTCGAAAGCCACGGCGTAATCGATATCAAAGGTGTCGGTCCCCAGGAAACCTGGTTTCTAGGGGCGCCAGCGGAACCGGTTGCGAGGCCGGAAACGTCAGCGGGACCGACGGTTCGGCAGGCATGACCGGCGGCACGGTGAGCGCTCGGCGCCGCCAGAAGGCGCCCGGCGGGATTAGATGAAGGGAACCATCCGTGACGGCGAAAGACGGCAAATCCTCCGGGGCGGACGAGCGCCGCGAGCGCCTCGCGCGGGAACTGCGCGCCAACCTGCAGAAGCGCAAAGCCCAGGCGCGCGCCCGCGCCGCGCCGTCTGAGAACGCGCCGGAAACCGGGCTGGACCGCAGCGAAAACGGTGGCCCAAACACCGCAGACTGATCGAAGCGGGCGTGACGCGGCCTCCACCCTTTGCGCTTGCGCGCGAACAGGACTAAAGCTCGTGGCCGTTGTGCGGGGCAATGGGGCGCGGATACGCTCCTCAAATCCCGCCGGTTAGCGCAATTGGCTGCATATCCAACTATTGAGCTTGCCGGCGCCGTGCGACGCGCTCGCAGGATGAAGCTTAAGAACGACAAGGCTCGGAAATGGATCGCATCAAGATCGTCGGCGGCAACAAACTCGAGGGCACGATCCCGATTTCCGGCGCAAAGAACGCTGCGCTGCCCCTGATGATCGCGAGTCTCCTGACGGACGACCGCCTGACTCTGAAGAACGTCCCCAATCTGGCCGACGTCAATCTTCTCGCGCGTATTCTGCGCAACCACGGCGTCGATCTTGCCGTTGACGGCAAGCGCGCCGGCCCCGCCGCCTACCTTGGCGAAACCTTCCACCTGACAGCGCGCGACATCGTCGACACCTCGGCGCCTTACGAGATGGTCAGCCGGATGCGCGCCAGTTTCTGGGTGCTGGGTCCGCTGATCGCCCGCATGCACAAGGCGCGGGTTTCGTTGCCGGGGGGCTGCGCCATCGGTACGCGGCCGGTCGACCTGCATCTCGATGGCCTGAAGGCGCTGGGCGCCGAGATCGACATCGACGGCGGCTACGTCGTCGCCAAGGCCCCGGGCGGTCTCAGGGGCAACCGTATCACCTTCCCGAAGGTCTCGGTCGGCGCCACCCACAATGTGCTGATGGCCGCCGCGCTGGCCCGTGGCGAAACCCTGATGGAAAACGCCGCGCGCGAGCCTGAGATCGGCGATGTTGCGGAATGCCTGATCAAAATGGGCGTCGAGATCGAAGGCGTGGGCACCTCGACCCTGCGTATCCAGGGCCGCGACCGGCTCGAAGGCGCCATCCACAGCGTGCTTCCCGACCGGATCGAGACGGGGACGTTCGCATTCGCCGTGGCCGCGACCGGCGGCGATGTCCTGCTTGCCGGTGCCCGCAAGGAACACCTGCAGGCCGCACTCGACGCGTTGAGCCGGACGGGTTGCCAGGTCGAGGATTCGGCCGACGGCATCCGTATTGTACGCAACGGCGGCAGCATCACGCCGGTAACCGTGGAAACGCAGCCCTTCCCGGGGTTCCCGACCGACCTTCAGGCACAGATGATGGCCCTCGTAACGCGGGCGGAAGGCACCAGCGTCATCCGCGAAACGATCTTCGAGAACCGCTTCATGCACGTACAGGAGCTTGTCCGTCTCGGCGCGGACATCCAGCTCCATGGCGACACCGCCACCATCAAAGGCGTCAAGCAGCTTCGCGGCGCGCCGGTGATGGCGACCGACCTGCGCGCGTCCGTGTCCCTGGTGATCGCCGGCCTCATGGCCGAGGGCGAGACCATGATCAACCGGGTCTATCACCTGGATCGCGGGTTCGAACGGCTGGAAGAGAAGCTGAGCCGTTGCGGCGCCAATGTGAGCCGGGTCACCGAAGGCTGAACGGCGTGCTGGACCGGCGTTAGGCGGACACTGAAAGTTGGGAGGGGCGCGGGCGATGCGGTGGCTTCTCGGCGGCGTTCTTGTCGTCTTGACGGTGGTGACTTCACTCGTCGCCGTGCTGGTCTATCTCGTGCCGGCCTCTGCCGTGGAACGCCACGTTCTCGCGTCCGTATCGCGGGCCACGGGGGCAAAAATCGCATCGACGGGCTCCACCGATGTGACGTTCTTTCCCTCGATTGCGCTGACGCTGAGAGATGTCGCCATTCGGCCGCGTCAGGCGCGCCTGCCGACCCTGCGTGTCCGTCGCATAGATGCGGGGCTCGACTGGCTGCCGCTTCTTACGGGCTGGACGCTGCACTTCAATAATTTGCGGTTCCTGGCGCCGGTCGCCGACTTCGCGAACGAGGCGCAAGGTGTGGACGGCGCGAGCGCTCCGCCCGCGCGCAAGGCCCCGTCTTATCCGCCGCTTTCGGTGAGGGTCGCGTCCGTTGCTGTCGAAGACGGTCGCATCGAGGGGCTGGGTCCGGCATACCGTATCGGCGAGGTGGATGCCCGGACCGGCGCGCTTCTCTTTGACCGCCCGTTCAACGTCGATATCGACATGATCGTCAACGGACGTCCCCAGTCAGGCATCCTCGAATTGCCGCCGCCTGCTCAATTCGAGGTTTCGGCCTCGGCGGTCGCCGCGGAAGGCTGGCAGGCGACGAAGGCGGGAAGAAAACGCGGCAACGCCGGTCAGCAGTTCGAGCCGGTCATGCGGCAGCTTATCTCAAGGATGTCGGACCCGGACGGCTCCGGCCAAGCAGGCGAGCCTACAGGCCTTGGGGGCGCTACCGGCAGTCCCTGACGTCGTTCGGGACGCCTCGCCCGTTTGCCCCACCCGCGACCGACCGGCGCGGCCCGCCTTCGGCGGCCGATCCGCAGTCCACACGTGGCCGGCCAGTGTGTTGCCATTAGTTCATGCGGCCGGTATCAAGCCCCGTCGAACCTCTCGTTATGGCTTACAGGACACCTCGGCCTTCGCGCCGAACAGACTTGTATCCGACGGTTGGTGCGATGACCGTCCCTGGACCGCTCACAACCACAGAATCCGGCGAAATGTCAGAGCTGAAGCTGATCGCACTCGACGAAGAGGACTTGAAGGTCGTTTCCGCGCACCTTCAGGATGCAGTCGGCCGCATTGCCGACGTGGTTTACGATCGCCCGGCGCGCCGCTTCGCCATGGTGCTCAACCGCTTCGACTGGGCGGACCCGACCGCGCTTTCCTCCTCCGCTAAGGACGCAGGTGAATATCGCAGGCGCCAATGCGGCTTTCGCTTCGAGCGCGTCAGTGCCGTCCGCAGCAAGGGCATCGACCGGGAGGATCGCAAGGGCGTGCTCTCGCTCCTGGCCATTGACTTCGCCCAAGGCGAAGCACCATCCGGCCGTGTGACACTATATTTTTCCGGCGGCCCGCAGATTGAGCTCGATGTTGAATGCATCGAAGCTGAACTGCGCGATCTCGGCGCGGCCTGGACGACGGCAAGCAAACCGCAGCATCCTGACGCGGGCGACGCGGAGGCCTGAGCCGCGGCCGGGCGGTTGGACTAGAGTTGGCGCCGGATGGTGCCGGCATCGGCGCGCGCGCCGCGAAATTGAAAGAGACAGACGATGGCAACGCGACTGAAGAGCTCCGATCCCGGCTTTGCCGCAGCCTTTGATCACCTGCTGGCGCAGAAGCGGGAATCGTCCGCCGAAGTCGATGACGCCGTCCGCGCGATCGTCACCGATGTTCGCCGGCGTGGTGACGCGGCGCTCATCGACTATTCGAAACGTTTCGATAACGTCGACCTTGCGGCCGCCGGCCTGCGCGTTACCGCCGATGAGATCGCCGGGGCGCGGGCGCGTGTCGAACGCGAGAATCCCGACGCTCTGCGGGCCTTGGATTTCGCCCACCGGCGCATCGTCGCCCATCACACCCGCCAAAAGCCGGCTTCCAGCCGCTATCGCGACGATGCGGGCGTCGAACTGGGCGAACGCTGGACCGCGATGCAGTCGGCCGGACTGTACGTCCCCGGCGGCCTTGCCTCCTATCCCAGTTCGGTCCTGATGAACGGCGTACCCGCCCGGGTTGCCGGCGTCGGTCGCGTCGTCATGGTCGTCCCGACCCCCCGCGGCGAGGTGAACCCGTTGGTGCTTGTCGCCGGGGGGATGGTCGCCGACGAAATCTACCGCATCGGCGGCGCGCAGGCGGTCGCCGCCCTTGCGTACGGTACTGAAACGATCGCGCCGGTGGACGTCATTGTCGGACCGGGTAACGCCTATGTGGCCGCCGCCAAGCGGCAGGTCTACGGCAACGTCGGTATCGATTCCATCGCCGGACCGTCCGAAGTCCTGGTCATCGCCGACGCCGACAACGACCCGCGCTGGATCGCCACCGACCTGCTGGCGCAGGCCGAACACGACACCGCCGCGCAGTCCATCCTGATGACGGACGACGCGGCGTTCGCTGACCGGGTGGAAGCGGCCGTTGAAGCGGAACTGGAAACAATGCCGCGCAAGGACATCGCGGCGCCGAGCTGGCAGGACTTCGGCGCCATTATCGTGCTCGACAGCCTCGATGACGCCCCGCCGCTGGCGGATCGCATCGCCGCCGAACACCTGGAAATCGCCACCGCCGATCCCGAGAAACTGGTCGAGCGGATCACGAACGCCGGTGCGATCTTCATCGGCGCCCACACGCCCGAAGTCATCGGCGATTACGTCGCCGGCACCAATCACGTTCTGCCCACCGCACGGTCCGCGCGCTTCTCTTCCGGTCTTGGGGTTCTCGACTTCATGAAACGGACCTCGCTTCTAAAGCTCGATGCCGCCGCGCTTGAGAAGCTGGGGCCGTCGGCCATGACGCTGGCCCGCAGCGAGGGGCTCGAGGGCCACCGCCGTTCGGTCGAGGTTCGGCTCAAGTCAATGAGTTGAGGGAAAAATCGATGTCCGAATTCGGCCCCAATCCCAACTCGCGTCACCGTCTCTACGAAGTAAACCTTTGCCGAGACACCATCGCCCGCAAGAATATCAACGTCGAGCACGAGCGCGAGGTGGCCGTCTTCGACCTCCTGGAGTCGAACGAGTTCAAGTTGCCGGGCCGCAATGAAGGTCCCTATCGCCTCGATCTGGCGATCGCCGACGACCGGCTGGTGATGACGGTCGGGAACGAAGGCGCGCAGGAACTCGTGGTTCACAATCTGCCGCTGGGCTCTTTCAAAAAGATCATCAAGGATTATTTCCTCGTATGCGACAGCTATTACGAGGCGATCCGCTCGGCGCCACCTTCGAAGATCCAGGCGATTGATGTTTCGCGTCGCGGCCTTCACGACGAAGGCAGCCGTCTTCTGGCCGAGCGGCTCGATGGCAAGATCGATGTCGATTTCGATACTGCGCGACGGCTCTTCACGCTCGTCTGCGCGCTGCATTGGAAAGGCTAGCCCGGTGCCGCTGGCGGATGCCGAAACCCCAGCGGCGCGCAATGTCTTGTTCGCCTGCTCCCTGAACGCGATCCGGTCGCCGATGGCAGAAGGAATCCTGCGGCATTTCGCCGGCAAGCGCATGCGCGTCACCTCCGCCGGTGTGCGCGCGGGCGAGGTCGACCGCTACTGCGAGACCGTCATGTCCGAGATCGGCATCGACATTTCGCGCCATAAGCCGCGTGCACTCGCTGAGATCGACGAGGACGAGGTGTTCGATCTCATCGTTTCGCTCTCGCCGGAAGCGCACCATCAGGCTCTTGAGTTGACGCGCACCATGCCGGCCCGCGTCGAATACTGGCCGACCCTTGATGCCGCTGCTTTTCCCGAGGATGCCGACGACGATCTCATCCTCGATAGCTATCGCAAGGTCCGCGACCATCTCTTCCGCCGCATCAAGATGCGCTTCGAGGTAACCGGCGGTCCGACCATCTGAGGCGTTCGTGACGCCGTCGGAGCCGATTGCCGCATCGGTGGATTGTAACCCCGACGGCGTTCCGCAACGCCGCCGGTTGTTCAAACGGAACGGTCCTGAGCCTGTCCCCGTGCGCTCGCCACGGCGGCGGTCAGCCACGCCGGGTCGAACCAGCGGTCGGCGGGTCCGTCATAGGGAAGCCGCGTTACATCCCAGGTGCGGATATAGGGCGCGTATGCCGCCCATATCGGCGGGCCGCCGCCGATGAAGATGCGGCGGCTGCGGTAGGAGCGCAGCATCTCCTTCGGATCCATGTGCGAATGCAACTCGACGAGTGTCAGGTTTTCGCGACACCTCTCGGGCACGCTCGCGAGGGTGCGTTCACCGGCCATCAGAACATGGCCTCGAGTCAGTTCGAAGAAACGTTCGACGTCCCGCTGGAACGGCGGTTCCTGCACGCCCTCCCAGGGTAGGCGACCGTCGAGTCCCAGTTGACCGCTGAGCCCGATCGCGCACATGGCCCGGACGTCGATTTGATTTTCCCACACATATCGCGTCATCCGCTTCACCCCGAAAGATTGGCCGGAATAGGCCTTGAGGTCGCAATGCGCCAAGGCGCGACGCGTTCCCGCGCGCCAGGCCAGCCGGCTATCCGTCATAAGAGGGGGGCATCCTCGTCAGCTCAGGAGGAGTGGATAAACGCGGAATTCCGAGGCTAACGTCACAGGACTGTGACGGCCGCTCAGGCGCGATAAATGCCTAAGGTCAAAGTTGATCAAGGCATTCGGTGTCTGGTGCTGCCGGAGAGATTTGAACTCTCGGCCTCTCCCTTACCAAGGGAGTGCTCTACCCCTGAGCTACGGCAGCGATCCTGCTGAGATGTCATCGGCACGGCGGGGCGACCGGGTCGCATCGAGATGCCGGACGGCGGAAAACACACGCCACCCGGCCGACGCCGTAGTCTGGAACGTCAGCAAAACGAGGCGGCTATGTACCCTACTTGCCGGTCGCCCGCAACCACGATGTGCCCGGCGGCGCGGGCGGGCCGCCATTCGACGGTTGCGCGCGAGTAACCTCACGACCGGCTGCCGAGGCTCGCCTTCTTCAGGCCTTTGCGCCGGGAACGAATTTCATGCTCGACACATGGCCTCGACTTCGATCACCGCCATTGGCGCCTAGTGTTGCGTCACAGACGCTTGGCCCCCAGTTGCCGCGATGCGATCTGCCAAGCGTCGGTGACAAAAGCAACACTAGAATCATAGGGTTTCTAGTGTTCCTCATGTCTCAGACATTTGCTCGTAACCGAGCCGAAATGGGAGGCAAATGTCTGAGACGGAACACTAGCGGCGGGACGACAAGCGGCACGACGGGATCAAGGCAAGCCGAGGATGCGAAAAGCCGCGCGCAAAATGTGCTTCGCGCGCGGTTCGAATTCCAATGGTGCTGTCGCCCGCCAATCCGGATGCCTCTCGCGATGCGTGCATCCGTCGACGGGGCATCAACTGTCGATCTTACGGGCAGTACCACACTGGGCCGAGTTTGAAGCAACCGCGCTTCTGCCAGCCATGCGGGCGGCCTCTGCCGCGCCAGCGCTTGCCGCACACGCGGACTTGGCGCCCGATGTGACGGTGGCGGACGCGCTTGCCATTCCAGCGCCACACGGGCCCCCAGCGGCATGCACGGCCATGTCCGCCGTGAACCTGGGTAACGAGCCCGTCACCGGAAATGGCAGTGGCGGCGCCGGCAGGTTGAACCGGAGCGGCTTGCGCGGCGCTCATGCCGAGCGCACACGCCAGTGCTGCCGCGGCGGCGAAGGCGGAGATACGTTTCATGCGGCGATAATCCTTCTTTTGCCAGTGATTGAAAGAAGTGCGGCCCCGGGGCCATCAATCGCATCGGAGTGCCCAAGGCTCAGTCGAGTGCAGAATTAACGTACAATGGCGACGGTTCCGTCGCCATTGTGGCAAGCTTTTCATCAATAGCAGGTCCAGTCACGCCGACGGCGCAGAAAATGCACGTCGAAACAGGCCGCAGAATCGAGGTTCGCGGCGGCGCCTGACACCGCGCGCTCAAACCATGCGGTAACCGGCCAATGCTCCCGGCATTCGGCCTTGAAACGAACGCGAAGCGCGGCGCGCGGCCGCCGCGCTGACCGTGCCCTCGCCAATCCGCTGCAACTGCGCTAAAAGCCGGGCCTTCACGTCATTCTCCCGGAACCAGGACAGCGGACGAGCCATGCAAGACGGCGACGCGGCCCCGATGAAGGCCGCCACGGCCGGTGACCCCGTCACCACGGCCGCAGCGGAACAGCCCACCGGCAAACCCGGCGATCTGGGCTACGAGATCGCTCGTAGGCGCACGTTCGCGATCATCTCCCACCCAGACGCCGGTAAGACAACGCTGACGGAGAAACTCCTCTTGTTCGGCGGCGCAATTCAGTTGGCCGGCCAGGTGAAGGCGAAGAAGGATCGGCGCTCCACCCGCTCGGACTGGATGGAGATCGAGAAGAGCCGCGGCATTTCGGTGGCCACCTCGGTCATGACCTTCGAGTACGCCGGCTCGGTCTTCAATCTGCTCGACACGCCGGGGCACGAAGACTTCTCCGATCATACCTACCGCACGCTGACGGCGGTGGATTCCGCCATCATGGTGATCGACGCCGCGCGCGGCATCGAGGCTCGGACACTGAAGCTGTTCGAGATCTGCCGCCTGCGCGATATCCCGATCATTACGTTCGTGAACAAGATGGACCGGGAGGCGCAGGAACCTCTCGACCTCTTGCAGGAAGTCGAGCAGACTCTGGCGCTCGAAACCGCGCCGATGGTCTGGCCGATCGGGTCCGGCAAGGGCTTCAAGGGCACGTACGATATCCTGGGTAAACGCGTGCGCCGCGTCGATCAGAGCCCCGACGGCGAGGCGGTGTCCGGTATCGACGATCCGCTATTCGAAGAACTGTTGGACGAAAACGAGGTCGGCACATGGCGTGAGGAAATGGAACTCGTCCAGGAATCGGCGACGCCGTTCGATCTCCAGGCGTTCCGCGAAGGCACGCTGACGCCGGTCTTCTTCGGTTCGGCGCTTAAGAATTTCGGCGTCCGCGACCTGCTCGACGCCCTCGTCGCGCACGCGCCGCCGCCGCGCGATCAGAAGGCCGCGACGCGTACCGTGCATTCCGACGAGAAGAAGATGACGGGCGTGATCTTCAAGATCCAGGCGAACATGGACCCGCAGCATCGCGACCGCATCGCTTTCATGCGGGTGTGTTCGGGCAAGCTTTCGCGCGGGATGAGGGTGAAGCTGCCGCGCACAGGTAAGACGATGGCGCTCTCGGCGCCACAGTTCTTCTTCGCGCAGGATCGCTCAATCGCCGAGGTGGCATTCGCCGGCGACGTCGTCGGCATCCCCAACCGCGGCCTTTTGCGCATCGGCGATGCGTTGACCGAAGGCGAGGACATCACGTTCCTGGGCATTCCCAACTTCGCGCCCGAGATCCTGCGCCGGGTCCGTCTGGAAGACGCGATCAAGGCAAAGAAGCTGAAGGACGCGCTGCAGGAGATGGCAGAGGAAGGCGTCGTGCAGCTCTTTTCGCCCATCGATGGCACGCAGCCGGTCGTCGGTGTGATCGGTGCGCTTCAGCTCGATGTTCTGGTTGACCGGCTGACTCATGAATACGGGTTGGGTGCAGCATACGATCCGGCACCCTGCGACACCGTTCGGTGGATACGCGCCGACGATTCAAAAGACCTCGACAAGTTCGTCGCGAGATACCGCTCGAACATCGCCAAGGATCTCGATGGCGACTTCGTCTACATGGCGCCGTCGATCTACAACTTGTCGACAACGCGCGACCGCCATCCCGAGATCGAATTCATCGACATCAAGACGGTCAACGCCGGATGAGCCGCGTCGTCGAATTCCGCCAAATCCCGCAAGAGTAAATCGTTTGCACTTCAAGACTTCAACCGATCTCGACGACGCGCTCGCGACCCTGCCGGCCGCGGACGAAGGGCGGCGCGACCGGGCGCGCATCCATCTCGATCGGCTGACCAAGCCGCCGGGCTCGCTCGGGCGGCTCGAGGATATTGCGGTCTTCCTGGCGGGCTGGGCTCCGGGCCGCGCGAAGGCCCTGCAGGTCGCGCCATTCGAAGTCTTTGTCTTTGCGGGAAACCACGGCATCGCCAGCCGCGGCGTCTCTCCCTATCCGCCGTCTGTCACTGCGCAGATGGTACAGAACTTCAAGGACGGCGGCGCCGCGATTAACGTGCTGACCCGCGTCTTCGACCTGGGCTTGCGCGTCGAGGCCCTCGAAATCGACCGGCCGACCGCCGACCTTTCCGAAGGTCCGGCGATGAGCGTCGAGGAAACGCTTGAGGCGCTCAGTGCTGGCGCACGCGCCGTCGATGCCGCCGGTCCCGGTGTCGTCATCGTCGGAGAAATGGGGATCGGCAACACGACCGTCGCCGCCGCACTGGCGAATGTATCGTTTGGCGGCGCCGCCGCCGATTGGGTGGGGCCGGGAACCGGGCTCGATTCCGAGGGGCAAAAGAAAAAGGCGGCACTCGTCGAACAAGCCGTTGCCCGAACGCTCAGGGAACTCGGGACGATGGCGGGGGCGGAAGGCCGGGCCTTCGCCCTCCTTCGACACGTCGGCGGCCGGGAGCAGGCGGCTATCGCCGGGGCTGTCCTGCGCGCGCGCCAGCTCCGTATCCCTGTCATCCTCGACGGCTATGTCGCAACGGCGGCGATTGCGCCGCTGGTCGCGGCGAACCCGGAGATCACGCGGCATTGCCTTGCCGGTCACGTTTCCGCGGAGCCCGCGCACGGGCGTTTGCTGCAGCGGATGGGACTCGAAGCGTTGCTTGACCTCGACATGCGCCTCGGCGAGGGAACGGGTGCCGCCCTGGCCGCCGGTCTGGTCCGGGCGGCCGCCGAATTGCATAACACGATGGCGACATTCGAGAGCGCCGCGGTGGAGAACAGGACCGATGCTGGAAAAGACACAGGCAACCGTTGACCCTTACGCGCGGGCACGTCCTTCGACCCCGCTGCGCCGCGTCTACGAAGAGTTGCTTCTGGCGATGTCGCTGCTGACGCGATTGCCCGTGCCGGGCTTCGACATCGAGACACGCGCCACCCTTTCATCCGCGTTCTGGGCCTATCCGGTCGCAGGCGCGCTCGTCGGACTCGCGGGCGGCGTTTGTTTCGCGCTGGCCTCGCTTGCCGGCCTCGGTGCCTATGCAGGCGCTGGACTTGCGCTGGCCGCGATGCTGATCGTTTCCGGCGCCTTCCACGAAGACGGGCTTGCCGATTTTCTCGACGGTATCGGCGGCGGACGGACGCGGGTCGATAAGCTGGAGATTATGCGCGACAGCCGGGTCGGCACGTACGGAGCCGCCGGCCTCGTGGTGCTTCTCTTCACGACCGCGGCGCTGATCGCTCAATTGAATTTCACCGCCGGTTTCGTCGGGCCGTGGGGGTTGATCGGCCCGCTTGTCGTCGCGGGCGCTATGAGCCGCGCGGCCGTCGGGCTTCCGCTGGCGCTTCTTCAACCGGCACGTGCGGCTGGACTTTCCGCCGAGACGCCGGCACCGCCGCCGCTGCCCTTTGCCATCGCCTGGGGCTTGGCGCTGTTCGCCGGCGCCATTCTTACAGGGCCTGGGGCGGCGATAGCCGCGGCCCTCGCCGCCGTCGCTGTCGTGCTGATTGTTTCCTTGCTCGCCCACCGGCATCTCGGCGGGCGCACCGGTGATGTGCTCGGCGCAGCCGCCGCACTGGCGCAAGTTGCGGCGCTCGCGGCGCTGATCGCGGCCTCGCAGCCCGCAGTTGCATTGTGATGGCTGGCGCTGTCGATCCGGTTGCAGCGCTCGAAGCGTCTGTGACCCTGGTGCTGGGCGGCGCGCGGTCCGGAAAAACGCGGCGCGCTCTCACACTTGCTGCAACCGGCGCGGATCGCATCATGATCGCCACGGCGGAGGCCCACGATTCCGAGATGGCCGACCGCATTGCCAGGCACCGTGCCGAGCGCGGGTCGATATGGCGCACGATCGAAGCGCCCTATACGCTCGCGGCTGAATTGGCCGCGCTTGCCGATGTAGCGCCGCCCCCCGACTGTGATCCCCACCGGCCGGCAGTCGTTGTCGATTGCCTAACGCTCTGGCTCACCAACCACATGCTGGCCGATGGCAACCTCGAAGCCGAAACCGAAAAGCTGGTGACGTCGCTTGAGTTGGCGCGCGCCAGTCATCGGATCATACTCGTCTCCAACGAACTGGGCCTCGGCCTCGTCCCGGAAACGGCGCTCGGGCGTGCATTCCGGGATGCTCAGGGCCGGCTCAACCAACGCATCGCCGAAGTCGCGGACCGGGTGGAGTTTGTGGCAGCGGGCCTGCCTCTGCAACTCAAACCGTGATTGCGAACGCCGGTGCATGAAAGCGCTGCCACCCCGACACAAGCGTACTGACCCTGCGAGATCCTCTGCCCACATGAGCGCTCGACCGAAACAGCAGACTCCCGCGACAGAACTCGCCAACGAGCCGGAGTGGCTCTTGATGGTCCGCCATACCGCCGTTTGCGAGAGCCTGAAAGGCCGCTGCTACGGCCGGAGCGACGTCGAACTATCGCCCGCCGGCATTGCGGCCGTTTCGGACATCTCCGAAAGACTGGCCGAACACCGGCCGACGATGATCGTTCACTCGGGGCTGTCGCGCGCCGACCGGCTCGCCGCGGCGGTGGCCGAGCGCTTGGCGGCGACGCGCGAGGCCGATCATCGCTTGCGCGAGTTCGATTTCGGCGAATGGGAACTTCTTACATGGGACGAAATCCACGCCTCCGGTCAGGATATCGCCCAGCTGATCCATGAGCCGGACACGTTTAGCGCGCCGGGCGGCGAGACCGTGCATGCCATGCGCGATCGCGTCCTTGAGTGGTACCGGGAACTCCCCGGCAGGCAAAGGATCTTGGCGATTGGCCACGGCGGCCCTATTTCCGTGTTGCGCGGTACGCTGGAGAGTATCCCGGCGACGAACTGGCCGCGCCTCGTTCCCGAATATGGCGGCGAGGTTCGCTTGCCTCTCGGGGTCCCTGTCTAACCGGGACACGCTGTTGTTGCGTCGTCCCATCGATGCCGCTGCGATGGCCCCTGGCATTGTCCGTGGGAAAATAGATGTAAGCATGGACCGAAACGCCGTCCCCGGCGTTGAAACAAAAGGCCCCCTAATCCCACACGCGGGAAGCCCTCCCGCCGCACCGGGGACAGCATGACCCGCCGCAGAACTTACGATGGCAACGAGCCCTCACGCCCAGGAGGACGAATATGGCGAAATTCACACTGACGGTGAACGGCAAGTCTCATGAAGTGGAGGCAGAGCCGGACATGCCGCTCCTGTGGGTGATCCGCGAGAAACTCGGGTTGACCGGAACCAAGTACGGTTGCGGCATCGCCCAATGCGGCGCTTGCACAGTTCACGTCGACGGCCAGCCCCAACGCTCCTGTGTAACGCCTGTAGAGGCCGCAGAAGGCAGCGATATCGTCACCATCGAAGCCGTTTCCGGGCCGGAAGCCGAAGCCGTACAGAAAGCCTGGGTTGCGCACGACGTTCCGCAATGCGGTTACTGCCAGTCGGGCCAGGTGATGAGCGCCGTCGGCCTGTTGCGAACGATCCCGAAGCCCACCGACGAAGACATCGACAACGGCATGGCCGGCAACATCTGCCGTTGCGCGACCTATGTGCGCATTCGCAAGGCGATCCATAGCGCCGCCAAGGACCTGGAAAGCTAACGCGCGAGGACACGTTTCCAATGCAATTCCTGTTCGATCCCGATAAAACTGCCGA
Organism: Filomicrobium sp.; assembly: GCA_965226995.1. Taxonomy (GTDB): domain Bacteria; phylum Pseudomonadota; class Alphaproteobacteria; order Rhizobiales; family Hyphomicrobiaceae; genus Filomicrobium. Next base: position 586,548 of record CBDDFK010000012.1, read on the forward strand.
CCCCGCCGCAGCGCGCCTCGAAACTTCGCGCCGCACGGTTATCAAGAGCCTCGCCGGAGCGGGCGCCGGGCTTGTGCTTGGCCTTCAGCTACCGACACGCGCCAATGCGCAGTCCGGCGCCGCCGCAGTGATCCAGGGAGATGGCGGCGAAACCGCCTTCGCTCCAAACGCTTTCGTCCGTATCGATCCGAACTCGACGGTGACGGTGCTGGTCAAGCATGTCGAATTCGGCCAGGGGCCTTACACCGGCCTCGCGACACTGGTTGCCGAGGAACTCGACGCCGACTGGTCGCAGATGCGCGCCATCTCGTCGCCGGCCAACACGGCGCTCTATAAGAACCTTGCCTTTGGCGTGCAGGGAACCGGCGGCTCGACGGCCATCGCCAACTCATACGAACAGATGCGCAAGGCCGGCGCCGCTGCACGCGCCATGCTCGTCGATGCCGCCGCTCAGGCCTGGGGCGTCCCCGCCGATGAAATCGAGGTCGCGAAAGGCCGCATTACCCACGCGGGCACGAATAAAAGCGGGTCCTTCGGCGAGTTTGCCGAAGCGGCTTCCAAGCTCGAACCGCCCGCGGAGCCCTTCCTCAAGGACCCCAGTGAGTTCGTCCTCATCGGCACCGAACTTCCGAAGCTCGACTCCGAGGTCAAGTCGACTGGCAAAGCACAATTCACGATCGACGCCACGCGGCCGAACATGCTGACCGTACTCATGCAGCGTCCGCCGGCCTTCGGGGCGAAGGTCAAAAGCGTCGATGACAGCGCGGCGCGCAAGGTGAGCGGCGTCGTCGATGTAAAACAGTTGCAGCGCGGCGTGGCTGTCTACGCTGAAGGCTACTGGCCGGCGTTGAAGGGCCGCGAAGCGCTGCAAATCGAATGGGACATGAGCGAAGCCGAGACGCGCTCTACGGCCGAAATCGTTGCAGATTACAGCGCCAAGGCGAAAGAGCCCGGGCGTGTCGTAAAGGAGAACGGAGATATCGACTCGGTCCTCGGCTCAGCCGGGCAGACAGTGGAAGCCGAGTACGTCTTCCCTTACCTCGCCCACGCGCCGATGGAGACGCTCGACTGTCTGATCGAAGCGGACCGCGAGGGCGCCCGCGTCTGGGCCGGATCGCAGATGCAGACCATCGACCAGAACGTAATCGCTCAGACGCTCGGCCTGCGTCCCGAAAGCGTTCGCATCGAGACGATGTTCGCCGGGGGCAGCTTCGGTCGCCGCGCGACCCCGATCGGCGATGTGGCCTCCGAGGCGGCAGCGGCCGTCGACGCGATCGGTCGCGAGCGTCCCGTCAAACTGCTCTACACGCGCGAGGACGATATCCAGGGCGGGTACTATCGACCGCTCAACGTCCACCGCATGCGTGGGGCACTCGACAAGGATGGACATGTCGCCGCCTGGGACATGACCCTGGTGGGTCAGTCGATCATGGAGGGAACGCCGTTCGCCGGCATGATGAAGGACGGGATCGATCCGACGATGATCGAAGGCGCCGACGACATGCCCTACGCCGTGCCGAATCTTCGATTGGCGCTGCACCAGATGTCGCTCAAGGTGCCGCCGCTGTGGTGGCGCTCCGTCGGTCACACCCACACCGCCTATTCCACCGAGACCTTCCTCGACGAGATGATCGCGCTCGGCGGGAAGGACGCGGTAGAGGAACGCCTGCGTCTTATGGGGGACAAGCATCCCCGCCATGCCGGCGTGCTGCGTGCGGTCGCCGAATTGGCCGACTGGGGCGGCCCGGTTCCCGAAGGCCGCGCCCGCGGTGTCGCGGTCCACAAGTCCTTCAACTCCTACGTTGCCGAAATCGCGGAGGTTTCCGAAGGCAGCGAGGACGGCGTGCCGCGCGTTCACAAGGTCTGGGTCGCCGTGGACTGCGGCGTTTGCGTTAACCCCGACATCGTGCGCGCGCAGATGGAAGGCGGCGTCGGCTTTGGCCTCGGCCACATTCTCTACTCGGCCATCACCATGGAGAACGGTGAAATCGTGCAGAAGAACTTCGACACCTACCGGTCGCTGCGCATCGGCGAGATGCCCGATGTCGAGGTGACTATCGTCAAATCTGCCGAAAGCCCGACCGGCGTGGGTGAACCCGGCGTGCCGCCAATCGGTCCCGCCGTCGCGAATGCCTGGGCGAAACTGACCGGCACCCGCGTCCGCAAGCTGCCCTTCCTGCAAGGCTGATCGCGCGCGCGAATTTTTGCACGGTCGACTCGACGACTTGTTTTGAAAACAACGCGGTCTCGCCGTTCGCTCGGCGGGGCCGTTTTTCTATTCAGCCGAGTAAGGAACTAATTTCTCCATTCAACATTGCATAACCGATAACGTTTGCAACGAGGATTGGCTGTCATGACTGATAGCAAGACGACAACAGATCACGAAACCATCAAGAATTGGACGGAAGAGCGCTCCGGATATCCAGCGCGAGTACATGAGACGGCGAAATGGGATGACGTGGGAGTCCTTCGCATAGAATTCCAGGACCCGCACGAGAAGCTGGAGAAAATCGAGTGGGACACGTTCTTTGAGACCTTTGAGAACGAAAATCTCGCCTTCCTGTATCAGGAGAAAACGAAGGGCGGAGACTTGAGCCGGTTCTGCAAGTTCGTCGAGCGGTCCTAAGCCAACAGGGAGTTCGGACGCCATGAATGAGACCGAATGCGACAATCGCGCTGTATCGCGGGTCGAAACCCCGCAAAACGTCCTGATGCTGGTCGCCGCATCGCTGGCCTTGGTCGTCGCCATGGCGATTGCCGCGACCACCGCAACCGCGCAGAACGTCAGCACCAGGCCGCCTGAGACGAAGATCGAGGATAGCGGTAAAGGGAAGAGCGACGCCGAGGCCAAGGTTGACGAATATGTCGAGACGGCCGAAGAAACGAAGGATGGCACGATCCAGCCCGGCGGGGTCGAGTCGAAACCGCGAGAGCAATGGATGACGCCATGTCCGCCGGACAAGGATATCGCCACGTCCGGCGATTGCGTGCCGCTTGATGAAGCCAAGCCGCAGAACTGACCGAATCGCCGGTTTCGGACGCGCCGAAAAAGTAAAGGCCGGCTACTGGCTTTCTTCACCAAAATAACGGCGGCGAATGCCGCCCCATTCTTCCGACGTTTTGATCGCCAGAAGCGCACGGTTGATTTCTTCCCGCATCATGCTGTCGGGCGGAAGAACGATACCATAATCCTGCGGCTGGAAAATTTGAGGCAGCAATTCCACCGATCTTGCGAAATCGCGTGAGATACGAAACCGTAGGATCGGTTCGTCATGGACGAACGCGTCGATTTCTCCGGACATCAGAGCATTCAAACCGGTTTCGACGTCCTTGAATCCCGTTGGCCGAAGAAACCGTTCGTTGAAATATGTGCTCGAAGCCGCTTTCTCCACGACGCCGACACGGGCGCGATTGAGATCGCTGGGCCCCTTCACCGGGCCAGAGATGCTGCCAATCGTAAGCGAGCTGGCAAGCTGCGCGGTAAACACCGCCGTCAGGATCAAGGCAGCGAACATCCACACCACGGCAATGCCCCGCCCGAGAAGCGTGACCGGCGCTTTGTCCCCGTACCCGACGGTTGTCATCGTCACGGCGGACCACCAGAAGCCGTTGCCGATGCCCTTGACCGGATCGTCCTGGAATTGATCGCTGTTCTTGCCGCGCTCGGCGAACCAGATGAGTGCGCCGGTCGCCAAGAGAAGTGTCGCCAGTGTCCCCACCGTGGTGAGAAATGCCGGCGAAGCCAGTGCCTTGAACACGTCGAAGATCGACGCGCCTGGATTGCGCGCCACCGCGATGGCCAGCCCGGAGTCGTAGTAGGAGTGCGTGAAGTCGACGACTTCTTCGCGGTCGGCGTTGATCGTAACGGCCGCGATGCCGACATCCCCGTTGCCTTTCGCCAGGGCATCGATCATCTCTGCGGTCGTTTCCATGTCACGCCACACGACTTCGCGTCCGAGTTCGCGGGCAATCGCCTCGAATAGATCGATCGCGAGCCCCGACCATGTGCCGTCGTCCCGCTTCATGGCAAACGGCGGCGCCGGTTTGGTGAGGACTTCCAGTTTTTCCGCCCCGGCCCTTTCCGTTGACGTCCCGCCGCCGCTTGGCGTCTGTCCCCATGCCGGTAGAATCGCGAAAACGATGGCAATCGCGGTCAGGAGGGCGAGGAACAGCGGTGCGGATGCAGCCGATTTGCGGGGAAACGCGTGGAGGTGGGGCAAGAGGAAGCCTCATTGGATTGTTGTCGATCGGTCGCAGGGATGCCGCGGTCACGGCGGTTCGCCCCGGGTTAGGCCAAGCCAAACGGTCGCGGCGGCGCCCGACGCTATCGCGGGGTGTTCGCACAATGCAACTCTCAGGGAACCTGGGTGGTTGGAATAGCCGTGAGACAACCTAAGTCTCGATAAGCGAGATTAGTCGTCCTGGGGGAAGGGCGAGAGAACTGATGGCGCCTGCGCAAAGGCGTTCGACCCTCGAAAATGGAGCCCCGCACCAAAAGCAGGCCACGTTCGGCGCCGGTACCGGGCTTCCGGCGGTCGCCGGTCGTGTTCGGCGGATATCAAGAGCGGCGCAATAGCCGGCTCGGTGCGGGGTGAGAACTGAAAGGAACAGCATTTGCTCGATCGGATCATTGGGTTCATCGAAGGGCGTCAGAAACCGGCGCCTTCGAACAGCGAAGAGGATCTGCGCGTATCGGTCGCGGCGCTGCTCGTCGAGGCCGCGCGAATGGACCAGAACTTCGGTGCCGACGAGCGCGCCACGATTGCGAAACTGCTGATCGAGCGGTTCGAGATCCTTCCCGATGAGGCCCATGGCCTGATTACGTCGGCGGAGAAAAGGGTGAGCGATTCGGCCCAGTATTTTCCATACACCCGGCACATCAACGAAGTGCTGCGGCCGGAGGAGAAAAGCGAAATCGTCAGGATGCTTTGGTCGGTGGCTTATGCCGACGGCGAACTCGATCCCTATGAAGATCAGCTTATCCGGCAGGTCGCGGGCCTCATCCATGTCACGGATCGTGATCGCATGAATGCGCGCAAGGATGCACTGGCGCGGCGGCAGGGCTGACCTATTCCGAGGCCGGGAGCCGGAGCTCGACGACGTTCAGCCGGCCGTCGGGACCCGGTGTGAATCGTACCGTGCCGCCATGGCGTTCGGCGATAGAGCGCACCAGTGCCAGACCAAGGCCGTTGCCCCGCACACTGCCGCGCGTCGGCCCGCGATGGAACGGCTCGAAAACCTGCTCCGCGCGTTCGGGCGAGACACCCGGGCCGCTGTCGGCCACCCGCAACGTAATACCGGGTGCGCCGGAATCGCGCGCAACGGAGACGGAGATCGGAGCGGCGCCATGCCGATTGGCATTCTCGATCAGGTTCCGGACGAGTCGCCGCAGCAGTCGGGCGTCGCCGTCGAGCGTAACCGGTTCGCCTGTGACGTCGATGTCGCGATAGCGTGACGCCTCTTCCGCCGCGAGCGCAAGGAGATCGACGGGCGCCCGCGCGTCCAGTTCTTCCAGCCGGTCCAGGCGGCTGACCAGGAGAATTTCCTCCACCATCTCGTCCAGTTCGGCGATGTCCGCTTCCAGCGCCGCCCGCCGCTCCGGCGATGGTTTGGTCTGCATCAGTTCGATCCCCATGCGGATGCGCGCCAGCGGTGTGCGTAGTTCATGGCTTGCGTTGGCCAGTAGAAGCTTCTGTGCCGCCACCAGAGATGCGATGCGCTCGGCCGACTGGTTGAAGCTCGCCGCTAGCTTGGCGATTTCGTCGCGTCCCTTGACGCTGACCCGGGCGGACAGATCGCCTTCGCCGAAGCGCTCGACGCCGGCCTGAAGCCGTTCCAGGCGTCGCGTAAGGCCTCGCACGACCGGCCAGGCGCAGAGCCCGACCAATGCGGCGACGGCGGCGAGAAAGAAGATGAAGCGTACCGGTCGCGGGAACGGACCGCGATTTGGGAGCCGCGCGACAATCGTCCGCCCGTCGGGAAGCGGCACCGCCCAGGCCGGACCGCCGCGCCCGAATACGAATCCGCCCTCGCCCGGTGGGCCGTGGCGTTCGCTGGGGTCGGGCAGCGGGCGGCCGAATTGGGCAATCCGTTCGCCCCGCGCGGTATAGAGCGCCAGATCGAGCCGCAGCCGTTTCGCGAGTTCGATTGCCGCTTCGCGTTGATCTGCCGCTGGTGCGCCGGCCGCCGGCAGCCCGTTGGCCAGCAGTTCGCCGGCGATCTCCGCCGCTCGTTCCATCTGCCGGCCTTCGCCGCTGTGGCGCCATGCGCCGCCGGCAAGCACAACGACGATGAGGAGCGTCGCGACGATGGTGAGATAGATCTGTGTCGAGAGACGTTTGAACACGATTGCTCCGCTTCTGCTCCGTCGCCGCGCGGCCCCTTTTGCGCGCAAACGTTATACCGAACCGCGCCGGGGTCGGTGGGGCGGCTGCGCCCAACGAAGGAGATACCGGCCGGCCGGGATCAGTCCTGCGTCCGGGCGAAGACGTATCCTGCTCCGCGCACGGTCAGGATTCGCTTCGGCGCTTTGGGATCGGCCTCGATGGCCTGCCGGATGCGTGAAATGTGAACGTCGATTGAGCGGTCGAAAGCCTCCAGGTCTTCGCCCCGCACGATGTCCATGATCTGGTCGCGGCTCAGGACACGGCCCGGCCGCTCGGCCAGCGCGACGAGCAATTCGTACTGATGGGCGGTCAAGCTGACGGGAGCCCCCGCCAGCCGCACTTCGCGGGCATCCTTGTCGATTTCCAGTCGGCCGAAGCGCAGCACTGCGCCGGCGGCCTCCGTGGCATTGGCCAGCCCGTGCGTCCGGCGCAGGATCGCTTTCAACCGCGCAAGGAGTTCGCGCGGTTCGAACGGCTTCGGAAGATAATCGTCGGCACCGAGTTCGAGCCCGACGATCCGGTCGGTCGCCTCGCCGCGGGCCGTCAGCATCAGGATCGGGGTCTGCGAAGTGGCGCGAACGGTACGGCAGATTTCGAGGCCGTCGATGTCCGGCAGCATGAGATCCAGTATGATCGCGTCGGCGCCGCCTTGCGCCAGTTCGGCAAGTCCATCGGCCCCGGTTGCCGCGTGCCGTACGTCGTAGCCGGCATCGCTCAGATAGTCGACGACGAGCGCGGCGAGACGCTCGTCGTCTTCGATCAGGAGAAGTCGTGAAGTCGGCACGGCGTCGGGGCTCCGCATCTTGCGCCCGCCCTGGGTTGGCGAGCGAGGAGATAGAATTGGCAGCTTAACGTTAGCACGCCGGCTGCCCTGCGAGATTATTCGCAGAGGATGGGCCTCGCCGCCATTTCAGCCGATGGACCGGCACCCTGCGGCGCCGGTCCGTTCCTTTCATCAGTCGCGGCCGTGATGACGTCCCCAGCCGCCCCGCCCGCGCCATTCGTTGACACGCTCGGCAAGATCGGCGCGCTGCTTGGGCGTAAGGATCTCGGCGGTGTCAGCCAGCGCCGTCGCAAGCCGTTTGCTGACCGCATCGAAGCGGTCGAACTGCTGCGTTCTGAGCGCCTCGAGCGCTCCACGGTCGACCGTCTCGGCGGACAGGATGTCGAGCCCCTTCTGGCGGGCCTCGCGCATATCCGCGCGCATTGGGAACACATCGCCGGCAACGTCGCGGGCCAGGGCGACGAGCTTGTCCGTCTGTCCACCGTCGGCTTCGATCTCGATGGCCAGGTGCTTTGCCATCTTCTCGGCACGGGCCTGCGCATCCTCGACCGTCTTGGGTTGACGGTGGAAGAACCGAGCCTTGTGCATCATGCCGCCGAAGTGCCGGGCCTCGACCTCGAGATGCTGCATGCCTTTGTGGAATCCGCCGGCATGTGAGACGGCATGTCCGGCGCCGGCCGCGAGAAGCACCGCAGCGGCGCCGCCGACGATCCATTTCATGCGCCCGCGCTTGTGTGGACGCGCCGGATTCGGGGTGTTCGTGCCGTTTGCCTTGTCTGGTCCTGTCATGGTGTCGCTCCTTCGGTTTGCTGCGATGGAAGGGGGATGGCGCGATGGGAAGAGGGTTTCGCGCCGTGTTCGCAGTCCCGAAGATGAGGGCGGGCTGTTTCGGTAGGCTGTCGCATGTGTAAAGTTTCGTAAAGCAACTCTCGACTTTCCGATCCCTGCCCGCATACCCACTTTATAAGGCACTATTCGAAGCCGGAGATGTCGCCGTTGACGCTGATTATCGTTGCCGTCTTGCTGATCGCCGCCCTCGCCCTCCTCCCTCAGTGGTGGGTGAAGTCCGTGATCGCGCGCCATTCCGCCGAGCGGCCCGATTTTCCCGGCACCGGCGGGGAGTTTGCGCGCCATCTGCTCGACGAAATGAAGCTCGGCCACGTCAAGGTGGAAGAGACCCGGGATGGCGATCACTACGATCCGGTCGCCAAGGTGATCCGCCTCCTGCCTCAACATTACGATGGACGCTCGTTGTCGGCGGTGGTGATTGCTGCGCATGAAGTCGGCCACGCGATGCAGGACGCGACGGGTTACGGACCGCTGGCCCACCGCACTCACATGGCCCGCCAGGCGCGGCAGATCGAGTTCCTCGGGTCCGCAGTCATGCTCGCCGCGCCGCTGATGATGATTTTCACCAAGGCGCCGTTCCTGCTCGGGATCCAGTTGCTCGGCGGGATGGTTATCCTGTCGTTCACGATCCTCATGCACGCCCTAACCTTGCCGGTCGAGTTCGACGCCAGTTTCAAGCGCGCGTTGCCGGTGCTGAAGGCCGGGGGCTACCTTGAGGAACGCGATATGAAGTCCGCCCGCGAGATCCTGCGGGCGGCCGCTTACACGTATGTCGCCGCCGCCGCCATGAGCCTGCTCGACGTCATGCGATGGTTGCGCGTCTTCCGCTTCTGAGCGGGCGGCGCCAGTAGGCGGTCGCGATGCAAATAAAAAGAATGTCGCCATGCGCACCCCTCGTTTCGTCCAAGTGCTCGCGCTTCTGGCGCTCTCCGCCCCGATGTTCGCATGGCTTGGAACCGGCGCGGCGGAAGCCCGCTGCACCTCCGATTACGAATGCCGCCAGGGTCTGGCACTGGGCGGCAATGCGCGCTGCATCGGCGACACGCTGGTGCGGACGACGACCCGCTGCGTGGCCGGGCGCTGCCAGACGCGCGAAACGAGCCGCCAGCGCTGCGCCAGCGGTCCCGCCCAGGGGCGCTGCAACGGCGACTATTACCGGCGCACGGTATCGCGCTGTGACGCCCTCGCCGGCCGCTGCGCGACGCGAACCGTCACGGACCACTGCAAGCGCGGCTGCAGTTGCCGCAAGAACGTACTTGTCGTCTATACCGGCTCCTGTTCGCCCGCCATCGGCTGCCACAAGGCCGTAAAGAAATGTCCCGGAGGCTGCTCCTGCGATCCGAAGCCCGTTTGCCGTGAATAGCCGCGCGCTCGTGACAGATTATTCCCTTGGCCCCCGCATCTACTATCCGGACCTCCCGGACCTCCCCCTTCCTGCCGGACACCGTTTCCCGGCGGCGAAATACCGGCTGGTTCTTGAGAAGGTGCGCCGGGAGGCGATCGTGCCCGCAGACCTCCTGCACACCTCGCCGCAGGCGACCGTCGGGCATCTGCTTGCGGTCCACGCGCCCGAATACGTCGAAGCGGTCCTTGGCGGCACGCTGACCGCCGCCGAGCAGCGGCGCATCGGCTTGCCGCTGAGCGACGTTCTGAGCCGCCGGTCCCGCGCGACGGTTGGCGGCACCCTGGCGGCGGCGCGGCACGCCTTGTCCGCCGGGAGTGCGGCACAGTTGGCCGGTGGGACGCATCATGCCCATCCCGGCGAGGGGGCGGGCTTCTGCCTCTTCAACGACCTCGGGGTTACCGCCCGCTTGCTGCTGGCGGAAGGGGCGGTTCGCCGCGTCGCCATCCTCGACTGCGACGTGCACCAGGGCGACGGCACGGCGGCGATCTTCCGGGACGACCCTGCCGTCCTCACCGTCGATATGTATGGCGCCCGCAATTACCCCGCCCGCAAGGTCCCGCCGGACGTTGCCTACCCGCTCGACGACGGCACCGGCGACGCGGATTACCTCGCCGTACTGGACGACGCATTGGCGGCCGTGAGCCGCTTCGCTCCCGACCTCCTACTTTACATCGCCGGTGTCGATCCACTGGTCGACGACCGCCTGGGCCGCCTGTCGCTCAGCCTGGAAGGGCTGGCCGCCAGGGACCGCCGGGTTTTCGCCCTCGCCCGCGAACGCGGCTGGCCGGTGGTTAGCGTTTCCGGCGGCGGCTACGCCGAGCCCATCGAATTAACCGTCGAAGCCTACGCCAACACACTGCGCAGCTTGGCCGGCGTCTTCGGCGTGGGACGAACATAATGCGACGCCCCGTAAAGCGCCGGGCTTTCAGGTGACCCCCGCTCCGGGTTGGCTCACCGCGCCGGTTGCTTAGTCCCATGGATTTTGCAGCGCGGTAGTGTTAGACGCTGGGTTTGTCCCCATCATCCGAAAGACGTGAATGAGCGACGATCGTCCGCAGACTTCCGACACCGCTATCGCCTTGAAACCGCGCCGTGCCGCGCCGCGCGTCGGCTTCGTGTCGCTGGGCTGTCCAAAGGCCTTGGTGGACTCCGAGCGCATCCTCACGCGCTTGCGCTCCGAAGGGTACGACATCGCGCCCGATTACGACGGCGCCGATGTCGTGGTGGTCAACACGTGCGGATTTCTCGATAGCGCCAAGGCCGAAAGCCTCGATGCGATCGGCGAAGCGCTGACCGAGAACGGCCGCGTCATCGTCACGGGCTGCCTTGGCGTCGAAGAGAACCGCATCCGGGAGGCTCATCCTGGCGTTCTCGCCGTCACGGGTCCCCATCAGTATGAGCAGGTGGTGGCGGCGGTCCACGAGGCGGTGCCGCCGGTCCACGATCCCTACGTCGATCTCGTCCCTGAAGAGGGTCTGCGGCTCACGCCCCGCCACTACGCCTATCTGAAGATTTCGGAGGGCTGCAACAACCGCTGCTCGTTTTGCATCATTCCGGGCCTGCGCGGCGACCTGAAGAGCCGCCCTGCCGCGGCCGTGCTTCATGAGGCCGAACGGCTGGTGTCCGCCGGGGTCAAGGAACTCATGGTCATCAGCCAGGATACGTCCGCCTATGGCCTCGATACGCGCTACGCCGAAAGCAACTGGCAGGGCCGGCAGGTGCGTGCCCGCTTCCTCGATCTATGCGAGGAGCTCGGTAGCCTGGGCGCGTGGGTGCGGCTCCATTATGTCTATCCCTACCCCCACGTCGACGATGTCATCCCGCTTATGGCGGACGGCAAGATCCTGCCGTACCTCGACATTCCGTTTCAGCATGCAAGCCCAACGGTCCTCAAGGCCATGCGCCGCCCGGCGCATCAGGAAAAGACCCTGGATCGCATAAACGGCTGGCGCCGAGTTTGCCCGGAACTGGCGCTGCGCTCCACGTTCATTGTCGGCTTCCCCGGCGAGACCGACGCCGATTTCGAGATGCTGCTCGATTGGCTGCGTGAGGCGAAACTCAACCGTGTGGGCTGCTTCAAGTACGAGCCGGTGGCCGGCGCCGCCGCGAACGATCTTCCAGGCGCTGTGCCCGAAGAGGTCAAGGAAGAGCGTTGGCATCGCTTCATGGCGCTGCAGCAGGAGATCTCGCGCGAGCTTTTGGCCCGGCAGCTCGGACGCGAGATCGATGTCATCATCGATGAAGTCGATGAAGAGGGCGCATTGGGCCGGTCGCGCTTCGATGCCCCCGAGATCGACGGCAGCGTCTTTCTCAACGGCGATAGCGAAGTGTCGCCCGGCGACATAGTTCGGGCACGCGTGTGCCATGCTGATGAGTATGATCTGTGGGCCGAGCGGTAACCTGTTATGATAATCGCTGGAGCCCGGCGAGTGTTTGCAAAATGAAGGATCGGGGATTAGGCGTGCATCGCGGGCCGTGAAAGCGTAAGGACCGTTTGCCAGATCATCCTGTAAGACCATCGAAGCGCGATGGACCGAGTCGTGGAGAGTAGAACCGGTGGCTGAGAAAAAGGCCGACGATCCGAGCCTGGCCGATCTCAAAAAGCTGTTGCGGCGTCTGGAAAAAGTCGACCCGGACGCGCGCGAGACCGAGTCGGGGCGACGGCGGCGAAAACACGGCGACCGCCGGCGAAAAGGCGCGCAACCTGCGCAAGGCCCTCCTCGACAAGCCAGCCAATGACGATGGACTTCTATCGTTGCCCACGCGGCGTCCCTCTCCCCTCACCGATCAGGGCAACTCGACGCCGGACCTTCCTGTGCTGGCGAACACCGGCCGCGCGAACCTCCCCGCCAAAGTTGAGCGAAACGCGGAAGACAAAGAGGGCTCCGCGACACTCCGCACTGTACTGATTGCCTCGATCACGGCCGCTGTCGTCTCGGCCGCCGCCGCCGCGGGCACCGTCTATTGGCTGGCAACGAGTTCGCCCTTCTTGGGTAAGCCGGAAACCGCGACACAACAGTCAGCAGCGCAGACAGCAACTGAGCCCACAGCGGACGAACCGGCATCCTCCCCGGCGGGCATTAAGGGTGAAGCGGATGGCGCCGTCGACAATGCCAACCGAACCGCCGAGGCGAGTGCCGGCAGCGACGAAGAAACCGTTGCAGCCGTTGAGGGCGAGGGGGGCGCGGCGACGACCGGTACCGGCACCGGTTTTGGCGAAGAGCCCGCAACCGAGGTCGCCCGAGCGCCCGATGCCCAAGAGCCAAATCCAGGTTCGCGCGCGGCTCAGCCGGATGGCGAGAACGCTGAAGCGGCATCCGGTGTGATGGATCGGGCGGAATCTGGCGCGGACGAGTTGAGCGTCCCGCAGCCGCGCCCGGCCCGCGAAACCGACGCCATGCCTGATGAGACGGCGGGCGAAGGGACAGCGACGGACACGTCCCCGGCCACCGTGCAGACGGACGGCGAAGCGGCAGATAAAGCGACGCCGTCGGGCGCGACGGATATTGCGACACCCACCGAAAGGCCTCGCGACCTGCCCGCGCCGAGCGACGCCGCCACGCCCGTCGAAACGGCGGAAGAACTGGTCGCCGACAATTCCGCGAGCCCATCGCTGGCGCCAACGCGGAGCCCCGCTGAGGTGAGCGGTACGGCCGAAGAAGGAGCAGCAGAGGCGTCTCCCGGTTCCGATCCCGAAGACGTCAGCGCCGTCCGCGAGGCACCGGCTGTCAGCGTCAGCGAAGAAAGCGCGGATGCCCCGGCAGCCGACGGGAGCGGCTTGCAGACGCTTGCAGCCACACCGGCCCTCATCGGCAATCTCATCCGGCACCCCGCGGAACTGGATGCGTCGCCGGATAAACCGGTCAATCTGGAGCTGACACTTGCCGGCGATAGCGCCGATCTCGCCGGCCATACTTTGATCGTTTCCGGCCTGAAGCGTGGCAGCCGCTTATCGGCGGGCGTCGAACTGATGTTCGACACGTGGCGGGTCCGGCTAGAGGACGTACCGGGCCTTGAAGCCACCGTCCCATCCGGTTTTGCACGGCGGATGGTCCTGCAACTTCAGGTACGCGCGCCGGACGGCTCGGCCCGCGAAGTCAACGCGATGATCCTCAGCATGCCGGGCGCCTCGCGCGAGGTTGCCGCCGACGCGCCGGCGTCGGCCGGCCTTCCCGAGAGCCTGATCCGGCGAGTCGATGAAGCGGAGATCCTCGTCGACAATGGCAACTTGCGCGCCGCGCGACTGCTGTTCGAAAGGGCGGCAGGCGAGGGTTCGGCACGCGCAGCCATGCTGCTTGCCGCGAGTTATGACCCGCGCCATCAAGCGGCATTTGCAGGCGCCGCCGGCACGCCCGACGCGGCCGCCGCTCGACGTTGGTATGAGCGTGCGCGCGAATTGGGGGCGCCGGGAGCCGAAAAAGGCATCGAGCAGCTACCGTCGCCATGATGCTGCCTTGATCGCAACGGATGCCGCTTTCAGGAACACGTTGAAATTGAACGGCCTCTGAGCAATGGCCTACGGTTTCACAACGGAGCGTAAAAGCTGAAATTCCGCCGCATTTCAGGCGGATGTTGTCCTCCCGCGTGGCATGGGGAGGGATCGCGTATCGCGTACGAGGTCTCTGAGTATGGGGGAAAATGCACTGTTGGGGGAGGAACGGCCCGTTACCGGCGCGCCCGTGAGCACGCCCGAGGGTCCGGAACCGCACCGCTCCGGCGGTATCGGCGCATATCTCGAAATCCAGCGTCAAGAGCTTCTGGCCCTGGGTGCACGTCTCGATAAAGTCGTTGAGCCCGCCGGCAAATCGCTCGTTGGCGAAGCCGCACGCCTCCTGGATCGCCAGACCTGCAAGGTCGCGGTGATCGGTCAGATCAAGTCCGGCAAGAGTTCGTTCGTCAACGCCTTCATTCAGGCGCCGACGCTACTGCCGACGGACGTGAATCCGTGGACCACAGCGGTCACGAACCTTCGCTTCCTACAGCACAAGCCGAGCGACCCGGCGGCAAGCTTTCAGTTCTTCAACGAAGACGAATGGCGCCGCCTCGCCGAAGGCGGCGGGCTTCTTCGCGAACTTACCGAGCGCCTCGTGCCGGGCTTCGAGCCCGAACTGCTTCGCGAACAGATTAAGACGTTGCGCCAGCGTGCCTCGCAGCGGCTCGGGCCCCAGTTCACTGAATTGATGGGCCAAGCCCACAGCTTCGACGAACTGACGCCGGAGATCCTTTCGCGTTACGTTTGCTCGGGCGCAGGCGGTCACGCCCTTTCCGATCCTGGCGCCGAGGTCGGTCGCTATTCCGACATCACCCGCGCCGCCGACGTGCACTGCGCCGGCGGGCCATTCGCCTTCCCCGCGACGCTCGTCGATACGCCGGGAACCAACGACCCGTTCCTGTTGCGGGACGAGATTACCCGCCACAGCCTGGAAAGCGCCGATCTCTACATCGTCGTGTTGACGGCGCGCCAGCCGCTCGCCGATGCCGACGTCGCGCTGCTGAGGATCCTGCGCGGTCTTCACAAGGAGCGCTTCCTCATCTTCGTCAACCGCATCGACGAACTCTCCGACATCTCGCAGGACCAGCGCGAAATCACCGACTATGTGAAGAAGCGCATCGGCCGGGAGTTCCCCGATTCGGACATCCCGGTTATCGCCGGTTCGGCGCGCTGGGCGAACACGGCCTTGACCGACGATTTCACCTCGCAGCTCTTCGACCGCCGCTCGCTTGCCTATTTCGTTGAGAGCGGTTTGATGCGCCGTGAGGACCTGGTCCAGGCAGCCCATTCCGATTCATCGCCGCGAAACGATCTCCGGGAAGCGCTGCTGACGTCCTCGGGAATTCCGGCTGTCTACGATGCCATCGACCGGCTGATGGGCGAATGCCGCAATGCCCATGTCTTGCGTCAGGTTGCGCAATGCTATGCGGAGCTGACGCGGGCGAGCGAAAGCACCATTCAGGGCGAACTCTCGCAGCTCACCGAATTGCAGGCGACTGCCGCCAGCACGGCCCGCCAGGCGGATTCGCAGCTTCCGCGCCTCGATGCGGAGCTTCGCCAGCTTGCCGAAGTCTCCGGCATCATCGAGACCTCCGCTTCTTCGATCGACGAACAGATGCGCGAGATCGTCACCGAGGAGATCAACGCGCTCCGGCAGGTGCTGACCAACGAGGTCTCGATGTATGCCGCCGAAGAGCGGCACGTTCTAACCGATACACTGAAGCGGGGGCGTGGACGCGGCCCGAAGGAATGGCGCTGTCACGCAGATCCGTTGCGCCGGCGGATGGCGGAGATCTTCGTTGCCGGCTTCAACCACGCAACGCATCGACTCGCCAATCTGCAAGCGCGCGTTTCGCCTGAGCTCTATCAGCTCATGTCGATGATCATCCCCGGTACACAGCCGCCGCTCGAGCCCGATCCGCGTGGTTTCCCGATGCCATCGCCTAACCTCTCGTCCCTCTCGGCGGCGGTGGTCTTGGACCTTGAGACGCCGTGGTGGTCCGGCTTCATGTCGAAATCGCCGACGCCCGAGCAGCGCGGCGAGGAAGTCGCGGAACTGATCTGCTCGGAATTCGGCATCGTCATCGACGATCTGGCCGCCAAGGCCGAGCAGGCGCTGCAGGGCTACGGCGACAACATGACCAAATGGTCGTTCGGGATCTGCAACAGCATCATCGAGGCCCTTCGCCGCCGGCGTGAGGAACTGCGCGCCGCCTATGACGGATTGGCGGCGGAGGCCGGCAACGAGGCTGCCCCGGAATCGATCGAGCGCCGCCGCCAGGATATTGCCATGCTGCGCGTGCAATTGGGCGAGGCGGCCTCTATCGGCGAGCGGCTGGAAAGCGTGATCATGGCGCTGCAACCGCAAAAGGCGGTCAAATCGGCGCCCTGAGCCGTGGGTAAGGACCCCTGGTATGAAGCCGGCGGGCGGCCGCGGCCCGGGAACTAGAAAGAAACGGCATGTCCGCGACACCTGAAGCGGCGGCGAGCGGAGCGGACGTCGATGACCGACGCCATGCAGAAACTGATCAGGCTTCTCGGCGAGACGCGTAAGGGTCTCGCCGATGGCGACCATGGCGAGTACGCCGCGTCCGCCGAACTCCTTTCCGAATCGCTGGATCGCTTGCAGCGCGCCGTCACGCGCCCGCCGCGTGTCCTCGTTGCGGGTGAGGCCAACGCCGGCAAGACCTCGGTCGCCAACATGCTGGCCGGCCTAGACGTTCTGCCCGCCGCGGTGATCGCCAACACCGCCGTTCCGGTTCTCCTGCGCTCCGGACCCGAGACCGTTGTTTCCGCCTTGACCGAGAACGGCAGACGGCCGATTTCGGCGGCGGGCACCGCGGAAACGTTGCCGAAATTCCTCTACAACGGGCTGCAGCGCATCGATGTGCAGTTGCCCGGGCTCGCTGGAGCCGGATTCGATATCCTCGATACGCCTGCCTGGCCGAGCCGCTTCGATCTGATCGATGAGTCCGACATCCTCATCTGGTGCTCGGTGGCGCAGCGCCCCTGGACGGAATCGGAGCGCAGCGCGGTAAGCGCCTTGCCCGAGCGCCTGCGGCGGCGCGGCCTTCTCGTCGTTACCCACAAGGATTCGCTGTCCGAGGCCGACCGCGCGAAGGTCGAGGCCCGATACCGGGAACTGGCCGGCCCGCTGTTCGCGGACATCGTCATGGTCGATGCCGGCACGCGGCCTCTTCCGGCGGACGATACCGCCGGGGCGCCGGCGGGCGTTCGCATCGGCGGCGACGATTCAGCCGACCTGCGCGCCGCTCTCCAAGCACGGGTCGACGACTTCTGGGCCCACCGGGCCGTTACAGGCCGCCGCTTATGCCGGCATATGGCCCGCCTCGTGAAACCGTTGCTGCCCACTTCGTCGGGCAACGGCGAGACCCGGCCTAAGGCCGATCCCGCGGCGGCACGCCTGACGAATATCGCCGGCCGTCTTGCTGCCGCTTAGAGGGCTAAGCCACCCACGCGGGCGGTGATAACCCTGGCCCGCCTCTCCCCTTGATGCGCAGAATCAGATGCATTTGCGCCAAATGCGTGCGCAGGCCGCCGCGCAGTCTGGGGGAAAACGGCCCATGGCGAACTATGCAACCCATATCGGTGTCGGGACTGTGGTTTCCGGGGCCCTGGCGACGTTGACGGTCGGGGCGAGTGTGATCGGTCCGGAAAGCATCATGGCCGTCACACTGGCCGGTGTTGCCGGCTCGGTGCTGCCGGATATCGACCTTCGCGACAGCCGCGCAAGCAGTATTCTTTTCTCCGGCATCGCGGTGTTCGCCTCGTTCTGCGTTTTGTTCATTAATGCCGACCGCTATTCCATCGCCGAACTGTGGATCCTCTGGCTCGGTTCGATGCTGTTCGTGCGCTACGGCCTGCACACCATCTTCCATCGTGTCGCCGTTCATCGTGGCGTCTGGCACTCACTGTTGGCAGGCGCCTTGTGGGCGGGTCTCACCGCCATCCTGTTCCATAACGTGCTGGGCTTGCATCCCGGCGTCGCATGGCTCGGGGGCGGTTTCATGCTGATCGGCTACATTACTCATCTGGTGCTCGACGAGATTTACTCGGTCGATTTCATGGGCAACCGGCTCAAGGCATCGTTCGGCTCGGCGTTGAAACTCTACGACCCGGCACGGCCGAGCAATTCCCTGGCGATGGCGGCGGCCGTGGCCGTTGTGCTCTACGCGGCTCCCTCGCCGAAGCCCTTCTTTGAGGCGATCACCGCACCGTCGCTTTGGACCGGCCTTAACGACCGGCTGCTCCCGCAGGAAAAATGGTTCGGTGTCTTCGGGCGCGACCTGCAGAACATCGCTGGCGGTTCGGAGGGGACGCCAGCCACCGCCAGCCAGGACGGCGCGAGCCCGATCACCACCGGCTCGATCCGCCGTTCGTCGCCTTCGCCAGCGGAGGCCGGGACGACCGAGAAGCCGGCCCAACAAGCTGAATAAGGTTCAGGCTCCCGAAGCTTGGCGCTGTCCACGTCGGGCGTCCGAAGTCGGCGTCAGCCGCGTGCCCGCCGGCGTTGCGGTTGAGCATTCGCGGTCTCCGCTGTTGCCGCGGCCATGCGGGCGTCCAGGCCGTCCAAGAACGTTTTGACGAGTTCCCGGACCAGGATTTCCGCCGCTTCGCTCGTCACGTTCGACAGTTTGTCCGAGGTCGAGAGCGAGGTGACGCCATGCACGCCGGCCCAAAGCACCCGCGCCGTGCGTTCGATTTCCGGCGCTGGCATTCCCGGCATCAATTCCTGGAGCGACTGTTCGAGGCAACGCATTAGCTCATCGAGCTTCGCCTGATACCACTCAGGCGCGTCGCGTCCTTCTCCCAGGCGGTGTTCGAACAACAGATTCCAAAGATGCGGGTCCGCATGTGTGAACGCAAGGTAGGCTTCGGCGAGCGCCAGGATGCGCGCTCGCGGATCGAGATCCCCGCCAACCTGGCCCAGATGTTCGGCAAGCCGGTCGAGATGCTGACCTTCAACCTGTAATACGATCTCGTCGCGGTCCTTGAAGACGTTGTATAGCGTCCCCGGAGAATAACCGATCCGCTTGGCGATTTCACGCGCAGACAGTCCCGAAAGCCCATGTTCCCGGACAATCTCGGTCGCCGTCTCGATGATCATTGCGCGCAATTGATCGGTAGAGTATTGCGCGCGTCTTTTTGTTGTTCGTTTCGGTTTTGCCACGCGCACCTGCCCCTCGGACGAGATCCAACAGCGTTTCACGTCAAGGCCTTCGGGCCAGCCGCTCCGGCCGGGAAGAATACGCGGACGGGCTCGCTAAACAACCGCAGCGGGAGACAGAAACAGATGTTTGGATTCGAATAAGTGCGCGCTCGGGTTTCACCTCAAACGAAAAAAGAAGCGGCACGAGGGCCGCTTCCATGAATTGAAGGCTGTTCTGCTTTGCTCTTCAGTGGAGCCGCCTTAGCAGCTCGGCATGCAGTTGTTGTTCTCGAAGTCGACGCATTGGTTACGCGGGCTATGGGTCGACTTGTCTTCCCAATCGTAGCTGCCGCCGTAGAGCCAGGTCGCGAACTCGAGCGGTTTGTAGGTGTACTTGGCTTCGACAACGATCACGTTCTGATACTTGCCGACCAGTCCCTGGGGTAGCGTGTAAGTCGAGCAGCGCGCCCGGCCGACGGCGACGGAACCGCCGGTGTATTTGTAGGACGGCGCATAGAGCTTGGTGTCGGTACCGTTGTCGCCGAACGCCTTCACCGGGATGATTTCCAGTTCGAGCGAGTCGTGCGGATGCGGTTCCATCACGTGCTCGATCGCCGCCATGATGGCCTGCACCTTGGCGATATTGTCGCCCTGGTTGTCGCCCATCGATTGTTCTCGGGAAACGAGGTCGCCGACCATCGACGTGATCGACGAGAAGCGGCGGTCGATGCTGATCGCGCGGCTGGCTTCCACCGAGCCGACGAGCATCAAAAGCATGACCGGCGCGATGTACCCGAATTCAACTGCGGCGATGCCGTCGCGGTTCTTGAGGGCGCGCACTACCCCATCGCGCAAGCGCGAGACGGGTTTCGTAAGGAAAGAGAAGTTCATGACAGCCTCCGAAACGGATGAGTTTCGCTTTTTATTGTGGTTGTTGCCGACGCCATTGATGTGGGCTTTTTCCGGCGGTTCTTATTCGTAGGGTTCAGTGCGGAACGTTGTGGACGCCTGGATCATGCCCGAACCGTTCGCCAGCTTGTCGAACTGCAGGAATGGCATGGCCTGGGCGAGTTCCCACTCGTAGCAGGCGGTGACGAGAACGACCTGGCCGGCACCGCCGCCATGATCCTTGAGTTCGTCCGTCCCGCTCCCGGTGCCTGCGGAGGCGCCGCCGGAGCCGTCGGTGCAGCCTCCCGGCGTGATGTCGGTCCACTCGTCGGCGGCCTGCATCAGAATGTTGAGTTTTCCGGCGTCGATCATCGGACCCGCTTCCTGGGCGACGATCTGCTTGAACTCCGACATCGTCGTGCCGCCCTGCTGGGCTTGCCCGGTGCGCACCTTGCGCGCCGCCGTTTCGACGGCGTGTTCGAGCGCGTTCTGCGTGAAGAAGTGGAGGCCGGTGCCCATGATACCGAAGGCAAAGACCAGGAACGGCATGGCCACGATGCCGAATTCCAGGGCCGTGGTGCCTTTTCGATCTGCTGCGAAGCCCTTGAAGGCTTGCTTGAGTGCGGCTTTCGTTTCCGGGCCGCGGTCGAGTTCGTTACGCATGACGTTCTTCCGCCTCTATCGCGCTTTTACGCTGGTTCTGATCGGAGGATAGGGCGGCTGGTGTAAATCAAATCTTTCTCGAATTAGGAGCTTGAAATATTGGTAAACACGGGTTCATGCGCATTAATACGTGTGAAACCATGATTATCGCCGGTCGTCGGGGCGGCTTTCGCCTGAAACGGCTCTCACCTGGCGCGCGAACGGCAAGATGGGGAGGCCCGAACGCTTTATTATATATGCGCATTAAAGCCCCCGCACGCCGGGTGCGGAGGCTTTGACCGTGCAACGAAGCCGAAACGGCTATTACTGAGCGCCAGTAACGCCGGTGTCGGACTGGTTGGCGGAGAAGGATGTCTTCGCCTGCGCATGCTCGGCGATCATCTTGAAGAATTCCTTGTCGTCGCCGATCGTTACGGTCGGGGTGCAGTTCGGCATACACGTAAACGACTGCCGCTGGCTGCCCTTGTGCAGATTGACCATCCGCACGTCGTCCCGCTGCACGATGACCCGTTGGTCCTGGATCACGTTGCCTTGCTGATCGAGCGCGATGATGTTCGTGACGCCGAAGGTCTTACCGGTGACGACGAGAAGGTTGGAACCCTGCACCGATGCGTCCGCGATGGACGGGTTGCCGATAATGACCTGGCTGATCGGTCGCGGCAGGCGCAGGAGCTGCGACTGGTCGTACCGCACGATGAGGTCGTTGGCGTAAGCCATGCCGGCCCCGGCGATATAGGCAACGAAAATCAAGGCTGAACAGAACGCGGCTTTACACAGGGCTGTAGCGCGGCAAGGACCGCTGCCCCCAATCGAATTCGTCTGGCGCATGCGTCTCTCCCATTCTGGAGGTTCGAACGCGATTAGGCCAGGAATGTATGAATGAAGTGCAAACGAGCGGTTTGCGCTGGCACGAAACCTTGTTGAACCGAAGGCTTCATCCGCATCTACTGGCTTCGAAGACTGTGAGACGAGCGGCGGCGGCAAGCCTTTTTCGGTGCGTTAACACCTTTTTAACGCCAGTATTCTGCTGGAAAACCAAGAGCAGGAAAAGTATAGGATGCGATTTTTCTTCTGCTGTGTGTTGGGCAGGTAAGGTGTTTTTGCGTATTTCTAAGGCTGTATTTTTTCGTCTCAAATGGCATGTAACGTTATGACTTGCGTAACCTTCGCGGTTCACCGGCGTTTAAGAGGTCAGGCGTAGATTTCTCCCTGTCGACGGCGCAAAAATCAACGCGCTGCGCATCCATGACAGATTGTCTGAAACTTGGGAGAGTTGAAAATGCAGAAGATCTTCGATTTCGCTAAAGACGAGTCCGGCGCCACGGCTATCGAATACGGCCTCATCGCTGCTGTTGTCGGCGTTGGCATCATCACCGGCCTGACCTCGCTCAAAGACGAACTCAACACCCTGTTCGGCACGATCGTCACGAACCTCGGCAACTAAGCCGGGCGGGCGGCACGGCCGCCCTTAGACGACGCCGAAAGTGGCAACGGAAGGCCGTCCGGTACGCACCGGGCGGCTTTTCGCTTTTCGGGGTCCGCCATCGCTTCGCAAAGTCCGGCGATGCCCAATGAGATGAAGATTTCAGGTCTGCAGTTAGTCGATTTTTTACGGTATGAATCGTGAGGCTTTTGTGCCGTTTTAAATTTAACTTCCAGGTAAGAGATCGAGGCGTAGTCTCACCTCATCGCCGGAGCGAAAGGAAACAATTCGCTGGCGGTGCTTTGAAATTACCGCGTACTCATGGGAGAGTCGAAAATGCAGAAGATCTTCGATTTCGCTAAAGACGAATCTGGCGCCACGGCTATCGAATACGGCCTCATCGCTGCTGTCGTCGGCGTTGGCATCATCACCGGCCTGACGTCGCTCAAAGACGAACTCAACACCCTGTTCGGCACGATCGTCACGAACCTCGGCAACTAAGCCGGGCGGGCGGCGCCGCCGCCCTTAGACGACGCCGAAAGTGGCAACGCAAGGCCGTCCGGTAAACACCGGGCGGCTTTGCGCTTTTCGGGGTTCGCTTGCCGTGCCGGAAGACGGGCTGCTGGGGCGTTTTCCGTATTGGGATACTACGGAGCCGAAGGCCACCGAAGGCAGGGAATGGCAGAAAAACGGCAATCGCCAAAGAAATTCGCGAATAAATGCGAGATAGTTTGGATCTTATCTTTTGTTTTAGGGGCAGGGGAACGGGTTTGGGGTAGGTTGTCTATATCGAGGGTGTGACGAACATTGCTCTCTCGAAGGACAATATCACAACATGGCACGAGTGCTGGGAGAGTTGAAAATGCAGAAGATTGTTGACTTCGTTAAAGACGAATCGGGTGCAACCGCTATCGAATACGGCCTGATCGCCGCTGTTGTCGGCGTCGGCATCATCACCGGCCTGACCTCGCTCAAAGACGAACTGAACACGCTGTTCGGCACGGTCGTCACGAACCTCGGCAACTAAGCTGAGCGGACGAAGGATCGCAGCCCGCATGGGCGCGGTCGAACGGTTTACGGTGAAGCCGCCCGGATTATGTCCGGGCGGTTTTCTTTTTGCGTTAATCGTTGCTCAACCTTCCGCGCGCTCGCGAGCGCAGATCCGCGGAGGCGCAAATACCTCGGAAATGGACCGAATCCGAACGTTGCGGTTTGCATAGGGCGAACGCTTCGCTTTTAGAAGCTGAGAGCGATGAAGCGTAACGGCGATCCGCAAGCAGCCTCGGTACCTCCCGGCGGGACGCTCAAGTTTACCAATTATTCTTCGTCCGGACGAACAGGTGGGCTGTAGATTAAACCCGCTACCCCCCGTTAAGACGTCCTGGCTTAGCGTTTGTTCAAATCCGCCGGAAAGATGAAAAGGCAAGAAAAATGTTAGAACAGGGTCGGGGGCGGAAGGACTGTGCGGCGGTGATCGCCGCATTCCTTCGCGACGAAAGCGGGATCGCCGCAATCCAGTACGGCCTGGTGGCGGGGATCATCAGTCTCGGTATCATGATCACGGTCAATCAGATCCCGGGCCAGTTAAACGCGCACTTCGCGACCGTCGTTTCTTTCCTCTCTAACTAGTGTTCCGTCTCAGACATTTACCTCCCATCTCGGCTTGCTTACGAGCAAGCGTCGGTGACATAAGGAACACTAGAAACTCTATGGTTCTAGTGTTCCTTATGTCACCGACGCTAGGCAGATCGCATCGCGGCAGCTGGGGCCAAGCGTCTGTGATACAACACCAGCATCAGACCTACAATGCCCCCGCCGCCGGCTTCCGAAGCGGACAATGGCGACGCGATAAACAGTCCGTGGGCCGCTGTTAACCGTAAATTAGCCGGCTGAGGGCACCATCGCCGTCGTGTAAGATTGAAGTCCCGCGTTCGGAGGTTGGCGTCGTGATTGCCTACGCACTTCTCATGGTCTTTCCGGCCGTCATGATCATGGCCGCGCTGAGCGATCTGTTTACGCTCACCATCCCGAATCGTCTTTCCATCATCCTCGTCGCGGTATTCTTCCCCGTGGCACTTCTCGCCGGTTTGCCGCTCGAGCAGATCGGTATGCACCTGGCGGCGGGCCTCGGCATTCTTCTCGTCGGCTTCATCCTTTTCTCGACCGGCACGCTTGGCGGCGGTGACGCGAAGCTCCTGGCGGCGGCCAGCCTCTGGGTCGGCATCGCGCCATTGATGGATTTCTTCGTTTACGTCGCGCTGATCGGCGGCGCTCTGGCCGTCGGCATCCTTCTTTACCGCCGCGTGCCTGAAACCGCCGTCGTCGGGCCGGAATGGGCGCATCGCCTTCATCGCAAGAAAACCGGCATTCCGTACGGCATCGCTATTGCCGGCGCAGCGCTCATTGCCTTCCCCGCGACCGAGCTTTACGCGCTCGTCGCCGGCTGACGGCGGCGGCCGGCCACGGCGAAAACGGCGACTTCAGCGCCTTACAAGCTGCCCGAAGGTTGACGCCCGCGCCGGATACCGACGCTGGTTAACCTGACATTGACGTTTCTCGCCCACATTGGAGCCTGAAGTGGCAGGGGAGGCCTGCCGAGTTCAAGGGGCCATTTACGCGATGAAACGAGCACAAATCATCGGTATTGCAGTTGCCAGCGTGGCCGGGATCGCAGCTTTCGGGCTGATGAAAGGCATGGTGAATCAAAAGCAGGAGACCAAGACCCGCGAAGTCATTATTGATTCGACGGAGGTCATGGTCGCCGCGAAAGACATCGGCTTGGGCGAAGTTGTCGCCGAGCATCACTTCACGTGGCAGAAATGGCCGAAGGAAGGTGTCCGTCCGGGCATGATCACCGAGGCGCGCGCCTCGCAGATGCATGAACTCGCCGGATCGATTGCCCGCGCGCCGATTATCGCCGGCGAGCCGGTCACGGTTCAGAAGCTTATCAAGGCGGGCCAGGGCGGCGTCGTCGCGGCGATCCTTCCCGAAGGCATGCGCGCCGTCTCGACCCGCATCGAACCGCGCACCGCGGTCGGCGGCTTGATCCTACCCAACGACCATGTCGACGTGATTCTCATTCGTTCGATGCGCTCGCGCTCGGGCAAGGAAGAATTCGTCGCCGACACCTTGTTCCGCAACGTCCGCGTTCTTGCCATCGGCCAGCAGATCGAAGCTGCCACCGGCAAGAAGTCGGCCGACACCGGCGGATCGTCGACCACCGCGACACTGGAGCTGACGCCTCGTCAGGCGGAACTCCTCGCACTCGCCAACTCGATGGGTGAGATCACCCTGGCGTTGCGCTCCGTCGCGGACCTGAATTCGGGAGGGCGCGGTGAAACCGGCAACGCTCTCCATCGTGAAGAAACCAACTCCATCGATGTGTTGCGTTATGGAGCCAAGTCGCGTGCGTACGGCGTGAACTGATCGCCCCGTCTGTAGCTCGTGAAGAGGCTTGAAAAGCAATGCATGACAGGACTTCCCGGCTCTGGGGCACCGCCCTGGTCGCTCTACTGACTCTCATCTCGGCGGCACTCGTCGGACCGATGTTCGACGCGGCGCACGCCCAGGATCTTCGCGGCGGCTACGGCTACGCGAAGGAACACAAGAAGCGCGTTGCCGGCTCGACCGAGTCGCACCAGTCGCTGATCCGCGTCCCTGAAGGGATCGCTGGAAACTATAACCGCATTGTTCGCCTCGGCCTCGGCAAATCGGTCCTCGTGGAGTTCCCCCGGCCGGTGCGCGATGTGATGGTGTCCAACCCGCAGGTGGTCGACGCCGTCGTGCTCTCCGCCAACCGGGTGTTCCTGTTGGCTCGGCGCATCGGTGAAGCGAACTCGTTCTTCTTCGATCTCGACGGCGATCAGTTCGCCACGCTTGAGATCTTCGTCGAACGCGACACCGCCGGTCTGCAGGACATGCTGGAGCGCCTGATCCCGGGCTCGCGCATCAAGGTCGAGATGCTCGGCCAGTCGGTGGTGCTCACCGGCTCGGTCCGCAATCCCTCGGACGCAACGCGCGCTTCGACGATCGCCAGCCAGTTCTCGCAGGTGAAGTTCGAAGCGAAGACGACCGCCGAAGCCGAAGGCACCGTCGCCAAGGCAGACGACGGCGCGGCAAAAGACAAGGTGCGCGTCATCAACCTCCTGCAGGTCGATGGCGAGGAGCAGGTCATGCTGCGGGTGGTCGTTGCGGAAGTTCAGCGCTCGATCCTCAAGCAGTTCGGCATCAACGTCGGTGCGCTCGTCAACTCGGGCAACCTGACGACGGCGATTCTCACCGAGCACGGTCTGCCGCTCACGACCGCCGAAGGTTTGGGCGCCTTGCCGGCCTCGGCGCTGGCTGCCGGCCGCACGCTGACTGCTCTGACCTCGGATACCACCGGCATCGACGTCGACTCGACGCCGTTTGCTGGACCGAATAACGCGGGTTCGGCCTTCACGAACAACGGTGTTGCCGGTGCCTGGGGTACGGGCAACCAGCAGATCAACGGCGTTATCCGCGCGCTTGAGCGTAACGGCTTGATCAAGACGCTGGCCGAACCGACGCTCACCGCGGTCTCCGGTGAAACCGCCCGCTTCCTCGCAGGCGGCGAGTTCCCGGTCCCCGTGGTCGACGGCCAGGGCCGCGTCAGCGTGGTCTTCAAGGAGTTCGGTGTCGGCGTCGCCTTCACCCCGACGGTGATGAGCGAAGGCCGGATCTCGATGAAGATCGAGGCCGAAGTCTCGGAACTGTCGAACCAGGGCGCTGTCCAGATCGGTTCGCTGCTCATCCAGTCGATCAAGACTCGTCGCGCCAGCTCCACGGTGGAACTGCCCTCGGGTGGCTCGCTGGCCATGGCCGGCCTGCTCTCCGAAGACACCCGTCAGAACGTCGACGGCGTTCCCGGCCTCAAAGACCTGCCGATCCTCGGCACGCTGTTCCGCTCCCGCGACTTCATCAAGCAGGAAACGGAACTGGTCGTGATGGTCACGCCCTACGTCGTTCGCCCGACCGCTCGCAAGAACCTTGCGCGCCCGGCCGACGGCTACGCCGACGCCACCGACATGAAGGCGAATTTCCTCGGCCACATGAACCGCATCTACGGCCGCGGCGCAGCCATCCCCGATGGGGGTCTCAAGGGCGACTACGGCTTCATCGTTGAATGAGCCGCTCGCGGACGAGGAGAATGAAAATGACGACCATAAAAGCCAAAGCCAAGGTGAGCGCCCGGCTCCTGCTTGTCGCTGCCGCTTCCGCTTCCGCCCTAGCCGTTACCGGCTGCAGGCACACCGAACCTGGTACCCGCGTCGCCGGCTGGACCCTTGTCGATGCCGCGCAACGCCACCCGATCCTGGTGTCGAAGAAGCCGCGTGAATTGGATCTGGAGGTGCCGCACGGCTCCTCCGGGCTTTCCCCGCGCCAGCGTGCGCAGGTGATCAGCTTCTATTCGGCGTTCCGCCGCAGCGATGCGGGCACCGGACGGATCATCGTCCACGCCCCGAGCGGCTCGCCGAATGAGGTTGCCGCCATGCGCGCGGTAAACGAGGTGGCCCACATCCTCGAGCTGGAAGGTGCCGACTCCAGCATCTTCATGGTCGAGCCCTACTACGTGGATGGCGATCCGCAGCCGCCGGTGAAACTGTCGTTCATGCACTACGTCGCGGAAGCTCCCGAGTGCGGCGACTGGTCCACGAACCTCGGGGAATCGCCAGCGAACCTTCCTTACCCAAACCTGGGCTGTGCGACCCAGCGCAACTTCGCGCAGATGATCGCCAATCCATCCGACCTGCTCTACCCGCGCGGCATGACCCCGCGGTCCTCCGAACGCCGCGACATGACCTGGGATAAGTACACCAAGGGCGAAGTCTCCGGCGCGAAGAAATCGAAGGAAGAGCAGATCAAGACCAGAAAGCAAGACGACTAATCGTTGGCAGGAAATCAGATGTCGAACCAAGCCGAAAGATTGCATGACGATCTCACCGGGACCGGCGAGCACCTGCCGACGGTTCCCGGATACGAAGAAGCCGACTACGGTGCGGCGGAGCGGGCCCGACCCGTTCCCCGTATCTCGATCCAGGCCTTCTGCGAACGCCCGGAGACGGCGCAGACCGTCGAGGCGGCAGCCGAGGACCGGCGGCTCTCCAAGACGCACATCTCCATCCACATGGGCGGCTCGCCGGCGGCGGTGGCTCATTATCAGGAAAGCCCGACGCCGAACCTGATCATCATCGAGTGCGGCGCCCCGCGCGACCAGCTTCTCGCCGAACTCGACGCGCTCGCGGAGTGCTGCGATGCCGGCACGAAAGTGATCGTGATCGGGCACCTTAACGACGTGATCCTCTACCGCGAACTCCTGAAGCGCGGCGTCAATGAGTATCTCGTTGCGCCGATCGCACCCCTTGCGTTGATGGAGAGCATCTCGAACCTCTACAACGACCCCGACGCCGATCCGGTCGGTAACGTCTATGCCTTTATCGGCTCGAAAGGCGGCGTCGGCTCCTCGACGATCTGCCATAACGCTTCGTGGCTGCTGTCGGAGATCCTGCAGTCGGATCTCGTGATTGCCGACCTCGACTTGGCGTTCGGCACCACCGGTCTCGACTTCAACCAGGACCCGGTACAGGGGATCGCCGAAGCGCTGTCGAGCCCGGAGCGTCTCGACGAGGTGCTGCTCGACCGGCTTCTCACCAAGTGCTCCGAGCATCTGTCGATCTTCGCCGCGCCCGCCGTCCTGGAGAGGGATTACGACCTCGAGGCGGAAGCCTGCGAAACCGTCATCGATGTGGTTCGCCAGAACGTCCCTTACGTTGCGCTCGACCTGCCGCATAGCTGGACGGCCTGGTCCAAGCGGCTGTTGTCCCAGGCGGACGAAGTCGTGATCACCGCGATCCCCGATCTCGCCAACCTGCGCAACGCCAAGAATATCGTCGACCTCTTGCGGGCCACGCGGAAGAACGACAACGCCCCGCATCTGATCCTCAACATGACCAAGATGCCGAAGCGGCCGGAGATCAGCGTTCGCGATTTCGAAGCGGCGCTCGAATTGCCGGTCACCGCTGAAATCGAATTCGACGCGGAAACGTTCGGTCAAGCTGCGAATAACGGTCAGATGGTCGAGGAACTGAATCCCAAGGCCAAGGCGGTGCCGATCCTGCGCGACATCGCGCTGAAGATCGCCAACCGCCAGGAAAGCAAGTCCGAGAAGAAGTCGTCGAAAAGCCTCTTCGAACAGCTCGGCCTCAAGCGCTGATCTGACGGCATGCAACGCCGGCAGCGCGCCGGGGATTGTTTCGAGCCGACTTACAGGCCGCCCGCATTGGACCCTTTTGGGGTTCGCATCGGGCGGCCTTTTGTTTCTCGATAAGAGGCGCGTAGAAACAAAGCTTTAGCTTCTTCGATTCATAATCGAGCCGAATTGGATCCTGTCTTCGAGGGAGTGAGTTATCCATGTTCGGCAAACGCACGAACGATCCCAGTGCCCCACGCCAGCCTGTGAAGCCGGCTCCGGAGGCGACGGCCGTCGCCTCGCCAGCGCCGAAGCCTGCCGCGAAGCCCGCCCCACAGCGCGAGAAGGCCGCCGCCGCGCCGGCAAAGCAGCCCAAGCCCGAACCGGCCGAGCCGAAGGAAAGCCGTGGCCACTCCGAGGAGTACTACGACGTCAAGACGACGGTGTTCAACGCGCTGATCGACACCATCGACCTGACGCAGCTCTCCAAGCTCGACGCCACCGCAGCGCGCGAGGAAATCCGCGACATCGTCTCGGAGATCATCCAGCTCAAGAACGTCGTCATGTCGATCGCCGAGCAGGAAGAGCTGCTCGAGGATATCTGTAACGACGTGCTGGGCTACGGTCCGCTCGAGCCGCTTCTGGCCCGCGACGACATCGCCGACATCATGGTCAACGGCGCATCGACGACCTACATCGAAGTCAACGGCAAGGTGCAGCGGACCAACGTCCGTTTCGCCGATAACACGCAGTTGATGAACATCTGCCAGAGGATCGTCAGCCAGGTCGGCCGCCGCGTCGACGAATCGAGCCCGATATGCGACGCGCGCCTCCCCGACGGGTCGCGTGTCAACGTCATCGCCCCGCCGCTGGCCATCGATGGCGCTGCGCTTACCATTCGTAAGTTCAAGAAGGACCGCCTCAAGCTCGAGCAGCTCGTCAAGTTCGGGTCGATCACGCCGCAGGCGAAGACGATCCTGGAAATCATCGGCCGCGTCCGCTGTAACGTCCTCATTTCCGGCGGTACGGGTTCCGGTAAGACGACTCTCCTGAACTGTCTGACCGGCTCCATCGACCACGACGAGCGCATCATCACGTGCGAGGACTCCGCGGAACTTCAGCTTCAGCAGCCGCACACGGTCCGCCTCGAAACCCGCCCGCCGAACCTCGAAGGCGAAGGCGAAATCACCATGCGCGACCTCGTCAAGAACTGTCTGCGTATGCGTCCCGAACGCATCATCGTCGGCGAGGTCCGCGGACCCGAGGCTTTCGACCTTCTGCAGGCCATGAACACCGGCCACGACGGCTCGATGGGCACGCTGCACTCCAACTCGCCGCGTGAAGCCATCAGCCGTCTGGAATCGATGATCATGATGGGCGGCTTCGCCCTGCCCGTGAAAACCATTCGCGAAATGATCGTCGGTTCGATCGACGTGATCGTGCAGGCCTCGCGTCTGCGCGACGGTTCCAGAAAGATCACGCACATCACCGAGGTGATGGGCATGGAAGGCGAGGTCGTGACGCTGCAGAACCTCGTCGTATTCGAGATCACGGGCGAGGATTCCAACGGCAAGATCATCGGCCGCCATCGCTCCACCGGCATCTCGCGTCCGGCTTTCTGGGAACGCGCCGAATACTACAACGAGACCGGCCGACTGGCCGAGGCCCTTGCTCAAGCGGAAGTCTTCGACGAGCACGGCAACCCCATAGGTGACAACAATGGTTGATCCCGCGCTGCTTTTCCCGCTGCTCGGCGCGGTCGCTGCCGCCGCGCTCATATTCGCGCTGACGTACCCGCTGTTCGCCGGCGACAAGGCCGCCGAGAAACGC
Source organism: Filomicrobium sp. (assembly GCA_965226995.1). GTDB lineage: Bacteria > Pseudomonadota > Alphaproteobacteria > Rhizobiales > Hyphomicrobiaceae > Filomicrobium. The sequence goes on from CBDDFK010000012.1 coordinate 617,645, forward strand.
ATCTCGACGGTGACGACGTCGCGCAAGGCCAAGCTGGCTCAGCGCAACGATGCCGAGTCGGCGGCCAACCGCAGGAAGCAGGTCTCCGATAAGCTGAAGGAACTCGAAGAGCGCACCAAGCAATCGGAAAAGGTGACCTTACGGCTTCGCCTCCAGCGTGCCGGCGTAAAGATCACCCCGCAATCGTTCTGGATGCTTAGCGCCGCTTGCGGCGCCTTCTGCGCTGGGGTCGTGTTCTTCTCCTTCGAGCGCAGCTTCCTCATGAACGTGGCGACCATGGTGGCTGGCTTCGTCGGCATGTTCGGCGTGCCGCGCTGGATGCTCGGCAAGATGACCAAGTGGCGGCAGCAGAAGTTCCTCGCCGAGCTCGCCAACTCGCTCGATGTCGTTGTGCGCGGCGTGAAATCGGGTCTGCCGCTCAACGAATGTCTGCAGATCATTGCACGCGAGAGCCCTGAACCGATTGCGTCCGAATTCAAGGAAGTCTGCGAGCAGCAGCGCGTCGGTATCCCCCTGGGCGAGGCGCTCGACCGTCTGGCGCAGCGTATGCCGTTGCCGGAAGTCCGCTTCCTTACCATCGTCATCGGCATTCAGCAGCAGGCCGGCGGTAACTTGTCCGAAGCGCTCGGCAACCTTGCCGAGGTTCTCCGGTCCCGAATTCGCATGGCCATGAAGGTCAAGGCGCTGTCGGCGGAAGCCACCGCCTCGGCCGCCGTTCTCGCATCGCTGCCGCCAGGCGTGATGGGGATGGTCTACATGGCCTCGCCCGACTACATCATGCCGCTCCTCACCACCAAGATGGGCCACTTCATGATCATGGGCGGCCTGTTCTGGATGGGCTGCGGCGTCGTCGTCATGCAGAAGATGATCAATTTCAAATACTGAAGGCGCGGGGCCGTGATCGGCCGCGCCTCAGGAACGTCGCCTGCCTTGCGCCGAAAAAACCGCAACGAGACGGCGCACTAAAGAGGAAGTCGGAAAGCCATGCTTGAGATTGTCGATCTGGTCATGCGGCCGCAGTTCATCGTCACGGTGCTGGCGGGCATTGCGGCGTTCGCGACGGTTCTCACCATCGCGCTTCCCATCATGTCGACGGATCGCATGGCGCAGCGCATGAAGGTCATGGCCACGGAGCGCGACAAGATGCGGGCGCAGCGCCTCGCCGACGTCGCCGCCGAGCGGCCGGGCGCCAGTCTCCGGCAGACGCCGAAAGGCTTCATGCACGAGATCGTCGAGATGCTCAATCTGCGCAAGCAGTTCGACTCCGACGAGGTGCGAACCAAGCTCAAGATGGCCGGTTTGCGCGGTCAGGCGCCGCTTGTCACATACATGTTCTTCCGCTTGGCGATGCCGGTCATCGCCTTCTTCGCGGCGCTGTTCTACACGTTCGTCGTTGCCAAGCTGCAGTACCCGCCGATGGTCAAGGTGCTGATCTCGCTCGGCGTCGCATACGTGGGCTACTACCTGCCCAACATCTTCATCGAGAACATGGTCCAGAAGCGTCAGCAGGCCATCAAGCAGGCCTTCCCCGACTCGCTCGACATGCTTCTTATCTGCGTCCAGTCCGGTATGTCGGTGGAAGCCGCGTTCGGTAAGGTTGCGAAGGAATCGACCAACACCTCGCTCGAACTCGCCGAAGAACTTTCGCTGACAACGGCCGAACTGTCCTACCTGCAGGAGCGGCGGCAGGCGTTCGAAAACCTCGGCAAGCGCACCGGTATCCCCGGCGTCAAGGCGGTCGCCACCGCGCTCATTCAGGCGGAACGCTACGGTACGCCGGTTTCTCAGGCGTTGCGCGTCATGGCCAAGGAAAACCGCGACATCCGAATGTCGGAAGCAGAAAAGAAAGCCGCAGCGCTGCCGCCGAAACTGACCGTTCCGATGATCCTGTTCTTCCTTCCGGTTCTCTTCGTCGTTATTCTCGGACCGGCGGCAATCTCGCTCTGGGGCGAATAAGACCACGAATGGGTTTGTCGGCTTGAAGAAGGAAAAGCCTTGGTGGAAACGCCAGGGCTTTTTTTGTCGCCTGTTTCAGGCGGTACCGCGTTATTGGATATTTCACCCTATTAGAGTCGCGGTTGTCGAAGGCGTGCCGCATTGACGTTTCGTGTTCCCCAAGGAACCACCCGCGCGGCGTCCGCGGTGTCTAATGCTTCTGTGAGAGGAATTTACACCACAGGAGAACAGACCCTTGAAAACCCTATCGAACACGCTCAAGGCATCCATGCTCGCCGCCTGTCTGGCCACCCCGGTGCTGGTCGCTGGCGCCGGAAACGCCAACGCGGCTGGCAAAGCGTTCTGTCACGGATATGCCAACACCGCCGTCTTCCAGCACCGTCTCAACAAGCAGCGCGGCTGCGGTTACATGGGCTTTCGCTGGCACGGTTGGAAGAAAGGCCATTATGCCTGGTGCCGCGGCGTGCCGGCATGGAAAGCCGGTTCCGAACGCGGCAAGCGCTGGAGACTTCTGAACGTCTGCAATTGACACGCGATATGCAACAATAAAAAACGGTCGCGCATTTCGCACGACCGTTTTATTTTTCCAGACTTGCGGCGCCGCTTTATGCGGCGCTTGGTTTCCCTTTAATTTGCCTGCGCGACTGCGGTATTCCAGCCGCCGGCCGATCCGCTTTCCCGGTTCGTGCCGCGCAGACCGCCGCCCGCCATTTGCGTTGCGCCGGAGTTTGCCGGAACGGTTCGCGGGTCGATCGCAACGAGCTTGCGCAACGCGTTGGTATCGGCGGACGCTTGCTGCGTTCCCTGATCCTGCGCGCCAATCTGCGCCGACTCCTCATAGCGGCCCTGCAACCCGAGAACGAGCGCCAGGTTCTGCCGGATGCGCTTCGTCTCGCCACCGCTCGTCACGGCCTGCCGGAGCAACGTTTCAGCCTTCACCGGATCCCCGGACATGGCGTGTGCCATGGCGAGATTGTTCAACAGCGAGGGATGTTCGGGCTGGAGCAGCAGGGCGCGTTCGTAGAACGGAACGGCGTCTGGGTAGCGCCCCTGCTTGGCGAGGACGGTGCCGCGTGCGGATACGACACGCCAATCCGGATTGGTCGGATCCTCGGCGCGCGCCAGGACCTTTTCCGCGATCTTGACCTGTCCGAGTGACAGCGCGAGCCGGCCGTACTCGCTGGCAAGTTCCTTCTTGTCGCCGTGGTAGATGGCAGCCTGCTGCAGAACCGCCAGCGCCTTCTTCTCCTGATTCATGGCCTTCAGGTTCTTGGCGTAGGCCATGGCCGGTTCCAGCGCCGTCGGGTTTTCGGCGTACTTCTTGCCCCAGTAGGCGGTCGCCTTGGCAAGTTCATCCTGCGGCAGGGCGCTGCCGGCGGCCTCACTGGCTGTGGGGCCCTCTGCGAGCATCGTCGGCAGCCCGCCAAGCTGCGCGCAACCGCCAGCTCCGAGACTGAACATTGCAGCGGTGACGACCGCGCCTTTTCTCAGGTCAAATAACGCTCTTCTCGACGCCATGGTGGCCCGCCCCTCGTTTTAAACCGGCCTGTCCCGGACACGGCCGATTGCGAATCAGTTTGCGATCACGGACGAGTCTCGGGGAGGAGCCTCAACAAAATCTTAAGCGCCGTTCCGGATCGGGGCGCGCCGGCGCAATGGCAGCCCCGCTGCTTGCGTAGGTCGCCCCCGCGAGTCGTGGTATTCATGCGCTGAAACAGGGACGGTCCGGGACGAAGCTCCGCCCGGAGGGCGAAAGAGAAAGAGCGAAAGATGAGCGCGAACGAAGACACCAGATTGCTTCCCGACCTTGCCGAAGTCTACGGTGGCGCGCCGGAGAATTCGCGGCCGGTCTGGTTCGTTGCCGAGGATGACGATCCCGCCGCAATTCTCCCCGCCGACCGCATATCGCCCGACTGGCTTGAAGCAGTCGGCTTCAAGGGCGCCGCGCGCCGGTCTTCGCTTCTGGCCGGCCGCGATGGCGCGCTGGCGGG
>CBDDFK010000013.1:0-130033 GCA_965226995.1 Filomicrobium sp.
CGCGCGCTCTTCGCTGCGGGCAAAACCGCGAACTGAGATGCCGGCCCGATGGACCGTCTGCGGATCGCCGGATATTAGCGGATGCCACCAAGCTAGGCCGCGTCCCTCGGCCAGTCGGCGATAGGCGCAGGTTGGCGGGAGCCACGAAAGCCGGGCGATTGTCTCCGGATCAATCGACAGGCAGTCCGGCACCAGTTCATGACGGCGCGGGTAGTTGCGGCATCGGCATCGGCCGATATCCAGCTCGGCGCACGCGAGGGACGTCAGATAGATCTCGCCGGTATCCTCATCCTCGAGCTTGAGAAGGCAACAGCGCCCGCAGCCATCGCACAGCGCTTCCCATTCGCGCGCGTCCATTTCCGCAAGCGTCTTGTTTTCCCAGAATTTGTCCGTGCTTTCGTCCATGCGGATCGATCGGCTCCTCGTCGTGTCACCGTGTGGCCACAGCGTGATGTGCTGAAGCTGTGGGACAGGCCCGGCGCAACGGTTTCGCCCAACCCCTTCCACATTTCAACGCCCTAACATGAAACCCTCTTCAGCCCATCGGCCTCTGCTGGCATCCGGGCGAAGTCTGCGTTAGACAACCAGCGTAACTTCTTCATCAGCGCGGCCCCGCCGGCAGGCGGGGCGATCGAGGACTCGCCGTGAGCGACTGGTTCTTCAAGCAAGGTGGTCGCGACCGCATCATCGACTGGCTCAGCCTCGACTCCAAGATCGATTCGCTGATCTCGGAGTCCTGGGGCGCGATACGCGATGCGTGGAACTCCGCTTCGAGCTTTTTCGCCCGCTTCAAGCTGACCGGCTGGAAGCGCCTGTTCAACGAACTGGCCTGCGAATCCCTGACGCTTGGCGCCGGCGGCTTGATCCTTCTGTACGCTTTGGCCCTCCCGGCGTTCCAGGAGTTCGACGAATCGAAATATCAGACCGGCAAATTTGCCGTGACCTTCGTCGACAGCCACGGCAACGAAATCGGCAAGCGCGGCATCCTGCACAACGACACGATCCCGTTGGAGGAAATCCCCGATTCGCTCATCAAGGCGACCCTCGCCACCGAAGACCGTCGTTTCTTCGAGCATTTCGGCGTCGACTTCTTCGGCACGCTGCGCGCTCTCATCGAAAACCTGCGCGCCTCCGGGGTGGTCCAGGGCGGTTCCACGCTAACCCAGCAGCTCGCCAAAAACCTGTTCCTCTCGCCCGAGCGCTCCATCCAGCGCAAGATCAAAGAGGTGTTCCTCGCCTTCTTGCTGGAATCGCGGCACACCAAGCGCGAAATCCTCAAGATGTATCTGGACCGCGCCTACATGGGCGGCGGCGCTTTCGGTGTCGAGGCCGCCTCGCAGTTCTATTTCGGCAAGTCGGTCAAGGAGCTCACCCTCGCCGAATCCGCAATTCTCGGCGGTTTGTTCAAGGCGCCAACGAAATACGCGCCCCACGTCGATCTCGCGGCATCCCGCGCGCGCACGAACGAAGTTCTTTCAAACCTCGTCGAGGCCGGTTTCTACACCGCCGGCCAGGTGCACAACGCCCGCCTCAACCCCGCGAAGATCATTGAGCAGATCGAACCCGACAGCCCCGATTGGTTCCTGGACTGGGCCTTCGAAGAGGTCCAACGGCTTGCAAAGGGCAAGGGCGAATACATCCTGACGGCCCGAACGACGGTGGATCTTGAGTTGCAGAAAGCCGCCGAGCAGGCGCTTGTCTCCACCATCAAGAAAGAGGGCCGCTACCGCCGGGCCCGTGCAGGCGCTCTCGTCTCGATGGAAACCGACGGCGCCGTGCGCGCCATCGTCGGTGGCGACGACTACGGCCGCAGCCAGTTCAACCGCGCCACATCCGCCCGGCGGCAGCCCGGCTCGTCCTTCAAGCCTTACGTCTACGCCGTCGCGCTCGAATCCGGCATGCGCCCCGGCACGACCGTCCGCGACCGCTCGCGCTCCTGCGGCCGCTGGTCCCCGAAGAACTACAACGGCAGTTATGGCAGCGGCCGGCGCGTTCCGCTTTCCTATGCCCTGGCGAAGTCGCTGAACACCACTGCCGTCGAACTGTCGCTTTCGCTTGGGCGCGACAAAGTCATGGACATGGTCGACCGGCTCGGCGTGTCCGGCGTCCGCAAGACCTGCTCAATGGCACTCGGCGATGGCGGCGTGACCGTTCTCGAGCACACCGGCGGTTTCGCCACCTTCGCCAATGGCGGAAAGCTCGCCAAGCCCTATGGCATCCTGGAGCTGACCAACTCGCGCGGCGAACTGATCTACTCGCGCGAACGCGACGAGCCTCCGCCCCCGCAAATCGTTCCGCGCCGCGTTGCCGAGGACCTGAACCAGATGCTCTATCAGGTCGTCCATGCAGGTACGGGCAAGCGCGCGTTCCTCGACTTTACCCACGCCGTCGGCAAAACCGGCACCAGCTCCAGTTACCGCGACGCCTGGTTCATGGGCTTCACCGGCAAGTACGTCACCGGCGTGTGGTTCGGTAACGACGATTTCCGCCCGACCGGACGTGTCACGGGCGGCAGCCTGCCTGCACAGACGTGGCACGCCTATATGTCGGTGGCCCACAAGGACATGAACTTCCCGACGATCCCCGGCCTCGACACGCACCCGACGCAAGCCGCCGAACGCGCCCGGGTGGCCTACCTCAGGGAGAACGATCCCGCCTTCGCCGCGCGCTCACGGCAAAAGGAGCAAGGTAAGCTGCTCCCCGACCGCACGCGCCGGGCGTTGCGCGCGCTTGCCGCCGCCATGCGCAAGGCCAACGGCCGCGAACCGGCGACGGATCTTGGACCGGCGCCCGACGACACCGATGCTTCCCCGGGACCGCGCGCCGACCTCAATCGTTCTGGAGCATCGATCCCGCGATGATCCCCCCGAAGTCGCGCCGCCCCGGCACCCCACCTCGAATTTTCGGCAACCCTCCTAGGTCGGCCCTGGCCGTCATGCCGCGCCGGCCCCACGCTGCAACAGGACCGGGAGGCCGGCCGTGAACTTTGCCTTCCATCGCGCCAAGAAACGCATCGAAGCCTGGATTGTCCGCGTCTCGGATTGGGCCATCTTCATCGGTCTCGTCCTGATCGGTGGGCTCGGCTCCAGCTATTACATGGTCAGCGTCGGAAGCCCCCTCACCACCGTTACCGTCGGACCGTGGACTACCTGGAAAAACGAGGGCCGCAGCGACGCCGATCCCTACACGCGTGCCCACTTTGCACGCTCGGGCACGCTCAATCTCACGACCGAGATCGCCAACACCTATTTTGCCGAAATCGACAGCGATGGGCTCCGCCTTCACTCGTCCTGCGTCTACGAGATCAGCGGCGAACGCCTCGATGCCACATGGTGGAGCATCACCGCCCTCGATGACCGCGGCCAACTCATCCGCAACCCGTCCGACCGCTACACCTTCACCCGCGATACCGTCGCCGTTTCCCCCGATGGAAAGTTCACCATCACCCTTGCCCGCGACGCTAGGCCCGGCAACTGGCTGCCAACCGCCGGCGCAGGCCGGCTGACGCTGGCCATGACGCTGCTCGAAAGCGAAGCCGCCATCGAGGGCGACACCGAAGCCGAGATGGAGGCAATCGCGCTCCCCACCATCAAGCAGGTGAACTGCCGATGATCGATCATCCCCTTGCCCGCCGGTTCCTCGCCTGGCTCAAGTCGATCGGCGACATCCGGCTCGATCTTCGGCTGATTCTCGCGGCGCTGTGCGCGATGGGGATCCTCCACATCTGCGCCACGCTCGCTGCGCCGTATCTCATGAGCCGCTCCGCCTTCGAACGCCTCGAGCCGCTGCTCCCGGCCAACCAGAAAATCGTCTTCCCCCCGGTCACGCCGGATGCCCAGCCGATTCCTTTCCTCACGCCGGATGTCCGCTACGCCATGTGCCGCTACGACACCGCGCAGGCCCCGGTCATGGTCACCGCCGACCTTCCCGGCCGCGGCTGGTCCCTCGCGATCCACACCCCCGACGGCGACAACCTTTACGCCGCGACCGGCGAAGACGCCCGGCTCACGTCCTTGCGCATGCGCATCCTGCCTGAGCACGACCGCTTTACCGGGCTGACGCCAGAAGCACTCGGTATCGTCGACACTTCGGAGAAGCCCCAGACCGTCAAGAGCGCCGCGGGAATTGTCGTACTCCGTGCGCCGGACCGCGGACGAGCATACCAAGTTGAAACGGAAGTCTATCTTCGCCGTTTCCAATGCGCGAGCGAGCAAGTCGAGTAGGCAGCGAAGGCTTGAGCCCTTCCGCGCCGACCCGAGCGGCCCTACCAAAACGACGAGCGCTTTGCCCGCAAGGTTCTGTTAGCCCTCGGCGAAACGAGTTCATCCGGCAATCAATTATCCCGCCGCCCTGTCCCGTTGCGGCACGCGCCGCCAGCATTCGCAAATCCCTGAGCAACGCTCGGTTCATGCCGCTCCGTTAGGATCATGACGGACGAACCTACTGCGGGAGACAGGGGAACATGACTGGCGGGACTACCGGGGGTGTCCTCCAGGTGATGCGTTGGCTCATCCTGGCTCTCCTAATCGTCTATCTCATTCTACCATTGCTGATGCTCGGCAATCTCACCGGGCTGACGGACGCCGTTTACAGCAACTTGGCCCTACGCATCGTCGATAGATGGACCCCGGATGCCCCGGTCGCGACCTATTCGGACCGGTCAGCTCTCGAACGTCTGGAAACCCGGCTCGCCGGCCTTTCAGCTTATGAAGGCGAGGCCAAGGGGGCTGCCAAGACGCTGCAGGTGCTTCTTCTGGAGCACGCCATCCCCGACCTATCCGCCATAGCGCCCACGCATGCAGCGGTGCCTCAAACCTTCTCCGCCGGCTTCCGGCCGTTGGAACTCGACCTCTCCGCGACCAGGCGTAACGCCGTCCTCGTCATTCCGGCCGGACCGCTGGGAATCGCCCTAAAGCCCGCGACGGACCGGCCGCGCGCCCGCCTCGCTATCGAGAGCGGCGCCCCGGTCGAGATCGCGGGCGGCTACCCCGGCCTCATTGCCGGATACCGAATCGCCGCGTTTGGCGATTGGCGGACCACGCGCCCCGCACATCTGGCCGCCGGCGAAAACCCAGCCGCTTTCTGCAACTCCTTGCGCGTCTGGCGTCGGCATTTCGGCGTCGCTCGCAAGGACGTCTGGCTCACCACCATTGAGAACCCGCACCGGATAACGGTCACTGATCTCGATGTCGTTCACGACGGGCGGGAGCGCACCGATCTCCCGAAATTGAACCTGTTCTGCGACAACTGGTAGAGCGCATGGAGATCGATCCTCCCAAGAAAAGCTCCAACGAGACCGACGCGCGCGGCAATGTGCACCGGATCGCCCGCGCCCTTCTTCTCGCCGGAACCGTCGCCGTTGCCCTGCACGCCGATTCCCGCTTCACCCCCGCCAGCCAGGCCGGAGCGGGAACGTTGCCTGGCTCGTTGCGGCATGTGCCTATCGCGGCCACCGACACGCTGGTTTACCGGGCGCTCGCGAAAGATCTCCAACCGCTGACGCCGGAATCCGCCGAGCTGCGGCGCGTCTGCCTGCCGCGCACGCGAGACCAAGTTGCCGGCACATCCGAAGCCGAAGATTTCATCGCCCGCTTGGCAGCCAATGGCCGAACACGTTTCGAGGGATTCGGGCGCTACCTCCATTGCTTGGCGACACAGCGCCCCGGCCGGTTTTGCGATACCGAAGAGCGCCGCGGGCTCCTCGTTCAACTCGACGTTTATTTCGCGCTACTCGCCAACCGCCGCGCCATCTGGCGGCGGCAGGCGAGGCACCCAGCCGGCGCGTCGCGGGTGCGTCATGACGCCTTCGCCCGTCAATCGATGAAGCAGATGCTGAGTCTGGCCGGCGAACAGGTCGTTTCCACACTTCCCGCCCCGCCCAGGCCGCCGCCGGAATTGCTGCCGGCCCTCAGACAACTATTCGCCTCGGGATACTTCGCCGATGAGCAAACGAGCGGCACCCTCCCGCCTGCGCTGGCGAAACACATCGGCGTCATCCCGGCGGCCCGCTCAGCCACCGTTCGCTCAGCTCTCTGCGGCGGCGCCCCCGACGACCGCGGCTGAGAGTTTCTCCCTACCTGTCGACAACGTGTTGCATTGCAGCGAAGGGGAGGCGACCATGGCGGCGGGCGACTCCGGTTGGAACGGGCCAGCCGGATGGGCGAGGGGCTAGGGGTTTCCATGCACGCCGAAGCAATGCATCTGCACGAGGTTCTGGTCTTCCTTGCCGCGGCCGGTGTCGTCGTACCCCTGATCAGGCGCCTTGGCATAAGCCCGGTCCTCGGCTTTCTCGTCGTCGGCCTCCTCATCGGCCCATACGGATTGGCGCGGTTCAGCGAAACGCTGCCCTGGATCGACTACGTCGTCATCTCCCAGATCGAGGGTGTCCGGGCCCTGGCCGAACTCGGCGTCGTCTTCCTGCTCTTCATGATCGGGCTGGAACTCTCGATCGACAGGCTCTGGGCCATGCGGCGGATGGTCTTCGGCCTCGGCGGCGCGCAGGTCGTTGTCTCCGGCACGGTCATCGCGATGATCGCGCTGATGTTCGACAACACGCCGGCCGCCGCCATTGTCCTCGGCGCCAGCTTTGCCCTGTCCTCCACCGCCATCGTCATGCAGCTTTTGTCGGAGAACCAGCGCCTCGGCACCGAGACGGGCCAGACCAGCTTCTCCATCCTGCTGTTTCAGGACCTCGCTGTCCTACCCATCCTGTTCCTCGTTGGCATCCTCGCCGCCCAGACCGGCGGTTCACCCATTCTCGCCTTTGCGCTCGCCATGGCCCAGGCCGCCCTCGCGGTTCTCGTCATCCTGCTACTGGGCCGATTGGTGCTCCGGCCCGTCTTCGGCATCATCGGCAGCGCCGAGAGCCGCGAGATGTTTCTCGCCTCGGTGCTCCTCGTCATCATCGGCACCGCGGTCCTCACCGAGTGGGCCGGCCTGTCGATGGCCCTCGGCGCATTCCTCGCCGGCCTGCTGTTCTCGGAAACCGAGTACCGCCACGAGATCCAACTCGACATCGAACCCTTCAAGGGACTTCTGCTCGGCCTGTTCTTCATCTCGGTCGGCATGTCCATCGATATCGTGCAGATCGCTGCGAAACCCTTCTGGCTCATCGCCTCTGTCATCGGTCTATTCGCGATCAAGGCGGCCCTGCTTTACGTCCTTACGCGCCTGTTCGCGAAATCACCACCCGTCGCCGCGGAGACGGCTCTGCTCCTCGGTCAAGGCGGCGAGTTTGCCTTTCTCGTCCTGGGGCTGGCCGCGAGCCTGCAGCTGATGCCGTCGGACACCGTCCAGTTCATGCTGTTCGTGGCGGGCCTGACCATGCTGTTCACCCCGCTCGTCGCCCACTTCGCCCGTCGCCTGGCAATCTGGATGACCGCCCGCGAGGCCCGCGCCGGGCAGATGCCCGAGGGCCCCTCCACCGATCTCAAGCACCACATCGTCATCGCCGGATACGGCCGCATCGGCCAGCTTCTCGGCGAAATCCTGTCCGAGCGCGAAATCCCGTTCGTCGGCCTGGACAACGACGCTAACCTGATCCGCGCCTTTCACGAAGCCGGCGCCTGCGTTTACTACGGCGACGCCAGCCAGCCGCAACTGCTACGCCACTTCGGGATCGACCGGGCCGCCGCGCTTGTCGTCACCATGGACAGCGCCCGCGCCGCCGAAAGCGTGGTCGCCGCCGCCCGCCGTCAGCGCCCCGACCTGCCGATCTACGCCCGCGCCCGCGACGCCACGCACGCCCTCCGCCTGCTCGAAACCGGCGCGCATCACGTCGTTCCGGAGACGACGGAAGCCAGCCTCCAGCTCGGCGAAGCCGTCCTCAAGGGCATCGGCCTGACCGACGAAGTCGCCCACCGCGCCATCGAGGTCCGCCGCCGCGAGGAAGCCGCCAAACTCGCGACCGCCGGGGAAGCCGACACATAAGCGGTTGTCGCCAGCCGCGCTCTATCCAATATTCGCTGCTGATCTTTAGCCGTAGGATGGAGACGGATAGACGAATGCTTCTAAAGCGCCTCAGCTCGACATTTGCCGTTGCGACACTCGCCTTGGGACTGGCGATCAGCGCAACCGGTGAGGCCTTCGCCGACCGATTCGGTAAGATCGGCGGCTCCGGTGCCTACAAGCACAACTGTACGTGGTCCTGCCACCCGCGTATCAAGAACGCGCGCGCTCAGTACTGCCGCAACAAGGCAGGCCAGAAGAAGCTCGTTTATTGGGAGAGCACCGGCGGGCGTTGCGGCCGCACCGAGGAAGGCGGTTAGCAGCTGGGCTTAGGTCATTGCCGCATTACGCGGAATCACATCGCCAGCCCGCTCTCCGCCCAGCCACCCATGGAAGTATCGTATTTGGGCGGCCCGTCGGGGGAGCGGCTGGTTCCGCCTAATCCAGAAAGGCAATAGCCGTCCGCTCGCGCGACGGCTCTCCATTCAAAAAAGCAAAACCGGCCCCGAGACCCCCGGGACCGGCTTGAAAAAGCGCCTCACGGGCAGCGCCTGCGCTTACTCCGAAGCGGGCGCCGCGTTGCTCTGCGGCTCGGCCGTCATGTCCGGCGGGCCGGCATCGTAATCCGCGCCCGCGCAACCGGCGAGCATCACGGCAAGGGCAATCGCGACGAGAGACATTTTTACCGTCGTCATGGACGTCGTTCTCCAAGGGTCCCGGCGCCGACAATCGGCCCGGCCGGACCTGAAGCCCGCCGCGTTTTCGATCCTGGCGCAGGCGGGCAGCCGGGAACGAGGCGCTTCGTTCGCGGCGAATTGGAGACCGAATCGTGGCGGAAACCGGCGACCCGCAACAATCGCCCGCCCGTGGCCCCGGCGCATCTGTCTGCGGCGTCCATTGCGCCACGGATGCGCCTCAGCGTCACGGCAGTTGTAGGGCGGATTGGGCGAAGCCGAAATCCGCCGCCCGCGACAGGCACCATTGCCGGCGCGTTACGCTACTTCACGCCAACATTCGGCACGCGGATGTTGGCCCGCGCCTAACCCGCCCTCCGTGCTGCTATTTCACAATGCACATCTTTTTTGTGCGCCAGCCCAGCATTTTGTTCTTCTTGAAGAACGTCCAGAATTCGTCAGAGCAGGAATATTTGGACGAATCTGCCCCGGTTTTGAACCGCCAGAGCGTGCGGCCCTCGATCTCAGAACGGTAGAACGTGCATGGGAATTGCGGTTCATCAATCGACACGATCCCCCCCCCCCAATGGTCCGAGTCATCTTTCGTCCGCACCCACTCGACGCCACGATAGTCGTATTTGAACATCGTCTCATCGATGTTCACGCAATCGACGAGGGGGGGCGGGAGGAGGAGCCAGTGCAAGCCATGGCTCAGCTTCCCATCGACCGGCTCGAAGGTACGAATTTCGATCGGCAGGAAGCGATGTACACCGGGCTCCATGGCCTCCAGAAAGTCCTTCAAGGCCGGGGCAAGAGTGAAAGGACCGGTGGACATGCCCAAGACTTCGGGTACTCGCCCCTTGACCAGCCACTGGATTTTCAGAGCTTGATCTTTTGGCACAGCAGCGAGTTCGGCGTCAGTTAGCAGACCGCCCCCGAGCCTTGCCCTAAACGTCCCATCCATGGGCGGATCCCACTCTTTGAGCATGGAACTGCCGTCGTTGACGTTGACCTGGATAATGTGCGCCTTTTTCATCACACCACCCCAACCTCTCTCCGCCCATCCACAACGGCCAGATACCGCAGCTGCTGTTGTGGAAACATCATTGGCTTCAAGCACACACCCGTCACCCCCAACTCCCTATTCCGCCACCCGCAACTGAAACGCGCCGGAATTCTCGTTCGCGGCGGCGTCCATTGCGCCACCGATGCGCCTCAACGTCATGGCAGTTGTAGGGCGGATTGGGCGAAGCCGAAATCCGCCGCCCGCGACAGGCACCATTGCCGGCGCGTTACGCTGCTTCACGCCAACATTCGGCACGCGGATGTTGGCCCGCGCCTAACCCGCCCTCCGTGCTGCTATTTAACAATGCAGGTCTTATCGGCTATCCACCCGAGCATCTTGTTCTGGTTGAAGAACTTCCAGAACTCGTCGGAACAGGCATAGTCGGACGAATCTGCGCCGGTCTTGAACCGCCAGAGCGTGCGACCCTCGATCTCGGAACGGTAGAACGTGCATGGGAATTGCGGTTCATCAATCGACACGATCCCCCCCCCCCAATGGTCCGAGTCATCTTTCGTCCGCACCCACTCGACGCCACGATAGTCGTATTTGAACATCGTCTCATCGATGTTCACGCAATCGACGAGGGGGGGCGGGAGGAGGAGCCAGTGCAAGCCATGGCTCAGCTTCCCATCGACCGGCTCGAAGGTACGAATTTCGATCGGCAGGAAGCGATGTACACCGGGCTCCATGGCCTCCAGAAAGTCCTTCAAGGCCGGGGCAAGCGTGAAAGGACCGGTGGACATGCCCAAGACTTCGGGTACTCGCCCCTTGACCAGCCACTGGATTTTCAGAGCTTGATCTTTTGGCACAGCAGCGAGTTCGGCGTCAGTTAGCAGACCGCCCCCGAGCCTTGCCCTAAACGTCCCATCCATGGGCGGATCCCACTCTTTGAGCATGGAACTGCCGTCGTTGACGTTGACCTGGATAATGTGCGCCTTTTTCATCACACCACCCCAACCTCTCTCCGCCCATCCACAACGGCCAGATACCGCAGCTGCTGTTGTGGAAACATCATTGGCTTCAAGCACACACCCGTCACCCCCAACTCCCTATTCCGCCACCCGCAACTGAAACGCGCCGGAATTCTCGTTCGCGGCGGCGTCCATTGCGCCACCGATGCGCCTCAACGTCATGGCAGTTGTAGGGCGGATTGGGCGAAGCCGAAATCCGCCGCCCGCGACAGGCACCATTGCCGGCGCGTTACGCTGCTTCACGCCAACATTCGGCACGCGGATGTTGGCCTGCGCCTAACCCGCCCTCCGTGCTGCTATTTCACAATGCAGGTCTTATCGGCTATCCACCCGAGCATCTTGTTCTGGTTGAAGAACTTCCAGAACTCGTCGGAACAGGCATAGTCGGACGAATCTGCGCCGGTCTTGAACCGCCAGAGCGTGCGGCCCTCGATTTCCGACTGGTAGAAGGTGCATGGGAATTCTGGGGGGTCCCCAGGATCTCCCGAAATGACCCCCCCCCCCATAGATTCGAATCATCCTTCATGCGACTCCACGCTTTTCCTTTATAGTCGTGATTGAACATCGTCTCATTGATGTTCAGGCAATCGACGAGGGGGGGCGGGAGGAGGAGCCAGTGCAAGCCATGGCTCAGCTTCCCATCGACCGGCTCGAAGGTACGAATTTCGATCGGCAGGAAGCGATGTACACCGGGCTCCATGGCCTCCAGAAAGTCCTTCAAGGCCGGGGCAAGCGTGAAAGGACCGGTGGACATGCCCAAGACTTCGGGTACTCGCCCCTTGACCAGCCACTGGATTTTCAGAGCTTGATCTTGTGGGACAGCAGCCAACTCTGCGGCTGAGTAAGTGCCTCTGCTGAGCCTTGCTTTAAGCATGCGGTCCATAGGCGGATCCCACTCTTTGCGCATGGAGCTGCCGTCGTTGACGTTGACCTGGATAATATAAGCCTTCTGCATCACACCACCCTCGCCTCTCTCCGCCCGTCGAAGACGGCCCTCCAAACGATCTCGGTACGGCCCCTTCCCGCAGCCGCCGCAAGTTGCCATATTCGCCGCCATGGCACGTTCACCGAAATCCACCGGCGCGGCCGGCGATAAAAAGCCGGCCGTGAAGAGACCGCGACCGTCGCGCGGGCGCTCGGGCAAACCGTTGCCGCCGCCGGAGGAAACTGCGGCGCAGACGCCCGGCGTCGCGAAGCCGAAGCGCGGCCGCAGAACGGCGGCCGAAGCCTCCGAAACTGCGCCTGCCGCCGCGCGCCCGGCCCAAGGCGGTTTCGGCGAAGCCCCGCAGGCCGGATTCGACGCCTCCGAGAACGTGCTCCCGGCGCTGCGCAATCAGGCCCTCACGCCTTCGTCCGGCAACATGAGCCTGACGGCCTACCTCGACGCGCTGCTCGCCAAGCCGGAAGAGCGCGCGCCGGCCCAGCGCGAACTCCTCAAGGCGCAGCCGTTGATGGCCGCGCATCCGGTCGTTGCCGGCTCCGAGATCGACTTCACGCCGCATCGGCCGCCGCGCCCGGACAAGAGCGAGGGCGGCGTGCGCTTCAACCTCGTGTCGGACTACGAGCCCAAGGGCGACCAGCCGCGCGCCATCGACGAACTGGTGCAGGGCGTCAACGACCAGGAGCGCGACCAAGTGCTGCTCGGCGTCACCGGCTCGGGCAAGACGTTCACCATGGCGCACGTCATCGCCGCCACCCAACGGCCGGCGCTCATATTGGCGCACAACAAAACGCTCGCGGCCCAGCTTTACGGCGAGTTCAAAAGCTTCTTTCCCGACAACGCCGTCGAATACTTCGTCTCCTATTATGACTACTACCAGCCGGAAGCCTACGTTCCGCGTACGGATACTTATATCGAGAAGGAAAGCTCGATCAACGAGCAGATCGACCGGATGCGCCACTCCGCCACCCGCGCGCTGCTCGAACGCGACGACGTCATCATCGTCGCCTCCGTCAGTTGCATCTACGGCATCGGCTCGGTGGAGACCTACACCGCGATGACGTTCGCGCTGCGCGTCGGCGACACCATCTCGCGCCAGCAGATCCTCGCCGACCTCGTCGCCCTGCAGTACAAGCGCAACGATCAGGCGTTCCAGCGCGGCACGTTCCGCGTGCGCGGCGACACGGTGGAGATCTTCCCGGCCCACTTGGAGGACCGCGCCTGGCGCGTGTCGCTGTTCGGCGACGAGATCGACTCCATCACCGAATTCGATCCGCTGACCGGCCAGAAGTCCGACGACCTCGCGCTCGTCAAGGTCTACGCCAACTCGCACTACGTGACGCCGCGCCCGACGCTGCAGCAGGCCATCCAGTCGATCAAAACCGAAATGAAGCAGCGCCTGGAAGAGCTTTACGCCAACGGCAAGCTGCTCGAAGCGCAGCGCCTGGAACAGCGCACGATGTTCGACATGGAGATGATGGAGGCGACCGGCTCCTGCGCCGGCATCGAGAACTATTCGCGCTATCTGACCGGCCGCCGCCCTGGCGATCCGCCGCCGACGCTGTTTGAATATCTGCCCGACAACGCGCTCGTTTTCGTCGACGAAAGCCACGTCACCATCCCGCAGATCGGCGGCATGTTCCGCGGCGACTTCCGGCGCAAGGCGACGCTCGCCGAATACGGTTTCCGGCTGCCGTCCTGCATGGATAACCGGCCGCTGCGCTTCGAGGAATGGAACGCGATGCGGCCGCAGTCGATCCACGTCTCGGCCACGCCGCAACGCTGGGAACTGGAGCAGACCGGCGGCGTCTTCGCCGAGCAGGTCATCCGCCCTACCGGCCTGATCGACCCGGTCATCGACGTCCGCCCGGCCAAGACCCAGGTCGACGACCTGCTCGACGAGGTACGCGCGACGAGCGCGAAGGGCTATCGGACGCTGGTCACGACGCTGACCAAGCGCATGGCCGAAGACCTCACCGAATACATGCACGAGACCGGCATCCGGGTGCGTTACATGCACTCCGACGTCGATACCGTGGAGCGCATCAAGATAATCCAGGACCTTCGCCTCGGCGCATTCGACGTGCTGATCGGCATCAATCTCTTGCGCGAGGGGCTCGACATTCCCGAATGCGCGCTGGTCGCCATTCTGGATGCCGACAAGGAAGGCTTCCTGCGCTCGGAAACCTCGCTCATTCAGACCATCGGCCGCGCCGCGCGTAACGTCGACGGCCGCGTGCTGCTTTACGCCGACAAGATGACCGGCTCGCTGGAGCGCGCCATCGCCGAAACCGAACGCCGCCGCGAGAAGCAGCTCGCCTACAACGAAGAGCACGGCATCACGCCGCAGACCATCAAGAAGAACATCGCCGACGTTCTGGAGTCGGTTTACGAGCAGGACCACGTCAGTGTCGACACCGGCCTCGCCACCGCGCCGGAGACCTACGGCCACAACCTCGCGGCGGTGATCGAGGACATGGAACGCCGCATGAAGGAGGCCGCCGCCGACCTCAACTTCGAGGAGGCCGCGCGGCTGCGCGACGAGGTCAAGCGACTTCGCGATACCGAACTCGCGATTGCCGACGACCCCATGGCGCGGCAACGCGACGTCGAGATGGTCGCCGGCCGGCAGGGCTCCGGCAAGTACGGCCCGTCGGCCAACCTTCCGCCCAAGAAGAGCAAGACCGGCAGTAGCTCCAGACTGCGCAAACCCGAACTTGGCCAGATGGGCCCCGGCACCGACCGGACGATCCCACGCCGGGATACGTCACCCCGGCCCGCAGCCTCAGCGCCCGAACAGGGCCGTGAGCACAGAAAGCCAAAAGACTACGGCGGCGCGTTCGGCGAAAACGTGCGCGGCGCGCATCGTCCGACGCTCGACGAGATGGGCCCACACGCCATGAACGCGATTCCGCGCCGCGCCGGTGAAAAGGACCAGTCCAACACGACTTTGGGAAGTGTTGGCCCACAAAAAAGCGCCCGAACGATTGAGTTCGACGACCCGGCTCAAAAAAAGCCCCGCAAGGGCAACCGCCGGCCGAAGAAAACCGGCCGGCCCGGTGGTTAGCGCGTTCCGGCCAGCCTACCTATAAGAGCCCGCAATCCAGGGTGCAGGGGCATGCCCCTGCCGCGGGAGCGCGAGGGCGCGCAGCCCTCGCTGGCGCGTCAGCGCCTTCACCACATCAACGCATACCCAGCCTATCCACACCCCGCATAGCCCAGCCGGCCCGCCAGTGCCCACACGTCGCGATGGCCCGACCGCCTCAGGCAATCCGGCTGGCAGCGCCAACGCGCGGAGCCTACTCCGCGCGTACTCGCGCTCAGGCACCAAAAGCGGCGGCGGTTCGCAGGCGAGGATCATCCCCTCCACGCACCTCCAGGGAGGCGCAACTATTGGCCGAACGGACGCGCGCCCCCACATCCTCACCAGTCAAACCCAGCCACCGATCCGCGTCATGACCGAAGAAGACTTCCTCGCCCTTGCCCAGCGCGCCTTCGACGACCTTCCTGAAGGCTTCCGGGCGGCGTGCGAGGGCGTGGCGATTCTGACCCCGGATTTCGCCACCGACGACACGCTCCGCGCCCTCGATATTCCCGAGCCCTACGGCCTCCTCGGCCTCTACCATGGCGTCGCGCGACCCCTGAAAAGCGTCTTCGACGTTCCCGGCCAGCCCGACATGGTGTGCGTCTACCGCTTGCCCGTCCTGGCCTATGCACGCGAGCGCGAACTGCCCATCGCCCAGGTTGTCCGCCACGTTCTCATTCATGAGATCGGCCACCACATGGGCTTTTCCGACGACGACATGGAGGCCATCGAGGCGTCCGCGCAGTAGTCGCACCACCCGTCGCATTCGCTCGCGGGACCAGCCACCTGCAAAAACCCGATACCGGGTGAACCGACCTTAAGCGTCAGCTCGCTGCCACGTGTGACCGCCGTGCCCTCGCCATCGCGCCCGCGAAGCACTAAACTCGCCGCAAAATCGCACGCCGGCCCGTACCACGGCCGCACAACGCAGGAGGGTCTTCGATGACCGCCGCCCGCTACATCGCCATTGCCGTTGCCGCCGCCCTGCTCGCATCGACCTTCGCGCCGCCGCCCGCCGAAGCCGGACGCCGCATTGCTGAAGATCTTTCGCGGGGCTACGTCGTCGCCGAAAGCGATTACGGCAACGGCCGCGTTACTGGCGCGGTTCGCTTCACCGAATTGGGGCCCCAGGTACAGACGCCCGGCGGCAACTGGTATTACTGCCGCCGCTCCTGCTCGGAGACTCTTCGCGTCGAGACTGTCGATTTCTGGGAAGCCCAGCGCGACTACGGCGGGGGGCTCGCCGCCGAATGCGGCATCTTCGGCTGCCTCAAACTCGAATACGGCTGGTAATCGTCGAGCGCATTTCGCGCGCTGGATTAACGCTCGTTTGCGGCCCAACAGCCCGCAATCCTCCGGGCGGGAGGCAATTGCCGTTTATCGCCCGTTGAACCGAGGCGCACTCATCACCCCTGCAGAAACGGGTTCGACCGCCGCTCCATGCCAATGGAACTGCCGGGCCCATGCCCAGGGATAAAGGCGTAAGCGTCGTCGAGCGTTAAAAGCTTGGTCTTGATCGCATCGATCAGCGCGTCGTGATCGCCGTAGGGGAAATCGGTCCGGCCGATCGAGCCCTGAAAGATCACGTCGCCCATAAGGATAAACTTGTGGGCGTGGTTGATGTAGACGAGCGAGCCCGGCGAATGCCCAGGGCAGTGCTTGATCTCGAACTTGTGGCCGCCGAATTCGAGTGTATCGCCTTCATCGAGCCATTTGTCAGGCGATACGTTACGCGCCGCGAAGCCGTATTCGCCGCCCTGCTTCTCCAGCCCGTCCAACAGAAACTTGTCGGCTTCGTGCGGACCTTCGACGGGCACGCCCAGCGCTTCCTTCAATTCAGCCGCGCCACCGGCGTGGTCGATGTGTCCGTGTGTCAGCACGATCTTTTCCGGCTTCATGCCCACATCCTTGATGATCTCCAGAATGCGGTCGACATCGCCGCCCGGATCGATCACCGCGCCGACGCCCGTCTCTTCATCCCACATCAGCGTGCAGTTCTGCTGTAGGGGGGTCACGGGCAACACCGCCGCTTTCAGGCTCGCTTTCTTCTGTTCGCTCACATCGGTCTCCAGGCCAGCAATCGATTGCAGGAACCCGAGCACCTGCGCGGCCCGGCGTCAACCATCGGCACGCTGCTGACCGAACCGCCAAGATTGAAGTTGCAGACACAAAAAGCCGCCGGAGAAACTCCGGCGGCCATTTGAACGCTGGGCAGTGAGCGAGATTGTAGGCTCGC
Organism: Filomicrobium sp.; assembly: GCA_965226995.1. Lineage (GTDB taxonomy): Bacteria > Pseudomonadota > Alphaproteobacteria > Rhizobiales > Hyphomicrobiaceae > Filomicrobium. The sequence continues at coordinate 16,920 of CBDDFK010000013.1, forward strand.
CTTCTGAGATAAGGTATTAAGCAGCCGCCGGCTCATCGTCGGGATCGCGCAGCACGTAACCGCGTCCCCACACCGTTTCGATGTAGTGTTCACCGCCGGTCGCGGCCTGGAGCTTCTTGCGCAGTTTGCAGATGAAGACGTCGATGATCTTCAGTTCCGGCTCGTCCATGCCGCCATAGAGATGGTTGAGGAACATTTCCTTGGTGAGCGTCGTGCCCTTGCGCAGGCTCAACAGCTCGAGCATCTGGTATTCCTTGCCAGTCAGATGGACCCTGGCGCCATTCACTTCCACGGTCTTGGTATCGAGGTTCACTTTCAGCGAACCCGTTGAGATGACCGATTGCGCGTGCCCTTTCGAGCGACGAACGATGGCATGGATGCGGGCGACGAGTTCGTCCTTGTGGAACGGCTTCGTCATATAGTCGTCCGCGCCGAAGCCCAGCCCCCGAACCTTGTCCTCGATCCCGGCAAGGCCCGAGAGGATAAGGATCGGCGTCGAAACCTTGCTGACGCGCAGCGCCTTGAGGACTTCGTAACCCGAGATATCCGGGAGGTTCAGGTCGAGAAGAATAATGTCGTTATCGTACAGCTTGCCGATCTCGACACCGTCCTCGCCCAACTCGGTCGTGAATACGTTGAAACCTTCCGACCGCAGCATCAGCTCGATGCTTTGCGCGGTCGCGCTGTCGTCTTCAATAAGAAGCACCCGCATGCTCAATCCTCTCTCTTCCGGTCCTCCGTCCCAAGGACCGCTGCCCCGAATGTGAAGAGAACGCCTCGACCTCTTCTCCATACGCTTCGTTAGGAAATTAGCACTCAAGGGTTAACAAATCCTAATAACCCCTTGCACTTGCCCCAACTTTCGGACGCCACTTCAGACTCTAGACACGACGAATGCATTACGGCTCAGAATTCTGGGCCGTATGTGCATGTTTTAACACGAGAACTCGGGAAATCGTTACGAAGTGCGACGTGCGCCACACGGCGGGCATGTGCCCCAAGCGTCCGCCGGCAGCACCGCTTTTGAGAGGCTTGGCCGATTCGCGAACCCGCGAATTCACCGCTCCTGTCACCCCACGGCTGCGACATTTCAACAAGTAACATTATTCGCGGGGTCGCCCTAGAGGCCGCCGCATCAAAATCGGCCGAGTTCGCCGTTTTGAACTATGGCCAACTCAAGGCGTTGCTTTAGCGCCACGTTAAGCCAGATCGACTAGCTTACAACTCCGCTCCGCCGGACACCCAGCGCCTTGACGAATGCCTGATATCATAGGAACTTAGCACTCCAAGCGTGCAGGTAACTTTAACAGTCGCTCGCAACTGGCACAGTTTTTGTTTCGACGGACCCGGCAACGGTCGAATGTGTAAGGGGTATCGAGCCATGAAGTCCCGGGAGAGCTTTGTGCGCACAAAGCGTTTCGAACTCGACGAGAAAGCGCGTCGTGTCGCAGAACTGCAGGAAATGATCGGCGATTTCGAACAACTCGCCTCCGATCTGGAGCGCCAGATCGCAGCCGAAGAGGATCGCACCGGCGTCAAGGACATCGGTCATTTCGCCTACTCGACGTTCGCGAAAGCCGCCAAGCAGCGCCGCGACAACCTTCGTTCCTCCGCCGCTGAGCTTCGCGCGAAGCTTGAGGACGCCGAGAAGGACCATGACGAAACGCGCGCCCAACTGGCCCGCTACGACAGCGAACAGCCGCCGGTGCCCGGCAGCGCGCTGGCCCGCAGCTCCGAAAACGCCCTGAGCTGAAACCCGCCCGGTTGAGAGAGCGGGGAACGCCGGGCGTATCCCGCATCTCTCCTGACAAGCCGCGCCGCGGCTAACGATGGCGCGCCGCGGGCCGCGCGCGGTCGCCCGGCAAAATCCACACGCCCCGATTGAAGCCGCCACGTTTCTGCCGCAGTACGCTTTCTTGCTCCCTTTGCCCTTTCCCGGGTTGCCGACACCTTACGGCGGCAACGACCGCAAGGCGCGATAATGCGCGCGCCGGCCTACCCTGATGAGGCATGGACGCCTATGAAGGATACGGACGCCGCCAGCGAATGCCCGAACGGCCTTCGGCCTCCGGCGTTGCGGGCGTTCACATTCGATGAGAGCGAGCCATCGGGAACCATGCGCTGCGGCCCTTGCCCACTAACCACTTGCCTACTGCGCAGCGTGATCTTAATTGCCGCGACGCTTTCGCTTGGCGCCTGCTCTCCGACGATCAAGCTTGAGGACATCCAGTCCAACGCCGCCGGGGCGTTGAAGGCGATCCCGACCACGGCACAGGCGCTGATCCCGAAACCGATTAAACCGCCGAAGGGCTCCGCGACGGAGGTGTATACCCGCATTGCACGCGGCGCGATGAAATGCTGGCTGGGCCCTGAGCGCCCGCTGAACGGAAGCCATCTTTTCCAGGCGGAGGCAAAGCCGCGCTCGCAAGGCGGCGCCGCCCGAATCGATATCCATGAGCGGATTGCCGAAGCCCCCAATCAGCCCGGCCGCCGTGTCTTCTCTGTATTGATTGATCCCGTAGGGCCGAATGCTTCCGTGCGTTCGGAAAACCTCGCCCTGCCGGCGCCGCTCGCCGAAGCGATGACCGAAGACGCGAATATGTGGGCCGCGAAGGAGGAAAGCTGTATCGCGGGCCAGCCGCAGTTACCCGAGCCACCGCCGGATATCGCCGCCCCCGGCGACATTCCACCCCAGCCGGTCGTGACGAACGCCCGCCAGTAACCGCGCGGCCGAGCCGACCGGCGCCGGCCGGGCAGGATGCCCGACGGCAAATTCTTGCAGCAAGCTGCCGGAGAATTACTCGCGATAATCCTGCAGCCGGGTTGCCCGAAGACCAGGAAGACCATGCCGCTCGATCGACCGCTGCCACGAAAGCAGTTCGTCGACCGTAAGACGGTATCGGTCGCAAGCCTCCTCAATGGACAGAAGCCCCCCACGGACAGCGGCAACCACCTCGGCTTTCCGCCGGATGACCCAACGCTTTGTATTGCTCGGAGGCAGATCCGCAACCGTCAGCGGACTCCCATCGGGCCCGATGACGTAGCGAACGCGCGCCCGCATCTGTTGTTCGTTCATGGTACGCTTTACACTCTTTTTGACGCCTGACTCTTTGATAAACGAACGCCCTTAAAGATGGCCTAAGTCGATCAGTAAACAGTAGATGACGGACCGTCCGAGACAGTATTCAACTTCTATTCTACTGTTGAACCCTTGCCTCGATTTGGAGCATTCGCCATTAACGACTAGGAATGAGCGCCGAGAGAAGCTTAACTCCTGGAAATGGAGGGCCCGCAACCGCGATAATCTTCTCCAGCGACTCGTCCACTGAAAGCACCGAAGCAACCTGCGTGCCAGATGCCAGCCGCTTGCCTTTTGGCCAGCGAGAACACATGTTGGGCGTCGTACGGACCCGAAACTCTGGGTCGCGCTACGCGCAAGTCATGGAACGAGCAACGAAAACGAAGATGAGCGAGCTGACAGCAAATCTTGACGACGGAACTGTCGACAAACCGCTGCGCATCGTGGTGGCGATGTCGGGCGGCGTCGATTCATCCGTTGTCGCCGCCCTCTTGAAATCGCGCGGTCACGACGTCATCGGCATTACGCTCCAGCTCTACGACCACGGCGAAGCAACGGCCCGCAAAGGCGCCTGTTGCGCCGGCCAGGATATCCACGACGCCCGCCGCGTCGCCGAAACGCTCGGCATCCCGCATTACGTTCTGGATTACGAGGAACGCTTCAAGCGCAGCGTGATCGACAGCTTCGCCGAAAGCTATGTCGCGGGCGAAACGCCTATCCCCTGCGTCAACTGCAATACGCAGATCAAGTTCAAGGACCTGCTCGACACCGCGACCGAGTTGGGCGCCGACGTACTCGCGACGGGCCATTACATCCGCCGTCTCGATACCCCCTCCGGCCCTGCGCTCGCGCGCGCCGAAGACGCCGACCGCGATCAAAGCTACTTCCTCTTCGCGACAACGCGCGCGCAGCTAGAAAAGCTCTGGTTTCCCCTGGGCGACCTCCCGAAGTCGGAAGTTCGGGAAATGGCGCGCGGCTTGGGACTTCCCGTCGCCGACAAGCCCGACAGCCAGGACATCTGCTTCGTCCCGTCCGGCAGCTACGCCGATATCATCGAGCGCCTCAAACCCGAGGCACTGACACCGGGCAATATCATCCATATCGACGGCCGCGTTCTCGGTCAGCACAACGGCATCGTGAACTACACCGTGGGTCAGCGCCGCGGCCTCGGGATCGCGTGCGGCGAGCCGCTCTACGTCGTCAAACTCGACGCTTCGTCGAACGAGGTGATCGTCGGCCCGCGACAAGCGCTCGCCACCCGGACGGTCGTCCTGCGCGACGTCAACTGGCTGGGCGCGCGCTCAATCGCGGAAGACTGTGCCGATGGGCTCGAAATCCATGCCCGCGTCCGCTCCACCCAGGCTCCGATGCCGGCCCGGCTTTTTGCCGATGCGCACGGCCGAATCAGCGTCGAACTGGCAACTGCCGCGGACGGCATCGCCACAGGCCAGGCTTGCGTCTTCTACTCCGACGGCGGTGGAGAAGCGCGTATCCTGGGTGGCGGCTGGATCGATGCAACCGTGCGCGAAGCCGAAATCCCACTCGCGAGCTGACAACCCATCACTCCCGATTGGTTGGGAAATGTAGAACTTCAATTTGGGGCGCTTCAGGGTTAGGGCGCGTTCATGTTTGATGGACGCGCTCCAAGACCGCGACCGGGTTCGGCGCAGTTCCAAACCGGCTTGCCGAGTGTGCGCTCGAAAAGCCGTCGAACTCCGAAGGCGTGAGACAAACAAGCCGCAGGCTCAGAGCGCAAGGCGCTCCGGCGCAAGCGCCGCCCCGTCGGAGCCGCCCGAGCGCAGCGAGGATCAGCGGCGCGAGACAAAACAAGCCGCGAAAGAAGCAAGATCGTGATTCAGTCTGAACTGAACACGATCCAATCGTCGCGACCACGAAAGCACCTGAATGAAGACACGATCGAATTACGTGCACAAGGAAGTCTTCGGCTGCGTCACACCCGAACTCGCTTCGCAGGCGAGCGAATTCTGGGAGCGAAACGGCGTAATTCCAAAAGCTACGGAGCGAATGCGCCGAGCCCGGCAATTGGCGGCAGTTGTTTTCGACGAATCGGGAAAGATTTCGGGCGTCGGGACGGCTTATCCGGACACGATTACCGCGGACGGCCGGGCCCTCGATGTCTTCATGTACCGCACCTTTATCGAGCCCGGAAAACGCACACCGCTGTTGTTCTTGTCCTTGTTCTTCACCGCCTGCTCCGCCTTGGAAAAGGCCTGTGGCGACGGTTCGCCGTCACAGGTCGCCTTCTTTACGGAAAACAGAAAGTTCACGCGGCGGGGCGTCGTGAAACGGGTGTTCGAATCCTACGGCGCGAAATTGCTAGGGGAGGACAACCGCGGGCAATCGTACTGGGTCTACCCGTTGTTCTGGGACGGCCCCCACAGAAAGCCGGTCGGATTGCAGCGGCCGGTTCGCCAGCCACCCCGATAAGCCGCAAGCCAGCGTCCTATCCCCCGGACAAACCGCGGCGCAATGCCGACAGATGACGGGACGGCCACGTAACGCCCGTGGCCATATCCCAGATATCAGAACTTTACGGAGAGCTTCGCGCCGCCCAAATGCTGGCTCGTGTTGCCCGAGAAGCGCCCGTCGTAGTTCAACCGCAGTTCGTACCCGTCCATGAGAAGGTTCAGACCCGTCGCGACATCGAAGAACTTGTCGTCGAGTGCACTGGTGAACGTGAAGGGCGCAACGCCAGCCGGTGCACCGGCAAAGGTGGCGGTGACCGTAGACTCGTTGTCGTTGAAGAACGTGCCGCCGACACGCGCCCACGGCCGCAACAGAGCGCCACCATAATAGAATTCCGTTCCGATCTCGACCGCAGGCGAAGCTCCAAGCACCGTTTCCTTGAGGTCTCCGACCACGAGGCTGGCGGCTCCTGCGCCGGTCTCCCGGAAACCGTCCACGTGCACGCGCGTCGCGGTGAAATCGACCATCGGCTTCAAATACCAGCCCATCATTGGAATAATGTGATGGAGCCGCAGCTTTGCGCCGATATGCCGAACCTGCTGCTCGGATGTTGCCGTGGCCAGGAGCGTCGGCGTGCTGATGTAGCGGTCCGTGTCGAGCCAGCCGTAGCCGCCCGATACGACAACGGCGGCGCCGGTATTGCCCCAGCGCTGCTTGACCACGACGGCGCCCTGCAGCTTGTCGCCTTCGGTCTCGGATAAACCGTTCGTCTTGGTTTCGCTTTTCTCGTAGTCGAGCGCGAAGCCGAGACGCCATTCGCCCGGAAGCGCGAACTGGATACCCGCGGCAATGCCCCCGGCGCGCTCGTCGAAGCCAAGCGTGCCCGAGGTGCGGTCATGATCGAATGTCCGCCCGGTCACCTTGGCCCATAGACACTGGCCTTCCTTGATGACAGCGTTGGGGCTGCCGTCGTCGACCCCGCAACTCAGAACCTTATTGCCGAAACTGAGGTTGGCGAGCAGCGTCGAGTCGAGCTGGCCGGTCATATTCGACGGGATCAAGCGGTCGAGAGCCGCCGCGAGCGAAGCCTGGTCGGGCAATGACAGCAAGCCGTTGATCAGCTCAAGTAGCTCTTCCGAAGCGCCCCCGTCGCGCAGATTGTCGAGATAGCCGGCAACCTCGTTCTGGTTCGACGAGCCGAGTTGGTCGAGCGCCTGCAAGACGGTCAGCGCATCCTCGACACTGAGAACCACGTCATTGCCTTTGAAGAGCACCTCGAAGTCGAAGCCGACGGTATCGGTGACCGTCACACCGCTGTTCGTCGTGCCGCCGTCCGCCGTCGCGATCGTGAACTGCTGGCCGTCGGTGACATTGCCTTTGACGATAGGAACGACCTTGCCGCCGAGGTCGGCCGTTCCGGTCACCGTCACCTTGTCGGAGGTTCCCGCCGACCCGTCGACATCCACGGTCATCGTACCCGTTGAGGTTTGAACGAGGCTGCCGGTGAGCGCGGTTTTCTGAATGGCGCCTTCGCCACCTGGCGAGAGGTCGCCGGCGTTGTTCAGCGTCCCATTGCTGCCGAGGCCCACCGTATCGCCCGGCGCGAACACGCCGCCGGCGAGGTTATTGAAGGTCGTCGTGCGGCCGAACGCATCCGCGGGCACAAGCGCTTCCGAAAGCTCCACGTTGCCAATCACCGTCCCGGCATTGTTGATCGTCGTCGAATAGGCATATGCAGGCGCCTTCCCAACGGGAAGCGCACCGGCTTGCCCTGCAATCGCGACCCCGGACAGCGCTTCAACCGATGCACCGGCGGCGATGTTCACTTCGTGGCTCCCCCGGCCCAGCCGGATGCCGGCGCCAAAACCGCCCGCCCCGCCCTGCACCGACCCGGCATCAACATTGATCGTGACGGTTCCGTCGGCGACCTTCGCATCACGTTTCCCGAAGCCCGAAGCGCCGGCATATATGCCGACACCGTCTTGCCCGGTGGCGGAGACATCGCCGGTTGTTGTCACAACGACACTATTGCCGAATGCGCTGATGCCTGCTCCGGATTGTCCCGTCGAACGAATATCGCCGGAGTTATCGATCGTCACATCGCCGCCGCTGGCTCTAATACCGAAGCTCGAACGTCCCGTGGTCGTAATATCCCCAGAGTTGTCGATCGTGATGCGGTTGTAACCGAAAAACGCCTTCACGGCTGTTGCGTTGATGCCGTGAGAAAAATCACCCGTTGTTGTGATGTCGCCAGAGTTGTCAATATCGATATCGCCAACGTACCCAGTGTCAGTTCCGGTTCGCGCATAAATGCCGTGAGAAGAATTGCCGTCCGTCGTGATCACCCCGGAGTTGTTAACCGTTATATTCCCAGCATCGTCATATTTTGAATAAGTCGACGCTGCGATGCCGGATGCGCCGCCGCCGGTTGTTGCAATGTTGCTATTGCTCGTTACGGACACGTTGCCCGAGGCGTCGTAGCCGTAGGTGCCAACATATATACCGGTGTTGCCGTTCGTTGTTATCGACTTGTCGGTATCGACAATGACCGTCGCATCCTGTTCATAGGTATAAAGAGTGATCCCGGGAATCCCCGGGCTTGGGGAGATGTCTGCGTCGAGATCCTGAACATTGATTGTAGAGGTGCCGGTTTCGAAGAAGTAGATCCCTCCATTAAAAACACCCGTACCGCCAGCGCCGATATCGCCGGTGCATGTCACGGTGGCCGCGGTACCGCTGTCGCAATCGGCCCGAGACTGGCGGGCGTAGCCCATCATCATCGCGCTAGCCGCGACCGTGCCGAGAAGCGCGTTTCGCCACGACCCCGCGCTGCCAGGTTTTGCGGCCATCCCAGCGAAAATGGACGACTCGCGCCCAGCATTCGGGGCGTAGTTCGCCGAAGGCGCTGCGGATATCTCATCAACGGGGGAACAGACGATGCCCGCCACGCGGATGCTGCGATCTGTCACGACATCGGAATTGGTGGCTCGAACGTCGTCTCGCGGAGCCGAAAGGCTGGCCGTCGAAAAGATGGAAAGATCAGAAGCTTCGCAATCAGGACCGTTTGCGCCCATTTGTTGTGCCATCCCCGCTACCGCAAGCCACCCGACGACCTCCCATCGAGCGCGCTTCCGCCATTGCACCTCACAGATTACCAGCACTATTAGTCTCAATCCGGCAACAGACCGTCGTTGTGGAAGCTATCTAAGTCCTCCGTTATGTGACAGAACCATCACACTGCGCGCCCGCAAGACGACTGTTTGAATCCAGCCGCAGCGAAATCTGCAGGAGCGCGTGTGGATAACTCGCCGCCTTTCATCGCCTTGGCCGGATGAAAACTCGATCAGGGTGAGTGATGACGGCGCCCCGGTGCTATGACCGGCCACCCATGGAAGTATCGTATTTGGGTAGCCGGGCGGGGGAGCGGGTGGTTCAGCCTAATCCTGAAAGGGAACAAGGGGATGCGCCCAGGAACATCGCAGCAGGAGCAACTTGTGGCCGCCATAGACGAAGACGCCCAGGAAAAGCCGCAACCGGCCGCAGATGCCAACGCGCAGGTCGGACAACCGCAGCCACAGCAACAGGCACAACCCGTGCGGATCACGGCATCGCGCGGCATGGCTTCGTGGCTCAGGAGCAACGAGGCCTCCCTGGCCTTCACGTCTTATCAGTCGGGCCGACTCTATCTTGTCGGGGTCGACGATGACGGCAAGGTCGCGTTCCACGAACGCTTCTTCGCACGGGCGATGGGCCTATGGACTGACGACCAGCGCCTTGTGCTGGCGACGGTCTTCCAGGTCTGGCGGTTCGAGAACATCCTGGCGCCGGGCGCACTCCACAACGGCCACGACCGCTTCTACATCCCGCGCAACGCCCACACGACGGGCGACTGCGACATCCATGAGGTCGGCGTACTTGCCGACGGGCAGATACTCGTCGTCAACACGCTCTATTCATGTCTCGCCACGTTGTCGCCGACGCATTCCTTCCGCCCTTACTGGACGCCGCCCTTCATCACCAAGCTCGCCGCGGAGGACCGCTGCCACCTGAACGGCATGGCAATGCGCGACGGCGCCGTAACGCATGTCACCGCCACGTCCAAGTGCGACGTGTTGAACGGCTGGCGCGACCGGCGCGGCGAGGGCGGTTGCATCATGGACGTCGCCGCCAACGAGGTGATGACCGAGAAGCTGTCGATGCCGCACAGCCCGCGCTGGCACGACGGCGAACTTTGGGTGCTGAACTCGGGCACTGGCTATCTCGGCGTGATCGACACCGGGACCGGCGCGTTCGAGCCGCGTGTTTTCTGCCCGGGCTTCCTGCGCGGCCTGACGTTTCATAACGGTCACGCCATCGTCGGCCTGTCGCTCCCGCGACATGGCGCCTTTTCCGGCCTGGCGCTCGACAATGAATTGCAGAAGCGCGACGCCGAGCCCCGCTGCGGTGTCTATGTGATCAATCTCGCCAGCGGCGACATCGTTCAGTGGATCGAGCTCTCCGGCGGGGTCACGGAACTCTTCGACGTCCAGGTGCTGCCCGGCGTCCGCAGGCCAATGGCAGCCGGCATCCTTTCCGACGAAATCCACCACGTCATCACCATCGATCAGTAGCGACATCGCGGCCAAGCGACCGAGCTGTACAATTCCTCTCGATTTCATCCTGCCTTCACACTTGGCTCGATGATGCTGATGTCGTTGGCCGGCACTCTAAGCGTGAAACGAGTTGCAGGATTAATTACATCGTTACCATATGCATCGACCAGCGTCTTTGCCTGAACAGGCCGCCCCAGTCGGTCGTACACAGTTAGAAACTGCTGCGCCATAGTTTATCTCCTATCAATCAGCAAGCTGCGCGGAGCACAAAATACTCTCCGCCCAAGCTGCTTAAGGAGACTATGCATCTCCTTTTAATTTCAAATGATGGATTCACGGTCGCCTCATCCAAAACATAAGCTCCTTTGAACGCGGATGAGTTGCCCAGTCCTTTTATTGCTCCTGGGTCATTCGAATGAATAAGGAATGAAAACATATTCCCGCCCGCAAACCCCCAGTCTCCCCAGGCACTGAATAGTGGAATAGACTTGAATTCCGGCCTTGAAGCACGCACAGACTTCAAAAGATCCTTTTCCCTCCCAGCGAAACAGCAGAGGCGCGCTTTGTCCAGCAAGCTTATCCAAAAAACAGGATACGCATTCAGCGGAACCAAGATGCCTAACATAAGCAAACAAAAAAGTGAGAGATGCCAGTTTCGACGCATAGCGGTTGCGACGACTATTACAAGAGTTATGCCGAGAAATAGAACGGTGACAAACGAAACAACCAAGCCTATCATCTCCCATTCTTTGGGATATAAGCCGTGAGTATCGAAGTAGCCGTTAATTCTAAAGATTATAGTCACCGCCAGCGCAATCACAATTGAAGAGGCGATAGCCTTCATAGAAAGGATACGTTTTGCTTGAGTTTTGCTTGACACTTTAGAGGCCTATTAGCTTTCGCAGTTGCGTCTTTGAGACTAGAGGATACAGAGACCAATATTTGCCATCTAAGGCCGACACATATCCACGGGATTCCATCTAGCCCCCATCACGCCACCTCCACTTTCCGCTCGCCGGATTCCCTGTTGGGCGCTTCGGATGCCCACCGCTTCGCGGCATCCGCGCTTTTATGTGGCGCTTCAGCTCGCCCACCAACATCCGCGCCATGACAATTCTCCGTCCTCTTGACCATTTTGCCTCGTTGTTTTCCTGCCTTCGGCAGGACGCCGCCGAAAAGGGCCATGACTTCGCCGACCTGAAAGCATGAATCCGACATGACACGGACGCGGTCGACCGAAACCAATATCGACTTCAACCCCGAACCCATCTCACTGCCCTCCCTATTCCGCCACCCGCAACTGAAACGCGCCGGAATTCTCGTTCGCGGCGGCGTGCATTGCGGCCGCCAAATGCCCGCCGAGCGTCGTCCCCAGGATCCCGCCGATGCTGCGCGCGGAGACGACGACCTCATGCTCGAAGGAAGAGTCGACGGTCGGCTGCCAACCGTCGCCGGCCGATCCGGGCTGCACGATCACGCGCGGTTGTTCGCGAGCACGCGAGCATGAGCTTTAGCTAATCCTTCTGCTCGTGCTTCGCGAACCAGGCCACGACTTCGTCGCCAGACTCATTCGCAATCGCCTCGAGTTCGCGAAACCTGCCGATCAACTCGCGCCCGAAACCGGTGAGCTTCGCCGCCGCGCCGCCATGACCGCCTTCAGGCGTTGCCACGGCCGGCTCGTCGAAACACGCGTTCACCTGTTGAACGAACAACCACGCGCGGCGATAGGAGATGCCCATCGCTTCAGCGGCGCGCGAGAGAGACCCCTCGCTGTCGATCAGTTCGAGCAGCGCAATCTTGCCGGGTCCGAGCCGCCCGCCCGCCGGCAAGTCGACCTGAACCTTGACCTTGGGAGCACGCGATCTCGGCGCTGACCCGGGTTCGGCCTTGCGGGCTCCGTCTGTCTTCGCAACGGCCACATCTTCCTCCGTTCGCTTCAGTCGCTGGCAGCGATCAACGCTACCACGATCCGAACGCCGGCGACGGTTCAGCTTGCACCATTTGGCAATATCTTCCCAAGCTATGTTCAATCGAATATAGTTGAGCTATATCCGTTGAAACATAGATCGACCGTCGCCATCCGACGGCGGTCTGGGAGGACACGACCATGATCGAGAAGACACTCGAGGAACTGAGGCAGCAGGTCCGCCTTCGGCCGCGTTACGACAATTACATCGGCGGCGCCTGGGTCGCCCCGACGAAGGGTCAGTATTTCACCAATCTCACCCCCGTCACCGGCAAGCCGATCTGCGAAGTCGCGCGCTCCACCTCGGAAGACATCGACCTCGCGCTGGACGCCGCGCACAAGGCCAAGGATCGCTGGGCGCAGACCTCGCCCGCCGATCGCGCCGCCGTTCTCTTGAAAGTCGCGGACTTGATGGAGCAGAACCTCAAGCTGATCGCGATGGCCGAGACGCTCGACAACGGCAAACCGATCCGTGAAACGATGGCCGCCGACATCCCTCTCGCCATCGATCACTTCCGCTATTTCGCCGGCTGCATCCGCGCTCAGGAAGGCTCGATCGCCGAGATCGATCACGATACGGTCGCCTACCATTTTCACGAACCGCTGGGCGTCGTCGGGCAGATCATCCCGTGGAACTTCCCGATCCTCATGGCGTGCTGGAAGATCGCTCCAGCTCTGGCCGCCGGCAACTGCATCGTCCTTAAGCCCGCCGAACAGACGCCGATGAGCGTCATGGTCGTGATGGACATCATCGGCCACCTCCTCCCGCCGGGCGTGCTCAACGTCGTCAACGGCTTCGGCGTCGAGGCCGGCAAACCGCTCGCCCAGTCGCCCCGGATCGCCAAAGTGGCCTTCACCGGCGAAACGACGACGGGCCGTCTCATCATGCAGTACGCCTCCGAGAACATCATTCCGGTGACGCTCGAACTCGGCGGCAAGTCGCCCAACATCTTCTTTGCGGACGTCGCCGCCGAGGACGACGCCTTCTTCGACAAGGCGCTCGAAGGCTTTGCGATGTTCGCCTTGAACCAGGGCGAGGTTTGCACCTGTCCCTCGCGGGCGCTGGTGCACGAGTCGATCTACGAACGCTTCATGGATCGCGCCATCAAGCGCGTCGAATCGATCAAGATGGGGCACCCTCTCGACCCCACGACGATGATCGGTGCGCAGGCCTCAAACGACCAGCTCGAGAAGATCCTCTCCTACATCGACATCGGTAGACAGGAAGGGGCGGCGGTCCTCGCAGGCGGCGAACGCAACAGGCAGGAAGGCGAACTCGCCGAGGGCTACTACGTCAAGCCGACCATCCTCGAAGGCCACAACAAGATGCGCGTCTTCCAGGAGGAGATCTTCGGCCCCGTCCTCGCCGTCACCAAGTTCAAGGATGACGAGGAAGCCCTGCAGATCGCCAACGACACGCTTTACGGCCTCGGCGCCGGTGTGTGGTCTCGCGATGGAACGCGGGCCTATCGCTTCGGCCGAGCCATTCAGGCGGGCCGCGTGTGGACCAACTGCTACCACCTCTATCCGGCCCACGCGGCCTTCGGTGGCTACAAACAGTCGGGTATCGGACGCGAGACGCACAAGATGATGCTCGACCACTACCAGCAGACCAAGAACCTTCTGGTGAGCTACAGCCCGAAGGCGCTCGGTTTCTTCTAATCCCTCGCCTTCCAGAGACCCCGGAAACACGCGACGTCCCATACCTTGAGCAGGGATTTCCTCCGTTTCCGGCAAACTCGGCCGCGGCGGCACTCATTGTCCGCCGCGGCTCTTTCGAATTCCAGCGCGAGGCGAAAACGCCATGGTTGAACGTGTCAGCGCGACGCCGAAAGCACTTGCCCTCATAACCCTCCTTAAGGTCCGTCACGGGGGCCTCCTGTTTCACCAGTCCGGCGGATGTTGCGATGGCAGCGCGCCGATGTGCTACCCGGCCGGCGAGTTCAGGCTTGGCCAACAGGACGTTAAAATGGGCGAGATCGGCGGCCAGCCCTTTTACATGAGCCGCTCGCAGTTCGAATACTGGCAACACACCCACTTGATCATCGACGTCGTCGACGGACGCGGTTCCGGCTTTTCGCTCGAAGCGCCCGAAGGCGTGCGCTTCCTCACGCGCTCGCGCGTCTTCACCGAAGAAGAGACAGCCGAACTCGCTGCCATGAAGAATGAAGCCTCTTGAGGTGAGCTGATGCCGAGGCGCCCGCTCGAAACGGATCGCGCCGTTTCCTTTCTATTGCGCAAGCACGGATGCTGCGGCCTCGGCGTTGCGCTGGAGCGAGCCGAGCTTTGTGCCCGCCGCGACGACATCGCGGCCGCCCGGGAATGGCGGAGCGTTGCTGCGCGCCTCGATGCCCTACTGAACGCCGACCCTGAAGGCCCGCTTCACTGAGGCCGTTATCCTTGTTGAAACGCAACGATATGATGGAGACTACCTCATGCGCCGCGTACTTCTCGCCGCCAGCCTCACGATCGCTCTCATGACCCCAGCCGCCGCCGAAACGCTTCAGCTCTACGCCGCCGGCAGCCTCAAGGCGGCGATGAGCGACGTCGCGCGTGCCTTCGAGAAGGCCAACCAGGGCCAAAAAATTGCGACGACTTTCGGAGCTTCCGGACTTCTGCGCGAGCGGATCGAAAAAGGCGAGACCGCCCATGTCTATGCCTCGGCGAATATGAAACACCCCCGCACGCTGGCGAAGGCCGGAAAGGCAGCAACAGCGGTCCGCATGTTCGCTCGCAATCAGCTCTGCGCGATTGCCCAGGAAAACATCGACGTGACAAGCGACACGCTTCTCGAAAAAATGCTCTCAGACGGTATCCGCCTCGGCACCTCGACGCCGAAGGCGGACCCTTCCGGAGACTATGCTTTCGCACTCTTTGAAAAGGCAGAAGCACTCGTCGCCGGCGCTCACGCCAAGCTTACCGGGAAAGCCTTGAAACTGACCGGCGGTCCGGACACCGCCAAGGCACCCGAGGGCCGCAACCAGTACGGCTGGGTGATGTCGGAAAACAAGGCCGATATTTTCCTGACCTACTGCACCAACGCCGTGCTGGCCCAGAAGGATACGCCCTCCCTCAAGAAAATCGCGATCCCCGCCTCCCTCGCCGTCGGCGCGGAATATGGAATGATCGTCATGAAGGACGCTCCGGCCCAATCGAACCGCCTTGCCGACTTCATTCTCGAACCCGAGGCGCAGGCGATCCTGCGCGACTATGGCTTCGGGATTGGCGACGACGCGGCCGAATAGGCTTGCGGCAGGCGCGGCCGCCGCCTAACTCGACAACAGCCCCATTAAGCAGGGAGGTATCCGGCCATGCGCCGTACCCTGATCGCCGCCTGTTGCCTTGTTTTTCTCGCTGCCGCAGCTCAGGCCGGCCCGGTCACGGATTCGGCCGGCCGTACCGTCGATCTGCCCGACCGGGTGGAAAAGGTCTTCGCCGCTGGCCCTCCCGCGGCGATCCTTCTTTACATGCTCGCGCCGGAAACGATGACGGGCTGGCCGCGCGCACCTCACGCCGATGAGAGGGCCTACATCGCCGCGCCGTATCGCGACCTGCCCGCTTTGGGCCGCCTGACGGGCCGCGGCGGCACCGCGAACCTCGAAGTCGTTCTCAAGACCGCGCCCGATCTGATCCTCGATTTCGGCTCCGTCCGCGACACTTACGTTTCACTTGCCAACGCCGTCCAGGCGCAAACCGGCATCCCGTATATCCTGATCGACGGCCGTTTCGAACAGACGCCGGCCGCACTGCGCCTCTTAGGTAATGCGCTCGGCCTCGGCGACCGGGGCGAAACGCTTGCCCGATACGTGGAAGAGACCTTTGAGGGGATCGATGCCGCCCTGGCCGATATCCCGCAGATAGACCGCCCGAGGGTCTATCTCGCACGTGGACCGGACGGCCTCGAAACCGGTGTTCGCGGCTCGATCAATACCGAGATCATCGAACGCGCCGGTGGCATCAACGTCGCCGATGCGCCCGGACAGAAGGGCATCGTTCGCGCATCCATCGAGCAGGTCATCGTCGCCAACCCGGACACCATCATCACCTGGGACCGAAACTTCTACCGTAAGGTCTTCGAAGATCCGCTATGGGCCGGGATCGACGCGGTGAAGAAGGGCCGCGTTTATTTGAGCCCCACCGCGCCGTTCGGCTGGATCGACCGGCCGCCGTCGCTCAACCGCATCATCGGGCTCAAATGGCTGGCGCGCACGTTCTACCCAGACCGTTTCAATGAAGACTTCGCGGAAACCGTGCGCGAATTCTACAAGCTGTTCTATCATGTCGAACTCAGCGAAACGGAACTGGAGCGGCTTCTCGAATGGTCGAAGGGACGGGCCCCCTGACAATCATGGCACGCGGTTCCCGGATGTGGAGCCTCGGCACGCTCGGCACCATGGCGGTTGCGCTCGTCCTTCTCATGATCGGCGCTGCCTCAATCGGCGCCTACCCTGTGACCTTCGGCGAAGCCGCCAGCGCGATTTGGCGCTTCCTCACGGGCGCGCCAGCCGGAAGCCAAGTGGACACTGTCTTGTTTGGCGTACGCCTGCCACGGGTGCTGGCCGCCGTCGTCGTCGGCGCGGCGCTGGCCGCCGCCGGCGCAGCCTACCAGGGGCTGTTCCGCAACCCGCTCGTCTCGCCCGACATCCTCGGCGTTTCCACCGGTGCCGGATTGGGCGCCGTCCTCGGCATCTACCTGTCCCTGCCAGTCGCCCTCATTCAACTCAGCGCCTTCGCTTTCGGTCTGGCAACTGTCGGTCTCGTCTACATCATCGGCTCGATGGTCCGCGGGCGCGAACCGACGCTCGTCCTGGTCCTCGCAGGGGTTGTGGTTGGCTCTCTGGCAGGGGCCGCGATCTCGCTTCTCAAGATCCTGGCGGACCCCTACGACCAGCTCCCGGCCATCGTGTTCTGGCTTCTTGGCAGCCTGGCCAGCACGCGCACCGAGGATATCGCGGGCGCGGCGCCCCTCGTCATTCTCGCGCTCATTCCGCTCGCACTGTTGCGCTGGCGGATCAATGTTCTGTCGCTCGGCGACGAGGAGGCCCGTTCGCTCGGCGTCGATGCCGGCCGGCTGCGCCTGCTGGTGATCGTCGCCGCGACACTGATGAGCGCCAGTGTGGTCGCCATTGCCGGCGTCGTCGGCTGGGTCGGCCTCGTCATCCCGCACCTTGCGCGAATGCTCGTCGGCCCCAACTTCGACCGGCTGCTTCCGGCCGCCATGTTGATGGGCGGCGGGTATCTGCTGATCGTGGACACCCTCGCCCGCACCATCGCCCCGATAGAGGTTCCCCTCGGCGTGCTGACCGCGATCATCGGCGCGCCGTTCTTCCTGTGGCTGTTGGCGCGCGGGCGCGAGGGCTGGTCATGAACGTCGAGCCACCCCTCATCGAGGCCAGGGAACTAGCGATCGGTTATCCCGGTCATCCGGTGGGCCGTGCCATCGACCTTGAGGTCCGCGCGGGCGAGATCTTTTGCCTGCTCGGTCCCAACGGTTCCGGCAAGACCACGCTATTCAAGACCTTGCTCGGGCTTCTCCCGGCTCAGGGCGGCGAGGTTCGCATTTCCGGCCGGCTGCTTGCCGCCATCGGCCGCCGCGAATTTGCGCGCAGGATCGCCTACGTGCCGCAGGCGCACACGGCGCAATTCCCCTACACGGTGCTGGACATGGTGACGATGGGCCGGACCGCTCATCTCGGCCTTTTCGCGGCCCCCGGTCCCGCCGACCGCCTGGCCGCCCGCGCTGCGCTCGCCCGTCTCGGCATCGAACTGCTTGCCGAAACGGAATACACCCGCATCAGTGGGGGCCAGCGGCAACTGGCAATGATCGCGCGCGCCCTGGCCCAGGAAGCGCCCGCCGTCGTCATGGACGAACCAACCGCGAGCCTCGACTTCGGCAATCAGGTCGTCGTATTGAAGGAGGCGCTGCGGCTCGCCGCCGCCGGCCTCGGCGTCGTTCTTTCCACCCACGATCCCGACCACGCATTCGCGGTCGCCGATAAGGTGGCGCTCCTATCCGGCGGGCAGCTCATCGCGACGGGTCCGCCCGAAGCGGTCCTCGCGCCGGACCGCCTGAAGACGGTCTACGGTGTCACCGTGGCGATCGAGAAGCTGAAGTCGGGACAGACAGTGTGCGCGCCCGACTTCAGCGCATCCTGATCACTGCTTAAGCGGCGGACTTATTTCCTTTCAGGATCAGCCTGAACCACCCGCTTCACCGCCCGGCCACCCATGGAAGTATCGTATTTGGGGGGGGCGGGCGGGGGAGCCGGCTGGTGATGTGAATCCGCGTAATGCGGAAACGCTATAGCCAGCCGAACGTCTCCCTCACGGGCTCCGATGCCGACGGGCCGATATATGCCCTGTTCGCACGCGGCCACTCCCGCCAACCTCGTTCGCGGATGACAGACCGCCCAAGCCAAGGTTTGTGAGGTTCGCGATCAATCCTCGACGCCGAGGATCACCTCGCTCGCCTTGATGACCGCCTTCACCGGCTTGCCGACTTCCAGGCCGAGCTCCTCGACCGCATCAACGGTAACCGTCGAGGTGATCTCGTTACCGCCGCCGACATCGATCTTCACCTGCGCTGCGACGGCCCCCTTCTTGATTGCCGTGACGGTGCCGTTGAGCGTGTTGCGCGCGCTGAGTTTCATGAATTGTCTCCGGGTTTACTGTCTCGTGTCTCAAGTACATCGCACGCCCGAAACTTCAAGCCCAAGGATCGTCCGCGGTTCAACAAGAAATGGCAGCCAGTGGTCCTCGCCGTCGCCGCCGGTGATGACGTCGGGGTCGTCCGCTTCGGCCGCCGCGGCGTCGTTGACGACATAGACGCCCGCGACGGGGCTGGAGCCGGTCGCGACGGTGACGCCGCCGGCGATGAACGCGTCGGAGAAGCCCGGCGCGCCGTTGACGTCGGCGCCGTAGGTGCGGTCGAGGAGGACCGTGGCCGCGAAAAGATCGGCCGGGTCGGCGGCCGGGTCCGCGCCGATGCCGATCTGGCGCACGACCGCGCCCGTCTCCCGGTCGACGAACGACAGCCAGGTCGCCTCGTCGGCGCCGGCCTCGAAGGCGGAAAAGCCGGACGGCAGCGCGTCCGCCGGCACCGGCGACACGACCGGCGTCGTCATCGACAGCGCGAGGCCCGGCGCGACGATGCCGAGGTCATGGTCGAAGTCGCCGAAGTCCAGGCTCGTCGCGCCGATGTCGAACGCGTTGGTGATGTCGTTGAAGGAGAAGGTTGTGTTGAGATAGGCATCAATTTCCTGCAGCGCTGTGCCAACAGTTGCGGCCAACCCCTGAGCATGGCTGTAATGGAATGCAGCCGACATTCCATCAGCGGAGCCGCTAATGTCGAACTTTACAGTTTCGGCGGAACCATCAATTTCTACGCCAGTGAGATCAAATCCAGGTGGCAGGCGTGCAAGGACCGCACCCTCTGCATCAAAGAGCCAGCCGAGGATGGAGTCCGATTCAGGCGGATAATAAATCGTGCCGTCACGAATGCCTCGCCTCATCCATGGCAGGAAAGATGCTTCTTGTCCGTCGGCCGTCACGATCTGTGATGGCCCAATTGAAGCTAGGAATTCAAATCCAAAATAGTTAATCGTAGCGACATGCTGTCCACCCTGGAAGATGCCCAGCGGCTGCCCTGGCTGGATGCTCGATGCTGTATCATTATATCCGGGCCCCTGAAAGTTCTTTTGAAGCATGCCGGCATTCGCGTTGGTCAGCGAAGAATTGATCGCAGTAAAATACTCCCATGGCGTGATCGCCCCACCGACAAGCAAGGAGCTCATGAAGTACCGCGTTGAAAGCACAGGAGCGCCCGAGGCATTCGGCAAGGCTTCAAATGCGAACCCGCGATCGTCGGTGACCGCAATCACGTCCGAACCGGCTGGCAATTGCGCGATCGCTTCACGAATACTGTACTCACCGGCATGGTCGCCGGTGAGTAAGACGCGGCCCTGCTCCTGAGCCGTCGGCAGGGAGACAATGCCGACGTTTTCGTATTTCTCGATCCATTTCTGGATCGCTCTGGTTTCGCTCGGATCATAAAGCATGTTCCGCTCCAACTCGATCCGAACCTCTTCGTTGATGACAATCTGATGGCCCGTCAGCTTCAGCCAGTCGAGCGCGTTATTGCGATACAGCTTCTGAAGCGAATCGTTGTCGACATAAAGCCTGGAGATGCCGAGCGGATCGGGGCGAGAGAATATGTCAAAATAGGTGTGGCGGAAACCGGTATCAGTCATTTCTCGCCCCCTGCTCGACGTCGCCCAGAAGAGTGGCCCAAAGGCGCGACTGATCCATCCAATGCCCATGCGGCGCAATCCTAGCAATAATCGCTCGAAAGGCTTCGTGTCCTGGCGTAAGTGTAGGATTGAATGACTTTGGTGCACCGTCTTCATCGACCGGATGGGGCTCAGAGATCGCCCTTTGAATGGAACCGACAATCACCGGGTCTGCCAAAGCTTCCCTTAAAACAGCTTCCTGTTGCTCTGCGGAAATGGTTCCCCTGTTCGGCATTTCGGCGGCGATTTCTGCCAATACCGGTTTTTTCTTCGTCATATTTTAGTCACCTGGATTGAATAATGGAGACAATGCTACCGCATCACGATACAGCTTCCCATCTCCCTCTCAATCTGCCCCACACAAGAAAACCAAACACGTGATTCATCGATAAACTCACGATGCGGCGCAATTCGCTCGACAATCGCCAAAAAGGCTTCGTGTCCTGGCGCAAGCGCTGGGTTGAAAGACATTGGGGCACCGTCTTCATCTAGCGGATGAGGCTCAGAAAATGCCCGTTGAATGGACTCCACAATCACTGGGTCCGCCAACGCTTCCCTTAAGATGTCCTCCTGCTGCTCCGGGGAAATGGAGCCTCGAATCCTCATCCTCGCAGCGATTTCCGATATTGGGGTTTTATTCTTGGGCATGGTTTGGTCACCTACGTGGAGAGATGAAGACTATGCTACCGCATGAAGATTGGCATGTAACGCACCGGAATTCTCGTTCGCGGCGGCGTCCATTGCGACGGCCAGGTCCCGGCCGAGCGTCGTGCCCAGGATATTGCCAATGCTGCGCGCGGAGACGACGACCTCGTGCTCGAAGGAGGAGTAGACCGTCGGCTGCGAGCCGTCGCCGGCCGAGCCGGGCTGCACGATCACGCGCGGACCGCCCAGTCGGTTCGGAGCGCCCAGCGTGTCGTCGCCGCTGCCGCCCTCACTGGTTTCATCGCCGTCGCCGCCGGTGATGACGTCGGGGTCTTCCGCGTCGGCCGCCGCGGCGTCGTTGACGACATAGACGCCCGCGACGGGGCTGGAGCCGGTCGCGACGGTGACGCCGCCGGCGATGAACGCGTCGGAGAAGCCCGGCGCGCCGTTGGCGTCGGCGCCGTAGGTGCGGTCGAGGAGGACGGTGGCCGCGAAAAGGTCGGCCGGGTCGGCCGCCGGGTCCGCGCCGATGCCGATCTGGCGCGCGACCGCGCCCGTCTCCCGATCGACGAACGACAGCCAGGTGGCCTGGTCGGCGCCGGCCTCGAAGGCGGAAAAGCCGGACGGCAGCGCGTCCGCCGGGACCGGCGACACGACCGGCGTCGTCACCGACAGCGCGAGGCCCGGCGCGACGATGCCGATGTCGTAGCCGAAGTCGCCGAAGTCCAGGCTCGTCGCGCCGATGTCGAACGCGTTGGTGACGTCGTTGAAGGGAAAGTTCGTATTAAGGAAAAGGTCTATGGACGGGAGGTGGGTTTGGCGCGAGATCAGCGAAGGAGCTTTTTCAATATCTGTCCGCGATAATTCCCACGTCGTTACGATATTGGACGATGTGTCCAAAACGTCAAAGGCAAGGTTGAGTCCATCTTCACTAATTCCTACAGAATTTGCGACAAACTCGTCGGTAGGCGGCAAGCCCTCCAATTCCCAGAAGCTTTGGGAAGCATTAACCGACGGCTGCAGATAAGTAAAACCAATACTGATATCTGCGTTGTTTTCAGCGAGATTGGTCCGAAGCCCACTGAGCACACCAATTACTTCGCCAGAATCGTTGACTATCAAGCCTGCTTGCGGCCCAGAGGCATGAGCAAAAACCGCTCCAACGCCACGAAGACTCGTTACGTCATGCCCTGGAGAAAAGATGATATAATCAAAAGAGATATCAATCGGAGAAAGCCCCAAAACAGTACCCCCAAACAACCCCGCAACGTAGCTGTGTCGTTGCAGCTCACCATTGACGATAACGTCGCCGGAGCCCCAACTCAGCCCACCTTCAAATGGCAGCCCAAGACCCAGAATCGTAGGTGAGATGGTTATTGTGAAACCGCTTGCCGTATTTGGTGCTTCTGCTTCAGACATTCGATGGTTTCCCGATCATCAAGATTTTGCGTTAGCCGATTTTCAATCCAAGCATAAATACTGCCACCATGGAGAAAACCGCTAGGTAGTTAAAAAAAAAGCCTTCCCCATGGGCTTGAAGTAAAGTCTTGTAATGCTCTGCATTTTTGTCATGTTTAGTTGGTGGATAAAAAAGCCGCTTAAAGGATTGCAAAAATCCGCCGCTACTGGGAAACTCTGCCAGTCGCATGGCCCAATAAGCCAGATGCACTAGTCGCGCCATTAGAATAAAAAACCCCCAGGCGACTGCAAAGAAATATGCGGGATGCACATCTCCTAGTGTCATCACGTCAGTGTAATTCAAAGCATCCCCCCGCAATAAAATTAAGGAAATTACATTCCATGCGTTTGCCCTCTCTGCGAAGTGCGGAAGCAGGCTGGACGAGCGCGTTGCCATCTGGATGCAGCTCAGGTGTAACCCATCCCGCATCGGAACCGGCGTCGGTTGCGCGCAATAGCGCACCGCGTAAAGGAACGAAACTCCCATCGGCCGCAACGGCGCGGATGTCGGAGGCGATCAGGTCTGCCGCCGTCGCCCAGGTACCATGCTCGGTCAAATAGCGGTGGCCGGGGGTGACTCTCGTGCCATCCTCCAGGGCGATCCATTCCTCGGTGACGCCAGGGAGGAGGCGCGCAACTGTTGCGGAGCGCAAGTCGGCGCGGCCGTGGCGGTCAGTTTCGTCGAATGCGGCGATGATATCGCCCGGGAGGATGTCCTCAATGGCACGCGACGTGCCGTCGGCGAGAAGGATTGGCGTTCCAGCAGAGAAACAGGGGGGAGTAGGATTCTCTTGTATAAGTCGTTCAAATTCTTCCGGAGAGACAGAAATCGCATCACCGACCATAGAAACATCTACTGCAACGTGCCATAGAATCTCCAATGTATTTTCGCCAACAACATTGTACTCGACCCCCAACCCAACTTCACTTTGAGCAATAGCAAATACGGTTGTGCCGGGCTGCCCCGCAAAGAGCGCGCCAGCCGCATCCAATTGAAGAACGTTTCCAAACACCTCGTCATTGTTCCCCCCTGTCAGCGACAAAGCATTAGTTGGGACGCTGACGCCATACCCTACTCCCCCAACAAGCTCCGCCTGAAGTGTCCCTCCTCTTAAATCCTCGCCTCCTCCTTTGACGAAATGAACCTCAACTCCTGCAGAAATTGGAGGCGTTCCGACGTCGGCGATCAAACCGAATGTTTTAAAATCATGTGTGCGGGACCCCTGCTGAAATACGTGAACTGATCCAAATTCAACCCCAACCGCAATATCCAATTCCACCACCACACTAAGACCGATGGAATAGCCTTCTGGCATTAGGCCCGAAAGCTCTACGCCCATTGTATTCAAATTGCCTGAGCTACCGTCATAGTTTGCCACCAACTCAAGAAATCTGCCGCTAACGCTTGCGATCGAATTCTGGAGCTCACTACGTGAAACAGTCATCCTAAACCTCTTGAAACCTAAAACACTGCCAGAAGCAGCCCTCAACTAAAGACTGAAAATCATAGCGATGAACGACCCTATTGCGGCAAAGCGGAGCAAGGTAACTTCATCCTGATATCGCTTAAAGACCGCATCCAATGCATCATTGCCTGTCTTGAAGCCACCACCAATCCCCCCCCAAAAAATTCTTCCACGGAACTTTTTCAATGACCCTTTGTCATACTTCTCCAGAAGCGCAGAAAAATCTTTTCTGCGCTTCTCCTGCCAGATGGGAATATAAATAAATAGCACAATCGTAGTCACTGCAAAGAAAGCGCCCATGTGGTCAGTCTCACTGAATTACGGTTCTCACGAAGCTGATACACTCAAGCCACCTCCACTTTCCGTTCTCCGGATTTTTTTGGTGGGCGCTTCGGATGCCCACCGCTTCGCGGCATCCGCGCCATGACAATTCTCCGTCCTCTTGACCATTTCGCCTCGTTGTTTTCCTGCCTTCGGCAGGACGCCGCCGAAAGGGCCATGACTTCGCCGACCTGAAAGCGTGAATCCAACATGACACGGACGCCGTCGACCGAAACCAATATCGACTGCAACCCCAAACCCGTCACCCCCAACTCCCTATTCCGCCACGCGCAACTGAAACGCGCCGGAATTCTCGTTCGCGGCAGCGTCCATTGCGCCACCGATGGGGCTAGCCCGCCTTTCTCACAGGGGGTGAGGGCGTCACGGAGGTCAAATGACTGACAGGCAAGAAGAAGATCGCAGCGCGATTGTTTTCATCGGGCAAGGTCTTCGACATAGCCTGTCAGTCATTTGGCCCCGCCCTCCGGGGTGGCCCCAGGCGGGCCATCGGCTTCGTTGAGCGGCTCAACCGTATGACCCCATACGCTTTATGCCACTCGCCTTGCCGACTGATCCCGCCTGAGGCCATGACGCTCCACTCCCCTCGTGAGAAAAGCGGGCAAGCGTCGCGGCGGGCAGGAAGCTCGCCCCGCGCGGCTCGACGATGAGCTTGTCGTTCTGCCCCGCCACCGCATTCAGCTTGACGGTGTATTCGCCCGGGTAGGACCACGCCGAGGCCGACACCGCGTTCTGCCCCGCCGGGACGTGGAACGACGACGTCGCCCCGCCCCAGACGTCGGTCATCTTCGTACCGTTCAACTTGATGGTCGCAGGTGCGCCGGCGTAGAGCACCGCACTCGGCCGCTCCACCGTCACCTTGGAGGAGTACTTCGGGGACTTCTTTTGCTGTATCATAGCTCCAGTCTCTCAAGACACCGAGCCTCCGGCAAACCCGGAGCGGTTCCAGCATCTCAAATCCCTCCTGTATCCACTACCGCAGTCTTAGATTTAGCCCGAGCAATCGCTCGTGGCAGCCTCCCCATGCTCTTAAGCCCCATTCGAACGTCGTTCTGGATGGCAAGCAGCGCTGGGGTGAGCACCAGCACGAGAAGCATGCCGAAACCAAGCCCGTATGCCAGCGTGATGACCGTCGGCTTCAGGAACTGCGCCTGCCGGCTCGTTTCGAACAATAGCGGCGCCAAGCCACCCACCGTAGTGAGCGTCGTCAGCAGAACCGCGCGCAACCGGTCCGAAGTGCCCTCGACAATGGCCGACCACTGATCCTGACGCTCCGCCTTCTCGTCGATGGTCGTCACCAGCACGATGGAGTCGTTGATGATGATCCCCGCCATCCCCATCAGGCCAACGACCGAGAACATCGTCAGTGGTGTGTCGTGCATCCAGTGTCCCCAGATCGCACCAATAAGCCCGAACGGGATCACCAGCATCACGATGATCGGCCGCGACCAGGAGGCAAACACCCAGGCAAGCACGCAGTAGATACCGGCAAGTGCAGCCATAAGACCGAGCGCGGCGTCCGAAAGGAAGTCGTGCTCCTGCTCGGCAAGCCCCCCGAGCGACCAACTCACGCCGTACTCTCCCGCGATGTCAGGCAGGATTGTATCGCGCAATGCCGTCATCACTTCCGCCGCTTCCGTCGGATCGTCGCTCAGGTCGCCGGTCACGATGATCCGGCGCTCGCCGTTCTCGCGGCGGATCGACGAGAAGCCCTCGACCTCGGAGAACGTTGCGATATCCGACAGCGCCACGAACCCGCCGTCGGCCATCGGCAGCTTGGCGTCGTATAGGAAACCGGAGCCGAGTTCGCGGCTCGGCAGGCGTACCCGCGCGATGATCTCGCTGTCGTCGTGGGCGAGCTTTACCGCTTCAACGCCATCGAGACGCTGACGCAGTGCCGCGGCGATGCTCTCTGTCGTGAAGCCGAGCGCTTCGCCCTTGGCCGTCGGTGTCACGACGAGTTCGGGACGGTCGTAAGCCATGTCGTCTTCGAGCCCGGTTGCCGCCGGATAGCGCGCGAGTTGGGCCTTGACCGCCTCGGCCGCGGCCTTCAGCGTGTCTTCGCGTGCCCCGCCGAGCCGGACGTTGATGGCATCGCCGCCAGGGCCCGATCGGTCGCCGCGCAATGCCAGCGTTTCGAGCAGCGGATGCCGTACGATTTCGTCCTGCCAGTCGCGGATGAACTCGAAGGCGGTGTAACGGCGCAGGTCCGGATCGATGAGTTCGATGTCGTAGCCCGCAAGCTGATCGGGCTGCTTCGTATCGGCATTCGAAAGGCCGCGGCCGGTGGTGGCGCCGATTTTGGCTATGGCAATCTTGACCGGGGCCGTGCCATGCTCTTGGGCGTAGCGCTCGTTGACCGCTTTCAGCGCCCGGTCGAGTTCAGCGACCATAGCCTTGGTGTCGTCCCGTGTCGCGCTGTCGAGCATGGCAAGGTTGGCACGGATCGTCGGCCGCTCAGGCGACGAAAAGAAGCGCCACTGCACCGTGCCGTCGATGACCATCCCCGCTGAAACCGAAAGCAGCAGAATCCCGACGGCCACGAGCGGATACCGCAGACCGACGACGCCTTTTATCACCGGCCGAAAGACAGTCCGCCGGAACCAGTCGAAGCCGCGGTTCACATAATGGCTGGGCAGATCGAACAGGCTTTCCCTGCCCCTATGAGCGAGCGCGTGACGCATGTGCGCGGGCAGGATCAGGAAGGATTCGATCAGGCTCGCCAGGATGACCACCGCGACCGTGAAAGGCATGTCCGCGATCATTCGCCCGAAGCGGCCTTCGATCAACAACAGCACGGCAAACGCGATTACAGTGGTGATCGACGCACTGAAAACGGGAGCCGCCATGCGCTGAGCTGCGGCGGCGGCCGCTTCATCGGGGGGCAGGCCATCGCGCGCCAGCCGGTCGGCATGTTCGCCAACGACGATGGCATCGTCGACGACGATACCGAGACAGATGATGAGTGCGAACAGCGACACCATGTTGAGCGTAAAGCCGAACGCGTACATGAGCGCGATGGTCGCTGCCATAGCGACCGGGATGCCGGCGGTCACCCAGAAAGCCGTGCGTGAGGACAAGAAGAGGAACAACAGGACGACTACGATGCCAAGCCCCATCAGCCCGTTGGCGATAAGGATGTCGAGCCGGTCGCGGATGGCCTGCGCACGCGGATGCACGAGCTGCACGTCAATGCCGCTTGTCAGCGTCGGCTGCAGGTTCGCCACCGCCTGCTCCACCTTGGCCTGGATGGCGAGGGCATCGCCCGTCGCGTCGCGGTTGACCTGCACGAGCACAGCGGGGCGGCCGTCCTGGTAGAACGCAAGTTCCCGGTCGAGTCCTTCCTCGGCGACGTCCGCCACGTCGCGCAGGAGGATCTTGCTACCGTCGACCTGAGAACGGATGGAGATATCTGCAAGCGCCTCCGCCGTCACCGGCTTGGAGGCAACCCGCACCCGTGCGCCTGTCCTCTCGATCTCGCCGACCGGTTTCGTCCCGGTTTCCGTCCCAATCGCCGTCGCGATATCGGACAGCGTCAGGCCGAACCGCTGCAGGTCGGCGCTCCGCACGTCAACGCGGATCTCCGGCGGAGAAATGCCATCGATCTCGGCCAGCGTCACACCCTGCCGGAAAAGCTCGGTGCGCAGTACGTCCGCGACCCGCTTGAGGCTTTCGATATCGACATCGCCGGCGATAAGGACATCGGTCACGCGGTCGCGCCAGCGAGCCGGTGTGATCGTCGGATTCTCGATATCCTCGGGCAGGCCGTTGACCTGATCGACAGTCGCCTTCACCTCGTCGAGCGCCTGATTGATGTCGGTCGTCGGCTGAAATTCCAGGCTCACCGAGGCCGAGCCGGTGCGCGCCACCGCCGTAACTTGTTCGACGCCCTCGATAGTGCGCAATTGCGGCTCTAGCCGCGCGACAACCGCCTCGTCCATCTCTTTCGGACCGGCGCCCGGCCAGACCACGCTGACCGTGATCCGCTCAACTGGCACATCGGGAAAGAACTGCGCGCGAATGCGGTTCACGGCAGCGAGGCCGGCGACCATCATAAGAACGAGCAACAGGTTGGCGGCCGTGCGGTGCCGGACGAAATAGCCGAGGACACCGAAGCTCCGGTCCGACCTGGAAGCGACACGGCTCATGATCTCTTCTCCTGGCCGGCCATGCGGCGTTCGATCCGTTCGACGATGCGGCTTTCCGGATTGGGCTTGCTCAGTTCGAGAAGTAGCTTGTCACGCACCCGGTCGGGCATGTTCTCCCGGCCCTTCACGAACGCGATCAACTGAGCCCGGCGGGCTTCGTCGAAGCGGAGCGAGGCCGTCTTAAGTTGCACTTCATCCCGGACAGCGTTCGCGGGTTTGCGGGCCACAGGCTTACGGCCAACGGCAGGACGCTCGCCTGCGTTCTTCGCCTTCACCTTTTGTCCACGCGCCAGGAACGGCAGGCGGCGCTCGACGTAGGCTTTGCCGAATGGCACATCGGCGACGATGAGCCGGTCGCCCTGCCGGCGAACGATCGTTGACTTGTGTTCTTCCAGCCGGCCTTCGGCACCGATGACGAGGATACGGCCGTCGAGCGTCGCGGCGTCGGCGGGGATCACGGCCACGTTGGCGATTTCAGGTTCCGCGACGGCAACCGACACGAAGTCGCCGGGCCGCAGCGCACTGACGTCGCCGCCCGTAATACGAGCGAAGACGGTGCGCCCTGCCTGCATGGAAGCGACGGCCGCCGGTCGATCGAGAACCGCCTCCGCCGTCACCTCGGATTCGACGAGATCGAGCGTAACCGTGACCGGAAGCGGCGCCAGCCGATCCTTGCTTGCGGAATCGACGAGTTTGCCGAAGTCGCCATTGCGCACGGGGAACGAGACTTCAAGCGCGGCCGGATCGATAAGGAGACCGAGCTTCTCATTCTCCGACACCCGGCGCCCGAGTGTTAGCGCGACCTCGCTCAAGCGGCCGGAAAATGGCGCCCGATAGCTTGTGTCCCTGAGCGCGCGTTCGGCGTCCGACAAGGTCAGGCGAGCGCGCTCGACACCGGCTTTCGCCCGGTCGATCCGCCCCTTGAGAGCGAGCAGTTCGCGCTCCTTGGCAACGACGTTCTGTTCGGCCGCTGACAAGGCGAGCACCGCATCGTCGCGCGCCGTCGAAGTGGTCAACTTGCGTTTGAACAGGGATGTCTTGCGTTCGAGATCGGCGCGGCGCACGTCGGCCTCAGCCTGAGCGGCATCGCGTTCGCTCATGATATGCCGCTCGGTCGCCGCGGCCTCCGCGAATTCCGTTTCCGCTTGTTCGAGGGCGGCGTTGGCATCAATCACCCGCCGCTCGGCGAGTTCCGGATCGATACGGAAAAGGAGTTCGCCGGCTGCAATTGACATGCCTTCGCGGAAGTTGGGCGAGATTTCCGTAACAGGACCGCTCGCCGGAGCGCGTATTTCGAGGCTGTTCCAAGCCTGGACCTGGCCGAACGCTTCGACCACCGGCGAGATCCGGGTGCGCTCCAGGCTGCCCGCATCGACAACGACGGCACGCTCACGGGCCGGGGGGCGTTTGCGTGTCTCGTTGGCCGTCAGCGAGGCGTGCAGGTGCAGCCCGGCGGCCGCCAGGATGGCAAGGGTCGAAACGGTCAGGATCAGACCTGTTGTGGCGCGCAGGATCAGGCGCATCGGAGCCTCCTCGGGCGTTCTGTCTCGGAATCTTGCGCGCAACCTGCCATCGCGAAGTTGAACGCAGCCACATCGGCGCGTTCAGCAGGCGTTCATCGGAAAAATAGAGAGGGCAGCGCACCGCCGCGCTTCTGTGCGGAATTCGCACACTTGCAGACTGGCCAGCGGTCCTGGCCCTACAGATAGGCTCGGACGGACAGCGGACATCGCGTCCGCAACGCGCAGTCATGCCCTTCCACAACGCTCTGCACGATGCGTCGTTGGCGAACGCGCCAGGTCGACTGGACTTCGATGCGGTGAAAGGGCTCGCCCCCGACCCCCGAAAGATTGGCGCCGGTACAAAGCGCGTTCGAGGATAACCGGCGCCGTGAGCCCGACGTGGCGTTACTGTATTATGCCGGTCACGGTTCTCAGGAGGAGGGACGCAACTAACTCGTGCGTTTCGTTGCCGAAATCGCGCCCGAATCGCACCTCGCCACCCGCACGCTCCTGTTCAACGGCCTGCTCGACGATATCGAGACGCTTGGGTTGTCGGTCGCCCTCACAGGCGCGGGGATTCTGACGACACAGTCGGCACCTAAGTCCTTGAAAACGTTGGTAGCGGAGGAGGGACTTGAACCCCCGACACGCGGATTATGATTCCGCTGCTCTAACCAGCTGAGCTACTCCGCCGCGCGGTCCCCGGAGCGGGGACCGAGTCAAGGAACGCTGTCTATAAGAACGCGATGGGGCGGCGTCAAGAAGCTGGTGCCGGGAAAGGGCGGTGGCGACGATGTGTCTTCCCCGCCGGCAGGGTGACAGAGAAACTCGCAGAAGTTCCAGACCTCCTCGCTTGCCATTGCTTCCTTTCGACGGCAATGGCCACGGCGACCGGAAAAGTGCTGCCGCTGCCCACCTCGGCACCCTCCATTTCCATGCCTGCCCAAAGACTTGTATGACGAACGCCCGTCGCGCCTCGCAACCGACTTGGTTACGCGCGCACGCGCAACCGCCGCCAGCGCAACCGCATCGCCCCGCTCCCAATAGGCGAGGTTAACGCCAAAGCGCCAGCGCGACTCCCCAGCCGTTAACCATGCGGCTTGCCCCGCCCCAGGATGTGGTGTGATCTGTCCTTCGGCGAACACCCATCGAGGCCAGAAGAAGGGATGCGGCATGCGCAAGAATTCTCGCAGTTCAATTCGGCGGGGCATCGTTGCCGTCGTGCTGAGCGCCATGGCGACGGCATTCTTGAGCGGCTGTGGCCAGGATGAACCCGAAAGCGTGGACCTGCCCCCTCGCGCCATTAAGTACGTCCGCATCGGTGAGACCGCCGAAAGCGCCTCCCGCAAACTCGCCGGGGTCGTTAAGGCGGGCACCCGCTCGAACGTGGCCTTCGAAACCGGCGGCCGCGTGATCGAGCTGAAGAAGAGCGTCGGCGACACGGTCGAAGAAGGCGAGGAAATCGCGAAGCTCGACCCCGAGCCGGTCGAGTTGCGATTGAGCGAAGCACGCTTCCAGTTGAGCCAGGCGGAAGCCACTCTGAAGGACGCCAAGCAGAAACATTATCAACAAGAACAACTTTGGAAAAAGCGGATCACGACCCGAACGGCCTACGACACGGCGGTCTCGAACATGAAGAACGCCGAAGGCCAGGTGGGTATCGCCGAAAGCCAACTGGAATTACGACAGCGCGATTTGAAAAAGACGCTGCTTTCGGCACCGTTTTCCGGCCGCATCGCGGAAAAGTCCGTCGAGGTCTACGAAGAGGTGTCCGCCGGACAGCCCATTTACGTGGTCCAGACGGACAACGAAAGCGAAGTGGAAGTCGTTATTCCCGAAAACCTCATTGACCGGATTTCCGTTGGAGATGTCGTCGAGGTCGCTTTTCCCCCGCTCAATGGCTTGAAGCTCGACGGCAAGGTAACGGAGGTTTCGCCAGTCGCAGGCGAGGCAAACGCCTTTCCCGTCACGATCCGCCTGGCTCAGTCGCCCCCGGACGTCCGGCCGGGCATGAGCGCCGAAGCTACGTTCAAATTCAACACCGACGCCACGGGAAAAGCCTTTTCCGTGCCCATCGGCGCACTCAAGCCGGATATCGAATCCAAATCCGCGACCGTATTCGTCTATGACGAAAGCGAAGGCGTGGTCCGTTCCCGCCCGGTCCAGGTGGTCGGCATCGACGGCAACACACCCCAGATCGTCGGGGGCTTGAAGGCTGGTGAGGTGATAGCCGCGGCCGGCGTCGGACACATGTACGACGGCATGAAAGTCCGCCTACTCGACGCCGACAAAGAATTTTGAGGGCGAGACATGCTGACCCAACTCGCTCTTCGCAATCGAGCCTTGACGCTCGCAGCGCTCATCGTCGCAATTCTCTGGGGCAGCGTCAGTCTTTTGACACACCCCTCCCGTGAGGACCCGTCGATCACGATCCGCAATGCGTCGGTGGTGGTCCGCTTTCCCGGAATGTCCGCACAGCGGGTCGAAAACCTCATCACATCCCAGCTTGAGGAAAAGATCCGCGAAATGCCCGAAGTCGACGAAATCGTATCGATTTCGACGACCGGCCAATCCCTTGTGAAGATCACTGTCGCAGACGACTATACCGACATGGACCCGATCTGGTCGGACCTGCGCAACAAAATGGACGACATCGCTCGCGAACTGCCCGATGGGTCGATTGGGCCGATTATCGAGGATGACAAAGGCAACGTCGCCTTCGCCACCATCGCGATAACCGCCGATGGATTCTCGAATGCCGAAATGTATGAAGCCGCCAAGGAATACCGGCGGCGCATTTACGCCCGCGTCGATGGGGTACGAAAAGTCGAGTTCTACGGTTATGAAGAACAGCGTATTTTCGTGGAATTCGACAACGTCCGGATTGCCCGGCTCGGTCTCAGCCCTGAAGCCATCCGAACCGCAATCTCGCAACAAAACGTCATCCTGCCCGGCGGTCGCATCGAAGCCGACGGGAAAACTTTCACGGTCGAGCCCAGCGGCGATTTCGGCGACCTGGACGACATCCGCCAGATTTCACTGGCCGTAGCGGGAAGCTCGGCCCCCATCTATCTGGAAGACATCGCCCGGATCTATCCGGGCTACGAAGACCCACCCCGCAAACCGGCCTACTGGAATGGGACACCGGCTATCGTCGTCTCGGTCTCCATGATCGACGCTTTCGACGCCAAGGCGTTCGCGCAGAACCTCGCCCGCGTCACCGAGAGCTTCGAGCAAAGTCTCCCCGTCGGCTTCGTGCTGGAACGCGTTACCTGGCAGGCCGATGAGATCGCGAATGCGATCCGTGGCGTCTTCAATAATCTCTGGCAGACGATCCTGATCGTGCTGCTGGTTGTCATCGCCTTCCTTGGATTGCGAACCGGCCTGATTGTCGGAGCGATGGTACCGGTCGTTATGATCGCATCGACGATCGTCATGCGGCTCACCGGCATAGAGCTGGAACGTATGTCCCTGGCATCCCTGATCATCGCCTTGGGCCTGCTCGTCGACAACGGCATTGTCATTGCCGAAGACCTGCAGAACCGCCTGCAGCGCGGGGAAGACCGGGTGTCCGCCGCCGTGGCCACGGGTCAGACCATGACGATCCCCCTTCTCGCGGCCTCGCTCACGACGATCCTCGCCTTCATGCCGTTGATGCTGGCGCCCGGCGGCGCAGGGGAATACACCCGTTCCATCTCGCTGGTCATCGCCATTGCCCTGATCACGAGTTGGGTCGTGGCTTTGACGGTTCTCATTCTCTTCTGCGTCTGGTTCTTGCGTGCCGGTGAAGCCGTGGACGACACGGCGGCCTACGACAAGCCACTCTACAATCGCTATCGGAAATTCCTCGGCCTCTGCCTCCAATGGCGTTTCGTCACTCTGGCCATCGCCGCAGCCTCTCTCTTCGTTGGTGGCTGGCTTTTCAACTTCGTGCCGAAGACGTTCTTCCCCGCCTCGGAAAGAACCCAGCTCCAGATCATCGTCGAGCTGCCCCAGGGTCACAATACGATGGCAACCCGCGCGGTCACCGAGCGGATTGAGACATGGCTTCGGGATGAAAAGATCAATCCGGAAGTCGAAAACGTCGTGACCTATATCGCCGATGGCGGTCCGCGCTTTTATCTCGCCTTGAGCCCGCCGGACGGGACCCCAAACACGGCCTACATGCTGGTGCTGGTCAAGAATGCCGAGGACGTCGAATCGTTACAGGCCAGGGTCCGCCGGTTCACCGCCGACGCTCTTCCAGAAGCCCGAAATCTACCCTAAGGCGATGTCGATGGGGCCGAACGAAGCCGGTCTCGTCGAGTATCGCATCGCCGGCACGGACGAGCAGGTGCTGAAGAACGCCGCCGAACAGCTCCAGCTTGCACTGCGGCGGATCCCCTTGACGATCGACGTCACGGACAACTGGAAAAACCCGACCGTCACACTGCGTGCGGTCATCAACCAGGATGCCGCCCGGCGCGCCGGCGTGACGAGCCAGGACGTCGCGAACGCGCTCAACAACCAGCTCTCGGGCGCGCAGGTCACCGATTACCGCGTGGGCGATCTGACGATTCCCGTCGTCTTCCGCACGCGTGAGGATCAAAGGACGCGGCTCAACCGTCTCATGTCGCTGAACATCGCGGTCACAGGGTCGAGCCCGGTCACTTTGGAGCAGTGGCGAGGATCGAACCCGACCCGAATTTTTCCAACATCCGGCGCCGCGACCTGGGAAGAGTCATAACGGTCTCCGCGAAGAGCCTCGATAAGACCGCGGTCGAACTCGATGCGCTGATGGGACCCGAAGTCGACTCGTTGCAGAGGACGCTGCCGCCCGGCTACCGGATCGAACGCGGCGGTGAGATCGAGAAGTCCGGCGATGCACAGGAAAGGCTGTTCGCCAACGTACCGCTTGCCTTCGCCCTCATGATCCTTGTCCTGATCTGGCAGTTCGACAGCTTCCGCAAGCCGCTCATTATCGTGCTGACCATTCCCCTCGTCTTCTTCGGCGTATCGCTGTCGCTACTTTTGATGCCAGGAGCGAACTTCAGCTTCATGGGTATCCTCGGCCTTCTCGCGCTTGCCGGGATCGTCATCAACAACGCGATCGTCCTCATCGACCGCATCGACATCGAGCGCGAGGCCGGGCGAACTTTGCATGACGCGTTGATTGAAGCCGGGGTGCGCCGGCTTCAACCCATCCTTATGACGACCTGCACGACGGCCTTGGGGTTGATGCCGATCATTCTCTCGCGCGACGTGCTCTTCTACGACCTCGCGGTCGTCATCGCCGGAGGACTGCTGGTCGGAACGCTGCTGACGCTGGTCGTCGTTCCGTGCCTTTATGCAATCCTCTTCCGGGATGAGCGGGTGAGCGCGCCAGCCGCGGCATAGTCCCAGGCAGGCGGACCGCGAACCCCCGCCTACCGAACGCGCCAGAGGGAGGAAGACCTCAGAGGGCGATTTCGATCGGCTTGCGATTGGCGAAACATCCCAGGCTGAAGCCAAGGCGCGCACCGAGCTTATGACAGGTGTCCACCCCGTTGGCATCGATCTCGCCGGTCGTTGCGTAACCCTGCCGGCCAGCAAACCCGAGAAGCGCCGTTTCCGTCATACACGCGAGCATGTGGTTTTTCGGCAGGTCGATCATGTCGAGTGTGAAGGCATTGCCGTTCGGCGCGCGCGCAACGCCGCCCCGGATCAGCGTGATATCGGGACGCGCCTCGATGAGATCCGCCGCGACATCGCTCGGCACCGCGACATCGCAGATGATGCGGGTCTTCCCGCCCACGTTGCCGGCGTTGAGGATTGGCTGAATCGCATTCGACGCCGAAACGATGACATCGCAGTCCTGAAGATCCTCGATGTCGGTACTCAAGGAGACGAACGGATCGTCGCCGTAGACACTCTTGAGTTGCATACGCAGTCGTGCGCCGCCGCCAACTTCGGGGCCGTGCGAGTTCCCTGCCGCGCCGCCGGCATCGTGCATAGCTCGCCATGGAATCGTCTTCGCATCCGCCAGGGCCGCCGCCAGACCGGCCTCGTCGCCGGCGCAACCGCCGCGCAGCCGTTCGAGAATCGCCGCATAGTTCGCCTCAAGCGCGCGCTCAACGCGGTGGAAACTCTCCTTGCGGCCCACCAGCCTCAGGCTTCTGAAATGACGGCTCAGGATCTGCACGAGCGTGGAGCCGATATTCCCGCCCGCGCCGATAATGCCGATCCGCGCTGTCACCGGATCGATACCGGCAGCCTGAACGGCTTGAACCACCGCTTCGGCGGCCAGCGCGACCGTATACGTGTTGCCGGTTGTAACGATGGGACCATCGCCATCGACGGAAACCGCGAGACCATTCCCGGTGATCACCGACAACAACCCACCGAGCCCGACAACATCGGCGCCCTTCGCACCCAGATCCCGGACGGTCCTGTCGACCCGCGCGGCGATGGCGTCGGCCTTGCCGCTGCGCAGCGCCTCGACAATCAGATTGCTGGTGAGCGGCAGCGCGAAAATCTCATAGTCGATGGCGGCGTCATCGGCGGAACTCAACTCCATCTTCTTGACCAGGATCGGATCCGGCATTCGAGCCAGGAGATGCTCGCGTTCGCGTTCGGAGAGGCT
Organism: Filomicrobium sp.; assembly: GCA_965226995.1. Taxonomy (GTDB): domain Bacteria; phylum Pseudomonadota; class Alphaproteobacteria; order Rhizobiales; family Hyphomicrobiaceae; genus Filomicrobium. The sequence continues at coordinate 53,431 of CBDDFK010000013.1, forward strand.
GAGTAGCGTCCGGGTCGAAAAGCGCGATATCGGCGGAACTGACGAGGTGAGCGAGGAAGACGGCCCGGCGTCTGTCATGCCTCCGAGGCGGCTCTTCGGCCGGACGCTCGGCCCCCGCGGACCGTATCGCAGCGGCTTCCGGGATGCGGAAAGGCTTGGCGTTTTCCCGGCGGGCACCGCGCGCCAGGTGACGCACGAACTCGCCACCGTCGTTGCGCGCGAGAACATCGCAAACGCTTCCCACCGCCGCCGCAACGTGATCGATTTCCTCACGCGTGATGAAGGCCGACGGCTCGAGCCGGAGCGTCGTGGGGCGCGACAGCGCGGTGCCGACTCGAACGCCATGACGATGCAGGAGGTGGCTGGCGACCGCGACACCGAGCAGACGCTGATTGGATAATCCGGCGATCAATTCGGAGCGGCTGTCGGACTGGCTTGCGAGTTCGATACCGACCATCAGCCCGCGGCCGCGCACATCAAGAAGCACGTCGGGATATTCCGCAGCGATCGCCGATAGCCGTTCGACGAGATAATCGCCCATCTCCCGGCAGCGGTCCGCGATACGCTCTTCATCGAGGATCTCCAAGGCTCGCAAACCGACCAGCGCGGAGTGGTCGTCTTCGGCGAATGTCGATGTGTGCGCGAAGCCGTACCCCTCGCAATAACGCGCGCGGTCGATAAGCAGGGCGCCCGTCTTGGTCAGCCCGCCACCGAGGCTCTTGCCGAACAGGTAGTAGTCGCCGCGCAGGCCGTTTTGCTGCGAGGCCAGGAAGGTGCCCGAGCGGCCAAGGCCGGTCTGGATCTCGTCGACGATCAGCGGCGCGCCCGATTGATCGGCGATCTCGCGAAGCGTCGCGGCGTAGCTGTCGCTCAATGGAAAGATGCCGCCTTCGCCCTGGATCGGCTCGGCGAAGATGGCTGCGATCCGGCTCACGCCTCCTATCTCCATCGACTTCGCGATTTCGCGCGCCGATGCCCCGTCTTCCCGTGGCAGCCACACCACGTCGAAGGGCCCCTCAAGGTTCAATTCGGCGCGGCCCGGCGCATTCCATGTCAGGGCGTAGGCCCCAAGGGTCTTGCCATGATAGCTCCCCTCGATGGCCAGCACCGCCGGACGCGCGGATGCCGCGGCGGTCGATCTGTCATCCGGCATATCGCGGCGGAGTACCCATTCGAACAACGCGTGCTTCAAGGCGGCGTCGACCATCTCCGCACCGGAACTTCCAAGCACGGCGGCGTAGTCGCTGCCCGTCACTTCCGAAACCCGGCGTGCAAGCTCTTTCGCCAGTGTCCCCGACGCGGTGCGGTTCGAAAGTTGTGCGAACACCGGCCGCCTTTCGATGAGCGCCCGCTGAAGGACAGCCACGAGTTGGGGATGGTTATGGCCGAACAGCGTCGAACCGAAACCGCCCAGCATATCGACCGCATCGATGGGGCTTCCGTAACGCTCCCCGGACAGCCGGTCGCCGGAAGCGTACGTGAAATCGACGTCGAGCAGCATCTCGTGCAGCGCGCCGGTCAGATCGGGACGGATGCTGTCGAGGTAGTCCTCGGGCGAGCCCGCGGCGATGAGCCGGCCGATGTCCGTCGCTTCATCGGCGGCGCCCTCCATGACCCCCGGCAGCGGATCGGGGCGGTCCGACGAACCGCGCTGCGGCAATGCGGCGGCCGTGCCGCTTATTCCGGTTGCGTCCGCCCCGCCCGGCAGAGCCTCGGTGGATCCGGCGCGTTTGGACCGCGCCCGGCGCGCGGCGTCCGTATTGGCCAGATCGTGAACTTTATCGACGGCCTCTGCGAACGTTAATTCGTCGCTGAACACCTCAGGGTCGGGCATCAGGCCGAGTTCCCGCTCGATCTGCATCAGCAGTTGAAGCCCGTGAATCGAATCGATGCGGATCTCGGAGAGACGCAGCGTATCGGTCAGTTCGGAAGGATCGATGGTCGCGGCGCTGGCAACGGCCCGGCGTAAGAACTCCAGCACTTCGGGACGGGAAATCGCCGTGCCTTCGCCGTCGGCGCTTGCCGCCACCGCTGCTGTCGGCGCAGACACCGATACGCCAGCATCGACCGGTTTCGTGGGAACGTCGGCGGCGCCGGGACGCGCCTCGGCCCCGGGCGGTTTCCTGAACTTGCGATCCGGCGCGCCATCGGTGAACCAGAACCGCTCCCGGGCAAACGGGTAGGTGGGGAGCACGAGCCGGTTACGGTGGAACGGCACGTCGTAGCCTCTCCAGTCGATGACCGCACCGGCGGTGTAGAGCGCCGCGATGGCCCCGGTCACCGCTTCGCTTCCGTTTGCGGCTCCGGCAAACGGCGCCACGACCCGAAAATCGCCGCCCTCTTCCGCGTCCGTAAGCGTACCGGACCCTTCCGAATGCCCCATGACCAAGGCAACGTGAGCGCCCTCGTCCCGCGCCGTGGCGAGTGCCGATTCCAAGGTCTCGACAGATGGCCGGGCGGCCTCGTCCAAAAGCAAAGCCGCGACGTCCACCAACGGACGACGCCCGCTAAGAAGCTCCGTGGCGGGCGCCCCGGCCCCGGCATCAATAACGCTCGCCCATTCGATACCGATTTCCGCGAGCAATCGCGTCATGGCATAGCTGACAGCCAACCCGGCCAGCCGGGCGGTCACGTCTCCGTCGCCAGGAGGCACAGCATCGGCGCATCCGCCAACGAGTCCCTCCACCAACGAGCGGCCCAGATGCGGGCGAAGCGCTTCGTCGAACGCGGTCATCGCCGCCGCAAAACGCGGATCGGCTTCGTAAAGGTCGCGTGCGAACTCGCTCGATGCTTCAAGGCCCGGCGCGACCAGCAACGCAACGCGCAACGTCGATCGGGCGCGGCCGTTCACGACCCGATCGTGCGGGCGTCCCTCGGAAACCGCTAGAAGCGCATCGCGAAGCTCTTCGCGGTTTGCTGCGCGAATAACAACACGTTCGGCAAAATCGCTCCGGCCGACATTGGCGGAATGGCACACGTCGGGAAGCGACCAGCCCTCCATCGTATCGAGGTGCGCGCCAAGCCGCCCAGCCATCTGCGCGAGCTGCTCGGGCTTCCGCGCGGCGAGCTTCAGAACCTCCACCGGACGGTTATCGGCGATTTCCGGTTTTGCGGGGCGAGCCGCCTCAACAATGACGTGCGAATTCGCGCCGCCGAAACCGAGGCAACTCACGCCGGCGAGGCGCCGATCGCCAGGGCGCGGCCAGGAAACCGTCTGCATGGGAACGCTGATACGGGTATCGGGGGCGAGTGCGGCGGGCATCGGCTCCGACAGGTTGACCTGTGCCGGGATCGTCCCCTCCCGCAGGCACAACGCCGCTTTGAGGAGCCCGGCGAGACCGGAGATCGGCTCCAGATGACCGAGGTTCGCCTTCACCGAACCGACATAGCAGGGGGTCCGGTCGCGGTCGCCGGGGAAGAGTTCGCCCAGCGCCTTCAATTCCGTCTCGTCGCCGGTGTAGGTCCCGGTACCGTGCGCTTCGACGAAATCGATCTCATCCGCGTTCACGCCGGCCGCGGCCTGGGCGGACCGGATCAGTTCGACCTGCCGGTCGCGATTGGGCATGGCGATGCCCGACGTCTTGCCGTCATGGTTAAGCGCCGAGCCTGAGATGACCCCGACCATCGGATCGCGGCGCTCAAGTGCAACGTCTTCCGGGCGGATCAGCATCGCAACCGCACCTTCGGCACGCACATAGCCGTCGGTCTTCGCGTCGAATGGCTTGACCAGCCCATCGCGCGAGAGCATCCGCGCGCGCTTGAAACCCTTGGTCAGGTAGGGCGTCATGATCACGTGAGCGCCGCACACAATGGCGCCGTCACATTCGCCTTCGGCCATAGAACGCAGCGCCATATGAAGCGCCGTGCTCGACGACGAGCAGGCGGTATCGACCGCGAGCGATGGGCCTTTCAGGTCGAGCAGGTAGGAGATCCGGTTGGCGGCGATGCTGTGCGCGGCGCCCGGCACGCTGAACGGCGTGACGAGTTCGCCATAGGGATCGAACGCCGCCTGGAACATCGCGTAATCGAAGCCGCTCATGCCCACGAACACGCCGATGTTGGAACCCGCAAGCCGGTCCGGCGCCTCGCACGCCCGCTCAAGCGCCTCCCAGACGACTTCCATGAGAATGCGGTGCTGCGGGTCGGCCGTACTTGCTTCTGCGTGGCTCATGCCGAAGACATGCGGATCGAACAACTCGACTCCGTCGAGGAAGCCACCCCAGTGGTGGCCGATTGCCTCAAGGGACTCGATGTACTCCGGAGTCAGTTCGAGGGCCTCGTAGCGGCCTTCCGGCGAAGGCCCGAGCCCATGGCGCACATCCCGGAGGAGGGACCAGAATTCCTCGACGGTATTTGCACCCGGCAGCCGGCAACTGGCACCGGTGATCGCCGCCCGAAAGCCGATTGCGTGGGTGCCGCGGCGGGTCATATCGAAGCTATCGTTTCTCAAATCCACGCAACCAGCCCCTTATCGTTCGCCACGACCCAACCCGCTTAAAACACGCCGCATCAGCAGGCCTGAACCGTCCGCCCGCATGAAGCCGGCAATCCATCGCCAGGCTTTCGTTCGATGATCGTAACAGTCCATAACAAAGTGACATGCCCTCGCAGCAAAGAATGAGTCACCGAGCTTTGGCAGTTCCCAGCGAAACACCCGGGACCGCGGATGGCGCTAACGAACGATAAGGTCGTAGTCCTCCGGCATTTCGAACTGGTCCCCCTCGCCCAGCGGCAACAGGAACGTCTTGAACTCGGCTGAGTATGGGACAAACCCCGCCATCGCCATTGGCGCCGCGGGCAATCCCGGCTTGCGCGGCACGAGTGCAAGAGACGCGCCGGCCTGCTTCAACCGCCAGATCGCATTCCCAATCAGCGCAGAGCGGAACATCGCGCCCGGACTGGCATCCAGGATGTGATCGATCATGCCGACCTTGAGCGGAGCCGCGTCCGTCATCGGGAGGATGTGATACATGCAGACGGCCTCCACGCCCTGGCCCCGGTCAGCGACCAGCGTCCCAGGCCCGGCATTAAGATGGGCCGCGGAACACAACTCCCAGTCCGTCGGCGCCGTGCGCATGGACACTTCGAGATCGCGGAAAATAGCCCGGCAGGATTCGCCGTCTTCGATACGGAAATCCCGCAGCCGCGCATCGGCCTGCGGTCGCGGAACCGGACGCAAGCGGGCGGCCTGCGCACCCATCTTCAAAAGCGGGTCCTTCACCGCGCGGGCCAGCGCCTCGCCATCCAAAACGCGCGCCCAGAACGGCAGGTCGCGAAACTCCGAAATGTCGCCTGGGAACGAGCGGGCGAGCCCTTCCCAGAAATCGAGCCCCACGCCCTTGCCGGAACGGTAGGCGACCCCGACCATCAAGCGCGCGCCTTGGGCGTGGTGACGCTCCTTAAGCGCGCCGATCAGGCCCAGCGCCGCCATGCCCGACCCCGGCCCCGGCTTGACCGCCAGCCATGACCCATAAACGGCCTTGTGCGTCTCTGATCCGAGATGAACCCGGTACGGCTGCGCCATGATGAGCCCGGCCAGCGTCGAACCGTCGTAGGCCCCCAGAGCATGGTCCGGCGTGAAATCGGGGTGATCGAAGATGATATGTTTCAGAAACGGACCCTGCCAGCGCGGCACGAACGACTTGCCATGCGGATAGGTGTCGTAAACCTCAGAGATATAGCGCGCGATCGCTTCCGGCGGCAGGTCGAGCGGGCGGACCTCGAACCCGAGGCCGGAACCGGCAGGAGGTGTCTCGGCCGAGCTCATGGGGACTTCGACGCCACCAGGGCACCCAGCGTGTTCACGCTGCGCAGATTGGCCGGCGTGATGTCCGTGACGGCGATCTTTACGCCAAAGGTCTTAGAGAGGTAGCTGACGAGTTCCATCACGGTCAGGGAATCGAGCACACCGGTCGCGATCAGGTCGGTATCGGGTTCAAGCGATGGATTGCCGTTTTTCAGGCCGCGCACGTATGTGAGGATCTGTTCTACGGTGTCACCGCCCATTACTCGTTACCCTCGATCAATCAACAACTTTGGCCGCCGCTTCCCTTAACGCAACCAGGTCGAGCTTGCCATTGGAGAGCCGCGGCATGGTTTCGAGCGCAACGTAAGCACTCGGCGCGGCGCCAGGCGGCAGACGCTCCCTGCAGGCAGCCTGCAGGTCCTCGGGAACGACACCTTCTTCGCTAGCGTAAAACGCCACAAGCTTCCCTTCAATCACCAGTGCCGCCGCCTCAGCCATCCCCCGGACTGACAGTAACGCGTTTGCTACGGCCTGCAGTTCGATCCGCACGCCGCGCACCTTCACCTGCTGATCGCGCCGGCCGCAGAAGTAATAGTGCCCGGCCTCGTCCTTGCGGGCAAAGTCCCCGGTAAAGTACGGCCGCGGTGCCGGCTGAAAGCCCTCACCGGTGAGATAGCCCTGCATGACGGTCGGCCCGTCGACAGCGATCTCGCCGATCTCTCCGGCCTCAACCTCACCCCCGGCACCATCGACAAGACTGATGCTGGCACCACTGGCCGGGCTTCCGATGGGAACGTCGTCCTCGGGTGAAGGCGTGGCCGTGAAGCGATGCGCGAGGCTCACGTTCGTCTCGGTCGGTCCGAAGAAATTGTGAAACGAAACGTGCGGCAGCGCGCTCATGAGTTCCACCAGCGACGGCGTCGGATACGGCTCCCCGGCATAGATGACGGTCTTCAAGGATCGCGCCATATCGCCATCGAACGCGCCCGCGCCCACAAGCGTACGCAGCACCGAGGGAACCGTATAAACGACGCTGACCGAATGCGTTTCGATCGCTTGAATGAGCGCTCCGGGAAACACTGCCGCCATGCTCGGAGCAAGAACCAGCGTCGCGCCGCGCATCAACGTCGCGTAAATATCGAAGACCGACAGATCGAAGTGGAACGGGGCGACGCCGAGCACGCAATCGCCGGGGCCGAGCGCCACATGATCCGCCGCCCAGTCCGCGAAAGAAAGCGCGTTCCGGTGGGAGAGCACCACCCCTTTCGGACGCCCCGTCGATCCGGATGTCGAGAGAATATAAGCGGTCTCGGCGGGGAGACGATGAGCCGTTGCCGAAGGCGAAGCGGGCAGGATCGCCGTATCGTCGCCGCCACCGATCGGAAGTACGCGGACCAAGGCGGGCACCTCTCCTGCCGTACCGTCGATATTGGTGAGGACCGTGCCGATACCGAAATCCGAGATAAGCCCCGCCCGGTAGTTCGCTGAAGTTGCAGGATCGAGCGGCACGAATATCACGCCGGCCTGGGAGGCGCCGAGAAACATGGCGATGACCTCGGGCGACTTCTTTGCAACGACCGCGACAACATCGCCCGGCTTCAATCCGGCGGCGCGCAAACGCGAAGCAGCCCCGTTTGCCATGTCCGCGAGTTGTCCGTAAGTCACCGCGCGGTCGTCGTCGGCGTCGATCACCGCCGGTTTGTCCGGAGCGGTCGCCATTTGGTCGGTCAAAACGTCATGAAGCAGCATGCGCAACCATCCCGGCTGAAGGTGGCGGATCGATACTGACGGCAAGACTTCAGGACTGCAGAAGATGACGCGCTGCAATCCTGTATTGGATCTCGTTCGGCCCAGACAGAACCCGGAAAGGCAGCACGTCGCAGAGCGCCTGCATCGCCTGCGATTCTTCCAGCACGCCCAGCGCCCCGAAAAGCCCCTGCGCCGCGACGCCGTTGGCAATCGCGGCTTCGCTCACATGCGCCTTGGCCAGCGCGATCAAAAGATCGTCAGGTTCCCCCTTATCGATTGAAGCCGACGCCTTGTAGAGCAGGAGCCGCGCCGTCTCCAGCCGCGTCCGCATTTCCGCCAGCGTCCGGGCAACGACATCGTTCTCGATCAGCGCCGCGCCGAACTGCCGTCTGTCGCGCGCATGTCCGATTGCCGCCGCGAGGACCCGCGACATCAGGCCAACGGCGATGGCAAACAGTCCGCAGCGCTCCCAGCGCATCGCCTCCTGAAAGACCGCGGCACCGCCGCCGCGCCCGCCGATCATGGCGTTCTCGGCAAGTTCGACCCCCGAGAAGGAAACGCTACCCCATGGCGCGCCGCGAAGTCCGGCTTTTTGCGGTCCGACTTCGACCGTTACGCCGGGACTTTGCGTTGGGACGGCGAACGCACTGATGCCGAAGGCCCCAGGAATGTCATCCGACCGGGCCAATACGAAGAACAGATCCGCGACAGGTGCGTTGGTGATCCAGACCTTGCGCCCATCAAGGGTAAACCCGCCGTCGTCGCGCGGCCGCGCCGTTGCCGCCATGGCAAAGCTGTCCGACCCCGCCTCCTCCTCGGACACCGCAAGCGCACCGATGGCCCGGCCATGGGCGATATCCTTCAGCCACTGCTCTTTGTGATCGTCGTTGCCGGCATGCAGGACCGTCAACCCCGCGACGAACTGGTTGACGCCGAGACTGAACAGAAACCCTGGATCGCCCCCGGCATCCGCCATTGCCTCGAAAGCGAGAACGCAGTCCACCAGACTGAGCCCGCGCCCCCCATGCTCCCGCGGCAGGGGCAGGTTCGCAAAGCCCGCGGACACGGCGCCCTCCCATAGACGCCGGTGCGCTCTGAGACGTTCTTCCACCGACGCCGTTAATGGAAGGTCCAGCGCCAGGGACTCACGTGCGACGCTTCGCGCTTCGGCCACGAGTGAAAGCTGATCGTCACTCAGATCGAACTGCATCGAATGCCCCGGATCAAAAACTGCCATGGATGACGGCGCCGCTAACGCTCAACGGCCGTCGTTTGGGTTCTAACTTTGCCGCAACGCCTTGGCCACGAAAAGCAGGCCGGATGGATAAAGTCGCCCCTCCGGCAAATTGCCGGCGCTCGCGCCCACGCGCAGACGATCAGCCGAGCATGTAGAACACGAGGCGATCGAAGACGCGGTCGCCCAGCCACTTCCGCACTCCCATCATCGAGCGCGCGTATTTCCCGGCAACATATCGCGGACGCGGCCGCCGGGCTGTGATCGCTTTCAGAACCGTGTCTGCGATCAGTTGCGGCGACGACCCATGCCCCGGCTTGTGGTACTTCGCCTCCGAAGCGGAAACGACCTTATGCGTCAACGGAGCGTACGGTCCTTCCTGAGCGTATTTCCCCAAGGACCCTTCCATGACCACGTCGCCGAACTCAGTCTCGATCAGTCCGGGCTGGATCAGGATGACATCGATCCCGAACTGTTTCAGGTCGAGCCGCAAGCAATCCGACAGTCCCTCCAATGCGTGCTTGGTCGAGTGATACCAGCCGCCCAAAGGCGTATACATCCGCGCGCCCATCGAGGAGATGTTGACGATTTTACCGGACCCCTGCGCGCGCATATGCGGCAGTAACAACTGGGTGAGCCGCGCCAGACCGAATAGGTTGACCTCGAATTGATAGCGAACGGCTTCAAGCGGAATATCCTCAAGCGGACCATAGAGTCCGAACCCGGCATTGTTGATCAGGATATCAACCCCGCCGTAACGCTCCTCGACCTCGGCGACCAGGGCGGCGATGCTCTCTTCCTTGGAGATATCGAGCGGGATCGGATGGGCGCCCTTCTCAGCCAGGTCCTCCATCTTGGCCACCCGGCGCGCCGCGACGATCACCGTGTAGTCATGCTGCAGGAGCGTTTCCGCAATGGCCTTGCCGATCCCGGCGGAGGCGCCCGTGATCAGGACGGTAGGTTGACGCGCCACTGAAATGCTCCGTGTTCTATAGATGCCCGCACCGGCATCGCACCCTCAAAATTCGTGCAAACGGGTGAACGCTACCCGGCCACGCAGCGTTATGGGATTGCCGAGGCCGCTCTAAAAATCATCGCAGGTCGACTTTATATCTGAGACAAATCGAGTAGCCATAGTGTTGCGTCACGAACGCTTGGTCCCCGATTGCTGCTCGGCGATCTGCCAAGCATCAGTGACAAAAGCAACACTAGAACCATAGAGTTGCTAGTGTTCCTTGTGTGTCAGGCATTTGCTCGGAACCTAGCCGCAAAGGGTAGCAAATGTCTGACACGGAACACTAGGAGGAATTGCATGCCGATCTCACTCATGACCCGCCGCGGCCTCCTCGCCGCCGGAGGCTCGGTGCTCGCCACCGGCTTGACGGGGCTCCCGCTCCCCGCCCGCGCAAAAGAGCTCGCGCCGACGCGTTCGATGCCCGGCGGCTCCAACAATTATCGTCCCGGCGCACCGATCGTGGAACGTATCGGCGGCGGCGGCTTCTGGATGTCGGGGACGGTTCGTCGCGCCGGCGACGGGGCGCCGCTTGCCGGCCAGCGCATTCAGATCTGGGCCCATACCACCGAAGGCTACGAGCGCGACCCGCAAAGCCACGGCGCGACGCTCACCGACGAGAACGGCGAGTTCCGCCTTGAAATGCCGCAGATCGTCCCCGCGTTCGGTCAGCCTCATGGCCACCTCGCTTACGACAGCGGCGAATTCGAAACGGTCTTCCTGCGGCCAGTCATGTCGAGTTCCAAGGACACCAGCCTTGAAGCGCACTTCGTCCTGAAGCCGGTGTAACCGGATTGGGCTTTAGGCAGATGGCAAAGATCCGGGCACCGCTGATCTGGGGAGCGCTGGCATTGGCCATCGTCGTCCCCATCGCCGCTGCCGGCGCCAGTCCGCTCCTGGCTTACCGCGATCCCGTCTACATCGCCTCGGGATTCGCAGGTGTCGTCGCATTGGCCCTCCTGCTCATCCAACCCGTCCTGATGGCCGGCTTCCTGCCGGGCATTTCAGTATTGCAGGAGCGGAAGATCCATCGCTGGGTGGGCGGCACCTTGGTTGTCGCGGTAGTTGCCCACGTTGGCGGCCTCTGGATCACCAGTCCCCCGGACGTGGTAGACGCGCTTCTTTTCCGCTCACCGACACCGTTTTCCGACTGGGGCGTAATCGCCATGGGCGCCATCTTCGCGACGGCGCTTCTCGCCGCGTTCCGCAGGAGGCTGCACCTCAGACCGCGAACCTGGCGCCTCATCCATCTGCTTCTGGCATCGGTGATCGTCGTTGGGAGCGTGGTCCACACGGTCCTGATTGAAGGCACCATGGAAACGTGGTCGAAAGTAGCGCTGTGCGCGCTCGTGCTCGCCGCGACCTTGGCGGTCATCGCGAAATGGCGCCCCTGGAAAGGGCCGGCGCCCATTCGCGCGAGTTGAACGTGGAGCGGGCGGCGATCCAATGGCGCCGCCCGTCTATTCGTGTCGCCCTGGCTTCCTCAACCGAACATGCGGGCAAAGAAACCCTTCTTCTCAGCGACCGGCGGCGGCATCGATGCGGCTGCCTCCGTCATGACGTTCTGCAGCGTCGTGTACGTCGTCACCCACGCCTCCTTCACTTCCGGCGTGAAATCATCGCCCAGACCCTTCTCCAGCGTATAGATCAGAGCTTCGCCCACCGGCTTGTAATGTGCATCCGTAACGCCGTAGGCAACGTGGCGCTTACCGAGATCCTGCACCGCGGGAATGATCGAGTCGACGTCATGCAGGTTGTTCACGGCCGTCGCCAGCATCCCCATGAGCTTGCCCTTTTGATCGTCCATTTTCTCCGGGAAGAGCGGGCGAACCTCAGGGGCGATTTCGAACAGCCGCGCGTAAAAGATATCGGCCGCTTGCGGCGCGATAGGCTCGACCTTCTTGAAGCTCTGTTGAACGAGTGAGACCTGTTCCGGTGTCATGATATCCATTCCTTGTTTTGGGCCGTATCCGAGGGCCGCGTCGACTGTCCGCAAAATCGGAAACGGCTGGCGTCGGTTTGCCTCGGGCGATGGCCCGTTCAGTTGGTCATGGGAATGCGGATGACAACGCCGCCCATCACATCGCCGACCTTGAAGTCGGTGCGCGGCGTGTCCTTGTGCTCGTTGTGGCAGCTCGCACAGACTTTCGCGACAGCGACGTCGGCGTAAACAGCGGTGAAATACTTCTTTCCACCCAGCGTTTCTTCGCCGTAGTAATTTTCGCCCTTGTTGTCCGCGACGTACTTGAGCCCGGTTTTTTCGACCTCCGTACGCGGCGCGTTCTGTTTATTGATCGGCCAGAGGGAAAGCAGCGAATAGCTGAATTTGTCGGTATTATCTGCGACGTGCTCGGCACCGAAACGGAACATCTGCGCGGGAAGCGGAAGCGCCTGATCGTCTTCATAGTGTTCAGACGCCTTCACGACCTTCTCTTTAGCGGCGAGGCGCTGAACGACCTTTTTCGTATAGACGGTCCGGTCTGCCACCATCACCGCAATCAGCATATCCGCGACATCTTTATACTCGACGCCTTTCGCCGAAACGGCCGCGACCGCGCCGCCGCCCATGATGACAGCTCCGGAAATGCCGGCCGCCATGAGGGTTTTCGATAGTTTCAGCATTTCTCTTCTCCTTCTTGGTTTCAGGTGAATCCGCACGCGCTCAACGAGCCCCTCTCTCGCTCGCGCGCTTCATCACCCAATCGATGCTTTCGATATGGACGGAGGGGCGCCCATCGAAATTCCGTTTAATCAATTCGCGGTCTGCCAAGGCATCGATCGAAAAACCGAGTCCGTGACAATTCATGCAGACGCTTCGGATCATCTTCTCGTTCGGCCTCAGATTGGCGTTCTGGTTGTGATTGGCCGCGAGAATTTCCTCATAACCGCTGGCGTCTTCCATCCACTGCCGCGGCATGTGGCACGTCGCGCAGCTCACGCCGCTCCCTTTCTCGCCAGCCCCGGAAACCTCCGCCGCCCAAAGCTTTTGATGCGGCGAGCCGTCGTAGGCTTTGGTGTGATCGTCGCTGTGGCAGGAAACGCAGGCGCTCACTTGCGCCTTTCGCGCGTCGAACGAATGCGCCGGGTGACAGCTATTGCAGGTCAATTCTGTATGAGCCGCCTTCTCGCTCATCGGCAGCCGCGCCATTTTCGGTTGCATCGGCGTCAGCGGCTTGTCGCGAAACAGACCGAAGAGCCCGGCCGATTGCGATTTCATGTCTGCGGCAAGCCGCATACCGTGTTTGCCCTGGAGCCAAGTTCCGGCCTCCATGCCGTGGCATTGCGCACAGACCTTGTGATCGGGCTTATCCAGCCAATTCGCGGCGATATCTTCCGGCGTTTTCTGTTTAGGAGCATGGCAACCCGAACAGTTGACGCCGCCTTTTGCATGCGACGTGGCAAGCCAGGAAGAGACGATACCTTCATCCGATCCGCGCCCGGCCGGGGCATCGGCCAGGGCAACTTCGGTCAGCGGCTCACCCACCGCTTCGATTTCGATATCCCGTTTATAGAGCCGGGAAATGGGCTTTTCCTTGAGGTCGGGATCGCCACTGTGTTTATCGAGGAAGTCTTCGTAAAGCGCGGTATTGTCGTGGTAGTTATGACAACCCGCAGAAGCACAGGTTTCAAATTCAAGTCCCACATGGCTCGGCCGGTTTTTCCCGACGTCTTGGTGGCAAAGAGCGCAGTAATCGTTCGGCAGCGTCACACCGATCTCACGGGTAACTTCCTCGCGGTGTTCCGTGTGGCAGGTCACGCATTTGTTCGCGGCCAGCTTGTCCAGCCGGTCGGCATTTCGCGGGTCCCGGAATTTCTTGATCGGATGGGAATCTTTAGCGGCGTCCAACTCGGCGTCGTGACAGCCCTTGCAGGTTTTATCGATGTCTTCCGTCGTCGAAAATGCACTCGTATGGCAGGTCTTGCAGGCCAGCTCGATCTGGTGGTGCCCGCTTGTCGTCTTGCCGATCAGCAGGCTGGCGCGGGAGGGGCCGCCGTAGAACATCCCCGTCACCAGAAAGGCACCGCCGACGACGGTGAGGATGAGCCAGAGAAGCCAGAGCCGGGCGGTGTTTTTCATATTCGGCGCCCTCAATAAAAATAGACGGTGAGGACATGCACCGCGAGTAACAGCGGCAGTGGCCAGAACGCGATGAGATGCATCCAGAAGGACGCCGATCTCAGCCGCGCCGCGGCCTGCGGCGAACTCATGACCCGGTGCTCGCAGGCCGTCGCCAGGCCCGCGACTCCTCCGGCAACGGCGAGCCCGAGATAGGTCACCATCAGCCACATGTTGAGGTTCGATCCGAGCCGGAATCCGGTGTGGGCGAAGAGCACCGCCAGCGCGGCGACGCCGAGAACCGTGTGCACGACGCGCCAGCTCGCGAAGCCGCCGAACCGGACGATCGGCACCCGCTTGCGCAGGGCGATTGCGGCCAGAAGCACAGAGATCGCAAGCAGCGTGTATCCCGTGATCTGCTTCGTGATGCTGTCGAGGTAAAGCCTATCGGCCCAGCCGCGCATCTCGATTTCGCTGGCCGTGGGAACGACCGGGAGGACGAACGTCAGGAACGCCAGAAACGCGGCCACACCGGAAAACGCCGCAATCGGCTTCCACAGCTCAACCGGCTCGCGTGGGGCCGGCGCCTCGAGGATCTCACCGATGTGGATCCGGCAACTCCCGCAAACAGTTGACGCGCCGGTCGCCAGCTTCACGTCATCGAGGCTTGTCGCGCCGACGGCGATGGCGTCTCCGATCTGCCCGCGCGTTACGCCGGTACAGTTGCAGACCGTTGCCGCGCGCGGCCAGTCCTTCGCGCTCTTCGGTTCGCTCTTCGGCCAGATCAGGCCCGATGACTGGAACCTCCGGGCCTGCCACGGAAACACCAGGACCGACGCCTTGATCGCCTCCTGAACCCGCCCGAGTTCCTCCCAGTCGCCGATGGCGATGGCCCCCACCAGACGGTTCCGTTTAAGAACCAACCGGCGGTAGAGCCCCTTGTCGCGATCTTCGAACGCTATCGACGAGACATCGCGGCGCTGCTCAAGCTGCTCAACGTCGCCCATCGAGAAAACGTCGGTTCCGATGATCTTCAGTTTCGTCGCCGGAACCGATCCGCGATACCCGCCACCGCCGGACGCGATATGACGTGCCGCCACCGCCGCCTGTTCGTAACCGGGCCCCACAAGGCCGTAGACCGTTCCGTCGAATTCCGCACACTCGCCGATGGCATAAATATCAGGGTCGGTGGTCTGCAGCGTCGGGCCGACCTTGATACCCCGGCCGACGGCCAAGCCCACGTCGCGTGCCATTTCGATGTTGGCGCGGATGCCGGTACAGATGATGGCCGTGTCGCAGGCCAGCGTTTCGCCACTGCCGAACGCCACGGCCTCAAGCCGGGTGTCGCCGCGAAAGCGTGCCACCCGCTCGCCGGTCATGACCTGCAGTCCCATCGACTCGACCGCGGCCTTGAGGATGGCACCGCCATGCTGATCGAGCTGCCGCGCCATGAGGTGCGTCTCATGCTCGACGACATAGGTCTCCGCCCCCCGGTCGCTCATACCCCGGGCCGCTTCGAGACCGAGAAGTCCGCCGCCCACAACGACACATCGGCGCGCGCGCACCGAGCGGGCGACCAGCTTTTCGACGTCATCGAAGTTCCTGAAGGTAAAGACTCCGGGAAGCTCAATTCCTGGGATCGGCGGAATATGCGCCCGCGATCCCACGCAAATGACGAGCTTCTTGTATCGCCAGCGCCGGCCGCTGTGCGCCGTAACGGCGCGAGCGTCTCGATCGATGTCGACGACGCGCGTATCGGAATAAAGGGTCACCTTGCCGGGACCTGGAAAGTCGAGCGATTGCTCCACCTGCCCCAGTTGAACGTCCCCGCTGAGAAGCGGCGTGAGCTTCACCCGGTTGTAGGGACGCCACCGTTCGGCGTTGAGCAGGATGACGTCTTCACCGAGGCGGGCAAGCTCCTGCGCGACACGCACGCCGGACGGTCCGCCGCCAATCACCACCACGGCTTCCGCGCTGGCGGGCGCATCCTGCGCGTCGCTCCCCGAGAAGGGCTTCGCTGGCGTGATTGTCTTTGCCTGGACCGCTATCGTCATGTGTATCTCGCGCCCCTGAATCTTTTCCGGCGTGCGAGACAATCGGGATTGGCAGCCCGCCGGTAGAATGCTCCGGTGCCCAGCGTCCTGGACGCGGGTTTGGCTGAAACGGTTAAGAACCGCTCGCTTCGGAGTTTCTTGGATGGCGGCGTTGCCTATGTACGCCCAGCGCTGGACGTTTTGCCTGGACGTTCAACGGCCCGGCGAATGCTGCCCCTGCCAAGCGAAATCCGTGCCACCTGAGAATTTCAAATAAAAAATAGCAAAAACATATAGTTACTAAAGAAAGCGACGATGCCAAAACTTTCTGCACTGCAAACAAAACCGGCATGAATCGGATTTTCGCTGCATAGAGTTTGGACGCTGCACAATACTTCTCCGGGCGTTCGTATACCTGCCATCAGGAAATCACGCGGAGAAATCCTGCCATTACTGGCTTCGCTCAACGAGCGGTCCACCGCTTGCTGCAATAGGCTTCCGGACGTAGGATGGCGCGTAAAGTAACCCGCAAAAGAACCGACAAATTGAGAACTTCCGCAGTCGTCTGACAAAGGGGACGCGGTTTCGACTGGAAGATTTGCGTGACGGCCAAAAGTCAGCCTGAAACCTCTGAGTTTCCCGCCTTTCTTCAAGGTGGCGGTACCCTCGGCGGTCTGATCAGAGCACACCCCTGGGCGGACACGCCATTAGGGCCGCCACGATCCTGGCCACAGTCTCTTCAGTCCGCACTCTCTATTTGCCTGCACTCCAGTTTCCCCACCGCCATCTACTGGGGGCCGGATCTTCGCCTGCTTTATAACGATGCCTGGGCCCCCATCCCTGCCGAGCGCCATCCCTGGGCGCTTGGCCGGCCTGGCGCCGAAGTATGGAGCGACATCTGGCATGTCGTCGGCCCGCAATTCGCCCGCGTGATGGAAACCGGCGAAGGCTTTTCCACTTACGACCAGATGCTGCCGATGGAGCGCGACGGGCAGCCGCGGGAGACATATTGGAACTACAGCTTCACGGCGATCCGCGGCGAGGATGGCTCGATCGTCGGCGTCTTCAATCAGGGCAATGAAACGACCGCCTCTGTGTTGGCGCGCAAGGCAGCCGGCGCCGAGATCGAACGCCTGGCAGGGATGTTCGCCCAGGCCCCCGGAGCGGTGGCCATCCTACGCGGCCCCGCTCACGAGTTCGAGATCGTAAACCCGGCCTATGAAGACCTGGTCGGGCGCGGCAACCTGATCGGCCGGACTGTCCGCCAGGCGTTACCGGAAGTGTCTTCCCAGGGGTTCATCGAACTTCTCGACCGCGTCTATGCCACGGGAGAACCCCATGTCGGGCACGCGGTCCCCCTGACTTTGACGCCCGACCCCGACGGCGCAACGCAGGAGCGAGTACTCGATTTCGTCTACCAGCCCCTGTTCGACGGCCACGGCGACTGCAGCGGCATCTTCGTTCAGGCGACAGACATCACCGAACAGTACCGCTCGGAAGAAGCACGCAAGTTGATCCTCCGGGAAATGGACCATCGGGTGAAAAACCTATTTTCCATCGCGTCCGGAATGGTCTCGATGACCGCGCGTTCCACTTCGACCGTGAACCAGATGGCCGAATCTCTAAGGGGCCGGCTTTCCGCTTTGGCCCGCTCCCATGGCCTCATCAGGATCGGCGTCAGCGAGGAACATGCCCACGAGGTCACCGCCCTGCGGCCGCTGCTCGAAACGGTTCTCGAACCGCATGTCGAAAGCCAGGCAACCACCATGCTCGGCGGCCCCGAGGTTCCGCTAGGCGGTAAGGCCGTTACGGTTCTCGCTCTGGTCTTTCACGAACTGGCCACCAACGCTGCGAAGTATGGCGGTCTATCGTCGCCCGCGAACCGCCTCGCCGTCGAATGGAGCATGACGGACGGACTTCTCGATCTCGATTGGACAGAACAGGTCTCCGATCGTCATATGGGGCCACCCAAGTCGTTCGGGTTCGGAAGCCAGCTCGCCCGCAGCAGCGTGACCCAACAACTCAATGGGGAGATCGAATTCGACTGGCGGCCCGTCGGAGTGCGCGTGTCGATCCGAATTCCGCAGGCCTCGCTTGCCAACTGATCCGCCCTTACTGAGAGAGTATCACCGACGAACGATTGCAGACAGCCGAGTCAAAAGACTTTTTCCAGCCATCGCGACATTTTCCGACAAGAGAAACTTCTGATCGCATTGAGCGTTAGGAAGCCGAGGATGCGGCCGGAGTCCGAGATTGGGAGCGCCAAGTTCCCGACATTGGAAATGCGTCTGGCTTCGAGGTCGTTTTTGCAGCGAGGGAGCATGTCGTCTGAGATGGAGGGGGCGCGGGACGTTAGAAGCCAGGGCACGGTCTTGGTCGTTGAGGACGAACTCCTTGTCCGAATGGATTTAGCCGAACTCTTGCGCTCAGACGGGTATCGCGTCGCGGAAGCCGGTTCGGCCGACGAGGCGATCGCCACGTTCGAACGCTTGGGCGATATTGCGCTCGTCTGCACCGACGTCCAGATGCCGGGCGAACTCGACGGAGTCGGGCTCGCCCGATGGTTACGCCGGGAGCACCCCTCCATCCCAATCATCATAATTTCCGGCGAAGTCACCACCCGCCGGTCGACGCGGATCGCGGATGCGATCTTCGACAAACCGGTGTCGCACGATGGGCTGCTTCTGATTGTCGAGAAGCTTTTGCGCTCGGGAACTCAGCCTTCGGATCTGTGACGATGAGACACCCGGCCTGGAACGGACCGCCCGTTTCAACTGCCCCGAAAGTCAGGGCTCAGGTTCTGAAGGCCCAGCCTGGCCGCCGCGCCTTGCGGCACAATCGCGAGATATACGCCGCCTTCGGCCACCTGCGTCCAGTCCTGCAACCGCTTGACCGTTTCTTCCGACGCGGCGACGCACCCGGCCGTCGGCGTGTCGGGCGTGCGCCAGACGTGAATGAAGATGCACGAGCCCGATTTCGCTTCCCGGCTGGTGGGATAGTCGACGACGATGCCCCGCCGGTAAAGATCGATGGCCCACATCTTCTCACCGCTCGTGCCTTCCGATACGGTGTCTAGTGGAACGATCTCGCTGTAGCTTTCGGAAGCCGTATCGTCGACACAGAAATGCTGACCGTCAGTGAGTTGCATATGGCCGGCGCCCGCACCCAGTCCGTCTCCGAACGTCGCGCCGAGTCGAAACAGACCCGCTGGTGCCCGCTTGTCGCCCTCGCGTTTCAAAGGTTCATCCGCGCGAGCGAAATTCCGGAACGTGTATCCCCAGCCGACGCCCGCACGTCCGACACGAGCGGGTTCCGACGAACCGACCTGCCGCCAGCTTGCTTCGCCGGTCTCGCGCACGAACGTCGCGATTTGCGCGTCGTTGCTATCGAAACCGTCGGTCGCGACAACGACCAACCGCCGGGCATCGCTGGGTATCGCCGCCTCAGGCTCCGGCCCCATTGAAGGCGTAGACGCCGCCCACAACCAAACAGCAAGAAGGCCGAGGGCCGCGACCAACGCAATCGAAACAGCACGCAAACGTCAGATCTCCTCCACATGCACGACACCGGGCACGGTCGCGATATCGCCCAACGCCGCCGGAGAAACGTCGTACTTGATGGGCAGTTTCAGCTCCAATTCCCGCCCCCGGTTCGGCAGTGGAAGAACCAGATGAATGTGGCCGCCACGAGTCCCCGATGCCGGCGCCCTCAAAGCGGATTTCAGTTCCTCGAATAGCACCGCGCCGTTCTTCTGTACCGCTTTCGGATCGCACTTCACCTTGAGCGCACGCTCCACGGAGGCTGCGACTTTATCCAGCGCCTCGACCGACTGAACCCTGAGGCGCACCGACCCTTCATCGTCCCGCTCGGCGGCGACGTTGAGCACCACCGGCGTTCCGGCTGTCAGGAGTTCGCCCGCCGCGTTGAGCGTATCGGAGAAGATGACCGCTTCGAACTGCCCGGTGGCGTCGGAAAACATCGCGAACGCAAACTTGTTGCCCTTCGCCGACCGCCGCTCGCGCACAGACACGACGATCGCACCGATCCGGCCGGCGCCGGCACCCATCTGCTCGGTCGCCGACTCAAGCGTGGCCCAGGTCGTCGCGCCCGCTTTCGTCAGGACCTGCCGATAGCTGTCGAGCGGGTGACCCGACAGATAGAAACCGATCGCCGAGAATTCGTTTTCAAGCTGCTCAAGCGGGGTCCAGTTCTTTGTCTTCTTCAAGATCAGGCTCGGTGCCGAGCCGGGTGCCGCGAACAGATCCGATGTTCCCGCCTCGGTGTCCGCCGAGACCCGTTGCGCCAGCGCCATGATCTGCTCGGCGTTCGCCTTCACCGTCGAGCGGCTCGGCTCCAGGCTATCGAACGCGCCCGCCTGAGCCATCGTCTCGACCGCCCGCTTATTGACCGCGCGCGGATTGAGCCGGGACGCGAAGTCGCCCACCGACTTGAACCGCCCGTCCGTCTCCCGCGCATCGACGATGGTCTGCACCGCCCCGGACCCGACGCTCTTCAGCGCCGCCAGCGAATAGCGAATGCCGCCGGGTGGCCGCGTGCCGTCGTCGCGCTTTTCTGTCGGCGGCTCGACCGTGAAATCCACCTCGGATGAATTCACACACGGCGGCAGCACCGGAATGCCGCTTTTCTTCGCCTCTGCCACGAAGCCGGCGAGCTTGTCGGTCTGCGCCATGTCGAGCGTCATGGAAGCCGCCAGGAACTCCTCGCGATAGTTCGCCTTCATATATGCAGTATGATAGCTGACAAGCGCATAAGCGGCGGCGTGCGACTTGTTGAAACCGTAGCCGGCGAACTTGTTGACCAGTTCGAAGATGTAGGCGGCTTCCTTCTTCGCCACCCCGCGCTCGACGGCGCCTTCGATGAAGCGCGCTTCCTGACGCTTCATCTCCTCCTTGTCCTTCTTGCCCATCGCGCGGCGAAGCATGTCGGCCTGACCGAGCGTGTAACCGCCCATCACCTGCGCGATCTGGATCACCTGCTCCTGGTAAATGATAACGCCGTAGGTCTCCTTGAGGATTCCCTCCAGCATATCGTGCAGGTAATCGCAGGGCTCCTCGCCATGCTTGCGATGGATGTAGGTCGGAATGTTGTCCATAGGGCCGGGGCGGTAGAGCGCCACCATGGCGATAATGTCCTCGAAGCGGTCGGGACGAAGCCGCTTCAGGCTTTCCCGCATCCCCGTCGATTCAAGCTGGAACACGCCGACCGTGTCCGCCCGCGCAAGAAGTTCGTATGATGCCTTGTCGGTGAGCGGCAGCGCCGACAGGTCGAGGTCGACCCCGCGCGCCTTCTTGACGAGATCGACGGCCTTCTTCAGCACCGTCAGCGTTTTGAGGCCAAGGAAGTCGAACTTCACGAGACCGGCGGCCTCGACGAGCTTCCAGTTGAACTGCGTGACCGGCATGTCCGACTTCGGATCGCGATAGAGCGGCACCAGTTCATCGAGCGGCCGGTCGCCGATCACCATGCCGGCGGCGTGCGTCGAAGCGTGCCGGTAGAGCCCTTCCAGCTTTTGCGCCGTCTTCAGGAGCTCCGCCACCAGCGGCTCGGCCTTCTGCGCCTCCTGCAGCTTCGGCTCCGCTTCGATGGCCTCCGGCAGCGTCACCGGATTGGCCGGATTGTTCGGCACCATCTTGCAGAGCTTGTCGACCTGCCCGTAGGGCATCTGCAGAACGCGGCCGACGTCGCGCAGAACCGCGCGCGCCTGTAGCTTTCCGTGCGTGATGATCTGCGCAACGCGGTCGTGGCCGTACTTCTCCTGCACGTAGCGGATCGTTTCCTCGCGCCGGTCCTGGCAAAAATCGATGTCGAAGTCGGGCATCGACACGCGCTCGGGATTGAGGAAGCGTTCGAACAGCAGACCGAAGCGCAAGGGGTCGAGGTCGGTAATGGTCAGCGCATAGGCAACGAGCGAACCGGCGCCGGAACCGCGCCCCGGCCCCACCGGTATGCCCTGCGCCTTCGACCACTTGATGAAGTCGGCAACGATCAGGAAGTAGCCGGGAAACTTCATCTTCGTGATAACGTCGACCTCGTAGGCAAGGCGCTCCTGGTAGTCCTTCTCGCTGTACCCTTCGGCTGCCCCGTGCGCTTCGAGCCTGCGTGCCAGACCTTCCTCGGCCTGGCGTTTCAGTTCGGCAGCTTCTTCCAGCAGCAGGTCTTCTTCCGTCTTTCCTTCGAGGCTGCTCACAAAACGCGGCAGGATCGGCCGCCGTCCTAGAGGCCGGTAATGACACCGCTGCGCGATCTCCACTGTGTTGGCGAGCGCTTCGGGGAGATCGGCGAACGCCTGCGCCATCTCGTCGGCGGACTTGAAATAATGCTCCGGCGTCAACTTGCGCCGGTCGTCCTCGACAACGTAACGCCCCTCCGCGATGCAGATCAGCGCATCGTGCGCCTCATAGTCGTCCTTGTTCGCGAAAAACGCTTCATTGGTGGCAACGATGGGCAGCCTCTGCGCGTAGGCGAGATCGAGGAGCTGCGGTTCGACGATCCGCTCGGCCTCCGTACCGTGCCTTTGGATCTCGACATACAGCCGGTCGCCGTAGATCTCCGCGAAACGCGCCAGCCGCGCCGCCGCGATCGCCGGACGGGCATCGAACAGCGCCCGGTCAATCGGCCCGTCGGGCCCGCCCGTCAGCGCGATCAACCCCTCGCCATGCTCCGCCAACAATGAAACCGTTACGTGGGGCGGCATGCCATCGGCTACGCCCAGATGCGCGCGGCTCACGACCTTCATCAAGTTGGCGTATCCGGCCTCCGAGGCCGCGAGCAACGCGATATAGCCATCGCGCGCCAGGGTGTGGTGGTAGCTCGCCCCCGCGCGATGTCCGCCGCCCCCTTGCGCTGCCGCGAGCGGGTTTTCCTCGCCGTCGCCCTCGAAATCGACCGCCAGCGTCACGCCGACGATCGCTTGCAGCCCCGCCTTCGCGAACTTCTCGGAGAAGTCCAGCGCGCCGAACAGGTTATTGGTATCTGTCAACGCCATCGCCGGCGCTTCGTTGGCCTTGGCGAGATCCGCGAGTTTGCCGATTGGCAGCGCGCCTTCGAGCAGCGAATAGGCCGAATGCACGCGCAGATGCACGAAGCCCAGCCGGTTTGCGGGCGAAGCTTCATCGCCAAGCTTCACGGCCTTGGCGGTATCCTGAGGTCGAATCGGTGCGTTCATGGAACGATCCTAGCCTCTGCCGACTTCGTAAGCATTGCTGACAGCGTTTCCATCCACCCTTTCAACACGACCGGCGGCCTTCCACCGATGAAGTTGTTCTCATCCACGATCATTGCCGCCGCCGCGCTCGGTCTCGCCGCGATTGCAGCCCTCCCGGGACTCGTCCCAACCGACCGGCTCTACGCGCTCGGTGGCTGGCTCATTTCCGAAGGTGGCGCGGCGATCGACAACGATGTTGCCTACGGTCCGGGTCCGCGGCGCCGGCTCGATGTGTACCGGCCTCGCGGCGCGAAAGCATCCCCCGACCGCCCTGTCATCCTCTTTGTCTATGGCGGCTCCTGGACATCGGGAAGCAAGGATACCTACCGCTTCGTCGGCACCGCGCTGGCAAACCGCGGCTACACGACCGTCATTCCCGATTATCGCCTCTACCCCGAGGTGCGCTGGCCGCACTTCGTCGAGGACGTGGCGCAGGCCTACGCGTGGGTCGAGAAAAACCTTCTCGGCAAAGCCAAAGGGCGCCGTATCGTTATCGTCGGCCATTCCGCCGGCGCGCACACCGCCGCGCTGCTGGCGTTGCAGCCCGAGTGGCTGAGAAAGGCCGGCGCCGATCCGAACACGCTATCCAAATGGGTCGGGCTCTCCGGACCCTACGCCTTCGAGCCGACCACTTATCCTTCCACCAGGGAAATCTTCGCCACGGCTCGATCCTCGGATGCGCCGCGCCCCATCGTTTACGTTTCTCCCGGCGATCCCCCCGCACTGCTCGTTCACGGACTGGCCGATGAAACCGTTCGATTATGGAACTTGCGGCAGTTGGCCGGCCAGTTGCGCGAGAGCGGCGTTCCCGTCGAAACCATCGAATTGCCCGAGGCGACGCATATCGGGCCGCTGTTTGCATTCTCGACCGTGTACCGGATGGACGGCCTTCTCGACGACATCGTCTCGTTTCTCGAAAGTTCACGGCATTGACGCGGGCTTCCCGCGCCTACGGATGCGGCAATTGCCCGACTCGGGCTTACAAGCCGCCGGTTTCAACAAGCGACCAGTCCGCCCCGCAAAATCGGCGGGCGATCAGATAAACCCCGAGACCGAGCGGTCCGAGGATAAAGGTTCCCAGAAGCGCGGGCACGCGGATGGCCGCACCGATCCCTCGCCTCAAGGCATCGCGCGCAATCCACGCACCGACGAACAGATCGAACGCCAGATAGTGCACCCAGCCATTGAGCGCGACGAGACGGCTGTCGAACAACGCCATGACGCCATCGAGCGTGAAGAAGCTCGCTCCCTCCGCCATGGCATCGGTCGCGATCGCAACGGCAAGCCCGCCGGTATAAAGCGCCGCCAGGAGTAGAAACGCGAAAGCCGAATGTGCAAGTCGCGCCGCCCAAGGATGGGTCGGCGCAAGAATGAGGAACGCCCAGGCCGGCACGACGATGGTGTTGGCCGCAGCGAAAACGAGGTCGAGCGCCACTTCGCTATTCTCCCGATCCCCTGCGCCGCGCGGACAGTTTACCCGACGGCCAAGTTCGTTGCGTTAGGGCCCGCGCGCGTCGGCGTCCCGTCTCAATGCATCTGCGCCGAGGTGATTTCCTCAAGGTGGCCATCCGCCAAGCGGAGCGTCCTGTCCATGCGGCCCGCCAACTCGAGGTTATGAGTCGCGATCAACGCTGCGACCCCCGTCGAGTGCACGAGTTGCAGGAGCGCTTCGAAGACCCGCTGCGAGGTTCGCGGATCGAGGTTACCCGTCGGTTCGTCTGCCAGGAGAAGACGCGGTTTGTTCGCGAGGGCGCGGCAGATGGCGGTGCGTTGTTGCTCACCGCCCGACAGTTCCGCCGGTCGGTGATGCAGGCGCTCCGACAGCCCGACCGACTCCAGTAGAGATGTGGCCCGCTTTTCCGCCTCGCGCTTAGAGCGCCCCGCGATCATTTGCGGAATCACGACGTTCTCCAGGGCGGAGAACTCGGGCAGCAACTGGTGGAACTGATAGACGAAACCCATCTCCGAGCGCCGGACCAGGGTTCGTTCGCGGTCGGAGAGCCCCATGCACTCGCGCCCGTTGATGACAACGCTTCCGCCGTCAGCCGTTTCCAGGAGGCCAGCGGTGTGCAGCAGCGTCGACTTGCCAGCGCCCGAAGGTCCGACGAGCGCCACAGCCTGCCCGGGGTAGATGTCCGCCGACGCGCCGTCGAGCACGCGGATTTCGCGATGGCCCTGCGAGAACGTTCTGCGGAGACCCGCGAGCCGCAGAATCGGAACGGGCCGCATCGATTGGTCCATGTCTGACGTTCCTGTCATTCGTAGCGCAGCGCTTCCACAGGATCGAGCGTGGAGGCGCGCCAGGAGGGATAGATCGTCGCCAGGATCGACAGCCCCAGCCCCATCGCGACGATGAAGGCGGTTTCGTTGGGGTCGATCTCGGCCGGCAGTTTCGTCAGGTAGTAGATCGACGGGTCGAACAGTTGCGTGCCCGTGAGGTAGGCGACGAACTGTTTGATGGAGTCGATATTCCAGCAGAACACCACGCCGAGAATGAAACCGGCCAGCGTGCCGACCACGCCGATGGCCGCGCCGGTGATGAGGAACACCCGCATCACCGAGCCGCGCGATGCACCCATCGTGCGCAGAATCGCGATGTCTCGCCCCTTGTCCTTCACCAGCATCATCATGCCCGAAATGATATTGAGCGCCGCGACGAGAATGATCAGCGACAGGATGATGAACATCACCATCCGCTCAATCTCCAGAACGCGAAAGAACGTCTCGTTGCGCTGCTGCCAGTCCGTCGTCTGAAAGGTCCGGCCGATCTCGCGCTTGATCGCCCCTTGATAGCTCCCTACGCTTTCAGGGTCATCGACCATCACCTCGACGTAGTCCACGGTGCCGCGTTTTGAGAAGAACTTCTGCGCCTCATCGAGCGGCATGAAAACAACCGTCCGGTCGTATTCGCTCATGCCCATCTCGAAAATCGCAGAAATGCGGTAGGCCTTGGTTCGCGGGGCAGTCCCGAAGGGCGTTGTCGCGCCGCGCGGCGAGACCAGTGTTATGGTGTCGTTGATTGTGACCCCAAGCGAGTTCGCGAGTCGCGTCCCCACCGCGATCGTCCCAGAACCGTCAAATCCGTCCAGCGAGCCGAAGCGGATATTTTCCGAGACCAGCTTCAACTGTTTGAGGTCGTTTTCCCGAAGTCCCCGCACCAGGCCGCCCAGCGCCTGAACGCGCGAGGAGACCATGACCTGCCCCTCGATCAGCGGCAGGGCGCTCTGCACCCCGGGAACCCGCACGATCTTCTGGGTCGTGGCGTCGTAGTCCTCGAAGCGCTCGCCGACTTTAAGGACGACGATATGTCCGTTGAGGCCAAGGATCTTGTCGAACAGATCTGCGCGGAAGCCGTTCATCACGGCCATGACGATGATGAGAGTCGCAACGCCGAGCATGATGCCGACGAACGAGAAGCCGGCGATCACCGATATGAAGCCTTCTTTGCGCCGCGCGCGAAGATAGCGAAGCGCCAGCATCCATTCGAATGGTGCGAACGGCGCGGTATCGCGGGCCGGCTCTTCCAGTGCGACCGACATGCTTCCCCCTTAATGCCTGTCCGACGGGCGCCGTAAAGCGCTACCGGCGACGAAGACCCGACGCGGCCGGACCCATCTTTGAACGTTCCGGCGGCTCCATTTCGCCGCTGGCGAAGACCCGCATCGGCTCCGGCGTGTCAGAGCGATCCGAACAAGCCTTAGACCAGGATTCGACGGGACTGCACCGCCTCGATGACCTGATTAAGGCCGGCCTCGGTTGCAGCCGTGTCGCGGCTCCCATCGGCGCGGCACTTTATCTCGACTTCACCGTTCTTTGCGCCCTTCGGTCCGACGATCAGCTGGTACGGCAGACCGATGAGATCCATGGTGGAAAACTTCGCTCCGGCGCGCTCATCGGTGTCGTCGTAGAGGACTTCGATCCCCGCCGCCTTCAGTTTGGCATAGAGATCGGCGGCGGCCGCATCCGTCGCGGCGTCGCCTGCGCGAAGATTGACGAGCCCCACCTCGAATGGCGCCACGGGCACCGGCCAGATGATGCCGCTGTCGTCGTGACTGGCTTCGATGATCGCGCCGACGAGCCGCGAAACGCCGACGCCATAGGATCCCATCTGCGGCGTCACAATGGCACCGTCCGGCCCCTGCACCCGCGCGCCCATGGCCTCGGAATATTTGGTGCCGAAATAGAAGATGTGCCCGACCTCGATACCCCGCGCGCTGACGCGCTTGTCTTGCGGCACCTCTTTCTCGAAGCGCCCGCCATCGTGGATCTCGTCGGTCGCAGCGTAGCGCGAAGTCCAGGCATCGACGATCCCGGAAAGGTCGCCGTCGAAGTCCATATCCGCTGGCGGCACCGCCTCATCGAGCAGATCCGCGTGCAGGAAGACCTCGCTCTCGCCGGTCTCCGCGAGGATGATGAACTCGTGACTGAGATCGCCGCCGATCGGGCCGGTATCCGCCTTCATCGGCACCGATTTCAAGCCCATCCGCGCGAATGTCCGCAGATAGGCGGCGAACATCTGCTGGTAGGTATGCCGCGCGCCTTCCTTGGTCAGGTCGAAGGAATACGCATCCTTCATCAGGAACTCGCGGCCGCGCATCACGCCGAATCGAGGACGGATCTCGTCGCGGAACTTCCACTGGATATTGTAGAGGTTCTTGGGCAGGTCCTTGTAGCTCTTGACCGTGTCGCGGAAAATCGCGGTCACGACTTCTTCGGCGGTTGGACCGAAAAGGATATCGCGTTCGTGCCGGTCGACGATCCGCAGCATCTCCTTGCCGTAGGCTTCATAGCGGCCCGACTCGCGCCACAGGTCCGCGGACTGGATCGTCGGCATCAGAATTTCGACGGCGCCCGCGCGGTTCTGCTCCTCGCGCACGATATCCTCGATCTTCTTCAAGACCCGCAGACCGAGCGGCAACCACGAATAGATCCCGGCGGCGGACTGCTTGATCATGCCGGCACGCAGCATGAGCTGATGCGAGACGATCTCGGCTTCCTTGGGCGTATCGCGGAGGACGGGCAGGAAGTATCGGGAAAGGTGCATGGTGGCCTGTCTGAAGCTTCAAGGCGCTCACCGGTCGCACCGGGGCGGCTACAGGCCGGTCATTAAACGGGAAGCTGCGCCCGCGCAATAATGGCCCTTGGTCGCGGGCCTTCGCGCCGCTGCCCACAAGCGCCCTAGAGCGCCCGCCCCGTCTACGCAGCGCAACACCTGTTGCACACAAGAGAAATCAGCGCCCATCGTTTCAAAGCCTTCCGGCAGAAATCGCATTAGATGCGCAAAATTATTCCCATGCGACTTCGCCTTTGGTGCAAACTTTCTCCTCAACAGACCGTGACAGACCGACACAGCTCGGCTATAACCGCCCCGCAAGCAAAAAGGGTCAAGCCGAATGAATAACCGGCAGAAAGCCCAAGTCTAGGGAAGGACGACAGCGGCCTCGAAAGGGGTTGCGATCAAGCTGCTCCTTCCCCCGACATGGGTCTCGGAGACAGCTTCAGTTTCGGTCTCGGCCGGCGTTCAAAAGAGCAGGAATTTCCTGCTCTTTTGTATTTTTAAGCCCCTATTGAGTTCGATCGGGCACTTTGAACGCTCAATAGAGCTTCGACACCCGTCTCAGCGCGCTGATTGTAAGGGGCAGACCATGGCATCGCCGAAAACCAAACCGAGCGGCGGCAGCGCTTCAAGCGTGCGTTCGAAGAGTGCGGCAAGGCGATCCACCCAACCGACTGAGAGCGCTGCGGCTGTAAAACCGAAGAAGGCGTCGGCGGAAAAAAAATCTGCCGCCCTGTCGAAGCCCGGCACCGCGCGAAAATCCTCGAAGATGCGGGCCAAAGCCGCCGCGAAGAGCCCAAAGGCATCGAGCGCTTCTAAGAAGGCTTCCGCGCCGCGTCCAGGCAAGGCCGCCGAAACCGCCCTGCGCAAGGAAGTCATCTCAATCGCGCTCGCAATGAGCCGCAGCGGCCTCTCGCCGGGACGTTCCGGCAACGTATCCTGTCGCCTGGGCGACGGCATGCTGATCACGCCGACGGGTATGCCCTACGAGATCCTCAAGCCCGCCGATATCGTCTACGTCGCCGCCGACGGATCTGTCGCTGCGAAATCGCGTAAGCCCTCCAGCGAATGGCGCTTTCATCTCGCCGCTTATGACCGGAGCGATGTCCAGGCCGTGGTCCATACCCACTCGCTCAACGCGACCGTTCTCGCCTGCGCGCACAAACCCATCCCTGCGTTTCATTACATGGTGGCAGTCGCCGGCGGCACCGACGTACCGCTGATCCCCTATGCGCCTTTTGGAACGGACGAACTGGCGAAATTCGTCGGCGAGGGTCTGCGCGACCGCGATGCGCTCCTCATGGCCAATCACGGCCAGATCGCCGTCGGCAGGGGACTGTCGCAGGCGCTCGAACTCGCCCATGAAATCGAGACGCTGGCCGCGCAATACGTTCAGGTGCTCAGTCTGGGCCGACCGAAGCTCCTCAACGCCCGCCAGATGAAGGATGTCCTCGCCCGCTTCAAGAATTACGGCCAGAACGCGCAGCAAGGCTGAATCAAGCACGCAAGGCCAGGTTCCTGGCGGCCGCGATCTCTAAGCAAGAAAGCGCGAAAAGCGCTTCACGAACCGGTCGATGGCCGGCCAATCCGTAATATCCGAGGAACCCGCCCCGGCGACCGGCGACATCATGCCCGTCATGGACGGCGGAGCGACGACCGCTCCCGCGTCACCGGCCATGGCCAGCATTTCGCGCTGCTTGTCGGACACCGCGCCCGCGACATGCTCGACGCACTCAGGATGCCAGCCCAGCTCGAACAGGAAGCGATCGGCGACTTCCCGAAGACCCGCCAACTCGTGCGCATCGTGGGAAGCCGCAAGCAGGCTCACCGTCACAAAGGCAGACGGGCGGGAACGGATGTCCACGGCATGGCGCATGAAGAAGCCGGAAAGCTCGGCGGGGAGACCGCCACGGGCAACAGGCGCGGCCAGCAGCGTTGCGTCGTAGTCCCAAGCCCCAGCGGCCTCTTCAGCGGCGACTCGACCGGAGAGATCCCGCACCACCGGAGCAAGACCCTCGGCGGACAAGCGCCGGGCGAGCGCTTCGGCGATCGCCGGTGTCTGGCCTTCCCTCCCGGCGCACGCAATCAGGACTTTCTTCATGTGTAGTCAATTCCAGGATTGAAGGTTTTCCGCCCCGCTCTAATCGCAGGTTGTCTCCGGGACCGGGGACCGTCATTGCGCGCGATCAAACGGGATTCGGCCGACGCTGACAAAACAGGGGCTCCTGGTTTGGGTTCAGTCGCAGCTTCGAGGTGTGGGAAACAACCTCCGTTGCACCTTCCGGACGCAAGGCATTCCATTTCCAGCGTGACGCCTCCGCCACGCCCTGTCCCGTCCGGTCCGGGCGGAATCGCTCCCTGATGCCGCGTCACGATTCAATCCACAACAACCCTCGCCCACCGGACTTCATCGCCGGCATATCCGCTCTATCCTGCTCCCGTCGCCGCGCCCGTTTCTCCGCCCGGCGTCTGTGTAGTGCGTATGGAGGAGCCGAAACGATGGGCAATTCAGCTCACGACTATCCATGCCTGCGCTGGGTCGCGCCGAGAGGCGGCCAGCGAGGCCTCGTCCGCAATAAGCCATGGCTGCTGAGCGCGTGTTCGCGGGGCCTTTCGCTTTTCACCGACCGAACCCTGCAGATGCCGGCGACGGTCCTGGCAGCCGTCCATGAGGCGGCGATCGACTACATCGAGCAGGCGCCGGCCCTCGTCGTCGCAGCGACCGAGAATTCCGATCTCGCATTGCTCGAACATCGCGAACGCGTCACCGCGCGCTTTGCGATCTGCTGCGAAGCCCGCCCACGTCTGAAGGAATTGTTGCGTTTCTACGGCGTGGCCCCGCAACTTCGCCGTCTCTCCGGGAGCGCGCTCCGGCGCAATCATTTCCGCTTGCTCAACATCGTCTCCGAAATCCCGCCCTCGCGGCTGTCGCAATGCATTCCCGCAGATCCGGCGGAGCAGTCCGCCTGGCTCGAAACGACCTACCAGTGGCACCGGCACGCGGCGCGTGTCACGCGGGACCCCGATTGGCTGGTGGCTTGGGCCGCTGCAAATTCCTGCCATCGCTTCCCCGACGCCGGCATCAGGGAACTCGTCGACTTCGCCGGCCGCGACCGGGCAGCCTTCGATACGCGATGGAACCTGCCACAAGCGGTCGCCGCTTGCGAACGCTGGCATGCTGAGATCGCCAACAAGGCGTTCAGCGCAGGGCTTTCCGAAGATCGCCTGCATGAGGTCGCCGATTACGGGCCATTACCCTTGCGGGCGACAGTATCGGGTCACACCTTCACGGCGTTGCGTTCCCGCGCGGAAATCTTCGCCGAGGGCCGGGCCATGCATCACTGCGTCGCCACTTACGCGGAAGACGTGCTGCAGGGACAATGCTGGATTTACTCGGTGAAACGCGATGGCGCGCACGCCGCCACGCTCGAACTGAGCCGAAGCCGCACCGGCTTCGAGATCTCTCAACTATGCGCCCATTGCAACCGCACCCCGGCAAGGCAAACGGTCATCGCGGCTGAGCTGTTCGTGTCCGCAATCAACACGGCGCTCGATACCTTGGTGGTGCGGAGAAAGCTTTAAGGAGAATCGGTCAGGCCCGGTCGACAAGCATATGGCATCAGGGAATGAGGCTCGGGGCCCTGGAAATGGCCGGCTTCAACAGTCGCCGAACAGCGAACTCAGGCACCGCCACGTTTTCTTCGCGGCATCGCCGATTACCTCGCCGGTGTCGCCGATCACCTCACCCGTCTTCTTGGCAACATCCACAACGCCCTTTTGCGCCGTCTTCAGCCCCTCTTTCGAAACCTCGGCCGTCGACTCGGCAAGGTCCTTGACCGTTTTCGGCGGCCCCTTCTCATCGGGGGCGGCCTCCGAGACGGCCTGTTCGGCGGGAGGTTTGTCGCCCGTGTTCGAATCCGCCAGCGCGCCGTCATCGAGCGGCGGCGCCGAAAGGGCGGGCGGAACCGACGCCGGAAGCGGCTCATCCGGCGGCAGCGCCAGAACGACGGCCTCGCCCGCGCACCGCCCACCGGTTCCGCGGCTGACCCCGCAGGTCTGGTGGCCGTAACGCTTGGCGAGTTCGCGAATGCACAGGAAGCCCACCGGCGTCTCGGCCGTTACGTCGGGATGCACAATATCGCACGCATAAAGCGCGAAGGGACTGTCGCAACGTACACACACCGGCTCGGCGGCGGCGGGGATCGCAGTCGCGATGCCGAGCCCGGCCAGCATGCCAGCAAGCGGCGAGACAATCCGATACATACTCATCCCTCGCGAAGCATCCGGAGCCGCGGGCCGGCCACAACGCCGCTTAAGGTGGCCGCGCGGCAAAAGTAAACCTTGAAGAACCCTGTCGAAGACCGGGAATCCCCATCTTGCATTCGCCAGCCTCGATCACTAGAACAGGTGTTCCTGTGGAGACGTGGCCGAGTGGCTGAAGGCAACGGTTTGCTAAATCGTCATACGCTGTCAAGGCGTATCGAGGGTTCGAATCCCTCCGTCTCCGCCATATTCCACCCGCCCGCGCGCTGATCGCCGAACCGGTGACGGTCAGATTTCAAAGTGCGCCTTTGCCGAAAAGCCCGGCACTTGTTCGCCGCGCGAAACGAATCCGCGGGCGTTAGACCTGACCTCGGTTCGGCCCACTTCGTACGTCCTCGCCACATGCGTATGCCCATGGATCCAGACGGGCACGTTCTCGAACGTTTCCAAGTGCCGATCGAGCATACTCGCGTATGCAGCATCATGGCGGCTTTGCGCGAATCTGCTGCTCAGCCCGAGACCGCTTGGCGAATGATGCGTGATAACGACGGTCGGCTTCGCCGGTTCAGTCGAGACGG
This sequence comes from Filomicrobium sp., assembly GCA_965226995.1. Lineage (GTDB taxonomy): Bacteria > Pseudomonadota > Alphaproteobacteria > Rhizobiales > Hyphomicrobiaceae > Filomicrobium. The sequence goes on from CBDDFK010000013.1 coordinate 86,384, forward strand.
TCGCGCATAGCCTGTTCCACGCCGCCTGATGCAGGGCGAAGGCATCTTCGGGTTGAAACCTCCCGTCGGCGGTTTTGATGAAGAAGTAGTCCCCAATCGCCCGCCTAAAGGATTGCATGACCTCGGCGTTCCCGCCTTCGAAGTCTGTCCATAGCGTCGAGCCGAAAAAACGTACTCCGCCAATCTCGACTGCTTCATTATCGAGAACCGTGACCCCTGGAAAATGCGCGCGCAACAGCGGAACCGTCTCTGCGAAAAAGCCGTCGTAGTGCTCATGGTTGCCGGCAATCGCAATCACATGAGCAAAGTTCTTGACCGCTCGCGCAACGAACCTTTCAACACGTGCCCGTTGAGTGACGGCAAAACGGTCGGTCCGAACCGGATCGAGGCAGCACGCATTGCAGACGTCGCCGGCGAGGATCAAGACATCGCCTTCGGGCAGCGGCATGTCGAAAGCTTGAGTCTCGAGATGCAGATCGCTCATGTAGTAGCAGCGCATGGTCAGGCCCCCGTTTGTTTGCAGAACGAGAGCATGAAGCGATTGGCGGGCATTGTCGGTTAAGCGGCCTTAATCTTCGCGGAACTGAACCGCGCCCTCGCGTTGTTACGCTGGTCCCGCAAGCCTAAATCCGCTACCCTCCTTCTCAGTTGAACACAGGGTAAGCGTTATGTCCGATGAGTCGCGGGGACCGCTTCCGGTCAAGGTCGATTCCACGTCGAACGGAGAGTTCAGACCCGTACCGCTGAGCGACCACGTCGCTGGCGCCAACCGCGAGGCCGAAGTCCGGATCGGCGATCACGCCCGCCGCGTGGACCTTCCCCGCCGCGCTTTCCTGCAATCCCTATGCGGCGCCGCGACGACTTTCCTCACTTTGAACGAAGCATTCGCGGCAGTCGGCAATACCGGCGGTCTTTTCGAAGTCCCCAGGGAAGGCGCCTTCGAGACCGCGGCGGCCGCCGAAGCGCTTGCCGGCGACGAATTCATTTTCGACGTCCAAACGCATCTCGTCGATCCCGCGGGGAGTTGGCGGCGCTCCTCGGGCCGCTACTGGGAGCGGATCCTCGCCGGATTTCCGCAAGCGGCGTGCGGCGACGATGACCCCGTCGATTGCTTCTCCGCCGAGCAGTTCATCAAGCACGTCTTCCTGGATAGCGACACCGAACTCGCGGTATTGTCGTTCGTGCCGGAACTGCCCGAGAACAACCCGCTGTCCCTGGAAGAAGCAAACCGCGTCCGCGTTCTCGTCGACCGGATGGAAGGTGCGAACCGCCTGTTCCTGCACGCCATGGTCGTTCCAAACGCCGGCCCCGAGATCGCGCCGCTCAACCTGATGAAGGACGCCGTCGACCGCTACCCGATCGCCGCATGGAAGTGCTACACGCAGTGGGGCCCGGAAGGAAAAGGCTTCGAACTCGACAGCCCCGATGTCGGAATACCCTTCATTGAACGCGCCCGCGAACTGGGCGTGCGCAACATCTGCATCCACAAGGGCCTGTTGTTCCCCGGCTTCCCCGAGGAACTGGGACGCTGCGCCGATGTCGGCCGTGCGGCGGCGCTCTACCCGGACATGAACTTCATTATCTACCATTCAGGCTACGAGGCCGGCACGACCGAAGGACCGTACGATCCCGACAACGCCATCCGCGGTGTCGATACTTTGATCAAGTCGGTGGAAGCGAACGGCATCGGGCGCAACGCGAATGTCTACGCCGAACTCGGCTCGACCTGGCGCTTCGTCATGCGCGATCCGACCACCGCCGCACATCTTGTCGGCAAGCTCGTCAAACACATCGGCGAGGATAACGTCCTCTGGGGCACCGACTCCATCTGGTACGGCTCGCCGCAGGATCAGATCCAGGCTTTCCGCAGCTTCCGCATAGCGCCGCAGCTCATTGAGGCCCACGGTTATCCGGAGCTGACCCCGGCACTCAAACAGAAGGTGTTCGGCCTCAACGGCGCCCGCGTCTACGGCGTGGACGTCCCGGAGCGCCGGCGCAAGGGCGAGGCCGACCCCATCGGCACGCGCAAGGAAGCCTACAAAGCGCAAGCCGATCCGACCTTCGAAACCTATGGGCCGAAAACCGATTCCGAATACGACGCGCTGATTGCCGAACGCGGTGGCTTGCCGGCATGATCCCGCCAGCCGCTGGCGGCCCGCCTTTCGGGTCAGCACGCCCGCACGCCGCCCCGCCACCCTGTACGAACCCGGGTCGGCCAAATTGACGCGCCCCTGAGCGCCTGCAGCGCCCGGGCTCGCGCCGCGATCATGAGGAAACGCCCGAGGCAAGCCTTTTCTCCGGACTGCGGCCGATTTTCCACACGCAAGCAACAGCATTCAGACAGAGTTCATCTGCCACGATTTATCCCCTTGTGTGACGGGACCAAGCCGTTAACCTGTCAATCAGGGGCATATCTCGTTTGAAGTGTGGCAGAACTGCTGGCCGACACGAGTCGGTCGGCTGCGACGATCAAGGAGGGGAACAACGTGATCTTTCGCATCGCAACGATTGCAGCGCTGTGCGTGACCCTCACCGCTTGCGCTCAAAGCCCGATGATCGGCGCCCCCAGCCTGACGACCAGCGCGCTCCAGTTCCAGTCGGGCAATGAAATGCAGATGCTCGGCAAACCGACACTGGCCGGCAAGGTGCTGACGGCAATCGCACTTGAGCGGGTCACCGGTCTGAAGCCCGATCCGGCGCGCTTCTCCGAAATCCATTGATCCAGCGGCTCGTTCGCGAACGGCCTGCGATCCGACGCCGCCTGAAAGCACCAGAGTTCCACCCGCCGCCGCGCTCGCCCAAAGCGCGGCGTTTGCTATTCCGGAGTGGGTCACAATCGGCCTGCCCGCATTAGAGCAGAGCGGTGCACGATCGTTCAAGTTCAGGACCGGGCTCAGAGCCCCAGCCGCCGCTCGCGGCCGGTATTGACGATCCGCTTTTTCCGCCCCTTTTCGACGATCAACAGATACCAGCGGGAATGCCGGTAGCCCGTTTCTCGCCAAAGGCTGTCCCACGGAACCCGCACAAGTTCCGCATCGGAAGCCGTAATCCCCTTCGGTAGAAGCAGCTTGACGAACCGCTGCGCCGTCTTCGGATCCATTTCGTCCGCGTCCCAGATGTAGGCGACACGGCCCCTGGTCCAGTCCGCGTCCGGCGGCGTGAAGATCGGATATGCCCGCGTCACCACCTTGGCGTTCGGGAAAACCTGCCTCAGATTTCCGGATAGCTCGTGCTCCAGGCTGACGATCGTGCCCCCGTCCTGGAAGCCCCGCGCCTTCATTTCGATGCCCAGTTTGTCGAATGGGACGCCCCAGCGGCAGGTTTTACAGACCGGCTCCATCACATAAAGGTTCGCCATGCGGGCAACGAAGGCGAATACGGCGATCCCCGCCGCCAACTGCCCGAAGCGTTTGACATGGACGGCATCGTTGCCGGCGCGACGAGCCACACCGAAAAGCCAAATAACGCTGGCAAGAAACAGCGGCATCAGCACATGCACCGCCAGGCCGTCGATCATGAAGACGACCGCGCCGACAAGCGACAGGACGTAAGCGATGATGGCCGCATGCAGCACCATCAACTCAAGGTCGCCATCTTGTTCGCGCCACGGCACACGCTTCAAGTCAGCCCAAGCGATCTTCAGCCAACCAGGGAACATCACCGGCAGGATGAAGAGGAGCGGTGAGAGGTAGGCGACCGGACCACGCACAGCGTCCCAAAAGCCGTCGCCATTCCACTGGAAGCCTTGACGCCAGGGATCCGTCAGCCAGAGGAGCCGCTCAGGCGAATCCATGAGCCACAACAGGTAGGGCGAGGCGATGGCCACGCCGCCGAGGATTGCCAGGCCCAGCGCCGGTTTGAAAAGCCGGCCACGCAGTCCGGGTTGCAGGAGCACGGCAACCAGCATCGCAAGAAGAAATACCACATAAGGCGGCTCGGTCAGGAAGCCGAGCCCCATCGCCAGCGACAGCCAGACGAAGTCGATCGGCCGCTGGTCTTGAATGATCCGGAACATCAGCCACGTCGTCGCGAGAACCGCGACCATCGCCCCGACCTCGTGGGTGAAGCCTTCATGGTAGCGCCAGCTTATCGAATAGATGAGCGCCAGGGACTCGACCGTCAAAAGCGCAAAAAGGGCGTCGTTGAGCGCCCGGCGCGCGGCCAGATACAGAAACCCCGCTGCCGCGACGAGCGCGGTGTATTTGATCAGCAGGAAACTCTCGAAGCGCGGCCCGGTCACCTGCTGGACCGCCCAAAGCACCCAGTTGTACAGCGGCGGCTGCCGGTAGAATGCATAGCCCGCTGCCGAGCCGGCATCATAGCCGAAGCGCAACTCCTGCGCGAAGATCATGTCGATAACGTCGTCCTCGCCAAGGACGTCGGAAGCGATCAGTCGAAACACCGCGTGCAGGATCGCGTAGCCTGCCGCAACCGCGAGAACGAAATAGAGCCCTCTGGTTCGGACAGCCGGTGGCGCCACGGCCTCACTGGCCGCCTTTTCTGGCTCGATCGCCGTCTCCGCCATGCCCGAACCTTACCCCCTTGAAGCGTGCGCTCGCCGGCGCCGCGCCCCATCGCCTAAGCTGCCCGCTGCCATGCCGCCGGTTCGTTTTCCGATCGCTTTCGCACCGACCGCTCGACCGGCTGCCGATGATCAGGGCAGCAACACAATCGACCCGGTCGTCTTGCGCCCCTCCAGATCGCGGTGAGCTTGCGCCGCATCCTTCAGCGGATACGTGTGATTGACCGGAATTTTGACGATACCGCGATTGACAAGATCGAACAGGTCGCCGGCACTGGCCTCCAGCTCTTCCCGCGTCGCGATGTAGGTGAAGAGCGTCGGACGGGTCGCGTAGAGCGATCCCTTCTTTGAGAGAAGGCCGATTTCGAACGCATCGACCGGACCGGAAGCCGCACCGAATGAAACCCAAAGCCCGCGCGGCCGCAAACAGTCGAGCGACCCCGGAAAGGTGTCCCGGCCCACCGCGTCGTAGGCAACGTCGACACCCTTGCCGCCGGTGAGTTCTTTGACGCGCGCGACGAAGTCCTCTTCGCGGTAATTGATGGTGTGGGTGCACCCATGCGCCTTCGCGAGCTCCGCCTTCTCAGCCGAACCGACCGTCCCGATCATCGTGGCGCCGATGTGCCGCGCCCACTGGCAGGCAATGAGGCCGACCCCGCCGGCGGCGGCATGGAACAGCATCGTCGTTTCCGGCGTAACCTTGTACGTCTCCTTGAAAAGGTAGCGCACGGTCATGCCTTGCAGCATCATCGCGGCAGCGGTCTCCGACGCGATCCCGTCGGGCACCTTTACGACACGCTCGGCCGGTATCAGCCGTTCTTCGGCATAGGAGCCGATGGGATTGGCGTAAGCCACACGGTCGCCCACCGTCAGGAAATCGACCCCGGCCCCAACGCTGACAACTTCGCCGCACCCTTCCATGCCGATGACGGCGGGCAAATCTCCAACCGGATAGCTGCCCGAACGATGATAGGTGTCGATGTAATTGACGCCGATGGCCAGATGCCGGAGGCGAACCTCGCCCTGTCCCGGCTCGCCCACGTCGACGGGCTCCCAGACCATCTTCTCCGGGCCGCCATAGGCGTGGATGCGGATCGCGTTGGGCATCGCTTGTCGTCTCCTCGCATTGGGGTTGGGGACCAATTGCCTTGACCCTGCCATGCGCGCCTTCTATGGGCTCGCGGCGGTGAGGACAAGACCAAGCCGCCGCCCGATTGGCAAGTCGGGCTTTGCGAGGCTTGCATCGATATGATGCTGCGGGGAGAACGGAATGCCCAACTATACGCGGATCCACGCCGTCGCGGGAGGGCTGCTGGCGCTCATGGTCGCGGGCTGCGCCGTGAACACCGCCAGCGTATCCTCGCCGATGGCGGGTCTCGACTGTATCGACGACAGTCTCGACTGCATCGCCAAGCGTCAGGCGACGCTGCGCCACCTGACGGGCGACGACTCCCGCGCCTGGGTGCGCCAATCCCCGACACCGCGTGCATATGCGTCCGGGGTTCGCTTGTTTGCCTTCCGCAAGACCAAGGGCAAACTGAATTGCGATGAACTGAAGATCGGACGTCGTGAAGCCGAGAACGCACCCAAGATCCTGCGCGGCAATGAGTTCACACCCGCCCAGGTATCGCGCGGTACGATGTTCGCGGCGGAAGTCGCCCGAGACCTGCGACGGGAACTCGGCCGCCGCTGCAAGGGCAAGGCCTGACCCCCAAGCGCCCCCGGTTGCACAATCGCATCGTTACCGCGAGCGCTTCTCAAGCACCCGGTTCTGGACGCCGAAGGCGGCGAGTTTCGGTTGCCGGCTGGAAACCGTCCGCGTGTTGACCCCCGCCCAGCCGATTTCTCCGGAAAGCCGGCCGTATTCGATCTTCGGACAGCGGTTCATAACGACCGCCAGCCCGGCATCGCCGGCTTCCGTTGCGGCGCGATCGTTTCGGACGCCAAGTTGCATCCACACAGCTTTGAGGCCCAGGCGATCCTTTTCGGCGATGGCCGCGCGGGTGATTTCCAGGGCTGCTTCCGAATTGCGGAAGATATCGACGACATCGACCGGCGCGGGAAGGTCGGCAAGCGAGGCATACGTCATCCGCCCCAGGATCTCTTTCCCGGCCTGGCCTGGATTCACGGGATGCACATCGTAGCCTTTCGCGATCAGGTACTTCATGGCGAAATAGCTCGGCCGGCTCGGATTCGCGGAGGCGCCCACGAACGCGAAAACGCGTACGGCGCTCAACAGACCTGCGATGAACTCGTCGTCGTAATCCAAGGGAGAAAGCTCGTTCATTGCGCCTCTTCGGCAGGCGGCGGCACCGGCACGCGCCCGTCCTCGTCCAGAATGAAGACCGGGTTGAACGCGATCTCCCAGAGATGCCCGTCCGGGTCCGCGAAGTAGCCTGAATAACCGCCCCAGAAAACCTCGCGCGCCGGCTGCGTGATGGTCGCACCTTTCGAGGCGGCGAACGCCAACGCGGTATCGACTTCCTCGCGGCTCGCAAGGTTCACCGCGAGAGCGACCGACTTAAAGCCGCTGCCTTCGACTGAAACACCGGCGTCCTCGGCGAGATCCCCGCGCCCGAAGAGCCCGACAATAGCGCCGTTCATTTCGAAAAAAGCGATACCGTCGCTCTCGAACGACGATGCCTTCCACCCCAGGCCTTCGTAGAAGGACCGCGCTCGCGCGACGTCGGCCACGCCCAGCGTCACAAGATTAAGCCGCTGCGGAATCACCTCAGCACCCTTTCCACTGCGGTTCGCGCTTTTCGAGGAATGCGCCGATCCCTTCTTCCGCATCTTGATAGAGCATGTTGTCGACCATCACCTGCGCGGCATAGTCGTAGGCTTCGCTCAACGGCTGCTCAATCTGGCGATAGAACGCCTCCTTGCCGACAGCCACGGTCGCGGGCGACTTCGCGGCGATCCGGCGGGCATAGTCGAGAGCGGCCCCGGCGACGTCGGAACTTGGAACGACCTTGTTGACCAGCCCGTGCAGCGCAGCCTCTTCGGCATCGATGATCTCACCGAGGAGAAGCATCTCCATCGCCTTCTTACGCGGCACGTTTCGCGCCAGCGCCACCATCGGCGTTGAGCAGAACAGCCCAATGTTGACGCCCGGCGTACAGAATCGGGCTTCCTCGCCCGCTACCGCGAGATCGCAACTCGCCACCAGTTGGCAGCCCGCCGCCGTAGCCATGGCATGCACGGACGCGATGACCGGCTTCGGACAGTTGACGATCCCCTGCATGACGTCCGAGCAAAGCTGCATGGTGTGCGCGTAGAACGCCCGGCCGCCGTCGCTGTCGCCCCGGTGCGACGTCAACTCCTTCAGGTCGTGGCCGGCACAGAAGGCGGGCCCTTCGGCATCGAGAACGATGGCGCGCACGTCGCTATCGCCACCGAGATCGCCGACCGCCTTCTTCAGCGCTTCGAGAACGGCGAGAGAAAGTGAGTTGCGGGCCTTCGGACGGCTGAGGGTGATCCGTGCGACATGAGGTTCCGGCCTCGATACGACGACGCCGGCTTCCTCGGTGGACGCTGCCGCAACGGCAGACTGCAATTCGGCCACGAACGCCTCCTTCTTCTTCGGTTCGTCTCCGCGCACGGATGGTGGACAGCGCCTACCCGCGCAGAAAAGAATTCGGACGGGCCGATGCGCTCAACCCGTCCGCAATTCGCTTGAAGCATCGGCTGCCGATCTTAGTTGCCGGCGTCCTGTCCATCCATAGCTTCCTGCATTTCCTTTTGGTACTTCTTCACCACCGCGACATTGCCGGGATAGGCGAGCGGCGGAATGGAATTGATCGCCTCGTTCAGTTCGTCGACGAGCGCCTTCTTCTCTTCAGCGTCCATGGAGTCGTCCGCCTCCACGTCGGCCAGTTCCTGCTTCAGGCTGGCGACCGGGTCCGCATACTCGCCGCTATCGGGATCGATACCGTCGAGCACGAGCTGAACGTTGGCCGAAACCGTGTCGAGTTCCTCGAAATCCTTGAAGCCGTGCTTTTTCGCGATTGCATCGAGATCGCCCTTCACGCTGACCTCGGCATCCTCGGGCATTTGTTCGAGCCGGTTGACGACGGCCGCCAGGTCGCCCTGCGCCGCGATCAGGTTCTTGACCTGCGTGTCGGTCAGTTCGACCTGCTTCAACTCACCCTCAAGCTCCTGCGCCGAAAGCTGCGTGAACGCCCCGGCCAACGCGAGGACGCCCGCGCAGATAGCCGCCAACAGAATGTTCCCGTGCCGCATAGCACGATCCTCCGAATAACCGCCGCGCGGGCGGATGCTATCGATAGAGGCAACCGCTGCCGCCTCCCCGGATGCGATGGCTCGGTCGCTGATGCTGTGCCCCGCTGCAGCCGGTGGGCTCCTTTGCGCTAAGTTTGCGGCAGGAGCAAGAGCCCTGGGCGGCACGCCCCGGCGAAACACCCAAATGCTAAAAGGTATTATTTTACCTGCCTTTCAGGCAATTGTTTTTGTTGGGATTTTTCTCCGGATGTCTAATATATATTGACAGGATGACGGACGGCACGTACTTCTCCGCAAATCGTTTTCCGGCCGGTTCCGAACCGGCCCAAAGCGCCGTTCGCGCAGGCTCCCCGCCGACTCGATGTCTGACATCAAGTTCCCGCCACGGATCGATCATCGTCCGTGCGCTGCGGGTCGTCGTCGCGACGACACGAAAACCTCTCCGCCAGGAGCCCGACACGAATGAAAACCTACGTCGCCAAGCCCGGCGAAGTGGACAAGAAATGGATCGTCATCGACGCGACCGGCCTCGTCGTCGGCCGTCTGGCGACCATCATTGCCATGCGCCTCAAGGGCAAGCACAAAGCCATCTACACGCCCCACGTCGATTGCGGTGACAACATCATCGTCATCAACGCCGAAAAGGTCGTGTTCACCGGCAACAAGTACTGGAACAAGCGCTACTACCGCCATACCGGCTATCCCGGCGGCATCAAGGAGCGCTCGCCCCGCCAAATCCTCGAAGGCCGCTTTCCCGAGCGCGTCGTTGAGAAAGCCGTCGAACGCATGCTGGCCCGTGGCCCGCTGCAGCGTCAGTTGATGCGCAACCTCAAGGTCTACAAGGGCGCGGAGCATCCGCACGAAGCCCAGCAACCGGAGGTTCTCGACGTCGCCGCGCTGAATCCAAAGAACGTAAGGGTGGTCTGAATCCATGGCCGAAGAGACCAAATCGCTTGAAGACCTCGGCGAAATGACCGGCGCGCCGCCGGCCGCAGCCGAGGAAGCTCCGGTGCATGTCCAGAAGCTCGACCAGTACGGTCGCGCCTACGCCACGGGCAAGCGCAAGAACGCCATCGCCCGCGTCTGGATCAAGCCGGGCCGCGGCAAGATCACCGTGAACGACAAGGACTACACCGAGTACTTCGCCCGCCCGGTGCTGCAGATGCTGCTCCAGCAGCCCATCCGCACCGCCGAACGCGCCGACCAGTACGACGTCATGGCGACCGTTACCGGCGGCGGCCTTTCCGGCCAGGCAGGTGCTGTCCGTCACGGCATCTCCAAGGCGCTGACATACTACGAACCGGAACTGCGCACCGTTCTCAAGAAGGGCGGCTTCCTGACCCGCGACAGCCGTACTGTCGAGCGCAAGAAGTACGGCCGCGCGAAAGCCCGCCGCAGCTTCCAGTTCTCGAAACGCTAATTCGGGAACGAACCCGGTGGACGCATTCAGCGTTATCCACCGGGCGCAATGCAGCGGCTTATCGAACGACAGCCAGCCCGTTCCGCGGGCTGGCTGTTTTTCCGCCGTCCCCCCTTGTTTCGCGGCGTTAAACGTCGCATTGCCTCCGCCAATGGCTTACAGCGACGCGCTCGCCTGAGCGCCGTGGAAGCCACGTACTCATATGCGCGCAAGGACAGGACGATGCTCCCACTGCTCCCCGATATGGCAACGCTGATTTCCGAACTCTCGACAGAGATCGGCCACGTCGCTTCGCCTGCGTGGTGGCAGACGCACTGGGTCGCGCTCTTCAACGTCCTGATGATCGACCTGACGCTGGCCGGCGACAACGCCATCGTCGTCGGCATGGCCGCGTCGAAGGTGCACCCTTCCCAACGCGCCAAGGTGATCTTCTGGGGCATCGCCGGCGCCGTTATCCTCCGCATCATGTTCGCCGGCGTCGCCCAGCAGATGCTGCAGATTATCGGCCTTACGCTCGCGGGCGGCCTGCTTTTGCTGTTCGTCGCCTGGAAAATGTACCAGCAGATTGTCGCCAGCGATCACCCGTCAATCGAGGAAGTCGAGAGCAATCTGGCCTCGGACGCCACGGCCGGCGGCAGCGATGTCGGTTTCTGGTCCGCCCTGTGGACCATCATTCTCGCCGACATCTCCATGTCGCTCGACAACGTCCTGGCCGTTGCCGGCGCCGCCGGCGAGTCGACGCTGGTCCTCGTCCTCGGCCTCGCCGTCGCGATCATTCTGATGGCCATCGCCTCGACTTACATCGCCAAGCTCCTTCACCGCTATCCGTGGATCGCCTGGGTCGGCCTCATCATCATTCTCTACGTCGCCCTCGACATGATCTATCGCGATAGCCATCACATCGCCTGCGCGGCCTACAATATCGGCTGCTCGGAGACGATATTCGAAGGTATTCTCCACCGGCTCGGGATCAGCGATTGATCCTGACGGCCGATAGCGCCTGGCAACAAGCCAACGAACAAAACCGAGACGGGAGCCACCTGCATGGCAAAGGTCTTCATCGACGGCGAATCCGGCACCACCGGCTTACAGATCCGCGACCGGCTTGCCGCCCTGCCCGACATCGAAGTCGTCTCGATCGAACACGAGGCCCGCCGCGATCCCGAAGCCCGCAAGGCTATGATGCGCCAGGCCGATGTCACGATCCTGTGCCTGCCCGATGACGCCGCGCGCGAAGCCGTTGTCCTTGCCGACGAACTCGGCACCGACGCCCCCCGCATCATAGACGCCTCCACCGCGCACCGTACCGCCGACGGCTGGGTCTACGGTTTCGCCGAACTGGAACCCGGCGGCGCACAGGCACACCGCATCGGCGCGGCCGAACGTGTCGCCAACCCCGGCTGCTACGCCACCGGCGCCATCGCGCTGTTGCGGCCACTGATGGAATCGGGATGGTTCGCCGACGACTTCCCGTTCACCGTCAACGCCGTGTCGGGGTATACGGGCGGCGGTAAAACGATGATCGCCGCACACGAAAGCGGCGAAGCCCCGGTGTTCGAACTCTACGGCCTCGGCCTCGCTCACAAGCACCTGCCCGAGATCGTGGCGCATGCCCGCCTGAAAAGCCGCCCGCTGTTCGTCCCCTCGGTCGGAAACTTCCCCCAGGGAATGCTCGTCAGCGTTCCGTTGCAGTTGCGCGGCATGGACACGACGCCAGCGGATCTGCAACGGCTCTTTGCCGCCTACTACCGCGACGCCGAACAGGTCCACTTCAAAGAGGAAGACGACGCCTATTCGGCCGGGCGCTTGCATCTGGACCCCGCCGTCGGCAATGACGGCATGGACATCTGGCTCTTTACCGGCGAGGCGGAAGGCCAGGCTCTGCTCGTCGCACGCCTCGACAATCTCGGCAAAGGCGCAGCCGGTGCCGCCGTCCAGAACCTGAGACTGATGATGGGCTCGGCCTGAGCTCAAGAAAGCCGACCGCTTTTGGCACTGTCATCGGGCTTAAAACCGGAGACAACGCGCGAACGGTGGCCGTGTCAGTGCGTATCCAGGTAGAGCGCGATATAACGGCCGTCGTCGCCCACCAGGAACAACTCGTCCACCTGCGGATGCCGTAGCGGCTGGCCGGTGTCGTCCGGCAGCAGGTTCTGCTCGGACACGTAGGCGATGTACTCCGTCTCGTCGTTCTCTGCCAGCAGGTGATAGAACGGCTGGTCTTTGGCGGGACGGATCTCCTCGGGGATCGACAGCCACCATTCCTCGGTGTTCGCAAACACCGGATCGACATCGTAAACGATGCCGCGGAACGGATAGAAGCGGTGCTTGACGACTTCTCCGACGCTGTACTTGGCTTCGCGCATTTCACTTCATCCGATGACGCCGACGCGGCGCCATGGTCTAGGCAAGCAGACTTCCGCGGCCGCAACCGATGCGCGACCGCTTCAACTGAACGGCATACCACGCCAAGTTCGAGGGCCTGTCAACGGTCGGAGGACGGACAAGCCGCCCTCTGACCGCCATGGCTCGAAACCTGAGCCGGCTTCCGGCTCAGAAACCGTAGGCAGCGCCGCGCTCGGGGTCCTTCTCCGCCACGAGTTTCGCCAGATCGACGATGACCTTCGCCTGCTTCCAGGTTGCATCATCCTGCATTTTACCGTCGATCATCACAGCGCCCGTTCCATCCGGCATCGCTTCGAGGATCTTGCGCGCGAACGCCACCTCGCCGGCTTCCGGCGAGAACACCTTCTTCGCGATCTCGATCTGCGTCGGGTGCAGCGACCAGGCGCCGAGGCAGCCTTGCAGGAACGAGTTCATGAACTGGCTTTCGCATGCCGCTGCATCGGAGAAATCCCCGAACGGGCCGTAGAACGGCTTGATGCCGTAGGCCATGCACGCATCGACCATCTTGCCGATGGTGTAGTGCCAGAGGTCCTGCTGATAGGCCGGACGGGCAGCGCTTGGGTCCGCGCCGGGGTCCGCCAGCACGGCGTAATCGGGGTGGCCGCCGCCAACGCGCGTCGTCTTCATGCCGCGCGACGCGGCAAGGTCAGCCGGGCCGAGGCTCATGCCGTGCATGCGCGGAGAGGCCGCCGCGATTGCCTCGACGTTCTTCACGCCCTCGGCGGTCTCGAGAATGGCGTGGATCAGGATCGGCCGTTCGACCGAATGGCGCGCTTCGAGCTGGGCGAGCAACTGGTCGAGGTAATGCACATCCCAGGGCCCTTCGACCTTCGGCAGCATAATGACGTCGACCTTGTTGCCGGCCTTGGCGACGATCTCGGTGATGTCATCGAGCGCCCACGGGGAATTGAGGCAGTTGATGCGCGTCCACAGCCCCGTCTGCCCGTAGTCGTGCTCGTTGGCCATGGAGATGAAGCCGGCGCGCGCCTCTTCCTTTTCCCCCGCCGGGATCGCATCCTCGAGGTTGCCGAGAATGACGTCGACCTTCTTGATCATGCCGTCGAGCTTCGAACGGATCTTTTCGTTGTGCGGCGGGATGAAATGGATCATCCGCTCCAGCCGGACCGGCAGCGCCCGATAGGGTTCCGGCGCGCCGATGGCGAGCGGCTTGTAGAACTGGGCGGGCGTGCGGCTGGCGTTGTCCATGGGTGTCGACGGTCCTTCTTTTTTCGCCTGATTGGTGCGCCGCACTGTAGAGACCGCCGGAGACGTGTCAATCGGCGCTGCGGCAGGCTCTACGCCCCGCCTAGGTCGCCCAGCGTCAGCTTCTTGTCGGAACGGATGTAGCGCTCTTCCAGCGACTTTCGCTGCGCCTCCGACAGCCCCCTGGCCTGCGCCAGCCAGTCGCGTGTCGAGAACTTTTTCAGGAGCTCGAACATCCACCGCCGATCGCGCGGCGCGGCATCGAGACAGGCCTTGAACAGGGCCTGCAGGTTGTAGAAACGCTTCGCGCTGAACGCCACGGCCGGCGGCTCGGCACCGAGCACCGCGCCGAGCTTCTCCTGCCGGTCGGCAAGGATCTCGGCGATATGTCCCGCCTGCGTCTTGGAGGGCATATTGATCGCTTCGTTCCAGTCGAGCGGCTCGACCAGGTCCACCTGATTGATGCCGAGCACCAGGTTGGGCAACACCCGGCGGAGTTTCTCCAGATACTGCTGATCGAGCGCCAGCGCCCGGTTGCGCGCGGCCACGACCCAAAGCGCCACGTCGGCCTCGCGCAGGTGGCGCCGGTAACGGTCGAGATAATTCTTGTCGAGCCGCGCGTCCTCGCCGAGGCCCGGCGCATCCATCAGGCGCATCGTGCAGCCGATGGCGGCCTGCTCCACCCGCTCCGACTCGAGATCGAACACGCTGAGGATATCGAAATTGCGCTTATGGAACCGAGAAGTCCCGCGCGTTGTCGCGGAGGTGTCGCGGCGCGTCCCGAACATGGCGTTGATCACCGACGACTTGCCGACGCCGGATAAGCCGATAATGGCCAGCGTCGGCGGCTTCTTCTTGAACTCCGCCTCGATGCTGGAAACGACAAGGCGCAACGCCTCGGGATCGATTTCGCTTTCTTCGCCGCTGCTCACCGCACAGCTCCTGGAACCGGCGGGCCTAGAGACCCAGCAGCTTGCGCAGAACCGTCAGCAGCGCCGGCCCAACCTGGGCGAAATTCTCGACCACCGCCATCTGCCGCAATGCCGGATGCGTGGCGATCCACATCTCCAGGCTCTCCAGGGAACTCAGCGTGGATTGACGGGCCGTCGCTTCCTCCGCCTCGAGATGCTCGACGAGTTGGTTGAGGTCGGCTTCATCGAGGCCTTCGACCGGAACGTCCTTGTCGGCGGGCTGGGCAGACATGATACGCGCACTCCTTACTGAACGAGCTGAGGCACCCGTAAGTGTAGGCCGCCTCCAGCGCACAGACAACAGAACTGGATCAAGGTTGGCGTGCCGCATTTGGGGTAAAAGACGCCACGCGCATTTTTGCCTTCAGCCGGGCGACGCCGTCCCCGCCCCGTTATATGAAAAAGCCCCGCTCGGAGCGCGCCGAGCGGGGCTTTTCGTTCAGTCGAACCAAGTCGAAACGGGACTGGTCGATTACTTCTTGTCGCCGCCTTCGGCACCCTTCTTGGCCTGCTCGGCTTTATACGCCTCGAAAGCCTTTTTCTGGCGCTCGCGGATCTGCGCCATCAGCTTGCCGCGGGCCTGGGCATAGGCCTTGTTGTCGACAGGCTTGCCGTCATAGGCGGCAGTGAAGCCGTCGAGCGGAACCGGGAAGCCGATCGGCTGAGTGGCCGCGTTGACCGCGAGGATCATCAGGCCACCGCCCTTTTTCATGCTGTCGATGAGTTCGGGCGTGGCTTCGGTTTCAGCGGTACAGCCTGCCGGGTGGCACAGCGAGTAGTTGAGCTTGAACGGCTTCAGCGCCTTCTCATCGATCTGTTCTTTTTTCGCCGCCTTCGCCCACTGCTCGGGGCTGTAAACGGCGGCGCGCACGCCGGCGGGGATCGCCATGCCGAGCGGGACCATGACCATCAGGCTCTGCTTGTCGGAACCCTCGACCTTACGCAGGGCCGCCGAAACGAGCACCATACCGGTGTTGCCGTCGAGGCGCTCATGGTGCGTGAGGCAGATCTCTTTCTGCTCTTTTTCCTGCTTGCCATCTTTGCCCGGCTTGAGCATCGGGGCTTTTTCGCAAAGCTTGACCCAGGCGCTCTGTTTCTGTTGCTCGCCATCCTGCGCCGTTGCCGGGGCCACCAGACCAGCCGTGGCGACGAGGAATGCAGCGCCGAGCGCGTACGTCCGCGAGTTCAAAATCCGTTGCATCATAAGAGCTATCGACCCTTTGTTGTCGGCTGGTACAGGCCAGCACGTCCCCACTGGCGGCGCCACATTGGCGCACAGGCCCGGGCGCCCCGTGCGCCCTCGCCGGGTGGTTAATGCCGTGAATGAGGCAACTTGGTGACGGGATTGCCACGGTTCCTCCTGCCTCCCCAGGCCCGTTGGTCGCACGTTGCAAACCCGCCACGCGGCAAGAGTGCCCTTATCCGGCAAACGAAGCACACAAGCTATTGATGCCCCGGGCTCCCTTGGACATACCTCTGTCCGCCATATCGCCACTTTGTCCGGGCTGATTGGCGTGGCATTGCAGGCCGACGCAGCCCGCGCCCTCATGTCCCGCCGGATTGTCCAACCATGAGCGAGTTCGCCTGCAATCGAGATCAATCGCCTGGAAGAAGCCGGGCCCGTGCGGGGCGCGCGGGTTGAAACTTTGCATCCGAGCCGCGAACTTCGTAGAGCCGCCACTTTTCCAAATTCCCGTTGGAGCCGACCGAATGAGGATCACCCGACCGTCAGCCAGGCCGCATGGAACTCGATGGCGGACCGCCTGGATGGCCGCGGTTCTGGCCGCCAGTGCGTTAATTCCCGGTAGGTCAAGCCAGGCGGAACCGGCCGAAACCGCCGCCGCCGCCTCGGAGGCGCCAACCAGCCACGCCATCGCCATGCACGGCGAGCCGGCGCTGGCGGAGGGCTTTACCCATCTGCCCTACGTCAACCCCGAGGCGCCCAAGGGCGGGGAAGCGCGGCTTGGAATTCTCGGCTCTTTTGACACCCTGAACCCGCTGATCATCAAGGGCGTTCCTGCTGCAGGCCTGCGCGAGTTCGTCTACGAAAGCCTCTTGGTCAGGGGCCTTGACGAACCCTTCACCCTCTACGGCCACATCGCCGCCCGCATTGCCGTGCCCGACGACCGCAGCGCGATCACATTCCATCTCGATCCGGAAGCCCGCTTTTCCGATGGCCACCCGATCGATGCCGACGACATCCTGTTTTCCTGGCAGACCCTGCGCGACCACGGCCGCCCGAACCACCGCGCCTACTACAAAAAGGTCACCCGTGCCGTCCGCGTATCCGACCGCGCCGTGCGTTTCGAACTGACGCCCGGCGACCGCGAACTCCCGCTCATCCTCGGCCTCATGCCGGTTCTTCCCGCCCACCTCCTCGATGCCGAGAGCTTTCAGAAGACCACCCTCACGCCGCCGGTGGGAAGCGGCCCCTACGTTATCGCCAGCGTCGATCCCGGACGCGGCCTCATCTACCGGCGCAATCCCGATTGGTGGGCCAACGACCGCCCCTTCTCCAAGGGACGCTTCAACTTCGACCGTATTCGTTACGACTACTATCGCGACGATTCAGCGATGCTCGAAGCCTTCAAGGGTGGAAAAATCGATCTGCGTGTCGAGGAGGATCCCTCGCGATGGGCGGAAGGCTACGCTGTCGGCAAGGGCGAAAGCGGCACTCTCACGCGCAAGGAGTTTGAGATCGGCCTACCCGCGGGGATGAACGCGCTGGCCTTCAACACCCGTCGCGACGTGTTCAAGGACCCCAAGGTCCGCGAGGCGCTGATCCAACTGTTCGACTTTGCCTGGATCAACCGCAATCTCTATCACGGCCTGTTCGAGCGCTCCGAAAGCTACTTCGCCCGTTCGCACCTCGCCTCCGTCGGCCGCCCGGCGGACGATGCAGAACGCCAGCTGCTTGAACCCTTCCCCGAAGCGGTCCTGCCCGATGTCCTAGCGGGCACCTACCGAATGCCGGTAACCGACGGGACGGGCCGCAACCGCAGCAACTGGCGCCGCGCGATGGCGCTCTTCAAGGAGGCCGGCTACGAAATCGACGAGCGGCGGCTGATGCATAAGGAAACCGGCCGGCAGCTCAGTTTCGAGATCCTCGGCGGCAGCAGCCTAAACGAGCGCCTGTTTCTGGCTTTCGCCCGCGAACTGGCGAAGCTGGGCATCGACGCCCGCGTCCGTATCGTTGACAGCGCGCAGTATCAATCGCGCATAAAGACCTACGACTACGACATGATCCAGACGCGCTGGCCCTCGTCGCTGTCGCCCGGCAACGAGCAGATCTTCCGCTGGTCCTCGTCCCTGGCAAACCGCGAAGGCACCTTCAACTTCGCCGGCGTGCGCAACGAGGCCGCCGACGCCATGATCGCGGCGATGCTGCGGGCCCGGGAAACCAAAGATTTCATTGCCGCCGTCCGTGCCCTGGACCGCGTCCTGCTGTCGGGGCACTATGTCGTCCCGCTGTTCCATCTGCCGCGCCAATGGGTGGGGTACTGGACGCGTCTGCGGCATCCCGAACGCACGAGCCTGTTCGGTTACCAACTGGATACCTGGTGGGTCGCGGACGCCTCGCCAAAGTGAGCGATAAGACTTGACCGCCCAACCTTCCGCCCGGGGCTATTCCGCAACACCGCCGCCCCGGCGTTTCAACATGGCCCGCTACTGCCTTGCCGGCGCGGCCGCCGCCACACCGGATAAACCCGCACTCGTGGTCGTATCCGACATCGGCGCCGACACGTCGCGCGACGAAGTCTGGACCTTCTCCGAATTCGAGGATGCCGTACTCCGTCTGGCGCGCGGACTGCGAGATGCAGGCCTTTCGCCCGGCGACCGGCTGTTGATCCGGCTGGGGAATACCAGTCTCTTCCCGCTCACGTTTTTTGCAGCGCTGGCCGCCGGCATCGTCGCCTTGCCGGTGGCCGACGCGCTGTCGTCTCGCGAAATCGATTTCCTCATCCGTGACAGCGAAGCTGCCGCCGTAGCCATCGACGAGAGCGAACCAACCCAGTCGCGGATGGCCTTTCCGTCGCCGGTCCTGCGCCTCACCGCGGACGAACTCCGCGAACTCAGCCGACAAAGCGAGCGCGCCAACTGGGCCGACACCGCTGCCGACGACCCCGCCTATCTGATCTACACATCCGGCACCACCGCCGAACCCAAAGGCGTACTGCACGCGCATCGCGCCGCATGGGGACGCCGCCCGATGTACAACGGTTGGTACGGCATCGATCGTGACGACCGGATGCTGCACGCCGGCGCTTTCAACTGGACCTTCACCCTCGGCACCGGCCTGACCGATCCCTGGGCCAACGGCGCCACCGCGATCGTCTACACCGGCCACAAGAGCCCGGAGGCTTGGCCGCGGCTCATCAACCGTACCGAGGCGACGCTGTTCGCCGCCGTGCCGGGCGTTTTCCGCCAGATCCTGAAGTACGCCGACGCCGGTCCGATCCCGATGCCAAGCCTGCGCCACGGCCTCATCGCCGGCGAAACGCCGCCGCCGGGGCTGTTCGAAGAATGGCGCGAGCGCACCGGAACCGAACTTCACGAAGCGCTCGGCATGAGCGAGCTCTCCACGTACATCTCCACCGCGCCGGGCGTCACCCGCCGTCCCGATACCGTCGGGCTGCCGCAACCCGGCCGGCGCGTCTGCATCCTGCCGGCACACGCCGGCACGGTTCCCGTTCCCATCGGCGAAGAAGGTCTGATCGCCGTCCACCGCAGCGACCCCGGGTTGATGCTGGGGTATTGGAAGCGCCCCGACGAGGAAGCGCAGGTGTTCCGAGGCGACTGGTTTGTCGGCGGCGACCTCGGCCGCATGGACAAGGACGGCTACGTGACCCATCTCGGGCGCGCGAACGACATCATGAAGGCGCAAGGTTACCGCGTTGCGCCCCAGGAGGTGGAAGCCGTCCTCAGCGAGCATTCCGCCGTCGCCGAAGTCGCCTGCGCCGAGATCCGGGTACGCTCCGACGTGACCGTCATCGGCGCCTTCATCGTGCCGGCCGACCCGTATCGCCCCCCGCGCGCCGACGATATCGTCGACTTCGCCCGCCAGCGCCTCGCCGAGTATAAGGTCCCTCGGGAAATCCGTTTCGTGACGAGCCTGCCGCGCACCGCGAACGGCAAACTCATTCGCGGACAGCTCGCCGCCGGATGACCTCTGATTCTGATGCGCAGGACTACAGCCGCTTCACGATCCGCCCCTGTTCGCTGAGGATCTGAAAACCGCCGTCCACCTCGCGGAGCTTGAGTTCCGAGCGGCCGATCCCCTTGCTTTCGCGCTCGTCGCTGCGGACCAGGAAGTCGTACTCGTAGGTCACGGTAAAAACGCCCGGCGCATCACCGTCGGCGACTTCAAGCGTACCGTCGCGAACCGTGAATTGCCGGACGGGCCAGCGCGACCCGTAGTTCTTCTTGTCGGCGATGATCTCCTCGACCAGCTTGCCGTCTTCGCCGTAGTAGTCGACGCGGTCGGCATAAACGCCGCGCAATTCTTCCGGTCCCATTTCCGTCGTCCGGTGGAACTGGCCGGTCACGAACGCTTCGATACGCTCATCGACGCCGCCTTCCGCCTGGTCAACGCGGTTCCGGCCCGTTCTCGGACGATCCCGGCTTCCCCGCGCTTCCGGCTCATCCGCCTCGCCCACCTCGGCTCGCCGGTCGCGGCCTTCCCTGTAACCGGGCTCTACATCGGCCCGGCGTTCGCCGAGATCGTCGCCCTCATCCCGGGTGACCGGCGGCGGCCGGTCGATTGCCGGAGGGCGCGGAGCGCCGCGCGCATTACGCTCGTCCTCATACGTATCGCCGCGATCCAGGGGCGGCTCGCGCCCGTCGTAGTCGCCGCGGGGCTCATCGCGATAGGGCTCGGCAAGCTCGTCCTCGCCTGGAGCGGCATCTTCACTGTACCGGTCGTCGTAGCGATCGCCGCCATCACGGTAGTCGTCATCGGCACGCTCATCGCGATACTGTCCGCCTGCCGGTCCATCGCCCGGGCCGGCCCAATCGCGCTCATAACGGCGGGCAAACGCACCGCCGGCGGCATCTGCGGGCACGCCGATGACATCCACCTCCGCGTCGTTATAGCCGCGTTGAACAACGCGCCCGAGGATCTCCACCCTTGCAATATGGCGTCCGAGGCGCCCGCCCCTTAGCGGCAGGAAACCGGTGCTGCCGCCCCGCTCGATACGGCTTCCCACTTCGATGACGTCGCGGCCACCGTTGGCGAACTCGACGATCACGCGGTTCAGGAAGCTATCGGCCTGCCGCACGTGCAGCCGCAGCCCGGAGAACTTCCCCCGCGACGTGCCGACAGGCAGCGTCAATCGCAACGGCCGATCGTCGAGTTCGACCGAGCCGAGCCGTATGCCGTCACCGGCTCTCGGTCCCCGGCGCCTGAGCAGCGATGCATCAGCGAGCCACACTTCGAGCCGCCGGATGCGGATTTCGTAGCGGCGGGCAATGCATTGCACCCGGTCGCGGCAGGCTCGCCGGCTGAGGACGAAACGTCTCTGGCTGCGCACCAGATTGCGCTGGCGCGGACTACCAGGACGGGCCGCGCGCAAGAGTTGCCGGTAGAGGTCGTCGACTTCGCGGTCGAGCGCGCGCAAGCGTTCGAAACGGCAGATCGTGAATTCATCATCCGAAAGGACGCGGCCACCGCAATCGACGGCTTCGGCACGGGCGTCCGGCACCGCAGCGAGTGCCGTACCGATCAGCAGTCCGGCCCCGGCAAGAAGAACCCGCAAGCCATGCCGCGTGTGAAATTTCATTGGATCCTTGAAGCGCATTGCCGTCTCCACATTCCGTAGGGTTCCAACCCGACGGCGAAACAACTCTTTAAGCCGATGATTTACCCGATAAAGACGGCAAAATTAATCGGCCCTGAATACGGCGGCGTGAAACCGGCTTCGTCCAGCGCGCGGCAACCGTCAGCTATGCCGCCTTCTGGCCGGCCTCCGCGACCTTCGCCAGTTCCGATAGGAACCCGCGTACGCCCTTCAGCCGGCCTTCGGGCTGATCCCAATCGCCTTTGAAAACCAGCTTGTGATCGCT
The DNA here is from genome assembly GCA_965226995.1 of Filomicrobium sp. Taxonomy (GTDB): domain Bacteria; phylum Pseudomonadota; class Alphaproteobacteria; order Rhizobiales; family Hyphomicrobiaceae; genus Filomicrobium. The sequence continues at coordinate 108,210 of CBDDFK010000013.1, forward strand.
TTGCACCTTGATCAGCCCCCGGGATCCCTGGATGAACGCCATTAGGCCCTCGGGATTGGGGAACGTATCGTTATGCAATTGCATGACCGCCCCCTTCGGCCCGGCATCGACCCGCGAAACATTGGCCCGGCGGCAGAACCCCTTGATCTCCATGACATCGAGTAGATGGCGGACTTCTTCCGGCGGAGGTCCGAACCGGTCCGCCAGTTCTGCCGCGAATTCATCGATGTCCTCCCGCGTTTCCAGGCCCGAGAGGCGCCTGTAGAGACCGAGCCGCGTTTGCAGGTCGGCGACATATTCCTCCGGGATCAGGATCGAGGTGCCGAGCGAGATTTCGGGGCTCCAGCGGTCCGCCGCCTCGGCTTCCTCGCCGCCCTTCATCGTGGCGACGGCCTCTTCCAGCATCTGCTGATAAAGTTCGAAACCGACCTCGCGGATGTGTCCGGACTGCTCTTCGCCCAGAAGGTTGCCGGCACCGCGAAGATCGAGATCGTGCGATGCCAGCGAGAAGCCGGCGCCCAGCGAGTCGAGAGAATGCAGAACCTTGAGGCGCTTTTCCGCGCCCGGCGTGAGCACCTTACCGGGCTGCGTCGTGATGTAGGCATAGGCGCGCGTCTTGGAGCGTCCAACGCGGCCGCGGATCTGATAAAGCTGAGAGAGGCCGAAGATATCGGCGCGATGCACGATGAGCGTGTTCGCATTCGGGACGTCGAGCCCGGATTCGACGATGGGCGTCGACAACAGGATATCGAAGTTACCCTCATAGAACGCCGTCATGACGTCTTCGAGTTCGGTCGGTGTCATCTGACCGGTCGCCCGGGCCACGCGAAGTTCCGGTACCACCTCGGAAAGAAACTCCGCCACGTCGTCGAGATCGGAAATGCGCGGCACGACATAGAACGTCTGCCCGCCGCGATAGCGTTCGCGGCGTAGCGCATCGCGGATCACCACTGGATCGAACGGCGAGATGTAGGTGCGCACCGCCAGCCGGTCGACCGGCGGCGTGGTGATCAGGGACAGCTCCCGCACACCCGTCAGCGCCAGTTGCAGCGTGCGCGGAATAGGCGTCGCCGAAAGCGTCAGGACGTGCACATCCTCGCGCATCTGTTTCAACCGCTCCTTGTGGGCGACCCCGAAGTGCTGTTCCTCGTCGATGATCAGAAGCCCCAGCCGCTGGAACCGGATCGATTTCCCCAACAAGGCGTGCGTGCCGATGACGATATCGATGTCGCCGCTCGCCAGCCCCTCTTTCACCGCCGCCAGCTCTTTGTTGCCGACGAGGCGGGAAGCCTGCGCGACGCGCACGGGTAAGCCCTGGAAACGCTCGGCGAACGTCTTGTAATGCTGGCGGGCGAGCAGCGTTGTGGGCACGACCACGGCAACCTGCTGGCCATTCATCGCCGACACGAAAGCCGCCCGAAGCGCTACCTCGGTCTTGCCGAAGCCGACGTCGCCGCACACCAGCCGGTCCATGGGCCGTCCCGAACCCAGATCGTCCATGACAGCTTCGATGCTGGCTTCCTGATCCTCGGTCGGTTCGTAGGGGAAACGCGCGGCGAACTCTTCGTAATCGTTGCGCGCGACCGTCAACACCGGCGCCTCGCGGAGCTGCCGCAAGGCCGCGACCTTGATCAGTTCGCCGGCAATCTCCAGAAGCCGCTGCTTGAGGCGCGTCTTGCGCGATTGCCAGCTCGCACCGCCCAGCCGGTCCAGTTGGGCGGTGATTTCGTCGCCGCCGTATCGCGACAACAGTTCGATATTCTCCACCGGCAGGAAAAGCTTGTCGCCACCGGCGTAGTGAAGCTCCAGGCAATCGTGCTTCTTGCCCAGCGCCTCGATCGTCTTGAGCCCACCGAAGCGGCCGATGCCATGATCGGCATGCACGACGAGATCGCCCACTGACAGGCTCGTCGCCTCGTTGAGCACGTCCGCGGCTCGCTTACGCTTCCTGCGCGGCCGGATAAGCCGCTCGCCGAGAATGTCCTGCTCGCCGACCACGACGAGCTCCGGGGTCTCGAAGCCCTGCTCCAGTCCCAGAACGGCCATTCCGACCACCTTGCCAGGGAGTCCGCGAGCTTCGTCGAAATTCGCGACGTGGCGGGTGTCGTCCAGGCCGTGCTCGGCCAACAGACCGATCAACCGCTCCCGCGCCCCAGGCGTCCATGTGGCGACGATCACCCGCCGGTTACTGGATATCCGGTCGCGGATATGGCCCACGACAGCGTCGAAAACGTTGACATCGCCAGAATGCCGTTCTGGGGAAAACGATCGGCCGGGTACCCCGGACCAGGAACGCACGTCGGCCCCTTCTTCGAGATCGAACGGATTGAGCCGGTAGACTTGCCGTTCGGCCAGCACACGTCCCCAGGCCGCTCCGTCGAGGAACATTTCCTGCGGCGGGACGGGCCGGTAGGGCGGCGCCCCGAACGTCTCGGCTTCCAGCGATTCCCGACGCGCCTCGTAGTGCTCGCCGATCTGCTCGAACCGTCGGCGCACCGCCTCGTCGGCGTTATGGTCGAAGGAAACCGGCGCTCCGTCGGCGTAATCCAGAAGTGTTTCCAGACTGTCATGGAACAGCGCCAGCCAGTGTTCCTGGCCGGGATAACGGCTTCCCGCGCTCACCGATTCATAAAGCGGGTCGTCGCCGTGCCCGCCACCGAAAAGCTCCACGTATCTCTGTCGGAACAACCGCGTGGCATCCTCGCCCAGCGCCACTTCGGAGATCGGCATCAAGACGACCTTCTGCACCGGCTTCCGGGTCCGCTGCGTCTCGGGATCGAACGATTTGATGCTTTCGAGCGTGTCGCCGAAGAAGTCGAGGCGAACCGGCGAACTGCGGCCGGGCGGATAAAGGTCGAGGATGCCGCCGCGCACGGCGTACTCGCCGGGTTCCATGACCGTGCCTGTGCGCGTGAACCCGGCAAGCTGAAGCCGCTGCAAAAGGCGGTTCATGTCGATGCGCTGCCCCGGCGCCATCTGCTTCAGGCTTTGCCGCACATAGTCCCGGGGAGGGACCCGCTGCAATACGGCGTTCACTGTCGTCAGGACAACCGTCGGCGCCTTGCGGCGGCCCACCACGAGCCGTGCCAGCGTTTCAATCCGCTGCGCCACGATTTCCGGGTTGGGGCCGATCCGGTCGTAGGGAACCGTATCCCAAGCCGGGAACGACAGCACCTTGACGTCGGGCGCGAAAAAATTGAGCCCCGCTTCCAACTGCGCCAGCCGCCGGTCGTCGCGCGCCACGTGAAAGACGAGCCCCGGCTCACGATCCTTCGCGCTGTCTTTACCGCCGGATGAAGTGGTCTCGGCGCTTCGCGCGATCTGCCCCAGCACCCAGGGCTCCATGCCCTCGGGAACGCCGGCCAGTTGCATGTCGCGCCCGGCCTGCTGCGCGGGGATCTTGGCGGTATCGGTCATTCTTCCGTTTTATTTCGTGGTTGCGAGCTGGGCTCAGTCGAACCCGTTGAGCTTTCGTACATCGGCAACGATGGCCGCGAATTCCGGTTCGCCGACGTCCGCGCCTTTCATGATCCAGGCGTCGAGCTGCGGTTCGGGAATGGCGAGGAAGGCTTCGAAACGGGTCAGTTCGTCGCCGGATAGCGTTTCCAGCTTCTCGGTGGCGTACCGTCCGAGCACGATGTCCATTTCCTTCGTGCCCCTGTGCTGCGCCCGGTAGAGTGCGCGCCGCCTGCGTATTTCCATTTCGTCCATGGCTTTCGCGCCTCTCCATCAGTTATTCGCCGTGCAACCTCTAGGCCGCCCGGCCAGCCGCTTCCGGCCGCGAGATTGCGTGGTATAACCTCGCCCTTCGCGCGGGGGAAGGCCAACCCCTTGAGACAAATCGGGACGGTTCGCCGCCGGTCCCACGCACCCTCGGGCTGTTGAACATGCGACCAGCGTTGCTCAATCCCTTGTTTGCTCCCGCGAGCAGCCTGAAGGGGATCGGCCCGCGCATGGTTCTGTTGCTCGCGAAAGCCCTTCGTTTGCCGCCGGGCATGACCGAAGCGCGTATCGCCGATCTGTTGTGGCATCTGCCCACGGGCGTCATCGACCGCCGGGCGGAACCGAGCCTGGCACACGCCGCGCCGGGTAGCATCGCCACGCTGCAGGTCCGCGTGCTGCGCCACCGGCCCGGCCCGCGCGGCAACGCAAAGGCGCCCTATAAAGTCGCGTGCGAAGACGATACCGGTCGTATCGATCTCGTCTTCTTTCACGCCGACCGCCGTTTTATCGAACGCCAACTCCCTGTTGGCGAACTGCGCTACATTTCCGGGCGTGTCGAACTCTACGGCGAAACGCTGCAGATGACGCACCCGGATTACATCGTCGCGCCTGAGAACCGCGATGAACTCCCGCTGCTGGAGCCGGTCTACGGGCTCACCGCCGGGCTCTCCGGTAAGGTGCTCGGCAAGGCCGTCCGCCAGGCGCTTGAGCGCGTTCCAAACCTGGAAGAGTGGCAGGAGCCGAACTGGCTGAAGGATCGCGGATGGCCCGCTTTCAACGATGCCCTGCAGCGATTGCATCGGCCGCAGGAAACCGCAGATGTCGGCATCGGCGGACATCCCTGGCAGCGGCTCGCCTACGACGAACTCCTCGCCAATCAGGTCGCCCTCTCGATCGTGCGCGCCAAGCTCAAGGCGCAAAAGGGCCGCGAGATCGCAGGGGACGGCAGGATTCGCGAAAAGATCGCTGGCGCGCTTCCTTTTGAGCTCACCAATTCGCAGCGCACGGCGCTTGCCGAGATTGCCGCCGATATGGCGGGCCCTTTCAGGATGCTCCGGCTCCTGCAAGGCGACGTTGGCTCCGGCAAGACGGTCGTCGCGCTCATGGCGATGGCGAACGCGGTAGAGATTGGCGCACAGGCCGCGTTGATGGCGCCCACCGAGGTCCTGGCCCGTCAGCACCTGGAAACGATCGAGCCGCTGGCGCGCGCCGTCGGGCTGCGCGTGGCGCTTCTCACCGGCCGCGAAAAGGGCAAGGTCCGCTCCGGCATCCTCACCATGCTCGCCGACGGACACCTCGACATCCTGATCGGCACCCACGCGCTGTTCCAGCCCGATGTCGTCTTCAGGGATCTTGCCCTTGCCGTCATCGACGAGCAGCACCGCTTCGGCGTGCATCAACGCCTGGCGTTGCAGGCCAAGGGCGGCGGTGGCGGCGCCAACATGCTGGTGATGACGGCGACACCGATCCCGCGCACGCTTCTGATGACGCACTTCGGCGACCTCGACGTTTCGCGCCTGACCGAGAAACCGCCGGGCCGCAAACCGATCGTGACCAAATCGCTTCCCGTCGACTCGATGGAAAAGCTCATCGAGCGGCTCAAGGCGCAGCTTGGCGAAGGCGCGCAGGTCTACTGGGTGTGCCCTTTGATCGAAAGTTCGGACAAAAGCGAACTTGCGGCTGCAGAAGAACGCGCCGCGCATCTGGCGCAGATTTTCGGCGGCGAACAGGTCGGCCTTCTTCACGGCGCGATGACCGGGGCGCAGAAAGACGAAGTGATGGCCCGCTTCGCGGCCGACGAACTCAAGATTCTCGTCGCGACCACGGTCATCGAAGTGGGCGTCAATGTCCCCAACGCCAATATCATGGTGATCGAGCACGCCGAGCGCTTCGGTCTCGCGCAGCTCCACCAGTTGCGGGGGCGCGTCGGCCGTGGCTCGCGCCAATCCTATTGCATGCTGCTCTTTAGGGCACCGCTGGGCAACATCGCCGAACAGCGCCTCGCCATGATGGAACGGACCGAGGACGGCTTCGAAATTGCAGAGAAGGATCTCGAATTGCGCGGGGGCGGCGAAGTTCTCGGCGCCCGCCAATCGGGCATGCCGGAATACCGCGTGGCGAACGTCCCGAACTTCGAGGAGCTTCTGGCCGCCGCGCACGATGACGCCCGGCTCCTTCTCGGCCGCGATCCGGAACTCGAAAGCCCGCGCGGCCGATCCGTCCGTAACCTCCTTTACCTTTTCGAATGCGACGAGGCCGTGCGCCTGTTCCGCGCCGCCTGAGCGGCCACGGCCAACGGACCGCCCAAGCCCTGACGAGGCCCAGATGCTCTACCTTGCCACCAAAGCGCTCCTGTCCGGCATCATCATTGCCATTGTCTCGGAGGTGGCGCGGCGCAGTCCCGGTATCGGAGCGCTGATCGCGTCTCTACCGCTGGTCTCCATTCTCGCCATCATCTGGCTCTGGCACGACACCGGCGACACCAGCCGCATCGCCGCCCATGCGGAGGCAACCTTCTGGTACGTGCTCCCGACGCTGCCGATGTTCCTGCTCTTTCCCTGGATGCTGAGAGCCGAATTCGGATTCTGGCTGTCGCTGGCCGCGTCCTGCCTTTTAACGGTCGGGCTCTATCTCTTGACGATGTGGCTATTGCCGCGCTTCGGGATCGATATTTAGCGCGCGCGGACAACCGGCAAGTGCGAACGCCGCGGTTCAACGCCAGAACCGGAGATGGCTGGCTAACGCCTACCGGCTCCGATCCTCCTTCTCATAAAGCCGATGCGTTGCCCGCTCGGTAATGCGACGCTCGCGTTCGTTGCGCTGGCGGTTGCGATGCGCGCCCCATACGACCACGAGCGCAATGAGCAGCGGGCCGCCAGCGACAACCGCAAGCCAACCGAGATCCGCGAAATCCCACATGAGATTCACCCTTTCCTGGTTTCGAACGCGCGCAACGCACGACCGCGGCGTGCGTTCCTGCACGCGCCGACGAGAGCGCCAGGAACGGTCACCCGATATCGAACGAGTCCGCGCACCGCGGGGCAGGAGCATCGCCCCACGGCTGGATGGGAACGGTAGAGGTGGAGTTCTTCGGGCTGCCTTCGATGAGTTTGTCGCTGTAGACGACGTAAACGATGACGTTGCGCTTGGCGTCGCATCCACGCACGATACGGATCTTCTTGAAGAACAAGGACCGCCGCTGCCGGAACGCCTCGCCGCCTTGCTTGAGTTTCGCCTTGAACGCGATGGGACCGACCTGCCGGCACGACAGCGACACGTCGGACAGTTCCTCCGCAAGCCCCAGCCAGCCAGTCCAACCGCCCTTTTCCGGCACCGTGAAATGACACGACACGCCATCGACCTGCGGATCGTCGATGGCATAGACGCCGAGTTTGTGGTCGGGTGACAACAGATTCCAGACCGTTGAGCGTTTGAAAATGAGTTCAGGATCCTGGGCTGAGACAGCGGAGGCCGACAACGCGCTCGCCAACGCCGCCAATCCCGCAATCGAGCGATGCGCGCGAGGCATTTTCATTTTCTCTCCATTTCGCGTTTCTCAATCCGTTTCCGATGTTCCGCGCCGAGCTTCCCTTCGCGGTTTCCAGCTCGTCCAAAGATGCCCCGCCTTGTGCCCCGAAAAACAAGAACGTTCCAGCCCTGCGCTTGGGTCCCTTAGGCGCCGCCAAGGAACCGCATCGGCCTTCCCGTCATTTCACTTGTGAACCCGACAGATGACGGAGACCGATCATGGCAAACACCGATATCGAACGCGACAGCACAACATCGAACATCGTTCGCATTATCTTCGCGATCCTGCTGCCGCCGCTTGGCGTATTCCTTCAGGTTGGCCTGACGACGCAGTTCTGGCTCAATATCGTGCTGACACTGCTCGGCTACATCCCGGGGATCGTCCATGCCGTCTACATCATCGCCCGTCGCTGACGCCGAAGAGAGCCGCGAACAGCATCTGCGCCGGCTTGAGACTCTGGCCGGCTGGCTTGACAGCGCCTTCCGCATACCGGGCACCCAGATCCGCTTTGGGTTCGACTCGATCCTCGGTCTGTTTCCCGGTGTCGGCGATACGGCGATGGCATTGCCGTCGCTCTACGTCCTCACCACCGCGCACCACTTGGGCGCCCCCTGGCACGTGCTGGCGCGCATGGTCGGCAACATCGCCATCGATACCGTCGTGGGGACAGTGCCCGTCCTCGGCGACATTCTTGATGTGAGCTTCAAGGCCAACAAAAGAAACGTCGCGCTTTTACGCGATCACTTCGACCGCACGTGACAAGTGACCCATCGAGGCGTGCGGGGATCGGCGGAGCCTTTCAGGCGATTTCGACCGGAACCGGCTCGGTTTGCCCCGCGTCGTCCGTGGCGCCAGAGCGCTCGATGAAGCGTTCATGCCAAATCTGTGTCGCAAGGACGGCGGTAAGCCCAAGCGTTTCCGATTCCCGCTTATAGAGGATGTCCGGCGTCGCGTTGACCGACTCGCGCGCGGCCATGACCTTCTCGGGGTCGAAGTAACCGGAACGCTCCAGCGCTTCGCGGCTGAGAAAACGGTCGGTCACCGGATGCGGCTGCCCGATCCAATGATTGCCCGAGGGCCCGCGCAACATTTTTTTCTGCCGCCAGGCCGACTCCTGAGGCAGCCAGCGCTCCGCCACGCGGCGCAGAAGATATTTCGAGCGGCCGTTACGGATTTTCCATTTAGGATGGAGCGCCGAAACGAATGAAATGACGTCGTCATCAAGAAACGGATATCGGGTCTCGACTGAATTCGCCATCGCAACCCGGTCGCCTTTCAGCGACAGAAGATGGCCCTGAAGGAAAATCCGCGCGCCCCAGTATATCGACCGGTTCATCGGGTGCCATTTGGCGATTTCGTTTTCAGGCGGAGCCAACGGCGCGTAATGATCGACGCCCTCGATGGTATCCAGCATATCCTTCGAATAGAATTTTCGCCGGTTCGCATTGATGAGCAGGAAAAACGTGTGGAACGCGTTGTTCCCGCCGGCGGATTTGCGGCACCCGATATCGTAGGCGCGCGCCTCCCGGTCCAACCCGATCCAGAATCGCATAGCGGAACGCACGCCGTCTCCGGCCGTGCCGAATGTAAGCCCGTCCGCATTTTCAATCACGTTGGCGATCCGGAACCACGGATATCCGCCGAGGAATTCATCCGAGCCTTCGCCCGTCAGGACCGTCTTGTATCCAGCCTCGTGAACGGCCTCCGCAAGCTTCATCAGCGCGACGGCCGAAGTATCGACCACTGGCGCCTCTGCCGCCGCAACGAGACGCGCATAATTGTCCAGGATGACATCGGCGTTGCACTCGACAACAGTCGGCTCGGTCCCCAGAACGTGCGCAAGCGCCTTCGCCTCGTGCGACTCGTCGAGGCCGTCTTGACCTTTCATGGCGATACTGAAGATCGCCGGCGCCTTGCCCTTGATCCGCGTCGCCATGGCCGTAATGAGCGAGGAATCGACACCGCCGCTGAGGTAAGTGCCCACCGGCACATCGGCAGCGAGCCGACGCTCCGTCGCGGTTAGCAAAAGCTCTTCGAAGCGGTCGATCAGTTCGTCTTCGCTGCCGTCGATGTAGTCTTCCTCCCGGGTCGGGAACCTGTATCGGGAAAAGCAGACCGGCGACTCGAGTGACGCGCTGCCGGTGCCGCCGCCGAGTTTCAGGAAATGACCTTGAGGCAAAATACGGATACCGGCGAAGCAGGTGCGCGGACCTGGAACGGCAATGAAGTTCATGACCTGATCGAGCCCGCGCAGATCCGCCGTCGGCTCGATGAGCCCAGCGGCGAACAGCGCTTTCATTTCCGAGGCGAAAACAAACCAGTCCGGACCCAGTCGGGTGGCGGTCGTATAGAAGAACGGCGTGATGCCATAGCGGTCCCGCGCAACCAGCAGGCTTCCGTCACGCGCATCATGGATGGCGATGGAAAACTGCCCGTTGAGGTCTTCCAGAAAATCGGCCCCGCGCTCGGCGTAGTAGTGCGGAAGAAGCTCGGTGTCGCAATTCGTCTTCAACACGTGGCCACGCGCCTCAAGCGCGCGCCGATGCTTCGCGATTTCATAGATCTCGCCGTTCAAAATGGCATGGATCGAGCCGGTCTCATCCGCCTGAGGCTGCTGGCCGTGCGCGACGTCCATGATGCTGAGCCGGCGGGAAACGAGCCCCACGCCGTCAGAAACGAATATGCCCTGCTCATCGGGACCGCGGTGGTGGAGCGCCTTGCCCATCGCGTCGAGCGTCTGGCGATCAACAGCTCCGCGACCCTTGAGATTAAACAGACCGGCAATTCCACACATTCGCCCGGCGTCCTCTTTTGGTTTGATCCGCTGTCATCGAACCTTAGCATGAGCTGCGGCAAAGTTGCCGCGAGCCACGGACCGGCAGCAAACATGCTGAACGAATGCCGCACGGCGATCTTCCGCCTCCGCGTTATAGAGCGGGCGCGGACGCACGATAGTTCCGTTGGAAACGTTTCTCGCGGGGCAATCAAGCCGGCTTGTGGCGCTCGGCCATTTCGCGCAGCTTGTCCTGATAGTCGGGAACGACCATGCCGGCGGAAATGATGATCTTCGCGGCGTCCTCTGCCGTCATGTCAAGGATCTGGATCTCGTTTCGGGGCACGAAGCAGATGAACCCGGTCGGCGGCACGACACCGGTCGGCATGAATACGCCGACGAGATCGTGCGACCCTCCATCGGCCTTGAGGTTGATCTCGCCTGTCGACTCGCTGGTCACGAAAACGAGCGACCAGAGCCCTTTCGATGGGAACTCGATGAGCCCGACCTTCTGAAAGCTCTGCGACTGCCCCGCCGTCGAAATCACGCCTTCGAAGACCTGCTTCAGCGCCTTGTAGACGTTGCGCACGATCGGCATGCCTTCGACCATCATCTCCGCGCCCGAAATGAGCGAGCGCCCGAGGAGGTTGGCCGCCAGCGCGCCGATGAAGATGAGGCCGACGACGCCGAACATCAGTCCGATTCCGGGCACGGCGAAGGGCAGATAGGTCTCCGGCAAGTAGCGAACGGGGATGAACGGCTTGACGTAGGCGTCGACGAAATTGATGAACGACCAGACGATGTAGATCGTGATCGTGACCGGGCCGACGATGATGAGTCCGGTGAGGAAATAGTTCCTCAGCCGCGCGCCGAGGTGGGACGAGATGCCTTTTCGCGGTTCGGGCGCGAACGGGCCGGGAAGATCGCCGCGATGGTCGCCGCCGGCCTCGCCGCGCTCCTTCGAATTGCTCATCAGGTGCTGCCCTCGCTTCTACACCCGCACCTCGTAAGACGGTTGCCGCACCGGCCGGCCCGCACAAGACATCCCGGCCATTGCCGCCGCCAGACCCTGACGCGTCTTGCGAAGCCATGGTGTCACGCAAGCATCCAAGCGGTAAGCCGGTCGGGCACACGACTTTGGTTGACGTCAGCCGGTTCCGCCCATGGCCCTGCGGCAAAGCCAATGAAGCATCGGCGCTTCAAACTTCGGCGCGCCGAAACCCAACGATGCCCGGCGCTAACGCTAGCGCTTCACCACGAGGCAGTCGAAACCGCCCGCCTTCAGTTGACTGCAGACCGGCTGTGTTTCCCGTTCGCTGGCGAACGGCCCCACGCTCACCTGATAGAACGTCCCCATGTTGCCGAAGACCTTCTCGCCGATCGCTGGCGCGCGACCGCCCAGAACCGATCCATGCGCCGAGGTCAGGCGTGCGGCGAGTTCTTCGGCTGCCCCGCGCGAACGCACGGCCGCCACCTGCAATTCGTAATTGCCACGCGGGATGTTGGCCCGCGCCACTTGGGTCTTCTTACGCGGAGCAGGCCGCAAGGTTGGCGTCTCGGCCGGCGAAGTCGCAGTGACACTCGACCAGCCGGATACGGCGGCCTGACGGTTGGAAGCGCCCGTGGTCGGGGTGGCGGCCGGCGGCGCCGCTGGCGTCGAGACCGATGCTGTGGGAGCCTCTGCGGCGGTACTGTCCCCGCCGAACAGATTGGAGAAGAAGTTCCCGACGCCGGAGAGCGGATTGCCAGACGACGTACTAACGCCGCCCGCGCTTCCGCCACTGGCCGATGGCGCCGCCGCGACCGCCGTGCCACCGGCGCTACCGCCACGTCGCGGCGGGCCCGGATCGGGGATTCCAAGCACCGCGTACGCCTTGCCCCGCTGAGCCAGCGCATTTTGCTGTTCGCCGGGGCTGAGCCCGCCATCCATCCAGACGGCCCCGGTCAGGTCGGAAACGGCATTCGCCGCCTGGTTCGACTTCTGATAGGCGAGCCCCCGGTAGTACAGCGCCTTGGCAAGATCCTGGGAAGACAGCCCACCGCCCTTGATCGCGCTCGTAAGCTGCGGGATGGCCTTGTCATAACGGCCGCGCTCGTAAAGCTTGATGCCGTCGATGACACCCTGCCGCCCATCGGACTTTCCGGCAGTCTTCGATTGTGCATGCGCGGGAGCGGTGAAAACCGCCGGCATAAGCAGCGGCGCGCTCAGCCCGGCGAGCCAGACGGCGGTGCGCAGCGCATGAATTGCGGAGCGGTCGGGCTTCATCGCTTCACTTCTCCCTGGTCTCTACAGCCTGATCGTCCAAGATGGAACCGCTCGCGATCCCGACGAAGGCATGGATTGAGCCTTAAAAACAAGCGGTTAACGCAGGTCATACGGCGTCATCATGCGCTGGTCGAACTATAACCGCCAACGCGGCTCGGGCGCGCACGCCAACAAGCCTCCAATAGCGATCATGACTCTGGGCACTTCGCTTGACGGTTTTAAGGCTAGTGAAACCAAGGGGATTCGGCAAATTCTTGACGACGGCCCCACGGCAAGCCGCAACGCTTATTCCACAGTAACCGATTTCGCCAGGTTGCGCGGCTGATCCACATCGGTGCCCATGAAGACCGCAGTGTGATACGCGATGAGCTGGATCGGGATCGCGTAGAGCAGAGGGTTGGTGAACGGATGGGCGTCCGGTACCTTGATGTGCGCCATCAGTTCGCAGCCCACGTCGTCGGATCCCCCGTTACTGATCAGAATGATCTGCCCGCCGCGCGCGGCCACCTCCTGAACGTTCGAAACCGTCTTGTCGTGCAGCCCATCTTTCGGCGCCACGACGATCACCGGGACGTTTTCGTCGATCAATGCGATGGGGCCGTGCTTCAACTCGCCAGCGGCGTAGCCCTCCGCATGGATGTACGAGATTTCCTTGAGCTTGAGCGCCCCTTCCATGGCCAGCGGAAAATTGATCCCGCGACCCAGATAGAGAACGTCGCGCGCCTTCGACAAATCGTGGGCCAGTTTCTCGTACGCCGATTCATCCGAGATCATCTCGGCGATATGGCGCGGCACTTCGAGCAGTCCCTGCACGAGTTCCTGTTCCATCTCGGCCGAAAGCGTACCGCGGGCCCGGCCCATCAACAGAGTCAGCCCCGCCAGCGCGGCAAGCTGGCAGGTGAACGCCTTGGTCGATGCCACGCCGATTTCCGGACCGGCCAAAGTCGGAAGGATGACATCCGACTCCCGCGCGATCGTCGATGTCCTGACGTTGACGATCGAGGCGATCCGCTGGCCCTGTGCCTTGCAGTAGCGCAGCACCGCCAGCGTGTCGGCCGTCTCGCCCGACTGCGAGATGAAGAGCGCCAGGCCGCCCGGCGGCATCGGCGCCTCGCGATAGCGCAACTCGGAGGCCACATCGATTTCAACCGGAATGCGGGCGTAGCGTTCAAGCCAGTACTTGCCGACAAGACCAGCGTAGTAGGCCGTCCCGCAAGCCGAAATCGTAACGCGCGTCAGGTCGGCGAGATCGACACCGAGTTCCGGGAAATCGACCTTGCCGTCGGCCATGTCGATATAGGCCGACAACGTATGTGAAATGACCTCCGGCTGCTCGTGGATCTCCTTCGCCATGAAGTGCCGGTGGTTGCCCTTGTCGACCAGCATCGAGCTGGCCTGGGTCTTCACCGCAGGGCGCACCGCCGGTTCGCCGTCGGCGTCGAAAACTTCGACCGACCCGCGCCGCAGGACGGCCATGTCGCCCTCTTCGAGATAGACGATTTCATCGGTGAACGGCGCCAGAGCGATGGCGTCGGATCCCAGGTACATCGACTCTGCGTCGCTGCCGATCACCAGCGGGCTGCCGCGCCGCGCGGCGATCATCAGGTCGTCCTCACCCGCAAACACGATGCCCAGCGCGAACGCCCCCTCCAGCTTGCGCAACGCCGAGCGCACGGCGGCCACGGGATCGCTGCAATGGCTGAGCTCTTCGGTGACGAGGTGAACGACGGCCTCGGTATCGGTGTCGCTGTCGAACACGTGGCCCTTCGCCGTCAGGTCCGCGCGCAGTGTCCTGAAATTCTCGATGATGCCGTTGTGAACGACCGACACCTTGTCCGACATATGCGGATGCGCGTTGGTTTCGGTCGGCTTGCCATGCGTCGCCCAACGGGTATGGCCAATACCGATATGGCCCTGCAACGGATCTTCGTTGAGCCGATCCTCGAGGTTGCGCAGCTTGCCCTCGGCGCGACGCCGAGCCAGATGACCGTTCTCAACCGTCGCGATGCCGGCCGAGTCGTAGCCGCGGTATTCGAGGCGCCGGAGTGCGTCGAGAAGGTCCTTCGCAACCGGTTTCGTTCCGAGAATGCCGACGATCCCACACATGTCTAAAGACCCGTCCCTGTTCGCCTGTTGTCCCGCAGTGCATCAAAAAGCGCTCTGCCGGGATAGTCTTATGCGAAGACTGCGCCAAGTCACGAAGTGTTACCGAAGTTTCCCCGCCACGGCCCCGCCCCGCGACAATTCTTCCGCCTTCGGCAGGAACGGGTCAGCGAGGACCTATTCCCTTTCAGGATTAGGCTGAACCGCCCGCTCCCCCGCCCGGCCACCCATAGAAGTATCGTATTTGGGTGGCCGGGCGGGGGAGCGGGCTGGCGATGCGATTCCGCGCAATGCGGAAAAGCAATAGGAAAGCCCGCATCCCCTTATCGCTTCTTCTCGGCCGCCATCTTTTCGCGATAAGCACTCGCCCAGCCTTCCTTCTCGACCTGTTCGGCCCGCTCGATGGCCAGGGCATCGCCGGAAACATCCCGCGCGATGGTGCTGCCGGCCCCGACATAGGCGCCATCGCCGATCCGCACCGGCGCAACGAGCGCCGAGTTCGAACCGATGAACACCCCAGCGCCGATCTCGCAGCGGTTTTTGCTGAAGCCGTCATAGTTGCAGAAGATCGTACCAGCGCCGATGTTGGCGCCCGCGCCGACGCTCGCGTCGCCGATGTAGCTCAGATGGTTGGCCTTTGCGCCCGCTGCCATCGACGCATTCTTGACCTCCACGAAATTGCCGATGTGGACGTCTTCGCCAAGTTGCGTGCCGGGCCGGAGACGCGCGAACGGCCCGATCTGGGCGCCTTTCTCGATGCGCAGCCCGGCCTTCGACTTCCGGTCGAAACCCTCGAAATAGCAGTTTGCCCGGACATGCACGTCCTCGTCGATGGTCACGCCCGGCCCGATGAAGACGTTGGGCTCGATCACGACGTCACGGCCAATCTCGGTATCGTAAGAGAGAAACACCGTTTCCGGCGCGGTCATCGTCACGCCCGCTGCCATCGCCGCGGCGCGCGCGCGGCGCTGCCAGATCCCCTCTGCCACCGCGAGCTGATCGCGCGAGTTGACCCCCAGCACCTCTTCCTCATCGCACGTGACCGCCGATGCCTTGAGACCGTCGGCGCGGGCGATCTCCACGGCGTCGGTCAGATAAAATTCGCCCTTGGCGTTATCGTTTCCGATGCGGTCGAGCAGGTTGACGAAATCCGGCACCGCAAACCCCATGACACCGGAGTTGCAGAGCCTTACCTGCCGTTCCGCCTGGCTGGCATCCTTATGCTCCCGGATCGCCAGGAGCTCGCCGCCGTCACTGGTAAGAAGCCGGCCATAGCCTGTCGGATCGGCGGCCTCAAAGCCGAGGACGGCAACCGAATTGCCCTCGTTCAACTTGGCCCTCAGCGCTTCGAGCGTGGACCGTTGTGTCAACGGCGTATCGGCGTACAGAACGATCACGTCGCTTCCGGCATGCGCCCCGAGCGCCTCGCGGGCCGCCAGTACCGCATCGGCGGTGCCGCGCTGTTCGGCCTGAACGAAAATACGCGCACCCGGCGACCATTTCAGCGCTTCGTCGCGCACCGCATCCATATCCGGGCCGACAACCACGGCCGTTTCAGCCGCTCCCAGACCGGACGCCAGCGCAATCACATGACCGAGCATCGAGCGGCCTGCCACTTCGTGCAGCACCTTCGGCTTGGCCGATTTCATTCGCGTCCCCTTGCCGGCGGCAAGGATGACGATGAAGAGAGGCCGGTCGGTCATGACTGTCGATCTCCTGCAAGGTCGCCAAATCGATTGAGGGAGCTGTCCCGATACTCGGCGCGGCCCCTAAGATAACGTCGGCCGGCGAGCGCCCGCCGCCTCGAGGGCTGCGCAGGTCGCGCCCTGCATACGCGCGGCGCTGGCGTTGGGCAAACCCCGGAGCGTACGCCGGACACCTGGCTTGGCCTTGTTGCACTGCGGCGACACCCCGCCACCGTTGCGCGGGAGGCAGGCCTCGGGAGCGCGCCATCCACATGCCGTCCACCGCTTTAGAGCGGGCCGCGATTGATTCGCCAGCGCGACTCGCTCCTGATGCACCTGAAATGTATGTCCGCGCCAAGTCCTCGTCGGACGCGTTACCTCGACACGCATTGCCGTCATTTCAGCAAGCTCACAGGTGCGTTCGCCATGTCGCGTCCCTCGAACTCGACTTCCGCCGGTCCAGACACCGGAATTGCCGCGCCTCCGGCACCGGCTTTCGTGCCTGTCGCGGGGCCGCCTTCGCGCCCTCGGGACGGTGGCCCCGTGCTTCCGTCCGAAAAGCTGATTCCGGTGGGGCTGCCGATGACCTATGTCGGCACCTGGGCGGCCATCGGTATCGCGTCGCTGGCCTATTTGAGCTTCGCCGTCAGTAATCCTGCGGCGATGTCGGGCCCGGGTAGCGATACGCGATTGACCGCGCAACTCCGGGACGAACGATCCGTGCAGCCGCGTGGCGAACCGGAAGCGAAACGCTCGACCGACGCAATTGAAGTGGCCCGCCTTCCGGTGGCCGTGCCCCAGCCGGGCGAAAGCGGCAGCAATGTGCCTTTCGCGGGGACGCAGACGGCGCGCCCAAGCGCGGCAGTGCAGACCGCCGCCCGTCGTAGCCCAAGCGTATTTCCCGAGCGCCATGTGACGACCATGGACATCCTGTCCGGAGCTAGGGGCGACAGTGAGCCGCAACCGGCCTCGCCGCCCGCTGGCGATCGTTTCGCCGCCACGGTGCCGGGAGCCTCCAACATCGTCACCGGCAGTATCAAGGTGCCGCCGCCCCCCGAGCGCGGCCCGGAACGTCCGGCCGTCGCGCGGGTCGCCTTGAAGCCGGCCGCGCCCGCGCAGCCGCGCCCGTCAGCCCAGAAAGCACCAGCAGCGCCCGATATTTCATTCGGTCCCGCAACGGTGACGGCGGCGGCGGAAGAACCCGCAGCGCTCGGCGTTCTCCTTGCGACAGGATCGTCGGTGGAATCGCTGCGTCTGACGTGGCGGCTTCTCAAGGAACGTCATGCGCTCGACTTCCACGGCCTGCAGCCGCGCTACATCATCCGGGAGAACCCGTCGGCGCCGGAACGCAAGTATGCGCTCATCGCCGGCCCTGTAGCTTCGGCAAGCGAGATCGCCCGCGTCTGCAGCATTCTCGTCACCGAGGGCCTGGAATGCCGCACGCGCGATTTCGCCGGCAACGCGCTTTAGGAAACCTGGCGATCATTCCTGGCGCCAGCCGAATACGGCGGGTAACGGAGCCGCGGTCAGCTGCGGCTCTTGAGCTGGTAGATTTCCATGATCTTCGCACCGCGATGCGGGCCGTCGCAAACGAACTGCCATTGCCCGTCCGTGTAGGTGTCGCAGAGCTTCACGCCCTTCACCAGCACCCAGTGGCCCTCCTTGCCCCGATGCACGGCCAGGAGGTAGTAGACCCACGCGTTGCGCTTCTTTTGCATCCAGCTCCAGAGCGTCGGGCGTTCCTTCTTCTCCAGATGCCAGAAGCTATCGACAAGCGTCATTTCCCAGCCGAGTTCGGTTGCGGCGGCGGCAACCTCCATCGCGGACGTGCCGACGACATCGCTGCCCTCGGGGACGCGGCGGAAGCGGTTGACCTCCGCTTCGATGCGACTGATCGGGAAACCGGTCAGCGCCGATAGGATATAGGGCCCGCAGTAAGCGGTCCGGCCGGTGTCGTTACGGACCGTGTTGAGCCCCGAAGTGCGCAGGGCGGACCCTTGCGGCGCGGCCATGGAACGAAATCCCCGTCTGTCATCGGACGAATCATTGGTTAACAAAAAATCATCGAAGACGGTTTACAAATCGTAAACGGTTGCCGCTTGCGTCCGCCTCCGGTCTCTGGCTTCCTCGCCCTCGACACCAGCGGCGCGCGCGCAACGATTACGAGATGAAGAGGCCCGAATGAACGTCTCCTTCCTCCAGGAACTCCTCAACACCGTTGCCGAGCAGGGCCGCTCGCTGCTGCCAAAATCGCTCTTTGGCGACGAACCCGAACGCGGCATGCAGGCCCTCGTGGACGCCCTCATATCGGGACGCGGCGAAGCCTCGGGCGTGGCCATCGCACGGCAGATCCTCAACCATTATCAGCTCCTGTCGGCAGAAGAAAAGCGCGCCTTCTTTCGCTATCTCGCCGCCGCGCCGATGCTTCAGCCCGACCCGGACGCGGTATTGGAAGCGGCCGAAGGCTACGTGGCCGATCCTGGCGAAAAGTCGCTGGCGCGCCTCCAGTCAGCCGTCGAAAGCCCCCGCCAGGAATTTTTCCGCCGCCTAAACCTCGCACCGGGCGCGACCGCGGAGATTGTCGCCATGCGCAGGGATCTTTTGCGCATGCCCAAGGACGACCCGGCGTTCGCGATCGTCGACGGCGATCTCAAACATCTGCTTTATTCGTGGTTCAACCGCGGCTTCCTTGTTCTCCGGCGAATCGACTGGCAGACACCCGCGGCGATCCTGGAAAAAATCATCGCCTATGAGGCGGTCCACGAGATCCGCGGCTGGGAGGATCTGCGCCGCCGGCTGGACCCCGCCGACCGGCGCTGCTTCGCCTTCTTCCATCCTTCGCTGGTGGACGACCCGCTGATCTTCGTCGAAGTGGCGCTCGGCGACGAGATGGCCGACGCCATCGGTCCGGTGCTCAACGAACCGCGCAAGTCCGATCCCCTGCGCGAACCGACGACGGCCGTCTTCTACTCGATTTCCAACTGCCAGGAAGGGCTGACGGGCATTTCCTTCGGGAACTTCCTCATCAAGCAGGTCGCCGAGGAATTGCAGCGCGAATTGCCGACCCTCACGACGTTCGTGACCCTGTCGCCGGTGCCCAATTTCGCCCGCTGGCTCGACCGCCTGCTTGCCGACGATGCCGACAACATCCTGACGCCGGAAGACCGCAAGACCCTGGCCCGCCTCGGCGATCTCGAATGGCACGAGTCGAGCCCGCACGTAGATGATCTCAAGGACGTTCTCTGCGAACTGGCCGCGCATTACTTCCTCCGGGCCAAGTCGGATCGTAACAAGCCGGTCGACCCCGTGGCGCGCTTCCATCTCGGCAACGGCGCGCGGCTCGAACGCATCAACTGGCTGGCCGACGCCTCCGACAAGGGGTTGCGGCAGGCTCACGGGCTGATGGTCAACTACCGCTACGAACTGAAAGAGATCGAGAAGAACCACGAAGCCTATGCCAACGAGGGCCGCATCGCGGCATCCCGCGCGGTGAAAGCCCTGCTGAGGCCGCAAAAAGGCAAGCCGGGCGAACAGGGCAAGGTGTTGATGCTGCCCAACATGCTACCGACCGGGAACGACACCGACAGCGCGAAGCCCGCCCCGGTGACGCGCACCCAAAAGGAGACGGACGGAAGCAAGAAGGCCTGAACGACCCGCCGGCCCCGGCGGCATTGCACCGGGTCGGAAGGGAACCCTCCGTGCCCCTGGTACTTGTCAGTTCAGGTCCGCCATGCACTATGACCGCGATGCAATCGGCTGGCGGCCCACCGGCGCCGCCATTTGCGTGGTGATCCCGCCTAGATTCCGGAGACAAGTCTCATGCGTTACGACGACCAGGACCGGCGCAGTTCCAACGTCGAGGATCGGCGCTCGCAAGGCGGGCGCGGTTTCCGTTTTCCAGGCGGCCTGGGCCTCCCCGGACGCGGCGGTCGCGGCGTACGCATCCCGGTCGGCGGACGCGGCGGGTTCTCGCTGACCACCCTTCTGATCATCGGCGCCATCATGCTGTTCTTCGGCATCAACCCGCTGGAAATCCTGACCGGCGGATCGGGCGGCGCGCCGCGCAGCGGCTTCGATATTCCCAGTTGCCTCAATCGACCGACGTCAGCCGCCGCAGCGGTTCCGATATTCCCGGGCTTCCCGGCAGCGGAGACGGTACCACCACAGGCAGCAGCGACGACGAAATGAAGGTCTTCATTTCCCGCGTGCTGGCCGACACCGAGGACGTCTGGAACAGCGTCTTCCAATCCTTCGGCAAGGACTACCCGGAACCCAAGCTCGTCCTCTTCAAGAACTACACGACCACCGGCTGCGGCATGGGCCCAGGCGGCAATGGGACCGTTCTACTGTCCGCTCGACCGCAAGATCTACATCGACCTTGCCTTCTACGAGCAGTTGAAGCGTCAATTCTCCGCACCCGGCGACTTCGCGCAGGCCTACGTGATTGCCCACGAAGTCGGCCATCACATACAGACCGTTCTCGGCATCACCGACAAGGTGCAGGGCGCCAAGCGCAGCATGAGCAAAGTCGAGTCCAACCGGCTGCAGGTCCGCATGGAGCTGCAGGCGGACTGCCTCGCCGGGGTGTGGGCCGCACGCAACCACCAACTCAATCAGCGTCTCGAACCCGGCGACATAGAGGAAGGGCTGAACGCCGCCCGGCAGATCGGCGACGACATGATCCAGCGCCGCCAGCAGGGCTACGTCGTTCCCGATGCCTTCACCCACGGATCGGCCGCTCAGCGCCAGCGCTGGTTCAAGGCGGGCTTCCAGGCTGGGCGTATTCAGGCCTGCCAGCCCGTCTTCGACGTCGGCTACGATCAGCTCTGAGCCCGCCGGACCGGCACAAATGCGCGGCGGACGGTTGGATCATTTCCGCATTACGCGGAAGCACATCGCCAGCCCGCTCCCCCGCCCGGCCGCCCATGGGAGTATCGTACTTGGGCGACCGGGCGGGGGAGCGGGTGGTTCAGCCTAATCCTGAAAGGGAAAAGCAGACTATCGGAACCTTGCGGCGCGGAACCCGGCGGCAAGGGCCTCCGCCTCGTCGCAGAACCATCGCTCGCCGTCCTTCGCGCTGACACGCACCTTGGCGTACCAGGGGCTCCAGGGCGTGTGATAGATCCGCTGGCCGTCGCGTGAAATATTGCCTTTGATGGCGCAGCCGTCGGGCGCGACCGGCTCGGCGCTGACCCAGCGCCGGGCGCGGTATTCCCAAGCCGGTTGGGGCGCGGTCCGCGAGGCCCAGATGCCAGCTTTACGCATGCGAGCATCGGCCTCATGCCGGACATAGCTGTCTGAGTATTTGACGAACGCCCAGGCGAATCCGCGCCGGACCATTTCCGCGTTGATATCCAACCCGCCAACGAAACAGGTGGCGATCAGCCGCTCGTACTTATCCGCCTCCTGGCTTTGGCATCTGACCGGCCGGTCGCCGATCAACGCCTCGAGCGCGTCAGTCGCCGCCCGACCGCATCGCCATGGCCCCAAAAGCCCCCCGGCATACCGGGCCGGACAGGTCTGCCCGGTTTCCGGCGCATCGATACCTTCGAGGCGCAAGCGCTGCCCCGCGACATCGATCGTGTCGCCATCTACGACGCGCGCAAACCCGGCAACGACCCGGATTTCCGTATCGTCTTGGAGGGAACGATGCGTAGGCGCCGAAACGGCTCCGCCACCGACAACGAGACCAACCGCGAGCGCAAACGCCACCCGCGAACCGGCCGAACGACACAACCTATTTAC
>CBDDFK010000014.1:0-65461 GCA_965226995.1 Filomicrobium sp.
GTTTTCCGGGCAATTCGGGCAATTGCGCTGAAATATCGTTGGCCGGCGTTTCCATGTGCGGCGGCGTACGCGAACAGGACGGGACGTCCGCGGAAATGACGTTGGCGGCGGCGAGGCACAAGAACGGAGGGGTCTTTCCGGCATCGTGGCTCGGACGACAACAAACCGGCCCTCAATGCGAGAGCCGGTTTGAGATCGAGGATCAGGATTTCGGTGCGCGCGGCCCTAGGCGGCCAATTTCTGGGCCACGACCGGGGCGGCTTGCCCCTCGCGGGATAGGCCGGTCCGCGCCGTGAACGAGAATGGAGTTCTTAAGAGCGCTTCAAGGGAGAAAGGCGCTCCAGGCCGCGACTGCGGCCCGGAAGCACAACACGGGCTTGCCCAGTGTTGGCCAAGCGAAGTAAGGGCGCCGCCCCCGTGGAGGCGCAGGCCTTTAGGCCGGTCCGCGCCGTGAACGAATTAGTGGCGCGTGAGGACGGTCGGGGCATTGCCTGCTTCGGCACCCGGCGCGTTGCCCAAAAGGCCCGACTGCGCGGCATCCTTGAAGCCGGTTGTCGGCGCGACCGGCATCAGCGGTGCGGTGGGGAGGCCAGCCTGCCAGAGATAACCGAAGGTCGTGGCGGCGGAGCGAGCGGTCTCTGCGTCGTTCGCGACGTAGTTTTCATAGGCATCGCGCTTGGCGGCTTCGCGGCGCATGCAGTCGCCGATCCAGCACGTCGACGCGTCAAGAACGAGCTGCTCGTGCGCTTCGTAGAGGCGGGCGTCGTTGATGATACGGACGGTCGCGTAGTCGATCAGCGGGCCGGTCATCGGTTCGGAGTGGAAGGCGCCGGTGTCGATCGCGGTGTAAACGACGCGCAGTTCGATGCCGGTGTGCTTGAGGCGCGGCAGCAGTGCCGTCAGAGCGCGGCAAACCGGGCTTTCGGGCGAGCGCGCCAGGAGAACGAACTCGTCAGCTTCGGCGCCGCCTTCTTCCAGTCTGCTGAGGAAATTCTCAACGAACGCCTTCACCCTCGGCTCTTTCTCGTCCTTCTTGATGACCTGGAGACCGGAGGTGGTGTTATTGAGCATCGTTTCTTCCTTTTGCAGTGTTCCGGAGCCAGGTGACCGGGCGCTTGATATTGTCCGGACGCCGTTGAGCCCCATTAAGCCGCAAGGACAGTTAAACAACCGTTGAGAAGTGGCTCACGATTGGCCGACCGGAGTCGTTTTCGGCGGCCAACCGCGATGTCGGAGAGCTGTGTTTTACTCGGCCGGTCCGGCCTGCGGACGCAGCCGCCGCGCGATGGTGACGATGGTCTCGTCCTCTTCGTCGAACGACACATCGTCGGCGAAAGGATCCTGCGTAATTTCCCAGCGATGATCCGCGATCTCGGTCAGCGAATGCTTGTCGACGGTGCCGTTTCCGGCCTCGACGATCATGCCGTCCGCATCCTCCGATGCAGCGTCAACCGGCGCATTCGTCTCGGCGCTGTCTTCGGCGCCTTTCAGCGCCCAATCCGGCAGCGGCGGCGGCACGACGGCGGCGACTTCCGCGACTTCGGCTTCCGGAACGGCCTGACGGGCAGCGTCGTCGGAGACGATCGCCTCGGCTTCGGCGACCGGCTCGACAGGAGCTTCGAGCGCAGCGACCTCGCCGTTGAACTGCGGCTGCAGCGCCGGCGCCGTCGAGGACGTGATCACGGGAGTCATTCCGCCGTTGCCGAAGAAGTTGCCGCCGGCATTGAAGGCGGGCACTTCGAAGGTGGCGGTTTCGCGGGTCAGCGTCACCTGTGTCCGCACCTCGCTGGCCACGGGTTCCGGCGCACCGGTCTTCTCGGCCGGTTCGGCGTGGCGCAGGGGAGCGGGTTCGTTGAGAGGCGCCGCCGGCCGGAGGGTGCTGCGGGCGGCCGGGACGTTGCCATCGCTGCCGAAAGCCGTGCGCTCCGGACGGCGGTCGGAGAGCGCGATGACGACTTCGTCTTCGCGTTCCGGTTTGGCGTTGTCGCGTGCGGGCCGCGGTTCGCCGTACTTGCGTTCCAGCCCGGCAGCGCGGGAAGGCGCGGTGTTGCCGTTGGCGGGCGGAGCGACGAAGTCGTCCCCGGCAAGGTCATTGGCGAAAAGTTCGTCGGCCGCTTCAAAAGCGTCATCCGTATCGGCGTTGTCCGAGGCCGAGAATTCAACGGCCGCGCGCGTCGCGTAACGCCCGAATGCCTGACGCAGCGTCGCTTCGTCATGCGGCATGGCTTCGCCGTTTGCCTTGCGGTCAACGCCGTTGGAAGAAGCGCGCTCGCGGTTCTTCGGTGCGCCATTGGCGCCATTGGCGGCAGCGGCGCGGCGGCGGCGGCGCGAGGGGGGCGCCTCGCCACGGGCAGGACGACCGCCAGCCTCGGAACGCGCGCCGTAGACCTGATAGCTGTCGGCGGTCCGCTCGGCGCGCCGCCCAGGCTGCGAGATATCGGGCGCATGGCGCAGGGTGCTGTCGAACCCGTTCATGGGCGCCTGATCCGCGAGGCCATCGCGGCCTGCCGGAGTAGCGGACGGTTGCGTGGACGGCTGCTCCACCGGCTGTTCCGGTTGCGAGGTACGCACCGTGGTCTCGTCTTCACCGCGCAGCCGCTTGATTTCCTCCGCGCGCTTGGCGGCGCCCATCACGGCCTGCAGGATCATGTTCGACCAGGCGCCGTCGCGGAACCGGTAAACCCGGAAAGCCTGGCAGCCGGCGAACTTCGAGCCCTGCCGCCAGAGCTTTTTCTGGATCGCCTTGGTCGTCAGGAACGGATTGTAGACGCGCGAGAAAATGCGCTGCTGCTCGAAGCCCGAGAACAGGTTGGCGAGAAGGTGCGCCTCGTGCTGCAGTTCCTGCGCATCGTGCGAGCCATATCCGAAACCGCCCTGGGCGCCACGGCCGGAAGGCCGGTAGGGGGCGTCGAGCGGCACGGCGACATAATAGGCACCGTGCATGTCGAACACGACGTGGCGGAACACCTCGAAGTTCTGGCGGATTTCGGGGTCGCGGTGAATGTCGTTGAAGCGCGACAGGATCTTGATCATCGGCCCGCGCTCGGCCTCACGCATGACCGGGACGAGCGAGTTGAGACGGTTCATCGGCCGGCCGATCGAAACGAGAAGCAGGCAGAAGTCGACGAAGATGGCGATGGCGAGCGGAATGTAGTCGCGCTTCGAGAGGCCGACCGGCTGGTTGGCTTGGGCGGCAGCGACACTGGCCGGCGCACCGGCCGAAACGGACTGGACGGCCTTCTTCTGCAACGCGCGCAGTTCATCGGCGGAAGGCGGCAATTCGAACACCAGCGCCCCCTGCAGCGTCGCCGACAAGCGGCGGAACGCCTCGATCGTCGCTTCGGCGCCCTCGACGGCCGCGATCTGCGGCTTCTGCATCACCGGTAGCTGGTCAATGGCGCGCACCACGCCGCGCAGCGCCGTCTGAAGCTGCGGGTCGGGGCAGGCGAATGTGCCGCCATTGCCGTCAGGGAAGATCGAGCGCTCCGAGCGCTCGGCGAGCTGACCGCGAAGCTGCAGAAGCTGCGGATCGCCGCGGAAAGCGTTGAAGCCGGTCACCGTAAGGTCGAGACGGCGGTTCAAGGCCCGCATGAATTCGTTTCGCGTGCCGGTGTCTGGATCGATCGTCGACTTGGAGTCGTCGCCGATTTTCACCAGTTCGGCATCGAGTCCCGCCATCTTCGTGCGGATCTGGTCGACGCGACTCTTGACGAAATCGCTGGCGAACGAGAACTGCTGCGCATCGGCATCGCGCAACTTGCGGCGCGGACCGTCGCCGGGACTCGAATTCGGGCAGCTCGTTCCTTTTTCGCGCTCCTCGATAGCCTTCCGCGCTGAGACGGTCGTCAATTGCTCGAGCGTATCGGAAAGCTGCTCCAGCCGCGTCGATCCGGCGTGCAGCGCAGTTTGCACCTGCCCAACGGCGGCTTCCGCCGAACGCGTGGCTTCGCCGCGGCTTTCCAGGACCTTCCAGTAGAATCCGAAACCGAACCCGACCGAGATCAGTGTGAGGAAGAGGTATCCGAAGACGTAGACGAACTTCTGCGTCAACGGGATCGGGCTGAAGATCTGGTCGAGCAGCCAGATGATCATGGTCATCAGCATCGCGACGGCGAATCCGATGATAACCTGCTGAACCAGCGGCAGGTCGCCCATGTTGGATTCGATCAGTTCGAGCATGCCGACGTAAGTGGCGACCCAGGACAGGGCGCCGAGGCCGAGGACGAGGAACAGCTTTTTCCAGTCGCGCGGCTCTTTTTCGGGTTCCAGCCACTCGCCGGACGACGGTCCGTAAGCGGCGGGACGCAGCGAAAGCGTTGGCTCGCGGGTGTTGGAGTGCTCATTCCGTGTCGACATTGCGCGACCATCCATGATTGCCATACGCCCCGGTGTATCGTCCGGTGACAGACGCAATTCCGCCGTTCACCGCCCGGGATGTCCTGGCGGCGCTTCGGCCTCGCCTGGCGAATGACGTGTTGCCTCGTTCGCGGGGACGTCGCCTCAAACGGGTTTCCCAGCCTGCCGCAGCGAGTCGACGTGTTCCCACTTAATTGAGTAGGCCGGGTTTTGGGCTTGAGGTGGGCGCCAATGTGACGCAAACGCGCCACTGTCAATAACGGGAGATGAACGAGTTCTGTCTTTGTGCCGGTTCCGGCAACGATCTCGCTGAAGTTCGTTTAGCTACGGGGACAGGCGGAATTAAGCCCGGCCAGCCGCGAAAGAGCGACCGGCCGAAAGCGCCCGGAAGTCGAAAAGAGGAATGACGGCTGAATACTGCGATGCCTAGGCTCGCGATCGACGGCGAGCCGGCCGCCTCAAATTTCCATCACCAGCGCAAGCGCAGCAATGCTCAAGACCGCGAGCGTGATCGCCGGGAATAGCGCGCCCGTCCAGCCGAGCAGCAGAACGGTGACGGTCGGCGCGCCGAGGAGGACGAATAAGCCCGCCAGCCGCGCCTTCGGACGGTCGTCGACCAGGACGCCTTCAAGCGCCCAGCCGATAACGGGAATGCGGTACACGTAGTCCATCACCTGCGCCATGGCATGACGTGAGGCCGTGTTGACCGGCGGGAACGCTTCGTTCGCTTTGAGCATGTGACGCTGCCTCGACAAGTTGGTGCCCCTTGGGGCGGCGTTCGATCCGCTAATACTAACGTAGAAGGCCTAGGGACGCTACAGCCTCGTTGTTGTGCGGCGCACCAGGGCGAGCAAATCAAGCCGCGCGCGCGTCGGCCAACGCCGCCGGCAGCGCTGCCTCGAAAAGGTCGAGCGCCGCATCGGGCCCGGTACTGACCCGGATGCACCGGTCGAGTCCCTTGGCGCCGGGCATACGGATGAAGACATCGCGATCGAGCACGCCCTCAAGGACTCGGCGGGCGAAGGCGCCATCGGCGCCGCAGTCGATGGTCACGAAATTGGTCGCCGAGGGAAGGGGCTTGAGGCCGTTCGCGGTGGCGATATCGGCGATCCGCGAACGTGCGGCGGCGATCTGCCGGATGGCCTCGGCGAGATAGTCCTGATCCCTCAACGCGGCGAGCGCACCGATCTGGCCGACCCGGTTGATGCCGTAGTGGTTGCGCACACGATCGAACGCGATCGCCAGACCGGCCTCACCGAGACAGTAGCCGATGCGCGCGCCCGCCAAACCGTATGCTTTCGAGAAGGTGCGGAAGCGCAGAACCTGCGGATTGGCGACGTCGATCCCCGGGAGAGCGTCGGCAGGGGCTGTGTCCGCGTAAGCCTCATCGAGAAGAAGAAGCGTATCGGCGGGCAGCGCGGCAATGAGTTGCTGGATCCGTTCTGCCGGCCACCAGGACCCCATGGGATTGTCCGGGTTCGAAACGTAAACGATTTTGGCGCGCTCGCGCCGCGCCGTTTCCAGCAGCGCTTCCAGGTCCTCGCGGTCGTCGCGGTAGGGAACCTTGATCAGCCGGCCGGCGTGAACCGCGACGTGATAATTGAAGGTCGGGTAGGCGCCGTCCGAAGTCACTACCGTTTCGCCGGGCGCAAGCGCCAGCGTGCACGTCAGCCCGAGAAGTCCGTCGATGCCCTCTCCGATGGCAACGTTTTCAGGAGAAACCCCATGGAACGACGCAACCGCGGCCTTGAGGTCGTGGTTCTCAGGATCGGAATACATCCAGTTTGAGGCGGCGGCCTCTTCCATCGCGGCGACCGCCTCCGGAGATGCGCCAAAGCCTGACTCGTTGGCGCCCAGGCGCGCGGCGAACGCCCGCCCGCGCGCCCGTGCCATCGCCTCCGGTCCGACGAACGGGACGGAAGCGGGCAGTGAAGCGGCGTGCGGCGTCAGAAACCGCGAGGACTTCGATGAATTGCTCATATCAGGCAAAGGTCCGCCAGGTCGCGACGCATGCGCGGTGGCATATCGGCAAGGTCCGCCGCGCGTTCGCCGCCGAGATCGGGTGGGGCGGCGTCCGCTTCGAGATAGCGCCAGCCCTGGAAGGCGCGCCGTGGCGTCGGACGGACCGGCACCAGTTCCGCGTCAAGCAGGATGTGACAGCCCCGGCGCCCGTCGGACTTTCGCCCCTCTTCAAAGCCGAGGAGCTTCTGGCGCACCTGAATGACGCCGCGAATAACCCAGTAGATCGAGCCGCCGTCGAGCAGGTCGTCGCACCGCTTCGGCATCTGATAGGTCGTATGCGCGAGCCTGCCGGCGCGGCCCTGCCGCTGCGAGTCCTTGAGGCGCGAGGCCTGCCAAGCGGCGAGGTCGTCGATGCTGTCGGCGCCGACGCAGAGTTTCACGAGATGGAGAGTCATGCGGTTCCCGCTGCCTTTTGATCCTGTTACCTGTTGATCTCGCGGTGTGTCACCGACCGATTGAAGACCGACCGCGAACCCGCGCGCAAGTCGCCGCCGCTTGGTCGCGCTGAAAAGGCGTGGATGGCGCGCCGCCTCGCGGGCCCCTTGCCGCGCGGCGAAACTTGACGCATGGGACGGCACACCGCAGGACCGGCAGCCCCTGCGTTGTGGAGAAAGCCCACCTGACGCCTCACTTGAGCCGGGTTTGATCCCTTAACGTCCATGCATCGATACGTTTGATTCGAAACTGGGATTGCCGATCCTCCGCATGCGCCGACTTCACGCCGTTCCAATGCTCCTTTGCGCCGTAATGGTCGCCGGCTGTGCGTCGGCCGGCGCGCCGCAGCTTGAAACGGCTCAATCGCCGGAGCAGACCGAGGAACTCGACTGCGGACGCATCATGGGGCGGATGCAGGTGCGCATCCTGAGCCTGCGCAGCGAAGGCCGCCGCACCCAACCCACCGCGCTGGCGCGTTCCATGCAATCGGTCGGCACGAGCATCGGCCTGTCCGAAGGCTACGCCACGAACCCCGACGATCGCTACAACCGGGAACTCGCAGAGTTGCAGGCTTATAACGCGAAGCTCGGCGAAAAGGGCTGCAAGACCTATGATCTGGAGCGCGAGCTTGCCGAGACGGATCTGAGCGTTACGCCACGTCCCCGCTAACGCCGACGCGAGCCGGGCGAACGGCAGGCCTTCACCCAGCCGCGGGCTTCTCCGGCTGCTGCGCCTTTGGTGACGGAAAAAGTCTGTCGGTCCGCCCGGCCAACCAGTAGCCGAGTAGGCCGATCCACTCCCGCACGCCGAGATCGAAGCGCTTTAGTCCATCGGGCATCGAGCTGAACAGGCGCAGCAGATCGCGCTCATCGCGGGTACGGTAATCGGTGGGCGCCGCGATGATCTCGAAACCGGCCCGTCGAAATACGCCGACCGCCCGAGGAATATGGAAGGCGGACGTGACGAGCACCCAGCGTTCGCCCGGTTTGGGGTTAACCAGCTCGCGTGTCAGCACCGCGTTCTGCCAGGTGTTCCGGGAGGCGCCCTCGAGAACGATGCGATCGGGTGCGATGCCGACGTCGGTCAGGAACTGGCCCACGGGGCCAGCGGCGTCGCTTCCTCCGGCGAATAGGCCGCCGACGCCGCCGGTGAACACAACGCGTGCGTTCGGCCACCGCTTGGCGAGCCGCACGCCCTCTGTCAATCGCTCCGCCGCCTCGTTGACGGCCAAGCCCGGACGCCCCTCCGACACCCAGCCGTCCTCGAACCCGCCAAGGATAATGATACCCGATACGTCGCTGCCCTCATCCGGTAGCGTGACCTGGGAAAAGCGTTGTTCCAGCGGATAGACGAGATAGTTCCCGATAGGCAGGAAGCCGCCGGCCAGCAGAATGATCATACCGAAAGCGGCGAGTGACAGTCCCAGCCGTCGCCGCCGTGTCAGGGCGAGCATCGCGAAGCCGAGCCCGAGCGCCATGAGGCTGAGCGAAGAAGGCTGCGCGAACAGCCAGAAGATCTTTGCCGCGTAGTAGAACATCGTTTGCCCCTGCCATGGGCGGAAGTCAGCACGCCAGGAGCTTCGCTTCCGGATGCGTTAGCCGCCGCATGCGTTTGTCTCCGAATGGGCCGCCGTGCTGTTGTCGCCTCACCCATACCCCTGACCCCATGTCGATCCTGTGACGGAACACATCGGCGCCTGGATCAATCGTGCCGGTCACACGGCAACGGCGGCGCGGGAAGACGGCGATTCGCGATTCGGCTATAACGATTCGCGAGGTTCGGGATCTCGATCCGCGCCGCCAGCGCTGGTCTTGCGAAATGGTTGAGCTAAGGGGGGACGGCGGGTGTCGGCGAAGCCGGAAGGTAATGGGGCCGCGAAAAGGCCAAGCGCCGTGCCGTGGCCGCCGCTTCTCATCGTAGCCACGGCCGTCGCCGCCATCGCGCTGGGCGTTTTGTTGCCATTCCCGTGGCCGGGTCTCGACGACGGCCCGGCGCGTATCGTCGGGTTGAGTTTCGGTGTGATCGGCGTCGCGCTGTTTCTGTGGTCCGGCTACGAACTTTCGCGCCACAAGACGACGGTCATGCCGCACAAGGGTAGTGACGCGCTGGTCACGACCGGCCCCTACAGAGTATTGCGCAACCCGATTTATGTTGCCGATGTGCTGATCTTCCTGGCCGTCGCGGAAGTGACGAAGAACATCTGGTTTGTCTTGTTGTTGCCGGCGTTCGTGGGACTGGTGACGTGGCTGGCGATTTTGCCCGAGGAGCGTCACCTCGAAGCGCGTTTTGGCGAGGCGTACCGCGCCTATAAAGAGAAGACGCGGCGTTGGATCTGACGCGCCCGGATCGGTTCCGGGGCTGCGAACTTTCACCGGACGAGGGCGATGAACCGCGACCTGGCGGAAAAAGAACGGGAATTTCTCGATAGCCTCGAGGCGGATACCGGCCGCACCCTGGCGCAGTGGATGGCTGTGCTGGACGACATGGGCTTTCCGCACCGCAACGACGCCATCGACTGGCTGCGCCAACAGGGGTTCTTGTTCTCCTGGGCCTCCTGGCTGGAACGGATCCACAACAATGGAGGCCGCCCGATCTATTGCGATGCCGGCGCGAACGGCGGACCTGCATCCAGCGCGCCGCCGAAGCAAGCCACGGCGCCAACCGGCCGGTCGCCGGTCGGGAACGCTGCGCCGCAAGTCGCCGGGTCGCCCCGTCAGATCGGCGAGGTCCTGGATCGACCGCCGCCGGTCCAAGATTTGGCACGAAAACCGCTTCGCGAGATGCCAGCAGGCGTGAGCGCGGCTCCCGCAAGCGCCGCGGGGCTCGCGCCGGAGGTGAAGGCGGCAGTTGCCGCCGCGCGGGCGCTCGCGCCTCTGACAGGTTTCATTCTGCGCCGCGTTGGCGAAACAGTGCCCGGGGCCCAGTTCCGCCCGGTTCGCAAGGGTATCCGTATCGAATGCGCGGGCGCACCGTTCGCGCTGATTGCCTTCGGCGCGCGCAATCTCAAGGTTGCCTTCGCCGGGCCGCCCGGCCGGTTCGATCCTCCGGCGGCAAAAGCCAGTCTGCCGCCCTCGACGCCGGCGCCGGCGGGGCTCACGCACATGATCGTCCTGGACGATGCTCGGCAGGTAAACGAAGCATTTACCGCCTTGATTGCGGACGCTGCGGCTCGGGTGCGCTAAATCTGTCTCCCGATATCGCGCCGCTTTTTAATCCTTTCCGGTACGTTTGATTTGCGAAGCAGAGCCCCAGCAACCATGTGAATGCCATCTTCACGTGGTCCAACGGCAGGAGGTTGGAGGGTTTCGAATGGCTAGGTTTTCGAGAGGGTTTGCTGCTGCGGCGGCGCTGACAATGGCGCTGGCGACGGCTCCGCTCGCCTTCACACCCGCCTGGGCGCAAACCTCTTCGCGGGACTCGATTGGAGACTTCCTGACCGGCGCCTTCGGCTCCAGTGCGACGGCCGAGGAGGGCGGAGGTAATGTCGGTACACAACCTGACCCACGCGCCAACGACAAAGCCTTCAAGCAGGCGCGACAGCTTATGCAGGCGATCGACGCCATCTTGAAGGACACGGCGGAACAGCGTTCAGACGCCCGCAAGCTGCCGGGCAAGGACGAATTCATCGTCACGCCGCTGTGGACGGAAACTCGTGAGGACCGGGAAGACCGCATTCGCTCGCTACTCGATAGCGCGTTGGAGATCGTCACCGATGCACCGGTCGTCGAGGTGCAGAAGCGTGTCGAAGGCCTGCGCCGCAACATCAGCGAGCTCGAGGACCAGATCGTCGAATTGAAGGAGCGCCAACTCAGCGCACCCGAGGATGGCATGCTGCCGGGCATGCTGACGGATACGGTGGCCAGCCTCGCCACTGAGATCGCCGACGCCAACGAGCGCATCGATAAGAACCGTCAGGAGATCGCGGCGGCGAAGTCCGATATCCGCAAGCAACTCAAGGAGTCCGGGATCGAACTCGGCGACGATCAGATCGACCTGTTGCTTGAGAGCGTTCTGTCCGGCGACCTCGTTCGGCTGGTCGCGGCTTTCAACGCCGCGAAACTGATCGATTCGCAACTTGCCGACCGGCTCAACGCCTCCGGCGAGAACATGAAGGCCGCGCGGCAGTATTTCGCCATGCACGCGGCACTGTTCGCGATGCTCGTTCAGGCCCAGCAGGCGACGATTGACAAGATCGACGAGAATTATCTGCCGAAGCTGGACGCGATCCTGAAAGACATCAAGGCCGCCCGCGCCAAGACCGACCGGCTATTGAAGGAGGGCGGAAACCGTCCCGATCAGATCCGCGCCCTGAAAGCGAACAGCAGAAGCCAGGACATCGCCGAGGAGGCCGCGCGTGGATACAGGCGCTATCTCCAGCAGCAGCGCGAACAGTTGGCGCAGGCCCGAGCCCGCGCCACCCACGACCTGAGAATCGCCGACAATACCTTCGAAACGGTCGAGGCGAGTTTCCAGCTCCGCAGCCTGATGCGCGATTCCGCGGCATCCTTCGAGGCAATCCAGAAACTTGAAGCGCCGACCTTCGACCAGATTTTCCGCAACGAAGAACTGCGCAAGGAATTCGAGAACCTGACACGCCAGCTCGACGTCCCGACAAGCTGAGGACCGCGCTCCGGAAACCGCTCTGCGGCAGCCTTGAACTCAACCGCCTTCGCTTTCGGCAGATAAGGCGACGAGTTCCAGACGTGGCGCCCGGTCCTTATCTAGAGCGCGTTGCTGTTTGATGGACGCGCTCCAAGGCCGCGACCGCGGTCCGCCGCTTTGCGGCGCGCCCGCGCAGGGCCCGGCCGGAGGCCGATGCGGCCCGTGAGCGAAAGAAGCAAGATCGTGGTTCAGTCTGAACTGAACACGATCTAGCGCGACCGCTCCCCAAAGACCGGACGTGATCTCGAACGAAAACACCCGCCAGCGCGAGGCCAACGCTGGGCTGTCATCCAGCATGATCAACCGCGCAACTTCGCCTTCGACGCGCACCGAAAAAGTCTCCAGCCCGCGCCGGATGCCTTCGCCCGTTGCCTTCACGAAAGCTTCCTTCAGCGTCCAGATGCGAAAGAAGGCGCTCTCACGCGCGGCTTCGGGCAGGCCCTCGAGCCAGTCCGCCTCGTCCGGCGCGAAGTACCGCCGCGCCAGTCCAGGGTGAACGGCCCGCTCAGCTTCGATGTCGACCCCGATCGGTGCGGCACGGCAAATCGCCACGGCGCCGTGACCGCCTGTATGGCTGAGACTGAACGCGGGGGCTGCCTCCGGCGCGGTGACGAAAGGTTTGCCGCCGTCGGCAGCCGCGAGTTCGATGTCGCCCGGCGCGGCATCGGTTTCGAGTGCAAGCACGCGTCGCAGCATTCCATGGGCGACCGCGAACCGGCGCCGGTGTTCTACCTGCAGGAAGCGTCCGGCCCGCTCGCGTTCGGTTTCGCTAAGGGTGGCCCAGAAGCGCGAGACGGTCGGTGCCGGCGCATCGAGCGGGAAATGGTACACCCGCACGGTATCGGGCGGCGTCGGCGCCAGCGGCGCATTGAATCGACTGCTGAAGGAAACGGCGGGCTTGTCCCGGCGCGGGCTCATCGGCCCGGCTCCTCAGGGTCCGGGACGGCGCGGAGAGTACGCCATCTCGCCAACCGCCGCGGGTTTCGACGGCAACGCGCTGGTGCTGAGATTATCTGAGGGCGCGCGTTTCCAGGGAAGGACCTCTTCATCGTCGGGACGGGTTGCCGGGATCGGCTGCGGCGGCACCGCCGGTTTGGCCTGCTCGGGAGCCGGAACGGGAGGCTTCGGCGGCGAGGCGACTTTCATTGATGCCCGCGCCCCACGGTCGCGCGGCTTGGGGTCAACCAAGGTCACCGGCACGGACGGCCCGGAGCCTTTTACGGGCGGGCGTCCGGCTGCTTCGCGGATCTCCGAGATGGCGCCATAAAATGGCATCAGCCGGGGGCGTCCCTGGCTCTTCGCCAGCTTTTTCGCGGCGCGCTCGGTGTAGTCCGCCACCAGAGACGGGTCAGCCGTATAGGAACTGCGGTGGCGCAAATGTACAATCCGGAACCCGCGCTCGCGTAACCCTTCGAGGATCATCGGCAACGCCTTCGCCGTCCCCGGCTTGATGTCGTGGAACAGGAGAATGCCGCCGTTCTTGCGGACGGTACGCTCGATGGTGACACGGGCGAGTTCATCGGGGGCGGCGATGAAGCTGTCGTCGGAGACGACATCGACGGTAAAGCTGGCGACGCCGCGGCGCTGCAGATAGCTGAGAAGCGGGGCGGAGTCGTTGAGACCGGTGAACCGGAAAAACGGCGCGATGCCGCCCCCGGTGGCCGCTTCCAGCGCTGCGAAACCGCGTTCGATCTCGTCATGCGCCCTGGCTGCCGGCATTTCAGGCAGGCGGCGGGGGTGCGAGAGCGTGTGGCTTCCCAGCGTATGCCCCCGGGCAATGATATCGCGGGCGATGTGGGGATAGGCGACGGCCATGTTGCCCACGGCAAAGAACGTCGCCTTCGTGCAGTGGCGTTCAAGCGTATCGAGGATCTTTGGGGTGACCCATGGACTCGGGCCGTCATCGAACGTCAGGACGACTTCCCTTTCGGCCAGGAACGCCGGCTCGTGAACCTGATGGGTCAGCGCGCCGAAAAGCGGCCCCGAACCTGGCTCGACTTCGACGATGCGCTCTAGCCCGATCGCGGTTTGTGGGTTGGCGCATGGTGCGGCGTGCGCGGAGGCGCCGAGGAACCCCAGCAAGCCTGCGAGGACAACCCACCGTGAATGTCTGGATTTCCTCAGCATCGGCCAATCCAAATCTGCTGCCCGGCCTCTTCGCCGATAACTACCCTATGTTTGGTCCGAAAACTAACAGATCAAGTGCGCCGCGAGCATGGCCGCCCTGTGGATAGCCCACACATGCGGCCTCTGCCGGTAAGATTAGGTCACGCGGCCAAACAACCCGCCACGCGGCATGGTCCTGGCAATTCCGGGGCGCGGGCAGCCTTGAGCGGTCGCACGAAACGCTCGAATGCGGATGATTGCTGGCGAGCTCGGGTCAGTTCGAGAAAATATCGTTCCGCCAGTCTCTTTTCGGATTGGCCATTTCGACGGCCGACGATCCGGCGTCGGTGCGGTCGGGCCGGCGTTGCGGCGGCGCCGGTTCGCTCTCTTTCGAATGCAGCAGCGAGCGCCGCAGTTCATCGGCCGGCGGGCGCGGCAGTCCGGAACGCTCCGGCAGCGGCCCGCGGAACAGACCGCGCGGGATGATCTTCAGCGGCGTGGGCTTTGGGAAGGTCTCCGGTGCGGCGACAGGCCAGACGATCGAGCGCGCTGCGAGGGGCCGGCTTTTGGCGACCTTGGCGCGGCGCGCGGCTTCTTTTTCCGCGAGTTCGTCGAATTCAGGCAGCGTCTTCGCCGGCTTCTTGGACACCAGATGCACGACCTTGAAGCCTTCACGCTTCAGTTCATCGAGCAGATCGGCAACGCCGCTGGCCGTCGAACGCTGGATATCATGGAACAGTAGGATGCCTTTACCGCGCTTCTTCAGCGATCGCATGGTCCGGTCGATCATCACCCGTCCAGACCGCGTGCGGAAATCGAGTGAATCGACGTCGATAGAAAAGATGCCGTGATCGCGAGATTTCAGGTGGTCCTGCATCCGCTTCGGGTCGCTGAGGTATGGGAACCGGAAGAACGGAGCCGCCGGTTTGCCAAGTGCCAGCGAGATCGCGCTGAGGCCGAGCTCGAATTCTTTCTTGCCGCCGGTCTTGCTGAGCCGCCCCTGCGCCTTGTGCGACCAGCTATGCGTGCCCACGGTATGGCCGCGGCGGTCGATTTCTTTCACCATGCTGGGGTCGACGAGCGCCATCCGGCCGACCATGAAGAACGTAGCTTTGGTGCAGTGCGCTTCCAGCGCGTTGAGGACTGCCGTCGTCTTCGGCCGCAGCGGGCCGTCGTCGAACGTCAGAACGACTTCGCCGCGCTTCAGGAAATCGACGTCCTTGTATTGCATGTTGCCGAGCCGGATGCCGTCGGCGGTATCGATTTCGACAACGCGGGCAACCCCGAGCACGCCCTTGCGTTCAGCACACGAAGGTTGGTCCGCCGCCGCCGGGCTGACAAAGCCACCGCCGTTCAACAGCACGCCAAGCGCCAACGCCGCGAACCCTGATACGGAGGTTTTCGCCATCTTCGACATCGATCGTCCCTCGCCCTCGATCGCACGCCCTGTCCAGAACCCCTGGAGGGTCGTCCCGCTGCGACGCCTATTGCGCCGGATATGGGTGTTTACCGGCAGATTACGAAATAACCTATAACGAAACACAGATTTTCACTTCAGCAACGGATGCTTTAGCGAGGCTGTGATGCGTACGGGCCTCATTGTGTGTTAGCGAGGCATCGTCGTCGATGAGGTTCGTCAATCCGGGTTGATTTTTCTTAGCGGGCGTCGTTCTGGGGCCTGCGCAGTCATCTCAATCTTCAAACAGGACGTGAATTAGAATGGATGTTCGCCCGGACGAGACGGTGCCCGAGGAGCGCGAGCACGGCGAGATGATGAGCGATCTCGTCGACTCACTGAGTGACGCTCTTGAGGCCGACGATCACGCAACCGTTCGCGAACTGACCTCCGAGATGCGTGCGCCCGACCTGGCCGAGGCCGTCGAACTCCTGGATCGCGACGAACGTATCAAGCTGATCGAGACGCTGGGCGAGGATTTCGACTACGAAGTTTTCTCCGAACTCGACGAAACCGTCCGTGACGACCTCTCCGAGGAACTGCCCAACGAGTTTCTGGCCAAAGCGGTCGCCGAACTCGATTCTGACGACGCAGCGTATCTTCTCGAAAACCTCGAGGAAAGCGACCGGCAGGAGATCTTCGATCAGATCCCCTACGAAGAACGCGCGGCGCTGGAACGCAACTTCGAATATGAGGAAGAAACCGCCGGCCGGCTCATGCAGTCGGACTACGTGGCCGTCGCACCCTTCTGGACGGTCGGGCGTGTCATCGACTACATGCGCGAAAGCGACGAACTCCCCGACACCTTCTCCGAAATCTTCGTGGTGGATCCCGCCTTCAAGGTATTGGGCGCCGTCCAGCTCTCGCGGCTGTTGCGCACCAAGCGCGAGGTCCCCGTTTCCGAGATCATGAACCCGGACCGCCATCAGGTTCTGGCCACTCTCGACCAGGAAGAAGTCGCCCAGCAATTCCGCCGTTACGACCTCATGTCCGCGCCGGTCGTCGATGACAACGGTCGGCTTGTCGGCGTGGTCACGGTCGACGACGTGGTCGACGTTATCCAGGACGAGGCGGAAGAGGACATGCTGGCGCTTGCCGGTGTCGGCGACGAAACGCTAGCCGATTCCATCTACTGGACGGTGCGCTCGCGTGTCCCCTGGCTCGTGGTCAACCTCGCGACGGCCGTTCTGGCGTCCCTCGTCATCCAGCTCTTCGATGCCACGATCGAGCAAATGGTGGCGCTGGCAGTCCTAATGCCGATCGTCGCCTCGATGGGGGGCAATGCCGCAACGCAGACCATGACGGTGACGGTGCGGGCGCTCGCGATGAACCGTCTGTCTCGCGTCAACGCGCCGAAGGTCATTACCCGCGAAACAATGGTGGGCCTCGCCAATGGGGCTATTCTGTCGGTGATCACCGCGCTGGTGGCGTTCCTCTGGTTCGGGTCCGGTCCGCTGGCCGGCGTGATTGCCGCCGCCATGGTGGTCAATCTTCTCGTTGCCGCCATCGCCGGCATCCTGATCCCCATCGTCATCGACTGGTTCGATATCGATCCTGCCCCCTCCGCCGGCGTGTTCGTTACGACGGTGACCGACGTCGTCGGCTTTTTCGCGTTCCTCGGTTTGGCGGGTCTCTGGCTGTTGTGAGCAGGCGGCAGAACATGGCCCGCCCTATCAAGTTTTGCGGGTGTAATACCAGCCGAGCGAACTCCTGAAGCATTACTCTGGGCAGGCCGCGCCTTCCGGCCGGCGCTCGGAACGAGTGTCGGAAGGCGCAAACAAAGAAAATACCGTCCAGCCGATCAGGTCGCGGGTGTGCCAACCGTTCCTTCGGACGGTGTAACCTCCGGTACTCCGCAGGCGCACGATGTCAGCTACACAGCTGCCCAAATGGCCACCCGCCGCGCAGCCGAGGAATCCGCCCATGAGCCTGTTCGATAAGCCGCCCTCCGAATTCCCTTTCCGCGTGAACCTCGATCGGCTTCCTGTCCGCTACACCCTGGCCGCCGACGTCTCCGACACCATCGTCACAACGCTCCTAGCTCTATTCTGGGCGGTCTTCGGGTCTGCGCTGGCCTACTTCCTGTCTCAGACGGTTCTCATCGAGTTCATGGCGTCAGGGCTCGCAAATGCTCTTTCGGCGCTCATCGCGGCTTCCTTCCTGGCTGGCTGGCTGACCTACATCTGGCCGACGCTGAAGGAGGACTACCGCAAGGTGCACGTCACGCTTGGCGAGGAAGCCGTCGAAGTGGTGGTCGAGGAACCTCTGGCTCGGCGCAAATGGAGCGAGCCGTTGGCGAGTTTCGAAGGCGTCGCTCAGCTCAATCTCGGTCACCATCATCTGGACGACGGCACCAAGCAGTACATATCGAGCGTCGTCCTCAAGCATCCCGATCCCGAAAAGTCGGTCCCGCTGGTCATCGGCCGCCAGAAGGAAGTCGGCGCGAAGACCGTGCGCCGGCTGGCCGCCCGGTTCGGTTTGCCGGTCCTGGAAGGCGTCGGCGATCTTTCCGGCGAACGCGCATATCCGGACGGCACGCTGGTGGTGAACCGTAAGAAAGCTTTGGTCGTCCGCATCGCCTGGTGGGCCATGGCGGCATTGTTGGTCGCGATGTCGGCCATGCTCGTCACGGTCGCCTGGACGGGCCAGGACAGCCCGCTCTGGCTCCTGCTCCTGCCGGTTTTCGTGGCGTGCATCGTCGGCCTGCAGGTTTTCGGACGGCTCTACGTGGTCCGCATGCGCGAGTGGCAGGGACAGATCTGGGTGCGCACGGCAGGCTTCCAGTTCCGCGACTTCGCCATTCCCAGGGATCGGTTTACCGGCGCGGTCCGCTTCGAGGGGAAGTCGGGCGGCAACTATCGCTACGGCACCAGCACGACGTACGTCGCGGAGAATCATACGCCCTGGATCAAGCTATCGGTGAAGGGGTGGTGGCTGCCGCTCGTCATCGACCTCCAGGCCGAGTACGTGAACGAAAAGGCCATCCACCTCCTGCCGCGCGGTAACAAGCGCTAGATGTGAACTTTCAGGAGGTTGTTCATTGCGGCCGGGGGATGTTGTCCATCCGGCCCGACCCGGTGAGGCTGAAGTCGCCAAACAAACAGCGATTCGCCGGGGCACCGAATGAACAGCCACAACAATGCTCGCCTGACGCCGCTCGGTCGAGAGCAGATGGCACGCGCGTTGACGCTCGCGGGGCTGCGTGGTTTCTATCCGTCGGCGTTGCGACGAACCGGCTCAGTCCGGTTCCGGCAACGCTCGGGCCCTTATCTGGCCCCGTGACTTCTGGCTCAGCGACACGGCCGCTCGATCGCGGCGGCAACGAGAGTGATCCGATGCTGAATTGGCTTTCGTCCCTGCAGGCCCGCCGTAAGGAAGCCCGGCGGCTCAAGAAATTCCAGAAAGCGCAGGCCATTTCTGGCCAGTACGATATTCAGCAGGCATTCGAGCAGATTTACGCCGAGAATATGTGGGGCGCCGCGCCCGAGGGTGACGGCTTCTGGTCGGGCAACGGTTCCAAGGAATCCTTCTCGGCGGCCTATGTCGCGTTCATGGCGGACTTCCTGGCCAGGAACCCGGATCTGCGGACGCTGGTCGATATCGGCTGCGGGGACTTCCGCGTTTCGAAAGCTATTCTGGAGCGCCTCGACAATCCGCCCGCGTATATCGGCTGCGACATCGTCCCGGCGCTGATCGAGCATCATAAGCAGGCAAATGCGCGCGACGGGGTTTCTTTCCGCCATGTGAACGCAGTGGACGAGGATCCCCCCGCGGGCGACATCGCCACGGTGCGCCAGATCCTTCAGCATCTTTCCAACGAGCAGGTGTCGCGCATCCTTGAGCGCGTCGGCCGGCTCTATAAGGTGGCGATCATCACCGAGTCGCTGCCCAAGGACCGCAAGGCCGCCAACCTCGATATCGGCCACGGCATAGCCACCCGCATCGCGCTGGGTTCCGGTGTCTATATCGACGAGCCGCCGTTCAACCTCTCCATCGCCGACCACTTCGACGTCGACCACTCGGTCAACGAGATCATGCGCACCTGGGTC
Source organism: Filomicrobium sp. (assembly GCA_965226995.1). GTDB lineage: Bacteria > Pseudomonadota > Alphaproteobacteria > Rhizobiales > Hyphomicrobiaceae > Filomicrobium. Next base: position 19,087 of record CBDDFK010000014.1, read on the forward strand.
GTGCGGTTCGGCTAACCAACCGCCCCACTGTCATTCCGGGACTTGTTCCCGGGACCGATGGCACGGCAAACGCATTCCGTCGTCGTGAGGCCGCCATGCGCCGCCGCCTTGTCGCTTTCCGCCATTCCCGCTTGCGCCCGCTGACCCCCGCCCCGCTGAAGCGAGCGGTCGTGGGGCAGAGCCCCACGCCAGCTTCGCGGGCCAAGCCTCCAGCTTGGACCGCTCGCCTCAGCGGGGCGGGGTGGTGACGCCGTTGGCGATGCCTGGGTATAGGGCGCTGCTTGGGTAGCGCCCATAAGGATACTTTGATGAGCGCGGCACGATGGATCCCGGCAATAAATGCCGGGATGACAATTGGCGGGTTTTGAAGCAGCACTCGCAGCTGTCATCCAGGGGGCTTGTCCCCGGGATCCACGTCGCGGCAAACGCATTCCGTCTCCGGGAGGCAGCCACGCGCCGCCGCCTGATCGCTTTCCGCCATTCCCGCTTGCGCCCGCTGCCCCCCGCCCCGCTGAGGCGAGCGGTCGTGGGGCAAAGCCCCACGCCAGCTTCGCGGGCCAAGCCTCCAGCTTGGACCGCTCGCCTCAGCGGGGCGGGGTGGTGACGCCGTTGGCGATGCCTGAGTACAGGGCGCTGCTTGGGTAGCGCCCATACGGATGCTCTGACGAGCGCGGCACGATGGATCCCGGCAATAAATGCCGGGATGACAATTGGCAGTTTTCGGCACGCCACCTAATTCGCAACTGTCATCCCGGGGCTTGTCACCGGGATCCATCGCGCGGCAATCGCCATCCATTTTCAGAGCTCGCTCAAAGTTGCGAGTAGCGAATCCATTTCAATTAAATCATCACGGGGAATCGTACGGCGCCGGTTGCCGCGACCGAAGGGAGCGGTGGGCAACTAAAGGCGAAAACAAAAAACTACTCCGCCGCCTCTTTCGCGCCGCCGCCTTTGCGTCCGCCGCGTCCGTGCGTGCCGCCACCCGACTTCTTAGCCGCCGTCTTCTTCGCACCACCACCGCTGCCCGCGGCCTTCCCGCCAGCCGCCTTCGCCGCCCCCGCCGGCCGGCGCTTCAGCAGCTTCTTCAAGTACTGCCCGGTGTAGCTCTCCGGAACCTTGGCGACGTCCTCCGGCGTGCCGGCGGCCACCACGCGTCCGCCGCCATCGCCGCCTTCGGGACCCATGTCGATGATCCAGTCGGCGGTCTTGATGACCTCCAGATTGTGCTCGATCACCACCACCGTGTTGCCCGCCTCGACGAGCTGGTGCAGCACCTCCAAAAGTTTCGCCACGTCATGGAAATGCAAACCCGTCGTCGGCTCGTCGAGGATGTATAGCGTCCGCCCCGTCGCCCGCTTCGAAAGCTCCTTGGCCAGCTTCACGCGCTGCGCCTCGCCGCCCGATAGCGTCGTCGCCTGCTGTCCGACCTTGATATAGGTGAGCCCGACGCGCTTCAGCGTCTCCAGCTTGTCGCGGATCGACGGCACCGCCTTGAAGAAAGCCGCGCCCTCTTCCACCGTCATGTCCAGCACGTCGGCGATGGACTTATCGCGGTAGCGCACGTCCAGCGTCTCGCGATTGTAGCGCTGGCCCTTGCACTGGTCGCAGGTGACATAGACGTCCGGCAGGAAGTGCATCTCGATCTTGATGACGCCATCGCCCTGGCAGGCTTCGCAACGCCCGCCCTTGACGTTGAACGAGAACCGCCCCGGTGCGTAGCCGCGCGCCTTGGCTTCCGGCAGGCCCGCGAACCACTCGCGAATTGGCGTGAACGCGCCCGTATACGTGGCCGGGTTCGAGCGTGGCGTGCGGCCGATGGGCGACTGGTCGATGTCGATGACCTTGTCGAGGTGTTCCAAACCCAGAAGCCGGTCATGCTCGCCGGGGAACGTGCGCGCGCCGTTCAGCCGCCGCGCCACCGCCTGGTAGATCGTGTCGATGAGAAGCGTCGACTTGCCGCCGCCCGAGACGCCGGTGACGCAGGTGAAAAGCCCCAGCGGGATTTTCGCCGAAACGTCCTGCAGGTTGTTGGCCCGCGCGCCCTGCACTTCGATGGCCTTGTGCCAGTTGGGCTCGCGCCGGTTGGCGGGCACCGGCACGAAAAGGCCGCCGGACAGGTATTTCCCCGTCAGGCTTTCCTCGGAAGCCTGAATGTCGTCCGGCGTGCCCTGTGCGACGATCTCTCCGCCGTGGACACCCGCGCCAGGCCCGATGTCCACCACATGATCGGCGGTCAGGATGGCATCCTCATCGTGCTCGACCACCAGGACCGTGTTCCCCAGATCGCGAAGGTGCTTGAGCGTGCCGAGCAGCCGGTCGTTGTCGCGCTGGTGCAGGCCGATGGACGGCTCGTCGAGCACGTACAGCACGCCCGTCAGCCCCGAGCCGATCTGCGAGGCAAGCCGGATTCGCTGGCTCTCGCCGCCTGACAGCGTGCCGGAGTTCCGCGACAACGTCAGGTATTCGAGCCCGACGTCGTTGAGGAACTTCAGCCGCTCGTTGATCTCCTTCAGGATACGCTGGGCAATGGCGAGTTGCTTCGCCGTCAGCCTTTCCGGCAGCTCCACGAACCACGGTGCGGCCTGGCGGATCGACATATCGCAGACCTGACCGATGTTGAGCCCGTCGATCTTCACCGCCAGGGCCTGCGGCTTGAGACGGTGGCCGCCGCAATCCTCGCAGGGGTGCGCGAGCTGGTATCTCGAAAGCTCTTCCCGCACCCAGTCGGAATCGGTCTCCCGCCAGCGCCGCTCGATGTTGCCGATCACGCCTTCGAACGGCTTGGCGTTGCGGTAGCGGCGCAGCCCGTCCTCATAGACGAATTCGATTTCTTCCCCGGCGGACCCGAACAGGATGGCAAGTTGCACGTGTTTCGGCAGTCTCTCCCATGGCGTCCGCATCGAAACGCCGTAATGCTTGCAAAGCGCCTTTAGCGTTTGCTCGTAATAGGGCGACGAGGCGCCGGTTTTCGCCCACGGCAGGATCGCGCCCTCGGCCATGGAAAGTTCCGGGTCAGGAACCACAAGATCGGGCTCGAACTGGAGTTGCGTGCCCAGCCCGTCGCAGGTCGGACAGGCTCCGGCGGGTGCGTTGAACGAGAACAGCCGTGGCTCGATTTCGTCGATGGTAAAGCCGGAGACCGGACAGGCGAACCGCGCCGAGAACACGATCCGCTCGTGCGTCTCGTTTTTCGATTTGTTCGCGCCCGAGGTCGTCTCCTTGCCCAACGGACGGTCCGCGAACTCGATAATGGCGATGCCGTCGGCCAGTTCGAGCGCCGTCTCGAAGCTGTCGGCAAGCCGCGCGGCGGCGTCAGGCCGCACTACCATGCGGTCAACGACGACGTCGATATCGTGCTTGTACTTCTTGTCGAGCGGCGGCGCGTCGGGGATCTCATAGAGGGTGCCGTCGATCTTGACGCGCTGGAAGCCCCGCTTCTGCAGTTCCGCAAGCTCCTTCTTGTACTCGCCCTTCCGCCCCCGCACGATCGGCGCCATCAGGTAGAGCCGCGTGCCTTCTTCAAGCTCGAGAACGCGGTCGACCATCTGCGTGACGGTCTGGCTCTCGATAGGCAGCCCCGTGGCCGGCGAATGCGGTACGCCCACACGCGCGAACAACAGGCGCAGGTAATCGTAGATCTCGGTCACGGTGCCGACGGTCGAGCGCGGGTTCTTCGAGGTCGTCTTCTGTTCGATGGAGATGGCGGGCGACAGGCCGTCGATGTGGTCGACGTCCGGCTTTTGCATCATCTGCAGGAACTGGCGCGCGTAGGCCGAGAGGCTCTCCACGTAGCGGCGCTGGCCTTCCGCGTAGATGGTGTCGAAGGCGAGCGACGACTTACCCGAGCCGGACAGCCCCGTGAACACGACAAGCACGTCGCGCGGGATTTCCAGGTCCACGTCCTTCAGGTTGTGTTCGCGCGCGCCGCGCACGTGAATGATGCCGGGCTTGGGCTCCGCCGCCGCGCCGGCTTTACGCTTGACCGTTTTTGCCATGGGAGTTCGTTAGCCGAAGGTCCTGTCCTCGGCAATGCGTACGATCCGCGCTCTTTGGGAGATCGCGTGGCTTGTCGGAGCGCCGGATACCCTCCGGCCCGTCGAAGCGTCAGCGCCCCAGATCGAACCGGTAGGTTGCGCCGAGAAGGCCGGTAAACTGGTCTTCGCTTTCCACGATGGGGCTGTCTGCCGCATCACCCACCAACCGGGCGTATTTGCCGGTTGCCTTCAACGTAATCCGGTCGGTGATGTCCCAGGTCGCTCCGAGCGAAACGAAAACGTCCTTAATTCCGGCGTCAGCCTCGTAGGTGCCGAGACGGGCAACGGAGTTGGCGGACTGGACGGCGGTGATGCCGAAATACGAGTCCATGTAATTGTCGTCGGCATAGGTCGCGCCGGCGCGCAGGGTTGTGGCGAACAGTGGCGACCAGACTTTGCGGTAGGAGCCCGAGAAGCGGAGAAGCGCTCCGTCGTCGTCGCCCGAAACGATGTGGTGGTAGGAGACGTCGAACAGGAACGGCCCGGCGGAATATGCGCCATAGGCACCGGCCACAAACCCGTCGTCCACGTCTCCAAGGCCCAGGAGCCGGTCGCCGTCATCGTCGTCGCGCCCGAACGCATAGCCCGCCAGCGGCCCCATTTCGAAGCCACCGGCCTCGAACAGACGGAACCGGACGTCGTCCGCGCCGCGCACCGTCACGCGGCTACCGACGCCGCCGCCGAATTTCGGGAAGATGACCGGAAAGCCGAAAGCCTCGTACTCATCCGAGCCCTCGTACTTCGGTTTGACGCCCACGACACCGCCGACGCCAAGCTCCAGGCCGGTGCTTTCGCTCGCGTAGCCCTGCGCCACCGCCGGCGATGCCGAAGCGGCAAGTCCGAGCGTTGCCGTGGCGGCAAGCCCGGTGAACACGGCGATGGATGGTGTGACGCGCATCATTCGACCTATTCGCTGCTGTGATCCCGCTAGCCTTAGCAGGGAACGTGAAAGGATCGCTAACGGTTGTCGCGTTTGCCGCCCCGAGCCTGTGCATTCGTCGCCGCCTGTGGCTCATTTGCCATCCCACGAGGCATCGGGCGCGCAGCTGCCAAGGCAATTGCGGCGGCCGCATCGTGCATCGGCAAAGGAGGGGAAGGCTTGGCTGACACGGAGGAAATTCACACAGCGATTTTAACGCTCTGCCAGGAAAGGGGGCCGCAAAAGTCCATTTGCCCTTCGGAGGTAGCAAGGTCATTGGCCGCTAATGAGCCTGACTGGCGTGCACTTATGCCGGCGGTGAGGCGCGCGGCACGGACGCTCGCCCGGCAGAACCGGATCGAGATCGTTCAGAAGGGCCGCGTCCTCGATCCCGGCGCCGAGATTTCCGGTCCGATCCGCCTTCGCGTGCAGCCAGACTGAGCCTCCACGCAGAGAGAGAACAGCCGTGTCATTTTTGACTCCAAGGCGTGGAAGGTTTGCCGGCGACGGGTCCGGCCACCGGGAGGCCAGCGCCCTGCGCTTCCTTCTCCGTCCCGGCGCAAAGCGATAGTGGTGGGTTCAACTGGCTTCGCCGCGGCGCACACCACCGTCACCCCGGCGAAGGCCGGGGCCTGTCCAAGCCGGGGGCTGGCGGCACCGGTCGTTTACAGCGCACGGTGGCCGGATCCCCGCCTTCGCGGGGATGACGGGAGGAGATGGGGCGGTCGGGGGCCGTCCATAGTCCGCCGTGAAGGATCGTCAGGCGCCGGGTCAGCCGCACGCCGGCTTGCCGAGTGTGCGTAGCAAAACCGCACGCCGGCTTGCCGAGTGTGCGTAGCAAAACCGCACGCCGGCCTGCCGAGTGTGCGTCGCACAACCGCACGCCGGCCTGCCGAGTGTGCGCTATTGAAGCGGCCGAGGGCATCCGAAGGACACTTGCGGAGGATTGTCAGGGCGCGGATGCGGCCGCACACCGGCTTGCCGAGTGTGCGTCGCACAGCCGCACACCGGCTTGCCGAGTGTGCGCGCGAAAGTGGGCATCCGAAGCGCCCAAGAAAGACTCCTGCCCGTATCGCCGGGAACAGCGCCAACCGGGGGCGGGGCGTAGGTTTGTTTTCAACAGCGGCACGGTACGCCGCGGAAAACAGCCAACACCCAGCTCGGAGACGTCGCCATGAAATTCGCAATCGCCCTCACCGCCGCCGCCCTCGTTTCCCTCTCGGCTTCCAACGCTTTCGCGGTCAGCGCCTCCGTCAAGCGCGCCTGCATCGGCGACTATCTCTCCTACTGCTCGCAGCATTCGCCTTCGAGCCCCGGCGTCCGCACCTGCTTCCGCTCGAACGCTTCGAAAATCTCGAACCGCTGCGTCAAGGCGCTCGTCAAGGCCGGCTACGTCTCCTCGAAGCGCGCCAAGGCCGCCGGCATCCGCTAACGAGCCCGCCGGCATCCGCTAACCCTCAAACCGCAAGAGGTCGAATAAAAAAGAGCCCGGCTCCAAGCACTTGGAACCGGGCTCTTGCCTGTTTTTCTCCTGCCGGCCCGGAGCGTGCCGACCCCTAAACCGCGCTTCGCCCTTATCATGACCAGCCGAATGAATTGCTGACGCCTTGCTCCAGCCAGGCCGCGCCTTCCGGCCGACGGGATAGCCGGTGAATCGCCGGTTCCGCCGGACGGTATCAGCCGCGCACGCGAACGTAGGACCCCGGCGCGTCCTCGATGGCCTCCAGGACCCGTCCAGGTTCGCGCGGAGCGACCTGCTCGCCGGACTGTTTCGACAGCCACTCGATCCAGTAGGGCCACCAGGAGCCGGGCGTCTCGTGCGCCATGCCGACCCACTCTTCAAGCGTTTCGGCCGCCGCGCGCGACGCCGTCCAGTACTGGTATTTCACCTTTGCCGGCGGGTTGACGACGCCCGCGATGTGGCCCGACCCGGCAAGCACCAGTTCGACGGGGCCGCCGAAAAGTTGCGCACCGATGAACACCGACTTGGCCGGCGCGATGTGGTCTTCCTTGGTCGCCAGGTCAAAAACCGGGATCTTGATGTCGCTGAGGCAGACCGTTTCCCCGCCGACTTCCAGCTTGCCCTTTGCGAGTTTGTTCTCGTGGTAGAATTCGCGCAGGTAGTAGCGGTGGTTGGCCGCCGGCATCCGCGTGGAATCCTGGTTCCAGAACAACAGGTCGAAGGGGAACGGCTTTTTGCCCAGCAGATAGTTGTTGACGATGTACGGCCAGACCAGGTCGCGCGGCCGCATCATGTTGAAAACGTTGGCCATCCGGGAGCCATCGAGATAGCCGCGCTCGGTCATGATCTCTTCGAGGCTGGCGAGCTGTTCGTCATCGATGAACAGCAATAGATCGCCGGCCTTCGTGAAGTCCACCTGCGTCGTGAGGAAAGTGACCGAGCGGAACATGTTCTCGCGGCGCTTCGAGAGGTACGCCAGCGTTGTCGCCAGGAGCGTCCCGCCCACGCAATAGCCCAGGCCGTTGATCTTCTCTTCGCCCGTCTCCTTCTGCACGGCGGCGGCGGCTTCCAGCACGCCTTGGTGCATGTAGTCCTCGAAGTCCTTGTCCTTCAGCGAACCGTCGGGGTTGACCCAGGAAATCACGAAGACAGTGAAGCCCTGGTCGACGACGTACTTGATGAAGCTTTTCGCCGGCGTCAGATCGAGGATGTAGAACTTGTTGATCCACGGCGGCACCATCAGAAGCGGCGTCTTGTGCTGCGTCGGCGTCGACGGCGCGTACTGGATCAACTGCAGGATTTCGTTCTGGTAGACGACTTTGCCCGGCGTTGTGGCGAGGTTCCGGCCGACTTCGAAAGCCTCGAGATCCGTCTGGCTGATCTTCAGAAGGTCGCCGGACTTGCGCATGTCCTCGGCGAGGTTCAGCACGCCTTTCACGAGGTTCTCGGCGTCCGTCTTGAAAGTCTCGCGGACAACCTCCGGGTTGGTCATGGGGAAGTTGGAAGGGGAAAGCGCGCTCGTGAGCTGTCGGAAGTGGTATTCGGCCCGCTGCCGGTCGCGCTCGCTCAGGCCCTCGGTGGTTTCCAGCATCTTGTCGGCCCATCGGGTCGTGACGAGGTAGGCCTGCTTCCAGAAGTCGAAGTAAGGGTTGCTCGACCATTCCGGGTCCTTGAACCGGTTGTCGCCCGGTTCCGGCTCGGCGACCGGCGGCGGTTCGTCGCCCATCGCCTTGAGCAGCGTTCCGTTCCAGATTTCCGCATAGGCGCGCACGAGATCGGCCTGGGACTCTGCGAACCTTGATGGGTCGCTCATCATCCAGTGCGCGAACAAATCGTTGAGCGTCTTCGAGGCGTCCTGGATCTCGCTCGCCGTGGAGTAAGGCGTCGCCTTGTTGTCCGCGCGGTCCATGAAGTCGGACATGACCTGCCCGGCCCCTTCGAGAAACTTGAGCATGTTCTGGGCGAACTGATCCGGGTTCGAGATCTGATACTGGGTCAGGTCTGGAACGGCGCTCGTTTTTTCTTCAGCCATGATCGCTTGCTGCCTGCTGCCTGTCGGTTCGCGTGAAGTGGTGTCGTTCAGACGAGTACCCGGGGGCTTAGGTGCCTGTTGCACAAATGCATCCGTTGGGCGTCGCTCGGCTAAGGACGGAGTTGTGGGTAGCCGGTGAATAATCTAGAGCTTTTGGCCGTATCACGGCAACGCAACGATAGTGCTTATGTCCTGCGGCGAAGTCTGCCGGGTAAGCATGCTGCAATGCCGAACGGCTTAGACGTGTTCGGTTTATTCGCCAAGCGTATCTCATTTTCACGGGCTGGGGGATCAGGGTCGTCCGATGCGCTTTAATAAGCTAATCCTGGTTGCGGCGTGCGCCGCGGGGCTTTCCGGCTGCGGTGTCGCGAGTCCGGGCACGTTGCTGCCCTCGCTCGATGCATCGAGCGGCGTCGCGCTTTTGAAGCCGCGCGAACAGGCCCGCGAGGTCAAGGCCATGATGGCGATCGCGGACGAGCACCAGAAGCGCGCGGGCATCGCAACGGGATCGCTTCCTGCCGCCGCAGCGTCGCTGAAGGCCGAAGGTAATCAAACGGCGCTCCAGCCCGCGGTCGACCGTACCGCTCACTAAACAGCGACCGGTGCCGAACTGGCTCGTCCTCGGCGCAAAAAGCTCTGGCGGAGCCAACGCGTCGCAGCGCCTCTGTCAGCCTTCGCACAGCGCGATGCTGGACGGCAGGCCGCGGAACGGATTATCTAGTGAGGTAATCGTGGTCTCCGTCGGCGGACGCAGTTCCTGCCGTGCGGGTGCCGCAGTCTGAACCACATTCGTAGCTCAATTGATCCCAGGATCGCTGACTGGCTTCAAGGTTCGCGCGTTGCCCGCCGAGGCAAGGGGTGAACCGGGAATTCACGGCGCTGGGGTCTCCCTGAAGCGCATCGCGCCCGATCGGCGGCAGCATTGGTATCGTCGCAGAGCCTGATAAGCCTGCGGCACCGGCCGTCCATCTACGCAAAGGATGAGGCGCCCCAGAGCCGGCCGGCGCTTCAGCCTCATGATTGGCTTTTCATCCGGAAGAGAGACGCCGCCCGTGATCGAGGAATTCCATTCCATCAAGCGCCTGCCGCCCTACGTGTTCGCCGAAGTCAACCGGCTCAAGGCCGACGCGCGCGCCGGCGGGGCGGACATCGTCGATCTCGGCATGGGTAATCCCGATATGCAGACGCCGCAGCATATCGTCGACAAGCTCGTCGAGACCGTAAGCAAGCCGCGCGTCCACCGCTATTCGTCTTCCAAGGGCATACCCGGTCTGCGCCGCGCTCAGGCAGCCTATTATGAGCGCCGCTTCGGCGTGAAACTCGATCCCGAAACCCAGATCATCGCGACATTGGGCTCCAAGGAGGGCTTCGCCAACATGGCGCAAGCCATCACCGCGCCCGGTGATGTGATCCTCGTGCCGAACCCGACCTATCCGATCCACGAATTCGGCTTCATCATTTCCGGCGCCGCCATCCGTCACCTGCCCGCCGGCAACAACGAGGATTTCCTGCGCGCGGTCGAGCGCGCCTGGCATCACTCGGTGCCCAAGCCGCGCGCCCTTGTCCTCAACTATCCCGCCAATCCGACTGCCATGGTTGCCGACGTCGACTTCTATAAGGAAGCCGTCGCACTGGCGAAAAAGCTCGACCTCCTGATCCTGTCCGACGTCGCGTATGCCGAGATCTATTTCGAGAAGAACCCGCCGCCGTCGATCTTCCAGGCACCGGGCGCGATGGACGTGGCGGTTGAGTTCACCTCGCTGTCGAAGACCTACAGCATGCCCGGCTGGCGCATGGGCTTCGCCGTCGGCAACGAGCGGTTGATCTCGGCCCTGGCGCGGGTCAAATCCTACCTCGACTATGGCGCATTCACCCCGATCCAGGTCGCCGCCAGCGCGGCCTTGAACGGCCCTCAGGACTGCGTCGCCGAAATCCGCGATATCTACCGCGCCCGCCGGGACTGTTTGGTCGAGAGCTTCGCGCGCGCCGGCTGGGACGTGCCGCCGCCTCCGGCGACGATGTTCTGCTGGGCGCCGATCCCCGAGCGCTTCCAGCATCTGGGATCGGTCGGCTTCTCGAAGCTGCTGATTGAAAAGGCCGACGTCGCCGTATCGCCGGGCCTCGGTTTCGGCGAGTACGGCGAAGGATACGTTCGTATCGCCCTGGTCGAGAACGAGCACCGCATCCGGCAGGCCGGCCGCAACCTGAAGAAGTTCTTTTCGCAGCCCTTGGATACGGCCGATAACGTCGTTCCTATCGCCAAGAACGCCAGCCGCTAGGACATCGTCACTGCACTCATGACCGCACCTCTGAAACTCGGCGTCGCCGGGCTCGGCACCGTTGGCGCCGGCCTTTTGAAACTGATCGAAACACACGGCGAACGGCTTGCCGGCCAGTTGCCGCGTCCGCTGGAAATCGTCGCCGTGAGTGCGCGCACGCGCGGTCGCGACCGTGGCGTCTCCCTCGACGAATTGCGCTGGTTCGACGATCCAGTCGCCCTGGCCCGCGACCCGGCGATCGAGGTTTTCGTCGAGTTGATCGGCGGCGAGGATGGGCCCGCGAAGGCCGCCGTGGAAGCGGCGCTGGCGGCGGGCAAGCACGTCGTCACCGCCAACAAGGCGCTGCTGGCCAAGCACGGCGTCGCGCTCGCGCGGTTGGCCGAGGAAAACAGCGTCGCGCTGAACTTCGAAGCCGCGGTGGCTGGCGGCATTCCGGCCATCAAGACGATGCGGGAAGCCTTCCTGCCCAACCGGGTTTCGCGCGTTTACGGCATCCTGAATGGCACCTGCAACTATATCCTCACCGTGATGGAGGAAGAGGGCCGCGCCTTCGACGACGTGTTGAAGGAGGCGCAGGAGAAAGGTTACGCCGAGGCCGATCCGACGTTCGATATCGGCGGCTTCGACGCCGGCCATAAGCTGGCGCTGATGACCAGCCTCGCTTTCGGCACCGAAGTGGCCGCGAGCGAAATCCACGTCGAAGGCATCGAGTCGATCACCAAGGCCGACATCGAGGCGGCGGCGGATCTCGGCTATCGCATCAAGCTGCTCGGTGTCGCCGAGACGACCCCGAGCGGCATCGAGGCCCGGGTCACACCGGCGATGGTCCCCATGCATTCCGCGATCGCGGAAGTCTCCGGCGTGACGAACTGCGTCGCGCTGGAAGGCGATTTCACCGGTCCGTTGCTCCTCGTCGGCGCCGGCGCGGGCGGCGGACCGACGGCTGCCGCCGTCGCCAGCGACATCATCGATGTCGCCCGCGGCATCGTGCTGCCGCCGTTCATCACCCCCGCGGCGCGCCTGGAACCGCACCGCCGCGCGCGTATCGACGAGCATTGCGGCGCCTATTATCTGCGGCTTGCCGTCCGCGACGAACCCGGCGCCATGGCCGGGATCGCCAAGTGCATGGGCGACGAGGGTGTGTCGCTTGAAAGCGTCGTGCAACGCCGTGAAATCACAGGACTACCCGGAAGCGGCAGCCCGACATCGCCCGGCGAACCGGCGACCGTCATCATGATCACGCACGAGACCACCGAGGACGCGATCCGCCGGGCCGTCGAGAAGATCGAGTCGATCGAGAAGGTCGCCGACCGGCCGCAACTGATCCGCATCGAGAAGCTGTAAGAGAGCGCTACCTCCGATGAACGTCGCTATTCGCGAGGGTCTGCCCGCCGACCGCGATGAGATCGAGCGCTGTTACCGGCGGGCTTTTCCCGATGAAGACCTGGCGCCGCTCGCCATGGAACTTATGGGACAACCGACCTGGGGAGAGCCCTCAGGCGTACTCAACCTCGTAGCGGTCGCCGAGAACAATATCGTCGGGCATGTTGCCTTCACGAAGTGCACGGTGGAGTTGGCGGGGGCACAGACTCCTTCGGGGCGCACGGTCGCTCTGTTGGCCCCATTGGCCGTCGATCCGGATCATCAGCGACAGGGCATCGGCTCCGCGCTCGTCAAAGAAGGCAGCCGCCGGCTGACGGGCGAGGGCGTCGCGGCTGTCCTGACCCTGGGGGATCCCGCATATTATCGACGCCTGGGTTTCAGCCCCGACCACCAAATCGCCGCGCCCTATTCCTTGCCTGCAGAATGGCACACGGCTTGGCAGTGCATGGTGCTCGCAGAGCCCTCGCCGTCCGCCCTCGAAGGGACGCTTGTCATTCCTCCGCTTTGGCGGCGCCCGGAATTGTGGCTGCCGTAAAGCCGAAACGCTGTGCCTATCGGCTTCACGAGATACGAGTCTTATCCCCAGCCCCAGCGTCGTGCCTCACCCTCGAATCGGGGTAGGGACAACTCATCGAATGGGGGACGCATGGGCGCAGCAGAAAAACTCCAGGATACCGCCGCCGGCGAAGATGCCGCCTTTCTCGGGGTAACGGATTCCATCCGCGGCTATGCATGGCGCGAGCGGCTGACGGGCCAGGGACACGCCATCGCGCGCGCCATTTCTCAGCGTCACGCGCTGCCCGAGATCCTGGGACGCGTCCTGGCTGGCCGCGGTATCGGCATCGACGATGTGCCGGTTTTCCTCGATCCCTCGCTGAAAGCCTTGATGCCGGACCCCAGCGCGCTGCGGGATATGGACAAGGCGGCGGCCCGTCTCGCGGATGCCATCGAGAAATCCGAACCGACGGCCATCTTCGGCGACTATGATGTCGACGGCGCCTGCTCGTCGGCGCTGATGGCGCGTTTTTTCCGGCAGCACGGTATCGATGCGCGCATCTACATCCCCGATCGCCTGTTCGAAGGCTACGGGCCCAACGTTCAGGCCATCGAAGGGCTGGTGAAAGACGGCGCGCGCCTGATCGTGACTGTCGACTGCGGCACGACGAGCTTCGAACCGCTCGGCCATGCGACCAAACTCGGCGCCGAAGTCGTCGTCATCGATCACCACCAGTCCGACGAGACGCTGCCCGACGTTCACGCCGTCATCAATCCGAATCGGCAGGACGACGTGTCGGGTCAGGGTCACCTCTGTGCCGCTGGCGTCGTGTTCCTCGTCCTGGTGGCCACCGCGCGCGAGCTTCGAAACCGCGGCTACTACTCCGGCGAGCGCAAGGAGCCCTCGCTGCTCGGCGATCTCGACCTCGTCGCGCTGGCCACGGTCTGCGATGTCGTTCCGCTCGAAGGGCTGAACCGCGCCTACGTGACGAAGGGTCTCCAGGTCATGCGTCAGCGCCACAACATGGGATTGCGGGCGCTGTTCGACGCCGCCGGTCTCGATCAGGCGCCGACACCCTACCACCTCGGTTACATCCTCGGGCCGCGCATCAACGCCGGCGGTCGCATCGGCGACTCAGCGCTGGGCGCCCGGCTCTTGTCGCTGTCCAATCCGCAAGAGGCCCATAAAATCGCCGAAACGCTCGACCGGCTGAACCGCGAGCGTAAGGCCATCGAGACGCAAACGCTCGAACAGGCCATGGCCGAGGCCGAAGTGATGCTTGAGGCGGAGCCCGATCTGCCGATTGTGGTTCTCGGCCATGAGGACTGGCATAAAGGCATTGTCGGCCTTGTGGCGAGCCGCCTGACGGACCGGTTCCACCGCCCGTCCTGTGTGCTGTCATGGACCAAGGATGCCGGCACGGGTGCCTTGAGCGGAACGGGGTCGTTAAGATCGCTTCCCGGCGTGGATATCGGCCGTGCCGTTCGCGCCGCCGTGGCTGACGGCCTGTTGCTCAAGGGCGGCGGACACGCCATGGCTGCCGGTCTGACCGTCGCGCAGGAGAAACTCGAAGCACTGAAAGCATTCATGGCGCGCGAACTGAAGACCGACACGCATCAGGCTCGCAGTGCCGCGGCGCTTGAAATCGACGGGGCCCTGACGCCATCGGCCGCGCGCGATGACCTCGTCTCGCTGCTCGACCGCGCCGGTCCGTACGGCCAGGGAAATCCGCAGCCGCGCTTCGCTTTCCCCAACCACCGGGTCCGCTTCGCCAAAGTCGTCGGCGATGCCCACGTCCGTGCCGTGATTGAAGGGGCCGACGGAGCCCGGATCGACGCCATCGCCTTCCGTGCCTGCGGGCAGCCGCTCGGCGACCTGCTTCTGGAAGCCAACGGCGGCACGCCGATTCATCTTTGCGGCACCATCCGGCGCGACACGTGGGGCGGGCGGAACCGCATCGAACTGACGATTGACGACGCGGCCCGGCCCGCCAGCCGCTGAGCCCCGGTTTACAGGTCGTTGTGGCCGGGAAGGATCGCGCGACAACTTGTGCCCCAAACGGGCTTGAAAAGCGCAGAGAACCTGAATATAAACCGGGGCTTCGCGCTCCCTTCGTCTATCGGTTAGGACGCCAGATTTTCAATCTGGAAAGACGGGTTCGATTCCCGTAGGGAGTGCCACCTCCACCCCACACCTCGCGATCGCTCTCCCGCTTCGGTCAATACGGCCCGGCGCGCAGGTTGGCGCGTCCGTCGCCGCCGACACTATCTAAACCGTAATACGCGGGTCGGCGAATTGCTGTTGCATATGCCCGATACTTTGCGATGATGGATCGCAGATGGGTGTGGGTGCAGTGAGATTGGCTCCGTGGGGCAGGCGTAGTCCGGCGCTGTGAGATTTCTGGCAGAATCGATTAGCTTGGTACGGTCGGCGGTTTGCGGTCGAAAGTCAGAGCGCGCCTGAACTTTTCCCGGAGTCAAACGGTTAAAGGCTTTGAACGTAAAGTCGAAGGATTGACCGTCGTTCGCCATACCGGCGCTTGTTTTGCACCCTATATACTCAAATGGGATCACAACAGAGCTAGGGCCGCTTGCGGACGCTCTTGCGAGAAAATGGAGTTCGCTATGACCATGCAGAATGACGAGGCGATCTTCGACGAGTTTACGCAGTCCTTCGAACGGCACCGTCCGGTCGAGATGTCGTTGAAAGAATACCTCGAAGGCTGTCGGACCGATCCGACGTTCTACGCCAGTGCCGCCGAACGAATGATGACGGCGATTGGCGAACCGGAACTCGTCGACACGTCCCGCGATACGCGATTGGGCCGGATATTCATGAACCGGACCGTCAAGATTTATCCCGCCTTCAAGGATTTCTATGGGCTCGAAGAAACCATCGAGCGCATCGTCGGCTTCTTCCGCTCCGCTGCCCAGGGACTCGAGGAGCGCAAGCAGATCCTCTACCTCCTGGGTCCGGTCGGCGGCGGCAAGTCCTCGCTGGCGGAGCGCCTCAAGGAGCTGATGGAGCGCTGCCCCATCTATGTCCTGAAGGCCGGCGATGAGGTCAGCCCCATCTACGAAAGCCCGCTGGGACTCTTCAACCCCGCGCAGATGGGCCCGACGCTGCTTGAGAAATACAACATCCCCACGCGCCGGCTTAACGGCATCATGAGCCCGTGGGCCATGAAGCGGCTGGACGAATTCGGCGGCGATCTGTCCAAGTTCTCCGTGGTCAAGGTCTATCCTTCGCGCCTGCGCCAGATCGGCATCGCCAAGACCGAACCGGGCGACGAGAACAACCAGGACATCGCTTCGCTGGTCGGTCGCGTCGATATCCGCAAGCTCGAGTTCTTCGGCCAGAACGACCCTGACGCCTACTCCTATTCCGGCGGCCTCAACCGCACGACGCAGGGCGTCATGGAATTCGTCGAGATGTTCAAGGCGCCGATCAAGATGCTTCACCCGCTGCTGACCGCCACGCAGGACGGTAGCTACGTGGGCACGGAAAATGTCGGCTCGCTGCCCTACCAGGGCATCATCCTCGCGCACTCCAACGAGAGCGAGTGGCAGTCCTTCCGCAACAACAAGAACAACGAAGCGTTCCTCGACCGCATCTACGTCGTCAGCGTGCCCTACAGCCTGCGTGCCACCGACGAGAAGAAGATCTACGAGAAGCTGCTGACTTCCTCCGAGCTGTCCTCGGCGCCGTGCGCGCCCGGCACGCTGGAAATGCTGGCGCAGTTCTCCGTGCTCTCACGCTTGCGGGAACATGAGAACTCGTTGCTGTTCTCGAAGATGCGTGTCTACGATGGCGAAAGCCTGAAGGAGACCGATCCCCACGCCCGCAGCGTTCAGGAATACAAGGACGCGGCCGGCGTGACCGAAGGCATGGACGGCGTATCCACGCGGTTCGCTTACAAGATCCTGTCCGAGACGTTCAACCACGACAACAACGAAGTGGCCGCCGATCCGGTCCACCTGATGTACGTTCTGGAGCAGTCCATCCGCCGCGAACAGCTTCCTGCCGAGACCGAGGATCGCTACATCGAGTTCATCAAGGAAGAGCTGGCGCCCAAGTACGCCGAGTTCATCGGCAACGAGATTCAGAAAGCCTACTTGGAGTCCTACAACGAATTCGGTCAGAACCTGTTCGACCGCTATGTCGCTTATGCCGACGCCTGGATCGAGGATCACGACTTCAAGGATCCCGACACCGGCCAGCTCATGAACCGCGAGGTTCTCGATCAGGAACTGTCGAAGATCGAGAAGCCGGCCGGCATCGCCAACCCGAAGGACTTCCGCTACGAGGTCGTCAAGTTCTCGCTTCGCGCCCGCGCCAAGAATGGCGGCAAGAACCCGAGCTGGACGAGCTACGAGAAAATCCGTGAGGTCATCGAGCGGCGTATGTTCTCGCAGGTGGAGGACCTTCTGCCGGTCATATCGTTCGGCGCCAAGAAGGACGGCGAGACGGAGAAGAAGCACGAGGAGTTTGTGCAGCGCATGATCGACCGCGGCTACACCGCGCGTCAGACCCGCCGTCTGGTGGAGTGGTACATGCGCGTGAAGAAATCGAGCTAAGCTTAGGGGTTCCGGCGCGTCGCGCTGGCGTTATGCGTGCCGTGCCGGAACCGCTTCTGTTAAAAAAGGGGCGCGCCGCAGCACATGCAAATCGTTGACCGCAGGCTCAACCCGAAAGCCAAGTCACTCGGCAACCGGCAGCGGTTCCTGCGCCGCGCGAAGGCCGAAATAAAGGAAGCCGTCCGCGACGCCGTCAAGAATCGAAAGATCTCGGACATGGCCGCCGGGGAGGATGTGCGCATCTCCTCCAAGAGCCTGCGTGAACCGACCTTTTCCCTCGACGGCAAGTCCGGTTCGCGCGACTTCGTCCTGCCCGGCAACTCCGATTTCGTCGTCGGCGATGCGATCCCCAAGCCTCCGCCCGGCGGTGGCCGTGGCAACAAGGGCTCGAAGGACGGTTCGGGCGAGGATGACTTCGTCTTTTCCCTGTCGCGCGATGAATTCCTCGATCTCTTCTTCGAGGATCTCAGGCTTCCCAACCTCGTCAAGGCGAAGCTCAAGCAGGTGAAGTCGAGCGAACTGACCCGCGCCGGCTATTCCACCGACGGTCCGCCCTCGAAGCTCAACTATGTGCGCACCATGCGCAACTCGCTGGGTCGCCGCATGGCCTTGCGCCGCCCAAGCCTGCGCGAGTTGGAGGAACTCGAAGCGCGCATTGCCGAGGCGGAGGTGGAAGATCCCGTCGACGCCGAACTGATCGCCGAGCTGCGAGAGCGCCACGCCCGCATTCTGCGGCTACGAAAGACGGTCGCCTATCTCGATCCGCTCGACCTCAAGTTCAATCGTCACGAACGCGTGCCCAAACCATCCACTCAGGCGGTCATGTTCTGCCTGATGGACGTATCCGCCTCGATGACCGAGCGCCTGAAGGATCTCGCCAAGCGCTTCTTCATTCTGTTGAACATCTTCCTGCGCCGCCACTACCGTGAAGTGCAGGTCGTCTTCATTCGCCACACGAACGTCGCGCAGGAAGTCGACGAGGAAACCTTCTTCTCCGGCCGCGAGACGGGCGGGACGGTGATCTCCACGGCCCTCGTAGAAATGCAGCGCGTGATCGCCGAGCGCTATCCGCTGTCCGACTGGAACATCTATGCCGCCCAGGCTTCCGACGGTCACAACTTCTCCGACGACATGGAGGATTGCATCTCGCTTCTGGAAACCTCGATCCTGCCGATGTGCCAGTACTTCGCCTATATCGAGGTCGGCGCCCCCGACGACGGGCCGTATCCGCCCAGCGAAGTGTGGGAGGGATATGAGGAACTGGTCGGCGAACAGGCGAACTTCGCCATGCGCCGCGTGACAGAGCCGGGCGATATCTACCCCGTTTTCCGAAACCTGTTCTCCGACGAAAAGACGTCCGCCCGGTAGGCGGCATCGTTGAGGTGGCGCGAACGAAACGCTCCGCGCCGCGACTTCTTCTAACGCCGCCGCAGGGATTTGAACGAGAAACCGAAGGCCCATGCAGACCACAAGCACGACGACGGCAAAGACGGTGAAGCCGCTTTTCGAGGGCGCGGACTGGACCTTCGATCTGGTCAAGAAGGCCTATGACGCCTGCGAGGAGATCGGCCTCGGAGAACTCGAACTCGACATCTACCCCAACGTGATCGAGGTCATCACCTCCGAGCAGATGCTCGACGCCTACGCGTCGATTGGCCTGCCGCGGATGTACCGCCACTGGTCGTTCGGTAAGCACTTCGTGCGCGATGAATTGCACTACCGCAAGGGAGCGCGTGCTCTCGCCTACGAACTCGTCATCAACTCCGACCCGTGCATCAACTACATCATGGAGGAGAACTCCATGACCATGCACACGCTTGTGTTGGCGCACGCGGCGATGGGGCATAACCATTTCTTCAAGAACAATTATCTGTTCCAGGAATGGACCCGCGCGGACGCGATCCTCGATTATCTCGACTTCTGCAAGGACTACGTCGCGAAGTGCGAGGAGGCCCACGGTGTCAACGCCGTCGAGCAGGTTCTCGACGCGGCCCACGCACTCATGCAGCAGGGCATCAGCCGCTATCCCGGCGCCAACAAACAGCTATCGCTGGCTCGCGAACGCGAGCGTGCCCGTGCACGCCAGCTCTACGAGGAGCAATCCTTCAACGACCTCTGGCGCACCGTGCCTAAGCCCGTCGAATTGCCGGACGATACCGAAGCGGGTGAGGAATCGGTGAGCGAACGCAGCGCCAAGCTCCGGCTGCCGGAGGACAACCTCCTTTACTTCCTTGAGAAGACAGCGCCGAAACTCGCCGACTGGGAGCGCGAGCTCTTGCGCATCGTCCGCAATCTCGCGACCTACTTCTACCCGCAGCGTCAGACCAAGGTGATGAACGAGGGCTGCGCGACCTGGACCCACTTCCACATCATGAACCGGCTCTACGACAAGGGGCTGCTCACGGAAGGGTCGATGCTGGAATTCCTGCACAGCCACTCTTCGGTGACGATGCAGCCGGCGTGGAACGACCGCCGCTATTCGGGCATGAACCCCTATGCGCTAGGCTTTGCGATCATGCGCGATATCGAGCGCATGACGACGGAGCCGACCGGCGAGGACAAGGACTGGTTCCCGGAAATCGCTGGCAATGGCGATCCGGTCGGAACACTGAAGCGCGTATGGGCCGAGTTCCGCGACGACAGCTTCATCCTTCAGTATCTCTCGCCCAAAGTGATCCGCGACTTCCGGCTGTTTGGCATTCACGACGAATCCCAACAGCCGCATGTCTTCGTGTCGTCGATCCATAACGAACGCGGTTACCGGCGCGTCCGGCAGGCACTGGCCAATCAGTATTGCGTTAGCGGTTCGGACCCCGATCTGCAGATCGTCGACGCCGATCTCGACGGTTCCCGCCGGCTTGTCGTCGCCCACCGCGTGCGCAACGGCGTGATGCTCGATCGGGCCAATTGCGAGCGTACGCTCTATCACCTTGCACGGCTATGGGGATACCGGGTCAAGCTGATCGAACTCGATGCCGAGACCGACAAGGTTCTGAAGGAACATGAGAACCTGAGAATGCCCTGAGGCGCGGAACCTCCGGCCGGGACGCAAGCCGCAGCGCGTCAGAGCCGGCGTTATCGAGGCCGGCTGGAGGCTGCCGCTCGGTCGTTGGCGGCGGGCTGCGGCGGCAACGCCTTGGCCGCCAAACGATCCGATGTGTGGGCGCAGCTTGCAGCCCCTAAACCGTTGTCGTCGCCGCCGCCGGATTCGGAGAGGTTGAGACGGACCGCCGGAGGCCGCTCTTTCGCCAATGCGCCGGCGGCGGGCTCCTTGAGCCATTCCGACAGGAAATCGATCAGCGCTCTGAGGCGCGGCAGCATGTGCCGCGATTTCGGAAAGATCGCCCAGATCGCGCTATCGCCGGACGTATCGTAGTCCGTGAGTACCGGCACGAGGTAGCCGGCCTTGACGTCTTCCTGCACTTGCGCCGCCGAGATCCGCACCAGGCCGTGCCCGTCGCGGGCGGCGCGCTGCAGTACGGACAAGTCGCAGGTGCGCAGCTTCCCGGATACCTTGATCGCCTTCTCGCCGGACTTGCGGCGGAACGGCCAGTGGCACTGGTCGCCGTGCGGCAGGCACTGGTGCTCCTCAAGGTCCTGCGGCGCCTTCGGCGTGCCGTTGAGCTTCAGATAGTCGGGCGAGGCGACGATAATCATCGGATCGTCGGCGAGCCTTTTGGCGATGAGCGAGCTATCGGCCAGAACGCCGGTGCGGATCGCGATGTCGAAGCCCTCGTCGGCGAAGCCGGCGGACCGGTCGCTGACTTCCAGATGCAGGCAGATTTCGGGATAAAGGGCGAGAAAGCGGCTAAGGCCCTCTGCGAGATCGTGGGCGCCCAGCCGGGGCGGTGCGCACACGCGGATCAGCCCGCGCGGATGCCCCATGTTGCCGTCCACGGTGGCTTTCGCGGTGTCGAACTCACACAGCATGCGCTGCGCATGATCGAGAAAGATCCGGCCTTCCTCGGTGATGCGGATGGACCGAGTTGAACGCACGAACAGCCGGACGCCGAGTTCGTCTTCCAGCGATTGCAACCGTTTTGAGATGGTGCCGGGTGTGAGCGAGAACTCGTGACCGACGGAGGAGAGGTTTTGTACCGCCGCGACGCGCGTGAATATGCGCAGATCCTGGATGTCCATCGACGCAAACCCGACTCCTGTCCGGCCCACGCCTGCCACCGCTAACGATATCGTGGCAAAGGCGGCGCGCGCCGGCGAGATACTCCCCCAACGGCAACCGACCCACGGCGGAGCAATGCACCGCTGATCCTTCGCCGCTCGACACTAATGCGCGCACCACGGTTCGCTGAAACGACCGAAAGCCGCAATCGGCGGCCTGCCCGGCTTGGACTTGGCGGTTCCAGGGCCTCGACCGTGGCGCCGCGCGCACGTCCGTAATCCCACGGACCGAGGGACCATAGCTGCGAAGGGATCGAGGTCAATCGACGGAGCGGTATTGACAGAAAAAGCCTGCGGCGTGTTGCAATTTGGGCCTTGCGGGACCGTGCAGCGTGGCAGCGGGTTTCCCGACGCTGCGGCTTTCGCCGCCTCTGTCATCGGGCGGAGGGCCTCCGAGCGCGCGGACCAGCATGTCTCGCCCCGCAAGCCAACCCGCAGCCATCGCAGCGCCGGCCATACGGTCGGCCCCATCCCCTCACGGCGCCGTGCTTGTTGCCGAGACAGTCGACAGTCGCAGGCGAGGTCAGAAGAACTCGAGCAGCCGCTCGATGTACTCCAGTTCCTTCGGCGGGCGCTGTGCGTCGCCGAGGCGCCGGCGAAGCTCTTGCAGGAGTTCGCGCGCCCGCTGCGTATCGATCTGGTCGGGCACCTTGACGGACGTTCCCTGGTCCGGTCCGCGCGATCGCTGTGGCCGGCCGAGCGGATCGCGGGGCGTATTGCCGTTCTGCCCGAACCGCTGGGGCATGTTCTGCATCATTTCCTGGGCCATCTGCTGCGCGCCCTTGCGCAACTGGTCCAATGCCCGCGATTGCTGCTGCGTCGCCCCCTCAAGGTCGCCTTCCTGCAGCGAACGTTCCGCCTCGCGCATCGCACGCTGGGCTTCGGAGAGCTGGTTGGGCTGGCCCATTCCGGACCCTTGCATGTCGCGCTGCAATTCGCCGAGACGGTTGCGCAATTGCCGCTGCCGTTCGCCAAGCTGGCCGCGTCCCGGGCCCTGGCCGCGTTGGCCTTGTCCCTGCTGGCCCTGCCCACGCTGCCCCTGCCCTTGCTGGCCGCCCTGGCCGAGTTGCGGCCCGCGCTGTGGCTGACCCTGTCCTTGCTGCCCGCGCTGACCTTGTTGC
This sequence comes from Filomicrobium sp., assembly GCA_965226995.1. Classification (GTDB taxonomy): domain Bacteria; phylum Pseudomonadota; class Alphaproteobacteria; order Rhizobiales; family Hyphomicrobiaceae; genus Filomicrobium. The sequence goes on from CBDDFK010000014.1 coordinate 41,569, forward strand.
CCCTGCTGTCCTTGCTGGCCCTGTTGTCCCTGCTGCCCCTGATCGCCGGGGTTGCGGCGCTCGGAGAAGGTGTCGTCCATGAGCCGCTGCTGCTGGCCGACGATGTCGCCCAGCTCGTTCATCATCTCCATCATCTGTTCGTTCTGCTGGCCCTGCGCGCTCTGCTGGTCGGCCGATTGCAGCCGGTCGAGAAGATCGCGCAGTTCGCTCAACATCTGTTGGGCGGCATCCTTCGCGCCGCTCTTCGCCATTTCCTCGATCTGTTTCATCATCCGCTCGAGGTCGTTCTGGCTAAGCTGCTGCTGCTCGGAGTTCTGTCCTTGCGGATTGGTCGGATTCTTCTGCGCTTCGCGGGCCAGCTGCTGCAGGTATTCGTTGAGCGCCGTCCGCAGCTCCTGCATCGCCTGCTCGAGTTCCTGCTCCGATGCGCCTTCCTCAAGCATCTTGGCAAGCTTTTCCTGCGCGTCGCGCAGGCGCCGTTCAGCGTCGCTCAGATCGCCATCCTCGATGCGCAAGGCGACGTGCCAGAGCTGATCGATGACGCTATCGAGGCCGGGCCGGGTGAAGTCGCGATCGAGGCGGTGAAGCGCGGTGCGCAGACCCAGGTAGACCTGCACGTCGTCGATGAAGCCTTCCGGCTCCAGCGTGAGTGCGTCGAGTGCCTTGATCACCTGTTTGCGATAGCGCGAATCCTGCACCAGCAGCCGCCGCTGTTCTATGATCGCCCTTGCAAACGGCTTCTTGAAAATGCGCTGGGGCAGTTCCATCGCCATTGGCTTGGAGCGGCCCACCTGCCCCGCGGCATCGGTTGCTTCGAGCGTCATGACGACGTTGAGGCCGGCCCAGGGGTGCGAGCCGAGTTCCAGGTGCGTGACCGACTCGCCTTCCTGGGCGTTTGCCTTGGGAAGCCTCAAGTTCAGTTCCGGCGGCCGCGACAACGGCAGGCGCGGACCCTGCAAAGCCGAAATCGCCTCTTTTCGCGCCCAGGCCGTTTTCGGATCCTCTTCCGGGCGCCCAGCGCGGACGATTTTCACCCGCGCAGAAACGACGCCATAGTCGTCAGCCACTTTGTAGTTGAGTTTCATCGAGCCGCGCGGCGTGGGTGCCGGATCTTCGGTCAGCGCGATGGTCGGCGCCTCGTCGGGCGTAACCGCGAACGTCCAGGACGCGACTTCCTCGCCGCCCATCATCAGCAGAACGCGCGCCGACGATGCGAACGTGGTGCGTAGCTCGGCGATATCCTTCACGACGCCGCCCGGCGTCTTGGCTGCGTCGGCAATAACGCTGCGGGTTCCGCCGGACTCCGCTTCGGAGATCTCCAGCCGCATGTCCTCAACACCGGAGCCGCTCGCCCGAACGATAAGTTCGCTGCCCTGCGGTACTTCGACGAGTCCGGGCCGGTCCTTGGCGATGTTGGCGCCATTCGCGGCCTGTCCGCCGTCAGCCAGCATGACCGGCGCCTTCTTGGTGTAGGCAGGAGGCGTAATCCAGGCGTCCAGCCGCAGCCGGGAGGCCGCGCTCGGCGCTTGCGCGAAGCGAAAGGCTCCGGCCAGGCGGTCTGACCAGTGATCCCCGGCGAGTGCGACGAGCGCGGTCACGCCGATAAGCAGGGCGGCGCGCAGGGCCAAGGGGTCTTGTCTTGGCGTGTCGGGGCTCGGCGGCGCGACGCGAAGCCGTTCGAGAGCTTCGGAAAGCCGCCGCCGGTGCTCGCGCCAGATTGCCATGGTGCGGGGATCGGATTCGCCGATGGTCAGCGTGTCGTCGTACGACGATGCCGGCCGGTTGGGCATGCCCGAGAGCTTTTCGAGACGCGCCAGACCGGTATCGCGGTCTGGCCAGGGCGTGCGGAGAACCCACACCACGGCAAGGAGCAGGAGCACTCCGAAGACGCCCAGCACGATCTGGTGAACGAGCGGCGACAGAACCGGCCAGCCGCCGAGCATGGAAAAGGCAACGAACAGCCCGCAGACGCCGACAATGGCCCAAAGCCGCGGCCAGAGCCGTTCCGCGAATAGCATCCATCGGCTGCGCTCGATCTTGCGTTCGAGGGCGCGGTCGGCGCGCGCGACTTCGGCGCTGCCCGGCCGCTTTGTGTCTGCTGAACTGGATTTTTTCATGCTCATGCCCGCGAGATTAGCACGCCTGAAGCGCGCCGATCCTCAAATTTCCGAAGGCTTTTGTTCACATTTTGTTTCTGCCGATCAACCAACCCTGGCTCCGTCTGTTGCTCAATCGGAAAGAAGCTCGTTTCACCGTGGAGACGGGCAAGGCCGGTTCGCGGTTCAACCGCTGCTGAGGGGCTTACGTCAGCCATGCCGGAAGCCGATCAAGCCCGATCAGTTCTTCCAGGCTTTGCCGGGGCCGCACCACCGCCGCCGCCTCTCCCTTTACCAGGATCTCCGGGGTCAGCGGTCGCGTATTGTATGTCGAGGACATCACCGCGCCGTACGCTCCAGCCGTCATCACCGCAATGAGATCGCCCTCTTTCAACGGCGGCAGGGAACGGTCGAGCGCGAGATAGTCGCCGGTCCTCGCACACCGGGCCGACGACATCCTGCACAACAGGCGGCATCGAGTGCAGTTCCTCGCGCAACGGCCAGATTTCATGATGCGCCTCGTAGAGCGTCGGCCGCAGGAGGTCGTTCATCGCAGCATCGACGATCAGGAAAGTGCGGTCGGCGCCCTCCTTTACGTGGACCACCCGGCTGACCAGAACCCCGGCGTTGCCCGCGATCATGCGACCCGGTTCGAGGATGACCTTGAGGCCGAGGCTGCCGAGGCACTCCTTGACGACCGCCGCGTAGTCGCGCGGGCTTGGCGGCGCCGGTTGGCCGGCCTCGTAAGGGATGCCGAGGCCGCCGCCCAGGTCGAGATGATCGAGCGCGATCCCCTCGCTCAACAGCGTCCTCGCCAGCTCGGCCATCAGCGTGAAGGCGTCGCGCATAGGGCCAAGATCGACGATCTGGCTGCCGATATGCATGTGGATGCCGACGGTATTCACCCCGCCCAGCTCGTCGGCAAGCCGGTAGAGCGCGGGCGCCGCTGCGAAAGGGATGCCGAACTTGTTTTCCGACTTGCCCGTGGAGATCTTGGCGTGTGTCTTGGCATCGACGTCCGGGTTCACCCTGAGCGCGACCGGCGCCTTCAGGCCCATTGCGCTGGCCACTTCCGATAGCGCGCGCAGTTCCGGTTCGCTTTCGACATTGAAGCCGAGGATGCCTTCCGAAAGAGCGTATTCCATCTCCGCGCGGGTCTTGCCGACCCCGGCGAAAATGATCTTGGAGGCCGGCACCCCGGCAGCGCGCGCGCGTCTCAATTCGCCTTCGGAGACGACATCCATGCCTGCCCCCGCCCGCGCCAGTGTCGCGAGGACGGCCCTGGTTGGAGTTGGCCTTCACAGCATAGCAGATTAGTGCGTCCTGGTCGGCGAAGGCGTCAGCAAGAACGCCGTAGTGGCGTTCGAGGGTGGCCGTCGAGTAGCAATAGAACGGCGTGCCGACCTCGCTGGCCAATTGCGACAGGTCGACGTTTTCGGCGTGCAGGACGCCGGCCTTGTAGGTGAAGTGATGCATGTGTCGGGCTGGAGCTGTCTCGCGGTGCGGGAAGGGCGCGACTGAGGTTCAGGTCAGTCCCGGCAGCAGCGGGAATAACCCGCGCTCGCGCCGCACATTAGCCTCAGCGCAACAGCCCGTCCGAGGATGAAGCCACGGTGCGGTTTGTCGGGCCCGGCGGAAGCTTCGGCGGTGCCGCGGGCGTCCGGTGAAGTCGCCTCGCCTTCGGCCTGGGCCTGCGGCGGCGCTTCCAGCGAGCCCCGCACCCCACAGCCGGCGAGCGCCAGCGCGGTTAGGATCAACGCGATTTTTCCGACGCTCGACATGCAGCCTTCGCTCAAACCGGAGTTGCCAGACACGAGGCTCGGTATCCGTTCCGAACCGGTGGCCGCCCCATATTCATTCTCGCGGTGCGGGCGGCAACACCGAAAACGGCATCCCGCTCCAGCAGGACACCCTCAACCCATGACTTAGCCGCGATTGGCGGCCGGGTCCAATCGCTGCAACCAGATGTCGGCGCTTTTTTCGACGTTGTGTGGCGCTGTTCCCCCATAACTGGTCCGGCTCTTGACCGAGTTCGCCACAGTGAGAACACCGTAGATGTCTGCCGAGATACGCGGCTCCACCTCTTGCATCGCATCGAGGGGCAGATCCGCGAGGTCGACTCCACGGGCTTCCGCGGCAGCGACGATGGCTCCGGTGACGTGGTGGGCGTCGCGGAACGGCAGGCCGAGTTCGCGGACCAGCCAGTCGGCGAGGTCCGTCGCGGTCGAGAACCCGTAGCCGGCGGCCTTTTCCATCGCTTCGGCGACCGGCTCCATGTCTTCGACCATGCCGCGCATCGCGGCAAGCGCCACCTTGAGGCTGTCGAAAGCGTCGAACGCGACCTCTTTGTCTTCCTGCATGTCCTTCGAATAGGCCAGTGGCAGCCCCTTCATCACGAGGACGAGACTGTTGAGCGCGCCGGCGATCCGCCCCACCTTGGCCCGGCAAAGCTCCGCGGCGTCGGGATTGCGCTTCTGCGGCATGATCGACGAGCCCGTCGTGAACCGGTCGGAGAGCTTGAGGAAGCAGAACTGCGGCGTCGACCACAGGACGAGTTCTTCGGCGAAGCGGGAAAGGTGGATGCCGGTCAGCGTGGCGGCCGCCAGCGTTTCAATCACGAAATCCCGGTCGGAGACCGAGTCGAGCGAATTGGCCGTCGGGCGGTCGAAGCCGAGCGCCCGGGCGGTCTGTTCCCGGTCGATGGGGAAGGATGTTCCCGCAAGGGCTGCGGCGCCGAGGGGTGATTCGTTGAGCCGAGCCCGTGCATCGGCGAAGCGGCCGCGATCGCGCGCGAACATCTCCACATAGGCGAGGAGGTGGTGGCCGAAGGTCACCGGTTGGGCCGGTTGCAGGTGCGTGAAGCCCGGCATCACGACGGCCGCGTGCTTTTTTGCCTTTTGCGCCAATGCCCGTTGTAGTCCGGCGAGTTCCTCATCGAACCCGTCGATCTCATCGCGTACGTAAAGGCGGAAATCGGTGGCGACCTGGTCGTTGCGTGAGCGCGCCGTGTGGAGGCGTCCGGCGGGCGCGCCGATGAGCTCCTTGAGCCGAGCCTCGATATTCATATGAACGTCTTCGAGTTCGCGCGAATAAACGAACGTTCCGTCCGCGATTTCAGCCGCAATGAGATCGAGACCGCGTTCGATTTCGCCAAGGTCATCGGTCGAGATGATCCCCTGACGTGCGAGCATGGCCGCGTGCGCCCGCGAACCTGCAATATCCTGCCGGGCCATGCGCTTATCGAAGTCAATGGAAGCATTGATCTCTTCCATGATTTCAGCGGGTGACATTTTGAAGCGGCCGCCCCACATTGTGTTGGCATCGCGGTTGGTCACGGCAGGTTGCTCCGATTTAAGTGGCGGTCGTATTGGGTGCGGTGCAAAACGTACCCGGTTATCTGATCACGGCCTCGGACTCCGTCGCCGCTCCGTTCGGAGGGCAGGCAAAAGAGGCCGGCATTTGATCGTCGCGGTCGGATGGGTCGGATGAACGAATACCGGAAAGACTTCGAAACCTCGAATGAAGGACAAGATGAACGCGCGCTCGACTGGCCCCTCACGTAGGTTCCGCTCCCCGTCCGTCTACGCTTGGATTGCTTCGACCTTGGCCCTGGTCGGTTTATTGGCGGTATACGCCACGGGTCGCCCCCCTGACAACGCCGTCACGCGCATAGGCGCCGAAACGGTGGACAGCTCCGTCGGTCCTGCAGCCGACAGTTCCAAAACGGGACTTGCCGCATTCGTGCGCCGTCCAGAGCCGACCGACCTTCCCGACGTTGAATTCAATAACGCCGAGGGACGCAAGCTTTCGCTGTCTGATTTCAAGGGCAAGGTGGTCCTTCTGAACCTATGGGCGACGTGGTGCGCGCCGTGCCGAAAGGAGATGCCCGCCCTCGACCGGCTGCAAAAGAAACTCGGCGGCGATCGCTTTGAGGTCGTCGCGCTGAGCCTGGATCGCGGCGGCGTGAAGGCCTCGCAGAAATTCCTGGAGAATATCGGTGTCGAGTCGCTCGCCCTTTACGTCGATGCTTCCGGCCGGGCCAGCAAGCCGCTACGGGTCATCGGCATGCCGACGACCCTGCTGATCGATGCGAACGGGCGCGAACTGGGCCGTTTGGTCGGCGAGGCGGAGTGGGACAGCCCGGAAGCGGTGCAACTTATCGAGGAAGCCCTGGCGAGCTGACTGCTGAAGCCCAAGAAGGGCAGGTGCAGGTAACCCCGGCGGCGAGGCGGATCAGTCGCCGCCGCCGGTGGCCATCCGTACGACCCGCGAGACCATCCAGAGCGCCAGTCGGATAATGGCGCCGACGACCAGTCCGATGAGCAGCAGCAGCATGGATTTCGGCGCGAGTTCGCCGATGAGCGTTGCGTTGGCCGCGTTTGTGAACGATGGAAACCAGAACTCGATTTGTCCAATGCTGAAGTTCAGCACTTCGCGCGCCGTCCCGATGAGCGAGCCGAACAGCTCGCGCTCGTAGATGGCAAGATAGAAGTAGGTGAAGAGCGCCGCCATCAGTTCGACGAAAAGCAGAACGACGGACGTAAGTAGCGCCACTGCGATGCCGACGATGCCGGAAACGAAAGAATAGCTCAGCGAATGTTCTCTGGACATGAGCCCCGCCTCCTTATTTGTGCTGAAAATGCGTTATCAGGCTTTATTGGCAGAATTGCTGCCGATCCCTCCCCCACGTCCTGATCCCTGGCCGGTGAACCCGGCGATCCTTTGAAACGTTCAAAGTTACCGGTCGCGCGCAAATTTTCCGCGTCGTGGGCCGCCGGAATGGGAGGATGAGACATGCAGCGAGATTTCGGTGACGGTCCGGGCTTGGCGAATGGCCTTTCCAGGCGTCAGGTAATCGCGGGAGGCGCCGCGCTGGGCGCGGCGATTTCGGCGGGTAGCGATTCCGGGATCGCTCAGGAGGCAAAACCGACCACCGCCGGGGACGCAGAGCCGCCGCCCTCTCGCGCCATTCTGGAACTCGCGCCAGGCATCTACCGCACGCAGGAAAACCGCCACTTCGGCCTGCTCGTCGAAGCTGATGACGGCCTCCTCGTGTTCGATACGCTCGGTGCGGATTTCGCCGGATGGCTCGATGCGGAGATCGCGCGGCGCTTCGCAAAGCCGGTGCGCTATGTCGTTTATTCCCACAACCATGCCGACCACACCGGCGGCGGGCAGGCCTTTGCGCACCATAACCCGCGATATGTCAGTCACAGGCTCGCCCGCGATAGTCATGTGCGCATGCAAGTCGATACGCGCCCGGCGGACCAGACCTTCGACGAGGCCTATCAGATCCAGCTCGGCGGACGACAGATCGACTTGCGCTATCACGGCCCGAACGACGGACGCGGCTCGATCAGCCTTTACGTTCCCGACGCCCGGCTCTTGAGTGCGGTCGACTGGATCGTCATCGGAAGGCTGCCATACAAGGAACTCAACCGCTACGATCTGGAGGGTACGATCCGCTCCCTGCGTGAAGTTGAGCGCATGGATTTCGATATTGTCTCCCCCGGTCATGCGGACGTCGGCGATAAATCCGGTGTCGTCATCGAAAGACGTTATCTGGAAACGCTAAGGGACGCGGTCATCGAGCATATTTTCATGGGCACTCCCATGGACTTGGTCGTCTCGGACGTGACAGACCGCTTGCGCGCCGTTCCCGAATTTGCCGCGCTGAAGCAGTTCGATGCCTGGGTCGCGGACAACATAAAGGGAGCGCATTACCAGCTTGCGCGCATCGAAGGCCGTGCTGACGGGGTGCTGCCCGACCCGGCCTACGCGGCGCGCTGAGAGGCTTGCAAGAGCGGATAGCCGGTTTCAGCCGCCACCCATGCGCAATTTCTGGGAATCCCAGTATTCCATGAAGGCGCGGGCCTGCTCGTCGGACATGTTCTCGAACATGAAATGGATTTGATGGACCGGCAGGTCCATCGCGCCAACCGGTTGTTTGCCCTCGTACACGAGCTTGATCTCGATGCGCTTTTCGCCGTCCTTCAGGGTCACGGTATTGCCGTCGACGTCATAGTCGTAGTCGCCGGCGGCATCGGGTAATTGACGCATGAACTCGTCCCGGCGGATCGAAACCTCCCGGATCAGAACACCGGTCATGGCATGCCTCCAATAGTTTAAGTTTCCTGCGTCGATTGGAACGCCCGAAGACCACAACCGTTCCAGGCACGGCACAAACCGGAGTTGGCCTCCATGAGTGCGACCACACCGCCCGAGCCGTTGACGCGGACGCCGCTACGCGCCAAAAGCGGCGGCACGTTTTCCCATTGACAGCACGAACGACGGATCACCGACCGATGAGCCACGAAGACCTGATCAAGACCATCGAGGAAGCTTTCGAGGCGCGCGATGATGTCAGTCCCGCCACCACCGGGCCGATCCGCGATGCCGTGGAAAAAGCCCTGGGGATGATGGACAGTGGCGAGATCCGCGTCGCCGAGAAGTCCGCTTCGGGCGACTGGGTGGTTAATGCCTGGGCCAAGAAGGCCGTGCTCTTGTCCTTCCGGCTCTCCGACAACGACATCGTGCCTTTCGACGCCATCAGTAACGGCACGTTCGCCTACGGTTGGGACAAGGTACCGCTCAAGTTCGGCAACTGGAAATCGCACGAATTCCGCGAGGCCGGCTTCCGCGCGGTGCCCGGTGCCGTGGTTCGCCGCTCCGCCTACATCGCTCCCGGCGTAGTTCTCATGCCCTCATTCGTGAACCTCGGAGCCTATGTCGACAGCGGAACAATGGTTGATACCTGGGCCACGGTCGGCTCCTGCGCCCAGATCGGCAAGAACTGCCACATCTCCGGCGGCGCCGGCATCGGCGGCGTGCTCGAACCGTTGCAGGCGAACCCGGTGATTATCGAGGACAACTGCTTCATCGGCGCCCGGGCTGAAGTCGCTGAAGGCGTGATCGTCGGCGAGGGTTCGGTGCTCTCGATGGGCGTCTACCTCGGCGCCTCGACGAAGATCATCGACCGGAGCACCGGCGAAGTCCACATGGGCCGCGTGCCGCCCTACTCGGTCGTTGTGTCCGGTTCGATGCCGGGGAAGGCGCTGCCGGATGGTTCGCCCGGTCCTAATCTCTATTGCGCCGTCATCGTTAAAACGGTCGATGAAAAGACCCGCTCGAAGACCGGGATCAACGAGCTCCTGCGCGACTGAGAATCCGCCGCAACCGAGCAGAGGCACAACGCGGAAATCATCTAACGGCTGACCTCGGTCAGCCCGGGAAACCCTCTGACGCCGCCTGCGTTCGTCGGACAGAACATTCGTTCGTACCGATGTAATGGAGGTTATCAATGGGTTCGCTCACCACGCGCGGCGCGCTTCTGACGAAGTGGCGACGCGCGCTGTTCTACACCTGGATCATCGCGGCGATCGTCGCCGCTGCCGCGGCCATGATCGGCGGCCCGCTCGTTTCGACGGACGGTGTTGATGGAACTCGCTTCATCGCCCTGGTGTCGCCGGCCGCCATGGCCGTGTTCCTCGTCTCCGGCCTGATCTGGCTGGCGCTTCTCGTCTTCTCGCACCGCTCGCGGTACACCCATGAGCCGCCGCCCGGTTGATGGCGCTTCTTACCTCACAGCGAGAGCGCAAGAGGCACGGCGTCGGCCTATGAGCTGGCGCCGCGCACAATCGCGCCCGGCGGCGCCGTCTTCAACCGCCGCTCATCGCGGTCAGGATCGTGATGCGCTGCCCGGCGCGGACGGGGGTCTCTAGGTTTGCCCGCTCGCCGTCGACGAACACGTTGATGTGCCGTCGCACGGAAGGCCGCGTGTCGGTCAGCCTGTCGCGCATGCCCGGCCACTCCCGGTCCAGCGCCGCGATCACCTCCGCCACGGTCGAGGCGTGCACCGTCGTACGGTTCGGCGCGCCGGGGAAAAGCCGAAGGAGGGCGACCGGCAGGGAAACCTCGACGCTTGTCACACCCGGTTCCCCGTCGTGGGTAACCTCGGCGGCCCGGCTGTTATGCCCGATCTCGCTCATGGCGGACCGTCCTCTCGAATTCTCCGATGCGATCGCTTGCACGCTCAGGGCCTTACCAGCGTCTCCATCGACGTGATCGTCGGCAGGTGGCGTGCCGTCTCCTGCCAGCTTTCGCCTTCGTCGTTACTGATGAAGACCGAGCCGCTGCTGGTGCCGAAGTAAAGCCCGTGCGGCGCCAGGGGATCGGTCGCCATCGCCTGCCGCAGTACGCCGAAATAGGCGTCCTTTTGCGGCAGCCCGGCGCGCAGGTCCTGCCAGCTCCTACCAGCGTCACGCGTGCGCCAGACGGCGGCCGCTGCGTCCGGCATGTACCGTCCGTGGATGTCGCCGTTAAGCGGCAAAAGGTAAAGCGTATCGGCATCGCGCGGGTGCGCCGCGGAGGGGAAGCCGAACGTCGACGGCAGACCCGCCTCGATGCTTTCCCAGCTCATGCCGCCGTCGTCGCTGCGATACATACCGCAATGGTTCTGCTGGTACAGACGTTCCGGCCGGCCGGACGCCATCGCGATGGAATGAACGCACTGCCCCCAATCGGCATACTTCTGGCCTTCCGGGGCATAGTCGTTGCGCGTGCCGCGGTTGCGCGGCGTCCAGGTGTTGCCGCCATCGGCGGTATGGAACACGCCGACGGCCGACATCCCCACCCACATTTCCTGCGGGTTGTCCGGATGACGCACGATCGTGTGGAGGATCAGGCCGCCGCCGCCCGGCATCCATTGCGGTCGCGTCGGGTGCTCCCGAAGACCCGAGACATGCTCCCAGGTCACACCGCCGTCGCCGCTGCGAAACAGCCCCGCCGGCTCGACGCCGGCGTAAAGCCAGTCCCCGCCGGGTGAGAGGCTCCAACCTGCCTTCACCGGTTCCTCGCCTTCAGCGTAGTTCAGGCCCTGACTGGAATGCGACCACGTCACGCCGTCGTCATCCGAGCGCCATACCGCGCCGCCGAACCATTCATTGCCGCCGGTCGCGTAGATCGTTCCGGTCGCCGGATCGCCGATAACGTGGTTCAGCGGCCAGGCTTCGCAGAATGGGCCGCGCAGCGACCAGTCTTCGCGCCGCTCGTCGCTTTCCATGATGAAAGCGCCCTTCTTGGTCCCGATGAGAACGAGAATTCGACCCGACATTTGGAGAACTCCTGAGGTGGCTATACCGGCCTGCTTTGACGGGGCCTCACGGCGAGGTTTGCTTGAATGTGGAAGGGAGTTCAGCCCGTCGGCTCGGCGTTGAAGGCGGCTTCGAGCGCGGCGATGTCGATCTTGCCCATGCCGAGCATGGCCTGCATGGCGCGCCCGGCGGCCGCCCGGTCGGGATCGCCCAGGAGCCGAGGCAGGGCTTGCGGTACGATCTGCCAGGACAGGCCGAAGCGGTCGGTGAGCCAGCCGCAGCGGCTTTCCTTGCCGCCGCCCTCCAGCAGGGCGGTCCACAGCCGGTCGGTCTCGGTCTGATCGGGCGTCGTGACCGAGATCGAAGCCGCCGGCGTCAGCGCATACTGCGGACCGCCATTGAGCGCCTGATAAGGCACACCGCAAAGCGTGAAATCGACGATAAGCGCGGGTCCGGCCGGATCGGGCCGGAAGCTGCGCTCGATGGCGCTATCGGGCAGAAGCGAGACATAGAGCTTGGCTGCTTCCTCGCCGACGCCGTCGAACCAAAGGCACGTTCTGATGGGGAGCGTCATGCCGGACCACTCGACTTTCACCAGTTGCGATTTCTCTAAGAAGTCATTTCGAAAATAGTCTGACCGGCAAATCCGATCCAAATCAAGGTTTGTTACGCTTCAGCCGTCGAGCCTCTGGCGTCGATCACGGCCCCCTATCGTGTCCGCTTCGTGAAGCGTGCATAATTCCGCTATGCCGCCGCCAGAGCCGGGATTTCGCCGCAACCGTCTGCTAGTGTTGCGTCACAGACGCTTGGCCCCCAGTTGCCGCGATGCGATCTGCCAAGCGTCGGTGACAAAAGCAACACTAGAATAATAGGGTTTCTAGTGTTCCTCATGTCTCAGCCATTTGCTCGTAAGCGAGCCGAAATGGGAGGCAAATGTCTGAGACGGAACACTAGCCTCGTATCATGCCATACCGCACGCTCAGTCCCGATCACATCATAGCAACGCTCGAAAAGTTGGAGCGCCGCATCCACGAGCGCTTCCCCGGCTGCGGACTGGCGAAGGTCTGCGCCGAGCTGCATCAGGTCGCGCGCGACAGCCGGGTGAAGGTGGCGAAAGCGTCCCAACCCAACATGGCGCTGCGCATCGGTATCGGCAGCGTTCTCCTCGGCGGCGTCGCGATGCTCGCCTACGTCGGATCGATCATTGAACTCAAGTATTCGTCCGAAAACCTGTTCGGCGTCCTCGAAGGCATCGATGCGGCGGTCAACACGCTGATCGTGACGGGCGCGGGAATCTACTTCCTGACGACGCTGGAAGGCCGCTGGCACCGCGAACGCGCTCTCGATGATCTGCATGAATTGCGTTCGATCATTCACGTCATCGACATGCACCAGCTCACGAAGGACCCCAGCCGGACCTCCACCGTCGGCACGTCGACGCCGTCCTCCCCGCAGCGGCCGATGTCATCGTTCGAGCTTGCCCGCTACCTCGATTACTGCTCGGAAATGCTTTCATTGGCCGCGAAGATCGCCGCCCTTTATGCGCAAGGCACACGCGATTCGCTGATCATCGAGACCGCCAGCGATCTCGGCCAGATAACCTCCGACATTTCCGGCAAGATCTGGCAAAAGATCACGCTCGTGCAGGGGCAGATTGCCACCGAGCCGCCGGAAAGCTTCGAGATGAAGGCGTATGCGCGGCGCGCCGGGACGGAGCCGGAGACCACCGGGACGACCGGCACGACCACCGAGACCGCCCCCGCCGAGGCGCTGCCATCGCCCGCAGGCTCGACATAACTTTCAAGTAGTGCCGAATTTGGCCCGTTGCCGTCGGAGAGCCGGGCGCTTGCCGGGCAGCGGCTTTTCGCGGCGCGCAGATCTGCTATTGAAACGGCCATGAGCACATCCGAATCCACTCCCGCACCCGCCGCCGCTCCCGCCGCCACCGATCCCCTCGCGCTGGCGCAGTCGCTGATCCGCTGCCCGAGCGTCACGCCGCTCGAAGGCGGCGCGCTCGACCTCCTGCAAAGCGTACTCGAGCCGTTGGGCTTCAATTGCCGCCGCTTGCCGTTTTCGCAGGCCGGGACGCCCGACGTCGACAACCTCTACGCGCGCCTGGGGACCGAGGGCGCGAACCTCTGTTTTGCCGGTCACACCGACGTTGTCCCGCCTGGCGACGAGAGCGCATGGAGCGTGCCGCCGTTCGCCGCCGAAGTGCGCGACGGTATTCTCTATGGCCGCGGCGCTGTCGACATGAAAAGCGAGATCGCCTGCTTCATCGCCGCCGTGGCCCGTCTGAACGAAAAACGCGGTACGCCGCTGCCGGGGTCGGTGTCTCTGCTCATCACCGGCGACGAGGAAGGGCCGGCGATCAACGGCACGGCGAAAATGCTCGAATGGCTGGCTGAGAATGGCGAGACGTTGGACGGCTGCCTCGTCGGCGAACCTTCGAACCCGCATGCCCTAGGCGACGCCGTGAAGATCGGCCGGCGCGGTTCGCTCAACGGTGAATTGGTCGTGTTTGGCCATCAGGGGCACTCGGCATATCCCGCGAAGGCCGACAATCCCATCCCAAAGCTCGCGCACATCATCAGCCGTCTCTCGGCGGCGAAACTCGATGATGGCAGTGCGCATTTCGAGCCCTCGCATCTCGTCGTCACCGTGATCGATGTCCCCAACACGGCGACAAACGTAATCCCAGGCAAGGCCCGCGCCCTTTTTAACATCCGCTACAACGACAATTGGACGAAGCCGAAGCTTGCCGCCTGGGCGCGATCGATCTGCGAAGAGGCGGCCGCCGAGGCCGGTGCCACCATCACGCTCGCCTTCGACGGCACCGGCGATGTATTTTGCACCGAGCCGGGCCCCCTGGTCGACACGCTGGTCGCGGCGATCCGCGAAGAGACGGGACGGACGCCGGAACTGTCGACGTCGGGCGGCACGTCGGATGCGCGTTTCATCAAGGATGCCTGCCCGGTGGTCGAGTTCGGGCTCGTCAACGAAACGATTCACAGGATCGACGAGCATGTTCCGCTCGCCGATCTCGAAGCGCTCACGAAAATTTATCAGCGATTCCTGGAGCGCTACTTCGATCTGGATTAGATGGAGAGCGGTCGGGCGGCGCGGCGCTTTTTTCTTCGAGGCGTCGCGCGCGCAGCCCCAACAGCGTTATCCGGATTTGGGAGGGAGTAATGACGAAGATCGTGGGTTTGGTCGCGGCGTTCGTTGCGATGACGTGGGCTTCAATCGGCGCGTTCGCCGCCGAGCCGCTGGTCGATGTCGCCTGGGTGAAAAAGAACCTCGATAATCCGAAGGTCGTGCTCCTCGATGTGCGCGGAAAACTCGCCGGCAAATCGAAAGCCGACTATCGCGCTGGGCATATCCCCGGCGCCGTTTACACGGACTATTTGAAGGACGGCTGGCGCATCAAGGACGCCAACGGCACCGCCGGCCAGCTCGCCCCCGTCGACAAACTCGAGAAGCTGATCGGGTCGCTCGGCATCGATAACACCGACCACGTTGTGATTATTCCAGCAGGCGCCAAGGCGCTCGATGTCGGCACCGCCACGCGCATCTATTGGACCTTCAAGGTGCTCGGCCACGACGAGGTCTCGATCCTCGACGGCGGCATGGCCGCATGGACCGCGGCCGTTGACGAAGCCACCGAAAAGCCGGTCAACCCGATTGAGACGGGCGAGGTGACGCCGGCGCAGAAGACGTTCGTCGCGCGGCTTCGCAAGGACATGCTGGCCACCAAGGAAGAGGTTGCTGCCGCTGGACAATCCGGCGTTGCGCTGGTCGATAACCGCCCTTCGGACCAGTTCCTCGGCATCAACAAACACGGTCTCGCCAAGCGTGCCGGCACGATCCCCGGTTCCACCAACCTGCCCGAGAGCTGGTTGACGCAGAACGGCGGCGGCAAGTTCCGCTCGGTGCCCGCGCTGGAGAAACTCTACGCCGCCGCTAATGTGTCCACCGCCGGCAAGCAGATCAACTTCTGCAACACCGGCCACTGGGCCTCGCTTGGCTGGTTCGTCAGCCATGAGCTGATCGGCAACAAGGACGCCAAGATGTACGACGGCTCGATGCTGGAGTGGTCGGCCGACGAAAAACTCGACATCGACCGCAAGGTCGCGACCGAGTAATACCAACCGGACGAACTTCTGACGCATTACTCTCGCCAGGCCGCGCCTTCCGGCCGGCGCTCGGAACGAGTGTCGGAAGGCGCAAGCAAAGGCAATACCGTCCGGCCGACGGGGGAGCGGGTGAGTCAAACGCTTCTCCGGACGGTATAACGGGCCCGGATTGACGAAGCGAGTTGTCCCGGCCCGTCCGATGTCGCGACTGCGACCAGGGCGGGCCGGACGGGCCGATCCCTTCAAAAACGTAGCCGCGCGATTGTTTCACACGGGCGTCTCAGACCGAACGGCGGGACTCGATCAGGCTGTCCTTCACATCGCGGCGGTGCGCCTGCGATCGCAGCTTCTTCAGTTCGATGAGCCCGCGGTTCAGTTCGGCGCCCAGAATGATGAGGACCGCCGTCACCTGGAAGAAGATCAGCGCTACCATGAGCTGCGAAAGGCCGGCGTAGAACCGAGAATAATCGCTGAATTCCAGGTAGTACGAGTAAAGGCCCGCGAGCGTGATCCAAAGGAACGTGGTCAGCGCCACACCCGGCCACACGTCGCGCAGCGAACGGTTCCCGGCCGCCAGGAACAGGTGCAGCGCCAGGAGCTGCAAACCGATCACGCCGCCGGCGATCAGGTAGCGCAGGCCGAAGTCGAGCCAGGTGGAGTCGAGGATCGACTTGAGCCACGACGGCTCAAAGCGGGCGGCGATGCCAGGGCCGACAATGACCGCCCAGGTGAGGACCAGGCTCGACAACGCGCTGATCAGCACGAAAGCCATCGAGCGTAGCAGCACCAGCGGATACATCAGCGTTTCGTGCTCGCGATAGGCGCCGTTGAGCGCGGCTCGCAGCGTCTCGATGGCGCTCGTGGCGAAGAATAGCGCGATGCCGCCACCAAGGGTCAACAAGTCGATGCGGGTATTGCCCATGATGGACTTGATCTGCGGCGCCAGCGCCGATGCGACGTCTTTTGGCAAGACGTCGAACAAACGGTTCACGGCTTCCTGCGCAAGTTCCGGTGTGCCGATGAGACCGGCAAGCCCGGCAAGGAAGATGCAGAACGGAAAGAGTGAGATCACGAACGAAAACGCTACGGCGCCGGCCATCGAGAAGCCGGAGTGCTCGTAAAGCCGATAGAGCGCGGCTAGAAATTCGCGTTTTTCCTCGGACATGGCCTTGCGTTTCCCGGCTTCTTGTTCTTCCGCGCGGCTTTGACCCGCACGCGATCTGATCCCCCGCCTTAACGGAGCTGTTCCCTCTAACACCATTCTGCAGCCATTCGAAGGCCGAACAGCGCCGCGTTCCACACAAGCGGCGCAGGAGCAACGCGTCAGGTCGGCCAGGGTTCGCGCCAACCGTAACGTGCGAGCCCGGCAACGCCGGCTCTACCTGTTACAGCGCCTTGACGCTCGGCAGATAAAACGATTGTTAGCCGATGGTTAGCTATAAGATGCCATGTCAAGCGAAGCATTCGTCCAGACTGCAGGAGCCTAGCTGCAATGTCGTCCGCCGACGACCCGCAAAAACTGCCTCCCGGCCGCGATAGCAAAGGCTCCGCGGCGGCCGATGGCGGTCCGCTTGAAGCGGGTCGCATAGACGGATTGACGGACGATCCGCGCCTGGTGGCTGCGGCCAGGGCGCTCAACGTCACCATACGCAACCTGCCGCCCGCCGCCGCGGGGCAGCCGATTGTCTATGACCCCACGCAGCCGGACGATCTGACGCGCCTCCGCCGGATCGATCGAACGCTGGCCGAAAGGCTCCAACGCTTCGGCATCAATCATTTTGAGCAGATCGCAGGTTGGACAGCGGTCGATGTCCGCAGCCTCAGCGCGGCGCTCGGCCTCGGGGACCGGATCTACCGCGAGAATTGGATCGAACAGGCGGCGATGCATGTCGCAAAGCGCCGGCCCGCCCACGCGCCCGCGCGTGGCCCTGCCCCGGTCGCCGCCGCGCCATCGATTTCGAAGGCCGCCGCGCTACCGCCGGTCATCGTTTCCGCAGAGTCCCCGGTCCTTCCGAACGAGGGGGCTGGACCTCCGCCGGGCGAGCCCGGCGAAGCGGACGCGCCCCACCATCTGCCGGTGGTCTCAGGCCCGCCCCGCGACAAAACAGACGAGCCCGCGAAGCCAAGCTTGCGCGCGCTGATAGCTGGCGTTGCTGCCGGGATTGCTGCACGGTTGCGGAAGGAAGCCGAGCCGGGTGCGCTTCGGCCGACGGTTACGCCATCGCATGCGTATAGACAACCTGAGGTCCGACCGCCGTCCCAGGTGGAGCTTGAAGCGAGCGTCGCAGCTGTTATCGGTCGCATCGCGACCCGATTGCCGTCCGTGTCCGCTCCATTGCCGGCTGCGAGTCCACAGCCCGTTGCGGAGGCTCCATCATCTGCCGACGCGGGGCTTTCCGCGCCGGAGCTTGCGCCAGATCCGGCTGCGACTGCCCCCCTCGATGTCATCCCGCCCGTTATCGATCGAGCGGAAGAGCCGGACGCGGTCCCCGGGCAGAGCCCGGCCATCGACCCGGAACTCGAAATTGAAACGGCCCAGGCGCCGGAAGCGCCGCCGCTCGGCGAAGAGGAACCTTCCGCCGATGAGGAGCCCATCTCCCGGCCCGCTGAACCCGCCGCCCCGGATGACTTTACCCTGATCGCCCACATGCCGCCGGAAGTCGCCGATGCCCTATTGGCTATCGGCGTGACCCGGTATTCCGAGATTGCGTCGTTCGATCAAGGTGACGTCGCATCGCTAAGCGCGGACTTCGCGCTGGGCAACCGGATCAATCGCGAGGGCTGGATCGAGCAAGCGGCCCTGTTGGCGAGTGGGCGACGGTCCTGTGCCGCCCGTCGAATCATGGCGGGGAGACCGCAAACGGTGGCTTCGCCCGGTAAGGCGCTGCCTTTCCCGGACTTGGCTTTGATGTCCGCGCTCGTTCCCGCAACGAAGCCCGGGCCGGTGGCCTTCCGCGCGCGGCCGGTCGCGCGGTTCGACACGCCTGAGCCAGCGCCGGTGCCGGCGGCGCGGCCTGCGCCGACGCCGGCTGACGAGACCGGCGCAACTGCGGCCCGCGTACCGTTAAGCAGCCTGGAGACGATCCGCTTCAAGCACGGCCGAACGGCTGTTCCTGCGGAAACGGCTGCCTCTAATGAGCCTGTGTCGGAAGCGCCGGCAGCCGTTCCCCAGCCCGAGCCCGCGACGAATGGTGCCCCGGCGCCAGCCGCATCTCCGCCCGAGCCGAAAGACCTTGAAGAAATCGGTGCGGCGATTCAGGATCCAACTACCGCAGGGCTGGAGCTCGATGCACAATATCCTGCCGATTCGACCGAGAGGCGCTTCGCGGAACCCGAACTCCCTCAATTCGAAGAAGCGGAAGTCGTGATCCGGCGGCGCCAGCCGGTCGGCGAAGAACCAGCCGGGGCCGACATTTCGGCGGCGTCGTCATGGAACGGGACATCGCCAGCGCAGGAGAATGACGACATGGGCCGTGACGCGGCCTTCGCCATGCCGGGCAGCCTGAAATCGAAGCTCGACGGTGCGCTGGCGCCCGGCGAACTCGACGCCGAAAGCTATGCGGCCTACCATGACGCGATCGATGAGGCGTCGGTGGAAATCGTCCGCCGCTCGGGCGCGCAGCGTGCTGCGTCGAAGGTCGTCGGCAACGCCTCGGACGGGCGTCCGGCACCGGACCGAGGCGACGAACGACCGGACGCATCTGTCAGCCGGTTTCTGAAAGCGCTCAAAGGGCGCTGAACCTTTTCCGCTTCCCGGGCGTAGGCGGATTGCGCCTATGCAAAATGACCCATTGTCTCGATGTCGCAGCCGGTTATCCTGGCGCCAACGCGTGCGCTGCAACGTAAACGCGCCTACGGGCACGTTTGGTCGCGGCCGCTCCGGCTCGGACAGGTTGAGGCCGTTCTCCGTCGTTCGTTATGGCGGTAGGGCGGGCTTGGCCAGCGTCGCATATGCCCGGGCGTCGTCGACGCTCCAGTATCGCCGAACCAATCGGTCCCGGACCGGGACCGCGCAAATCCGCTATTAAGACAGCCCAACGATCGAAGGAATTTCTGAATGAGCACCGCCGAAATCATCTCCGATAGCTCCGGCGCCATGGACAAGGCCAGCCTGTTCGGCGCGGCCGATCAGGCCGTCGTTGCCGCCGAGCGCGTGCTCTCGCTCGCCAAGAACGGGGTCAAGGAGCTGATTGACGCCGCCGACGGCGATCTCGACGCCGTGCAGCACGCAACCCACGGCCTCGCCTGGCTCGCCACCACCGTGGAAGGACTGCGCCAGATGCACGCCTGGGCGGTTGCGCTCGACGGCGAAGGCCGGTTCGGACGCATGGAGGAGCTTCTCCTGCGCGCCGCGTTCGCCGAATACCTGAGCCAGATCGCTGGCGGCATCCCGATGAGCCAAGGCGAAATGGTCCGTCCGGCCGACCTCGGCATCGCCAAGTCGGAAATCCGCCTCTTCGAAGACGAAACCGCCGGCGTCATCGCCGCCGGCCGCACGCCCGAAGTCAACGCCGAACTGGCTCAGCTCATCTCCGATGCCCAGGGCGCGACGACCTACGGCGATTCCGGCCTCGACGAGATGCACGCCGAAATTCACGAGCAGATGCGGCGCTTCTCGGAGGCCGAGGTGGTCCCGCACGCTCACGAATGGCACCTGAAAAACGACTACATCCCGCTGGAGATCGTCGAGAAGGTCGGCGAACTCGGCGTTTTCGGCCTCACGATCCCGGAAGAACTCGGCGGCCTCGGTCTCGGCAAGGAGGCCATGTGCGTCGTTTCCGAAGAACTTTCGCGCGGTTACATCGGCGTTGGTTCGCTCGGCACCCGCTCGGAGATCGCCGGCGAACTTATTCTGCACAACGGCACCGAAGAGCAGAAAGAGAAGTACCTGCCGAAGATCGCTTCCGGTGAAATCCTCCCGACGGCCGTCTTCACCGAGCCCAACACCGGCTCCGACCTCGCCTCGCTCAAGACCCGGGCGGTCAAGGACGGCGACGATTACGTCGTCAACGGCCAGAAAACCTGGATCACGCATCCGGTTCGCGCCGATCTGATGACGCTTCTCGTTCGCACCAACCCGGACGAGAAAGGCTATCGCGGCCTTTCCATGCTGCTGGTCGAGAAGCCGCGCGGCGACGACTCCAACCCGTTCCCCGCCGAGGGTATGACCGGCGGCGAGATCGAGGTGCTCGGCTATCGCGGGATGAAGGAATACGACATCTCCTTCGACAGCTTTAAGGTTCCCGAAAGCCAGCTTCTCGGCGGCGTCGAAGGTCAGGGCTTCAAGCAGCTCATGAACACCTTCGAGGGCGCCCGTATCCAGACGGCGGCGCGCGCCGTCGGCGTCGCGCAATGCGCAATGGATCTGGCGCTTCGCTATGCGCTAGAGCGCGTGCAGTTCGGCAAGCCGATCTACGCGTTCCCCCGCGTCGCCAATAAGGTCGTCAACATGGCTGTCGAGGTCATGATCGCGCGCCAGCTTACCTACTTCTCGGCGCGCCAGAAGGACGAGGGCAAGCGTTGCGACCTGGAAGCCGGGATGGCCAAGCTGCTCGGCGCCCGCGTCGCCTGGGCCGCCGCCGACAACGCCCTGCAGATCCACGGCGGCAACGGCTTCGCCCTGGAGTATCCTGTCTCGCGCGTCTTGTGCGACGCCCGTATCCTCAACATCTTCGAAGGCGCCGCCGAGATCCAGGCTCAGGTCATCGCCCGCCGCCTCCTCGAACCGCCTAAGGCCTAAGAGCGGGGCCGCGGCGCTTGATCCCGGGCCACCGGGAATGTGAAACTGAAAAGGCCTCGGCACAGCGCCGGGGCCGTTTTTTCCAGTTTAGGAGGTGAACGCGATGAGAGGCGCGGCCATTTTGCTTGGCTGTCTAGTGGCGGCATCCCCTGCGCGAGCAGCAGGAGAAGCAATCCCCGAGTTTAATGTAAAGGCCCACTGTACCGCACAATCAAAAACGATGGGTGGCAGCCAATTTCTTCTAAAGTCATGTCTGCAGCAAGAGCAATCCAGTTACAATGTGATTAAGTCTGATTGGCTTCATCTTCCTGAAAGCATCAAGAGCCATTGCGTCAGACAAGCTAAGTCGTTTCTAAGAAGCTATTTTATGTTGAACGCCTGCATTCAGCAGGAGGTAGCTTCAAAGGCAGAGGCTGAAAGTTTCGAATTTAAAAGGTAGCAAGATGGGAAAGCGTACGATTGAACGGCGGAAGCGAGGGTTCTTCGGCTGGATTTTCGCAGCGATGTTTTGGGGGTGGAACGTATTGATGGTGATTTGGTTGTTTGCCGCGCTTTCAGAGAATAGCTCTCAGTACGAACAGCTAACATCCGAGGCTGAGCGACAAGGCTATGCTGCAGGAACAGGGCTTGCATTCATGTTCGTGCTTATCATTTGGGCAATGGGGGCGGTGGTATTTGGGCTGTTGTCCTATTTTACAAGAGGACGGCGCGAATGGATTGAGGTCGATGGCTCTTAATTTGGCTGGACTGGAGGATAGGGCTTAACATGGTAATCGCACCCCGCCGCAAATCCATTCCCGTCGACGTCGGCGGTGTCGTTGTGGGCGGAACGGCGCCGGTTGTCGTCCAGTCGATGACAAACACCGACACGGCGGACATCCCGGCGACCATCGCCCAGGTGGCGGCGCTCGCCCGGGCGGGCTCGGAGGTCGTACGCATCACCGTGGACCGCGACGAAGCCGCGAAGGCCGTGCCGCACGTCCGCGAGAAGCTCGATGCCATGGGCTGCACCGTGCCGCTCGTCGGCGATTTTCACTACATCGGCCATACGCTCTTGAAAGAGAACCCGGCATGCGCCGAGGCGCTGGCCAAATATCGCATCAATCCCGGCAACGTCGGGTTCAAGGACAAGCGGGACCGCCAGTTCTCCGAGATCATCGAACAGGCGATGCGCTATGGGAAACCGGTGCGCATCGGCGTCAACTGGGGATCGCTCGACCAGGAACTGCCTGACGCGCCTGATGGATGAGAACGCCAACGCGCCGGAGCCGAAGGACGCTCGCGCCGTGATGCACGAGGCCATGGTCGTCTCCGGCCTCGCCTCGGCCGAGCGGGCGGAGGAACTCGGGCTCGGCGCCGACCGGATCATCATTTCCCGCGAAGGTCTCGTCCATCCAGGACCTTATCGCCGTCTATGCGCGCGCTGGCGACTAGGCGCTGCGACTCCCGCGCTGCATCTGCGGTCTGACCGAGGCCGGCATGGGCTCCAAGGGCATCGTCGCGTCATCCCGCGGCGCTCGGAATCCTGCTCCAGCAGGGCATCGGCGACACCATCCGTTTCTCCCTGACGCCCGAACCCGGCGGCGATCGGACCGTGGAGGTCCAGACCGCCCAGGAACTGCTACAGACCATGGGGCTGAGATCATTCGTGCCCGTCGTCGCCGCCTGCCCGGGATGCGGCCGCACCACGTCGACCGTGTTCCAGGAACTCGCGCGCGACGTGCAGAACATGATCAAGGAGCGGAATGCCCGAATGGAAGACCCGGTATCCCGGAGTCGAAGGGCTGAACCTCGCGGTGATGGGCTGCCTCGTCAACGGACCTGGCGAATCCAAGCACGCGGATATCGGTATCTCGCTGCCGGGGACCGGCGAAACGCCGGCCGCGCCCGTGTTCATCGACGGCAAGAAGGCGATGACGCTTCGCGGGCCTGCGATCGCCGACGACTTCAAGAAAATCGTCGAGGACTATATCGAGAAGCGCTACGGCATGACTTAGAATAAGCCCGTGGCGAACGGATCGGCGACGGGCCGTTCAGATGTTCATCGGCACCGCGAATTCCCATCTCCAAACCAAAAAAAGCGCGAGAGCTGTGAGCTCCCGCGCTTTTTTCTTGTTGGGTTCCCGGCCGGAGATTCCGGCCGGACCGTCGCTTACTTGTACGAGCGGCGGTGATGAACGACGGCGGCACGCGGTGCGCGCGGCGCGCGGGACGAACAGCGGATCGCGCGGAGCCGGCGTGTGCTCGATGCGCGGCAGCGAGATACGCGGCATGCGCAGTTTCGGGATGTGGATGCGCGGCATGGTCAGCTTGGGCATGCGGATGCGCGGCATGTGCATGGGCGGGCGCGGCTTGGAGGGGGCGCGGACGAAGAGCGGATCGCGCGGAGCCGGCTTGTGCTCGAAGCGCGGCAGCTCGATGCGCTGGCGAACGTGCGTGCGCGGCTGAGCCGGGGCGCGGACGAACAGCGGGTCGCTCGGGGCGGCCTTGTGCTCGAAGCGCGGCAGTTCGATACGCATGCGTTCGCCGCGTTCGTGGCCGGCTTCGGAAACCGTCGGCAGGCCGGTGACCGCAACTGCGGCGACCGCTGCGGCGGCGAGGAACTTAAACATCAACTTACTCCAGTTTACTTCCCAGGTATGGGCGGCTTTGGTGCGGGGCTGATGCTCGCAAGTTGAAGTAATTAAAGTCTTAACGCACGAACCACTTCGGCGTTTGGTTAGCGGTTTTTTCTTCGCGTTCGGCGCTTGGGGGGCGCTTTGACGACGGTTAGTGCTGCGAAATGGCGTTAGCCGGCTTAACTCTCGCGGGCGGCCACGAAATCGGCGG